>CBDEFR010000007.1:0-44778 GCA_965237505.1 Paracoccaceae bacterium | reverse complement strand
GTGATGCCGGGTTGGACAAATGCCAATGAAGATTCTCGATCCACATGTTTCGTTTTATAAACCAATTTGGATACGCGGTCTTATTACAGCGATCCTACTGGGGTGGGCAGCATTCGAAGCGCTGACGGGTGAGCCGTTCTGGGCGATCCTTTTTGGCGCAGCTGGTATTTGGTGCGCGCGCATTTTCTTTTTCCCGAACAACAATGACAATTCGCAAAGGTAATTGCCTTGGCTGATCTTCTTAGAAAACCGAAAGGGATCTCCGGGAATGTGCACCACATAACCCCCGCGAATGCCAAAGGCCCGCAAAGCCTTGACTGGGCCTATGTAGGATTTGCGCTTTATCACTTGGAACTCGGTGAAGGCATCAGCAAACTAACTGGCACTAACGAAGTCATCGTGGTTCTTGTCGAAGGCAAGGCAGAAATCAACGCGGCGGGGATCGACTTTGGATAAATGGGTGATCGCATGGATGTGTTTGAACGAACGCCACCACATTGTCTCTATATCCCCAATGGTAGTCGTTGGGTAAGCGTCCGGCCTGACCGCTCTGCCGCGCATAGAGAGAGTGCGATAGTGTCCGCTAATGATAGTGGACACTACGGGTTTTTAGATGGCGCGTCGTACAAAGCGGCTTTGGACAGACGACGAGAAGCGGTTGATCTGTTTTCAGACGACGGCATCGGACATATCGGTTGCCCAGGTGGCGCGTCGATATGCGATGAATGCGACCCTGATTTTCAAATGGCTGCGTGATCCACGGTTTGCGCCGGAGCCGGAGGTGGCAACGGAAGGGATGGACGCACCCTGTTTCCTGCCAGTCGAGATTGTCGGCCAAGCCCATGACGAAGGCGCACCTCTGGCGGGTGATGCAGATTCAATCTCTGGCATGATCGAGATTGACATTGCGGGCGGGCACCGGCTCCGGGTCAACGGTGCCTACGATCCCGAGGCGCTCGCCCTTTTGATCCGTGGTCTGTCGGCGTGATCACGGTGCCTGTGAACACAAAGGTACGGCTGGCCTCAGGGGTCACAGACATGCGGAGGGGGTTTGCGACGCTGGCAGCCCAGGCTGTCAATCCCGGCGTAAAAAGGGGCCATTCGCCGGAGTAAAAGTGGGCCAGTTGAGGTGCCGCGCCTTGTTGGGTGTGCTCCCCATAAAGCTAACGCGTGACAAGGCGCATGTTGGCCAAAGGCCAACATCCATCAAGTTCAGACCGGGTTCAGGCTCTGGCGTTTCGGCTCTGTTTTAGCCGAAAGCTGTCGCCGTTCATCTCCAGTATATGGACGTGGTGGGTGAGGCGATCCAGGAGCGCACCGGTGAGGCGCTCGGATCCGAATATTTCGGTCCATTCGTCGAACGGCAGATTTGAGGTGATGATTATGGAGCCGCGTTCATAGCATTGGGAGATGACTTCGAAGAGCAGCTCAGCGCCGGTTTTGCTCAAGGGGACAAAGCCCAGCTCGTCAATGATCAGAAGGTTCTGGCCTTACCACCCTTCAATTTATCGAATTAAGCTTGCCATCTGTCCACATGCTGTGATTCAAGGAGTCTCCTGTTATAGAATTTGAGATGTTGTATGGTTGTTTCATTGGGTTTTTCTGGGGTAAACGAAGCTATCAAGGCTGATTTTATAGAGCGGCTTGTTGAGTGACGGGATCGCCTTGAAATCGAAGCTGTCCAGACTCTTGGTGGCTGGAAACTTCGCGGCCTTGATGCGCCGCTCGATCATCCGGCGTTCGCGCTCTATCAGTTCAAGTTCGCAGACCCGCAGTAAATACTGGACGTGATCCTTCTTCTCAGCAGCGCATTGTTGCGCAAGTTTGGAATATTCGCCCAGGAATGTCGGCAAGCGCAGTTTTTTTAGGTGGTGCTGCAGCAGAACCTGCGGTGTATCGGTCATGCCGGCACCTGCGTCATCAGGCTCATATAGCTCGCGGGCTTGGTGGTCTCGACCAGTGCTTTGGGCAGGTAGGGGTAGATATCGAGATCGAGCCGTGGCGGGCGCCTCTCGATCCGGCAAAGCACCAGATGCTTGACCGCATCGTAGCCGATCGCGCCCAGTTCCAGCGACTGTTTGATAGCCCCGTGGACGTGCGCCATCCCGAAGCTCTCAAGGAGCCGCAGAACCTGGACGTATTCGCGCTTGCCCTTCTTGCCCATGCGCGCTTCCAGCAGCCGGTGCAGGGTGGCAAACTCCCCTGGAAGGTCCCAGCCCTGCAGCGGTGCCGCCTGGTCCAGCGCGCCAACCTTCTGTTCCAGCAGCGGCAGGAAGTGCATCGGATCGAAGACCATATCAGCCTTCTCATACTAACGGCCCTAGTCGTTGACCGTTTTGGCCCATTGTCTGGTAGTGATTGACGTGATTGCGGTTTTGTCGTTTGCAAAGAAGTTCCATGCTTCGCAACACCTGTCACGATCTGCTCATAATTGTCGAAGACGGATATGGCGAGCTTGTTGGCACGCAGATAAGCCCACACATTTTCCATCGGGTTGAGTTCAGGGGAATAGGGCGGGAGTTTGAGCAGGGTGATGTTGTCGGGTACCTCCAGCTCTGCCGAACCGTGCCAGCCAGCGCCATCCAGAATGAGAAGGGCATGTGCGCCCGATGCGACGGTTTTAGCGATCTCGGCGAGATGCGCGCTCATGGCCTGTGTGTCGGCATGTGGCATGATCAGAGCGGCCGCTTCAGCCCGTTCCGGGCAGACGGCGCCGAAAATGTAGCTCCAGATATAGCGGGTGTCGCGCGGGGCACGGGGGCGTGTTCCACGCTCGGCCCAGATACGGGTGAGCGTGCCCTGCTGGCCAACCCGCGCTTCATCCTGAAACCATATCTCCAGGGGCTTGCTGCGGGCTGTTTCCGGCAAGGCTGCTTCTACCTCTGCGGCGAAGTTTTTTTAAAAGCCTCCTGTGCATCCGGGTCGGATTTCGGATGCTGCGGGCGCACCGACAGACGCCGAAAGCCCAGGCTTGCCAATTGTTTGCCAACAGTTCGCTCATGCATGGTGACGCCGAAGCGCTCTTCGATCTTGCGTTTCAGATCAATGCGCCGCCAGCGCACAACCCCATCGGTTTCGGGGTCGGGACCCGCCCGAACCATTTCCGCCAACTCCTCCTTCTGTGCCGCGCTCAGCAGACAGGGTGGATCCGGCGGGCGACGGTTGAACAGGCCCGACACGCCCTCCGCATTGTAACGGTGGGCCCAATCCCGCAACGTCTGCCGATCCATGCCGCAGTTTTCTGCCGCCGTCTTGCGGTCAACCCCATCCAGAACCAGGGCAATCGCCAACATCCGTCGCGCCGCTTTCCCATCCCGGCACCGCGCCGCTTCCTGGCGAAGCTCGCCTGCGGACTTGTCTTTTCGCGTAATCCTTACTGCCATCAAAGCCTCCCTTGCCTTGATGCCACTGAATCAGATCACGCCGCTCGTGGGAATCCCCTTGAGTCAAATCTGGGGGCCGTTGGTATAACCGCAGATGATGGTAAAAGATAAACAGCCGAACCCGGTGTAATAAGGCCGGGGACAGTTGCGTTTGGGGGCAGCAACCGGTGACGAATTGGACGGGCGAAGCAGAACCGGGCCACCCCTATTGGTGGGACGGTTCATCTGTGCAAATGGCGGCTTCGGATGTGCTCCCCGAACGATGCGATATTCTAATCATTGGCGCAGGCTACACCGGGCTATCAGCAGCCATTGCGGCCAATGGTGGCGGTGCCAAAGTTGTAGTCGTGGATGCGGGTGTGCCTGGTCAGGGCGCCTCGACGCGCAATGGCGGCATGTTTGGCGCCCATCCCCGGCTGGCCTGGAAAGCGTTGGCAAAATCATTTGGGCCTGACACGGCTGATGCATTATTTCACGAAGCCAAACTGGCACTGGAGTTCACAAACGACTTGATAAAACAGGAAAACATTGACTGCGATCTGCAACAGACCGGGCGCATTCAGCTGGCCTATACAGCCGCGCATTTTGACGCCCTTAAGCATCTGGCTGACGATGTGCGTGCCAAAAGTGAGGTGGCGATCCGGGTGGTTGAGCGTGCCGATCTGAACTGCGAAATAAACACTGACCAATACTTCGGCGGTATCGTATTTCCCGAGCACTGCGCCATTGATCCGCGTAAATTTCATGACGGATTGCTTGCAGCGACGCGGTCGCGCGGGATCGCAGTGGTCGCAAATTCGCCGGTGCTCCGCGTGTCCCGCCAAAATGGTGGCTTTTTGGCAGGCACGCCGCACGGCAAGATCACCGCGCACAAGGTAATTCTGGCCACGAATGGCTATACGACAAGCACATTTCGGTGGCATCAGCGGCGGGTTTTTCCGTTGCCCAGCTACATAATCGCAACAGAAACGTTGCCCCAAGACTTGATCGCCCGCCTCGCACCCGGCCGCCGGATGATGGTCGAAACCCGGGCACGCCATTCTTACTACCGCATTTCGCCGGACGGACGGCGGATATTGTTTGGCGGGCGCGCATCGATGCGCGATATCCCGATGGCAAGGGCCGCGGCGCGATTGCAAGCCACCATGTCCGAGATCTGGCCAGAGCTTGCCGGCACCCGGCTTAGCCATGTATGGGGCGGCAACACTGGATTCTGCTTTACTCACACGCCGGCAGTTGGCGAGCATGACGGCCTGTATTACGCAATGGGGTACAGCGGGTCGGGCACGGTGTTGGCGCCCTATCTTGGGGCGAAAGCCGGACGCCAGGCGGTTGGCGCAGCCGGTGGTGATACGGCCTTTTCCAAAACCGCGCTGCGGCCAAGCTGGCTGCATCCGGTAGCAAAACCACATTTTCTGAAAGCGGCTGATCTTTGGTATCGGTATTGCGTGGACAAAAGCGAAACGCGCAAGGGCCGGTAACCAGTTGTTCGATACCGCCGGTTCGAATTATTCCTGCGTTATCAACGCTGTGCAAAGCATAGTGGTGCTGCCGGGGAGGATCGAACTCCCGACCTCTCCCTTACCAAGGGAGTGCTCTGCCCCTGAGCTACGGCAGCGCCGTTTCGTGGGCGGCTACTAAACCATATCGACAATTGGCGCAAGCGCAATCTGGACCCTCAATCGCCGCTGAGATAAAGAGAATCACATGGCAGATAAATCCGCCAAGACCGCGCCCGATAAGACGAGCCAGAGCCGCGAAGACAGGCTGAAGGCTGCTCTGAAGGCAAATCTGGGACGCCGAAAAGCCCAGGCACGGGCGCGAAAACAGACGTACAAGAAAGAAAGTTAAGGCAGCAATGGATTCGATCGTAGTGACAGGTGGCGGGGCGCTGCATGGAGAGATTCCGATCGCGGGTGCAAAAAACGCCTGTCTGGCGTTGATGCCGGCGACATTGCTGTCCGAAGAGCCGCTGACGCTGACCAACGCGCCGCGCCTTTCCGATATCGGCACGATGACCGAGCTGCTCCAGTCGCTTGGGGCCGAAGTCACCAGCCTGCAGGACGGTCGCGTGCAGGCGATGTCGTGCCACGGCACGATCACCAAAACCGCCGATTATGACATTGTGCGCAAGATGCGTGCGTCCAATCTGGTCTTGGGTCCGCTGTTGGCGCGCGAGGGTCAGGCCGTAGTTTCGATGCCGGGCGGCTGCGCGATTGGTGCGCGGCCAATGGATGTGCATATTCAGGGGCTCCAGGCTTTGGGGGTCGAAATAGAATTGAAAGACGGCTATCTGCACGCCAAAGCGGCGCGCGGATTGCGAGGCGCCACCATTGAGTTTCGCTTTGCTTCGGTCGGGGCCACCGAGAATATTCTGATGGCGGCGACGCTGGCCAAAGGCACAACAGTATTGAAAAACGCGGCCCGCGAACCAGAGATCATGGATCTGGCCGATTGCCTGCGCGCAATGGGCGCGCAGATCGACGGCGACGGCAGCGACACGATTACAATTCAGGGCGTGGACCGGCTCGGTGGCGCCACACATGCGGTGATCGCCGACCGGATCGAGCTGGGAACCTACATGCTGGCGCCAGCAATCGCCAGCGGTGAAGTCGAGCTTTTGGGCGGTCGGATGGACCTGGTTGCGGCGTTTTGCGAAAAGCTGGACGAGGCTGGAATTTCGGTCAGCGAAACCAGCCGTGGGCTGAAAGTGACCCGCAATAACGGGGTGATGCACGCCGTCAACGTCCGTACCCAGGTATTTCCGGGATTTCCGACCGACCTGCAGGCCCAGATGATGGCGCTGCTGTGCACCGCCCAAGGCACCAGCGTGCTGGAGGAAACGATATTTGAAAACCGGTTCATGCACGTTTCGGAACTGATGCGCATGGGGGCCGAGATCGACGTGCACAGCGGCACCGCCACCGTCACTGGCGTCGAAAGGCTCAAAGGTGCGCCGGTGATGGCGACCGACCTCAGGGCCTCGGTGTCATTGATCCTTGCCGCATTGGCGGCCGAAGGTGAAACCACGGTCAGCCGGGTCTATCATCTGGATCGGGGCTATGAACAATTGGTGCGCAAACTGCGCAGCGTCGGTGCTACGATTGAACGGATCTCCGGCTGATGGTTGAAGATGCCCGATTTGAAGACGCACGCGAGGCACCATTGCACCTCAAGGCATTGGACGCCGAGGATTTACAGGTGATCTCGGCACTGGTGCAGGACGCGGTGTTTCCAGTGACCGAAATGACCTGGGACCAGGCCGGACGACGCTTTGCACTATTGCTCAACAGGTTCAGGTGGGAAGATGCCAGGGCCGCAACCCGGCGGCGAGATTATGAGCGTGTGCAGTCAGTTCTGATCATCGAAGACGTGCTGAAGGTGTCCACTCAGGGCATGAAGCAGGCGGATAAAGACGTCATCCTGTCGCTGCTTTCCATGTCGTTCGAGTTGGGTGAGGACGGCATGGGGCGCGTCGAACTTACGTTGGCCGGTGACGGGGCGATAGCGCTGGAGGTTGAGGCGCTGGAGGTCACGCTGAAAGATGTGACGCGGCCCTACGTGGCGCCGTCCCGCGCCCAGCCCAGTCATGAATGATGTACCAGATGTCCGGCCGTTGAACGCTGACGACGTGGCCGCCGGGAATGGCATTCAAGAGGCGGCGCGCACATTGGCCGCACAGGCGTTCGGCAGCTACCTGGCCGATAATCACCGATAAACACAAGATGCTGCGCGCTCTGGACGCTTGAGGCCGCGCCGCGCCGCCGGTATGTCGGGGCGACAGGAGAATTTGGATGCCTCAGTATCTTTCGACCACGGACGCGGATTTTGAAGCAGGGTTTGCAGCGCTTTTGGCGCAAAAGCGTGATGATGGGCCAGATGTGGATGATGCCGTGGCAGCCATAATTGCCGATGTGCGTGCCAGGGGCGACGCAGCGGTTATCGAGCTGACGGCCAGGTTTGACCGGCATGACCTTACCCCCGACACACTGACCTTTTCCAAGCAAGAGATCGCCGCACAATGCAAGAATGTCAGTCAGCAAGCGGCCGAAGCACTTGTTCTGGCCGCGGATCGCATCCGCGCCTATCACAGCCGCCAAATACCAGCCGACGAGAAATGGGTGGATGCATGCGGCGCAACGCTCGGCTGGCGCTGGACACCGGTCGCGTCGGCCGGGCTGTATGTGCCCGGTGGACTGGCAAGCTATCCCAGTTCGGTGCTGATGAATGCTATCCCGGCACAAGTTGCGGGGGTCGAAAATCTGGCGATCTGCGCGCCGACGCCGGATGGCAAGGTCAACCCCCTGGTGATGCTGGCGGCGCAGATTTCCGGTGTAGATACGATCTATCGGATTGGCGGCGCACAGGCGATTGCCGCGATGGCCTATGGCACCGAAACCATAGCGCCGGTGGACATGATATGCGGACCCGGCAACGCCTATGTCGCTGCCGCCAAACGCCGGGTATTTGGCCATGTCGGGATCGACATGATCGCCGGGCCGTCGGAAATTCTGGTGATCGCGGACCGGCACAACGACCCTGACTGGATCGCGCTTGATCTGCTCAGCCAGGCCGAGCACGATGAAAATGCACAAGCCATTCTGATAACCATTGATGCGGATTTCGGGCGCCTTGTGGCCGAAGCCGTGGACCAGCGACTACAGACGATCGAACGGCGCGACATTGCTGCCGCAAGCTGGCGCGACTTTGGTGCGATGATCACAGTGCGCGATCTGGGCGAAGCCGCGGCGCTGTCGGACCGGATTGCGCCGGAACATCTGCAGCTTTGCGTGCAAAACCCAGACGCGCTTGCCGCCAATATCCGCCATGCCGGGGCAATTTTTCTGGGTGCCTGGACGCCCGAAGCCATTGGCGACTACATCGCCGGTGCAAACCACGTGTTGCCAACCACACGCTCCGCGCGGTTTTCGTCCGGGCTGTCGGTAATAAGTTTCATGAAACGCACGAGCCTTACAAAGATGACACCCAATGCATTGGCCGCCGTTGGTTCGGCGGCCGAAACATTGGCCAAGTCGGAAGGACTTGAAGCGCACGGCCTGTCGGTTCGCGTGCGGCTAGACCGGGCGAACAAAGGCTCGCTTTGATGTCGCATCTTGTGCACGTGGAAATAGACGACACTGGACTGCCGGCGCCCACGCCCGAGATTGAACAGGAACGCAAGGTCGCGATCTTCGATCTTCTGGAAAACAACTGTTTTGCGATACCAGCGCGCGACGGTCGCGCGGTGCTACGCGGGCCTTTCAGACTGAAACTGGCGATCCGAGAGCGGCGCCTGGTTTTCGACATCTGCACCCAAGCCGATAAAACGGTTGCAGAATTTCACCTATCACTCGGTCCATTTCGCCAAGTCGTCAAAGATTACTTTCAGATTTGCGAAAGCTATTTCGATGCCGTGAAAAAGCTGCCGCCAAGCCAGATCGAGACCATAGATATGGCCCGTCGCGGTATTCACAACGAAGGTGCGCGCATCTTGCAGGAACGGCTTGACGGCAAGGCGGAGCTGGATATCGACACTGCGCGCCGGCTGTTTACCTTGATATGCGTGCTGCACTGAGGAGGTTGAGAGTGAGCGCAGACCTGCCCAGTTCGGTTCTTTTCTGCTGTGATCATAATGCAGTGCGCTCGCCGATGGCCGAGGGTCTGATGAAGAAATTCTACGGCCAGAAGACCTATATCCAGTCCGCTGGCGTTCACAATGATCTGGAAATTGACGGCTTTGCGATTGCCGTGTGCAATGAGCTGGGGATCGAGCTGTCGCGCCACCGCTCTCGGTCTTTTGACGAAATGCAGCAGTGGGGCGATGATCTGTCGGGGTTTGAGCTGATTGTCGCGCTTTCGCCTGCCTCACAGCGCCAAGCGCTGGAGTTCACCCGATATTTCCATCTGGACGTCGAATACTGGCCAACTCTGGACCCGACCGGCATCGGTGAAGGGCGCGAAGCCAAACTTTCCGCCTACCGACAAACCCGCGACCAGATCGGGGAAAGATTAATAAAACGATTTGGTCCGAAAACCGACAATAGCGAGAATTCCGTGCCACGATAATCAGCAACAGCGACAGCGCAACCAGTACCTCTGGTTTGGCATTGCGTAGCAAAGCCAAGTGGTCCTATTTGCCCTGATGTAGATTGGCACGCGAAGGGATAGTCATTTGAGCACTTTGGTTTTTGTCGCAGTGCTGACTGCCGCTTTGTTGCACGCCAGTTGGAATACGTTGGTCAAAAGCGCCAGCGACAAGCATCTCAGTATGGTCGCGGTCGTGATTGGCCACGTGCCATTGGCGCTGCTGGTGTTGCTCTTTGTGCCGTCCCCGGCACGCGAAAGCTGGCCTTACCTTTTCGCAGGCATTGGGCTTCATGCCGGGTATCAGGCGTTCTTACTTAATTCGTACCAGGCTGGCGAGTTGACCCAAGTTTATCCGATTGCGCGCGGGACGGCACCGCTTTTGGTGGCCGGTATTTCGGTAATATTTCTGGGCGTCGAGCTGCATCGGCTTGAACTGCTGGCGATCCTGGCCATCGGAATTGGAATACTGAGCACGAGCGCCGTGCGGCAAAACGACGGCATGCGAAATGCAAATGCGGCCAGACTAGCGTTCATGACAGGCTGTTTCATTGCCGCGTATTCACTGGTTGATGGCCTCGGCGCTCGGCTTGCGGGCACTGCACTGGGCTTTTTCGGCTGGCTGGCAATTGGCAATGCAGTTATTTTTGTAATTTTCAGCGCGCTTTTTGCACCCGGATTGCTAAGCGAGGTTCCACGAAGAGCAAAGCGCGTATTTGCCGTTGGCGGCAGCGCATCGTTTGCCGCATATGGGCTTGTCATATGGGCCTTCACGCAAGCGCCGATTGCCCTTGTCACCGCTCTGCGAGAGACCAGTATCGTGTTCGCGCTGCTCTTTGGCGTGTTCTTTTTGAAGGAACGCATGGATCTTGCAAAGGTCTTCTCGACGATGGTCATACTATTGGGCGTCGCATTGCTGCGGTTTTCAAAGCCATAGCCGATAGCGGGTTATCTTGAGTCGATCGCTTGGCGTGTCGATCGATCGTCCGGCATCAGAATTTGCCCAGGCAAGGTAATTCGCGGCAAACAATGCTTGAAAAACCCTGTGATTGGGCGCATTTAACGCGCGCTCGCAATAATGGCGGGCACCCAAAGACGGAGTGACCATGGCCAAGGAAGAAATGCTCGAATTCCCCGGTGTCGTGAAGGAACTCCTGCCGAACGCGACATTCAGGGTCGAGCTGGAAAACGGCCATGAAATCATCGCTCATACGGCAGGCAAGATGCGCAAAAACCGCATCCGGGTTCTGGCAGGTGACCGGGTGCAGGTCGAGATGACCCCCTATGATCTGACCAAGGGTCGGATCAACTACCGCTTCAAGTAAGGCGCGCGCATGCGCCTGATCCTTGGATCCGGCAGCCCGCGCCGCGCCGAATTGTTGGCGCAATTGGGCGTGATTGCGGACGAGGTTCGCCTGCCCAACATCGATGAAACACCGCACAAGGGCGAACTTCCACGCCCCTATTGCATTCGCATGGCGCGCCAAAAGCTCGATGCAATCAGGACGGGCGCCGACGACATTGTGCTCTGCGCCGACACCACCGTGGCGCTTGGCCGCCGGATTCTGGGCAAACCCCAAGACGCCGCGCAGGCAGCCGAGTTTTTGGTCAAGTTGGGCGGGCGCCGACATGATGTCATCACAGCGATTGCGCTGAAATCCGGTGGCCGGATCTGGCAACGCGTTGTCATTACCGTGGTCAGGATAAAGCGACTTTCTGACGTTGAGCTGAACGAGTATCTGGCCAGCGGCGATTGGCGGGGCAAAGCCGGTGCTTACGCAATACAGGGGCCTGCCGGGGCGTTTATTCCGTGGCTACAGGGGTCATTTTCCGCCGTGATGGGTCTTCCGGTTGCCGAGACGGCGACGTTGCTGCGCGCCGCTGGTTACCCGTTATATCGGGGACCCGAATGAAGGGCCGTGTCGTCGCGCTGGACCATTTGCAAGGCAGCGCCGCAGCCGCACTGATCGTGGACGGTCGGCTTGACGATTTTCTGATCGATCCGGGTCCGGACGCGCCGCCATCGCCGGGCTCGGTGTTTCGCGCGGTTTGCGACCGCCCGCTCAAAGGTCAGGGCGGCATGATGGTGCGATTGCCGGACGGTGCGGGGTTTTTGCGGCAAGGCCGCGGCTTGCGTCCAGGGCAGTGCCTGCTGGTTCAGGTCACCGCATACAGCGAACCCGGAAAAGCGGTGCCGGTGACCGACCGGCTGCTTTTCAAAAGCCGGTATGCGATCGTCACTCCAGGCGCGCCAGGTCTTAACGTATCAAGATCGATCCGCGACCAAGACGCCCGGGTGCGGCTATTGGAAATTGCCACGGATGTCACGGGGGGTGATCCGAATGCCGGCTTGATCCTGCAATCTGCTGCGCAACATGCAGCGGACGCGGACCTTGCGGCTGACATTGCTGCAATGCGTGAAGCAAGCGACGCCGTATTGGCAGAGGCGGATGGCGAGCCCGCGCTGTTGCTTGATGGCCCGGACGCGCACGCGCTGGTCCAGCGCGAATGGGGCACACCCGATCTGCTGGCCGAAGGCCGCGAAGCGTTTTCCGATCACGGCGTGCACGAGATGATCGCTGCACTGGCATCACCCCGGATACCCCTGCCAAATGGCGCCCATGCATATGTCGAACCAACCCGCGCTCTGATCGCGGTTGACGTCAATACCGGCACCGACACCTCGCCCGCCGCCGGGCTGAAAGCCAACATCGCGCTGGCCCGCGATCTTGCCCGGCAGCTGCGTTGTCGTGGGCTGGGCGGGCAGATCACGATCGACTTCGCACCATTTGCAAAAAAGCACCGCCGACAACTTGAACAGGCGCTAAAGGCGGCGATCGCAAACGACCCGATTGAAACCGCCCTGGCGGGCTGGACGCCGCTCGGCCACTTTGAGCTGCAAAGAAAACGAGAGCGCTTGCCGGTTGCAGTGGATCGGCTTGAATGAGCAGCGCAATTTGCACCGGTTTTACGCTGATTTAATGACCATTTCCGCTGGACAGCTTACCGAGCCAAGACTAGAACATCCGCCACCCTAGCGGCCAAATCCGCTCACCCGTGCCCGGGTAGCTCAGGGGTAGAGCAGTGGACTGAAAATCCTCGTGTCGGTGGTTCAAATCCGCCCCCGGGCACCACAAAACTTAGGGCCCAAACCAGACCGGCCACGCCCGCCTTCAAATTGTGTTGGCGCCAACGTTCTGGTTGCAAACGCCACCGCGCCACACGCGTAGCAGCTGAATATCATCATCAAGATGAATGAAATCCGCCCGGGTTCCAGGAGCTAAACAGCCAAATTCGGACGTTCTTCTAAGCAATTGCGCGGGGTAAAGCGCAGCCATTCTTAGCGCCTCGTCTTGGCTCAACCCGATGTTGTTCACCATGAAGCGGACTGCCGAAATCATATCCAGATCAGCACCAGCAAGTGTTCCATCGGGTAATGCCAGGCAACCGTCGCGCCGCCGAATTGTTCGCCCGTTCAATGAAAACTCTTGTACGTTGCTGCCGATGGTCGCCATCGCATCACTGATCAAAAACAGCTTGCCCGGCCCCTGTTTGGCGCGCAGCGCTATGCTGATATTGACGGAATTCACATGGATGCCATCCGCGATCAGCCCTGCAAACATGCTTCCCGCATAGAGCGCCGCGCCAACAACGCCTGGCTCGCGGTTCTCAAGTTGACTCATCGCGTTAAAAAGATGTGTGACGCAGGTCGCACCACTTTGCGCCGCCGCCATCGCGGTCGCAAAGTTTGCGTCCGTGTGGCCGAGCGACACAATCGCACCAGCAAGACTGAGTTTGCGTATTTGTTCATTGGATACCGCCTCGGGTGCAATCGTAATCAGCAGACTGGGAAGATCCGCGGCGGTTTTTTCCAACCGGGCGCAATCTTCATTATCCATCACTCGGATCAGTGCCGGATCGTGTGCACCTTTGCGCACGACCGACAGATGCGGTCCTTCCAGGTGCAGGCCGATTATTCCGGGCACGTCTTGCGTGACCGCTTCCTTGGCCGCCTGAATGGCAGCGGTCATCTGCTCTGGCGTGTAGGTTATCAAGGTCGGAAGCAGCGAGGTCGTGCCTGATCTGCAATGTGCGTCGCAAATCGTCCTGATCGTGCCGACATCCGGTGTGTTATTCAGCATCTCGCCGCCGCCGCCGTTTACTTGCAGATCAACAAGACCCGGAGCGATCAGCCCACCAGCAAGTCCAGCGCGCCGACAACCAGGCGGCAAATCGGCCTGGTCCGAAATTCTCGCAATCTTGCGCCCGTCAACCACCAGTGCCGCGCAGTGATGGCGTTCGTGGCCATCAAAAATCGTGGCGCCGGTATATGCAATCAATTCGGTGCTCATACGGTTTCGGTGACCTTTCTGAGGTGGCGCGGCTTGTCCGGATCTATGCCGCGTTCTGCGGCCAAACGCTCAATGAATGCGTAAAACGAGACAATCAATGCCAGTGGGTCGGTAATTGGATGTGATGTTTTGGTGAAATCCAAAGGAACTGCATTTTTCACTATGTCGGAAGTGGCGAATACTTTTGCACCGCACTGTGCAAGTAGATCGCAAACCTCTGTAATCGATATTTCTGAAGCATCACGGGCAGCCAAAGCCAGCACCGGATAGCCATCAGCCACAACAGCAACCGGGCCATGCAACACCTCGGCCGAAGAATAAGATTCTGCGTGGATTTGGCAGGTTTCCTTGAACTTGAGCGCCGCCTCATGAGACACGGCCAGCGATGGTCCGCGGCCAAGCACAAACAATGAGTCGTGGTCTTTCAATCCCACGCGCAGGTCTGGCCAATCGTGCTGAACCGCTCGCTCAAAGTTGGCAGGCAGGCCGTCAACTGCGTCATGTAAGCCCTGATCCTCTTTCCAGCTGGCAAGCAACGCCAATCCCGCGACAACCAAGGTCACGAATGTTTTGGTCGCAGCCACGCTTTTCTCAATTCCGGCATGGATGTTGAGCGTTTGATCGCAGACTTGCGCCAGAGCCGACGCCGGGTCATTTGTGATGGCCACCGATACCGCGCCCTGCCTGGCCGCGGACCGCGCCATACTTACGATGTCCGGGCTTTGCCCCGATTGCGAAATCCCAATACATGCCGCGCGCTGCAAGTTGAGTTTTGCGTCGTAGATCGAAGCAATCGATGGCCCAATTGATGCGACCGGCACACCCAACGTCAATTCACAGGCATATTTGAGATAGGTGGCGGCGTGATCAGACGAACCACGCGCCACGGTAACAACAAGGCTTGGGTTGGCATCGCGAAATGCTGCTGCCGTCGTTGCAATTTGTGCGCGCCCTTCGGTCAAAAGCCTGTGTGTTGCTGCGGGAATTTCGCGTATTTCCCGGTACATATGTGTGTTGGCTTTCATCCCGGCGTTATTCATTTCGTGGCAGCTGAAGCTCAGCAACGAAATCGTAGGCGTCGCCGCGATAAATCGATTTTGTCAGTTCCACAGCTTGACCGGATTCCTGATAAGATATCCGGGTGATTTGCAGGCCTGCGATGCCCTCCTCGACCTCAAGCAGGTCCGCGTCGTCCGCATCCAGATTGGTTGCCGATATTCGTTGCACCGCGCGCACAGGTTTGCGATCCAGCTTGTCCAGTAATTCATAAAGTGAGTTTTCCACGTCAAATGGATTTGACAGCATTTCGGTGGACAGCGAGGCACGCTCGATGGCCAGCGGTGTCCCGTCTGCTGATCGCAAACGTGATAGGCGCGCGACCGATTCAGTGGCGCCAAGTCCAAGCGTCATGATTTCCTCGGGCGACGGTAAAAATATCCCTCGTGCCAGCCAGATTGATGTTACGGTCATACCACGGCGGCCCATGTCTTCGGTGAACGAGGTCAGTCGTGACAATGACTGTTCGACTTTTTTGACTGGCTGGGCCACGATTGTGCCTGATCCGCGCCGCTGCACGATCAGCCCGTCATCGACCAGCGGTCGCACCGCCTTGCGAACCGTCACCCGCGACAACCCGGTCATCGTGGCTATTTCACGTTCGGGCGGCAGCGGTGTGCCACTTGGCAATTGGCCACCGACGATGGCTTTTTCGATGCGCCGATGCAGTTGAATATACCGCGGGCCGCCGTTCGGCGACAGCCATGCAGACGGGTCAAATATTTCGTTAATGTTCATTTGCCTGCTCCGACCAGATGGTTTTGTGCCAGCGATATAGCTCCGGCCAGAGCGTCACCCGTTGGCGACTTGCACAGGCTCCGGAACTCCGGCCTCAACTGAGTCTGATAAAACGGACCGAGACCACCCAGCAGGTACAGTGCGCCGCCAGATCCTGCCTCCAGCACTTCCAGCGTGTCGTGAAAGCGGGCAACGGCCATTTCAATTAGGCTGTTCGCGATACGATCGCCGCTGTGAAATGCATCGATCAGTTCCGGCGCGAAACCACCAAAATCGACCGGCGATGCGGTTTGTGCAAATGCCACCAGCCGATCCGGGGTGCCGCCAAATCTCTCCAGTATTGCCTTGGTCAATGGGCTGTGCTCGATCAGCCCGTCATAGGCCCGGACCGTTTGGCGCAGCAATGCAATGCCCAGATATGCCCCGCTGCCATCATCGCCAAGCCGCAACCCCCAGCCACCGATATTGCGGCTAACCCCGTTGCGGCGGCTGACAAAAAAAGAGCCGGTGCCGATCAACGCGACTGTTCCGTCATAATTGCCGAGCGCACCCTGAACCGTCGTGTCCCGGTCTGTCGTAACTTTGACACGCAAAAAATCCAGACTGTCTTCCAGCTTCCGTGCCACGTTGCTGATCGATGCACCGGCAAGGCCAAGATAGGCGTAATCACCGACCGATCGCTCAGCCGGCAGGTTGGCGTCCCGGTAGGCCTGGCCAATTGTCTCGATAATATTCGTTCGGCTGGCGGCGAAATCTGTGGTGATATTCGCTGGCCGACCTTTAGCGCGTCCAAGCACATGTCCGTCAAGGTCCGCAATGCAGGCGCGGCAGGTGCTGCCGCCCCCGTCCACCGCAACAATTAACTTGTTCGCATCGCCAAACATATAATACCCATACAATACCTATTGTGCCAACAAAAGCAATTTCGCACAAGAATTGGCTAATTTTTGGCGAAAGGAAGCCATTTCAGCTCGAATTTGACGATTATTTCGAATCTTCTGGACAATCGGTATTACTTTGGCATTATATGTCCACCACCGGGAAGGAATCGGATGTCGGGGCTTCAAACTGAAAAATCCCATGCGTTTGCGATTGGGCTTGATAAGCTCGGCGACGCCGAGATTCTGACAATTTTGCACGAATCACAGGTCGCAGCCGCAAGGGCCGTTAGCGCTGCCATCCCGGCGTTGAACGACGGCGCTCGCGCAATGGAGACCGCCATAAGATCCGGTGGCAACCTTGTTTATGCCGCGGCCGGTAGCTCTGGGCTGATGGCGCTGGCCGATGGTTTTGAAATACCGCCTACGTTCGGAATTTCAACGCCTCGCATCAAAATTCTGCGCGCCGGCGGGCTTCAAGACTTGGCCCGGCCAAAAGGTGAGGCCGAAGATGACGCAGACGCCGCGCGTCTTGACGGCGCTGTGATCGGGCCACGTGATTGCGTGATCTGCCTGGCGGCTAGTGGCAGTACGATATATCCAGTCACCATCATGAACATTGCGAGCGAACTTGGAGCGACAACAATCGGGATTGCAAACAATGATGATACAGCATTGATCACTGGATCTGACATTCCTGTTTTGCTGGCGACACCACCAGAGGTTATCGCCGGATCGACGCGGCTGGGTGCAGGAACTGCACAAAAAATTGCGCTCAACATGATGTCCACTTTGATGGGCGTGCGCCTTGGCCATGTGATGAACGGGCTGATGGTGAACGTCGTTGCAAACAACACCAAATTGTATGGACGGGCCGAGAACATCGTGATGGAAATCACCGGTTGTGATCGCGCGCTCGCAAAAAAGAACCTGAAAATTTCGAACGGCGGTGTGAAGGAAGCCATCCTGGTCACATCAGGGGCAAAAGATCTGAACAGCGCCAAAACCTACCTGGACATTGCAGAGCAAGATTTACGGTCTGCAATTGCCAGTGTCACGTCGGGGTAAACCCGAGAACCGCGCCTGTGGCGCAATTCAAACCGCGCCCGAGGCGCAAAACTGGGAGACTAACCATGAAAATAAACGAATATTCGGTGCCCTGTTGGCAACGACATTACTGGGAACTGCTGCTTCAGCACAAGACGTCACACTGACGATTGAAAGCTGGCGCAACGATGACCTGACGATTTGGCAGGACAAAATTATTCCGGCCTTCGAAGCCAGCCACGAAGGCATCAAAGTTTTGTTCGCACCAACTGCACCAGCGCAGTATAACTCTGCCCTGAACGCCAAACTGGAAGCCGGCACCGCCGGTGACTTGATCACTTGCCGTCCGTTTGACGGTTCGCTGCAGATGTTCGAGGCGGGCCATCTTGCTGATCTATCCGACATGGCGGCGCTGGAAAACTTTGGCCCGGTTGCCAAGTCGGGTTGGAGCACCGACGACGGCTCGGCAATATACTGCATCCCGATGGCCTCGGTGATCCACGGCTTCATCTACAACAAGGACGCGTTCGCCGAGGTCGGTGTTGAGCCGCCAGCGACCGTGGACGAGTTCTATGCCGTGCTCGAAAAGATCAAGGGTGACGGCAACTACGTCCCGCTGTCCATGGGTACCGCCGATGAATGGGAAGCGGCCACAATGGGTTACGCCAACATCGGCACCAAATACTGGAATGGTGAAGAAGGTCGCGCGGCACTGATCGCTGGCACGGCAAAGCTCACTGATCCCGAGTGGCTGGCCGGCTATGAGGAACTGGCGCGCTGGGGCCAGTACATGGGCGACGGGTTTGAGGCGCAAAGCTACCCGGACAGCCAGAATGTGTTCACGCTGGCACGTGCCGCGATATATCCGGCGGGCAGCTGGGAAATCTCGGGCTTCAACGCGCAGGCCGAATTTGAGATGGGCGCCTTCGCGCCTCCGGCAACAGCCGCTGGTGGCGAATGCTATATCTCCGACCACGTGGACATCGCCATCGGCATGAACCCGGCCACCAAGAACGCGGATGCGGTGAAAACCTTCCTGGAGTGGGCGGGTTCGGCTGAATTCGCGAGCCTCTATTCCAACGCGCTGCCGGGCTTCTTCTCGCTGTCGAACCATAACGTGACGCTGGATGATCCGCTGGCGCAACAAATGGTCAACTGGCGCAAAAGCTGCAACTCGTCGATCCGGCCCTATGCCCAGATCCTGGGTCGCGGAGTGCCGAACCTGCACACCGAATACTGGGTGACAGCGGCCAATGTGATCCGTGGCACCATGACGCCGACTGAAGCAGGCCAGCACATGCAGGATGCTCTGGACAGCTGGTACACACCACCAGCGCAGTAAAGCTTTCTTCCCGGGGCCGGGTTGCCGCAAGGTGGCTCGGCCTCGGGGTTTTCAGGGAAAGGCGAGATGAGCGAAACAACGCGCCCCAAACGCCGCTGGCACATTGCTGTGTTTCTGGCGCCCGCGGTGCTGGTCTATACATCTCTGATGATCCTGCCGCTGTTCGGCACCCTGCAGCTTTCGCTGTTTCAAAAAGTGGATCAGCAGCAGGTCTTTGTCGGATTTTCCAATTTCTCGACCCTGTTTGGTGATCCGAACTGGTCGGAAAGCTTCTGGCGTGCGTTGAAAAATAACACCTGGTTTTTTGTTGTCCATATGGCGGTGCAGAATCCGATCGGCATCGCCATCGCGGCGATGTTGTCATCCAAAGCGCTGCGCTTCAGTGCGTTTTACCGCACCGCGATTTTCATTCCTACGATCCTGTCCTTCGTCATAGTCGGTTTCGCCTGGAAACTGATCCTGTCGCCGCTTTGGGGCATCGCGCCGGGGATCTTGGATCTGGTCGGGCTGAAAAGCCTGTTCGCCCCCTGGCTGGGGCTGGAATCATCGGCCCTGACAACCATCGCGCTGATCAGTGTCTGGCAATTCGTCGGCATCCCGATGATGCTGATCTACGCTGCGATGCTGTCGATCCCCGACGAGATAATAGAAGCAGGCGAGATCGACGGCATCACTGGCATGTCCGCTTTCTGGAAGATCAAGTTACCGCTGATTCTGCCCTCGATTGGCATCATTTCGATCCTGACTTTCGTGGGTAATTTCAACGCCTTCGACCTCGTCTACACCATCGAGGGCGCGATGGCGGCGCCAAATTTCTCGACCGAAGTGATGGGCACTTTTCTGTTCCGCACCTTTTTCGGTCACCAGACCCAACCGGGCGACCCGAACATGGGCTCGGCGATCGCGATGATGATGTTCCTTGTCATCCTTGTCGGCGTCACGATTTATTTGTTCCTGATCCAGACGCGCATGCGGCGCTATCAGTTCTGAATGGTCAGCCATGCAACGCGTCAGACACAACCCGCTGAACCTGGCCATCGCGCATTTCGCGCTGATATCCTATACGATCATCGCGCTGTTTCCAGTGGTCGTGATCATCATCAACAGCTTCAAAACCCGCAAGGCGATCTTCGGCGATCCGCTGGCGCTGCCAAACAACGAAACATTCTCGCTGGTGGGTTATGAAACCGTTCTGAAACAGGGCGATTATTTCGGCTATTTCCAGAACTCCCTCATCGTTACGGTCGGGTCATTGTTCTTTATCCTGCTATTCGGGGCGATGGCGGCGTTCGCACTGTCGGAATACCGCTTTAGGGGCAACACGTTGATGGGCCTGTATTTGGCCCTTGGCATCATGATCCCGATCAGGCTGGGAACAGTGGCAATCCTGCAGATCATGGTTGCAACCGGCTTGGTGAATACGCTGACGGCACTTGTGCTTGTCAACACGGCCTCGGGGCTGCCGCTGGCAATCTTCATCCTGGCTGAGTTCATGCGCCAAGTCTCGGCGGATCTGAAGGACGCGGGCCGGATCGACGGCCTGTCGGAATACAAGATTTTCTTCCGGCTGGTGCTACCGCTGGTGCGCCCGGCAATGGCGACCGTGGCGGTATTCAACATGATCCCGATCTGGAATGATCTGTGGTTCCCGCTGATCCTGGCCTCGGGCGAGGAAACCAAGACGCTCACGCTTGGCAGCCAGGTTTTCATTGGCCAGTTCGTCACCGATTGGAACGCGGTGCTGTCCGGGCTGTCGATGGCAATTTTTCCGGTGATAATCCTGTATGTCATATTTTCCAAACAACTGATCCGCGGCATCACTTCGGGCGCTGTTAAATGATACGGGTGCTGGTGGCCGGACTGGGCAATATGGGCCTCAGCCATGCGCTGGCCTATCACAATAACCCGGAATATGAGGTTGTTGGCCTGGTCAACCGCTCTGCCGTAAAATTACCGCAAGAGCTGTCAGTTTATCTGCTATTTGACGAATTTCACGCCGCGCTGGAAGCGACCAAACCTGATCTTGTGGCCATTTGTACCTATACCGATAGCCACGCCGACTATGCCATTTCGGCAATGCAGGCGGGCGCGCATGTGTTTGTGGAAAAGCCGCTGGCAACCGCCACTGCTGATGCAATTCGGGTCGTGAAAACCGCGAATGACACTGGCCGAAAGGTGGTCGTCGGCTATATCCTGCGCCATCATCCAAGCTGGCAGAAATTTATCGCCGAAGCGCGTGATCTGGGCGGGCCCTACGTCTTCCGGCTGAACCTGAACCAGCAAAGCCACGGCGCGGAATGGGAAACCCACAAACACCTGATGCAAAGCACATCACCGATTGTCGATTGTGGCGTGCACTATGTCGATGTGATGTGCCAGATCACCGATTCCGTGCCGATTCAGGTACGCGGAATGGGCGTTCGCCTGAGCGATGAAATCGCGCCGGACATGTATAATTACGGCCATTTCCAGGTGCTGTTTGAGGACGGATCGGCCGGCTGGTACGAAGCCGCTTGGGGTCCGATGATTTCCGAAACGGCATACTTTGTGAAAGACATCATCTCGCCCAATGGTGCGGTTTCCATCGTGGCGGCCGAAAAAGGCGGCTCTGCAGATATTGATAGCCACACCAAAGTCGGCAGATTGCGGGTGCACCCGGTATCTGGAGACGACAGATTGATCGATCTGCCTGACGAGCCTGGACACCAAGCACTTTGCGAAGCCGAACAGGCTTTCGTGGCCAGGGCTATCACCGAAGACATCGATCTGACCCGGCACATGTCGGACGCGGTACAATCACTTTCTATTTGTCTGGCTGCCGATGAAAGCATTCGCACCGGCCAACTGGTTTATCTTTGAAGGGAAATCTCTATGGGGTCCTTAAGCCTGCGAAATATACACAAGTCATTCGGGTCCGTGGAGGTTCTGAACGACATTAATCTGGAAGTTGAACTAGGCGAGTTCGTCATATTTGTCGGCCCCTCCGGATGCGGCAAGTCCACCTTGTTGCGCATCATCGCAGGGCTTGAAGATGCAACCTCTGGCGATGTTCTGATCGGAGACGACCGGGTGAATGCGCTGCCTCCGTCCCAGCGCGGCATCGCCATGGTTTTTCAGACCTATGCGCTGTATCCGCATCTGACGGTGAAAAACAACATGAGCCTTGGACTAAAACAGGCAAAGGAATCTGCAAAATACATCAATGAACGTGTTGATGTTGCCGCCAATATGCTGGAACTCGGGCCCTATCTGGATCGCCGCCCTGCTGAGCTTTCCGGTGGCCAGCGCCAGCGGGTTGCGATCGGTCGGGCCATTGTCCGCAACCCCAGGCTGTTTCTTTTTGACGAACCGCTTTCCAACCTCGACGCCGCCCTCAGGGTCAACACCCGCATCGAAATTGCCCGCCTGCACCGGGAGCTTGAAACCACAATGGTCTACGTAACCCATGATCAGGTCGAGGCGATGACGCTGGCCGATAAAATCGTCGTCCTGCAAGACGGGCGGGTCGAGCAAATTGGGTCACCGATGGAATTGTACAACGATCCCGACAATATATTCGTTGCCGGTTTCATCGGGTCGCCGGCGATGAATTTTCTGGATGTGAGCGTTCTTGGAATGCAAGGCGAAGTAAAAACCATCGGCATTCGGCCCGAGGCGATCTCGTTGGGGAACACGGGACAGATCCGCGGCGTGGTCAGCCATCTGGAACATCTGGGTGCCGACACCAATATCTACGTTCGCGTCGGCGAAACGCTGGTCACGGTCCGGCTCGCGGGCCAACAAGATCATGACGTCGGGCAAGAGATTGGGCTTGCATTCAGCGATGATGCAGTATTCCGTTTCGATCAAACCGGCCTGCGCTTACGGTAGATCGGTGTCGGGAAATGGTTGAGGTGCATAGCCGCAATGCGCCATATCCCTCAAGAAGATCAACCCTAAATGCTTGGCGTCCAAAAGATAAACCACACGACTATGTTCGCATTATCGGTGCCTTTTCCGCATGGTTAAATCGTGCTCTGCACACGGTATCCCGCATGGTAGACCAGACTGGCATAGGTTATCGTCTGGCGCCCGCTCCAAGTTGTGCGTTCAAGCTGGACCAACACCGCCCAGCGCGATACCCAATATTAATGCCCGGATCAATCACCATGACTCGCCGCCTTCTTACCGGTCTGAACGTCGCAACATTAGCCGCGTCCAGCCCGGCCTATGGGCTGATTGACAACGGCGCGATCCTGATCGCGAACGAAGATATCGAGTGGGTGGGCGAGGCGAAATATGCCCCCGATGCCGACGAAACCGAAAATTTCGGCGGCCGGCTGGTGACCCCGGCGCTGATCGATTGCCATACCCATTTGGTCTACGGCGGCAACCGGGCCAGCGAATTTGAGATGCGTCTTGAAGGCGCAAGCTACGCAGAGGTGGCCAAGGCCGGCGGCGGCATAGCCGCCACCGTTCGCGCCACCCGCACAACGGCCAATGCAACGCTGCTGGCCGAAGCATTGGTGCGCGTCGATGCCATGCTGGCCGAAGGTGTCGGCGTTATCGAGGTCAAATCGGGCTACGGCCTGGACCAGGACTGCGAGCGTGAAATGCTTCGCGTCGCTCGTAAGATCGCAACCTTGCGAGCCGTTGAGATCAAAACCAGCTTTTTGGGGGCACACGCCGTACCTGCTGATTTTGACGGCGATGCTGATGCCTATATCGACAATGTTTGCATACCCGCGCTGCGGGCCTCCCACGCCGAAGGGCTGGTCGACGCGGTCGACGGGTTTTGCGAAGGCATCGCCTTTGACACCGGTCAGATCGCGCGCGTATTTGAGGCCGCAAAAACTCTCGGACTGCCGATAAAGCTCCATGCCGAGCAGCTGTCAAACACCGGCGGCACGCGGCTCGCAGCACAATACGGTGCGCTGTCTGCCGATCACCTCGAATATGCCAATCAGGCCGATGCACATGCGCTTGCCCACTCAGGCAGCGTGGCGGTTCTGTTACCCGGCGCATTCTACACGCTACAAGAGGTCCAGGTGCCACCGGTCGCGACATTTCGCGCGAATGGCGTTCCGATGGCGCTGGCCACCGATTGCAATCCCGGATCATCGCCAATGACGTCGCTGCTGTTGGCGATGAACATGGGTTGCACGCTGTTCGGGCTGACACCCCAAGAGGCACTGGCCGCAGTGACGCGAAACGCTGCCAAAGCACTGGCGATGCCCGATGTCGGAGTCGTCGCGCGCGGAATGCGCGCGAATCTGGCGATCTGGAACGTCGAGTACCCGGCCGAGCTGTCATACAGGATCGGCACAAATCGCTTGCACCGACGCATTCACCGGGGTGAATTCTGATGTTGACATTGGTTCCTGGCACGACTGGCTTGGCCGATCTTGAACAAGTCTTCCGCAATTCGGGCACCGTCCGGCTTGATCGTGCCGCCCGCACGCCGGTTGAAGCTGCGGCCGAACTGGTCGCCGATGCCAGTGCCGGCGAGGCGCCGGTCTATGGCGTAAACACCGGTTTCGGCAAGCTGGCGAACCGCAAGATTGCCGCCGGTGACACCGCAACCTTGCAGCGCAATCTTGTGCGCAGCCACTCAGCCGGGGTCGGCGAAGCGCTTGAAACGCCGCTGGTGCGTTTGATGATGGCGCTGAAACTGCTGTCTTTGGGCCGCGGCGCATCCGGTGTGCGCTGGACTGTAATTGAACAAATCGAACAACTTCTGGCCAAGGGTGTCACCCCGGTGATCCCGGCCCAGGGCTCAGTCGGGGCATCGGGCGATCTGGCGCCGCTGGCCCATATGGCCGCGACACTGATCGGCGAGGGCGAAACGAATTACCAGGGCCGCCGCCAGCCATCAGCCGCGGCACTATCAGCGGCTGGACTTGAACCCATTGCACTTGGGCCCAAAGAAGGATTGGCCCTGATCAACGGCACCCAGTTTTCAGCTGCCTGTGCACTGGGGGGCCTGTTTGCCGCGTGGGACAACGCCAGCGCCTCCCTGGTAACGGCCAGCCTGTCAACGGACGCGATCATGGGCTCGACCGCGCCGCTGAATGCCGAGATTCACGCCTTGCGCGGGCACGCCGGCCAGATCGCCGTGGCAGACGAAATGCGCGCCCTCATGCAAGGCTCGCAAATCCGCGAAAGCCACCGCCAAGACGATACCCGGGTCCAGGACCCCTACTGCATTCGTTGCCAGCCGCAGGTGGTCGGGGCCTGCGTGGACTTGCTGCGATCAGCTGGGCGCACGCTGGAGATCGAGGCCAACGCCGTCACCGACAACCCGCTGGTTCTGGTTGCCGAAAAACGCATCGTGTCGGGCGGTAATTTCCACGCCGAGCCGGTGGCGTTCGCCGCCGATCAGATCGCGCTAGCGGTGGCCGAGATCGGCGCCATCTCGCAGCGCCGGGTGGCGCTCATGGTCGACCCGACGCTCAGCTATGATCTGCCGCCGTTCCTGACCCCCGATCCCGGCCTGAATTCCGGCTTCATGATCGCCGAGGTGACAACCGCCGCATTGATGAGCGAAAACAAACACCTGGCCAACCCGTGTTCCACTGACAGCACGCCGACCAGCGCCAATCAGGAAGACCACGTATCGATGGCCGCGCACGGCGCCTATCGTCTGGCACGGATGAACCACAATCTGAATGCCATTCTGGGTGTAGAGCTTCTGGCCGCCTGTCAGGGGATCGAGTTTCGAGCGCCGTTGCTGACCAGCGAGCGCCTGCAGGCTGTGCTTGCGCGCCTGCGCCGCGAAATTCCGACACTGACAACGGACCGATACATGGCCCCGGACATTGAACATGCGACACAACTGGTGGCCACCGGCGTGGTGTCGGGGACAGCAGGCGTGCTGTTCCCTCTTGGTGCCCAATGAACGAATTTGTTGAGGTTTCATCGGGTCAAAGCCCTGTGGTTCTGGCCATGCCGCACACCGGCACCCACATTCCGGCCAAGCTTTGGGATGACCTGAATGACACCGGGCGTGCGCTGGCTGACACAGACTGGCACATATACCGCCTTTACGCCGGTCTTTTGGACGGCGCAACGACGGTGCGCACAACGATCCATCGCTACGTGATCGACGCCAACCGCGCCCCTGACGGTGCCAGCCTGTATCCCGGTCAGAACACCACCGGCCTGTGCCCGATCACTGATTTCGACGGCCAACCAATTTATCGCGCTGGCCGCGAGCCTGCGGCGGCAGAAATCGCTCAGCGGTGCACGCATTACCACGTGCCCTATCACGCAGCGCTTGGGGCAGAGCTTACCCGCGTGCAGGCCATTCACGGCGTCGCCGTGCTCTACGACTGCCACTCAATCCGCTCGCACGTGCCGTTTCTGTTCGACGGTAAATTACCCGATTTGAACATCGGCACCAACGGCGGCACCACATGCTCGCCTAAGATCCAAAACACCGTGCAGGCGGAATGCGAAAATGCGCGCGGTTATTCCTGCGTTTTGTATGGCCGCTTCAAGGGCGGCTGGACGACGCGCCATTACGGCCACTCGAAACACGGCGTCCACGCCATCCAGATCGAGCTTGCCCAGTCAACTTATATGACCGAAAGCCCGCCCTGGAATTACGATGAGCGGCGCGCGGACCGCCTGCGCAAACTTCTGGCGGCCATCCTGAAAGGCCTTGAAACCCTTGCCCGACAAGGAGACCTGACATGAGCGACCCGCGCAAGAACACCCGCGACGTTTTCCCTCCCACGGGAGCAGAGATTACAGCGAAATCCTGGCAGACCGAGGCGCCGATGCGGATGCTGATGAACAACCTGCACCCGGACGTGGCCGAAAACCCGCACGAGCTGGTGGTCTACGGCGGCATTGGCCGCGCGGCGCGCACTTGGGCTGATTTCGACCAGATCGTCGCCAGCCTGAAAACCCTTGAAGACGACGAAACCCTGCTGGTGCAATCCGGCAAACCGGTCGGGGTTTTCCGCACCCACAAAGACGCCCCGCGCGTGCTGATCGCCAATTCCAACCTGGTGCCGCATTGGGCCACCTGGGACCACTTCAACGAGCTCGATAAAAAGGGCCTGGCGATGTATGGCCAGATGACCGCGGGCTCGTGGATCTACATCGGCACGCAAGGAATCGTGCAAGGCACCTACGAAACCTTTGTCGAGGCGGGCCGCCAACACTACGGCGGCGATCTGACTGGTCGTTGGATTCTCACCGCAGGACTTGGCGGCATGGGCGGCGCGCAACCCTTGGCCGCCGTCATGGCCGGGGCCTGTTGTCTGGCGGTCGAATGTAATCCCGACAGCATCGATTTTCGTCTGCGCACCAAATACCTCGATGAAAAGACCGATGATCTTGACGACGCACTGGCGATGATCACCCGCTGGACCAGGGCAGGTCAGGCGAAATCGGTCGGCCTGCTGGGCAATGCCGCCGATATTTTTTCCGAACTCGCCCGCCGCGGCGTGCGCCCGGACATGGTGACCGACCAGACCTCCGCCCATGACCCGATCAACGGCTATTTGCCGCAAGGCTGGGGCATGGCGCAGTGGACCGCGATGCGCGAAAGCGATCCCAAAGCGGTTGAAAAAGCCGCCCGCGCAAGCATGAAAATACACGTTGCCGCGATGGTGGATTTCTGGAATGCAGGCGTGCCGACGCTTGATTATGGCAATAATATCAGACAAGTAGCGCTTAATGAAGGGCTTGAGACCGCATTCGCGTTTCCCGGTTTTGTGCCCGCCTATATTCGTCCGCTGTTCTGTCGCGGCATCGGACCGTTTCGCTGGTGCGCGCTCAGTGGCGACGCGCAAGACATCTACAAAACCGATGCCAAAGTGAAAGAGCTGATCGCCGATGACGCACATCTGCACAAATGGCTGGACATGGCGCGCCAGCGAATCGCGTTTCAGGGCTTGCCGGCGCGCATCTGCTGGGTCGGGTTGGGCCAGCGCCACCGTCTGGGTCTCGCGTTTAACGAAATGGTCGCCAGCGGCGAGCTTGCCGCCCCGGTGGTGATCGGGCGCGACCATCTGGACAGCGGCTCGGTGGCCAGCCCGAACCGCGAAACCGAAGCCATGCGCGACGGATCTGACGCGGTCTCGGACTGGCCGCTTCTGAACGCGCTGCTGAACACCGCCAGCGGCGCAACCTGGGTTTCCTTGCACCACGGCGGCGGCGTCGGCATGGGTTTCAGCCAGCATTCCGGCATGGTGATCGTCGCCGACGGCAGCGACGACGCGGCACGCCGCATCGGTCGCGTGCTCTGGAACGATCCGGCCACCGGCGTAATGCGCCATGCTGATGCAGGTTATGGCGCAGCACTCGAATGCGCCCGTGAAAATGATCTGAACCTGCCGGGAATACTCTGATAACAGAGCCAACTTGCCGCCGCGATTTCGATTGACCCGGCCCAACAAAGACCCGAAATTGCAGCTCGGCGACGACTTACGCGCCACCGACACTCGATATCTGCGACAGGGGCCAGGGACATGCTGGAAAATCGGAATTTTTATATCAATAGCGCATGGGTCGCCCCGATCTCGGGCCGCGACTACCAGGTTATCAATCCGTCCACGGAAGCGGTCTGCGCGATCATCTCGCTTGGCGGCCAGCAAGACACCGACGCCGCCGTTGCTGCCGCACGCGCCGCCTTTGTAAACTGGAGCCAGTCCAGCAAGAACGACCGCATCGCGGCATTAGAACGCATTCTGGAAACCTACGAGGCGCATTCCACGGAAATGGGAGAAGCCATCTCGCTCGAGATGGGCGCTCCGATCGACATGTCCAGCATCTCGCAGGTCGGGGCCGGATACGGGCACATCCGCAGCACCATCGCCGCCTTGAAAGCCTTTGAGTTTGACCAGTGTCTCGGTGACCATGCCCCAAATGATCGCATCTTGTATGAGCCCGTCGGCGTCGCCGGGCTGATCACGCCGTGGAACTGGCCGATGAACCAGGTCACGCTCAAGGTGGCCCCGGCGATCGCGGCGGGCTGCACGATAGTGCTGAAACCATCCGAAATTGCGCCGCTTTCGTCGCTGTTGTTCGCCCGGATCATCGACCAGGCTGACCTGCCGCCCGGCGTGTTCAATCTGGTCAACGGCGATGGCCCCGGCGTTGGCAGCCAGATGTCCGCGCATCCAGGTCTGGACATGATATCCTTCACGGGTTCCAGCCGCGCCGGAACCGCAATCTCCAAAGCTGCCGCCGACACCATCAAACGTGTCAGTTTGGAGCTTGGCGGCAAGGGTGCAAACATCATCTTTGAGGATGCCGACGCCAAAGCCGTCGCCCGTGGCGTGCGCCAATGTTTCCTCAACTCCGGCCAGTCCTGCAATGCACCCACCCGGATGATGGTTCAGCGCTCGATCTATGATGCAGCCGTCACTACTGCCGCTGAAGTTGCCGAAAAGACCGCCGTGGACGTGGCTGACCAGCCCGGCCGCCATATTGGCCCGGTGGTGTCAGAGGCGCAGTTCGACAAAATTCAGGATCTGATCAAAACCGGCATCGACGAAGGCGCGCGCCTGATCGCCGGTGGTCTGGGTCGCCCCGACGGTCACAAACGCGGCTATTTCGTCCGTCCGACGGTGTTTGCCGATGTCACACCAGACATGACCGTTGCGCGCGATGAAATCTTTGGCCCGGTCCTGTCGATCATGGCGTTTGACAGCGAAGATGACGCGGTTCAGATCGCCAACGACACCGCCTACGGACTGACAAACTATGTTCAAACCACGGACGCATCGCGGGCCGAGCGTGTCACAAGACGCCTGCGCTCCGGTATGGTCGAGATCAACGGAAATTTCCGCGGTGCGGGTGCCCCATTTGGTGGCTACGGTCAGTCCGGCAACGGGCGCGAAGGCGGTAAATGGGGGCTGGAGGAATTTCTGGAAGTCAAGTCGGTCAGCGGCTGGAGCGGCGCCTGAGCGCTAGCCCGCAACCGGCGAAATCCTTCACCGCCTGCATTGAAACATTGGTCGATGTGCTCGCCACATACGGCAGCGCCGAAATCTTCTCGCCAAGCACGGCGCGATAGCTTTTCATGTCATGGGTGCGCACTTTCAGCAGATAGTCAAACGCCCCAGCAATCATGTGGCACTGCTCAACCTCGACCAGCGCCTGAACCGCGTCATTGAATGCCGTCAGCGCCTTTTCCGTGGTGTCCGACAGCTTTACTTCGACAAAGGCAACCTGTTCAATCCGCAGCTTTGCCGGGTCCAGCACCGCGCGAAATCCGCGAATGTATCCGTCCGCCTGCAGCCGCTTCACCCGAACCTGACAGGGGCTTTTGGACAGATCAACCCGCTTGGCCAGATCAGTGATCGGCAACCGGCCTTCTTTGCTGAGCAGCCGAAGTATCTTGATATCATATCGATCTAATCGACCTGATAATTCGGAGATATTAGGCATTAGAACCTCAGTATTATGATAATAAAACACCAACGCCTGAAAAACTCTAATAATCAGGCCACATGACTGATGAAAAAAGTGTAATCTCAGTCCCGGTATATGGCAAGGATGAACCACATGGCAGAGCTCAAAAAAATCAGAAACGCAATCCGCAATATCCACCTTGCAGACGATTCGAGCGTTTTGGACCAGCTTCGCAAATCGGCTGCGATCCCGCAGGATACCCGCGATCAGGCGCATAGCCGCGCCGTAGAACTCGTCGAAAATATTCGCGCTGGCAAAAACCTTGGCCTGATGGAGGTTTTTCTGGCGGAATACGGGCTGTCCACCCACGAAGGCGTCGCGCTCATGTGCCTGGCCGAAGCACTTTTGCGGGTGCCTGATGCCGAAACGATGGATGAGTTGATTGACGACAAGATCACGCCCTCGGACTGGAACGAACACCTGGGCAAGTCGAGCTCGTCGCTCGTCAACGCCTCGACCTGGGCCTTGATGCTGACCGGCAAAGTTCTTGACGAAACAGGCGACGGCGTGGTGGCCGCCCTTCGCGGCGCGATCAAGCGTCTGGGTGAGCCGGTGATCCGCACCGCCGTCCAGCAGGCGATGAAGGAACTGGGGCGGCAGTTCGTTCTGGGCGAAACCATAGAACAGGCCATGTCGCGCGGCCAGAAACGTCAGCGGCAGGGCTATACGTATTCCTACGATATGCTGGGCGAGGCAGCGCTGACGGCGGCGGATGCACAGCAGAACTACGGCGCCTATGCCGCTTCGATCAAGGCACTGAATCCCTTGTGCCAATCCCCCGACATCCGCCAGAACCCCGGCATCTCGATCAAACTTTCCGCAATCCATCCGCGCTATGAATTCACCCAGCACGCCCGGGTGATGGACGAACTGGTGCCGCAAACGCTGGCGCTGGCGAGATTGGCGCGCGATGCAGGCATGGGCCTGAACATCGACGCAGAAGAGGCCGCGCGCCTCGATCTCTCGCTTGATGTGATCCAGGCGGTTCTGTCTGACAACTCGCTGGCCGGATGGGACGGGTTTGGCGTCGTTGTGCAGGCCTATGGTAAGCGGGCAGCGCCGGTCATCGACTGGCTCTATGCGCTGGCCAAACGTCTGGACCGCCACATCATGGTGCGTCTGGTCAAGGGCGCCTACTGGGATACCGAGATCAAACGTGCCCAGGTCGAAGGCTTGGCCGGATTTCCGGTGTTTTCGCACAAAGAAGCGACCGATGTGTCCTACATTTGTTGCGCCCGGAAATTGCTTAGCCTGACCGATCGGATTTACCCGCAGTTCGCCACCCACAATGCCCATACTGTCGCCACGGTGCTTGCGCTGGCTCAGGGTCGGGATGTCTTTGAATTTCAACGTCTTCACGGCATGGGTGAAGCGCTGTACAGCCGCGTTCTGAATACCAAGGGCACCCGCTGCCGAATCTACGCGCCAGTCGGAACCCACCGTGATCTGCTGGCTTATCTGGTGCGCCGCCTGCTGGAAAACGGCGCCAACAGTTCGTTCGTGAACCAGATCGTTTCAAAATCCGTCCCGGCGGCGGAAATATGCGCCGATCCGTTTGACGCTTGGGATCAGGCTGGCGGGACTGTGAGCGCGGCGATTATTCAACCACACAAGCTATTCGGCGACGCCAGAAGAAATTCAAAAGGCTGGGACTTGCACGATCCAGTGGATGCAGCGGTCATCGACGCGGCCCGCGGCCAATTCAAATCCGGCGACTGGGAATGTAAACCGCTGATCGTCAAGCCAGCCACAGGCCGTGACTTTCACGACATTACAAACCCGGCTGACCCATCTGACAAGGTCGGCTCGGTCATGCTGGCAACGCTCCAGGACGTGGATGCAGCGATTGCCGCCGCCACGCCCTGGGATCAGCCGTCGGCAGAACGCGCCGCGATTTTGCGTGCGGCTTCGGACCTTTACGAAGACAATTTCGCCGAACTTTTCGCCGTGCTGTGCCGCGAGGCTGGAAAAACCCCAGACGATGCCGTGGCGGAACTGCGCGAAGCGGTGGATTTCCTGCGCTTTTACGCCTCCGAATGCGAGCGTCTCGCCGGATCAGAGGCGCGTGGCGTGATGTCCTGCATCTCGCCTTGGAATTTCCCGCTGGCCATCTTCACTGGCCAGATCGCGGCAGCGCTGGCCGCCGGCAACGCGGTGCTGGCCAAACCGGCGGAACCGACGCCGATCATCGCCACGCTTGCCACCGGGCTCTTGCACCGGGCCGGTGTGCCGCGCGCCGCGCTGCAACTGCTGCCGGGGCCGGGGAGCATTGTCGGTGCCCGCATCACCTCGACCAATCGGTGCGACGGGGTGTGCTTCACCGGCTCTACCGCCACCGCACAGACGATCAACCGGGCGATGGCTGCGGCGACCTCGCCGGACGCAGCGCTGATCGCCGAAACCGGCGGCATCAATGCGATGATCGTCGACAGCACGGCGTTGCCCGAACAGGCAGTGCAGGATATCGTCATGTCAGCCTTCAAATCGGCCGGGCAACGCTGTTCCTCCCTGCGCATCCTGTATGTGCAAGCAGATGTGGCCGAGGGTTTCCTGAACATGCTTTACGGCGCGATGAATGAGCTTACGGTCGGCGATCCGTGGGATCATGCCACCGACCTCGGCCCGATCATCGACGCTGCGGCGCAACAAACCATTGCCGGACATATCGAACAGGCCCGCAAAGACGGCCGATTGCTGCATCAGATCGCAGCACCCAAGGTTGGGTCATTTGTCGCACCGGCGGTCATTTTCGTGCACGGTATCGGCGACATAGCCCAGGAAATATTCGGCCCGGTCCTGCATGTGGCCACCTACCGTTCGGACCAGCTCGACCAAATCGTCGATGACATCAACGCCAGCGGCTATGGGCTGACCTTCGGCATGCACTCACGCATCGATGACCGAATCGCGCAAGTCACGTCGCGCCTGCACGTCGGCAATATCTACATCAACCGAAACCAGATCGGTGCCATCGTCGCCAGGCAACCCTTTGGTGGCGAAGGATTGTCAGGCACCGGACCAAAAGCCGGTGGCCCAAGCTATGTCGAGCGGTTCACCAGATCCAAGACGCTTCGGCCACAGCCAGTGAGCGGCAATTTGGCCGACCTGTCGCGCGTCCAGCACGTGATCAACGGCTGTGTGGCGCGACCAGAGCGGATTTCCGTGCAGTCAATGGGCGGACCAACCGGGGAAAGCAACCAGCTTTCGACTTACGGGCGCGGCGTGGTGCTGTGTCTTGGCGCAAGTGCCCAGGACGCCGAGGTTCAGGCGCAGATTGCCCGCCAAAACGGCTGCACCCCGGTGATTATCGCGCCCGGTGCAACCGGCGGCACAGCATTCGACAGCCTTCTGCCAAGGGCGGCACTGTCCGAATTGGCCAATATTGACTCTGTGGTCTTATGGAGTAGCGCACAAGACCAGTCAGCCGCGCGCACAGCGTTGGCCGCGCGCACGGGGGCCATTCTGCCGTTGATCACCGAACGCCACTTCGGTGAACGTTGCCGCATCGAGCGCCATATCTGCATCGACACCACGGCCGCCGGTGGCAACGCCTCATTGTTGGCGGTTGCGTCCTAACCGACGCGCCGTTGGCGCGACATTTATACATTGTGTCCTGCGGACACATGATGCTGCCTCCGGCGGGGATATTTTCGGGGATTTGGAAAGCCGACTTTTTGATCTTCCAATTGTTCAAAATATCCCCGCCGGAGGCAAATCGCACGCAGTGCGAAAAAAGATCTGCGCCGCAGACGCTCAATTGTGCAGAACATGGGCCTAGCTTTCCAGCCAGATCGTCACCGGCCCGTCGTTCACCAGCGCCACCGCCATGTCGGCACCAAACTCTCCACTCTGAACCGGCACGCCGAGCTCGGCAATCGCGCGCGCGAAATGGTCATAAAATGCACGAGCCACATCGGGCTCTGCGGCAGCGGAAAAGCCGGGGCGATTGCCGCGCGACGTGTCGGCAGCAAGCGTGAACTGGCTGACCACCAGCGCCGCCCCGCCCACATCCAGCAAAGATCGGTTCATCAAGCCCGCATCGTCTCGAAATATCCGCAAGTTGCAGATTTTGGCGGCCAGCCGATCGGCGTTGTCTTCGCTGTCACCGTGCATCGCACAGACCAGAACTAACAGCCCGGCCTCGATCTGGCCGATGGCCTTGCCATCCACCGAAACCGACGCACTTGACACCCGCTGGACCAGCGCGCGCATCAGAGCTCGCCCAGCCACGGCGGATCAGCCCCGGCTCGCGAAACCGTCACCGTAGCGGCGCGCACACCCAGCGACAATGCGGCACGCAGCACATCGCGGTCCAGCGCGCCAATCCGCTCTTTGGTCAACGCGCCGCTTTGATCAAATGCTGCCAGAGTACCGGCATTGAAGGTGTCGCCAGCTCCGACCGTGTCGATCGCTTCGACATTTTCGGCTGCAACAAAGACCTGGTGATCGCGCGTGAATGCTGTTGCACCGCGCGCGCCTTCGGTCACGAATACCACTTTTGGACCTTGTGACAGTATCCCCTGCGCCAGATCAGCAACCGCACCGTCGTCCGCCAGCCAGCGCAGGTCCTCATCCGATACCTTCACAATATCAGCCAGCGCGATCATCCGGCTGATCCGCGCCCGATATGCAGCCTCGTCACTGATAATTCCGGGCCGAATGTTCGGGTCCAGCATCGTCACCCGCGCAGCGGCCTCGCGCGTCATCAGCGCCTCATAGGCACTCCCGCACGGCTCGCCCGCAAGACTTATGCCGCCGAAAAACATCACCCCGACCGCAGCCGGTATGTCAGGCAAATCATCGGGCCGGATCATCCGCCCGGCGCTGCCTTCGTCATAAAACGAGTAGCTCGGCTGACCATCCACCAGCCGGGCAAATGCCAGCGTCGTCGGACGGCTGGTTAGGATCGCCAGATCGCTGGTGACTTTGCTGGCCTTCAGTGCATCGGCCAGCACCTCGCCGAAAAAATCAGTCGAAATGCCAGAGCATAACCCGGATGCTGCCCCAAGGCGGCCAAGTGCGATCGCGGTGTTGAAAACCGCGCCGCCGGGGTGGGGGGCAAAGCCGTCCTCGCCCCGCGTGGTGGCGCGTGGCAGCATGTCAATCAACGCTTCGCCGCAGCATAGTATCATCTCAGTTTCCCGTCGGCAGGCTTAGACGTCACCGCCCAGCAATTCAGCGGCGATTATTTCGGCCTGCACGCGGGCCTCGGCGGCGTCCATACCTGAGCGCATTCGCGGGTCATAAAGGATGCGCAATAGCATCTCGTCATGCGTGGTCAGCAATCCGAATTCCTCGTCGTCGTTAAAGATCGAAGGCCGCGCTGAGGCGCTGTCATTGGACAGACCCAGTCCCTGCGCCAGCTCTTCGTGAATGCACGACAGGCGCATCAGATCGGGGTGCTCGGCGCGAATGACCGCAACCGCCTGGCTGTATGATCCCAGATCACCGGGATCCAGCGCGAAGACCAGGCAAAATGTCGAACGCGGCATGTCCTGCACCGCCTGAATGACGGCCTCGCTGATGCCAGGCAGAATTTCGCGGATGCGCGGGCCAAGGGTGCGGCGTTCACGCTCGTTCACAACAAACACGTGATAATTGGCATTGCTGCTGACCTGCCGGATCGGCAGGCCGATGGCCCGCGACAAACGGTTGGCGTAACTGGCGATGCTGGACCGGTCGATGACGCGCTGCCGCTCGGGCACGGTGGCGCCAAACTCCACCGTCATGCGCACTGGCCGGTCCCACCGGTGCAGTCGGCTGGGGGTCTGGCGGGCAATGATGCGATCACCCACCGTGGTGTATTCCTCAAACAGGGCAATGCGGATAAAGTCATCGACCAGATTACGGGCAGTGAATGGCACGTCCGGGCCGCCGCCGTCGCGGCGCAACAGACCCTGGGTCAAAAGCCTGGCCTGCACACGCGCATAATAGCGCGACAGGGCAGCGCTTTCCGGTGGCAAATTCGAATACGCATCCGGGCTTTGCAAACCCGGGTTTTCCAGGTTGCCTGGGCCTTGCAAGCCATAGGGATCACAGGCTGCCACGCCCATAAGGCACGCGCCCAGACACGCTCTTTTGGTATGGTGCAGGGCGGACCGGATCACGCGACAGGCAGCCTGGCGCCGCCTGCGCCAGATGCGTTTCCCAAATCAGGAAAGTGTTCGCCAGCGTCAAACTGATTTTGGTTCGGCAACCCGCTTCCAGTCACCGCTATCTCCCTCACTGTTTCAATGTCGGCACCAATCGCACGTATAACCTTTGTATTGGCCGGGGGCCACCTTTCGCGCTCAACTTTGACGCGCCTGCGCCCGACGCTCGGCGGCCAGTTTTCGCGAATAGCCGGACTGAATAACCTCGACCGCCACCAGAACAAGCACGGAAAAATAAAATGTCGTCTTGGACATCGGGATCAGATCGTGGCCCAGTATCCTGATCTGCAACGCTTGGTCCTGCATCGCGTGCGCCGCCGCAGGCCCGGCCTCGCCCAAAAGCACGACACCTACGATCAGCAGAATGAACAGGCCCAGAACCTCGTACATCCGATTTCTCTGCAAAAATACAGTCACACCATCGGCCAGCGTCAGCATCGCCAGCCCGGAAATGACAATGGCAATCGCCAGAATCACGAACACATCGGTGATTGCCAGTGCCGACAGGATCGAATCAAAACTGAACACCAGGTTCATCAGCACAATGGTCATGATCACCTGAGTCGCCGATTTGCCTTTGCTGTGGTCCACATCGGTGCGCAGGTCCTCGATCGTCAGCATGTGGCCGATTTCCTTGACCGCCGTATACATGATGAACATGCCGCCGAAGACAAAGACAACAGTGGCAAAATTGACGCCGCCTTGCAGAATTCCGGGCAAGTTGAAAACGTAAAACGGCGTGCTCAGCACTTCGATGAGCGCGATCATCACGAACAGCAAGATCACCCGCAGCCCGACGGCAATCAGAATGCCCCAGAAGCGCACCGATTTCTGCTTCTCATGCGGCGCGCGCTGGCTTTCGATTGAGATGTAGAGCAAGTTGTCAAAGCCAAGCACGGCCTGCAGAAAACACAAGACCAGCAGGTTGCCAAGATTCTCAAACGTCAGTAGATCGGCCATCGTTCACTGCCCCGGATAATTGCCTGGTGAACACATACAGACCGCGGGCCAGTCGACAAGAGGCAGCCAACAGCAAGGCCGCTGAAACGTCTGGTGCGCAATTGCTTTTCGACAACTCGTTGGATCGATATCGCAACCTGCCCGGTCCAGCGGACCGGGCAGCGCCCGCCCCGCGGCTCGGACGCTGCCCTATGCTGCTCATTTAATGGGACAAAAAGGATTGGCGCGGTAACCCAACTATGTCCCGAAATTGTCTAGCGCAGCCGCCGAACCCGCACCGGTTTCTTGGCGCGGGCTTCGCCCAGCCCCAACTGATCACGAACCACCCGTTGCTTGATCTCTTCAACATCGCCGGGCTTCAGGTCGCGCAGCTGAAACGGGCCATAGCTGATCCGGATCAGCCGGTTCACCGTCAGCCCCACGGCAGCCAAGGCGCGGCGCACCTCTCGGTTCTTGCCCTCGCGAATTCCAACCGTCAGCCAGGCATTGGCCCCCTGTTGACGGTCCAGCGTCACGGTCATCGGTTGGAATTTTTCGCCCCTAGTGGTGATGCCGTCAAGCAACGACTGCAGTGTCTCGTCGCTCGGCGCGCCCTTGACCCGGACCCGGTATTTGCGCAGCCAGCCGGTTGCCGGCAGTTCCAGGCGCCGCTTGACTTCGCCATCGTTGGTCAAAAGCAACAGCCCTTCGGAATTCAGATCAAGCCGGCCGATCGACATGACCCGCGGCAGGGTGGCAGGCAGCGCGTCAAACACTGTTTGACGCCCCTTTTCGTCGCGCGTGGTTGTCACCAGGCCTTTGGGCTTGTGATACCGCCAGATGCGCGGCGGTTCAGGTTCGCCGACCGGTTTGCCGTCTACGGTGATTTTGTCGCGCGGCGTGACATTCAGCGCCGGGCTGTCGATGCGCTTGCCGTTGACGGCAACGCGTCCGGACGCAATCATCTGCTCCGCCCCGCGTCGCGAGGCCCGACCGGCGCGGGCTATCACTTTGGCGATGCGGTCGCCTTTTGGGGTCTCGTCGGTCATTGCTTTGGCCATACAGGCGGTCGTACGAAAGGGAAAGCCGCCTCGCATGGCGCGCGCACCTGAGTGCGGTTCTACACCAGCGCAACAAAAGGGCTGCGTCCGATCCGAGGGGTGGGCGTGGAGCGCCCGCCCCGTGGGGGCGGATCAGGCGGACTGCCAAAATCGATCCGACGTTTCATTAAAAAAATATTGACACGATTGCCCGGCCAAATTCCGCAACCCGCTTGGCAAGCGCGCCCGCGCCGGGCAAAACACAGCATGAGTTTCACCAACCACATTGACGCCGCGCTTGCCGAGGCCCGCGCCGCCGGTGCGCGTGACGAGGTGCCGGTCGGCGCCGTCATCGTCTCCCCCGATGGCTCGGTGGTGGCGCGCGCCGGCAACCGCACCCGCGAACTGTCCGACCCCACCGCGCACGCCGAGATTCTCGCCATCCGCGCCGCCTGCGCAACCACCGGGTCCGAGCGTCTCGCCGGTCACGACCTCTACGTCACGCTGGAACCCTGCCCGATGTGCGCTTCAGCGATCTCTCAAGCTCGCATCGCGCGGCTGTATTACGGCGCCAGCGATCCCAAATTCGGCGGTGTTGCCCACGGTGCGCGGGTGTTTGAGCATCCACAATGCCACCACGCGCCAGAGGTTTACGACGGGATCCGGGCGGAAGAATCCGATCAATTGTTGAAACGATTTTTTGAGGTCCGGCGATAGCGCTGGTTTCGGTCATTCTATGTCGAAGAATTGACAATTCATACCAACGGCCCCCAGATTTGACTCAAGGGGATTCCCACGAGCGGCGTGATCTGATTCAGTGGCATCAAGGCAAGGGAGGCTTTGATGGCAGTAAGGATTACGCGAAAAGACAAGTCCGCAGGCGAGCTTCGCCAGGAAGCGGCGCGGTGCCGGGATGGGAAAGCGGCGCGACGGATGTTGGCGATTGCCCTGGTTCTGGATGGGGTTGACCGCAAGACGGCGGCAGAAAACTGCGGCATGGATCGGCAGACGTTGCGGGATTGGGCCCACCGTTACAATGCGGAGGGCGTGTCGGGCCTGTTCAACCGTCGCCCGCCGGATCCACCCTGTCTGCTGAGCGCGGCACAGAAGGAGGAGTTGGCGGAAATGGTTCGGGCGGGTCCCGACCCCGAAACCGATGGGGTTGTGCGCTGGCGGCGCATTGATCTGAAACGCAAGATCGAAGAGCGCTTCGGCGTCACCATGCATGAGCGAACTGTTGGCAAACAATTGGCAAGCCTGGGCTTTCGGCGTCTGTCGGTGCGCCCGCAGCATCCGAAATCCGACCCGGATGCACAGGAGGCTTTTAAAAAAACTTCGCCGCAGAGGTAGAAGCAGCCTTGCCGGAAACAGCCCGCAGCAAGCCCCTGGAGATATGGTTTCAGGATGAAGCGCTGGTTGGCCAGCAGGGCACGCTCACCCGTATCTGGGCCGAGCGTGGAACACGCCCCCGTGCCCCGCGCGACACCCGCTATATCTGGAGCTACATTTTCGGCGCCGTCTGCCCGGAACGGGCTGAAGCGGCCGCTCTGATCATGCCACATGCCGACACACAGGCCATGAGCGCGCATCTCGCCGAGATCGCTAAAACCGTCGCATCGGGCGCACATGCCCTTCTCATTCTGGATGGCGCTGGCTGGCACGGTTCGGCAGAGCTGGAGGTACCCGACAACATCACCCTGCTCAAACTCCCGCCCTATTCCCCTGAACTCAACCCGATGGAAAATGTGTGGGCTTATCTGCGTGCCAACAAGCTCGCCATATCCGTCTTCGACAATTATGAGCAGATCGTCGACAGGTGTTGCGAAGCATGGAACTTCTTTGCAAACGACAAAACCGCAATCACGTCAATCACTACCAGACAATGGGCCAAAACGGTCAACTACTAGGGCCGTTGTTATCACCCATCTGCTGGAGTTTTCCTTCGCACCCCGCATCAAGAATATCGGCAAGCAAAGGCTTTATGTATTCCGTGGGCATAATCGAAGAGATAGCGGCAGTTGGAAAGTCACCCCGGACAATTACATCAACGATGCCCTGGTCCGAGGAAACTGGGATGATCTACTCCGGCTCGTCACTACCATCAAGCTCAAGGAAAACACTGCGTTCGATATTTTCCGGCGGCTGAATTCATACTCCCGCCAGCATGCGCTTTATCAAACACTCAAGGCCTTCGGGCAGATCATCAAGTCGATCTTCATTCTGCGTTACATCGATGATCTGGAACTACGGCAAGCCATCGAAAAACAACTCAACAAGATCGAGTTGGCCAACCGCTTCACACGCGCCGTGGCTGTCGGCAACCCCCGTGAGTTCACACAAGCCGAAAAGGAAGAGCAGGAAATAGCGGAAGCCTGTAATCGATTGATCAAGAATAGCATCATCTGCTGGAATTACCTCTACCTCGCACGCCAGCTCGAAAAGGCCCCTGATGCTGAAACACGAAAAAACATACTGCGCCTCATCGCCACGCGCGCTCCCATGTCATGGGCCCACATCAACATGCTCGGCGAATACGATTTTTCAGAGGAAAAATTGCGCGACGCACTTGGAATCCTCCCCCTGAAATCAGTCGCATGAAACTCCGCCAAATTCGGGAGGCACAAAAACGCAAAAACAAAAATAATATCAGCCAAATGCGCGAGCGGTTATGTCGCCTCACTACCTTTATGCAGATGGACCCAGAACATCCCGATCCCGACATTCATGGGCCGCTTTTTCCAGGGTCCCAAGCACACGATTCAGCTCGTCCACGACCAGAATTTCTTCTGACCAGTTGCCCCCAAAGGCAACATTTCGAAGTTGATCCTTGCGTTCCACCATGAGAACAAAATAAGAACATTGTATTCCCTCTGGCAAGCTGGATCGTATCGCATGACCTTAATGCGCTCTTTATATATTGATATGAATAGCTTTTTTGCGAGCGTGGATGAGAACGCCGGAGCAATAATCCCTCACTGAAGCGGCCGGAGAGTCTGGTTGCGCCGGAGCAAAATTCCGTCAGCGATAGCCCTTTGCATTTTGGAGCGAAGGGTGGGGGATGAAGCGAGTGGAACTGTATGGGCGGGTTCGCCACGCGGTAATGATTGAGGGTCTGAGCCAACGCGAAGCGGCTCGTTGTTTTGGGATCGACCCGCGCACGGTCAGGAAGATGTTGAGCTATTCGGTGCCACCGGGTTATGTCCGGACGCGGCCTCCGGTCCGCCCGAAGCTCGATCCGTTCATCGGTATTATCGACCGTATCCTGGAAGAGGATAAGGATCGTCCGAAGAAGCACCGTCACACATCGAAGCGGGTATTCGAGCGGCGGCGTGATGAGTACGGCTTTACGGGCAAGATCACCATTGTGAAGGACTACATCTGCGGTGTCCGACAGCGCCGGCGGGAGATGTTTGTTCCGCTGACGCATCCTCCCGGCCACGCCCAGGTTGATTTTGGCGAGGCCCTGGCCGTCATCGGCGGCGTGGAACGCAAGATCCACTTCCTGGCGATGAGCCTACCCCACTCGGACGCCTGCTTTGTGAAGGCCTATCCGGGGGAGACCACGGAGGCCTTCTGTGACGGCCATGTCTCGGGGTTCTCCTTATTCGGCGGTGTGCCGCGCTCGATCCTTTATGACAACACCAGGATTGCGGTGGCCCGCATCCTCGGTGACGGCAAGCGTCAGCGGACACGTGTGTTCAGCGAGTTACGATCCCATTACCTGTTCGAGGACCGCTTTGGCCGCCCCGGCAATGGGAACGACAAGGGCAAGGTCGAGGGGATCGTCGGCTATTGCCGCCGGAACTTCCTGATGCCGATGCCAAGGTTCCGGTGTGAATCCCGGAGACAAAATACCCACGGGATCGGTCGGATGATCTGACCGTCGCGGAGCAAAATTCCGCACCTTGAAGCCTAAAGCAAACGAGCTGAGGGCGGGGAGATGTATTCTGTGGAACTGTATAGTCGGGTACGCCGTGCGTGCCATGTGGATGGGATGAGCAAGAGTGCGGCGGCCCGACATTTTGGGATTGATCGCAAGACTGTGTCAAAAATTCTGAAGCATGCGGTGCCACCGGGGTATCGCAGGAATGGGCCACCAGCCCGTCCAAAGCTTGACCCGTTCATTCCGCTCATCAACCAGATATTGGAAGAGGATAAGTCGCGGCTCAAGAAGCAGCGGCATACGTCGAAGCGGATATATGAGCGTCTGCGTGATGAACATGGCTTCGTCGGCGGCATCACCATCGTCACGGACTATGTGCGTGAGCGGAAGCGGCGGACGCGGCGGACGCGGGAGGTGTTCGTGCCGCTGAGCCACGCGCCGGGCCACGCCCAGGTTGATTTTGGTGAGGCGCTTGGCGAGATTGGCGGGGTCGTGCGCAAGCTGCACTACTTTGCAATGTCTCTGCCGCACTCGGACGCGTTCTTCATCAAGGCCTATCCGGCGGAGACAACCGAGGCCTTTTGTGATGGCCATGTCTCCGCCTTTGCCTTCTTCGGAGGCGCGCCGCTGTCAGGGCTCTACGACAACACCACGATCGCGGTGGCGCGGATCCTCGGGGACGGAACCCGGCAACGCACCAGAACTTTCTCGGAGTTGCAGTCGCACTATCTCTTTGAGGACCGGTTCGGCCGTCCTGGCAAGGGCAATGACAAGGGTAGTGTCGAAGGCACAATCGGTTATGGTCGGCGGAACTTCCTGGTGCCGATGCCGCGCTTCGACAGTTTCGATGATCTGAACGCCGGCTGTAGGAGCAATGCCTCAAACGGCAGGACGAAGTATTGCGAGGTCATTCCGAGACTATCGGCGAGCGGCTGATGCGTGATCTTGATGCGCTGATGACACTACCCTGACGCCCTATGACGCCTGCGAGAAGGTCAGCACCCGGGCGACGTCGATCTCGATGATCCGCTATCGCAACAACGACTATTCCGTGCCGGTCGCATACGCCCATCACGAGGTCCAGGTTCGCGGCTATGTCCACGAGGTCATCATCGGCTGCGGCACGGAAATCATCGCCTGCCACAAGCGGTCCTACGAAAAAGCGGACATGGTCTTCGATCCGATGCACTTCCTGCCTCTGCTGGAACAGAAGGTCGGCGCGCTTGATCAGGCGGCTCCGTTGCAGGGCTGGGACCTGCCCGGGGAGTTCGCCACCCTGCACCGGCTGCTGGAAGCGCGCATGGGAAAGAAGGGCAAGCGCGAATACGTCCAGGTTCTGCGGCTGCTGGAGACTTTCGAGATGGGCCATGTTCACGGCGCCATCAGGCAGTCACTGGAACTCGGGGCCATCGGCTACGATGCAGTGAAGCATCTCGTCCTCTGCCGGATCGAGAAACGCCCACCCCGGCTCGATCTGGAGATTTACCCGTACCTTCCAAGGGCGCAGGTCGAGACCACAGATCCTGCCAGTTACATGAGCCTGATGGCGCAGGCGCCGGCATGACCGACACCCCGCAGGTTCTGCTGCAGCACCACCTCAAGAAGCTCCGGCTGCCGACCTTCCACAGCGAATATGCCAAACAGGCCCGGCAATGCGCAGTGGAGAACAAGGATCACATCAACTACCTGCTGCGGCTTTGCGAGTTGGAACTGATCGAGCGCGAACGCCGGATGATCGAGCGCAGGATCAAGGCCGCAAAGTTCCCGGCGACCAAAAGCCTGGACAGCTTCAACTTCAAGGTCATCCCGTCGCTGAACAAGGTCCTGACCATGCAACTGGCCCGCGGTGAGTTCATAGACCGGCGCGCCAATATCATCGCATTGGGGCCAAGCGGCACAGGTAAAACCCATATCGCCCTGGGATTGGGTCTGGCGGCCTGCCAGAAGGGCAGGAAAGTACGCTTCACCACTGCCGCTGCTCTCGTCCATGAACTCATCGAGGCCGTCGACGAACGCCGCCTGCAGCGCTTGCAGAAACAACTGGTCAGCCAGGACCTGCTGATCATTGATGAACTGGGTTTTGTGCCACTGAGCAAGACCGGGGCCGAGCTTCTCTTCGAGATCATCTCGCAGCGCTACGAACGTGGCTCCATCATCATCACATCCAACCTGCCGTTCGATGAATGGACCGAGGTCTTCGGCGCAGAACGCCTCACAGGCGCCATTCTCGATCGCCTAACCCACCACGTCCATATCCTCGAGATGAACGGCGAAAGCTACCGGTTGCGCCAGAGCAAAATCGCCAAACCGTAATCCTGAAAATACCAAAACTGCGAAAAGGTTGGCCTGCGGCCAACGCACCCTGGCACGCATCAGCTATTTGGAAAGCACACGCACTAGGATGCGCACCTAAATCAAACCAGGTGTCCAGTTTTGCACCGGGACATTGACCCTTTTTACTCCGGGATTGACATA
>CBDEFR010000006.1:0-13759 GCA_965237505.1 Paracoccaceae bacterium | reverse complement strand
GCGGGGCTGCAGACCCTGCGGCGCAGCGGCGATGGTTCATGGGAGAAAATAGATGAAATACACGAACTCAATGGTGGCGTTTTCGACCGGGCTGGCAGTTATGCTGTCGGGCGCGGCAATTGCTGGTGGTGAAAATGGAGCGCAGAAATCGTCTCAGGCGTCGGCGGGCAGCGCCGGTGCGCATGATGACCACGGCGCCTCACCGCTGAACTGGCCAGTCTGAACGCCGCTCATGCTAACGCGAAAGCGTTTGAGAATGCGGCACCCGAGGGCATGCCGGGCAAGATTGCGATCTATGTGACAACCCTTGGTGACGTGGATACGGCCACGGCAGAGCTGGATGTCGCGCAGGTGCAACTTGACCGGCTGTCGAACCTGACCGCAGAGGAAATTGCCGTGCAATTCCCGGTCGCGGGTGACTATGATCTGGCACTGGTGGCAGCGGCGGCAGACCTGGCCGCGGCGCAAGCCGATTTGGCACTGGCTCAGGGCGCATTGGCGGACGCGCTCAATACGCTGACCAAGGGCGGGGTATTGTCGAAAAATGCGATGGCAGAACTGCACGCGGTGCTTGGGCTCTGAGGAACGCAGGACCGGATTGACCGCGCTGGCGGCGCTGCATCGACCTTGGCCAGCAAGCGTTACCAGCGCCGGGTGCGGGCGATGTATGAGTCGGCTTCGTCGGGGAAGGTTTCCCGCAAAGTGGCTTCTTCGTCCAGAATGAAGCGCCGGGTGATCAGGAACGGGAACACGACAACCGGCGCGAACGCGCTGAGGGCGCCAAGCCAAATGGCGAATGCCAGAAGAAGCAACGTCAGCGCGGTATACATCGGGTTTCTATTGATCCGGAAAGGGCCCCGTTCTCAGCAACGCCGTAGGCACCTGACGCGGCTCTACGGGGGTCTTGTGCATCCTGAATGTGACGATTGCCCAAATTACCAGAGCGAGCGCCAGGATCACAATCACCATCCAAAGCCGGCCAAGCTCAAACTCTGCCAGCGGAATAAATTGGGCGAGCAACCAGGACGCAATGCCAAACAAGAGTGCCCAAAGCGGCGGAAAATCAAGCGCGGACATCACCAAGTCCCCCGGTTGGTTTCAGATGCGCTGAACCGTGACACGGGCTGAAAGCTCGAGTCAAGCTGCGGCGGTGCGATCGGTCCTGGCCAGGTTCCTGAGCACATAGTGCAGCACGCCGCCGTTTTTCACGTATTCGATTTCGACCTCGGTATCGATCCGGCATTTCAGGTTGATGTCTTTGCTGGTGCCATCGGAAAAGGTGATCGTGGCCGGGATGTCGGAGAGCGGTTTCAGATCGCCTTCGAGTCCGGTGATCGAGACGGTTTCGTCGCCCAACAGGGCGAGCGACTTGCGGGTGTCACCTCCGGTGAACTCAAACGGGATCACCCCCATGCCGACTAGGTTGGAGCGGTGGATGCGCTCAAAGCTTTCGGCGATCACGGCCTTGACGCCGAGCAACGCGGTGCCTTTGGCGGCCCAGTCGCGGCTGGAGCCTGCGCCGTATTGGACGCCGGCGAATATCACCAGCGGGGTGCCCTGTTTCTGCCAGGCCATCGCGGCGTCGAAGATCGACATCTGGCTACCGTCGGGGCCGAGCGAGTAGCCGCCTTCGACATTATCCAGCATTTCGTTGCGCACCCGGATGTTGGCGAAAGTGCCGCGCATCATCACTTCGTGGTTGCCGCGGCGCGAGCCGTAGGAATTGAATTCGCGCGGGGGCACCTGGTGGGCGGTGAGATACTGACCTGCGGGCGTGGTGTCGGTGAACGAACCGGCAGGCGAGATGTGGTCGGTGGTGACCATGTCGCCGAGGATGGCCAGGACGCGCGCGTCGTGCACGTTTGAAATGGTGCCCGCTTCGGGTGACATGCCCTGGAAGTATGGCGGGTTTTGCACGTAGGTGCTGGACGTCGGCCAGTCGTAGGTCAGGCTGTCGGTGGTTTTCACCGATTGCCATTTCTCGTCGCCTTTGAAGACGTCAGCATATTTGGCCAGAAACGCTTCACGGGTAACAGTGGCGTCGACAATCTCGGCAATTTCGGATTGCGTCGGCCAGATGTCACGCAGGTAAACATCGTTGCCTTGCCTGTTCTGCCCAAGCGGGTCGCGGGTCAGGTCCACGTTCATGTCACCGGCCAGCGCATAGGCCACCACCAGTGGCGGGCTGGCGAGGTAGTTGGCGCGCACGTCGGGGCTGATCCGGCCCTCAAAATTGCGGTTGCCGGAAAGCACCGATGTAGCGACCAGATCGCCGTTGTGGATGGCGTCCGACAGCTCTTTTTGCAGCGGGCCGGAATTACCGATGCAGGTGGTGCAACCATAGCCAACGAGGTTGAAGCCGAGAGCGTCGAGGTCTTTCTGCAGGCCGGCGGCTTCGAGATAGGCGGAGACCACCTGGCTGCCGGGGGCGAGCGAGGTTTTGACCCAGGGCTTGCGGTTGAGACCGAGCGCGGCGGCCTTGCGCGCCACCAGCCCGGCGCCGATCATCACGTAGGGGTTGGAAGTGTTGGTGCAGCTGGTTATCGAGGCGATCACCACCGAACCGTCGCGGATACGATAGTCCTCACCGTCCACGCGGGCGCTTTTGCGCGGATCGTTCAAGGCGTTCGGGGCCGGGCCCTCGGATGCCATCTCATTCGCCTCGGCGGAGATATCGACGCCCCGGTATTCCGAAATAACTTTCAGGAAGGCACCCGCCGCTGCATCAAGCGCCACGTGGTCTTGCGGATGTTTTGGGCCGGATATCGCCGGGACAACGGTGGCCATATCGAGCGCCAGCGTTTCGGTGTAGATCGGGTCGTAATCGTCGCTGCGCCAGAGGCCGTTTTGCCGTGCGTAAGCCTCGACCAATGCAATCCAGTCCTCGTCACGGCCGGAAACCCGCATGTAGCGCAGGGTCTCGCCGTCAACCGGGAAAAAACCGCAGGTGGCGCCGTATTCGGGCGCCATATTGGCGATGGTGGCGCGGTCAGCAAGCGGCAGGCGGTCGAGGCCGTCACCATAAAATTCGACGAACTTGCCGACCACGCCGCGCGCGCGCAGCAGTTCAACGACTTTCAGCACCAGGTCGGTGGCAGTGGTGCCTTCGGCCATTACGCCGGTCAGCTTGAAACCGACAACCTCGGGGATCAGCATCGAGATTGGCTGGCCGAGCATCGCCGCTTCAGCCTCGATCCCACCGACGCCCCAGCCAAGCACGGCCAGACCGTTGATCATCGTGGTGTGGCTGTCGGTGCCGACCAGCGTGTCGGGGTAGGCGACCGGCGCGCCGTTCTGGTCGGTGTCGGTCCAGACGGTTTTGGCGAGGTATTCAAGATTGACCTGATGGCAGATGCCGGTGCCGGGTGGGACGACGCGGAAATTGTCAAACGCCGACTGGCCCCATTTCAGAAAGGTGTAACGCTCGATGTTGCGTTCGTATTCACGCTCAACATTTATTGCAAACGCGCGCGGTGTTCCGAATTCGTCGATCATCACCGAGTGGTCGATGACCAGATCGACCGGCGTCAACGGGTTGATTTTTTCGGCATCGCCACCAAGCGCGACAATGCCGTCGCGCATCGCGGCCAGGTCCACCACCGCCGGAACGCCGGTGAAATCCTGCATCAGCACGCGGGCCGGACGGTAGGCGATTTCGCGCGCGCACTTGCCGCCGTTATTGGCCCAGTCGGCAAACGCCTTGATGTCGTCAACGGTGACGGTTTTGCCGTCTTCGAATCGCAGCATGTTTTCCAGCACAACCATGAGCGCTGCGGGCAGGCGGGAAAAATCGCCAAGACCCGCGGCTTGCGCGGCAGCGATCGAGTAATAGGCGAAAGATTGCGTGCCAACGCGCAGCATTTTGCGCGTGGATGAGGTGTCCTGTCCGACTTGAATGGGCATCGATGGCTCCGATTGAATTATTATTTGTGGTTTCCTGGATGCACATGGCGCATGTAAGTCATGTGTTCAAGAGCCGATATAATTCATTGTATACCATTGTGCACAAATTTCAAAGCTCGCGACAATGACAGTTTTCATTCCGGAATTCTCGCAAATGCTTTACTTGGCAGTTACCCGGCCATTGGGTTAGAAACACCCAAGCACGATCAGGATTGGACGTTTCGATGCGCAGTATTATTGCAGGCTTATTGGCACTTGTATCCGTGGCTCTGGCCGGACCGGTCGGTGCCGAGTCAAATGATGTTCTGGTCGAACTTTATACGTCGCAGGGCTGTTCGTCTTGCCCGCCTGCGGACGCGTTGCTGATACAGTTGGATGAACGCGAAAACGTGATCGCGCTGGCGCTGCATGTCGATTATTGGGACTACATCGGCTGGAAGGACAGTTTTGCCAGCCCGAAATACACCGCACGCCAGAAAGCCTATGCACATGCGAACGGGCGCCGCACGATATACACCCCGCAGATGATCATCGGCGGCACGGCGCATGTCGTCGGAAGCCGGCCAATGGAAGTGGCTGACCTGATCAACACCATGCAGGTGCAGGATCATGGGATCCGTCTGATGCTGGCGCGATCCGGCCCAAGTGTTGAAATATCCGCAAAAATGCTTGGCCGGCATTCGCAACAAATGATTGTGCAGTTGGTGCGTTACATACCAAAGCAAGTGGTCAGCATCTCGCGCGGCGAGAACGCCGGCCGGACGATCGAGTATGTAAATACCGTGACCGAATGGCGGCAGATCGGCCAATGGGACGGCAAAAGCCCGCTAAATATGACCGTAAATGCTGCCGGTTCTGAACCGGTGGTGGTAATTTTACAGGCCGTGGGACCAGGTCAGGTTTTGGCGGCGGCGCGTTTGCGCTGAGGCACCTGACGCTCTGGCTTCCAGCGGCGATGCACCCAAAGCCATTGATCCATATGCTGGCGCACCAGATTTTCCAGGCTGTCATTCAGCGCCTGGGTCATCTGGCTGGCGGTTGAGTGCGGGATCGGCGGCTCCACCAGAATATCGAAATCAAGACCATTGGCACGGCGAATGCCGTAGATCGGCACCAGCAGCGCATCGTATTTCAGCGCTAACTCCGCCGCCGACACGGCGGTACGGGCCGGTTTTCCAAAAAAATTCAGATTTTCGCCGTGGGCCATGTATTGGTCGACCAAGAAGCCGACCATGCCGCCGGATCGCAAGAATCGCAACATCTCGGCGAAGCCGCGACGCCCGCGCCGAAAAACTGGTTTGCCGATCTCGGTAAACGCTTTTTCAAATTGGGCGGCGAAATACGGGTTGTTCATTGGCTTATACAGACCGCCGACGCGATAACCACGGGCAATCAGCGCGGCCCTGGGAACCTCGTAGTTGCCGAGGTGGCCACTGACCAATACAGCCGGACGATTTTCGGTATGGGCCTGCTCAAGTGCCTTGGCGCCGTCGCCCAGAATCGGTATGTCACGCACCCGCTCGACAAATTCCTGTCCGGAAAAGACTTCGATCAAAACGCGTCCCATATTATTGGGCACGGCACGCACAATTTGGTCGATGTCGGCACGAGCCATGTTGGGAAACGTATATTCCAGATTTCGTCTGATCCGTCGCCGATAGCCCGCCAGCGGCGCAATGATGTGCGACGTGACCAGACCGACAAATGGCACCCTCCACCGGTACGGCACGGCAAGAGCTGTCGACAATATAGATCGGATCACCAGGTTTTCTATGAAGGCCGAAATGTTGTGGGCCGTCGCGTGTTTGGGTTTGGTCAAGGCTTCCCACCCGAAGCAATTTTCCCGCCCAGACATAGTTCCCGTGCTGGGCGATCACAAGCCTTCTCCGACCCGCAGCGATTACACTTCGCGCCATACACAAATCGCGGCGATTGTGGTGTCTGTATTTTGAAGTATGCGCCTTTCGGGGGGGAAAGAAAAACGTGTCCGGCTGCGATAGCTCGCGGTTAGCGTCTACTCATCCTCGGCCACCAGAAATATTTCTCCGCTCGATTCCAACTCGCGGATCGCCATGACCACGGCGGTCATGGCGGCCTCACCGTCCATTTCATTGATCTCGCCCGCCTCTTGCATTTCTTCGCGCAGCTGATCAGCCATGCGTTGCGACATGTTTGACAGGATGAATTCAGTGACTTTTTCAAGCTTGCCGGTGGCCGCCGCAAGCGCGGTGATCAGATCCGTTTGATCGACTTCGCGGGTGATTTTCGGAACATCGCGCGGGTCAATACGGTCCGGGATGTTGGCAAATGTGAATATCGCGCGCCGCACCCTTTGCGCGAAACCGCTGTCGGCCTGATCGAGCCCGTCCAGCACATCGTCGCGCGTGGCCGACGGCGAAAAGTTCAGGATCGCGCCCACCCGTTCCACCGGACCCTCGTCAAAGGCCCGTTCGGGCTGCGCATCAAGCTGTTCGGCGATGGCATGGCCGATCCTGAGCACCACGCCCGGCGCAATGTCGCCGGTCAGCGACACCGCGTAGGTGATCCGGCGCGCCCGTTCACCGGGCATCTGGCCCAAAAGTTCTGCCGCCTTGGATACTTTCAGCTTGGACAGGATCACCGCCCCGACCTCGATGCTTTCACGCTCCAAATCCGGCAACAGCAGCTCTGAGTCCATGCCGCTGATCCGCTCCCACGGGTCGCCCCGCCGGTTCAGCCTTGCGTATCCGCCTGGCGGTTTCAGGGCTGACCGAGCCGTCAAGCAGTGTCAGCGCCCCTTCCAGGGCGCCCGGAAAGTTAACGTCGGCGGCATCAAATTCGTCGATAAACTCCTGCACCACGGCCTGCAGCGTTGCGTGTTCGATATGACGCAAGTCGGCCATCTGGTGGATGAGTTTGGCCTGCACACTGTCGGGAAGGTCAGACAATGACAGGCTGCCACCGTCGGCCAAAAGAACCCGCACAATGATCGCGGCTTTCTGACGCCCAGAAAGCGGCGGCGGCGGTGCTGGCGCAGGGGCCGCACTCAGCTCCGAAGGCGTTGACAAGGCCGTAGACACGCATTTCTCCTGATCCGGCGACAGGCGCTCAACCTGACACAGCAGAGGTTAATGCTGGCCTACCGGCGACAGTTTTAGCCAAAAACCCGCGCAAAAATCGTGTCCACGTGCCGGGTGTGATAGGCAAGGTCGAATTTGTCTTTGATTTCGGCGTCTGTCAGCGCCGCCGTTACCTCGGGATCGTCCAGCAGTTCGGTCAGAAAATCCTTGCCGTCTTTCCAGACCTTCATCGCATTGCGCTGAACCAGCCGATAGGCGTCTTCGCGGCTGAGGCCTTTTTGTGTGAGCGCCAGCAGCACCCGCTGTGAATGAACCAGACCGCGGAACTTGTTGAGATTGTTCATCATATTGTCCGGATAGATCACCAGTTTCTTGATCAGTCCGGTCAGCCGGACCAGCGCAAAATCAAGCGTAATGGTAGCGTCCGGGCCGATGTTGCGCTCAACCGAACTGTGGGAGATGTCGCGCTCGTGCCAGAGCGCCACGTTTTCCAGCGCCGGGACCACACTCATACGTACCAGACGCGCAAGACCGGTGAGATTCTCGCTGAGCACCGGATTGCGCTTGTGCGGCATGGCGGAGGAGCCTTTCTGGCCGGGGGCGAAATATTCCTCGGCTTCCAGAACCTCGGTGCGCTGCATGTGGCGGACTTCGATAGCGATATTTTCGATCGAGGACGCGACGACCGCAAGCGTCGCGAAAAACGCCGCATGACGGTCACGCGGGATCACTTGCGTTGAAATCGGTTCAACTTCTAGCCCTAACGCGTTGCAAACATGAGCTTCTACTGAAGGATCGATGTTGGCGAACGTGCCCACGGCGCCGGATATGGCGCCGGTGGAGATTTCGCGACGCGCTGTTTTCAAGCGGCTCAGGTTGCGATCCATCTCGGCATAAAACCGCGCGAACGTCAGGCCCATGGTGGTGGGCTCGGCGTGAACGGCGTGACTGCGGCCAATGCGGATGGTGTCCTTGTGCTCATAGGCGCGGGTTTTCAGGGCGGCGAGCAGACTGATCATGTCGTCGATCAGAATGTCACTGGCGCGCACCAATTGCACGTTGAAACAGGTGTCCAGCACGTCCGAGCTGGTCATGCCCTGATGGACAAATCGCGCCTCATCATGGCCGATGATCTCGGCCAAATGGGTGAGAAAGGCGATCACGTCGTGCCAGGTTTCCGCTTCGATCTCATCGATCCGGGCCACGTCGAATTCCACATCGCGGGCCATCCACACTGCCTCGGCGTGGGCGCGCGGGATCACACCAAGATCGGCCTGGGCGTCACAGGCGTGCGCCTCGATCTCATGCCAGATGCGGAACTTGGTTATGGGCGACCAGATCGAAACCATCTGAGGGCGGGAATAGCGCGGGATCATCGGTGGGCTTTCGTGAAGTGCGTGCTGTCGCGGCGACATTTAGACTGGCGCGAAGCGGGCGGCAAGGTGCTTGCAGATCGCAAATGTGCTTTCTTTCTTGTTCAAATATCCTTACCGAAGGCCCAAAAAATATCCTGGCGGCGATAGCGCCGAATTCAGATCATTTTTGTCTTGATCACCGACCTTTTCTCCAGCGTGCGGTGCACCGGGCATTTGTCTGCAATCTCCAACAGACGCTGGCGCTGCTCGTCGCTCAGATCGCCGCTCAGGTGAATTTCGCGGAAAAAGTGATCGGCCTTGGCATCGGTTTCACTGTCTGCATCCTGCGCATGCACCTTGTCATGGGTGACATCGACGCAGATCCCGGTCAGTGGCCATTTCTTGCGCCGCGCATACATGCGGACCGTCATCGAGGTGCAGGCACCGAGGCCAGCCGCGAGAAACCCGTAAGGGGTCATGCCGCGGTTGGTGCCGCCGTAGGCCAGTGGTTCGTCGGCCAGCACATGATGGAGTGGGCCTGCGTTGATGTCCTGCAAAAAGCCGTCCGGATCAGCCTCGGTCACCCGGACCACACCTTCGGGCGCGCCCTTGGGCGGGGCTGGCGCGCGGATGTCTAGGTAACGCGCCGCCCAAGCGGCAATCACTTCGGCTGCGTATTCCGCATCCTCCGCCCGGCTTATCAAGTGATCGGCATTATCCAGTGTGACAAAGCTTTTCGGGTGGCGCGCGGCGCCGAATATTTGCGCCGCGTTTTCAATTCCGACAATCGCATCCTTCGGCGCGTGCAGCACCAACAACGCGCGTTTAAGCTTGCCGATCGCCGGGGCCAGATTTTCCGCCGCGACATCGCGGGCAAAATCGCGGCCAATCACAAACGGCCGCCCGCCTAGGTCAACTTCCGCCTGGCCTTCCGCTTCAATCTTGGCCAATGCGTCGGCAAAGTTGTGGGTCACGTGGTCCGGGTCAAACGGCGCAGCGATGGTCACCACCGCCTTTACATGCGGCAATGCGCCCGCTGCCCGCAGCACCGCCGCACCGCCAAGCGAATGACCGATCAACAGCCCCGGTGCAATATTGCGGCTTTCAAGATACGCCGATGCTGCGACCAGATCGCCGACGTTCGAACTAAACGTGGTATTGGCAAATTCGCCGCCGCTGTGGCCGAGCCCGGTGAAATCGAACCGCAACACAGCGATGCCCATGGCCGCCAGCCGCCCGGCGATCCGGCGGGCCGCCGGAATGTCCTTGGAACAGGTGAAACAATGGGCGAAAAGGGCAGTGCCCAGATGCGGGCCGTCCGGAAGGTCCAGCCGCGCGGCAAGCTCGTCACCGGTGTGGCCCTTAAAGGTAATGCGTTCGGTTGCCATGATGTTGTCCTTTTTCTAGCCGCACAGCTGGGCAGATAACTCAACCTGTTCAAGCCATGTTGCAACCCTGTCGCTGCAAGGTGAGGTAACAGCGCGCGCGAAATGGCAATTACAGCCGGATCAGCGCTTGACCACAGCGCTGAATATGGAAAAACAGGGCGGGCAGGGGGCTGGCAGGTCGAACAGGAGACGTCGTGCGCGGGCTGATATTGACGGTATTCTGGGTCAGCCTTGCACTAGTGGTGGCCAGCTTTGGCGGGGCTGTGCACGGGATCGGCGATTCGCTGGCTGTATTTCGCCATTGGTGGGCCGTATCGCTCAGCGTCAGTTCGCTGCTGCTGATGAGCGGGCACTGGCGGGTTGCTGCACTTGGCGGCTTTGCGTTTCTGTTGGGCGCGGCACCCATGGCGATTGGATATCTGGGACCGGCCGGGGCAGGGACAGGCGCATACGCGCTTTACCAGAAAAACTTGCGTTATGATGGCCGCGACCGGGCCGGCATCATTGATGATATCCTGACGCTTTCTGCGGATTTTGTTACCCTGCAAGAAGTGTCGCGGCCAAATCGTGTGGTATTCAATGAACTGGCAAAGCACTACCGGTCCAGCCTGTTTTGCCGGTTCACCGGCGTCGGCGGTGTGGCGGTTCTGTCCAAGTGGCCGATTGTTGAAGGCACTAAAAGCTGTATGGGTAAACAGGGTGCCGCGGCGATGCAGGTGACCACTCCGGCAGGTAAGATCTGGCTGGTGGCGCTGCATTTGCACTGGCCTTATCCGCATGGACAACCGCAACAGGTTGCCCGGCTGACAGGCGAACTCAAGGCCCTTTCGGGGCCGGTGCTGCTGGGCGGCGATTTTAACATGGTGCCCTGGTCCCACACATTGCGGGCCATTGAGCGCGCCACCAGCAGCAAGCGGGCCGGGCGGGTGTTTCGCACCTTCGCCCATAGAAACAGCCCGCTGCGTCTGCCGATTGATCACGTGCTGGTGCCCGGCGGGCGCGGTGTTCTGCAGATGCGCCCGAAACTGGGATCCGATCACTTCGGCCTGCTGTTGCGGTTTGAGCTGTAGGGATACTGAGCTTGTCAATTAACCCAGCCCCATAAGGCGCGCATCAAACGGATAGGTTGTCAGGTTTTCATAGCCGTCCTCGGTGATCAGCACCTGGTCTTCCAGCTTGATCGAAAAATCGGCACCAACTTCGCTGACCAACGCCTCGACACACAGCACCATGCCTGCCTGCAGCGGATAATCATACGCACCCGCTACGGCGTGATCCGGATAATCGACGCGCGGCCATTCATCGCACAGGCCCACGCCGTGCATCATGGCGCCGTATTTCTGCGCCTGATATTTTTCTGGCAGCCGATGGCCGTTTTCGGTCAGTTCAGGGATCATCACGCCGGGCTTTAGCATGTCCATGTTTGTCATCATGTGCTCATGCGCCACATGCATTGCTTCGATCATGTCGGGTCTCGGTGCTGCGTCGCCGAGCCACCAAGAGCGGCTGATATCGACGCAAATGCCGTAGCTGCCGACCAGATCAGTGTCAAACGACACGATCTCGTTTGGTTGCACAATCCGCGGCCCGCATTCCTGAAACCACGGATTGGTGCGCGGGCCGGAAGTGAGCAGACGGGTTTCCAGCCATTCGCCGCCGCGCCGGATGTTTTCGGCGTGCAGCACGGCCCAGATGTCGTCTTCGCTGCGGCCCGGCTGGCAGGCGGCCTGCATCTCGGCGATTGCCACCTCGCAGGCGTGGATCGCGCAGCGCATCGCCAACACCTCATCGGGGCATTTCACCGAGCGTGATTTCTCGCTGACCTCCTCGCCGTCGATGATCGCAAATCCCTGCGCCTCAAGCGCGCGCAGCCCGTGCACCATGATCTTGTCCACGGCAAGGCGCATATTGCCGCCGCCATGTGCCTGGATCAGAACCCGCACTTCGTTTGCAAGTACATCGGCCTGCACCGTCACTTTGTCGCCGCGGTCAAAGTAAAACAGGTCAGCGCCGGAGCGTTGTTCGCGCACCAGCGGGTTGAATTTCGTAAGGAACGGCGAATTCTTGTAGTCCCAGATCACCATATAGCCGTCAGCGCAAAGCAACACCGCGCGAAACGGGTTGTGGGTATTCCAGAGTTGCATGTTGGTGCTGTCGGTGGCGTAGCGGATGTTGTGCGGGTCAAAAAGCAACAGCCCGCCGAGGTTACGATCAACGATGTGCCGGGTCAGGCGCTGCCAGCGATATTTTCGCATCCGTTCGAGGTTTGGCAATGCAAGGCCGCCCGCCTGCCACTCAGCAAACGCCAGTTGTGTCGGACCGATCTCGACCCGGTCAGCGTCATTTGGGGATCCGTCGCCAAGCGTTGCGCCGCGACTTGGATCGATCTTGCGGGCGTCGCGATAATGTTGGGTCATGGACCGTCCTCCGTGCCGCGAGTGTGGGTGGGTGGGCGCGCTCACGTCCTTTCTGAAACCGACGATTCGCGGTGTCGTTTTCGAATGAATGGCTCTAAGCAATAAACTCATGAGCAGGTTCCAAATGGCGCTGATACCGGTTTTACAAAGCCATCTGCCGCAATCAATGTGGTCTGACCTGGCGATGTCGCGCTTGCCCGGGGTGCAGCCGTTGCGGCCCGGTGACTGGCTGATTGTGGACGATGCGTACGCTGGTCAGATGGCCCTGCGTGACGCCCTGATCGGCGATCGGCGCAACGCTGTCATTCAAATGGCGAAAGCCGCGCGCCCGGCGGCAGAAGAGCTGCTGGACCTGGTGCTGAAGGTGCTGGATGTGACGCCTGGATTTTCGATCGCGGCGGACGCCGTGATCCGGCCCGATGGCGAGTTGGTGCAGCTGGATCGCAGCGAGCCGCTGGCGACGCTCGGGCGTCTGGTGCAGGAAGATTTTTGCCTGATGCAGAAAACCCCAACCGAACATCTGCTGACCGGGGCGGTGTTGTGTTTTCCTGCCAATTGGATGCTGGCCGAAAAGTTCATGGCGCCGCTGAGCACCATTCACGGCCCTGTCGCGCCGTATGATGCAAACATTGCGCGCCGGGTTCAGCGCCTGTTTGATGCGATCCAGGTGGCGCGTCCGCTGTGGCGGTCCAACGCGCTGTATTATGACGACCCGACCTTGTTCAGCCCGAACAGCGAGGATGGCCCGCGGAGAGCGGCGTGCCGACGCACCTTACGTCCGCTCAGAGCGGCAATGTCTGGTCCGGATGCCGAAAACAGATGCGGTCGTGTTTTCCATTCACACCTACGTCGTGAGGCGCGAGGACTTGTCGCCAGCGCAGGCGCAGGCCATTGCAGAGCATCACCAGGCGCAGGAATCATTCGTCCGTGATCAGTGACTCGACAATCGTGTCATCGTACAGAATTGCGGTTGTTTCGGCGTTGAAATTCAGGAAAGTATAAGCCCCCAGCACCAAAGCAAACACCACCGATGCAGATGCGATAAACCCGGTGCGCCAGGCATTGGGCCCGAATATCAGGTTCGAGATTAGCAACAGTGCGCCAATCGGCGGCAAGATCAGCAGCATCATAAAGCTGACCGCAAGGCTGCGGGTCTGGTCGCTTGGCTCTTGAAGCGCGCTTTTGACGGCGGCTATATTTTCGGCCGGAACCGTGACCGAGGGCATCGCCGTCTGTGGATCAACCTGTGATGCCATAACGTCAACCAACACCTCATCCGGGGTGTCGACGGCGGTCAACTCAAAACGTCCCAAAGGCAGGTCCTTGCTTGGCGGGCGGTGCCAGACGCGCACCATATTGCCACCTTCAGGGCCAAATGTGTGGCCATCGGGAATTGGCGTGCCGGTTTCAAAGCCATGCCGCAAGAAAGACAGCGCGGCGGCGTGGATTTCTTCCAGCGGCCGATCTGTTGAGTGAAAAATGATCGGGCGTCCGACGAAATCCGCCGCTTCGTCAAGCCGAAGACCGTGGCTGCGCGCGCTTTGCTGTGGCTGGCCGGCGAAATTGATTTTAGCATGGGCGAACAGCGCCCAGGGTGTCGCCTCGTCGGCAAGGCATAGATACTGGCGCCCGGTCAG
>CBDEFR010000005.1:0-181626 GCA_965237505.1 Paracoccaceae bacterium | reverse complement strand
AATCGCGACGATCGACTTGGTCTTCGTCTGTCGCCCCACGACGCCGGTTTCCCGGCCGCCCACATAGGTTTCGTCCACCTCGACCGCGCCGCCCAGGAGATCACGCCCCGGCCTCACCATGGCGCGCCGCAACTTGTGCAGCCAAGCCCAGGCGGTCTGATAACTGCCCAGGCCAAGAATGCGTTGCAGGCCGAGCGCACTGACCCCGTGCTTCTGGTTGGTCACGTACCACATCGCCTGGAACCAAAGGCGCAATGGCTTTCGAGTGCCCTCGAAGATCGTCCCCGCCGTCACCGATGTTTGACGCTGACACCGGTTGCATCGCAACTGACCCCGCGCCGTCGGCCAGGCGTCGGTTCCGCAGCAAGACGGGCATCGAAAACCTTCCGGCCAACGAACACGCCCAAGAAACTCCGCACACGCCGTCTCCGACACGAACCACGCGTCGAATTCAGTCAGGGTGCGCGGGTAGTCGACCCCGCCTTCGGGATGGGATGCCGGGTTCGCCATCCCAACATATTGACATCACGAGAGCGAAGTGGATACCCTATTTGGGAATTACCGGAACTTCTCTCGCGACGTCGATCAAAGTTGGCGATCTCTTTGTTAGACCCAAAGAACTTCAAAAGCATCTTGGCCGATATGCTCAACGATTTGTGTCATACCGAGATGACAATGTTTATGAATTCCAACATATTGGGACGGCGACAGGAATCAGATATCGTGGGCGGCATTTTGCAATTTCAACCGATCACCAGCGCAGGTTGGGTGCAGACGGAAAATTAGGCATTGTTTGCGATCCGGGGCAATCTATGATCACGCCAAGTTTCATGCGCACGCTGAATTTTCCAAACGAGGCTGACCGCGAAGACCAACATGACTTTACAGTGCTTGAATATGAGCCAGAAAAATATCCTAATCGCCAGCTCAGTTCGCAGTTTTTTCGGGTCGATTTCGATAGTGGTGTGGGCCAAGCCGTCGGTCGGATAGCTCTGAACCTTGGGTACCCAACACGACTACAGAATGTTGACTACCACCAACGTAGAGTCGATCTACTCGTTGTATCTAGCTACGTTGAGCTTATCGGGAAATAGGGTATCCACTTCGCTCTCGTGATGTCAATATGTTGGGATGGCGAACCCGGCATCCCATCCCGAAGGCGGGGTCGACTACCCGCGCACCCTGACTGAATTCGACGCGTGGTTCGTGTCGGAGACGGCGTGTGCGGAGTTTCTTGGGCGTGTTCGTTGGCCGGAAGGTTTTCGATGCCCGTCTTGCTGCGGAACCGACGCCTGGCCGACGGCGCGGGGTCAGTTGCGATGCAACCGGTGTCAGCGTCAAACATCGGTGACGGCGGGGACGATCTTCGAGGGCACTCGAAAGCCATTGCGCCTTTGGTTCCAGGCGATGTGGTACGTGACCAACCAGAAGCACGGGGTCAGTGCGCTCGGCCTGCAACGCATTCTTGGCCTGGGCAGTTATCAGACCGCCTGGGCTTGGCTGCACAAGTTGCGGCGCGCCATGGTGAGGCCGGGGCGTGATCTCCTGGGGCGGCGCGGTCGAGGTGGACGAAACCTATGTGGGCGGCCGGGAAACCGGCGTCGTGGGGCGACAGACGAAGACCAAGTCGATCGTCGCGATTGCGGCGGAAGTCCGAGGGCGGGGGCACTGGCCGGATCCGAATGAGCCGCGTCGAGGATGTGGCTGCGAGGAGCCTGATCCCGTTTGTCCAAACAACCGTGGCGCCTGGCGCGACCGTCCGAACCGATGGCTGGTCAGCCTACAGTGGTCTGGCGAACCAAGGGCTATGACCACCAGCCGAGATCCATTTCCGCCAGTGGCGACCCGGCCCACATCGTCATGCCACGAGTGCATCGCGTGGCCGCTCTGCTTGATCGCTGGTGGCTGGGCATCCACCATGGTGCCATCGATGCCGACCATCTCGACTACTATCTCGACGAGTTCACTTTCCGATTCAATCGCCGCCGTTCGCAGGCTCGTGGCCTGCTTTTCTTCCGACTGCTCCAGCAGGCGGTGCAGCACGAGCCGGTCCCCTACAAAGGGCCTAGTCGGCGGTCATCGCAGCCTCGGAAACCAAATGTAGGGGATACGAGAGCGAAGTGGATACCCAGTATCGGGAAAACGTCATCGGAGAATGTTTTTCAGTTCAAGACGGTCGCCGAAGACAGATATTTTGAAGATGGAATGAGTGGATCGCCGCTTTTTGAGGTCTACAAAGGCCAAGATGGATTCCAAGTCCGATTGTTAGGAATTGTCGTTCGAGGGGGGGGCCAAATCGCGTTTTGGGCGGGTAGTTAGCGCGGACTATATTCTCAGGCAAATTGACATCATGATCACGTGAACCGTCCGCGGGGATGATGCCTCGGTATAAGTAGACCATACCCTAAGTCACGCGCCCGTGGCCGCCACCGTGAGGTGCCGGGGTGGGGGCGGCGTCCGCAAAACGTACATAAGACTAAGAAACGTCTAGTCCGTGAAAAACGAAATTCGATTCAGACTCTCCCCCGCAGCCATACCGCAAGCTCTTCCTCGTCCGCCAGGCCCTGCGCTGCGCGGACGATCAGGTCGCCAACCTCTTTGACGTTCCACGCAATCTCGACCCCGTTCAAATCCAGACACATGTCCATCGATTGGTGCGCCGAGCGCTTGTTGCCGTCGTTAAAACAGTGACCCGTCGCAATCACCACCCCGTAGGTCGCCGCCAGCGCATACACGTCGGTAATCATGCCATAGGCTGGGCGGTTGTCGACACGGGCCAGCGCGCCATCCAGCGATTTGTCCAGCGCACGGCCCGGCAACTCGCCGGGGTTCAGAACCTCGTCGTGGATCAGCTCGACCATTTCGGCTGACAACAGTTGGAAGGTCATTTGTCTTTGAGGTAGTCAAGAACCGGTTGATTAATGGCACGGCGTTTGCGCAACGACGCCAAAACCTCGTCCCGCGTCGCATAGCGCACGTCGTCTGTCTGCACGCATTCTGCGGGCACGAAATACGCCACACAGCGTGAATTCTTCAGCACCGCCACCGGTTCGCCACCCGCCCGGTCCAGCACTTTCTGCGGCTCGCGCAGTTCGGTCATGGTGCAAATGTTGCGGGTCAACAGGCGTGTCATGGGGCGTGCTCCGTAATATATGTTCTAATATATGTTAAAATATGTATTATGCAATAGGCGACGAGGTAATCCCCGCCGTCCCGGACCGATCCGGCGGCTGCATGAAAGCACAATAGCCCCGGATCACGCTGCGCTGCCGCCTACCTGCTTGTTGTCGGCGCCATAATGTCGGCGCCAGAAATTTCCCTGCACCATGATCATGATCGCCAGCGCGGCAATCGGATAGCTCGAAATGGCGCCGCAAATCGCGACCGCCGGGACCTTTGGCAGGCCGTATCAGATTGGCCGGTCTAGGTCACCGACTCATAAGATCGCAACCAAATCCGCAGTGAAGCCAATTGCACGGAGGCGAGGAAGTTGTCGTCACGCTTGTCGTATCGGGTTGCGATTGCCCGGAAGTGTTTGAGTTTGTTGAAGAACCGTTCGACAAAGTTCCTTTCTTTGTAAAGCTCCGGACAGAACTCCGGCAAACGGATCCGGTTCGGCATCAACCGGATATTGCCCCACGCGCCCTGTTTGGCGAGACGCGCCCGCAAGGCGTCGCTGTCATAGGCCCGGTCGGCCAGCAGGACAGACCCCGGCCCGAGCGTTGCAAACATATCCGCCGCCGAACGCCCGTCATGCGCCTGGCCTTCGGTCAGTTTCAACCGGATGGGCCGGCCCACGGCATCCACCAGCGCATGAATTTTCGTCGTCAGCCCGCCGCGCGAACGGCCCATGCTACGGGATCGCTGCGCTTTTTTTTGCCATTGGCGGCGTGTTGATGCACCCGGATCGATGAGCTGTCGATCATCTGGATGTCACCGTCGTAAGCCTTTAATACCTCTCGCAAAAGCATCGCCCAAATGCCCGCCTTGCGCCAGCGGTTGAAACGGTTTACGCAAGTCGTGTGCGGGCCATATCGCGCCGGAATATCCGCCCACGGCGCGCCGGTTCGAAGCCGCCAGAAAATACCGTTCAGCACTCTCTTGTCGTCCACGCGCTTAACGCCGCGTGACTTTTGCGGCAGTAGCGGCTGGATAATCGACCACTCAAAATCCGTCAAATCGAACCGCGCCATGCCTGCCTCCATTGTTTTGGAGAACTGAATCACAACACAACCAGTTTGGGAATTCCCTTTATGGGTATGTGACCTAGGGCGGGATGCGTTCAATGTGAATCACTGGCCGTCCCGGCCCCCGAGCCGGGACCAGTTTGCCAAAGCGAGACCCCGGATCATTGTCCGGGGCGGCGGGTGGCTCAGATAATACGCAAATCGCTTTAGCAGCTGGTTTCCATAAAGTAGGTCGCGGTCAGACCTTCGTCAGAACAGGACTGGTTCATGCCTTCAGACCCATCAGGATCGCGATCCATCGGCCCGTCTTCACCATAAAGGGTTGCTTGCCAATCGTCCTGGAAATACCGTTCGCCGCCATTGCCGATGCCAGCATTGGATTCGCGGTTGACCTTAATCTTCGCCGATTTCTCGGAACTCCAATTCTTGCCGTCGGCTACTGCCGCTGACGCTACAATGCTCATGGCCCCGGCAATCATGATAATAGTGATGACTTTCATGTCCGTCTCTCCGTTTCACTAAGGACACAAAATCGTTTCAATAAAGCGGGATTGTGCAGGATTCTGAACAATAATGCGGCAGCTCGCCGAATATTGAGAGCGTTCAGGATGTCAAGGCGCGTGTAAGTGCCAGTAATGTAACGATTTAATCAATGCAGGCGTGAACCAAGCATATTGCGAAAACAATTTGTTTCCAAAAAGGCGATGGGCGGGCAGCATGGGTTGCTGGTCGGCCAATTTCCACCTAATCGAGGCGGATGAAAACGCCGTTGACAAATCGGCAACATGCCCGCGCGGTCATGGTGCTGGGCCTGCCGTTGGTGGGCAGCCATCTGGCACAGTTCGCCGTGCAGATGACCGACACGGTGATGCTGGGCTGGTATGAAGTCAGTGCGCTGGCGGCGCTGGTGCTGGGTGGCACGTTTTTTTTCGTGCTGTTCATCATGGGCTCGGGGTTCGCGCTGGCGGTGATGCCGGTGGTGGCGGCGGCGGCGACCTCGGGTGAAGATGCGCAGGTGCGCCGGGTGACCCGGATGGCGTTGTGGCTGTCGCTGATTTTCGGGGTGCTGGTCATGTCGGTGTTCATTTTTGCAGAGCGACTGTTGCTGGGCATCGGACAGGATGCACAGATTGCGGCAATGGCAGGCAGCTATCTGGCGATTGCCGGTTGGGGATTGATTCCGGCGCTGCTGGTGATGGTCCTGAAATCCTACCTGGCGGCACTGGAGCGCACCCAGATCGTGTTGTGGATCACCGTCGCGGCGGCAGTGCTGAATGGGTTGCTCAATTATGCGCTGATTTTTGGCAATTGGGGGGCGCCGGAACTGGGCATTCGTGGTGCTGCGATCGCCTCGGTGGTCCTGCAAGTCGCGAGCCTGGCCGCAATGGTCGCCTATGCGGCGCTGGTGACGCCGGAACACGCGTTGTTCCAGCGGCTCTGGCGACCGGACTGGGACGCATTTCGCAGCATCTTTAGCCTTGGCTGGCCGATCGGGCTGACGTTGCTGGCCGAGGTCGGGCTGTTTTCGGCGACCGCGATCATGATGGGCTGGATCGGCACTGTCGAGCTGGCCGCGCACGGCATTGCGATCCAGTTGGCGTCGCTGTCGTTTCTGATCCATCTTGGCCTGGCGAATGCGGCGACAATCCGCGCCGGGCAGGCGCTGGGGCGCAAGGATGAGGCGGAACTGCGGCGTGGCGCGCTGGTGGTCATAGCCATATCGGTCGCCATTGCGCTGGCAGCGGTGCTGATCTTCGTGAGCTTTCCGCGGGTTCTGGTCGGCCTGTTCATCGACCCGCAGGATCCGGTGCGCCCGGCGGTTCTGACGGCCGGGGTCGCGCTGCTTTATGTTGCGGCGCTGTTTCAGATGGCGGATTCCGGGCAGGTGATGGCCTTGGGGCTGTTGCGCGGACTGCGCGACACCAAGGCCCCGATGATATTCGCCGCCGTCAGCTACTGGCTGATCGGGGTGCCTGCCAGCTATGTGCTCGGCTTCAACTTCGATATGGGCGGGGTCGGCATTTGGCTGGGTCTGGTCATTGGCCTGCTGGTGGCCTGGGTCACGATGATGACCCGGTTCTGGTGTCGAACCGTGCTGATATCCGGCTGACCGGTTACGCGGGCCGCAATCAAATTGAGACGCCTGCGGCGCCACATTTATATTGTCGCGTCTTGTCAGACGCTCGGCTTGCCTTCGGCGAGGATATTTTTGCAAAGAAGAATTTCAGGACGCATTGCAGCGTCTTTCTTGAAATTGGGCTATGCGGGTTTGTAGCTGAAACGGCAATGCCGGCGCGCCGCGATATGGCATCCGGGGGTTGCAGAGGTTGCGCCAAGCCACTAGATACGCCTCGTTCATTCTCCAAAGGTCTGGCATGGGAAACGTCGTTCTGGTCATTCACCTGATACTGGCAATTTGCCTGATAGCGATTGTGCTTTTGCAGCGTTCTGAAGGCGGCGGGCTGGGGCTTGGCGGTGGCGACGGCGGGGTTGTGTCATCGCGCGGCGCAGCAACTGCGCTTGGTAAACTGACTTGGGCCTTTGCGATCGCCTTTATCGGCACCTCGATCACGCTGACCATCATCTCGGCGCAAAATTCGGCGACCAGTTCGGTGGTGGATCGGCTGGGTATTCAGCAGCCAGCCGAAGAAGCGGTGCCTGCGGGCGAGGACCTTTTACCGCCCTCAACCAGCGACGAGCCATTGACCCAGCCGCGGGCAGATTAGATGCACGCCTACAATCAGTTGATTGCGCGCGTATGGTGCGCGCATAATATTGCCGTCCGGTTGCGCCGGGTGGGCGAATCTGTTAGGCGTTAAATCCCGTGATACAGCGGATATTTGGGCCGCAAATCGCACTGAATTGGGCACTTGTCGCGGGAGAATTCAACCCTATGGCGCGATTTGTATTCATCACCGGCGGTGTGGTGTCTTCGCTTGGCAAGGGGCTGGCTTCGGCGGCGCTGGGCGCACTTTTGCAGGCGCGTGGATATTCTGTGCGGTTGCGCAAACTTGACCCCTACCTGAATGTCGATCCCGGCACCATGAGCCCGTTTGAGCACGGCGAGGTTTTCGTCACCGACGACGGTGCCGAAACCGATCTTGATCTGGGTCATTATGAACGCTTCACCGGGGTTGCGGCGCGCAAGTCAGACTCGGTCAGTTCAGGGTGGATTTATTCGACGGTGCTCGAAAAAGAGCGCCGCGGCGATTATCTGGGCAAGACCATTCAGGTGATTCCGCATGTGACCGACGAGATCAAGAATTTTATCGCCATCGGCGAGGACGAAGTCGATTTTATGCTCTGCGAGATCGGCGGCACGGTCGGCGATATCGAAGGTCTGCCGTTCTTTGAGGCGATCCGGCAGTTTGCCCAGGAGAAGGCGCGCGGCCAGTGCGTTTTCATGCACCTGACGCTGTTGCCTTGGTTAGGGGCGAGCGGCGAGTTGAAGACCAAGCCGACCCAGCACTCGGTGAAGGAACTGCGCTCGATCGGGCTGGCGCCAGACGTGCTGGTGTGCCGGTCTGACAAGCCGATACCGCAAAAGGAACGCGACAAGATTGCGCTGTTTTGTAACGTGCGCCAAGAGGATGTGATTGCGGCGCCGGATCTGAAAAGCATCTACGAGGCGCCGTTGGCCTATCATCGCGCGGGGCTGGACAAGGCAGTGCTTGATGCCTTCGGCATGTCCGATGAAGCCCCGCCAGCGCTGGAGGTGTGGGAAGATATATCGGACCGGATATTCAATGCCGAGGGCGAGGTGAAAATCGCCATCGTCGGTAAGTACACCCAGCTGGAAGACGCTTACAAATCGATCGCCGAGGCGCTGACCCACGGCGGCATGGCCAACCGGGTGAAGGTCAAGACCGAATGGATTGACGCCGAAATTTTCGAATCCGATGACCCGGCGCCGCATTTGGAAGGCTATCACGCAATTCTGGTGCCCGGCGGCTTTGGCGAGCGCGGCACCGAGGGCAAAATCAAGGCGGCACAGTTTGCCCGTGAAAAGCGCGTGCCCTATCTGGGCATCTGTCTGGGCATGCAGATGGCGGTGATCGAAGTGGCACGCAACTTGGCCGGAATGCCCGATGCGGGGAGCGAGGAATTTGACCAGGAGGCCGGAAAAAATCGTTTTACGCCAGTCGTTTACCATCTGAAGGAATGGGTGCAGGGGTAACCGCATGGAAAGCCGGAAACCAAGCGACGACAAAGGTGGCACAATGCGGCTTGGCGCCTACTCGGCGGTCTTGGCCAAGGGGTCCAAAGTGGCGGAAATCTATGGCAGGTGCGAGATCGAGGAACGCCATCGTCACCGCTACGAGGTCGACAACAAGTACCGCGCGCAGCTTGAGGAGCAGGGGCTGATGTTTTCCGGCATGTCGCCCGACGGCCGTTTGCCGGAGATTGTCGAGTGGCAAGACCATCCCTGGTTTATCGGGGTGCAGTTTTCACCCCGAGCTGAAGTCCAAACCGTTTGCGCCGCATCCGTTGTTCGCCGATTTTGTGCGGGCGGCCAAAGAGGTTTCGCGGCTGGTTTGAGGTGAGTATTGCCTTCGGCGAGGAGTTTGGAGCGAAATAGAAACGCTCCGGTGGAGCGTTTCAGCGGAAAACGGGCGGAGCCCAAAGGCAAGAAAGAAAGCCGGTGGGTGCCAAGCCCGGACACGCCTCTTTCGGTTTTTGCGGCGGCGTCTTATGTTGAGATAATGTTCCAGGATTTATTAAAACGGCTGAGCCAGGCTGAACCTGCGGAATTGCCCGACACTGACGCGCGTCTGGCGCTGTCGGCACTGCTGGTGCGGATTGCCAGAACTGACGGCGAATACGCCGACAGTGAAATTGCCCGCATTGACCGGATCAACATGACGCGCCACGATTTGTCGCCGGTGCAGGCCGCCGAACTGAGACACCAGGCCGAAGCGTTGGAAAAGGAAGCACCGGACACAGTGCGCTTTACCCGCGCGATCAAGGAGGCGGTTCCGTACGTGGACCGCGAGGGCGTGATCGAAGCACTTTGGGATGTGGTCCTGGCGGACGGGGTGCGCGACAATGAAGAGGATGCGTTGCTGCGTCTGGTTGCCGATCTGTTGGGGGTCAATGACCGCGACAGTCATCTGGCCCGCAAAAGGGTCGAGGCGGGGCTGCGTTGATCGCATCGCTTGGCATGTACGACCGCGCCGAAACAGCCGCCTCTAACGATGCATTTTGGGAGCGGATCAGACAGATCCTGGGCTTTGGGCCCGAAAAACTTGATCGAACGATGGCGTTCCGAGATATCTGGCAAAGCCCGGACCTGTTGTTGTCGCAGACCTGCGGAATGCCGTATCGGACCAGGTTGCACGGCCACGTGCAACTGGTCGGCACCCCGGATTATGCCCTGCCCGATGTGGCGCCCGGATATTATTTTTCGGTGCTGTTGGCGCGCGTTGGGGATGCGACCGATGTGACCGATTACAGGGACCGGGTGCTGGCCTACAACGGCCCCGAGTCACAATCTGGCTGGGCCGCACCGCAGACCCACGCGCGCGAACTGGGTTTTCGCTTTGAGCAGCTATTTTGCAGTGGCGGCCATTTGGCCAGCGCCGTTGCCGTGGCCAATGGCGACGCCGATATTGCCGCACTTGATGCGGTCACCTGGCAGATGATTTGTGAGTACGAAGATGTCGCCAGCCAGTTGACGGTGATCGGCAAAACCGCCCACACCCCCGGTCTGCCATTGATCACTTCAAACAGCCAGAACGCTGGTGTGATCCTCGCGGCGATTCGGTCTGCCATTGAAGAAATTGGCCCGGAGCATCGCAAAACTCTGCGCCTTAAAGGCATCGTCAGCATCCCGGCAGCAGAATATCTGGAAGTTCCGACACCCGCCGCGCCCTGACCAATTGGCATGATTCTGTGCCGTATTGATCCGTTTTCGCGGCGTAAGGATCGCTTTGGCCGTTGCAATTGTTCGAAAATTCGGCGCAACTATGTCACCGACCAACGAAAGAATGTTGCCTGATACCAACGGCCCTAGTCGTTGACCGTTTTGGCCCATTGTCTGGTAGTGATTGACGTGATTGCGGTTTTGTCGTTTGCAAAGAAGTTCCATGCTTCGCAACACCTGTCGACGATCTGCTCATAATTGTCGAAGACGGATATGGCGAGCTTGTTGGCACGCAGATAAGCCCACACATTTTCCATCGGGTTGAGTTCAGGGGAATAGGGCGGGAGTTTGAGCAGGGTGATGTTGTCGGGTACCTCCAGCTCTGCCGAACCGTGCCAGCCAGCGCCATCCAGAATGAGAAGGGCATGTGCGCCCGATGCGACGGTTTTAGCGATCTCGGCGAGATGCGCGCTCATGGCCTGTGTGTCGGCATGTGGCATGATCAGAGCGGCCGCTTCAGCCCGTTCCGGGCAGACGGCGCCGAAAATGTAGCTCCAGATATAGCGGGTGTCGCGCGGGGCACGGGGGCGTGTTCCACGCTCGGCCCAGATACGGGTGAGCGTGCCCTGCTGGCCAACCCGCGCTTCATCCTGAAACCATATCTCCAGGGGCTTGCTGCGGGCTGTTTCCGGCAAGGCTGCTTCTACCTCTGCGGCGAAGTTTTTTTAAAAGCCTCCTGTGCATCCGGGTCGGATTTCGGATGCTGCGGGCGCACCGACAGACGCCGAAAGCCCAGGCTTGCCAATTGTTTGCCAACAGTTCGCTCATGCATGGTGACGCCGAAGCGCTCTTCGATCTTGCGTTTCAGATCAATGCGCCGCCAGCGCACAACCCCATCGGTTTCGGGGTCGGGACCCGCCCGAACCATTTCCGCCAACTCCTCCTTCTGTGCCGCGCTCAGCAGACAGGGTGGATCCGGCGGGCGACGGTTGAACAGGCCCGACACGCCCTCCGCATTGTAACGGTGGGCCCAATCCCGCAACGTCTGCCGATCCATGCCGCAGTTTTCCGCCGCCGTCTTGCGGTCAACCCCATCCAGAACCAGGGCAATCGCCAACATCCGTCGCGCCGCTTTCCCATCCCGGCACCGCGCCGCTTCCTGGCGAAGCTCGCCTGCGGACTTGTCTTTTCGCGTAATCCTTACTGCCATCAAAGCCTCCCTTGCCTTGATGCCACTGAATCAGATCACGCCGCTCGTGGGAATCCCCTTGAGTCAAATCTGGGGGCCGTTGGTATGAGTGACAAACACATCGACGCCGGTCATTGAAATCCGGGATCTTCACAAGTCTTTCGGAGCGCTGGAGGTGCTGAAAGGGGTGGACCTTGTGGCACAAAAGGGGCATGCGGTCTCGTTTATCGGATCGTCAGGGTCGGGAAAATCGACGCTGCTTCGCTGTGCCAATCTTTTGGAAGACAGCCAGCAGGGCGAGATTCTGTTTGAGGGCGAACCGATAAAATGGCGTGGCACAGGCCACGCGCGACACCCTGCGGACAAGGCGCAGGTTACCCGAATTCGCACCAATCTTTCGATGGTCTTTCAGCAGTTCAATCTTTGGTCACACATGTCGATCCTGCAAAACGTGACCGAAGCGCTGATCACCGTTCTGGGTCACGGGCGCAGCGAAATGGAGGCCCGCGGGCGGCAGCTTTTGGACAAGGTCGGCATCGGCGAAAAGGCCGACGCCTACCCGGCCCAGCTTTCGGGTGGCCAACAACAGCGCGCCGCCATCGCGCGCGCATTGTGCATGGAGCCCAAGGCGCTGTTGTTTGACGAACCGACCTCGGCACTGGACCCGGAACTGGAACAGGAAGTCGTTAAGGTGATCAAGAACCTGGCCGCAGAGGGCCGGACGATGATCCTGGTTACCCATGACATGCGCCTTGCTGGCGATGTATCCGACCATGTCGTGTTTCTTCACCAGGGCAAGATCGAAGAACAAGGCCCGCCGGCTGAAGTCTTAAGAACCCCAAAAACAAACCGCCTGCAACAGTTTCTAAGCGCGTCTGTTGCAGCTTGATAACAGCGTTAAATAAAGGGAGAAAAACATGAAAAGACTGATCTTAGTTACCGCAGCACTTGCCCTTTCGGCCAGTTTTGCAATGGCACAGGATGTCATCCGCATGGGCACGGAGGGCGCTTACCCGCCGTGGAATTTTATCAATGACAACGGCGAAGTCGAGGGATTCGAGCGCGAGCTTGGCGACGAACTGTGCCTGCGCGCGGGCCTCACGTGCGAGTGGGTCACCAACGAATGGGATTCGATCATCCCCAACCTGGTGTCCGGCAACTATGACACCATCATCGCCGGCATGTCGGTGACGGACGAGCGTGACGAAGTGATTGATTTCACTGAGCAATATACTCTGCCCGACCCGTCTTCCCATTTGGCTTTGTCGATGGATGTTGACGTAGAGAATGGTGTAATCGCGGCCCAAACCAACACCATTCAAGCCAGTTTCGTCGCCTCGTCCGGTGCAATGTTGGTTGAATTCGCGACCCCGGACGAAACTATCGCTGCGGTGAAAAACGGTGAGGCGGACGCGGTTCTGGCCGACAACGCCTATCTGGCACCGATTGCCAACGAAGACCCCGATCTTATGCTGCTTGAACAGGAAGTGATGATCGGCGGCGGTGTTGGCATGGGCATACGTGAAAGCGACAACGAATTGCGTGACAAATTCAATGCCGCGATCATATCGATGAAAGCCGACGGTTCGCTTAACGCTTTGATTATAAAGTGGTTCAAAGGCGATCTGGCGACTTTCTGATCGAAAACGACAGTGACCGGCAGGGCCCATTAGGGCCCTGTCAATCTTTCGGGGTCGATGTTTTCATACTGTACTGATCCGGGCGACCTGGCGCAATTCCAGTGGTTTGTTTGCTACCTGAGCTCGGGCAAGCACGCAGCGTTTTATGGCTCGTTCGGGACTGTGATGGTGCTGTTGGCGATCACTGCACCGATCTCGTTGCTTTTCGGATTTGGCGGCGCCACCGCCGCGCGCTCGCACTTCGCGCCGCTGCGCTGGTTTGGCAAAGGCTACACCGCAATTGTGCGTGGCGTGCCGGACATCGCATTTTTTCTGTTCTTCGTCATCGCGCTTGATCAGGCGTTCGAGTGGCTGCGCCACAAGGTCAAATGCCCGGACTGGGACGAACCGGTGCGACAGGGTCACGATTTTGTCGTCTGTTCGGTGGCCAAACTGCCGCTGTCAAGCTCTGCCCAGTGGCTGCACGAAACCTATGGGTTCTTCCTTGCGGTGCTGACCTTTGCGATCGTATTCGGGGCCTTTGCCGCGAACGTAATATATGGCGCGATGCGGGCCGTGCCGCATGCGCAGATTGAAACCGCCGAGGCTTATGGCATGACCCGGCGCCAGACATTCTGGCGCGTGCTGGTGCCGCAGATGTGGATATTTGCGCTGCCCGGCCTGTCCAACCTATGGATGATTCTGATCAAAGCGACGCCGCTTTTGTTTCTGCTTGGGGTCGAGGACATCGTCTATTGGGCGCGCGAACTCGGCGGCCTGAAGACCAGTGTCTTCACGTATCCGCACGGCGATTGGCGGCTTTGGTATTTTCTCGGGCTTTTGGTGTTTTATCTCGGCCTCACCCGGATATCAGAGGTCATGCTTGAGCGGCTCACCGCGCGTCTTTCATATGGGCAGGCCACAATTGGTGGCAAACAACAACGCAAGGCCAGAGCATGAGCTGCTTTGAGACCTTTCAGGCCTATGCCCTGCGCTCGATCGGTATTGGTGAACGGTTGTTGCCAAGATCCGATTTTACCCTGTGCGAGCAATTCACACTGATCGGATCGGGGATGATCTGGAATATCTATTTCGGGGTTCTGGCACTGTCTATTGGTTTCGTCTTGGCGACCGGCGTGGCGTTGGGCAAAAGTGTCGGCAATCCGCTGATCCGTAAGCCGGCGGAATGGTTTGTTTTTCTGTTCCGCGGCTCGCCGCTGTTCATCCAGTTCTTTCTGGCCTACGAGATCTTTGTTCTGCTGCCCAAGGTCGGCATCGACATTAATCTAATGTTTGCTGAAATCACCGTCGAAACCCGCTGGTTTACCCGCGCCTGGCTTGGCGCGATTATCGTGTTGTTCCTGAACACCGCCGCATATTCCGGCGAAATATTCTATGGCGCGCTGCGCAGCATTCCGATGGGCGATGTTGAGGCCGCCGATGCCTATGGGCTGACCGGATGGATGCGGTTCAAGCGGATCATCTGGCCGACAATGCTGCGCCTTGCCTGGCCTGCCTACACGAACGAGGCGATCTTTCTTTTCCACGCCACCACGCTGGTCTATTTTTCCGGATTTCCGGCCTGGCAACAAAAAGGTGAACGCGCTTTATTACGCCAATTATTTCGCCGACAAGACCTTTAACCCGTTTATCCCTTACCCGATCCTTGCGGGCTATTTTATCTTGCTGACGCTGTGCATTATTACGTTTTTCGGCATTATCAACCGCCGCCTGAACCGCCACCTGCCACAGGAGCGCCGGCGCAAGCTGCGCATCCGGCCGCAGTTCATCCGCTGATCTCGGCATAATTTGTTTTCAACGAGATGCGGAAATAACTCGCAATTAATCTGTTTTCGCTTTACAGTTTTTCCGAAAGCGGTTTTCGGAAAAGGCGAAGACATGAAGCAGGCCCCAAATGTTTATGACGCTGAACCAATTCCAGTGGCAGCAAGAGCAGAGATTGACCGAATGCTGCAATCGGGCGATCTGTTTCGCTACACCTCACCCGAAGCGTCGCCAGTGGCGCTTTTGGAAAGGGAATTCGCGCACGCAATAGGGGCCAAATATGCGCTTGCCGTGTTCGTCTTGTTCGGCCGCACTTTTCCTTTCGCTAAAGGCTTTGGACCTGCCGCGCGACGCCCGGGTTCTGATCCCGGCGTTCACTTTCGCGGCTGTTCCGTCGGCCGTGGTTCACGCCGACTGCGTGCCGGTTCTGGTTGAGGTTGGGGATGACTATCGCATTGATATGGCAGACTTTGAGACCAAGTTGAGGCGGCGACATCCAGGCCATCCTGATCAGCCACATGCGCGGCCACACCTCGGACATGAACGCGATCATGGCGCTGGCGGATGGACGCGGGGTTCCGGTGATCGAAGATGCAGCGCATTCGCTTGGAACAACCTGGAACGGGCGCAATATCGGCACGATCGGCAGCTTGGGATGCTTTTCGTTTCAGTCTTACAAACTGGTGAACGCAGGCGAGGGTGGAATTCTTGGTGACCGATGACGCCGATCTGGCCGCACGCGCGGTGATCATGTCGGGCGCTTATGAGCATAATTGGAAAAAGCACCCGGTTCTGCAAGACGGATTTGCCCGCTGGCAGAACCAGTTGCCGCTGTATAACACCCGGCTTTCAAACCTTTCAGCGGCGATCATTCGCCCGCAAATCGGCCTGATCGGGCACCGGGTTTCGCGCGGTCGGCGCAACCACGACTATGTGGCCGAAATCCTCAACCAATCGCCCTGGTTCAACGTTCCTGCCGCGCTTGGCCCGGAACTGCGCGCACCGGACTCGATCCAGTTCAATCTGATCGGGATGAGCGACAGCGAGACCGCCGATTTCGCCGATGCCGCCGCGCACCGTGGCGTAAATGTGCAAATCTTCGGCCTGACCCAGGACAATGCGCGGGCGTTCTGGAACTGGAAGTTCCTAGGCGCGCAACCCGAGCTTCCGAAAACCCGCGCCATGTTGATGCGCGCTTGTGACATACGGCTTCCGGCGCGTCTGAACTTTGACGAGCTTGATTTCATTGCCACGGCGCTTCTGGCGGCAGCCGAGGATGTGATGGAAAATGAGCTGGCTTTTGGCACCTGAGCGCGTCTGATTAAGCGAGAACCGCTTTAAATCACCCGCAGCTCGCCCTTAAGCCAAGGCAACCGGGCCACCTGCGGCGACACGATCCGAGCGGCTAGAAGCTGGCGCAGCCGGGCCGCAATGATACCCGGCATGTCACCCAGAATATCGCGTCGCCCATACTGCGAGATGGTGCGCGACAGCGGCGCAAACGGCAGCGGAAATACATCCACGTGATCATGAAACCGCTTGGCGTGGGTCACTCCGAGCGGCGTCAGAATGCTCCAGCCGGCGCCATTTGCCACCATCGCCATGATCGCGTGATAGCTGTCCAGCTCGAACCGGTGCGCCAGCGTCAGGTTCTGGCGCACCAGATGGTCCGCAATGACGCGGCCCATGTGATGGCGCGAGGTGTATTTGATCAGCGGCATTTCCAATAGCGCTTGGCGGTCTTCGGCGCCGGAAATGGCGCCTTTGGGCACAACGGCCACGAACGGTTCTACCATCAGCGGAAATACTTCCATCCAGCCGGCCGCAGCGCCCATGTCGGTGGCGACAATAACATCCAAAGCGCGCGATTCCAGATGGTCAAACAGGCGATGGCTGGCGCCGGTTTCCAGCAGGAACTGGGTCGACGACATTTCACTCGCCAACTGGTTAAGCAGCAACGGCGTGACGCCGGAATCAAAATCCTCAATCACTCCAAGCCGTAACTGCGTCAGTACCTTGTGATCAATGCGCGCCAGTTCTGCGCGGGCCTGGGCGGCTTCATTCAGCATGGTCTGGGCGCGGCGGCGAAATGCTTCGCCTGCCGGGGTCAGCGTCACCGGTCGCTCGTGCCGGTTTAGCAGAACCGCGCCGACGGCGGTTTCCAGATTGCTGAGCTGCTGGCTGATCGATGACGGGCTGGCGCCAAGTCGGCGCGCGGCAGCCGAGATCGACTGTTCCTGGGCCGCAGCCACGAACACCTCGATCCCCCAAAGCGTGATCTTTTTCGGTGAGTCGACCATATCAGTTCGGGCTCCGACGCACCAAGGGTCAGAGTTTTGACAGTCTGGACTGCAGCTCCGCCAACTGTTTCTTGATTTCGCCCAACTCATCACCATCACCCTCGCGGGCGGCGCCATCGGTCTTTTTGATCGGGCTGCCCCAGGTCCCGGCAACGCCGCCTGTCATGGCTTTCATGAACGCCTGTTGCTGCGCCTGCATGGCCTCAAAGCCAGGCATCGAAGACATCGGGTTGGCGATGTTTTCCATCACTTTGGACTGGCCATCGCGAAGCATCTCAAACGACATTGCCAGGAATTGCGGCACCACCGATTGCACCTCGGTTGTGTAACTGCGCACCAGATCCGTCAAAACCGCAATCGGCAGAACGCTTTCGCCGCGCCCTTCATGCTCGGCGATGATTTGCAGCAGATACTGTCGGGTCAGGTCATCGCCGCTTTTGAGATCGATAATCTGAACGTCACGGCCATTGCGGATAAATCCGGCAATGTCGTCAAGGGTCACATAATCGCTGGTCTCGGTATTATAGAGCCGACGGCTGGCATATCGTTTGATCAGCAGTTTTGCAGTATTATCAGCCACGGCACTCCCCACATTTCGGCATCGCAGCAAACACTAGTGCAGTGCAGAAAAAAAGAAAAGGGCGGGCATTAGAGACCCTAATGCTCGCCCAGGCCGATCACGCTGACAGGGAGGTTGCCGGTGATCAGGTCGTTCGCTTACTTTGCAGCTGCAGTGGCTTTCTTGGCAGCAGTTGTCACGTCAGCAGTTGCTTTCTTGACAGCGGCTGTCGCGTCTTCGCTGATGTCTTTGCCAGCGGCCATTACCAGTTCGACGGTTTCCATCTGAACTTTCTTGGCAACTTCAGCAAATGCAGCCAGATGCTCTGAAACCAGCTCTGCTAGTGCGGCAGCGAAATCGGATACGGCTTTGCCGTAGTCTGCCGGATCTTCCTTGACTTTGGTCACGTCGCCGACGCGGGCGATTGTGTCTTTGGTCCATTTGGTCGAAATCTCGGCGGATTTGTCTGCCGCGCTCAAAGCAACTTTGGACAGTTTCTCACCAAAAGAGGCGTGCGATTTGAACGCGTCCTGAAAGGCTGACATATCAACCGGGAACGCACCAAACATGTCTTTCACGACGGTCGTGTAATCTTGGGCTTTTGTCATTGTCTAAACTCCTCGCGTAGGGACCATCCCGAATTCGCGTCTGAGCCCCATATGCTCTCTGCGGCGCAGCATTTCAAGGGTTTTTTGCTGCACTGCAGCATAACGACGCCGGTATTTTTAATCTTGTGAATTCAATCGCTTCGCTTGGCAACCACATAGGTTCCCGGTGCCGCACATAGCACCGGATGGCTCGAATCACCCGGATCACGGGCCGGAACCTGCGCACCAGAATGCTTGGCAAGCCAGGTCCCCCATCTTGGCCACCACGAGCCTTCATTGAAATCAGCGCTGCGCTTCCAGTCCTCATGCGTCAGGCCAAGATCAGGACCGGTGTAATGGCCGTATTTCTTCTTGCTCGGCGGGTTTACAATACCGGCAATATGGCCGCTTTCAGACAGGATGAACGTCTTGTCATTCGAGCCCATCTGACGCACCCCATCATAGCTTGATGTCCAAGCCGCGATATGGTCGGTCTCGCACGCAATCGCGCACAGCGGCACGTCCACGTCTTTGATCGAAAGCTGTTCGCCGAGCAGCGGATATTTGCCGTTCGCAAACAAATCGTCCTGGCACAGCTTGCGCAGATACTCCACCGCCATGCGCGCCGGAAGGTTGGTTCCGTCGCCGTTCCAGAACAGCAGGTCAAATGTCGGCGGCGCCTCTCCCATCATGTAACTGCGGATCGCGGGCGCATAGATCAGGTCGTTTGAGCGCAGGTAACTGAACGTGCGCGACAAGAAGAACGAGTGCAAAATGCCCTTTTCGGCGACCTCGCGTTCGATCCCGTCGACAAAATCATTATCCAGAAACACGCCGATCTCGCCCTGATCGGAAAAATCCGTGAGCGTGGTCAAAAACGTCGCACTGGCAATCGATTTGTCGCTGCGTTTTTTCATCAGCGACAGCGTCAGGCCAAGCGTCGCCCCGGCGATACAGTAGCCGATAACGTTGATTTTCTTTTCGCGCGTGATCTCTTTGACCTGGTCGATCGCGACCAGGAATGCCTCTTCAATATATGTGTCCATGCCAACATCGGCATAGCTCGGGTCAGGATTAACCCAAGACACCACAAACAGCGTGAAGCCCTGGTCAACAATCCATTTGATCAGGCTGTTTTTCTCTTTCAGATCAAGGATGTAGAATTTATTGATCCAGGGCGGAAAAATCACCAGCGGTCTTTTGTGGACCGTTTCGGTTGATGGGGAGTATTGGATCAGTTCAAACATCCGGTTGCGAAAAATCACCGATCCCTTGGACGTTGCGAGGTTTTCGCCAACCTTGAATGCATCCTTATCCGCAAGCGTCACGACCAGGTCGCCGTCGTTGGCCTCCATGTCGCGAACCAGGTTTTCCAGCCCGTCTACCAGCGACTGACCTTCGGTTTCAACCGCCCGTGCCAGGGCTTCCGGGTTGGTGCCGAGAAAATTAGTCGGGCTGAGCATGTCCATGATCTGGCGTGAGAAAAATTCAAGCCGTTTCTTGTCCTGCGGCTCCAGCCCTTCGATATTACCGACGGCTGACTCCATCGCCTCAGAGCCAAAAAGATACTGCTGTTTGACGAAATTGAAATACGGATGCGTGTCCCACATCGGGTTGGAAAACCGCTTGTCCGTGGGGCCGCTGTCGGCAGGTGCTTCCAGTGTGCCCTTGGCCAATTGCTCTTGGGATTCAATAAAGTGTTTCAGTGATTTGCCCCACAGCGACACTTGCTGTTCGAATACTTTCGACGGGTCCACGATCATCTGCGCCATATAGGCGGTGGCCGCTTTCATGTACAATTCCTGGCCAGGGCCCTGCAATCTGGGATCGGCCGCTTTTTTCTGGCCAAACGCCGCAGCCAAACGTTGCGACAATACCTCCATTTTTGCTAAATTGGCATTCAATCTATCCAGATCCGGGCCGGTGTCGGTTTCTTTAGTTGTCATTGATAGGCTTCCATCCTAACATTATGCACCTGCAGCATAACGGCGTTTTTCATTGGGGGAAAGGCGCCGTTTTGCAGCCATCAGGCACAAGAAGGATAACACATGCGCTATATGGCGACCTATGATTTAATGGAAACCGCCAGAACCACTAACCAGTGGCTGGGGGCGAGAGCACAGGCATTTGGCTCATACCCGGCCCTCGGCGTGGTTCCAAATCCGATGTTTCAGATGATCGCGGCCTGGGGCGAAGTGACAGAGCGCAGTTTTGCGCGGATGGTCACCAAGCCGGACTGGGGCATCGCCTCTCTGCTCGGTGAAGACGGGCGCGACCATGTGGTGCAAATAAAAAGCCTGGTCACAAAACCGTTCGGTGATCTGATCCATTTCAAAGTGCTGGGCCGCAAGAGGCGGGCGCGCAAGGTGATGCTGGTCGCGCCAATGTCCGGGCACTACGCGACGCTGCTGCGTTCGACAGTGATCAGCCTGTTGCCGGATTGCGAGGTCTATCTCACCGACTGGCACAATGCCCGTGACATCCCGGCCAGCGTCGGCAAGTTCGACATCGAAGACTTCACGCTCTACCTTGTTGATTTCATGAAGCATCTTGGCCCTGACATTCACGTCATTGCGGTCTGTCAGCCAGCCCCGCTTGCGCTCGCGGCAACAGCCTATCTGGCCGAACAGGATGCGGCAGCGCAGCCCCGCACATTGACCCTGATCGGCGGCCCGGTTGACCCCGACATCGCCGCCACCGACGTGACCGATTTCGGCCGCCGGGTGACGATGGGCCAGCTGGAAGAAACCATGATCCAACGGGTTGGGTTCAAATATGCAGGCACCGGGCGCATGGTTTATCCGGGCCTTTTGCAGCTGGCCTCGTTCATGTCGATGAATGCGGAGCGCCACGCACAGGCGTTTTCGGATCAGATCATGAAGCTCGCCAAGGGCGAAGCCTCGGATCACGACCGGCACAACCGGTTTTATGACGAATACTTGGCGGTTATGGACATGACGGCGGAATTTTACCTGTCCACGGTCGAGCGCATTTTCATACGCCGCGAAATTGCCCGCAACGAATTTGTTGTGGCCGGGCACAAGGTCGATTTTGGTGCCATCACCAATGTGGCGGTCAAAACCGTCGAAGGTGAGAATGACAAGATCAGCGCACCGGGCCAGTGTCTGGCAGCGCTTGATTTGCTGACCGGTCTGCCGGCATCAAAAAAGGCCAGCCATGTCGAGCCGGGCGCGGGTCACTATGGATTATTCGCCGGCAAAAGCTGGCGCGATAATATCCGGCCACTGGTTTTGGAGTTTATCGATGCGAATTCCGGTTCGTGACATTCCAGCTGTTGTTTCAGGACCATCGGCGTCAGGCCCGGTCGATCACTTCCTGCAGCGCTGATTCGATCAGCGCAAGACACTCGGGCGATGAAAAGCTGTGATCAGCCCCCTTGACCAGTGTCAGACGGATGTCGTCACCGCTCGCGTGGGCCAATATGCGCATGGCCTCCGTCAGGTCGACCGATGTATCGCCGGTGCCGTGCAAGAACCGCACTGGAAACGGCAGCGATAATGGCCGTCGCAGAACCAGATGGCGGCGTCCGTCTTCGATCAAGCGGCGGGTTACGACAAAAGGCTCGTCACGGTCGGACGGCACCACCACCTGGCCGTATTCCTGCAAATCCCGGCGCTGATTATCGCTAAATCCGTCCCAAAAATTGTCTTCGGTAAAATCCGCGGCTGTTGATATTCCAACAATTCCGCCTATTTTATTGCATATTCTACCTGCCAAAATCAGACCTATCCAACCTCCCATGCTGGAGCCGACCAATATCTGCTGTCCTTCGGTCACGCGCTCAATCAACGCTGCCGCGTCCTCGACCCAGTCGCCGATGGAGCCATCGATGAAGTCGCCAGACGATTGCCCGTGCCCGAAATAGTCAAACCGCAAGAACGCTCTGCCGCGTGCCTTGGCCCATGCTTCCAGATGAGTGGCCTTGGTGCCTTGCATGTCCGAAACGAAGCCGCCCAGAAACACTACGCCCGTCTGATCGCCGGGTGTTTTTACATAAGCAATGCGCCGTCCGCTCGTTGTTGTCAGGTAATCTGGCAACCGATCCTCCGCTTTTGGTTGCACCAAGCTAGCCGAGCGGTCGGCAAACGCAATCTTGACATCGCGCCCGCGTGCCGCCAAATCAGCATGACCATACCCGCAACCGGGCGTTTCGTAGGCGCCAAACCGACGAGGACCGCCAGATATGGCCCAGATTTCTCTAACCTTCCCCGATGGCAATGCGCGCAGCTTTGAGGTTGGCGTCAAAGCGGCCGCAGTGGCCGCGTCGATTTCCAATTCGCTGGCGAAAAAGGCCATATCGGCCACCGTCAATGACGCCCACTGGGACTTGCAGTGGCCGATTGAGGCTGACGCGACCATCGCCATTCACACCATGAACGATGACGCACCCGCGCTTGAGCTGATCCGCCACGATCTGGCCCATATCATGGCGCGTTCGGTGCAGGAACTTTGGCCGGATGTCCAAGTCACCATTGGCCCGGTCATCGAGAACGGCTGGTATTACGACTTTGATCGCGCTGAGCCTTTCACCCCGGAAGACCTTGGCGCGATCGAGAAAAAGATGAAGGAAATCATCAACCTGCGCGAACCTGTCCGCACTGAAATCTGGGACCGCGCGCGCGCTGTGGCCCACTACGAGGCCTCGGGCGAGCCCTACAAGGTCGAGCTGATCGAGGCGATTGCTGGCGATGAGCCGTTGCGCATGTATTGGCATGGGAACTGGCAGGACCTGTGCCGTGGCCCGCACCTGCAACATACCGGACAGCTGCCCGCGGATGCGTTCAAGCTGATGTCGGTTGCCGGAGCCTACTGGCGCGGCGACAGTGATCGCGCCATGCTGCAACGCATCTACGGAGTGGCGTTCAAGAACCGCGACGGGTTGAAGGCGCACCTGTTCATGCTGGAAGAGGCCGCCAAACGCGACCACCGCAAGCTGGGCCGCGAGATGGACCTGTTTCACATGCAGGAAGAGGCCCCAGGTCAGGTGTTCTGGCACCCGAATGGCTGGCGCATCTACACCACCGCCCAGTCCTACATGCGCCGCCGGCAGGATGCTGCCGGCTATGTCGAGGTGAACACGCCGCTGATCGTCGACCGCAAACTTTGGGAAGCGTCGGGCCACTGGGAGAACTATCAGGAACACATGTTCATCGTCGAAGTCGATGAAGAACACGCCCGTGAAAAGCGCATCAACGCACTGAAGCCGATGAATTGCCCGTGTCATGTGCAGATTTTCAATCAGGGCCTCAAATCATATCGCGACCTGCCGCTCAGGATGGCCGAATTTGGCTCCTGCACCCGCTACGAGCCGTCCGGCGCGCTGCACGGGATCATGCGGGTGCGCGGCTTTACCCAGGACGACGCCCATATTTTCTGCACCGAGGGCCAGATCGAGGATGAAACCCGGCGTTTTATCGAAATGCTGGCAAGCGTCTATGCGGACTTTGGGTTTGACGACTTTGAGATCAAGCTTTCCACCCGGCCCGAAAAAAGGATCGGGTCGGATGAAAACTGGGACAAGGTCGAACTGGCTCTGGAGAACGCAATCAAGAAAACCGGCAACAACTATCAGATCGACCCCGGCGAGGGCGCGTTTTACGGCCCCAAACTGGATTTCATACTGACCGATGCGATCGGACGCGAATGGCAACTGGGCACTTTTCAGGTCGATCCGAACCTGCCGGAGCGGCTGAACGCGAACTATATCGGCGAGGACGGCGCGAAACACCACCCGATCATGCTGCACCGCGCCATCCTGGGCTCGTTCGAACGCTTCATCGGCATTCTAATCGAAAACTTTGCCGGCCGCTTTCCGCTCTGGCTGGCGCCGTGTCAGGTGGTGGTGGCTTCGATCGTGTCGGTCGCGGATGATTTCGTGACCCAAGTCGTGGACGCGTTAAAATCGGCCGGTATCCGGGCCGAAGCCGACACCCGCAACGAAAAGATCAACTACAAGGTGCGCGAGCACTCGCTGGCCAAGGTGCCGGTCATTCTGGCGATTGGCGGGCGCGAGGTTGAAGACCGCACCGTGACGGTTCGCCGTCTGGGCAACAAACAGACCCAAACCGTTGATCTGAAAACGAGTATCGCGGAGCTGGTGCAAGAGGCGACACCGCCGGATCTGCGCTGATATTATGACATGTGTGCGGTCACTTGGGCCTGGTCCGGGCTGCTGGCCCGGATCAGCGGCACGTTTTCAACCTGATCGATGATGTTCGGCAACCCTGCGACCCAATCAACTAACCGCATCCAGCCATTGCCGAAAATGCCGACAATCCTTACGACAATGGCACCGATGACAGCCACGTTCAGGGCTGCGTTTGTCAACTCTGTCCGGCTGCCCGTGACCTCAGACAAGGGCGAATGACCCGCCGTCCAAGCAGCGGTTCTCAGCCTTCGGTGCTGCAGCCCAGAAATTGCCGCGCAATCAATGCTTGATTATCAAAGGGTTACGGCCATCGCCACCCGGGTTTGATGGTTTTTCTTGATTTTTTGTGAATTCAGCCCAACTCTTGCCCCGTGACAACCAACTTTCTATGACGACCGCCCTTGGTTTGAGGGGCAGCCGGAATGTTAGAAGATACTGGCTGCACCACCCCGCTGCATATCGCGGGCGGGAACCTGCTAAGGGAGACGCGGGAAATGCCCAATGGCACCGTGAAATGGTTCAATACTACCAAGGGCTTCGGCTTTATTCAGCCCGATGATGGCGGCAAGGATGTGTTCGTGCATATCTCGGCCGTGGAAGCGGCCGGGATGACCAGCCTGGCTGATGACCAGAAGGTCAGCTATGAGATGGTCGAGGGCCGCGACGGACGTGAGTCAGCCGGAGAGCTGAAAGCGCTTTAGGCGCCAGACCAAAGTTCTTTAAAGTCTTTAAAGTTTTTAGACCCCGGTCTTTAAACTCTTTAAAGTTCTTTTCGGGTCAGCCTGTCTGACCCGATTGCGCCCGTGTGGCCGGATTGGCGAGGCCGGTGAAAACCGGGCGCCGTCAGCCAATGATTTTCGCCGGATCGCCAAAATATTGCCATCGTCAAGTGTCAATCTGACGCCCAATTGACATCGAAAGGTGGTTGAATGGCGATCAGTGACTCACATTTCAAAGCAGCGGTGATCTTGCCTCAAAGCCGCGAGCCAGTGGAATTGCCGGTGGAAACTATTGCGGCTGGCGGCGGCGGGCTGGTGATGCTGTTGCTGGTGGTGTTCGTGTTCAAGTGGCGGATGAACCGGAAAAATGCGGTGCTGCCGGGGGAGTGAGTTGCGGCCATGAGCGGAGCTGCCCAGTTCGCCCTTCTGGTGGGGCTTTCGGCCCTGACTTTCGTGGTGGCACGCAGGCTGTGGGGGCGCGGCGCGGCCGCCAGACAAAAATGCCGATGGGAACGCGATGAGCTGACCACGACAGCTTTGGCGGCCTGGGTCTGCCGGACCTGCGGCGAGCAGGCGTTTTCCGGGGATGGGGGGAAACCGACAGAGTGCAAGAAGGCGTTAAGAGCGATGTTTTGAGTGGCGTGGCAGCGGGGTGAAACCGGCGCTGCGTTTTCTGTCATCCCCGCGAAAGCGGGGATCTTTTGATCATAGGTCGCGCCGATTGAGCGAGGTCCCCGCTTTCGGGGGATGACAGGCGCAAAACCACGTGTCCCGCCCCCCGAGCCGGGACCCCGGCCGTTTTTTGCGCAAGTTTCGAGGTCCCGGATCAAGTCCGGGACTGCGGCGAATTTGGGTGACGGGGTGAACCACGCACTCAGGCCCAGCTGCGATACAGTTTTGGCACGACGTTTTCACCCGTCCGCCCGGAGCGCGCAGCGGGCCGGGCTGCGCCTGCCTGCCCCGTCGCATCAAAGGTGCGCCGACAAACATTGGCGCGCTTTCAGCGCGACGCAGGCGCATTCGCGCCCGCCCAGGCAGGCCCAGCGCTCGGGGTGGGGTGCGGGGTGGGAGGGGTATGGTGGGCAGATTGCCCACCATACGGCTTGCTTTGCGCTTGCTAGGAATAATCTTTCCACTCAAACGTCTCAATATCAATGTTTCCTTGGTTCCAATCGATAGTGATTTGATTGCCATTTCGTTCGACAACATCGCCGACATGCAAACCATCGCCGTTGATCACCATGTAGCGCACCCGGTTCCTTGGACACAAGTTTGTCTCACGCGGCGGGCCTGATTGAGATCGCGGCGTGCCACGCCTGACGAGCTTGAGCGGGGCTCAGGTAGCCGTTCTTTTCGACGATCCACTGGGCATTGTAGAGTTCGACGAAGTCGCGGACGGCGTCCCGCAGCTCCGCGATGTTGCGGTAGATGCGACCATGGATGATCTGTTCCTTCAGCGTGCGATTGAACCGCTCGGCGACGCCGTTGGTCTGGGGCTCGGCGACGAAGGCGTAGGACGGCTGGATGCCCCAGAACTTGATCTGGTTGGTGAAGTGGTCCGACAGATACTGGGAGCCGTGATCCATCCGCAAGGCCAGCCCCCGAGCCGCGCCGGCCGCGGTCGAGCCATACAGCCCGGCAAGCCCCATGGAGATCGGCTGCAGGGCGGCGAAGCGGTCGCCGCGCTTGCAGACATGCCAGCCGACACACTCGGCGTTCCAATGCTCGACGGCGGTGAAGATCCAGCCCCAGCCGTCGTCCACCGTGAACACCCGAACGCCATCGGTGCCCCACATGAGGTTCGGGGCATGAGTGATGATCTCACCGTCATGGGGATTGCCGCCACGGCGGCGGCAGCGATGGGGCGAGAGCAGATTGTTCTCGCGCATCAGGCGGAGCACCCGCTTGCGGGCAACCCGGATGTCGCGACAGACCCGAAGCCGAGCCCAGACCTTGCGGTAGCCCTCGCCCTCCCAGGGCGATGCCTCCAGGTCGGCTTCGATCGCCACCAGCAGCGCCTGGTCCGAGATCGCGGGCTTCGGTCCCCGACGCTTTGCCGGCGGCTGCTCGGCGTGCTGGCCGGAGGTCATGGCGTAGAACGAGGAGCGGGCCATGCCCCAGGCGGCGCAGACCCGCCGCAGGCCGTAGGCCAGACCCGTGCCGGGCGAGGTGGCGGCACTCATCGCCGCGACCTCCGCCGCCCCAAAGGGCCGAAGGTCTCCGTCTTGGCCTCCAGCAGTTCCACCTGCATGGTCAACTCTCCGATCCGCTTCATGGCGCTATCCAGTTCTGCCTGCACCGGATCGCCCTTGCGTTGCTTGAGCGAGGCGTCGATCCCGCCGATCGCTTTCTCACGCCACTGCTCGAGCCGGAAGATCTCTACGCCCAACTGGCGCGACAGAAGTTGCACCGGCTCGTCACGCAAAAGCCGCAGAACGACCTCACGCTTGCGCGCCACCGTCCATCGCTGGCCAAGTCCCAGCGGGCCTGCCGGCAAAGCATGGCCTGGGGAAAACGTGGACGAGCCAAGCTCGCCCGCATTTACCACAGGCCCATCAACAGCAACTTTCTTCTCAAAATTATCAGTCATGTTCCGGTCCTCCTTGGACACTTCGATTAAGCCAATTCTGTGTCCAAGGAAATCGGGTCCGACTCAGCCGTTGATCACCATACCATCTGGGCAAATACTCATGCCCATCCCAGTTCGACCGTTTTCCGTTGTGCGATCGTTTAGCAAGCCGGTCCAAGAGCATCCAGGACTCACATATGTAGGTCGGCTGGAAAGGTGTGCCCCCGGTTGAGTCTGGTCAGGCAAATTCAATACCGCCACAGAGTTGTGCGGACCATTGGGAACGTAAGGTGGTAATTTGCAAACAAACCTTGCTGGCTCAGAATTAGCGAAAGCACAAATGCGGCCAACGCGGTCCCCTTTCTGCCAACATCACTGAGACACCGGCCCCCCTTGGAATTACTGTAGGGCGGTGGAGGTGAATACCAATGACCGCAGAAAGAGAATCGATGACATTGCAAGAGATGGACGCTCCGGCCCTGGGGGTCGAGGAGCGTCGCGACGAGGCTCCCAGGGGCGGAGCCAGCCACGCGCGGCCAACGCCGGACCCGGAGGTCGTGGCCAAGCCGAAGAGGCGCAAGTTCACCGCGCAGTATCGACTGCGGATTCTGGAGGAGGCGGAGAGCTGCACGCAGCCCGGCGAGGTGGGCCGGCTGCTTCGCCGCGAGGGGCTGTACAGCTCCCATCTGACGGAATGGCGCAGGGCGCGGCGTGAGGGGTCGCTTCAAGGCCTGACCCCGAGCAAACGCGGTCGGAAGCCCGCCGAGCGCAACCCCCTCAGCGCGAAGGTGCACGAGCTCGAGGCGAAAGTGGCTCGGCTGGAGAAGGAGCTGCACACCGCCCATACGATCCTGGACGTCCAGGGAAAAGTTGCCGGGCTGCTGGGATTCAGCCTCGAACACGGGAAGGACTGCTGATGGCCGTCCAACCGCTCGCATCGCAGGTCGGCGTGGCGCCGGCGTGCCGAGCGCTGGGGGTGCCACGGGCTTCCTTCTACCGTCGTCAGAGGCCCGCTCCCGGGCATCAGCAGCCCCGTCCTACGCCCGCCCGGGCCCTGTGTGCGTCCGAACGCGCGCACGTCCTCGACGTGCTCGCCAGCCCGCGCTTCGTCGACCGGTCACCGGCCGAGGTCGTCGCGACGCTGCTCGATGAAGGCCAGTATCTGTGCGCCGAGCGCACGATGTACCGGATCCTGGCCGCGAACCAGCCGGTGCGAGAGCGGCGCAATCAGCGCAGTCATCCCTGCTACACCAAGCCCGAGCTGGTGGCCACGGGCCCCAACCAGACCTGGTCCTGGGACATCACCCGGCTCCGGGGGCCCAAACGCTGGACGTCCTTCTACCTCTATGTCTTGCTCGACATCTTCAGCCGCTACGTCGTGGGCTGGATGGTTGCCGATCGGGAGAACGCCGCGCTCGCCGCGACGCTGATCGAGGAAACCTGTCTCAAGCAAGGCATCGAGCCCCAGGTGCTCACCCTGCATTCGGACCGCGGCGCGCCGATGACCAGCAAGTGCACCGCCCAACTCCTCGCCGACCTCGGGGTCACCCGCTCTCTGAGCCGCCCCCAGGTCAGCGATGACAACCCGTTCTCCGAAGCGCAGTTCAAGACCCTGAAGTATCACCCCGGCTTCCCTGGGCGCTTTGAAGACATTACCGCCGCCATCGCCTTCTGCCGGTCGTTCTTCCCCTGGTACAACACCGAGCACCGCCATGCCGGGATCGCGATGCTCACCCCCGATGATGTCCATCATCACCGGGCACCGGATGTGCTGGCTCAGCGCGGACGTACCCTGCAAGCCGCCTGGGCCCTTCACCCCGAACGCTTCGTCCACGGCACCCCGAAACCCGCCCCGCTTCCCGAAGCCGTCTGGATCAACCCACCCGCCACTTCCACAACAGGAGAAACGAGTCAGTAAATAGAAACCGTCGGTGTCTCAAAATCGTTGACAGGTTCCGGTCCAAATCGAAAGTTGACTTTATTGGGAAGCCAACATTGTCGCCGTTTACAAATTCGCGGACTATCAACTCACTCTCAACGGCACTGCGACCAATCGAAGAGTCCCTTTGTCCGGTGTCGCTCTCAAATGCCACCGTAATGACAAGACCATTCGCTCCAAGTAGTGTTATTTCGCGTTCCAAATTTCCTGGATCCGCGTTTTCCAGGGTAGTCCTTTTGCCATTTTGAGATTCATTCGGTGACTCTAATCCGCTGTTACCCGGGTATAAATTGATCGCTGTGAGTATCGCCGCCACAAGCCCAGCAGCGATGGCAAATGATTCGACGATCCTGGATTTTGTCAAGTGCCCAAAGATCGCAATGTCGGTAACACGCGATATGTCCGGTTTATGTACCAGATGATCTGTCCGGTTTTAGAACGCCTCCAAGCCATGGAGGGAGGCGATGCGTCGGACGGAGCAGGTACAGGGACTGAGATTGATGAAGTTCGAGGAGGTTTACGGGTGCACCCATCGGGGTGGCTTGAGCCAGGCGGAGGCGGCGGAGGTTCTGGGTGTCTCGGAGCGCACCTTCCGGCGCTGGCGCGACCGCTACGAGGCGGAGGGAGCCGACGGTCTCTACGACCGCCGCCTGGGCCGCCTCTCGGCGCGGCGCGCGCCGGTGGACGAGGTGGCGCGGGTGCTGGAGTTGTTCGACACCCGCTACTGGGACTTCACGGCCAAGCACTTCCACGAGAAGCTGGTGGCCGATCACGGCTTCAAGCGCAGCTACAACTGGCTGCGGCTGAGCTTGCAAGCCCATGGGCGCAGGCGCGCGGCGCCCAGGCGTGGGGCGCACCGGCGCAAGCGGCCGCGCCGTGCCTTGCCCGGCATGATGTTGCACCAGGACGGCTCGAGCCACGAGTGGGTCCCCGGTCGATGGTGGGACCTGATCGTCACCATGGACGATGCGACCAGCGATATCTACTCGGCCTTCTTCGTCGCCGAAGAGGGCACCATGTCGAGCTTCCAGGGGGTGTCCGAGGCGATCCGGGCCAAGGGCCTGTTCTGCTCGCTCTACGCCGACCGCGCCAGCCACTACTGGAACACGCCCGAGGCCGGCGGCAAGGTGGACAAGGACACCCCGACCCAGGTCGGCCGCGCCCTGGCGCAGCTCGGCATTGAGCTGATCCCGGCCTACTCGCCCGAGGCAAGGGGGCGCTCGGAGCGCATGTTCGGCACCTTGCAGAAGCGCCTGCCCCAGGAACTCAGGCTCGCCGGCATCACCGACATGGTCGAGGCCAACCGCTTCCTCAAGGAGGTCTTCCTGCCACAACACAACGCCCGCTTCGCGACCCCGGCCGAGGACCGGGGCACCGCCTTCGTCCCCTTCACCGGCGCGCTCGACGACATCCTGTGCATCCACGAGGAACGCACCGTCTCAAACGACAACACGGTGCGCTACAAGCGCCTGGCACTTCAGATCCCCGCTGGCCGCCACCGCCGCCATTACGTCAAGGCCAGGGTCCGCGTCCACGAATACCCCGACGGCACAATGGCCGTCTTCCATGGACCGCGATGTCTGGCGCGATACCACGCCGATGGCCAACCGATCGACAGCCAAACCCGCGAGGCCGCGTGACCCGCTTCGACGCGACCGACCGGCGCCCTGTGGACAAGTGGACAGCCGCTCCGCGACCGACCACTTCCCCACAGGGCCAGAAACCGCAACAGAAGCGGTCAACTCATATGGTACATAAACCGGTCAACTCAGAATGTTCTCGACAGTGCCCAAAGATCGCAACAATCACAGCGAATAGAATAACCAATATGTAGATTAATAGGTCCATCACTCAAAATATGCCCGAAAGTCCGCCCTGTTACCTGTGGTACGTATCACCCAATAACCCCTTCAAACTCCCGCCATTCCCGCTTGTTCATCCCAGAATTCTCCTGCGTCACATCTTCCCCCTGCAGCATCCGCCGCACGCAATCCACAGCCTGCGCCGACAGCGCAACGCCGCCCATCCGGTAATCCGCAAACGCCCCATGGGCTGCCGGAACCCAGTCGGCGACCACCGCCGCGATCGCCTCGGCATAGACCCGGATTTCCCATTGCGCATGGGCGTCGGCGCGCAGGGCCATGAAGTGGAACAGGTTGTGCAGATCAACCTTCCAATACCATTGCGTATAGACGTTGGCGGGCAGGTTCATGCGGGCGAGCTCGCGCGCCAGGCCTTGCTTGCCGTCGTCCGAAATCATCTCCTCGTAGTGATCATAGCACTGCGCGGCGTCGGATTTGAGGATGTCGAGCACGCGAGCAGCCTCATCATCGGTCAGCGCCTCGCCCCGGCCCTGAGTGTTGATGGTCGATTGCGCCGCCAGGTCCTGGCGCGCCGGGATGTAGAACTCGCGGTCCAGGATCGAATAGCGCGCCGAGTATTCGTTGACATTCGCGGTGCGGTGGCGAATCCACTGCCGCGCCACGAACACCGGCAGTTTGACGTGTAGCTTGATCTCGCACATCTCGAACGGGGTCGAGTGCGCATGGCGCATCAAATACCGGATCAGCCCGGTGTCGCCCTGCACCGATTTGGTGCCCTTGCCGTAAGAGACGCGCGCCGCCTGACAGATCGCCGCATCATCCCCCATGTAGTCGATGACCCGGATAAAGCCGTGATCGAGCACTTGCGTTGCGCGGTAAAGATGAACCTCCATGCCCGGCGAGACGACACGCAGGGTAGGCTGCGAGGTGGCGCGTTGATCTTCGATCTCGGCCAGTTGCTCGGGCGATAGCGGCATGGGGCGAATCCTCGGGCTGGAGTGCTTGCCGACTCATACTATATCTGTGGGCCGCGATGAAAAGCGCGCGCTCATGCGGTATCGCGATACCGGCGGCACATTTGCTGGCATCGACGGCGGCGATGTGGCAGGTCTGTCGGCATTGAATCGCCGATGTCAGCACGCCGGACACCTTGAAGCAAGGCGCGTTGGTCCCGGCCAAATGCGGAACCGCTTTTGATGATCCAGCCTGTCCGTCGCGCTGCTGCATTTGCATTGGGGTTTTTGTTCACGTTGACCGGGTTGCACAACGCGGCTATGGCGCAGACCGTCACACTTGGCATCCCCGAGGCCCGCGTGATTGCTGAACGCGCGACAAAGGCGGGGCAATTTGAACTAGCACGCAGCATCGCACTGGGCCTTTTGCAGCGCGACCCGCAGGATTTCGCCGCGCTGATGACACTGACCGCGGCCGAGATCGGCCTGGGCAACTGGGACGCAGCGGTTGCCGCCGGGCGCCGCGCTTTTCGGGCCACAAGCGTGAACATTCAGCGGATGAACGCGGCGCGGCTGGTGGCCAGTGCGCATTTTCGCGCCGGCCGGCACACCCGCGCCGAGTGGTGGCTGCGGCGGGCGCTGAACCTGGCGCCTGATCGGGCCTCGCAAACCGCACTGCGGCAGGATTTTGCGCAAGTGCGCAAAACTAATCCGCTGGCGCTGCGGCTGAGCTTTTCCACCGCCCCGAACAACAACGTCAACAATGGCTCAAGCAGTGACACCATCACCATCTTTGGCCTGCCGTTCGTGCTCAGCCCTGATGCACGGGCGCTGTCCGGGATCGAGGTGTCGGCCGGTGTTGACCTGAAATACCGGCTGTCCCAATCCCAGAACCGGGCCACCGATGTCGGACTGAAACTGTTTGGCCGCACCTTCAAACTGTCAAACACAGCGTAGGCCGCCGCACCCGATGTCAGCGGCAGCGACTTTTCGTTCGCGTTGGCCGAGGCGTTCCTGATGCAGACCCGCAGGTTCCGCAATACCTCCGGGCCGACCACAATTATCGTGACGGCCGGGAAAAACTGGTTGTCGAGAACATTCTGAGTTGACCGGTTTATGTACCATATGAGTTGACCGCTTCTGTTGCGGTTTCTGGCCCTGTGGGGAAGTGGTCGGTCGCGGAGCGGCTGTCCACTTGTCCACAGGGCGCCGGTCGGTCGCGTCGAAGCGGGTCACGCGGCCTCGCGGGTTTGGCTGTCGATCGGTTGGCCATCGGCGTGGTATCGCGCCAGACATCGCGGTCCATGGAAGACGGCCATTGTGCCGTCGGGGTATTCGTGGACGCGGACCCTGGCCTTGACGTAATGGCGGCGGTGGCGGCCGGCGGGGATCTGAAGTGCCAGGCGCTTGTAGCGCACCGTGTTGTCGTTTGAGACGGTGCGTTCCTCGTAGATGCACAGGATGTCGTCGAGCGCGCCGGTGAAGGGGACGAAGGCGGTGCCCCGGTCCTCGGCCGGGGTCGCGAAGCGGGCGTTGTGTTGTGGCAGGAAGACCTCCTTGAGGAAGCGGTTGGCCTCGACCATGTCGGTGATGCCGGCGAGCCCTGAGTTCCTGGGGCAGGCGCTTCTGCAAGGTGCCGAACATGCGCTCCGAGCGCCCCCTTGCCTCGGGCGAGTAGGCCGGGATCAGCTCGATGCCGAGCTGCGCCAGGGCGCGGCCGACCTGGGTCGGGGTGTCCTTGTCCACCTTGCCGCCGGCCTCGGGCGTGTTCCAGTAGTGGCTGGCGCGGTCGGCGTAGAGCGAGCAGAACAGGCCCTTGGTCCGGATCGCCTCGGACACCCCCTGGAAGCTCGACATGGTGCCCTCTTCGGCGACGAAGAAGGCCGAGTAGATATCGCTGGTCGCATCGTCCATGGTGACGATCAGGTCCCACCATCGACCGGGGACCCACTCGTGGCTCGAGCCGTCCTGGTGCAACATCATGCCGGGCAGGGCACGGCGCGGCCCGCTTGCGCCGGTGCGCCCCACGCCTGGGCGCCGCGCGCCTGCGCCCATGGGCTTGCAAGCTCAGCCGCAGCCAGTTGTAGCTGCGCTTGAAGCCGTGATCGGCCACCAGCTTCTCGTGGAAGTGCTTGGCCGTGAAGTCCCAGTAGCGGGTGTCGAACAACTCCAGCACCCGCGCCACCTCGTCCACCGGCGCGCGCCGCGCCGAGAGGCGGCCCAGGCGGCGGTCGTAGAGACCGTCGGCTCCCTCCGCCTCGTAGCGGTCGCGCCAGCGCCGGAAGGTGCGCTCCGAGACACCCAGAACCTCCGCCGCCTCCGCCTGTCTCAAGCCACCCCGATGGATGCACCCGTAAACAGGGGTATCGCATGAATAGCTGGCCCGTGTTTGCTACGTGCATCAACGTCTGATTCAATGTCACCAGAACACGCATCTGGAGGACTTGCTTTGGAAAAGACTACATCATCATTTCAATCTGTTATTTCGGCCATCCCTGACCCTCGCCAGCAGGCGAAGGTGCTTTACCCGCTTGATGAGATCCTGCTTTTAAGCCTGTGTGCGGTGGTCTCGGGCGGCGAGAGTGTCGTTGATATTGTCGAATATGGTGAAGAAAAGCTGAAGTTTCTGCGCAAATTGGCCCCTTTTGAGCACGGCATTCCCTCGCATGACACGCTTTCAACGGTGTTTCGGCTGCTTGATCCGGAGAAGTTCAGTACAGCCTTTGCGCAATGGGCTGCTGGCCTGGCGGGACGCGTTGAAGGCTCGATTGTGGCCGTCGATGGCAAGACGATGCGCGGGTCAAAGGCCGGTGGTGAAACACCTCTGCATTTGATCTCGGCCTACTGTGATGATCTGCGTCTGGTACTGGGTCAGCGGGCAAGTGCGCACAAAAAGAACGAGATCAAGGACATTCCATTGCTCTTGGATTTGCTCCACGTTGAGGGCGCGATCGTGGACGCTGGACGCGATGGGGTGCCAACGCCAGATTGCCTGCAAAATCCGCGACAAGGGGGCCGACTACGTGCTGGCGCTCAAGGGAAATCAGAGCAGCCTTTTTGAGGATGTGAAACTGTGGTTTGAAGAGAGGGAGCATGAAAATACTGCGTCGTTACAGACTGTTGATGGCGATAAAGGTCGGATTGAGACCCGGACCTACACCCAGAGTGACACCATAGAATGGCTGCAAGAGCGCCATCCGGGTTGGGCGGGCCTGACCAGTATTGGTCGCGTTGTCTCGATCCGTGAAAGCAACGGGAAAACAAACACAACAAACCCGATACTTCATCTCGTCTCTACCGAAAGATGCGCCGCGCTTTGCCCATGCGGTACGCTCCCATTGGGGGATTGAAAACCGCCTCCACTGGGTGCTCGACGTCACATTCCGCGATGATGACAGCCGTGTTCGTAAGGATCACGGCCCCAAGAATTTTGCCGTCATCAAACACATGGCAATGAATCTGCTCAACAAGGCAAAAGATAAAAAATCGCTCAGGGTCATGCGCAAAAAGGCCGGATGGAACAATCGGTTCTTACTGCAAATTCTCCGGACATAACCTTCATGCGATTCCCCTGCACCCGTAAACCTCCTCGAACTTCATCAATCTCAGTCCCTGTACCTGCTCCGTCCGACGCATCGCCTCCCTCCATGGCTTGGAGGCGTTCTAAAACCGGACAGATCATCTGGTACATAAACCGGACATATCGCGTGTTACCGACACCGGGAAAAACTGGTTTGGTGCAGCGCCATATACCCGCTATGGTAGGCTGACGGCGGCGCAGAATTTTCAGCTCGCTGCAACCACCGGGCTGGTGATTGCGGGCGGCTATGAGTACCAGATCATGATCAGCGGCGGCGGCACACCGTCGAACATTTTCACCTTGGGCACCACAGTCAGTCACCGGCTGCAGAACCGCGACGCGCTGAGCCTGTCGTTGCGGCTGCAGGAAACCACATCTCCGGACGCCAACCTTGAATATACGTCCGTGCGAGCCGGAGCGCGATATGGGTTTGGCAGACCGGTGCTTGGCACCCACATTTCGCTGTCAGTGTCGGCGGAAAAACGCGACTATGACGTGTCGGTCTATGATCTCGCCGGACGTCACGATCTGACGTTAAGTGCAGGCGCCACAATGGTTTTTCCAGATATCTCGTATTTCGGATTTTCCCCCTCGCTAAGTGTCCGAAGCCAGCCGGACGCAATCCAACGTCAGTCTTTTTGACCGCGACTCTGTGGCCGTGCGCCTGGGTGTTCAATCGAACTTTTGATCGGGACCAACGCGTCAACCTCTTGCACGCCGGATGCGGGTCAGGTCTTCTGGGGCCGCAGCCACACCAGGAGAGTTCAGTGAAAATCAGATACCTGCATACTATGGTCCGGGTGTTGGACCTTGACAATTCCATCGCCTTTTTCAAATTGCTGGGGCTGGAGGAGACCCGGCGCTACGACAACAACGGTGGCCGGTTCACGCTGGTGTTTCTGGCGCCGCCCGGACAGCGCGAATGCCCGGTCGAGCTGACCCATAACTGGGACGGCGACGAGCGCTTGCCGTCGGACAGCCGGCATTTCGGGCACCTCGCTTATGACGTGGAAAATATCTATGACATGTGCCAGCACCTGATGGACAATGGTGTGGTGATCAACCGGCCGCCGCGTGACGGGCGGATGGCATTCGTGCGCAGCCCCGACAACATCTCTATCGAGTTGTTGCAGATGGGCGAAGCTTTGGCATCGGCGGAACCATGGGCAAGTATGGAAAATTCCGGCCATTGGTAAGGCTGGCGGCATTGCTGCTGGCATTGTGGCCAGGGCTGGCGTCGGCGGCGTGTCGCCAGGCGCTGGCGATCGGGCTGGATATCTCAGGATCGGTCGATGCGTCTGAATATCGCCTGCAATTGGACGGCCTGGCCCTGGCGCTTTTGGACCGGGACGTTCAGGACGCGTTTCTGGCGATGCCGGACGCACTTGTCCCGTCTGTATATCTATGAATGGGGTGGCTATGGCACGCAGCGGCCGCTTGTGTTCTGGACCGATGTGACCGATGCCGCAGTGCTGAATTCGATTGCAAATCTACTGTTGTCGACACAGCGGCGCCCGCGTGATCCGGCCACCGCATTGGGCAGGGCGATGCTTTTCGGGGCTGCCGCGCTGGCATCTCAGCGCGACTGTTGGCGCCTGACGCTGGATTTGTCCGGCGACGGCGATTCCAACATCGGGCCACGACCCGGGGAAGTAAAGAGCGCGGCACCTTTGGTCGGGGTCACAATCAACGCGCTGGTGATCGGCAATGCAGCGCCGCTCACCGATGGACGACACCGCGGAATCGCCGACCTGAACAGCTATTTCCAGTCCGAGGTCATCCACGGTGCTGAAGCTTTTGTCGAGACCGCCAACGGGTTTGAAGCGTTTCAGGACGCCATGACGCGCAAACTGTTGCGCGAACTTCAGACCCTGACCATCGGCACACTGGCGGCGGACGCGCAGCGCAGATGATTGACCAGCGCTCACAGATGGCAGCGCGGCGCGTGATGCGCGCGGTGGTGGGCAGCGCGATGATTGCTTTGGTCGCGGGGCTGGTGTCGCCCGCAATCGCGGCATGTCGACAGGCGCTGGCGATCGGGCTGGATATTTCCGGCTCGGTTGATGCCTCCGAGTATCGCCTGCAGATGGATGGGCTGGCGTCGGCGTTTTTGGACCAGGACGTTCAACGCGCGTTTCTGGCGATGCCCGACGCGCACGTCCGGCTGTTTATCTATGAATGGGGTGGCTACGGCACCCAAAGGCCGCTGCTTGACTGGACCGACGTGACCGACGCCACGGTCTTGACCATGATTGCAGATCGGCTGTTGTCAACCGTGCGCCGCCCGCACGATCCGGCCACGGCACTGGGCCGGGCGATGCAATACGGCGGCGCGGCGCTGGCCGGTCAGGGCGATTGCTGGCGGCTGACCATTGATCTGTCGGGGGACGGAGAATCCAACATCGGGCCGCGGCCTGTTGATGTGAAAAATGAAACGGCGCTGTTAAACGTCACCATCAACGCGCTGGTGATCGGCGCCGATGCGGCGCCGTTCACCGACAAGCGCAACAGCGAGATTGCCGAGCTGACCGCCTATTTTCGCACCGAAGTCATTCGCGGGCCCGATGCCTTTGTCGAAGCCGCCATCGAGTTTGAGGAGTTTCAGGCCGCGATGGCGCGCAAGCTGCTGAAAGAGCTTGGGACAATGGCCGTCGGCGCGCTGGATTTGCCGGATCAGTAAATATAGCGGATCTGATCGGTCCAGTAGCGTTCCATGCGCCGCAAACGCGCGGTTGATGTCCTCGATCCCGGCCTGATCGATCACATTGCGGCTTTCCAAACCGTCCGCGTGACGCTCAAAAAGCTTTTCCACAACGATCCGCACGTTGCGGCCCTTTTCGGTTAGCCGCACCCTGACCGAGCGGCGGTCTATTTCGCAGCGCTGGTGATGCATATAGCCCATCTCCACCAGCTTCTTGAGATTGTAGCTGACGTTTGACCCCTGATAGTAGCCGCGCGATTTCAACTCTCCCGCGGTCACCTCATTTTGCCGATGTTGAACAGCAAAAGCGCCTGGACGGCGTTTATCTCTAAGTGTCTGATTCAAAACTCTACGGATGATTACAATGCCTTGCAATTTTACGCGTGAGGGTTCTGATATGTGCAACGAGTATCCATGCCTGTGAACTTGCGATGGATTTTTCCCAATCTTTGGCCAATCGTCGGCAGCGGTTGAGCCATGCGAAGGTGCGCTCGACGACCCATCTTCTGGGAATGACTTCGAAGCCTTCCGCAGTGTCGAAGCGCTTGACGATCTGGATTGTCCAGTCACCGATGCCTTCAAGAGCGTCGCGCAGCTTTGGTCCGGCATAACCGCCATCCGCAAAGATATGGCGCAAGTTTGGATGGGAATACCGGATGGATTTCAACACTTCCGGTGCGCCATCACGGTCTTGAATACCGGCGCTATGCACGACCAACCCAACCATAAACCCGAGCGTGTCGGTGACAATGTGGCGCTTGCGGCCCTTGGTTTTCTTGCCCGCGTCATAGCCCGAAATGCCACCGCTTTCCGTTGTTTTTATGGTCTGGCTATCAATGACACCAGCGGTGGGGCCGGGCTTCTTGCCATGAAACTCGCGCGCCGTCGCCACCAGAAAATGGCTGATCACTTCAAAGATGCCATCGTTGCGCCAGCCATAGAAATAGTAGCGCACGGTGGACACTGGCGGGAAATCATTGGGCAGCATACGCCACGCACACCCGGCGCTGGCGATGTACAAAATGGCATCCAGAACATCGCGCATCGCCGTGCTGCGCGGACGACCAGTTGTTTTAGGCGGCGGCAGGAATGGCGCGATCAAACCCCATTCCTGATCAGTTAAATCGCTTGCATAGCGTCCCGAATGCCGTTCATATCGGGCGCGAGTGGTTTCCGTCCAGGCCATTGTGATCTCCCTCGAATCTTATCAATCCGATTGAATCACAACTCGCTGAAATCACTCAATTAGTTTTGGATCAGACACTAACGTGCCGACCCGCTCAAACTCGTCCTTGATGACGTCCAGCAACAGCCGGTGCAAGCGTTCAACCAGCGACAGCGCCTCCAGATATTGCGACATGAAACTGGCTTGGGTATTGGGACCGATCGGGGATAGCATGCTCATAATTTTCTCCGCCTGTTGACTGCTCGGGCAGAGAGTGTGGGAGATTCACCAATATTCAGTTAAACCGCGGAAAATCAGCGACAAATGAGAAATGTCAACGGGTTTGGGCATTTTTCGCAATTTGGTTGGACGGTGGCTTGGCGCCAGTAGCAACTGGACGCCGACTATCAGCCGAGTGTCTGAGATGCGGATAGTGCTGCCAATCCAGTGCATCAAATATGCGCTTGACCTCAATCGAACTTGAGGTGTTACGTTGTCTGTCGCGAGCACAATGTTCGAGAACCAAAGAGGCAAATATGGATTTGAACCAATTTGCACTAGAAGCAATAAACTTCGATGAATCACTCAAATTCTATCAGAAGATTGGGTTGAAACTCATCGTTTTGGGCGAGGGGCGATTCGCTCGATTTGAGCTACCTTCAGGGTCGTCGACGCTTTCCATTCACCACGCGGATCAACCAGTTATCGGGAATACGGTTTTATATTTTGAGGTAGACGACGTGGATCAACGTTACCTTGAACTAAGTGAACTTGGGATTGAATTCGATACGCCCCCAACCGATGAACATTGGAGATGGAGAGAGGCACAGTTTTGCGATCCGGCAGGAAATAAACTTTGCCTGCTGCACGCTGGATTGGATCGCCGTTTTCCGCCTTGGCGACTAGAAGAGAGCCAACAAAGGAGTTCCGACAGTTAGTATGTTTGGGGCTCAAAGCATGCGTAATTGGGCTACCTCTGTTCTGAGGTCGAGCTCCTGAGAACGCCGGAGCAATAATCCCTCACTGAAGCGGCCGGAGAGTCTGGTTGCGCCGGAGCAAAATTCCGTCAGCGATAGCCCTTTGCATTTTGGAGCGAAGGGTGGGGGATGAAGCGAGTGGAACTGTATGGGCGGGTTCGCCACGCGGTAATGATTGAGGGTCTGAGCCAACGCGAAGCGGCTCGTTGTTTTGGGATCGACCCGCGCACGGTCAGGAAGATGTTGAGCTATTCGGTGCCACCGGGTTATGTCCGGACGCGGCCTCCGGTCCGCCCGAAGCTCGATCCGTTCATCGGTATTATCGACCGTATTCTGGAAGAGGATAAGGATCGTCCGAAGACGCACCGTCACACATCGAAGCGGATATTCGAGCGGCTGCGTGATGAGTACGGCTTTACGGGCAAGATCACCATTGTGAAGGACTACATCTGCGGTGTCCGACAGCGCCGGCGGGAGATGTTTGTTCCGCTGACGCATCCTCCCGGCCACGCCCAGGTTGATTTTGGCGAGGCCCTGGCCGTCATCGGCGGCGTGGAACGCAAGATCCACTTCCTGGCGATGAGCCTACCCCACTCGGACGCCTGCTTTGTGAAGGCCTATCCGGGGGAGACCACGGAGGCCTTCTGTGACGGCCATGTCTCGGGGTTCTCCTTCTTCGGCGGTGTGCCGCGCTCGATCCTTTATGACAACACCAGGATTGCGGTGGCCCGCATCCTCGGTGACGGCAAGCGTCAGCGGACACGTGTGTTCAGCGAGTTACGATCCCATTACCTGTTCGAGGACCGCTTTGCCCGCCCCGGCAAGGGGAACGACAAGGGCAAGGTCGAGGGGATCGTCGACTATTGCCGCCGGAACTTCCTGGTGCCGATGCCAAGGTTCCGGAACTTCGATGATCTCAACACGCATCTTGAAGCCTGCTGCGCCAAGCGATGGGCGGAACAACTGCGTGGCCACGACCAGACGGTCGGCGAACGCCTGGAACGGGATCGTGCGGTTCTTCAGCGCCTTCCCGCAATCGCCTACGACGCCTGCGACAAGCGCCCGGGGCGGGTCAGTTCGCTGTCGCTGGTGCGCTATCGCGGCACCGATTACTCCGTCCCCACACGGTTCGGCCATTGCGAGGTGCTGGTCCGCGGCTATGTCCACGAGGTGGTCATCAGTTGCGCCGCAGAGGTGATTGCCAGGCACCCGCGTTCATACGAGCAAGAGGACTTCGTCTTCGATCCGCTGCACTATCTGTCCTTGCTGGAGCAAAAGACCAACGCGCTGGATCAGGCGGCTCCCTTGGCCGGCTGGCTGTTGCCGCCGGTGTTCGGCGATCTCCGCCGCCTACTTGAAGCGCGGATGGGCAAAGCCGGGAAGCGCGAATACGTCCAGGTGCTGCGGCTGATCGAGAGCTTCTCCCTCGACGATGTTCGAGCCGCCATATCGGAGGCGCTGGAGCGCGGCGTGATCGGCTTCGATGCGGTCAAGCACCTGGTGCTGTGCCGGATCGAGAAGCGGCCGCCACGCTTGAACCTGCTGGCCCATCCCTATCTGCCGCGCGCCGAGGTGGCAACAACCTCGGCGCGCTCGTACAGGGGTATCGCATGAATAGCTGGCCCGTGTTTGCTACGTGCATCAACGTCTGATTCAATGTCACCAGAACACGCATCTGGAGGACTTGCTTTGGAAAAGACTACATCATTTCAATCTGTTATTTCGGCCATCCCTGACCCTCGCCAGCAGGCGAAGGTGCTTTACCCGCTTGATGAGATCCTGCTTTTAAGCCTGTGTGCGGTGGTCTCGGGCGGCGAGAGTGTCGTTGATATTGTCGAATATGGTGAAGAAAAGCTGAAGTTTCTGCGCAAATTGGCCCCTTTTGAGCACGGCATTCCCTCGCATGACACGCTTTCAACGGTGTTTCGGCTGCTTGATCCGGAGAAGTTCAGTACAGCCTTTGCGCAATGGGCTGCTGGCCTGGCGGGACGCGTTGAAGGCTCGATTGTGGCCGTCGATGGCAAGACGATGCGCGGGTCAAAGGCCGGTGGTGAAACACCTCTGCATTTGATCTCGGCCTACTGTGATGATCTGCGTCTGGTACTGGGTCAGCGGGCAAGTGCGCACAAAAAGAACGAGATCAAGGACATTCCATTGCTCTTGGATTTGCTCCACGTTGAGGGCGCGATCGTGACGCTGGACGCGATGGGGTGCCAACGCCAGATTGCCTGCAAAATCCGCGACAAGGGGGCCGACTACGTGCTGGCGCTCAAGGGAAATCAGAGCAGCCTTTTTGAGGATGTGAAACTGTGGTTTGAAGAGAGGGAGCATGAAAATACTGCGTCGTTACAGACTGTTGATGGCGATAAAGGTCGGATTGAGACCCGGACCTACACCCAGAGTGACACCATAGAATGGCTGCAAGAGCGCCATCCGGGTTGGGCGGGCCTGACCAGTATTGGTCGCGTTGTCTCGATCCGTGAAAGCAACGGGAAAACAACACAACAAACCCGATACTTCATCTCGTCTCTACCGAAAGATGCGCCGCGCTTTGCCCATGCGGTACGCTCCCATTGGGGGATTGAAAACCGCCTCCACTGGGTGCTCGACGTCACATTCCGCGATGATGACAGCCGTGTTCGTAAGGATCACGGCCCCAAGAATTTTGCCGTCATCAAACACATGGCAATGAATCTGCTCAACAAGGCAAAAGATAAAAAATCGCTCAGGGTCATGCGCAAAAAGGCCGGATGGAACAATCGGTTCTTACTGCAAATTCTCCGGACATAACCTTCATGCGATTCCCCTGCGCGCTCGTACATGGGGCTCCTGAAGGGGGCAGCGCCATGAGCGATACGCCACAGCTCTTGCTGGCCTATCATCTGAAGGCCCTCAAGCTGCCGACCTTCCTGCGGGAATACGACAGGCAGGCCCGCCAATGCGCTGCCGGGGGCGTCGATCATGTGCGTTACCTTGTTCGCCTGACCGAACTGGAGTTGATTGATCGGGAACGCCGCATGGTCGAGCGGCGGATCAGGATGGCCAGGTTCCCCGCCGTCAAAAGCCTGGACAGCTTCGACTTCAAAGCCATGCCATCGCTCAACAAGATGATGGTTCTGGAACTGGCGCGTTGTGAATACATCGAGCGTCGTGAAAACGTCATCGCACTTGGCAATAGCGGCACCGGCAAAACCCATATCGCCCTCGGCCTCGGTCTGGCGGCTTGTCAGAAAGGCCTCACCGTCGGCTTTATCACGGCGGCGGCTTTGGTCCACGAGCTCATCGAGGCCAGGGACGAGAAGCGCCTGTTGCGGTTCCAGAAGCAGTTAGCAAAATACAAGCTGCTGATCATCGATGAGCTCGGCTTCGTGCCGCTTGGCAAAACCGGGGCCGAGTTGTTGTTCGAGGTGTTCAGCCAACGTTACGAAGGCGGCTCCACCCTGGTGACCTCCAATCTACCGTTCGATGAGTGGACCGAGGTGTTCGGTTCCGAGCGCCTGACTGGGGCGTTGCTGGACCGGCTCACACACCACGTTCATATCCTGGAGATGAACGGCGACAGCTACCGTCTCAACCAGAGCCAAAAACGGCGGAAACCCCCAAAAACCTGACAACCCAGCCCATGGTTGACCCGGTGGGCCCACAGGCACCTCCCACGCTGCTTCGCTTCGCGTAACGCAAGCGCTACACGAAGCAGCGCGGGTCCCTCCTATGGACTACCGGGACAACCGCCAACGCTGGGCTGAATCGCATCAAGTGGTGCATTTTTACGCCGGCCAGTGGTGTACTTTTACTCCGGCGTTGACAGCTCCCGATAGGATCACAGGATAGCTGTGAAAAAGGGAGAAGATGATGGAATATTTTGTCGGTTTGGACGTATCGCTGCGGTCGTGCGCGCTGTGTATTGTCGATAACAGGGGAAAGGTGCTTCTTGAGCGCGAGTTGCCTTGTGAAGTCGTTGATATCGCTGAGTGTTTGCGTGCTTTCTCACGCCCGATTGAACGGGTTGGCTTTGAGGCCGGAACAATGAGCCAGCACCTGTTTTTTGGCCTGACCAGTGAAGGCTTTGACGTCGTGTGTATGGAAGCACGTCAGGTGAACGCGGCGCTTTCCGCCATGCGTAACAAAACGGACAAGCACGACGCATATGGGATTGCCCAGGTTTTGCGCACCGGCTGGTTCAGCGCGGTCCACATGAAGAGCCGGGAGGCCCATGGTCAACGCGCGCTGTTAAGCACCCGCAAAGCACTGCTGAACAAGACGATTGATCTGGCCAATGAGGTGCGCGGACTGCTGAAGATCTTTGGTATCCGCCTGCCTAAATGCGTGAAGCATGGCAGCTTTGATGGCGTTGTCCGGCCAATGATCGAAATCGATGATGTCCTTGCTCACGCGATGCTCCCACTGCTGGATGCACGTCTCGCCCTGTATCAGCACTTTCTGGAACTGGATCGACGGGTCAAGCGCGCGGCGAGCCACGATGAGGTCTGCATGCGGATGATGACCGTCCCGGGGGTAGGACCGATTGCAGCGCTGACCTTCAAGGCTGCCGTCGATGACCCCTCTCGCTTCAAACGCTCTCGCACAGTTGCCGCACACTTTGGACTGACGCCCCGACGATACCAGTCAGGCGAGACAGACAACCCTGGCCGAATATCAAAAGCCGGTGACCGAGATGTTCGCGCGACGCTCTATGCCGCCGCTAACGCGCTCCTTATACGAACAATGGCAGGCTCACAGATAAAATCTTGGGGCATGCGGCTGATGCGCACCAAGGGCCGACGGCGCGCGGTCGTTGCAGTCGCGCGCAAACTGGCCGTGCTGCTGCACCGCATGTGGATCGATGGTACAGAGTTCCGTCAGGAAAAGGTGGGAGGCGTAGCATGATCAAATAACCAACCCACCTAACCTTGACGGGATCGTCCTCACCGGACGAGGTTTGTGGATGAAGCCGAAAATGGCTGCTGCGCCACTTGAAGCGCGTCTCAAAGCAAGGCTCTCCACGGCCAATCCGACACATGCATGCAGCGGTGCCATCACGGCATCAACCAGACTGCGAAGAGAAGCGTGACCCGGATGAGCGGCAAGACCCCAAGACAAAGAAGGAAAATGAGCTTGACCTAAACACCCAATTAGAGAAGACATTTGACTCCGCCCGGCCGGATGGCTGCAACGGGCCGGGCGTAGTCATCGACCGCTCTTGGCTTGCACCGCAGAAAACTCTGCAATTTTTGCTATCGACGCTTTCAAATTGCCGTGGCAGTTGGACTGCCCGGTGACCCACTGATACAGATCCTGATCGTTCTCGCACAAAAGCTGGTCGTAAAGCTCAAGCTCGCCCGCCGTCATGTCGGCCAGTTTTGCATTGGCGAAAGCACCAAGGATCAGGTCCATCTCGCGCGTGCCGCGCCGCCAGGACCGCATGCGCAGGCGTTTGAGGCGCGCCGCGCGGGTTTCGCCGCTCAAGGCCGCTCTTTCAATGTCGCGCGCAGACGTTTTTCAATTCGGCCGACACGTTCGGCCAGCGCTGTCGCCTGCCCGCGAACCTCGCGCATCTCGGCCAGCAGTTTTGACACGTCAGCGGGCAGAACCGCAGCGTCCGGCTCGCCAAGACCGGCGCCTTCGCCGGTCAAAAGCCAGCGCATCGAGACATTCAGGACGCCGGACAGCATTTGCAGCCGGTTGGCGCGCGGCTCGGCCATGTCGTCTTCCCATGCCAGAATGGTCTTGTCTGTTACCCCCAGATGGCGGGCCAGATCGTGCTGGCTGAGCGCCAGCGCCTCGCGCGCGCCCTGCAGGCGGTCGCCAAACGTGGCCGCATCTTCAGAATACCATCCGGTATCGCTTGCGCTCTCGCTCACGGTGCAGCCCTTCACGCTTGAATGGTGACTCTGCACACCCTAAGACATGCGCGTTTGACATTCAAACAGGAGCTGCGGTCATGGCCTTCCTTTCGGACACATTGGCGCGTGTCAAACCGTCGCCCACCATCGCCGTTACCAACCTGGCGCAAGAGCTGAAGGCGGCCGGGCGGGATATCATCGCACTGAGCGCAGGCGAGCCGGATTTTGACACGCCGGACACCATCAAAGCGGCGGCCCATGCGGCGATCGATCAGGGCCGCACCAAATACACCGCCGTGGATGGCATCGCCGAGCTGAAAGATGCGATCGCCGCCAAGTTCAGACGCGACAACGGTTTGGAATATGCAGCGGCGCAGATCAGCGTCGCCACCGGCGCCAAGCAGATTCTGTACAACGCACTGGTGGCAACACTGAACCCCGGCGATGAGGTGATCATTCCGGCACCCTATTGGGTCAGCTATCCGGACATGGTGCTGTTGGGCGGCGGCACGCCGGTGCCAGTCAAGGCGGGCATCGAGAACGATTTCAAAATAACCCCCGAACAACTGGAAGCCGCGATCACACCACGCACCAAATGGCTGATCTTCAACTCGCCCGCCAACCCCACTGGTGCGGGCTATAGCCGTGCCGAATTGAAGGCGCTCACCGATGTGCTGATGCGCCACGCTCATGTCTGGGTGATGAGCGACGACATCTATGAGCATCTGGTCTTTGATGACTTTGTATTTTGCACCCCGGTAGAGGTCGAGCCTGAACTGTTTGCGCGCACGCTGACCTGTAACGGTGTCAGCAAGGCCTATGCCATGACCGGCTGGCGGATCGGTTATGCGGGCGGGCCCGCGCCGCTGATCGCCGCGATGCGCACGGTGCAGTCGCAAATCACATCCAACCCCTGTTCGGTATCGCAATGGGCCGCGGTCGAGGCGCTGAACGGCCCGCAAGGGTTTCTGGCCGAAAACCGCGTGATATTCCAGCGCCGCCGCGATTCTGTGGTGTCGATGCTGAACCAGGCGCCGGGCATCAACTGCGCGCGACCGCAAGGGGCGTTCTACGTCTATCCCTCGATTGCCGGCTGTGTCGGCAAGACCAGCGCTGCCGGAGCGCTGATTACAAATGACGAGAGCTTTGCCACCGCGTTGCTGGCCGAATGTGGCGTCGCGATGGTGTTTGGCGCTGCCTTCGGTCTTTCGCCATACTTCCGGGTCAGCTACGCTGCGCGCGACGAAGCGCTGGAAGAGGCCTGCAAACGGATCCAACGGTTCTGTGCCGGACTGAGCCAAAGGGGGCGCTGATGAGCACCGGGTTGCCGGACTATTATTTCCGGGTTCGTGAAAACGGCGCGTTCGTATTCCGGGTGAACACCGAAAACCGGCAGCGCCGCATCGAAATGGACCAGATCGCGGTGATCAACGTCAAGAACGGCGAGGTCAAAGCGCATGGCGAACACGTGCTGCCGGACGGTGACAACGCGGCGATTACCACGTGGATGGACGCGCGCACAGCGCTGCTGGCACGGCGTGACATCGACGATATCCACCGCGCGGTTGATCATTTGAACCTGAGTGTCTGATTCAAAACTCTACGGATGATTACAATGCCTTGCAATTTTACGCGTGAGGGTTCTGATATGTGCAACGAGTATCCATGCCTGTGAACTTGCGATGGATTTTTCCCAATCTTTGGCCAATCGCCGGCAGCGGTTGAGCCATGCGAAGGTGCGCTCGACGACCCATCTTCTGGGAATGACTTCGAAGCCTTCCGCAGTGTCGAAGCGCTTGACGATCTGGATTGTCCAGTCACCGATGCCTTCAAGAGCGTCGCGCAGCTTTGGTCCGGCATAACCGCCATCCGCAAAGATATGGCGCAAGTTTGGATGGGAATACCGGATGGATTTCAACACTTCCGGTGCGCCATCACGGTCTTGAATACCGGCGCTATGCACGACCAACCCAACCATAAACCCGAGCGTGTCGGTGACAATGTGGCGCTTGCGGCCCTTGGTTTTCTTGCCCGCGTCATAGCCCGAAATGCCACCGCTTTCCGTTGTTTTTATGGTCTGGCTATCAATGACACCAGCGGTGGGGCCGGGCTTCTTGCCATGAAACTCGCGCGCCGTCGCCATCAGAAAATGGCTGATCACTTCAAAGATGCCATCGTTGCGCCAGCCATAGAAATAGTAGCGCACGGTGGACACTGGCGGGAAATCATTGGGCAGCATACGCCACGCACACCCGGCGCTGGCGATGTACAAAATGGCATCCAGAACATCGCGCATCGCCGTGCTGCGCGGACGACCAGTTGTTTTAGGCGGCGGCAGGAATGGCGCGATCAAACCCCATTCCTGATCAGTTAAATCGCTTGCATAGCGTCTCGAATGCCGTTCATATCGGGCGCGAGTGGTTTCCGTCCAGGCCATTGTGATCTCCCTCGAATCTTATCAATCCGATTGAATCACAACTCGCTGAAATCACTCAATTAGTTTTGGATCAGACACTGACCGCGCACTGGGCCAATTCACGCGCCAGCGCGGAGCAGTTGGAAGACGTCACCGACGATCTGTTGCTGGCCATGCACGATTTGCGCGCCGTGCTGGTGCGCAAGAAAGCCGACCGGCTGATGAAACGCCGCGGCGACTGAAAACAAATTGCGCTCCGCGCGGGGATATTTATGAAAAGAAGAATTAAGTCGGGCCTTCTTCTTTTCAAAAATATCCCCGCCGGAGGCACCCGAGCGTTCGCAGAACGCCGAACAAAAACTACCACTCCGCAGACCTCTCAAATGAAGCGCTGCGCGTGCCCGAGGCCGTCTAGTCGTCGGTCTCGTCCACGTCAAACTGCCCGGTCAGTGCGCGGCGCACAAAGCTCCACGACAGGCCGATGCCAAGAACCAGCGACAGGGCCAGGATGCCCATCCAGGCATTGGTGTCGGAATTATCAAGCGACAGCAGCCCGCGATCCCAAAGCACCCAGATCAGCGCCGCGAACACCGAAAATACCAGAAACATCCCGAATCCGCCGATGCTGCGCAGCGTGGCGCGCAAATAAATGATGTACCAGATCAGCAGGATCAGCCCAAAGAACACAGTCAGCGGCAGTTCGGTCGAATAGTGATCGCTCGCCCAGTTGACGAAATTCCATTTGGTGGGATTGAAGGTTGCCGCGATCAGAATGAAAGCAAAAATCCAGCGCAACAAGAAGCCCATGACACCCGTCCTTTGGCTCTGGATTGCCCAATTGCGCACACGTGTCCAGCCCCGCCCTGATTTAGTGGTTTCACCGCGTCCCCGGTGCCGCTATATCAGCCCCGGTTTTGGCGTCTTGCAAAGGGTCAGTATGGCCAACGTTGTTGTCGTGGGCGCCCAATGGGGCGACGAGGGTAAAGGCAAGCTGGTTGACTGGCTGAGCGAGCGCGCCGATGTGATCGCGCGTTTTCAGGGCGGCCACAATGCCGGCCACACGCTGGTTATCGATGGCACGGTCTACAAACTTTCGTTGTTGCCCTCGGGCATTGTGCGCACCGGCAAGCTGTCGATCATCGGCAATGGCGTGGTGCTGGACCCCTGGCACCTGATCAAAGAGATCGCGCACCTGCGCGGTCAGGGGGTGACGATCACGCCTCAAAATCTGATGATCGCGGAGAACGCGGCGCTGATATTGCCGATCCACGGCGAACTGGACCGGGCGCGCGAAACTCAGGACTCGGTGGCCAAGATCGGCACCACCGGGCGCGGCATCGGCCCGGCGTATGAAGACAAGGTCGGACGCCGCTCGGTGCGGATTGCCGATCTGGCCGATGACACAACGCTGGCGTTGCGCGTTGACCGGGCGTTGGTGCACCATGATGCGCTGCGTCGCGGTCTGGGCTTGCAGCCGGTGGACCGGGAGGCGCTTTTGGCCAGTCTCAAAGACATCGCGCCCCAAGTCCTGCCCTATGCGGCTCCGGTTTGGAAGATATTGAATGAAAAAAGAAAAGCCGGAAAACGCATCCTCTTTGAAGGGGCGCAAGGGGCGCTGCTGGACATTGATTTCGGCACCTACCCGTATGTCACCTCGTCAAACGTGATCGCCGGGCAGGCGGCGACCGGAACCGGCCTTGGTCCGGGCGCAATCGATTTTGTGCTGGGGATCGTCAAAGCCTACACCACGCGGGTCGGCGAAGGCCCGTTCCCGGCCGAGCTGAGCGATGCAGACGGCCAGCGCCTGGGCGAGCGCGGGCATGAGTTTGGCACCGTGACCGGGCGCAAGCGGCGCTGCGGATGGTTTGATGCGGTGCTAGTGCGCCAGACCTGCGCAACATCCGGCATGTCGGGCATTGCGCTGACCAAGCTGGACGTTCTGGACGGATTTGATGAGTTGAAAATCTGCGTCGCCTATGAGCTGGACGGCAAGCGGATTGATTATCTGCCCACCGCGGCCGATCATCAGGCCCGCTGCACACCGGTATATGAGACGGTGCCGGGCTGGAGCGACAGCACCGAAGGCGCGCGCAGCTGGGCCGAGTTGCCCGCCAACGCGATCAAATACGTGCGCCGAATCGAAGAGCTGATCGATTGTCCGGTGGCTTTGTTGTCAACCTCGCCCGAGCGCGACGACACGATCCTGGTCACTGATCCGTTTGCCGACTGATGGCCTTGTCGTGGAAAGCCCGGCGGCGCTGGTCAATGGTTATCCTGCTGGTCGGGCTGCCGCTATACATCGTGGTGGTAGTCAGCGTTCTGAACCTGCTGGGGCGACCCGGAATTCTGGTCGAGCTTTTGGTTTACGTGGTCCTGGGTATCGTCTGGATTCTGCCATTCAGGTCAATTTTCAAGGGCATCGGTCAACCCGATCCGGACCCCGGTCGCGACCCTGAAGCAGACAAGAAAAAACGGGGCAAGCGCTAGCCCACCCCGTTTTCGCCTGTTTCCAAGGTTGGGTCTGTTTATTCCCCGGCGATGCGGGTCTCTGGGTTGAACCGGGTCTTGTCAGCGATTTGAAACTGGCCGCGTTTGATCTTTTTGATCTTGCCGCGGCGCAGCAATATCCCGAATGAGCGCAGGCCTTCTTCGCGGGTGAATTCTTGCTGCTCTTTCAGCGTGGCGACGGTTTTCATCAGATGTGGGCGCGAAAAATGCGGTCGGCCCTCGACAAACGACGCATAGGCCGCCGCCGCTTCCAGCAGGTCCGGCAACTCATGCGCGCCCATCTCTCGGCGAATTCAGCGAACGAATTGGTGTCGCGGAAAATATTCGCATCGGAGTCGTCGTCGGCCACGTCGTCGGCCACGTCGTCGGCCACGTCGTCGGCCACGTCGTCGGCCACGTCGTCGGCCACGTCGTCGGCCACGTCCTCTTGGCTCAAGGCAAAATTGCCCGAGGTCACCCGGCGCGGGCGGATCGCCGCCGCGGCAGCTTCGGCGATCGGGTCGGTCTTTGGTATGTCAATGCGTTGCTCGGACACCAGCATTAACGGCGCCATGCGCCGTTCAGTGGGCTTGCCGCTGGGTTCTGCGGGCCGGCGCGGGCGCACCACGCGGGCCAGATCATTGCGATACTCTTTCAGTTCCTTGGCGTCGTCCTCGTCGCGCTGCTTATACCAACGGCCCTAGTCGTTGACCGTTTTGGCCCATTGTCTGGTAGTGATTGACGTGATTGCGGTTTTGTCGTTTGCAAAGAAGTTCCATGCTTCGCAACACCTGTCGACGATCTGCTCATAATTGTCGAAGACGGATATGGCGAGCTTGTTGGCACGCAGATAAGCCCACACATTTTCCATCGGGTTGAGTTCAGGGGAATAGGGCGGGAGTTTGAGCAGGGTGATGTTGTCGGGTACCTCCAGCTCTGCCGAACCGTGCCAGCCAGCGCCATCCAGAATGAGAAGGGCATGTGCGCCCGATGCGACGGTTTTAGCGATCTCGGCGAGATGCGCGCTCATGGCCTGTGTGTCGGCATGTGGCATGATCAGAGCGGCCGCTTCAGCCCGTTCCGGGCAGACGGCGCAGAAAATGTAGCTCCAGATATAGCGGGTGTCGCGCGGGGCACGGGGGCGTGTTCCACGCTCGGCCCAGATACGGGTGAGCGTGCCCTGCTGGCCAACCCGCGCTTCATCCTGAAACCATATCTCCAGGGGCTTGCTGCGGGCTGTTTCCGGCAAGGCTGCTTCTACCTCTGCGGCGAAGTTTTTTTAAAAGCCTCCTGTGCATCCGGGTCGGATTTCGGATGCTGCGGGCGCACCGACAGACGCCGAAAGCCCAGGCTTGCCAATTGTTTGCCAACAGTTCGCTCATGCATGGTGACGCCGAAGCGCTCTTCGATCTTGCGTTTCAGATCAATGCGCCGCCAGCGCACAACCCCATCGGTTTCGGGGTCGGGACCCGCCCGAACCATTTCCGCCAACTCCTCCTTCTGTGCCGCGCTCAGCAGACAGGGTGGATCCGGCGGGCGACGGTTGAACAGGCCCGACACGCCCTCCGCATTGTAACGGTGGGCCCAATCCCGCAGCGTCTGCCGATCCATGCCGCAGTTTTCTGCCGCCGTCTTGCGGTCAACCCCATCCAGAACCAGGGCAATCGCCAACATCCGTCGCGCCGCTTTCCCATCCCGGCACCGCGCCGCTTCCTGGCGAAGCTCGCCTGCGGACTTGTCTTTTCGCGTAATCCTTACTGCCATCAAAGCCTCCCTTGCCTTGATGCCACTGAATCAGATCACGCCGCTCGTGGGAATCCCCTTGAGTCAAATCTGGGGGCCGTTGGTATTAGTCAGGAATTCGTCGGCGCGGGTCGCCGCCACGGCGGCCTTGAGATGGGCAATCGCAGAACGGCGGCGGGTGCCTTCGGTTTCTTCCAGTTCGGTGTTGGTGACGTCAAGGATACGATTCACCGAATTGGTGCTGTGTTCGATGTCCTGCTGTTCAAGCAAGGTGCGGCCTTCCTTTTCAGCGCGGCGTTCGGCTTCGGCCTGGCGTTGCACCTGATCCAGGTTGGCCATCAGCTCGGCTTCATCCTCAGGCGATAGCGTGGATGCGGGCTTGTCGGCGGCGTCCTCGGCTTTAATTGTTTCCACAGCGTCTTTCGCCTCGTCGATACTGTCGCCAGGCTCTGAACTTTCGGAATCTGCGTCACGCATTTCGACGACGCGGGCAATCGCAGAGCCATCGGGTGCGTCGCTGGCTTCCGCCTCGGCTTCTTCATCGAGCGCGGTCTGGTCAGCAGACGCGCCGCCCATGAATTGCGAAATCGTCTCGTCAGAGACCTCGGTATCGTCAGACGCTGTTTCGGCGTCGCCGACGTCAGCGGCATCGCCCTCGGCGTCGTCTTGCGCAACAACCTCGGTCGGCATTTCTTCTTCAACTTCGGTGTCAAGCTCGGCATCCGGGGCCGCCTGGACTTCATCCACTGCCGCAACGGGTCCTTCGACCGGCGGCTCTTGGGCTTGCGGGTCAGCTTCGTCGGTTTCGGCCTCGGCCTCGACTTCGGCTACAGCTTCAACTTCTTCTTCGTCCTCTGCCTCGGAGTCGTCTGCGAAAGGTTGTTCAACCGCGGCCTCCTGCGCGTCACTTTCGGTCTCATCAGCCTCGGCTGTCTGCGTCTCCTCCTCAGGTTCTGGCTGATCCTCGACAACTGGTTCGTCTCAGTGTCTGATTCAAAACTGTACGGATGATTACAATGCCTTGCAATTTTACGCGTGAGGGTTCTGATATGTGCAACGAGTATCCATGCCTGTGAACTTGCGATGGATTTTTCCCAATCTTTGGCCAATCGCCGGCAGCGGTTGAGCCATGCGAAGGTGCGCTCGACGACCCATCTTCTGGGAATGACTTCGAAGCCTTCCGCAGTGTCGAAGCGCTTGACGATCTGGATTGTCCAGTCACCGATGCCTTCAAGAGCGTCGCGCAGCTTTGGTCCGGCATAACCGCCATCCGCAAAGATATGGCGCAAGTTTGGATGGGAATACCGGATGGATTTCAACACTTCCGGTGCGCCATCACGGTCTTGAATACCGGCGCTATGCACGACCAACCCAACCATAAACCCGAGCGTGTCGGTGACAATGTGGCGCTTGCGGCCCTTGGTTTTCTTGCCCGCGTCATAGCCCGAAATGCCACCGCTTTCCGTTGTTTTTATGGTCTGGCTATCAATGACACCAGCGGTGGGGCCGGGCTTCTTGCCATGAAACTCGCGCGCCGTCGCCACCAGAAAATGGCTGATCACTTCAAAGATGCCATCGTTGCGCCAGCCATAGAAATAGTAGCGCACGGTGGACACTGGCGGGAAATCATTGGGCAGCATACGCCACGCACACCCGGCGCTGGCGATGTACAAAATGGCATCCAGAACATCGCGCATCGCCGTGCTGCGCGGACGACCAGTTGTTTTAGGCGGCGGCAGGAATGGCGCGATCAAACCCCATTCCTGATCAGTTAAATCGCTTGCATAGCGTCCCGAATGCCGTTCATATCGGGCGCGAGTGGTTTCCGTCCAGGCCATTGTGATCTCCCTCGAATCTTATCAATCCGATTGAATCACAACTCGCTGAAATCACTCAATTAGTTTTGGATCAGACACTAAGGTCTCTGTCAGCTCAACGGGCGCTTCAATCTCGTCCGCTTCCGCCACGTTCTCAAAAGCAGATGAAATGGGCATTGCGGCGAACCCAAGGTCGGCAGGCTCATCTTCCTGATAGGCGCTGACACCAGAGCCGGCGACATCGGTAACCACTGCGCGGATACGGGCGAGCTTGGCGGCGACGCTTTCAGTTCCAGCCGGGGCCGCATCAGGATACGGCGCGAATTCGCCAACCGGCGCAACCGGTGCAACCGGGGTATGCTCGGGTGCCGGAGCATCATATGCCGGATGTCCGGTGTGCGGCTGCGGCTGGCCGGCAGCTGGCCCGCCATAGTCCGGTGCGGTGATCGGCGCTGGTTCAACAGTGGCGCTTTCGTCAGGCTCAACCGCCTGGTCGAGCTGGTGCAGCACAACGCCGTTGCCCTCAACCCGGGCTTCGATGCGCTGCTTGACGTCGGTTTGCGCAATACGGTGCAGAACATCTGCATCCGGCGTTGGCGGCTCGGCGCCGAAATACCGGTCTTCTGCCGCGAGGTCACGGAAGTATTCTGCGATGCCCCGCATGGTTCCAAACGGATTATCAAAACCTTCCAACGTGCACGAGAACGTGCCATATGAAACGGTCAATATTTTGCTCGGCCCTACCATCTTTTTTTCGCTTTCTCCTCCGATCCAGCAAGACTGTGTTTACCATCCAATGGTTCCCAAATAGGAACGTAACTTGGCAAAGCCCGTGATATTTTCGCGGTCAGAATATGGATTGAATCCAATTTTAACGGAAATTGTGGCATGGCGGCTAGCATTGTTCAGACATCCGAAAACCTGACCCTGGTCGGCGCGGGCGATGTTAGCAAGGCGGTTCTTACCCTGGCGCTGACTTATGCTCCTTATTTGGTTGCTGCAGATGGTGGGGCCAAATTGGCACTAAAATATGGCAAAACCCCTAATTATCTGATTGGCGACTTTGACTCGGTAAGTGGGGACGCGCGGGCGCAAATACCAGCGCATCGGCACTTGCAGTTCGCCGATCAGGATAGCACGGATTTTGAAAAATGCATGGCGGTTATTGATGCGCCGCTAATCCTGGGGGTCGGGTTTCTGGGCCGCCGCCTGGATCATCAGCTTGCGGCGCTGAGCGCGCTTGTGCAGCACGCCGAAATTCGCTGCGTGCTGATCGGTGGCCGTGATGTGGTGTTTCACCTACCGGACACGCTGGAACTGAACCTGACCCCGGGCACCCGGCTGTCGCTGTTTCCGCTGCAACCGGTGACTGGGCGCTCGCTAGGTCTTGAATGGCCGATCGCGGGGCTGCAATTCGCGCCCGGCGGGCGGGTGGGAACCTCGAACCGGGTGGTCGAGCCGCACGTGAAGCTGATGATGGATGGGCCGGGGATGCTGGCGATTGTGCCGCGTGCGGTGTTGTCGGATGTGGTTGCGGCAATGACGCGGTGTTAGTTGCATAATAAAGCTCGTCAGCGATCATTTTAGTGCGCTGATCCGGGCTTTGTGGGGTTGCAATAAGGTGGCCCGTACCGGGCCAAGATATTTTTCGCACCCTGCCGGGTGCTGGCAGTGCCTCCGGTGGGGAAATTTTGACTGCAAAGAACAGGGACTCGCCAATGACCCACCCGGTCAGCAGTTCGGCACATTCACCGCCAAACCGCCAAACGAGGTTTCCTTGTAGTTCGTGTTCATGTCCGCGCCGGTCTGGCGCATGGTCTCGATCGCCGCATCCAGCGGCACAAAATGCGTGCCGTCGCCGCGCATCGCCAGCGAGGCGGCCGAGACCGCCTTGATCGCACCCATCGCGTTGCGTTCGATGCAGGGCACCTGAACCAGTCCGCCGACCGGATCGCAGGTCATGCCCAGATGATGCTCCAGCGCTATTTCGGCTGCGTTTTCAACCTGTTCCGGTGTGCCGCCCAGCACTGCCGCCATTCCAGCCGCGGCCATCGCCGAGGCCGATCCAACCTCGGCCTGGCAGCCGCACTCGGCACCCGAAATCGAGGCATTGGTTTTGACAATCCCGCCGATCGCCGCCGCGGTCAGCAGGAAATCCCCAATCTCGGCCTGCTGCGCACCCGGAACATGGCTCAGCCAGTATCTGATCGTCGCCGGAATAACCCCGGCGGCGCCATTTGTCGGGGCCGTGACCACCTGGCCGCCGGCGGCGTTTTCTTCGTTCACCGCCATCGCGTAAACACTCATCCAGTCGTTGATGGTGTGCGGCGCGGTCAGGTTCATGCCGCGCTCGCCCTGCAATGCGTCATAAATAGCAGCAGCCCGGCGGCGCACGCCCAGACCACCGGGCAGGGTGCCGGTGGTATGCAGGCCGCGTTCGATACAGGTGTTCATCACGTCCCACAAGCGCGCCATCCCGGCGTCAAGCTCCGTTGCATCTATATAGGCCAGCTCGTTGGCGCGTTTCAGACCGGCAATCGACAGGCCGCTGGCACCACACATTTCAAGCATTTGCACGGCGTTGTCGAACGGATATGGCGAAGGGTCTTTTTGGGAGTCAGCACCGCCCTCTAACTCGGCTTCGGTCAGGACAAATCCGCCACCGATAGAATAAAATGTTTCCTGCAGGATCACGTCACCTTGGGCATCCGTTGCCATCAGGATCATCCCGTTGGCGTGTCCCGGCAGTGCCGGGCCGTAGTCAAAAATGATGTCCGATTTCGGATCGAACGAGAGCTGATCCAGCCCCGCCGGCGACACCTGCTTTTGCGATTTGATTTTTAACAGCGCCGTGTCCGCTAGCCTCTGGTCATAAGTGTCTGGCAAAAACCCGGCCAGCCCCAGAATTATCGCCCGGTCGGTGCCGTGGCCGACCCCGGTAAAGGCCAATGAGCCATGCAGCGAGGCACGCACCCCATGCGCCGAGAACGCTGACGCGCGCAGCGTGTCGAGAAACCGCGCCGCTGCCACCATCGGCCCCATCGTGTGCGACGATGACGGGCCGATCCCGACCTTGAACAATTCGAAAACCGACAGGAACATGGCAAAGCTCCGATGCAGCACCACTGCTGTGCCCGCTGACGGCGCATAATTCAATGCCCAAAACGGCAAAAACGGGCCGATTAGCGAAGCGATGCGTCGCCGATCTGTCAAAATAGCGCCGAATGCAACGGTGTGGCCCGCAGGCGCTGCGGATCGCCAATTCCCCCTCGCACCGCCCTTGCAACTTTCCTATAAGGCTGGCAGCCAACGGAGTCGCTGCCAAATGTCCGAAAATCTTTCCGCCATCGACACCGCCAAATTCGTCGCCGCCAAACGCGCCAGCGCCATTGTGGAGGACGGCATGAAGGTCGGGCTTGGCACCGGCTCCACCACTGCCTGGCTGGTGCAGTGTCTGGGCGAACGGGTGCGCGAAGAAGACCTGCGCATCAGCGGGGTTCCAACCTCGATGCGGACCGCCGATCTGGCCCGCGGCGTCGGCATCAAAGTGGTGTCGCTGGATGAAGCGCGCTGGCTGGATCTGACCATCGATGGTGCCGACGAGTTTGATGGCGAACTGAGCCTGATCAAGGGCGGCGGCGGCGCGCTGCTGCAGGAAAAGATCGTCGCGACCGCAAGCGACCAGATGGTGGTCATTGCCGATGCCTCGAAAAAGGTGACGGCACTTGGCGCGTTTCCGCTGCCGGTGGAAGTCATCGCGTATGGCTGGCAGACCAGCAAGGCGCTGATCGAGGAAACCTTGTTCAGCATGGATGTGCTGGGCCAGAAAACAACCCTGCGGATGAACGTTGACGCGCCGTTCATCACCGATGAAGGCAATCACATCCTGGATCTGCATCTAAAGCGGATCGGCAACGCCCGGCAACTGTCGCTGGTACTCAACCAAATCCCCGGCGTCGTGGAAAATGGCCTGTTCATCGACATATGTGACGTAGTTGTGATCGGTCATGGGGATGGCAGGGTCGAGGTTGAAGACATAAATACCGGCGAGCGCCAGGAAGACCGGGTCGAATTTGCCGATAGCGACAATATTTTTCGTGACTTCGCCGAATAGCGCCCGATTGCAAAAAATGAGGGGCGAATGGCCTTCGACTATGATCTTTTCGTAATCGGTGGCGGCTCGGGCGGTGTTCGCGCCGGCCGGATGGCGGCCGAGGCCGGTGCCAAGGTGGCGCTGTCCGAAGAATACCGGATGGGTGGCACTTGTGTGATCCGCGGCTGTGTGCCGAAAAAGATCATGGTGTTTGCGTCCGGATACGCAAGCGCGATTGCCGAGGCGCGCGCCTATGGCTGGGCCGTTGATTCAGGCAGCTTTGACTGGCCCCGGTTTCGCGCCCATTTACACCATGAACTGGACCGTCTTGAAGGGTTTTACCGCACCAATCTGGACAAGGCAGGTGTTGCGGTTTTCGATCAGCACGCAGTGGTGGCGGACGCCCATACGGTGAAACTGGCTGATGGCCAGACCTGCAAGGCAAAACACATCCTTATCGCCACCGGTGCCGCGCCGTTCATTCCTGAAGTGCCGGGGCGCGAACTGGCATGGACTTCTAACGAAATATTCCTGATGGATCAGCTTCCCAAGCGGGTGCTGATTGTCGGCGGCGGCTATATCGCCTGTGAATTCGCTTGTATTCTGAATGGTTTCGGCGTTGAGGTCACCCAGTATTATCGCGGTGCCCAGATCCTGCGCGGCTTTGACGGTGAAGCGCGCGGCCTGATCGCCGAACTCATTCAGGGGGGCGGCATCGATCTGCATGTGGGCACCGACGTGAAACAGATGGAACAGCGCAATGACGGTATCCGCGTCAAATCCGGTGATATACATGAAGCAACATTTGATGCCGTGGTCTATGCGACGGGCCGCAAGCCAAATACCGCCGGACTGGGGTTGGCAGAGGTGGGCGTCAATCTGGGCCGCTGGGGCGAAGTTGAGGTTGACGACTATTCGCAAAGCTCGGTGCCGTCGATCTTTGCCGTGGGCGATGTCACCGACCGGGTCAATCTGACGCCGGTGGCGATCCAGGACGGCGCGGCGTTTGCCGAAACCGTGTTCAACGCCAACCCGACCAAGGCCGATCACGATCTGGTGGCGTCGGCAGTATTCACCCAGCCGGAGTATGGCAGCGTCGGCATGACCGAGGAACAGGCCCGCGACGAGCGTCCGATCGAGGTTTATTCGGCGGCCTTTCGCCCAATGCAAAATGCCTTTATCGACAAGGACGAACGGGCGTTGTTCAAATTGATCGTCTGCACCGAGTCGCGTAAGATCATTGGTTGCCACATTATTGCGTCCGGGGCTGCCGAAATGATCCAGATGGCCAGTGTGGCGATCAAAATGGGGGCCACCAAGGAAGATTTTGACCGCACGGTTGCAGTTCATCCAACAATGTCCGAGGAAATTGTGCTATTGACGACACCAACGCGAACAGCTTGAAATTTGGACGAAAATATACAGTTAACTAGGCAACCCTGACGATGAGAGGAAGAACCCGAGATGGCCAATAATAATGGCGGACCGTGGGGCGGCGGCGGTGGAAATCGCGGCGGCGATGACGACAAAAGCGGCGGTGGCCGACCTCCGGGCCAACCGCAGTTGCCTGAGATTGATCAGATCATGAAAAAAGGCCAGGAACAGCTGCGTGTCCTGATGGGCGGGCGCGGCGGTTCCGGCGGCGGCGCTGGCGGCGGCGGCGGGCCACGATTTACCCGAAACACCGTCGGACTTGGCCTGTTGGCGGTGCTGGCATTTTGGATCTTCGCGTCGTTTTATCGGGTCGATACATCTGAACAGTCGATCGAGCTCTTGTTTGGCAAATACAGCGCCACCGGAACCGAGGGTCTGAACTTTGCCCCCTGGCCGATCGTGACCAAGGAAATTCTGCCCGTCACCCGTGAACGCATCGAGGACATTGGTGTCGGGCGCGGCTCTCGCTCTGACGAGGGCCTGATGCTGACCGGCGATGAAAATATCGTCGATATCGATTTTCAGGTGGTCTGGAACATCAATGATGCCCGGAAATTCCTGTTTAACATCGCCGGGCCCGAGGAAACCATCAGCGCCGTCTCTGAATCGGTAATGCGCGAAATTATCGCGCGCTCAAAGCTTGCCCCGATCCTGAACCGGGACCGTGGTGTGATTGCGCAGGAGCTGCAAGAACTTATTCAAGAGACGCTGGATAGCTATGAAAGCGGCATCAACATCGTGCGCGTGAACTTTGACAAAGCCGACCCGCCGCGAGAGGTGATTGATTCATTTCGAGAGGTGCAGGCCGCCGAGCAAACCCGTGACACGCTGGAAAAACAGGCCGATGCTTATGCCAACCGGGTGGTGGCAGAGGCCCGCGGTTCAGCGGCACAGATACTGGAGCAGGCCGAAGGCTATCGCGCTCGCGTCGTGAACGAAGCTGAAGGCGAGGCATCGCGCTTTGTTGCGGTTTATGAGGAATACATATTGGCACCGGAGGTGACCCGAAAACGCCTGTATCTGGAAACGCTTGAACGTGTGCTTGGCAATGTGGACAAGATTATCATCGACCAGAACGTTTCAGGCGGACAAGGTATTGTCCCCTATCTGCCGCTGACCGAGCTTCGTCGCAGCACATCAGGGCAGGGGAATTAAGATGAGACGATCAGCATATTTACTCCCGGTCCTGGCGGTGATTGTGGCGGGCCTTTTGTCGTCGCTGTATATCGTGGACGAGCGTGAAAAAGCACTGGTGCTCCAGTTTGGTGAAGTCAAAGCGGTCAAATTTGATCCGGGCCTTGGAATCAAAATTCCGCTCATTCAGGAAGTGGTGAAATACGACGACCGCATCCTGCCGCTTGACACGCAGCCGCTGGAAGTGACCCCGGCTGATGACCGGCGGCTGGTGGTGGACGCCTTCGCGCGCTGGCGCATTGCCGATCCGGTTCAGTTTCGCCGCGCGGTTGGTGCCGGTGGTATCGAAACCGCCCGCCCGCGGCTGGAACGCATCCTGAACGCCGAGTTGCGCGAAGTTCTGGGTAGCGTCAATTCGGGCGCGGTTCTGTCGGCCGACCGGGTTGCCCTGATGAACCGTATTCGCGACAGGGCGCGGACGCAGGCCTCGGCTTTGGGCGTGGAAATCATCGACGTTCGGATCAAACGCGCCGATCTGCCCGAGCAAAACCTGGCCGCCACGTTCGAACGCATGCGTGCCGAGCGCCAGCGTGAAGCGGCGGATGAGATTGCCCGCGGTAATGAGGCTGCCCAAAGGGTGCGCGCGCAGGCCGACCGGACGGTTGTCGAAACCGTGTCCATAGCGCAAAAGGAGTCAGAAATCATCCGCGGTGAAGCCGACGCACGCCGCAACGCCGTCTTTGCCGAAGCATTTGGGAGAGACCCTGAGTTTTTCGCCTTCTATCGCTCGATGGCGGCCTACGAGCAGTCCCTTCGGCAATCAAACACAACCTTGGTCATTGCGCCCGACAGCGAGTTTTTCGACTACCTGAAAACTGATCAGCCCTTTCAATGAGCACGATCATTCTGGCGGTCGGGCTGGTGCTATGCGTCGAGGGGCTGGTGTTCGCACTGGCCCCTTCGCGCCTGGAGGAAGTTTTGGAATTCCTGCGCAACATGGCACCAGAGAGGCGTAGAATGATCGGGCTGGCAGCCCTTGCTGCCGGCGTGGCGCTGATCTGGCTGGCCAAATTAGTCGCGGCATGAAGAAACTGTGACAATTCTCGCCGCAATATTCACATCCTATTGAGAATTCGCGCACAAGGCTTTGCGTAGCCACAATTGGGGCCTATCTAAACAGACAACGCCAAAATACCCGTCCACCGGCATTTTCATGACCGGAGAACAAAAAAGGAGGACGCAGTGAATATTCAGGTTAGATCACTTGCCACCACCCACCCGGCCACAATCAGGTGGGTCTGGGTTCTGGTGACCGGATTGGCGCTGCTCATGGCCCAGACCATCGCCGCGCAGGCGCGCGGCGTGCCCGAAAGTTTTGCCGATCTGGCCCAACAAACCAGCCCGGCAGTGGTGAACATCACGACCACAACAACCGTTGCCGCCCCGACCAACAATGATAACACACCGGTGGTGCCCGAAGGCTCGCCGTTTGAAGATTTTTTCCGTGACTTTCTGGATCGCCAACAGCCCGGACCCAACCAGCGCCGGCCACGGCGCAGCCAGGCGCTTGGTTCGGGCTTTGTGATCTCTGAAGACGGGTTTATCGTGACCAATAATCACGTCATTTCAGGCTCGGACGAGATACTGATCGAATTTTTCTCGGGCGAAGAATTGCCCGCGGTGCTGGTCGGCACCGACCCCAACACCGACATCGCTCTGTTGAAGGTCGAAAGTGACCAGCCGCTGCCGTATGTGTCGTTCGGCGACAGCGATATCATGCGCGTCGGTGACTGGGTGATGGCGGTCGGCAATCCGCTCGGCCAAGGATTTTCTGTTTCGGCCGGCATTGTCTCGGCGCGCAAGCGCACGCTTTCCGGCACCTATGATGATTTCCTGCAGACCGATGCGGCGATTAACCGGGGAAACTCTGGCGGGCCGCTGTTTAATATGGATGGCGAGGTTATCGGTGTGAACACCGCAATTCTGTCACCGAATGGCGGCTCTATTGGCCTCGGCTTTTCGATGGCGTCCAACGTCGTGAGCCGGGTCATCGACCAGTTGCGCGAGTTTGGCGAAACCCGCCGCGGCTGGCTGGGTGTGCGCATCCAGGATGTCAGCGACGATGTGGCCGACGCGATCGGATTGGAAACAGTCGCCGGCGCGCTGGTGACCGATGTGCCTGACGGTCCGTCAAAGGATGCAGGTGTTGTGGCCGGTGACGTGATCCTGTCGTTTGACGGGATTGATGTTGCCGATACGCGCGAATTGGTGCGCATTGTCGGCGAGGCCGAGGTTGGCATGGCGGTCCGCGTGGTTATCTTCCGCGACGGCACCACCCAGACGCTTTTGGTCACGCTTGGCCGTCGCGAAGAAGCCGAGGCCGCGATTCCGGCCTCTGCCCCGGTGACCGAGCCGGTGGAAAAGGAGATCCTCGGCCTGACGATTGTGGAAATGACCGATGAGTTGCGTGAAGAGCTTGGCCTTGGCGCGTCTGCAGATGGGCTGGTGGTGGCCGAGGTTGCGCTGGACAGTCAGGCCTATGAAAAGGGCTTGCGTGCAGGTGACGTGATAACCGAGGCTGGTCAGCAAAAGGTGACCACTGTTGCGGAACTGGAAGACCGGATCGAAGATGCGAAAGAGGCCGGGCGCAAATCGCTCTTGCTGCTAGTCAGGCGTGGTGGCGATCCACGCTTTGTGGCTCTGGGGCTCAGCTAGGGCTCTGGCCGCAATCTCTGATAAATTTGAATGGGCGCCCGGTAAGAGACTGTCCGATCTTCTGTGTATGAGTAATTTGGTCCATGCTTCACCAATGAAGGAGCATGATGACAATGACGATTTCCAAGGAACTACTGGACGAGTTGCTTAACGGCGTTGAACGGCCCGAAGATTTGCTGGGCGACAAAGGCCTGATGAAGGAGCTGAAAGTCCGGCTGATGGAGCGGATGCTGGGCGCCGAGTTGACTGAGCACCTGGGCTATGAGCCGCACGGGGAGCCTGCCAGCCAGCAATCCAACCGCCGGAACGGGGCCACTCGCAAGGTGCTGAAGGGCAATGACGGGGCGGTGCCGATTGACATCCCGCGCGACCGAGCTGGTAGTTTTGAGCCGGAACTGATCCAGAAAGGCCAGACCCGGATCGACGGGATGGACGACAAGATCATCGGGCTTTATGCCGCCGGTCTGTCGACCCGTGATATCCGTGCCCACCTTGAAGAGGTCTACGGCCTGCGGATTTCAGCGGACCTTATCAGCCGCGTGACGGACGCAGTTTTGGAGGAGGTTTCAGACTGGCAAAACCGGGCTCTGGAGCCAGTATATCCTCTCGTATTCCTTGATGCCCTTCGGGTCAAAATTCGCGACGCTGAGAGCCGCCAGGTCAAAAACAAGGCCGTTTATGTAGCTCTGGGGGTCACGCCAGAAGGCGAGCGGGAGGTTCTGGGCTTGTGGATTGCCAATAATGAGGGTGCCAAATTCTGGCTTTCAATCATGAATAATCTGAAGAACAGAGGCGTTGAGGATATCCTGATTGCCGTCGTGGACGGTCTCAAGGGGTTCCCTGACGCGATCAACGCGGCCTTCCCTGATACTACCGTGCAAACCTGTATCGTGCATCTCGTGCGCCATTCCCTGAACTTCTGCGGCTGGAAAGATCGCAAAGTCGTGGCCAAAAGCCTGAAGCGGATTTATCAGGCCACAGATGATGCCGAGGCCGCGAAAGCCCTTGATGATTTCGAGACCGAATGGGGCTCAAAATACCCCTCGATCGCCCCAAGCTGGCGGCGGGCCTGGCAGGAGGTCATCCCGTTCTTTGCCTTCCCGCCAGCGGTGCGCAAAATCATCTATACGACGAATGCGATTGAAAGCCTCAACAGGGTGATCCGAAAAACCACCAAAACGCGCGGTAGCTTTCCAACGGATGACGCGGCAACCAAACTGATTTACCTGGCCATCCGCAATTTTGAAAAGTCGGGCCGGTGCGTCAGGGAATGGGTTGCGGCAAGAAACCAGTTCGCTATCCTATACCCCGAGCGGTTCAACAAATGACCCGTTTAAACCGCATGGGCCAAACCCCATACACAGAGTTTCGGATACTCCCCCCGGTAACGGGCGCCCTTATTTTTCTGTGCTGGTGGCCTTTGTCGCGGCGTCCGACTGAGCCGGGCTGCGCAACAACTCATCCAGCAAATGCGACAGGTCCTCGATCTTTTCGGCGATCACATGGGCAACCCCGCTTTCACGCTGCAACCGCCCAGTCACCCGCAACAGGCGCCCGGCAATCACTGCCCTACGGAACCGTTCATACAGCGCCCGCCAGACGATGATATTAGCCACCCCGGTCTCATCCTCAAGGGTGATAAAGATCACCCCCTTGGCGGTTCCCGGCCGCTGCCGCACCAGCACCAGACCGGCCACCACCACGCGCGCGCCATTGGGCGGCTCTTGCAGCCTGGAATGCGGCAGCGCGGCCGGTGGCCGTGGCCAGGTATCGGGGTGCGGTGTCGGTGCCAGCATAAGAACAAACATAGAACATTCACGAGGTTATGCAACCCGGTAACATGGGCTGGAAAATCCCCGTGTCTTGGCCTATCTCCACATCGATAATTCAAGGAGCACCGCCGGATGGCAAAGATCACCTATATCGAGCACAACGGCACGCGCCATGTGGTTGATGTTGCCAACGGCCTGACCGTGATGGAAGGTGCGCGCGACAACGGTATCCCGGGCATCGAGGCCGACTGCGGCGGTGCCTGCGCCTGTTCAACCTGCCATGTCTACGTGCACCCCGACTGGGTCGGCCAGCTGCCGGTCAAAGACCCGATGGAAGAGGACATGCTCGATTTCGCCTATGAGCCCGATCCCGTCCGCTCGCGCCTGACCTGCCAGCTCAGCGTCAGCGACGCGCTGGACGGGTTGGTAGTGCAAATGCCTGAAAAACAAATTTAGGTCATGACCTAGCGCGCGCGCATGCCTTCGCCGCATTGCTGGCAGCACTGTTATTGCCGCCGTCTCTGACCCTGGCCGCACCGCCAAATGTCATCATCAAGGCCGAGTATCAGGCGCCCAGGACGCGCTATGATCACGGTATCCTTGGCGACGCGATAGAATGGGGCGCGCTCAGACTTACGGTTGATCAGTGTTTTGGCTGCGCGGCCAAATCGATCCGCGAATTTGTGATCCGCTTGCCTGAAAGCCGCGTCTTCGAAGACACCGCCCCACGCCTTGCCGATCTGGACGGTGACGCGTCGCCCGAGGTGATGGTGGTGGAAACCGACATCAACCAAGGTGCGCGCCTTGCGATTTACGATGAAAGCGGGCTGATCGCGGCGACCCCATTCATCGGCCAGACCCACCGCTGGCTGGCCCCAATCGGGGCCGCCGATCTTGATGGCGACGGTTTGATTGAAATTGCCTACGTCGACCGCCCGCATCTGGCCCGCCTGATCCGGGTTTGGTGATATCAGGACGCAAGTCTGAAACTGGTGGCCGAGCTTGCGGGCTTCACCAACCACGCCATTGGCCAAGACACGATCGCCGGTGGCATCCGTGATTGCGGCCAGGGGCCGGCAATGATCGTCGCCGATGCGCGCTGGCAGAACATTGTCGCCGTCACCATGACCGGCACGGATTTATCTGCGCGCATCCTGGGCCCGCACACCGGGCGCCAATCATTCAAACGCGCTCTTGACTGCAAGTTCTGAAGTCTTAGCGGGGTCTGACGCGCAAAACTTTTCAAAAAAGTTTTGCCAAGACTTTTCCAAAAAAGTCTTGTTCCACAACCCGTTTAAATCACAACCTCGGCGATATCGCTGCGACAAAACCCGCCCGGCCAGTCGATCGCGTCAATCATCCGGTAGGCGCGCGCGCGCGCTTCACCCAATGTCGCGCCGCGCGCCGCGATATTCAGCACCCGCCCGCCGCTGGCCGTGATCTGCCCATTCCTGCGCTTTGTGCCGGTGTGAAACACCATGTTCATGCTGTCTTCCGGCAACGCATTCAGCCCGCCGATCACCGATCCGGCCTCATAGGCTCCCGGATAGCCCTTGGCCGCCATCACCACCGTCACAGCATGATCATCCGCCCAACTTACCTGCGCCTCAGCCTGCCGCCCCTGCGCACAGGCCTGCAACAAGTCCAACACTTGCGCGCCGAGCCGCATCATCAGCACCTGGCATTCCGGATCCCCAAAGCGGACGTTGAATTCCACCAGCCGGGGCTGGCCCCGGCGGATCATCAACCCGGCATAAAGCACGCCCTGAAACGGCGTGCCACGGCGTGCCATTTCATCGACGCAGGGGCCAATGATTTCGCTCAGCACTTTATCTGCAATCGCATCGTTTAGCACCGGTGCCGGTGAATAGGCCCCCATACCACCGGTGTTCGGCCCCGCGTCGCCATCATAGGCGCGTTTGTAATCCTGCGCTGTTCCGATCGGCAGCACCGTCTCACCATCACACAGCACAAAGAACGAGGCCTCCTCACCCGCCATGAACTCCTCAATCACCACCGCTGCACCGGCTTCGCCAAATGCACCTGCAAACATGTCATCCACCGCCGCAACCGCCTCCGCCTCATTCATCGCTACAATCACGCCCTTGCCCGCCGCCAGACCATCCGCCTTGATCACAATCGGTGCCCCTTGGGCGCTGACATAGTCCTTGGCCGGACCCGCCTCGGCGAACCGCGCATAGGCCGCGGTCGGCGCCCCGGCGGCGGCGCAAACCTCCTTGGTGAAACTTTTTGAGCTCTCCAGCCGCGCCGCCGCCTGGCTTGGACCAAAGGTCAGGATGCCGGCCTCGCGCAGCCGGTCCGCCACGCCCGCCGCCAGCGGCGCCTCGGGGCCGACAATAACGAAATCAATGGCGTTGTCTTCGGCAAAATCAATAACTTGCCCGCCGTCGTTAATGTCAAGATCGGCGCAGTCTGCGATCGCCGCGATCCCGGCATTTCCCGGCGCCACGATCAATCGGTCGCACTTCGGGTTCTGCATCACCGCCCAGGCCAGGGCGTGTTCGCGCCCGCCGCCGCCCAGTATCAGGATGTTCATCGCCAACTCCCCCGCTTGGCCTTCGACCTTCGGCGTTCTAAGCTCGCCCAACCACAAGCACAAGGCACGCCATGTCCGACCTGTTTGAAGACCCCGCGCCGGTCGCAAACGCCCCGGAATTTACCGTTTCAGAAATCTCCGGTGCGGTGAAAAACCTGATCGAGGGCGCATTCGGCCATGTCCGGGTGCGCGGCGAGATCGGGCGTGTGTCGCGCCCTGCTTCGGGGCACATCTACTTTGATCTCAAGGACGATCGCGCGGTGATTTCGGCGGTAAGCTGGAAAGGTCAGGCGGCGCGCCTTGCGGTGCAGCCCGAAGAAGGTATGGAAGTCATCGCCACCGGCCGGCTGACCACGTTTCCGGGCCAGTCGCGCTATCAGCTGATCGTCGAGGCAATCGAGCCCGCAGGCGCTGGCGCCCTGATGGCGATGCTGGAGAAACGCAAAGTGGCGTTGCAGGCCGAGGGATTGTTTGCCGCCGAGCGCAAAAAGCCGCTGCCCTACTTGCCCACGATCATAGGGGTCATCACCTCGCCCTCGGGCGCGGTGATCCGCGACATTCTGCACCGCCTGCGCGACCGGTTCCCGCGCCAGGTGCTGATCTGGCCGGTGGCGGTGCAAGGCGCCAAATGCGCCCCCGAAGTCGCAAACGCAATCGCCGGGTTCAACGCATTCAGCGCGGGCGGTCCAATACCGCGCCCGGACCTGCTGATCGTGGCCCGTGGCGGCGGTTCGATGGAAGACCTGTGGGGGTTTAACGAAGAGATCGTGGTGCGCGCTGCCGCCGCATCCGACATTCCGATCATTTCCGCCGTCGGTCACGAAACCGACACCACGCTGATCGACTTTGTCGCCGACGTGCGGGCGCCCACACCCACGGCGGCGGCTGAACTGGCGGTGCCGGTCAGACTGGAGCTTCTGGCCTGGGCCGGTGAGCAAGAGGCGCGCCTGGGGCGCGCCGCCGCGCAGGCGATCAGTGTGCGCGGCCAACGGCTGCGCGATCTGTCGCGCGCCCTGCCAAAACCGGCCGCTTTGGTCGAGGTCGCGGCGCAACGCCTTGACCGCGCCGCAGAACGGCTGCCAGCGGCCCTGCGCGCAACGGCACAGAAACAGCGGCTGCGCCTGAGCGAGGTCAGCGCCGCCGTGCGCCCGGATGCGATGCGCCGGATCACCCGCGATGCGGGGCGGCGGCTGGCAGAGCGCGCGCGCCGGCTTCAACCACGGCTTCTCGCGCGTGAGTTGGGCCGCAAATCGGACGGTCTGAATAATCTGTCAGGCCGGTTCGGCGTGGCTTCGCGCAGCCAGGTCGAGGCTTTCAAAAACCGCCTGGATGCGCTGGAACGCATCCGCCAGACTCTGGGCTACACTGAAACCCTGAAGCGCGGCTACGCGGTGGTGCGCGGCGACGGCGATGTGGTCAGCAGCACTGTGACCGCCGCCAAGGCAAAAGCGCTCGAAATCGAGTTTGCCGACGGTCGGCTGGATCTGAGCAAAGCCCCGGCTCGGACCGCCAAACCAAGGCCGGTTTCGAAAATACCACCCGAACAGGGCAGTCTTTTTTAGGCGCAGTTACGGCATTTCGACAAATCCTTGGATCACAGCGTCAATCCGGTGGCTAACTTTTCAGGCTTTGCCCACCCCTCGGACCGGGCGCTGCCCTTTTGTTGCGCCAGTAATGAAACCCAAAGGATTGACGCAGTCATCCAGCAATATCCCGAAATGCGTCTCAGCCGACGCCGACCAGACAAAGGCTATCGCACAGCCATCAAACGCCGACCTTCGGGCCAGCGCAATTCAGCGGCCTGGAACTGCTGTGCGATTCAAATAGCGCGCCCGATCCCGGTTCATCAAACAGCCGGGCTCTCAGGCCGCGCCCGGTATCGAAGAATTGCCAGCAGTGCGGGCCATTGGAGGAATTTTCGTAGATAAAACAAATCTTGGCGGGTTCGGGCTCGAACCACCGGCCAGCCTGGCACACGCCATCCGCAAACGTCCAAATCACCCGCCGTCCGGGGCGGTATTGTTCGGCCCCAAAAAGCTGGCCGTCGGCATCATAACTCAACGTCAGACCGCGTGTGTAGGCGTCAAATTCAGCGCCCGTCATCGGGGTTTCGGCGCGGGCTGCGCCACACATCAGTACAAGGGCAATCATAATGCGAACCATAGACGCAAACCTTACAGCTTATGGCGCGGCAGACCAGAGCTGCGCGGTTTGATCTGCCAGCTCGCCCAGCAACGGGTCCATCAGCCGCCGCCAGCGCCTTGGAAACAGCGCCAGCAGGCCCATGACCGCAAGGCTGCGGGGCAAGCTCGGGCAGCGTTCAGGCAAGCCAAGCGCCGGAAACGCGCGCGCCGGGTGGGCATGATGGTCGGAATGGCGCGGCGCATTCAGCATCACCAGGCTGGAAAACCAGTGCGGCGCGTTCCAGGAATGTTGTTGCCCCACGGGTTCAAGTTGCCCGTCGGCCCCAGTGCGGCGGGCCAGCCCGTAATGCTGAACGTAATCGGACATCAAAAGCTGGGCCGTGGCATAGCTGGCCAACGCAATATGGACCAGCACGCCCAGGGTCCCGCCGATCAGCGCTGACACGGTCAGGCCAGCAAGTGCGCCGCCGACGTAGATCGCGTAAGGGTGCAGCCGCGCCGGTCGCCCCGATGCACGGTCACGCCGCGCATTTTCGGCACGATACCCTGCCCGAAACGATCCGATCCATGCCCGCGGCGCGAAATTGTAGAAACTCTGCCCCTGTCTCGCGGTATTCGGATCCGACGCGGTGCCCACATGGCGGTGGTGAACAAGGCGGTGCGCCGATGTGTGATGGCCGAAAAGTTGCGAGATAAAGACCCATTTGCCCAGCTCATGCAGCGGGCGTCTGGGGCGGTGGATCAACTCGTGCGCGTTGGAATTTGACACCTGCCCGAAGAAAATTCCAAACGCGAAGAACGCCGTCAGTTTTTCGACCGCCGCCAGTTCTGAGCCACCCGACAACGCCCAGACCGCCAGCCCCAGCAACAGAAAATGCGCGCACCCCAGCGTGCCGACAGCCAGTCGGCGGCCGGAAACTCGGCCTCAGGGCGTGCCGGGATGGCAACAAGTGCGACCAGTTCGTCGAGCATCAGTGCAAACAGCGTCAGATAGATCAGCGCTGCCAAAAGCCACATGCCCCCGGCCACCGCGCCCAGGGCCAACAGCGGCACCGGCAGCAATGTCGCGATCGCGAAGAGCGTGACGTCACGTTTCACTTGGGCGCTCCAAAGGGACTGTGCCCAGTCTCTTCGCTTTGTCTGCCGATTGCCATGAAAAACCCTCGCTTGCGGCAAATCAGCCGACCGGTATTGTCGCACCCAAAATGGGGCAGCGATGACCGATCTTGCGATACTTGCGTTCTGGGCCGGGGTTTTGGCGGCCTTGGCATACCTGCCGCTCAGCGCACACAATCCGGGCCTGCTGCGCAGCGCCAGCAAAATCGTGCCGCTATTGTGTTTCGCAGTGTCTGCCTATCTCGCCGGAGCGCATCCCTATCTCACCGCAGGTCTTTTGCTGTCGGCTGTGGGCGACCTGACGCTCTCGCGCCCCAGCCAGCGCGCTTTCATTTTTGGATTGGCGGCCTTTGCCCTGACCCACGTTCTGTATGCGCTGCTGTTCACAGCCATCTCCGGGTCGCCACTCTGGGCCGCCTTCGCCGAAGCGCCACTGTTCGCGGTTCCCATGATCGCCCTGGCAATCTCGACCGAGATCTGGCTCACGCCCGTACCGGCAACCTGCGGTGGCCGTTGCGCGCCTACATTGCGCTGATCACGGCTATGATGCTTGCCGCCCTGATCCTGCCCGCGGCATTTATCATCGCCACATTTGGCGCGGCAGGTTTCGTGGCCTCAGACCTGATCCTGTCGCTGCAGTTATTCCGGATGAGCAATTCGGCGAAATGGCGGGCGCCAACGGGCTGGGCGATCTGGGGACTGTATGTCGGCGGCCAGGCGATGGTCCTGTGGGGCGCGGGACTGGCCTGACGCTCTTTCAATGGCCAGCAAGACCGATTAAGTGACAAACGCTAGGTGGAGACCCCCGAATGTCATTTTTCAAAAAGCTCAAGGACCGGCTTTTCAAGTCTTCCAAGAAGATCGGGGAAGGTCTTGACGCGATCGTCAATAATGGTGGCGTTGAAGTGGAGGTGGGCGAAGAAACCCTTGAAGACGCACAAGATTTAGCCGCGCCGGGTGCCGCGGTGGACCTGGCGGAACCAGCACCAGCCGACGCCGCCCCGGCGCAGGAATTGCCGCTGCCGCCAGACCCCGTGACACCCCATCCGGAACCTGAGACTGAGCCGGTTGAGGCTTCGGGCGAATCCGCCCCGGACCCCGATCCGGGGCCTCCGCTTGAATCAAAACTCGCCGTCGCCACCGTTAAAGTCAAACCTGCACCCGCCGCCACGGCAGACCCCAAAACATCCGGCATCCTGGGCCGCATCCTAAAACGCGGCGAAAAGAAAACCGTGCTTAGGCGCGAACTTGACGACGCGATGCTGGAAAGCCTCGAAGACCTGCTGATCACCGCCGACATGGGTGTTGACACCGCCCAGCGCGTGACCGCCAACATGGCCGAGGGCCGGATCGGCAAGAAACTCTCGACCGGCGAGATCAAAAACCTGCTGGCCGCCGAGATCACCCGGATCATGGAGCCGGTCGCCAAACCGATGCCGCTCTATCGCAACACCCCGCAGGTGGTTCTGGTGGTGGGCGTCAACGGCTCCGGCAAAACCACCACCATCGGTAAGTTGGCCAGCCAGTTCCGTGCCGCCGGCAAAAACGTCATCATCGCCGCCGGTGACACGTTCCGCGCCGCAGCCGTGGAACAATTGCAGATCTGGGGGATGCGCGCCGGGGTGCCGGTGATGACCGCGCCTGAAGGCTCTGACCCGGCCAGCCTGGCCTATGAGGCGATGGAGCAGGCGCAGCGTGACGGCGCCGACCTGCTGATGATCGACACCGCTGGCCGGTTGCAAAACCGCGCCGACCTGATGCAGGAACTCAGCAAGATTGTCCGGGTAATCCGTAAAAAAGACCCGACCGCCCCGCACAACACGCTGCTGGTTATGGATGCCACCACCGGGCAGAACGCGCTCAACCAGGTCGAGGTTTTTCAGAACCTCGCCGATGTCTCGGGCCTGATCATGACCAAGCTTGACGGCACCGCTAAGGGCGGCGTGCTGGTGGCACTTGCCGACAAGTTCGCCCTGCCCATCCACGCCATCGGGGTGGGTGAACAGATCGACGACCTGGCGCCGTTTGATCCGGTCGAATTCGCCGCCGCCCTGACCGGAGCAGACAACTGACCGGGCTTCTTTTGTTCAGAAATACTCACCGGGTCCGGGGCGGTCAGCTCCGGGTCGCCTCGCAAGCGCGATTTCCCCCCTGATGAGCGACTGGCTCATCTCAGTCGCCGGCACAGAGGTCGGCCACCGGCTGGCCATCGCTCTGGCCCTGCTGGCCGCCGTCTCGCACGCATTTTTCGGGACTTTGCAAAAGGGCCGCCATGACCCCTGGCTCAGCCGCGGCGCGATTGACTTTTGCTACGGCATCATGGCCGCGCCGTTTGCGCTTTTCGTGGTGCCGTGGCCGGAACCTTTCATGTGGCCGATCTTTGCATTCGCGTTCATTATCCACACCGGTTACAAATTCGCCCAGGCCCAGGCCTATTCAAAAGGCGCCTACACGGTGGTTTACCCGGTGGTGCGCGGCACCAGTCCGATCTTCACCGTGATCGGCGCATATCTGCTGTTCGCCGAGGTTTTCTCGCTGAACCAATGGCTTGGCGTGGCGACCCTGGTGGCCGGAATTTTCGGCCTTGCGCTCTACAACTTCCGCACCACGATGATAAATCGCGACACACTGGTTCTGGCGATCCTGCTGGCGACATTTACCGGGATTTTTGTCGCCGCCTACACTACCTGGGACACCCGCGGCATTCGCGCCACCGCAGATCCGTTCACGTTTCTGGCCTGGCTGTTTTTCATCGACGGGCTGCTGGTGATGCCGGCCGTTGCGTGGCGGCGCTGGCGACGCCTGCCGAACCGCGTAGCCCCCGGCCCGTTGCTGACCCGCGGCCTGATCGGTGGCCTCACCGCCTATCTGAGCTTTGGCTCGATCATGCTGGCGACCCGGCTTGACACGGTCGGCGAAGTGGCGGTGTTGCGCGAGACCAGCGTGGTGTTTGCGGCATTCTTTGGCTGGCTGGTGCTGAAAGAGCGGATCGGCGCGCCGCGTCTCGCACTTATGGCGTTGATTGCCGCGGGCGCTGTGATAGTTGAGTTGGGTGGTTAGCGGAGCGCTTGATGGCGGAAAAGAAAATCAACCCGATGGCGAAACTGGCATTGGAACTGGGCCCGATAATCCTGTTTTTCGTGCTTTATCTGCGCCTGCGCGACCGCACATTTGACATCGGCGGCACCGAATATTCCGGCTTTATTCTGGTCACGGCGATCTTTATCCCGCTGATCGCGGTCTCGACATTCATCCTGTACCGGCTGACCGGGAAGCTGGCGAAAATGCAGATCGCCACGCTGATCTTGGTGGTTATCTTTGGCGGCCTCACGGTCTATTTCAACGACGAGCGCTTTTTCAAGATGAAGCCGACGATGATCTATCTGCTGTTTGGATGCACGCTCGGCATCGGGCTGTTACGCGGCAAATCCTACCTGCAATTCATGATGGGAGAGGTGATGCCGCTGCGCGACGAAGGCTGGATCAAACTGACCCGCCGGATCACGTTCTTTTTCTTTGCGCTGGCGATCTTGAACGAGATTGTCTGGCGCAGCATGTCCACCGATGCCTGGGTGAGTTTCAAAACCTTCGGGCTGACGGCTGCGATCTTTGCGTTTTTTATGTTCCAGGGCGGTCTGTTGAGCAAATACGGTGTCGAATCCGACGAGAAGTGAGCTAGCCCTTCTGCCCAAACAGAATTTTATGCGCTGCCAGTATTTCGCCGGTCTCCTGTTTTCGGTCACGAAGCTCGGAACCAACATCCCGACCGGCAATAACGGCTTTACGTTGCCCAAGTTCTGTAAGCCAGCGAGCCATGTTCAGTTTGTCATCAATGTTCTGCTGCTGGCCCTCCCAAAGCGACGCCCAGCACCAGATCGCAATATCGGCGATCGAATAGAAATCCCCGGCGACATAGCGATTTTTGGCTAGCTGGGTGTCCAGAACCCGGTACAGCCGCTCGGTTTCGCACCGATACCGGTCCTGCGCATAGGGCAGCACATGCGGCGGCTCCATCGACGGCGCGTATTTCAGGAAATGATGCGCCTGCCCGGCCATCGGCCCGACGCCACCCATCTGCCACATCAGCCATTGATCCACCGCAATACGATCACGCTCGCTCGCGCCGTAAAACTGGCCGGTCTTGCGCGCCAGATATTGCAGGATCGCGCCGCTTTCAAAGATCGAGACCGGCTTGCCACCCGGCCCATCCGGATCGATGATCGCCGGCATCCGGTTATTCGGCGCGATCTTCAGAAAATCGGGCTTGAACTGATCGCCGGCCCCGATATTCACCAGATGCAGCTTGTAGGGCAGCGCCATCTCTGCCAGTGCGATGGTGATTTTCCAGCCATTGGGCGTCGGCCAGTAATACAGATCAATCGGTGCAGTCATCGTGCTCTCCTGTGCATGCGCTCAAATTGTGACTTTCTGCGCCGAGAACAAGAGCAAACCGCCATTGAATTGTTGACGCGAAATCAAATCGGCGCTATCGCGAACAGTGTCGTGGCGATTTGTTTACCGGATTGCGGGCCACGTAAAACATACCGCTAAAGAGGTCTGGGACGATCAGATCAAACCCCCGACGCTCTGAACAGGCGGCCGGGGTTTTTTGTTGCACGAGGAGGCGTGGGATGGAAAAAAACTGGGGCAAGCGGACCAAGCTGGTGCACAGCGGCACCCGCCGCAGCCAGTATGGCGAAGTCTCTGAGGCGATTTTCCTCACGCAGGGTTTTGTCTACGACACGGCTGAGGCGGCCGAAGCGCGGTTTATCGAAGCTGGCGAAGATGAGTTCATCTACGCCCGTTATGGCAATCCGACCGTGCGCATGTTCGAAGAACGCATGGCGGCACTGGAAGGCTGCGAGGACGGCTTTGCCACCGCCAGCGGCATGGCAGCGGTGAATTCCGCGCTGATGTCGATTGTGTCGGCCGGCGATCACGTGGTGTCGTCGCGCGCGCTGTTCGGTTCCTGCCTGTATATCCTGGAAGACGTGCTGCCGCGGTTCGGGATCGAGGTGAGCTTTGTCGATGGCAGGGATCTCGGCCAATGGGGTACGGCCATACGAGCAGACACCAAGGCGGTGTTTCTGGAAACCATATCAAACCCGACGCTGGAGCTTATCGATCTGCAAGCGGTTTGTGATCTGGCCCATGCGGTTGGCGCAGTGGCGATTGTCGACAATGTTTTTGCCACGCCGATCTATTCGCGTGCGCTCGATTTCGGTGCTGACCTGATCGTTTATTCCGCAACCAAACATGTGGACGGGCAGGGGCGGTGTTTGGGTGGCGTGGTGTTGGGCAGCAAAGAGATGATCCGCAGCAAGATCGAGCCGTTCACCAAACACACCGGCGGCGCGATGAGCCCGTTCAATGCCTGGGTGATGCTCAAATCGATGGACACGCTGGATTTGCGGGTGCGCGCGCAGACCGCAACGGCGCAAGCGGTAGCGCAGGCGCTTGAAGGGCACGCCAAACTGGCGCGGACGATATTTCCGCATCTGCCTTCGCATCCGCAATACGTACTTGCCAAGGAACTGATGGAGGCGGGCGGCACCGTGGTGTCGATTGACATCGTTGGCGGAAAAGAGGCGGCGTTCAAGTTCCTCAACGCGTTGGAAATATTCATAATTTCCAATAATTTCGCCGACAGCAAAAGCATCGTCACGCACCCGGCCACGACCACGCACCAAAGGCTGTCCGAAGACCAGAGGGCGACACTTGGCATCACGCCGGGACTGGTCCGAGTGTCTTGCGGGCTGGAGGACACCGATGATCTGATCGGCGATCTGCTGGCTGCGTTGGACGCGATCTGACTTGATCGCGAGCTCCGCACCGAAAGAATATTAGGTTTTCATGCCAAACTCACCTAAATATCAGATGGCACGCAACATCAGGGGGACAGCCCGGTGAACATACACGCCAATGAAGTCGATCACGCACCCGAACGCGAAGACGCCGAACAGGCCCTGGCGGTGCTCAAAGCCTGGGCGCTTGACGCCACGGCCACCGAGATTGCCGAGCTCAATCCGCTGATTTCGCGCCTGTTGCCAGGCCAAGAGCTGGGCAACTACCCGGCCCTGATGCGCGCCTACCCGGAAGAATTTGAGGTTGACGAGGCGTATCGTGCCAGCTTGCCGGATCTGCAAAACGGCCCGGAAAGCCTGATCAAGGGTGCCCGGCGTCACATTCAGCATGTCGGCATATCAAATTTCCGCCTGCCGATTCATTTTCAGCGCCGCGACAATGGTGAACTGACTCTGGAAACCTCGGTCACCGGCACGGTCAGCCTTGAGGCCGGCAAAAAGGGCATCAACATGTCGCGCATCATGCGCTCGTTTTACCGCCATTCCGAACAAACCTTTAGCTTCACCACGATCGAGGCGGCGCTGGACGATTACAAATCCGATCTCGACAGCTTCGATGCACGCATTCAGATGCGGTTTTCCTATCCGATGAAAATCAAAAGCCTGCGCTCCGGCCTGGAAGGCTTTCAATATTACGATATCGCGCTGGAACTGGTCGAGCAGGACGGCGTGCGCAAGAAAATCATCCACCTGGATTACGTGTATTCGTCAACCTGCCCGTGCTCGCTGGAACTGGCTGAACACGCCCGCCAGCAACGCGGCCAGTTGGCGACCCCGCATTCGCAACGCTCGGTGGCGCGGATATCGGTGGAAATGGATTGCGACGGGCCGTGCCTGTGGTTTGAAGACCTGATTGAGTTGTGCCGCACGGCGGTGCCGACCGAAACCCAGGTGATGGTCAAGCGCGAGGACGAACAGGCGTTCGCCGAACTGAACGCCGCCAACCCGATATTTGTGGAAGACGCCGCGCGGCTGTTCTTTCAGGCCCTGCAGAACGAACCACGGGTGCGCGATTTCCGCATCATCGCCAGCCATCAGGAAAGCCTGCATTCCCATGATGCGGTTTCCGTCGTGACCGAGGGCGAAACCTTCGCCGACGAAAGCCTTGATCCGAAGCTGTTCAATACGCTGTTTCACGTGGGGTAGAGGTCAGGTTTAGGTCCGAATTTCTGTTCGCCCGTTCGACGCAAATGCCTGGAAGCGACCGCCCGCGATGGTGTCCTTCCGGTTCCACATTCCGGTGACTTGACTATTCCCAAACTTCCAAATCGACTCTGTCAATTCATTGCTAGTTTCACCATCAATCTAGAAACGATAATATCGCGCCGCACTATACCAACAGGCATATTCCTGTTGTCCGTCTTGATCATGGCGTCGACCCCATCTGTCAGCATTATGTTCAGGGCTTCTGCATTGGTGGTCGACTCGCGGACCGAATTTGTGGTCAACACCACAAATTTTCTAAGTGTCTGATTCAAAACTCTACGGATGATTACAATGCCTTGCAATTTTACGCGTGAGGGTTCTGATATGTGCAACGAGTATCCATGCCTGTGAACTTGCGATGGATTTTTCCCAATCTTTGGCCAATCGCCGGCAGCGGTTGAGCCATGCGAAGGTGCGCTCGACGACCCATCTTCTGGGAATGACTTCGAAGCCTTCCGCAGTGTCGAAGCGCTTGACGATCTGGATTGTCCAGTCACCGATGCCTTCAAGAGCGTCGCGCAGCTTTGGTCCGGCATAACCGCCATCCGCAAAGATATGGCGCAAGTTTGGATGGGAATACCGGATGGATTTCAACACTTCCGGTGCGCCATCACGGTCTTGAATACCGGCGCTATGCACGACCAACCCAACCATAAACCCGAGCGTGTCGGTGACAATGTGGCGCTTGCGGCCCTTGGTTTTCTTGCCCGCGTCATAGCCCGAAATGCCACCGCTTTCCGTTGTTTTTATGGTCTGGCTATCAATGACACCAGCGGTGGGGCCGGGCTTCTTGCCATGAAACTCGCGCGCCGTCGCCACCAGAAAATGGCTGATCACTTCAAAGATGCCATCGTTGCGCCAGCCATAGAAATAGTAGCGCACGGTGGACACTGGCGGGAAATCATTGGGCAGCATACGCCACGCACACCCGGCGCTGGCGATGTACAAAATGGCATCCAGAACATCGCGCATCGCCGTGCTGCGCGGACGACCAGTTGTTTTAGGCGGCGGCAGGAATGGCGCGATCAAACCCCATTCCTGATCAGTTAAATCGCTTGCATAGCGTCCCGAATGCCGTTCATATCGGGCGCGAGTGGTTTCCGTCCAGGCCATTGTGATCTCCCTCGAATCTTATCAATCCGATTGAATCACAACTCGCTGAAATCACTCAATTAGTTTTGGATCAGACACTAAGGCGAAGAACGGAAAGCAGTGGAGAAATTAATATGCGCGTTTTGCTGGTTGAGGACGATCCGACAACCTCGAAAAGCATCGAACTGATGCTGACCCACGCGAACCTGAATGTCTATGCCACGGACCTGGGTGAAGAGGGCATCGATCTGGCCAAATTGTATGACTATGATCTGATCCTTCTCGATCTGAATCTTCCCGACATGAACGGCCACGAAGTGCTGCGTCAGCTTCGGCTGGCCCGGGTTGATACGCCGATTCTGATCCTGACGGGATCCAGCGACACCGAAAACAAAATCAAGGGATTCGGATTTGGAGCGGACGATTATCTGACCAAGCCGTTTCACCGCGAAGAACTTGTGGCGCGCATCCACGCCATCATCCGGCGCTCAAAGGGGCACTCGCAGTCGGTTATCACCACCGGCACGATCGAGGTTAATCTGGACGCCAAGACCGTCAGCGCCGACAGCAAGCCGGTGCATCTGACCGGCAAGGAATACCAGATGCTGGAGCTGTTTAGCTTGCGCAAGGGTACGACCCTGACCAAGGAAATGTTTCTGAACCATCTTTATGGCGGAATGGACGAACCGGAGCTGAAAATCATTGATGTTTTCATCTGCAAGCTTCGCAAAAAACTAAGCCAAGCCACAGGCGGCGAAAATTTTATCGAGACAGTATGGGGGCGCGGCTATGTGCTGCGCGACCCGCAGCCAGCGGAACTTGATCATCAGATCGCGGTAAGCGCCTAGAGCATTTCCGGCCAGCTTAGAATCAAACTCGGGTTTACGAATTGAGCTTCTTCTGATTCAAGGAATCAGGAGGTGTTATCATGGCTTTATCTCAGGATTTACGACTTCGTATTGTTGATTTGGTTGCGTCGGGTGTATCGCGTCGCGAAGCGGCACGGCAGTTTAAAGTAAGCGCCAGTTCGGCCATTCGGTTTGTCAGGCAGGCCATGGAAGTTGGCCATGTTGGTTTGAAAGCGCCGAAGAAACGCAAGAGCAAACTTGATCCGTATCGCGCTGACATGATTGGTTGGATCGGCAAACAGCCGGATCTGACATTGGCCGAACTATGTGCCCGCTTATATGAGATATATGGCCTGCGTGCCGGCTCTTCAACGCTGGATGACTGGCTGCGTGCTAATCAGATCACTTATAAAAAAAACGGCTCACGCCAGTGAACAGGAGCGGGTTGATGTGCGGGCCAAACGCCGCCGTTGGCGAAAACGCCAGGATTGGCTGAAGCATCACCTGCATCTGTTGGGCAGGATCGTGTTCATTGATGAAACCGGGTTGAACACAAAAATGGCCCGGCTTCGAGGGCGGTCTGCAAAAGGTCAGCGGCTGATAGCTTCAATCCCCCATGGCCACTGGAAAACCATGACTTTCATTGCCGGTCTGCGCCATGATGGCATGACGGCTCCATGGGTACTGGACGGCCCGATGGATGGTCCCGCATTCATCACCTACATCAAAACCCAACTCGCACCGACCCTGCAAAAGGGCGATGTTGTGGTGATGGATAATCTGCCCGCTCACAAGGTTGCCGCAGCCAATGCAGCAATCAGGGAGCGCGGCGCATGGCTGCTATTCCTGCCACCATATTCGCCGGATCTGAACCCAATCGAGCTGGCTTTCTCAAAGCTCAAAGCACACATGAAGAGATTGGCCGCGAGAACCGTTGACACCTTGTGGAAAGGTGTCGGCGAAATCCTCGAACTGTTCTCAAAACAGGAATGTGCAAACTTCTTCGCAGCATCCGGATATGGACCAAACTAAACCGGAAATGCTCTAGCAAGTTTCAACGCCGCGCGCCGGGCATCAGGGCGGTGCCCGGCGGGCGCCGGTGTGTGGCACCGGGTCGACGCCTGACCGCGACAGAATTTCGCATAGCATCACTCACGGCACTGGACCTCTCAACATCGGACACCTATCAATTTGGTGGCGATGTTTGAGAGGGTGGTGATGGCTCGCAAGCTTGAAAAATTGGCTGCAATGAAGGTCAGCGAGCTTTCCGAAACAGAAGCCGTCGTCGAACTTGAGCGTCTGGCCGAAGCGTTACTGCAGGCCAATGAGGCCTATCATACGCTGGATGCACCGGATATTTCGGATGCGGATTATGATGCGCTGAAACGGCGCAACGCAGATATTGAAGCACGGCTTCCGCATATCAAACGCGCCGACAGCCCGAGCGAGAGTGTTGGCGCGCGGGCGCGTGCCGGATTTGCCAAAGTCACCCACGAGGCGCAGATGCTGTCCTTGGCCAACGCATTTGACGCCAGCGATGTGAACGAATTTGACGCCAGCATCCGCAAATTTCTTGGCCTTGAAAGCGACATGATCGCCTATACGGCGGAACCCAAGATCGACGGGCTGTCGTTGTCGCTGCGCTATGAAGGCGGGCAACTAGCGCAGGCCGCCACGCGTGGCGACGGCGCGGTCGGTGAAAACGTCACCGCAAATGCGCTGACCATCGCCGACATACCGCCGCAGCTGCACGACGCACCGGACGTGCTGGAGGTTCGCGGCGAGGTTTACATGAGCCACAAGGATTTCGCCGAGCTCAATGCGCGAGCTCTGGCCAGCGGCGGCAAGCCGTTCGTCAACCCCAGAAACACCGCCGCCGGGGCTTTGCGCCAACTTGACGCAGCGATCACCCGCACCCGGCCGTTGCGGTTTTTTGCCTACGGCTGGGGGGTGGTGTCAGAGCCGCTGGCCGACACCCAGATGGGCGCGCTTGAGCGGCTGCAAGCGCTTGGCTTTCAGACCAATACATTGACCGCGCTGTGCGCCGGTCCGGGCAAGATTCTGGCGCATTATGCAAAGATCGAGGCGCAGCGGGCGACGCTCGGCTATGATATCGACGGCGTGGTTTACAAGGTTGATGATCTGGGATTGCAACGCCGGCTTGGGGTGCGTTCGACCACTCCCAGATGGGCGATTGCGCACAAGTTTCCGGCCGAGCTGGCCTGGACCCGGCTGGAGGCGATCGATATTCAGGTTGGCCGCACCGGGGCGCTGTCGCCGGTGGCGCGCCTTGCCCCGGTCACGGTTGGCGGCGTGGTGGTGTCAAACGCGACGCTGCATAACGAAGATTACATCGCCGGGCTGAGTTCGAGCGGCACCCCGATTCGCGGCGGCAAGGACATTCGGGTCGGCGACTGGGTGCAGGTTTACCGGGCCGGCGATGTAATTCCGAAAGTGGCCGATGTGGACCTGAACAAACGGCCAAAGGACTCCGAGCCATTCAAGTTTCCGCACCGCTGCCCGGACTGCGATTCGGACGCGGTGCGCGAAGCCGGTGACGCGGTTCGCCGCTGCACCGGCGGCATGGTGTGCCCGGCGCAGGCGGTTGAGCGCCTGAAACATTTTGTCAGTCGCACGGCGTTTGACATCGACGGGTTGGGGGCCAAGCAGGTGGAAATGTTTTACCACGATGAGGCTTTGGCGATCCGCGAGCCGGGCGACATTTTCACCCTTGCTGCGCGCGATGCCGCGAGCGCGACCCGGCTGGCAGAACGCGATGGCTGGGGCGCAACGTCCGCCGCCAAGCTGTTCGCCGCGATCGAGGACAAGCGCAGTATCCCCCTGAACCGGGTGATATTTTCGCTTGGCATCCGCCACGTCGGTGAAAGCGCCTCGGCCTTGCTGGCCAGCCATTATGGCGCATGGTCGGCCTTTGAAAAGGCGATGACTGCGGCGCAAGTCGGGGCCGGGCCGGACTGGCAGGACCTGATCAGTATCGACGGCGTTGGCGACGTGATGGCGGCGTCGCTGGTGACGGCGTTTCATCAGGGCGCCGAGCGTCAGCTTATCGACCGGTTGATTGCCCAGTTGAATGTTCAGGACGCGGCCCCGCGCGTGGCCATTGACAGCCCGGTTGCGAGCAAGACCGTGGTGTTCACCGGAACCCTGGTGCAGATGAGCCGGGCCGAGGCCAAGGTGCGGGCTGAGGCGCTTGGCGCGCGGGTCGCCGGATCGGTGTCTGCCAAGACCGATCTTGTGGTGGCCGGGCCGGGGGCCGGATCGAAGGCTAAAAAGGCCGCTGAACTGGGCATTGAATTGATCGACGAAGAAGCCTGGCTGGCGCTGATCGGCGCGCCATGAGCCGCCCGCCGATTCTGTTTCCGCTGTTTGCCGATCTGGAAACGCTGAACGGGGTCGGCCCGAAAACCGCCAAGGCGCTGGCGCAGATCGATATCCAAAGGCCACGTGATCTGATTTTTACTTTGCCCCACAGCGGCGTCGATCGGCGGCGGCGCGCCTCGATCCGCGAAGTTCAAGCACCTGATATGATCTCCGTCGAGGTCGAAGTCGGCCGGCATTTTCCGCCGCGCGGCAAGGGCCGCCCGTACCGGGTGCATGTTCTGGACAGTGAAACCACGTTTCAACTGGTGTTCTTTCACGCCCGCGAGGACTGGTTGAAAAAGCAACTGCCAACCGGGGCGCGGCGGCTGATTTCCGGCAAGCTGGAAATCTTTGACGGGGTGGCGCAGATCGTGCACCCCGACCACATGGTCCGGCCCGAAGAGGCGGCAGAGATACCGGCCTTTGAGCCGGTCTATCCGCTGACCGAAGGGCTGACGTTGAAGACCATGTCCAAGGCGGTTCGCAGCGCGCTGGCACGGCTGCCTGAACTGGCCGAGTGGATCGATGGCGCGCTGATCAGGCACGAAGGCTGGCCGGGGATTTGTCAGGCCGCGCACGAGGCGCACGAACCGGCTGGTGCTGCGGATATTGCGGCAACAGCCCCGGCACGGCTGCGGCTGGCTTATGATGAGCTGTTTTCGCATCAGATCACCCTGGCGCTGGCGCGCACGGCGGTGCGGCGCGGCAAGGGGCGACCGAGCAAAGGCACTGACGCTTTGCAGGCGAAGGTTCTGGCGTCGCTGCCCTACAAGCTGACCCGCGCCCAGGATCGGGCGATCGGTGAGATTGCCGCCGATCTGGCCGCGCGCACCCGGATGAGCCGCCTGTTGCAGGGTGACGTCGGGTCCGGCAAGACCGTGGTTGCGTTCATGGCGCTGCTGATTGCGGTCGAGGCTGGCGGCCAGGGGGTGATGATGGCGCCGACCGAAATTCTGGCGCGCCAGCATCTGGAAAGCCTGCGACCGCTGGCCGAAGCCGCGGGTGTGGTGCTGGAAATTCTGACCGGTCGCGACAAGGGCGGCGAGCGGGACGCCAAGCTAAGGGCACTGAAGGCTGGTGACATTCAGGTGTTGGTGGGCACCCATGCGGTGTTTCAGAAGGACGTCGAATTTGCCGATCTGCGGCTGGCGATTGTCGATGAGCAGCACCGGTTTGGCGTGTCACAGCGGATGGAGCTTGGCGGCAAGGGGGCAGCCGCCGACGTGCTGGTGATGACGGCGACGCCGATCCCGCGCTCCCTCGCACTGGCGCAATACGGCGATATGGACGTGTCGGTGCTTGATGAAAAACCGCCCGGAAGAAAGCCGGTGACGACGGCGCTGGTATCAGCGGGGCGCATGGATGAAGTGACCGATCGCTTGCGCAAGGCGATTGCTGAGGGGCGGCAAGCCTTTTGGGTCTGCCCGCTGGTGGAGGAAAGCGAAATCACCGACATGATGGCGGCACAGGAGCGGTTTGCGCGGCTGCGCAGTCAGTTTGGCGAAGGCAAGGTTGGTCTGGTGCATGGGCAATTGCCGCCGGCCGAAAAAGATGCGGCGATGGCCCGGTTTGTGGCCGGTGACACCGCGGTTCTGGTGGCCACAACGGTGATCGAGGTTGGCGTGGACGTGCCCAATGCCACGATCATGGTGGTCGAGCGGGCCGAGAATTTCGGCCTGGCGCAGTTGCATCAGTTGCGCGGGCGTATTGGGCGCGGGCCGGTCGCGTCAACCTGCCTGCTGTTGTATCAGCCGCCGCTTGGCGAGGGTGGCAGGCGGCGGCTGGAAATTCTGCGCGAGACCAACGACGGGTTTGCCATTGCCGAAGAAGACCTGCGCATGCGTGGGGCGGGGGACATGATCGGAACCGCGCAATCGGGCCTGCCGAAGTTTCGCGTGGCCGATCTGGAACGCCAGAGCGCGCTGATGGCGCTGGCGCAATCGGACGCGCGCAAATTGCTGCACGACGACCCGGAATTGCAAAGCAAGCGCGGGCAGGCGGCGCGGGTGCTTTTGTGGTTGATGGAGCAGGACAAAGCTATTCGTTTGATTTCAGTGGGTTAACTATTTATTCCCGATATGTTCTCAAATGTTCCCATAAAGTTCTTTACAAATGCCACGCGTCGTCAAAATTTGAGAACAAATTGGGAACAAATGATCTGAGAACAGGACCCGCCCCCATGTTGATCGAGCTGAAATCCGTTATCGAACGAACTTCTTCCACCTTGCTTGGCGATTTTGCCGGTGCTGCGGCGCTGGTTGTCATGCTGATCGTAGGGCTTCACCTGCCGGGCCTTACTTGATCTGCCTGCGGTCTGTTCCGGCCTGCCACGCGTCCAACGTCTCCAACATGGATGCGCATTGCTGACTGACGCTGCCTGATCAGGTCGGCCGGGGTCACCTCATCCCCCCGGGTTGTGCCGGACCCAACAGACCACTTCCTGCCGCCGCATTCTCTTTTTTGAAGAGAATGCGGCGGTTTTTTTGATCTTGAGGCGTGAAGTATAGCCGCCGGATCTAGTTTCGCCTTTTCGGGAAATGGTTGGATTATTGCGTCAATCCGGTGCGTCCCGTTTCAAGAGAATCAGAGGGCAGCGCCCGGTCCGAGGGGTGGGCGAGAAGCGCCCGCCCCGTGGGGGCGGAACGGGCGCTGCCCGGCCCGCTGGGCCGGGCGGGTTGCTGCGAATAACGATCCAATAATTTGTCGAAATCCAATTGAGCAGTCGTATACCGATCTCAGGCGCAGGCAGAGCTTTCGGCTGCCGCGACGGCCTCGGACGTGGCATCAAGCGCCAGCATGATCGAGGCGTGGCGGTTCTTGAACGCGCGCGCCGGGATCAGCACTTCCAGCGCGTCAAAGGGCGGTTCAGGCACCGGTCCTTGGGCGGTCAGCATCGCGCGCAGCGCATCGCGCGCGGTTTCAATTTCGGCGCGGGTTCGCCCGATAATATTTGACCCAATCACCGAGGCCGCAGCTTGCCCCAGGGCGCAGGCCTTTACCTCCTGACCATATTCAGTAACCTGACCATGTTGCAGCACAACGTCCACGGTGATGGTCGAGCCACAAAGCGGCGAGCGTTTCTTGACGCTTGCATCGGGATATTGCAGCCGGTCGGTCAACGGAATCTCGGCCGCCAGTTCCAGAATCCGGCCGGAATAAAGTTTTATCAGGTCGGTGTCGCTCATGGCTTTCCCTTTGTGCCCACTCGCAATAGATAGGCCCTCAAACGGACGTTGAAAAGGACTTGTCATGCGCTTTGATGCTTCAACCTTGGTCTTTGATGCAAAAGGGTTGCTGCCGGTGATTGCGCAGGACGCTGACAGCGGCGATGTGCTGATGCTGGCCTGGATGAACACGCAAGCGGTGCAGCGCACGCTGAAATCCGGGCGCGTCACCTACTGGTCGCGGTCGCGCGCGGCGCTTTGGGTGAAGGGCGAGGTCTCGGGCCATGTGCAGGAGCTTGTGGATTTGCGTCTTGATTGTGATCGCGATTGCCTGCTTTTGCAGGTTCGCCAGACCGGCCCGGCGTGTCACACCAACCGGCAGAGCTGTTTTTATACGGCTGTTCGCGACGGCCATGAGGTGGAGTTGATGTCGCCGGTGGCCGAGTAAAACGATTTTCTGAAAATCCTTGCGGAAATTCTTTCAGAAAGAATTTGGCTCCAGCCCGACCCGGCGTCTGATGTCGGCGGGGGTTTGCTGCTGGGCGCGCAGCGTTGCGATGGCGCGCGCGTTGTCGCGTTTTGCCAGGCGTTTGCCGACGTCGTCACGGACCAGTGCGTGGTGGTGGTAGTCAGGCGTTGGCAGGCTGAGCAGAGCCTGCAGAAGGCGGTGAATGAACGTGGCTTCAAACAAGTCTTGGCCGCGGACAACACAGGTGATGTTCTGCGCGGCATCATCCACGACCACCGACAAATGATAGGCCGTTGTCCGGGCGTCACGCTTGGCCAACACGATATCGCCAATCTGATCCAGCAACCGCTGCGTGCCAATGTAATGGGTGCCCGGATTTGCCGGACCGGCCTCGAAAAATCCGAGTTTGCCACCATCGCCAACGTATGTCACGGCTTTGGCCATGTTGAGCCGTATTGCATCGCTCGCGCTGCAATCAGACATGGCTCGGTGCCTGCAGGTTCCGGGATATGGCGCGGCGCCCGGGTCATTTTGCGGCGCGCCTTCCTGCGGCGCCGACAGGGCAGCGCGGATGTCGCGCCGTGAGCAACTGCACGGGTAACACAGCCCGGCGGCGATCAACCGATCCAGTGCCTGTTGGTAGGCCTCTAGGCGGTCTGACTGACGCCAGACCGGCGTGTCCCATCTCAAGCCCAGCCATGCCAGGTCTTCGTATATCGCCGCCTCGTACTCTGGGCGGCAGCGGCTGGTGTCAGTGTCCTCGATGCGCAATATGAGTGTGCTGCCGCGCGCCTGCGCCAGGTCATGGGCGAGCATCGCAGAATAGGCGTGACCCAGGTGCAAAAGCCCGCTCGGCGACGGTGCAAATCGGGTGCGAAATCTCAAGTGCGCTGCAATACAAACACGGTTGAGCGGAGACCGATCCCAGGCAGATGCTCGCCGTCTTCGCGAAACAACTGGGTGCAGGTGCCGGTGGCCAGATAATCGGTCACCCGGGCCTCAAACCTTGGGTCTTCAATCGTGTGGTCGTTGAACGAAAACGCCAGCAACGCGCCGGGTGCCAGTGCGCCAACCAATTTGTCCAGCGTTTCTGGCGGCGCGGCGCCGACGCTGACGACGCCGACCGCCGTTATGGCGGCGTAATCGCCGGGGCCGGGCGGACACGGTGCTTCCGCCTCCGCTTGCCAGAGCCTGCGGTAGGCTTGTTTTTCGCGCGCCCGGGCCAGCATTTCCGCCGACAGGTCACAGCCGTCGATCACCGAAAATCCCTCGGCTTTCATCGCGGCACCGGATATCCCGGTGCCGCAGCCAAAATCTAGAATCGGGGCGGCGTGATCGGTCATGAGCCCGGCCAATGCCTTGGCCAGGCGCGCCGGGGTGGCATAACCTTTGCCGCCAACTTCTTCATCGTAAGTGGCTGACCAGTCGTCATAAAGCGCGCGCATGTCGTCGACTGATTTCAGCGCGTAGACGTCTTTCAGGAATTCTTTGGCCGCCATGCGCAACAGCTAACAGCGCCAGTCAGGCCGCGTCCAGTGCGGCGTGATCAAGCCAGCCCCGCCAGGCAAGCTTGGCGCGATCGGTATAGGCCTTGTAGCGGTCCTTGCGGCTCTTGCGTCCGCCTTTGGCCCCGTCAACCGGCGGGAACAGCCCGAAATTGACGTTCATCGGTTGAAAGGTTTTGGCTTCGGCACCGCCGGTGATGTGATTGATCAGCGCGCCCATTGCGGTTTGAACGGGCGGAGCGGCGATCGGCTGACCAAGCATCTCGGCCACTGCCATGCGTCCGGCCAACAGCCCCATTGCGGCACTTTCAACATAGCCCTCAACCCCGGTGATCTGACCGGCAAAGCGCAGGTTTGGCTGACTGCGAAGGCGCATTTGTGCGTCCAGCAGGGTCGGCGAGTTGATGAACGTGTTGCGATGAATGCCGCCAAGCCGAGCGAAACTGGCATTTTCCAGCCCTGGGATCATGCGAAAGACCTGCGTTTGCGCGCCGTGTTTCATCTTGGTCTGAAAGCCGACGATGTTGAACAGCGTGCCGAGTTTGTTGTCGCGGCGCAGCTGCACGACAGCATAGGGCTTGGTTTCGGGATCGTGGGCATTGGTCAGGCCGACCGGTTTCATCGGCCCGAACCGCAGCGTCTCGCGGCCCCGTTCGGCCATCACTTCTATCGGCAGGCAGCCGTCAAAATATCCAGCGGTTTCACCTTCGTGGAATTCGGTTTTTTCGGCCGCCAGCAGCGCGTCGATGAAGGCCTCGTACTGAGCCCTGGTCATCGGACAGTTGAGATATGCTTTTTGGTCTTCTTCGGTGTCGCCCTTGTCGTAGCGCGACTGCATCCAGGCGGTGCCCATGTCGACGCTGTCGGCATAGACAATCGGCGCGATGGCATCAAAAAACGCCAGGCTGTCCTGGGCGGTTTCAGCACAGATGGCGGCGGCGAGCGCGCTGGAGGTCAGCGGGCCGGTTGCAAAGATCCAGCGGCCGTCATGGGGCAGAACTGTGACCTCATCCTCGATCACGGTGACATTGCGGTGCGCCTGCAACTCCGCCGTAACGCTCTGGGCAAACGCCACCCGATCCACCGCCAGCGCGCCGCCGGCGGGCAGGGCATGGGTGTCGGCCATTGCCATGATCAAACTGCCTGCGGCGCGCATTTCCCAATGCAGCTGGCCAACCGCGTTGCGCTCATCATCATCGGACCGGAACGAATTGGAGCAGACCATTTCGGCAAGATCACCGGTCTTGTGGGCAAACGTGGCAACTTTGGGCCGCATTTCGTGGATCACCACCTTAACGCCGGCGTTCGCGGCCTGCCAGGCCGCATCAGACCCGGCCATGCCGCCGCCGACGATATGCAAAACGTCGCTCATGGATGGCCATTTAGGCCATCGCTGAATGAATGGAAAGGGACGCTGCGCGGCTGGGGCGCGTCAGGACGCGATCACGGCGTCGAAATCCTCACGGAATATATTGTCAGACCCTACCTGCTCGGTTTCCATGCTTGGAGCCGGGCGCAAGCGCGTGACGCTTGACGGCACATCGCTAGTTACCCGGCGCGGCACGACGTTTAGATTTGGCAGAATCCGGCGAACCCGCGGCGTCCAGCGCAGCATGGCGCGGCGTGATACCGAGCGGGGGCCGGGCTGCAGGTAGGTCAGCATCAGCGAGCCGATCAGGACCACGTCGCGCCAGAACTCACCAATCGCCATCGCGCCTTCGGGGCCGAAATTCGCAATATAGCTGGACCAGAACATGGTCAGCGACAGCAACAGGGCCGCTGGGCGAAGCCACATCCCGATCATCACCAGAAACGCCAGTGAAAACATCACAACCGGGCCTGCGATATGGGCAGCGTCGGCCGGCATGACTGCCTTGGCCAAGATGGTCGCGTTGGTGCCGTCAATCAGACCCAGTGCGATGCCCATGAAATACGACGCAATGAGAATGCGGACCAGGTTCTGTCCGGCTTGGTTCAGATGGTTTTGAGGCGCGGCAGCGGTGGTCATTTTCTAGTTCCGTAAGTTGATGGCCAACTTCGGTAACGGATTACTTTCACTTTCCTGCAGACAAACGGACACTTAATATTGGGGATTATGTAGGAAAGTGCCGAAACCCACCCATCAGGCAGGCTTCGGACTATCGATGTAGCGGATGCGGACAGGCCGTGTGAGCGCGTCAACCGCCTTCTCGAACGTGGCGCTAACACGCATGTCTTCCTCCAACTCAGCCTTGCTCGGCTGATGGGACGGGTGCACGATTTCGACCTCGCTGGGGTTCGGTGCAGGCTTTATTCTAATGCGGTGACTCCCCCAATCGTTCACCTCGTGGGGTAGCGCAGGCACCCGATTTCCTGGAACTTCGATAAGGACAGTTGGTATCGTTCGTTCCGCCCCTTGCTGCCCGGTCGTTTCAGCTCGCGTTCTACATCGGCTCGGTCTGCCTCCCATATTTCCTGCATCTCAAAGCTTTCGTTCATAAGGGCCAAAAGCACTGCATCCCAATCTTTGTCTTGGGCACCTCGATTTATTGACCTTCTGAGGGCATATTATGCCTGATTTCGGTTCTATCGGCCATCGGCACGCTGGGTTTTAGGTGGTCAGTCTCGATCCTTAATCCGCGCCGGGCATTGGTGGCGCAGATCGCCACAGCATCCTCGTGTTTTCATACCGGGAATGGGTTTAGGCGGTGCAACTGGCCAAGCCGCCGGATGTTGTAGGCAAGGTTCTTCATCCCGATCCTGGCCCTGGCCCGCGCCAGACCGATGGTTCGCACCAGCGTGCCACCCATGTCGTTCGCCTGCGCGCCGAACACATGCTCGACACGGACACGAACCGAGGATTTCGTCCTGTTGCTTTTCATTGCCTGTTCGGTCAGAGGCCTGCCCCGTTTGCCCTTGCGGTGGATGCGGCTTGTCAGTCCTCTTGCCCTGAGCTTCGCCTCGATTTCTTCCGACCGGTAGGCCGAATCTGCCCAGACCCTGGAGGCGGTGTTGCCGCGCATCAGCAACTCGTCCACCACCTGGCTGTCGTGAACGGCAGCGCCCGTGACGTGATAGCGCCGGATCAGTTTGTGCTTACGATCGACATTCACATGGTTCTTGTAGCCATAGTGGCTTTTGCCGTGCTTTTTGGTCCAGCGTGCATCAACGTCCTTCTGTGATCGCTTGGCAGGCTTGTTTTCCCAGTCTTCCGGCACCTCGCCACCCTTGATCGCCGCGTTTTCCGCGCGCGTGTTGTGGTTGCGCGGCACCGGCACGATGGCCGCGTCCAGTATCTGGCCGCCCCGTGCAATGTAGCCCTGCCGCGCCAGATGTCCGTCAAAGAGTTTGAACAAATCATCCACCTTGCCCGCCTGCGCCAGCGCCTCGCGATACAGCCACACGGTCTTTGCGTCCGGCACCCGGTCACCAAGACCAAGACCCAGAAAACGCATAAACGAAAGCCGGTCCCGGATCTGGTATTCGACCTGATCGTCCGAAAGGTTGTAAAGCGCGCTCAGAACCAGGGTTTTGAACATCAGTACCGCGTCCATCGGCTTGCGCCCCGCGCGTGATTTCCGCTCACTTTAAGGCTTGCGCCAGACCTGCTCCAGAAGCGGGCGTAACTCTTCCCACGGTACAACTGCATTGATCTCGACCAGCGGGTCCTTCTTCGCATCCAGGCTCTCGTAACGATCTGAAAGATCAAAAAAGCCCATCTGTGCCATGACTGCCATCCCTCCGCCGCATCATCCTGCAAATCTACAGCGCGTTCACGCCAGATGCAATTTATAGAGGTGCCCCTATGTCCATTTTGCCGGTGCTTTGTGTTTTTTTACGCGCCGCTGTACCCAATGAACGAGTCTTGATCTGATAACGCCGTTCGCCTGAACGATCAGTCGCATCATATCCAGGTGTTCTCGCATCGACGAGTGTTAGATCAAGCAGACGCGCAACTTCGCACTCGCCGATCTCCCCAGTAGCACCGAGAGGTTTTCCCGTTAGTCGGTAGTATTCAGCCGCCAGCGGCTTAACCTGAGCGATGATTTCTGCGACGCTCATTCGTCGTCTCTGGGTGAAAAAACCTTCCCAATCTGGCGCGTCTTGTCCGACGCGCCAGCGATGATTTTCAACGGCTCACTCACGACCGCGCCCCGCTCGCCAGCCCGTTATCGGCGATCAAATCCCGGTAGCGGAGGCGCTTCCCGTCCATGCCGGAAGCGACAGCGGCCATGATGTCGATGGTGTCTTCGTCGCGGAGATTGTGACGGGCCCCGAACTCTTGCACATAGCGGTCAAGATGCTTCGGAGAGAGCTTGTGGAAGGTGCCCTTGTGGGCGCGCTTCATCATCGACCACAGGGACTCGATGCCGTTGGTGTGGACATCGCCCCGGACATACTCGGAGAGCGAGTGCGTGACCGTCTCATGATCGAAGGGCAGGCTCTCATAGGCGCTGGCGTCGTCGCTGTAGACCGTGGCCCCTGGGGCGGCATGGGCGCGGACGAAGCCCTGCAGCGTCCGCGCGTCGGTGCGCTCGATCACCTTCGCGGCGACTTGGTTGGTCTCGCGGTCCTTCGCCCCGATGACTGCCGTCTTGCCGACGGCACCGCGTCCGGTTCCGGCCAGTTCCTTCCGCCTCGCGTTCGACATGTTCTTCCGGCGACCATCGAAATAGGTCTCGTCCACTTCGACCGGCCCCGCGAACACGCCGCCCTTCTCGGCCAGCGCAATCCGCAGCCGGTGCGCAAGGAACCACGCGCTGCGCTGGTTGATGCTCAGGTCGCGGTGCAGCTTCATGCTGGACACCGACTTGAGGTTGGTGGACAGCAGGAAGGTGGCGACCATCCAGACCTGGAAGCCGAGCTTCGAGCCTTTCATGACCGTGCCGGTCTTCGCGCTGAACCGCTTGGCGCATTCCTTCTCCCGGCACCGGAAGGGCATGGTCTTGTGCCTCGCGCCGGTCTGCACGTTCACCGAACCGCAGTGCGGGCAGGCGATGCCATGCGGCCAGCGGCGAGCAATGAACCATGCCTCGGCGGTCGCATCGTCGGGGAACTTCCGCATGATCTCGATCAGCGAGATGCCCTTGCGGTCGGACTTGCCAGGTGCTTTGTGTGCCACGTCTTGCCTCCCTGATATGCCCGAAAATTACATGAGAGTGCCGGTCGCGTCAACCCCCTTTCGGCACTTTCTTACATAATCCCCTTAATATTCACACTTTGTTAACAATTATTGGGGTGGCCGCATTTGGGGAGTCTCGTGACAATTCGAGGTCAAACTTTGGGCAAAAAGTGGAATTGTAGCACGCACGGAAACAATGAACGCGGCAAACAAAACACTGTTCGAGTATCATCCTCAAATGGCGCAGTTCGGCGACAAGAAGGTGGCGCGGGTGCGTCAACGATTAACTTCAGCCATTGCCTGAAATTCGGTCGGGCGCGAAGTCGCTATTCTTGCTGCGCGTCGGTGTCCTCGTCATCGCCCCGGTCCGCGATCCAGGCGACCGAAACCACCTGTTCGCCCTTGGCGGTGTCAAACACCTTGACCCCGCCGGCGCTGCGCGAGCGGAAGGAAATTCCATCCACCGGGCAACGGATTGACTGGCCCTTGGAGGTGGCGAGCATGATCTGGTCGTCGATCTGAACCGGGAACGAGGCCACCAGTTTGCCGGCGCGCATGGCCTTGTCCATCGCCGCAACACCCAGTCCGCCCCGGCCCCTAACCGGGTAATCGTGGCTGGAACTGATCTTTCCGGCACCTTGCGCAGCGATCGTCAGGATCAGATCCTCGGCCGCTGCCATCTCGTCGTAACGGCCCTGGGACAATGCGATTTCGGCCGCAGGTTCGTCTTCATCGACGTCGGCGCCCTCATCGGGCGCACCGGCCAGGGCGCGGCGCATTTTCAGATAGGCGGCGCGCTCTTCGGCAGATGCGACGAAATGGCGGATGACGGACATCGACACCACTTCATCGCCCTTGGCCAGCCTGATGCCACGCACGCCCGAGGAATCACGGCCCTTGAAGACCCGCACGTCCGTTGCGCGGAACCGGATCGCGCGCCCGCCTGCGGTCACCAGCATCACATCGTCGTCTTCCGTGCAGATCCGCGCGTTCACCATCTGCACGTCGGGTGGCAGTTTCATCGCGATCTTGCCGTTGGATTTGACATTGGTGAAGTCTGACAAGGCGTTACGACGCACACCTCCGGCAGTTGTGGCAAAGAAGATTTGCAGATTTTCCCATTCAGCCTCGGGCACATCCACCGGCATGATTGCAGCAATCGATACCCCGGTCGACATCGGCAGAATATTGACAATCGCCTTGCCCTTGGCGGTGCGGCCGCCTTGCGGCAGGCGCCAGGTTTTCAGCTTGTAGACCATGCCGTCGGTGGAAAAAAACAACAGCTGGGTGTGGGTGTTGGCGACAAAAAGCGTGGTCACCACGTCCTCTTCCTTGGTGGCCATGCCCGACAGGCCCTTGCCGCCGCGGCGCTGCGCGCGAAACTCGGCCAACGGCGTGCGCTTGATCCAGCCGCCAGAGGTGACGGTGACGACCATATCCTCGCGCTCGATCAGGTCTTCGTAGTCCATGTCACCGGACCAGTCGACAATCTCAGTGCGGCGCGGCACCGCGAACCGGTCTTGCACGTCGCGCAGTTCTTGCGAAATGATCGCCATGATCCGGTCGCGTGAACGCAGAATATCCAAGTATTCCCGGATATTTGCGGCCAGTTCCTGAAGCTCGTCAGTGACCTCTTTGACACCCATTTCCGTCAGTCGCTGCAAGCGCAGCTCAAGGATCGCGCGGGCCTGGGCTTCAGACAGGTTATAGGTCCCGTCGTCATTCATCTTCTGAGTTGGATCGTCGATCAGCTGAATGTATTCGGCAATGTCTTGGGCGGGCCAGCGGCGCGACATCAGTTTGGCACGCGCCGCGGCCGGATCGGCTGAGGCACGTATTGTCGCGACGATCTCATCGACATTGGAAACCGCCACGGCCAATCCGCAAAGGACATGGCTGCGTTCGCGGGCGCGGCGCAGCTCATAGGCCGTGCGACGTGCTACAACTTCCTCTCGGAAAGTGATGAAATAGCTCAGGAAATCTCGAAGTGTAAGCTGCTCTGGCCGGCCGCCGTTCAGCGCCAGCATGTTGCAGCCAAACGAGGTTTGCATCGGCGTGAAACGGAACAACTGGTTCAGCACCACTTCGGCGGTGGCGTCGCGCTTCAGTTCGATCACCACCCGCACGCCAATACGGTCGCTTTCGTCCTGCACGTGGCTGATGCCGTCGATGCGTTTGTCGCGCACCAGATCGGCGATCTTTTCGATCAGGCTGGATTTGTTCACCTGATACGGGATTTCATCCAGAATGATCGCGTAGCGGTCTTTGCGGATCTCCTCGAACCGGGTACGCGCGCGGATGATGACAGAGCCGCGGCCCTCCAGATAGGCCTTGCGGGCGCCGGAGCGGCCCAGGATCACGCCGCCGGTCGGAAAATCGGGGGCCGAGATATGTTGCATCAGTTCTGCGGACGTAAGGTCGGGGTTTTCGATCAGCGCCAAGGTGCCGTCGATGATTTCGCCCAAGTTATGCGGCGGAATGTTGGTGGCCATGCCGACAGCGATTCCGCCGGCGCCGTTGACCAGCATGTTCGGGAAACGTGCCGGAAGCACCGTCGGCTCGCGATCCTTGCCGTCATAATTGTCTTTGAAATTAACAGTATCCTTCTCGATATCCGCAAGCAGCGCGGCCGCGGGCCGGTCCATACGCACCTCGGTATAGCGCATGGCGGCCGGGTTATCGCCATCCATCGAACCAAAGTTGCCCTGACCGTCAAGCAAAGGCAGCGACATCGAAAAATCCTGCGCCATGCGCACTAGGGCGTCATAGATCGCGCTGTCGCCGTGGGGGTGGTATTTGCCCATCACATCACCCACGGGGCGGGCCGATTTGCGGTAGGATTTGTCGTGTGTGTTGTTGGTTTCGTGCATCGCATACAGGATGCGTCGGTGCACCGGTTTCAAACCGTCGCGCAGATCCGGAATCGCCCGGCTGACGATCACGCTCATGGCGTAATCAAGATAGGACGATTTCATCTCGTCCGAGATATCGATTGTCGGGCCGCTGTAGGCGGGTCTTTGGGGCGCGTTTTCTTCTTCGATATCGGGGGGTTCTGGTGTGTCGCTCACGTTGCTCGCCGCCTGTGTGTCATGCCAGTGTTTTTGCTTGGTTTTAGTTTATCAGAACCGGGATACGGGGCGCAATGGCCACCGCCTGGCATTATGATCATGCGTGCCGGCACAGTAATAACACATTGTTTTCATTGAAAAGTAATTCACATATGCGATAATGGTAAAAGACGGCAGGTGATGAGGCTTGTTATGCGATTATCCGAAACCGAATTGATGCTGAAGGGCTACGGGCTGACGACGGCGGAACTGATTTACCGGCTGCCGGATTTTCAAAACGTTCTGAATACCTTTGTCTGGCAGGAATACGACATTGCGCCGGATCATCCAAAACTGTTTGAATTCATCGAGTTCTGGCAAACGGAAATCGAAGGGCCGCTGCACTCGGTGCGCTTTGTGCATCGCAAGATGATCTCGGCTGGAGAGTGGCGCAATGTGGTCGGGGAAATCACGGTTCACTGACTGAAGAGCGGGCGTTTTTAAACTCTTTGGCAAATATTGACCCGGAAATTAGATTCTTCACACTTATTTGCCTGCATGTGCCGACCCGAATTGACAGCGAGCACGGTCGGCCTCTGGAGGAACAGCAAAACCCGAATACCGAAATGCCGACATGGCCCGAGTGTTGACATTCTGCTGTTTCTCTTTGGCAGAAATACTCTCGCCGAAGGCACGCAACGCCCCAAAGGGGCGATTGCCAAAATGAAAATGGCGCGGTACGCGCTGCAATTTCACAGCGTCTGCCTGGTAGCTCAGACCCGCGCGGCCCAAACCCACACGCCCGCCAGTCCGAGCGAAAACACCGCATTCCAACTGGCCATCGATAAACTCATCAGCGCCCAGGCAACTTCGTCACAGCGGATCAGCGTGGCGCTCAGGATCTGGTCCATCAGCTGATCGGTGCTGAGCCCGTCGATGACGTTGCTGGTGCAGGTGTCGGGGCCGGCAAACCAGCCGTTTTCGACGCCGGTGTGATAGACGCCGATGGCACCGGTGGTGGCGGCGGAAAGCGCGCCCAGAAGTGGCAGCACCTGGGAAGGCAGAAACCACGCCAGCGCACCGATGATAACGGCGGCAGCGTGTGGCCAGCGCTGCCACAGACACATTTGGCACGGCGCATAGCCAAACGCCTGAAAGCCCCAGGCTGCCAGCAGAAGCGCGGCCGAGCCAGCTGCCGCAATCAGGATCAATCGTTTGCGTGTCACAGGTATCTCACCGCATAAAACCCGCCCAGCAGGATCACCACAAACAGTGTGAACATCAAGCCAAGGCGACGTTCGATGAAGTCACGAATTGGTGCGCCGAACTTCCACAGCAGCGCGGCGATGAGGAAAAACCGCAAACCGCGCGCCAAGATCGAGGAAATGATGAATATCGGCAGGTTGAGCCCGGTGGAGCCCGAAAGGATGGTGATGACCTTGTACGGAAACGGCGTCACACCGGCGACCAGCACCGCCCAGGCGCCAAATTCATTGTAGCGCTGCGCGAAGACATCGAATTGGTCCGATTTTCCGTAGAATTCCAGCACCGGGCGGCCGACGCTCTCGAACAGGCCCCAGCCAATATAATACCCCAATAGCCCGCCCAGAACCGAGGCGAACATTGCGACAGCGGCGATGACGAAGGCGCGGCTGGGGCGTGCGATAATCATCGGGATCATCAAGATGTCGGGCGGGATCGGGAAGACCGAGCTTTCGATAAACGCCACGAATGCCAATGCTGCGAGCGCGCGCGGATGTTCGGCCAGCGATATGGTCCAGTTGTAAAGCTGTCTGATCATGCCTGCTCGTCCATCATTTTGCTCATACGCCATGTGAATGCGCCATGTGAATGATTGCGCGTCAAGTTATACTGGGCGCGTGGCGGGGCGGCATTTGAGGGGCCAAACATTTGACAGTGCTGATCGCAGGCGCAGGCATTGGCGGGCTGACCCTGGGTCTGAGCCTGCACCAGCTGGGCGTGCCGTTTCGCATATTTGAGGCAATGGAGCGGCTGCGGCCACTTGGGGTGGGGATCAATCTGCAACCGCACGCGGTGCGCGAATTGTATGAGCTGGGGCTGGCGCAGGAGCTTGACGCAATTGGCTGCGCACCGAGGAGGTCGCCTATTTCTCGGCCCAGGGCGGGGCAATCTGGCGCGAGCCACGCGGCAAGTTTGCCGGATACAACTGGCCGCAGTATTCGGTCCATCGCGGTGATTTGCAGATGCTGTTGTTGTCTGACGTCAACGCCTGTGGGACAGATTTTAGGTTTAGCATCAGGAGGATTTCTGGTTCATCGCAACCGTCAAGGAGTGAAGATGAACAAGAAATCCGGAACCAGCAAAGCCTCGGCTGACAGGCTGGTCAAAACCATTCGCCGCAAGACCCGGCAAACCTATTCGGCTGAGGAGAAGATCCGCATTGTTTTAGCGGGTCTTCGCGGCGAGGAAAGCATCTCGGCGTTGTGCCGTCGTGAAGGCATCTCAGAGAGCCTGTATTACAGTTGGTCGAAGGAATTTCTGGAAGCGGGCAAACGCCGCTTGTCTGGCGATACGGCACGTCAGGCGACGTCGCCTGAGGTGAAGGAGTTGCGATCCGAGGCGATGGCTTTGAAAGAATGCGTCGCCGATCTGACCCTGGAAAACCGTCTGCTCAAAAAAAGCATGACCGGGGCTGGGGAGCTCAACGAATGAGGTACCCCGCGTCTTAAAAACTGGAAATCATCCGCACCGTTGAGGGCTCCCATCTGCCCGCGAAGCAAACCCTCGATATGCTGGGCATTCCGCGCACCACATTCTACCGATGGTATGACCGCTACGTCGAAGGCGGCTTTGATGCCCTGGCGGATCGTTCACCTTGCCCAAAGTCTGTCTGGAACCGTATTCCGCAGGCCAGGCGGGATGATCTGATCGAGTTCGCGCTGGAACATGAGGCCCTGACGACACGCGAGCTGGCGGTCAAATATACCGACGAGAAGCGGTATTTTATCTCTGAATCATCGGCTTACCGCTTTCTGAAGGAAGCTGATCTGATCACCGCGCCGGAGTACGTGGTGATCAAGGCTGCCGACGAGTTCACGGACAAAACCACCGCCATCAACCAGATGTGGCAGACCGATTTCACCTACTTCAAGATCATCGGCTGGGGCTGGTATTATCTCAGCACGATCCTGGACGACTACAGCCGCTATATCATCGCCTGGAAACTCTGCACCAACATGCGGGCCGAGGACGTGACTGCCACGATCGAACTGGCCCTGGCGGCGTCAGGTTGTGATCAGGCGGTTGTGCGGCACAGGCCACGCCTGCTGAGCGACAACGGGTCCTGTTACATCTCCGGTGATTTGGCCGAATGGCTGGAAGATCACAAGATGGACCACGTTCGGGGTGCGCCGTTCCATCCGCAGACCCAGGGCAAGATCGAGCGCTGGCATCAAACCATGAAGAACCGGGTTCTGCTGGAAAACTACTATCTGCCTGGCGATCTCGAACATCAGATCGGGGCCTTCGTCGATTACTACAACAACGAGCGCTACCACGAGAGCCTGAACAACGTCACACCCGCCGACGTCTATTTTGGGCGCGACAAAGCCATCATCAGAGAAAGGGAAAAAATCAAGAAACTGACAATCCAAAACCGCCGCTTGCAACATCAAAAACAGGCGGCATAATCAATCACGCAAACGAACCAGAGCCTCCAATACTCAAACCGCTCTGATGTCCCATTTTATATGACGACGGACAGAACGATCAGTCGCATCATATCCAGGTGTTCTCGCATCGACGAGTGTTAGATCAAGCAGACGCGCAACTTCGCACTCGCCGATCTCCCCAGTAGCACCGAGAGGTTTTCCCGTTAGTCGGTAGTATTCAGCCGCCAGCGGTTTAACCTGAGCGATGATTTCTGCGACGCTCATTCGTCGTCTCTGGGTGAAAAAACCTTCCCAATCTGGCGCGTCTTGTCCGACGCGCCAGCGATGATTTTCAACGGCTCACTCACGACCGCGCCCCGCTCGCCAGCCCGTTATCGGCGATCAAATCCCGGTAGCGGAGGCGCTTCCCGTCCATGCCGGAAGCGACAGCGGCCATGATGTCGATGGTGTCTTCGTCGCGGAGATTGTGACGGGCCCCGAACTCTTGCACATAGCGGTCAAGATGCTTCGGAGAGAGCTTGTGGAAGGTGCCCTTGTGGGCGCGTTTCATCATCGACCACAGGGACTCGATGCCGTTGGTGTGGACATCGCCCCGGACATACTCGGAGAGCGAGTGCGTGACCGTCTCATGATCGAAGGGCAGGCTCTCATAGGCGCTGGCGTCGTCGCTGTAGACCGTGGCCCCTGGGGCGGCATGGGCGCGGACGAAGCCCTGCAGCGTCCGCGCGTCGGTGCGCTCGATCACCTTCGCGGCGACTTGGTTGGTCTCGCGGTCCTTCGCCCCGATGACTGCCGTCTTGCCGACGGCCCAGCGTCCGGTTCCGGCCAGTTCCTTCCGCCTCGCGTTCGACATGTTCTTCCGGCGACCATCGAAATAGGTCTCGTCCACTTCGACCGGCCCCGCGAACACGCCGCCCTTCTCGGCCAGCGCAATCCGCAGCCGGTGCGCAAGGAACCACGCGCTGCGCTGGTTGATGCTCAGGTCGCGGTGCAGCTTCATGCTGGACACCGACTTGAGGTTGGTGGACAGCAGGAAGGTGGCGACCATCCAGACCTGGAAGCCGAGCTTCGAGCCTTTCATGACCGTGCCGGTCTTCGCGCTGAACCGCTTGGCGCATTCCTTCTCCCGGCACCGGAAGGGCATGGTCTTGTGCCTCGCGCCGGTCTGCACGTTCACCGAACCGCAGTGCGGGCAGGCGATGCCATGCGGCCAGCGGCGAGCAATGAACCATGCCTCGGCGGTCGCATCGTCGGGGAACTTCCGCATGATCTCGATCAGCGAGATGCCCTTGCGGTCGGACTTGCCAGGTGCTTTGTGTGCCACGTCTTGCCTCCCTGATATGCCCGAAAATTACATGAGAGTGCCGGTCGCGTCAACCCCCTTTCGGCACTTTCTTACATAATCCCCCAAATTTTCGCAACATTACCAGACGCGGTGGCATGGCCGCTGGATTTTCCGGTGGACGGCGCGAAACGCTGGCGATACACAAAACTCCGGTTGCCCGAGTGGCGGAATGGTAGACGCAGGGGACTCAAAATCCCCCGCCTTCACGGGCGTGAGAGTTCGAGTCTCTCCTCGGGCACCAGTAACTCACCAAAATTACATAAAAACAGTGGCTTGCGATAATTCAAGGTCTACGGAAGTCACCTCGCATCAGACATTGAAGTCGCAACCATTTTTGGCGCGGGCACGCGATCCGTTCACCGGAAGCAAATAAACCTCCTCGGTGCCGTTCGATGATTGCATCGACCGAGCGAAAAATTTTCAACAAGCGTAACTGCGAGCTGGAATTTGAGAACATCGCAACTGCCGCTTGCGCCGACGGCCATTGCAGTTTTCAATCTGCGGATATCCGGCCATAATCGGCAGACCGTCTGGCGCTTGGAGTAAGTGTATTGGGACGATTGATTTTCAAAAAAATTGAGCTGTGGATCGTCGGGCTGTTGTTTGTTCTCGGACTCATCGGCCTGGTTGTATTTGGGGCGCCGGTTCGCAATCGGGCGCTTGGCCACGACCGATTTGGTGTGGCGGGCGAAATTGCATTCAATATCGCCAATAATACGGCCACAGCCCTGCAGCTGGTCGGTGCCAAAAGCCGCATGCTTGCCTTTGAGGGGGCGACCCGGTTTGAGGGGCAGTCAGGATGGTCAGTTCACGATGATGCGCGGTTGCAGGGGCTGACCGGTTATCTGTTGCTCAGCCGGTTTGACAGGATGTTGAATTGCACATTGTCGATCTGGTTGACTTGAAAACATTTGAAACAGTGCATCAATGGGCGCCAAAATCCGAAGATATTTTTGCTGAAACGAAGTTCCGCGATGTTGAATATCTGCACCCGATGGACAACGCGCACTTTCGCATAATCCACCCGCTGGTGCTGGATGACGGGCAACTACTGGTCAAGGCCCATTATTCACCGCTGGCGCTTGTCGACGTTTGCTCGCGAATGGTCTGGACCAACGAATACATATTTCACCATGCCATCGAAACCGACGAGCAAGGGTCGATCTGGATGCCGGGTGTGGATGAAACCAGCACGCTGAATTCAAAGTCTGACACGTTTCAAAACGATACTATCGTTGAATTATCTGATGCCGGAGAAATCTTGTCGGTTCATTCCGTCTCGGCCTTTCTCAAGCAATCCGGTTACCAATATTTGCTGTCCGGAATGAATCGGCTGGGCGTGGATGATCCGCTGCATCTAAATGATGTTCAGCCAGTATTGGAAGACGGTAGGTTTTGGGAAAAAGGCGATCTTTTCATTAGCTTGCGTAGCAAGTCTACGGTGTTGCAGTTTCGCCCGTCCAGCGGGGAATTTATTTGGCTTAAGACTGGTCCGTGGCTCTTGCAACATGATGTGGACATTCTTTCGGACGGCAAGATTGCGGTGTTCAATAATGGTTTCAATGAACGCGCGTTCGTCAAAGACCCGGAGGTTACAAATCAGATTTTAGTCTATGATTTTGCAACCGATGAGGTGTCACAAATATTTGGCTCGGCGTTCAGGGAAAATGACATCCGGACACCGACCTAGGGGCTTTTTGAAATACTTCCTTCTGGCCATTTGCTGGTTGAAGAGGAAAATATCGGGCGGATATTGATACTTGACGCTGCCGGGCAGGTGGCCGCGGAATACATCAACAGCGCCAGCAACGGGTCGGTCTACCGACTTGGCTGGAGCCGAAACATTTCCATCGAACAAGGCGCGGCGATTCTGGCAGCGGCGCAAAAGGCAGGCTGCCAGAAATAACGCGAATTGGATGTGCGCCGCGGGTGTTTCTGTTCCGCCAATCGCGCTGAATTTTGCCAGCTGTCGCTGCCACATTCTGCGGATATTCCGAATCAGCCGCGCCACATGAAGGCCACAATTGCAGCCGCCATTGTCTTGGATTGATTCATGATATTGGCAGCTTCTGACAATTGGTTCTGAATCGTTAACGCGCCATCTGCGGCGCGCGATTTGCGCGGCGGCTGCACAGACTGTTTCGGGGCATAGTTTTGGCGTGGCAATCGCTGCCAATTCGTCGCCACCCAGCCGATTGATTTCAGAACAGAAACGATGGCGACTTATTCGTGCGTAAATTGCCACCGCAACGGTGCAGTGGCTGCGATTTAAGTGACACCTGCAGGCACGGTTAAACCCGCGGCCGGTTTACCGGATTTAAGGCCCCAATTATGATCAAAACCAGGCGAAAATTGGGCAACAGCCCGTCGTCTGATTAGTGGAGTGTGAGTGTGGCCGCCATCAACGGGACATCAAGACCTGACCAACTGGACGGAACGTCCGGTGATGACACCATTGATGGCGGCAACGGCAAAGATGTGATCAACGGGCTGGCCGGCGACGACATTATCACCGGCGGTAATGGCCCGGATGTCATCGATGGCGGTGATGGCGACGATACCATCGACAGCGGCAACGGGCCGGATTTTGTCGACGGTGGCGATGGCGACGATACAATTGACAGCGGCAACGGCCCGGATGTGGTTTTGGGCGGCGCCGGCGACGACACCATTACCACCGGAAACGGGCCTGACGAGGCTGCCGGCGGAGCCGGGGACGACACCATCGACGGTGGCCGTGGACCGGACACGATTTCAGGCGATGAGGGCAATGACACGCTGTTTGGCGGCGGTGCGGGCGATGTGCTGTCGGGGGGCGATGGCGATGACACGCTGGATGGCGGTTCCAACAATGACACACTGTTTGGTGATGACGGCGACGACACGCTGATCTTGACCAGCGGTAATGACACGGCCTTTGGCGGACAAGACAGCGACACGTTCTTTGTCACCGCCGGAAACCACACAATTGTTGGCAGTGAAAACCCCGATGACAGCGATATCGACGTGCTTGATCTGTCGGGCGCCGGAAATCACACGATTGAATTCACCGGCCCGGAAAGTGGCTTTATTCATTTCCTGAACGAACAGGGCCATGTCTACAGAACCGCCGAGTTCAGTGAAATTGAACGGATCATCTGTTTCACCCCCGGCACCGGCATTGCCACTTTGCAGGGCCAGTGCGCGGTGGAAGATCTGCGGGTCGGAGACCGGGTTTTCACGCGCGACAACGGGGCGCAGAAAATCCGCTGGATCGGTCGCAAGAAAATCTCGCTTGGGGCGGGCACGTTGTCGCAGAAACTGCAGCCAATACTGATTCGCAGCGGCGCGCTTGGGCATGGCCTGCCGGATCATGACACGCTGGTGTCGCCCAATCACCGGATGCTGCTGACCAGCAAACGGGCGCAGCTGTATTTCGGCGAGGCCGAGATTCTGGTGGCGGCCAAGCATCTGGTCGGCACGCCGGATTTGAACACTGGATCACCGCCGAAATCGAGTACGTCCATTTCCTGTGCGACCACCACGAGATCGTGTTGTCCAACGGGGCGTGGAGCGAAACATTTCAGCCCGGTGATTTTTCTTTGGCCGGGCTGGGCGATCCGCAGCGCACGGAAATTTACCAGCTGTTTCCGGAGCTCGAGAACCAGCCACAAAAGTCACAAGGATATGCAGCGGCGCGGCGCTCGTTAAAACACCATGAGGCACAGCTGCTGTGGGATTAGCGAGAGGGACGCAATTTTGACGCTGTGTGGCGGGCGGGCAAAATGTCCGTCCGCCAGTTTTTTACCGAAAATTATTGCGCCAAATCAGCGTTCCGGGATCAGTCCGCGCGGGGAAAAACGCAGCACCAGCAGCAGGATCAGCCCCATAGTCAGCAATCGCATGTGGGCGGCGCTGTTGATCAGGTGTATTTTCAGAGCAGAATCGTCGGCAATCGCCGAAGTGATCACGGTGATCAGCCACAGGCCAATCGGTTCAACCTGGACCCAGAAGAACCAGATCAAGAATCCGCCCAGCACCGCGCCCCAGTTGTTGCCGGAACCGCCGACGATCACCATTACCCAGATCAAGAAAGTAAAGCGCAGCGGCTGATAGGTGCCCGGCGTCAGTTGTCCGTCAAGGGTGGTCATCATCGCTCCGGCAATACCGCAGATCGCCGAACCAAGAATGAAGATCTGCAAATGTCGCCCGGTGACATCTTTGCCCATAGCTTCGGCGGCGACCTCGTTGTCGCGAATGGCCCGCATCATCCGGCCCCAGGGCGAATTCAGTGCCTTTTCGGTGAGCCAGATCAGGATCAGCAGGACGACCACAAACAGCCCGGCATAGGAAAGCTTGACGATGATCGAAGAGGTGGTCACCGGGTTGAGGCCAAAGGCCTCGGTCCAGCCGAGGAAGTTGGTCGAGTTTTGCAGGTCAATCTCCCTTGCCACCGGACGTGGAATGCCGATTACGTTTTTGACGCCCCGGCTGAGCCAGTCTTCGTTTTTCATCACCGCGATGATGATTTCGGCGATACCCAGGGTGGCGATCGCCAGATAGTCGGCGCGCAACCCAAGCGCGGTCTTGCCGACGATCCAGGCGGCCCCGGCGGCCAGCACGCCGCCAATGGGCCAGCCGATGAGAACCGGCAGACCGAGCCCGCCCAGATACCCGGTGCCGGCCGGATTGATCGCCTCGATCGCGGCCACCGCCGGATCAAACAGCCAGCGGAAAATGAAAAACCCGGCGACCAGCAGCGCCAGCGTGTACAGCGTCCGCGCTCGCCCCGCTGCCATGCGTGCGCGCAGCACGATCACCGCCACGATGGTCGCAGCGCCGGTTGCCAGCGCCACCAATACCCGCAGCCCGCCCGCCGACCAAGCCTCGTTCACCGGCGGCATGGCGATGATCACCGAGCCCAGCCCGCCAAGCGCCACAAACCCCATGATGCCGATATTGAACAGTCCCGCATAGCCCCACTGCATGTTCACGCCCAGCGCCATGATCGCGCTTATCAGCCCCATGTTCAGGATGCCAAGCGCCACGTTCCAGCTGCTGAAAATTCCGGTCAGGACGATCAGCCCGAACACAATCGCAAACAGCAGCGGATTCTTGAGCGCCGGGTTCATGCGGTTTTCCCCCTAAACAGGCCGGTCGGCCGGAACAGCAGCACGATGACCAGAATCGCAAAGCTGACCGCGAATTTGTAATCGGTGGACAGGAGTTGAACCAGGGTGGTCGGTTCCAGAGATTCGGGCAGCAGGTAGCCAAGCACCTTTTTGAAGGCGTAGGTGATGGTGATTTCCGAAAACGCGATCACGAATCCACCGGCGATCGCACCGAGCGGATTGCCCAGCCCGCCGACAATAGCGCTGGCAAAGATCGGCAACAAAAGCTGGAAATAGGTGAACGGCTTGAACGATTTATCGAGCCCGTAAAGCGTGCCGGCAATGGTGGCCAGTGTCGCCACGATGATCCAAGTATACGTCACCACCCGTTCCGGATCGATACCCGACAAAAGTGCGAGATCTTCGTTATCGGAATACGCCCGCATCGATTTGCCGGTCCGGGTGCGGTTCAGGAACCAGAACAGCACGACCACGACGATAATCGCGGTGATCAGGGTGATCGCAGCGCTGGAGCGGATCGCCAGACCTTCGCTGAGGCCGGTCATCGCTTTGAAATCACGCGCGGATATGATGAACCGCACGCCATCGGCAAAGCGCTGGTCATTGGGCCCGATGATGAAGCGCACCAGCCCGTTGGTGATGAACATGACCCCCATCGACACGATCACCAATATCACCGGCGCCGCCTTTTGCGCGCGATAGAAGCGATACACAACGCGATCGGTAAACAGCAACAGCGCGATTGTAACGGCGATCCCGAAGGGCAGGGCGAGCAGGGCGGTCGGCAGCACCCCGAAGCTGATGCCGATGGACTGCAACCACCAGGTGACAAGGATCGTCACCATCGCGCCAAAGGCCATCGTGTCGCCGTGGGCAAAGTTGGAAAATCGCAGGATGCCGTAGATCAGCGTGACGCCGAGCGCGCCAAGCGCCAGTTGGGCGCCGTATGAGATGGCCGGGACCAGAACGAAGTTCGCGAAAGCGACGAGCGCGTTGAGGATGTCCATGCCTAGCCCCCCAGAAAGCTCTTGCGGACTTCCGGATTGGCCAGCAACGCCTGACCGGTGTCGGTGAACGCGTTGCGGCCCTGAACCATCACATAACCGGTGTCGGCGATTGCCAGTGCCTGGCGGGCGTTCTGTTCGACCATCAGTATGGTGATCCCGGCGCGGGCCACTTCGATGATCCGCTCAAACAGCTCGTCCATAACGATCGGGCTGACCCCTGCGGTCGGCTCGTCCAGCATCAGCAACTGCGGCTGGGTCATCAGGGCGCGGCCAACCGCGACTTGCTGACGCTGGCCGCCAGAAAGCTCGCCCGCCGCCTGACGGCGCTTGTCGCGCAGGATCGGGAACAACTCGTAGACCTGTTCAATCGTGGCCTGAATGTCGTCGCGGCGCAGAAACGCGCCCATTTCAAGGTTTTCCTCGACCGTCAGCGAGGTGAAGATATTGCTGGTCTGGGGCACGAACGCCATGCCTTCGGCGACCCGCGCCTGCGGGGTCAGGTGCGTGATGTCCTTGCCGCCGATACGGATCGCTCCGGCGCGCATGTTCAGCATCCCGAACACCGCCCTCATCGCGGTCGATTTGCCGGCCCCGTTCGGGCCGACAATCACCGCAATCTCGCCCGTGCCGACCGACACCGTGCAGTCGTGCAGGATGTCGGCGCCGGTGCCATAGCCGCCGGTCATGTTTTCGCCAATGAGGAATGGGTCAGACATTGTCGCCTCCGCCTTTTGTCCCCCTCCCACAGGGAGTGGGAGACGAAATCGGAGGAGCCAGCGCTTTGCTGTGAGCGGCGGATTTCCCCCTTTCGTCCCGGAGCGGGGTCAGGGGGGAGGCTGCCGACACGAAATTCATGTCGCGCCCTCTAATTGCTTGCTCTTCAAACCGGTGCCCAGATAGGCCTCGATCACATGCTCATTGGCCTTGATCTCGGCAATCGTGCCTTGCGCCAGCACCTTGCCCTCGGCCATGCAAATCACCGGGTCACACAGGCGGCCGATAAAATCCATGTCGTGCTCGATCATGCAGAACGTATAACCGCGTTCCTGATTGAGCCGCTGGATCGCATCCCCAACGGCTTTGAGAAGGGTGCGGTTCACGCCGGCCCCGACCTCATCCAGAAACACGATCCGGGCATCGACCATCATCGTGCGGCCCAGTTCCAGCAGCTTTTTCTGCCCGCCTGACAGGTTGCCGGCCTTTTCGTCCGCCAGATGGTCAATCGTCAGGAACTCCAAAACTTCGTCCGCCTTGGCGCCCAGTGCGCGTTCTTCATCGTGAATTTGGGTGCGCCCGAACCAGGTGTTCCAAAGCGCCTCGCCGGACTGACCTGGCGGCACCATCATCAGGTTTTCGCGCGCCGTCATCGACGAAAACTCGTGCGCGATCTGAAAGGTGCGCAACACACCCTTGTGAAACAGCTCGTGCGGCGGCAGGCCGGTGATATCTTCGCCGGCCATGAAAACCCGGCCAGACGTTGGCTTAAGTACGCCGGCGATGACGTTGAAAAGAGTGGTCTTTCCGGCACCGTTTGGGCCGATCAGCCCGGTGATCGAGCCTTGCTTTATCTGCAGCGTGGTGCCGTCGACAGCATGAAACCCGCCAAAATGTTTGTGGATGTCTTCAACGGCGATCATTGCCCGGCCAATCCCCTATCCCGGTCCGCACTTTTGCGAGTAACGTACTGAAACAGCCCGGACGGACCGGGCTGTTTCGTTTTCATGCAGAATGCAGACTAGCGGTATTGCACCGTGGTTATCATGCCGCCGTCGATCTTGATCTCACGATAGTTTCCAGCAGATTCGCCGGGTCCGATCAGCTCCACAGCGGTGGCGCCGACATAGTCGATCTCGCCACCATCAGCCAGGATCTGCAGCGCTTTGGCCAGTTCGCCCGGCAGGATCAGTTCGCCCGGTGCGTTCGCCACATCCATCACGTTGTTTTTGTAGACACTGGGATCAGACGACCCGGCAGCCTGCATCGCCAGCATAATCAGCGCCGCCGCGTCATAGCTTTCCGGCGTGAACGGCGAGGTTGCATCAAATGCGTCGCCAACCATTGCGTTGAACACCGCGTTGCCTTCGCTGTCAGTGCCCGGGTGCTGGCCGGTGGAGCCGTTGATCTCAGCACCGAAGTCATCTTCCAGCTTGGTACCGATCATCCCGTCCGGGAAGTGAAAGGTGTCAAACGCACCGCTATCAAGTGCGGCGCGCACAATACCCGAGCCACCCTGATCCACATAACCCGCAACGACCAGGCGCTGACCGCCAGCCGAGGCAAGTGCACCAACCTCTGCCGAATAGTCGGCCTTGCCGTCTTCGTGCGAGGCGTTGATCGTGACCGAGCCGCCGACGGCCACAAATGCAGCTTCAAACGCGTCAGCAAGGCCTTTGCCGTAGTCATTGTTGGTATAGGTCACGGCAACTTCGTTGATGCCCTGTTCCATCAACACCTCGGTCATCACAACACCCTGACGCGCATCCGACGGGGAGGTCCGAAAGAACAATCCATTGTCTTCGGCAGTCGAAAGACCCGGCGACGTCGCGGACGGCGAAATCATCACCACACCGTTGGCCAGCGCCACGTTGGCCAGGATCGCGCCGGTCACACCAGAGCAATCGGCGCCCATGATGCCTTTGACGCCGTCCGAGGTGATCAGCCGTTCAGCAGCAGCGGTCGCCGCACCGGCGTCGATGCAGGTCGAATCGGCACGCACCGACGAGACCATCGCGCCGCCCAGCAGCAGGCCGGACTCGGTGACTTCCTTCATCGCCAGTTCGGCGCCATCCGCCATTGAAGGCGTCAGCGATTCAATCGGCCCGGTAAAACCAAGAATGACGCCGATCTTGATTTCTTCGATGTGGGCGGCTGAAAATGCGGCACCGGTTGCGAGCACTGTTGCAGCGGTAGCCATGAGCAGTTTTTTCATTGTGTTTCTCCCTAGTTGGAACATTGTCCTGCCCGCGGACGTTAAAGTGGCTTTGCACAAAAGAAAAGCCTAACAATCTGTTTCCGCTAACGGAAAAATGTTGCGTTCTCGGCGACTGGCGATGGAAGCTTGCAGCAACCGCGCTATGATCTATCGGACCAAGAGAGGTTTGATGCGCGGCTTACTGATAACAATTTGCCTGTTGATTTGGCCGTTCGCGACGGCAGGCGAGGTCATTCAGACTTCCGCCGGGCCACTTGTGCTGACCCGGATGCTTGATGGTCTGGATGAACCCTGGGGGCTGGCGTTCCTGCCCGGCGGCGGTTTCTGGTCACCGAACGCGGCGGGCGGCTGATCCATGTTGGTGCCGGTAGACGGATCGCAAATGTTACAGGCGTGCCAAGAGTCGTGAGCGAAGGACAAGGCGGGCTGCTGGATGTCATGGTGCCCCGTGACTTTGCCGCCAGCCGCGAAGTGTTTCTGAGCTATGCCAAAAACCGCGGCCGCCGCACCGGCACGGCACTTGCAGCGGCGCGTCTGTCGCAAGACGGCAGCAACCTGACCGGATTGCGGGTGATTTTCGAAATGCAAAAGGGCAGCCGCAGCGACGTTCACTTTGGCACCCGGATTGTTGAAGGACGTGACGGCATGATTTTCCTGACCATCGGCGAGCGCGGCGACCGCCCGGCGGCGCAGGATCTGTCACGCCACAACGGCAGCATCATTCGCATCCGGCGCGACGGATCGGTGCCGGATGACAATCCGTTTGCCAGCCAGAACCAAGCGCTGTCAGAGATCTGGTCCTATGGTCACCGCAACCCGCAGGGCGCGGCACTGGATCTGCAGGGCAATCTGTGGGTGAGCGAACACGGCGCGCGCGGCGGCGATGAGATCAATCGAATCGTGCCCGGTGCCAATTATGGCTGGCCAGTGATCGCTTACGGGCGGCATTATTCTGGCCTCAAGATCGGCGAAGGCACGTCAAAGCCGGGCATGGAGCAGCCGGAGCATTTCTGGGATCCGTCGATCGCACCATCTGGGCTGATGATTTATTCCGGCAGGCTCTGGCCTGAGTGGCGCGGGAATTTCTTTGTCGGGTCGCTGAAGTTCGACTATCTCTCACGCCTTGACCCGCAACAGGGCTGGTCCGAGAAACGCATTAAAAGCGACAGCACCATCAGGGTGCGCGACGTGCGCGAAGGCCCGGACGGTTCGATCTGGTTTCTAAGCGTCGGCCAGGGCGCGGTATTCCGCATGACGCCGGAATAATCGTTTTTTTTTAAGGGCTCCGCCCGGTCCATTTTGCCGAGCCGGTTGCAAACTCGCTACCAGAGGATTTGCTCAGCCGATTGCGGCGGCCAGTGCAAATCGATAACTGAAGGCTGAATGCAACAAGAGCCGGGGCGTCATGTTACCGGGATCGGCCAGATGGCAAAAAAATCCAGCGGACGCGGTGCGCGCGAGCTTCGCGTCAAGGTCAAGTCGGCGCGCGGGCGCAAGCTGAGTTCGACGCGTTGGCTGGAACGCCAGCTGAACGATCCATATGTCAGGCGCGCCACTGCCGAAAGCTATCGCGGGCGCGCGGCGTTCAAGATATTGGAACTGGACGAAAAGTTTCGGTTTCTGGTGCCCGGTGCACGGGTGGTTGACCTGGGCTGCGCGCCCGGCGGCTGGTGCCAGGTCGCGGTCAAACGGGTGAACGCGCTTGGCGACAGGCCCGACCAGGCCGTGGGGCAGGTTCTGGGCATTGACCTGCAGGTTGTTGACCCGATTGCCGGGGCTGAGCTTCACCAGCTGGATTTCATGGCTGATGGTGCCGATGAGCGGGTCAAAGCCTGGCTGGGCGGCAGCGCTAATGTGGTGATGTCGGATATGGCGGCTGCAGCGACCGGGCACAAGCAGACCGACCACATCAGGATCATCGCGCTGTGCGAAGCGGCCGCCTATTTCGCCTTTGATGTTCTGGATACGGGCGGAACCTTTGTGGCAAAAGTTCTGGCCGGTGGCACCGAAGGCCAGTTGCAAACACTGCTCAAACAGCGGTTCGCCAAGGTGGCGAATGTCAAGCCGCCGGCCAGCCGGTCTGAGTCTTCGGAAAAATACGTCGTTGCGACCCGATTTCGTGGCCCCGAAACCGAGTGACCGTAAGGCGCTATTCGTCCGGGTGGGCTTCGTCCAGAGACTTGATAAGCCTGGTTTCCAGCAACTGGCCACCGCGAATCAGGATCGGATAGGCTACGGCGGCGAACTGACTGTTCAGGTCTTTCAGCCCGCGCAGTGTTTCCAGGTGGATATCACTGGTTTCAAAACTCACCGAACCACCCTCGGACAATCGTTTGAGGTGACGAATGCGGCTATTGCGTTCAAAGCGGCCAATGTCGGATTTTGCCGCCACCAGCATTCGCGCGCATTCGAGATCGTCAGAAACCAAAACACTGGTCGCAAGGCGAATATTTGCCATCACCGTTTCATGCATCGAGCGCAGTTCGGCCCAGCCATCGGGCGAAAAATTCAGCTGTTTCTTGGCCTTCTCGCGGGCCAGCGGCAACAGCCGTTTGGCAACTATGTCACCGGCAATTTCCAGATTGATGGCGAACTCTGCCATTTCGCGGGCGATCCGCCAGTCCGGCCGCGTCATGCCGGTGGCGGCCAGTTTTGCAACATAGGTCTTGATGCCCTTCAAGGCGCTGTTCACCTGGCCGTCCAGACGCCGCAGTCCTGTGATACGGTCGGCGTCGCCGCTGCCATAGACCTCGATAACCGGCGCCGCCATGCGCTCGACAATCGCACTCATCCGCAGTAATTCGCGTTTCAAGCTGGCCAGTGCCAGTGTCGTATTATCCAGCGCTGTATGATCCAGCGCACTTAAGGGTTTTTCCGGATCATCGCCTGAAACCGGCGGCGTTTGGGGCATTAATTTTTCGGCGATCACAGAAAAAGCGCCAACAAACGGCAATGAGATCAAGAGCAGCGTCAGATTGAAAGCGATGTGGGTGATGATCAGCATCTGCGCCGGGGCGAAGCTGCCCAGAATGCCCTGGACGGGCAGCAGGTTCACCGCAAACAATATCAATAACGCCCAACTGCCGCGCAGGCCCAGGTTGAAAAACGGCACCCGCCGCGCCAGCGGGCCCATGCCGCGCGTCAGCCAGATCGGGATCACGGCCGAGCCAAGGTTGGCGCCCAACACCAACGACATTCCCGCCGCCAGCGGAATCGCCCCAATGGCCACAAGCGTCACGAACATCAGGATGCTGGCGACGCTGGAATGCATGACAAAGGCAAGCGTCGCGCCGACGATAAAGGCGGTCAGGTAGTCGCGCGCCAAATATGCCGATATCGCCGGCAAAAAGGCGCTTTCGCGAATGGGATCCATCGCTTCGCGCAAAAAGCGCAACGAGATCAGAATGAACGCGATGCCAATCAGAATGCGGCCATATTGGCGCAATCGCCGCTGATCGGTTTTGACAAACAGATAGCCGCCGAGCGCCAGCAACAGCGGCACCAGCCAATCAAGCCGAAAACTGAGCACCTGAATAATCAGCGCCGAGCCAAGATCGCCGCCCAGAACCACCGCCAGCCCGGTTGCGAAACCCAAGCCACCACTGGTGGAAAACCCGGCGACAAGAAGGGCGACCGCCGCCGATGATTGCAACACAACAGCCAGGCCAAGCCCGGTGGCCGAGGATCCGACAAGGCTGTTTTGGTTGGTGATCACACGTTGAAAGGATGCCCCGAAACTACGCTCGATCCCGGTCCGCACCATGCGCACCGCAAACAAAAGCAACATTGTCGCGCCCGCAAGATTGAGGAGAAACCCAAGTATCGCCATTGCTGATCGTCAGTTCCTGATAGCTCTGTCGAATTGGTCCGAGCCGAACGGCACGGACGGCCCACCTGTGACGCCCACGCATGCCATTTTCAAGCCGATTTCGACCGATGTGGCGGAGAGACAGGGATTCGAACCCTGGGAACCCGTGAAGGCTCAACGGTTTTCGAGACCGCCCCAATCGACCACTCTGGCATCTCTCCGCGATTGTCCAAATTGGACCGCAGCCGTGTCTAGGGAATGGTCACGCGCGCCACAATAGGAAATGTCAGAACCCGCGCACGTTTGCGACAAGTTGCGCGGTGCAGGCTTGGAACTTGCCAAACGACTGCGTAAGTTGCCACGAGGTGATCCCGGAGGCCAGATGTTCAGATATCCAATCGTCATTATAGCCTGGCTGCTGGTGGCTTTGCCGCTGCGCGCCGAGGTTCCGCAAGCCATTCAGGATCTGGCGCAGGCGCTGGCGATACCCGAGATCATTCAGGTGATGCGGGAAGAGGGCATCGATTTTGGCGATGAGCTGGCGGACGACATGTTTCCGGGCCGTGGCGGCGATGAATGGCAGGGGCTGCTGAACGCAATTTATGATGCCGACCGGATGCGCGAAGTGACGATGGAAGGCTTCGCCAACGCTTTGGAAGGGGCGGACACGGCGCCTTTGACGGCGTTTTTCCTAAGCCCGCTTGGCCAGCAGATCATTGCGCTGGAAATCAGTGCGCGGCGCGCGATCATAGATGATGAGGTGGACGAGGCCAACAAGGCCCATGTGGTTGAACTGATCCGCGCCGATGATCCGCGGATTGATCTGATCAGGGAATTCATCGAGGTCAATAATCTGCTGGAATCAAATATTGTCGGCGCCATGAATTCCAACTTTGCCTTTTTGACCGGGCTGGTGGATGAAGGCGCCTACCCCGGCACGCGCACCGAAGAGCAAATGCTAAGCGATGTCTGGGGCCAGGAAGAGTCAATTCGCCTGGACACGGCTGAATGGCTCTACGCTTTTTTTTCGATGGCCTATTCGCCGCTCAGCGACGACGAGCTGAACGCCTATATCGAGATATCAAAGACCCCCGAAGGACAGGCGCTGAACAACGCCCTGTTTGCCGGATTTGATGAGATGTTCGAGGGAATTTCGCACGCGCTGGGGCTGGCCGCCGCGCAGATGATGGCGGGCGAAGACCTGTAGGGGCAACTGCTCTGGCTAATGCGATTGCACGCAGCACTGGCACGCGCCTGCGCCGGTTGGCGTGGCTGCAGCTTTGGATCGCTGGTTCAGCGGCGCACCGTGTTCAGGCGGCGACACGAAGTGCCCGACGATCCTGGCTTGTTTTTGCGCGCAACTTCATTTTTGACTGGACAGTTGCATTCGCCGTTGACATTCCACTTTGATCCTCCGGACCGGTTGCAGATCGAAATGCCCGAAACGCTGAAAGCAATTTCGCCTCTCGCACGGTGATTTCCGGTTTTGCCAGCCGCCGGTCGGCGCTATCGGTCTTGCCGACAAGATCATGAAATAATTCAAGAATTTCGGTCTCTGCATTTACACCAAGGCCAGCCAGCGAACCCGCGCCGGGATACAGGCTTTCAGCGTCAACGCCGTTGACCGTCACTATTTCGTGCCAGTCAAAAAGGATATGCACGAATTCAATTGCGCGGCACTCTTCAAGTCCGATAATGTCGCGGCCGTTTATCAGGCCTTTGGCGGCTGCGAAAACTTCGCTTTCGCCAAACAGCAACTCGGCGCGCCAGTCGGTTATCAGGATCCGGTGCTGCGGTGACACGATCAGGTCAAATTTCGGCACCTGCGGGGCCAGCGCCCCGGCTTTGATCAAAACTGGCTTTAGATGGTGCGCGCTGACGCCAAACCTTACTTTTGCACGTCCCGCCCAGCGCACTGGTTTTGGCCCGTGACCAACCGTTGTCACCATGTCGTCGGCGCGAATGTCTTCTATGCGCCGCAGGCCGTCCGGCGTTTGGATCAGCATTCCTGCTGCAAAACACGGCACTGGTGCAAATGTCGTTTGAGCAGAATTGAAATCGGCAATTTCAAAGCCAATGAACGTCACGGTGGTGCCATCGGTCAGCGTCAAGGTCGAATTGCCGCTGCCGTCATCGACAAGGGCGGCAAGGAAAGAGGTATGGTCCGTGCCTATCCGGTTGTCACCCACACCCACTACATCTAGGGTGCTCCCAATCGCCCGAGTAAAGCTGGGCGTAAGTGGGAGCGGTGACATCGCCAGCAATTTAGGCGGCACAGGCCGTGCCATCCGGGAAAAGTCGCTGGAACTCAGGAAGCGACCGCGGAAACGAAAGGTCTTCACGCTGCGAGACATCCATCCCCGCTTTGTCCCCCTCCCGGGCCACTCGACGCCACGCCATACATATAGTGGGTGTGGGTGACAACCGGATAGGCACGGTATGGTCTATGATACCCGGGTCGATAATGTTGATGATATCCGAACTCTGAAAATCGGTGATCGTATCACTGCCAAATCCGGACTGGATGACGAAAGTGTCCTTACCTGACCCGCCGGTCAGCGTGTCGTCACCGCCCCCGCCCCAGATAGTGTCTTTACCTGCGCCGCCATCAATAATGTCGTTTCCGGACTCGCCGAGAAGTGTGTCCTTGCCGCCAAGTCCGGTGATCGGGTCATTGCCGGCACGCCCCTTGATGGTATCATCGCCGGACGTGCCGACTAGCGTGTCATCGCCCGGTGTTCCATTAATTTCAGCCATTGTCAGGCAACCTGTAAATCCCAATTTTCATGGTGGCTCGCACAAAGAGCGTATGACGAAAGCGAAACGACCTGTTTTTACGCTTAATGGCTGGCGAAATTGACAAGAGTGCGGTGAAAATACGATCAATTTGCTTTAGATTCATCCGCTGCGTCGCTGACCGGAGCCGCCGGCACGGGGCCGTGAATTGATGATCCTGCCGTTCCCGCATTACGCCTTGACTTATTGGTCGGCGTCTCAGATAAGCCGCCATTCCTGACCGGCGGTGGCCTGCGGGATTTGCGAAATGACGCCCATTGGGCGCGCTGTTTGCGGCGGCTTGATACCAGAACACCGGATTCCGGGGCCAAAAGACGCGAAAATGCAAAGGATATGCAGATGTTTGCGGTCATCAAGACCGGTGGCAAACAGTATCGGGTTCAAAGCGGCGATATGCTCCGCGTCGAAAAGCTCGCAGCTGAGACCGGTGAAAAAGTCCAGTTCAACGAAATTCTCATGGTCGATGCCAAAATTGGCACGCCAACCATCGCCGGCGCCGCGGTTCAGGCCGAGGTGATCGACCAGATCAAAGGCGCGAAAGTCATCCATTTCGTCAAGCGCCGCCGCAAGCACGGCAGCCAGCGCACCAAGGGGCATCGCCAGCAGCTTACTCTGCTGCGGGTCACGGACATCCTTGCAAGCGGCGGTGACAAATCCGGCATTAAGGCCGCAATCGGCGCGGGGTCGGTTTCTTCTGCGGCCATCGCAGCGGTGAAAGCCGCCAAGAAAGCTGCGCCAAAGAAAACCGAAACAACCAAGACAGCGCCCAAGAAAGCAGACGCCAAGACTGCAGCGCCGAAAAAGGCTGCACCAAAATTAACCGCCACTGACGATCTCAAGAAACTGTCTGGCGTCGGACCGGCGCTTGAGAAAAAGCTGAACGCCGCCGGGGTGACCACGTTCGCGCAGATTGCGGGCTGGAAAAAGGCCGATGTGGCTGCTATGGACGAGAAATTGTCGTTCAAGGGCCGTATCGAGCGCGAAGGCTGGATCGAACAGGCCGCCAAACTGGCAAGCGATAAGGAGTAACGGGCGATGGCACACAAGAAAGCAGGCGGATCATCGCGCAACGGGCGCGACAGCGCCGGTCGCCGCCTTGGGGTCAAGCTCTATGGTGGTCAGGCGGCGATTCCGGGCAATATCATCGTGCGCCAGCGCGGCACCAAGTGGTGGCCGGGCGAGGGCGTGGGCATGGGCAAAGATCACACCATCTTTGCAACCGTGCAAGGATCTGTGACCTTTCACAAAGGCCTGAAACGCCGCACCTTTATTTCAGTTCTCCCAAATAGTGAGGCCGCCGAGTAGCCGAAGACATTAAATCAAAATTAATGGGGGATCGGCAAGAATGGCCGATCCTTTTTTGGTTTCAGAAAGGGCGCCAGACAAATGCGCTTCGCAGTCGTAAAATCATTGGCCCGTTTGGGTCACGCCATAGTGCGCACCGTTGAACATCGGCGCGCCGGAACCTACCTGCAGTGGGAATCGGCCTGGCAGCATGGTGCCTGCGCCTTGTCCGTCTTCGGTGGAGGCAAGACATGATAATTGACAAGATTACAAATCAACCGGTTATCGAGGCCGAGCGTTTCGTCCTGCGTGCGGTGCGCAAATCCGACACCGGCTTGCTGACGATGCACACCGGCGACAAGCGGGTGGCACGCGCAACCCGCTCGATACCGCATCCGCTGCCACCCGGCACCACCGACGCCTTCATTGCGCGCGCCCAATCGCCGGATCGCACCCAGGATGTCTGGATCATGGACGGCACCCTGAGCGACCACGCCGAAGTTGTCGGGCTGGTCAGCCTGACCCGAATGGATCGCGAACAGTCAGAGATCAAGTTCTGGGTCGCGCCGGCGTTCTGGAATACCGGGCTGGCAAGCGAGGCGGTGCGCGCCATGGTGGCGGCCAATCCGCATGGCTCAATCACGATGTTCGCCGAAGTATTTCAGGACAACGCAGCTTCGGCCCGGGTCGTGACCAATGCCGGGTTTGTGTTTCTGGGCGACGCCGAAGCGTTTTCGCTGGCCCGTGACGCCAAGGTTGCGACCTGGACCTACGTGAAACGATTTATCGATTGAGCCAAAACTGGCGCGATCACGAATCACCAGAGATCGCGCCAAACATCCCAAAAGACGCCAGCGCGATCTTCGGCCTGGAAGATGTGAAGACCGGCCGTTAGGGAGAATTGACCATGCCTGCAAAAGTAATTGAAACGGCTAGATTGCGGCTGCGCCAGCTGGTCATGGCGGATGCGGCCGATATCGCCCGGCTGATCGGTGATTTTGAGGTTTCGCGCTGGCTTAGTGTCTGATTCAAAACTCTACGGATGATTACAATGCCTTGCAATTTTACGCGTGAGGGTTCTGATATGTGCAACGAGTATCCATGCCTGTGAACTTGCGATGGATTTTTCCCAATCTTTGGCCAATCGCCGGCAGCGGTTGAGCCATGCGAAGGTGCGCTCGACGACCCATCTTCTGGGAATGACTTCGAAGCCTTCCGCAGTGTCGAAGCGCTTGACGATCTGGATTGTCCAGTCACCGATGCCTTCAAGAGCGTCGCGCAGCTTTGGTCCGGCATAACCGCCATCCGCAAAGATATGGCGCAAGTTTGGATGGGAATACCGGATGGATTTCAACACTTCCGGTGCGCCATCACGGTCTTGAATACCGGCGCTATGCACGACCAACCCAACCATAAACCCGAGCGTGTCGGTGACAATGTTGCGCTTGCGGCCCTTGGTTTTCTTGCCCGCGTCATAGCCCGAAATGCCACCGCTTTCCGTTGTTTTTATGGTCTGGCTATCAATGACACCAGCGGTGGGGCCGGGCTTCCTGCCGTGAAACTCGCGCGCCGTCGCCACCAGAAAATGGCTGATCACTTCAAAGATGCCATCGTTGCGCCAGCCATAGAAATAGTAGCGCACGGTGGACACTGGCGGGAAATCATTGGGCAGCATACGCCACGCACACCCGGCGCTGGCGATGTACAAAATGGCATCCAGAACATCGCGCATCGCCGTGCTGCGCGGACGACCAGTTGTTTTAGGCGGCGGCAGGAATGGCGCGATCAAACCCCATTCCTGATCAGTTAAATCGCTTGCATAGCGTCCCGAATGCCGTTCATATCGGGCGCGAGTGGTTTCCGTCCAGGCCATTGTGATCTCCCTCGAATCTTATCAATCCGATTGAATCACAACTCGCTGAAATCACTCAATTAGTTTTGGATCAGACACTTACCGTCGTGCCGCATCCCTATACGGTCGAGGACGCAAAATCCTATCTGCGCAAACCGGCGCCTGACTGGCGTTTCGGCATTGAAATGGGTGGCAAGATTACCGGCGCAGTCAGTATCGACAATCGGCTCGGATACTGGTTGGGCAAGCCCTATTGGGGTTACGGTTACATGAGCGAAGCCGTGCAAGCCATTATTACGGAATGGTTTCAGATGGCGGGGGCACCATCAAATCTGGCTATTTTGTTGAAAATCGCCTCCGGATCGGTGTTGTGCAATTTGGGGTTTCGATACGCGGCGGTCGTGCAAGAGCATAGCCTGGCGCAAGGTATCGACGTGGCTTTGCAGAAAATGATCCTGACCCGGCAAGACTGGCTGACGCGCGATGGATGAATTTCGCACCCGCCGGCTGCGCTGGCGTCCGCCGCGCGCCGGCGACGTTGATGCCTACATGACGTTCGTTTCCGACTACGAAGTGGTGAAGTGGACCGCGACCTGGCCGTATCCGGCGGACCGCGATTTTGTCGCGTCGCGCTGTGTTCCGGTTGCAGCCGATCTGGGCTTTGCCGGTCCGGTATTTTTTGGTGAGGAAATGATCGGTGGCGTCGGGCTGATCGACCGCGAATTTGGTTTCTTTTTCGCCCGTCTGCATTGCGGCCAAGGGCATGCCACCGAAATTGGCCGGGCCGCAATTTCGCGTGCCTTCCAATTCTATGACTGGGACCACATTGTCGCAACCGTCATGCAAGGCAACACCGGGTCTGCCCGGGTGCTCGAAAAGCTTGGCTTCAGACCGGCCGGCACCACCCGTTGCACCAGCAATGCCCAGGGCAAAGATGTCGCCGCCACCGAATATCACTTGACCCGCAAAGACTGGCTGGCATCCGCCGGACCAAATCTAGCAGCGATTGACTAAATTGCCTTTGACAGGGGCCACTCGGTCTTGAGCACCGTCCAGAATACCTCTATCGCCAAAGCGGAAACCGCACAAAGGCTGCACGATGAAGTTTCTTGATCTCTGCAAGGTCACTATCCGCTCGGGCAGTGGTGGCGGCGGCTGTGTCAGTTTCCGGCGCGAGAAATACATCGAATTCGGCGGCCCGAACGGCGGTGACGGGGGCAAGGGCGGTGACGTCTGGGCCGAGGCTGTGGACGGGCTGAACACGCTCATCGATTTTCGTTATCGACAGCATTTTTTCGCGCGTAATGGTCAGGGCGGCATGGGCAGCCAGCGCGCCGGCAGGGACGGCGACGATATTGTGCTGAAAGTGCCCGCTGGCACCGAAATACTGGATGAAGACCAAGAGACCGTGATTTGTGATCTGGTTGCGGTCGGCCAGCGGGTGCAGCTTGCCGGGGGCGGTAATGGCGGATTTGGCAACATGCATTTCAAATCCTCGACAAACCGCGCCCCGCGCCGGGCCAATCCGGGGCAGGACGGTGTTGAGCGCACGCTCTGGCTGCGTTTGAAACTGATCGCGGATGCCGGCCTGCTGGGCCTGCCGAATGCCGGGAAATCGACGTTTCTCGCGGCCACATCGAATGCCCGGCCCAAAATCGCCGACTATCCGTTCACCACGCTGGTGCCGAATCTGGGGATTGTCGCGGTCGATGACGCCGAAATTGTCATGGCCGACATCCCCGGCCTGATCGCTGGCGCGTCCCAAGGCAAGGGGCTCGGCGATCTGTTCCTTGGCCATGTCGAGCGCTGCGCGGTGCTGCTGCATCTGGTCGATGGCACGTCGAGCGACGTTGTGGCCGATTATCACGAGATCATCGCCGAGCTGGTGGCTTACGGCGCCGCACTGGCGGATAAACCGCGCCTCACCGTGCTCAACAAAATCGACGCGATGAGCAAGCCTGAGCAGAACGAAAAGCGCGCCGCGCTAACGGCGGCCAGCGGCGCTGAAGTGATCGCCATGTCCGGTATCAGCCGCGAGGGTCTGACCGGGGTGTTGCGCGCGCTGCGCAACCAGATTGATGCGGGCAGGTTGCGCGCGCGCCATGCCGACGAGGTGGCGCAGCCGTGGCATCCCTAAAGCGCTTTTCATTCTATACGACCCACTCTGACAAGCCAATTTGTCCCAAGATCAAGCCGTGGTTTGCAGGCGATATCGGGCATATCTCCAAAAACCAGGGCGCGGGGATTGGGGCAAATTGGCCTGTCCCTGCGGGCTTGGCCCCAAAAGCGGCATCCGGCGCCAAATTGGCCTTGCCCGATATTCATATCGCACTGCGGCCAGTTCAACGCCGGGTTACCGCTTTTGGAACAAGCAGAATGGGGCGTATAGAATGAAAAACGCTCTTAGCGAAGCACGCCGCCTGGTGGTCAAGATCGGATCGTCGCTGCTGGTTCAAGACGGGCGGCTGCGGGCCGACTGGCTGCGCGCACTGGCCGAAGATGTTGCACAGATTAAATCATCCGGCACAGATGTTGTTCTGGTCTCATCGGGGTCGATCGCGCTCGGACGCGGCGCGCTTGACATGGCCGCCGGTGCGCTGCCGCTGGAACAATCGCAGGCGGCGGCGGCGGTCGGGCAGATCCGTCTGGCCAGCGCTTATGAAGAGGCGCTGGCGCCGCACGGCATCACCGCAGCCCAGGTGCTGGTGACACTGGACGACAGCACCGACCGGCGCCGGTACCTGAATTCCCGCGCCACGCTGGAGCAGCTTTTGGCGCTTGGCGTGGTGCCGATCGTGAACGAAAACGATACCGTGGCGACCGACGAAATCCGCTACGGCGACAATGACCGTCTGGCGGCCCAGATTGCGGTGACCGTGGCGGCTGACCAGCTGATCCTACTGTCAGACGTGGATGGGTTCTATGCCAGCAACCCGAAAGATGACCCAACCGCCCGGCGCTTTGAGCAGATCGACGCGATTACGCCAGAAATTGAAGCAATGGCGGGCGACGCGGGCATCGGTCTGTCAAAGGGTGGCATGAAAACCAAACTGTGGGCCGCCAAAACCGCCACCGGCGCGGGCTGCGCAATGGCCATCACTCATGGCGCGGGCCTGCACCCGCTCAAGGCTCTGGCCGAGGGTGCCCCGGCCACCTGGTTCACCGCAAAGGGCGATCCGCAAAGCGCGCGCAAGCGCTGGATCGCGGCGATGAAACCAAAGGGTGAAGTGTCCGTTGATGCTGGTGCGGCTGCGGCTTTGGCGCGCGGCACATCGCTGCTCCCGGCCGGCGTGACGCGCGTGACCGGCGCCTTTGGGCGCGGCGATCCGGTGGCCATATTTGGCCCGAATGGCGAGCGTCTGGCCCAGGGGCTGGCGCGCTACACCGGCGATGAGGCTCGCGCCATCGTCGGACGCCGCTCTGACCAGATTGAACCGATCCTCGGCTATCCAGGGCGCGCCGCGCTTGTCCACCGCGACGACATGGTGTTGTGAGTGATACTTTCTTTCTTGCTCAAATATCCATAATCTGGGCGGGCCACGGCAATGAACGGACCCGCCGATGAAAGACCTCGACAATATCCATGACCTCATGGCCGGACTGGGCGCAAGGGCCAAAGCGGCATCTGCCGAACTGGCCTTTGCCAGTGCTGCGCGCAAGCACGCCGCTCTGATCGGCGCCGCGGATGCAGTCTGGACACGCCGGGCAGAGATCATCGCTGCAAATGAACGCGACCTTGAATTTGGCCGCGAAAAGAGCTTGAGCGCGGCGATGATGGATCGCCTGATGCTGGATGAGGACCGCATCCGCAGCATGGTTGACGGCCTGCGCGCGGTCGCCGAACAGCGCGACCCAGTCGGCGAACTGATCAAGGAATGGGATATGCCCTCGGGGCTCAATATCCGCCGCGTGCGCACGCCTCTCGGCGTCATTGGGGTGATCTACGAAAGCCGCCCGAACGTGACGGCTGACGCCGGCGCGCTTTGCCTGAAGGCCGGCAATGCGGTGATCCTGCGCGGCGGCTCGGAAAGCTTTCATTCATCCGGGGTGATCCACGGCTGTCTGGTTGACGGGCTGCGCGCGGCCGTCCTGCCCGCCGATGCGATCCAGCTTGTGCCGACCCGCGACCGGGCCGCGGTTCAGGAAATGCTGACCATGACCGACACCATCGACGTGATCGTGCCGCGTGGCGGCAAGGGGCTGGTCGGGCTGGTGCAGCGCCAGGCACGGGTGTCGGTGTTTGCCCATCTTGAAGGCATTGTCCACATTTACATCGACGCCGCCGCTGATGTGGGCAAAACCATCGACGTGGTGCTGAACGCCAAGACCCGGCGCACCGGCATCTGCGGCGCGGCCGAATGCCTGCTGATCCACACGCAAGTGGCCGACACCCTGGGGCGCGATGTTATCGCGGCACTGCGGGACGCCGGTGTGACCGTTCACGCGGATGAAACCCTGCAATCACTGCCCGGCACCACACCGGCAAACGACGATGACTGGGGCCGCGAGTACCTGGACATGGATATTGCCGCCCGCGTGGTCGATGATCTGGACGCGGCGATCGCCCATATCCGCAGCTTTGGCTCAAACCACACCGATTGTATCATGACCGAGAACGCCGCCGCCGCCGCGCAGTTTTTTGAAAAGCTCGACAGTGCCATCCTGATGCACAACGCCTCCACGCAATTCGCTGACGGCGGAGAATTTGGCATGGGCGCCGAGATCGGCATCGCCACCGGCAAGATGCACGCGCGCGGCCCGGTCGGTGCCGAGCAGCTGACCAGTTTCAAATACCTGGTGACCGGTGACGGAACGATCCGCGACTAAGGGCAGAGTCACATGGGCTGCTTCGTCCACACCGGATCGGTCGCGCCGCAAAACGGCGCAAGACGTAAGGAACATCTGGGCCGCTTATGCCTTTGTCATTCCCGCGAAAGCGGGAACCTCGTGCCATTGGGCGCGGCATGTGAGCCGAGATCCCCGCTTGCGCGGCGATGACAGCCGCCAAAGTTAAAATGACGCATCGAATGAAACCGCTGCCACGACGACACAGACAAACTGCAAGATATTCTAAAATCGAACCCTTGCGCTGTTTTCCGAGCATTCAACCGCCAGACGCAGTCCGAGCGCCTCTGCAGCCAGCGGCGCCAGCGCAAAATGGACGTTTGCCGGTTCCAATTTTGGCTCGTTTGAACGACCGGCCAGCACTTCCCACAACGCTGGCGCAATCTTCATTTTCTCGGCCTGCCCGTACAATGCCCACTGATCCCCGACAGCGCTGACGATGATCTTGCCGCCCCACGGCATGGCGCTCTCAAAACATTGATGCAGCAGGAACGCCAGCTTGACGTATTGGCGCGACAGGTCGCCCTGCGCCTGCCAGTCCGTCACCAGCCGCCCGCCGCGCGACAGATCATGCAGAATGCTTGTCACCTCGGGCTGGCCAATGACCTGGGCCGCGCTTGCCGCACCAAAAGCGATTCGGAAGAATCGTATCCGGGCGTTGGCGTTTTCCACACTTTCCGAAATCAGGTTCATTTCCGGCCCTACCGGCCCACCGCTCATCGAAAGCAATTCCACACCATTGCTGATCGCGCCCAATGGGCTGATAAGGTCATGGCAGATGCGTGATCCGATCAGATCGGTCAGGTCGCGAGGATTTGCATTCATCGGTTGATCTTTCGTCGGGACGTCACAATGGAAGATAACAATGCGCTGCTTGCGCCAGGGATGCTGGTGCGCCACCCCGAACAGCCCAATTGGGGGCTTGGCCAGGTGCAGTCCAACATCGGGTCGACGGTTACGGTGATGTTCGAGCACGGCGGTAAAGTTGTTGTTGACGTGCGGCACGTGACTCTTGAACTGGTATTTGACACCTAGATACTCTTCTAAAGGGTTTGTATTGGCGATACACCACAACCTTAGAGGGTGTCAATTGACGCCACATTCCGACGACAGTTGCAAATTCCCGGACACAACCCTAGAACCCGGCCAAATCAACAGTTGGCGCCAGCAGTCCCAGATGATCCCCAAGGATTCGCAATTTGAAATTCGCATTGCACAGGGCGAGCAGGACCTGCGCGCCGCACAGCGGCTGCGATACCGGGTATTTGTCGAGGAACTTGGCGGCGACGGACCGATTGTTGACCACGCGGCACAATTCGAACTGGACGAGTTCGATCCGTATTTTGACCATCTGATCCTGGTTGACCGCAACCGCAATGCCTCGGGGCTTGAATATGTGGTCGGCGTTTATCGGATGCTGACCGGGGCAGCGGCGAAAAAAGCGGGGCGGTTTTATTCCGAAGGTGAATACGACCTGACAAAATTGCGCGCTGGCGGGCGGTCGCTTTTGGAGCTTGGGCGCTCCTGCGTGCACCGGGATTTTCGCGGTGGCACGGCGCTTTATCACCTGTGGAACGGGGTCGCCGATTATGTCGCCGAACACGAGATCGAGATTCTGTTTGGAGTGGCAAGTTTTCACGGAACCGATGTGCAGGCGCTGGCCGGACCCTTGTCCTTGCTTTATCATCGCCACCTCGCACCACAGGATTTGCGCGTGTCCGCGCGGCGCGAAAGCTATCAGTCGATGAACTTGATTGGCGAAACCGGCATTGACCGTCTGAAGGCGATGCGCGCCACTCCGGCACTGATAAAAGCCTACCTGCGGCTTGGCGGTTTCGTCGGCGACGGCGCATATGTCGACCACGCGTTCAACACCACCGATGTTTGCCTGTTGCTTGACACCGCGCGGATGACTGCGCGCCAGCGCGCGCAATATGTTCACGCCGATGCACTATGAGCAGCATCTGGCAGTCTGACGATGAACTCGAAGTTTCAGCCATCACCGCGGCTGGCTGGCTGCGTGTTATCTGGCGCGGCACCGCGCTTGGGCTGGTGACCTTCGGGGGCCTGGGATTGCTGCTGTCGCTGCGGCTGGTGGAACGCCCGCTCTGGGGCCAGCACCGGCCCTGGACACCATGTATCACCCAATTCGTGTGCCGGTCGGCCTTTGTAATTCTGGGAATTCAGCACAATGTGCGCGGCGAAATGGTGCAGGATACGGGCGCAATCGTGGCCAATCATTCGACATGGCTGGACATTTTCGCGCTGCATGCCCGCAAACGGGTTTATTTCGTGGCCAAATCAGATGTCGCGTCCTGGCCCGCCATCGGCTGGCTGGCGCGCGCTACCGGGACTGTGTTTATCCGCCGCAACGCGCGTGACGCTGAACTGCACAAGGACATCATCATTTCGCGCCTGAAGGCCGGGCATAAGTTGTTGTTTTTTCCGGAAGGCACATCAACCGACGGACTGCGGGTTTTATCTTTTAAATCAACGCTGTTCGCCGCGTTCTTTATGCTGGAAATCCGCGAATCCTTGTCGATCCAGCCGGTCACCGTGAGCTACCGCGCGCCGACGGGTGCGGATGCCAGGTTTTATGGCTGGTGGGGGCAAATGAATTTTGCATCGCATCTTCTGAAAATACTGGCCGCGCGCCATCATGGCGCGGTCGACATTGTCTACCATGACCCACTTCGCGTGGCGGATTTTGCAGACCGTAAGGCGCTCGCCAAGGCCTGTGAAATCGTGGTGCGCGTCGGCTTGCCGCAGGTTCGGTTATGACGTTATGAATTCGATGAAACGGGCAAGCTGCGCCGCCGGATCATCAGCGCCCCATATTTCCGAGCCAAATGCAATGAAATCGGTTTTATCGGAAAGACCTCTAAGCACCTCTTCATTCAGTCCGCCTTCCGCCACCACCGGAACTTCGATCATTTCCGACCACCAGGAAAACAGCTAAGGTTCAGCCACCGCGCCGTCACCCAGGCCGGACGCCGCGACCGGCCCGAAACTGACGTAATCGGCCCCGGCCTCGGCGGCGTTCATGGCGTCATGGCGCGAGCTTGCGCAAAACGCGCCGACAATGGCATCGCGGCCCAAGTCCTTGCGGGATTTTCGAACCGATCTGGCACCATCGATCAGATGCACGCCGTCCAGCCCCAGTCGCTTCACCATCATCACATGCGCCTCTACTACCAGCGCGACATCGCGCGCTTCGGTGATTGCGCGCAGCGCATCGGCAACGCGCGAAAAGCGGTCTTCGTCGCGGCTGGACAGCGCCAGCCGGACACACGCAACATCGGTCTGGTCCAGAAGCTTTGTCAACAACGGAGCAAAGCTGGACAGGTCCAATTCAGGCGGGGTGATCAGATATATTTGCGGTCGCGCGGTTTCGGCCATTTCGCGGCTCTCATGACGGATTATTCGCCGCTATAGCCGGGAAAAACCGGCTTGGCTACTTTGCCGGAAGGCTGCGGGCGTTGGTCAGTGACAGGGCCAGCCACTGGCCGCGCCGCCATCGTCGGCAAACGCCTCTTCGGTTACATCGATCATCCCGCCCATCGGCCGCCCGGTGAAATTCATCGGCCCGGCCCCCTTTATCGCACGCGCCTCGGCCTCGCGCTGTTTGCCGACCCGAAACATCGCGCCCTTGTCGTGAACGCCGCACACCATATTACCGTTGAGCATAAAGCACAGGCCGCCAAACATCTTTTTCTCGGTGATGCCGGACGCACCGGCCAGATCGTCGCGCAGCACCTGCGCCAGGCCTTGGTCATACGCCATGCCCTGCTCCTTGCCATGAATGCCTGCCAATCGTATCACCGCGCTGGTGTTTTCCAAAGGTTCAACATGCCCCTTGCCACAGATCAGCCAGCCTTTGTGTTGGTGCGCCCGCAAATGGGCGAAAACATCGGCGCTGCGGCCCGCGCGATGCTCAATTTCGCACTCGACAGGCTGCTCGTCGTCAACCCGCGTGACGGCTGGCCAAACCCGCGCGCCGTGGCAATGGCCAGCGGCGCGGGGCGGTTGCTGGACGGCGCGGTTGTAACTGAAACCACGGCTTTGGCAGTGGCGAGCAGCACCTTTGTCTTCGCCACAACTGCGCGCAGCCGGGATCTGAGCAAACCGGTCATGACGCCAGAGCGCGCAATGGAACACGCTCGCGCGCTGTGTGCGGCAGGGCAGAAAGTGGCGGTGCTGTTTGGGCCGGAACGCGCCGGGCTTGAAAACGAAGATGTGGCGCTGGCTGATGCGATCATTTCGGTGCCGGTCAATGCAGAGTTTGGCAGCCTGAACTTGGCGCAATGCGTGTTGCTGATTGCTTATGAATGGCACCGTAACAGCGCCGGGATCGCGCCCGAAGTCATGGCAATGGCCAAGACCGAACTGGCCAGCAAGCTGGAGGTGCAAAAACTTGGTGATCACTTCGAGGATCGCCTTGCCGAGGCCGGGATGTTTTACCCTGCCGCCAAGGCAGACGGCATGAAACTGAACCTGCGTAACATGTGGGCGCGCCTGGCGCTGACGCGCGTTGACGTGCAGACCTTCCACGGCATGCTGCGACAGATGGTGCGCTGGAAGGACCGGGGCTGAGATTTCACTGAGGAAACCCGGACACTTGCGCGCGGAAAATGAATTTGGCATGACTCTTTGTTCTGTGCAGCTAATATTCACCGGCGTAATGCAAACGGGGTGAATAATGTGAGCAGTTGGACCTATCATAATCCGGTGAAAATACAGTTCGGCGCGGGCAGTTTTGACAGCTTGAACAGTGTCATCGCCGGTCGGCGATACTGTGTAGTGACTTACCGGGAACCTTATTTTTCCGCGTTGATCGACAAGCTGGCGGCAGTTGCCGGCAAACCTGCGATGGCGATCACAGACGTCGCACCAAACCCGGATTTTGCGTTGCTGAGCGAACAGGCAATGCGGTTGGGCGCGCTATCGATGTCACCGGACGTATTTGTCGCCATCGGCGGCGGCTCGGTGATTGACACCGCCAAGGTCCTGGCGTCCTGCGGCGATGATTTTGAGCGTGTCAGGGCGTTTCTGATATCCAAGACCGCTGACGACACCTTGTCGAAGACGCCGATTATCGCGGTTCCGACAACCTCCGGAACCGGCAGCGAGGTGACTTGCTGGGTTACCGTGTGGGACAGTGCTTCGCAGAAAAAATATTCGCTGGCGCGAAGTGCGCTTTATCCTACTTATGCGCTCGTTGATCCGGTGCTGATGCTTGGCAAATCACGCGCGTTGACAATTTCCACCGGGCTTGATGCCCTGTCGCATGCGCTGGAAAGCCTTTGGAACGTCAATGCAAATTCGGTCTCGGCAGCCTGCGCGGTGAGTGCGGCGTCAGAAATCCTTTCCGTTTTGCCAAAATTGGCGGACGACCTTGCATCACTTGATCTGCGCACCCGGATGGCGCGGGCCGCACTGATGTCCGCATGGCGTTTTCCAACACCAAAACCGCGATTGCGCATTCCATCTCGTACCCGATCACCCTGCGGCACAACGTAGCACATGGCATCGCGTGCTCGTTCACCCTGCCGATCATATTGGCGAGCGTTGCGGACGACGCAGGACTGTGCGGCGCTTCGCTGCGGCAGATTTTCGGCAAAGATTTACGCGACGCAGCGGCGCGATTGGCCGCTTTTCTTGACTCGCTCGGTGTGTCGTCCGACCCGTTGGATCACGGCGTAGCGCCGGCCGAGTGGCATTCGCTTGTCGATGCATCGCTTGATGGTGAAAGGGGCTTGAATTTCATCGGAACCCGGGAAAAATTCCATGCGGCGGCAGTCGCACTTGGCGTCAGTTAGGACCTTAAATAAACCTTTCTTAAAAAAGTAAGAGAACTGAACATCATGAAATTCATCCATCTCTCGGACATCCATTTTCTGACCGGCGCGCAAACTATCCACGGAATCGACCCGCGCACCCGTCTTGAAGCAGCGGTCAACAGCATATCCGCCAACTTCGCGGATTCGGCGTTTTACATGGTGACCGGTGATCTGTGCGGACGCGCCGAGGTTCAAGCCTACCGGGATGTCAAAGACATGCTTGATGCGCTGCCTATGCCCTGGCACCCGCTGCTGGGAAATCACGATCTCCGCGCGCCAGCCCGAACGGTCATGCCTGAGCTGCCGTGGCATGAAGATGGGTTCCTGCACTACGAACTGCACACCGGTGCCGGGCGGTTCATTGTCATTGATTCGGTTCACGAAGGTCATCACCAGGGTCGCCTTGACGACAACCGCCTCAGCTGGCTGAAAACCCGCCTTGACGCGGCCCGCGATGCCGGTGACGACGTGTATTTGTTCATGCACCACCCGCCGTTTGATATTGGAATTGAGTGGCTTGATCGTATGAAGATGGTCGATGGCGATCGCTTGGCGCCGGTTCTGGGGTATTACGATAATATCCGGCACATGTTCATGGGGCACGTCCACCGGCAGTGTCATGGGTCCTGGCACGGCATTGCGTTTTCGACGGTGCGGGCGGTGACACACCAGGTGGCGCTGCGCGTTGACAGTGCCGGTCGCCGATTTATCGAGGAAAACCCGGCATATTCGGTTGTGTCGATTTCGGCGAGCGGCGTTGTCATCCACGATCACAGTTTTCTTGAGGAAGGGCGGCCAAGGGATTAAACGTAAACTCACACGCAGGACCAAAATGCACGCCAGACCGAGCCGCCTTTCCACCTGCGCTGCAGCGATGTATTTCTGCTTCCATGATTGACGTGCTGAAACACCCGGCCTATGCGCGCCTGTTTTCGGCGCAGGTGATTGCACTTCTTGGAACCGGGTTGTTGACGGTGGCGCTTGGCCTGCTGGCCTTCGATCTGGCGGGCGAGCAGGCGGGTGCGGTGCTGGGCACCGCATTTGCCATAAAGATGATTGCCTATGTGGGCCTTGCCCCGATTGCCAATGCGCTCGCTGAAAATCTGCCGCGAAAGGCGGTGCTGGTCGGTGCCGACCTGGTGCGGGCAGGCGTGGCACTGTTGCTGCCGTTCATCGATGCGGTCTGGCAGATTTATCTGCTGATCTTCGTTCTGCAGGCTGCCTCGGCAACTTTCACACCGGCCTTTCAAGCGGTGATCCCGGACATTCTGAGCGATGAGAAGGACTATACCAAGGCCCTGTCACTGTCGCGCCTGGCTTATGACATCGAAAACCTGATCAGCCCGGCACTGGCCGGAATTCTGCTGACCGTCATCGGCTTTCACTGGCTGTTCGGCGGCACCGTCATTGGCTTTGTCGGCTCAGGCGCGATCGTGGCGCTGACCGCGATCCCGGCCCACAAACCAGGCAAAAAATCCCGCGCGTTCGCCAAGCGCCTGACCCGAGGCACCCGCATTTACCTGGCCACCCCGCGGCTGCGCGGCCTGCTGGCGCTCAACTTTACGGCCGCCGCGGCCGGTGCCTTTGTGCTGGTCAATACGGTGGTCATGGTGCGCGCCGGCTATGGCGGAGCCGAGGGTCATGTCGCATTCGCGCTGGCGGCATTTGGTGGAGGCTCGATGCTGGCGGCGCTGAGTTTGCCGCGGCTGTTGGATCGCATCGCAGACCGGTCACTGATGCTGGCCGCGGCGTTCCTGCTGGCCGGGCTGACGCTAGGGCATTCGATTTACCTTTTGGCAAACGGCCTGCTGCCGTGGGCCGCATTCCTGACCATCTGGGCGATGAGCGGGATGTTTTATTCAGCGATTCTGACCCCCTCCGGCCGCCTGCTGCGCCATTCAGCCCATGCCGAAGACCGACCGGCGGTCTTTGCCGCACAATTCGCGCTTTCGCATTCCTGCTGGCTGCTGACCTATCCGGTGGCAGGCTGGGTCGGTGGCGCGTTTGGGCTGCAGGTGGCGATGGTGATGCTTGGCGTTCTGGCGCTGGCCGGGGCAGGGGTGGGGCTGCTCGTCTGGCCAGCCGATGCTACCCGGGCGCTGGCGCATGAGCATCCGGACCTGCCACCGGATCACGCGCATCTGCGCGAACATCGCGCTCACGGTGGTCGGCATCGCCACGTGTTTGTGATCGATGACGAGCACAAGGTGTGGCCGACGCAGGGCTAGATGTAGCCAGCATGCCGCTGTACCTAACCGCTTCATGCGCACAGGGCCAACACGCACCACGCTTTGCGGTTGCCGAACCCCAAATGCCCACCTAGTTTAGCGCCGATTTAACCGGGTGCCCGCATGAGCCAGAAACGTCCGATTTTCCAAGACGTCCAGGGCGGCGAAAAAGCCGCCGCCAAGCCGCAGCCCGGCCTGATTGATCGGGCGCGCGGCGGCGCCCGGCGGTCGGTGCGCTTGTGGCTAGTGGCGCTGTTCGCGCTGCTGGTGCTGATGATTGCCGTTGGCGGGCTGACGCGGCTCACCGACTCGGGCCTCTCGATCACCCAGTGGCAGCCGATCAGCGGAGCCTTGCCACCGATGAATGCGGCGGCCTGGGTGGCCGAGTTTGAACGATATCAGGCGTTCCCGGAATACCAGTTGCAGAACACCACCATGACACTGGCCGAATTCAAGGCTATCTTTTGGTGGGAATGGGGGCACCGGCAGTTGGGGCGCTTCATCGGTCTGGTGTGGGCCGCAGGTTTTGTCGGGTTCTGGGCCGCCAAACGCATACCTGCAGGCTGGACCGGACGATTGGCCGGCATCGGGGCTCTTGGCGGCGCACAAGGCGCCATTGGCTGGTGGATGGTGGCCTCGGGGCTCAGCGGCGCGCGCACCGACGTGGCCAGCTACCGGCTGGCCATTCACCTCGGGCTTGCCTTCGTGATTCTGGGGCTCATTGCCTGGTTCGCGCTGCATCTGGCGCGCCAGCAGGCCGAGCTGATGCAAGCGCGCCGCAGCAAGGACACACGGCTGGTCAGCCTGGCCAACGCGCTGATCGCACTGGCGTTTCTGCAAATCCTTCTCGGCGCGCTGGTGGCCGGGATCGACGCCGGGCGCAGCTTTACCGACTGGCCGCTGATGGCGGGGCGGTTTTTCCCGGAAGGGGCGTTTGATCTGACCCCGGTCTGGCGCAATTTCTTTGAAGACGCTGGCCTGGTGCAGTTCATGCACCGGCTGTCGGGATATGCGTTGTTTGTCTTCGGACTGTTGGTCTGGCGGGGCTCGCGCAGCAGCGGCAATATCGCCACCAAACGCGCCTTTGACTGGCTGGCGGTGATGCTGGTGGCACAGATCGGGCTGGGCATTGCCACGGTGATGTATGCGGCCCCGGCCGGGATTGCGATCATCCATCAACTGGGCGCGGTGGCGCTTTGGGTCCTGATCATCCGGGCGCGATTTTTGTCGCAATATCCGCTTGCTCAGTCGGTGCGGCACGGTCAGCGATGAGCGCTTATGACGATCTGATGCGGTTTCAGCGTGACACCGAGGCGCTGGCGCAGGTAGCGGGGCGGCTTGGCTGGGACCAGGAAACTATGATGCCACCCGGTGCGGCGGCGCAACGCGGCGAAGAAATTGGCGCGATGGAAGGGGTGCTGCACAGCCGCCGCACCGATCCGCGGATCGCTGACTGGCTGGCGCGCATTGATCACGGCGCGCTGGATGATGTGGGCCGCGCCAACCTGCGCCTCATCGCGCGCAGCTATGCGCGCAACGCCAAAGTGCCCGCTGATCTGGCGTCCGAGATTGCCCGCGTCACCAGCCTGGCGCAAGGCATCTGGGCCAAGGCCCGTGAGGGCGAAGATTTCGCCGCCTTCGCGCCGACGCTTGCACAGGTCGTCGGCCTGCGCCAGCGCGAGGCGCAGGCGCTGGCGGGCGGTGGCGATTTGTATGACGCGCTGCTGGATGACTATGAACCGGGGATGACCGGTGCCGCGCTTGAGGCGATGTTCGCCGTCCTGCGCCCGCGTCTGGTGAATTTGCGCGAGCGAGTGCTGGGTGCGAACAAAACCCCCGCCGCTCTGGATCGCGACTTCGCTGAAGACGCACAACTTGCGATCAGCCGCGAACTGGCGCGCGCCTTTGGCTATGACATTGCGCGCGGACGCATCGACAAGGCGGTGCATCCGTTCTCATCCGGCTCCGGGCAGGACGTGCGTATCACCACCCGCACCAGCGCGCGCGATCCGTTCAACTGTTTTTATTCCACCATCCACGAGGTCGGCCATGCAACCTATGAACAGGCCATTGACGGTGCGCATCTGCTGACCCCGCTTGGGGCTGGCGCCTCGATGGGTGTGCATGAAAGCCAGAGCCGGATTTACGAAAACCAGATCGGACGCAGCGCGGCGTTTTGCAGCTATTTGTTCGCCCGGATGACCGAGGTCTTTGGTGAGTTTGGCGTGGCCGATGCGCAGGCGTTCTATGCCACGGTGAACCGGGTTCAGCCCGGCTACATCCGCACCGAAGCCGACGAGGTGCATTACAACCTGCATATCCTGATGCGGTTTGATCTGGAGCGGGCGCTGCTCTGTGGCGACCTGCCGGTGGCCGATCTGCCGCACGCCTGGAATTCGCGGTTTTTAGCAGACTTCGGCGTGGCCGTGGACAAGCCGTCAAACGGCTGTCTGCAGGACGTGCACTGGGCGGTCGGACTATTTGGCTATTTCCCGACTTATACGCTTGGCAATGTTTACGCCGGTTGTCTGTATCAGGCGTTGCGCGCGGCAGTTCCAGATCTGGACGCCGACCTTGCGCGCGGTACGACCAGCGCGGCCACCGGCTGGCTGCGTGACAATCTGCAACGCCACGGCGGCCTGTATGAGCCGCGCGATACGGTGACGCGGGCTTGCGGGTTTGAACCTACCGAAGCGCCGTTACCCTATGAGCCGCGCGATACGGTGACGCGGGCTTGCGGGTTTGAACCTACCGAAGCGCCGTTACTGGACTATCTGGACCAGAAATTCGGTGCTATTTACGCAGTGTAGTTGCTTGCCCCGTGGCACCGCGCATGCGCCCGGTCCGGCGGCCATGTTATTGACGGTGTGTTGGCAGCGAACTTGCCCATTTGCTGAGAGGCGCTTAAGGCTGGATTCTGCCTCTCAAGACGCCATATCAAGGGTGGTATGATACCAACGGCCCTAGTCGTTGAACGTTTTGGCCCATTGTCTGGTAGTGATTGACGTGATTGCGGTTTTGTCGTTTGCAAAGAAGTTCCATGCTTCGCAACACCTGTCGACGATCTGCTCATAATTGTCGAAGACGGATATGGCGAGCTTGTTGGCACGCAGATAAGCCCACACATTTTCCATCGGGTTGAGTTCAGGGGAATAGGGCGGGAGTTTGAGCAGGGTGATGTTGTCGGTTACCTCCAGCTCTGCCGAACCGTGCCAGCCAGCGCCATCCAGAATGAGAAGGGCATGTGCGCCCGATGCGACGGTTTTCAGGTCGATTAGCGATCTCGGCGAGATGCGCGCTCATGGCCTGTGTGTCGGCATGTGGCATGATCAGAGCGGCCGCTTCAGCCCGTTCCGGGCAGACGGCGCCGAAAATGTAGCTCCAGATATAGCGGGTGTCGCGCGGGGCACGGGGGCGTGTTCCACGCTCGGCCCAGATACGGGTGAGCGTACCCTGCTGGCCAACCCGCGCTTCATCCTGAAACCATATCTCCAGGGGCTTGCTGCGGGCTGTTTCCGGCAAGGCTGCTTCTACCTCTGCGGCGAAGTTTTTTTAAAAGCCTCCTGTGCATCCGGGTCGGATTTCGGATGCTGCGGGCGCACCGACAGACGCCGAAAGCCCAGGCTTGCCAATTGTTTGCCAACAGTTCGCTCATGCATGGTGACGCCGAAGCGCTCTTCGATCTTGCGTTTCAGATCAATGCGCCGCCAGCGCACAACCCCATCGGTTTCGGGGTCGGGACCCGCCCCTCCTTCTGTGTCCCGAACCATTTCCGCCAACTCCTCCTTCTGTGCCGCGCTCAGCAGACAGGGTGGATCCGGCGGGCGACGGTTGAACAGGCCCGACACGCCCTCCGCATTGTAACGGTGGGCCCAATCCCGCAGCGTCTGCCGATCCATGCCGCAGTTTTCTGCCGCCGTCTTGCGGTCAACCCCATCCAGAACCAGGGCAATGGCCAACATCCGTCGCGCCGCTTTCCCATCCCGGCACCGCGCCGCTTCCTGGCGAAGCTCGCCTGCGGACTTGTCTTTTCGCGTAATCCTTACTGCCATCAAAGCCTCCCTTGCCTTGATGCCACTGAATCAGATCACGCCGCTCGTGGGAATCCCCTTGAGTCAAATCTGGGGGCCGTTGGTATGAGTCTTTTGTGCCTCAAGGCCAGGCCGCTTCACGGTCGCTGGCGCGAACAATGACGCGCAAAACACTCACGTCGGTTGCACCGGCCAGTGCTTTTCAAGATCAACTAGGCCGGCGCGGATCAGGTCTTGCAGCGCAGCCAAGTCGATGTCGGCCAGCTTGTTGACATACAGGCAGGACTTGCCCCATTTGGCTTTGCCCAGGCGGGCGTTGATCTCGGGGAACGTGGTGTAGCCGGGTAAAATATGGATCGAGAATTTAGCCGCCAGCGGCGCAAACCCGGTGGCAAGAAAATCGCCCTCGCGCCCGGACGCATAGCGGTAATGATACTGGCCGTAACCGATCAGTTTGCTGCCCCACAGCTTGGGTTGCCAGCCGGTAACGCGTTGAAACAGCGCATCAAGCACACGCGCCCCGGCGCGCCGGTCGGCATTCGGGATCGCGTCCAGAAACTCGCCAACATCGCTCATTGGGTCCAGCCGGGCTTGCGCTTTCCAATGAACGCAGCGATGCCCTCGGCGGTGTCTCGGTTCAGCATGTTTTCAACCATCGCCTGCCCACTATGAATGTAAGCCTGATCCAGCGGCATTTGCAGTTGCTGATAAAACCCGCGTTTGCCGATATTAACCGCCGAGCCCAGTTTCGCGGCAATCTTTTCCGCCAACGCGGCGGTTTCCGATGCCAGTTGATCTGCGGGCACGGCGCGGTTGATCAGGCCCAGCTCTGCCGCACGTTCCGCTTGGATAAAGTCACCGGTTATCAGCATCTCGAAGGCCTGCTTGCGGCTGACGTTGCGCGACAGCGCGACCATCGGGGTCGAACAAAACAGCCCGATATCGACGCCATTAACGCCAAACCGCGTGCCAAATGACGCCAGCGCCAGATCGCATGAGGCCACCAGCTGACAGCCGGCGGCGGTGGCAATGCCGTGGACCTGCGCAATCACCGGCTGCGGCAGCGCCTGAATCGCCTGCATCACCGCCGAACATTGCGCAAACAGATCGGAATAATACGCAGCACCGCCGTCTTCGGACTGTCGTGCAGCGGTCATCTCCTTCAGGTCATGGCCGACGCAAAACACCCTGCCGGCGCCCGACAGAACCACCGCGCGGATCGAGGCGTCCGCTGCCAGGCGCGCAAATTCGTCGCCCAATGCGCCAAGCATCGCGCCAGACAAAGCGTTCAGGCTCTCGGGCGTGTTCAGCATCAGATGCGCCACCGCGCCGCCGTCATTTCGCACAAGTACCGGCATCTTGCCTCGCTATGATATTCCGGCCAAGTCTAAGGCGCGATTGCAAGCAGGAAAAGCCATGAAACTGAAAATGTCCAAAGAAGACTTGCAGGCCTTTTTGACGGCCGAATTCCCGCAGGTCGACGGGAAATACCTGATCGACGATCTGGCGCCGTTTGAGATTACCGTGCGCATGGCGGTGAGCGACGCCCAACTGCGCCCCGGCGGCACCATTTCCGGCCCCGCCATGTTCGGGCTGGCCGATGTGTCGATGTATCTGGCGATCCTGGCGATGATCGGGCCGCAGGCGCTGGCGGTGACCACCAACTGTTCGATCGATTTCATGCGCAAACCGGCAGCCGGTGTCGATATGATTTGCAAGGCAAAAGTGCTCAAGCTTGGACGGGTCCTGGCGGTGGGCGATGTTCATTTGTATTCAGAAGGGCAAGACGCACCAGTCGCACGGGCCGGGCTGACTTATTCAATTCCACCCAAGGGATGAATCTTTGGCCTTGATGGCCGTGGCAAAATCTGGTCGACGTATTGGGGTAAAATCATACCTTATTTGTAATGCCTTGTAAATGCATAGTAATGCCCGTTCGATTGCACTTGACCTGACCCATCAAACCCCTAAAACACCCCAATCCGATCCCGCCTGAGGTGAGAGCCCATGAAAACATTCTCCGCAACGCCGGCGGACATCGACAAGAAATGGATCCTGATCGACGCCAGCGGCGTTGTTCTGGGCCGTCTTGCTTCGATCATTGCGATGCGGCTGCGCGGCAAGCACAAGCCGACCTTCACCCCGTCGATGGACATGGGTGACAATGTCATCGTCATCAATGCTGAAAAGGTCCAGCTGACCGGCAAGAAGCGCACCGACAAAATTTATTATTGGCACACCGGCTATCCGGGCGGCATCAAGCAGCGCACTGCCGGTCAGATCCTTGAAGGCAAACACCCCGAACGCCTGATCAGCAAAGCCGTGCAGCGCATGTTGCCCGGTGGCGTGCTCAGCCGCCAGCAACTGACCCACCTGCGGATTTATGCAGGGGCCGAACACCCGCATGAAGCGCAAAGCCCGGAACTGCTGGACGTGAGATCGATGAATTCCAAGAATACGAGGGACACCTAGGATGGTCGACGAGTTCAAGTCGTTAGATGAACTGAACGCGGTCGCGGAAGGATCTGAGGCGGTTGTGGCAGCGGTTGCCGCACCACCAGAGCCGGTTCGTGACGCGTTGGGCCGTGCGTATGCCACCGGCAAGCGCAAAGACGCGGTGGCCCGGGTCTGGATCAAGCCCGGCTCCGGCAAAGTCACCGTGAATGGCAAAGAGATGAGCGCCTATTTCGCCCGTCCGGTGCTGCAGATGATCCTGCGGCAGCCGTTTCAGGTGGTCGGCGTCGCGGACCAGTTCGATGTCTGGTCCACGGTCAAGGGTGGTGGCCTGTCCGGGCAGGCCGGCGCAGTCAAGCACGGCATTTCCAAAGCCCTGCAGCTTTACGAGCCGTCGCTTCGCCCAGCGCTCAAGACGGCAGGGTTTCTGACCCGCGACAGCCGGGTTGTGGAGCGCAAGAAATACGGCAAACGCAAAGCCCGCCGCAGTTTCCAGTTCTCAAAGCGGTAATTCGCGCCAGGCCTCGGCTGTTCCAAACTATTCAAAAGTGCCGTGTCAAAGCGGCGCTTTTTACTTGCCGTGTAATTTTATTGTGCCGAGAGACAATCTTGGCCAATTTTCGGATTTTGTTTCCAATTTGGAACAAAACGAACAATATTGATCCGGGTTTTTTTGCGGTTCTGCCGCATCGCTGACCAATTCTTGGCCAAATTCCAAACTAGATCGTGGTTAACGAAGCAGTATGAGTCCGAGCATGAACGCTGCCAACAAATCCCCGGCCCGCGACCCTTTTTTTGGCTACTTCGCCTCTGTCGCAATCGCGTTATTTGCCAGCGCCTGGATTGCCGGCCTGATATTTGCGCCGGTCGCGGAGCTTTCAAAGCATTTCCCGCCTGAAGGCTGGCGCGCAAATATCGCCGCCGGACTGTTTATGGGGATCATTTTTGCTACTCCGGTCGGGGTCCTCATCGCAAAAACATCGATCATCCGATCGGCGCTGCGTTTGGTCTTGGGGATCGTCGTTGGAATGATAACCCAGATCACTATTGTTGCGCCGTTTGCAGGCGATGGCATGTCTCATTTCCTGTTTTTCATCTTGGCGGTGCTGGCAGTTCCTGCATTTTTGCTCCTGCGCCAAGTCCTGAACTTTCTTTTTGGGCCGGAAATGACACCGACCGAAGCATTTTCTCGTATCGCTTTGTGGGTGCTTCATTTGCCGGACAGGATTATTTTCATCATTTTGATGAGCGCGAGTTTCACTGTGTTTTGGCGCTATGAGGTCGACACCAATCACTTGTTGATCGGATTTGCCGGGGCCCTTGTTTTGATCACGAGCTGGGTGGCGTATGGATTGCGGCCAGCACCGGGCGCGCCGGACCCTGCGAAAACGGATATAGAGGCTTGGCTCGAATTGGACCCGGAAGCGGTTGCTGAACGCCCGGCTGCAGAAAAAGCCAGGTCCGCGCTTAACAGACTGGGTCGCGTCGTGTTGCCCGGCGCAATCCTTCTGAGTGGTGTCACCCGTTTGTCGGCTGACGCGATGCTGCGGCTTTATCCGAGCATATCTGTGCATCCGGGCGATCCGTCCGCGACGTTGCGCACGATTGGGATCGTTGCAGCCAGTGGTTTGGGCCTGATCTTTGTTGGCATGCTCGTGCTGCTGGCGTTCAGCCTGACGCTTTTGTTTGTCATCGGGCGGTTGCGCAGCTGGTCAGCGCACACGTTTCGCGAACGCAGCAGGATCCTGATCGCAGCAATGCAATTCCGCTCGATTCGCAAGACTTAGCATTTCTGCGCCTTCAGCGGTCTGGCGGCACCAGCCCGAGGCCCCGCAGATAAACTCCGATGCCGGTTTCCAGCAGTTCCTCGGGCGGAAACGGAGACTTTGTGCCAGGCGAGCCGCGCGCAAACAGTTCCACCACGCCGTGGCACATCGCCCAGATATGGGCCGATACCATCTGCGCCGGTGGCCGCTTGTCGGGCGGAATATGTTGCGAAAGTTCCACCGCCGCACGTTCCAGAACCCCCAGCGCCCGGTTGGCCAGGATGGCAAGCTCGGGTGTCCGGTTGATCGAAATACCGCTTTCAAACATCGCCACGTAATGGCCGGGATATTTGCGGGCAAAGGCCAGATAGGCGCGCCCCGTGGCCTCAAACGACGCCAGCGCTGACGGTTGCCCCTTGGCATAGGCGTAATCCATCAGATCGGCGAAAACCTGGTAACCCTGTCGCGCCGCCTCGGCGATCAGATCTTCGCGGCCCTCAAAATGCCGGTAAACCGCCGCCGGGGTCACGCCCGCACTCTTGGCAGCCTCGGTCAAGGTAAACCCGGTCGGGCCCTTTTCCTCGATCAGCCGCAGGGCCGCGTCAACCAGAGCCTGGCGCAGATTGCCGTGATGATAGCCGCGTTTAGGCATGCCGAATCTGGCGTCCTCCGGGTTTCACAATGCCGCGCACGCCGCTGGTTCGCGACGACAGATGTTTTGCGCAGTCAAGCATCAATTTCAGCCAAATCAAAAGGCGTCGTCTGATAAATCTCGTTGATCCAGTTGCCGTAAAGCAAATGCGCATGGCTGCGCCAGCGGTTTTGCGGCGTTCGGGCGGGGTCGTCATCGGGGTAGTAGTTGATCGGCACATTGATCGGCGTGCCCTCGGCGATATCGCGATCATATTCTTCTTTCAGGGTGCCGCTGTCATATTCAAAATGATTGAATATATAGAGCGCCCGGTGTGCTGCGTCCTGCACCAGACAAGGCCCGACATCGGCTGAGCCCAGCAACGTCACCAGCCCGTCAGCCGCATCAATCTCGCCTTGACGCATTTCGGTCCAGCGACTGACCGGGATCACGCAATCATCGGAAAACCCCCGCAGAAACGGCGAGCTTTCGGCCAGGTTCATGTGCCGGAAACAGCCAAACGCCTTGTGATCCAGCGCGTGTTTGTTGACACCGTGGAAATGGTTGATCATCGCCATCCCGCCCCAGCACACGCCAAACGTTGAATGCACGTTGGTTTGGGTCCAGTCCATCACCTGCACCAGCTCATCCCAATAGGTGACGTCTTGAAACGGCAAATGCTCGATCGGCGCGCCGGTGATGATCAGCCCGTCAAACTTTTCGTCCCGAACCGTTTGAAATGGCCGGTAAAATTCCTCCATATGCTCGGGGGCGGCGGTTTTGGTCTGATGCACGCTCATCCGGATCAGCGACAGATCAATCTGCAGCGGCGTGGCCCCGATCAGACGCGCGAACTGGTTTTCGGTTTGAATTTTCTTTGGCATCAGGTTCAACAGCCCGATACGAAGCGGGCGAATATCCTGACGCGCCGCGCGCGCGCCTGACATCACCATGACACCCTCACCGATCAGCACGTTATAGGCGGGCAGGTTTTCCGGCAGGGTGATGGGCATCGGTTCGGTCTCTGGTTTGCGGGAAGGATTGAAATAAGCCTAGCGCACCCGCATCTCAAGGGCGCGGGCGATCAGCGCGTCAAACGCGGGCGGTGTTGTGGCTTTGGCGACATCTTCGGCGGCAATCGTGAGACCCCAGTTGTCGGCCATCGCGCGGTAACGTGGCTGACGATGCGCCAGTGCCTGCGCAAACGCCGATCTGACAAAGTGACTAGGATCAACTTCACCTTCTTGGACATTGTTTTTCATTAGATATTCGGCCCAGAGATCGGCCAGAAACTCGGCCTGATAGCACATCGGCTTCGGGGCTTTGTCAAACCGCCGGATCAGCGCGTCAGTCTGCGCCTGCGAGCCTTCGATCCAGACCAGCAGCATGTGTTCAGACAGCTGTTTCAGCACCGGGTCGTCCGAATCGTCCGGGCGCACAACTTCGCAGATCGAACCGCTGCTGTCGCAGACGAAATTGTCATAGCCGTAAAGCGTCTTGGCGCGCTCGATGAAATGCGCGGTATCCAGCAGTGCGGCAACTTCCGCGGCGCGGTGCTGGTCCTGCCGCCGCACATAGTCGGTCATTACCAGACCACCTTTGGCCGGATCGCCAGGCCGTCCCAGATAGGTTGAAAGTGGCGCAAGATTATTGAACGTGATGTTAGAGGCGATATAGATCGAATCCGACAGCAACAAGTCGCGCAGAAACGGTTTCTGCATGGCTTCGCGCTTGAAATTATCGACGATGTGCTCGCCCATATAGCGGGTGGCGATGCGGTAATCGACCGAATAGTGAAACCAGCGACCGGACCCGCGTAACATGTTGGAAACATGAGTTTTTCCAAGTCCAGACATGCCGAACAGCAGCACCTGTTTGCGGGTATTCTTCAGCCAGTCCTGGGCCGTTTCACAGAGCATTTCACCATCCACATCGCGTCTGGCCACTTGGTAGCGGCTTCACTGCTTGGTTGGTAGAAAAAACTTCGCCGCAATAGCGATCTGCTAACGCTTTGGGCGAAATGGGCGCAGAATCCGGCCGTCCAGAACCAGCATGCCCACCGCCAGCAAGGCAAAGCCAGTAAACGCTCTGGGCTCAAGTTTTTCATCCAAAATGATTGCGCCGAGCAGAATCGCAATCGGCGCGATCAGCAGCGTGGCCAACAGCAAATTGCCTGCCCCGGCCATCGCCAGCACGCGGTAGTACAGCAGGTACGCAAAGGCGGTTGCCATCAGCGCCATGTAGATCAGCGCTGCCCAGGTCGCGGGCGCGTAGTCAAAACTCTGCACACCATCAAAATAGACCGCCAGCGCGCTCATGATAAGGCCGGAAAACCCCGCCATTCCGGCGGCCGCGACCTGCGGCGGCAAGCCCCTCAGGTGGGAACGCGCCCAGGCCCCGGCGAACGCATAGGATATCGATGCCCCCAGCACCGCCAATTGCGCCAGCGAGGTCAGATCAAACCTTTTCAGAGCCGAAAGACCCAATGCCGTTGCCACGCCAAAAAAGCCGAGCATGACGCCGGCGAATTTTTTGGCGGTCAGGCGTTCGTCGGCAAAGACCGCCGCCGCCACCAGCACCGCGAAAACCGCGATCGATGCGTTCAGAATCGCTGCCAGCCCGCTGTCGATGCGCAACTGACCCCAGGCGATCAGCGAAAACGGAATCGCATTGTTGAGCAGCCCCATGACCAGAAACGCACCCCAGACTTTCGGCGCCTTCGGGATCGGCAGCTTGCTCAGCAACACGTAGATCCACAGGATCAACCCGCCGCCAGCCACGCGAAAGGCGACCAACGTGAATACGCCCACCTCGCCAAGTGCCACGCTGACGGCCGGAAACAATGCCCCCCAAATCAGTGAAAGCAGGAAAAGTTCCGCCCAGGCGCGTGGGGACAGACTTGCTTGCGGTGTCATTGGGAATGGTTAGCAGGGCAATAGATTGGCTGCGACCCGGTTCATGCGCAAATATATGGGCCCGACGCTGATCGGCAGTGCCCGCTGATCTTTGCTTTTTGCCTCGCCTTAGTGTCTGATTCAAAACTCTACGCATGATTACAATGCCTTGCAATTTTACGCGTGAGGGTTCTGATATGTGCAACGAGTATCCATGCCTGTGAACTTGCGATGGATTTTTCCCAATCTTTGGCCAATCGCCGGCAGCGGTTGAGCCATGCGAAGGTGCGCTCGACGACCCATCTTCTGGGAATGACTTCGAAGCCTTCCGCAGTGTCGAAGCGCTTGACGATCTGGATTGTCCAGTCACCGATGCCTTCAAGAGCGTCGCGCAGCTTTGGTCCGGCATAACCGCCATCCGCAAAGATATGGCGCAAGTTTGGATGGGAATACCGGATGGATTTCAACACTTCCGGGCGCCATCACGGTCTTGAATACCGGCGCTATGCACGACCAACCCAACCATAAACCCGAGCGTGTCGGTGACAATGTGGCGCTTGCGGCCCTTGGTTTTCTTGCCCGCGTCATAGCCCGAAATGCCACCGCTTTCCGTTGTTTTTATGGTCTGGCTATCAATGACACCAGCGGTGGGGCCGGGCTTCTTGCCATGAAACTCGCGCGCCGTCGCCACCAGAAAATGGCTGATCACTTCAAAGATGCCATCGTTGCGCCAGCCATAGAAATAGTAGCGCACGGTGGACACTGGCGGGAAATCATTGGGCAGCATACGCCACGCACACCCGGCGCTGGCGATGTACAAAATGGCATCCAGAACATCGCGCATCGCCGTGCTGCGCGGACGACCAGTTGTTTTAGGCGGCGGCAGGAATGGCGCGATCAAACCCCATTCCTGATCAGTTAAATCGCTTGCATAGCGTCCCGAATGCCGTTCATATCGGGCGCGAGTGGTTTCCGTCCAGGCCATTGTGATCTCCCTCGAATCTTATCAATCCGATTGAATCACAACTCGCTGAAATCACTCAATTAGTTTTGGATCAGACACTTAGAAACCAAAGCCAACCTTGACGCCGATGCCAATTGCAGAGTTGCCGTCAAATATTGCCCGTGCGGTGTCTGGCGTGCCGGTTTCAGGCGTTGAGTCACCCAGTTTCGTATAGTTGACGCCAGTGGTGATTTTCATATTACCGTTGGTGTAAAACGCCGCAAGCGTCGCACCAAGCTTGCCGTTTGTCGGTGCAAGCGGCGACACAAGCGGCGAACCCTCAGCTTCATACAACACGGAAAATGCGCCGGACCACATGTCGTTGATTCTGCGGCCGACGCCGATGGTGTAGGTTGTGGTATCGTCAAGATCGATCAGACCGTTACCGGAAGCCCCGACAATGAATACCGGATCAAGGCGAAATGCAGTCCAATCAACCCAGCGGATCGATCCGAAAACCAGCGTGCCTTCGGCAACGCCGGACTGAATATTAAGGTTTACTGATTGTGGCAAAGTCACGTCAGTCGGTGTTGTGCCGACCGTCGCGGCACCAAGCATTTCCACCGTGGCAAAGTCGTGTGTGATTGCGGAGTTATAGGTTAGTGCTACCCGCAACTTGATATCCGGAATCTCGTAAGCCGCGCCAACCAGGTAGCCAAAGCTGGTATTGCTGGCCAGATCAACGCTATAGCCCGACAATCCACCATAAGCTGCCCCGCTTAGCGCTATGGCCGCCGAAGAAGTCTGGGCTCGAACACCACCAAACGCGCTGATGCGGTCAGTGATCTTGCGCCGCACAATGGCTGTCAGCGCCTTAATGTCGGCTTCTGCGGTGGTGCCAACCAGTGCCACAGACGTAGACGCATATTCAATATCTGCGCCAAATGGCTGATCGATGATCAAACTGATCGACGTCATGTCGTCAATGTCGACCTTGATCCCCAGTGAATACTGCAAGTAGTCTGCGGCGACACTGCCAGATGCACCACCGCCGAACAGGGCCACGTCATTGCCGTCCACACTGGGCATGACCGAGCCAAGGGACAGTTCAACGTAGTTGCCGCTCTCAAAGATTATTGCGTTGCCCTGTCCCGACCGGTCTATCCCGCCAGCAAACGCCCCGGATGCGCCCACGGCGATAACAGACACCGTTGCAAATAATTTTCTCATCTTGCAAACCCCCCGCCTAAATTTATGCAGGCAAACTAGAGCATTTCCGGCCAGCTTAGAATCAAACTCGGGTTTACGAATTGAGCTTCTTCTGATTCAAGGAATCAGGAGGTGTTATCATGGCTTTATCTCAGGATTTACGACTTCGTATTGTTGATTTGGTTGCGTCGGGTGTATCGCGTCGCGAAGCGGCACGGCAGTTTAAAGTAAGCGCCAGTTCGGCCATTCGGTTTGTCAGGCAGGCCATGGAAGTTGGCCATGTTGGTTTGAAAGCGCCGAAGAAACGCAAGAGCAAACTTGATCCGTATCGCGCTGACATGATTGGTTGGATCGGCAAACAGTGCCGGATCTGACATTGGCCGAACTATGTGCCCGCTTATATGAGATATATGGCCTGCGTGCCGGCTCTTCAACGCTGGATGACTGGCTGCGTGCTAATCAGATCACTTATAAAAAAAACGGCTCACGCCAGTGAACAGGAGCGGGTTGATGTGCGGGCCAAACGCCGCCGTTGGCGAAAACGCCAGGATTGGCTGAAGCATCACCTGCATCTGTTGGGCAGGATCGTGTTCATTGATGAAACCGGGTTGAACACAAAAATGGCCCGGCTTCGAGGGCGGTCTGCAAAAGGTCAGCGGCTGATAGCTTCAATCCCCCATGGCCACTGGAAAACCATGACTTTCATTGCCGGTCTGCGCCATGATGGCATGACGGCTCCATGGGTACTGGACGGCCCGATGGATGGTCCCGCATTCATCACCTACATCAAAACCCAACTCGCACCGACCCTGCAAAAGGGCGATGTTGTGGTGATGGATAATCCTTGCCTATCCGGTTAACGCCCATGACCGCTACATGTAGGGTGCCGCCACTCTCCCGAGTAAAGCTCGGCATAGGTTGGAGCAGAGGTGTCGCCCGCGATGCCGAGCAATGAGCGGAAGGCGTTGAACGGGTAGAACCGCCTGTTGAAGCGGAAGGTGAACTCGTTGAGGTAGGCTTGTAGGTGCTGGTGGCTAACGCCGTGGTGGATACCGATCAGCCACGTCTTCAGGTTGGCGAAAACCAGATGGATGATCGGCAGGTATTGCTCGGCAACCTCTGGATCACCACACTCGGCAACAGCGAAGTGCTCATAGCCGCGCTTACCGAGGCCAGCATAGCCGCTCCAATCGTCAGTAACGATCAGCGATCCCGGCGCGACGGTGCTCTCGACGAACCCACAGAGCGACTCGGCGCTACGGTCGAGCACGACGGCGAGCCGAACGCGTCCGGCATAGCGTCCGTCTTTCCGGTTGTCGAGCTTGGTGCCCGGCTTTCGATGACGCACCTCGATGGCACAGGAGACGGGAACCTTGTGGTGAACACCACGGCCTTCCCCACGCGTTGTTCGCCCGCCAACCCAGGTTTCGTCCACCTCAACATGGTTCTTGGGCTGTCCACCGATCCTGTCTTGGTTGGGCCGCACCATGCCCGAGCGGAGCTTGTGGAGAATTTGAAAGGCCGTCTCGTAGCGCGAAAGACCAAGTTGCCGCTGAAACTGCACGGCGGACATGCCGGGCGTCTGACTGGCGACCAGATAAGCGGCCCAGAACCAGACGTTCAGCGGAGTGTGGCTACGCTCCATCACTGTTCCCACCGTCAGCCCGGTGTTCTGGCGGCACTTGCGGCAGCGCAGGACGCCAGGGCGGTTTTCAAAGTGGAACGGCTCTCCCGCCGTGCCGCAGTGCGGGCAGGCAAAGCCGTCTCCCCAGCGGGCTTTCTCCAGGTAGGCGGCGCAGGCCGCATCATCGGGGAAAAGTCGCTGGAACTCGGGTAGCGAATGCGGGAATGGGAGATCGGCGCGGTCGAGAACATCCATGGCGCGCTCCCCTATATCCGGTTTGCGCCCATTCTAGCCCTAGTGGGTGTGGGTGTAAACCGGATAGGCAAGGGATAATCTGCCCGCTCACAAGGTTGCCGCAGCCAATGCAGCAATCAGGGAGCGCGGCGCATGGCTGCTATTCCTGCCACCATATTCGCCGGATCTGAACCCAATCGAGCTGGCTTTCTCAAAGCTCAAAGCACACATGAAGAGATTGGCCGCGAGAACCGTTGACACCTTGTGGAAAGGTGTCGGCGAAATCCTCGAACTGTTCTCAAAACAGGAATGTGCAAACTTCTTCGCAGCATCCGGATATGGACCAAACTAAACCGGAAATGCTCTAACAAATTCCGCCATTTCCGGGCAATGATTGACGTAACGTCAACTAAATTCAGCATTCAGAATATGCGGCAGCGTTGTGATTTAGGCGCGATTATTGCGGGTTTCGGCCATGATATTAAGGTAATTGGCGCCGAATATGATAACCGCACCGACGATCACGACGCCCTCAAGTGGCTCGTTATACAGCACCAGCCCGACAATGGCGATCGCCGGCAGGCGGGCGAAATCGACCGGCACTACCACCGCCGCCGGCGCCAGCGACAGCGCTTTAGTCAGGCAAAAATGCGCCACCAGCCCGGCCACCGACACCACCAATACCCACGGCCAGATGATGGATGTCGGCACCGCCACGTCACCGTCATAGCCTGCCAGCACAAGGCCGAACACCGCTTGCATCACGGTCAGCCAGAACAGGATGCAGGTGATGGTCTGAGTGCGGGTCAACAGACGGGTGAACACGGCTGATCCGGCAAAGCCGATCGCCGCCAGCGCAGCGGCGATGACGCCGGGGCTTAACGCGGCCTCCCAGGGCCGGGTGATGATCAGGATACCGGCAAATCCCAGTGCGGCGGTGAGACTGGTGATCCTGGTCAGCCGCTCGCCCAAAATGAACACCGCCAGAAAAATCGCCCAGATCGGCGAAGTGAATTCAAGCGCGAAAACCTGCGCCAGCGGGATCAGCGGAATGGCGAAAAACCACAGGTTTTGCCCGGCAAAATGGCTGACATTGCGGATCAGATGGATGTGCAGTGCGCGCCGGTTTATCTGACCAAGCGTTCCGGCCAGCCCGCCAACCAGCAGCACAATGCCGATCCCGATGACCGAGCGGTAGAGCATGATCTCAAACGTATCCAGCTCGATCGCAAGTTCGCGCCCGGCCACCGCCATGCTGGTGAACGCGCCAATACCGCCAATCATCCAGACCGCGGCCCGGACCGGTTGCGAGCGCTGCTGAATCATGCGTTCTTGATCACAAGGTCACGGGGCATGTGCCGGGTCTTGGCCCACCAGGCCGAGGTCCGGGTTCTGATGGTGTGTGCGTCAAACGCCGCGCGGTTTTCAAAACGCTCGGAGACCAGAAATGAGCAAGGGTCGACCGCAGATTTGCTGATCTCGAATTCAATGCAGCCCGGTTCGGCGCGGCTCAGGCGTTTGTGCTCGGCGACGGCTGCAAGAAACATCTCAAGATCCGCCGCTTCGCAGGTGATGGTGCCGGTAATGACAGTATTCTGCGACATCTGCTGTGGGTCCGCTTTTGCGCCTGTTGTCTGACTCAAAATTATTCCCACTCGATCGTGCCGGGTGGTTTCGAAGTGATGTCATAGGTGACCCGGTTGATGCCGGTCACTTCGTTGATGATCCGGGTCGCGGTTTCGCCGAGAAACTCATGGCTGAACGGGTAATAATCGGCGGTCATCCCATCGACCGAGGTCACGGCGCGCAGCACGCAGGCAAAGTCATATGTGCGCCCGTCGCCCATGACCCCAACCGTGCGCACCGGCAGGATCGCGGCGAAGGCCTGCCAGATGTCATCGTAAAGTGCGTGCTTGCGGATTTGGTCAATGAAGACCGCGTCGGCCGTCCGCAAAATGTCGAGCTTTTCGCGGGTGATCTGTCCCGGACACCGGATCGCGAGACCGGGGCCGGGGAAGGGGTGGCGACCAATGAAACTGGTCGGCAGGCCAAGCTCGCGACCCAAGGCGCGGACCTCGTCCTTGAACAGCTCTCGCAGCGGCTCCACCAGCTTTAGGCCCATACGCGCGGGCAGGCCGCCGACGTTGTGATGCGACTTGATGGTGGCAGACGGGCCGCCAGAGAAGCTGACGCTTTCGATCACGTCGGGGTATAAGGTTCCCTGCGCAAGGAACTTGGCACCACCGACGGATTTGGCGTGCCTGTCAAAGACTTCGATGAAAAGCCTGCCGATGGTTTTGCGCTTTTCTTCCGGGTCCGACAGGCCCGCAAGGGCGCCCAGAAACAGCTCGGCCTCATCAGCGTGGATCAGCGGCATGTTGTAGTGATCGCGAAACATGGTCACGACTTCGCGGGCCTCGTTTTGGCGCAATAGCCCGTGGTCGACGAAGACGCAGGTCAGCTGATCACCAATCGCCTCATGGATCAGCACCGCCGCCACCGAACTGTCCACCCCGCCCGACAGGCCGCAGATCACCTTGGCATCACCGACCGTCGCGCGGATCTTGCCGATTGCTTCTTCGCGGTAAGCCCCCATCGTCCAATCGCCGGTAAAGCCTGCCAGCCGGACGAAGTTTTCATAGAGCATCGCGCCGTGCGGCGTGTGATGCACTTCGGGGTGAAACTGGACCGCGAAAAACCCGCGTGCCGGGTCGGCGGTGATGGCAAACGGCGCATTCGGCGAGGTGCCATAAACCCGGAACCCCGGCGCGATCGCCGAGACATGATCACCGTGGCTCATCCAGACCTGTTCGGCGCCATCCATGAACCAGCCCTTGAGCAGGTCGTGTCGCGCGTCGGTGGCGCTGACGAATGCGCGGCCAAACTCTGCCGTGCCCTGGCCGCGCTCGACCTCGCCACCCAGCATTTGCATCATCACCTGCTGGCCGTAGCAGATGCCCAGCACCGGAACCCCAAGTTCAAACACCGACGCTGGCGGACGCGGCGCGGCAGCGTCAATGACACTGGCCGGACCGCCCGAAAGGATCACCGCTTTGGCTGCAAACCTGGTCAGAAATTCGTCAGTGATGGCCTGGTAGGGATGGATTTCGCAATAGAAATGCAGCTCGCGCAGGCGGCGGGCGATCAGCTGCGTGACCTGGCTGCCAAAGTCGATGATCAATAGCCGGTCGTGTGATGCGCTGGTCATGAAGCGCGGCATAGGGCGGCGATACCCCAAGTGCAAGAGGCCGGGGCCATCCGCACCCGCAGCGCCGAGGACAAATCGACCGGAAGGAATTGCAGCCGAACGCGGCGATGTCGTTTTCGCATCGGAATGGCCGGATTTTGCGCGCCGGGCGGTGCTGATTTTGGCCTATGCTGCAATGGTGGCAGATGTCCTGAAAGAGGGTGCGGGGATGACAGAGGTTCAAGCTGGACGGCGCGCGCGCGGCGGCGGCGGTGCTGCGCGCCGGGCCGAGCGCACCGCGGTGCGCATCGAGACCGCTGCGGTCATTGCGCGAAATATTCCCAACTTTGAAATCCTGAACGATGAAGCTTTGGAGATCATCGAGGCCAACGCCGAACTCATTCTTGAAGAGATCGGGGTGAATTTCGTCGATAATCCGAATGCTTTGAAGATCTGGAGCGACGCTGGCGCGGATGTTCAGGGCGAGCGCGTGCACATCCCGCCCGGTCTGGCGCGCAAACTTTGTGCAACGGCGCCGACAACCTTCACTCAGCACGCCAGAAACCCCGAGCGAAACGTCGAGATCGGCGGCCGAAACCTGGTACTTGCGCCGGTCTACGGGCCGCCATTTGTGCGCGACAGCGCTGGTGGTCGGCGCTACGCGACGATGGCGGATTTCAGCAATTTCGTGCGCCTCGGCTACATGTCCAACTGGCTGCATCATTCCGGCGGCACAGTGTGCGAGCCCACTGACGTCGCGGTGAACAAACGCCATTTGGATATGCTGCTGGCGCATATGACGCTGTCGGACAAACCGTACATGGGATCAGTGACAGAGCCGGACCGGGCGGCGGATTCGGTGGCCATGTCCAAGCTGCTGTTTGGTGAGGAATTTGTCGCCCAAAACACGGTGATCACCTCGCTGATCAACATCAATTCGCCATTGACCTTTGACAGCACGATGATGGGCGCGCTGGAAGTTTACGCCCGAGCGAATCAGGCCACTATCATATCGCCGTTTATCGTTGGTGGCGCGATGGCGCCGGTTTCGGTTGCCGGAACCCTGGCGCAGGTTCTGGCCGAAGTGTTGGCCGGGGTGGGCTATTCACAGCTGATCCGGCCCGGTGCCCCGGTGATATTCGGGGCTTTCGTAACCTCGATCGACATGAATTCAGGGGCCCCGACATTTGGCACGCCGGAAGCCGCGCAGATCACCTATGGTGCCGGGCAACTGGCGCGCCGCCTGGGGCTGCCGTATCGCTCTGGCGGGTCGTTTTGCGGCTCCAAACTGCCGGACGCGCAGGCCGCGTACGAGACTGCAAATTCGCTTAGCGTAGCACTTTTGGCCGGGGTGAATTTCATGCTGCATGCTTGCGGCTGGCTGGAAGGCGGGCTGGTCAGCTCGTTTGAGAAATTCGTGATGGACGCCGACCAGCTTGGCATCCTGCACCACTTGGCAAAAGGCATCGACATGTCGGAAAACGGCCAAGCGCTGGATGCGATCCGCGAGGTCGGTCCGGGCGGCCACTATCTTGGCTGCGCCCACACCCAGGCCAATTTCAAAGACGCATTCTGGCGCTCGGACCTTTTGGATTACAAACCGTTTGAGACCTGGGACGAAGAAGGCGCCCGCGACACCCAGACGCTGGCCGCTCTGCGGGTCGCCAAATTACTGCGCGACTATCAGCAGCCTGACCTTGATATTGCGCTCAAGGAGGCGCTGCAGGATTACGTGTCGCGCAAAAAGGCAAGCGTTCCGGACGCTTTCGTTTAGGCCTGCGCCTTGGGCGTGCCCGGCGGCAAAAGCCGGGCTTCGGCCATCAGCGCAATCAACACTTCGACATGGCGGGCAACGCTGTAGGCTGCGTCGCGCTCTTGCGGATCTCCTCAAGCCGGGCCTCTTCGGTCATCAGGCAATTCAGCGCCCGTGCGGGCGAAGGCGCAGTTGACGATTTCATCACTCTTTTCAGGTCGCGCGCACGATCATAGTCCTGGACCCCAAATCGCGCCGCACGGTTCAGCAGGCGCGGACGGTGGACGTTGAAAAGTATTTTGACAAAGTCGGTCATCGGTCAAATCCTCATTTGCATTCGCCCAAGTGTGGCGCAACCAGAACGGGTGTTGCGCGGACTTTTTTGAATCCCGCTCGGAACCTTTCCGAATTGTTTATCAAATAGAAACAATCTGCTCATACCAACGGCCTTATAGAATGACGCTTTTTGCGTATTCGCGTGAGGTTATGTTTTGAACGGTCTCTTTGTCTTCGGCGAAGAAGTTCCACGCGTCGCAGCACTTCTCGACGATGTGGTCGTAACTGTCGAAGATGGAGATGGCGAGTTTGTTGGCGCGCAGGTAGGCCCAGACGTTTTCGATCGGGTTGAGTTCCGGCGCGTATGGCGGCAGGGGGAGAAGTGTGATGTTGTCGGGGGTGCATAGTGCCTTTGAACCGTGCCAGCCTGCGCCATCAAGCACGATTACGGCATGTGCCCCTGGAACGACGGTTTTGGCGATTTCGGCGAGGTGTTCATTCATCGCCTGCGTATCGGCAAAGGGCATGACGAGGGCGGCGGCAGCGGCGCGTTCCGGACAGACGGCTCCAAATATGTAAGCCCATTTGTAGCGAGTATCACGTGGCGCGCGCGGGCGGGTTCCGCGCCTGGCCCAAACACGGGTGAGCGTTCCCTGTCAATCCCGGCGTAAAAAGGGGCCATTCGCCGGAGTAAAAGTGGGCCAGTTGAGGTGCCGCGCCTTGTTGGGTGTGCTCCCCATAAAGCTAACGCGTGACAAGGCGCATGTTGGCCAAAGGCCAACATCCATCAAGTTCAGACCGGGTTCAGGCTCTGGCGTTTCGGCTCTGTTTTAGCCGAAAGCTGTCGCCGTTCATCTCCAGTATATGGACGTGGTGGGTGAGGCGATCCAGGAGCGCACCGGTGAGGCGCTCGGATCCGAATATTTCGGTCCATTCGTCGAACGGCAGATTTGAGGTGATTATTATGGAGCCGCGTTCATAGCATTGGGAGATGACTTCGAAGAGCAGCTCAGCGCCGGTTTTGCTCAAGGGGACAAAGCCCAGCTCGTCAATGATCAGAAGGTTCTGGCTGGTGAGTTGTTTTTGGAACCTCTGCAGGCGGCGTTCATCGACAGCTTCGATCAATTCGTGAACCAGTGATGCGGCGGTTATGAAGCGGACCTTGAGGCCCTTCTGGCAGGCGGCCAATCCCAGCCCCAGTGCGACATGGGTTTTACCGGTGCCACTTGGCCCCAGGGCAATGATGTTCTGGTATTTGTCGATGTATTCACAGCGCGCCAGCTCCAGCACGAGCGGCTTGTTGAGTGACGCGATCGCCTTGAAATCGAAGCTGTCCAGGCTCTTGGTGGCTGGAAACTTCGCGGCCTTGATGCGCCGCTCGATCATCCGGCGTTCCCGCTCTATCAGTTCAAGTTCGCAGAGCCGCAGTAAATACTGGACGTGATCCTTCTTCTCAGCAGCGCATTGTTGCGCAAGTTTGGAATATTCGCCCAGGAATGTCGGCAAGCGCAGTTTTTTTAGGTGATGCTGCAGCAGAACCTGCGGTGTATCGGTCATGCCGGCACCTGCGTCATCAGGCTCATATAGCTCGCGGGCTTGGTGGTCTCGACCAGTGCTTTGGGCAGGTAGGGGTAGATATCGAGATCGAGCTGTGGCGGGCGCCTCTCGATCCGGCAAAGCACCAGATGCTTGACCGCATCGTAGCCGATCGCGCCCAGTTCCAGCGACTGTTTGATAGCCCCGTGGACGTGCGCCATCTCGAAGCTCTCAAGCAGCCGCAGAACCTGGACGTATTCGCGCTTGCCCTTCTTGCCCATGCGCGCTTCCAGCAGCCGGTGCAGGGTGGCAAACTCCCCTGGCAGGTCCCAGCCCTGCAGCGGTGCCGCCTGGTCCAGCGCGCCAACCTTCTGTTCCAGCAGCGGCAGGAAGTGCATCGGATCGAAGACCATATCAGCCTTCTCATAGGACCGTTGGTGGCAGGCGATCACCTCGGCGCCGCAGCCGATGACGACCTCGTGGACATAGCCGCGGACCTGAACCTCGTGATGAGCGCAGGCGACCGGCACCGAGTAATCGTTGTTGCGATAGCGGACCATCGAGATCGACGTCGCCCGCGTGCTGACTTTCTCGCAGGCATCGTAGGGTACAGGCGGCAGCGCCATCAGGGCGTCGAGGTCGCGCATCAGCCGCTCGCCGATAGTCTCGGAATGACCCCGCAGAACCTCATCCTGACGTTTGAGGCATTGCTCCTCCAGCCGGACGTTCAGGTCATCGAAACTGTCGAAGCGCGGCATCGGCACCAGGAAGTTCCGCCGGCCATAACCGATTGTGCCTTCGACATTACCCTTGTCGTTGCCCTTGCCAGGACGGCCGAACCTGTCTTCGAACAGGTAATGCGACTGCAACTCAGCAAAGGTTCTGGTTCGTTGCCGTTTTCCGTCCCCGAGGATCCGCGCCACCGCGATCGTGGTGTTGTCGTAGAGCCCTGACAGCGGCACGCCGCCGAAGAACGCAAAGGCGGAGACATGGCCATCGCAAAAGGCCTCGGTTGTCTCCGCCGGATAGGTCTTGATGAAGAACGCGTCCGAGTGCGGCAGAGACATTGCAAAGTAGTGCAGCTTGCGCACGACCCCGCCAATCTCGCCAAGCGCCTCACCAAAATCAACCTGGGCGTGGCCTGGCGCGTGCGACAGCGGCACGAACACTTCCCGAGTCCGGCGCTTCTTCTCGCGAACATAGTCGGTCACAATCGTGATCCCGCCGGTGAAGCCATGTTCATCACGCAGACGCTCATATATCCGCTTCGACGTATGCCGCTGCTTCTTGAGCCGCGACTTATCCTCTTCCAATATCTGGTTGATGAGCGGAATGAACGGGTCAAGCTTTGGACGGGCTGGTGGCCCATTCCTGCGATACCCCGGTGGCACCGCATGCTTCAGAATTTTTGACACAGTCTTGCGGTCTATCCCGAAATGACCGGCCGCCGCCCGCTCACTCATCCCACCGACATGACACGCACGCCGAACCCGGCTGTACAATTCCACAGAATACATCTCCCCGCCCTCAGCTCGTTTGCCTCAGGCGTCAGAATGGCGGAGTTTTACTCCGCGACAGTCAGATTATTCGACCGTTTCTGTGGTCCAGTATTGCTCCGGGATTCACACTTCATCTTGGAACCAGATTTCCAGTGGTTTGCCGCGGGCTTCAGGCGGCAGTGCCGCCGCTACCAGCTGCGCGAAGTTTTTTTTTGAACGCCGCCTGTGCGGCCGGATCCGATTGAGGATGTGCGGGGCGCACCGAAAGCCGCCTGAACCCAAGTTCGGCAAGCTGTTTGCCTACCGTGCGCTCATGCATGACAACACCGAAGCGCTCTTTGATCAGGTGCTTCAGGTCGATACGCCGCCAACGCACCACGCGGTCCACCTCAGGGTCAGGACCCGCGCGAACGATCTCGGAAAGTTCCGCCTTCTGCGCGGCGCTCAGGTAAGGCGTGCGCCCTGGTGCCGTGCGGTTCGACAGGCCCGCAAGCCCCCCGGCATTGTAACGATACACCCAGTCGCGCAAGGTTTGCCGGTCCATCCCGCAGCTCCGCGCCGCCGCCGCGCGGTCCGACCCTTCCATAACCAACGCAATCGCCAACATCCTCCGCGCTGCCTTCGCATCCGTTGACCTCGCCGCCGACGCGCGAAGGTCCCTCGCCGATAAATCCAACCGTGTAACCGCAACTGTCATGGGTCTCTCCTGCTTGTAGCAGAAGCGAATCACAACCGAGACGAAAAGGGAATCCCAAAAGAGTCACGCATAATGGCCCTTGGTATCATATGCCGGGTATTTTAATGATCTGGTAATTAATACAACTTTAGGTTGAACAGGTAATATCAAGGTCTGCGGCGATGCAGTCAGGACAAGGCGCTGCATCTTGGTTCAGCCACCCATCGCACCTGTTGGTGCTGAATGAGACTGACAGGGGGTTAGCAATGTTAAGTAATGTCGTCGGGGCGTGTGGTGACAGCGAAATGCCTGAGTGTGTGCCAGAGGCGGCGCGGCACTACATCGATCACACCGAATGTGGGCATTCGATCCGCAAGCTGGCGCGCGGGGCGGGCTGCCACGCGTCAACGGTGCTGCGGCAAGTCAGAAAAACCGAGGCACGGCGCGATGACCTGCTGGTCGATGAAGCTTTGTCCAATCTTGGCGCAATCCGGCGATCAAACGACCCCACAATGCAACTTCAAGCCAAGGACAGTCTGCCCATGATACCCCAGATCCGCAAACCAACCGACACCCCGGACGACACAACGGTCGAGCGCGATGCGCGTCGTATTTTACGCCGCCTGTGTGAACCGGCCGCTTGTCTGGCAGTGGCCAAGGATATGGAAAAGGCCGTTGTGGTGCGCGAAGCCGAAGATGGACGCACCACGCGGACGGCGGTGGTCGAACGCCCGGTGACCCAAGCGATGGCGCTGAAGGACTGGATCAGCTGTGCCGCACCGGGGCGCATTTCGCGCTACCACATCACGTCTGCCGGCCGCGCGGCATTGAAACGCCTGCTGGCCCAGGATCACGCGGCGCGCGCCGGTTTTGCTGAAGCACCGGGCCGCGCGCGGCCGTTCGCAATTATTTTCGGCGATTACTTGTGGTTCCGCATATCAAAGCGACTGTCAGGACCGCCGCGTTTGCGGCCCCGACAACGCTCGTCGTCAATCGCCCGCGCGGGTCAGCCCTGCCGAATGCGCAAGACCGGCCAAAGCGCCGCCAGCCAGCGGTCCGACAATGTAAATCCACATTTGTGCCAGCGCATCGGCGTCAAATACATTGGTGGCAAACGAGCGGGCAGGGTTAACCGACGCACCGGATACTTTGATGCCCGCCAGATGGATCACCACCAGAGTCAGACCGATCGCAAGCCCGGCGGCGTTGGTCGCGTGACCATCCTGCGTGGCGCCAAGAATCACCGTTACAAACAGGAATGTCGCGACGATCTCAAAGATCAGCGCCGCCACGGTGCCCGGATCCCCGACCGTGGTCGAAGCCGCGCCTGCATCGGCGCCCATGACGCTCAGCACCAGGGTCGCGCCAAGGCCACCAACAACCTGCGCCACCCAATAGCCGAACATGTCACCGGTGGACATCCGCCCGGCAAGTTTCGCCCCCAAGCTGACCGCAGGGTTGAGATGCGCGCCGGATATCGGACCCAGCCCATAAGCCATTGCGGTCACGGTCAGGCCAAAGGCAAAGGCGACGCCGATCAGCCCGACATCACTCACCATGAACAGGATTGTGCCGCAGCCAAAAAAGACCAGGGCGAAGGTGCCGATAACTTCAGCGATGTATTTTTTCATAACGCGTCCCTTTTGTGGTGTAATTGCGTGTCCTACCTACCACATCTTGAAAAATGCTCAATTCATTTGCAATGGACAAATGCAAAATAGGGCCTTTAGACAATGCCTGCGCCTTCCTATAATCATGGGCCGAAGCAAGGATGACATCATGAGCCAGCGAGACCTGCTGATACCCAGTCAGCGCCACCCGGAAAAAGCCCATCTCGCCGATAAAACGCAGCCACGCAAACCCGCCTGGATTCGCGTCAAGGCCCCCAACTCAGAGGGCTTCAAACGCACCCGCGACATTTTACGCGACAACAACTTGATCACTGTGTGCCAAGAGGCCAGCTGTCCGAACGTCGGTGAATGCTGGAGCATGGGCCATGCCACCATGATGATCATGGGTGACATTTGCACCCGCGGCTGTGCGTTTTGCAATATTGCCACCGGCAAGCCCGGCGCGTTGGATTTGTTTGAACCGGGCCGGGTGGGAGCAGCGGTCAAAACCCTCGGGCTGAACCATGTGGTCATCACCTCGGTGGACCGCGATGATTTGGCCGACGGCGGGGCCGAGCATTTCGCCCAGACAGTGCGCGCCATCCGCCAGAAATGCCCGGGCACGACAATCGAAATTCTGACCCCGGATTTTCTTAAGTGTCCGCCCGAAGCGCTTGAAACCGCAGTGAAAGCCCGCCCTGACGTATTCAACCATAACTTGGAAACGGTCCCAGAGCTTTACCCATCGGTGCGCCCCGGCGCGCGCTATTTCCACTCGCTTCGCTTGCTGCAACGGGTCAAGGAGCTTGACCCGGCGATGTTCACCAAGTCCGGCATCATGGTCGGGCTTGGCGAGGACCGCCAAGCGGTGTTGCAGGTGATGGACGACATGCGCGCCGCGGATGTGGATTTCCTGACCATCGGGCAGTATCTGCAACCAACCCCAAAGCATCATGCGATTGAGCGGTTTGTGACCCCGGACGAATTTGCGGCTTATGAAAAGGCCGCCTGGGGCAAAGGCTTCGGCATGGTGTCAGCGACGCCGCTGACCCGTTCGTCCTATCACGCGGGCGACGATTTTGCCCGGCTGCGGGCGGCGCGGGTGGACATGTTGGGGCAGGCCTGAGCGACGAACGGGCAGCGCCCACCTATTGGGGGCGGGGTGGGCGGCTGAAAAATCGATCCAGCGATTTGTCAGTCACCTACAGCCTTGGATGTCTTTCTTGCTTAAATATCCCCCAAGTGGTGCGAAAATTCGCACGAAGTGCAGGCAGACGTGCGCCTTTAGGCGCTCAATTTTCCAACGTGTGGAAATGTTTCGACAATTTCAGCCCCTGGCCCTGATAATATGACTTGAGGCCAGCGCCATAGAGCGTATCAGGCACCGCCGCCATGCGCTCATACACCAGCCGCCCGACCACCTGCGCGTGTTCCAGCACGAACGGCGCTTCGTGGCAGCGCACCTCCAGCACGCCGCGCGATCCGGCGCCACCTGCCGGGTAGTGACCAAAGCCGGGATCAAAAAAGCCCGCATAATGCACCCGGAACTCGCCCACCATCGCCAGATACGGAGCCATTTCGGCGGCGCAGTCGGGCGGGATGTGCACCGCTTCGCGGCTCACCAGGATGTAAAACGCGCCCGGATCAAGGATGATCCGGCCCTGCGACGTGTGGATCGGTTCCCAGTACTCGAGCGGATCGTAATGGCCGATCTTGTCCAAATCGATGACGCCGCTATGGGGTTTGGCGCGGTAGCCAACGAGATTGCCGGTCTCGGGCTGCAGATCCACCGAAAAGCCAAGGCCTTGCGCTATCACCGCCTCACCAGACACCAGCCCGACCTCAGCGTGGCGTGCCTGCAGTTCACCATCACTCAGGATCGCCTGGCCCTGACGAAACCGGATCTGGTTAAGCCGCATACCGGCGCGCACCAGCACCGAAAACGAGCGCGGGCATATTTCGGCGTAAAGCGGGCCCGAATATCCCGCCGGTATGCGGTCAAATTCGACCCCGCCGTCAGTGATCGTGCGGGTCAGCAAGTCAAGGCGCCCGGTCGAGCTTTTGGCGTTCGCCACTGCAGACATGTCTGCCGACAGGTTCAGTCGTTCGATCAGCGGCACCAGATAGACGCAGCCCTTCTCCAGCACCGCGCCGCCGCTCAGATCGATCTGGTGCATTTCAAATTCGCGCAATCGCTCGGCGACCGTGCGCGCGCGCCCGCTCAGAAACGACGCCCGGACCCGGTAGGCCACGCCACCAAGCCGCATGTCGAGCGAAGCGGGCTGAATTTGTTCTGCAATAACAGCAGGTTCAGCGACAAGACTGCCGTCGTTGATCAGCTGCCGGATGGCGTGATCCGGAAGTACGCCAGTAGCAGTCACATGGTCCCCTTTAGTAAAAACGCCCGCCGCCAAGCCCGACGGGGGGCGGTTTTGATCTGGTCGGGCTAGCAGGATTTGAACCTGCGACCTTCCGTCCCCCAGACGGATGCGCTACCAGACTGCGCCATAGCCCGACGTGCGCCCCTAGATAATGTTTCTGGACGCAGGAGCAAGCCGGAATTGTCATCAGACCGGGCTGGTTCGGATCAGGTTTCGTCGGCACCGAAGCCGTCGCCCATCCGGTCGCGCAGGTGGGTCAAGCGAACATAAATCGCATTGAGCAGCTCGGATGGCGGCATCGGTTCGCGACTGACACCCGCAATACCACGCAGCGAGGCTGCAACATCAGTGATATCGGGTGCCGAGCCATTCTCGTCGGCGGGATCGTCGGCCACGTCCGCCAGCAGCGGTTGGCGCTCTGGTGCCGCTGCTGCGTCCGGTTCTGGTTCATCAGCAGCGGGCGGCTCGGCCGGTGGCGGCGCTTGTGGCTGTTCATTTATCGGGACCACGATTTCCGGCGTGGCAGGTGCGGCATCCAGCTCAATGGGCGCCGCCGCCAGCGCGCTGTCGATCACATCGCCGCTGTAAATTGGTGCTGACAAGTCGGCAACATGGCGCGCACCCTCTTCGCGCAGAAGTTTCTGAACACCGCGGATGGTCATGCCGTCGCTGTGCAGAAGTTTCTTGATGCCGCCCAAAAGCTCCATGTCTTTGGGCCGGTAATAGCGCCGCCCGCCAGCCCGTTTCACCGGTTTGACCTGGATGAAACGGCTTTCCCAGAATCGCAATACATGGGTCGGGGTGTCGAGCCAGTCTGCCACCTCGCTGATGGTGCGGAAGGCCTCGGGCGACTTGTCCATTTTCAGGGTGTCCTTACCCTTTGTTGCCAGCAGCGACGCGGTCTTTCATCAGGTGCGACGGGCGAAACGTCAGAACCCGCCGCGGCGAGATCGGAACTTCCTGCCCGGTCTTGGGATTCCGGCCGATGCGCGCAGCCTTGTGGCGGACGCTAAGGGTCCCAAATGACGAGATTTTTACACTTTCGCCGTTGACCAGTGCGTCGGACACATAACTCAATACATTTTCGACAAGCTGTGCGCTTTCGTTGCGCGAAAGTCCGACTTCGCGGAACACCGCCTCGGACAAATCCATACGTGTTAATGTCTTTGTGCTCATACCGTCCCCCTGTTAAGTTTGAAAAATAATAAGGCGCGGGCAATTTCCGAGTCAATATCAAGACCTTGGGAACCTTACCACCCTTCAAAAAATCCAAATTTGCCATAATTTAGGGATTTTCTCATATCCTATGAAGCATCTGCGCAGGAACCGCAGGCCCTGTTTGAAGAGGGAGCAGAGTGATCTTCGGGTTTTGCGAATCGCCTTTTTTCGCCGCTTTCGGCGACTATTTGTTCATCTGCTGCGCCCGTTGAAACCGCCCAGTACATGGCTATTGCCATGACAAGGATAAGCCTTTCCAGTCGGTCTGGCTTTTTGATTTGGCTTTGCGCGATGCCAAATCCACGGGTCTTGAAGTCCGAGAACATAGCTTCAATACCCCATCGCATTCCATAATCGAGAACCGTGTATTGTGAAGGCTTTGCATTCATAGCGATGATCCAGGGCTCAGGGTGACCATCGTCGTGCAATACTCCGATATTCGTAAACACACCTGATCCATAAAGTTCCGCGTTTATAAGCCCTTGCGGCATCAGCTCCCGGATTTCAATGCAAGACAGCTCGCCACCTTGGTGCTGCAAAGTCAGGTTGCCCTTCAGGCGAATACGATATCCCCAACCAGCGTCCTGACACCAATGGATTAACCTTTCTGTGCCATAAAATCGATCACCCGTTAACATGACATCAGCCCCTTCAGGCATCCAATCCTGAATGCTGTCCAGTAACTCTTTTTGGAGAGAAAACCCAATATTGCCTTTGTCTTGCGCACGCGCCAAGCCACAGGCAAGGCGCGATCACGCATGCGCACTGACAGCATCAAGACTTCATGTCCGTCATTGATAGGGCTTTGATCCATCATCAAAACGATGGTCTCTCCGTTGGAGGCCAAACGGGTGAATACATCTCCAGCATAGGCCTGCATGATTTCCGCGCAATCAATGTGGGAATTGCTCAAAACACGGGAACCATACTGGTACCGATGATCTTTTGTGCCGATGTGACGCGGTAAAGCCGCCGAAAATTCCATCAAATTCGCACTTCGCACATCAAGAACGATGCTTGCCTATCCGGTTTACACCCACACCCACTAGGGCTAGAATGGGCGCAAACCGGATATAGGGGAGCGCGCCATGGATGTTCTCGACCGCGCCGAGCTCCCATTCCCGCATTCGCTACCCGAGTTCCAGCGACTTTTCCCCGATGATGCGGCCTGCGCCGCCTACCTGGAGAAAGCCCGCTGGGGAGACGGCTTTGCCTGCCCGCACTGCGGCACGGCGGGAGAGCCGTTCCACTTTGAAAACCGCCCTGGCGTCCTGCGCTGCCGCAAGTGCCGCCAGAACACCGGGCTGACGGTGGGAACAGTGATGGAGCGTAGCCACACTCCGCTGAACGTCTGGTTCTGGGCCGCTTATCTGGTCGCCAGTCAGACGCCCGGCATGTCCGCCGTGCAGTTTCAGCGGCAACTTGGTCTTTCGCGCTACGAGACGGCCTTTCAAATTCTCCACAAGCTCCGCTCGGGCATGGTGCGGCCCAACCAAGACAGGATCGGTGGACAGCCCAAGAACCATGTTGAGGTGGACGAAACCTGGGTTGGCGGGCGAACAACGCGTGGGGAAGGCCGTGGTGTTCACCACAAGGTTCCCGTCTCCTGTGCCATCGAGGTGCGTCATCGAAAGCCGGGCACCAAGCTCGACAACCGGAAAGACGGACGCTATGCCGGACGCGTTCGGCTCGCCGTCGTGCTCGACCGTAGCGCCGAGTCGCTCTGTGGGTTCGTCGAGAGCACCGTCGCGCCGGGATCGCTGATCGTTACTGACGATTGGAGCGGCTATGCTGGCCTCGGTAAGCGCGGCTATGAGCACTTCGCTGTTGCCGAGTGTGGTGATCCAGAGGTTGCCGAGCAATACCTGCCGATCATCCATCTGGTTTTCGCCAACCTGAAGACGTGGCTGATCGGTATCCACCACGGCGTTAGCCACCAGCACCTACAAGCCTACCTCAACGAGTTCACCTTCCGCTTCAACAGGCGGTTCTACCCGTTCAACGCCTTCCGCTCATTGCTCGGCATCGCGGGCGACACCTCTGCTCCAACCTATGCCGAGCTTTACTCGGGACAGTGGCGGCACCCTACATGTAGCGGTCATGGGCGTTAACCGGATAGGCAAGGAACGATGCTCGAAAGCAGTGTAATACCAACGGCCCCCAGATTTGACTCAAGGGGATTCCCACGAGCGGCGTGATCTGATTCAGTGGCATCAAGGCAAGGGAGGCTTTGATGGCAGTAAGGATTACGCGCAAAGACAAGTCCGCAGGCGAGCTTCGCCAGGAAGCGGCGCGGTGCCGGGATGGGAAAGCGGCGCGACGGATGTTGGCGATTGCCCTGGTTCTGGATGGGGTTGACCGCAAGACGGCGGCAGAAAACTGCGGCATGGATCGGCAGACGTTGCGGGATTGGGCCCACCGTTACAATGCGGAGGGCGTGTCGGGCCTGTTCAACCGTCGCCCGCCGGATCCACCCTGTCTGCTGAGCGCGGCACAGAAGGAGGAGTTGGCGGAAATGGTTCGGGCGGGTCCCGACCCCGAAACCGATGGGGTTGTGCGCTGGCGGCGCATTGATCTGAAACGCAAGATCGAAGAGCGCTTCGGCGTCACCATGCATGAGCGAACTGTTGGCAAACAATTGGCAAGCCTGGGCTTTCGGCGTCTGTCGGTGCGCCCGCAGCATCCGAAATCCGACCCGGATGCACAGGAGGCTTTTAAAAAAACTTCGCCGCAGAGGTAGAAGCAGCCTTGCCGGAAACAGCCCGCAGCAAGCCCCTGGAGATATGGTTTCAGGATGAAGCGCGGGTTGGCCAGCAGGGCACGCTCACCCGTATCTGGGCCGAGCGTGGAACACGCCCCCGTGCCCCGCGCGACACCCGCTATATCTGGAGCTACATTTTCGGCGCCGTCTGCCCGGAACGGGCTGAAGCGGCCGCTCTGATCATGCCACATGCCGACACACAGGCCATGAGCGCGCATCTCGCCGAGATCGCTAAAACCGTCGCATCGGGCGCACATGCCCTTCTCATTCTGGATGGCGCTGGCTGGCACGGTTCGGCAGAGCTGGAGGTACCCGACAACATCACCCTGCTCAAACTCCCGCCCTATTCCCCTGAACTCAACCCGATGGAAAATGTGTGGGCTTATCTGCGTGCCAACAAGCTCGCCATATCCGTCTTCGACAATTATGAGCAGATCGTCGACAGGTGTTGCGAAGCATGGAACTTCTTTGCAAACGACAAAACCGCAATCACGTCAATCACTACCAGACAATTGGCCAAAACGGTCAACGACTAGGGCCGTTGGTATAACGCCTTCGCAGCGGGATTTATGAAACTTTGGAAGCCGCTCTATAAAATCAACCTTGATAGCTTCGTTTACCCCAGAAAAACCCAATGAAACAACCATACAACATCTTCAATTCTATAACAGGAGATTCCTTGAATCACAGCATGTGGACAGATGGCAAGCTTAATTCGCTAAATTGAAGGGTGGTAAGCTTGGGAACCTGTTAATTGCTCGATTCAATGGCCTACCAGCGTAAAACCACCGATCCCCAGGTCAATCCGCCGCCGATTGCCTCTAACAACAGAATATCATCGGCTTGAAATTTGCCCTCGGCCTTGCCGACGGACAGCGCCAGGGGAATCGATGCGGCAGAGGTATTGCCATGATCCTGCAGCGTCACGATGACCCGGTCCATCGCCACGCCGAGCTTTTTGGCGGTGCCCGAAATGATTCGCAAGTTGGCCTGATGCGGCACGATCCAGTCGAGATCGTTTTGGCTAAGACCAGCCCGTTGCAGCGACGTGAGCGCGGTTTCGGCCAGTTTGACGACCGCAATTTTGAACAATTCACGCCCCTGCATTTTCAGCACCCCAATGGTGCCGGTCGACGACACGCCGCCGTCGACATAAAGCAGATCGCGGTGGTCGCCGTCTGAATTCAGATCGACCGACAGAATGCCCCTGTCATCAGACGTGCCGGCACCTTGCGCAGCTTCGACGATCACCGCACCCGCACCGTCACCAAACAACACGCAAGTCGCCCGGTCGGAAAAATCGAGGATCCTTGAAAATGTCTCGGCGCCGATCACCATCACCCGCGTCGCCTGACTCGTCATGATCATCGCATTTGCGTTGGCCAGCGCAAAAATGAAACCGGCACAGACCGCTTGTACGTCATAGGCAAACCCGTGCGTCATCCCAAGCGCGCTTTGCACCATTGTCGCGGCGGATGGAAAGGTCAGATCGGCGGTGGATGTGGCCAATATTATTGCGTCCAGGTCGCCAGGCTTAAGGTTGGCATCCGCAAGCGTGGATTTCGCAGCCAGCAGCGCCATGTCTGATGTGGTCTGCCCGTCGGCGGCGAAATGCCGGCGCTCAATTCCGGTGCGTGACCTGATCCATTCGTCGCTGGTGTCCAACGAACGCGCGAATTCCGAATTTTGAAACACCCGCTCCGGCAGATAGTGTCCCACCCCCCGAACCGCTGCCCGAACCGTCATTCAGTTGTACCATTTTCGCCATTGATGTGGTCGCCTGCGACATCTTGGCTTGCTGGCGTGGCAGATGCAACCCGCGCTGCAAGGCGTTCGCCAAATTCGCTTTTGGCCAACCGGACTGCCAGCCCAATGGCGGCAGCAACACCGGTCGCATCGGCGGAGCCGTGCGATTTGATCACCGTGCCGTTGAGACCCAGAAACACACCGCCATTCACCCGGCGCGGGTCGATCCGCTTGTTCAGGCGGCGCAGCGAGGTCAGCGCCAGCACCGCGGCAATCCGCGACAACGGCGTGGCTTTGAACGCCTGGCTCAGGAATTCGCCAATCAGGCTGGCGGTGCCTTCGCCGGTCTTCAGCGCCACGTTGCCGGTGTATCCATCGGTGACAATCACATCGACACGATCAGACGGAATATCGCCACCCTCGATAAATCCGACGAAATCAAAGGCCCCGGCGTCGGAATTTTCCGAGATCAGGTCATGGGCGGCGCGCAGCTCGGGCCGCCCCTTGTGTTCTTCGGTGCCGACGTTCAGCAGGCCAACGCGCGGCCGCGCCACATTCATGCCGTTGCGCGCGTAAGAGGCGCCCATCATTGCGTATTGCAGCAGGTCCTGTTCGTCGGCGCGGATGTCGGCACCCACATCAAGCAGGATATTAAACCCGGCAGGACTGCGCGACGGCCACAGACAAGCGATGGCCGGGCGTTTGACACCGGGCAATTTGCGCAGCCGGACAACCGACAGGGTCATCAGCGCACCAGTGTTGCCGCAAGACACTGCCACTGTTGCCGCATTGTCGCGCACCGCCTGGATGGTTGACCACATCGAGGAATTTTTGCCGTTGCGCAGCACCTGGCTGGGCTTGGCATCCATCTGCACCACGTCCTGAGCATGGCGAATTTCACAGCGTCCAATCAGCCCGCGCCGACGCACGACCAGCCGTTTCAGCTCGTCTTCGGGGCCGTGAAGGAGAAAGCCGATGTCGGGGTTTTTGGACGCCGAATGGGCAATGCCCGCGACCACCACCGCCGGGCCGCGATCGCCGCCCATTGCGTCAACCGAAATGATGGTGCGACCGGCACCCGTGGCGTCTGGTTCTTTGCTATCCGTCATGCCCTCATGGCCGGAAAACCGGGCTTTATGCGGCGTCTTCGTCGTCGAGGTCAATCTCGTCGGCGATGGCCACAACTTGGCGGTCATCATAATGACCACAGGCCGCGCAAACGTGATGCGGGCGCTTTAATTCACCGCAGTTCGGGCACTCTGCGGGATTGCCGGCCACCAGCGCGTGATGGGCCCGGCGCATGTTCCGCTTCGAGCGGGTAATTCGATTCTGAGCGACAGCCATGTCACCAACCTCGGTCAATTGCGGGGGCTTGCCCCGGTGTCATCAGGTCTTCACGGGGGTTTACGCGCTTCGGCGTTCCGTGTCCAACCTATCTTGCAGGCGAGGCCGGGAACATAGAGCGATTTGGCGCGCGCGCAAGGCTTATTTCGCGGCACTGTCGCTAACAAGGCATATGTCCGGTTTATGTACCATGCGATCTGTCCGGTTTTAGGGTGCTCCGAAAGGGAGCGCTTTATGACTAGGACAGGCATTTTACAGGACCTACGACGAATGAAGTTTTCAGATTATTATGAGCGAACGAAATCGCGGCAGCTGACACAGGCTGACGCGGCGGGTCTTCTTGGCATGTCGGAGCGCAGCTTTCGACGCTACAGTACGCGTTATGAAGCTGATGGGGCGGACGGGCTCTTTGATCGCCGCCTTTCCAAAGCGGCGCATAACCGTGTGCCAGTGGACACGATAAAAGATGTTCTGAGTCTTTTTGACACCCGATACTGGGATTTCACGCCCAGGCATTTCCACGAGAAGCTGGTTGAGGCCCATGATTTCAAACACAGCTATAACTGGGTCCGCCTGACACTCCAGGCGCGGGGACGAATAACCAAAGCTGCAAACCGGGGCAAACACCGCCGCAAGCGTGAGCGTCGCGCTCTTCCCGGGATGATGTTGCATCAGGATGGGTCAAGCCACGACTGGGTTGCGGGCCGGTGGTGGGACCTGATCGTGACCATGGATGATGCGAGCAGTGAGGTCTACTCCGCGTTCTTCGTGGATGAGGAAGGGACAATGAGCAGCTTCACCGGCATAGGGGACGTGATTGGATCCAAAGGGCTTTTCTGCTCGCTTTATGCCGACAGGGGTAGTCACTACTGGCATACGCCCGAGGCTGGCGGCAAGGTCGACAAGTCAAACCCGACCCAGGTGGGCCGCGCATTGGCCCACCTGGGCATAGAGTTGATCCCAGCCTATTCCCCCGAAGCGCGCGGACGGTCTGAACGCATGTTCGGAACACTGCAGAACCGGTTGCCGCAGGAACTGAGATTGAACGGGATCACAACGATGCAGGAAGCCAATCGCTTCCTGCGGGATGTCTTCTTGCCCGCCCACAACAGGCGCTTTGCAGTGACCCCCTCTGCACACGGGGAAGCCTTTGTTCCATTCGCAGGGGAACTGCACGACATTTTGTGTGTGCATGAAGAGCGTGTCGTGGGCAGGGATAATACGGTTCGTTATAAAAACCGTTGCCTGCAAATCCCCGATGACAGGCATCGCCATCACTACGTCAAGTCGCGCGTATGGGTGCATGAATATCCAGACGGCCGGATTGCCCTGTTTCACGGCCCCCGCAAACTGGCGCTCTACGACGGCGAAGGCCGAGAAATCAGTTCAGAAGAAAAACAGGCTGCGTGAACCGCTTTGACCAGCCTAACCTTACTCTGTGGCAGCGCTCGCCTTCGGCTCGCACAGCCACAGAGTAAGGAAGACAGAAGCGGACAATTGCCATGGTACATAAACCGGACAAATCGAAATGTTCTCGACAGGCTTATTTCGCGGCACTCACTTGACATTATCGTCGAACCGGTCGCGCAGCGCCTGCAGGCCGGCAAATGGCCGTGCATCGTCGTCGGTCATCGGCTTTATTCCAGGCCCTGCAAATTCGGTTTCGGCCAGTTCTGCGCCCGGCGCGCGCGGATACGCCGGCAGCGCCAGCGCCAGTGCCTCGACCATCACTAGACCGGGGTCAATGAGCTCGCCCAGCGGTTCGAGCGTTTCGTCTTCGGGCATTTCAATTTCGCCGTCGCCGAGCGGTGCTGGCAGTTCGCCAATGTAGCTGCGGAATACTTTTTCATCGATCCGCGTGGTGACCGGCGCAAGTGTAAGCACGCAGGCCTGCACCACAGTTGCACCAAGGCGCGCGTCAAGCCGCCAGTCGGATGCGCCAGATCGTCTGATCTCGTCGGCAAAGCGCAATTTGCGCAGTCCGAGCAGGTCCAACTCGTTGGCGATGGTTTGCAGGACGGCGATGTCCGGTATCAGCGCGATCGCGGTGGCGCGTCTTTGTGGCAAGTCTGTCACGCGCAATGGCTGTGACCAGCTTGGGGGGATCGGCGCGGGGCTCATCGGCAAGTCTTCTTGAACAGGTGGCATTCCTTGTTGTAAGCCGGATACGAGGCAGACAGCCACATGGCAAGGGGCGAAATGCACAGAGTTGCTGGGAAATTCAGATTGTCGGCGCTGCTCGTCGTGGCCATGATTTTGGCGTCCTGCACCGCCCAGTTTCGCAATCATGGCTATGCCCCTAGCGATGCTGAACTGGCCAATATCATTGTCGGTTCTGACAATAAGGAAACCGTTGCCAGCCTGATCGGGCGGCCAACGGCGTCGGGTATTCTGGACAGCAGCGGCTGGTATTACGTCGAAAGCCGGTTCCGCCATTTCGCTTATCAGGCGCCGAAAGAAATATCGCGCGAAGTTGTGGCGATTAGTTTCGATCGGCGCGGCCGGGTCGCCAATATCGAGCGCTTCGGCCTGCAAGACGGGCGTATAATTATGTTGTCGCGCCGGGTGACCGAGACCTCGATTGTCAAACAGCGGTTCCTGCGCCGGCTGCTTGGAAACATTGGCCGGCCAGCGGCCGCCGGTTTGCTGTGACCAGATTGACAATCTTCAGGAATACATCACTTTCATCGGCTAAATTGCTTGTGAATCTTGAAATTCTGTCTATCCATTAGCAAATATCAACGGGCAGGCTAATGAACGAAACACCGCACGACGATGCCGCGAATGCTGGCACGTTAAGTTCACGCGACTGGGTTCGCAAGCTGGCAAAATATCGAAACCCGAACCATCTGCGAAGCGTCCTTGAGCTGTTATTCAGCGCCGTGCCCTTTGCCGCGCTTTGGGCGGTGGCCTGGTGGGCCTTGTCGGTCAGTTACTGGCTGGCTTTGGTGATCGCCATTCTGAATGGGGCGTTCGTGGTACGGCTATTTGGGATTCAGCACGACTGCGGGCACAGCTCGTTTTTCAGAAACCGCCACGTCGGCGATTGGCTTGGACGGGTGCTCGGCGTGGTGACGCTCACCCCTTATGACTTGTGGCGACGCACCCACTCGATCCATCATTCGTCGTCCGGTAACCTGGACAAACGCGGCCTGGGTGACGTGCACATGTTGACCGTGACCGAATATCGCCAGCTTTCGACTTACGGGCGTTTCATGTACCAGCTCTATCGCCATCCGCTGATCTTGTTCGGCCTTGGGCCGCTTTATATATTCTTTTGGGGCAACCGGGTTCCGTACGGGCAGATGGCACGAAAGTGGAAATATTGGACCAGCGCGATGAGTACAAATTTTGGCATCGCACTGGCGCTTGGCATAATTGTTTATTTCGGCGGCTGGATGCCGCTGTTACTGATATTCCTGCCAACCAGCATTGTCGGGGCGTCGATCGGGGTCTGGCTGTTCTATGTCCAGCACCAGTTTGAATATGCCCATTGGGAAAGTGACGAAGACTGGGATATTCATGACGCAGCCCTGCACGGCAGCACGCACTATGTGTTGCCGGTCGTGTTGCAGTGGCTGACTGCCAATATCGGCATTCACCACGTGCATCACCTGTACAGCCGCATTCCGTTTTATCGCCTGACCGAAGTACTGCGCGACCATCCGGTTCTGGCAAATGCACAGCGGCTGACGTTCAGCGACAGCCTGGCCTGTGCGCGCCTGCAACTGTGGGACGAACGGGCCCGAAAACTGCTGACCTACAAGCAGGCACGCGCGGCGTACGGGCCGATTTGAGCAAGACACCCGCTAGGCGTCGGGCTCGAAATTCAGCGCCACCCCATTGATGCAATAGCGCAGCCCGGTCGGATTGGGGCCGTCAGGGAAAACGTGGCCAAGATGTGCCTGGCAGGCGCTGCAATGAACCTCGGTGCGCCGCGATAACCAACTGTTATCTTCAGATTCGGCAACCCGTTCTGGGTCCGCCGACCGGAAAAACGACGGCCAGCCGGTGCCGCTGTCAAATTTGGCGTCCTGATCAAACAGCTTGGCACCGCAGCATACGCAGCTGTATGCGCCGGCATCTTTTGGAAAATTATCGTGGCTGAAGGCGCGTTCGGTGCCGTGTTTGCGGGTGACCTTATAGGCCAGCGCGGACAATTGCGCGCGCCAGTCCGCGTCGGTTTTTTCGATTGCGGCCATCGGTTTTATTCCTCCCCGGAGCAGTTGCGTCAGACTTGTGCGCTGTCTGCGTTGGCCTCATATCTAGGGCGCAAATCACTGAGCGCCAAGAAAAATGAACCAGATATTGGCCCGCAATATTGGAAATGCGCGCTATCGCGCCCGATTTGCCAGTTCAGCGGCTGATGTCAGGGCCGCACAGCGCTTGCGCCACCAGATCTTTGTCGCCTCAAGCGGCGCGCGGCCACGGCCCGGCGGGCACGGCCGCGACCGCTTTGATGCCCTGTGCCGTCATGTGCTGGTGGAAGAGCGGGCGTCGGGCAGGCTGGTGTGCTGTTTCCGGCTGTTGCAGCTGCGCAGCGGGGCAGAGATCGAACGCTCCTACTCCGCGCAATATTACGATCATGCGCCGTTGCGCAGTTTTGCGGGTCCGATGGTCGAGGTCGGGCGGTTTTGCATTCGTCCGGAGCTTCACGATCCTGACATCATGCGCGTCGCCTGGGCGGCGATGACCAGATATGTTGATCGCAAAAACGTTGAGATGATGTTCGGTTGTTCATCGTTTGCCGGGACCGACGCGCGGAAATATCTCGATGGATTTGCGATCCTGAATGCACGGCATCTGGCGCCTGAGCGTTGGATGCCGGGAGTCAAATCCGCAGATGTTTTCTGCTACGCGCGGCGTTCGCCGGGCACGATCGATACGCGGCGCGGGATGGCGAAAGTGCCGCCGCTGCTGCGGACTTATCTGTCTATGGGCGGCTGGGTCAGCGATCATGCGGTGCTGGACCATGAGTTGAACACGCTGCACGTTTTCACCGGGCTGGAAGTCAAGGCGATCCCGCGCGCGCGCGCGCGCCTGTTGCGGGCTCCGCCCGCCCGACAAGGTGCTGCGCGAGTCCGAAGATCCCGCGCGCGCGCCTGTTGCGGGATGAACGGTCGGTTCTTCTCGACCGGTCCGGGCAGATCCCGCGCGCGCGCGCGCGCCTGTTGCGGGCGCTGGCGGGGTAGCGATTTTTCTGCGAAAAATCGGGCCTCCGGCGGGGATATTTGGACTGCAAAGAAGCGATGCGGGCGATCTTTTCAGCGCCAAAAGGGCGGACTCGAGAACAAGAAACAAGCACCATTGACGGCCCTCTGTGCGGGCGCTAGCCCCAGCGGCATGGCGCGTGCTCCGATTTTGCAGCTATCCGACATACGGTTGGGTTTCGGCGGCGATTTGGTTTTGGCCGGGCTCGATCTGGTGGTGCAGCCTGGCGACCGCATTGCGCTGGTGGGGCGCAACGGATCGGGCAAATCCACATTGCAAAAAGTGATGGTGGGGCTGCTGGAGCCTGATCATGGCACCCGCGTCGTGCCGCCCGGCGTCAGCATCGGATACATGGAGCAGAACCCTGAAATGGGCGGGTTTTCCACTTTGGGTGATTTTGCGGCCCAAGGTCTCGAGCCGAGCGAAACCTATCGCATCGAACGCGCCGCGACCGGGTTGAAGTTTGACCTGACGACGCCAGTCGCAACAGCCTCGGGTGGTGAGCGGCGGCGCGCAGCACTTGCCAGGCTGATGGCCCAGGCGCCGCACCTGATGTTGCTGGACGAACCGACCAACCACCTGGATATTGCCGCCATTGGCTGGCTGGAAGCGCAACTTATGGCAACCCGCGCCGCCTTTGTGCTGATCAGCCATGACCGGGCGTTATTGCGCACACTGACGCGCGCCACCCTGTGGATCGACCGCGGTGTGGTGCGGCGTCAGGACAAGGGCTTTGCCGCCTTTGAGGCCTGGCGCGACAAGACCTGGCGCAACGAGGACGTCAGCCGCCACAAGCTGAGCCGCAAGATCAAGGCCGAAGCCAGATGGGCGGTCGAGGGTATCTCGGCGCGCCGCAAACGCAATCAGGGGCGGTTGCGCGCCTTGGCCGAGCTACGCGCCGAGCGCGGCGCTCAAGTCCGCCGTCAGGGCGTCGCCGGCATGGTTTTGAAAGCTGGCGCCGGGGCCGGCAAGCGGGTGATCGAGGCGCGTGATATATCGCATGGCTTTGACGGGCGCGACATTGTGCGCGGCTTTTCGATCCGAGTGGCGCGCGGCGACCGGGTGGCTTTTGTCGGGCCGAACGGGGTGGGCAAGACCATGTTGATTAATATCTTGACCGGTCAGCTGGCGCCGGACCGTGGCAGTGTCAGGCTGGGGGCCAATTTGGACGTGGTGGTGTTTGACCAAAACCGCAGCGGGCTGGCGGGCGATCGCACGCTTTGGGAAAATTTGGTTGGCGACGCCTCGATGCGGGTGGCTGGCAAGGCCGATCAGATCATAGTGCGCGGGCGGCCACGCCACGTGGTGGGCTATCTGAAGGACTTTCTGTTTGACGAGACACAGGCGCGCGCGCCGGTGCGCAGCCTGTCGGGCGGCGAAAAGTCACGCCTGTTGCTGGCCCGCCTGATGGCGCGACATAGCAATCTGCTGGTGCTGGACGAGCCGACCAATGATCTGGATATTGAAACGCTTGATCTGCTGCAAGAGCTGCTGGCGGATTATGACGGCACGGTTCTGCTGGTCAGCCACGATCGCGATTTCATCGACCGGGTGGCGACACTGACGGTGGCGATGGAGGGCGACGCCCGCGCGGTTATCTATGCTGGCGGCTGGAGCGATTATCAGGCGCAGCGCGGTGCCGATGTTATGGCTGAAACGGCCAGAAAGAGCACCAAGAAGACCCAAAAAGCGGTTGATAATTCTCCAGTAAATCCCGTTTTGGCATTGTCGTTCACCGAGCGGCACCGATTGGACGAGTTGCCGAAAATCATCGAACGCCTGGAAGCGGAAATCTCCAAACTAACCGAGTTTTTGTCGGCCCCGGAACGTTACGCACGTGAGCCTGCCAAGTTTCGCATGGCCAGCGCTGCATTGAGCGCCCGCCAACAGGTCCTGTCGGCGGCCGAAAATGAATGGATCGCGCTTGAAGATAGAGTCATAAATTGAATTGGTTACGCTGGGAGGTGAATGTTAAAATTAGCCCTGATACGGGCGTCAAGTTCTGCATCGAACCGGGCCGCCGAACGGGTGGCGAGAATCTCTTCCTTGCGCTTCCTGGCGTTCTGCAAAAGGTCCGGGCGCTGCGCTTCTTCCCATTCCTTGGGCGAGGTGCGGTCGCCAAGCGCCGGATAGATATATTCGGTCTCCATCAGCGACAGGGTTTGCGACTGGCCCAGATAGTGGCCCGTCCCGCCCAAGCATACCGCGCGCATGACGTCAAGATTGATGTTGTCATCGGTGACTTCGATGCCGCGCACGCAACGCTGCGCCTGACCGATCAAGTCGTCGCCAAGGATCAGGCTTTCATGGCAGAACCCAAGCAACGAGGCGTGCATCCCGGCGGCCTCGTAAATCATGTTCAGCCCGGCCAGCCCGGCCATAACGGCGGACGTGGCCTGTTCCCACCCGGCCTGCATATCCGGCAGTTTGGCGTCAGCAAATCCGGCCGGGGCGCCGCCGGGAAGCTCATAAAACTGGTGCATCTGCGCGCAGGCGGCGGTCAGCAGCGCCTGCTCGCCCGAGCCGCCCGACATCGCACCGGTGCGCAGGTCGCTCACAAACGGCCAGGTGCCGAACAGCACCGGGTGAGCGGGCCGGATGGCATGCGCGTAAACCAGCCCGGCCAGACATTCGGCCACCGCCTGCACGATGGCACCGGCCAGCGGCGCCGGCGCGGTGGCACCGGCTTGCCCGGCTGACAGCAGCAAAATCGGCATGCCGCGCTCAATGCAGGCCTCCATCACCTTACAACTGTCGGTGGCGAATTTCATCGGCGGCACCACGAAACAGTTCGAGGCGGACACGAAAGGCCGCTTGCGCCAGGCGTCTTCTGTGCCTGCGATCATGTGCAGAAACTCAAATATACCCTCGACAAAACCGATCTCAAAGATCGACGTGCCGACGTGTTTTTTGGTGCCCGAACAAGTGGCGTAGATGGTGTTAAGGTCCATCTCGAAATTGTCAGTGATGTCGCGCGCAACCATCGGACGCTGCACGAAGTGAATGTTATCGAGCGTGTCGGCAATGCGCGCCGCGTCGTGCAGATCCTGAATCGTCGATTCGCGGTAATTGCGGCCGTCGACATCGACCATATGCACCGCCGCCCCGGCGGTGCCGTAATAAACCCGCGTGCCGGATATTTCCAGGTCACGCGCGGGATCGCGGGCGCACAAGGTGAGCGTGCGCTGCGCCTTGGCGAGCGTGTCTTCGATCAGCGCGCGCGAATAGCGCAGGCGTCCGTCGCTGCCCAGCTCCGCTCCGGCGGCGGTCATATAGTCGATGCCAGATTGCGGTGCGTCGGCCAGGCCGATGTGCTCCAAAGCGTCCAGCGCGGCGGCGTTGAGGCGCCTGACGTCGGCGTCCGAAAGCGGCTTGTAGGTGCCGCCCGACATGCCCGGGCGCACCGGGCGCAGGTCTTTCGCCAATGGGGCGGCCCGCATGGCGACCCGCGCGGCGCGGCCACCGGATCGGCGAGAGGATTGGTCTGTCATGGTAAATATCCGTTAAGCTGAAAGGATCAATTGGCTTACCGAGGTTGGGGCGGCCTCTCGCGGCACCGATGGTGCGCACAACGAGTGCAATCAACCAATTGAACGTATCCATTCTCAGCATCCCTTTCACTGGATTCCTGGCCCCGGACACCAGCGCGGTCTTGCCTGTTTGCGCCAAAGCGTCGCTTTTATACCAACGGCCCTAGTCGTTGACCGTTTTGGCCCATTGTCTGGTAGTGATTGACGTGATTGCGGTTTTGTCGTTTGCAAAGAAGTTCCATGCTTCGCAACACCTGTCGACGATCTGCTCATAATTGTCGAAGTCGGATATGGCGAGCTTGTTGGCACGCAGATAAGCCCACACATTTTCCATCGGGTTGAGTTCAGGGGAATAGGGCGGGAGTTTGAGCAGGGTGATGTTGTCGGGTACCTCCAGCTCTGCCGAACCGTGCCAGCCAGCGCCATCCAGAATGAGAAGGGCATGTGCGCCCGATGCGACGGTTTTAGCGATCTCGGCGAGATGCGCGCTCATGGCCTGTGTGTCGGCATGTGGCATGATCAGAGCGGCCGCTTCAGCCCGTTCCGGGCAGACGGCGCCGAAAATGTAGCTCCAGATATAGCGGGTGTCGCGCGGGGCACGGGGGCGTGTTCCACGCTCGGCCCAGATACGGGTGAGCGTGCCCTGCTGGCCAACCCGCGCTTCATCCTGAAACCATATCTCCAGGGGCTTGCTGCGGGCTGTTTCCGGCAAGGCTGCTTCTACCTCTGCGGCGAAGTTTTTTTAAAAGCCTCCTGTGCATCCGGGTCGGATTTCGGATGCTGCGGGCGCACCGACAGACGCCGAAAGCCCAGGCTTGCCAATTGTTTGCCAACAGTTCGCTCATGCATGGTGACGCCGAAGCGCTCTTCGATCTTGCGTTTCAGATCAATGCGCCGCCAGCGCACAACCCCATCGGTTTCGGGGTCGGGACCCGCCCGAACCATTTCCGCCAACTCCTCCTTCTGTGCCGCGCTCAGCAGACAGGGTGGATCCGGCGGGCGACGGTTGAACAGGCCCGACACGCCCTCCGCATTGTAACGGTGGGCCCAATCCCGCAACGTCTGCCGATCCATGCCGCAGTTTTCTGCCGCCGTCTTGCGGTCAACCCCATCCAGAACCAGGGCAATCGCCAACATCCGTCGCGCCGCTTTCCCATCCCGGCACCGCGCCGCTTCCTGGCGAAGCTCGCCTGCGGACTTGTCTTTTCGCGTAATCCTTACTGCCATCAAAGCCTCCCTTGCCTTGATGCCACTGAATCAGATCACGCCGCTCGTGGGAATCCCCTTGAGTCAAATCTGGGGGCCGTTGGTATTAGACCGGCAGTTATCCACAGGCGTAGCACGAGACGCGAAATTTGCAAATTGAGCGCCTGCGGCACGAAATTTCCTGCACTTCGTGCGATTTGCACTCCGCGCGGTGATATATAGGTAAAAAGGAAAACATCAGGTCGATATTCGCAACAATCGGGCTCGGATCTTTCAAAGCAAAGGGCATATCTTTCTTGTCCAATTATCCCCGCCCGAGGCACCGCGACGCGCGCCAGCGCGGCGCAAATATTATCGTGCCGCGCAAGCGCCTGAATTTGATAATTCAGACTACGTGCGCGGAGTGAGCAATTTGTCGACGGTGCTACCCGCTATGGACGGCGCAAGCCGCGCAAATTGGCCGTCATCGAACATCGATTTGGCAGCGTCGTAAATGACACCATGGGTGGCCCGCGCCAGCGCCGAGCCGAGCGATATGCGCGCCACCCCAAGAGCGGCGAAATCAGCGCGGCTCATCGCCGTGTAGGTAGGACCAGCGGCGATGGCGTTCACCGGCTTACTGGTGGCTTGGCAAATCCGCGCCAGATCGTGCGTGGATTTGGGCAGCGGGGCGTAAAGGCAATCTGCCCCGGCCTGATCAAAGGCGCGCAGGCGGCGCAGCGCTTCTTCGATGTCGTACTGGCCGTTCATGATGCCGTCGGCGCGCGCCACCAGCACAAAATCGCCAGCCACGGCGCGCGCTGCTGCCGCGGCGGCGCGGATGCGGTCCACGGCGAGATCAAAGTTATATGGCGTCGGCTCCGGTAGGGCGGTGTCCTCAACCGAGATGCCTGCCAGACCCGCCTGGGCCGCAAGACGCACGGTTTCAGCGACAAAGTCCGGCGCCGTTCCAAATCCGTTTTCAAAGTCGCCTGAGACCGGGACATTGACGGCGGCGACCAGATCGGATGCATGTGACAGCGCCTCATCGCGGCTCACGGTGCCCATATCGGTGCGCCCAAGCCTGAAGGCATGCGCCGCTGACGAGGTGCCGATGGCCTGGGCGCCAAGTGCTGCCAGCATCCTGGCGCTGCCGATGTCCCAGGCATTGGCCAGAATGAACGGATCACCGGGTCGGTGCAGTGCGCGAAATATGGCGCCTGGATCATGGCTCATTGTGTAACCTCGCTGGCAAACTGGCACAGGGTGTTCAGGGCGGCTGCAAATTCTGCGTCCGGGATCGTCATGGCGACCCGCAGATGCCCGGCCGCACAGCGGCCAAAGCTTTCACCGGGCATCACCGCAATCAGCTTTTGCTCAAGCAGCGCCTCGGCGAATCTTTCGCCCGACATGCCGGTGGCCCGGATATCAAGCATCAGATACATCGCCCCCGCGCACGGAACTGCCCGGACCACATTCTGCGCTGCCAGCACCCGCGTCGCAATCGCGCGGCGGCGGCGTAACCGGTGTTCCCGCCGGTTGCCGAGGCATTCATTGCCGCCAATATCGCCGGATCGGTGCGGATGTCGTGTTC
>CBDEFR010000004.1:0-548342 GCA_965237505.1 Paracoccaceae bacterium | reverse complement strand
CATATCCGGATGCTGCGAAGAAGTTTGCACATTCCTGTTTTGAGAACAGTTCGAGGATTTCGCCGACACCTTTCCACAAGGTGTCAACGGTTCTCGCGGCCAATCTCTTCATGTGTGCTTTGAGCTTTGAGAAAGCCAGCTCGATTGGGTTCAGGTCCGGCGAATATGGTGGCAGGAATAGCAGCCATGCGCCGCGCTCCCTGATTGCTGCATTGGCTGCGGCAACCTTGTGAGCGGGCAGATTATCCATCACCACAACATCGCCCTTTTGCAGGGTCGGTGCGAGTTGGGTTTTGATGTAGGTGATGAATGCGGGACCATCCATCGGGCCGTCCAGTACCCATGGAGCCGTCATGCCATCATGGCGCAGACCGGCAATGAAAGTCATGGTTTTCCAGTGGCCATGGGGGATTGAAGCTATCAGCCGCTGACCTTTTGCAGACCGCCCTCGAAGCCGGGCCATTTTTGTGTTCAACCCGGTTTCATCAATGAACACGATCCTGCCCAACAGATGCAGGTGATGCTTCAGCCAATCCTGGCGTTTTCGCCAACGGCGGCGTTTGGCCCGCACATCAACCCGCTCCTGTTCACTGGCGTGAGCCGTTTTTTTTATAAGTGATCTGATTAGCACGCAGCCAGTCATCCAGCGTTGAAGAGCCGGCACGCAGGCCATATATCTCATATAAGCGGGCACATAGTTCGGCCAATGTCAGATCCGGCTGTTTGCCGATCCAACCAATCATGTCAGCGCGATACGGATCAAGTTTGCTCTTGCGTTTCTTCGGCGCTTTCAAACCAACATGGCCAACTTCCATGGCCTGCCTGACAAACCGAATGGCCGAACTGGCGCTTACTTTAAACTGCCGTGCCGCTTCGCGACGCGATACACCCGACGCAACCAAATCAACAATACGAAGTCGTAAATCCTGAGATAAAGCCATGATAACACCTCCTGATTCCTTGAATCAGAAGAAGCTCAATTCGTAAACCCGAGTTTGATTCTAAGCTGGCCGGAAATGCTCTAGGTCCTCCTCGTGCACGCGTTGTTGAATCACGACGATGGGATCAGTGGTCGGTGCGTTCAGGCGGCTCAGCAACGTGGAGCGGAACCAATCGATGACGTTTTCACGAGCGATCTTGGATTCAATTTCGCCCGGCTTGTTGGCATCATCTATGATAATGATATCACCGCCACGACCCGTCATCGTCCCGCCAACCGAGGTGGAAAACCGCCCGCCGCCTTTGCTGGTTTCAAAGTCGTTTCGCGCGTTTCTCAGCCGCGACACTCTCGTTTTTGGAAAGCAGTTTTTGTACCAATTCGACTGCATTACTTTTCGACTGTCGTTGGCAAATTTTTCTGCCAGCTTTTCCGAATAGGAAACGGCAACTACCTGTCGGCTTGGATGGTGGCCAAGATACCAGGCCGGAAAAGCAATCGAACAGGAAATGGATTTCAGGCATCTGGGCGGCATCGTAATGATCAGCCTGTTGATCTCGCCGCGCTCTATGCGCTCCATTTGACGGGCGATCGCATAAACATGCCAATTGTCGAGATAAACCGCCCCCGGATCAACAGATGCAAATACACGCTGGATAAAGAACGTCAGATTTTTGCGCAGCACGGCATTAATAAGGTCGCGCTGAGCAATTTCAACCGACACCGGATGTCCTCGCATCGTCATTCGGCGCAGAACACACACCGTGTTGCTCCAAGGTATCGCGCTCAAATCGTCTCAGTATATCGTCTTCGCAGGCTCGCAGGCGACCTTCATTGGCCCCTGCAACGTCTTCATCCGAATACTCGCGCGAATATTCGATTACTTTGACGATCGCGCGCAAATCGCGTGCCGATATCGCCTCTTTTTTCAACGCCAATATCACAGCTTCGATGACATCGACTTGCCTGGAGACGCCATTTTCCTTGATCCATACCGGTTGCGCCATAACGTCTCGCCACAAAGTCTTGAAATTCTTGTTTCCCCTGGCCCGGCCACCTGGATTGCCCGATTGTCCTTTTTTGAATTGGGTATGTTTTGGCGGTTTTTTGTACCCGACCGAAGATCTTTCCTGTTCATCATCCATCAGCCAGCCTCCCTGTTTTTCTGGTTTTCGATATTGACAAATGAGCGCATGTCACGTTCCCGGACCGGTTCGTTTCCTGTTTCTTCGCGCCAGCGACGCAAAACGACATCCACATAAGCTGGATCAATTTCAACACCGCACAAAATCCGCCCGGCGCGCTCGGCCGAAATGAGCGTCGATCCGGCTCCAAGGAACGGATCTAGGACAATATCTCCGGGCGCTGTCACATCGAGGATCGCGTCCTGAACCAAAGCAACCGGTTTTGCTGTCGGATGTGCCGTCAATTCCTCTAACCGACCGGGTCGAAACGTATTTACGCCAGGGTATCTCCAGACGTTAGTGCGATTTCGGCCAAATTTGCCCAGTTGAACGTTGTTGCGATGCTGCGCCTGGCCTTTTCGAAACACAAACACCAGTTCGTGCTGGGATCGATAAAGAGATCCCATGCCGCCATTGGTTTTGGTCCAGACGCATACGTTGAGGCAGGCATCGAATACTTCTTCCCCGGCTCGATGTAGTTCTCCAATGTGGCGCCAGTCCATGAAGACAAACCACACGGCCCCGTCCTGGCTGTGGAACGCCCCCAAACGCAAGGCCTCTGCAAGGAAAGCCTCGAATACCGTCGATGACATCTCTCCCGAGGCTTCAGCAAATTCGCGGTGCTTGACACGCCCGTTGCCGCTGACATGACCGGCGATGGGCACGTTGTAGGGTGGATCGGTAAAACCCATATCAGCAAGGCGCGCGCCCATGAGAAGATTTAGATCCACGCTGGAACGCGCACTGCCGCAGATCACCCGGTGCGGTCCGAGAAGCCAGAGGTCGCCACGTCTGGTAACCAGCGGGACTGACCGATCCGGCTCTGGCGCGGTTTCGCTCGGCAGATCCTCCATCGGTGCATTACCGATACTGAGATCTAATTCCGCCACTTCAAAGCCAATGTCCTCTATGTCGAAATCCAGGTCCATTTCACTCAGGTCGGCCAGTTCTGTGCCCAGTATTTCCAAGTCCCAGCCGGCATTAAGGGCAATTTTATTGTCGACCAATCGAAGCGCCCGTTTTTTAGGCTCATTGAGATGGGCAATGAGTATCGCCGGAACCTGCGTCAAGCCCAGACTTTTTGCGGCCATCAGGCGACCATGCCCCGCTATGAGTTGGTTGTTCTCATCGACAAGAATTGGATTTGAAAATCCGAACGCGCAGACGCCCTTTTTAATCAGATCGATCTGAGCATTGCTTTGAGTTCGAGCGTTTCGCGGATAAGGCGCCACATCAGCAATCGCGATTTCAAATAGAGATAGTTTTTCCATACCCGTTCCTTCAAAAAAATTGAACCCGTAGCGGGCCACAAGTTAGGTAGTCCACGCGCAATTTTTTTTACAGTTTCGGGTATTGCTGTGAATCCCGGAGACAAAATACCCACGGAATCGGTCGGATGATCTGACCGTCGCGGAGCAAAATTCCGCACCTTGAAGCCTGAAGCAAACGAGCTGAGGGCGGGGAGATGTATTCTGTGGAACTGTATAGTCGGGTACGCCGTGCGTGCCATGTGGATGGGATGAGCAAGAGTGCGGCGGCCCGACATTTTGGGATTGATCGCAAGACTGTGTCAAAAATTCTGAAGCATGCGGTGCCACCGGGGTATCGCAGGAATGGGCCACCAGCCCGTCCAAAGCTTGACCCGTTCATTCCGCTCATCAACCAGATATTGGAAGAGGATAAGTCGCGGCTCAAGAAGCAGCGGCATACGTCGAAGCGGATATATGAGCGTCTGCGTGATGAACATGGCTTCGTCGGCGGCATCACCATCGTCACGGACTATGTGCGTGAGCGGAAGCGGCGGACGCGGGAGGTGTTCGTGCCGCTGAGCCACGCGCCGGGCCACGCCCAGGTTGATTTTGGTGAGGCGCTTGGCGAGATTGGCGGGGTCGTGCGCAAGCTGCACTACTTTGCAATGTCTCTGCCGCACTCGGACGCGTTCTTCATCAAGGCCTATCCGGCGGAGACAACCGAGGCCTTTTGTGATGGCCATGTAGCTGGCTTTGCGTTCTTCGGCGGCGTGCCGCTGTCAGGGCTCTACGACAACACCACGATCGCGGTGGCGCGGATCCTCGGGGACGGAACCCGGCAACGCACCAGAACTTTCTCGGAGTTGCAGTCGCACTATCTCTTTGAGGACCGGTTCGGCCGTCCTGGTGACCTGCCCCCAATTTGAGGGCCACTTTTAGGTAGACTCTGTTCCTCTTTTGTTTGCCATTATTCGGCGGCGTGAGCAATGGGCGGTGGCGCGGAGCCTTCAGATAGCTCAAGCGTCGCTGCCCATTGCGGTTTATGGAAAGGCCTGTTTGCGGCAAATTCTTCCGGGGTTTGATAGTTCAGCGAAGAGTGGGGCCGGTTTTGATTGTAATCGATCCGCCAGTCCTCGATGATCCTTTCTGCCTCGGCCAGCGAGGTGAACCAGTTCAAGTTCAGGCATTCTTCGCGAAACCGGCCGTTGAAACTTTCGATGTAGGCGTTCTGGGTCGGCTTGCCCGGGTCGATGAAGTAGAGCTGCACGCCGTGATCATCTGCCCAGCCATCAAGCGCGCGGCCTCGTAGTTCAGGCCCATTGTCAACGGTCAGAACATCCGGGTACCCCCGCTCACGAGCCACCCGTTCCAGCATTTCCACCACGCGGGAGCCGGGGATCGACAGGGCCACATCAATCGCCGGACATTCCCGTGTGCAGTCGTCTTTCAGATTGACGGTGCGGAACTTCCTGCCGTTGGCGAGCGCATCCATGGTGAAGTCCAGGCTCCACCGCTGGTTGGCGGCGATCGGGCACCAGGCGCCTTCGCGCACGCCCTTGGGGATTTTCTTGCGATTGCGGCGGCGCAGGGTCAGGCGCTCCTCTCGGTAAAGTCGCTCCACCACTTTCACGTTCACCTTGAAACCCTCCTGGCCAAGCTTGGCATGCAACATGCGATAGCCATAGCGTCGGTGTTTGCCGGAAAGCGTGACCAGCCGTTCCCGTATCCTCGCATGGCGATCCGGCCTTCCTCTGTATTCATTACTCGATCTGGAAAACCCAATCAGCCCACAGGCCCGCCGAGTTGAAAACTGATAGTCACGGCAAAGAACCATGACTGCTTCCCGGCGGCTTGCAGGCTTCAGAAGTTTTTTGCCAGAAGCCCTTTCAGGCCAGCATTATCAAGCATGGTTTCGGCCAGCAGCTTCTTCAGCTTGCCGTTCTCCGATTCCAGGTCTTTCAGCCGCCTGACATCGGAAATCTGAAGGCCGCCATACCTGGCTTTCCATTTGTAAAAGGTGGCATCCGACATACCGTGCTTACGGCACAACTCGGACACTTTCGCACCCGCCGCATACTCCTGAATGATCCGAACAATCTGCTCTTCGCTAAACCGTGACTTGCGCATTCTCTGTTCTCCTCGTTCTCGTGAACATTAAGCGAACAGATCCTCCTTTCAAATGGACCAGTTTTCGGGGAGCAGGTCACTGGCAAGGGCAATGACAAGGGTAGTGTCGAAGGCACAATCGGTTATGGCCGGCGGAACTTCCTGGTGCCGATGCCGCGCTTCGACAGTTTCGATGATCTGAACGCCCGGCTGGAAGAGCAATGCCTCAAACGGCAGGACGAAGTATTGCGAGGTCATTCCGAGACTATCGGCGAGCGGCTGATGCGTGATCTTGATGCGCTGATGACACTACCCCTGACGCCCTATGACGCCTGCGAGAAGGTCAGCACCCGGGCGACGTCGATCTCGATGGTCCGCTATCGCAACAACGACTATTCCGTGCCGGTCGCCTGCGCTCATCACGAGGTTCAGGTCCGCGGCTATGTCCACGAGATCGTCATCGGCTGCGGCGCCGAGGTGATCGCCCGCCACCAACGGTCCTACGAAAAAGCGGACATGGTCTTCGATCCGATGCATTTCCTGCCGCTGCTGGAACAGAAGGTCGGCGCGCTTGATCAGGCGGCTCCGTTGCAGGGCTGGGACCTGCCCGGGGAGTTCGCCACCCTGCACCGGCTGCTGGAAGCGCGGATGGGAAAGAAGGGCAAGCGCGAATACGTCCAGGTTCTGCGGCTGCTGGAGAGCTTCGGGATGGGCCATGTTCACGGCGCCATCAGGTAGTCACTGGAACTCGGGGCCATCGGCTACGATGCAGTGAAGCATCTCGTCCTCTGCCGGATCGAGAAACGCCCACCCCGGCTCGATCTGGAGATTTACCCGTACCTTCCAAGGGCGCAGGTCGAGACCACAGATCCTGCCAGTTACATGAGCCTGATGGCGCAGGCGCCGGCATGACCGACACCCCGCAGGTTCTGCTGCAGCACCACCTCAAGAAGCTCCGGCTGCCGACCTTCCACAGCGAATATGCCAAACAGGCCCGGCAATGCGCAGTGGAGAACAAGGATCACATCAACTACCTGCTGCGGCTTTGCGAGTTGGAACTGATCGAGCGCGAACGCCGGATGATCGAGCGCAGGATCAAGGCCGCAAAGTTCCCGGCGACCAAAAGCCTGGACAGCTTCAACTTCAAGGTCATCCCGTCGCTGAACAAGGTCCTGACCATGCAACTGGCCCGCGGTGAGTTCATAGACCGGCGCGCCAATATCATCGCATTGGGGCCAAGCGGCACAGGTAAAACCCATATCGCCCTGGGATTGGGTCTGGCGGCCTGCCAGAAGGGCAGGAAAGTACGCTTCACCACTGCCGCTGCTCTCGTCCATGAACTCATTGAGGCCGTCGACGAATGCCGCCTGCAGCGCTTGCAGAAACAACTGGTCAGCCAGGACCTGCTGATCATTGATGAGCTGGGTTTTGTGCCACTGAGCAAGACCGGGGCCGAGCTTCTCTTCGAGATCATCTCGCAGCGCTACGAACGTGGCTCCATCATCATCACATCCAACCTGCCGTTCGATGAATGGACCGAGGTCTTCGGCGCAGAACGCCTCACAGGCGCCATTCTCGATCGCCTGACCCACCACGTCCATATCCTCGAGATGAACGGCGAAAGCTACCGGTTGCGCCAGAGCAAAATCGCCAAACCGTAATCCTGAAAATACCAAAACTGCGAAAAGGTTGGCCTGCGGCCAACGCACCCTGGCACGCATCAGCTATTTGGAAAGCACACGCACCAGGGTGCGCACCTAAATCAAACCAGGTGTCCAGTTTTGCACCGGGACATTGACCCTTTTTACTCCGGGATTGACACGTATTCGTCGTTTGGTCAAAGTCGGATGCGCATCAAGGAAAAATCAAGGGTTTCGTTCTGGACAAAGGAACGGCGGGCCTTAGCGCACCAAAAATTGAGAAATAACTAAGCCTCAGAGCCTCAGTAACTGGTGAAATTATAATGCAAAACGTCGAAGTCGGCGAAGACGCACTTTTACCGAACGTTGAAGGCCTGAAGGGTCCATTTGGATGCCTGAATCGCGCACGCTATGGCATCGCGTGGGGAGTCATGGGAGCAGCGGAAGATTGTTGGTATTCAGCTCGGCAGTATGGCCTGGCTAGAAGGCAGTTCAACAAGCCGCTTGCACAGACTCAGCTGTTTCAATTGAAACTCGCTAACATGCAAACTGAGATCGCTCTGGGGATTCAAGCCGCATTGCGGGTTGGCAGGTTGATGGACGAAGCACAAGCAGCTCCCGAAATGATCTCACTCATCAAGCGAAACAATTGCGGCAAAGCACTGGAAATCGCTCGTCATGCCCGCGATATGCACGGCGGCAACGGGATCAGCCTGGAATTTGGGGTCATTCGCCATATGATCAACTTGGAAACGGTGAACACATACGAGGGAACGCATGACGTCCACGCCCTGATCCTCGGGCGTGCGCAAACCGGCCTTCAAGCATTTTCATAGGAACAGAATATGGACCGTGCAGATGTCGTAGACAAAGCATTTCGAACGAGGCTTGAAGCTAGCGATTTACCGGAAATTCAGCTCTCTGGCGGGCCCCTTATTGCTGAAGACGCGGTCGCGATTTATCGAGCACAGTGCCTTTCCCGAAATCTGGACAGACGCTCGAGAAAAATGCAATCCGAGGGACAAGGGTTTTACACAATCGGTTCATCGGGTCACGAAGGGATGGCCGCAATCGCTTCTGCACTACGACCTGATGACATGGCCTTTTTGCACTACCGGGATGGGGCATTTCAAACAATGCGCTCTTCGCAAATTCCCGGTGTGACCCCTGCATGGGACATGCTGTTGAGTTTCTCAACAGCTAAAGAAGATCCAATTTCCGGTGGGCGGCACAAGGTGCTGGGATCTAAAGCGCTGAACATACCACCACAAACTTCAACTATCGCAAGTCATTTGCCAAAAGCAGTTGGTGCTGCGTATTCCATACCCTTGGCCAAGCGGATTTCGCCGGAACACCGGGTGTTGAATGACGACGCGATCGTGATGTGCTCTTTCGGTGATGCCTCTGCCAATCACTCCACGGCTCAGGGTGCAATCAACTCAGCTTGCTGGACCTCGTTCCAATCGATTCCTCTACCGCTTCTGTTTGTTTGCGAGGACAACGGTATCGGCATCTCAACACGTACCCCAAAAGGCTGGATTGCTGCAAATTTTGAAACGAAACCCAGACTTAAGTACTTCCATGCAAATGGCTTAGATATTTTCGACACATACCGGGTCGCTCGAGAAGCTGCCGACTACGTGCGGCATCGCAAAAAACCAGCTTTCCTGCACCTAAGTCTTGTGCGCCTTTACGGTCATGCCGGATCAGATATGCAGCAAACCTATCTGAAGAAATCCATCTTTGAGAATTGGGAAACGGACGATCCGCTGATTCACTCTGCCGCCCTGCTAGTGGGCAATGGCATCCTGACCTCGCAAGAAGTTCTGGATATCTACCAAAGTGCAGAAGACCAATGTACGCGCGTTGCGAATGAAGTCGTAAAGCAGCCAAGACTGGAAAAGTCGAGTGAGGTCATGGCCGCAATTGTGCCTCCTGCACGCGAATGCCAGGCGACGAACGGACCATCTGATGAAGATCGAAACATCATCTTCGGGTCAGATTTCAAGCAGATTGACAAACCCCAGCCGATGTCGCGGCTGTTGAATTGGGCGTTGACTGACCTGATGCAGCAACATCAAGAGGTTGTCTTGATGGGCGAGGATGTCGGGAACAAAGGCGGCGTCTACGGTGTTACACAGAAACTGACGGATCGGTTTGGCCCGGACCGGGTGATCGATACACTTCTGGACGAACAATCCGTTCTGGGTCTGGCAATTGGTCTGGGGCATAACGGATTCATTCCAATGCCGGAGATTCAATTTCTCGCATACCTTCACAATGCCGAAGATCAACTGCGAGGTGAAGCTGCAACACTTTCGTTTTTCTCCAATGGTCAGTTCACCAACCCAATGGTTTTACGAATTGCCGGGCTGGGATATCAGAAGGGATTTGGAGGGCATTTCCACAACGACAATTCTTTGGCCGTTCTTCGGGATATCCCCGGGATTGTGATCGCTTGCCCGTCACGCGGAGATGATGCTGCAATGATGCTGCGCGAATGTGTGCGCCTTGCGAGAGAAGAACAGCGGGTTGTTGTAATGATCGAACCCATCGCACTTTATCCGATGCGAGACTTATTGGAGGATAAAGACAATCAATGGATGTCGGTCTATCCGTCTCCGGACCGCAGCATTCCTTTGGGGGAAGTCGGAGTTGATGGCACAGGCCCGCTGGCAATCCTAACCTATGGCAATGGGCGCTATCTTTCGACACAGGCAGTCGTCGATCTGAAAACACTGGGCATAGAGTGTCGGATTATTGATATTCGTTGGCTGGCACCCCTTCCCGTTGATAGTATCCTTTCGGCATTGGATGGCGTCGAAAAAGTTTTGGTTGTCGATGAATGCCGTGCCACAGGTAGTCAGTCCGAGGCTCTGGTAGCGCTGATTTCAGAGCGCACAGATTTACCACATTCACGCATCGCTGCCGAAGATAGTTTCATCCCAACTGGCCCGTCTTATGCATCGACGATGCCATCAAGACTGTCCATAGCAGAGGCCGCAAAACAGTTGTGGAAGCAAAAATGAAGAAAACAGCTGTTGTCGTAGCACCCGGTCGAGGCACATATAATAGGGCGGAACTTGGGTACTTAACGAACTTGCACTCAAACAGCGCGAACCTTATCTCGCAGTTTGACAAGTACCGCTCTAACCTAGGTCAAAAAACCGTTTCAGAGCTTGACGGTGCCGCACGCTTCTCTGGCGCGACCCATACACGCGGAGACAATGCCTCGCCCTTGATCTATGCATGTGCATATTGCGATTTCCTGTCCATTGACCGCAGCAAAATCGACGTTGTGGCGGTAACCGGCAACTCTATGGGTTGGTACATCGCGCTCGCCTGCGCTGGTGCTTTGGAACCACTAGGCGGACTAGAGGTTGTCAATACAATGAGTACTTTGATGCAAGAGTCACTCATTGGCGGCCAATTGATCTACCCTTTTGTTGATGATGAGTGGGTTCCCGTTCAACAGCAACGCGACAAAATAGAATCAAAGATTCTAGAGATCGACGCACGACAAGACGCTGTTCTTTCAGTTTCTATCAATTTGGGAGGAATGTATGTTCTGGCAGGTAACGAAGCAGGCCTGAGCGCTTTTGAATCGGAGATGCCCCGACTTCAGGAAAGCTTCCCCATGCGGCTGCCCAACCATGCCGCCTTCCACAGTAAACTACAACGCTCCGTCGCCGCGAAAGGTCGCGAAGAACTCTCAGAAAGCCTGTTCTTGCAACCTCAACTTCCGCTCGTTGACGGACGCGGTGCGATCTGGAATCCGCAGGCCAGCGACCTTACCGCCCTTTACGATTATACACTGGGACACCAAGTTTCTGAGACATATGATTTCTCAAAGGCAATTCGTACGGCCGCTTTAGAATTCATGCCGGATATGTTCATCGTTTTGGGTCCAGGAACGACACTTGGGGGCGCCACGGCACAGAGCCTTTTACTCGCCAACTGGAGAAACATGAACAAGAAGTCAGAATTTAAAGCTGTCCAAAACGCACAACCGGTTCTTGCGTCCATGGGGATGCCAGAGCAACGAAGAGTGCTCAAAGCGTAGAAGAAATACGCACTGCAACAAATTGACGATCTGATTTGAAAACTGACCAACCCGCCGCGAACTTTTTCCGCGTCCTCCACCGGCGCAAATTAAATCGATAGCGGTTAAAAAGAGAATCGAAACTGCAAACGCGATATTTCGCGCGGTTAAAAACTTCGCTCTGTGGCCGTTTTCGATGAATGAAATTACGCAATCGTGTGGCACACAACATGAAGTGGTCCGGCAAAACTGGACAGCGTGCTACGATGTATCCAACCTTGAAGAAAGGGGAATCGCATATGGATTCGTCTCGTTGAATTGAGGTCGAGAATCATCAATTGTGACCGCGAGCACGACGAGAGAGCCAATGAATTCATGCTTTGTTCGCCATATTCGTACTCAGATTTCCAAACGCGATAGCCCTGACCTTGAAGACAGGATACACAAATGACGACTTAGAGCCACGGATTAAATTTCTGAATCAAAGGGATTCCCACATCGCTTGATTTGTGATTCACCATAGTTGGAGGTGGATCATGGGCAAGACACTATCACTGGACCTGCGTGAGCGGGTTCTTGCGTTCATCGTAGAGGGCCATTCGTGTCACGAAGCTGCGCGGCGGTTTCGGATATCAGCGGCGAGTGCCGTGCGGATTAGGCAGCGCCGCCGACAAACGGGTTCCATCGCGCCAGCCAAGCGGGGCCGACCAAAAGGTAGCAGCAGACTGGAAGTGTTTGCGGGGTTTTTCAAGGCAACAGTGGATCGCAGGCCAGACATTACGATGCCGGAATTGGCCGAGGCGCTCATTCAGGAACACGATATGCGGGCCGCTCCGGCAGAGCTTTCGCGCTTCCTCAAGCACCGGCTCGGGTACACATATAAAAAAATCCCTGATTGCAACGGAGAGGCGGCGCAAGCGGGTGCGCGCCGCGCGATACGAGTGGCGGCACCGACGCCAGCCGAGGATGCGACTTGAGCCACACAGGTTGGTCTTTATCGACGAAACGGCGGTGACGACCAAGCTCACGCGCCTGCGCGGGCGATCTCCTAGCGGCGCGCGTCTGGAAGCGGATGCCCCCTTCGGTCATTGGCGCACCCAGACTTTCATTGCAGGGCTGCGCGTTGATGAGTTGACCGCTCCCTGGCTGCTTGATGGCCCGATGAACCGTGCCGCCTTCGATGTCTATATCGAAACACAGCTCGCCCCGACGCTTCAGCCCGGTGACGTCGTGATCGCCGACAACCTGTCTTCACACAAGTCCGCATGGGCGCAGGCGTTGCTCAAGGCGCAGGGAAACTGGATGCTCTTTTTGCCACCATACAGCCCCGACCTGAACCCGATCGAGATGGCCTTCTCCAAGCTCAAAGCCCACCTGCGAAGGATGGCCGCCAGAACATTTGATGCCCTGACTGAAGCCGTGGGCGAAATCTGCGATCTATTCGAACCTCAAGAGTGCGAAAACTACTTCAAGGCTGCAAACTATGTTGCAGAATAAATGTCCGTAGCTCTGAAACAGATTTTCGGACAAGTTTAAGGCCACTGTAGCGCTTGAGGCGCTGCGTGGCGACAAGACCGCGCAAGAGATTGGGCAACCACGTCGTAGTTGGCGTTCAATTCCGGTAGCGCGTCGTGAATGTAACCGTTGCGCTTAATGTCTCGATGGATCGTTGAACAATGGCAACATATCTTCAATCGCGCGTCGCACGGGCAAATCCAGCCCGGTATGGGCCATTTTTTTCAATATGTTCGACTAGAGCGCGACCAATCTAATTGGTTTCATATCCTGCCGCATTGAAGAAGTTGAAGCATTCTTCATCCGAGAACAGGTTGCAGACGTGGCCGACGGCCTTTCTGACCAATGTCTTGAGCTTTGAAAATGCCATCTCGATGGGGTTCAGGTCGGGACTGTAGGGCGGCAGGAACAGAAACCATGCACCGACGGATTTCAACACTTCGGTGGCATATGCGCTTTTGTGGCTGGAGAGGTTATCCAGAATAACCACATCCCCGCGCCTGAGCGTCGGGGCCAATTGGGTTTCAATATAGGTGTTGAACAACTCACGGTTTATCGCGCCTTTGAACATCCACGGCGCATCCAGCCGGTCGTGGCGCAGAGCGGCGATAAAAGTCTGGGTGTTCCAGTGGCCAAATGGGGTATGATCGACAAGGCGTTCACCAACGGGTGCCCAGTCGGTTGTCTTGATCATGTTGGTCTTGAGGGAGGTCTCATCAATAAATGCGATCTTTTCCAGGTGGTTGCGCATGAACGGCTGGCGTCGCGCAATCCAGAAGCGTCGCGCCAATGCGACATCCGGGCGCATTTGCTCATTTGGCAGCAGTGTTTTTTTTGTGGCTCAGACCAAGCCGGTGCAGCCAGTATCCGACCGAGGAACGCGCGACCTTCACGCCATGTTGCTCAAGCAATTCCAGTACCAGTCCGCCTTGTGTCAGATCACCTTTGCTGGCCAGTCGGGCGCGCACCCAATCGTCGAACGCTCCCAGCTTGCTCCAGCCGCCATGGCCCTGCGCTCTGGGTTCCAGCGACCCTGTTTCGCGCTTCAGAATGATCATGTCATTGACGAATTTGATCGAAACCCGGAAATGCGCGGCGGCAGATCGATGCGTGTTTCCCTCTGCAACAAAAGCAACAACGCGTTCCCGTAGCGCCAGTGGATGTGGTTTACCCATCTGTGACCTCCATATCTGCCATAAGGGCAGGGAATCACGGATCACGCTATTTGGGAATCCTGAATCTGAATAAGCTGGTCACGCTCTAGACCATAGTAAATGGCCCTTTTGCGCCAACGTTCGGCAAAAGGTGCGATAGAAGAGCTAAGGACCTGTTGGTCCTCGCGCCCGCAACCGTAAATAGACGTGTCCTCGGCTGCGCCTGTGGGCCGCGCCAAATCCCCATCGATTTACAGTTGCAGTTGCTACCCCCGACGCTTCGCCAGCGGGTCAGGTTTTAGAGACGACGCCCTCCGAGAGGGCTTTGCTCAAAACCAGAATCAAAAAGGGCAAAGGCCCTAGCGGTTCCACCACATTGGAGAAGCAAGCATGACCGATAGGGAAGAACCCTCAATTGAGGACCAAGCACGGTTGGCCGAGATGATCGCCATCGTTGAGCAGAACGATCTCTTTCGTAAAAAACCAACTGACAATGAAGCAAGTGGGCGATGGGTTTATACCGCTGCAATAAATGAACAAGGGCATGCGTTCCTTGAGGGATGCGTGAAGGCCGTTGGTGAATATACCTGCGTATTCCGGGGCGATCCGGCCAGTGATTCCGATAACATCCGGCCAGCCATACCGATTTGATCCGGCCGGGGATTCCGGGGCATCCGGCCACCCTGTTTTCACCTGAGATAGTGCTGCCACGAGGCGATCCTTAACGCGGTTATCCTGCCGTTCTTTTTGAACGAGAGGGAGCCGAATGAAGAGATTGCCAATGCGGAAGATACGAGAAGCCCTGCGACTTCGGGCGGATGGATTATCAGGTCGTCAGATGGCGCTGAGCCTGTCTTTGGGGCGGGCGACAGTATCGGATTATTTGCGCCGCGCCGATGTGGCTGGCCTGTCGTGGCCTTTGCCAGCAGATCTGAGCGATGGAGATATTGAAGGCCTGCTGTTTCCCCGCACGGCTGGCGATGTATGCGGGTCTTATCCGCAACCAGACTGGGCCTTTATGCATGGCGAGTTGCGCCGGAAGGGCGTGACACTTTCGCTGCTCTGGGAAGAGTACCGGGCCGTCCATCCCAACGGTTATGGCTATAGCCGGTTTTGTGAACTTTATACACGGTGGGAGGGCAAGCTGTCGCCGGTGATGCGCCAAAGGCATCCTGCCGGTGAGCGTCTGTTTGTGGATTATGCCGGGGCGACCATGGATGTGGTCTGCCCTCAGACAGGCGAGGTGAGGACGGCGCAGCTATTTGTCGCCACGCTGGGGGCGTCCAGTTACACCTATGTGGAAGCCAGCTGGACGCAATCATTGCCCGACTGGATATCCAGCCATGTCCGGGCTTTTGGGTTCTTCGGCGGGGTGCCCGCGCAAGTGGTATCGGACAATCTCAAGGCCGGTGTGACCAAGGCCTGTTTCTATGAACCATCCATCAACCGCACCTATGCGGATATGGCGGTCCATTACGATACAGCCATTGTTCCGGCCCGGCCAAGAAAGCCCAAAGACAAGGCAAAGGTCGAAGGGGCTGTGCTCTTGGTCGAACGCTGGATTCTGGCACGTCTGCGCAATCAGCGCTTCTTCAGTCTCGATGAGTTGAACGCTGAGATCCGACCCTTAATGGACCAGTTGAATGGGAAAGTGACCCGGCATCTGGGGGCCAGCCGCCGGGATTTGTTTAAGACGCTGGACAGGCATGCCCTGAAGCCCTTGCCGGTCGAGCCCTATGTTTACGCTGAATGGAAAGAATGCCGGGTTGGCCTTGATTACCACATAGATGTGGGACGGCATTATTACTCTGTTCCGCATCAGCTGTTGAAGCAAAAGCTGTGGGCCAGGATCACCGCGCGAACAATTGAGGTATATTTTAAAGGGCAACGCGTGGCGGCGCATCAGCGCACATCCGGCAATCGCCAGCATTCCACCCATCGTGATCACATGCCAGCAAACCACCGGTTCCGGACAGATTGGACGCCCGAAAGAATACGCCGACAGGCCGCCAGGATCGGCCCAAACACCGAAGCCTATGTCGAGGTTATCATGCGTGAGCGCCGTCATCCGGAACCGGGCTACCGGTCCTGCATGGGTATTTTGCGGCTGGCCAAGACCTTTGGCCGGGATCGCCTGGAAACCGCCTGCACACGGGCAATCGACATCAACGCCCGTTCCTACTCATCTCTGCATTCCATTCTCAAGAATGGTCTGGATCGCCAACCTCGAACCCGCGCCCCGGACGAGCCTGCGATCACCCATCCCAACATCCGTGGCGCTGAGTACTTCCATTGAAGAGGACAAACATATGCTCAATCACCCAACCCTGGATCAGCTGAAAACGCTAAAACTTGACGGAATGGCGGAAGCCTTCAGCGAACTGGAAACACAGGACGGAACGGTCAGCCTCAGTCACGCTGAATGGCTGGGCCTGCTGGTCGACCGCGAGACATCCAGCCGTGACACCAGGCGCTTTGAGAGCCGCATGCGCACCGCCAAATTGCGCCATGTGGGAGCAGCTCCGGAAGATGTGGATTACAGGGCGCGCCGAGGATTGGACAAAGCCCTTTTCCAGCAACTGCTGACCGGCAAATGGATACGCGACAAACGTAACCTGATGATCACCGGCCCTTGCGGCGTCGGCAAAACCTGGCTGGCCTGCGCCCTGGCATAAGCCGCCTGCCGGGACGGCGTTACGGTTCTATACAGACGCCTGCCCAGATTGTTCGATGAGTTGGAACTGGCCCACGGCGATGGCCGCTTCCCGCGCGTCTTCAAAAGCCTCATAAAAACAGGGCTGCTCATCCTCGATGACTGGGGTCCAGATCGCCTGAACGCCACCCAACGCCGCGATCTCATGGAGATAGTCGAAGACCGGTATGAGGCCGGATCAATCCTGATCACAAGCCAGCTGCCTGTCGACACGTGGCACGATGTGATCGGCGAACCGACCTTCGCAGATGCCATCCTGGACCGGATTGTTCACAACGCCTATCGCCTCAATCTCGACGGCCACTCCATGCGAAAGATCAGAACCAAGACCGTTGACGAAACGCCCGTCAACTGACACTGAAAACATGCGCCTCAAAGCAGCGTGTCAAAGGTGGCCGGATCCCCCGGTATGGGTGGCCGGATGTCGCTGGAATAGGTGGCCGAATGCTCCGGAATGCGCAAATATACCGATTTCACCGAAGATGACGATCCATATGGCACCCACGAAATGGGTTTTATGACCGTTCAGGGTAAATACGTTTGGTGGAAAATTGATCTCTTCGATCAGGACTATGCCATGGGATCACCCAACCCAGCGGCCTTGGCTGAAACCCGTCGTGTCCTGACCATCCTGTTCCCCGACGATTACTGATTTTGCGCTCTGTGAAAACAGCCGCGCTCAAATCCAAACCTCACAGAAATTAATGGCCCTTGCGGCCAAAGGAGATTCCAATGACCAAGCAAAGTAAAATTACCGCAGCCGAGATGCCCATCATCGAGTATCTGGCACTCGCCGATCTGACCCTGTCCGATCTGAACCCGCGCAAAGAGGTTGATGAGGCAGGCATCGCGCTGCTTGCCGACAGCCTTGTCACTTGTGGTCTCATTCAGAACCTCGCAGGGATCATGGACGCCAAGGGCAAAGTTGCCATTGTAGCAGGGGGCCGTCGCCTCCGCGCTCTGGCCATCGCTGTGAAGTCACGTCCTGATCTTGGAGTGGTTCCCGTGCATATCGCAAAGAACGCAGCAATTGCCCTGCAATGGGCAAATGCCGAAAACACCGCTCGCGTTGACCTCGACCCCGTGGATGAAATCTGCGCCTACGGCAAGATGATGGCGCTAGACCGTGATGTTGGCAAAATCTCGTTGGCCTTCGGTGTGACCGAGGCCCATTTGCGCCGCCGCCTTGCTCTTGCAAACCTCCCTGCCCCCGTGCTGGATGCACTGAAATCTGGCGACATCAGCATGGGACTTGCGCAAGCCTTCACCACCAGCAGTGACGAGACGCTCATCTTGGAAGTGCTGAAGGATGCAATCAACGGCTACATGAACGAATAGTGTCAAATCCCGTCTGAACCCGCAGAGCGTTGATAGCGAAAGCCGAGAAGCCAGGTTTGTGGGGCTGGACGCTTATCAAGAGGCAGGTGGCACCATTAGCCGTGATCTTTTTGAGGATGAGGTGTTGCTGAGCGATCCCGATATCCTGCAACGCCTCTTTACCGAAAAGCTAGAAGCTGAAGCCGCTGCGCTCAAAAACGTCGAGGGCTGGGCTTGGGTAACGTTTTCCGCGGAACGTTATCTGCATTGGTATGATCTGCAAAACCAGAACGGCTTTGCCCGTGTCTACAAAGTTGAAGGGGTTCTTGATGATGCACAGGCAGCACGATATGATGAGTTGGTGGGACTGTCCGACAGTGATGCGCTGGACGGAAAAGGTGAAGCCGAACTTGCAGCTTTGGAAGCCATCACCGACGGAGATTATACCAAAAGCCAAAAAACCATCGCAGGTGCCATCATATATGTGGGTCACAGCGGGTCAGTTGGTTCTATTTGCGGCCTGATCGATGCTGATGATCAGGAGGAAGTCGTTGTTGCGGGTGTCTTGGAGGAGAGCAAAAATTCTCTTAGCAGCCAAGCCGCAAAACCAAAGCCAGCATATTCGCAAAAGTTCATTGAAGACATGAACGCCATCCGTTTGGCGGCGGTACAAACGGCCCTGCTGGATAAGCCGGAATTTGTTCTGGATTTACTGGCCTTCTGTCTGTCCGCCGCATCAGGCTATTACAATGACACGCTGGCCTTGCGGTTTGATCATGAGAAGAATGCGCCTAGCATTGATGATGCTTTCACCTTGCATACCCGCCTTGGGGGTGAGCGCTCTGACATGGAAGAAGCCGCCAGAGATAAGCTGCGCGAGCAAGCCCAAGGCAAAACAGGTGAAGCCTTCAAAGCCTTCCGCGCATTGGGCAAAAAAACCCGCAACGCGCAGATCACCGAAAGCTTTGCCCGTGCCTTCAAGGCGCAAACGCCGGACTTCATGGCAGAGATCGAAGCAGAAGCTGGAGCCGATGTACGATCCATCTGGACGCCGAACGCCGCGAATTGCTTCAAGCGCATGAAAGGCCATCAGCTGGATGCGTTGTTCACGTCTCTCTTGGATTTGAAACCGGATCACCCGAGTTACAAAGGGTTCACTAAATGCAAGAAAGGCGAGAAGGACGCAATCTTGGACGCCCTGTTCAGCGATGCGACCGCCCAGAAAGTGCGCGGTGTTACAGCAGGGCAAAAAACGCGGATTGATGCTTGGGTGCCGGACTGCCTTTAAACCAAAAGCAGAGGGTGGGATGAACCCCACCCCTGCCCTTTACCCATTGTGGTGATGGTAAACTTACCCCCGCGAATGATCTGCGGGAGTCTTTTTGTTTGTAGAGTATTACGGCACCCTTGCCCATGAATGCGCCCACGCCACGGGTCACAAGAGCCGCCTTGATCGGTTCGCAAAGTTCCAAGACCGCAAGGCCTGTGCGCTCTGCCTGACTACAGGGGACAAGCGCCTAATCACTATTTCCGAGCATTACGAAATATTCGGCGCAACGGATTGAAGCGGCCCCCTGCCCTCCCCTTTTGAATACAGGTACACAGCCGACGCGCCCTTGTTCATCTCGGCGATTGGCGATCCGTTTTCCAAGCAGCGGGAGGAACAGGTGCGAAAGAGCCAAGAAGACCGCCAGAAGGATTTAAAGCTCGAAGCGGATCGCGCCGAGCGGCTCAAAAGCTTGGGACTGAGAATGCGTCAGAGGTAGGCGAGCAACTTGGGCTGTTCGATTAACTGCCAAAACCTCGCCTGAAATTTGGACCGGCCAGCGCATGGCGGTGCCATACCCAGACCGGCCCTGCGCTGGTACTGCGGCGTGAAATTAGGAAAATTGTTGTTCCGGTAAGTGGCGGCTTCGAGCCCACTTTACCAATTTCCTGCAACGCCTCGAATGGCAGTTATCGCACTCTTGGTGCAAAACGCGATAAACTCAACCGTTAGCAACAACGTGGAGGCCAGGAAAGTTTTCGTAATACGGTCGCCCAATCAAAGGGCACTGTGTCCGCGGCAACCGTTTGGATGATATCTAACAAAGTGTAGCAAAGTATATCTTTTTTTCCTATGATACATTATAAGTAGGTAGAGTTGCCTATATTTTGGAGAATTCAGATGGACCCCTATCGCAATCCTTTTGCCCCAGGTGCAGGAAGTAGGCCTCCTGAACTGGCCGGGCGCGATGACATTTTGAAAACCGCCAAGATCGCATTTGGCCGCGCGTTGCTCGGTCGAAATGCGAGATCAATGATGCTTCTCGGATTGCGAGGAACTGGTAAGACTGTTTTGCTAAATGAGATCGGCCGGATTGCGGAAGGCCAAGGCTACTTCATCTCAAAAATCGAGGCCCCAGAACACCAAAGCCTCGCGCGCCTACTCTATCCAGAGATGAGGAAAGTATTGCGCGCATTGTCAACAATAGAAGCCGCAAGGCAACTTGCAATGCGCGGGCTCAAAGGGCTTCGGGGCTTTGCGTCGATTTTTAAGATCGAAGTGGCTGGCGCTGAAATCGGCATCGAACCCGAACCGGGACTCGCGGATAGTGGCGACCTTCAATTCGATCTACCGGATCTGTTCACCGCACTTGGGAAAGCGGCGCAAGCTGGGAACAAAGGCTGGGTTCTGCTGATCGACGAGGTGCAATACCTGTCGGAACCTGACCTGTCTGCTCTTATCGTAGCAATTCACAGAATGTCACAAGAAGGTCTGCCCGTCATTATGGTTGGCGCCGGTCTTCCACAGATTGCACGCCTCGCCGGTGAGGCTAAATCCTACGCTGAACGGCTGTTCCTTTTTCCGGGTGTAGATGCGCTCGACAAAGCGTCCGCAGGACAAGCCGTAGAAAAGCCTATTGTTGACGAAGATGCTACGATTTCGCCTGATGCGCTCGCAGAGATCGTCACTAGAACACAGGGTTACCCGTTTTTTCTTCAGGAGTGGTCATCTAAGGCGTGGGACAATGCAGATGGACCAGAGATTACCAAGCAGGACGTTGACAATGCCTATACTGAGACCATCGCATCACTCGACGACGGTTTCTTTCGAGTGCGCCTCGACAGACTTACACCCAAGGAAACAGAGTTCGTAAAGGTCATGGCGACATTGGGAGATGGTCCCTATGCTATGAACGATATTGCGAAAATTTTGGGCAAAAAACTGTCCTCGCTTGGCCCGGTTCGCGCGAATACTATCTCGAAAGGGATGATTTACAGCACTGAGCACGGCTTCCTTGACTTTTCAGTTCCACTTTTTGCGGAATTCATGCGCCGCCAGCCGTAGTTCTACAGGTAAACGTGCACAACCACCTCGCTAGCGGAAAGTTTCATCCAGTCGATGAATATCTGAGAATTAGACCTCATTGCGCGGGCAAATCGAGGCGTTGATGCAAGCTGGGTAGTTCAATGAATGCAGCAGCCTTGGTTTTAGAAATGTCATTTTCTTCCAGATACCACCGCATTCTACGAGCTCTCCGTATGCAAATGTGATCTATGATCGAGTGATTGTTATTGTTAGATCGGGATCTGCCCTGGCTCTTTAGACAGAGAGGTTAGGTTTGGGTTGAAAGCCAGTTCCATGGCACGTGTCATAGTAGCCTTATTTAGGAGAATCGTGATTGGAAATACTGAATGTTTTCAGCGGGTATTTGTAGTGCAATTTATGATATTGCCTAGTTAATTATGATACTGTAGTGTTAATTACGATACGGTCTTTGTTTGTGGATAAGTATCAACTTTTGATGTTAGCAAATTACAGGAGACCACCGTGCGCAAAGAAGCGACGGCGCTGAGTCGTGCTAAAGTTCTGCGCCCGATATTAGAGATTGAGGAGCAGGGCTTTCCTGTAAGTTGTGCGTTAGAAGATGCCGCTCATGATTTGGGCCTTTCCAAGAGCCATACTTGGCGTTTGTATCGTCGTATGAAAGCCAACGATGCCCGTTCGAGCGCGCTTGATTTGCAGCGGCGCGGAACCTGTCAACGATTTTGAGACACCGACGGTTTCTATTTACTGACTCGTTTCTCCTGTTGTGGAAGTGGCGGGTGGGTTGATCCAGACGGCTTCGGGAAGCGGGGCGGGTTTCGGGGTGCCGTGGACGAAGCGTTCGGGGTGAAGGGCCCAGGCGGCTTGCAGGGTACGTCCGCGCTGAGCCAGCACATCCGGTGCCCGGTGATGATGGACATCATCGGGGGTGAGCATCGCGATCCCGGCATGGCGGTGCTCGGTGTTGTACCAGGGGAAGAACGACCGGCAGAAGGCGATGGCGGCGGTAATGTCTTCAAAGCGCCCAGGGAAGCCGGGGTGATACTTCAGGGTCTTGAACTGCGCTTCGGAGAACGGGTTGTCATCGCTGACCTGGGGGCGGCTCAGAGAGCGGGTGACCCCGAGGTCGGCGAGGAGTTGGGCGGTGCACTTGCTGGTCATCGGCGCGCCGCGGTCCGAATGCAGGGTGAGCACCTGGGGCTCGATGCCTTGCTTGAGACAGGTTTCCTCGATCAGCGTCGCGGCGAGCGCGGCGTTCTCCCGATCGGCAACCATCCAGCCCACGACGTAGCGGCTGAAGATGTCGAGCAAGACATAGAGGTAGAAGGACGTCCAGCGTTTGGGCCCCCGGAGCCGGGTGATGTCCCAGGACCAGGTCTGGTTGGGGCCCGTGGCCACCAGCTCGGGCTTGGTGTAGCAGGGATGACTGCGCTGATTGCGCCGCTCTCGCACCGGCTGGTTCGCGGCCAGGATCCGGTACATCGTGCGCTCGGCGCACAGATACTGGCCTTCATCGAGCAGCGTCGCGACGACCTCGGCCGGTGACCGGTCGACGAAGCGCGGGCTGGCGAGCACGTCGAGGACGTGCGCGCGTTCGGACGCACACAGGGCCCGGGCGGGCGTAGGACGGGGCTGCTGATGCCCGGGAGCGGGCCTCTGACGACGGTAGAAGGAAGCCCGTGGCACCCCCAGCGCTCGGCACGCCGGCGCCACGCCGACCTGCGATGCGAGCGGTTGGACGGCCATCAGCAGTCCTTCCCGTGTTCGAGGCTGAATCCCAGCAGCCCGGCAACTTTTCCCTGGACGTCCAGGATCGTATGGGCGGTGTGCAGCTCCTTCTCCAGCCGAGCCACTTTCGCCTCGAGCTCGTGCACCTTCGCGCTGAGGGGGTTGCGCTCGGCGGGCTTCCGACCGCGTTTGCTCGGGGTCAGGCCTTGAAGCGACCCCTCACGCCGCGCCCTGCGCCATTCCGTCAGATGGGAGCTGTACAGCCCCTCGCGGCGAAGCAGCCGGCCCACCTCGCCGGGCTGCGTGCAGCTCTCCGCCTCCTCCAGAATCCGCAGTCGATACTGCGCGGTGAACTTGCGCCTCTTCGGCTTGGCCACGACCTCCGGGTCCGGCGTTGGCCGCGCGTGGCTGGCTCCGCCCCTGGGAGCCTCGTCGCGACGCTCCTCGACCCCCAGGGCCGGAGCGTCCATCTCTTGCAATGTCATCGATTCTCTTTCTGCGGTCATTGGTATTCACCTCCACCGCCCTACAGTAATTCCAAGGGGGGCCGGTGTCTCAGTGATGTTGGCAGAAAGGGGCGTGGCCCGAAAAAGGGCACCCGTCGATTGTCTGGAGAAGTTGAACAGATCATTGAATGCAGCCTCAGGCAGTATTTTCTTGTTCGTGAACGACCGAGCTTTCTGCGCGTTGTCGGCGAGATCCGCGCAGAGTGTGTTGCAAAAGGATTCACACCTCCTGCTCGAGAAACGATCAAGGCGCGCCTTGATGCGATGGACCAACGCGAGGTCTTGCGCAAACGAACCGGAGCGAAGGCGGCTGCCAAAGTGTTTGCAGCGCGTCCGGGGCACCTTAACGTAGAGCATCCGCTTGAGGTTGTTCAGATTGATCATACGCCCGCTGATATTATTCTGGTTGATCACGTTGAACGCTTGCCGCTAAATCGGCCGTTTCTTACGCTTGCGATTGATGTGGCAACTCGGATTATCTTGGGGGCGTATGTCAGTTTTGATCCGCCATCCGTTCTATCGGTGGCCCTTTGTCTGGATCACTGTGTGCGACCCAAGTCTGTCCAGGTTCCTAACACTTTGGAAGAGCTCGCATGGCCCACGTCGGGGATCCCGAAGGCGATCTTTGTCGACAATGGCCAAGAGTTCCACAGTGCAGCATTCAAATTGGCCTGTGAGGAATGGGGGATAGGAATTGAATACCGCCCTGCGGGGGGTGCGCATTACGGCGGCCATATTGAACGGCTGATCGGCACGACGATGGGGGCCGTTCATGTGCTGCCGGGCACCACACAATCTTCGACATTGGAGAAGGGTGATTACGACAGCAGCAAACACGCCGCTCTCACTTTGTCAGAGTTTGAGGATTGGCTTCATCTTGAGATTTGCCGTTACCACAATTCCACGCATAGCGCTCTGGGACGGACACCGCTTGCGGCTTGGGCTGATCTTGGTGGTGACGATGCAGGCAGGCGCGTCGTCGATACGGAAGCTTTCAGAATCAGCTTCATGCCGCTTGAGCGCCGTCGGCTCGGTCGGGCGGGTATCACTCTGTTTTCGGTTGGGTATTGGAGCGATGCCTTTGCTCAAATGATTGGGCGCATAAAGGGCAAAGTCGTGGTCAAATACGACCCGCGCGATTTATCGCAGGTTTGGGTAATCCTTGAGGATGGGCGCGCGATCGTGGCGCGCTACAAAGACCTAAACCATCCGCAGATATCGCTTTGGGAAAACCGGCGTGCACGCAAGCAGTGTCTGGCAAAAAGCGTTGGACGTGTCACAGAGGCGATGCTTTTCCAAGTCATTGGTGAGCAAAGACGAATTGCAGAAACGGCACGCAAACAGACCCGGGCAGCTAAGCTGGATAACGAGCGTGACGCAAGGCAATCCAAAAAACATCGGCTACCGCGTGATCCTTCCCGCGAGATGTTCGCCATAGATACCGGCAACCCCGACCTTCCAACTTATCCGATTGATGATTTTGATGACTTCCAAAGAAAGAATTGAACATATTCGAAGCGATCGTTGGATCGCTTTTGACCGCGCGACGATTGTTCTGAACCGACTGACATCACTTATGGAAATGCCTAAGCAGAGCCGTATGCCAGGTCTCATGGTGTATGGCAGTTCCGGCATTGGAAAGACCATGACTGCCAAGCGTATGGTCAGCCAATAACCAACAAGCTATGACGCTGGTCTTGGGGTAACGAAGACACCAATTCTGCTACTTCAGGCTCCGCCCGCTCCTGATGAGCGACGGTTCTACCAGCATATTCTGGCGTCGATTGGCGCGCCGATGTGGGGCCGTCATACGGTCTCGGAACTGGAAGTTCGCGCCCTTAGCTATCTGCGCGACATGGACCTGAAAATGTTCATGATCGACGCGGTTCACAATCTTCTCGCGGGCAGCTACCGAGAGCAACGCCGGTTTTTAAACATGCTGCGGTTCTTGGCCAACGACTTATGTGCATCGCTTGTTGTGTTTGGTGTCAACGAAGCCTTGGATGCGATCCGCGGTGATGATCAACTCGCGCGCAGGCTCGATGAACACTTCCTGCCATTGTGGGAAGATGACGTGGAGTTTTCCCGCCTGATCCAGACGTTGATTTCTGCGATGGAACTTAAGCGGGCCTCTGGGCTTAGAATCAATTCCTTGCGAACTATTTTGAACGTGACGGGTGGTGTGACATCACGGGTGTTCACGATGATCAAAGCGCTGGCGATTGACGCCATAGAAACCGGAGAGGAACGGATCACAGACGAGGCAGTTCAGGCATGGCAGCCAATGTGGGTCAAACATTCCTGGAGCGTGCGGCACCACCCGGTTGCAGATTTTAAGTGAGGTTATTGCCATTGCCGAGGTGTCCGCCTCCGCTTGCTGACGAACTGCTATCGAGCTGGCTAAAGCGACTCGCCCGCGCAAACTGCTGCACCGAAGATGAGCTGTGCAGATATCTCGGGTTGCGCTCGGGTAGGGCTCCCGAAACGCTTGCGGATCTAGCGGGGGTAGACGTTGCCGGGCTGTGTAGCATTCTGCGTCTGGTGCGCGACGATCTCGTCGCAATGCTGATCGTTGAGCACCACAATTTTCCCATTCGGTGCGTTGCGCAGGAAGATTTCCAGCACTGCCCTCATTGTATCACCCAAACACCGGGTGCCACACTGCGCCATTGGCGTTATGCTTGGTCGGTGACTGAGGTAGTCCCGGTTTGTTGGACAGGCTGGCAGCCTTGCTAAGGTGTATTCCGTTGTTTCCTCACGCCGCCAGAATCCTCATCTCTTTTAACCGTCCTGCTGCTGTTGCGCCAGTGGAAATGTGGTCAAGGCGCGAAGCGGCTTGTCCATCATATCCACTGGCTCCTCGCCGCGATAGGCTTCCGCCGGCGTCCGGCCGGCGAGCGCCGAATGCGGCCGCTCGGCGTTGTAGAAGGCCATCCACTCATCGATCACCCGCTCGGCCCCAAAGCCGTCGGCGAGTTCGCGCAGGTAGACCGCTTCGTACTTCAGCGAGCGCCAGAGACGCTCGATGAAGACGTTGTCGAGCCAGCGCCCCCTGCCGTCCATCGAGATCCTCACCTCCGCCGCCCGTAATCGCCCGGTGAAGGCGTCGCCGGTGAACTGGCTGCCCTGATCGGTGTTGAAGATCTCCGGCTTGCCGTACTTGGCCAACGCCGCGTCGAGCGCGTCTGTGCAGAAGGCGGCGTCCAGCGTGTTCGACAGCCGCCAGGCCAGGACATGGCGCGTCGCCCAGTCCATGATCGCCACCAGATACATGAAGCCGTGACGGACCGGGATGTAGGTGATGTCGGCGCACCAGACCTGGTTCGGCCGATCGATCGTCATATCCCGCGGAAGATAGGGATAAATCCGATGCTCGGGATGCGCCGCGCTGGTCCGGGGCGGCTGATGGATCGCTTGCAAACCCATCAGCCGCATCAGCCGCCGCACCCGGTGCCGGCCCGACCAGATGGCCTTCCCGGCCGAGCTGGCGGGCCATCTGACGCGAGCCGTAAAACGGGTACTTCAGATAGAGCTCGTCGATCCGGCGCATCAGCGCCAGGCTCTCCGCGCTCTCGCCCTTGGACCTGTAATACAGCGAGGAACGGCTGATCGACAGGATCGAGCATTGCCGGCTCAAACTCAGCGCCGGATCGCTGCGCCGGACCATCGCCCGGCGCGCCGACCGGCTCATCGTTTGAGCCCGCGTGCCAAAAAATCCCGCTCCACCGTCAGCTGGCCGATCTTGGCGTGCAGGTCGTGGATCTCGACCTCCCGATCCGCGCTCGCCTTCTCCGCGCCATTGGAAAACACCGCGTCCAAGCCATCCACCGCCTGGCGCTTCCAGACACTCACCTGGTTCGGATGCACCTTGTGCCGACCCGCGGTCTCTTGGATCGTCCGATCGCCCCGAAGCGCCTCAAGCGCCACCTTCGCCTTGAAATCCGCCGTGAACCGACGTCGCGTCCTCATATCGTATCCCTCCCTCATCAGGGGGAATACACCTTAGCCGACTGTCCGATTTCCTAGGACCACCTCTAAGTGTCTGATCCAAAACTAATTGAGTGATTTCAGCGAGTTGTGATTCAATCGGATTGATAAGATTCGAGGGAGATCACAATGGCCTGGACGGAAACCACTCGCGCCCGATATGAACGGCATTCGGGACGCTATGCAAGCGATTTAACTGATCAGGAATGGGGTTTGATCGCGCCATTCCTGCCGCCGCCTAAAACAACTGGTCGTCCGCGCAGCACGGCGATGCGCGATGTTCTGGATGCCATTTTGTACATCGCCAGCGCCGGGTGTGCGTGGCGTATGCTGCCCAATGATTTCCCGCCAGTGTCCACCGTGCGCTACTATTTCTATGGCTGGCGCAACGATGGCATCTTTGAAGTGATCAGCCATTTTCTGGTGGCGACGGCGCGCGAGTTTCATGGCAAGAAGCCCGCCCCACCGCTGGTGTCATTGATAGCCAGACCATAAAAACAACGGAAAGCGGTGGCATTTCGGGCTATGACGCGGGCAAGAAAACCAAGGGCCGCAAGCGCCACATTGTCACCGACACGCTCGGGTTTATGGTTGGGTTGGTCGTGCATAGCGCCGGTATTCAAGACCGTGATGGCGCACCGGAAGTGTTGAAATCCATCCGGTATTCCCATCCAAACTTGCGCCATATCTTTGCGGATGGCGGTTATGCCGGACCAAAGCTGCGCGACGCTCTTGAAGGCATCGGTGACTGGACAATCCAGATCGTCAAGCGCTTCGACACTGCGGAAGGCTTCGAAGTCATTCCCAGAAGATGGGTCGTCGAGCGCACCTTCGCATGGCTCAACCGCTGCCGGCGATTGGCCAAAGATTGGGAAAAATCCATCGCAAGTTCACAGGCATGGATACTCGTTGCACATATCAAAACCCTCACGCGTAAAATTGCAAGGCATTGTAATCATGCGTAGAGTTTTGAATCAGACACCAACATGCGAAAATTGTGGGTCAGAGGTGACACCTTCTAAAACCGGGAACGGCCAAGTCAAATTAATCCCTACCAAACTTAAGGTAAGAGCGGCTAGGGGAGCGGAGTTCTTGAAATCGACCTTTGCCAACCGTTCGGCCAGGGATGCTCGAAGGGTGAATTTTGCGGTGCAGATTGCGGGCAGTTTGAATCCAAACGTCAGCACGGCCACCCTGACCTCATATTGCCAGATGCAGCGGTTCAATCTGCTTGCAGCCATTGGAATGAGCGCATCACAGCCCGTGTTAAAGGCAGCATTTGTTCTTCGCAATGACGCCCCTACCATCGAAAATTTGCGCCGCGCCTTTCCATATCAACGGCAACTACTCAAGATAGTTATCAAGCTGTCAGATGATCTGAATCGAAAAATCCCAAGACGTGAGAAAAGTGAACACCTAACGGCAAAGCCGCGCGACGCCGCGACAACATATTTGGTTTCAAAGCACTCTCTTACTGCAGCTCGTCAGGCGATCGAAGAACTTGGCCCGAACGCACCACGCCACAAGTTATTGTCTTACGCTGCGACTATTTTGGAAAAGCAATAGAGCGACGCAATCTACCAGCAAGCTTTGCCCGAGGGTCCCTGTGGATATCTCGTAATTAATACCAACGGCCCCCAGATTTGACTCAAGGGGATTCCCACGAGCGGCGTGATCTGATTCAGTGGCATCAAGGCAAGGGAGGCTTTGATGGCAGTAAGGATTACGCGAAAAGACAAGTCCGCAGGCGAGCTTCGCCAGGAAGCGGCGCGGTGCCGGGATGGGAAAGCGGCGCGACGGATGTTGGCGATTGCCCTGGTTCTGGATGGGGTTGACCGCAAGACGGCGGCAGAAAACTGCGGCATGGATCGGCAGACGCTGCGGGATTGGGCCCACCGTTACAATGCGGAGGGCGTGTCGGGCCTGTTCAACCGTCGCCCGCCGGATCCACCCTGTCTGCTGAGCGCGGCACAGAAGGAGGAGTTGGCGGAAATGGTTCGGGCGGGTCCCGACCCCGAAACCGATGGGGTTGTGCGCTGGCGGCGCATTGATCTGAAACGCAAGATCGAAGAGCGCTTCGGCGTCACCGTGCATGAGCGAACTGTTGGCAAACAATTGGCAAGCCTGGGCTTTCGGCGTTTGTCGGTGCGCCCGCAGCATCCGAAATCCGACCCGGATGCACAGGAGGCTTTTAAAAAAACTTCGCCGCAGAGGTAGAAGCAGCCTTGCCGGAAACAGCCCGCAGCAAGCCCCTGGAGATATGGTTTCAGGATGAAGCGCGGGTTGGCCAGCAGGGCACGCTCACCCGTATCTGGGCCGAGCGTGGAACACGCCCCCGTGCCCCGCGCGACACCCGCTATATCTGGAGCTACATTTTCGGCGCCGTCTGCCCGGAACGGGCTGAAGCGGCCGCTCTGATCATGCCACATGCCGACACACAGGCCATGAGCGCGCATCTCGCCGAGATCGCTAAAACCGTCGCATCGGGCGCACATGCCCTTCTCATTCTGGATGGCGCTGGCTGGCACGGTTCGGCAGAGCTGGAGGTACCCGACAACATCACCCTGCTCAAACTCCCGCCCTATTCCCCTGAACTCAACCCGATGGAAAATGTGTGGGCTTATCTGCGTGCCAACAAGCTCGCCATATCCGTCTTCGACAATTATGAGCAGATCGTCGACAGGTGTTGCGAAGCATGGAACTTCTTTGCAAACGACAAAACCGCAATCACGTCAATCACTACCAGACAATGGGCCAAAACGTTCAACGACTAGGGCCGTTGGTATAACACTACTAAAACCGCCCAGAAAACACCCCCGTCTGCGGAATCTCATTATTAACACTACTATGACATTCATGCCCTCGCCTACAATCTGGCGAACTTCCTGCGCACGCTGGCGACGCCCAGCGAGATCGAGACATGGTCACTGACCTCTTTGCGCGAACGGCTGATCAAGACCGGTACGCGGCTGGTGCGCCATGGCCGCTACGCCATCTTCCAGATGGCCGAGGCCGCACTGCCGCGGCAAGTGTTCGCCGGGATTCTTGGCCTGATCAACGGGCTGCGCGATCCGTCTGCCGCAACAGGGTGCACATGACCAGAAACCCGCCCAGATCGGCTAAATCCAACGCTGGTGACAGGAAAGGTGTGTCCGAAAACGCGTCGAGAGACGCCTTAAGCGGTCGGATTGGCCTGTTTGGTCGTGCTATCCGGCCGGCACGCAGCACCACACGCGGATCGGAGGCAGAAATCGCCTGGAGAGTCGCCTTCGGTTGCTTTAGCCTCACGGGAGGCAAGCCAAATGGAGAATGCCGGTTAACGGTTGGCAATTTTGGATGTTTGAGGGTGAAACGATTGCGGAGCGACTTAAGCGAATGCTTGAGGACGCGGAAGATGTAGAAGCTGAAAGTGAAGAGTAGATAGTATTGGCTCGTAACTTTAAGACACAGCTGGCGGGGCAAATTGGTGAAAGCTTGGTTGTTGCTGAGCTAGGTAGGCGCGGGATTGTTGCTACTGCATTTGCGGGCAACGTTCCTGACATTGATATTTTGGCATACGCGAACGACACAACAGTGCACTTACAAGTCAAAGCTTGGCGCACTGGTTCAGTTCACTTTAACGCAACGTGAGTCGGACCCGATTTCCTTGGACACAGAATTGGCTTAATCGAAGTGTCCAAGGAGGACCGGAACATGACTGATAATTTTGAGAAGAAAGTTGCTGTTGATGGGCCTGTGGTAAATGCGGGCGAGCTTGGCTCGTCCACGTTTTCCCCAGGCCATGCTTTGCCGGCAGGCCCGCTGGGACTTGGCCAGCGATGGACGGTGGCGCGCAAGCGTGAGGTCGTTCTGCGGCTTTTGCGTGACGAGCCGGTGCAACTTCTGTCGCGCCAGTTGGGCGTAGAGATCTTCCGGCTCGAGCAGTGGCGTGAGAAAGCGATCGGCGGGATCGACGCCTCGCTCAAGCAACGCAAGGGCGATCCGGTGCAGGCGGAACTGGATAGCGCCATGAAGCGGATCGGAGAGTTGACCATGCAGGTGGAACTGCTGGAGGCCAAGACGGAGACCTTCGGCCCTTTGGGGCGGCGGAGGTCGCGGCGATGAGTGCCGCCACCTCGCCCGGCACGGGTCTGGCCTACGGCCTGCGGCGGGTCTGCGCCGCCTGGGGCATGGCCCGCTCCTCGTTCTACGCCATGACCTCCGGCCAGCACGCCGAGCAGCCGCCGGCAAAGCGTCGGGGACCGAAGCCCGCGATCTCGGACCAGGCGCTGCTGGTGGCGATCGAAGCCGACCTGGAGGCATCGCCCTGGGAGGGCGAGGGCTACCGCAAGGTCTGGGCTCGGCTTCGGGTCTGTCGCGACATCCGGGTTGCCCGCAAGCGGGTGCTCCGCCTGATGCGCGAGAACAATCTGCTCTCGCCCCATCGCTGCCGCCGCCGTGGCGGCAATCCCCATGACGGTGAGATCATCACTCATGCCCCGAACCTCATGTGGGGCACCGATGGCGTTCGGGTGTTCACGGTGGACGACGGCTGGGGCTGGATCTTCACCGCCGTCGAGCATTGGAACGCCGAGTGTGTCGGCTGGCATGTCTGCAAGCGCGGCGACCGCTTCGCCGCCCTGCAGCCGATCTCCATGGGGCTTGCCGGGCTGTATGGCTCGACCGCGGCCGGCGCGGCTCGGGGGCTGGCCTTGCGGATGGATCACGGCTCCCAGTATCTGTCGGACCACTTCACCAACCAGATCAAGTTCTGGGGCATCCAGCCGTCCTACGCCTTCGTCGCCGAGCCCCAGACCAACGGCGTCGCCGAGCGGTTCAATCGCACGCTGAAGGAACAGATCATCCATGGTCGCATCTACCGCAACATCGCGGAGCTGCGGGACGCCGTCCGCGACTTCGTCGAACTCTACAATGCCCAGTGGATCGTCGAAAAGAACGGCTACCTGAGCCCCGCTCAAGCTCGTCAGGCGTGGCACGCCGCGATCTCAATCAGGCCCGCCGCGTGAGACAAACTTGTGTCCAAGGAACCGGGTGCGCTACAACTTTAACGCAACGCGCTTCATTCATATTGATTTTGAAGGTGACCGCCAAATAGTGCGTGGCTTGGACGAAACGCTAGATGGTGAGCTGGTTTATGTGTTCGTAAAGATAGGCGACGGCGCGGGACAGGACAAATATTTCATACTGCTTCAACGCGAACTGCAGGCGATAATTTTGCAGAACTATGGCGCGTGGTTGGACAAACATAACGGTGTTCGTCCTCGCAATCCAAAAACCACACACTGTGCAGTCGAAATGACCTCACTGGCGCAGTTTGAGGATAATTGGAGTTTTGTAGAAGAGCGATTTGGGGCGAACTGACGTGGGATTTTACGAGAACAGACAGGAGCATTACGGCGGTGCACTTGTGCTGTTTCAGCGCAACCGGGAGTATCTGAAACTCTGTGTATGGCGCTCAGCCCATGCAGTTAAAACGGGTCATTTGTTGAACCGTTCTGGGTAGAGAATAGCGAACTGGTTTCGGGCGGCAACCCATTCTCTGACGCGGCACCTGTGAATCCCGGAGACAAAATACCCACGGAATCGGTCGGATGATCTGACCGTCGCGGAGCAAAATTCCGCACCCTGAAGCCTGAAGCAAACGAGCTGAGGGCGGGGAGATGTATTCTGTGGAACTGTATAGTCGGGTGCGCCGTGCGTGCCATGTGGATGGGATGAGCAAGAGTGCGGCGGCCCGACATTTCGGGATTGACCGCAAGACTGTGTCAAAAATTCTGAAGCATGCGGTGCCACCGGGGTATCGCAGGAATGGGCCCTTACATATGGGCTGAAAATCCGGGGAACGATTTTGGCGGCTTGAGCGTAGCGAAATAAGCAAAAATAAGTAAGGCACACTTACATAAAAAATCCTTTCGGATTTGTTATGGTCTGTTACGCTGCGCGACAGCATGGCGATTTTTCATCTGAGTGCCACAGTTATCTCCCGCTGCAAAGGCGGCAGCGCGGTGCGCGCGGCGGCCTATCGGCATGCAGTCCGCATGGTGTCGCAGGCCTTCCGGGAAACCACGTCCTTTACCGGCAACGCGCAGGCCATGGTCCATGCGGAAGTTGCCCTGCCGGAGGACGCCCCGGACTGGGCGGACAACGCCTTCGGGCGTGCCGCATTCGCAGACGCGCTGCGCGTGGTGCGCACCGCAGTGCAGGCGCAGGATCTGGATATGTCCGAAGCGGCGATCCACCGGGCCGCCATGGCCCGGGTATCCGAGCAGCTCTGGAACGCGGTCGAGCATGGCGAAAACCGGCTGAACAGGATTCCGACACGGGCGCAGTATGCGCGCAGCCTGACCGTGGCGCTGCCCCGTGAGCTGGACCGGCAGGCGCAGATTGCGCTGATGCAGGGCTATGTGCGGGCCTCGCTCAGTGATCGCGGGATGGTCGCGGACTGGGTTATTCACGACAAATCGGACGGCAATCCACATGCGCATATCATGCTGACCACCCGTGACCTGGACAGCGCGGACTGGGGCCGCAAACGGCGCGACTGGTGCGCCAGAGACGTTCTTTCAGGCCTGCGCTCGGACTGGGCACAGCACGCCAACCTGGCGCTTGAGCGGGCCGGGTTTGACGAGCGCATTGACCACCGTTCAAACCATGCGCGGGGGATTTACCTGGAGCCGGACAGCCATAATTGGCATGTGGCCGAGCGAGCGATACGCCAGGGAGGGACGGCGCGCGAAGCGCAACGGTGCTCGACGGTGGCACAGGCCAACGCGCTGTATCTGCAGCATCACCCGGCGCATATTCTGGTGGTGGTGCAGGCGCAGCGAGCGGTGTTTACCAGGGGCGATATCGAAGCCGGGTTCCGGGACCGGCTGCAACTGACGACGACAGAGCTTGCGGCTTTGGTATCGGAGGCAATGGGATCGGGCGCGGCGGTGCGTCTGGTGCAGAACAGCCCCGATGGCCAGGCGCAATACGTCACCACGGCCCGGGCCTCTGAAATGCAGCGGCTGGAAACGCTGGCGCGCGCCATGGCGACCCCCGGCCCGGCCGCCGGCACCGGCCTGGCGGCCGACAGCGGCACCGGTCTGCTGGCCGACAGCGGCCTGACGCCGGATCAGCGGGTGGCCGCGCAAGCGATGCTGTCGCCGACGCCGCTGACGCTGGTAAAAGGCTATGCGGGAACCGGCAAAACCTTCACGCTGGGCGAGGTGGCGCGGGTCTGGCAGGCGCGCGGGTTTGAGGTTCTGGGCGGCGCAGCCTCGGGCAAGGCAACGCAGGAGCTTGGCGGCATCAAGGGCATGCGGACCGCGTCACTGGCGGCCTGGGATGCGCGCTGGTCGCGGGGCGAACGCCCTAAGCGGGACCGGTTCGTGTTCATCATGGATGAGGCCGGCATGGTAGGGACGGGACAATGGGCGCGGATTGCGGGCGTTGTCTCGGCGATGAGGGGCAAGCTGATTGCGGTCGGGGATCCCGAACAGTTGCAACCGGTCTCGGACCTGCCGGGCTGGGCGGCGGCGGAACGCGGTGTGAGCCAGGCAACGGCCGGCGCGCCGGTCGCGGCGCTCGGCTCGGTGCGGCGGCAACGCACTCTGGCGGACCGGATGGCAACCGAAGCGCTGGCACGGGGCGGCGCGGAAATCGCGCCGGCGATACGGCATTACATCGACAAGGGGGCATTGCGGCTGGACAGCGTCACGCTGAACGATCCGGTGAGCGCGCTGGCGGCGGCCTATTACAAAACCGGCACCGGCAGCGCGGCAGACGGGGCGGGCTGCGCGCGGATTGCGCTGGCCTGTACCAACCGCGAGGTCTGGGCGCTGAACGACGCAATCCGGGCGCAGGCGCTGGCGCGCGGCGAGATCGATCAGGCCGGTATTCGCGATTACGGCACGATCACCCGGATCGACAGAACGACCCCGACCCACGAGCGGATTGCGGTGCCGCTGGCGCTCGGACCGGGAGACCGGGTGATGCTGACGCGCCCGCACCGCGCCCTTGATCTGCCGCGCTCGGCGTTCGGCACGGTGGCGGCCACCCGGGCCGGCGAGATCGATCTTCTGGTCGATGGCAGGTCACGGGCGGTGACGCTGGATCTGGCGACCTTCCGTGATCTTGATTACGGCTATGCGGCAACCATCCACAAATCCCAGGGTGTGACGGTCGATCACACGCTGGTGCTCGGGCACGGCCGGATGAACCGGCACGCGGTCTATGTGGCGCTCACCCGGCATCGCGACAGCGTGACGGTGTTCGGGCGCGCCGGTCATCTGAGCTGCCCGGCCGATCTGATTACGCTGGCGTACGCCCCGGGGCATTTGTCGATTGACATCGAGGACGGGCCGGACGCGGCGGGAACGCCGCGCAGCATGGTGGCAAGTGCCGCGATGCTGGGTCTCGGGGCGCGCGGCGACTGGCTGGGCTCCGGTGTGAGCGTGGAAACCGGCGCCGCCTCCGGCGGCGTGAGTTTTCTGGACGACGCCTCGCTGATGGCGGTCGCCGAGCGCGTCAGCGGACTGCTGGCTTCCGATTATATCCACGGCGATCCGGTCCTGAAACCCGGCCCCGACGGTGCGGCGGCAGGCGGCGTGCAGTATGCCCAGCACCCGACCCAGGTGATTGATGACCTGATCCGGCAGCGCTCGGTGTTCCGGGCCGATGATGTGGCCGGGGTGCTGTCGCGGGCGGTGGCCGAGCCGGAGACCTTCCTGCGGCTGTTCCGCGACGCAATGTCACACCGCGATCTGGTGGTGCTGGCCGAGGACGGCGGTGACGGCCAGGGCCGGGTCTATTCGACCGGCGCGCAGCTGCGCGCCGAACTGGCGGCGGTTGATCTCGGAACACGGCTGGCGCTTGGCGCGGCGCCGCCAGACGCCCCGGCGCTGGCGATGACCTCCGGGGACGCGGCGGATCTGAATGCGGCGCAGCGGGTGGCGGTCGCGCATGGCTGTGAGCCGGGACGGCTGCGGCTGATCCGCGGCGAGGCGGGCACCGGCAAAACGCTGGTGGCGGCGCGTCTGGTGGCGCTCTACAGGCGCGCGGACTGGCAGGTTGTGGCTCTGACGCCGACCGGCACCGGGCTTGATGCGCTCCGGGACGCAGGGCTGCCCGCCGGCCGCACGCTCCGGCAGTTCACGCGGGACCGGCGCGAGGGGCGCCTGCAGCTTGATCCGGGCACGGTGGTGGTGCTGGACGATGCCGGGCGTCTTGGCGGACGGGAGGCCGGAGAATTGCTGGCGGATATCGAGGCAAGCGGCGCGAAGCTGATTGCGCTGATGGACGGCGGACTGCAGGTGCCGCTGGAGGCAGGGCCGGTGCTGCGCGCTGTGGAAACGCGGACGGGCTCGGCGCGGCTTGAAGATATGCAGGGCCGCACCCCGTCGCGCGCCGAGGCTTTGCGGCTGGTGGCGGCGGGCGATGCGCGCGGGGTCGAAATGCTCCGCGAGGCCGGGGTGATCCAGGCCGAGGGCACGCTGCGCGATGCGGCGGCGGCGGTGGCGCTGCGCTACCTGACGGATGGTCAGGGCGACAAGATCGCGCTGGCCTGGTCGCGCGCGGACGCCGGTCTGCTGACGCGGGCAATCCGGGCCGGGCTTGATGAACTCTATGAGGGCCGGGCGGCGTTTGAGGCGGAGACCGAGGGCGCGTTTGCCGGGCTCAAGCCGGGCGACCGGATCCGGTTTATCGCCTCGGCCGGCTGGCAGAAGGGCCGCCCTGCCGGGACTGCGCCGCCGCGTATCCGGGCGGGCGAGACAGCAGAGCTTGTGGGCCGCGATCACGGACGCCTGCGGCTTCGCATCGAAGGCCGCAGCCCGCTGACCGGCCGCAAGGATGTACGGGACGTGGTTTATGCGCCGGACGCGGAGCTGCCGGACTGGCGCTTTGCCTTTGCCGGCACCATCCACGGCGAAATGGGCCGCGCCCGTGACAGTGTGCACGTTCTGGCCGCGCCGGGCCTGAACCGGCAGGTTCTGGCGGCCGGCCTGAACCTGCATCTGCGCGATCTGACCGTGACGGTGCCCTGTGCGGCGGCCCGGCTGGGCGAGGTGATGGGGCGGATATTGCGCCGCACGGCGAGCGCGCCGAGCGTAATTGACTACGGGTTCGATGCAAGCCTCGGCGCGCGCGAAGCGCTCAGGGGCGAGGTGTATCAGGAGGCCCCGGGCGCGCCGGGCGGCGGTGCGGGTATCGCGCGGGCGGTGGCGCGGCTGCGCGATCTCGCGGGTCTGGCAGGCGATCCGCGTCCGGCGGCGGCGGTGCTGCCGCGCGGTCTGGAGGGCGCGGTTCTGGCCGAGGTTATCGGGGCGGCGATATTGCACGACGGGGCGGCACCGGAAGGCGAGGACCGTCTGGCGGTGGAACGGGTTGTGCGGGACATCAGTGATCCGCGCGCCTGGCGCCGGGTGCTCAGAACGGTGCCGGCCACCCTGCCGGGCGCGGCGGACGATCTGGCCGCGGCTGTTGCCGGCCGGGACGGCGGCGGGCGGCTTCTGGCGCCGGCCCGGATACTGGCGCGCGGCGCGCTGACCGCGCAGGCGATGGGCGAGGACCGGGTGGCGGCGCTTTTTGAACGCGGTCTCGGCCTTTATGGCAAACGCGCCGGGGCCGCCCGGCTTCTGGGCCGGCCCGAGGATCTGGTGGCCCCGCAGCGCGACCGGCAAACCGAGGCCGCATGGCCTGACCCGGCGGTGCGGCCGGAACGCGGACGGAGTGCCGTCACCGGGCCGCCGCGCGGCCGGCCGCGCCCGCGCTGGCGTCTGGATATCGGGCGGCTTCTCGGGGATGTTCCGCGCGCCGACACAATCATCGCGGAGCAGGTTCTGGAGGGTCTGGCGGGCATGTTCGGGCTGGGGCCGCGGGCGGGCCGCGCCCGGCGCCCGGCCCGGCAGGCGGCGCTGCGCTATGCAGCGTGGCAGGCGGCGGACCGTTCCGGCCGCGGCCATGCGACCGGTGCCGGGGACGGGTGGCATGCAACACCACCTGAACAGGTGCCGGAGGCAAGCAGGGTTGTGGCCCCGCACCACGAGCCAGTATCCGCGCCGGGGCCGGATACCGGTCCTGCGGATGCAGAGGCAGACGTTCCGTCCACCCTGCCGGACGACACTGACGGCGAATTGCAAAAGTTCCTCCGGGAACGGCAGGCTGACATTGACGAATTTCCAAAGGAGAAAATGGCAGAGGCGGAGCTGGCATCGGAATATGCCGGTGTCGCACTGCAAATGGCCTGCGCGCTGACCGATCGTATAGCCGCCGCCAGCACGGTGCATCAATTGCCGCTTCCGGCCGATATTGCCCGGATGCTGCAGAAGGCCGCCAGCCGCAGTGATCTGCCGCAGGAAAAGGTCAACACGATTGCGGGCGAGATTGCAAAGGACCGGGCGGCGTTTGAAAGCAAGATCGCCTTTGCGAAAGAACTGATTGCCGGCGCTGAGCCGATCAGAATGTATGGCGCGCCCCCGGATCGTTTTGATGAAGATATCTTTGTCGCGCAACTCAGAACGGACAGTGGACCTGACGCGGACGGGGGGCATCCGATGCGCCTGAACACGCATCCGGTGCGGGAGCGCTATACCCGTGAAGTGGACAGGCGGGTGACGGACGATCTGGCATCCGGTCTGGCGGTGCCGACCAAAGAGGAACACCTGGTCGCGCGCCTGTCGCTGTTGCCCGACCGTTCCGAAGATGAAGCCAGCATCGCGGCGGCTCTGAATGAAGCGCTCAGATGGGGCCGTCCGATGGAGGGCGCAAAGCTGGAGCGCGAACGGGCCGCAGTATTACACCGCCTCGGCTCTGCCGGCGATACAGACCCAGACCGGTGGGACGACGCACAGGGCCTGCTTGCCCGGCTCTATTGCAGCCACACATATCAGGAAATCCGGGCGCTGGCAGACCCGGAACGCGACCTGCCCGCGACCATGCCGCCGATAGATGACGCCGCGCGGCGGTCAGCGGCAGACGGTTATGCAAAATCTGCACAGGTTGCCGACGAAATGCTGTCCGGCTTTTTGTGGTGGCCGCACATCCGGCAGCATTGTCCGGAGATTGAAAGAAGCCGGTCCATGAGCCGTGGACGCGGAATGTCAATGTGACCGCCTGACTGATCAGAAGGAGTCAGCATCAATGGACCGTAAATGGCCAATCGTAGGATAGCGTGGTTTTCATGCGGCGCCGCCAGCGCGGTTGCCGCGTCCATATCAGCACCGGATGTCAGGGTATATTGCGACACGGGATCAGAGGATTCCGACAACCGCCGCTTCATCCCCTTGGCTCAAGCAAAACCACGTTCCAAAACCTACCCCTTGTATAAATACATAAATATAACTACATTTACATAATGTCAGATACCCGATTCACATGGGATGAGGCCAAGAACCTCTCCAACCAAAAGAAGCATGACGGGATCGGATTTGAAGTCGCCGCGCATGTGTTCAACGATCCTTTGCGCCTGATGCTGCAGGACCGGATCGAGGAGGGTGAAGAGCGCTGGCAAACACTCGGCGTTGTGTACGGGGTGACCGTGCTTTTGGTTGCCCACACCATCACCGAGGAAACCGAGGGCCGCGCCCCCGTTGAGATCGTCCGGATCATTTCAGCCCGCCGCGCCACCCGCAAAGAAAGGAAGCGTTATGAACAAGAAAACAGTTAGCTACACTCTCGACACTCTGCCGCCCCTGACGGCAGCGCAAAAGAAACATCTGAATGATCTGGCCGCAATGACAGACGATCAGATCAATTATGACAACATTCCTAAACTCACATCCGCCCAGCTGGACGAGATGCGGCCAGCTGCGTTCTATCGTCCAGTTAAACGGCAAATTACCGCGCGGGTGGATGCGGATGTTTTGGCGTGGCTCAAATCGCAAGGCAAAGGCTATCAAAGCCGCATGAATGCCATCCTGCGCCGCGAAATGCTGCAGGCTCAAAACACAGCTGGCCGCAAATAGACATCACAACCCAAAGTCTTCCCCCATGTCCCGCTCATAGCTGACTGTGAATCAAAATTCAGCTGGCCGCCCATCACCATTCTGCGATCCGAGGACTACAGGGGCGGCTTATCGAAAGCTTCCTGTTCACTTGGCGAGAGGATGCGCATTCGGGGCATCGGTGTTCTCCGATAAAAGTACCTATTCTGAAAACCATGGTTTTGGGAATAAGCATTCCTGTATCCCAAAAGATCGGCGACACCCCCTGCCTTATATCCGTTTTCCTTGTTCTGAAATCGGTATTCTTTTAAGATGCAAGGAATGCCATTTCGGAACAAAACATCATGCTTATCGGATATGCCCGCGTCTCGACCATAGATCAGAACCCCGCACTTCAGATGGATGCGCTCAAAACGGCCGGCTGCGATAAGGTTTTCACTGAAAAAGCCTCCGGTTCACACCGCGACCGGCCGCAACTTGAAGCGGCCCTCAACTATCTACGCGAAGGTGATACGCTTGTGGTTTGGAAACTCTCACGGTTGGCGCGATCCCTGACACAAGTCATTAAAACTGCAGCAGATATCAATGATCGAGGCATCGCCCTCAAGGTGTTGACCCAAAATATTGATACCAGCACATCTGAGGGGCGGTTGTTCTTTCATATGACAGCAGCCTTTGATGAATTCCAACGAGAGCTGATCGTCGAAAACACCCGCGCTGGTCTGGCCGCTGCCAACAAACGCGGTCGCAGGGGCGGCCGCCCAAGGGCAATGAATGAACCGTGCCTATCCGGTTGTCACCCACACCCACTACATCTAGGGTGCTCCCAATCGCCCGAGTAAAGCTGGGCGTAAGTGGGAGCGGTGACATCGCCAGCAATTTAGGCGGCACAGGCCGTGCCATCCGGGAAAAGTCGCTGGAACTCAGGAAGCGACCGCGGAAACGAAAGGTCTTCACGCTGCGAGACATCCATCCCCGCTTTGTCCCCCTGCCGGGCCACTCGACGCCACGCCATACATATAGTGGGTGTGGGTGACAACCGGATAGGCACGGAATGAACAAACCATCAAGCATGCTGAAGCGATGCTCAAAGACACAGAAAATTATCCATTCATCGGTGATGTCATCGACCAACTGAAAATCGGTCGAACCGCTTTCTACAGATATTTCCCAACAGATCGCATCAAACAGCTCAGAAATGAGCACGAAACAAACCTTCAGACAGGCTAAAACCTATGTCGCCTCACGTACCTTTATGCAGACGGACCCCATGTGGGCCAGCCGGATCTTCTGTAAGCTGGCCCGCAAGGGCCTGGAGATAGGGGGCGAGAGCAGGACAAGCCGTCGATCGAGACGCGCGGCGCTATCGGCACACGGAGGATTGAAATCAAGCGGTTACGGCTCGAAGAAGAAGGTCGGGGCAGCCTTGGCCGGAGACGCGGGTTTAGGCGGGAAGGCGCCGACCGCATTGGGGCGTTTAGGAATATGTGGCGCCCTGTGCATCCGTCGCGCGAGCGCATCCCCGCGCCGGTTCAGTGCGGATACGCCAGTCCGCATCCAGCGCACTCCGAGGGTCCTTCCTATTCTATGGCACCCTCAATCTTTTCGGAATTTGCGAAGATACCCTCCGTCGAGACGTGTATCGCCATCCTTTGCGGATGGATCCGCGTTATGCCGAATTGAAAGGTTGGGCATCCGGTCCGCCATCTGCCGCATGAATTCCCGGTCATCGTCCGTGACCGGGCTGGAAGCCTTCGCGCGTTCTCTCAGCTTGCGTATGTCAATTTTCTCATTTGCCATCGGGTACCTCCTTCGGGGGTTCATTCTGTTGGTAATCGCGAAAGTACCGGTGGTTCAGGCCAGCCTGGAAATAGTGTTTTCTATTGATCCAGATGAAACCATCTCCTTTGGAGATCACTGCGACGTCTATCGACTCACCCACCGTCTCGGCCTCTAGAGATAGCTGTTTTTCAAATGAACTTGGTCTTACCAGCGTCGATGCGACCTTTGCCGATTCCTTCAATGGGAGTATCTCGACCACATCTAGGATTCCGCCAAATCTTCGCATGATCAACAATTCAATCTTTTCTTCAATATCCTTTGCAGCTTCCTCACTTGCTATCTCGGTCTCCTCTATCAGCTCGGCTTTCTTGTCCCTTCGCATACCGGTGACCCGCCGCAGAACTCTTCCTGGCGCAGCGCGTATGGTCTCTACGGCTCTACCTACTTCACCCAGAACCTTGTCACTTACGCCGAACAAAAAGTCATTGACTGCCGTGGTTTCGGCGAACGACTGGATATATGAAGGTTTTGCTTCGGAAATCGTTTGTACGCGCGGTTCTTCATACTTCAAGATGCCATCATACATTCCACAAACAACAATGTGCTGGACCACCGGGAAATGTTCCTGTTCGCCGAAGCCGCCGATTACCAGTCCGGTACGCGTCGCTTCGGCCAGCATCACACGTCATAGCCCCGCGAGCCGAGCGCGCGTGCTGCTTCAAGCCCCGCCGGACCGGCACCGACGATCAACACCTTTGCGTCAGAACCCTTCGAGTCGATCTTTTCTGGATGCCACCCCTTGCGCCATTCCTCACCCGGAAAATCGCTTTTCAGACGGGGAAATGCGGCGGCACATTCGTGGCTGTCTGATTTCTATCTTGGCGCAATTGCTACGATTACGGGATCATACGGATTGTATTTGGCGCGGAGTGTTTTCAGTTTGCCGCTCTCAGGAAGTCAAAATCGCAACCGCCGGTGGCTGGTAAGACACTGCGCCGATAGAGACCAACATAGCCGCGCTCGGCAACAGGTTTTGGAGCTTTGAACTCAGCCCGACGTTTTTCCAGCTCCTCAGATGAAACCAATAGCTCGATCACTTTTTCCGATGCGGATAAACGTATGCGATCTCCGTTACGTACCAGGGCCAACGGTCCACCAAGGTCGGCTTCGGGGGTTACGTGCAGCACGATTGTCCCAAAGGCTGTACCGCTCATGCGGGCATCTGAAATCCGCACCATGTCCTTTACACCAACGCGTGCAAGTTTCTTGGGGATTGGCAGATAGCCAGCTTCCGGCATTCCAGAGGTGCTGCGTGGTCCTGCATTTTGCAGAACAAGGACGTCTTCGGCGGTGACGTCAAGGTCCGGGTCGTCAATCCGGTTCGCGAGGTCATCAAGCGAAGAAAATACTACGGCCCTGCCTTCATATTCCAAAAGCTCAGGTGTGGCGGCCGCCTGCTTCAGGATTGCTCCGTCCGGAGCCAGTGATCCATAAAGGGCAATCAGGCCCCCTTTTTTTTCAACGGGATTGCTAGCGTCTCGGATCACGCTGGTATCGATTGGATCAAGCATCGATTTAGCAAGACGTTCGGCCATAGTCTGACCGGTGACATCCGCACATTGCGTCACCAGTTTCCCGTCAAGGCCACGCAATACTGCCCCCAACCCACCTGCTGAATTGAAATCTTCCATGTACCCCGAGCCGACGGGTTTCAGGTCAACCAACACTGGTGTCTCGTCCGAAAGCACGTTCAGGCGGTCCAGGCCGACATCAATGCCCAACCGGCCCGCTATTGCCGCCAGATGGATCACCGCATTTGTGGAACCAGACACCGCCAGCAGAACCCTGATGGCGTTCTCTACCGCATCCTTAGTGATCAGTTTATCCGGGGTCGGCGCACCCGAGGCAGCCATTTTCGCGGCCAGTTCTCCGGTCTCTTCAGCCGCGCGCAGACGGTCTGCGTGAACTGCCGGGATGGCAGCGGTGCCGGGCAACATCATGCCCAGTGTCTCGCCAATCAGCGCCATGGTGCTGGCGGTTCCCATAACCGCACAAGTGCCTGCTGTAACTGCCAGTCGCCCTTCGACCTGTTTGATCTCAGCATCATCGATCGTGCCCGCCCGGTAATTCCCCCAAAAGCGGCGGCAATCGGTGCAGGCCCCTAGCCGTTCACCCTTGTGGCGGCCAGTCATCATTGGCCCGGCGACAACCAGTACTGCGGGTTTGCCAGCAGATGCGGCCCCCATCAGAAGTGCTGGAACGGTCTTGTCGCAGCCTCCCATCAACACGACGGAATCCATCGGTTGCGCGCGGATCATCTCTTCAACGGCCATTGCCATGAGGTTGCGATAAACGAGTGATGTCGGGCTCAGAAAGACCTCGCCGAGTGAAATCACCGGGAACGGCACTGGCAGACCACCTGTGGCGAGAACTCCGCGTTTCACCGCCTCCAACATTTCGGGGAAATTGCGGTGACAATTGTTGAACCCGCTTTCCGTATTGCAAATCCCTACGATCGGCTTGTCGAGGGATTTGTCGGTGTACCCCATCGACTTGGCGAAGGACCTGCGCAAGTAACGCGCAAAATCGCGGTCTCCGTAATTCGTCAGTCCATTATCCAGCCCCGTCGGCTTTTCAGACATGAGCTTTCCCCCGCACCAGACGATGTCGGATATATTTCGGGGTCAGGTAGTCAAGAATGCCAAGGCTACCGCCTTCGCGTCCGAACCCGCTTTCCTTGGTGCCGCCAAATGGCGCTTCCGCAGTCGCAAGAAGGGTTTCGTTGATTCCCACCATGCCTGCTTCGATGGCCTCAGCGGTTTCGGCGGCCAAGGCGCTGTCATGGGTGAAAACGTAGGCTGCGAGTCCGAAGGGAGTCGAATTGGCGCGCGCGATGACATCGTCAAAATCCTTAAAACTCGCGATCGGCGCAACCGGCGCAAAAGGTTCATCTGACATGATCCGGGCGGTGTCAGGTACATCCGCCAGGACCGTCGGCTGCAGGAAGTGCCCGGTGTTGAGGTCATTCGGGCGCCCTCCGCCGGCAAGCAGGCGCGCGCCCTTGTCTTTCGCGTCCTCGACAAGACCAAGTGCGCTATCCAATGCCCGGCGCCGGATCATCGGCCCGGTCGTGACACCGTCCCGCAAGCCGTCGCCAACAACCAAAGACTGGGCCACGCCAACGAAAGCATCTTCGAACTCTTTGACGATCGAGTTGTGAACGTAAAACCGTGAAGGTGAAATGCATACCTGCCCACAATTGCGAAACTTGGTGGCTGCAAGTTTTTCGGCCGCCGCGACAGGATCAAAGTCGGCGTGTACAATTACAGGTGCATGCCCGCCCAACTCCATCGATACCTTTTTGATGCCCTCCGCGCTTTGTCGTAGAATCTCCTTGCCGACCGGCACCGATCCAGTCAGCGAAACCTTTCGGATAACCGGCGATGCGATCAACTGGCTAACCATCGGCACGGACTTTCCGGTCAGGATCGAAAGCGCCCCATTTGGCAGCCCGGCGTCGATCAGTGCTTGCCCAATCGACATGCAGCACCCCGGGGCTTCCGACGCTGGGCGCGAGATGACCGTGCAGCCAGCCGCCAGGGCGGCCGCAATTTTTCGAGCGGGCAGTAACATCGGAAAGTTCCAGGCCGATAGCGCCAGGCAAGGTCCAATCGGCTGATAGATCACCGACAATCTCTCGCCTGGGTTTCGACCTGGGATGGTCTGCCCGTAGATGCGCTTTGCCTCTTCACCATACCATTCAAATTGATCCGCGCTGCCGCCAACCTCGGCCCGCGATTCGGCCAGTGGTTTTCCGGTTTCCGTACTCATGATCCGCGCGATGTACTCGACGCGTTCGCGCATCAGGTCGGCGGCCTTGCGCAAGATCGCGGCCCGATCCCATGCGGGTGTTTTCGACCAGACTTCCATCGCACGTTCGGCCGCGTCGAGGGCTGCCTGAATATCCGCTGACGTCGCGGCAGGCACCTGTCCGATTGTCTGATCGGTCACGGGGCTTTCAATCGCAAGTACGGCTCCATCCGAGGCCGGGCGCCATTCACCATCAATCAGCAAGCCAAAATCATCATACATCGTCATTTCCTTGACTTCCAAATCCCGCCTAGATCAGCGTTTCGGCGTATTGCCGCTGCACATCTGCACACCAATTACCCACATTCCATTGGCCGTAGGCGCCCATGCCGCCAGTCGGATCGCCGCCGTAGTAAACCGGCACATGAATAAGGCTAAGGCTCGGATGCGCGCGCGCCTCGTTCAACGCCCGAAGTAAGGTGGTCTGATCAAACCCGCCCCTAAGCGCCTTCACCCCCTGAACCGAGGACGCCATTTGGACATAGTTCACCGGCACCGAGTCGTTAGTGCGAAACTCGGTCCCGTATTGGTCGATTTGTAAACTGCTGATCGCAGCCATGCGGCGATTGTCAAAAAGCACGATCGTGGCGTGCACCCCATGCTCGACGCCATCAATCAGGACCTGCGGGTTCATCATAAACGATCCATCGCCGGTAAAGGCCACGGCGTAACGACCATTTTCTGCTATCGCTCCGGCCAAAAGAGCCGAGACAGCAAAGCCCATGTACGAGGCTCCGGTTTCTGTAAATGTCTCACCAGGGTGATTGTCCTCGACAATCTGGAAGCCGTTTGCCTGCACATCTCCAGCGTCGAAATACTTGATCACGTCATGATCCCGGCAGAAATCTGCGACAGTTTTGATTGCCTGCGGCTGGGTCAGGACAGGTCGGTTCCAGACCGGATCAGTGGGGCGGTCTGCCGCGTATTGAGATGCCTTGAATGACACCCATTCGGCTTTTTTCGTGGCGCAACTTTCTAACCAGGACTGCTTATTCGCACAGATATCCGTGTGGTCACGGGTAAGCTTTTCGATCAGTACCGAGAGTACCTCGCCAGCGTCCCCGTTCAAGGCTGTGGTCTGATTATAGTGCTGAACATCGACAGGGTCGGCATTGATATTGATGACATTGCGGACCTTCGGCCAGCCTATCCCCGAACAGTCGCTTTGACAGACCGCGCGGCTACCGATCACAACCAAGAGATCAGCCTCCTCCATAGCGAAATTGCCAGATATCGACCCTTTGGAGCCGCCAACATGCATGTTCTGTGGATGTGCGTCGGCCATCACGCCCAAAGAACCTGGACTTAAGACAACCGCCGCACCTGCCGCTTCGGCAAATCTCCGCAGCTGACTGGCACATCCACGCGCGCCGCCACCTGCTTTGATCACGATGCGTTCCGACAGTGCGATGAGATCTGCCGCACGTTCGAACGCGTCGTCTCGCGCGGGCACAGTGGGTGAAAACCTGGGAACAACCGGTAGTGCGTCGATGCGCAGGGAAACCAATTCAGGTTGCGTATTCAGCGGCAGGTTCAGGTAAAAGGGTCCGGGCCGCCACGGGTGAAACACCGTAGCGGCGCCCTTGCGCAGCGCCTCCCTAAGTGCCCCGGGGCTGTGCAGCGTATAAGACTGGCCCATCAACGCGGTAATTTGGCCATAAAGGCCCTGCACGGGCTTTGGCACCTGCTGCATGTTGTAGCCTTCGCCGTGGGTCGTTTCGTCGCCGTAAATGTGATAGAGGCCGACACCGTTTGAGGCGGCGGCCAGCGATCCCGCTAAAGCCTGCAATGCGCCAGGGCCAATAGAGGTTACAATCGCACAAAGTTCGTCATAAACCCAACGCAGAGCCGTTCCAGCATGGGCCATCTCGACCTCGTTGCGAAACTGAAAGCAGCGAACAAGCCCTTCTGTTTCGTACACTCGCAAAACGTCCGCTATGGCCGTCGACCCATGGCCGAATATGGCCAGATACTTGGTCACACCCTGACGCATAAGCCCGAGGACAAGGGCTTCGGCCAGGGGCATAGTCACGGTATGATGCAACAGCCCAGAAGCAATCGCGGCTTCCAGACCACCAGCCTGTTTCATCCACGCGGCGCGGGCCCCAGTTGTTGAAGGCCAATTGTTGGGTGTGCCGCTATCAGCCATTTCCTTTGTCCCTATGTCACGCTTCGAGCGAGATTGTTTTGCCTGTGCGCGCCGAGTCCTCTGCCGCCAATGCAAAGCGCAGAATCTGGCGGGCGTCCGATGCCGTCAAGACGGGATCACCACCATTGGTCAGTACGTCAAGATAATGCCGTGTTGAGCGAACAAAGCTCTGCTCCCAGCCGGTCTCCAGATCGTTGTATTCCGTGACATTGCCATCGCGGTACAGCGCTAGAGGCGGCGGATCGGCAAGGCGCCCGTGGCCGCAATTGATCCAGATGACGCCATGCGTGCCAGTGATCTCGACCCGGTCATCCTGGGCGTAATGGCGTGAAATAATTTCCAGGTCGGGCGAATAGACAATTTCGAGATTGCCAATACGATTGCCTGGAAAACGAAACGAGACAAGCGATGGAGCATCCAACCAGCTGCCGTCTGCAGTTTCAGTGCTCCCGATGAAGGCATGTACTTCGTCGGGATTACCCATGAAGTGCCATGCAAGCGCGAATTTGTGATGACCGTCGTCAAAAACCAGCGGGCCACCTCCGGACATATGAGCTTTCTGCCGCCATGCGTTGGCATCTGTCGGGACCTCCCAGGCCGTTTGGCTTTTGCCGGGGTTCGACTTGATACGGATCGAAAGGGGCGTGCCAATGGCGCCCTCGTCGATCAATTCCTTCGCTTTGATAACAGGTGGGTAGAAAAGGAAGTTCTCGAAAACCTTGAAAGGCTTGTCTGATGCTTCGGCGGCAGCGACGAGCTGATCTGCCTCCTCGATGTTCATGCACATCGGCTTTTGCAGCGACACGATCTTGCCCGCCTCAATGGCCTTCAGCGCCGCAGTCAAATGCAGGTGATGCGGCAGAAGGATCTCGACCATGTCCACATCCGGCCGCGCCAACAGATCTTCGTAGTCACTTTCGATCGCGGCTTCAGGGCATCCCCATTCCGCCGCCCGGCGGGTGGCGAGTTTGGTGTCGCGATCGCAGAGAGCTACGATTTGTCCTTGAGGATTCTGCTGATACTCGACGGCATGCAAGTCAGAGATTCTGCCGGTGCCAAGGATGCCAACCCTGATAGGATTTGATGCCATGGAGTTAATTTTCCTGTGTTGGAGGTATTGGGATCGAGCTGACAAAGGTACCCAGCTCCGCCAGACGTGCATCGTCGATCCGGACGGAGGGGCCCGAGATCCCCAATGCTGCGATCATACGGCCGTTGTTTCCCATGATCGGTCTGGCAACACAGCGAATACCCGGGGCAAACTCCGCGTCATCGACCGCATATCCCCGCTGCCGGGTCAACGCAATTTCGTCGTTCAAACGCTCGGTGGAGGTGATCGTTTCTGGAGTGTAGGCAATAAGATCTTCCGTTTGCTCAGCTTGGCCAAAAGCCAGAAATGCCTTGCCAAGCGCAGTGCAATGCAATGGGGACAAAGACCCAATGGGATGATCAACTTTTAACGGCAGGGTAGAGTCGATCTTGTCGATGTACCAAACGCGGGACTTGACCAGTACAGCCATATGCGCGCATTCACCGGTTTCGTTGACCAACTGCTGTAGCACAGGTCGCCATTTCTCCTTGCAAGCGATGATCTCTTCCAGCGAATGTTCGTCACAAATTTGGGGTCGCAGCCTGTCAGTTGCATGATACCGACGCGAGTCATCCTGCGCCGCGTAACCCGTAGCAACAAGCGTTTTGAGGACATGCGAAGCATTGGATTTTTCAACTCCCAAAGCCTCGGCAACGTCCGTCAACCTAACCGCCTTCCCATTTTCAGCTAGGAAATCGAGGGCTTTTAGCCCGCGCGTGAGAGATTGCAATAGACGCATTGAAGGCACTCCCATTTCTTTTGATCTGTGGAGCCAATCTTTACCAGTATTGTATGAATAGTCCAGCATGCGTAAACTTATTCCCATTTATCTAATTTGTTCCCGAAAAATTGGCCACATGCAATACTTTTTGTTGACAATGGGTAAGTTTCTGCAATGAAATTCTGATGTTGAGCCTACGGGTTCGACATATGTAAACTTTGTGAAATGGGAGGTCGCAATGACTCAGATGAAACGACGGACACTGCTCTCGGCAGCGCTCGTACTCTCCGCAGTCGGCTTTGCCGTACCAGCGTGGGCCGAAGGCGATGTAACGATCAGTCATTACTTCACCGGTGAACTTGGCCTGAAGGCCTTTAACGAGCAAACTGCGTTGTTTGAAGCCGACAGCGGTTTCACGATGAAAGAAAGCCCAGTCGGGCATGAGGATTTCAAAACCGATATCCTGGTTCGTGCGGCCGGCAACAGCCTGCCGGACGTCTTCAGCTACTGGGCTGGTGCCCGCGTGCAGTTCATCGCAGATGCTAATAGCCTGCACCCGATCGATGCTATGTGGGATCGTGCCGGGCTTGATAATGTTGTTGCGAAATCAGTTGCCGAGAGCGCGACAATGTACAACGGCAGCCGGTACCTGGTTCCGTTCAACTACCACTATTCGGGGATGTTCTATAACACAAAAGTCCTTGCGGACGCTGGCGTCACCGAAATGCCGACCGACTGGGACGGCTTTATCGCACTGTGTGAAACTCTGAAAGAAAAAGGCGTAACGCCGATCGCACTAGGGTCGAAAAACCGCTGGCCAGCGCAGTTCTGGTTTGACTATCTGCTGCTGCGTACCGCGGGCCCAGACTATCGTGCGGCCCTGATGTCCGGTGATGCCTCTTATGATGACGCGGAAGTGAAAACTGCGATGGCGATTTGGCAGGGGATGGTCGACGCTGGCTATTTCGTTGAAAATGCCAACGCGGACACCTGGACAGACGCCTCTGACAAAGTGGCGCGCGGCGACGCTGCCATGACGCTGATGGGGACCTGGATCACCGGATACTGGAATGGTATCGGGCTTGAACCCGGCGGCGACTACGACTTCTTTCCGTTCCCGGCGATCACCGATGGTGTTCCGACCGCATCGGTCGGCCCGGTTGACGGGCTAGTCATTGCCGCGAATGCGGCAAACGTCGAAGGCGCCGAGGCGTTCCTTGAATTCATGATTTCCACCCCCGAGGTTCAGGCGGCATGGAGTTCGGCTCAGGGCGCTTTGTCAGCGAATGTCAACGTCGACCCGGCGAACTACAACTCGGTCATGCTGAAGGCATTCGAAACCGTTGCGGCTTCGGATACATTTGCCTTTAACTACGACCTTGCGACACCGCCGCCGGTCGCTGAAGTCGGGCTGTCGATGTTCGCGCGCTTCATGGATGATCCAAGCAAGGTTGATGAAATCCTTGCTCAGGTAGCCCAAGACGCAGCAGCGGCGTTCGCCGAGTAAAACAAAAACTCCTGGGTCGCCGTGTCAATGCGGCGGCCCTTTCCAAACTGGAGCATGCAATGGAAAGAGAAAACTGGCGGTGGCGGATTTTGCTGCTGGCGCTGCCACTTGCGGTTTTTTCAATCCTCGTCGTCTGGCCCCTGTTCAGCTCTTTCTTTTACAGTTTCACGAACTGGAATGGCTTTGACGCAAACTATGATTTCGTCGGGTTCAAGAATTTCAGTAAGATCTATACTGATCGGTTGTTTCTGAACGCCGCAATCAACACCGCCATCTGGATGGGCGCCGCAATCGTCCTACCCACGTTGCTTGGGCTTTGCCTTGCTCTGCTTATCGACAGTCACGTTCCCGGCGGGCGAATCTTCAAAACGGTTTTCTATCTTCCGATTTGCTTGTCAGCCGTTGTAGTCGGCCAGATTTGGGTCTGGATCTACCAAGCGGATTGGGGGTTGCTGAACACCGTCGTCGGCTCTGTTCTCGGTGAAAAAATCAACTATGCTTGGCTTGCCAAACCGAACAGTGCCCTTGGTTCGGTCATCGTTGCGTGGTCATGGCAGCAAACCGGGCTGTCGATGGTGATTTACCTCGCAGGTCTTACGTCAATATCCGACGATCTGCTTGAGGTATGCGAGATCGAGGGCTCTTCCGCCTGGCAACGTGTCCGTTACGTGATTGTCCCGCTTCTGACCCCGTCGACTGTGGTGGTGGTTGCCCTTTCGGTGATCAATTCTCTGAAGGGTTTTGACATTCTGTTCATGATGACCGGTGGTGGACCATTCAACAGCTCGGACACGCTGGCCATGCATATGTACAATGAGAGTTTCAAAAAATACCTGATGGGATATGGCAGCGCGATTTCCGTTGTGCTGTTTCTGATCGCCCTCACGATCATCGGCGTCTACTTCCGCCAGTTGAAAAAAGTGGACGAAATCTATGGCTGACATTTCTATGGAAACGGCGCTGAGAAAGCCGTTCAATCCTTGGCCGATGACGATTTTCGTCATTCTCACGGTTCTAGCAGTCCTGTTTCTGACCCCAACAATCGGTGTATTGCTGTCGTCGATAAAAACCACCCGTGCGATTGCTTTGGGTGACCTTTGGGCTTTTCCGTCAGAACTGTATCTCGGGAACTACACCGAGGTTCTGACGAACCCGTCGGTGCACCAGTATTTCATCAATACTCTGATCGTCACGATTCCCGGCACGCTGGCGTCCTGCACCCTTGGTGTGCTGGCGGGGTATGTGTTCGCAAAACTGCCGTTTCGGGGCAGCAATTTCATGTTTCTCGCTCTGATCGCGGGCATGTTCTTTCCACCACAGGTCATTCTGATCCCGCTCTTTCGCCTGTTCAACGCGCTTGGGCTGATCGACACGCTTTGGCCGATATTTCTGGTCCACACGGCGCTTGGTATTCCGATCTGCACGTTGTTGATGCGGAATTTCTTTGCCACTGTGCCGAACGTTCTGCGTGAGGCTGCTATCCTTGAAGGCGCCAATGAATGGCAGGTACTGACAAAAATCGCACTTCCCCTCAGCCTGCCTGCACTTGCCGTGCTCGCAACCCTGCAGTTCACTTGGATCTGGAACGATTTTCTCTGGCCCCTGATCTTCACTCAGTCGGATGAAAAACGAACGATCATGGTCGGGATTGTCAATCTGCGCGGTCAGTATACCGTCGCTTGGGGTGTACAAGGTGCGCTGTCGCTAATCGCCAGCGTGCCGACCTTGGTCATTTTCCTGTTCTTCCAGCGGTATTTTATCAAAGGCATGACCATGGGTGCGGTCAAAGGATAAGAATATGGCACAAGTCACACTCAGAAACATCAAGAAAACCTTTGGCACTGTCGAAGTCATCAAGGGCGTCGATCTGGACGTCGGGGATGGTGAGTTCGTGGTTTTCGTCGGTCCTTCGGGCTGCGGCAAGTCAACTATGTTGCGGATGATTTCCGGCCTTGACGAAGTGACCAGCGGTGTCATCGAGATCGGTGGTCGGGACGTGACACATGTTTCGCCCTCCAAGCGCGAGCTGGCCATGGTGTTTCAGTCCTACGCGCTGTTTCCGCACATGACTGTCGCCCAGAATATCGGGTTTGGCCTAAAATTGTCGAAGCGCCCGAAAGCGGAGACCGCAGAGCGTGTTCTGACGGTCGCAAAAACTCTGCAACTCGAATCATTGCTGGACCGGACGCCGCGCCAGCTTTCCGGTGGTCAACGTCAACGCGTGGCGATTGGCCGTTCCATTATTCGGAACCCGAAAGTCTTTTTGTTCGACGAACCGCTGTCCAACCTCGACGCCGAGTTGCGGGTCGACATGCGTGTAGAAATTGCCCACCTGCACAAGAAAATTGGCGCCACCATGATCTACGTGACTCATGATCAGGTCGAGGCGATGACACTTGCCGACAAGATCGTAGTGCTGCGTGATGGGCGCATTGAACAGGTCGGCTCCCCGATGGAGTTGTACCGGAACCCGGATAACAAATTCGTCGCGGGTTTCATCGGTTCACCCAGGATGAATTTTTTGGGAGGGGTCGTCGAAAACGGAGGGGTCCGAGTCGCGGCTTTAGATGGCGCCTTAATAGAGACTAGTGCTGCCCTACCGACCGAAGGCACTGTCCTTACCGTCGGCCTGCGCCCACAAAACCTGACCGTTCGACCCGCAAACTCGGGTTTGACGGTGGACATATCTGAACAACTGGGTGGTGTTTCTTTCGACTATTTGAAAACCCCGACCGGGGAACGGATTGTGGTCGAAACAAAGGGCAACGAGGTGATCGAAGCCTGCACCAGTGTGGCCGTCGTGTTTGCGCCGGAAACAGCGATGTTATTTGACACCAACACCGAAGCCCGGTTGCGGTAGTCTTATAGAGCTGGTTCTGTCGCAAAATTTTCCTGTTTTCAGATCTACAGCCAATTGATATCAGTGCTGCTTCGTTTAATTCCTCAATTGGTGCGTATTATGGCGATTGATTTCAAAGGCTGTCACTATCCCAAATCGGTGGTGCTTTATGCGGTAGCTTTCTATTTGCGCTACCCTGTGTCCTATCGGGACCTTGAAGAGATTATGGCGGAAAGAGGTGTGGATATTGATCACGCCACACGGCGTTGTTGCATGGATCAGACAATAGTCACAAGCCGCCCTTACCCGTGATACAGGCTATGAGATTTGTTTGAACACGGGTCGGCCGAGTTCGGTCATTTTGTTGAGAATGGCGACGCCGATTTTGGCCTCCGTTTGCTGATTTTCGAAACAGCGGGCTTTCAGTTTTGGCCCGATAATAGCCTTCCAGCGCCCCATCTGTGTCTCAATTCTACTGCGCTGATTGTAGCCACTGCCAGATTGCCAGGCCATGCGGCCATGAGTTTGAATTTTAACAATATGTCGGTCTCGAAGTGAGGGAAAACACTTGGATTGCGGGCTTGGAATGGCGTTCTTCGGTGGAGGAATAATGATTTCAAACGCCTCGCCAAATCGTGCCTTAAGCAAGTCACTGGTCGGTGCGCCGTCGTAGGCACCGTCCGCTATAAACCGGGAGACCGGAGTGCCAATCTGATTTAATAGATCAGGCAGCACTGTTGGATCGCCAACGTCATCCAGCGTTAAATCCGAACAAACGATATCGCCAGTCACAAGGTTCAGACCAAGGTGAAGTTTACGCCACCGTTTGCGTTTGGCCTTTACATTATACTTGCTTTGCAGCCACTCACCCTCATCGAAAACCTTCAAACCCGTACTGTCGATGGCCAAGTGGACCGGATCTGTTATTTTGATTTTGGGCCTTGCCGGAAGGCTCAGACCACGCCCTCGGCGCGACAGGGTCGAGAAATCAGGAACTGAAATTTCCAGCAGCATCAGCTTTGATATGCTGCGTATCAGCCCTTGGGTCTGGCGCAGCGGCAACCTGTAAACCATGCCCAGCGTCAGGCACATCGTGATCGCCAGATCCGAGTATCGCGGCTGGCCGCCGCGTGACCTGCGCCGTGGTGCTGCCCAGTGCTTTCGCGCATCCCCTGTGATCCAGACCGTCAAATCACCACGATTTCGCAGGCTTTCATTATACCCGCACCAGTTCGTCACCCGATATTTCTTCTTCGCAAACTTGTGCCGGCAGGGGTATCGCATGAATAGCTGGCCCGTGTTTGCTACGTGCATCAACGTCTGATTCAATGTCACCAGAACACGCATCTGGAGGACTTGCTTTGGAAAAGACTACATCATTTCAATCTGTTATTTCGGCCATCCCTGACCCTCGCCAGCAGGCGAAGGTGCTTTACCCGCTTGATGAGATCCTGCTTTTAAGCCTGTGTGCGGTGGTCTCGGGCGGCGAGAGTGTCGTTGATATTGTCGAATATGGTGAAGAAAAGCTGAAGTTTCTGCGCAAATTGGCCCCTTTTGAGCACGGCATTCCCTCGCATGACACGCTTTCAACGGTGTTTCGGCTGCTTGATCCGGAGAAGTTCAGTACAGCCTTTGCGCAATGGGCTGCTGGCCTGGCGGGACGCGTTGAAGGCTCGATTGTGGCCGTCGATGGCAAGACGATGCGCGGGTCAAAGGCCGGTGGTGAAACACCTCTGCATTTGATCTCGGCCTACTGTGATGATCTGCGTCTGGTACTGGGTCAGCGGGCAAGTGCGCACAAAAAGAACGAGATCAAGGACATTCCATTGCTCTTGGATTTGCTCCACGTTGAGGGCGCGATCGTGACGCTGGACGCGATGGGGTGCCAACGCCAGATTGCCTGCAAAATCCGCGACAAGGGGGCCGACTACGTGCTGGCGCTCAAGGGAAATCAGAGCAGCCTTTTTGAGGATGTGAAACTGTGGTTTGAAGAGAGGGAGCATGAAAATACTGCGTCGTTACAGACTGTTGATGGCGATAAAGGTCGGATTGAGACCCGGACCTACACCCAGAGTGACACCATAGAATGGCTGCAAGAGCGCCATCCGGGTTGGGCGGGCCTGACCAGTATTGGTCGCGTTGTCTCGATCCGTGAAAGCAACGGGAAAACAACACAACAAACCCGATACTTCATCTCGTCTCTACCGAAAGATGCGCCGCGCTTTGCCCATGCGGTACGCTCCCATTGGGGGATTGAAAACCGCCTCCACTGGGTGCTCGACGTCACATTCCGCGATGATGACAGCCGTGTTCGTAAGGATCACGGCCCCAAGAATTTTGCCGTCATCAAACACATGGCAATGAATCTGCTCAACAAGGCAAAAGATAAAAAATCGCTCAGGGTCATGCGCAAAAAGGCCGGATGGAACAATCGGTTCTTACTGCAAATTCTCCGGACATAACCTTCATGCGATTCCCCTGCTTGTGCCGGCGGGAGGTGTTGAATGTATGCGGCATTAAGCATATCCGTGGTCGTGGCAAAAGCCTGTGTTAACACTTGACACCCGATCCGTGCAACAACGCCCCGTTGCACGGTTCCGGGCCGGTTGGCTGGACACAGCCGGGGGCACTACCACCTCCAGCGGATAGCGGCATGCAGGCCGATATCGGGCGCGCCGCGGTGCAGGCCGTCATCTTCGGTAACGGCGATCTCAAGCGTCGCGTGCTCGCTGAGCCGCAACGCGCCGCCGAGGCCGATCATAACGCCAGGATCGGCGAGCGGCGCCACATCCGATGCGCCATAGGGCGAGGAATGGGCATTGATCTGCGCCGTCAGGCTCAGATGGTTGAGTGGCCGCCAGGTCACGCCAAGGTGTCCGAAGGCAACAAACCGGTTGCCAAGGTCCGGAAGTCCGCGCGGCGCCTCTCCGGCAAGCGCTCCCAGGCTCGCACTGTATAACCAGCTGCGCGTGCCGGCGGATCCTGGCAGCGCGCCTGAGGTCTCCGCCCAGAGCGAGGCCGAATACCCGCCGGAACCGGCCAGCGAGGCCTCATCGCCGGTTGGAAGCTTGACAATGCCCCGGATCGCAAGACCGTCGTTCGGAAAGGGCCAATGCGGCACCGCATAGCCAACCCCGAGGCTGATATCCCCGAGCGAAGACACACTCCGGCCGATATCGTAGTAGGTTCTCCCGCCGTTGGCGTAGAACAGCGCGAGGCGGTCGCGCGGCGCGCGGTCCCTGCCGCCCTGGGGCAGGTGGAACACGTCATGCCAGGTCTCGATGAACCCGTCGAACGCACCGGTGCGGTGGGAGAGGGCGGCGGCCTCGAACAGATACTCCCAGCCATCCCCGAACCCGTGTCTCATGGCAAGCCCCTGCCCGTAGGTCTCGCCGTCGATCAGGACCCGCTCGGCGCCTGAGCTGGCTTCGATCAGGTGTGATGCCATATCCATCGAGGCGATCAGTTCGGACGATCCCCGCGCCATCACATGGGCGCCCAGCGGACTGGGCACGCCATAGAGGAGCTGAAACGGGTTCAGGTTGACGATGCGCAGCGGCGTGGCAACATCACCCCAGGCCAGCTCCTCGGTGGCAGCAGCACCCGGCCACAAGATTGCGAAGGCGAGCGCGCAAACAAGGCCGAGGCCCCGCCTGCCGGGGCCCGGCCGGGCGCAGGCTTCAGTGGGACACGGCGGGGCACCGGGGCGTTTCCCATGCGATCGGCGGTGCGGGCCGCCATTGGCGCATGCGCATGTAGCCCGGCGCGGTTGCAAGCATGACAACAAAGAAGATGCTGGCACGTGATCGCCCTGTGGCGTCAGAAAAGGCGCACGAAGCGCAAGACGCCGCCGGTGCGCTTGTAGTCGTAGAGCTGCGCATTGGTCGTCCGCACCTCGTGCACCAGCGAGAGTTGCGGGCTGAAGCCCTTCCACGTGAAGGCCCGGGGGAGTATCTGAAACTCTGTGTATGGCGCTCAGCCCATGCAGTTAAAACGGGTCATTTGTTGAACCGTTCCGGGTAGAGAATAGCGAACTGGTTTCGGGCGGCAACCCATTCTCTGACGCAGCGACCCGCCTTTTCGAAATTGCGGATGGCCAGATAGATCAGCTTGGTGGCGGCGGCATCGGTTGGAAAGCTGCCACGGGTTTTGGTGGTTTTCCGGATCACCCGGTTCAGGCTTTCGATGGCGTTGGTGGTGTAGATGATCTTGCGCACCGCTGGCGGTAAGGCAAAGAACGGGATGACCTCCTGCCATGCTCGCCGCCAGCTTGGGGCGATTGAAGGATATTTGTCGCCCCATTCGGCTTCAAAATCATCAAGGGCTTTGGCGGCTTCCCCGTCATCTACGGCCTGATAAATCAGCTTCAGATCTTTGGCGACAGCCTTGCGATCCTTCCAGCCGCAGAAGTTCAGGGAATGGCGCACAAGGTGCACGATACAGGTTTGAACCGTCGTATCGGGGAAAGCTGCGTTGATGGCGTCAGGGAAGCCCTTGAGGCCATCAACGACGGCAATCAGGATATCCTCCAGGCCCCTGTTCTTCAGATTATTCATGACCGACAGCCAGAATTTGGCTCCCTCGTTGTTGGCAATCCAAAGCCCCAGAACCTCACGTTCACCCTCAGGGGTGACGCCCAGAGCCACATAAACGGCCTTGTTCTTAACCTGGCGGCTTTCCGCATCGCGGATTTTGACCCGCAGGGCATCTAGGAAAACGATGGGACAGACCGGCTCCAAAGCCCGGTTTTGCCAGTCTGAAACCTCCTCCAGAACCGCATCGGTGACACGGCTGATCAGATCGGCAGAAACGCGCAGGCCATAAACCTCTTCAAGATGGGCGCGGATATCGCGGGTGGACAGACCCGCCGCATAAAGCCCGATGATCTTGTCATCCATCCCGTCGGTCCGGGTCTGGCCTTTCTGGATCAACTCCGGCTCGAAACTTCCGTCCCTGTCACGCGGGATGTCAATTGGCACTGCGCCGTCATTGCCCTTCAGCACCTTGCGCGCCGCCCCATTGCGTCGGTTGGATTGCTGGCTTGCAGGCTCACCATGCGGTTCATAGCCCAGATGCCCGGTAAGTTCAGCGCCCAGCATTCGTTCCATCAGCCGAACCTTGAGTTCCTTCATCAGGCCCTTGTCGCCGAGCAAATCCTCAGGCCGTTCAACGCCGCTAAGCAGCTCGTCCAGTAGTTCCCTGGAAATCGTCATTGTCGTCATGCTCCTTCAGTTTGGAAGCATGGGCCAAATCAGTCATACACAGAAGGACGGACACTCTCCACGTCGCCATCAATCTCCGCAGCGTTCACGCATTTCTTCCTGCATCCGCTTCAATTCGCCTGTTCGGCTGACCGTGATGGATTCAAGTTCGCTCGCATAGACAAGGGGGAGCATAGTGCCACCTTCAAACTCCGCCGCCGCGAAATCCGCTTGGGCCTTGGCGTATTTTCCCCAATGCGCCTGCGCCTCTTTCAGGGTAGAAATTTGCCCTTCCTCCATCCATCCCGACCGCTCCAAGGCAACGATTGCGCGCTCCATCTGTTGTTGCGCAACATCCGCACGGAGGCCAGCTTCCATGTTCATTTCGGCCTGTGTGCCGATAATCTCGATGGCATTTTCCACGAAGGCTTCCTTCTGACTGGTCAGCACCTTCAGAAATTGGGCTGCGTCGTCGCGGGCGTGTTTAACCAAAGCGGGATCTTTTCCGAGGGACTTCAGCCTGTCCATAACATCAAGCGTCAGAATGCTGTCCTCAACATTGGCCTTTCTTCGCGCGGTAGGAATAAATCTATTAATCCAGTCCGTGCTGGCGGGCATGAAGACAGACCGAAAGAGGTCCGCAACAAACCCTAGAACAAACCCGATAAGCCAATCCATTCTGAATCCCCTATGACGCCAGTGTAGACGCTACGTATGCGTCCGGCGTCGCCGACCTTGCGGATTTTCTGACACCTGAGAGTCTTACCCGGCATTCTCCATTTGGCTTGCCTCCCGTGAGGCTAAAGCAACCGAAGGCGACTCTCCAGGCGATTTCTGCCTCCGATCCGCGTGTGGTGCTGCGTGCCGGCCGGATAGCACGACCAAACAGGCCGATCCGACGGCTTAAGGCGTCTCTCGACGCGTTTTCGGACACACCTTTCCTGTCACCAGCGTTGGATTTAGCCGATCCGGGCGGGTTTCTGGTCATGTGCACCCTGTTGCGGCAGGCGGATCGCGCAGCCCGTTGATCAGGCCAGGAATCCCGGCGAACACTTGCCGCGGCAGTGCGGCCTCAGCCATCTGGAAGATGGCGTAGCGGCCATGGCGCACCAGCCGCGTACCGGTCTTGATCAGCCGTTCGCGCAAAGAGGTCAGTGACCATGTCTCGATCTCGCTGGGCGTCGCCAGCGTGCGCAGGAAGTTCGCCAGATTGTAGGCGAGGGCATGAAGCTGTAGCCGGACGGCGTTGGCGGCAACGGCGGAGCAAAAACCGGCCATGTGGCGGAGCAAATGTTGGCCACTTGAGGGTGCCTGAATCTGGCACCAGGAATGCGGAGGGCGCCCAGGTGCCTGCGCTCTCGATATAGCTGGCGGGTGCCTGGGCGCTTTGGCCCGCGAGGGCCAATCTGTCCTGACCCTGGTTGATGGCGATGCCTTTGCGGCCCCGGCTTTGGGCCAGACGATAGCTGTCGCCGTTCATTTCTAGGATGTTGACGTGATGGGTCAGGCGGTCCGGAAGCGCGCCGGTCAGACGCTCTGAGCCGAAGGTTTCGGTCCATTCGTCAAAGGGCAGATTGCTGGTGATCAGCGTGGCGCCGCGCTCGCAGCGTTGCGAGATCAGTTCGAACAGCAACTCGGCGCCAGTCTTGCTCAGCGGCACGAAGCCGAGCTCGTCGATGATCAGAAGTTTGCAATTGGCCATCTGTTTTTGCAGGCGCAGGAGGCGTCGCTCGTCGCGGGCCTCCATCAGCTCATGGACCAGGGCTGCGGCGGTGATGAAGCCCACGGAGAGGCCCTTCTGACAGACGGCGAGGCCGAGACCCAGAGCAACGTGTGTCTTGCCGGTGCCGCGTGGACCAAGGGCGATGACATTCTCGCGCCGGTCTATCCATTCGCAGCGGGCCAGTTCCAGCACCTGCATTTTGTTGAGCGCCGGGATCGCCTTGAAGTCGAAGCTGATCCGCTGCCCGGCAGGGCATGCGCAGCATGCCTGAGAGGGGAGGCTTTTGACCGCCGGGAACTTCGCCGCCTTGATCCGGCGCTCGATCATCCGCCGTTCACGGTCGATCAGTTCCAGTTCCACCAGACGGACCAGGAACCGGACATGGTCCAGCCCCTCGGCAGCGCACTGGCGCGCCAGCTTGTCGTATTCCCGGAGGAAGGTCGGCAGCTTCAGCGTCTTGAGGTGGTGGGCGAGCAGGAGTTCGGGGGTGTCGGTCATGGCGCATCCGCCGCCATCAAGCACATATAGCTGGCCGCCGAAGTGGTTCCGACATTGGCGCGCGGGAGATACGGGCAGACATCCAGGTCGAGCCTGGGCGGACGTTTCTCGACCTGGCACAACACAAGGTGCCTGATCGCGTCAAAGCCAATGGTCCCCGTGCGCAGGGCGGTCTTCACCGCGACATGCAGATCGCCAAGATCAAAAGTCTCCAGCAGTCGCAGGACCTGCACATATTCCCGGCGACCCGCTTTGATCATCCGCGCTTCCATTAGGCGTCGCAAGGTCTGGAACTCGGGCGGCAGGTCCCATTTGGCCAAGGGCGCGGCCTGATCCAACGCGTTGATCTTCTTCTCCAGCAGCGGAAGGTAATGCACCGGGTCGAAGACCATATCCTCGCGGTCGTAACAACGAGGATGGCGGGCGATGATCCCGCCACCGCAGCCGATCACGACTTGGTCGACATAGCCCCGCAGCCAGACATCGCGGTGGCCATAAGCGACCGGCACGGCATAATCGTTGGTCTTGTAGCGCACCAATGCCTGCGAACTGACCCGCCCGCTCGTCTGGTCGCAGGCATCGAAGGGTGTGGCCGGAAGTTCGGCCATGGCCTCAAGATCCCGCTGCAGCCTTTGCCCGATCGTCTCACCGTGACCGCGCAAAGTCTCCGCCTGTCGCTTGCGGCATTGCTCTTCGAGACAGAGGTTGAACGCGTCCCACGACGGGAACTGCGGCACCCACTGCCCGGCAGTGCATGTTTACATGCATGAGAGGGGCACCATGAAGTTGCGACGCGCATAACCGACCAGCCCTTCGACGCCGCCCTTGTCATTGCCCTTGCCAGGTCGGCCATAACGATCTCGGATCAGGTAATGTGACAGGAACCCGCTGAACAGTCTGGCCCGTTTGCGTGTGCCGTCCGGCAGGATGCTGGCCACCAGGCAACGGTCGTTGTCGTAGAGCACCGACACCGGCACGCGCCCGAAGAAGGCGAAGGCGTGAACGTGACCATCGACCCAGGCCCCGGACGTCGCAGCCGGATACGCCATGATGTAACAGGCATCGCTGTGCGGCAGATCGAAGGCAAAGAAGTGGGCCTTCTGCCCGACGCCACCGATGATAACCGTCGCCTCGCCGAAGTCGGCCTGAGCATGGCCCGGCGGATGCGACAGTGGCACGAACATCTCCCGCTGACGCTGCTTGGCCGCGAAGATATAGTCCTTCACAATCCAGACCGTGTGAAAACTCTGGGTGGCGGGGGATTCCGTCCGGCTCATGGCGATGTTAGAGTCCGCCATGAGACACATTCCTGGCATTGACCGCTCTCAGGTTCAGGTTCTGTCGGAAGCAGTGGACGATTACGTGGGCCGGGATAACCCGGTCCGTTTCATCGACGCTTTCGTGGATGGTTTGGACCTGGCGGTCGCTGGTTTCGAGCGCGCCACGCCGAAGGCGACGGGTCGTCCCGGCTACGATCCGGCGGACCTGCTGAAGCTCTGCATATACGGTTATCTCAATCGGGTACGTTCGAGCCGTCGGCTGGAGGCCGAGAGCAAGCGTAATCTCGAAGTGATCTGGCTGTTGCGGCGTTTGTCGCCGGACTTCAAGACGATCGCCGATTTCCGGCGGATCAATCGGGCGGCGTTCCGCCAGGTGTTTCGGGAGTTCGTGAGGCTATGCCGCGAACTGGAGCTGTTCGGGCGCGAGCTGGTGGCAGTCGACGGTACTCGGATCAAGGCAGTGAACAGCCGGGAGCGGAACTTTACCAAAGCGAAGCTGGAGAAGGCGTTGGCCGAGAGCGACGAGAGGTTGTCGCGTTATCTCGACCGGCTCGACGAGGCCGACGGGCAAGACGAGAGCGGCACCGGCGGCGGCGAAGTGGAGAACATCCGGGAGAAGATCGCTGCGATCCAAGGGCGGCGTGAGCGGTTTGAGGAACATCGCGACGCGCTGGCTGCGAGTGGCGGGGACCAGCTCTCTTTGACGGATCCGGACAGCCGGGCGATGCACAAGCGCCCCTCTCGATGGATCTTGATCTTCTTGATCTCGATATCGCCTTCGCAACAATCTCTGCGCACAAACTCTACGGTCCAAAAGGCGTGGGGGCGCTACTGACAGGCCCTGGTGCTTGAGAAATCGTAAAGCCCGTTGTTTCCGGTGCGGGGCAACAGGGCGGACGGCGTGGTGGTACTATGCCGACAGAACTGATCAAGGGCTTTGGCGAAGCCTGTCGGCTTGTTGGAGAGAACGGGCAAATTGAGCGTGAAAGTTTGGCAGCTAACCGAAACGATTTTGTGAGAAGTCTTGAAGAAAAACAACTCGCTACATTGGTCGGATCGCTGGAAAACCGTCACCCCGGAAATGCCCTAATGCGGTTTCCAGGCCACGACGCCTCCGATCTTTTGGCGCGCCTCCAGCCTCTGATCGCTGCCTCGACACAGTCAGCATGTTCGTCCGGATCAGTTGAGCCATCCCATGTTTTGCGGGCAATGGGCTTTGACCACCAAATGGCATCAGAGTGCATTCGTTTCAGTTTTGGAAGGTTCTCGACTGAACAACAGGTGAGCGCAGCCATCGGTGTTTTGTCGACAGCCCTTGAGTTGGCCTAACCAACGATCCTGAGTTGCTCCCGTTCTATCCAGTTGTGCCCGAATCCATCTTGTCCGATCGATTTCGTGGACGCGACATTTGGGAGGACGGTGTCGAGAACATTTCGATTTGTCCGGTTTATGTACCATGGCAATTGTCCGCTTCTGTCTTCCTTACTCTGTGGCTGTGCGAGCCGAAGGCGAGCGCTGCCACAGAGTAAGGTTAGGCTGGTCAAAGCGGTTCACGCAGCCTGTTTTTCTTCTGAACTGATTTCTCGGCCTTCGCCGTCGTAGAGCGCCAGTTTGCGGGGGCCGTGAAACAGGGCAATCCGGCCGTCTGGATATTCATGCACCCATACGCGCGACTTGACGTAGTGATGGCGATGCCTGTCATCGGGGATTTGCAGGCAACGGTTTTTATAACGAACCGTATTATCCCTGCCCACGACACGCTCTTCATGCACACACAAAATGTCGTGCAGTTCCCCTGCGAATGGAACAAAGGCTTCCCCGTGTGCAGAGGGGGTCACTGCAAAGCGCCTGTTGTGGGCGGGCAAGAAGACATCCCGCAGGAAGCGATTGGCTTCCTGCATCGTTGTGATCCCGTTCAATCTCAGTTCCTGCGGCAACCGGTTCTGCAGTGTTCCGAACATGCGTTCAGACCGTCCGCGCGCTTCGGGGGAATAGGCTGGGATCAACTCTATGCCCAGGTGGGCCAATGCGCGGCCCACCTGGGTCGGGTTTGACTTGTCGACCTTGCCGCCAGCCTCGGGCGTATGCCAGTAGTGACTACCCCTGTCGGCATAAAGCGAGCAGAAAAGCCCTTTGGATCCAATCACGTCCCCTATGCCGGTGAAGCTGCTCATTGTCCCTTCCTCATCCACGAAGAACGCGGAGTAGACCTCACTGCTCGCATCATCCATGGTCACGATCAGGTCCCACCACCGGCCCGCAACCCAGTCGTGGCTTGACCCATCCTGATGCAACATCATCCCGGGAAGAGCGCGACGCTCACGCTTGCGGCGGTGTTTGCCCCGGTTTGCAGCTTTGGTTATTCGTCCCCGCGCCTGGAGTGTCAGGCGGACCCAGTTATAGCTGTGTTTGAAATCATGGGCCTCAACCAGCTTCTCGTGGAAATGCCTGGGCGTGAAATCCCAGTATCGGGTGTCAAAAAGACTCAGAACATCTTTTATCGTGTCCACTGGCACACGGTTATGCGCCGCTTTGGAAAGGCGGCGATCAAAGAGCCCGTCCGCCCCATCAGCTTCATAACGCGTACTGTAGCGTCGAAAGCTGCGCTCCGACATGCCAAGAAGACCCGCCGCGTCAGCCTGTGTCAGCTGCCGCGATTTCGTTCGCTCATAATAATCTGAAAACTTCATTCGTCGTAGGTCCTGTAAAATGCCTGTCCTAGTCATAAAGCGCTCCCTTTCGGAGCACCCTAAAACCGGACAGATCGCATGGTACATAAACCGGACATATGCCTTGTTAGCGACAGACATTTGGGAGGACGGTTGCAAAGTGTCAGAAATAGAACTATGTTTCTGACACTAGGAGCTTGATATGAACACGACAGCTGAATCCATCAAGGCATTTGCCGCAGGTTTGCCAGAAGGCGCGACAGTTTCTGCTAAGGAATTGTTGCATCTAGGAGAACGTGCGGCTGTCGACCAGGCATTGTCCCGGTTGGTTAGGCGAGGTGAGCTCATGCGCGTTAAACGGGGTCTGTTCGCACTGCCTGTGAAAACGCGTTTTGGTGAACGGGCACCCTCTGCCGAAGCTGTCGTCAAAAACATCGCCAAGAGCACAGGAGAGATGATTTCGGCAAGCGGCGCATCCGCAGCCAATATGCTCGGACTGAGCACACAAAACCCAACCCGGCAGATCTATTGGACGTCCGGTCCCAGCCGCCGCCTCCAATTGGGTGCGCAGAATATTGAGCTGCAACATGTGCCAAACTGGCAGTTGCGCGCGCCACACAGCAGGGCAGGGCACGCCTTCAGGGCAATGGCCTACTATGGCAAATCTGAAGCAAGGCACGTTCTGCAGCGCCTCAAATCGCAACTAAATGACGAAGAGCAGCGAGAGCTTTTCGCATTACGTGCAGGTGCGCCAACCTGGTTAGCCCAGGAACTGAGCGTTCTGGCCGCCGCATAATGTCCAACGTCCAGACCTACTTTTCTCTCACCGACCAAGACAAGATCGACGCGCTTGAAACGGCCGCCTCAAAACTGGGGCGGCCTGCCGACCTGCTTGAAAAGGATATCTGGGTTGTCTGGTCGCTGAACGCTCTATTTGACAGCACGCTCGGGGAAAGCCTCGTTTTCAAAGGCGGCACATCGCTGTCGAAAGTCTACAAAGCGATCGACCGGTTTTCTGAAGATGTCGATGTCACCTACGACATTCGTAAAATCATTCCGGACCTTATCGTTGATCCGGACAAGCCCTATCCACCCAATCGCTCACAAGCGAAAAAATGGACTGAAGCCGTCCAAGACCGATTGGCGGGCTGGATAAGAGATGAGGTAGTCCCGCTTCTCGAAGGCAAGATAGAAGACGACGGAGTTGGCGCAAAACTGCGCGTGGAAGATGACAAACTCTATCTCGACTACAAAGCCATTCGCAGTGGCACGGGATATGTCCGACCAACGGTTCTCCTGGAATTTGGCGCACGTTCGACCGGCGAACCCGCCCGACACCATAGGATCAAATGTGACCTGGCCGAAGCGATAGAAGGACTGGTTCTTCCCGAAGCCAAGCCCCGTGTGATGGATGCGGAACGGACGTTCTGGGAGAAAGCCACGGCCATCCACGCTTACTGTCTTCGTGGAACATTCCGGGGCGGCGACCGCTATGCCCGACATTGGTATGATCTCGATTGTCTTGATCAGATTGGTGTCGCCGAAAGCGCGCTGGATAACCGTGCTCTCGCGAAAGATGTTGCCGAGCACAAACAGCATTTCTTTCGGGAAACCGACAGCGCCGGCGATGTCATTGACTACCACGCTGCCGTCGCGGGTTCCCTTCGCCTGGTTCCGACGGGCGAGCCGCTCAAAGCACTGGAAGAAGACCACGGAAAAATGATCGAAGCCGGTCTCTTCCAATCACATGTTGTCTCGTTTGGTGAATTAATGAGCCGCCTGACCGGACTACAGGACCGCGCAAATGCGCAGGAGGGATGATGGCGCGCCCACCAACTGAGAGCTGTGTCGCCGAAAGGGAACTCTCAGGGCGTTTACTACAAATGGTCAAAGGACGGCGGTCTATTTAACATAATAATCCTTATGCGGCAACAATACTGACCTAAAATTCACCCCTCTTCTAGGGATCAATTGCAGGAGAGCGTGGATTCCTACGCTAGTGGCAATGTCCGATCGCCTTGACCAAAACCTGACCTTCGATCAAGGCGCAGCGAACTTCCGGATCGAGCCCTGAAAGACTGAGCAGACGTCCGCCTTGTCTGAATTCAACGCCAATGGGACAGTTCATTCTTTGTTCGATCGGAAACCTGATGTAGAGTTATGTCAAAAAGGATTGAGAGGCATGGCACAAAAATCAGTAATCGAGTGGACGGACGCGACGTGGAACCCGGTAACAGGCTGCACGAAGGTCGGCCCCGGCTGCGATAACTGTTATGCGGAGCGTTTCGCTGAACGCTGGCGTGGAATCTCGGGGCATCCATATGAACAAGGGTTCGACCTTCGGCTTTGGCCGGAGCGATTGGGGCAGCCTGCGCGGTGGAAAAAGCCTCGAATGATCTTCGTCAACTCTATGAGTGACCTTTTCCACAAGGAAATCGACCGCAGCCATATTGACCAAGTCTTTGACGCAATGGAGGCGGCGAACTGGCACGTCTATCAGGTACTAACCAAGCGTTCATCGCTGATGCGCAACTACGTCCGAGAGCGGTATCAAGGCGGCTATGTGCCGAAACACATCTGGCTTGGGGTCTCGGTCGAAGATCGGGCGCACAAGAGCCGTATCCAGCACCTACGAGAAATCAATTCTGACGCCCGTTTCATATCGTTCGAGCCGCTGCTTGGTCCTATTGGCGACGTCGATCTTTCGGGCATAGCATGGGCAATCGTCGGCGGGGAGAGTGGCCCACGGGCGAGGCCCATGGAGCCTGCATGGGCAACCGAGTTGCGTCTGGCCTGCGCGCGGGGCAGCGTGGCTTTCTTCTTCAAACAATGGGGCGGGGCACGGCCAAAATCTGGCGGTCGACTCCTTGAGGGCGAAGAATGGAACGGGTTCCCGTGGCAGATCGTGCCCGAAGCGATCATGGCTGAATTGACGAGTTGAGGCGCGGGTAATGGCGAAAAATTTCATGTGGGGTCCCAATGGGACACTCCCGCGCATTGAAGAGCACACGAAAAGAAAACTCGACGTATTAAAGAACTATCTCGACGTCTATTTTGACACCGTTGTCCGCAATCCCGCGACGGATCGATTGAATATCACGCTGGTGGACGGGTTCAGTGGCGGCGGGGCATATGCAGACGGATCGGAAACAAGGATCGGCAGCCCTCTGGTCTTGCTCGAGGCAGTCGAGGAAGCAGAAAAGCGCCTCAATAAAGGGCGCGACAAACCGCTGACGATCAATGCTCGCTTTTTCTTCGTGGACGATGAGGCAGAGCATGTCGCGGCCCTCAGGCGCGAATTGAAGGCGCGGGGATACGCTGACGATGATGCAAGGATCACCGTTCTGGCGGGAACCTTCGTCAAGCATCTGCCCACCATTATGAAAAAGATTGAAGCCACCCAACGCGTTGGGCGCTCCATCTTTTTTCTTGACCAGTTTGGCTACTCCGATGTGCCGATGGCTGCGATCCGAACCATCTTTTCCTCGCTCGACAGGGCGGAGGTCGTACTAAACTTCGCGATTGATAGCCTGCTGAACTATCTGCAAGAGGCATCTGCGGAATTGCCCCTTTATCAGCAATTTGGAATTGATGCCCGGTTCATTGATGACTGGAAGGACCGCAAAGATGCGCAGATGGGCCGCGCCATAACCCAACGCGCTTTGATGGCGCAGATTCACGCGCACAGCGGCGCAAGCTTTTTCACGCCCTTTATGCTCTGGTCCCGGACGGACAATCGCTGGATGATGCTTGCGCACCTGTCACAGCACCAAGCCGCCCGCGACAAGATGCTAGGGGTCCACTGGCAGGAACAGAACAGCTTTACGCACGTCGGTTCCGGTGGCCTGTTCTCACTTGGCTATGACACGCGGCTCAAGGAAAGCTGCGACTCCCTGTTCAGCTTTACGGAAATCGACAGAACGGCACTCAACCGTGAGCTGGTGAACGCCCTTCCATCAGAGGTTCACCGCCTGATGATTGGCAACCAGCTAGACGTCTCAGGCTTGCTCAGCGGGATCGGCAACAGAACGGCCGGAACCAATGATGACATTTTCCAAGTCCTGACCAAACTTGTGCAGGCCCGCGAGTTGGAAGTGGTGTCAGCAGCCGGAAAGCAAAAACGGACCGGGAGTCGAATTACGGTTACTGATCACTTGGTCAAACCAAACCAGCCGACTCTGTTCTTTCCCGCAAAGTGGTGACACCTCTAGCCTTATCGGTCTTTCCACTCGAAAATTCGCGGCCGAGGGATGAACGAAACACCGTCTTTTCACCGCTACAGTTTGCTTTCCGAAGCCCGAGCTATCATTGCCGCTGGCAGCACAGCCCAGTTTGAACTAGCCCGCGACATGAGCCCTGATCGGTCCCGCTGGCTCTTGTTAGTGACAGATGCGTGCGGTCGTCGCGGCGATGAGAACGGCGGTGCAAAACTTGTCCACGGTAGCGGCGGGATGATCCGGCTGCGGGCGGCGTAAAAGTCGGCCACTTTTGCCCTTTCTGACACCAGGGAGGGCGGGGGTATTTTCACCGTGGAACTTCACAGGAAAGTCCGTTTGGCCTGTGCTGACGGCATGAGTGCGCGAGCGGCGGCACTGCATTTCGGGATTTCTCGTGACAGCGTCAGGAAGATGCTGAGTTTTTCGGTTCCTCCTGGATACCGGCGCCAGGCCGCGATCAATCGGCCCAGGCTGGATGGGTTCACCGAGATCATCGATGCCTGGCTTGCCGAGGATCGGGGAAGGAACCGCAAGCAACGCCACACGGCCAAGCGGGTGCTGGAACGGCTACGTGATGAGCATGGGTTCACTGGCGGCTACACCATCCAGACCGTGTGAAAACTCTGGGTGGCGGGGGATTCTGTCCGGCTCATGGCGATGTTAGAGTCCGCCATGAGACACATTCCTGGCATTGACCGCTCTCAGGTTCAGGTTCTGCCGGAAGCAGTGGACGATTACGTGGGCCGGGATAACCCGGTCCGTTTCATCGACGCTTTCGTGGATGGTTTGGACCTGGCGGTCGCTGGTTTCGAGCGCGCCACGCCGAAGGCGACGGGTCGTCCCGGCTACGATCCGGCGGACCTGCTGAAGCTCTACATATACGGTTATCTCAATCGGGTACGTTCGAGCCGCCGGCTGGAGGCCGAGAGCAAGCGTAATCTCGAAGTGATCTGGCTGTTGCGGCGTTTGTCGCCGGACTTCAAGACGATCGCCGATTTCCGGCGGATCAATCGGGCGGCGTTCCGCCAGGTGTTTCGGGAGTTCGTGAGGCTATGCCGCGAACTGGAGCTGTTCGGGCGCGAGCTGGTGGCAGTCGACGGTACTCGGATCAAGGCAGTGAACAGCCGGGAGCGGAACTTTACCAAAGCGAAGCTGGAGAAGGCGTTGGCCGAGAGCGACGAGAGGTTGTCGCGTTATCTCGACCGGCTCGACGAGGCCGACGGGCAAGACGAGAGCGGCACCGGCGGCGGCGAAGTGGAGAACATCCGGGAAAAGATCGCTGCGATCCAAGGGCGGCGTGAGCGGTTTGAGGAACATCGCGACGCGCTGGCTGCGAGTGGCGAGGACCAGCTCTCTTTGACAGATCCGGACAGCCGGGCGATGCACGCCGCGACCCGGGTCGGTGTCGGCTACAACATCCAGATCGCGGTGGACGCCAAGCACAAACTGATCGCCGAGCAGCAGGTCCATAGCAAGGTCAGCGATCTCGGTCTGTTGGCCGAGACGGCGGTGGCGGCCCGTCGGAACCTGGCCGTCGATCGGATCGACGCGGTCGCCGACGCGGGCTACTTCAAGATCGAGGATATCGAGGCCTGCGAGAATGCCGGCGTCATGCCGCATGTGCCCAAGCCCCAGCGCGGATCAACGGTGAGCCAGGGGCTCTTTCCCAAGGAACGCTTCCGCTATGACGGCGGCGAGGACATTTACATCTGCCCCGACGGCCAACGCCTGGCGCTACACAGCAAGCGCAAGCGCCGCGATCTCATCTTCGCCAGTTACGCCAATCGCGCCGCGTGCAAGGAGTGCCAACTCAAGTCGAAGTGTACGAAAAGCGCCTTCCGTCGGGTCCTGCGCTATGTCGACGAAGCGATCCTGGAGCGCATGGCAGAACGATTGGCGGCCCGCCCGGAGCTGCTCGATGCGCGCCGTGAAAGCGTCGAGCATCCCTTCGGCTCAATCAAACAATGGATGGGCCAGGGTGCCTTCCTGACCCGGCGGCTGGAGAACGTGCGCGGCGAGTTCAGCATCACGGCGCTGGCTTACAACATCCGCCGCGCGATCTCTCTGGTAGGTGTTCCCGCCTTGATCGCCGCCGCGAGGGCGTGAGACGGGAGTCTGGCCCAAATCAAGCGCCCCACATCGATCCACGGAGGCCCGGAGCCTCTTCCGCGGGGCTACCGGCGCCAAACCGCCGGACTACGTGGGATCGCGGCAAATCATGGTGACCCAAACCTCCATCCCCGCCACCCAGAGTTTTCACACGGTCTGGATTGTCAAAGACTACGTTCGCAGCAAAAAGCGAGGCTCGCGCGAGATGTTCGTGCCGCTGTCACATCCAGCGGGCCATGCGCAGGCCGATTTCGGCGAAGCCCTGGTCGTGATCAGCGGGATTGAACAGAAAGCGTACTTCTTCGCCTTTGGCCTGCCGCACAGTGACGCCTGTTACATCCGAGCGACGTTGTTGCACGAACACAGGTAGTTCTGGTAATCGGTGCTCCACCTCTGATCTGGACACTTGAATGCCGCATAAATTCAACGCTGCTCGTCGCCACAAGTTTCCGAAGAAACGATATCGGGTGACAAATTGGGCGGAGTACACCGAAATCCTGCGGCGTCGTGGCGATCTGACCATCTGGGTCACTGACGATACGCTGAAACAATGGCGAGCGCCGCGCCGGACGACTCCGGGAGGTCAGCCGAAATATTCGAACATTGCGATCGAGACCTGCCTGACTCTGCGTACGATTTACAAACTACCGCTGCGCCAGACCCAAGGGCTGATGCGCAGCATCGCTCGGCTGATGGGAGTAGACATTCCGGTGCCGGATTTCTCAACACTGTCGCGCCGCGGGCTCGGCTTGAGATTGCCTGCAAAGCCTCGGGTCGACAGAACCGAGCCGATCCATCTGACCATGGACAGTACTGGATTGAAGATCTTTGGCGAGGGCGAGTGGCTGCAGGTCAAGCATGAAACAAAGGCCAAACGCAAATCGTGGAGAAAGCTACACCTCGGCCTGGACCTCACAACCGGCGAGATCATCTGCTCGGATCTGACGCTGGACCACGTCGGCGATAGCACGGCCTTGCCCGGGCTTCCGGATCAGTTCGACGGGCCGGTTTCGCGATTTCTGGCGGATGGGGCCTATGACGGCACCCCGACCAGAAATCTGCTCACGGCGCGTTTTGGCGATGCAGTCGAGGTCATCATTCCACCGCCAAAAAACGCCGTTCTCGCCCTGAAATCGCGCGATGATCCATCCCTCCGCGACCAGCACATCGCCCAGATACAGACGTACGGCCGACTGGCATGGCAAGTCAGAAGCGGCTACAATCAGCGCAGTCGCGCGGAAGCACAAATTGGTCGTTGGAAAAGTGTGATCGGGCCGAAACTGAGATCGCGGCGGTTCGAAAATCAGAAAACTGAGGCACAGATCGGTGTGCGGGCTCTTAACAGAATGACCGAACTTGGCTGTGCCAGGTTTGAGTCAGTTGGCTGACCATTTTCACGGGTAAGGGTACTCCGCGCTTGTCCGGTGATTGATGCAACACGGCCTTTCAAAGCACTCTCTTACTGCAGCTCGTCAGGCGATCGAAGAACTTGGCCCGAACGCACCACGCCACAAGTTATTGTCTTACGCTGCGACTATTTTGGAAAAGCAATAGAGCGACGCAATCTACCTGCAAGCTTTGCCCGAGGGTCCCTGTGGATATCTCGTAATTAACACTACTAAAACCGCCCAGAAAACACCCCCGTCTGCGGAATCTCATTATTAACACTACTATGACAGCCGAGGTCTTAGAGCAGCTAGAGATCGCACCAGCCGTCGGTTCAATCCAAAATGGACCAGTCATGGCGGCCTTGATGATGCCGACGCTGTTGATGATCACCCTGACGCCGGTTGTCATTCGCTGGATTAGCGTGATGTGAAGGCCGGGTGCAATACTCTGTCCTTGGCAATTCCCCAGCAAGCCTGTGAAATCACAGCCCCTCGGCCCTCGGCGGCATTTCCTTGGCAATTGCTTTCACCGCGCGGTCAATAAACACCCGGACTTTCGGTTCAATATATTCCCGGTCCACATAGACCAGATGCAGTGGAATTTCCTTGCCGACTTCATTGGCCAGCACAGCTACCAGCCGACCAGCCTTCAGGTCTTGTCCAATGTAGGCCGACGGCAGAAGTGCGCAGCCCAAGCCACGCAACGCAGCGGCAAGCATCAATGCTAGCTCGTTGGCCGTCAGACGACCGTGAACCTCAATTGATTTGCCATTCATTAGCGGCCACGTTCTTGCAGGCGTCCAGCCATCCGCAAATCCCGTAATACAGTCCAGTTTCCTGAGATCAGCGATGTTCTTGGGTGCACCGCGTTCGGCAATAAACTTTGGCGAAGCCACCACAACCAACCTGTCGGAGCTGATTTTTCGCGCGATGAGATTTGTGTCATGAATCTCGCCGATCCGCACCGCCACATCGATCCCGTCCGCCAGCATGTCAACCTGATGGGTCGTGGCCCGCAATTCCAATTCAACATTCGGAAAATCCCGCAAATATTCGGTGAACAGGTCGGCAAAATGCGGCCCCGCGATGGACACTCTCAACAGCCCGCGCGGTTCATCGTCCAGCCGCCGCACGCTGGCCCAGGCTTCCTCGGCATCGGCAACAACGCGGCGGGCGCGGTGGCGCAGTTCTTGCCCGGCGGCGGTCAAGACCAGTTTGGTTGTCCGGCGGTGCAGCAGGCGCACCCCAAGCTCGGCCTCCAATGCCGACATCCGCCGACTGAGCGTGGCACGTTCAAGCCCAAGACTGCGGGCCGCGCCGGAAATACTTCCAATGCGCACCACTTGCAAAAACTCTGTCATTCGGTCCGCGCTTGGCATGTGTTCAGATAACACAAGCGATGTGTAAAATTCAAGACTAGCGATAAAACTGACACATGGCTATTTTCCTGATCAGACAAGATAACGCAAAGATCGGACAATCCAATGCTTGAGATCAGCAATTTCGACCACGTCGGCATTCGCATCAGCGACCGGAAAAAATCCGTGGCCTTCTACAAGCTTTTGGGCTTTGAGATGATCGCCGACGGCGGTTATGATCAGGGCCATCCGCTGGTCATGCTGCACCCGGTTGGCATCAACATCAATCTGCTTGGCCCTGCAACTGCCGGAAAAGGCGAAAACATCCTGATGGATGAAAAACCCAAGTACCCGGGCATCACCCATCTGGCGCTGAAAATGAAAGATGCCGAGGCGACGGAAAAATTTGTCACCGATAACAATATTACCATCACCGGACGCCGCGAATTTAGCGGCACCAAAACAATATTCATCCGCAATCCTGATCGCAATGTGCTGGAACTTGTTGGCCCCGGCCCGTCGGTGGCAACGCTGATCGCAGAACACGTTCACGCCGAAAACACCTAACGGAGACGAAAAATGTCCGCAGCAAAAACCATATTGGTCACGGGCGCAACCGGCGCGCAAGGCGGGGCTACCGTAAACGCCCTGCTGGAACGCGGTCACAATGTTATTGCCGTGACTCGAAACCCAAATTCCGATGCCGCCAAAGCGCTAAGTGCCAAGGGTGTTGACGTGCGCCAGGGCGACTACACCGACCCGGCTGCCATCACCCGGGCGGCACAGGAAGCTGACAGTGCATTCGCGGTCTCAACCTCGTTTGAAGTTGGCGCATCTGCCGAAATCGATCAGGGCAAAACACTGGTCAACGCCCTTCATGCAGCAGGTATCGGTCACATAGTTTTTTCTTCGGTGGGAGGCGCCGACAAAAACACCGGCATCGCGCATTTTGATGGCAAATATGAAATTGAAAAACACTTGGCGTCACTAAGCACGCCGTCCACCGTTTTGGCGCCGGTTTACTTCATGGAAAACCTGTTGGCACCCTGGGGATTGCCCGCGCTGAAGCAAGGTACATTTTCTGCCGGGCTACCAGCAGATCGTGTTTTGCAACAGGTGGCGGTCAAAAATATCGGCGATTTCGCGGCTGCACTGATTGCACGGGGCGAAGCAGTTTTTGGCAAACGCTATGACTTTGCCGGCGACGAGCTGACCAATGAAGCAGCAGCCGCCCAAATCTCGCAAGCCGCCGGGCGCACCATCACCTATCAGGGTTTTCCAGCCGAAGGATTGCGCGAGCAAAGTGCAGATATGGCTGACATGTTCACCTGGTTCAATGACGTGGGGTATGCCGCAGATATCGCAGCGTTGCACAGTAATTTCCCCGACGTTTCCTGGCTGACCTACGCCGATTGGCTGACTCTACATGACTGGTCCATTTTGGATTGAACCGACGGCTGGTGCGATCTCTAGCTGCTCTAAGACCTCGGATCACATTCGGCTGACATTCCGCCAAAGCCCCCCGACGTAGGGTGCGCATTCATTGCGCACCCAACACCGGTTTCTTTCCCGGTTTGGTGGTCATGAGCCACAAGCGAAACACCCGATCCCATCCCGAACTCGGCCGTTAAGCGCTGCTGCGCCGCATCTCGGCGATTGCGAGCAATCGCCTGCCGGCCAATGGATGGTCCTTAAGTCCGTGCCTATCCGGTTGTCACCCACACCCACTATATGTATGGCGTGGCGTCGAGTGGCCCGGGAGGGGGACAAAGCGGGGATGGATGTCTCGCAGCGTGAAGACCTTTCGTTTCCGCGGTCGCTTCCTGAGTTCCAGCGACTTTTCCCGGATGGCACGGCCTGTGCCGCCTAAATTGCTGGCGATGTCACCGCTCCCACTTACGCCCAGCTTTACTCGGGCGATTGGGAGCACCCTAGATGTAGTGGGTGTGGGTGACAACCGGATAGGCACGGAATGAACAAACCATCAAGCATGCTGACGCGATGCTCAAAGACACAGAAAATTATCCATTCATCGGTGATGTCATCGACCAACTGAAAATCGGTCGAACCGCTTTCTACAGATATTTCCCAACAGATCGCATCAAACAGCTCAGAAATGAGCACGAAACAAACCTTCAGACAGGCTAAAACCTATGTCGCCTCACGTACCTTTATGCAGACGGACCCATCTATGGCCCGGAGGGTCGCGAAAGTCTCGAAAACGGGGCGGGGCTCAAGCTCTACATCACGCCGCGGGATCAAAGGACGGTGCGGGAAGTGTCGGCTTCAGTCGGGAGTACGACCCGTGAAGCCGTGACCCGCATGTATGGGCGAAACAAGGGCATTCTGGGGGCGACATCGACCAGTTCGCGCTTGGAAGAACGGCCACTGCTCTCCGAGACCGAAGCCCGGTTGATGGACCCCGACGAAGTGATCATCCTCGCCTCGCCCCAGCACCCGATCAAGGCGCAACGGATCAAGTATTATGACGATCCACTCTTCAAGGAAATGGTTGAGCGGCAGGAGGGCCGTGCTTTCCCGTATCCGCCAAGTGTGGAAGGAGCCGGGCCGTGGGCAGCGGATTTTAGCGAAGATGAGACCAAAGAGCACGACGAGCCGCCCCAGACCGCCAGGATGAGGTCGCGGCGTCGCGAAGCGCGCGCGATGCAGGCAAATGTATCGCAGGGTTCGGCGGGTACTGCGGATCGGACGGAAGATCTCGACCGGGATGACGGGATACCGGCCGCATGGGAGGAGGTGCTGGACCGGCAGCAGAGTTTCATCGAAGAGTTGCTGGGTGATTGAACGGCCCCAACCTGCCTTTGATTGCCGGGAAACCAAATGACTGCTTTTCGTCTATACAACGATAGCAGTTCCTACTTGTGCCAGTGCTTCGACGGCCAACTGCACCTCTGCATAAAGTTCGGATTCAACATGCTCCGCGTCGATTTCTACGATAAGTGAATACCGAACTGTCGGCAGATGATCTTGAAGTCGCGCCTTCGATTTCCACCAACCAGTTACTGGGTGGACCGCGATTAGGTTGCGCTGAGCCAAGTCAGAGGCCTTGCACGTGAATTGGTCGATATGTAGCGAGCCGACATCGCGGCGGTCGCTGCCGTAGTCCCACCCGTCCTGCTCCGTGCTTTCTGGGGTGGCAGGTTGCTCCGCGAGTTTGCTGATGCGGGCCATAAATTGTTGAGGATCTTCATCGGCACGATTCAACTTGAACCGCAGATTGTGGGATGCATAGCGGTATCGGGAACCGCGGGCGGCCTCAGACGGGTTCGGTGCAATAAATGAGCTGAGCGTGACGCGCAAAGTGACGTTGACATGGCCAACTGCGCGTAAAGACTCTACGGGCCAGGGCAACGTGAAGAGCTTCATTTCATTGTGGATATCGCCGCCGGTGTTTTCTGACAGGCCATACGGCGTGATCGTATCCTCGACAATGAGCGTCAACGCATTCGAAGCGCTACGGCGCGCTCGTTCCAACCTTGGAACACCATATCCGTACCGCTGAAAGAGCGGTGTGTAGCTTCCCTTTTGCGGGTTCTGGGGCAGATGCGAAAGCATCTGCGGAGTCCAACGTGCCGACGAGACATAGAGCCCACGCACAGTCTCGGGCCATAGGTCAGGGTAGTCTGACCATAGCTCCGTGATTTCTTTTGCAGCCAAGGCAGTCGCGGCACTCGTATCTTGGGTGAAGCAGAATGATCGCCGTGGGTATTGATGATAAGTCGAAAGGAGCGAAAGCCACCCGTGCCGCATCGGTGGCGGAACGGAGCTGGCAGCCCAGTTACCGCCCTCCAGAACTACATCGGGTTTCATGGGCCAATGGGATGCCCAGGATGCGGTGCGGGACGCAGGGGAGAGATCACCGAATGGTGCCACTGGAGTGGTGCCCTCGCCATCGCGTAGTTGCGTCTTTTCCGTATAGGCACCGACACAGAGCGCGTTCCAAGCCTGCGCGGGGGACTCGATCTCGTTTTCCTCATGGTCACAAGTGAACAGATAGTTTCCGGCACCGAAGGAGAAATTATCGGTGTTTCCCGCAGAGATCAGCACTAGACGTTTGGTGTCCACTACACCAGAGACGCCAGCGGTAAGTTGATCAATCTCGCTTGACCAAGATGTCGGCGCACCATTATGGGGAGTGTCTTCACCTGTCGTTGTGGCCATTGTGAACGTGCGCCGCCGCGGATGATTTTGTTCAACAGTATCGACGGCATCACGGGTCACGGCCCCGAGAAGATGGTGAGGGTTTTCTCCCGCATCGGGCAGGAGTTTCACCGACTCAAGGCGATGATTGATCTCGACCGGACTTGCCTGTTGGAGCATTGGTGTCAGATCCCCATAAAGGGCGAGGCCCGCCATTTGTGTGCCGTGACCTTTGATGTCCTCCAATCCCCAAGCGGGGTTCGCCGAATAGCGATCACCGGCCGACAAAGAGGGTTGGATCAAAGGATGCGCTCGGCTGACGCCAGTGTCCATGAGTGTGATATAGCCAGGATCGAGGTGCGGTGGTTGGTTGGTCCTTTGAACAAGTTCATCGACCCATTGAGCCTGTTCCTGAACATCCATCCCATCGAAAAAATCTGCCGTGACTGTCGGCGCGGCCAAGGCACGGACACCGCCTATGCGCCGGATTGCCGTGGCAATGGCGTCACGCGTGCCAATGCCGATGACAACAACATCCTCAGGAAACTCTAGGCGATCTGCACCGATCGTCACACCAAACTCGGGTGCCAGCTGAATAAATGTGTCCGCTTCATCGAGATCGAGCCACACCTCCCAGTTGGCTGTGCCATTCCCCTCAGGGAACTTGTTGTCGGGGCTGCGCCACAGGGCGCGCAGTCCGGCTTCCGTGATCGCTGAAACACTCTGGATGAGGTCTGCATTCTTGGGGCGGCCAGGTATAATCTCTCCGTCTTTGACGCGATCCGTGGTGTTCTCAGTCCTGAATTGATCGACCTTCTTTCGGAGCTTCTCAATTCCTTTTGCTGTCGCAAAGACAGTTGCGCTTTCTTGATTGGCTCCCGTCCTTGCTCCGTCTTCATAGCGAAGCAGAGTGAGGTCGCTGGAATCGAGGCTGTCCTTTTTCAGTCGCTCGTTCGGACGCCCCGTAACCTCGAGATAGACGCCAGGAAGCTCCGCTACCTCGATATCAGGAAGGGCATCGATGGCCTGCAAAAGAGCCTGTGCATGCGCCACCCTATTTGGGACGTCACTTAGCCTTTTGCCCCCGCCGCCGCCCTTCGCTTGGAACGGTTGGCTTTTTCCGAGGTTTTTGAGATGAAAGTGACGCAGATCTCTTGGCATCGTCGTCAGTACCTAACTCTTGCAATGTGCGGCGACGCTCGAGAGCATCAATCAAATCCTGTGTTGTAATCTTGTCCGTATCGTTGAGTACCGCCCTCCGAGCAGCATCTTCGGCTGCAGTAACGACATCGGCTGTCGATAGACCCGCAGCATAGTCAGTTACGCGCTTCCAGCTCATTCGGCCAAAGGAGAACCCAATTAGGCGGCGTTCAAGAGCCTGTCGGATGGAAGTGGCATCCGGCATCTCGTAGGGAAGAACCAAATCGAAACGACGGAGAATTGCACGGTCGAGAATGCCCGGCAGGTTGGTCGTGGCCACGACGATGGACGGTCCTGTGTCTTCATCAAGAAACTGTAAAAAAGAGTTGAGGACCCGACGGGCTTCGCCAACATCGTTTTCCCCCCCCCTTGCCGCGGCAAGAGCATCGATCTCATCGAATAGATAGACACCACGCGTGGTCTTGACAGCATCGAACACCATCCTCAGCTTTTGGGCGGTTTCTCCCATAAACTTGGTGATGAGACCATGAAGCATGACCGAGAAGAGCGGAAACTGCAGTTCACCGGCAAGCGCGAATGCGCTGAGTGTCTTTCCGGTTCCAGGCGGGCCGGACAGCAATACTCTCCGTCGGGGTTTCAGGCCCTTTTCCTCGAGCTTCTCGCGCATCTTTGTCTCGACCACAATGTGAGCAAGTTCATCTTCGATCCGTGTTGGCAGGATGACGTCGACAAGACGTTCAGTCGGGTATGACGCAGCAAGGAACTGCGCCATGTCGCCGCGCGGGGCGGCGATCGGCGTGATCTCAGGCTTGCGGGAGGTTGGTGCTTTCTGTCCGGCGTCTGCCCATTGACGTAGTTGCTCAGCCAGCCGAGTGTGGCCCTTCTGTTCTTCGGCCGCAGAGAGCTGCATCGCCAGATCGTAGAACCGATCAACGTCACCCTCTGTGTGGCTTTTTACAAGCCCGATGAGCTGCTGCGCGGATGCCATGACGCCCTTTTCGAACCTCTGAAACTTTTTTCTTTAATGCGTACACGGTACAACGTGGTCGCGCCAGATGCCAGAACAACTCGCTCGAGGAAGTGTGGCGCTTGTGCTCTTGCAACCTCAGCACTTTCCCGAACCGGAAATTGCGCGATTTCGCAGCGAAAGCCCGCTTCCCGCCCTCCCCGCGGAAATTTCACTGAGTACCGAGTATCAAAATCTCCGAAACCCCCCGTCGCCCATCAACTCTCCCCAACTGTACGATTACATCGATGGACTTGCGGATGTAGGTCTGGACCTCAGCAAATGTCAGCGGCGTTCCTGCGTGCAAGACCATGATCGCCAGACGGTCGATGGCGAGTTCAGCCGTCTCGGCATGGATGGTGGTGACCGATCCACCATGGCCGGTATTGATTGCTTCGAGATAAGTGAGGGCCTCGGAGCCACGCAGCTCGCCAACGACAATCCGGTCCGGGCGCATGCGGAGGGCGGCCTGCAACAATGCGTTGGCCGACCGCTTGCTGTCATGGTTGCGTTCGGCCAACAGCGAGACCGAATTTGGCTGGGTCGGAAATAGTTCAAACGCGTCTTCGATTGTGATCAGCCGCTCGTATTCGGGGACGTGGGAGAGAAGATGCCGGGCGCATGTGGTTTTGCCGGTCGATGTCCCGCCGCTGATAAGAACGTTGAGTTTGGATTTGACAAGCTGCTGCAGGGCACCTGCCAGATCCGAGATTGCCAATTGCTTGATCTGGGCCATTTTCTCCGCGCGGATCGCATCAAGCGAAACGGCCTTGCCAAACAAGTATTCTGGTACAAACGCCCGGATATCCGTCTGGCCAAAAAGCCGGATGGTGATCGATGCACCGTGCTCCACGGCCGGTGGGATGACCACCTGAACCCGTAATGGCCGTCCCTGGTACGCGACCTTGCCTGAAACCAGCGGGTTCTTCTCGGAGACCTTCGCGTTTGCATCGCCGACCATTGCCGTTCCGAGATTGATCGCATCCGCCGGGTTCATTCTATGATCGACCATCTCCATGCTCACGGCGCCGCGTTGCTCGACCCAGACCTGTCCATCGGGGTTGAGTGCGATCTCGACGATGTCATCGTCGGTCAACCAGAGCTCAAACGCAGAAAGGTAGCGCTCGAGATAGGAGGCAGCTTGGGTCAATAGATCACGATGTCCCGATCCACGAGCACGGTCACGCTGGCGCCCTGAGCCACATAGATTGTTGGCGCGATGGAAACCTGATCGGCGATGACGGAACTGGTGGCGTCCGAGAGGTCAGAGCCGACGTTTTCAAGAACATCGCTCGTGACCCCTCCTTCGGCTTGCCGCGCTGCGACCGACGGTGCCGCCCCGATGACCGAAATCAGCGCCGCACCCCCGAAGCGTTCATCGAACTTGGTATCGACAAGACCAGTGAGACCGGAGCGACCGAGTTGATTGCCGCCAACCGCGGCAATATCCATCGAAGCGCCATCCGGCGTCAAAATGCGGGTCCAGAGAATGAGGATGCGTTTCTGGTTCACTTCAACGCCCGATCGGTACTGACCGAAGAGGCGCGAGCCGCGTGGGATGAGAATGCGGTCACCTGAAAAAGCGGGTACCGGTTCAGAAACCACCGCGACGACATTGCCGGGCAGATCGCTGTTGATCGCTGTCTGAAGTGCGGCCTGGATGACGGAGCCCTGGGCCAGCGTGCGATCCGGATACACAATGCGCGATGCCTCTGCCACCTCGAGCGGTCGCGCGGCTGTCAGCAGATAGGCCTCGTTTCCATCGAGAGGTGGCGCGCCGGCGCTATACGTGCCCGCCGGGGGCGTTGCACCGGCATTCGGCGTTCGGCTTCCGGCAGAATAGACGATTGTGGGCGAGGTAACTTGTGCTCTGAGCAGCTCTTCGGCCTCGCGTTCGGCTTCCCGTTGACGCTCGGCTTCCTCCTGACGGCGACGCTCTTCGGGCAGACGTTGATCGGCAATGAATGCGTTGTTGTGGAGCTCTGCTTCGAGCCCTTCGCGCTGTGCGCGCTCGGCATCAAGAAAGCTTTGCAAACTGCTGAGGCGCGCCGCACTTTGTTGCTCGAGGCTTTGCAGCCGCGCGTCACGTTCGGCGACGGCGTCTTGCAAAGCGTTGGTCTGCGCTTCAAAAGCCTCTCGCAAATCGCCGACAGCGGCCTTTATCTCGGCGTTTCGGGCCACCTGACTTGCGGAAAGGGCTTCACGCAAACGAGCGAGTTCCGCCAACACCTCGGCGCTTGGCGAAGATGGCGCAGCTGGTGCCGAGGGAGGAGACGGGACATCCAGCGCCTCTTCCACTGCAATCAGTGCATCGCTGACGCGGTCAGTCGTTTCATCTGGCGGGAATTCCAGGCGTCCGCCGCCCGGACGGCCATCCTGGAACGGCTCCACATCGGAGGTCTCAAGCGGGACCGCGCCCTCGTTCACATTATTGGCCAACCAATAGGCGACACCGGCGCCGCCGAGACTGAGAACAACGGCCAGCGCGCCCAAACCCAGTCGATTGCCGCGTTTTCCTCGCTTTCCATCCTGAAACGCGTTCAGGCGCTTTTGCAGTTCGGGATCGTCGGCCATGGTCAGTTGCCAAACGTGAGGACTGCGCGATCCCGGGCGATACAGATGGCCGCGTCATCGATGCGCAAGGTCCAGTAGTCGTTGACCCCGAGCACACGCACAATGTTGCCCATCTATGTCCAGTTGACCGTACGCTCGCGCCCCTGATCATTGGCCTTGAAAATCGCAGGCTGGCGCCCGGTTTCGGGAAATGTGAAATACGTATACCGCCCGTCATCGTGGACAGCGGCAGGCCGGAAATCCGCCTCACCGGAGACGAGATAGGCGTAGTTGCGCGGGGCCTCAAACCCCTTCGGCACGTGTCGCTCGGCGGCAGGGCGTTCGTCCTCCGGGTAGCGGAAGCGAACCTCGAAAAACATTCCGGTCTTGTTTGGAATTGAACCTTCGCGCAGATAGAACGAGTATTTCCGCCGATTGGTGATCACCGTCATGTTGGTCGAGGCGTTTTGCACATGCGGCTTGATCGTCAGCACATTACCAAGCTCGGGGATCGGATCGACCTGGAAGCTCTCGGTGTCACCGACGATCACCGCCTCGAACCGCTCGCCCGGCCCGAAATGGATCGTGGTTGAATGCCGCAGATCGGTCTCGATGCGAAAGACCTGGTTTTCATTGTGATGGCGTGGCGGATGCGGATATCGAGCGGGCCACCCTGGGGCGTGGCCTCTGCCAGGAGTTGGGCAGGCCAAATGACGGCGAGGATGACGGCGGGCAGGTATTTCATGGGGATCAGTTCTCCAGGGTCTCGGCATCGACCCGGTAGGAGGTGACGACGAAGCCGAGCGGGTTGGCCCAGACATCCTGCAGGCGCTGGCGGGTTTCCGGGCGGAATTCATAAGCGATGGTTGCGACGTTTGGCCGGGTCACGGTGCGGGTGTCGCGCTCGCGGCGCAGCGTGCGCGAAAATCGCACCTGGGCCACGCCCGGCTCGATCTGATTGACCGAGCGGATCACCACATCGATCTTCGCGTCGCGACCGTAGACCGTGATTGGATAATCCTCGTTCGACGATGAGCAGAGATCTCGCAAGGTGCGGGCCGCGTCGCCATCGGAGCGATCGAGCGCCGAATTGATCCGCGCCTCCCCGTCTGTGAGATCGTAGGTTTCGCGGTCATCGACGTAAGCCACGAGGTTCGCCTGGATGATGGCGTCGCTCTCATCGAGGGTAAGTGCTGCGACCCGCGCGACACGATCCATCTCGCCGGTTTCCTTGTCGACCACGACGACGAAGGTTTCGACGGTCTTGAGCGGGAAGAGCGAAACAGCGCCGAGGAACCCGGTCAGACCAACAAGCACTCCTGCAGCCGCGACAAAATACGCGAACCGCTCGCGGCGCCGTGGCCCGAATATGAAATCAACCTCAAAGGCATCTTTAGCCCGGCTCATGGCGTTACGTTCCCGAACCGGAATTGCGGAAGGATTTCGCGCGTGCCAGCAATGCGCCGGGCGTCCGCCGGACCACCTCGCCGGTCTTGATAACGCCACCGCTGACCGCCTGCCGCAGCTCGTAGAGTGACTTCCCGGTCGCCAACCGCCCCGCGCCGCCAGCGCCATATTGCCCTGTGTTGACGACGCCGCGCCTTGCGAGCCCGGTCAGACCGATGGCGTTGGAGGCGATGCCGACAACCCCGGTTAGGTTCGAGGCGATATAGGGAACGGATGCCATAATCCCCGCGCTCAGGATCAGGATGACGAGGAAGGGCAGGATCAGGCTGACCGTCGCGACATTGTTCGGGTCGGTGGAGGCCTCGCCAATGGCTTCGGCGATGGCGACAATGATCCCGGCGGCACCCGCGGCGGCCACCGGCATGAGCGCATAGCCAATGGTGGCCCGGCTCCAGGCCTCAAAGAGCGATTGCGTGGGCTTGAAGAGCGATGCCAGGATCATGAACGGCGCGAAAACGATCATCAGCGTGAAGACGATCTTGGCGAATGCGATGATCCCGGCAGTGACGGCTGCAAAGATGGCGGAAAAGACGAAGAAGATCGCTCCGAGGACGGCGCCAAAAACCCAACCGGCGTTGTGAATCCCGGAGACAAAATACCCACGGAATCGATCGGATGATCTGACCGTCGCGGAGCAAAATTCCGCACCTTGAAGCCTGAAGCAAACGAGCTGAGGGCGGGGAGATGTATTCTGTGGAACTGTATAGTCGGGTACGCCGTGCGTGCCATGTGGATGGGATGAGCAAGAGTGCGGCGGCCCGACATTTTGGGATTGATCGCAAGACTGTGTCAAAAATTCTGAAGCATGCGGTGCCACCGGGGTATCGCAGGAATGGGCCACCAGCCCGTCCAAAGCCTGACCCGTTCATTCCGCTCATCAACCAGATATTGGAAGAGGATAAGTCGCGGCTCAAGAAGCAGCGGCATACGTCGAAGCGGATATATGAGCGTCTGCGTGATGAACATTGTCACCGGCGGGATCACGATTGTGACCGACTATGTTCGCGAGAAGAAGCGCCGGACTCGGGAAGTGTTCGTGCCGCTGTCGCACGCACCGGGCCACGCCCAGGTTGATTTTGGTGAGGCGCCTGGCGAGATTGGCGGGGTCGTGCGCAAGCTGCACTACTTTGCAATGTCTCTGCCGCACTCGGACGCGTTCTTCATCAAGGCCTGTCCGGCGGAGACAACCGGGGCCTTTTGTGATGGCCATGTCTCCGCCTTTGCCTTCTTCGGAGGCGTGCCGCTGTCAGGGCTCTACGACAACACCACGATCGCGGTGGCGCGGATCCCCGGGGACGGAACCCGGCAACGCACCAGAACTTTCCCGGAGTTGCAGTCGCACTATCTCTTCGAGGACCGGTTCGGCCGTCCTGGCAAGGGCAACGACAAGGGTAATGTCGAAGGCACAATCGGTTATGGCCGGCGGAACTTCCTGGTGCCGATGCCGCGCTTCGACAGTTTCGGTGATCTGAACGCCCGGCTGGAGGAGCAATGCCGCAAACGGCAGGACGAAGTATTGCGAGGTCATTCCGGGACTATCGGCGAGCGGCTGATGCGTGATCTTGATGCGCTGATGACACTACCCCTGACGCCCTATGACGCCTGCGAGAAGGTCAGCACCCGGGCGACGTCGATCTCGATGGTCCGCTATCGCAACAACGACTATTCCGTGCCGGTCGCATACGCCCATCACGAGGTCCAGGTTCGCGGCTATGTCCACGAGGTCCTCATCGGCTGCGGCACGGAAATCATCGCCTTCCACAAGCGGTCCTACGAAAAAGCGGACATGGTCTTCGATCCGATGCACTTCCTGCCTCTGCTGGAACAGAAGGTCGGCGCGCTTGATCAGGCGGCTCCGTTGCAGGGCTGGGACCTGCCCGGGGAGTTCGCCACCCTGCACCGGCTGCTGGAAGCGCGGATGGGAAAGAAGGGCAAGCGCGAATACGTCCAGGTTCTGCGGCTGCTGGAGACTTTCGAGATGGGCCATGTTCACGGCGCCATCAGGCAGTCACTGGAACTCGGGGCCATCGGCTACGATGCAGTGAAGCATCTCGTCCTCTGCCGGATCGAGAAACGCCCACCCCGGCTCGATCTGGAGATCTACCCGTACCTTCCAAGGGCGCAGGTCGAGACCACAGATCCTGCCAGTTACATGAGCCTGATGGCGCAGGTGCCGGCATGACCGACACCCCGCAGGTTCTGCTGCAGCACCACCTCAAGAAGCTCCGGCTGCCGACCTTCCACAGCGAATATGCCAAACAGGCCCGGCAATGCGCAGTGGAGAACAAGGATCACATCAACTACCTGCTGCGGCTTTGCGAGCTGGAACTGATAGAGCGGGAACGCCGGATGATCGAGCGGCGCATCAAGGCCGCGAAGTTTCCAGCCACCAAGAGTCTGGACAGCTTCGATTTCAAGGCGATCCCGTCACTCAACAAGCCGCCCGTGCTGGAGCTGGCGCGCTGTGAATACATCGACAAATACCAGAACATCATTGCCCTGGGGCCAGGTGGCACCGGTAAAACCCATGTCGCACTGGGGCTGGGATTGGCCGCCTGCCAGAAGGGCCTCAAGGTCCGCTTCATAACCGCCGCATCACTGGTTCACGAATTGATCGAAGCTGTCGATGAACGCCGCCTGCAGAGGTTCCAAAAACAACTCACCAGCCAGAACCTTCTGATCATTGACGAGCTGGGCTTTGTCCCCTTGAGCAAAACCGGCGCTGAGCTGCTCTTCGAAGTCATCTCCCAATGCTATGAACGCGGCTCCATAATCATCACCTCAAATCTGCCGTTCGACGAATGGACCGAAATATTCGGATCCGAGCGCCTCACCGGTGCGCTCCTGGATCGCCTCACCCACCACGTCCATATACTGGAGATGAACGGCGACAGCTTTCGGCTAAAACAGAGCCGAAACGCCAGAGCCTGAACCCGGTCTGAACTTGATGGATGTTGGCCTTTGGCCAACATGCGCCTTGTCACGCGTTAGCTTTATGGGGAGCACACCCAACAAGGCGCGGCACCTCAACTGGCCCACTTTTACTCCGGCGAATGGCCCCTTTTTACGCCGGGATTGACAACCGTCAAACTCGCGAACCCGATGCGGACCGGCATTGTAAGCGGCAAGCGCCAGATCGATGTCCCGGAAATCCGCAATCTGCGCGAGCAGATAGCGCGCCGCACCATCGAGGTTTTGAGCCACATCCCGGCGATCGACGCCGAGCGCCAGTGCTGTCTCAGGCATCAGCTGGCCAAGGCCGTAAGCACCCTTGCGGCTCGTGGCACCCGGATCGTAGTCGCTTTCGGCCTCGACCAGCGCCTGAAACAGGATATGCCAGCCGCGCGAGGAGAGACCAACGGTTCGAAGACCCCGGTTGCCCGCGTGCCGATCCGATGTTGCTCGGATGGCGGTCAGGATGGCTGCGGGAGCGCTGTCCACCCCACTGTTGGGCACCCAATCCGCGCCGAGATCTTGCCGATTGTGATAGCTCCAGCCGGAGGTTCTAACCGTTCCGTCTGCTCCCAGAACCATCAGGTCCGCCATCGCCGTCCGGGGCGCTGCGAATATCGAGATCAAGCTCAATACAGCGCCCGTCGCCAAAGGCCACATGGTGATTGACCAGCCCCGGCCACAGCGCGAAGTGCCGCACTTTGGGTCCGTGTTTTGTAACTTTAGCGGCGACCAGGATAAGCTCCTCGTCACCGGTGGTGTAAATACACTGGTAGAGCGGCTTGCCGTCACCTGTGCCCCCCACAAGCTCGTACCGACAGGTAAACGGCACCTTCCTCGTTATGAGGTCCTTCACACCATCGAGGGTGATCAAACTGAGGTGTCTGGCTATCGGCATGGTCTCTCCCTTTGAGAGACCTTCTACATTAACCAGATGGCACAGATAATAAGGACAGAGTCAATATATATAAAACATCCGTTACGTAAAAACGTATACTCCCATGAGATTCCTGCTAGGTTGAACTGATCCAGACCGAATTCCCGGAGAGGTTGATGCGTCGTCTGTTGTTGATCCTTGCCCTCTCAGTGGGCTTCGTGCCTGTCGGCGGCAAGCCCAGTCGGGCCTATGACATGGACTGTGCCATCCTGCTCTGCATGGCCGGTGGGTTTCCACCGAGTGCTGTCTGCGCTGCTGCTTACGCCGAGATGATTCGCCGAATTACTCCCTGGCCAGTGCGTCCGCCGTTCGGAATCTGTACCTTTGCCGCGGTTCCGATAGCGCTCGGAGGGCCGGGCGGGCGCGGCGAGGTCGATATCTCTTTGCCGGAATATGCATGGCTTCGACGGACCCGGGTTCTCTGGTTTTCGGGGCGATCATACGAGCCTCGTGACGAGCCACTGCAATGGGACTGGTCGGTCCGGTCCTGTAATCATGAGAACAGGTTCTGCAGATACATTATCTCGAACCTCCCACCACAGATGCGCGCGCAGCACCAAAGCCACAGATGCGCCGGTGTCGCCAAGAATTCGAAGATCGCCAGGCGAAGCGTCATGCTAATTCCTTTATATCTAACGTCCAAAGCACGCATCGCTTGGGTGGGCCAGGCGGGGCTCAACCCACAAAGAAGGAGATTTCCTTATGAGCGATGAGAAAGAGACATCGACCACAAAGGTCCCACCCCCGACCATTACTGATCCTTACGGTAAAGATCATGGATTGATAACGATGACCGGACAGGCGGTGGGACCGGACCCCCTAGGACCCAATCTTGTTTTAACTGATATTCCCCAAGTAGCTTGGGCTTTGAGGTAATTTAGCCGCGTTTGGCTGTTTTCGCAAGATTGTCGCTGGTTGCCTTGGTCAGTCGAGCGTGACTTTGATGTTTTGGTCTGTGTTCTGGGCCTCTGTACCTGTTTTTTGCCCCTGTCGCGCCGTATCGTCGATTTCTGGACACATCTACTTTGCCGCTTTTGTTGAGGTATTGCGGCGATGGCGCTCATGCGGGACATGGAGGTGCGCGTAGGCGCTGAATGGCTTTGAGGATGCCCTGGAAAAGGGAGCCACTGATAGCAACCTCAGCCAGTTGGAAGGTGATGGCACGGGCGTGTCGAACAACTCTTGCGCCGGTTTTGATAAGCCGGGTCTGCAAACTGGTGAGTGACCAGTCGGCCACCTCCTCGGGCAGTTCTACGCCCTGCAAGAAGATGCCAAGGTTATAGGCCAGTGCGTGAAGCTGAAGCCGCACTTCGTTGTTGGCAAAGCGTTTGCAGGACAGTCGTGTCCAGGTGATGGCCTGCTTGCCCTCCTTGATGTGTTGCTCTGCCGTGCCCCGCTGGTTGTAGAAGCGGACAACCTCCTCTGGCTCCATCGGCAGGTTGGTCACGATGAAACCCAAACGGGGAAACAACTCGTCCGGATGCCACTCGATTTTGGCGACCACCCGGCGCGGCTTATCCCAGCTTTGGGCCTGATACTCGAACTCTTCATAGAAGCGTTTGACCTTGGTCTTTGACGGTCGCCCCACTGGGCGGGTGAGACGATGCGCGATGCGACTTTCCAACACAGCGTTCTTCTTCAGGCGGACAGCATAATAATATTCCGCCGCTTCAAGGTCTTTGTACAGCTCCGGGATGGCAAAGGCGGCATCCGCCCTAAAGAACCGCATCAGGTCTCGCTTTGCATAGCGGGCGATGACGGGAGCCAGAAGCGCTTTCCATCCATCGGCACTATGGACGTTGCCATGGCGCAGGACGCTGCGCTCCAGATGACCAAACTGGTTGAAGATGAAGAGCGGATGATAACACATGCAGCCGAAGTGCCCGTTCCATGCGGTTCCTTCCTGTGCCCCGTGGGTCGGGCTGACAGCACTGTCCATGTCCAGTGTGATGTACTTCAGCCCTTTGCGGTCATGCACCGCGTCAATCCACTGTCCCGACAGATCAGAAAGTGCCGCGCGATTATCATTCACTGCCAGAACCTCAGTCTCAAACCGCCCCATCTGGCTCGCGGATGCTGCCTGTTCATCAACAGCCCGTCCGCCCACAATCTGGCGCATCACCGGATCGAGCGCTAAACGCTCCGCGTCATTGACGTCCTCGTAGCCAGCAAGGCGACCAAAGACAGACTGACGCAAAAGCCCGACAAGGGTGTGAACGCAATTGCGGCCCTTGCGCACGTCCTTGAGAAGACCACCAGCCATATCGTGCAGGCTGAGCACTTCATCCAATTCCCGATACAGCAGCAACCCGCCGTCAGAACTGATCTTGGAACCGTGGAACTCAAGCCGTACCCGACGGTCAAAACCCAGTCTGACACCACCTGATTTGCCCGCACCCTCTGGGTGATCCATGATCTACAACCTTCCGCCACATTAACCTGCTGTAATATAATACAAATACGGGCTTGAATGAAAACAAATCCGTCAGCTACTTGGGGAATGCGGGATTATTCAGGTTATTGGCTCACACTCGCCGTGGCCCGTCAGTTTTGTGACCGAGAATGGCCAGACCGCGTTGTTTCCCGGTCGCGGCGACTACGGACCAAATTTCAGCCGTGCGGTCATGATCGAATACGGCGACTACGACGGGGTCATGGATCACTCGGAGTGGTTTGGGTACTGAGGCTGCCTTTCCGATCATGCCGGTATTCCATTGGTCGTATTTGAACGGAAACACCGGTCAAGGTTCCCGGATCGACGAACCATTTCCGTATGATCTTGCCCGTGTTCCATCGATAATCACGCCATACAACCTGAGAGGCACCCGAACCAAGGACGATACCCTCGCGGATAGGTTGTGCGAAAAGACATTTCTTACTCATACTCTGGACTACCGATTAACAAAATTCAGGGAGGTTTACTTTTTCTGTGAACGCTGATTCAGGAGGTATTTCGGGTCAATGTCCAACGCTTTGGAGATCTTTTCCAGCATGTCCAGCGTCATGGAATACTTCGCGTTTTCGATCTTGCCCATGTAGCCGCGGTTCACGTCGGCACGCAAAGCAAGCACCTCCTGACTGATGCCCTGAAGGCGGCGCGTGTCCTGAATATTGAGACCGACCCGTTCGCGGAGATTCATACCCGCAGGCATGGAGAAAAGGCGCGTATTCAGCCACGCGATATACTATATATTCGGTGCAGTTGATCAGAAAATATGCCTGATCAACCAGGCCCGGGCTTTTTGATGGAACCAGGTATTCGTATCGGTCAGGGGCGGCATGTCTTTCAGAAGGCGCTGGCAAGTCTGACGGCCAACTGCCCAGATGATGTTTCACCGCGCATGATTGTTATTTTCCAGTATATGGCGGTGGAACTGGATGCGATAAACGATCAAGACGCATGAAACTTCAATACAACCCCAGCTAAAAAGTCGCAGTTCGCCGAGCGCTCACAGGCGACGGAACCGCATCATTTGCGAATTGAATGATTTTGGTGCGAGACGGTTCAGTCATCGATCTTTTTGACCCGCACCAGACATGTTTGCGCCGCCGTAGCCTGGGCCAATGCCGATGTGCCGATGTCAGGCGTTAGCGCATTGGGGTTGCCGCCCGGATCGACGCGGCCGGCGCAACCTTCAAACCAGTGGCCGGTTTCCATAACGGCAATGCCGCGCCGACAATGGTGAGATGTGCCAAGAACTGCCTTGCACGAACCGCGCGGCGAATAAACCAGAACCCGGCATCCGTCAAACAGGTCGCGATCGGTTGCATCTGCCGGATGCAGGGTGACGCTTGGCGAGCGGCGCTTTGCCAGATGCGTCTGGGCAAGCTGGCTGTGCAGAAATTTCTCCGGTTGGCGCGACAGCAGTGCCAGCTCGTCATCATCCGCCGCACCGATCCATTCCGCTGGTGCGATCCATGCCGGATGACCGGGCGCGTCGGGATAATTGAAAGCGGCAAGCCGCGCGGAACTGAGCTCTATCTTGCCGCTGTCTGTCGGCAAAGGATTTTTGATCGGGTCCTCGCGGAAATCGGAAAGATAGACTTCGGGCGTTTCCGGTTTGGGAACTTGCCACACATTCCGGCGTTTCAGCTCATCAAAATCCGGCGCAGTAAACCCCTGGGCCCGCGCCCTTCGCTCTGTCCCGCGCCAAAGTTGCCGCAACCAGGCCTCGCCGTCGCGACTCTCGGTGAATGTCTCCTTTATTCCCAACAAATCCGCCAGGTCCGAAAAAATATCGAAGTCATTGCGCGCCTGCGCAACAGGGCCAATCAATCCGGGCATGTAGAACACATGCGGATCGCGCGACGAGCCGCCGATGTCGGCGCGTTCCAGGCTGGTCGTGGCCGGCAAAACGATATCGGCGCGTTTGGCGGTGGCGGTCCAGAATTGTTCATGCACCACGATGGTGTCCGGCCGTGCCCACAGACGTTCCAGACGGAACAGATCCTGGGCATGGTGAAACGGGTTGCCACCGGCCCAATAGATCAGGCGCGTGTCCGGAAAAGTGACCATCCGGCCGTTGAAGGGGATCGTCTTGCCCGGATTTTCCAGCATGTCGGCAAACCGCGCCACCGGGATCGCCATGCCGGCGCTATTGTCCAGCACCGGCAGGCTTGGCACCAGACCTTTGCGCGCACCCTGCCCAACGGCATTCAGCGAGCCATAGCCAAATGTAAAGCCACCGCCAGGCAGGCCGATCTGGCCCAGCATTGCGGCAAGCGCGATCAGCGCCCAATACGTCTGCTCTCCGTGATGGGCGCGTTGCAGCGACCAAGTGGCCGTTAAAATCACCCGGCCGGTTTCAATCCGGTCGGCCAGTCCGGTCAGGGTTTCAAGCGGCACATCGGCAATGCCCGCTGCCCAGGACAGGGTTTTTTCCTGCCCGTCTGCGTTGCCGTCCAGATAGGTGAACAAGGCCTCGCTGCCCGAACAAAAGTGATCGAGAAAGGCCCGGTCCACGCGACTGCGGCGCTGCATTTCATGGCACAGCCCGAGCATGATCGCGGTATCGCTGCCGGGTCGCGGCGCGATCCATTCGGCGTCTGATCCGGGCGGAATATCATCCGCCATGGGGCTGATGACAATGAATTTGGTGCCGCTTTGACGGGCTTTGCGAATATGCCGCTCCATATGGTGAAACCCGGCCCCGCCGGACGTCACCCGCCAGTTTTTCGGGTTCAATCCGCCAAAGGCAACCAGAACGTCGGTATGGGCGGCGATGCTGTCCCAGCTTGTCGCCGCAGAAGAAACCGCCTCGTCGCTGCCGAGCACATGGCGCAGGATGACCTGCGCCGCCCCCCAACTGTAATTTCCGGTCTGATCGGTGAACCCACCAAAGGCCCCGAAAAAACGCCGCACCTGGGTGCGGGCGTGGTGGAAACGGCCCGCGCTGGACCAGCCGTAAGAGCCCGCAAAAATTGATTTATGCCCGTGCTCATGCCGAACCCGCCGCAGTTCCCCGGCCACCAGCTCCAGGGCCTGGTCCCACCCGAGCGGCACCATGCGATCTGTGCCCCGCGCTGCGCCATCGGACGACGCGCGATCGCGCAGCCACCCTTGGCGCACATATGGCCGACTGACACGGGTGTCGGAATACACCAATTCCGGCAACGCTGCGATCATGTCCGGGTCGGCCCCACCACCCCGCCACGGGCGGGTTGCGATCAAACGGCCATTTGAAACCTCCGCTTCGAAGGCGCCCCAATGGCACACGCTGATGGGTTTCGCGGTCTGTTTCACTGCGCCCAATTTATCCTCCGCGGGTCAGGTCTCGCCGCGCCTGGCCCTGCGCTCGGTGATGGTCTGGCCGCCGACGGTCCAGTCGTCGGGGGGGATGTCCTCGAACACCACATAGACATGGTCGGCATGGGCCCCGCATGTCCGCGCGATTGTATCGGTGATTTCCAAAGCGGCCGCCTTTTTTTGCGCCGCCGTGCGCCCGGCGGCAAGGGTGACTCGGACGATTGGCATGATTTTTCCTTTGTTAGTTAAGCGACAGCCCGCCATCCACTCGCAAGGTCTGCCCGGTGATATGGGCGGCTTCCCGGCTCAGGAAAAAGGCAATGGCTGCGGCAATGTCGGCGGGTTGGGCGAGGCGGCGGTTCGGGGTCATCGCGGCCGCGTCGCGCCAGGATTTCGCCGACAAGGCGGAATGCCCGGCGCTTTCCTTTTCGGTGAAACCCGGAGAGACGCAATTCACCGTCACGCCGTCCCCGGCCACCTGGGCGGCAAATGTCTTCGCGACGGCCTGCAACGCCCCCTTGGCTGCCGCGGTCGCGGGAAACATGCGCCCGCCGGGCACTTGGTCGACAACGAAGGAGGTCACCGCAACCACCCGTCCGCAATCCGAGGTCTGCAGGTGCGGCAGGGCTGTGGTCACCAGCGCGACGAAGGCACCTGTTATGACGTCGAATGATTGATAAAGATCGTCGCGGGTCATCTTGCCGACCGGTTTGTTCAGGGCGAAACCAGCGTTGGATACGATCCGGTCGAGACGGCCAAAGCGCCGGATCGCGGCCTCGACCAGTTCCCCTGGCAATTCCGTGTCGCTCAGATCCCCAAGAACGACCTCGGCCTCGGCCCCGGCTGCGCGGACCTCGTCGGCAACCTTCTCAACCAACGCGATCTTGCTGCCATCCGTGCCTCCCCTGGCGTGCAGGATCAGCCCCTCGCCCGGTGCCGCGATCCGCCGCGCGGTGGCAGCCCCGATGCCGCTGGAGGCACCTGTGATCAGGGTAACACGCTGTGTCATCGGGGCTCAGGCAACCTTTATATCGACCCGTTGCTTGTCAATTTTATATCCGTATGACCGGTCAAGGCCCAGTCCGGCGACAATATCAAGTCCCCGCTGCAACTGTGCGCCGTCAAGCGGCCGCAGCGGCCGGCGCAACGGCCCCGACGGCAGGCCGATCGCCTGCATCAGGCTTTTGATCGCCACCGGATTGATCGACGAATAGGCGAAATGCAGCATCTCGAGATTGCGCAGATAGACCTCCTGGAAATTCTGCGCATCCCGCCCGTCAGCCCAGGGGGTCGAGAGCGTTGCGAACTCGCGTGGGATGATGTTGCCGGTCATGTTGGCAAGCCCGTGACCGCCCAGTGACATGGTGGGCACAACCAGCCCCAAATTTGGCGAACAACAGCACATGATCGAGATATCCGGTTTGGCGGCGCACATCTGCGCCACTTGCCCCACCCGGGTGGTGCTTTCCTTCAGCACCACCATGTTGGGGTGTCGGGTCAGGCGCAACAGGTCGTCCCAGTGCAAATCGGTCATCACCCGCGGCGGGTTGTTGTAGAACCCGATCGGGAAATCATGGGCGTCGCAGACCTCTTCTACATACTCGGCGATGTCCGCGCGGGAGGCACAGACATAAGCCGGTGCAGCGATGATCGCGCCATCGGCCCCCTCGCCGCTGGCAAAGCCGACCATGTCGATGGTGGCCTGCGTGTTGTTGCCGGTACAGCCGTAGTATTTCAGGATGCCACCGGCATCCATTCTGGCGGTTTCGGTGATGATCTGCTTTTTCTCGTCGGGCGAGAGCATCGAAACCTCGCCCGTCGAGCCCATGATCAAAACGGCCTTGGTGCCGTTTTCGAGATGGAACTGAAAAAGCGCGCGGAACCCCTCGATGTCGATTGAGCCGTCCGCATTCATCGGCGTTACCAGGGCCACAAAACTTCCGGTAGGTTTTACATGTGCCAATTTTGGTCTCCTCAGTTGGGGAATATGTTCGGAAATGCAATTTTTGGAAGCCCGATGACGATATCGGGCACGAAGATGGAAAAAATGGCAATCAGAATCGTCAGGGCCACGATCGGGGTCACCGCCAGCATCGCCTTGCCCAGCGGCACGTCGCCGATCTGGGCCGCGATCAGCAGGCAGATGCCGTAAGGCGGGGTGATCAATCCGACCGACAGGATGATGGTGGTCAGCACGCCCATATGAACCGGATCCATGCCGGCGGTATCGCCCAGCCCCTGGATAATCGGCAGAAAGATCAGCACCGCCGAGATCGGATTGAGCACCGTCCCGATCAGCAGCAGAAACCCGATCAGCAACAGGATGATCCCCACCGGATCGCTGGTCTGGGCGGTGATAAAGCCGACGACGATCTCGGCGGCGCCGAGGAAGGCGATCAGCCAGCCGAAAATGCCCGCGCCGGCAACCGTGAACAGCGGCACCGAAAATTCCAGCGTCGCCCGGGTCAGATGGCCGGGCAGCTCTTTCAGCGGCACGTCGCGATACACCGCAAAGGTCAGGATAAGGGCCCAGATCACCGCGCTGATCGCCGCCTCGGTCGGGGTGAAAAAGCCAGCGATCACCCCGCCCAGTACAAAGACCGGGATCAGCATCGCCGCCGCGCCGCGCCAAAGTGCGCGCCCCAGCGCCCGGATGCCGGGAAACGGATTGGCCGGATAGCCTTCGCGCACCGCCATCACATAGGCGTAGCCCATCATCGCCAGACCGATGGAAACCCCCGGAACGATGCCGCCCAAAAACAACGCCCCGATCGAGACATTGCCGAAAGCGCCATAGACGATCAGGATGATCGACGGCGGGATGATGACCCCTAAGGTCGAGGACGCCGCCGTCAGCGCCACCGAAAACGCCGGGCTGTAGCCGGCCTTTTTCATCGCCGGGATCAGGATTGAACCCACCGATGCGGTGTCGGCGGCGGCCGAGCCGGACAGCGAGGCAAATACCATCGACACGAAAACGTTCACCTGCCCCAGCCCGCCGCGCACATGCCCGACCGTGGCATTGGCCACATCGAGCAGGCGGCCGGTGATCGAGCCGGCGTTCAGGATCCGCCCGAGAAACATGAAAAACGGCACCGCCAGCAGCGGAAAACTGTCGATGTTGGAATACATCTGATTGATAACGGACGTCAGCGGCAGATCTTCCCACAGGATCACCACGATCGACGACAAGATCAGCGAAAAGCCGATATTCAACCGGAACAGCACCAAGGCGAAAAAGCTCGCCAAAAGCAGCACCAGCGGATTCACTTTCGCAGCTCCCGCTGCACTTTTTCCAGCAGGAACAGCGCCATGCACAGACCGCCCAGCGGGATCGGCAGAAAGAACCAGACCTCGGATATGCCCAGGGCCGGCGACAGCCGGTTGGTGCCGATGAGGCTCATCAAACTGCCATTGCGGACCAGCACGAAGATCACCACGCCCGAGGCAAGGATGGGCAAGATCACCGGCAGGAAATTCAACGGCCCGGTCTTTGGCCAGACATCGACCACATAATGCTGGTCGTTGCGAAACGCCATCGCCGCCCCCAGAAAGATGCACCAGGCAAACAACAGCTGCGCCAGATCAAGCGTCCAGGTCATCGGCACATGCAGGATATTCCGCGCAGTGACCTGCAGGAACACCACGATTATCAGACCCGCGAACAGAACGGCGAGCACATGCCCGAAAATGCGCGCCAGGGCGGCGTTGAAACGTGTCAGCATCATAGCCTCAATGTGAAGCGAAGCAGGGAGCCACCGGCACATCGGCCCGGCATTGGTGCGCGGCAACCTGTACGCCGCCGCGCACCGCGATGAGTTTGGTTATTCGGCGCTGAGCGCGGCCATCGCGGCCTCGAGGTTCAAATCGGTGGCTAGGCTGGACTGCAGCGACGCCAGCGCCGCCTTGAATTCGCTCACATCCGGGGTGGTGACGGTGACGCCATGGTCGGATTGGAGTTTCTGCACCAGCTCGGTTTCATATTGCCGGGCCATGGCGATGCCCAGGACCGAGGCCTCGGCGGCGACCGCCAGGAACATCGCCTGCTGGTCCTCGCTCAGCTTGCCCCAGGCGCGGTCACTGATGGATATGTGGTTGACCTGAATGGTATGGCCGGTCAGGGCCAGATAGGGTGCCACCTCGTAAAGCTTCGCGCCGGTGTAGCCGGGGATCGAGCTTTCCAGCGCATCCGCGACACCGGTTTGCACGGCTGCATAGAGCTCGCCCCAGGCGACGGTGACCGGCAGGGTGCCAAGCTCGGCCCAGGTTTTGGAGATCATCGGCGACGGCGGTGTGCGCATCTTGAACCCGGCGATATCGGCCAGCGCGGTCACCGGTCCCTTGGCGTTGGACAGGTTCCTGGTGCCGGACCCGCCAAGCGCCAGCAGGCGCATGTTCAACGAACGCTCGCCGTAAATGCCCTGGAAATACGTTTCGGCATTGGAGCCGGGGCCAACCCTTGTCATCAGATCGTCGAAACCGCCGAACAGATAGGGCATTGAAAACACCTGATATTCCGGCACCTGCTTGACCGCGTTGTTGGTCGAGCTGATCATCAGATCAATCGTACCCAGCCCCATCTCGCCGATCACCGCTGGGTCCTTGCCCAGCTGGCCGGCGTCGAATATCTTGATCTCAATGGCCCCGTCGGAGCGTTTGGCGACCTCTTCGGCCATGAACACGGCCATGTCATTATAGGGGTGCGGCGACTTGACCAATGTGTGCAGCCGCATTTCCCATTCGGCGGCCATCGCGCCGGAGACCGCCATGATCGACGCAAGCATTCCGGTGCCCGCAAGTTTCCAAAAAGCCATGATTTTCCTCCCGTTGGATGTGAATATTTCTGGCATCAGGTCGATCCGAGATTTCGCCAGAAAATACATTCTGTCAAATGCCGAATTAGCAGATTTACATGCGGAATAGTTATGTATCATTTTGTCGAGCGATTGTCGTTCATGGTGGTCATGGCGATATCGGCGACTTCCGATGCCAAAGCGGATGGTCGCGTACCCGCTGGCCGGATCAGCTTGAATTCAAATGGAATTCCAGGTCCGAACGCGACCACGGAGATGGCGTCGGAACGGAAGAACTCCGCCGTCAGCGCGTCGATAATCGTAATCCCGAGGCCTTGGGCGGCCAACAGGCAGGCGGCATAAGACGGCTGCGCCTCCACCAGGATTTTCGGGCGCACACCGGCGGCCTGAAAAACCTGGTCGAGCCATTGCGCGGTGTCGGTCTGATAGGACAGCGAGACCAGCGCCTCGCCGTCGAAATCCACAGGCCGCAGAACCCGGCGCCGGGCAAGGCGATGATCCGACGACATCACACAGACGCAATCCACCCGCCAGCTGCCCAGAACCTCGATTTCCGGCCTGTTGACCGAAAGATGCCCAATGCCAAGGTCGAACTGGCCCGATGCGATCAGGTCGCTGATGCGCGGCGAAGTGTGCACGTCCAGGGTGGTTTTCACCGTCGGATGTTTCGCGGTGACCTGGCGCATGATCGCTGGCGCAACCGACAGGGCAAGCGCAGGCATGACCGTCATGCGCACATGGCCGCGCCTGAGTTTCTGTATTTCCTCGGCGGCACCTGCGATGCGGTCCAGGCCGATAAAAAATGTGTCGACCTCGCGTTTGAGCTGATGCGCCTCGGGCGTCGGCTTTACCGATCGCCCGCTGCGCTCGAACAGGGTCAGCCCGGTTTCGGCTTCGAGGCTGGATATCATCCGGCTGACCGCAGGTTGCGATATATTCAACATCTCTGATGCGCGGTTGATGCCGCCGTAATTTATCACGGCGCGGAAAACCTCAATTTGCCTTTCCTTCAATTTTCACACCTCTGCACTTGCATTTCAGGAAAATGAACAACCCTCTGTGTTCAAGGACAAGCATTTGATCCGGTGAGTCAATTCCCTCACAAATAATCTCAGAAAAACCGCAACGAAAACCAAGCAGTTCCCGATCCGGTTATTAACCTTCAGAATTGCGGAATGAGAAGATCTTTCACAACCCAACCCACTTTTTTCACGAATGATTTTCTTGACCAACCCGCGTTCAGCGCTTTGGATGAGATTGCGAGCCTGATTGGTTGGGGACCCTTGAAGAATCTTTGCCAAGACGAAAAGCCGAGACGAGACGGTCTTTGCAGATGTAGGACATTATAACTTTGCGCTGTGGGTGGATTTTAACGCGAAGTGCAGCGGCGGCATTGAAACGGACTGTGAGGAAGAGTGTGCGAAAGACAATCGCGATTCCCCTTGCAGCCAGAGTACCGCATGACATTTTAATTGGCATTGCCGCCATGTGCCGTTTCAATCAATACTCTATCGCCTGCTTTCAGCTTTACTCCGCTGACAAACCGATTGTGTTCCTTTGCACCGGATGCTCGCAGGATTTGCATGGAGTTTTTCCCGCCGGTGGCGGCACCATCAAGCGACCACACCGGGATGACCGCCCGCGTATAGCCGACGGAGACCTGGCCAAAGTTCAGGATATGGATGCGTTTGTTACGCATAGAGAGCCGGTGAATGACCAAATTCTTGCCGCGGCTCCCCTGCTCCAAATAGTGCAGCGCCTGGGGGCAGGGTACGAGAACCTGGATCTCGAAGCGACGGCCAGGCGAAAGATTCCAGCTTGCAACATTGAAGGAGTGAACAAGGAGGCTGTCGGCGAACACGCAATGATGTTCATCCTGGCGCTCGCCAAGCAGTTCGTACAAATGCAGGCACATATGCAGGGTGCGGACTGGCAGTCGGCGCGCAAGCGCATCTCCCGTTCATTTGAAGTCAAAGGTAAGACACTGGGGATCATCGGTTTTGGCCACACCGGTGCGTCGCTTGCCAAACGCGCCCATGCATTTGAGATGGATATTCTCTACAACGATCTGGTGGATGTGAATGCAGATCTGGCCAAACAGCTCGGTGCGCGCAAGGTCGACAAGGCAACTCTATTTGCTCAGGCTGATTTCATCAGTATAAGCACCGACCTCAATGAGCATTCAAGCGGTATGATCAATTCAGCAGCACTCGATAAAATGCAAACGAACGCGAGACTGATTTGTTGCGCGCGCGGTGGGATTATTGACGAAGCTGCGCTTGGCGACGCTTTAAGGAACGGTACGATTGCTGCCGCGGCACTCGATGTGTTTGAGAACGAACCGATCCTGCCGGATAGCCCATTGATTGACCTGGATAACTGCCTGTTAACGGCGCATGTTGCGGGTGTTACAAGCGACACGAAGGTCAGAATCTGGGAATGGGCGCACGACAATGTGCGGGCTGTAGTCCAGCGTGGCGAGCGGCCCAAATGGATTCGCAATGGCCTATAAATTGCGTGAGCCCTAGTGCTGAAAATAAACCCCGCTGAACCTAGGTGTTTGATCCCAGAGTTTGATGGTGCGAAATGACAAAGCGGTTAGGTGCTCCGCGATAGCGATCTCAAATCAAATTGATTCCAACAATTCCTTGGGATTTGATTTTGTTGCAAAAACCGCGGTCGCCTCGTTGCACGTATAGAGATGCGCAAATTCATGGGCATTGCGTGACAATTTGTTGACGCCATCAATAATCTTCCGTGCGGTGGCGTCATCCATCACATAATACCAACGGCATCAATTTCTGACTCTGTGGGGATTCCCAAATCGGTTTTGATCTGATTCAAGGTTGGCAAAGGAGGATCGCCATGCCAGCCAGTGTTCCGCTTCGTCGCGACTTTGATGCCCGCCACCTTCGTAAACTCGCCAGCCGTTGCAAGGATGCCCGGCAGAGCCGCCGTCTGTTGTCTCTTGCGGCGGTCTACGATGGCATGAGCCGTGGAGAGGCCGCAAGGATCGGTGGGATGGATCGCCAAACCCTGCGGGACTGGGTTCACCGGTTCAACGAAGAGGGACCGGATGGCCTCACCAACCGCAAGGGCGCGGGCCGGACGCGCTACCTGAGCGATGTCCAGATGAAAGAACTTGGCGAGATTGTCGAGACCGGCCCCGATCCGGCGGTGGACGGGGTTGTCCGCTGGCGGCGGATCGACCTGAAGCGGGTGATCGAGGCGCGCTTTGGCGTCATCTATTCCGAGCGCGGGATATCCAGACTGCTTGGCGAACTGGGCTTTGCCCATATCAGCGCCCGCCCGCAGCATCCCAGGCAGGATAAGCGGATCATCGAGGCGTTTAAAAAAACTTCACCGACACGCTCCAGGTGCATATAGCTGACCTGCCAGCGGGAACGCCGGTGGAGATCTGGTTCCAGGACGAAGCACGCCTTGGCCAGAAGAATGGCCTGACGCGCCTGTGGGCGAGAAAGGGCACGCGCCCCCGCCAGCCGGCCGATCAGCGCTATCGCAACGCCTATCTGTTCGGCGCCATCTGTCCGGCTCACGGCAAGGGGGCGGCGCTCATGCTGCCTTGGGCGGACGCGCAAGCCATGCAGATGCATCTCGACGAGATCAGCCGCCACGTCGCCCGAAAGGCCCATGCGGTTGTGCTGATGGATCGGGCCGGATGGCACACCACCGGCAAACTCAAAGTCCCGAAGAACCTCACCATCATCCTGCTGCCATCGCGCGCTCCGGAACTGAACCCGGTGGAAAATATCTGGCAGTACTTGCGCGCCAATTGGCTCTCCAACCGCGTGTTCGAAGACTACAATGCCATCGTCGATGCTGGATGCGAAGCTTGGAACAAGCTCATCGCACAGCCCGAAACCATCACATCAATCGGAATGCGAAAATGGGCCCATATCGGTCAATGTTAAATGCCGCTGGTATAACTCAGGTTCAGCCGAACCCAGCCGGGTTTGAGAACTTCTTTCCCGGCGTTGATCGCAAGACGAATACGTTCGGATTCATCGCGGCCGACATCTAGCAAGCGATGTCCGTACGGCCCGGCGCAAACACACCCGGCGCGCGTCTGAATTCCACAGATGTCGCTGAGCATCCGGGTAAACAACTGGTGATGAACATATCCGCCCACACCGTCGCGCACGGCAAATGAAAAAATCGGCAGGCGATTGGGCTTGTCAGTACCGAAAAGCCGCAGGCGCGGATTGCTGCCCCACGAATTCATTGCCATTTGGCACAATTGGGCGTCCCGCTCGGCGATAAAGTCGGTGCCGATTGCCGCCTTGACCAGAAAAACAAGTGCCGCGCGGATATCGCCGATGATGTTCGGCGTGCCCGCCTCTTCGCGTTCGGTAAGGGAATCAAGATAGTCGTGATCCCACGGCGAAACGTAGGAAACCGAACCGCCGCCCGGCCAGGTCGGCCGCGTGGCCTTGACAACAGAGTTGCGCACGATCAGCAGGCCTGATGCCCCCGGGCCGCCGATAAATTTGTGCGGCGACAGAAAGATCGCATCTTTTTCCAGCCCGGCTCCAGGGTTCATATCGATCGGCAAGTAGGGTCCGCCACCGGCATAATCCCAAAAGGACAGGGCCCCGAATTTTTTGAGAACGCGGGTAACCGCATCCACGTCCGTGATGATACCGCTGACGTTCGAGGCCGCGGTGAACGCACCAATCAACAACGGCCGGTCAGCGTGGGCCAGTAATTCCCTTTCAAGCATTTCCAGATCGGGCCCGCCCTGGAAGGCTTCATCGATCTCGATAACGTCAGCACCACTTTCACGCCACGGCAGAATATTGGAGTGATGTTCGTAAGGGCCTATGAAAACAACAGGTTTTTGGGCTGCATCATGCAATTCCGCAATGCCGCAAAGGGCAACAAGGCGATTGACCGCCGCGGTCGCGCCGGAACCCGAGAATATGACAGTGCAACTGTCACCCGCATTGGTCTTTGCCGCTATGATGCTACGGGCCTCTTCGCGCATTTGCGTTGTGCGCGCGCCGCAGCACGAAGATTCAGTATGGCTGTTTGCATAAAACGGCAGAACCTCTTGCGCGACAAAATCCTCAATCTGCAGCAGCGCCCGGCCCGACGCCGTATAGTCGGCGTAAACCAGTTTTTGGATGCCAAACGGTGTGGTGAATTCCCGGCCTTCACCGATCAACCCGGCGCGCAGGTTTGCAATTAGGTTATTTGCCGTAAGTCGGCTGACAAAGGGCTCAAAACGCATGCCTGCTCCACAGATAACTTGCGATTATTGGTGTTTTCGGTAGCAACATGATACATCGACAACCGGCGATTTCGTTCCAATAAGCACACGGTGTTTGTCGATTTTCCGAGATTCCTATAGAGATATGTAGGAAAAAAACGATCAACTTCACTTGCTGTTTGATCCCTGAGATTGATGGTGCGATTGCGCCATGTTATACGAAGCCCCGCTGAACTCACTTGACCAAGAAATTCTGCGAAAACCTGGCCAAACGGCTTGATACCGATCCGCGATTTATATCAGGTGATATAATGGCACGACGAAAACTAGATCATATGGACCGCGCCCTTTTGAATGCGCTGCAGCATGACAGTTCACAGTCGCAGCGCGAACTGGCGGATCAGATTGGATTGTCGCAGAATGCGTGCTGGCGCAGATTGCAGCATTTGAACACAAGCGGAATTATCCAGGGATCAACGGCCAAGCTGGACCGCGAAAAACTCGGGTTGGAGCTTGTCGTGTTCGTCATGATACGCACCCGGCACCATTCTGTTGACTGGCTGAATACCTTCCGGCGAACCGTGCTCAACATCCCCGAAGTCGTTGATTTTTTCAGGATCGGCGGAGATTACGACTATATGCTGAAGGTCGTTACCGAAAACATGGCGAGCTATGACGATGTGTATCAAAGGCTCATTTCGGCCGTAGAGTTGCATTCCGTGACATCCTGTTTTTCAATGGAGGCCATTGCGGAACAACGACCCCTGAAGCTCTGATCGTATCTGATACGCCAAGACCGGAAGGCTTGCGGGGCTGCATTATCCCCAGCTTTCAAACGCCACATCCCCAGGCGCCGTCAGAAAAGCATGTTTGGCAAGAGCAGGGCCAGAATCGGAAAGATCGTCAGCAGCACGATCGCGACAAGGTGGATCAGCCAATAGGGAATTGTCGCCTTGGCCACGCGCCCGAGGCTGAGCTCGTTGTTCGTCAGCGACGCCAGAACCGACAGGTTCAGCCCGACCGGCGGCGTGACCTGACCGATTTCAATGACGATTGTAATGATCACGCCGATCCAGATCGGATCGAAACCGAGACTGGTCAACAGCGGGAACACGACCGGCAGGGGGTTCTGTCGCAAAATTTTCCTGTTTTCAGATCTACAGCCAATTGATATCAGTGCTGCTTCGTTTAATTCCTCAATTGGTGCGTATTATGGCGATTGATTTCAAAGGCTGTCACTATCCCAAATCGGTGGTGCTTTATGCGGTAGCTTTCTATTTGCGCTACCCTATGTCCTATCGGGACCTTGAAGAGATTATGGCGGAAAAGAGGTGTGGATATTGATCACGCCACACGAAACCGTTGGGTTGTCAGATTCTCACCTTTGTTGGCCGATCAAGCCAAGTTGCGCAAGCGGCCAGCCAGCTCATCCTGGCGAATGGATGAGACCTATATTAAGGTCAAAGGTCAGTGGACGTATCTTTACAGAGCCGTCGATAAGTTCGGCAAAACCCTTGATTTCATGCTGTCAGAGCGACGGAGCACCAAGGCTGCCAGACGGTTTTTCAGAATGGCCATCAATACGAATGGCGTACCAGATAAGGTCGTCATTGATAAAAGCGGAGCCAATCTAGCGGGGTTGCAATGGGCCAATGTGATGCTGAAGTTTACCAGAAGCAATCGCTTGATCGAGATCTTGCAGGTGAAATATCTCAATAACATCATTGAACAGGATCATCGCTTTATCAAGAAAATCACCCGACCTATGCTGGGATTCAAGGCATTCCATTCCGCCAGCGCAACCCTCAAAGGGATTGAAGTTTCCCACATGGTCCGTAAAGGCCAGATCGGAACAAAGGGGCAATCCGTTTTCCAGGTCATTGCTGAACTCGCAGCATAATTGTGTCCAGAGATAGCCCTACTTCAGATAGAGGAAAATTTTGCGACAGAACCGACCACAGATCCTGCCAGTTACATGAGCCTGATGGCGCAGGCGCCGGCATGACCGACACCCCGCAGGTTCTGCTGCAGCACCACCTCAAGAAGCTCCGGCTGCCGACCTTCCACAGCGAATATGCCAAACAGGCCCGGCAATGCGCAGTGGAGAACAAGGATCACATCAACTACCTGCTGCGGCTTTGCGAGCTGGAACTGATCGAGCGCGAACGCCGGATGATCGAGCGCAGGATCAAGGCCGCAAAGTTCCCGGCGACCAAAAGCCTGGACAGCTTCAACTTCAAGGTCATCCCGTCGCTGAACAAGGTCCTGACCATGCAATTGGCCCGCGGTGAGTTCATAGACCGGCGCGCCAATATCATCGCATTGGGGCCAAGCGGCACAGGTAAAACCCATATCGCCCTGGGATTGGGTCTGGCGGCCTGCCAGAAGGGCAGGAAAGTACGCTTCACCACTGCCGCTGCTCTCGTCCATGAACTCATCGAGGCCGTCGACGAACGCCGTCTGCAGCGCTTGCAGAAACAACTGGTCAGCCAGGACCTGCTGATCATTGATGAGCTGGGTTTTGTGCCACTGAGCAAAACCGGGGCCGAGCTGCTCTTCGAAGTCATCTCGCAGCGCTACGAACGTGGCTCCATCATCACATCCAACCTGCCGTTCGATGAATGGACCGGGGTCTTCGGCGCAGAACGCCTCACAGGCGCCATTCTCGATCGCCTGACCCACCACGTCCATATCCTCGAGATGAACGGCGAAAGCTACCGGTTGCGCCAGAGCAAAATCGCCAAACCGTAATCCTGAAAATACCAAAACTGCGAAAAGGTTGGCCTGCGGCCAACGCACCCTGGCACGCATCAGCTATTTGGAAAGCACACGCACCAGGGTGCGCACCTAAATCAAACCAGGTGTCCAGTTTTGCACCGGGACATTGACCCTTTTTACTCCGGGATTGACACAGGAGCAAATAATGCCTCATATCCAGCCCAAAGGTTCATTTGTCGCCCTGATCACACCGATGAACAATGATGGCAGCGTAGATCACGAAAGTTTCCGCACTTTGTTGCAGTGGCATGAAGAAAACGGAACCGAAGCGATTTTGTTCATGGGTTCGACGGGCGAAGTTTCAATGCTGAGCCAACAAGAACGCAAAAAGATTATCTCTGAAACTTCGAAGATGAACACCGGTCGGATGCAGTTTTATTACGGTGTGACGGGCAACAACACCGAGACCACAATTGAATACACCCGGTTTGCCAAGGCAGAAGGTGCTGATGGCGTGATCATGGCCGCGCCAGCCTACATCTGCGCTGACAACGACGCTATTACCGACTATGCTATGGAAGTGCTGGACAGCACCGATCTGGCGATGGGTTTCTACAACAATCCGCCGCGGGTTAATACCGATCTACACTGGGATAATCTACTGACGCTGGCCAAGCATCCGAACATGGTGGTTTTGAAGGAATCGACCACTCGCGTTGGACAGGTCGCGAAAGTGTGTGCTGCAAAGCCTGACATGGCTATTATGTGCTGTTGTTCTCCAAATCTTGGTTTGGTCATTCCGACTATGGCACTAGGAGGTCATGGCACCGCAAACATGACTGGCAACATCATCCCACAGGAAATGGCTGTTATCTCAAAGCCTTGGGGTTCTGGTGAAATTGCGTTTGCCTGCCGTGAGGCTTGGCTGGATAATCTTGCAATTCTGCATTTTGCGTATTCCGCGGTGAACCCAGTATCAATCAAGTCGCTGATGCGGGCCGTTGGGTTGCCTGCCGGTCCTTTGCGCAAGCCGCTCCAACCCATGGCTGGGGCTGCATTGCAAGAGGGCATTGATGCGCTAATCCGTTCCGGGGCAGCGTCGAGGTATGACTTCAAAATTGATGCGCAGACTCTGGCCGCCGAATAAATTGTGAAGGTTCTGGTTCTGGGCGCCGGTGTTATTGGTGTCACCAGCGCATGGTACCTTTCAAAGGCGGGCCACGAAGTTACTGTGATAGAACGTCAGCGTGCAGCGGCCTTGGAGACTAGTTTTGGCAATGCTGGCGGCGTATGCCCCAGTTTTGCTGGCCCTTGGGCTGCACCCGGCATGCCTATCAAGGCCATCAAGTGGATGTTTCAATCTTCCGCACCGCTTAAAATCTGCCCGAAACTGGATATTCATCAATGGGCGTGGCTGGCCGCGTTCCTTGCCAATTGCACACCAGCACGATTTCAGGCCAACAAGGTTAGAATGCAGCGGATTGCGCATTTCAGCAAAGTTTGCTTGACAGAACTGCGATCCGAAACCGGGCTGAGATATGACAATCTATCAGCGGGGGTTTTACAGATATTTCAAACCGAAAATGAAGTTCGCAATGGCATCCTTTCGGCACAGATCCTTGAACAGATGGGCATTAGCTATCGAATCGTCGATGCGCAGGAAGCCAAAACGCTTGAACCAGCACTTACCCGATCAAATGTGGAAATTGCTGGGGGCCTATTCATGCCTGATGATGAAACTGGCGACAGCCACATATTCTGTAATGAACTGGTCAGTATACTGAAGACGATGGGCGTGAATTTCATGTTCAATACCTACATAAAACACATTCATTCAGACAATGGAAAGATCGCGCACATCTCAATCGATAACGGCATACTGACGGCTGATGCCTATGTGGTGGCTCTTGGGCCGGAAGTTGCTGCCATGTTGCGCCCGTTGAACATCAGTTTACCGGTCTACCCCGTCAAGGGTTACTCAATCACTGGCAAACTATTGTCTGAAGCTGCAGGTCCAAGATCATCCGTTATGGATGAACATTCGAAAATCATGGTCACACGCCTTGGAGACCGCTTGCGTTCTGCTGGCAAGGCAGAAATCACCGGATTTGACAGGCGAATGCGAAAACCGGCAATCGAAAACTTGATTGCTTCCACCAAATCACTATTCCCTGACGCAATTGATTATAGCATTTGCGAAATATGGACCGGGTTTCGTCCGATGACGCCGGACGGTCCACCGCGATTGGGCAAGACGCAATATGCCAATCTGTTTTTGAATGCGGGGCATGGCTCCAACGGCTGGACCCAATCCTGCGGTGCATCCAAATTAGTTGCGGACATCGTGTCGGGGACCGCGCCAGATATCGACATTTCCGGGTTGACCTACCTGAAATGATCCATCTTTCAAATTTTGTGGACGTCTGACATCTTATCGAAGTATGCAATCGCTTCTTCTATGAAACTGTTGCTGGCGCGATTGCCCATGGCGTGAGCGGCTTGAATCAAGCGAAAGTCAAACGGCACATCGGGAACGAAGGGTAATGCCTTCAACCTGTTCTCGCCGAAGAATTTTGCGGTAAGCGGGTCGACTATTGCTACGCCGACATTCTTGACTGCAAGTGCACAGGCCGCAAAAGACGGCTGGCTCTCTACCTTGATATTTGGCGTCACATTGGCGTTGATGAAAATTTGCGAAATATGCCGTGCCACCAGCGTGTGGGGAAACAGGGCGATCACATTTTCGGATTTCAAAACTTTAGCGGAAATTTTTTCGCGCTTCGCCAATGAGTGCCCGTGCGACATCACGCAAACGCATTTTAAACGGTAGCTTGCAAGTATCCTGATATCGGGACGGCTATCGGCCATTTGTGCCAAGCCAAGGTCGAAATGACGCGAGGCAACCAGCTTGATGATGTTCGGCGATGTTAGCACATCCATGGTGAGCTTCACGCTCGGGTGTTTTTGCAGAAAGCCGGCAAGTATTTCAGGCGCTGCGCATTCCGGGCACATCCGCCCGGTGATTCCGATTTAATCCGCCCACCCGTACCGATCTGATCCGCCCGGGGATTCCGGGGCATCCGCCCACCCCTTGATGCGCTGCTGCGAGGTGATCTGTAGCGGGCTGCTTTGCCGTTCATTTTGAACGGAAGAGAGCCCAATGAAGAGACTATCGATGCGGAAGATACGAGAGGCTTTGCGCCTGTCCTTTGAAGGTTTGTCGACGCGCGAGATGGCGCTGGGTTTGGCGATTGGTCGCACAACCCTGCGTGAGTATTTAGGCCGCGCCCGTGATGCTGGTTTGAGCTGGCCGTTGCCCGATGCGCTGTCGGATGCCGATTTGGAACATGTGCTTTTCCCACGGCGTTCTGCGGACAGTTCTCAACCGATCCCTCAGCCGGATTGGACCTATGTGCACGCCGAGCTACGGCGCAAAGGGGTGACGCTTTCGCTGTTGTGGCAGGAGTATCGAGAGGTTCACACAGACGGCTATGGCTACAGCCGGTATTGCGAGCTCTATACTCGTTGGGAGGGCAAACTCTCGCCAGTGATGCGGCAGCGACACCCTGCTGGTGAACACCTGTTTGTTGATTATGCGGGCCACACCATAGATGTTGCCTGCCCTAAGACGGGCGAGATACGCACGGCCCAAATCTTTGTCGCGGCACTTGGCGCATCGAACTACACCTATGTTGAAGCCACTTGGACACAGAGCCTTCCCGATTGGATATCCAGTCACGTTCGAGCATTTGCGTTCTTGGGTGGCGTACCTGCGCAAGTTGTGCCGGATAATCTCAAAGCCGCCGTCATCAAAGCCTGTTTTTATGACCCGGCGATCAACCGCACTTACGGGGATATGGCGGCGCATTACGATACTGCAATTGTGCCCGCACGGCCCCGCAAACCCAAGGATAAAGCAAAGGTCGAAGGTGCTGTTCTGCTGGCCGAACGTTGGATTCTGGCACGCCTGCGCAATCAGACATTCTTCAGTCTCGATGAGCTAAACGCGGCGATCCGACCCTTGCGCGACCAACTGAACAACAAGGTCACCCGGCACCTGGGTGCCAGCCGCAGGGCCTTGTTTGAAACGCTGGACAAACCTGCACTGAAGTCGCTGCCCCATGAACCCTACGTCTATGCGGAATGGAAGAAGTGCCGCGCCGGTCTCGATTACCATGTCGATATAGGACACCACTATTACTCAGTGCCCCATCAGCTTATGCGCCAAGAGCTTTGGGCCCGGGTCACACCGCGCACGGTCGAAGTTTATCATAAAGGTCAGCGTGTTGCGGCGCATCAACGGACGTCGGGCAACCGGCAACATTCCACCATCCGTGATCACATGCCAGCAAACCACCGCTTCCGTACCGACTGGACACCAGAACGCATCCGCACACAGGCGGCCCGGGTCGGGCCCAACGTCGAGACCTTTGTCGAGATGGTCATGCGCAAGCGGCGACATCCAGAGCAAGGATATCGAACTTGCATGGGCGTCTTGCGGCTTGCCAAAACATTCGGACCCGAGCGCCTCGATGCGGCCTGCGAGCGGCACTTCACATCAACAGCTATACCTACCAATCCCTGCATTCCATTTTTGACCTGCCCCCAATTTGAGGGCCACTTTTAGGTAGACTCTGTTCCTCTTTTGTTTGCCATTATTCGGCGGCGTGAGCAATGGGCGGTGGCGCGGAGCCTTCAGATAGCTCAAGCGTCGCTGCCCATTGCGGTTTATGGAAAGGCCTGTTTGCGGCAAATTCTTCCGGGGTTTGATAGTTCAGCGAAGAGTGGGGCCGGTTTTGATTGTAATCGATCCGCCAGTCCTCGATGATCCTTTCTGCCTCGGCCAGCGAGGTGAACCAGTTCAAGTTCAGGCATTCTTCGCGAAACCGGCCGTTGAAACTTTCGATGTAGGCGTTCTGGGTCGGCTTGCCCGGGTCGATGAAGTAGAGCTGCACGCCGTGATCATCTGCCCAGCCATCAAGCGCGCGGCCTCGTAGTTCAGGCCCATTGTCAACGGTCAGAACATCCGGGTACCCCCGCTCACGAGCCACCCGTTCCAGCATTTCCACCACGCGGGAGCCGGGGATCGACAGGGCCACATCAATCGCCGGACATTCCCGTGTGCAGTCGTCTTTCAGATTGACGGTGCGGAACTTCCTGCCGTTGGCGAGCGCATCCATGGTGAAGTCCAGGCTCCACCGCTGGTTGGCGGCGATCGGGCACCAGGCGCCTTCGCGCACGCCCTTGGGGATTTTCTTGCGATTGCGGCGGCGCAGGGTCAGGCGCTCCTCTCGGTAAAGTCGCTCCACCACTTTCACGTTCACCTTGAAACCCTCCTGGCCAAGCTTGGCATGCAACATGCGATAGCCATAGCGTCGGTGTTTGCCGGAAAGCGTGACCAGCCGTTCCCGTATCCTCGCATGGCGATCCGGCCTTCCTCTGTATTCATTACTCGATCTGGAAAACCCAATCAGCCCACAGGCCCGCCGAGTTGAAAACTGATAGTCACGGCAAAGAACCATGACTGCTTCCCGGCGGCTTGCAGGCTTCAGAAGTTTTTTGCCAGAAGCCCTTTCAGGCCAGCATTATCAAGCATGGTTTCGGCCAGCAGCTTCTTCAGCTTGCCGTTCTCCGATTCCAGGTCTTTCAGCCGCCTGACATCGGAAATCTGAAGGCCGCCATACCTGGCTTTCCATTTGTAAAAGGTGGCATCCGACATACCGTGCTTACGGCACAACTCGGACACTTTCGCACCCGCCGCATACTCCTGAATGATCCGAACAATCTGCTCTTCGCTAAACCGTGACTTGCGCATTCTCTGTTCTCCTCGTTCTCGTGAACATTAAGCGAACAGATCCTCCTTTCAAATGGACCAGTTTTCGGGGAGCAGGTCACGGTCACTTGATTTCAGCCTTTGATTTATGCTGCTGAGCAATCCTTAAACAGGGTAGTTTTGCGTTCCTTTGAGAGCGTGAGGGCCCCATGAAGAGATTGTCGATGCGAAAGATCAGAGATGCACTGAGGCTTCAGGCGGGGGGATTATCGACCCGTAAGATTGCAGCGAGTCTGGGTTTGGGGCAATCCACCGCCAGCGAGTATCTGGGGCGCGCCCGCGCGGCGGGATTGGGTTGGCCTTTGCCAGAAGGCCGTAAGCGTCTGGTCTGGCTGCCCTGCCTGAGGCCGCAGATGTCAGATAGTGTCCATGATCGTTAATGGACATTATCGAGGTCAGATGTGGGCAGGAAGAAGCGCCGGAACTGGAGCAATAACGAGAAGCGGATGATCTGTGCGCAAACGCGGGTTCCGGGGATTTCGGTTAGTCAGGTTGCGCGGCGGTATGATGTGAATGCCAATCTCGTGTTTACGTGGCTGAGGGATGGGCGGTTTTCGCCTGATGGCGATACACAGAAGCAGGCTTGCTTTCTGCCGGTCGAGATAATTGCGGATGTGCGGCATGAAGACGCGCCGCCGGTTGTGGCAGGCGGCAGGATTGAGTTTGATCTTGCTGGCGGGCACCGGCTTTGTGTCAGCGGGACTTACGATCCCGATGCCCTTGCCCGCCTGATCCGTGGCTTGTCCGGATGATCCCGGTACCGTCGAACACGAAGGTGTGGCTGGCTGCCGGGGTAACGGATATGCGCCGGGGGTTTGCGACGCTGGCGGCTCAGGCGGAACAGACGCTGAAGCAGAACCCTTATTGCGGCCACATGTTCGTTTTCCGTGGACGGCGTGGCGATCTGATCAAGATCATTTGGTGGGACGGTCAGGGGGCCTGTCTGTTCTCCAAGCGATTGGAGAAGGGCCGGTTTGTCTGGCCTTCTGCAAAAGACGGCAAAGTCGCATTGACACCGGCCCAGTTGGCGATGCTTCTGGAGGGCATTGACTGGCGTATTCCGCAGCGCACATGGCGGCCATTGAAGGCGGGATAATCTGGCCGGATCAGTGATTTGGGGATTCCCTAAAGCCCGTTAATTTGCTAGGTTTTGGCCATGATCGATGTGGCCCGAGCCTTACCGGAAGACCCCGATGAGTTGCGTGCTTTCACGCAGCTTCTGCTGGCCGAGGTGAAGTCTCAGGCGATGTTGATCGAGAAGCTCAGGCACCAGTTATCCGGGCATCGCACACATAGGTTTGGCAGCAAATCCGAGAGCATCGAGCAGCTGCAACTGGCCCTGGAGAGCAGTGAGATTGCAACGGCAGCGATGACAGCCAGGTTACGCCTGCTTGAAGAGGAGCCGCCCAAAGACAAACCCAAGCGCCGCCCGATCCCGGATCATATACCGCGCCAGCACATCGAACTGACCACCGGAGATGATGCCTGTGCGGATTGTGGTGGCAAGCTGCGCCGCCTGGGCGAGGATGTGACCGAGGAACTGGAATATGTTCCGGGGCGCTTCATCGTGAATCGGATCACCCGGCCCCGTTTTGCCTGTTCGGGCTGTGATCACTTCACCCAGGCGCAATTGCCCTCGCGCCCGATTGAGCGCGGGCGTCCTGGACCAGGACTGTTGGTCCATGTGCTGGTAGCAAATACGCCGACCATCTGCCGCTCTATCGGCAAAGCCAGATCTATGAGCGCAACGGGCTTGAGCCAGATCGCTCTACGCTGGCGGATTGGGTGGGTAAGTCCACCGCTCTTTTGGAACCGCTGGCAAACGCCATCGGGCGACACGTGCAAGCAGGCCAGGCATTGTTTGCCGATGATACGCCGGTGAAAATGTTAACCCCCGGGGCAGGCAAAACCCAGACCGCCCGTTTGTGGACTTACGTACGCGATGAACGCCCCTGGGACAGCGAGGCGCCGCCTGCTGCCTGGTATCAGTTCTCGCCGGACCGCAGGGGTCAACATCCCAAGGATCACTTGAAGAGATACCAGGGCTGGATGCATGCGGACGGCTATTCCGGATTCAACGACCTCTACCGTTCTGGCGACATCCGCGAGGTCGCCTGCATGGCCCACATCCGGCGCAAGTTCGTCGATGTGCATAAAGCCCAGGGCTCGGCCATCGCCGAAGAGGCGATCAAGCGGATAGCAGGGCTCTACGCTATCGAGAAAGAGGCCCGTGGATCGCCGCCGGATCAGCGTACCGCCATACGGCAGGCCGAGGCCAGACCCGTCTTCGATGACCTGGGCAATTGGCTGGGTGCCCAACTGCCCGCTATCTCTGGCAAATCGCCACTTGCAGTTGCAGGGGCCATCCGCTATGCGCTGACCCGGTTGCCACGGCTCCGGCCATACCTTGAACATGGGCAGCCACCATCACATGAAAGACGCTGCATGAGCATCATCGAGATCAAAGTCACCCTGCAAGACATCGAGCCCGCTGTCACCCGCACCCTGCAGGTGCCTGCCGATATCCGGCTGGACCGGCTGCACCTGACACTGCAGGTGGCCATGGGCTGGACCAACTCGCATCTCTACATGTTCGAAGCAGCCCGCGCCACATGGGGTATCGCGGACCCCGATTTTGGCGGCGAGGACCTGCCCGCCAACAAAACCACTCTGGGCCAAGTCATCGAGGACACCGGCAAAAAGACGATCAACTACATCTACGATTTTGGCGACAACTGGGAACACAGGATCAAGATCGGCAGGATCACCGATCCCGTCCCCGGCGAACTCTATCCCAGACTGACCGAGGTCACCGGCAAATGCCCGCCCGAAGACGTCGGGGGCTTCCCTGGCTACTACGGGTTCCTCGATGCCATGGCCGATCCAAAGCACCCGGAGCACGATCATCTCAAAGACTGGTATGGCGGCACCTTCGACCCCAATCAGCCCGAAACCGACAAACTCAAACTCGAAGTCCTCAGTCTCGCAAAACACTGGAAGCCCGAAAAACCAAGGACATAAGGCTGTCAGACCGGACGCTTACCCTTCAAATACAAATCCACGGTGTAAATCCCCAAGCCCTCCCGATTATCGAAAGGGCATAAGTGGCCGGTTTTTACGCCGCCCGCGACAACACAATGCCGCCGCTACCGTGGCCGAGTATTGCTCCGCCGTTCTCAACAGCCAGACGGCGCGCTGGATTATCTCTGCAGGAAACCGATGTCGGCGGTAGCTGATCTTGTTCATAACAGAAAGCTACTCGCCACCCGCAGTTGACACCAGCCAGTTACCGTGACAGCACCCTGGAGCGTGTCGCCGACCATAAAATTAACAGGCTAGACGAGCTGATGCCGTGGAATTACAGCCCGGAAGTGTAACCACCGGACGCTTACTTTACAAGCGTTGCTCTCGCCAAATAAAACAGTCTGAAAGATAAGTCCTGGCATCCCTGCTCAAGCGAGCAATGCCAAGATTACGAGACAAGGCTAGAATCGGATCTTCGGCCGAAGCAAGTTGCTGAGCATTCGCATCAATTACTGAACTGATTTCGGCTCGAGATACGTCGCGTATGGCACGGTGCTTCAATCCTCGAAATGCAACGCGATCAGAATGTGTGCCTGGAGCCCACAAAAAAACGTTCCCGAACTCTTCATGTCTCTCTAACCCGTCAATGTTGCACTCGACTTGGCCCATTATGCGCCTTCCAGTACGTTTCCATCGGTGTTCGTGTGCAATGCGCTTGGCCAGCGCATGCAATGGCATCGGCCCATAATTGTTGACAAGATCTGTTATCATCCGACGCAGTACATGCGCGTAGTCGGCATCGAAGAAACGGCTGGGGTTGACGTTGAGACTGGCGTCGTCGCGGGTTATGTCGGACCGTTCTGGCAATGTTTTGACCGGCGACCCTTTTTCAATTCGAGGTATGGGCTCAACACTCGGTGGATTGGAGCCGCTTTCCTCGTCTCCTAGTTCAGTGTTCGACCGCGTTGCTGAAATAGATGTTGCGCTGGCGATCAGTCGCGGCTTTTCATTGGATTCCACTAACCGGCCAGCCTCATCAATGTCCTTCCCATCGGGCTCTGGCGGTGACAAAGCAAGAATTTCGGCCTCTTGAGGAATTAGATCGAAATCTCTTTGTTTGTCCTCTTGGGCCTCTTCTTCGGCCTCTTGAGCAGCGCGGATCGCCCTGTCATCATCAAGTATTTTTTTAAGTTGACCTTGTATACGGTCGACCACAGCACTGGAGTTCCGAAACCAATCCGTCGACCAAATTCTCAGTATGGTCCAACCGAGCCCTTCCAATACCGATTGACGAATCTTGTCGCGGTCTCGTGCTGTAGCAGAAGAATGGTATTGTGCGCCGTCGCACTCGAGACCCGCCAAATAACTGCCTGCCCGGTCCGGATGAACAATACCGAGGTCCACTCTGTATCCAGAAACACCGACTTGAGTACGGACTTCCCATCCCTTTGCCCGGAAAGAGTCCGCGACCGCCTCCTCGAAGACGTTCTCTGCGGGCCCAAGAGAACCTTCGTCGCGAGCAGGAAGAGCAACAGAGCCACGCTCGGCATAGTCGAGAAATGCTTTCAGGTCGCGAACCCCAACAGCTCGGGTCTTTGCTAGGTTGATCTGTTCAGCTCTAATCGAAGCGAAGACATGTAGCTCACGTCTGGCCCGCGTTATGGCTACGTTTAAGCGTTTCTCGCCGCCAGCACTATTGAGCGCGCCAAAGTTCATAGTGAGTTTGCCTGCGATGTCGGGACCAAAGGTCGTGGAAAAGAGCATCACGTCACGTTCGTCACCTTGAATGTTTTCTAAGTTTTTTACGATTACTGGTTCTTCTCGTTCATCCGCAAAGAACCACTCAAGCCTATTATCTGCCCTGCGAATTTTGTCGAGGAGATCGAGAATAAGGGACTGTTGTTCTGTGTTGAAGGTTATGACCCCAATCGTAAGTCGCTCGTTCTCCGGAATTGCGAGCCAAGTCGTTAGCCGTTGTTTAATCATCGCCACAACGGCCTTCGCTTCATCTACATTTACGCGTCCACGACCGCGGGCGTATGTGCCTTTTACATGATGAAATTTCAACGCTTCCGTCCCGGTGGAAGGGGCCGGAAACGTTACAAGACCGCCGCCGTAGTAGAAATGATTGGAAAACGCTATTAGTGCCTCGTCGCGGCTTCGATAGTGCCAGTCTAGTCGGCGGATTGGGACGCCGGCTGTAGCGACCTCGTCTAGAATTGAAGGCATATCACGCTCAACCTCGGGTAGATCCTCATCTCCGTCATCGGCCCTACCGAAAAAGTTTGGTGGCAGCTGTTTCGGATCACCAACAATGATTGTCTGGTGCGCCCGCGCAATGACACCAATCGCGTCCCATGTTGTAATTTGAGACGCCTCGTCGAAGATCACTGTATCAAATGCCGCCTGGCCTGCCGGTAAATACTGGGCGACCGAGAGCGGAGACATCAAAACGCAGGGCGCAAGTTTCCCGAAAGTCTCTGGCAGACTGCCAAGAAGTGTACGAATTGGCATTGATGGCCGTTGGAGACCAAGCTGGTGACGTAGCGCTCCAAGTTCAGAATGTTTTGATACATTATCCTTTGCGGGTAGTCCGTGCGAAATACGGCGCATCACTTCAATGGGTGCGAGTTCAGCAGCCTTATCATCCAACTGCCGGAATGTTTCGATTAGATCCTCATGATCCCAATGCAAAAAACGCCGCAATTGGTCGCTGGCGTCCATCGCAAGGGGCAGCCACCACGACGCATATGCTCGCCTAAATGCATCTTTGGCGCCACCATTAACCAATCCGCTCTCGAGGGCATTTACAAAAGATTCGAGACCAGCTGCGATCGCCGCATTGCTTTGCTCAATCCATCGAGCCCAGTCAACCAACCGCGCACGTTCGGCAGCGACAAGTGCAAGCCCTTCGTCGAGTTCATGCACGCTTATTTCGTCTGGAATATCACCACCCTGACCTGTGACCTGCTCCCCGAAAACTGGTCCATTTGAAAGGAGGATCTGTTCGCTTAATGTTCACGAGAACGAGGAGAACAGAGAATGCGCAAGTCACGGTTTAGCGAAGAGCAGATTGTTCGGATCATTCAGGAGTATGCGGCGGGTGCGAAAGTGTCCGAGTTGTGCCGTAAGCACGGTATGTCGGATGCCACCTTTTACAAATGGAAAGCCAGGTATGGCGGCCTTCAGATTTCCGATGTCAGGCGGCTGAAAGACCTGGAATCGGAGAACGGCAAGCTGAAGAAGCTGCTGGCCGAAACCATGCTTGATAATGCTGGCCTGAAAGGGCTTCTGGCAAAAAACTTCTGAAGCCTGCAAGCCGCCGGGAAGCAGTCATGGTTCTTTGCCGTGACTATCAGTTTTCAACTCGGCGGGCCTGTGGGCTGATTGGGTTTTCCAGATCGAGTAATGAATACAGAGGAAGGCGGATCGCCATGCGAGGATACGGGAACGGCTGGTCACGCTTTCCGGCAAACACCGACGCTATGGCTATCGCATGTTGCATGCCAAGCTTGGCCAGGAGGGTTTCAAGGTGAACGTGAAAGTGGTGGAGCGACTTTACCGAGAGGAGCGCCTGACCCTGCGCCGCCGCAATCGCAAGAAAATCCCCAAGGGCGTGCGCGAAGGCGCCTGGTGCCCGATCGCCGCCAACCAGCGGTGGAGCCTGGACTTCACCATGGATGCGCTCGCCAACGGCAGGAAGTTCCGCACCGTCAATCTGAAAGACGACTGCACACGGGAATGTCCGGCGATTGATGTGGCCCTGTCGATCCCCGGCTCCCGCGTGGTGGAAATGCTGGAACGGGTGGCTCGTGAGCGGGGGTACCCGGATGTTCTGACCGTTGACAATGGGCCTGAACTACGAGGCCGCGCGCTTGATGGCTGGGCAGATGATCACGGCGTGCAGCTCTACTTCATCGACCCGGGCAAGCCGACCCAGAACGCCTACATCGAAAGTTTCAACGGCCGGTTTCGCGAAGAATGCCTGAACTTGAACTGGTTCACCTCGCTGGCCGAGGCAGAAAGGATCATCGAGGACTGGCGGATCGATTACAATCAAAACCGGCCCCACTCTTCGCTGAACTATCAAACCCCGGAAGAATTTGCCGCAAACAGGCCTTTCCATAAACCGCAATGGGCAGCGACGCTTGAGCTATCTGAAGGCTCCGCGCCACCGCCCATTGCTCACGCCGCCGAATAATGGCAAACAAAAGAGGAACAGAGTCTACCTAAAAGTGGCCCTCAAATTGGGGGCAGGTCAAGCTGCCTTTAGTATTCCGGCTATGACGGAATCGTTCGGTGAGACAAAAGCCGCAAGAATCTGGGCCATGTCATTCACGCCACCCCATTCGTCGCGCGCGAGTAGTTCGATCCGGCATTTTTCGACTATGGTTTCCAAGCCGTTGGCCTCAAGGCGAAACTCTAGCTCGCCAATTTCACTCTCGTTCAAACCTGCTAGACGCTCTATATCCAGCGGAGTGGACACATCGTTTACTTCGAACTCGGTATCTACCGCTATGCGATCGAGAACCCACGTTTTCTCGCGAATGATTGGCGGTGATGAACGAAGAGTAATCCGGACATCTGTAAGGGGTTCCTTGGTCGGATTCTCTATTGCCAGGCGGCGAATGATCGCAACATCATTCTGAGCTGAGGCAAAGTTGACGCGACCAAGTGTTTGAATATTTAGAGAAACGTTCTTGGATACTGGATCCTCGGAAGAAGTTTCGCTCAGGTTATCATCAGGCATCAAAAACTAACTCCCTGATCTCAAAACAAACGGAAAATTTGCAAAAAATATCCATTCGGATTCGTGGGCTGCACAGGCATCAAGTCACCTTATCTCAGTTCTACTGAGTGTCCAAAAAAACTGCGAAAGTGGAACAGGACTGCTGTGTGCGTAAGCAGTTACGTGTAGCGATCTTTTAAAACGAACGCGTGCAGTAAAGTGGCATTAGAGATTGCATCGCTGAACAAGTGCTTGGGGCGGCGTTCCACAAAATTCAATCCTGATGCGGGAATACCAAAAGGGAATGATTCGAGCGGGGAAGGGGCGACCGCGTAGCCACTATGAGGGTGCCGACCGACATCTCCGCCGCCATGGGCGCACGCATGTTTGCTTGGCGTCAAACTATCGGGATTGCAATTGATGCTTTGCGGCAGCCAATGGCTATTGGATGAAACCCACACCAAACATGCGCCGACAATCGAATTTGACTGCACAGGCGGTGCCGTTCAGCGCTTTCCATTCATTCCCCAATGACCCGCATGAGCCAACGACTTTTTTCATTTCCATCGCCAATTTTTTTGGCATTCTTGCTGTTCGGCGCTGGCACTAGATCAACAATCAGTTCGAATATCGGACTGGGCGGCGGCCCGGCATTTTTCATAGCATCTACCGTCTTTCGGTTTCGTCGCCACGAGCTGCCGCTTCGTTACTGGCGATAATGCGTTGCCGAGGCTTCAGGTTTTTATAGATTTGGGATGCAATTTTGTTCATGCGGATTTCGCCTTTGTGGCTCGTTCCAAAGCTACGATCCGTCCCTCGAATTCGGACAATTCGAGCGTTCGCCTGTATTGCTCCACCAACCCCATAATGGTCGCCCCCTCTATCGGGGTTATTTGTCCCTCAGACACCGCACTGAGCACCGCTTGGGCAGCACCAGCGGCCTCTGCGGCACTCGTAATGGTTGGCAAGTCAAACTGAACTGGCGTGTCCTTTCTGAGGGGCACTATGCGCTCCAAACAGAGCCTTAGCGCGAGGCAGCTCGATGTGCTTGCACGTCACATCACTGACTTTGTGGCGAGCTGGTTCGACGGCGTTCCCATTCTGGAGGTGACCTCGAGCTATCTCATCAACCGGACGTTTGATCCCTTGGACATTTTCTCAATCGCCTTGGGTAGCCTATCTGCATATACGCTGGCTCGGGTCATTAGAAAAAAGGAAACCTGCCATGCCACGCCTCGCTGAAAAGGGACACCTTGCGCCGCGCCTCGTCTTGCTATTTGCAATTTTCACTGCGGCGTTTACTTCCGCTATGACCACCACTCCTTCTCCGTCGCCCGGACCGGCCTGGGAGAGTCTGCCGCCACTGGCCGGAGGGTCGCGTCAGGAGCACCCCGTCGTCGCCCTGGCCGGCGAGATCTACGTGCTGGCTGGCTTCAACGGGATTCCCCAGATCTCGTCACCGTGGAGGCCTATGACCCCGTCGCCAACACGTGGCGGACCAACGTCGCGTCGATCAACGACGGAGTCATGGACGTGCCGATGCACCACGCCAACGTCGCCGTCGCTGGCGGCAAGATCTACATCGTCGGCTTCCTGACGGGGAACTTGTTCACCCCGGACGGGCGGGTGTTCGAATACGATCCGGGCTTGAACACCTGGACGCAGAAAACCTCGATGTCGGCAGGGACGGAACGGGGTGGATCGCTTGTCGCCGCGATCGGGAACATCATCTACGTGGCCGGCGGCTTGCGCGGCGGAACAGTGACGGACTTTTCATCCTACGACACTGTGGGTGACACGTGGGACACCACGCTCCCCAACCTGCCCGCGCCCTTGGACCATGGGGCGGCGGGAGTCGTTGGCGGAACGTTCTACGTGCTCGGAGGGCGTGCCGGTGGAATCACCGGCCTCTCGGCCGCTGTGTACGCCTTCGATCCCGCCGCCGCGACGCCGATGTGGCTACAGAAAACGGAAATGCCCACGGCAAGGGGTGGCGTGGCAGGGGCAGTCCTGAACGGACTGATCTACGTCATGGGTGGTGAAGGCAATCCCGCAGGTGGCACCGGCGGTGTGTTCGATGACAACGAGGTGTACGACCCGGCCAACGATGCGTGGACAGTCCTAGCGCCCATGGCGGATCCGCGGCACGGGATGGGCGCCGCGGCCCTGGTGGACCGGATTTACGTGCCCGGCGGTGGTGATCAGCAGGCGTTTGGCGCGGTGGACCGGTTCGACGCTTACGTGCCCTAAAGCTTGTCGAAGAAATCGACAGCACCGTTCTCGGATGATCTGACCGTCGCGGAACGCCTTACAGGCGCCATTCTCGATCGCCTGACCCACCACGTCCACATCCTCGAGATGAACGGCGAAAGCTACCGGCTGCGCCAGAGCAAAATCGCCAAACCGCAATCCTGAAAACCCCGAAACTGCTAAAGTTGACCTCCGGTCAACGCACCCTGGCACGCGTCGGCTATCTGGAAAGCACACGCACCAGGGTGCGCACCTAAATCAAACCAGGTGTCCAGTTTTGCACCGGGACATTGACCCTTTTTACTCCGGGATTGACAACCGTATTTGCCGTTATCGCTGTACTGACCAAATAAGCCACATCGCAGGGCCTGATAAGGCAGTTCTCAACCGCTGGACAAAATTTGACAAGATTCAAACAAATCGGAACGAATGTGAAAAAGCCCGATCCGGTCTTGTCCGTCGTCTTTCTAGGCCGCTCGCGGTCGCCAAAAATCCCCACTAACCGGCCGTCAGCCAGCTTCGAAATGCAACGATACTGGGGCTTTCCTTCTTGTTCAGTGGCGTAATCAAATAGTACGAAGCAGGCGATCGGATTGCAAATTCCTCAATTGCGACCAATTCATGTGCTTCAAGCTCTTGGCGGATCATAGAAGAATGACCGATCGCAATGCCCATGCCTGATTTCGCCGACTGGATTACGCCGCTATAAAGCGCAAAGCTGAGTTCGGGAGGCTGCAGCTTGGAAACATGCCCCATTTCCTTGGCCCAGTTCGCCCAGTCATCGGGCCAGAAGGTGTCCTGCAATCGGATTTGCCGCAGGATATCCGCTGGTGAGACGCCAAGAGGCAGGGTTTTACGAAAATCCGGGCTACAGACGGGTACAAGGGTTTCACCGAAAAGATATGTGGCCTGACCTTCAGCGGGCGGTTGATCCGCATAAACGATCATCGCATCCAACTCCGGAGAAAGTGCTGCATCAACACCATCATGAAAATCAAACCGTAGATGGATATCAGGATGTTGGCTTCGAAGAAAAGGCAACCGAGGCGTCAACCACTTCTCCGTAAAAATTGGCAGGGTCGAAACCCTGAGTACATCTTTGGTCTTTGCCAATAGAAACGTTTTCGTAACCTTGGCGAGTTCGGACAGCAGCGGTTGAGTTTTTTCAAGATATGCTTGGCCAGCCGGAGTCAACGAAACCCCGTTTGATTTACGCAAAAACAAGACAGTATTCAGATAAGTTTCGAGTGATTTTATGTGTCTGCTGATTGCTCCAGCAGAAACATGTAGCTCTTGCCCTGCCAGTAGGAAACTTTCGTGACGCGCCGCAGCGACAAAGGCGCGTAGCGAATTTAAGGGTGGGAGTGTGTCTGGCATTATGCTTCCTTGATTAGGGCGGCATCCTAGCATGACTTATATTTTCTGAGCCAGCCCTTAGATTTCTTGGTTTGTCAGATGTTATTTTCAAGTTCATGAAACTTAAAAAGAACGTTTTGGGATCGCTATGAAAAATATTTACACATTTGGCGGTCAACCAGCGCGTCGAAATTTGACCGTGGCCGATTTGCGCGCCGCCAAAGGCAAACGTGTCCTTACCGAGGTCTCGGCCTACACCGCTGAGGAAGGAGCTGCTGCGTCAGCGGCTGGTATAGATATCATTGCGACAGACAGCCCACTAACCGCAGAGGTGCGCAAAGGGGCGCCAGAAACCTTCATCTGCACCGCAACCAGCTTGACGGCATATCGCAGTGAAGGCGCCGTGGTCGAAGCAGCGTTTGAAGCACTGCATGACGGGGCCGATTCAATCTATAACCTGCACAGTTTGGGCATGGTCGCAAAACTGGCCGAATTCAGTATCCCGGTAATGGGTCATCTGGGACTTGTACCGCGTCATTCAACCTGGATCGGAGGGTTGCGTGCCTTTGGTAAGACTGCTGAGGAAGCACTAAAGTTATATCGCGACTTAAAACGACTTGAAGATGCCGGCGCTTTTGCCGTTGAAATCGAATGCGTCCCCGCCGAAGTTCTCGCCGAGCTCAGCCCCCGTACCAGCTTGATCACTTTCTCTATCGGAGCAGGTTCAGGTGGCGATGTGCAGTATCTTTTCATGGAAGACATCTGCGGCGAAAACGAAACCCAGCCGCGCCATGCTAAAGCCTATGCCAATTTGCGCAAAATGCGCGCCGAAGTCGAAGCCGAACGTGTGCGTTCACTGAAAGCCTGGAAAGAGGATGTCACATCTGGCGCTTTCCCGTCGCCCAAGACCTCAATTTCGATGAACCCAGATGAACTGGACCGTTTTCGTGAAGCGCTTGCACGTGAAAACTGAACCTAAGGTAAGAATTTCCCAATGACTGATGCACCTCAAACAGATCACCCCATAAACAAATCTTGGAACTGGCACCCCGAATTGCCGCTTGAAAACTCGCCATTGTTTTCCTGGCCACCCCGACCGGGCAATATCGCGCGCTGGTTTGCGCGCTCTTGGCTGAAATTGTCGATGACGCTGATCATACTGGCAATATCAGTTTTTGTTTGGGCAGTCCTGCAACCACCATTGGCGCAAGTCAAAAATCTCGAATTTGGTTGGATCGGGATGGTGGTTCTTCGTAATTTTGTGCTGATTACAGTGCTTGCAGGCGGGTCGCATCTGTATCTGCATGCCGGTAAAAAGCAGGGCGATACGCATCAGTTTATTAGGCGCCCGTTTGCTAAGGGAAACCGCGCGTTTACTCTGAATAATCAGGTCTGGGACAACATCTTTTGGTCAGTTGTCAGCGGTGTTCCGATCTGGAGCGCCTATGAGGTGCTTTACATGTGGGCCATGGCCAACGGCTATATTCCGGCTTTGCCCACGGCATTTACATGGGGCTGGATGATTGCGCTGGTCTTTCTGACACCGCTTTGGTTATCGTTCCATTTCTACTGGGTGCATCGTTTGCTACATTGGCCGCCGATGTATCGAAAAGTGCACTCACTGCATCACCGCAATGTGCATACTGGGCCTTGGGCAGGGATGACAATGCACCCTATCGAGCATGTCGTTTATTTCAGTTCGCTTCTCATCCATTTGATCATACCGTCACATCCTGTGATCATGTATTTCCACATGTACCTTCAGGCCCTGAATCCGATTGCTTCGCATAGTGGTTTTGATGATCTGTTTGTTAAAAACAAAAGCCTGCTGTCGTTAGGCGAGTTCTTTCACCAACTTCACCACCGTTATTTCGAATGCAACTACGGCACAGCGGATGTGCCCTGGGACAAGTGGTTCGGTTCATTCCATGATGGATCTGACGACGCGACAAAAGACACCCGCGCCCGTAAGAAAAAAATGTACCGCTAGCGCGAAGCCAGATCAGAAATGAACAATTCGCCAATCCTCATGTATTATAGCCTCAAAGAGTTGCAGGCACATAGCTAGCAGACTTATTCGGATAAATTCATCTGTCAGCCGCGGCTTTCGATTGTCCGGATTTCTTGTTCATCTTCACACCATGTCAGTTTTGATGAACCAGAAATCCCCCGTTAACTAAACCCTCAATTCGCTCCGACGAGCGCTGACGTCAGACACCTACTCGCGTCATCTTTCGTCTCAAACTCGGAAGGAAGAGCACGAATTCAAATTCCACTGGCATGTCGAAGGCCACGGTAACAGAAATGCTTAAATTAAACGCGGAACGCCGTGACTCAATCCCAAGGACGCTCCGCTGTGTGGAGGAAACTTGGGGCACAGGTCACTGCTTCGGCACCAAACCCGTGCAGCGGATCAGGGGTATATCCGTCGGTTGGGCGATTCTGAGTCAGGTCTCAGGCGCACATCAAAATTACCGGAATAGTTAGAGGCGCTCGGATTGGACGGCATGCCCCGAAAATACTGTTCGCGGCCAGTGGTGAGAATGTCGAGATCCCACGATGTTTGCGCCCCTTGTGCATGGGCCCGTTCAACCAGACGCCTGCGACACTGGCTTTGCAGAATGTCCTGTGTCTGGGCCGTTAAATCCCACTTTTCTTGGGCTGACGCTGCTGTCCATGTCGGGAATGATCTTCTTCGGCGGGCAACGGTCATGAACGCGGTCGATCCATCGGCCGGAAAGATCACCAAGCGCGGCGAGGTTTTCCTCGGTGGCCAGAACCTCCGTCTCGAAGCGCCCCATCTGACTGCTCGAGGCCGCCTGTTTGGTGACGGCATGGCCCCCGACGATCCACCGCATGACCGGGTCGAGGCTGAGCCGGTCGGCGTCGTTCACGTCGTCGTAGCCGCCAAGGCGTCCGAAAACGGACTGGCGGAACTGCCCGACCATGCCATGCCGCCCGTTCTTGCCGGTACGACTGTCGGCAAGAACATCGCCAGCCATCGCAGTAATACCAACGGCATCAATTTCTGACTCTGTGGGGATTCCCAAATCGGTTTTGATCTGATTCAAGGTTGGCAAAGGAGGATCGCCATGCCAGCCAGTGTTCCGCTTCGTCGCGACTTTGATGCCCGCCACCTTCGTAAACTCGCCAGCCGTTGCAAGGATGCCCGGCAGAGCCGCCGTCTGTTGTCTCTTGCGGCGGTCTACGATGGCATGAGCCGTGGAGAGGCCGCAAGGATCGGTGGGATGGATCGCCAGACCCTGCGGGACTGGGTTCACCGGTTCAACGAAGAGGGACCGGATGGCCTCACCAACCGCAAGGGCGCGGGCCGGACGCGCTACCTGAGCGATGTCCAGATGAAAGAACTTGGCGAGATTGTCGAGACCGGCCCCGATCCGGCGGTGGACGGGGTTGTCCGCTGGCGGCGGATCGACCTGAAGCGGGTGATCGAGGCGCGCTTTGGCGTCATCTATTCCGAGCGCGGGATATCCAGACTGCTTGGCGAACTGGGCTTTGCCCATATCAGCGCCCGCCCGCAGCATCCCAGGCAGGATAAGCGGATCATCGAGGCGTTTAAAAAAACTTCGCCGACACGCTCCAGGTGCATATAGCTGACCTGCCGGCGGGAACGCCGGTGGAGATCCGGTTCCTGGACGAAGCACGCCTTGGCCAGAAGAATGGCCTGACGCGCCTGTGGGCGAGAAAGGGCACGCGCCCCCGCCAGCCGGCCGATCAGCGCTATCGCAACGCCTATCTGTTCGGCGCCATCTGTCCGGCTCACGGCAAGGGGGCGGCGCTCATGCTGCCTTGGCGGACGCGCAAGCCATGCAGATGCATCTCGACGAGATCAGCCGCCACGTCGCCCGAAAGGCCCATGCGGTTGTGCTGATGGATCGGGCCGGATGGCACACCACCGGCAAACTCAAAGTCCCGAAGAACCTCACCATCATCCTGCTGCCATCGCGCGCTCCGGAACTGAACCCGGTGGAAAATATCTGGCAGTACTTGCGCGCCAATTGGCTCTCCAACCGCGTGTTCGAAGACTACAATGCCATCGTCGATGCTGGATGCGAAGCTTGGAACAAGCTCATCGCACAGCCCGAAACCATCACATCAATCGGAATGCGAAAATGGGCCCATATCGGTCAATGTTAAATGCCGCTGGTATAAGTTCAACGGAGGCATCAAGCTCTCGATAGGCGAGCAAACCGGCGTCAGTAGTGACCCTGGACCCGTGGAACTCCAGCTTCAGACGGCGGCCAAAATCGACCCGAAGGCACCCCTGTTTCGATTCACCCGTCTGGTGTGCCATATCGGCTGATCCATATCTGCTCCAACCGCATGATTCTTATAGCAGACTCCGGGTGCGGTGTCGTCAAATTACATGATCATCTGGGTAATGCGGTTTTAGCCTGTCTGAAGGTTTGTTTCGTGCCCATTTCTGAGCTGTTTGATGCGATCTGTTGGGAAATATCTGTAGAAAGCGGTTCGACCGATTTTCAGTTGGTCGATGACATCACCGATGAATGGATAATTTTCTGTGTCTTTGAGCATCGCTTCAGCATGCTTGATGGTTTGTTCATTCATTGCCCTTGGGCGGCCGCCCCTGCGACCGCGTTTGTTGGCAGCGGCCAGACCAGCGCGGGTGTTTTCGACGATCAGCTCTCGTTGGAATTCATCAAAGGCTGCTGTCATATGAAAGAACAACCGCCCCTCAGATGTGCTGGTATCAATATTTTGGGTCAACACCTTGAGGGCGATGCCTCGATCATTGATATCTGCTGCAGTTTTAATGACTTGTGTCAGGGATCGCGCCAACCGTGAGAGTTTCCAAACCACAAGCGTATCACCTTCGCGTAGATAGTTGAGGGCCGCTTTAAGTTGCGGCCGGTCGCGGTGTGAACCGGAGGCTTTTTCAGTGAATACCTTATCGCAGCCGGCCGTTTTGAGCGCATCCATCTGAAGTGCGGGGTTCTGATCTATGGTCGAGACGCGGGCATATCCGATAAGCATGATGTTTTGTTCCGAAATGGCTTTCCCTGCATCTTAAAAGAATACCGATTTCAGAACAAGGAAAACGGATATAAGGCAGGGGGTGTCACCGATCTTTGGGGATACAGGAATGCTTATTCCCAAAACCATGGTTTTCAGAATAGGTACTTTTATTGATGCTGGCCCCTTCTGATCAGTCAGGCGATCACATCCACATTCCGAGCCCATCGCTCATGGACTGGCTTTCGGTAATCTCCAGACCATGCCGCTGCATGTGCGGCGTCCACAAAAAGCCGGACAGTAGGTCGTTTGCAACCTGTGCAGATTTTGCATAACCGTGTGCCGCCGCCTTGCGCGCGGCGTCATCTATCGGCGGCATGGTCGCGGGCAGGTCGCGTTCCGGGTCTGCCAGCGCCCGGATTTCCCGATATGTGTGGCTGCAATAGAGCCGGGCAAGCAGGTCCTGTGCTTACCACCACCGGTCTACATCGCCAGCAGAACCGAGGCGGTATAATACTGCGGCCCGTTCCTGCTGCAGCTTTGCGCCCTCCATCGGACGACCCCATCTGAGGGCTTCATTCAGAGCCGCCGCAATGCTGGCTTCATCTTCGGAACGGTCGGGCAACAGCGACAGGCGCGCGACCAGGTGTTCCTCTTTGGTCGGCACCGCCAGACCGGATGCCAGATCGTCCGTCACCCGCCTGTCCACTTCACGGGTATAGCGCTCCCGCAACGGATGTGAGTTCAGGCGCATCGGATGCTGTGCGTCCCGGCCATATCCACCGTCCTTTCTGAGTTGCGCGACAAATATATCTTCATGAAAACGTTCCGGGTTCATGTTATGCGTTCTGATCTGCGGTGCGCCGGCAACCAGTTCCCTGGCAAAGGCGATCTTGCTTTCAAACGCCGCCCGGTCCTCTGCAATCTCGCGCGCAATCGTGTTGACCTTTTCCTGCGGCAGATCACTGCAGGTGTCGGCCCTCGCCAGCATCCGGGCAATATCGGCCGGAAGCGGCAATTGATGCACCTTGCTGTCGGCGGGTATACGATCCGTCAGCGCGCAGGCCATTTGCAGTGCAACAGCGGCATATTCCGGTGCCATCCTCACCTCTGTCATTTTCTCCTTTACATATTCGTCAATGTCAGCCTGCCGTTCCCGCATGAACTTTTGCCATTCGCCATCAGTGTAGTCCGGCAAGGTGGACGGCAAGTCTGCCTCTGCATCCGCAGGACCGGTATGCAGCCCCGGCCCGGATACGCGCTCGCGGCGCACACGGGCTGGTCGTAGGGGCGGCCAGATAACAACACGAGCTCGCAGCTCATTGTCTAGTCGGCCTGCCCGCTTCTTCGCACTCCGACGCCCCGATCCCGCGAAACCTGTCTAACATGACATTTGAAAAACAGGGGCGGAAATCGAAGCGCCGAAGTCAACATGCCCGATAACAACACCGCCGAACGCGCCATGAAGCCCGTCGCCATAGGCCGCAAGAACTGGATGTTTGCCGGATCACAACGTGGTGGAAACTCCATGGCCATCGCCTTCACTCTGATCGAAACCGCCAAACTCAACGGCGTTGATCCACAGGCATGGCTCACTTGGGTTCTGGAGCGTGTCGCCGACCATAAAATTAACAGGCTAGACGAGCTGATGCCGTGGAATTACAGCCCGGAAGTGTAACCACCGGACGCTTACGTTCCGGCATAGTCTTGTCTGGCGTTGCCTCGATCTCAGCTTTCAGAAACCTCGAGACCGCATCCAGCTTGCTGATACGCGGTCGTCCCTGCGGTGCTGTCGCCACCGATCCGGTGCGCTTCTTGCGCTGCATAATCCTGACTGCACTGGCCGCCGAAATCCGGAACCGACGGGCCGCCTCGTGGCAGGAAAACCCGCCCTCCACTAAGGAAACAACACGCTCACGGATGTCCAATGATAGTGATTTACCCATGATCCACCTCCAAATATGATGAATCACAAATTAAGCCGTGTGGGAATCCCCTTGATTCAGATTTTCAGGACGACGCTCTAGTATCGTAATGACAGTCCTACGTTCCAGACTTTTCACGTATCTCGACCCTGTGCAGTGGCCGACTTCGGGACTTTCACCGTTAAACAAAGCCATTCTGGCGATCGTCTCTCTGAGCATTCTGGCAGCCGTCCTAGAATCTGAATCGAGTCTTCGAAATACCTATCCGTTCATATTTGAAGCGCTAAACGTCCTTTTCGCCGTCCTGTTTTTGGTCGAGTATTTGCTCCGCCTTTGGGCGATGGGAGAAGACCCTCGGTACGGTGGCTTTCTCGGTCGTATTCGATACGCATGTACATTCGCGAGCATTATCGACTTGGTGGCAACAGTCGTCCTTTGGGTCGATATCATCCTTGGCATTCAAGGAACGTACGGCGTCGTGCTGCGATTGGTTCGTGCACTTCGAATAATTACATTGGCGCGCAACAGCGAATGGGCCGACGCCATCCTGTTACTCGGAACCGCGATTCGAACCCGACGCAGAGAACTTATCCTCAGTTTCGGTCTTACCTTGTTAATTTTGCTCGTCTCTGCGACCTGCCTTTTTCTTGTCGAAGGAACAACGCAACCCGAAGCCTTTGGTAGCATTCCTCGCGCCATGTGGTGGGCCATGGCGACATTGACCACAGTCGGCTACGGCGACGTTTACCCGATTACGGCTATCGGTAAGCTATTCGCCGGCATTTCAGCGATTACTTCAATCGCTATCGTGGCGATGCCAACAGGGATCATGGCCGCGGCGTTCAGCGATGTGTTCCAACGACTACGTAAAGACACAGACTAACCGCCGTGCTCGCCTTCCATTGCTTCCGCAATGATCCTGCCTACACCTCTCCGCCGCCTCAACCAGATGCCCGTCGGCGAGGTGGGCGTAGCCCGCCGTTGTGCGGTGGCGACGGTGCCCGAGCAATCTGCCGACCAAGGACAGGTTCTCGCCGGACATGACGGCCTGACTGGCGGCGGTGTGCCGAAGGTCGTGCAGGCGCGCCTGCCGAGCTTGGCGTCCGCACAGACCGTGCGCCAGCAGACAACAAGGCTGTGCGAATACCTGCCTTTTCGGCAAGTTTCGGGAACAGGAACGCACCGGAGCGACGCTTTCCGGGCAGCGCGTCGATGATTGCCCGCGCGGCCTTGCCGAGCGGCACCGCGCGCGGGCCGGTCTTGGAGTCGGCCAAGTTGATCGCGTCAGCGCCGATGTCGCGCCATCGTAGTTGTATCACTTCGCCGCGTCGGCATCCTGTCAGCGCCAGCAACCGGATCGCGGCGACCGCCTCCGGCCATTCGGCCTCGCGGGCTTCGAGCGCGCGCCCGAGCCGCGCCAGTTCGTCCGTGTCGAGGAACCGGGCGATGTTGCGCCTCGGATTCTTCCTGATGCCGAGACAGGGGTTGCTGCCGCGCTCGCACCCCCTCCAACTTTGGCCCTATAGAAGTCAGTATTATTGAGCTACTCCCCAACCGTTGGACAGTATTTGGCGCAATCTAAGCTACTTTTTGCTCCTGCTGATCGAGTTGCGTTGTTTCATTTCTCTGCCAATAGACCACGGCTGGAGGCTGGCCGCCAAGTGCGGAATGCGGCCGCTTCTGATTGTAGAACTCCATCCATTTGCCGACGCCGGCCTTGGCCTCCGATCCAGTCTCCCAGGCGTGCAGATAGACGCACTCGTATTTCAGTGAGCGCCACAGCCGTTCCACAAAAATATTGTCGAGGAACCGGCCCTTGCCGTCCATCGGCGTTGTTGCATGGATCAGACAATAGTCGCAAGCCGCCCTTACCCGTGATACAGGCTATGAGATTTGTTTGAACACGGGTCGGCCGAGTTCGGTCATTTTGTTGAGAATGGCGACGCCGATTTTAGCCTCCGTTTGCTGATTTTCGAAACAGCGGGCTTTCAGTTTTGGCCCGATAATAGCCTTCCAGCGCCCCATCTGTGTCTCAATTCTACTGCGCTGATTGTAGCCACTGCCAGATTGCCAGGCCATGCGGCCATGAGTTTGAATTTTAACAATATGTCGGTCTCGAAGTGAGGGAAAACACTTGGATTGCGGGCTTGGAATGGCGTTCTTCGGTGGAGGAATAATGATTTCAAACGCCTCGCCAAATCGTGCCTTAAGCAAGTCACTGGTCGGTGCGCCGTCGTAGGCACCGTCCGCTATAAACCGGGAGACCGGAGTGCCAATCTGATTTAATAGATCAGGCAGCACTGTTGGATCGCCAACGTCATCCAGCGTTAAATCCGAACAAACGATATCGCCAGTCACAAGGTTCAGATCAAGGTGAAGTTTACGCCACCGTTTGCGTTTGGCCTTTACATTATACTTGCTTTGCAGCCACTCACCCTCATCGAAAACCTTCAAACCCGTACTGTCGATGGCCAAGTGGACCGGATCTGTTATTTTGATTTTGGGCCTTGCCGGAAGGCTCAGACCACGCCCTCGGCGCGACAGGGTCGAGAAATCAGGAACTGAAATTTCCAGCAGCATCAGCTTTGATATGCTGCGTATCAGCCCTTGGGTCTGGCGCAGCGGCAACCTGTAAACCATGCCCAGCGTCAGGCACATCGTGATCGCCAGATCCGAGTATCGCGGCTGGCCGCCGCGTGACCTGCGCCGTGGTGCTGCCCAGTGCTTTCGCGCATCCCCTGTGATCCAGACCGTCAAATCACCACGATTTCGCAGGCTTTCATTATACCCGCACCAGTTCGTCACCCGATATTTCTTCTTCGCAAACTTGTGCCGGCGGGAGGTGTTGAATTTATGCGGCATTAAGCATATCCGTGGTCGTGGCAAAAGCCTGTGTTAACACTTGACACCCGCTCCGTGCAACAACGCCGTTTGGGGGTAAGCCATGCAAAAAAAAGGAAAGAGACCGTCATGAAGAATTTGTTAATCATCTCCGCCCTAGCAGCGATGGCTGCTTTCGGGGCCGAGGCGAAAGAGATTCGCATCGCACTTCCCGTTTTCGAAAAGGGCCTTGACCCCCAAGACAACACCGGCAACTCCGGGGCGCCGATGCTCTACCATATCTATGACACGCTGATCGAGCGCGACAGCTTCTCCACTCCATTGTCGTTCAAGCCCGGCCTTGCCACAGAGTGGGCCCAACTCGAGCCAACTGTGTGGGAACTAAAACTGCGCGAAGGCGTGGTGTTCCACAACGGCGATACTCTCGACGCTCATGACGTCGAGTTCTCGCTCAACCGCGTGTATCATCATGAGGACCCTGAGTTCTTCTCAGCCTGGGGCCGCTGGCACTACAACTTCTCGAACGTGGAAGTGGTCGACAGCCACACCGTCCGCATCCATACTCATCGTGAGGAGCCCGCGTTTCTGACCCTGATCTCGGCCCGCTCGGCCGGCATCGCTTCGAAAGAGTACCAAGCGGAAGTGGGCTTCGACGAGGCCAAGCTCAACCCGGTCGGAACCGGCCCTTATGAAGTGATTGAGTTCGATCCGGGCCGAATCTTGGTCCTTGAGCGCTTCGACGACCATTGGGGTGAACCGGCCGCGCTAGACAAGGTCACCATGCTCCATGTGCCCGAAGTGGCCAGCCGCGTCACCGGCCTCGTGAACGGCGAATTCGACATTGTCGCCAACATTCCACCCGACCAGGCGTCGGCGATCCCCACCGAGGGCTTCCGCGTCCAGGGCGTTACCTGGCCCATGTTCCACGTGTGGCTCATCCACCAGAACAATCCGCCCACCGACAACCCGCTGGTCCGCAAGGCATTGCGCCTCTGCACTGACCGTCAGGCGCTGGTCGACGGCCTATGGGGCGGCCTGGCCGGGACGCCAACCGCGCACCAGTTCCCCGAGTACGGCGCACCGCTCTACATTGAGGGGTTTGAACACATCAAGTACGACCCTGAGGAAGCGCGTCGACTGCTCGCGGAGTCGGGCTACGACGGCGAGGAGATGGTCCTTTCGCATGCCGGCAATTACTACCTATATGGCGATCTCGCCGCGCAGGTGATCCAGCAGCAGTGGGCCGAGTGCGGCTTGAACCTGCGCCTGGTGGAGGAGGACTGGGCCACCTTCCACGCAACCAAGGAACTTGACTCCTCTGGTCGTGCCCACGGCCACGTTAACTTCCGCACCTGGTCGAACCCCATGTACTACCCGGACCCGATGGGCGCGTTTGACACCCACTGGTCAAAAACATCGTGGGCGGCGCAGCGCAATCTCTGGGCCCCCTCGCACCCCGAATGGGAAGCCAACTACGAAAAGGCGCGTTACGCACCCGACCCGGCAGAGCGCCGCGCAGCCTATCAACGCCTGCTGGAGGTGTCGGAGGAGGAGTCGGGCTGGCTCCTGCTTTACAAGCCGCACGAGCTTTACGCTATGCGCGACGGCGTTTCCTTCGACATTCCGATCGCACAGCGGCCCTACGTGATTCCGCTGCGCGGTGGTGAAATCCAGGTGAACCAGTAAACCCACCCGAGCTCCGGGCGGGCGAAATCACGATCGATGCGAATTTCTAGGACGGGACGGGTCCCCGGAACTCCCCGGGGACCCAACCGGTCCTCTCCCGTCCCATGACGCCATTCAGAGACACGCCCTGGCCAACCGGCCCTGGTTCAATCCAAGAAAGGAGATGCCTATGCAGACTCCTGCGCGCCGGCGAAGTAGCCATCGGCGAAAAATATTGATACCGGACCAACCGTCCAGACCGCGCGGGGGGTCTTGAATGCCCCATGCCGGCGTGAGAACATTGCATGCTCTAGCGTGAGAACATAGCATGCTGCGTTTCATGGCGATCCGATTTGGCCGCGCGCTCCTCACGATGTTTATCGTGCTGGTAATCGCCTTTCTCACCCTGCGCCTATCCGGTACGCCCTTCGCAATGATGTTCCCCGAGGGGATCACCGAGGAGCACCAGGCGGCTCTGGACGCGAAGTACGGATTCGACCGTCCGATTTGGGAGCAGTTCATTGTTTATCTGGGCGACATCGCCGACGGCAATTTCGGGCGTTCGCTCTACACCTCGCAACATGTGTGGATGATGTATGCGGTCCGCATGCCCGCCACCATTACGATCGGCGGGCTCGCGCTGCTTCTCGCGATTGCCATTGGCATACCGCTTGGCGCGGCCGCGGCGCTCTATCGTGGCCGGGTATCGACGAGCGCGGGCATGGGGCTCGCGTTTCTCGGTTATGCCGTGCCGCATTTCGTTATCGGCATCGGCCTGATCCTGTTCTTCGGCTACTATTTGAAGCTACTGCCGGCAACCGGTCTCGAAACGCCGAACCATTACATCCTACCGGTGGTGACGTTGACGCTTCCAATGATCGCGGCCATTGCCCGCTTCATGCGTGCCGCCATGCTCGATGCCATCGGCCACGACTACGTGACCACCGCCCTTTCGAAGGGGCTGACCGACCAGCGCATTGCCCGCGTCCACATCCTTCGCAACGCGATGATCCCGCTGATCACCGTGTTGGGTCTGGAGATCGCCGGACTGCTCAATGGTTCGATTTTCGTCGAGGCGGTCTTCTCGCTCCCGGGCGTTGGCCGGGTCCTGGTCGATGCAGTCAAGGGGCGCGACTATCCCGTGTTGCAGTTCGGCGTCATCGCCTATGCCGCCATAGTCGTTGTGGTCAATTTGCTCGTCGACCTTGCCTATGTTGTCGCCGACCCTCGCGTTCGGTTGGAGAAGTAAGTCATGACGGACCCAGCCTTCGATCATCGCGGAACAGGCCGCTGGTCCTTCGGCGTTTTGCACGTATCAGCTCTCGCTTTGGCACTCATCATCGCGCTTGGCGTCATGGCGCCGCTCATCGCACCGTACGATCCGAACGCGGTCAACCTGCTCGCTCGCTTGAAGCCGCCGGTCTGGCTTGACGGCGGGAGTTGGGCAAATCCACTGGGCACCGACAGTATTGGCCGAGACCTTCTTACCCGCTGCCTCTATGGCATCCGAACCAGCTTCGGCATCGCCATCATCGGGCTGATCTTCAGCGCGGTCCTCGGCGTGGTGCTTGGCCTCCTGTCCGGCCTCGGCGGCAAGTGGGTCGACCGCTCCGTGATGACCATTACAGATGTGTTCATCACCCTGCCGAATCTGCTGCTCCTGCTTTGCGGCATTACCCTGCTTGGCTCGGAAATCTGGGTCTTGGTCTTGATGATCGGCCTCGTCCGCTGGGAGGCTTACGCGCGGCTGGTGCGCGGCCAGGTCTTGACCCTTCGCGAACAGGGCTATGTCGAGGCTAGCCGGGCCCTTGGCGGCGGCCAGATGCAGATCGCGCTGAAGCACATTCTGCCCAATTTGGCTTCACCGTTGGTCGTGATCCTCACCCTGAGTTTTCCGGCCGTATTGCTGATGGAGGCGGGCCTTTCCTTCCTCGGAGTCGGCGTCCAGCCACCAACAGCGTCGCTCGGGCGCATGATCGGGGACGGCCGCGACTACTTAGTCAACGCGTGGTGGGTCTCCGGCATGCCCTCGATCGTCATCGCCACGATCACTTTGTTGTTCCAGTTCATCGGCGACAGCCTGCGTGATCGCATCGATGTTAGAGCCGATGGCTGAACCGGTCCTTGCCGCGCGCGGCGTCCACGTCCGATTCGACACCGCGGCCGGCCCGATCCACGCCGTGCGCGGCGTCGACTTGGACATTCACGCCGCAGAAACTGTTGCCCTGGTCGGCGAGAGCGGCAGCGGCAAATCGGCGTTCGCCAAGAGCTTTCTCCGCCTGCACCAGCCGCCATTCACCACGCCACGCACACATATTGAGGGCAAGATCGTGCTGAGTCGACCCGACGGGCCCGTCGATCTAGTCGCCCTCAGCGACGCTGAGATGCGGGCTGTGCGGGCCCGTGATATCGGCATCGTTTTTCAGGACGCTTTGTCGGCACTGAATCCGACGCAGCGCGCCGGCGAGCAGATTGCAGAAGCGCTGCGTGAGGCGAGGCCCGACATCCGCCGGAAAGAGGCGAAAGCTATGGCGGTCGACATCCTCGACCGGGTTGGCATTCCCGACGCCGGGACGAGGTCGCGCGCCTATCCCCACCAGTTGTCTGGCGGACAGCGCCAGCGGGTGATGATCGCCATCGCTGCCATTCGATCGCCGCAACTGCTGGTCGCCGACGAACCCACCACGGCCCTTGACGTTACGGTACAGGCCCGGCTGCTGCGACTCCTGAAGGACTTTCAGATCGAATCCCGCATGGCGATGCTGTTCATCACCCACGATCTCAACATTGTCGCGGAAATCGCCGACCGGGTGGCGGTCATGCATCAGGGACAGATCGTCGAAATCGCGCCAACCCGCGAAATCTTTGGTGCGCCCCAACACGATTACACGAAACTCCTGCTTGCAAGCCTGCCCGGCCGTCGCCCCAGGCTTGCGCGTGCGCCCCAGTCGGCGGAGGTACCAGGTGCCCCGCTTATCGAAGCATCGGATATCTCGGTAACATTTGGAGGCACGATGCTCCGCCGCGCGCTGCCCGTTAACGCGCTTAGGTCGGTTAACCTTTCTGTCTATCCCGGCGAAAGGCTGGGTATCGTAGGCGAATCAGGATCGGGCAAGACAACCCTTGGCCGTGTGATCCTCGGGCTGCAAAGCCCGACCGCGGGGGTGCTGCGCGTCGGTGGCTGGAACCCGCTTCGGCTCAGCCGTGACGAGGCCATACGATTCCGGCGCAGAGTACAAGTGGTGTTTCAGGATTCCGCCGCGTCGCTTGATCCGCGCATGACTGTCGGACGGTCGGTGCGGGAAGGACTGGACATCCATCGCATTGGCAGACCCAATGACCGCGATGCACGCGTGCGCGCGGCACTCGAGCAGGTGGGTCTGAATCCCGACTTCGCAAGTCGCTTTCCGCATATGCTGTCGGGTGGTGAGCGCCAACGCGTCAACATCGCCCGAAGTCTTGTGGTTGAGCCAGACATTCTGATCGCCGACGAACCTGTTTCCGCGCTGGATGTTTCCATTCAGGCGCAGATCCTCGATCTGTTGAATGCGCTATCCGCCGACCTCGGTTTGACGATGGTGTTCATTTCACATGATCTCTGGGTGGTGCGGGAGCTTTGTGAACGCATCGCCGTCATGAAGGACGGAGAGATAGTCGAAACCGGGCAGACCGAGCAACTGTTTGAAGCGCCGAGTCATCCTTATACGCGCGATCTCCTGGAAAGCGCGCCACAACTACCGGAACCAGTAATCAGCGGCGTTGGCGTCCTTTGATGGACACTGGATTGCCGAAGGCGTATCCGCCCGGGCGCGAGCCATGGTTGCCGGGGCCAATAAGCACGACGCCGCGTAGCTACTTCTCCCGACCTTCTACAATCGAAGCGGCAAGCCGCAGGTATCCCTGGATCAATGGTCGGTTGCGGCGCGATTTCAGACAGGTGACATAGGCGCGCGTGAACATCTCGGAATCCGTGACCGATAGCGGTCGCAGATCTGGATGCGGCCCGAATTCCCTTTCCGAAATGACGCCGACGCCGAACCCGCGGACGATTGCTTCGCGCAGACCCTCGCGGCTTTCGATTTCAAAGACCCGCTCTACCGCTACGCCGGCCGCCGCGGCCGCCTCGTCGAAGGCCTGCTGGGTGGTCGAGTTCTTCGAGCGCACCACCATCTCTTCGCCGTGCAGGTCTGCAAGACGGATCTCCCCGCGGCCCGCCAGGCGATGCGTGCTGTTCACCACCACCAACACGTTGTGCTGGTCGTAGAACATGGCGTGCACGGTCTCGCTGCCGCAGTCCCGCCCCACTATGCCGATATCGGCGCGGAAATCTTCCAGGTCCGCCAGCACTTCGTCGATCACGCCGAGCCGCACGGTGCATTTGAGGCCGGGCCGGCGGTCCTTGTAGGCCGCCAGCAGCTCCATCACGTCATGGGGCCCGACGGCGCTGAGATTGAGCTCGCCGACCTCGAGGTCCCGGGCGGCCGTCAGAAAGCGGATGGCCTCCTGCTCGTGGCAGTAGAGATTGTGGGTGATGGCGTAGAGCGTCTCGCCCACCGCGGTCAGGGTGATCGATCGGCCCTTGCGGTGGAACAGCTCCACCCCGAAGCGGCCTTCGAGATTGCTCACATGGGTCGAGACAGTCGGCTGACCGACATTCAGCTTGTGCGCCGCGCCCGTGAAGCTGCCCTGGCTCGCAACCTGGTGGAATGCTTCCAGCCATTTCTGATACATCTATGAGACCAATAGATTGATGAATATTTCCAATTTTGCCGATAGTACAGCCGGTGCTAGCGTACCGCAAGTCTCGCCCTCAGACCGATGAGGAGCCTCTCCCATGACCACGCCCTCGCGCGAGCTCAACTGCGTCATCTACAGGAAGTCCGCGCGGCCGGTGGCCGTGGTCTGCTTAGAAGGCGGCGATCCCGCCTATTTCGAGGCCACCAAGCAGGAGGGCGTGATCCCCAGTTGGCCGATGCTGCCCGCCGGGCGCGCAAGAGGTTGCTCAGGTTTCGATCATATTGTCTTAGGTTAAGAAACCGCCTCTAAACAGTTTGGTTAAACAGCAGGATCAATTATGGAAGAAAGAAACTTTTTCGAACGGCTGGTAGACATCAGCCCAGGGATGGAAATCTGGTGGGATTCTTCTCCTGTTGTTTTCGAAAATTGGTGCAAAAAAATGCTCGAAAAAGCAGATCCGGCGGATCGTGATCTGCTGCAAACGCAATTCAACCGAATGTACGACAAAGACAATCCCCAAAATCAATTGTTTCGGGGTGTGACCACCAATCCACCACTTTCGCTGCAGGCGATTCAAACCGATCCTGCTTACTGGGAAGTGGTCGCCAAGGATATCATATCCGAGAATCCGGGACTGGACAAAGAGGGCCTTTTTTGGAAGCTTTACAAATCGGTTGTAAAAGTTGGTTCAGAGATGTACCTGCCGCTGTTTGAGGCCAGTGGGTACAAGGAAGGCTACCTCTCTGGGCAGTGACCTGCCCCCAATTTGAGGGCCACTTTTAGGTAGACTCTGTTCCTCTTTTGTTTGCCATTATTCGGCGGCGTGAGCAATGGGCGGTGGCGCGGAGCCTTCAGATAGCTCAAGCGTCGCTGCCCATTGCGGTTTATGGAAAGGCCTGTTTGCGGCAAATTCTTCCGGGGTTTGATAGTTCAGCGAAGAGTGGGGCCGGTTTTGATTGTAATCGATCCGCCAGTCCTCGATGATCCTTTCTGCCTCGGCCAGCGAGGTGAACCAGTTCAAGTTCAGGCATTCTTCGCGAAACCGGCCGTTGAAACTTTCGATGTAGGCGTTCTGGGTCGGCTTGCCCGGGTCGATGAAGTAGAGCTGCACGCCGTGATCATCTGCCCAGCCATCAAGCGCGCGGCCTCGTAGTTCAGGCCCATTGTCAACGGTCAGAACATCCGGGTACCCCCGCTCACGAGCCACCCGTTCCAGCATTTCCACCACGCGGGAGCCGGGGATCGACAGGGCCACATCAATCGCCGGACATTCCCGTGTGCAGTCGTCTTTCAGATTGACGGTGCGGAACTTCCTGCCGTTGGCGAGCGCATCCATGGTGAAGTCCAGGCTCCACCGCTGGTTGGCGGCGATCGGGCACCAGGCGCCTTCGCGCACGCCCTTGGGGATTTTCTTGCGATTGCGGCGGCGCAGGGTCAGGCGCTCCTCTCGGTAAAGTCGCTCCACCACTTTCACGTTCACCTTGAAACCCTCCTGGCCAAGCTTGGCATGCAACATGCGATAGCCATAGCGTCGGTGTTTGCCGGAAAGCGTGACCAGCCGTTCCCGTATCCTCGCATGGCGATCCGGCCTTCCTCTGTATTCATTACTCGATCTGGAAAACCCAATCAGCCCACAGGCCCGCCGAGTTGAAAACTGATAGTCACGGCAAAGAACCATGACTGCTTCCCGGCGGCTTGCAGGCTTCAGAAGTTTTTTGCCAGAAGCCCTTTCAGGCCAGCATTATCAAGCATGGTTTCGGCCAGCAGCTTCTTCAGCTTGCCGTTCTCCGATTCCAGGTCTTTCAGCCGCCTGACATCGGAAATCTGAAGGCCGCCATACCTGGCTTTCCATTTGTAAAAGGTGGCATCCGACATACCGTGCTTACGGCACAACTCGGACACTTTCGCACCCGCCGCATACTCCTGAATGATCCGAACAATCTGCTCTTCGCTAAACCGTGACTTGCGCATTCTCTGTTCTCCTCGTTCTCGTGAACATTAAGCGAACAGATCCTCCTTTCAAATGGACCAGTTTTCGGGGAGCAGGTCACCTCAAATTGGGGGCAGGTCAGTCGCCCAAAGTAAGGATCTCTTCGTCTCGCTGCAGATTCGCCGTTTCCTCGAGCATCTCCCACTCATCCGCCGAGGTCGAGCGGGTGAAGAGGAAACGACATCGGATGATGGTCGCGGACATTGGCCAAAGTCTTGTTCGCAATCTTTGAATAATATTAAGTCCCAAGATGCCCCGGCCTTCGCCGGGGCATCGCTGCAGCGCGAAGTGCTCAGCTCTTGTGTGGATTGATCGCGTAGTTGGCGAAGAATTCGCGAATCAGCGGCACAGCGGCCTTTCCGATGCGCAGCCCCATCCGCTCCATTTCGTTCCGCGGCACGGCGAGGCGCTCGGCGATCTCAGCGTGGATCGCCTCTGCGTCGATCCGCTCCGGCTGACCGTCGTTCAGGATGCGTTCGCCCGCTACCCAGACGGCTGCCACGGCTTCGGGCTTGACCCTCTGCACCAGAACATTAATCGGGGGCACATTGTCGTCCTGATAGGGCCAGGTCGCGCGGCGCCAATCGATAACGGTGAAATCTGCCAGCGCTCCGGCCGCAATCCGGCCGATGCCGGCGCCGAAAGGCGTCGTCGCCGCCCCGCCCTCAGTGGCCATCCGCATCACGTCGGATGCGGATGGCCATCGTGCACCCATCCCAGGTGCCCGGTTCTGATAGAGTGCCATGCGCATTTCCAGCAGCATGTCGCGGTCGTCGTTAACCCCGGCCTCATCGATGCCAAGTGCCAAGGTCACGCCCCGATCCAGATATTCTGTGATCGGCGCCTTGCCGCTGCCGAGACGCAGGTTCGAGCTACAGTTGTGGCAGACGCAAGTGCCGCTTTCGGCCAGCAAATCCATGTCGCCGGGCGAAATCCAGACACCATGGCCCAGTGTCATGCCCGGCCCCAGCAACCCGAGATCTCCCAGATGCGCCACCGCGCTCTTCCCGGTACGGCGCCGGGCATATTCCGCCTGATAGGGCGTCTCGACCAGGTGCATGTGCATCGGCACCCCCGCCACGGCCGCCTTGTCGCGCAAGGCTTCGAGCATCCGGTCGCTGCACCAGTGCAGGTTCGCCGGTGCAAGCTGGATGGCCAGTCGGCCATCGTCTGCAACATTCGCGGTCAGTTCGTCGAAGAGACCGAGGTAGTCCGACATATCCACTGTCCGCCGCGCCAGATAGGTCGCGACATCGGCTTGTATTTCGCCGGTCGCCCTGGCGATGAAATCTGCATCGGCCTCATGCGTCATTCGGTTCTGATCCCGCGCATTGAAGCAGTATGAGGCGCGCATGCCGATGTCGCGATAGGCCCGCAGCACCTCCTGGGCGACATGTTTCATATTTGCTGCTGGCCCCGACATCGCTCCCTGGATGTGCTGCACCGTGGTGACACCCGACCGAATCAGTTCGGTCGCCGAGAACAGCGTGTCGAGATAGGGGTCAAGCTGACGCCGCGCAGCGCCGCTGCCGATCCATTCTTCCAAATGGTGATCGAGCGAACCGGCCTGGATCGGCGTGAGTCCGATATGGTGATGCGCGTTGACGAAGCCGGGCAGCAGCACGTGATTCGGATATTCCGCGATAACCCGGGCACTGTCTGTGACGTCTACCATCGGCAAAACGCTGTCGATCCGGACTCCCCTCAGACAGAGCGCCGCATTGGTCAGGAACTGTGCCTTTCCCGCCTCATCAAAACCCGTCAGGACCCGCGCGGCGGTGACAATACGGACTTCGCTCGATTCGTTCACGTCGAAGTTTCCTTTCGCTTTCAGCCAAAACAATAGGATTGCAAATTAGGCTTCATTTTAACTAGATTATATTCTATGATATATCTTAAGGGATATCAAAATAACAAATGAAGGAAAGGACTGACAATGAAGACCTCAGCTATTTTGGCATTTGTCGCTGCTAGCATTTTCACGGCACCTCTGTCCGCTGTGGCAAGTGAAACGGAAGCGCAATTGTTGCCCGGCGGCCTTATCTACACGGATTATCCAAAACCCTGGCCTCTCAGAAACCTCGTCAAGGACGGCGTACTGACTATCGCGGTCACGCCGGACATTCCGCCGACGACATTTCTCAACTTGGAGACTGGTGAGGTCGATGGCTGGTTGATCTTGCTCTGGGAGCAGATGGGCGAGGATCTGGGAATCGAGATAGATATGGTCTCCGTCAGTTGGGAAAGTGTTCTTCCGGGCCTCGCATCCGGCCGCTTCGACCTTGGCTGCGCCGGTGCAGGTTGGTCGGCGACCCGGCTGGGAAGCCCTGACTTCCTGCTTTCCAATCCGATAGTCGTAACCTCCACGGAAGGCTTGACGCTCGCCGATACGGGCCTCACGACCTATGCTGATGCCAGCGGTAAGATCATGGGCGGCGTGCGTGGCGAAATCTACTTCGAGACGGGCAAAGAGCGTCTGCCCGACATCGCACAAGCAATCGAGTTTCCGGGCCTCAACGAGGTGCTGGCAGCCCTCGGGAATGGCCAGGTTGACTTCGTGATGACCAACCATCAGAACGCGGTCTACGCAATCGAGAATTTCCAGGGCCCCGAGCTCAAGATGGTCGAAGGTTCGTCGGTCGCGGTCTTCCCAGAATCGCTTTGCGTAAATCCCAGAGAAGCCGATCTACTGACCGCGGTGAACTTGTTGCTCGGCAATTATCGCGTGAGCGGAAAGATCCACGCTTGGAGGACGGAATACGGTGCCCCGACCGAAGGGCTGGACCTGCTTCGGCGGTTCGGATACTGAGATCTAAACAGGTAAAAATCTAACTAATTCCGAGGCGCATGGTGATCGACCTAGCGTTCCTGAATCTCATTTTACCGACAATCGCGAGAGGCGCCGTCAACACGCTGACCCTAACTCTCGCGGTTTTCGCGATTGCTACGTCCGTCGGGTTTCTTCTGGCTTTGGCGTCGTTCTTTGGCCCGGGCTGGCTGCGAGCCACGCTGCGGGTGGCGAGCTGGATCGGCCGCGGCCTACCGCCGCTCATCATCCTACTCGCCGTATTCCTGCTGGTGCCCGAGCTGGGATTCTCGATCACCACCTTCACCGCGGCGGTTATCGGAATGACCCTCTACATCTCGTTCTATTTCTCCGAGGCGTTCAGTAGCGGATTACAGTCGATCCCCGACGGGCAATTCAAGGCAGCCGCCGCCCTTGCACTGCCGCCGTCGCGCATCCTGGGCCGGGTGATTCTGCCACAGATGCTGCCCGCCGCCCTGCCGTCGTATTTCTCACGCGGGACCGAAATCGTGAAGGGCACCGCGATCGCCGCGGTCGTTGCCTATCCCGAGATGGCAACACTGTCCAAGCAGATCATAGCCACCACCTTCCGCCCGATTGAGACCATGGCTGTGATCTCGATCATCTATGTCTTGATGAATGGGACCCTGCTGCTGGCGCAATGGCACTTCGAGAACCGTCAGAGTTGGCAGCACTGAGATGGACCGCTCCTTCAACTTGCTCATCGAATACATGCCGTCGCTTCTGGCCGGGCTTGGCAATACATTGCTGTTGGCGTGCATGATCCTGATTACGGCCACGCCGTTGGCGCTTGCGGTCGCGCTTATCCGGCAGACCCGCTTCGGCTGGATAGCCGCGATCTACGTGAACTTCATCCGGCTGATGCCGGCGCTGATTCTGCTCTACATATGCTTTTTCGTCCTGCCCCGCTTCGGCATTCGGCTGAGCCCCTACGAAGCCGCCTACTACGGGCTGTTGGCTGTTGCCGTCGCCTATCTCAGCGAAGACATGCGCGGCGCGCTGAAATCGGTTCCGCACGGCCAGATCGCCGCCGCCAACGCACTGGCCTTGCCGCCGGGCAGGATCCTGCGGCGCGTGATCCTGCCGCAGGCGATCCCGGTGGCGATTCCGAATTTCACAACCAGCGCCATCCTCGCGGTGCAGGGCACCGCAATAGCCTCGTTGGTGGCGGTCAACGAACTTTCCGCCGCCACTTCCCGTGCGGTGTCACTGACGCAACAAGCGTTTGTCTTCTTAATCTTCTCGGCCATCGCCTATCTCGTGATCAATGGCATCCTGGCCCTATCCCAGTCCCTACTTCAGCGTTTTGCATCATATGACTGATTGGGTAGGGAGCATTTCGTCGAAAGTTCCTGATGCAAAGGCCAAGCCGTGCGTTCTCGAACTGACCAATATTCACAAGAGCTATGGGAAGTTAGAGGTTCTGAAGGGCATCGACCTAAAGCTGCGCGAGGGCCAGGTGGTCTCGATCGTCGGTGCGTCCGGCTCGGGCAAATCGACCCTGCTGCGCTGCGTGAACATGCTGGATACTCCCGAACAGGGGACGCTGAAGCTCGACGGCAAGCTGGTTTGCAATTTCGACCTGGGCGTTGCGCTAACCGGGCGGAACCTGCGCTCCTTACGCCGGCAGGTCGGTATGGTGTTCCAGCAATTCAACCTGTTCCCAAACATGACCGCGATCGAGAATGTCATGGAAGGCCCGCTCGCCGTGCTCGGCACTCCCCGCCCCCAGGCAAGGGAGGATGCGCGCGCCCTGCTGGATCGTGTGGGCCTAGGCGACCGTCTCGACTCCCGCCCATCACAACTCTCGGGCGGCGAGCAGCAGCGCGTCGCGATCGCCCGCGCCTTGGCGCTGAAACCGCGGGTCATGCTATTCGACGAGGTCACCTCTGCCCTCGATCCCGAGCTAGTCGGCGAGGTACTGACCGTCGTGCGCGACTTGGCCGAAAAGGGGCTGACTATGCTGGTGGTGACCCATGAAATGGACTTCGCGGCGCAGGTCTGCGACGACGTGATCTTCATTGACGGCGGGATCGTCGAGGAATCCGGACCACCGTCCCAGGTGATCTACAACCCCGGTAGAGAGCGGACCCGGGCCTTCATGAGGCGTATCCTCAACCGTGCCGGCTAAAATCGCGTGCTTCGTAGTTTGTCTGAGCCCCGCGAAATCCCTCGCTACCAATGAGATTTTTTGGAAGTCAATGCTGATATCCAGCTCCGCAAGAGCTCAGCCGGCTCAGTATTCAAGATCGCGGCGAACTTGGCGAGGATGACCACAGTCGGGTAGCGGATGCCGCGCTCGATGCCGCTGACATAGGTGCGATGCAGGCCGCATCTGAGACCAGCTCTTCCTGAGACCAGGCCTTCTCCCCCGGAGCCATTGTTGGCCAAACCCGCCTCGCCAGGTGCGGTCATACCAAGCTAACCAATCTCAGTATTCTACGGCGCTGTCAGGCTACGCTGGAGAGTACTGAGTTTCTTGCCAAAGTCGGCTATGGGCTGTTCGTGAAGAGTGCAAATTTCAGCACCTGCATCCCCCATGGCATAGGTGCGATGCAGGCCGCATCTGAGACCAGCTCTTCCTGAGACCAGGCCTTCTCCCCCGGAGCCATTGTTGGCCAAACCCGCCTCGCCAGGTGCGGTCATACCAAGCTAACCAATCTCAGTATTCTACGGCGCTGTCAGGCTACGCTGGAGAGTACTGAGTTTCTTGCCAAAGTCGGCTATGGGCTGTTCGTGAAGAGTGCAAATTTCAGCACCTGCATCAAACGCTGCAATCGAACGTGGTGATTGGGCTTATTGTTGAGAAACTCCGACGGTCAGATTCTCGCATTTGGATTTGCGAAGCCGTTCTCCAAGCGAGGCAAAATGCAAGCCGGGTTCGGGAACCGCAGCCTCTCGAAAATTGTATTCTGTTAGATCGGGGGAATTGGATTGCTATTCGAGTTTTGCAACGGAATGGCTCATTCCTATCGTTCGCTGCGATGTTCACCAATGGCTGTCTAGGGCCGTTCTCGCTGGCTAGAGCTACGTCAGCCAAGGGCCGGAAGTTTCCGCACACCAGACACTCGTAGTGGCCTTTGGCTATTTGGTAACGCATAAATCTGGTGTATATTGACGCCAGTTCGTTATACTCAAACGAAGAAAATTGGATACGACCGCGCCGCTACCGTCACTCAAAATTGGATCGTCAGATCGACGCGCTTCGCGCACAGAGCTGCGACGAAGTCTTTGGAGTTCCCCGGGTTTGATGGACGGACATAGGCTTATAGATTCCAGCCCTTCAGCGGCGATCCTTTCGTAGTTGATCGGTGACTAATACCCTAAATGCGAATGTCGGCGAGAGGGATTTTACCAGCCTTCGATGAACTCGAGGCATGCGACGCGGGCGTCAGCCTTGGTTTTGAACTTCCTGCGATCCAGCAGTTCGCATTCGAGGGTGGCGAAGAAGCTCTCGCTTGTGACGTTGTCGTAGCAGTCCCCAACAGATCCCATTTAGGGTCGCCCGCCCAATTCTCTGCAGCGCAGACCAAAGGCCACCGATGTGTATTGCGACCCCTGATCCGAATGGTGGATTACATTTGATGGTTTGCGCTTCGTAAATTGGAAGAACTCTGCGATGTCACGTCGTTTTGTGCAAACCAAGCCGCGGCCTTTGACATTTTGTCACGTTCCTGGCGCAGTTGCCTGACTTCTCGACGAAGGCGCCGCGGTTCTTCGCGCTCTTCGCTTGTCAGGCCGTCGCTGCGATCACGATTGTCGATCTCGACTTGCTTGATCCAGCCATGAATGCTTGCAGCGCAGGGTTCAAACTCCCGCGCCAGGCTCTTAACACTCCGTCCGGCCCGCGCCGGCGCAACCAATTGATCCCTGAACTCCGCAGGGTACGGGCTCCTTGTTCTCGGCATGTAAGACACTCTCCTTCTTCAAGTGAAAAGTGTCCATCAAACCGGGCGAATTCCATGCGAGCAACAAGTGGCATCTAATTGTCATAGAGGTCTCTCAAAGCATGAAGCAGTGTGAACCGACTTATGTGTTGAGGTACGAACTATCGCATGTTGGCGACGACGCCTCATCAACTTGAATGACGACCGAACCACACCCATCGGACGCAACGGTCGCAAACCTGCAACAAGTGTCGAATTGGGCAGAGGACTAGCCAGAAAATTGCAGAGAGACCCTCGTGCGGAATTCATGTGGCCAAAAAAACGCCGCCGCCCTACCACTTTCGTTGTTTAGAGCTTCTTTGCGTATTCCGGGGCGATCCGGCCAGTGATTCCGCTAACATCCGGCCACCCATACCGATTTGATCCGGCCGGGGATTCCGGGGCATCCGGCCCCCCTGTTTTCACCTGAGATATTGCTGCCACGAGGCGATCCTTAACGCGGTTATCCTGCCGTTCTTTTTGAACGAGAGGGAGCCGAATGAAGAGATTGCCAATGCGGAAGATACGAGAAGCCCTGCGACTTCGGGCGGATGGATTATCAGGTCGTCAGATGGCGCTGAGCCTGTCTTTGGGGCGGGCGACAGTATCGGATTATTTGCACCGCGCCGATGTGGCTGGCCTGTCGTGGCCTTTGCCAGCAGATCTGAGCGATGGAGATATTGAAGGCCTGCTGTTTCCCCGCACGGCTGGCGATGTATGCGGGTCTTATCCGCAACCAGACTGGGCCTTTATGCATGGCGAGTTGCGCCGGAAGGGCGTGACACTTTCGCTGCTCTGGGAAGAGTACCGGGCCGTCCATCCCAACGGTTATGGCTATAGCCGGTTTTGTGAACTTTATACACGGTGGGAGGGCAAGCTGTCGCCGGTGATGCGCCAAAGGCATCCTGCCGGTGAGCGTCTGTTTGTGGATTATGCCGGGGCGACCATGGATGTGGTCTGCCCTCAGACAGGCGAGGTGAGGACGGCGCAGCTATTTGTCGCCACGCTGGGGGCGTCCAGTTACACCTATGTGGAAGCCAGCTGGACGCAATCATTGCCCGACTGGATATCCAGCCATGTCCGGGCTTTTGGGTTCTTCGGCGGGGTGCCCGCGCAAGTGGTATCGGACAATCTCAAGGCCGGTGTGACCAAGGCCTGTTTCTATGAACCATCCATCAACCGCACCTATGCGGATATGGCGGTCCATTACGATACAGCCATTGTTCCGGCCCGGCCAAGAAAGCCCAAAGACAAGGCAAAGGTCGAAGGGGCTGTGCTCTTGGTCGAACGCTGGATTCTGGCACGTCTGCGCAATCAGCGCTTCTTCAGTCTCGATGAGTTGAACGCTGAGATCCGACCCTTAATGGACCAGTTGAATGGGAAAGTGACCCGGCATCTGGGGGCCAGCCGCCGGGATTTGTTTAAGACGCTGGACAGGCATGCCCTGAAGCCCTTGCCGGTCGAGCCCTATGTTTACGCTGAATGGAAAGAATGCCGGGTTGGCCTTGATTACCACATAGATGTGGGACGGCATTATTACTCTGTTCCGCATCAGCTGTTGAAGCAAAAGCTGTGGGCCAGGATCACCGCGCGAACAATTGAGGTATATTTTAAAGGGCAACGCGTGGCGGCGCATCAGCGCACATCCGGCAATCGCCAGCATTCCACCCATCGTGATCACATGCCAGCAAACCACCGGTTCCGGACAGATTGGACGCCCGAAAGAATACGCCGACAGGCCGCCAGGATCGGCCCAAACACCGAAGCCTATGTCGAGGTTATCATGCGTGAGCGCCGTCATCCGGAACAGGGCTACCGGTCCTGCATGGGTATTTTGCGGCTGGCCAAGACCTTTGGCCGGGATCGCCTGGAAACCGCCTGCACACGGCGTTGTTGCACGGATCGGGTGTCAAGTGTTAACACAGGCTTTTGCCACGACCACGGATATGCTTAATGCCGCATTAATTCAACACCTCCCGCCGGCACAAGTTTGCGAAGAAGAAATATCGGGTGACGAACTGGTGCGGGTATAATGAAAGCCTGCGAAATCGTGGTGATTTGACGGTCTGGATCACAGGGGATGCGCGAAAGCACTGGGCAGCACCACGGCGCAGGTCGCGCGGCGGCCAGCCGCGATACTCGGATCTGGCGATCACGATGTGCCTGACGCTGGGCATGGTTTACAGGTTGCCGCTGCGCCAGACCCAAGGGCTGATACGCAGCATATCAAAGCTGATGCTGCTGGAAATTTCAGTTCCTGATTTCTCGACCCTGTCGCGCCGAGGGCGTGGTCTGAGCCTTCCGGCAAGGCCCAAAATCAAAATAACAGATCCGGTCCACTTGGCCATCGACAGTACGGGTTTGAAGGTTTTCGATGAGGGTGAGTGGCTGCAAAGCAAGTATAATGTAAAGGCCAAACGCAAACGGTGGCGTAAACTTCACCTTGGTCTGAACCTTGTGACTGGCGATATCGTTTGTTCGGATTTAACGCTGGATGACGTTGGCGATCCAACAGTGCTGCCTGATCTATTAAATCAGATTGGCACTCCGGTCTCCCGGTTTATAGCGGACGGTGCCTACGACGGCGCACCGACCAGTGACTTGCTTAAGGCACGATTTGGCGAGGCGGTTGAAATCATTATTCCTCCACCGAAGAACGCCATTCCAAGCCCGCAATCCAAGTGTTTTCCCTCACTTCGAGACCGACATATTGTTAAAATTCAAACTCATGGCCGCATGGCCTGGCAATCTGGCAGTGGCTACAATCAGCGCAGTAGAATTGAGACACAGATGGGGCGCTGGAAGGCTATTATCGGGCCAAAACTGAAAGCCCGCTGTTTCGAAAATCAGCAAACGGAGGCCAAAATCGGCGTCGCCATTCTCAACAAAATGACCGAACTCGGCCGACCCGTGTTCAAACAAATCTCATAGCCTGTATCACGGGTAAGGGCGGCTTGTGACTATTGTCTGATCCATGCAACAACGCCCTGCCTGAGGCTGCATTCAATGATCTGTTCAACTTCTCCAGACAATCGACGGGTGCCCTTTTTCGGGCCACGCCGCTGCAAATCAAGCGCGCTCGAACGGGCATCGTTGGCTTTCATACGACGATACAAACGCCAAGTATGGCTCTTGGAAAGGCCCAAATCATGAGCGGCATCTTCTAACGCACAACTTACAGGAAAGCCCTGCTCCTCAATCTCTAATATCGGGCGCAGAACTTTAGCACGACTCAGCGCCGTCGCTTCTTTGCGCACGGTGGTCTCCTGTAATTTGCTAACATCAAAAGTTGATACTTATCCACAAACAAAGACCGTATCGTAATTAACACTACAGTATCATAATTAACTAGGCAATATCATAAATTGCACTACAAATACCCGCTGAAAACATTCAGTATTTCCAATCACGATTCTCCTAAATAAGGCTACTATGACACGTGCTCTCCAGGAGATCTGGATGGCCGAGACCAGGAACGACGCAGACAGCGCCTTCGACGCCTTCATCGAGACCTACGCCGTCAAATACGACAAGGCGGCCGCATGCCTGGTCAAGGATCGCGCGACGATGCTGGCGTTCTACGACTTTCCCGCCGAGCATTGGAAGCATCTGCGCACCACCAACCCCATCGAAAGCACATTCGCCACCGTGCGACACCGTACCGTGCGATCCAAGGGATGCCTCTCCAACAAGACGGCGCTCGCCATGGTCTTCAAACTCGCCCAGGCGGCACAGAACAGTTGGCGCCGCCTCGACGGACACAACCAGTTGCCCAAGCTGATCGGCGGCGTAAAGTTCATCGACGGAATCGAAGCCGTCAGGCAACAACCTCAAGCCGCCGCCTGACCCAAACCGTCACCAAGATTCGGCTATAGCTCCTCACATTGCAATCAGATTAGTGAGTTATCACGCTGATCGGTGTCGAACTCTCGCGCCGAACAACACTCTCGACTGTCAAGCACCACCGTCCAGCGTCGCGAGTTACCTCTGGGAAGCGGCTACCCTCTCGGGGCGGCTACGGAGTTGCGCTCGACAAGCTCGCACTCGAGCTTGGTCACCACAAAGGGGTCGTCTTGCCTCGTCGGCGGGTGAACGTGCTGCTCGACCACCCAGAATCCCATGGCCCGATGTGGCAGGATCAGTGTCGTCAGCGGCGGGAAGAGATGGCGGGAGATCTCCTCGTCATCATAGCCGACGACCGACATGTCGCCGGGAATCGCGTATCCGCTTTCTTTCAGCGCCTCGTAGCAGCCGATCGCCATGCGATCGTTCTGGCAGAATATCGCCGTCGGCGCCCGGTCGAGTTCCAGGAGCTTCATGGTGCCGTTGAACCCGGCGCTGGCGGACCAGTCTCCCTCGACGACGAGGTTTGGATCGAAGGGAATGTCCACCGTTGCCAGGGCTCTCCGATAGCCTGTCAAGCGATCCCCGGTCGCCGCCATGTAGGGCTCGCCAGTGATGGTGGCGATGCGGGTGTGCCCGGCATCGATCAGGACATTGGTTGCGCGCTGACCGCCCGCGATTTCGCTGGGCACGACCGCGGGACGGGCGTTGTCCTTGGTATGGCAATTAAGCAGATAGACCGGGATGTCGGTCGCCTTCAGCGTGTCGGGCAGAACGACCTCCCTGGTGTGGACACAGGCGTAGATAATCGCCTCGACCTCCTGCTCGATCAGGAGGGACAGTGTTTTCGGCTCGATCCGCTGATCATTCTGGGTCTCCGCGGCCAGGACCAGAGCACCGGCGCTGCGGGCCGCCCGCCGGACGCCCGCGAGCGCGGCCGGAGCCTCCCAACTCGTCGAGAGGCTGTCCACGACGAAGGCGATGACGCGAGCCGCTGTCGAATTGGCTTCTTCTCTGGGCAGAGCCGGCACACCCTCATAGCCGAGATCGTCGGCGACGCGTTTGACCCGTTTCCGCGTCGCCTCGGAGATCTGGACGGTCGTGTTGTTGTTGAGAACGAAGGAGACAGTGGACTGGGAGCAGCCGGCCACGCGCGCGACGTCGGTCATCGTGACCCGGCGTCGGCCCCGTATCCGGCCTACCCCGATTGTCGGCGGCTTCAGTGCCTCCACCACGCCCGGCCCCCGTTTCCTCTACACACCTGTTAGCGTATGCAATGGCCTGATTTTGAATGCGAACTTATCACATCCAAGGTGTCTCGTCAGCATCAACACGATAACTAATAAATATTTATTGACTTCAATGCAACCGTCATGGTCTACTCATCTCAAGGCGGAATGCGCCGCCGCAGAATCAGGAGAGGATCCTCATGACCCGACTCACCCGTTTGATTGCGACGGCCGCAGGCTTGGTTCTCGTCGCGTCAAGTGCACTCGCCGCAGATCTGCCTCCCTTGGCCAAGAAGGATCGCTACAAGGTCGGATTCGCGCAGATGGAAAGCAACAATCCGTGGCGTATCGCAGAGACCAAGTCCTTCCATGACACCGCCGACGAGTGTGGATGGGACCTGGTTGCAACCGATGCCGCCGGTTCCGCGGCCAAGCAGGTCGCCGACGTGGATTCCATGATCGCGCAGGGCATCGATGTCCTGTTCCTGCCCCCGCGCGAGGAAAAGCCGCTGTTGGCCGCGGTGATGAAGGCCAAAGCCGCCAGCATTCCCACGTTCCTGGTCGACCGCTCTGTCGATCCGAATGTGGCCAGGGCCGGCGAGCACTACGTGGCGTTCCTGGGTTCCGACTTCATTGATCAGGGCCGCCGTGTCGCCGAATGGACGCTCGAGAACTTCAAGGGCGACGCGGGCATCATCGTGGAGCTGGAAGGCACGACCGGATCGTCTCCGGCCAACGACCGCAAAAAGGGTTTCGACGACGTCATGGCCATGCATGACAACATGACCATCGTTGCTTCCCAGACCGGCGATTTCGCGCGCGACCTCGGGCGCCAGGTGATGGAGACCTTGCTTCAGGCGCATCCCGACGTGAACATCGTCTATGCCCACAACGACGAAATGGCCATCGGCGCCATCCAGGCGCTGGAGTTGGCCGGCCGCAAGCCGGGCGACGACGTGCTTGTCGTGTCGATCGACGGAACGCGCGACGCGCTGCAAGCCATCATCGACGGCAAGATGGGCGTGACGGTGGAGTCCTCGCCCTTCTTCGGCCCCCTGGCCTGCGAGACGATGAAGCGCTACACGAACGGCGAAACCATCGAACCCTGGGTCAAGGTCGAAGACCGCATCTTCACCAAGGCGAACGCCGCGATGCATATCGACAGCGCTTACTGATTTTCACGGCCCTCGGTCGGGAAGCGGGACCGCTGCTGCGGTTCCGCTTCTTTCATGCCAAGCCGAGCTATAACCGAATCTTGTGTACGGCGTTGGATTGAAGGCGGCGTATCCTGGTGATTGTGAATGTCACCACTTGAGCGAAGCCAAGGAGGGATACGCCATGGAAGAGAATACCGTTATCGCCTTTCGGAGCCCAGCCGATTTTCAGGAAGACCCGTTGACGGAAGTCCTGCAAGCTGGGGCGCGCAAGCTTTTGGCCCAGGCCATCGAAGCCGAGGTCGCCTCGTTTCTGGAGGCCTATGCGGCGCTTGTTGACGATGCCGGCCGCCGCCGGGTTGTGCGCAATGGATATCTGCCGGAACGCGCCATCCAGACCGGGATCGGCCCGGTGAGCGTGCGCCAGCCCCGTGTCCGGGACCGGGGTGACGGCGCCATCCGGTTCACGTCGGCGATCCTGCCGCGCTATCTGCGCCGGACCAAGAGCCTGGAAGACCTCCTGCCCTGGCTGTATCTGAAGGGCATCTCCACCGGCGACTTTTCGGAAGCGCTGGCGGCGCTGTTGGGGACGCAAGCGCCGGGCCTTTCGGCCTCCACGATCACCCGGCTGAAGGAGGTCTGGCAAGACGAGATGGAATGCTGGCAAGGGCGCGACCTCACGGCCAAGCGTTACGTCTATTTCTGGGTGGACGGCATCTATTTCGGCGCCCGCATGGAGGAGGAGAAGCAGTGCATCCTGGTCGTCATCGGGGCTACGGACACGGGACGCAAGGAACTGATCGCCATCACCGACGGCTACCGCGAAAGCGAGCGGTCCTGGTTGGAGGTGTTGCTCGACCTCAAGCGGCGTGGTCTTGAAATGGGTCCGCAACTGGCGCTCGGCGGCGGCGCGCTCGGTTTCTGGAAGGCGCTCCGCCAGGTCTACCCAGGCGCCCGCGAGCAACGCTGCTGGGTGCACAAGACGGGCAACGTCTTGAACAAGCTGCCCAAGGGCTTGCAGAAGAAGGCCAAGAGCCACCTGCAGGAGATCTGGATGGCCGAGACCAGGAAGGAGGCGGAGAACGCCTTCGACTTCTTCCTGGAAGCCTACGGACCGAAATACGACAAGACCACGGCCTGCCTGGCCAAGGACCGCGACGTCCTGCTGACCTTCTACGACTTCCCCGCCGAGCACTGGAAGCATGTACGCACGACCAACCCCATCGAGAGCACCTTCGCCACGGTTCGTCTGCGCACCTACCGGACCAAGGGCTGCCTGTCGCGCAAGACGGCGATGGCCATGGTCTTCAAACTATGCCAGTACGCTCAGAGAAAATGGAGAAAACTCGATGGATCGAACCATCTCGCCGAGATCATTCGCGGCGTCAAATTCGTAGATGGAGAACGCCAGGATCGCGCCGCCGCATGATCAGCCCATACACAACTTTTGACAATAGCTCGCCAAGCTCTCGCCCCATGTCCTCGCTATTGTCGATATCGGGCGTGGACAAGGTGTTCTCGGGGGTGGTTGCGCTCACGTCCGCAAGCCTCGATATCGCGCCGGGGGAAGTGCACGCCCTGATCGGACAGAACGGCGCCGGCAAATCGACGCTGATCAAAATTTTGACCGGTGTCTATCGGCGCGACGCCGGGGACATCCGCTTCGATGGCCGGGCCTCGACTATCTCCAGCCCGCGCGAGGCCCAGGACGCCGGCATTTCGACCATCTACCAGGAACTGAATCTGGTCCCGCTGCGCAGCGTCACGGAGAACGTGATGATGGGCTACGAGCCGCGGGGCTGGGGCGGGTTGATCAAGTGGGGTGAGGCGCACCGGCGCACGCAGGCCATCCTGTCTCGCTTCGGGATCGACGTCGACGTCAAGGCGCCGTTGGGCACCTGTCCCACCGCGATCCAACAGCTCGTAGCCATCGCACGCGCGATATCGCTGAACGCCAAGCTGGTCATCATGGACGAGCCGACCTCGTCGCTCGACGATCATGAGGTCGACATCCTGTTCGGCGTCGTCCGTTCGCTGAAGGAATCCGGCATTTCGGTGCTGTACGTCTCGCATTATCTGGACGAGCTGTTCCGCATCTGCGATCGAGTGACCGTCATGCGCGATGGGCGCACGGTGGCGTGCAGAACCATTGCCGACACGAACAAGCTGGAGCTGATCGCGGACATGCTGGGCCGAGATGTCGAGGACATCGAGGCTGCCGGCATGACCGACTTCGGCGGTGGTAGCGCTGGCACTGGCGACGATGGCGCGCTCGGCGAGATGCTGTTGGAGGCGGAAGGCATCGCCACGGACCGGCGCCTGAGGAAGCTGGACCTCTCGCTGCGCCGGGGCGAGATCGTCGGCTTGGGCGGACTGCTCGGCTCCGGGCGCACAGAAGCGGCGCGCGCCTTGTTCGGAGTCGACGCGCTGAGCGCCGGCACGATCACGATGCTGGGTGCGGAGGGCGCTCCCCAGAGTCCCGCCGCAGCGATTGCGGCCGGAATTGGCTATCTGACCGAAGATCGCAAGGCCGAGGGGATCGTGCCCGAGATGTCGGTGCGCGAGAATTTGACACTGGCACTGCTGCCCAGGCTGACGGGTCCTCTGGGTCGGATCCGGGGCGGCCGTGAGCGCGAGATCGTCGATAGCTTCATCAGGGCTCTCGACATCAAGACCACCGATATGGACCAGCCGGTCCGCGAGCTCTCGGGCGGAAACCAGCAAAAGGTGATGCTGGCACGGTGGCTGGCGACGGAGCCGGAGTTGTTGATCCTGGACGAGCCGACCCGCGGCGTGGACGTCGGGGCGAAGCTCGAAATCCAGTCGATCGTACGGCGATACGTGGACAAGGGATTCGGCGTCATCCTGATCTCCTCGGAGTTCGAGGAGCTCGTCGAAGGCGCAGATCGGATCGTGGTTCTGCGCGACGGCACCTCGGTGGCAGTCCTGACGAACCCGGGCATCACGGAAGACGCATTGGTGAAGTCGATCGCCCGTCAGGACGGGGCGGGAGTATGAGCACCAACCACCAGCCGCAATCGATGTTGCGCCCGCTCTCGAGCGCGGGCGTCTCGGGGTGGCGAAAGCTGCGCGAGCACGGCACCCTGATGGCGCTGCTGGCGCTGCTGATCTTCAATGCGCTGATCACGCCGAACTTCCTGCAACTGCAGACGCTCTTCGTAAATATCAGCCAGGTGGCGACGATCGCCATTGTCGCCACCGGCATGACGCTGGTCATCGCAACCCAGGGCATCGATCTTTCAGTCGGCGCGGTCATGGCGCTGGCTGGTGCCCTGGCGCCACTCATCTTTACGTCGACCTTTGGCGTGGAGCACCCGGCGCTGGCGTTGGCCGCCGCCTTCGTGCTGCCCCTGATGGCTGCCGCAGCCTGCGGCCTGTTCAACGGAATGATGGTCAGCTTCCTGGGCATCCAGCCGATCATCGCAACCCTGATCCTGTTTATCTCCGGCCGCGGCGTCGCGCAGGTTCTGACGAACGGCAACTTGCAGACATTCTCCAACCCGTCGTTCAGCTATCTGGGAACGGGCAAGATACTGGACCTGCCATTCCAGGGCTGGCTCGCGCTCGCCTTGGCCGCGATGGTCTTCTGGCTGGTCAACCGCACGGTATTCGGGCGCTACCTGTTGGCGATCGGTGGCAACGAGCGCGCCGCCAGCCTGTCCGGTTCACCGGTACGCGCCGTCAAGATCGGCGCCTACGTCATCTGCGCTGTCCTCTCCGGGGTTGCCGGGCTGATTGTCGTCGCCATCAACTCCGCCTCGGACGCGGCCCGCAACGGAAACCTGATGGAGCTGGACGCCATAGCCGCGGCGGTGGTGGGCGGCGCGGTGCTGCACGGTGGGCGCGCGCCCATCTTCGGCGCCGTCCTGGGCGCGGTCATCATCCAGTTGGTCAAGTATACCCTGCTCGCCAACGGCGTGGAGGACGAGGTCGCACTGATCGTCAAGGCAATCATCATCGTGCTGGCGGTGTATCTGCAGCAGGCGCGCAGGGAATAGGGATCTTGCCGAACCCGTCTCTCTTCGACCTCAGGAAATATCTGCGTGGAAACGCTCGGTCCAACGGCGTGTGGATAGCGCTGGCGGCGCTCATCGTTTTCGGTTTGCTGCGGTACGAGAACTTCGGAAGCGCCTACAACATCGCGTCGTTTCTCAACTACAACTCGATGTTCATCCTGATCGCGATCGGCATGTGTTTCGTGATCATGACCGGCGGCATCGACCTGTCGGTGGGCTCGGTCGCTGCATTCGCGTCTGTGGTCGCGGCCTATCTCAGCCCCTATGGCCTGCAAGTCGCTCTGCCCGGCGGGGTGCTGGCCGGCCTCGGTTTCGGCGCAATCAATGCCTTCGTCATCATCGTCATGCGGGTTCCGCCCTTCATCGCCACATTGGCCGGCATGCTTGCCGCCAAGGGCGGCGCGCTGGTGCTGAGCGGTGCCAAGACCATCGGCATCGACTGGGGCAGCAATTTCACAAGGCTGGGCATGGAGACCGCCTTCGGCGTACTGCCGTGGACGATCGTCGTCGTCGCCGTGGTGACACTGGGCGCCTGGTGCGTGCTGGAGCGGACCTCGCTCGGACGCTCGGTGCTTGCCATCGGCGACAGCGAGGAAGCCTCGACGCTGATGGGACTGCGGGTCAAACGTGCCAAGGTATTCGTCTATCTGTTCAGCGGTGGCTGCGCGGGTCTCGCAGGGGTGATCCTGGCCTCCGGTTTCGGCGCGGGCCAGCCGCTGGAAGGGCTGGGCTGGGAGCTTGCAGCGATTGCCTCGGTCGTGGTCGGCGGAACCCTGTTGACGGGCGGCCTGGGATCGGTTCCGGCGACAGTGGCCGGCGCATTGCTGCTTGGCCTGGTCTTCAACATCCTGAACTTCGAGAACGGGCGTGGCACAATCAGCCTGAGTGCCTATTGGCAGCTTGTCATCAGGGGCGCCTTTCTCTTCGTCGTCATTCTCTTGCAGACGCGATTGAGCGGCGGCCGCAAGCGGCGGCGGGACGGCACGTGATCGGCGTCGGCCAAGGCTGACGGCGGCTAGATGGTAAGCGTCCGGTGGTTACACTTCCGGGCTGTAATTCCACGGCATCAGCTCGTCTAGCCTGTTAATTTTATGGTCGGCGACACGCTCCAGAACCCAAGTGAGCCATGCCTGTGGATCAACGCCGTTGAGTTTGGCGGTTTCGATCAGAGTGAAGGCGATGGCCATGGAGTTTCCACCACGTTGTGATCCGGCAAACATCCAGTTCTTGCGGCCTATGGCGACGGGCTTCATGGCGCGTTCGGCGGTGTTGTTATCGGGCATGCTGACTTCGGCGCTTCGATTTCCGCCCCTGTTTTTCAAATGTCATGTTATACCAACGGCATCAATTTCTGACTCTGTGGGGATTCCCAAATCGGTTTTGATCTGATTCAAGGTTGGCAAAGGAGGATCGCCATGCCAGCCAGTGTTCCGCTTCGTCGCGACTTTGATGCCCGCCACCTTCGTAAACTCGCCAGCCGTTGCAAGGATGCCCGGCAGAGCCGCCGTCTGTTGTCTCTTGCGGCGGTCTACGATGGCATGAGCCGTGGAGAGGCCGCAAGGATCGGTGGGATGGATCGCCAAACCCTGCGGGACTGGGTTCACCGGTTCAACGAAGAGGGACCGGATGGCCTCACCAACCGCAAGGGCGCGGGCCGGACGCGCTACCTGAGCGATGTCCAGATGAAAGAACTTGGCGAGATTGTCGAGACCGGCTCCGATCCGGCGGTGGACGGGGTTGTCCGCTGGCGGCGGATCGACCTGAAGCGGGTGATCGAGGCGCGCTTTGGCGTCATCTATTCCGAGCGCGGGATATCCAGACTGCTTGGCGAACTGGGCTTTGCCCATATCAGCGCCCGCCCGCAGCATCCCAGGCAGGATAAGCGGATCATCGAGGCGTTTAAAAAAACTTCACCGACACGCTCCAGGTGCATATAGCTGACCTGCCAGCGGGAACGCCGGTGGAGATCTGGTTCCAGGACGAAGCACGCCTTGGCCAGAAGAATGGCCTGACGCGCCTGTGGGCGAGAAAGGGCACGCGCCCCCGCCAGCCGGCCGATCAGCGCTATCGCAACGCCTATCTGTTCGGCGCCATCTGTCCGGCTCACGGCAAGGGGGCGGCGCTCATGCTGCCTTGGGCGGACGCGCAAGCCATGCAGATGCATCTCGACGAGATCAGCCGCCACGTCGCCCGAAAGGCCCATGCGGTTGTGCTGATGGATCGGGCCGGATGGCACACCACCGGCAAACTCAAAGTCCCGAAGAACCTCACCATCATCCTGCTGCCATCGCGCGCTCCGGAACTGAACCCGGTGGAAAATATCTGGCAGTACTTGCGCGCCAATTGGCTCTCCAACCGCGTGTTCGAAGACTACAATGCCATCGTCGATGCTGGATGCGAAGCTTGGAACAAGCTCATCGCACAGCCCGAAACCATCACATCAATCGGAATGCGAAAATGGGCCCATATCGGTCAATGTTAAATGCCGCTGGTATTAGACAGGTTTCGCGGGATCGGGGCGTCGGAGTGCGAAGAAGCGGGCAGGCCGACTAGACAATGAGCTGCGAGCTCGTGTTGTTATCTGGCCGCCCCTACGACCAGCCCGTGTGCGCCGCGAGCGCGTATCCGTAATTGTCTTACGAGCCCGTGCACTCCTTTAACAACGAGAAGGAGTACATATGATGAGATCAATAGGAATGGACGTCCATCGAAGTTTCGCGCAAGTCGCGATCTGTGATGATGGCCAAATAACAGACAGTTTCAAGGTCGATATGGAGCATGATGCGGTCGTGGAATTCGGGCGCAGTCTGCGAGCAGATGACGAGGTGGTTCTGGAGGCCACGGGAAACACCGCAACGATCGTCCGGCTTCTGACGCCGTTCGTGGCGCGGGTGGTGATCGCCAATCCACTACAGGTGAAGGCAATCGCCCATGCCCGGGTGAAGACCGACAAGGTAGACGCAAAAATCCTAGCCCAACTTCACGCAGCAGGGTTCCTGCCTGAGGTGTGGGCGGCGGATGACGAGACGCTTGCACTAAGGCGACTTGTTTCAGAGCGCGCAGCGGTGGTGCGCTCTATCCGACGATCCAAAAGTCGCGTTCAGGCAGTCCTGCACGCCAACCTAATCCCAAAATACGCAGGCCATCTGTTCGGGAAAGGTGGGCGACGTTGGTTGGCCAAGGCCCCTCTGCCAAAAACCGAACGCGATCTTCTTGAGCGGCATCTCGATGAGTTGGATTGGTTGGCTGGGCGGTTGGAGACGCTTGAGCGCGATCTGATCCACATCTCTCTTGACGATCCGCAGATGCGTAAACTGATGGCCGTGGCTGGCATTAGCTCCGTAATTGCTGCCGCCGTGATAGCATCGATCGGAGATATCAGCCGGTTCGCCACCCCTGGGAAGCTTGCCAGTTACTTTGGTTTAACGCCGAGGGTACGCCAATCCGGCGCCCGCGAGGCCATCCACGGTAGGATCACCAAACAGGGAAATGCAACCGCTCGAACGATGCTGGTTGAGGCCGCATGGGGTGCCGCTTCAGTCCCCGGTCCTTTGCGTGCGTTCTTTTTGCGTATCAAAGATCGAAAGGGCGCCAATGTTGCGGCGGTTGCCACTGCGCGCAAAATTGCAACCCTGATCTGGCATCTCCTCACCAAGGACGCCCCTTACCAGTGGGCACGTCCGGCATTTGTCGCAATGAAGATGCGCAAATTAGAATTACGCGCCGGAGCCCCTAAAGCCTACGGGAAAGCCGGTCCTGGGCGTGATTACTGGATCAAGGAACTTCGACATCGAGAAATGGAACTGGTTGCCAATGCCGAGGCTTCCTATGCAAAGATGGTCGAGGCGTGGCGAGAAAAGCCACCAAAGACCCAAAAAATCTGAGAAAGGGGCTGTTCAACAACATCCGTGTCCAGCTCCAGAAAGCCGTTGTCGAGGTAGGGCCGTGTTTTGGGCATACGGCCCAAGGCATATCGAATGGCCTTTGCCAAAGGTGATTTGCCCGATATTTTGGGCAATTGGTCGCGCAACCATTCTTCCAGATCATCGAAGATGGGCTTTGCATTTTCTTGACGCAGAGCAGCACGGGCCTCGGGAGATTGGCCCCTTGCCTGTTTTTCCACACCATACAATTGCGCAATCCGCTTGATGGCCTCCTCGGCAATGGCGGAACCTTGTGCGGCAAACACATCGACAAACTTGCGTCGGATGTGGGCCATGCAGGCCACTTCCGTGGCTTTACCTTCACCGAACACGCCGTTGAAACCGGCATAGCCATCCGCATGCACCCAGCCTTGATAACCAGACAGGTGCTTGACCGGGTGCTCACCCTTTCGATCCACTGTGAACTGATACCAAACGCAGAGCGGTGCCCGTCCAGCACAGCTGGACAGATTGTCTGTTTGTGCGCCTGTGGCGCACGGGCCGGACCATGGTCGTTCGTCTCTGACATAGGCCCAGATGCGGGCTGTCTTGGTCTTTTTGTTTCCTGGGGCCAACATCTTCAGTGGGGTATCATCTGCAAACAGGGATGTGCCACCTTTGGCCCGTTTTGCAATGGCCTCGGCCAATGGTTCCAGAAGCCCGGTAGATTTGCCCACCCAATCTGCCATAGTCGAGCGATCCAGATCGACACCCTCACGGGCATAAATTTGCGACTGGCGGTAAAGCGGCAGATGATCTGCAAACTTGCTCACCAGAACATGCGCCAGCAGGCCGGGACCAGGTCGGCCCCGTTCAATCGGGCGCGAGGGCATCGGGGCTTGCGATATCGCCTCACAGCGACGGCAGGCCATACGCGGTCGGGTGATTTTGTTCACCACAAAGCGGCCCGGGATGTATTCCAGCTCTTCGGTAATATCTTCGCCCAGCTTTGAGAGATCGCCACCGCACTCAGGGCAATCCTCGCCAACAGACAAAACCTGCTCGATACGTTCCAGATGATCGGGCAGCGGTTTGCGCCTTGGCTTTTCCTTCAGCTCTATCGGTTCAGCAGGCGCGGTTTCTGCGGCCTTTACCGCCGCCTCTGCAATCTCTTCATTCTCGGCAAACAATTGCAGTTGATCCATGCCCTCGGATTTGGATCCGAAACGGTGCCGGTTTGCCCCGTGTAGCTGATGCTGAAGCTTCTCGATCATCAGCGCCTGTGCCTTCACCTCTGACGCTAAAAGCTCGGTGACACGCCGTAGTTCAACGGGGTCTTCTGGCAGGTTATCAAGGGCGTTCAACATGGCTATTCTATACAGAATTGCGCCCTGAATGTGAATCCATAAACGCCTATACTACTTGATATTTACGCCTGATTACCCTGCTTTCAAAGGCCGCCATGTCCGCTGTGGAATGTGCCAGTCAATGCCCTCCAGCAGCATCGCCAGTTGCGCCGACGTCAGGCAGACCTTGCCGTCTTTAGCGGCAGGCCAAACAAACCGGCCCCGTTCAAGACGCTTGGAAAACAGGCAGGCTCCTTGGCTGTCCCACCAGATAATTTTGAGCAAATCACCACGCCGCCCCCGAAACACAAATAGATGGCCGGAAAACGGATCCTCTGCCAAAACCTGCTCGGCCTGTGCCGCCAGAGTATTGAAACCCCGCCGCATGTCTGTCACGCCCGCCGCCAGCCAGACCCGTGTGTTGCTTGGCACGGGGATCACGAAGAAAGCCCTTTCAACAAACGTGCCAACATATCCGCATCAAAACCGCCCTCGGCTATAATCCGGTGACCGTTGGATAGCTCGATCTCAATTCGGCCTGACGGAGTGCTGGTCACGGCTAGATCAACGCTGGCTGACGCTTCAATCTCGACTGGCAAAAATACAGGGCCGTCAGCTTCCGGCACAACATCCACGGCGGGAGCATACCGATCATCCTTCAGCCATTTGAATATCAGATTGGCATTCATCGCATACCGACGTGCAACCTGCGCAACCGAAACACCAGCCGCCGTCGTCTGAAAACAGATTGAACGCTTCTCATCATCCGGCCAACGCCGCTTCTTCTGCTTCACAGCCATAGAGTGCCCCTAAGTGTCCACTATCAATGGTGGACACTAACCCATCAAAATCTGCGCCGTTAGGCGGGGCACACCGGACGCTTACAATTATCGCAACCGGTGCCTGAATTGGTGAGACATCCGGCGCATCGGCCAATTCATGAGCCACCGTGCGCGCCTCGGCCATTGCTGGGGCGTCGACGTTGTCGGGGCACTATACCGGCATGCATTTGTTCCTGGGCGAATGAGACCTGGCGCCAGCGAAAATTGCATACCGCTTCAGCGCCGTGGGCGAACGCCTCCCAGGTCCATAGCCGAACCATCCCGGGCAAAGGTGCTGGATTATATGCCGCCCAGTTCACCGGGCCGGGCTGCTGTTCCATGACCCACCACCGACCACGGCCGACAGCACGGTAAAGGTCATGGTGAAATGCTTGGAAATCCGGATGCCCCTGACGAATGTAGCGCTGCCGGAGGTCATGATCAGCACCTGCCCTGTCTTCAAGAAAGCCAAGCGGATAGCTGTCCCAGCTGGCAAAATCCAGATCGGCGCCGACATCAAAATGGTCAAAATGTGTGCCTTTCCCCATGTAGTTATGGGTGACCGGGGCATCGGAATGGGCGCGTATTATGTCGACCTGATTACGGTTGAACGCCACAACCTGATCCGAGCAGAACCGTCGAAATGCAAGTCGATGCGAGGGATTAGGCTCGGTGACCGTAAGATTTGGCAGATCAATTTCGTCAAAATCGCCGTAGTTCGTCGACCAGAATACATTGCCCCATGCGGCGTTCAAAGCTTTGATATCACCACCATTTCCCGCACCTGCGTACTGGCCACGCAACCAGTTTCGGAACCCCTCGGCCGCGGCCACGCTGTAGGATATTGCGGTTTCGTGGCAGCCGTATTCGTTGTCGACCTGCCAGGCGGCCACATGCGGGTTGGATCCGTAGCGCTTTGCCAGTGCTTCGACGATGCGAGCGCATTCACCTTTGTACCCTTCGTGGCTAAGGCAATAGTGTCTGCGTGACCCGAATTTACGAGGCCGACCCTCGGCATTCACCGCCAGCATGTCAGGATGGCGTTTTGATAACCATCGCGGTGGTGTGGCTGTCGGCGTGCCCAGCACGACTTTTAGTCCCGCATCGCCCAGCACTGTTATCGCTTCATCGAGCCATTCCCAATCGAACGTTCCGGGTTCTGGCTCAATCATGCTCCAGGCAAATTCACCGATGCGGACCCATGTTAGCCCAACCTCGGCCATGCGGCGCGCATCTTCGTGCCAAATCTGGCGCGGCCAATGTTCAGGGTAATAGCAGGTGCCAAGCGTGCGCTTCATGTCGTCTCACAATATTACAGAGTATTCAGCCTGCCCAATCGCGCCGCCGGCATCGCTGAATGTTTTACCATCATGCGCGCCGTTTATGCCATCGGCGGCAGATGTGGCGAACAGTGTGTCGCGGTTGACACCGCCAAAGGCCGGGCAGGTCATCATTTTTGGAAAGGGCTTGCCGCATGATCTGGTGGGTTCGTGTGTCGCTGAAATAAGCGCAAGACTTGTCGGGGGCAAAACATATCGCGTTTGATACGGTTATTCCGTCGAACAAGGTCGTGACTTTACCGCGATAGTACCGATAAATCGCTCCGGCGTTCGGCTCGGCATTTTTGCCCATTGTCCCGATCCAGAAGCCGCCCCAGGGATCGGCACGGCCGTCGTTTGAGCGCGTTACAGGGTTTTCGGCGTCCAACGGCGCGACAAGCACTTTCTCTCCGCTTCTCAGGTCGAACCGCTGCAGTGCTGTCTCTGATGCGATCAGCAAAGTGTCGTTGTCCACCCAACCTGCGGCCGAAACATGTTCATCAAAGTTCCATTGGATAGCCACGCCGTCATCCTGGCTCAGAAGGCATTTGTTCAGGATATAGAACCAAAATAACTGATCGCGACCCGGATGCCACAGCGGGCCTTCGCCAAGCTTGCAGACCCGCTCGTCAAAAATTTCCACAGTCATGGCGCCAGCGCCGCGTCATATGCGGCGACGATGTCAAGTGCACGCTGGTGCACTTCCGCCACGCTGAAGCCCGGCCTGTAAATCGCCGTGCCGACACCGAATCCTGTAACGCCTGCACTGATCCAATCTCGAAAGTCGGTCGGACCGACGCCACCTACGGCGAACGTCTTGACCCCTGGCGGCAGCACCGCGCGAATGGCGCGCAGCCCGTCTGCTCCCAAAATAAACGACGGAAATATTTTCAAGCCATCGGCGCCATATCGCAAAGCTGTAAAACATTCAGTTGGCGTCAGCACACCGGGATAAGAAAGCAGGCCAATTGCATTTGTGCGAGCAATGACGGCGGCATTACAATCAGGCGATACAATCATTTGCCCGCCTGCGTCGCTGACCCGGCTGACATCCTGTTCGCTAAGAACCGTCCCGGCACCAATTTGCGCATCATCGCCGAATTCACGTGCCATTGACGCGATGCTGACCAGAGGCTCGGGTGAGTTCAGCGGCACTTCGATTTTGGTAAATCCAACTTCGATCAACTTGCCGCAGACAGCAACCGCTTCATCCGGCGAAATTCCACGCAGAATTGCGATAATATTCCTGCTCACGTGACAGTCTCGGTCAGTGTTTCATAGGCCGCGGTCAGCCCAAGCAGGGCCATGTCCGCGTAATCGGCCAAGTCAGGGGACATTCCCTGCGCCTGCAAGCCAAGCAGGTACAACCGCGCTAAATCCTTTCTGCCAACAATCGTCACATTGCGGCCAAGCCAATAGGGGCGTGCTGCCGCTAGTTCCAACCCGATCAACAAACCGGATAATCTTGAGCGTACCATCTCTGGCGGTACGTCATTGATCAAACTGTCAGCGCGCAGTGAGAACAGATGTGCCGCGAAGGAGACCGGACGCGCCATCGCGTCATTGATCGCATCAGCAAATGCGTTGTCGTCCCAAGCGTCGGTTACCATACTGTGGCGAAGAACCGATTGGTCGGACAACATTGAAAACAGTTCACCCGTCATATAAGTTTGAAAGCTGACAATCTCGCCGGCGCTGACATGCACCCATTTAGTATGGGTGCCAGGCAGACAGACAACCCCGTCAAAATCCGGCTGTTCACGTAAATATCCGGCGATCTGGGTTTCTTCGCCGCGCATCACATCGGCGGGTTTTTCCTGTTTAACGCCAGACAGAATGTGCAACCGCAAATTGGTGTCGGCTGGTGTTACAGAGCGCGCGATACTGGGGGGAGCACAGGGCGTCGAAACATATCCAGCATCGGTCCAGCCCTGTCGCGAACCAACCATGCCACACGCGATGATAGAGGTTTCCCGATTTGGCGGCATCATATCAAATATCAGATTCCTGAGCGCTGGTTCAAATTCCGCTCGCTCGAGCGTGGACATTCCCCGATCAGATTCGCGCCTTGCAATAATCTCGCCATCTCTGCCAACCGCCCACACGCGCAGACGGGTAGTGCCCCAATCGACGGCGACCCAGCTCACATTCTGAGAGTCTAAATCACTCATCCGCTGGCCACCACGCCGCCATCGACGACCATCATCTGCCCGGTCATCATCCGGCTTGCGCCCGAGGCCAGAAACAGCACCGCATCGACGATATCATTAGGCTCTAGTGTATCGCTTAGGCATTGCCGGGACAGATGTGCCGCCAGTGCTTCAGGTGTGACCCACTGGTCTTTTTGTTTTTTCGTCAGCACCCAGCCCGGTGCTAGGGTGTTTACCCTAATACGGTCCGGGCCAAATTCACGCGCCAGACTGCGGCTCAAACCAGTTATTCCTGCATTTGCCGTGGTATAGGCCGGATATCCGGCATTGCCCATCATGTAGGATATCGACGAAAAATTGATAATCGACCCGCCACCAGCCGCGCGCATACCGGCGACAACCGCCTGACAGGCAAAGAAATAGGCTTTCAGGTTGATAGCCTGCATGCGGTCCCAAAATGCTTTGGTGACTTCTTCGGTTGTATGGCGCTGGTCATTGGCGGCGTTATTCACAAGAACTGATATCGGGCCGTGCTGCTCGCTGGCGGCGGCGATTGCGCCGCGCAGTGCGGCGATATCAGTGATGTCACATCGCAGAAACAGTGGGTTTTTCCCGTGATTTTTGGCCATCTCGTCGCAAAATTCTGTTGCATCCGTGCGCTGGACGAAAGCAACCCTTGCCCCCTGCCCAAGAAAGCCGTCGGTCAGGCTGGCACCGATGCCCGAACCGCCGCCGGTGATGAAAACGCTGACGCCCGCCAGATCGTGGAATGTAGCATACCGCGTCATCAGTGGCTTTCTCTCGTTACCAAGCGCGTGTCTTTACCGACCAGAAAATCAAAGTCAGCACCGCGATCGGCCTGCAGCACATGGTCAACGTAAAGTTTCGCATAACCGCGCTCATAATGCGGCGGCTCAGGCGCCCAGGCTGCACGGCGAGTGTCTAACTCTGCTTCGGAAACCAGCAGTTCTAGAATGCCATTTCGCGCCGAAATGCGAATACGATCGCCGGTTTGTACTAGCGCCAGATTGCCGCCCACATTTGCTTCGGGGCTGACGTGCAGTACCACAGTGCCATAAGCGGTGCCCGACATTCGGGCGTCGGAAACACGTACCATGTCGCGCACACCCTGGCGCACCAGTTTGGCCGGGATCGGCATGTTGCCGACCTCTGGCATGCCGGGATAACCCTTTGGCCCGCAACCCTTAAGTACTAGAATACTGTCGGGCGTGACCGGCAAATCGTCGCGGTCGATATTGGCCTTCATGCCCTCGATGTTTTCAAAGACAAACGCTTCACCCTCATGTTCCAGCAACGCATCGGTGGCCGCCGACGGCTTCATGATGGCACCATCCGGTGCCAGATTGCCCTTTAACACGCGCAGTCCTGCGGCGGGTTTGACGGGGTCGTTAAACGACATGATTACATCTGAATTGAAACATTCGGCCCCGTCAGAATAGGCGCTGATATCGCGCCCCAGCACGGTGTTGGCACTCCGCAAATGATTGCTAAGCTCAGCAAGCACCACCGGCATGCCACCTGCATAACAAAAATCTTCCATCAGGTATTTGCCTGACGGCATGCAGTTGACCAGAAGCGGAATGTCGGTGCCAATCTCAAAATCATCCAGCACCAAGTCGATGCCGACCCGCCCGGCAATTGCCAGCAAATGCACGACCGCATTGGATGAGCCACCTACGGCGGCGTTCGCCAGAATAGCATTTTCAAAACTTTCCCGGCTCAGAACGCGCGACAGGATCAAATCCTCTTCCACCATTTCCACGATCCGCTTGCCGGTCATGTGCGCAAGTGCCATGCGCCGCGCGTCAACCGCGGGCAGGGCTGCGTTGGTCGGCAGGCTCAACCCCATCGCTTCGATCAGGCTTGCCATGGTGCTAGCCGTTCCCATGGTCATGCAGACACCTTTAGAGCGGCTCATGCCGCTTTCGGCGGCCATGAAATCCTGCAAGCTCATGTCACCGGCGCGCACCGCTTCGGAAAATTTCCAGACATCGGTACCGCTGCCAATGTCGCGCCCCCGCCACTTGCCATTCAGCATCGGCCCGGAACTGACTACGATCGTCGGCAAGTCGACAGACGCCGCCCCCATCAGCTGGCCTGGCGTGGTTTTGTCGCAACCGCCCAGCAATACCACCCCGTCCATGCCATATGCGCGCACGGATTCTTCGACATCCATGGCCAGAAGATTGCGAAACAGCATTGCCGTAGGTTTCATCTGGGTTTCCCCCAGACTCATGACCGGGAATTCGACCGGGAAACCGCCAGCCTCCCAGACACCGCGTTTGACGCCCTCGGCCAGTTCGCGCAGCCCGCTGTTGCACGGCGTCAGCTCGGACCAGGTATTGCAGATGCCAATAACCGGGCGCCCATCAAAAACATGCTCCGGAAAGCCCTGGTTTTTCATCCAGCTGCGATGAATAAACCCGTCCTTGTCCGCCTTGCCATACCAATTGCTGCTTCGCCGTGATTTGCTCATGCCGCGCTCCGATCCCGAACCCAGTTCGGCATCCGCTCGCCGTGCGCTTGTATCAGATCGTCAACCAGCGCATGGATCTGGTCGATATCCAATTCAGCTGCCGTGTGCGGATCAAACATGGCTGCATGATAAATGTGCGAGCGATCCTGGTTCAGCAGCGCCTGAACGGCCAATTCCTGGACATTCAGACTGGTGCGCATCAGCGCGATCAACTGCGGCGGGATATCCGCAACAACCGTCGGCTGCACTCCATTTGCGTCTACCAAACACGGCACTTCCACCGCCGCACCCTGGGGCAGCTGGGGGATATAGCCATCATTGGCGATATTGCCGTAAATGACAGTTGGTATACCCGTTGTAATCGAATTTATGATACCGGCCGCATATTCATCGCTTTTATCGACGGTGATTATCTTCGCCTGCTTCATATCGACGGCTTGCGATTGCCATTCTGAAATCTGTTCCTGGCAACGCTGCGGATATTCATCGAGCGGGATGTGAAACCGTTCTATCAGGTCGGGTCGGTCTCGTTTTATGAACCAAGGCACATATTCGGCAAAATGTTCCGAGCTTTCGGTTACGAAATAGCCCAGCCGGGTCATCACCTCGTAGCGCACATGGTTTGGGCAACGTGGATTTTCGATGTTTTCTTTTGGCAATACTCCTGCCCGATACCCGGCTTTTAATGCGGGGTAAAGATCACGATATTCCCCGTTATTCTGGCGTTCTTGCAAATTCAGATAGAACGCCAAGTGATTGATCCCAGCTGCAGTGAAATGGAGATTTTCAACTGAAATCTCCAGATCACGCGCCAGTTCTTTGACCGTACCCTGAACCGAATGGCAAAGACCCACCTGTTTGATCGTTGGATAGCGCGCGGAAATTGCCCAGGTATTTATTGCCATAGGGTTCACGTATTGCAGCATAAGCGCGTGCGGGCACGCTGCCAGCATGTCCTCGCAGACGGACCAAAGATGTGGCACAGTTCGCAGCCCACGCATGATGCCACCAATGCCAACAGTGTCGCCGATTGTCTGGCGCAACCCGTATTTTTTTGGGAATTCAAAGTCGGTGACAGTACATGGTCTGTAGCCACCGATCTGAAACGCCACGATCACAAAGTCGGCCCCCTCCAGAGCGGCGCGCTGATCGGAGAATGTCAATATTTCGGCGCAGGTCACCATCGAAGCGACCATTTTTTCTGCGACGATCCGGGACTCCTCCAAACGCGTCGCATCGATATCCATCAGTGCAATACGCGCATTTGAAAGAGCCGGATAATGCAGCAGGTCGCCGACTATGTTTTTCATGAATATTGTCGAGCCAGCACCGATCAGCGTAACTTTCATTACAATACCTGTGAGACCTCAGTATAAGGCCTCTTTTCCAGCTTGATATTACGGAGTTCGGGATGTCAATCCCGGCGTAAAAAGGGGCCATTCGCCGGAGTAAAAGTGGGCCAGTTGAGGTGCCGCGCCTTGTTGGGTGTGCTCCCCATAAAGCTAACGCGTGACAAGGCGCATGTTGGCCAAAGGCCAACATCCATCAAGTTCAGACCGGGTTCAGGCTCTGGCGTTTCGGCTCTGTTTCAGCCGAAAGCTGTCGCCGTTCATCTCCAGTATATGGACGTGGTGGGTGAGGCGATCCAGGAGCGCACCGGTGAGGCGCTCGGATCCGAATATTTCGGTCCATTCGTCGAACGGCAGATTTGAGGTGATGATTATGGAGCCGCGTTCATAGCATTGGGAGATGACTTCGAAGAGCAGCCCGGCGCCGGTTTTGCTCAAGGGGACAAAGCCCAGCTCGTCAATGATCAGAAGGTTCTGGCTGGTGAGTTGTTTTTGGAACCTCTGCAGGCGGCGTTCATCGACAGCTTCGATCAATTCGTGAACCAGTGATGCGGCGGTTATGAAGCGGACCTTGAGGCCCTTCTGGCAGGCGGCCAATCCCAGCCCCAGTGCGACATGGGTTTTACCGGTGCCACTTGGCCCCAGGGCAATGATGTTCTGGTATTTGTCGATGTATTCACAGCGCGCCAGCTCCAGCACGAGCGGCTTGTTGAGTGACGGGATCGCCTTGAAATCGAAGCTGTCCAGGCTCTTGGTGGCTGGAAACTTCGCGGCCTTGATGCGCCGCTCGATCATCCGGCGTTCCCGCTCTATCAGTTCAAGTTCGCAGAGCCGCAGTAAATACTGGACGTGATCCTTCTTCTCAGCAGCGCATTGTTGCGCAAGTTTGGAATATTCGCCCAGGAATGTCGGCAAGCGCAGTTTTTTTAGGTGATGCTGCAGCAGAACCTGCGGTGTATCGGTCATGCCGGCACCTGCGTCATCAGGCTCATATAGCTCGCGGGCTTGGTGGTCTCGACCAGTGCTTTGGGCAGGTATGGGTAGATATCGAGATCGAGCCGTGGCGGGCGCCTCTCGATCCGGCAAAGCACCAGATGCTTGACCGCATCGTAGCCGATCGCGCCCAGTTCCAGCGACTGTTTGATAGCCCCGTGGACGTGCGCCATCTCGAAGCTCTCAAGCAGCCGCAGAACCTGGACGTATTCGCGCTTGCCCTTCTTGCCCATGCGCGCTTCCAGCAGCCGGTGCAGGGTGGCAAACTCCCCTGGCAGGTCCCAGCCCTGCAGCGGTGCCGCCTGGTCCAGCGCGCCAACCTTCTGTTCCAGCAGCGGCAGGAAGTGCATCGGATCGAAGACCATATCAGCCTTCTCATAGGACCGTTGGTGGCAGGCGATCACCTCGGCGCCGCAGCCGATGACGACCTCGTGGACATAGCCGCGGACCTGAACCTCGTGATGAGCGCAGGCGACCGGCACCGAGTAATCGTTGTTGCGATAGCGGACCATCGAGATCGACGTCGCCCGCGTGCTGACTTTCTCGCAGGCATCGTAGGGTACAGGCGGCAGCGCCATCAAGGCGTCGAGGTCGCGCATCAGCCGCTCGCCGATAGTCTCGGAATGACCCCGCAGAACCTCATCCTGACGTTTGAGGCATTGCTCCTCCAGCCGGACGTTCAGGTCATCGAAACTGTCGAAGCGCGGCATCGGCACCAGGAAGTTCCGCCGGCCATAACCGATTGTGCCTTCGACATTACCCTTGTCGTTGCCCTTGCCAGGACGGCCGAACCTGTCTTCGAACAGGTAATGCGACTGCAACTCAGCAAAGGTTCTGGTTCGTTGCCGTTTTCCGTCCCCGAGAATCCGTGCCACCGCGATCGTGGTGTTGTCGTAGAGCCCTGACAGCGGCACGCCGCCGAAGAACGCAAAGGCGGAGACATGGCCATCGCAAAAGGCCTCGGTTGTCTCCGCCGGATAGGCCTTGATGAAGAACGCGTCCGAGTGCGGCAGAGACATTGCAAAGTAGTGCAGCTTGCGCACGACCCCGCCAATCTCGCCAAGCGCCTCACCAAAATCAACCTGGGCGTGGCCTGGCGCGTGCGACAGCGGCACGAACTCTTCCCGAGTCCGGCGCTTCTTCTCGCGAACATAGTCGGTCACAATCGTGATCCCGCCGGTGAAGCCATGTTCATCACGCAGACGCTCATATATCCGCTTCGACGTATGCCGCTGCTTCTTGAGCCGCGACTTATCCTCTTCCAATATCTGGTTGATGAGCGGAATGAACGGGTCAAGCTTTGGACGGGCTGGTGGCCCATTCCTGCGATACCCCGGTGGCACCGCATGCTTCAGAATTTTTGACACAGTCTTGCGGTCTATCCCGAAATGACCGGCCGCCGCCCGCTCACTCATCCCACCGACATGACACGCACGCCGAACCCGGCTGTACAATTCCACAGAATACATCTCCCCGCCCTCAGCTCGTTTGCCTCAGGCGTCAGAATGGCGGAGTTTTACTCCGCGACAGTCAGATTATTCGACCGTTTCTGTGGTCCAGTATTGCTCCGGGATTCACAAAAATGCTCTATCCATGAGTTATAGAAAAGAGTTCTATCGCTCATGCAGTGGAACTGGCAATTACCAGACTGGCCCAAATTCCAGTACGATGCTTCGGTTCTCGAGCCGTTCGAACAGCAATTTCTGCTGTCTTCTGGCGAGATCCTTGGTGCTGTGCGCCATGTAAACACTTCCGAGCGCGACCAGCTACGCATCAACCTGCTAAGTGATGAGGCTATGCAAACCAGCGCCATTGAAGGCGAAATGCTTGATCGGCAGAGCGTCCAGTCTTCTTTGCGTCGCCATTTTGGTCTTGCACCAAACGATCACCCCGTAAAACCTAAGTGTCTGATTCAAAACTCTACGCATGATTACAATGCCTTGCAATTTTACGCGTGAGGGTTCTGATATGTGCAACGAGTATTCATGCCTGTGAACTTGCGATGGATTTTTCGCAATCTTTGGCCAATCGCCGGCAGCGGTTGAGCCATGCGAAGGTGCGCTCGACGACCCATCTTCTGGGAATGACTTCGAAGCCTTCCGCAGTGTCGAAGCGCTTGACGATCTGGATTGTCCAGTCACCGATGCCTTCAAGAGCGTCGCGCAGCTTTGGTCCGGCATAACCGCCATCCGCAAAGATATGGCGCAAGTTTGGATGGGAATACCGGATGGATTTCAACACTTCCGGTGCGCCATCACGGTCTTGAATACCGGCGTTATGCACGACCAACCCAACCATAAACCCGAGCGTGTCGGTGACAATGTGGCGCTTGCGGCCCTTGGTTTTCTTGCCCGCGTCATAGCCCGAAATGCCACCGCTTTCCGTTGTTTTTATGGTCTGGCTATCAATCACACCAGCGGTGGGGCCGGGCTTCTTGCCATGAAACTCGCGCGCCGTCGCCACCAGAAAATGGCTGATCACTTCAAAGATGCCATCGTTGCGCCAGCCATGGAAATAGTAGCGCACGGTGGACACTGGCGGGAAATCATTGAGCAGCATACGCCACGCACACCCGGCGCTGGCGATGTACAAAATGGCATCCAGAACATCGCGCATCGCCGTGCTGCGCGGACGACCAGTTGTTTTAGGCGGCGGCAGGAATGGCGCGATCAAACCCCATTCCTGATCAGTTAAATCGCTTGCATAGCGTCCCGAATGCCGTTCATATCGGGCGCGAGTGGTTTCCGTCCAGGCCATTGTGATCTCCCTCGAATCTTATCAATCCGATTGAATCACAACTCGCTGAAATCACTCAATTAGTTTTGGATCAGACACTTAGGAGCAGGGCGTCGCTGAAATGATGGTCGATGTCTATTCCACTTATTCTGAGTTGCTTACACACGAGACGCTTTATCGGTGGCACGGCATGCTCTTGTCGCATGATCGGCGCTTGGAACCGATCGGGGGGTATCGGCAACATGGTGAGGCAATGCAGATCGTCTCGGGGCGCATCGACCGACCGACGGTGCATTTTGAGGGCGAGCGTTTCGTCAACGGTCTTGGTTCTGGTCTTTCGCATGGAGTGGCCGTCGAGATTGAGGCGATAGGCGTTGTGAACAATCCGGTCCAGGATGGCATCTGCGAAGGTCGGTTCGCCGATCACATCGTGCCACGTGTCGACAGGCAGCTGGCTTGTGATCAGGATTGATCCGGCCTCATACCGTCTTCGACGATCTCCATGAGATCGCGGCGTTGGGTGGCGTTCAGGCGATCTGGACCCCGGTCATCGAGGATGAGCAGCCCTGTTTTTATGAGGCTTTTGAAGACGCGCGGGAAGCGGCCATCGCCGTGGGCCAGTTCCAACTCATCGAACAATCTGGGCAGGCGTCTGTATAGAACCGTAACGCCGTCCCGGCAGGCGGCTTGTGCCAGGGCGCATGCCAGCCAGGTTTTGCCGACGCCGCAAGGGCCGGTGATCATCAGGTTACGTTTGTCGCGTATCCATTTGCCGGTCAGCAGTTGCTGGAAAAGGGCTTTGTCCAATCCTCGGCGCGCCCTGTAATCCACATCTTCCGGAGCTGCTCCCACATGGCGCAATTTGGCGGTACGCATGCGGCTCTCAAAGCGCCTGGTGGCACGGCTGGATGACTCGCGGTCGACCAGCAGGCCCAGCCATTCAGCGTGACTGAGGCTGACCGTTCCGTCCTGTGTTTCCAGTTCGCCAAAGGCTTCCGCCATTCCGTCAAGCTTCAGCGTTTTCAGCTGATCCAGGGTTGGGTGATTGAGCATATGTTTGTCCTCTTCAATGGAAGTACTCAGCGCCACGGATGTTGGGATGGGTGATCGCAGGCTCGTCCGGGGCGCGGGTTCGAGGTTGGCGATCCAGACCATTCTTGAGAATGGAATTCAGGGATGTGTATGAGTAGGCATTGAGTTTGGCGGCACGCGCACAGGCGTGTTCGAGGCGATCCGTACGAAAGGTTTTTGCAAGCCGAAGAACACCCATGCAGGTTCGATATCCCTGCTCGGGATGCTTACGTTTCCGCATGATTGCTTCGACGAAGGCCTCAGTGTTTGGACCAACCCGCGCGGCCTTCAGGCGCATTTTCTCGGGCGTCCAATTTTCGTGGAACCTGTGATGTGCGGGCATGTGGTCGCGATGGGTAGAATGCTGGCGATTGCCCGACGTGCGGACGTGTGAGGCCACGCGTTGCCCTTTAAAATAGACCTCCACGGTTCGCGCGGTGATCCTGGCCCAGGGTGTTTGCTTCAGCAACTGATAGGGCACTGAGTAATAGTGACGGCCAATGTCGACGTGGTAATCCAGCCCTGCGCGGCACTGTTTCCACTCGGCATAAACATAGGATTCAACGGGCAATGCCTTGAGCGCTGGCCTGTCCAGCTGCTCAAATAGGTCCCGGCGACTGGCCCCCAAATGGCGGGTGACTTTGCCATTCAACTGATCGAGCAAAGGCCGGATCGCGGCATTGAGCTCATCCAGACTGAAGAACCGCTGGTTCCGAAGGCGCGCCATGATCCACCGCTCAGCCAACAGCACCGCACCCTCGACCTTGGCTTTGTCTTTTGGCCGATGGGGCCGCGCGGGCACGATGGCAGTGCCGTAGTGGGCAGCCATATCAGCGTAGGTGCGGTTGATTGCCGGATCATAGAAACAGGCCTTCGTCACACCGGCCTTCAGATTATCGGAGACGACCTGCGCGGACACCCCGCCGAAGAACTCAAACGCCCGTGCATGAGCCGATATCCAGTCGGACAAGTTCTGCGACCAACTCGCTTCGACGTAAGTGTAATTCGACGCACCAAGCGTGGCGACAAAGAGCTGAGCCGTGCGCACTTCGCCCGTCTTGGGGCAGACCACATCAAAAGTGGCACCGGCATAATCAACAAACAGCCGTTCGCCCGCTGGATGACGCTGCCTCATCACCGGCGATAGCTTGCCTTCCCAGCGAGTGTAAAGTTCGCAATATCGGCTGTAGCCATAGCCATTCGGATGAACGGTTCGATATTCTTCCCACAACAGCGAAAGAGTGACCCCTTTCCGGCGTAGCTCGGCATGCACATAGGCCCAGTCAGGTTGTGGAATAGCCCCAAGATTATCGCCCTTCCTCAGAGGGAAAAGGTGTGTCTCAAGGTCAACGTCGCTGAGTTCCGCAGAGAGAGGCCAGGCCAAACCAGCCCGATTGGCGCGGCTCAGATATTCCCGCAGGGTTGTACGCCCCACAGATAAACTGGAAGCCATTTCCCTCGTTGACATACCACTCGCACGAAGCCGCAAGGCCTCTCGTATTTTCCGCATCGGCGCTCTCTTAATAAGGGGTCCTATCGTTCAAAAAGAAAGACAGGCTACCCCGCGTCACGAGCGCCTCAATGCAACACAAAACAGGCCAGAGAGGGGTGGGCGGATGGCCCGTAATCCCCGGGCGGATCAGATCGGAATGGGTGGGCGGATGCTGTCGGTACAGGTGGGCGGATCATCCCGGAATGCGCAGTCAATGCGAGGTTCTGTCGATCAGCCGGTCGTCGTTCTATTACGCACTCAAGGGCGAGAGCCCGGAGAACCTGGCGCTGATGCGCCGCATCGACGAGTTGTTCCTGAAGTATCCGTTTTACGGCTCCCGCCAGATGGTCCGCCAGTTACGGCGGGTGACCTGCTGACCTGCCCCCAATTTGAGGGCCACTTTTAGGTAGACTCTGTTCCTCTTTTGTTTGCCATTATTCGGCGGCGTGAGCAATGGGCGGTGGCGCGGAGCCTTCAGATAGCTCAAGCGTCGCTGCCCATTGCGGTTTATGGAAAGGCCTGTTTGCGGCAAATTCTTCCGGGGTTTGATAGTTCAGCGAAGAGTGGGGCCGGTTTTGATTGTAATCGATCCGCCAGTCCTCGATGATCCTTTCTGCCTCGGCCAGCGAGGTGAACCAGTTCAAGTTCAGGCATTCTTCGCGAAACCGGCCGTTGAAACTTTCGATGTAGGCGTTCTGGGTCGGCTTGCCCGGGTCGATGAAGTAGAGCTGCACGCCGTGATCATCTGCCCAGCCATCAAGCGCGCGGCCTCGTAGTTCAGGCCCATTGTCAACGGTCAGAACATCCGGGTACCCCCGCTCACGAGCCACCCGTTCCAGCATTTCCACCACGCGGGAGCCGGGGATCGACAGGGCCACATCAATCGCCGGACATTCCCGTGTGCAGTCGTCTTTCAGATTGACGGTGCGGAACTTCCTGCCGTTGGCGAGCGCATCCATGGTGAAGTCCAGGCTCCACCGCTGGTTGGCGGCGATCGGGCACCAGGCGCCTTCGCGCACGCCCTTGGGGATTTTCTTGCGATTGCGGCGGCGCAGGGTCAGGCGCTCCTCTCGGTAAAGTCGCTCCACCACTTTCACGTTCACCTTGAAACCCTCCTGGCCAAGCTTGGCATGCAACATGCGATAGCCATAGCGTCGGTGTTTGCCGGAAAGCGTGACCAGCCGTTCCCGTATCCTCGCATGGCGATCCGGCCTTCCTCTGTATTCATTACTCGATCTGGAAAACCCAATCAGCCCACAGGCCCGCCGAGTTGAAAACTGATAGTCACGGCAAAGAACCATGACTGCTTCCCGGCGGCTTGCAGGCTTCAGAAGTTTTTTGCCAGAAGCCCTTTCAGGCCAGCATTATCAAGCATGGTTTCGGCCAGCAGCTTCTTCAGCTTGCCGTTCTCCGATTCCAGGTCTTTCAGCCGCCTGACATCGGAAATCTGAAGGCCGCCATACCTGGCTTTCCATTTGTAAAAGGTGGCATCCGACATACCGTGCTTACGGCACAACTCGGACACTTTCGCACCCACCGCATACTCCTGAATGATCCGAACAATCTGCTCTTCGCTAAACCGTGACTTGCGCATTCTCTGTTCTCCTCGTTCTCGTGAACATTAAGCGAACAGATCCTCCTTTCAAATGGACCAGTTTTCGGGGAGCAGGTCATCTCCATGGACGGCCGGGGCCGCTGCATGGACAATATCTTCATCGAGCGCCTATGGCGGTCGCTCAAATACGAGGCGGTCTACCTGCATGAACTGACAGATGGCTTCAAGGCCGAACGGGTCATCAGCGAGTGGATTGACTTTTACAATACCGAACGACCCGGTGGTGGGTCACTTTGAATAATCTTTTTCGCGCGGCTTGTAGGGTCCGCGCCTCTTGGGCGCAGGCTCATTCGCGTCCACCAGCGCAACTAGATCAGATACATCCCACAAGCGATCCGTCAGGCCAGCGGCCATCGCCGGTGTAACCTTAAGCGTCTGGTGAATACGAACGAAGCGTGCCTATCCGGTTGTCACCCACACCCACTATATGTATGGCGTGGCGTCGAGTGGCCCGGGAGGGGGACAAAGCGGGGATGGATGTCTCGCAGCGTGAAGACCTTTCGTTTCCGCGGTCGCTTCCTGAGTTCCAGCGACTTTTCCCGGATGGCACGGCCTGTCCGCCTAAATTGCTGGCGATGTCACCGCTCCCACTTACGCCCAGCTTTACTCGGGCGATTGGGAGCACCCTAGATGTAGTGGGTGTGGGTGACAACCGGATAGGCACGGAACGAAGTTGTAATACATGAAGTGCAGCGCGACCGCGTAAGCGTGGTTTTCCACCTTCTTTGAGAAAGCATTGGTCAGGCGGGTAAACCGGCGCATGTGCATCCGCATGGTCAGGTTTTGCCGTTCAATGTGTGACGTGCTGACCAGCGCACGGTCGGGATCGCCTTCGATCCGTCGCTTCTTGGTCCCGGTACATTCAGCGGGTGAGTATTTCTTTTCGTGCGACTTCCCACCTGGTGCATTGCCGTACAGCTTGACCAGCTGCGCATAGTCCACGTCACTGCCAAACGCGCCCTCAACGGCTTCCAGATAGACCTTGTGGCCATCGGTAGTCAGTTGGACGCGATTGGCGAGACGGGCGCGCAGATCGTCCATGAACTCGATTGCGTATTCGCTGTCGCGGCCACCGACCATGTAGGACACGATCAGCTTGCTGTCGCTGTCCAGTGCGGTCCATGTCCATGTGTCGCCAGCGAACTCAGGGGCAGAGGCAGCGGCCTTGACGTTCTTCTGCTTGGCATAGGTGAATGACCAGATTTCGTCGCATTGGATCACTGATGCTTTGACGTTGCGAACCTGTTCATTGTGATATTTGGAGCAAGCCTTGCCCGCGTCGATCAGCAGCTTGTTGGTGGTGTTCTTGGACACGTCCGCGATCCGCGAAGTGGCGCGGATAGAGTTGTCTTCGACCAGGAGGCGGATGATCAGGGAGCGGGTTTTGGTGTCTAGCTTTCTCATACTCCAAATATAAGTGACCGACATGAAATAGTCAAGCATGCCGGTCACTATGAATAAGTTATCTTACGCGGCTGCGGCCTCCCACCCATATTCAGTTTCCTGAAAATTGGTGGCAAGAGAATCAATATCTTCTAGTTCCGCAAGCGCCTGCAAAAACTCTTTCATTGGTATACCATCACCGATAGTTTCCAAGTACAAAAAGCGTATCATCCTCTCGCTATCAGGCGGAATTTGTTCACTTTTGTCCAGCCTTTTTTTCTCCCACCTAGCTATCGACTGCTCATCTTTTCCCAGCAGCATCGCAAGCGAAGCCTGCGATAACCCCATCTCAAGACGCAGAAACCGAGCCTCTCTTCCGTCAAGAAACTTTTTGTCGCGCGTAAGCCACTCGCCAATAGCACGGTGAAGCCCCTCAACGTTCTCAATTGATACAGTTTCCCCCCCGACTACTTTGCTCGACAACAAAGCCATTCCTTAGAAAGATGTTGCTCAGTCCGCACTCCTTGTATTGATATGCTTCATTCATTTTGGTCACTTCTCCATTAGCCGTAAGTTGTGACTACGGTCATTTTGTTTTTCTCTTCCAAAGCCACGATGACTGTCACGGTCCTTCCAGAAGTTCGTCTGCGTACCAAGCAAATCCAGTCCTCGTGCTCGCTATCCCATTCAGGGTCCTTAATCACACTGCCGCCTTTCAAAACCTCCCACACCTGGCGGCTCGATATGTCTCGCTCAACCATCTGGTCGCGCATATGATCAGTCGGCCCTACGTTCTTAGAGTCCATAACTACCGCACGAATCCACTCTTCCGCGTTCTTTCGTGTCAGACCGGCAGGCAGCCTTCTAAGAGGTATGACATCGCTGTTCATTACCTATCATTATGATAGGTAATTTCAATGGCGTCAATAAGGCATTTGTGTGGAGGAAGAATTAACCCCAACGCGCTTTTGCGGCTTTTTTCGCAATCGCGCTGCGCTCTTCCGACGAGAGTTTAGCTGCTCTCGCCTTTCCGCCTCTTAGACCACCTTTGCGCTGACTTTCGGCCTTTTCGGTCGCGGTATCGTCAATCTCGCCAGTCGCCACACCCACAATATGCGCGGCAAGCTGGTTGGTGTCGCGGGGCCTTTTCGGTCTCGTCATGTCCTGAATATGGCATGTCTTAACCAGAACGGCTAGTATCAACCTGTGCCAGAGGTAGACGCTACCCGCGCGGAGAAAGGCTGAGGGCTGGTCGCGGCGCGGTAGAGGCGCATGAGTCCTGGGGGAATTGGCGTGCGTGTATTCATCATTGGTGTGGCTGTTGCAGCAGCAACACTGGCGGCCGGGGCGAGCTTCGGCCAGACGAGCAAAGGCGAAATGCCAAGGGCTTTCGGTGTTGAGTGTCGGGGCGAGTTTGTGGTTCTCGGCCCTCTCGGCTTTTTCGCCATTCGCCGAAGCGCCGTGCTAGGGGTGAACGTAGAGCGGAACCAGGCTACGGGTTAGTTTAGGTACGGTCTGATCACCTTCAATGGCCACAAAGGGGTGGAGCAGTTGATCGTGGGGGTCGACGACCTCCGGCCGATTATTGAGTGCCTAGGAAATTGAAGCACGCACCCCAAGTAGGACAGCACCGTCAAGGGCCGACAATTTCAAACTGACCCACTACCAACGACCCCATTCCGCCCTCGCCGGCCGGACGCCGGCCGAGGCTACGGGACCGGGCGGCCCGTGGATATGATGGACAAGGCTATCGCCTTGCCCACATCCCCACCGGCTCAACTTGACCTGTGACCTGCTCCCCGAAAACTGGTCCATTTGAAAGGAGGATCTGTTCGCTTAATGTTCACGAGAACGAGGAGAACAGAGAATGCGCAAGTCACGGTTTAGCGAAGAGCAGATTGTTCGGATCATTCAGGAGTATGCGGCGGGTGCGAAAGTGTCCGAGTTGTGCCGTAAGCACGGTATGTCGGATGCCACCTTTTACAAATGGAAAGCCAGGTATGGCGGCCTTCAGATTTCCGATGTCAGGCGGCTGAAAGACCTGGAATCGGAGAACGGCAAGCTGAAGAAGCTGCTGGCCGAAACCATGCTTGATAATGCTGGCCTGAAAGGGCTTCTGGCAAAAAACTTCTGAAGCCTGCAAGCCGCCGGGAAGCAGTCATGGTTCTTTGCCGTGACTATCAGTTTTCAACTCGGCGGGCCTGTGGGCTGATTGGGTTTTCCAGATCGAGTAATGAATACAGAGGAAGGCCGGATCGCCATGCGAGGATACGGGAACGGCTGGTCACGCTTTCCGGCAAACACCGACGCTATGGCTATCGCATGTTGCATGCCAAGCTTGGCCAGGAGGGTTTCAAGGTGAACGTGAAAGTGGTGGAGCGACTTTACCGAGAGGAGCGCCTGACCCTGCGCCGCCGCAATCGCAAGAAAATCCCCAAGGGCGTGCGCGAAGGCGCCTGGTGCCCGATCGCCGCCAACCAGCGGTGGAGCCTGGACTTCACCATGGATGCGCTCGCCAACGGCAGGAAGTTCCGCACCGTCAATCTGAAAGACGACTGCACACGGGAATGTCCGGCGATTGATGTGGCCCTGTCGATCCCCGGCTCCCGCGTGGTGGAAATGCTGGAACGGGTGGCTCGTGAGCGGGGGTACCCGGATGTTCTGACCGTTGACAATGGGCCTGAACTACGAGGCCGCGCGCTTGATGGCTGGGCAGATGATCACGGCGTGCAGCTCTACTTCATCGACCCGGGCAAGCCGACCCAGAACGCCTACATCGAAAGTTTCAACGGCCGGTTTCGCGAAGAATGCCTGAACTTGAACTGGTTCACCTCGCTGGCCGAGGCAGAAAGGATCATCGAGGACTGGCGGATCGATTACAATCAAAACCGGCCCCACTCTTCGCTGAACTATCAAACCCCGGAAGAATTTGCCGCAAACAGGCCTTTCCATAAACCGCAATGGGCAGCGACGCTTGAGCTATCTGAAGGCTCCGCGCCACCGCCCATTGCTCACGCCGCCGAATAATGGCAAACAAAAGAGGAACAGAGTCTACCTAAAAGTGGCCCTCAAATTGGGGGCAGGTCAGTCTCGTCCACAACGCCTACCGCGTCGAACTCGACGGGCAAAGCATGCGAAAAACCAAACTCAAAGCAGGTGACGAAAGCACCCAAAACTGATAACCAAAACCTCAGGCCTCGCAGCCGCTAAACAAGGGTGGCCGGATACCCCGGTTTAGGTGGCCGGATGTTATCGGAATGACCGGCCGGATACTCCGGAATGCGCACTTACCCCGTCCAAACCAATAATCAGTACCTTTTTTTTCATTTTCCCTTACCGCTGAGTTGGTAACACCTTGTTGGAGTGTTTCACATCCGAAACGATATCATGAATACCTTGTTCGAATCCGAATATACACTTACATCCTCACCCAACCTCATTTAGTGCCAAAGCCTCTTGCCAGACGTATCCATCTTGGGCCGATTTTCTCCATGACCTGCACTAATACCAGAGCAAGCGCCACGACTCCGAAAATCGCGACACTTTTAGAAGCGGCGGAGCCATAGTAAACCAATCTGGTGTGGTTGAAAATGATCTGGGAAGCAATATTGTGATCGGCGCTAACGAGGAAAATAACGGAGTTAAGCGTTGTCATGGCGGTCATGAACATATACAGCCCCCCAAGGATCAACGCGTGACCGAGCATGGGAATCACTACTAATATGAACCGCTGGGACAAAGATGCGCCAAGGATTTCCGCTGCTTCATCAATCGCGGCGTCTAGGCGTTGCAAGGCAGTGCGACCAGCCAAAACACCAACGAATATGGCACTAAACATAATGTTTAGTACAAGGATGGACATTGTGCCGGTGAGTGCCAGTTCTTTGATCCCGAAAGGAAGGTTAAAAGCCACAATGTAGCCGATACCAAATATCACACCGGGCAACACCGCAGGCAAAAGCGCCAGGAAGCTGATCAAGTCTCTTCCTGGAGGGCGCAGTCGCTCGACAATATAAGCGATTATAATCGCCAAAATACTGCCAACGGGTGCAGCAATAACCGCATATTTTATAGTTTCAAGAACGATGCCCCCGCCCGGAAAACTGGAAACAATAATTCCAGGAAGTCCGGGCACACTACGATAATGGTTAATAGTGAACGAATAATCCACCCCCCAGGATACGGTAAAAGAGCCTATAATAATCGTAAAGTAGAGCGCTCCCATTAATAGGAAATAAGACGCTGCAATACCATTTAGACTGAGGCGTAAACCACGTGGCACCGGCAGCTCGGGCGGTCCAGTGAATTGGGTTTCATAGCGCTTGCGTCGGCCAAGCCGCTCCAAAAGCAAATAAATACAAATCGCCGGCACGATCAACCAGACACACAAAGCTGCTGCAAGTGAAATGTTCGAAAACCCCGTGACCTGTTCATATATATAGCGTGAAATTACAGGGATACCGCGACCGATCACCATGGGATTACCAAAGTCGGTCAGACTCTGGATAAAGACCAAAATGAAGGCGCGGTTTATACCTGGGCGAGACATTGGCAAAGTGATGCGACAAAAGATTTGCCAAGCCGAGGCACCCATAATCGCCGCAGCCTCCTCAATGCTACCGTCATGTTTGGATAGGGTATTATCAATTAAAATAAATGCGATAGGCAGATAGCTGAAAACTTGGGCAACAACCACCCCTCCTAATCCGTAGAGGTTGTGCTCATCCGCATTAATCAAGCCCAAAGTTTGGTCTAGAATTCCTTTTGTGATGAGTCCCTGTCGCCCAAATAGAAGGATAGCCGAAAATGCGATAACCGTGGGCGGTGAGATCAGCGGTATCAGAATGCAAAGCCGGGCAATATTGGGCATTACAATACCGCCTCGATTGATACCGAAAGAAAGCGCATAAGCGATGCTCACTGAGAACAAGCATGTGAGCACAGCGATCATTAAAGAATTTTTCGCCGCTTTCCTCATGCGTTCATCTTTATAGATCACCTGATAGTGATCAAATCCCAAACTTACGTACTTCCCTGAGCGTAGACGCTCAAACTCTTCCTCACTCAGCTCTTCTTTAACCTTGAAGGCTAACGCGACGCGCTTGTTCAGCGCAGTCATTGCAATCGGGTACTCAGCCTCGAAGGCTTCGAGTTCTTTGTCCGTGAGTTTACTCAACGCTTCATTCTCGGCAGTGGTCTGTTCTTCGAACGTCGCCGTGCGGTCCCACGTTCCCGGCTTGCCGATCAACTCCAGGGCGCCGACAGTGGCACCTAGTTGCTGATCACGTGTAGCCGACTGGACCCAACGGTCTATGACCTGAGTCCGTGTTTCAGGGTCTAGCCGCTTAATGGCGTCTAATGTAATTTCTTTCAGTGCCGTCAACGGCATGCTTTTTTCAATCCGAAAACTTTGCAGCAGCACTGAAAATGTCGGTACAGCAATAAAGATGATCAACAGGGCAATTGTTACCAATATTACAATTCTGGCTGTATATCCTCGTATCTGCCGGTTCACGGGTTGTCTCTCGCGGTTTCTTGAGGCGAAAATACGGTACCGCACCCAGGCTTGATGCACCAGCGGACGGAGTCTCCACAGGAATAGTTTTCTGCTACCCAATAGTTCGAGGGTACATCTATGACTAGTTCTTGCCCGCTCTTGGTTTCAATCGTGGTACGCACAGATTGTCCCAAGAAAGCGAATGAGATAATCCGACCAATTTGCCCATAATTATCACTCGTTGTTGAATGCAATTCGAATTGCTCTGGCCGCACACATATTTCATATCGCTTATGACCTTTTAGCTCCTCTGGAATAGATAGTTGGAACTTCATTTCCTCTATATTTACATATTCACTATCCAAAACATATCCAGAGAGATAATTGCTTTTTCCAATGAAATCCGCGACAAATTGGTTGCTAGGCCTTAGATAAGTATTCGCGGGCGAGTCAATTTGTTGGACAATCCCCTCGTTGATGACCACGACCCGGTCGGAAATTGCCAGCGCTTCTTCCTGATCGTGTGTTACATAGATGGTTGTGATACCCAATCGCTCCACGAGAGACCGAATTTCGGCACGAAGATGCGTCCGGATTTGAGCGTCAAGTGCAGACAACGGTTCATCAAGGAGAAAGATTTCCGGATTAGGAGCTAGGGCGCGGGCCAACGCAACGCGCTGTTGCTGTCCTCCGGATAGTTCATGAGGATAGCGGTCTTCCAACCCTTGAAGCTTCGTAAGTTCACACAGTGTGCGTACACGATCATTGATTTCTGCTTTGGAGCGGTGTCTGACTCGTAATGCGAAACCGATATTCTCAGCGACAGTCTTTATTGGGAAAAGAGCATAGGATTGAAACACAAACCCGATCTTACGTCGGCCGGGCGGTAAAGCATCAACTCGCTGTTTTCTGATCAATATTTCGCCACTATCCGGGCCTGTGAATCCGGCTATTATCCGTAAAAGTGTGGTTTTACCACATCCACTGGGGCCAAGAAGCGAAACAAACTCCCCCGAGGCGACATCCAGCGAGAAGTCGTTGACAGCAACTAAATCTCCAAAAGATTTGGTTATTTGGTTAATGCCCAATTCTGCCATATTTTGTTCTGATTCTGTTTTGAATGGGGGGGCGGTGTGTGGATTGCATCTTACCCGAGCGCCAGAGGCGCTCGGTCAAATACGAGGCGCTCTACCTGCACGACTTGGACCTGTCCCGCTTTCGTTCCGCTCCGGTTGCTCATTCAAGCGGCGATCCTTTCAAAAGCCAATGGGCTTTTCCAACCTAATGCCGAGTGTCTGCGGCGGGGGTTATAGAAGCCGTTGATGTATTCGAAGATAGCTATTTCTGCAGCCCTTCGCGTTTGCCATGAGTGCCGCCAGATCAGCTCGGCTTTGATGGTTTTGAAGAAGGTTTCCATCGCGGCGTTACCATAGCAATTACCTTTGCCGCTCATGGACACCTTAAAGCCATGCAGGCGCAGCAGCTTTTGATAATCGTGTGAGCAATATTGGCTGCCCCTATCAGAATGGTGGATACAGCCTTTGGGCGGTCGGCGCAGAGCTATGGCCATTTCTAAGGCTCTAATCGCCAGATCGCGTTTCATTCGGTTCGACACGGCCCAACCAATGACACGCCGAGAATGCAGGTCCAGAACCACGGCCAGATACAGCCAACCCTCACGGGTCCAGATATAACTGATATCGACCACCCATTTCTGATTGGGTCGATCCGCCGCAAAGTTCCGGTTCAACAGATTAGGCGCAATGTTGAACTTGTGATTGCTGTCTGTCGTAACCTTGTGTTTGCGGGTTCTGACAACGGATATACCGTTCTGACGCATCAGCCTGCCGACACGGCGATAACCAACCTCAAGGCCAAGCTCTTTCAGCTCTTCAGTCATCCTGGGTCGACCATAACTGCCCAATGACAAACGATACTGTTCTCTGATATGCGCCAGCAACACCAAATCCTTGCGTTGGCTCCGGCTGATTGGACGGGACCGATATGCGCGATACCCGCGCGAACTGACATTCATGATCTGGCACAACGTTTGGTTGGCAGCATAGCCCTGTTTTCTTCGATGAACCTAAACCTCATGGCTTTTGTCCCGCGAAGAATATGGTGGCCTTTTTTAGCACTTCCCTCTCCTCACGAAGCAGCCGGTTTTCCTTACACAGCATAGCTACTTCTCTTTCCAGATCAGATTGGACAGACGGCTCGGGCAAAGCCTTCCGATCCTGCTGAACCCACCGGCTCAGCGTTGAAAACCCAACTCCAAAATCGGATGCAACCTGCTTGCGGGTAAGACCGCTCGTCAGTGCAACACGCACCGCCTCGTGCCTAAATTCTGCTGCATGTTTCGTTCCCATAGTCGATCTCCTTTTGCGCATAATATGCGGTCAAAGGAGCGGCACAATTCCGCGACAGGTCCAACTTGATCGACGGCTTCGTGGCCGAACGGGTCATCGGCGAGTGGATGGATCGGCTCCTCTAAAATACCCAGCGCTCCCACTCCGCTCTCGACGCGGCGCGACGCCGGGCCGAGGCCTACGGGGCCGCGGGCGACCAACGGATATGATGGACAAGGCTCGCGCCTTGCCCACATACCCGCAGTCTCAAAAACACCAACCGGATGTGAGGAACAGATTTTTGGCGGCATGTGATCAGACACCGGAATACACCTTAACAGGCCGCCAACCTGCCCCAACGATGTGGGGCCGCCTCACTCGTATCTCTCTGACCACTTCTTCTTGAACGCTACCAGATCGACCGGTTTAGTCGAGCTCCAATAGTTGATCTTGGACATATCTATGAGACCGACGACCCCAGGCACAGTGGTAGCGGCATAGGGCGCCATTGTCCTGCTTCCTTCTTCACTCGCCACGAAATCCAGGAATAATTTTGCTGCCTCGGGATTTGGCCCACCGGTTATTAGACCAGCACCTATTACGACACCTGGGGTGGCGTCGAAAAATGTTACCTCTATAGGTGAACCGACCTTCTTCTGACTTAGTGCGGCCGCATCGTAGGAAATACCGATCGCGATTTCCCCACTGGCTGCCTGACGGGCGGAAGCACTTCCGCTAGAGTTATACTGGAATATGTTCGCATGCAATTTGTCCATGTATTCCCATCCGAAAGCATCCTCCACCATTGAAAAGATCATGAAACCCGTGGTGGATTGCGGTGGGGCCGCGACACTCAAAAGGCCCTTATACTGTGGACGACCCAGATCAGCCCATCCAGTTGGCACAGGCAGTTTCTTTTCTTTCAATACGTCCGTGTTAATGGCTATCGTCATCAATTCAAAATAAAGCCCTACATAGAAATCGTCCGGTCCATAATACCCAGCCGGGACCTTGCTGCCTTTCGGGCTATATGGCTCCAATATACCTTCATTCATCATCTGATCGAGTTCAAACTCGCCAACCCCAAAGATGACATCCGCCTGGGGGTTGGCGTTTTCAGCGATCGCTCTCTCAACCATTGAATCACCGGTCGATACGATTTTCACCTCCATATCCGGATATATCTTTTCGAATGCCTTGTTAAGATCGGCCTGCAAATTGTCATTGGCGTGGCTGTAAACTACCACTTCAGCTGCAAATGCCACTACGGGTAGCAGCATTAGGGCCAGCATTGGCACTAACAGAGCTAGTTTATTGAGCTGCATTTTTTCGCCTCCTTGCGTTTGTGAAATTTATGCGTTCAATGTAACTCAGATCGTAAAAAGTCGGCGCTGTCAACGGCGGAGTAAAAACCTGTCGAGAACATTTTGAATTGACCGGTTTATGTATACCCCGACTCATTGAGAAAGCGAAAATATCTTGCAAAATCCTTTCGAAAGGATTCCTGTTGTCGGCATGATTTGCGCGGGATTTTTGAGCACGACGGAACGGGCAGAGCTGATCGAGTTGGCTCGGAACGGCTTGGTCGGGCATCGTCTGGCTCGACGCGCCAACGCGCTTGCACTGCTGGACCAGGGAATGAGTTGCTCGGATGTCGGAGCGGCCCTTTTTCTTGACGACGACACGGTTCGGACTTGGTTCCGGCTCTACAGTGAAGAGGGAACTGAGGGTCTGGCCGGGTTCGGCTACGAGGGCCGCGACGGTCATCTGAAGGCCCGGCAGCGCGACCAACTGAAATCCTGGATTGCCGAGACGCTACCGCGCACGACGCGCCATGTCGGAGCGTGGATCGAGCAGGAGTTCGGCATCGTTTATCAAAGCCGCTCGGGGCTGGTTACGCTGCTTCATCGTTTGGGGATGGAGCACCGCAAGCCGCAAGCGGTGTCGCAAAAGCTCGACGTGGTCAAACAGAAGGCCTTCATCGAGGCTTATGAGACCCTGATGAACACGCTGCCCACCGACGAAGCGGTGATGTTCGCCGACGCGGTGCATCCGCCCCATGCGGTGCGCCTGTGGGCTGCTGGGCGCCAAAGGAAACCAAGGTCGCGGTTGACCAGACGAGCGGACGTAAGCGCATGAACATTCACGGGGCCATTGACCTTGAAACCGGCCAGACCCGTATCCGCGAGGTGCTAACGGTTGACGCCATGAGCACCATTGCGCTTTTGATGTCCATCGAGGCCTTGTATCCGGCGATGCGGCTGATCCACGTGTTCCTGGACAACGCCCGCTATCATCACGCCAAGCTTGTCCGCGACTGGCTGGCCAGCCGGAGCGGCGCATAAAGCTCCATTTCGTCCCGCCTTATTGTCCGCATTTGAACCCTATCGAGCGTCTGTGGGGGCTGATGCACAGAAACGTCACCCACAACCGATGTTACGCCACTTTCAACGAATTTTGCGACGCCATGCTCGGGTTCCTGAAAGAGGATGTTCCCAGAAACTGGGGAGATTTATGCGACGACGTATCAGACAATTTCCGCGTCATATCACCAAAGGATTTTCGGGTCTGACGTGAGCAGGGTAGAGCGAACAGAAAAGGCACTTCCCCAAGGCCCTGGAACGTACTCATCGTGCCTTCCTCGGGCACGAAGAACGCAGAGTATATCTCGCTGGTTGCGTCATCCATCGTGACGATCAGATCCCACCACTGATCTGGCACCCACTCATGGCTGGAGCCGTCCTGATGCAGCATCATGCCAGGCATTGGGTGCCGGGGCCGCCTGCGGCGATGCGCCCCACGACGCGAGGCAGGCTGGACCCGCCCGTGGCTCTGCAGGGCCAGGCGCACCCAGTTGTAACTCAGCTTGAAGCCATGCTCCCGGGTCAGCTTCTCGTGGAAATGTTTGGGCGTATAATCCCAGTACCGCGTATCGAACAGCGTTAGCACCGACATCACGGTATCAACCGGGATCCGGTTGCGCGCCACCCGCGCAAGACGGCGATCGTAAAGACCCTCGGCCCCATCCGCCTCGTAGCGATCTTTCCAACGACGAAACGTGCGAACCGACACGCCCAGTATCTCCGCAGCCTGATCCTGGCTCAACTGGCGATTGTAAGTCCGTGGATAAACATCTTCAAATTTCATAAGCCTTATTCCTTGTAACACTTCTGCTCGGGTCATGGGTTCTCCTCTCGGAGAGAACCTAAAACCGGACAGTTCGCATGTTACATAGACCGGACATATCGCATGTTAGCGACAGTTGATTGCGGAACCGCCCCAGCGTTGACGCCTCCGGGACATCGCCGCCCAGTTCAAGGTGGCAAAATTTACGAAACAGCAGATCACGATAAAGGCATTGCGACAGCTCAACATCCGATAATCGATACCACACCTCCAACAGCAAACCGCGAAACAAGGTCAAAAGTGGATAGCTTGGACGGCCTGTTTTTGAGGCATAAATCGACGCCAAAATTGGTTCGACCTTCGACCAATCCAGAACCGCTTCTGTGGCGTCAAGTGCATGAAGGGCGGGATGATCAAGCTCAGTGCTGGAAACGAAAAGTTCGGGTTGGGTGATGAATGGTTTTTGCATAACCGAAACTAACAAATATTCTTGCCTTTGGGAATCCTCAAGTTATGCTGAGGTCTCTACTTATGTATCTGCAGCAAATATTCAAAATAATCCTGGGAGGATACCATGAATTTCAAAACGTTCGCGCTCGCGCTTGCATCAAGCGTGGCGATGACCAGCACGGCATTTGCGCAAACCGAAATTCAGTGGTGGCATGCCTTTACCGGGCGCCTTGGCGATTTGCTGGCCGAACAGGTCGAAATATTCAACGCCGGCCAAAGCGACTATGTCGTCGTGGGCACGCACAAGGGCAATTATTCCGAAACTCTGAACTCCGGCATTGCCGCATTTCGCGCTGGCGAACAGCCCCATATCTTGATGGTTTTTGAAGTCGGGACAGCCACAATGATGGCCGCCAGCGGCGCGATCAAGCCGGTATACGAAGTCATGGCCGAGGGCAATGCGCCGTTTGACCCGGATGGCTATCTGGGCGCTGTGAAAGGCTACTACACCACCACCGACGGTGACATGCTTTCGCTGCCCTATAACTCGTCAACGCCGGTGCTGTACGTCAACCGCGATGCGTTTTCCGGTGCCGGGCTGGACCCGGACATGGACCTGTCCACCTGGGAAAACGTCGGTTCAGCGCTTGACGCCTTGAAAGCAGCCGGGCACGAATGCCCGCTGACCACCGCCTGGCAAAGCTGGGTGCATCTGGAAAACCTGTCAGCCTATCACAACGTTCCGTTTGCCAGCAAAGAAAACGGCTTTGCCGGGCTGGACACCGAGCTTTCGTTCAACGGGCCGGTTCAGGTCAATCATATCCAGACCATGGGTGACTGGGCGCGGGACGGCAAATTTTTCTACGCCGGACGCCGCAACGAAGGTGGCGCAAACTTCCGCGCCGGTGAATGTGCGTTGTTCACCGAATCCTCGGCCGGTTACGCAGGTGTAAAGGCCAACGCCGAGTTCGCCTTTGAAATCCGCCCGCTGCCCTACTGGGGCAACGTGGCCGGTGCGCCGCAAAATACCATCATCGGTGGTTCGTCCCTGTGGGTAATGGAGGGCAAGACGGCTGAGGAGTACAAAGGCGTTGCCGAATTCCTGGCCTTCCTGTCATCGTCCAACATCCAGGCCAAGTGGCACCAGAACACCGGTTATTTGCCGATCACACTGGAAGCCGCTGCGCAGACAAAGGCCGAGGGGTTTTATGACGAAAACCCGGGCACCGATATTGCTGGGATGCAAATGACAGCCAACGCGCCGACCGGCAATTCCAAAGGGCTTCGTCTGGGCTCGTTTGACCAGATCCGTGGCATCATCGACGAAGAGCTTGAGGCAGTTTGGTCGGGTGACAAAACGGCACAGGAAGCCCTGGACAGTGCTGTTGCACGCGGCAACATTCTGCTGCGTCGATTCGAGCAAGCCAACGGCTAAGAATTGCTGGCGCAGCCCCGCCAAGTGGGGCTGCGTCGCCTCTGACGGATGGAAAAGCGGGTAATTTTCAAAGGCTGGCTTTTGCCATTGGCTCTGCTTTTGCCGCAGGTGATCATTACGATTGCTTTCTTTTTCTACCCGGCCGGCCAGGCGATCTGGCAATCCATGTTCATTTCTGACCCGTTCGGGCTGAAATCGCAATTTGTTGGCATTGGCAATTTTGAATTTCTTCTTGCTGATCCGTTCTATCGCGCCTCTTTTGCGACCACGGCTGTGTTTTCGGGGCTGGTCACAGTTGCTTCCATGGGTGTCGCTCTTTTTCTGGCGGTTCTGGCTGACCGTTTGATCAAAGGCTCTGGCGCCTACCGCACCCTGCTGATCTGGCCCTATGCTGTTGCCCCCGCCGTCGCAGGGGTTTTGTGGCTGTTCATGTTCAATACCCGGGTCGGCGTGGTGTCGTGGTATCTGGGCATTTTGGGCTACGACTGGAACCATGTGCTGAACGACGGCGAGGCGATGGGTCTTGTGGTCGTCGCCTCGTCCTGGGGGCGGATCAGTTACAACTTTCTTTTCTTCCTCGCAGGATTGCAGGCAATACCTCGATCCGTGATCGAGGCCGCCGCCATCGATGGCGCGCAATTCTGGACCCGGTTCAGAACCATCGTGTTTCCGCTGCTGTCGCCGGTGACGTTCTTTTTGCTGGTGGTCAACATTGTCTATGCGTTTTTTGAAACCTTCGGCGTGATCCACACCATCACCAGCGGCGGGCCGCAGCAGGCCACCACTATTCTGGTCTACAAAGTGTTCTCGGATGGGTTCGTGGGGCAGGATCTTGGATCATCTGCGGCGCAATCCGTGATCTTGCTGGTCATCGTCGGTGCGCTGACGGTTGTTCAGTTCAAATTCATCGAACGACGGGTGCATTACTGATGTCGGGCATGGTTCAGAAACGCGGACTTGGCCACTACATGACCCACGCAGGGCTGATCCTCGGCGTGTTGATCATCTTTTTCCCGATCTGGCTGGCCTTTGTCGCCTCGACCGTGACCCAGCCGGAAATAGTGCGCCCGCCGATGCCGCTTTGGCCCGGCGATCAGTTCTTCGCCAACTACAAATCGGCGCTGGTCTCGGGTGTCAACGCCCCGGTGGCCAGAATGCTGCTGAACTCTTCCATCATGGCACTGGGCATCGCTTTCGGTAAGATCGTTATCTCCTTGCTGTCGGCTTTCGCCATCGTTTATTTCCGCTTTCCGGGTCGTCGGTTTTTCTTCTGGATGATATTTCTGACCCTGATGCTGCCGGTAGAGGTTCGCATCGTGCCAACATTCGAGGTCATCGCCCGCTTTGGCATGCTCAACAGCTATCAGGGCCTGATCTTTCCGCTCATCGCCTCGGCCACGGCAACCTTCCTGTTCCGGCAGTTTTTCATGACCGTACCAGATGAACTGACCGAGGCCGCCCGGGTAGACGGTGCCCGCCCGATGCGATTTTTCTGGGACATTTTGCTGCCGATGAGCCGCACCAATATCGCCGCGCTGTTTGTCATCCTGTTCATCTACGGCTGGAACCAATACCTGTGGCCGCTGCTGATCACCACCGATCCGTCGATGAACACCATCGTCATGGGCATCAAACAAATGTTCCCGTCAGGTGACGATGTGGCGGATTGGCCGGTGATTATGGCGACTTCGATCCTGGCAATGGTTCCACCGATCATCATCGTGATTTCAATGCAGAAATTATTTATCCGCGGCCTCGTGGATAGCGAGAAGTAAAGTATGGCAACGATAAAACTGGACGGCCTGAAAAAGAACTTTGGCAAGACCGAGGTGATCCACGGCATCGATATTGACATTGCCGAGGGCGAATTCGTCGTCATCGTCGGCCCGTCCGGCTGCGGAAAATCAACTTTGCTGCGAATGGTGGCGGGGCTGGAAATAATCACCAGCGGCGAAGTTCAGATCAATGGCGCCCGGGTGAACGAATTGGAACCGATGGACCGCAATATCGCCATGGTGTTCCAGAACTACGCGCTTTATCCCCACATGAGCGTGTTTGATAATATGGCCTATGGTCTGAAAATCGCCAAAACACCCAAGCCTGAAATCGCCGAGCGCGTTCAGGCCGCTGCTGAGTTGTTGCAGCTTGAAGAGTATCTGCAACGCCGCCCGCGCGAACTCTCCGGCGGTCAGCGCCAGCGCGTTGCCATGGGCCGCGCCATCGTGCGTAAGCCCGATGTTTTTCTGTTTGATGAGCCGCTTTCAAATCTGGACGCCAAACTGCGCGTTCAAATGCGGCTGGAAATCAAAGAGTTGCAAAGATCGCTTGGCGTCACCACGCTGTATGTGACCCATGATCAGGTGGAAGCGATGACGTTGGCCGACCGGATGATCGTGATGAACGACGGCATCGCCGACCAGATTGGCGCACCGCTTGATGTCTATGAAAACCCCGCAACCGCGTTTGTTGCCAGCTTTATCGGATCACCTGCCACCAATTTTTTTGGGGCCGGCGTGGTGACCGGCGGCGAAAACACGGCGCTGACGTCAGCCTTCAGCGATGCCGAACGCGCAGCACTTGACCAACCCGCAACGATGATCGGCATCCGCCCAGAACATTTACAAGTTTGCGATCCGAACCGCGCTTTTCTGACGCTGACCGTCAGCTACACCGAAGCACTTGGCGCCGAAACATTGATCCACGGGAAACTGCCGCAGGGCGATGCCATCACCATCCGTCAAAGTGGCCAACTTCCGCTGCCCGAGGGCGGCCAGCATCTGGGTGCTGTCTGGTCCGAACATTCTGTCATGGTTTTTGAGCAAAACGGCAGGCGTGTTTAATAATGCAATTGGGGGCGCCGCGCAAGAACACGGTTTTGCATATATTACCTGTTTGATGCACGATATCTGGGTGTATGCCCTCATTTACCCATCTCAAGAGTAGCGATAATTCGGGTGGATTTTGTCGATTTTGATGGATGGGTCCATCTGCATAAAGGTACGTGAGGCGACATAACCGCTCGCGCATTTGGCTGATATTATTTTTGTTTTTGCGTTTTTGTGCCTCCCGAATTTGGCGGAGTTTCATGCGACTGATTTCAGGGGGAGGATTCCAAGTGCGTCGCGCAATTTTTCCTCTGAAAAATCGTATTCGCCGAGCATGTTGATGTGGGCCCATGACATGGGAGCGCGCGTGGCGATGAGGCGCAGTATGTTTTTTCGTGTTTCACAATCAGGGGCCTTTTCGAGCTGGCGTGCGAGGTAGAGGTAATTCCAGCAGATGATGCTATTCTTGATCAATCGATTACAGGCTTCCGCTATTTCCTGCTCTTCCTTTTCGGCTTGCGTGAACTCACGGGGGTTGCCGACAGCCACGGCGCGTGTGAAGCGGTTGGCCAACTCGATCCTGTTGAGTTGTTTTTCGATGGCTTGCCGTAGTTCCAGATCATCGATGTAATACCAACGGCCCTAGTTGTTGACCGTTTTGGCCCATTGTCTGGTAGTGATTGACGTGATTGCGGTTTTGTCGTTTGCAAAGAAGTTCCATGCTTCGCAACACCTGTCGACGATCTGCTCATAATTGTCGAAGTCGGATATGGCTAGCTTGTTGGCACGCAGATAAGCCCACACATTTTCCATCGGGTTGAGTTCAGGGGAATAGGGCGGGAGTTTGAGCAGGGTGATGTTGTCGGGTACCTCCAGCTCTGCCGAACCGTGCCAGCCAGCGCCATCCAGAATGAGAAGGGCATGTGCGCCCGATGCGACGGTTTTAGCGATCTCGGCGAGATGCGCGCTCATGGCCTGTGTGTCGGCATGTGGCATGATCAGAGCGGCCGCTTCAGCCCGTTCCGGGCAGACGGCGCCGAAAATGTAGCTCCAGATATAGCGGGTGTCGCGCGGGGCACGGGGGCGTGTTCCACGCTCGGCCCAGATACGGGTGAGCGTGCCCTGCTGGCCAACCCGCGCTTCATCCTGAAACCATATCTCCAGGGGCTTGCTGCGGGCTGTTTCCGGCAAGGCTGCTTCTACCTCTGCGGCGAAGTTTTTTTAAAAGCCTCCTGTGCATCCGGGTCGGATTTCGGATGCTGCGGGCGCACCGACAGACGCCGAAAGCCCAGGCTTGCCAATTGTTTGCCAACAGTTCGCTCATGCATGGTGACGCCGAAGCGCTCTTCGATCTTGCGTTTCAGATCAATGCGCCGCCAGCGCACAACCCCATCGGTTTCGGGGTCGGGACCCGCCCGAACCATTTCCGCCAACTCCTCCTTCTGTGCCGCGCTCAGCAGACAGGGTGGATCCGGCGGGCGACGGTTGAACAGGCCCGACACGCCCTCCGCATTGTAACGGTGGGCCCAATCCCGCAACGTCTGCCGATCCATGCCGCAGTTTTCTGCCGCCGTCTTGCGGTCAACCCCATCCAGAACCAGGGCAATCGCCAACATCCGTCGCGCCGCTTTCCCATCCCGGCACCGCGCCGCTTCCTGGCGAAGCTCGCCTGCAGACTTGTCTTTGCGCGTAATCCTTACTGCCATCAAAGCCTCCCTTGCCTTGATGCCACTGAATCAGATCACGCCGCTCGTGGGAATCCCCTTGAGTCAAATCTGGGGGCCGTTGGTATAACGCAGAATGAAGATCGACTTGATGATCTGCCCGAAGGCCTTGAGTGTTTGATAAAGCGCATGCTGGCGGGAGTATGAATTCAGCCGCCGGAAAATATCGGACGCAGTGTTTTCCTTGAGCTTGATGGTAGTGACGAGCCGGAGTAGATCATCCCAGTTTCCTCGGACCAGGGCATCGTTGATGTAATTGTCCGGGGTGACTTTCCAACTGCCTCTATCTCTTCGATTATGCCCACGGAATACATAAAGCCTTTGCTTGCCGATATTCTTGATGCGGGGTGCGAAGGAAAACACCCGCGCTGGTCTAGCCGCTGCCACCCAAGGGCAATGAATGGACAAACCATCAAGCATGCTGAAGCGATGCTCAAAGACACAGAAAATTATCCATTCATCGGTGATGTCATCGACCAACTGAAAATCGGTCGAACCGCTTTCTACAGATATTTCCCAACAGATCGCATCAAACAACTCAGAAATGAGCACGAAACAAACCTTCAGACAGGCTAAAACCTATGTCGCCTCACGTACCTTTATGCAGACGGACCCCAGTATTCCGGGATAACCCCGTGCTCCGGCTCACAGACCGGATGCTTCGTCCATCCCGCAAAACCAAACAACGAATTTTCACTGCACTTTCAATTAATATCACCCGCTCATTCTCCGCGCTTAAAACGCGATGTTAACAAAACAAGCGGGTCAATTTTGAACGCCAATTACCCACCCAAGTGGGTCAATTTTGCATGCCTATTCACATCCAGCGGCTACACCAACGCCGAAAAGGCGCTCGCCGGCAACTACGCGGTCGGCGACGTGGTGGCGTTCCACCGCCCCTACAAGCGGATCGGCGTCGAGAAGGGCGACGAGCGCCGTGTGACGGGCGTGAACCACAAGGCCCGCGAGGTCGTGCTGGACGGGGGGGACGGCGGGACCGTCGCCTGGAAACCCGGCGAGATCGGCGGACACCGGGGCGGCAGCGAGGTCTACCGCAGGGAGGACATAGAACTTCGCGCCGGCGACCGCATCCGCTGGACCCGCAACGATGCCGGGCTGGGGTTGGTGAACAGCAGGACCGCCGAGGTGCTCGCGGTCGCGAACGGCCGGGTGACGTTCCAACTGGAGGACGGCAAGAAGCTCGAACTGGGCCGGGACGACCCGCAACTCCGCCATCTCGACCATGCCTGGGCCTCGACCGTGCACGCCTTCCAGGGCCGCACGGTCGACAACGTGATCGCCGCCATGGAGGCGGCATCCTCGCTTGACCACGCAGAAATCCTTTTACGTCGAGATCAGCCGGCGCGCGACCGGGCCGAGCTCGTGACCGACGACGCGGCCGAGCGCATCGCGGCGCTCGAAGGCATCGGGGAGATGCCCCGCGAGGCGTCGGAGAAGTCCGGTGAGGCCGCGCGGGCGGCCGAAAAACAGCCGGATCGTCGTGAGGCCGGTCCGGGCACGGGCAAGGACGGGAGGTCCCCTCGGCGCCGGCGAAGGACAGGGAAATGCCGTCACCCGATCGCGGCCGGGGCGCGGACAGGGATCTCGGACTGTAGCGCCCGGAACACCGGACGCGGGCGCATCGAAGACGCCGCAATCTCCCGAAACTGCATCACAGGAGGAATGACATGGACAGCAATCAAGCGGTCATGGCGCCGGCGGAAGCCGGCAAGGCGGAAAAGCGCACGCCGCGCTCGGTCCGTTTCCACGATCCGGAATGGGAACGCATCGAGGCCTTCGCGGAGTTCGTCCGGTTCGCCGCGCTCGACGCGATCGAGGGCGGCGCGTCGGCTGACGAAGATGGCGACCGTCTGGCCCTTTTTAACCTGCGCAATTTCCGTATAGCAGTAGTACGCGAAGCTCGTAAGGAGTTTCTTGCCAGCCTTGTAGCGCGCGTACCTGTGAAAAAAGACCTGCACGCTCCTGTGTGCGCTGTCGATTCCCGATGGCGGTAGCGGATAGGTTCGCGCGTATGCGGTCCCCTTCGCTGGTGATATCGAAAATGTAAATTTTGCGGGCATAGCCATTCCGTGAACAACGCCCGGGCTTGGTCGCCGGTCGATGATCTCGGCCCCTTCGAACTCAAGCCGGAAGCAATCAGGATCACGGCGCAGGCTGGAATCAAACTCCCAGTTCTGAATGAACGGCTCGACGACACGCCGGGCATCTTCCTCGCTCGCGTAGTGCTGCTTAAATTCAAACCGCGCACTCTGGTCCTTGACTTCCACAATGAACTCCAGCGCCTCGAAGACAAGCGGTCCAGCCCTGCCGTAGTCCACCCGGTCGTGGTGGTGGACACGAAAGCGAAGCGCGACAACGTGAGGGTCATTCATATCGACGGTTTTTTCTTCAAGGCGAACAGCAATACAAGTGGACGGCACATTCAGTCTCCGGGATGCTTGGTTATAGGCAAGATCCAACGAGGGCCGCGGTTCATGCGGCGAGGCTGATCCGGCGCTCTTCTTTCCGATCCCAGGGCCGGAGTTCGCGCAGGCGGGTCTGGGGCGTTTCGTCAATGCGGGCGAGCACATCGGCGAGCCACGCTTGCCGGGCAATATCCTTGAGCCGAGCGGTGCCGAAACATCCCGTTGTCCGTCGACTCCGGTGCCCGAATCGGACACCGGTGGCTCAGATCGAAGCCTCGCGCCGGTCCGTCAATCGAGATGACGGGCCAAACCGACACCGGTTTCCGGTCCGGTCCGACACAAAATCCCGGCATCGATGGCCGGACCCGGGCCCCGGCCGGCGCTAACGCCGCGTCGCCTTCCGGTTTTTGTGCGTCATCGGACATCACTCAATCCTCTCCAATGAAGAAAAGACCTCTCAACACCATCCCAACAGCCGCAGTTGGAGGCTCCCACATCCGCTACCCTTGCTCACCCTCCAACGAAACTGATACCACCCGCCTCGCGGGCAGGTCGACTTCCGACCGCGATTTGCTACCCACAAAGAGACATCCTGGAGAGACCCATGCGTTTTCTGGCGGGCGCCGATATTCAGACACAGGTGAGGACGATCGCGTCCCGCACCCGCGAGGTCATGGCCGCCGTCGCATATTGGGGCAGCGGCACAGCCGAGCGAACCGGCCTCACCCAGCACGACCGCCCTGCAAGCGTTCGGGTCATATGCGACCTGCTGAGCGGCGTCTGCAACCCAGCCGAGATCGAGGCACTGACGGCGCTCGGTGTTACCGTCAAGACACTGGATCGCCTTCACGCCAAGGTCTGGATCGGCGAAGACGATGTCATCGTGGGTTCCGCCAACGCCTCGCGCAACGGACTTCCCGGCGAGGGCGAACAAGGCGCCAACGTAGAAGCAGCAGTTCTGTCGCAGGATCCGCGTTTGGCCCGCGAACTAAAGGCCTGGTTCGAAAAACAGTGGTGCGACTCACGCGAGATCGAGGATCGACATCTGGACCAGGCGCGGCAATTGTGGAAACGGCGTCGGCGCTCAGGCGGACGCGGCTTCACTTCGACTCTCACCGAGAAGATCTTGAATCCAGGCCCGCTCGACCGATTCTCGAATCTCCGCCTGATCGCATATCTCGATGAAGGCGCGACCCCAGAAGCCGAAGAATTCGTCGGCCAGAACGCCGGACTCTATTACACAGACGAAGAATGGCAGGATTTCGGCGAAAAAACCCGTGGTACGAATGGCCCTTGGGTGATCTTGATCGGTCGCACGGACCCGGGACCGTATTCATGGACTTCACCTGCTCAATCGAAGGCGGCGAATTCACCTTCAACGATTTCTGGGAGATCCGACAGTGCCCGAACATCGAGCTTGAGGACGCAGATATCCAACTCACACTGCTGACGAAACTCCCGCACTTCAACGGCTATTCGCTTTCTCCGGAAGAGGAGGCGGCAATTGCCCTGAAAATCCAGGAAACTGTTGCGGAACTCGATCATGAGACCAATGAATTCGGATCCTATATCGACAAGAATTTTCTCGAATTTTGGGATACGGAGCGCTCAGCGCTGCGGCAGCAGCTGCTCGCCCAGGTGGTCGAGGCGGCTCGCGAGCTATGCCGCACCGGCCAATTCGACCCGTCCCTTGTGCTCCGGGCAATCCGAGTGTGCAAGGAAGATCCAGAATGGCTGAGCGGCTACACCAGATTTGTCGGCGGCTGCATATATCAGCGGGCCAACCGTCTGAAGCAACAGATCAACCCGGATTTTGGTGGCCTCGTCAAAGCCGGCGTCGGAGCCGAAGTCCAAGAGGACAAAACGGTAAGCCGCTCAGGCAAAAGTGGAAGGCGAGATCATTCAAAGCTTCACGCTCTTCAGAGACCACGACCCCACGACTGTCGAAGCGCCGTAACGCAATTCTTCGTCGCTATCTCGGGAGTCCGAGTTCCTCGCCACACGATCCGGTTCGACCTTGCCTTGATCGAAAATCCTTGCCTGACGCGCAAGCGATCCGAGCGCCACACCTGGAATTCCCCTGGACCGGCTTCCGACGTTTCCGGGGCAGCACGCCCTCGCTTCGGTCGTTCAAATAACCGGCTGCGATGACCTCCAGGATTTAGGTTACTCATGATAGACACTGAGAAAACAACGATGACGGATCCGTCCTTCGACGAAACGGATTGGATCACACGGCTTGCCCGTGCCTTTGAGGACGTTACGGCCAACGCGCGGCCGTCGTACTCCCCCCTCCCGCCGGAGATCATGCGATCCAGGTCGGAGGACGAGTACCGGGATGCACTGCATCATGGATACCGCGCGCTGGCGGCGCGGGCGAAGCATGATGCGTGGGCCGCCAAACTGTTCGACGAGTCGCATCTCTGGCTGGACTCGAAACCGCTCGAAGCGATGGCCATCCTGCGCCAACATCCTCTTGTCAAACCGGGGCTGGCAGGCACAGACGTGAACGAAGGCGTCCAATTCAGAATTATCGGTAACACCTTCCAATCGGATCTCTCCTCTGTCGTGTCGTATCTCGCCAAGCTCTCAGTGAAAGAAGGTGTCGAAGAAGCCGCCGGACGTCTGCACCGCTACCTCGTTGCCGCGACGAGCGGGTGTGTGCCCGCCAAGGAGATCACTGTTTTCCACGGGCTGATTGTGGGTCGCCGCGTCGATCTCGATCGAGGTGCCTATCTCGCCCCCTATGAGCTCGCGAGACGCGAGTTCGACCTTCCCGACGAACCCGAGCCGTTTCCAAAGAAGAGCTATCCGAACGCGGCTGTGCTTGTGCGTGGTCTGGAATACGGCCCTGGTATCGGACCGTTCGAAGACGGCCCCGGGTTTCCGGATGTAGAGATCGGCTACAGGTTCCCGGCCGACTACCGGATCGATCTCGAGGCATGGTTTGAGGACAGCAAACTGCTCGTTGATCTCCTGTCAATCGCCGCCGGTGTTCCGCTGCTCTCCCGCACGCGGTACGTGCGTTTGGACAGGTGGATAGAGGAGATCAACCCCAACTTCGCGTTCGGCGATCGGAACTCCGGCGGCTTTACCTCCGACGTTTGGCCGGACGACCGCGAACTCTCCGACGCCGACGCCGATGCCTTCCTCGGACTGTCGCAGGGCTGGCACACCTACCGCGGTCAATCCGATGCCATGACGCTGGCCGTTCGCCGGTTGGCCGCGTCCCTTTCTCGTCCTGGCGGCCGATTCGGCGGGGAAGACCGCATTCTCGACACGGCCATTGCGTTGGAGGTGTTCTACGGAGGCAGCACTGGCCGCAAGCTCTCGCGGCGGGCCGCAGCGTTGCTTGGAGCGAGTGCAGAACAGCAGTCGGGGATCTATGACCAAGCGATGCGATTCTACAGCCTACGAACGAACATCGTACACTCGAGGATGACGCTCACGCCCGAAGAAATTCACGCCGAACTCGAACGGGGACGCGATCTCGCCCGACGCACTCTCGCTGCCCTGTTGAAGCGAAATGCGCCGGTGCCGTGGGCGGATGTGCTTAGGAACTTAGCGCCGGAGACCCAAGCCCATATAGACGCGACGAACCGGTAGACCGGCAGGCGACCCCCCACCCTCGAAGCCATCGCTGCCGGACACCCCGACGACCGCATCGACCATCTCATGCCGTGGGGCTTCAACCCCTCGTCAACCTGAAATCCGCGTGGCGTTCAGCCGCCGCTTACTCTACTCCGACACGGCCGCCCAGCAGTTCGTCCTGCAGCCCGCGGGCGGCCCGGACCAGCGCTTCCAGTTCCTCGCCACGGCCCGCGGCTCGCATGTCGTCGCGCATTGTCGTCGCCATCATGTAGCTGTAGCGGAAGGTCCGCTCGATGAGAGGGGCCAGACGGTCGCCATCTTCGTCAGCCGACGCGCCGCCCTCGATCGCGTCGAGCGCGGCGAACCGGACGAACTCCGCGAAGGCCTCGATGCGTTCCCATTCCGGATCGTGGAAACGGACCGAGCGCGGCGTGCGCTTTTCCGCCTTGCCGGCTTCCGCCGGCGCCATGACCGCTTGATTGCTGTCCATGTCATTCCTCCTGTGATGCAGTTTCGGGAGATTGCGGCGTCTTCGATGCGCCCGCGTCCGGTGTTCCGGGCGCTACAGTCCGAGATCCCTGTCCGCGCCCCGGCCGCGATCGGGTGACGGCATTTCCCGGTCCTTCGCCGGCGCCGAGGGGACCTCCCGGTCCTTGCCCGTGCCCGGACCGGCCTCACGACGATCCGGCTGTTTTTCGGCCGCCCGCGCGGCCTCACCGGACTTCTCCGACGCCTCGCGGGGCATCTCCCCGATGCCTTCGAGCGCCGCGATGCGCTCGGCCGCGTCGTCGGTCACGAGCTCGGCCCGGTCGCGCGCCGGCTGTCCGTCGTCATATAAAATGGGACATCAGAGCGGTTTGAGTATTGGAGGCTCTGGTTCGTTTGCGTGATTGATTATGCCGCCTGTTTTTGATGTTGCAAGCGGCGGTTTTGGATTGTCAGTTTCTTGATTTTTTCCCTTTGTCTGATGATGGCTTTGTCGCGCCCAAAATAGACGTCGGCGGGTGTGACGTTGTTCAGGCTCTCGTGGTAGCGCTCGTTGTTGTAGTAATCGACGAAGGCCCCGATCTGATGTTCGAGATCGCCAGGCAGATAGTAGTTTTCCAGCAGAACCCGGTTCTTCATGGTTTGATGCCAGCGCTCGATCTTGCCCTGGGTCTGCGGATGGAACGGCGCACCCCGAACGTGGTCCATCTTGTGATCTTCCAGCCATTCGGCCAAATCACCGGAGATGTAACAGGACCCGTTGTCGCTCAGCAGGCGTGGCCTGTGCCGCACAACCGCCTGATCACAACCTGACGCCGCCAGGGCCAGTTCGATCGTGGCAGTCACGTCCTCGGCCCGCATGTTGGTGCAGAGTTTCCAGGCGATGATATAGCGGCTGTAGTCGTCCAGGATCGTGCTGAGATAATACCAGCCCCAGCCGATGATCTTGAAGTAGGTGAAATCGGTCTGCCACATCTGGTTGATGGCGGTGGTTTTGTCCGTGAACTCGTCGGCAGCCTTGATCACCACGTACTCCGGCGCGGTGATCAGATCAGCTTCCTTCAGAAAGCGGTAAGCCGATGATTAATACCAACGGCCCTAGTCGTTGACCGTTTTGGCCCATTGTCTGGTAGTGATTGACGTGATTGCGGTTTTGTCGTTTGCAAAGAAGTTCCATGCTTCGCAACACCTGTCGACGATCTGCTCATAATTGTCGAAGACGGATATGGCGAGCTTGTTGGCACGCAGATAAGCCCACACATTTTCCATCGGGTTGAGTTCAGGGGAATAGGGCGGGAGTTTGAGCAGGGTGATGTTGTCGGGTACCTCCAGCTCTGCCGAACCGTGCCAGCCAGCGCCATCCAGAATGAGAAGGGCATGTGCGCCCGATGCGACGGTTTTAGCGATCTCGGCGAGATGCGCGCTCATGACCTGTGTGTCGGCATGTGGCATGATCAGAGCGGCCGCTTCAGCCCGTTCCGGGCAGACGGCGCCGAAAATGTAGCTCCAGATATAGCGGGTGTCGCGCGGGGCACGGGGGCGTGTTCCACGCTCGGCCCAGATACGGGTGAGCGTGCCCTGCTGGCCAACCCGCGCTTCCTCCTGAAACCATATCTCCAGGGGCTTGCTGCGGGCTGTTTCCGGCAAGGCTGCTTCTACCTCTGCGGCGAAGTTTTTTTAAAAGCCTCCTGTGCATCCGGGTCGGATTTTGGATGCTGCGGGCGCACCGACAGACGCCGAAAGCCCAGGCTTGCCAATTGTTTGCCAACAGTTCGCTCATGCATGGTGACGCCGAAGCGCTCTTCGATCTTGCGTTTCAGATCAATGCGCCGCCAGCGCACAACCCCATCGGTTTCGGGGTCGGGATCCGCCCGAACCATTTCCGCCAACTCCTCCTTCTGTGCCGCGCTCAGCAGACAGGGTGGATCCGGCGGGCGACGGTTGAACAGGCCCGACACGCCCTCCGCATTGTAACGGTGGGCCCAATCCCGCAACGTCTGCCGATCCATGCCGCAGTTTTCTGCCGCCGTCTTGCGGTCAACCCCATCCAGAACCAGGGCAATCGCCAACATCCGTCGCGCCGCTTTCCCATCCCGGCACCGCGCCGCTTCCTGGCGAAGCTCGCCTGCGGACTTGTCTTTTCGCGTAATCCTTACTGCCATCAAAGCCTCCCTTGCCTTGATGCCACTGAATCAGATCACGCCGCTCGTGGGAATCCCCTTGAGTCAAATCTGGGGGCCGTTGGTATAAGAGATAAAATACCGCTTCTCGTCGGTATATTTGACCGCCAGCTCGCGTGTCGTCAGGGCCTCATGTTCCAGCGCGAACTCGATCAGATCATCCCGCCTGGCCTGCGGAATACGGTTCCAGACAGACTTCGGGCAAGGTGAACGATCCGCCAGGGCATCAAAGCCGCCTTCGACGTAGCGGTCATACCATCGGTAGAATGTGGTGCGCGGAATGCCCAGCATATCGAGGGTCTGCTTCGCGGGCAGATGGGAGCCCTCAACGGTGCGGATGATTTCCAGTTTTTCAGACGCGGGGTACCTCATTCGTTGAGCTCCCCAGCCCCGGTCATGCTTTTTTTGAGCAGACGGTTTTCCAGGGTCAGATCGGCGACGCATTCTTTCAAAGCCATCGCCTCGGATCGCAACTCCTTCACCTCAGGCGACGTCGCCTGACGTGCCGTATCGCCAGACAAGCGGCGTTTGCCCGCTTCCAGAAATTCCTTCGACCAACTGTAATACAGGCTCTCTGAGATGCCTTCACGACGGCACAACGCCGAGATGCTTTCCTCGCCGCGAAGACCCGCTAAAACAATGCGGATCTTCTCCTCAGCCGAATAGGTTTGCCGGGTCTTGCGGCGAATGGTTTTGACCAGCCTGTCAGCCGAGGCTTTGCTGGTTCCGGATTTCTTGTTCATCTTCACTCCTTGACGGTTGCGATGAACCAGAAATCCTCCTGATGCTAAACCTAAAATCTGTCCCACAGGCGTTGACGTCAGACAGTCGGGTACACTTTCGAGGACCCGCTTACCGAATTCCCGAATGAGAACACCAATGTTGGTCCAAGTTGTCATGAAGGAACCAGTTCTACTCATTGGCAACCCTGACCTGCCCTCAATCTGAGGAGGCTACCCAAAACTTGAATGTGTCGAGATTGACACCTTCTTCGTTTCTGCTTGTTTCTCCTTCCACCGAACATCGACACGCGCTTGGTCGGCCTAATACCAACGGCATCAATTTCTGACTCTGTGGGGATTCCCAAATCGGTTTTGATCTGATTCAAGGTTGGCAAAGGAGGATCGCCATGCCAGCCAGTGTTCCGCTTCGTCGCGACTTTGATGCCCGCCACCTTCGTAAACTCGCCAGCCGTTGCAAGGATGCCCGGCAGAGCCGCCGTCTGTTGTCTCTTGCGGCGGTCTACGATGGCATGAGCCGTGGAGAGGCCGCAAGGATCGGTGGGATGGATCGCCAAACCCTGCGGGACTGGGTTCACCGGTTCAACGAAGAGGGACCGGATGGCCTCACCAACCGCAAGGGCGCGGGCCGGACGCGCTACCTGAGCGATGTCCAGATGAAAGAACTTGGCGAGATTGTCGAGACCGGCCCCGATCCGGCGGTGGACGGGGTTGTCCGCTGGCGGCGGATCGACCTGAAGCGGGTGATCGAGGCGCGCTTTGGCGTCATCTATTCCGAGCGCGGGATATCCAGACTGCTTGGCGAACTGGGCTTTGCCCATATCAGCGCCCGCCCGCAGCATCCCAGGCAGGATAAGCGGATCATCGAGGCGTTTAAAAAAACTTCACCGACACGCTCCAGGTGCATATAGCTGACCTGCCAGCGGGAACGCCGGTGGAGATCTGGTTCCAGGACGAAGCACGCCTTGGCCAGAAGAATGGCCTGACGCGCCTGTGGGCGAGAAAGGGCACGCGGCCCCGCCAGCCGGCCGATCAGCGCTATCGCAACGCCTATCTGTTCGGCGCCATCTGTCCGGCTCACGGCAAGGGGGCGGCGCTCATGCTGCCTTGGGCGGACGCGCAAGCCATGCAGATGCATCTCGACGAGATCAGCCGCCACGTCGCCCGAAAGGCCCATGCGGTTGTGCTGATGGATCGGGCCGGATGGCACACCACCGGCAAACTCAAAGTCCCGAAGAACCTCACCATCATCCTGCTGCCATCGCGCGCTCCGGAACTGAACCCGGTGGAAAATATCTGGCAGTACTTGCGCGCCAATTGGCTCTCCAACCGCGTGTTCGAAGACTACAATGCCATCGTCGATGCTGGATGCGAAGCTTGGAACAAGCTCATCGCACAGCCCGAAACCATCACATCAATCGGAATGCGAAAATGGGCCCATATCGGTCAATGTTAAATGCCGCTGGTATAACACGTTTCCTCCCATAGATTCAACGCCCCATTCGGTGAAAGTCCCGACGGCGCCCGCTATCGTATCGCAAGCGCGTGATTTTAACATGCAGGCTCTCTGCTGCAGCGTTTGTCCGACGTCAGTTCCACGCGCCTCCACGACCTTCTTGCCTCATATGCAAGCTCTCCCGGCCGTCATCGTCCGTCGCGCGGTAACGTGTTGAATTCCTTTCCATCCAGCACATCCCGCCCAGCCTGACTGCAATGCCCGTCATCGTAACGCAACCACCCGGATTCCAACCCGGGGCCGCGATTGTCGACCGTAGTCGGCATCCCGGTCAACATACCCGCTGGCGCACCGCACCGCGGCGCCTGCCGGAAGCCTCTACAACCATCCCCGCCCGCGAAAGGCGGCAAGATCCACGCCGGACGGCGCATACCAGCCGTCCGTCCCGTATCGGGCGCCCAGACCGAACGCCACTTCCTTGTTTCCGTATGGAATCCGAAGCGGCGTCTCCGACCCCGCGGCCGGCTGCGGGGTTCCTGACGACCCATCTGTCTCGTTGCGTCCGGATTTTCGCTGCCGCGGCTTCACCGGCCGCGTTGCCCGTTTGCCGGACCGGGCAGTTCCGGTGTTCCCGGGCTTCCCGCCCGCCGAGGCGCCGGAAGCCGGCCCGCTCGCAGGAGACCCGGCTTTCTGCCCCTGGCTCTGTCCGGGCGCATGCCGGTCGAGGAATGCCCGGCAGACCGCCGCCGACTTCGTGTAGCCCCTGGGAGGCTTGATGCCCTTCCTCTTGGCGATCGAGGCCGCATATTTCCTCATCGCCGCCGTTGGCGGCCGGTCCCCGCCGCCGCTCGTTGCTTCTCCAGGGACCAGCGCCTCTCCGCCATCGCTCCGCGCCGCGAGCCTGCCGATGATGCGCCGCGCCGAGTCGCACACAGCGTCAATCGCGCCCATCATCTCCTGCCGGCCGGTCAGCACATCGTCGAGCAGGCACTCCATCTCCGCCGTCACGCCGGGATCGACCAGCCCCGGGTCGGCGCGCTTGAGAACCCCGAACAGGGCGAGGCCCCGTTCCGTCGGCACGATGTTCTTGCCCTGCGCCGCCAGGAACCCCTGCCGCTTCAGCCCCGCGATGATCTCCGCCCGGGTCGCCGGCGTGCCGATCCCCTTCGCTTCCCTCAGACGCTCGCGCAGGCCCTCGTCCCCGACGAAACGCCAGGCATTCTGCATCGCTTCGATCAGCGTGCCTTCCTTGTAGCGCGGCGGCGGCCGGGTTTCCTTGTCCTCGATCTCCGGATCGCGCAGGCGCGCGGTTTCGCCGTCCCGAAATACCGGCAGCGCCTGCGCCGCCTCGCCCTTCTCGTCGTCGGGCCGCCAGTCCGGGAAGGCGTCGCGCCAGCCGGCTTCGATGGGTTGCCGCCCGCTGGCGCGGAATTCGAAGCCGCGGACATCCAGCGTCACCGTCATCTGCCGGTAGCGGTAGTCCGGCATCACCGCCGCCAGGTAGGTCCGCGCCACCGCGTCGAACAGCTTCTTCTCGTCCGGCGAGAGACGCGGCCAGATCTCCTTCAATTCGCCGATCGTGTTCACGTTGGGGACGATCGCATGGTGGCTCGCCCCCTCCAGCCCCTTGTCGTGGAAGGCGCCGTTCCGTCCCTTGCGGATCACAGGGGGCGACGGCGCCGGGATGGCGGCATAGGACTTTCCGGCCCGTAGCCCGGCGACGATCTTCGGAACGTCCGCGATGGCGCTTTCCGGCAGATACCGGACCTCGGCCCGCGGGTAGGTCAGGATCTTCCTGCCCGTCCCGTCATAGAGCTCCTGGGCCACTTCCAGCGTCTTCGATGCCGACCAGCCGAAGCGCGCGCTGCACAGCTTCTGGAGCGAAGGCAGGTCGTGCAGCCGGGGCGGGCGCTGCCTCCGGTCCTCGACCCGCACCCCGAGCGGGCCCTCGAATTCCCGCGCCGCGGCGAGGACCGCCTGCGCCTTCCCGCGTTCGACGATGCGCTCCTTTTGGGGGTGCCGCATCAGGAATGCCCCGCCTTCGGCATGGGCCGTGGCCACGACCTCGAAATACCCCACCGGCACGAACTCGCGGATCTCGATCTCGCGCCGGCACGCAATCGCCAGGGTCGGGGTCTTGACCCGGCCGATGCCGATCACGCCCTCCGCGCCCCGGCCGAGCGTCACGGTCGCCGTCCGGGTCAGCGACAGGTTGTAGATCTGGTCGGCCTGCCGGCGCGCCACCGCCGCGGCGTAGAGCCGGGCGTGCTCGGCGTTGGGCCGGGCGCGCCGGAACGCCGTGCGGATGGTCTCCGGGTCCTGGGCCGTGAACAGCACCCGCATCGCCTCGCCCCGGTAGCGGCAGTGCTCGAGGATCTCCTGGCCGATCAGCTGCCCCTCGCGGTCGCAGTCGGTGGCGAGCCAGACCCGGTCCGCCGTCTTCAGCGCCGCGCGGATCGCCTTCAGCTTCGCCGCCTTGTTGCCGCCCTGCGCCGGCTTGGTGCCGTAGAGCCCGTCGGGTTTCAGCAGTTCCGTCGACCAGCGCCTCCACGCCGGGTTCGCGTCCTCGGGCTCGCACAGGTCGAGCAGGTGCCCTTCCGCCGCCAGGACGGTTCCGTAGCGGGACCCGACGGCGGCGCGCACATCCCTGGCCTGGCTCGCCTTCTCGGTAATCACGACCTGGCGGGTCACGGCGCGTCCTCCGCGGAGGTTCCGCCGTCATCCGTGTCCGCCAGGGCGGTGTCGATGGCGGCGAGGAACGGCCCGGCGAACTGCTTCAGCTTGGCCGCGCCGACGCCGTTGACCGCGGCAAACTCCGCCTCGCTGCGCGGCCGGCGGCGCACCATGTCGATCAGGGTGCGGTCCGGAAACACGACATAGGCGGGCACCCCGCGTTCCCGCGCGAGGGCGAGCCGGAGCGCCTTCAGCACGGCCAGCAGCGCCGCCTCGCCGTCGACCATGGGCCGCTCCGCCCAATCGTCGCCGCGCGCCGGGCGCGGCTCCCGCTTCGGCGCCTTCCTACGCACGATCACGGTGTCCTCGCGGTACAGGAACGCGCCCTCGCCGCGCAGCAGGGAACGGCCCCTGTCGGCGATGCCGAGACCGCCATAGCCGGCGATGTCGAGGCGCAGATAGCCGGTCGCCACCATCTGGCGGACCAGCGAGCGCCATTCGTTCTTGCCCCGATCGGCACCCACACCGAAGGTCGGCAGGCGGTGATGGCCGAAGCGCCCGATCTTCTCCGTCTGCGCGCCGCGCAGGATGTCGATGACATGCGCCGCGCCGAAGCGCTCGCCGGACCGGTAGACCGCCGACAGGATCTTCCGGGCGTCCTCGGTCCCGTCGATGCGCTCCGACGGGTCGAGGCAGACGTCGCAGTTGCCGCAGGGCTCGATCCGCTCCCCGAAATACTCCAGCAGCGCCGCCCGCCGGCAAGCCGGCGCCTCGCAATAGCCGAGCAGCGCGTCGAGACGCTTGTGCTCTCGGCGCTTGCGGTCGGCCCCCGCATCCTCGTCCTCGATGAACTGCCGGCGCATCCGGATATCCGGCAGGCCGTAGAGCATGTGCGCCTCGGCCGGCCCGCCGTCGCGCCCGGCCCGGCCGATCTCCTGGTAGTAGGCCTCGACGCTGCCCGGCAGGTCGGCATGGAAGACATAGCGCACGTCGGCCTTGTCGATCCCCATGCCGAAGGCGATCGTGGCGACGATGACCACGCCCGGTTCGGTCATGAAAAGGTTCTGGTGCGCCTCCCGGTCCGCCGCACCCATGCCGGCGTGGTAGGGCAGCGCCCGGACTCCGTCCGCGGCCAGCAGCGCCGCCGCCTCTTCGGTCTTGCGGCGCGACAGGCAGTAGACGATGCCGCTCTTGCCGTCGTGGCGGGCGACGAAGTCGCGCAGCTGCCCTTTCCAGTCCCGCTTCATCTCCACCGCCAGCCGGATGTTGGGCCGGTCGAAGCCGAGCACGAACTGCTCGACCGCGCCGCCGAACAGCCGGTCCGCGATGTCGTTCCGGGTGATCTCGTCGGCGGTCGCCGTCAGCGCGGCGAGCGGAACGCCGGGAAACAGCGCCCGCAACCGGCACAGGTCGGCGTAATCCGGCCGGAAGGCCGGGCCCCATTGCGAGATGCAGTGGGCCTCGTCGATGGCGAACAGCGTCACCGGCAACCGTTTCAGCGCCGCCAGCATGGGTTCGGTCATCAGCCGCTCCGGCGCCATGTAGAGCAGCCGCGTCGCGCCCGCCGCCGCACGCCGCCAGGCGGCCCGGTTCTCGTCGGGGGCGTTGCCCGAGTTGAGGCTGTCCGCCGCGACGTCCGCGAGGCGCAGCGCCGCCACCTGGTCCCGCATCAGCGCCACCAGCGGCGACACCACGACCGTGAGCCCGTCCATGACCAGAGCCGGGACCTGGAAGCAGAGCGACTTGCCCGATCCCGTCGGCATCACCGCGAGCGCGTCGCGCCCGGCCAGCAGCGCCTCGATCACCGCTTCCTGACCGGGACGGAAGCCGGCGAAGCCGAATACCTCCGACAGCACCCGGCGCGCGGCCGTCATCGCGCCCCCCGGCAGCCGGGCCGGGGCGCGCCGGAGACCGGTTCGCGCATCAGGCGACGGCCCCGAGACCGTTCTTCGCGACCAGCGTCAGAAGCTTCGGCGAAGCGCCGCGCGGGCGTTTCTCGCCCCGTTCCCACTGGCTCACCAGGCCCGCGGTCACATTGAGGTAGCGGGCGAACACCGCCTGGCTCGCATTCTCCCGCATCCGAAGCGCGCGGATCTTCTCCGGCGTCATCTCCTCGACCGGCGTCAGCCACATTTCGTCGAAGGCCTTCATGGTCCGTTTCGCCATCGCCCGGCCTCCGTCAGGCCCCGCGCGGTCTCGTGCGCGGCCGCCAGCGCGCCGCTCCTGTACCGTTCAGCCATCGTGGATCGTCTCCCATGACCGCACCCGTGACCGCATCGCACAATGTTGCATCCGGTTTACCTCGTGGTCTGCGCTGCGCGCCGGTGGTGCGCCGGTCGCCCGGTCTCGACCGATCTATCACTCGGTGCGACAGGCTTCAACACGGCCGAGCCGGCGCCGGATACCACTCCGGGCGGCCACGGAGCCCGTCACGGTCGCCGACGGCCATCCCCCTCCCTGCGGCACGCCCGAACCGAACCGCGGACCGCCTTCGCGTGCGTCACGCCACCAGGAGGGGAGTCGGGCCGGAAGCGGGACGGCGGTCGGATGTCCGGGGGAGGGCATCGCCGCCGTTCCCGACCATCGGCATGAAGGAGACGGCGCCATGCACGCAGCGATAGCGGTTCCCGGCAGCGCATCCACGATCCTGACCCACGTGTTCGGCCGCGGCCTGGCGGACGAGCGCTACGTCGTCGAGAGGTTCCGGGCCATGGCCGACGGCGACATCCGCCGCGCGCCCGGCGACGCGGCGCCCGCGAAGGGCCGGCGCAAGGCGAAACGCACGATCGCGTCCCTGAAGGCGGTCCGACAGCTGCGGCCCACCCGCACCGAGATCATCGTCTGCACCGGCCTGCGCATCAAGGGCGGGGTGCAGATCTGGGGCGACATCGCGACGGGGCTTTTCTGCGACCGCAAGCAGAAGCGCTGACCGGCGTTCACCGAGGACGTCCTGCCGGCCACCCGCCGGCGGGGCGTCCTTGGTCCGGAGTCCAATTCTGGCAAGGAGTATGCCATGGCCTACCGAGACCCCCAAGTCCGGCGCGCCAGGGACCGCGAACGCTTCCAACGACGGACCGCCGAACGCATCGCCCGGGGCCTCTGCCCCAAATGCGGCGAGCGGCCGCCCGAACCGGAGCGCAGTCTGTGTGCTCCATGCGCGGAGAAGCGAAACAGGGCCTGCCGCGCCAGGGACGCGAAGCTCCGGGCCGCCGGCAAGCCGCGCCGGGACCCGGCGACGGCGCGGATCTCCGGCCGCCGCCACCGTCGCCGGCAGGCCGCCGAGCGCCGCGCCCGGGGGCTGTGCCCGAACTGCGGGAAGCAGCCGCCCGCGCCTGATGCCAGCCTGTGCGAACCGTGTTCCGGGCAGCGGCGCGAGGCCGAACGCACCCGCTACGCGAAGGGCAAGGCCGCCGGCAAGCCCTATGGCGGGCGCGACCCCGGGCAGCGCCGAAAGATGGCGCGCGAGAAGAGTCGGCGGCGCTTGCGTCAACGCCTCGAAGCGGGCCTGTGCACTCGATGCGGGCACCGGCCCCCGGCCGCGGACGGCGCGACCTGCGAGCCGTGCCGTGAAACCCGCCAGGCAACCGAGCGCGAACTCTATGCCGCGCGGCGGCTCTACGCCATGCGGCGGGCCCAGGGGAAATGCACCGACTGCGGAGAGTCCGCGCAGGGCGCGGCGCGGTGCGAGCCCTGTGCGAAGCGGTCCTGGGAGCGCTCCGAACACGTCCGCGGGATTCCGGTGTGGCCGCCGCAATACACCGTGATCGAGTTCGCCACCGGCGAGGACTACGGGACCTACGACAGCGAGGCCGAGGTCGCGATGTGCCTCGCGTTCGCGAAGCTGTCCCGGGATCGGATCGAGGTGCTGAGCGATATCTCGCCGATGGCGACCATGACCGGTTGGTGACGCGCGCCGTCCTCCCGTATGGCTGTCGGGTCGGCAGCGTGTCACATTCCAGCCGGGGAGAACCAGATGACCGCAGGGACCCTTCCGGAGAACCCCAATTTTTGCTTTGCGCCTGTCGAGGACACCGTGGTCGAGGTCCACCAGATCCGGATTTTCGTCGAGGACATGGCCGTCGCGATCCCCACCGCCCTTGTCATGCTGACCGCGGACGAAGCGATGCGGGTCGCGGACCGCCTCAATGCCAGGCTCGGATTCGACCGGGCGGCGTGGACGGCGCTCGCCGCGAAATGCCTGCGCGACGGCGCCGGCGATCCGGACGCTGCCCTGCACTGACCCGTCCGCGCTGCTGCGCCGCCGGCCGGCCGCCGTCTGACGCTCAGCCCCACCTCGCCAGGCACCACCACGCAATCCATACCGGCAGGCTGAGCACCGCCGCATGGACGGCGATCGCGATCGGCCCGAGCAATCCCGCCACCAGGGACGCCGCCACCGTCACCGCGCCGAGCCCGATGCCCGCCGCCCAGGCGGCCCGGCGGTAGTCCAGGCGCCAGACCCGTCGGCATCCGAGCGCCAGCGGCAGACCGCAGGGCGCCACGAAGACCAGCGACCCCGCCGACATCAGCAGCATCTGCAACCGCATGCCGGCGGCCTCCGGGGATCCCGTCTCCGGCAGGAAGCGAACGATTGCCGTCGCCACGACCCCGGTCGGCAGCCACAGCAGCGCCAGCGCCCAGAACCCCGTCTTCCCGTGAACCCGCGGTTTTCCATGCCGTACCCATACAGGCGCCGCGCCGCGGATCAAGCCCGCGCACCCTGCACTCACGGTCCCTGCGAAGCATCCGTCCCGCGCCGCGTCCCCTTCATGGAGGGGAGGCAAGCGTTCGCCGGGCGAGTGCCCGGAGGGTGGAGGGAGGCGGTCTCCCCGCCGATGCCGGGCACGGCAATCCGGACAGGAGATCACCATGTTCAATCCCGATTTCAACCTCGACGTCCCGACCGGCGCCGACCTCCTCGCCGAGTTCGGGCTCGACCCCCAGGCCATAAGCGCCGTCATCGAAGACGACCGTGCCATGCGCTGCCCCGATCGCGGCGCGGTATTTTCCGAGCGCCGGTTCGCCGACCTCTTCCCGGCAACGCCCGGACCGGCGGCACCGTGGAGGGGAGGAGGGCTTCAGGAGGATGAACGGTAGGGGCCGGGGGGAGAGAACCCGGTCCCCGACGTTCGGAACCCATCGTCATCATCCAGACCATGAGGAGAATCACCATGGCATTCGGAATCAACCGCGCACAGATCATCGGCCGCCTCGGCGCCGACGTCGTCGTCAACCATCTCGCCTCGGGCGGGCGCGTGGCGAACCTCAGCATCGCGACCGATGAGTCGTACATCAACCGGCAGACCGGCGAGAAGGTCGACAAGACCGAGTGGCACCGGGTCGTCACCTTCCAGGACGGGCTGATCGACATGTTCGAGCGGCACGCGGTGAAGGGCCGGCTGGTCTACGTCGAGGGCAAGCTGCAGACGCGGCGTTGGTCGAAGCCCGGCGAGGACGGCGACCGCTTCTCGACCGAGATCCTGCTGGTGCCCGGCGGGCGGGTGCAGTTCCTCGACCGGCCGAACGGCAACGGCGCAGCGCAGGCGTCCGACGCCCAGGCGATGCCGGATGCCACCGTCGCGGCCGCCAACGGCGCTGCCGCTCCCGCGGATTTAGATAGCGAAATTCCGTTCTAGAGGCCGCATCGTTTCCTCCCGACCTGGGTCGGCGCTTCGCGCGTCGGCCCATTTTTTTGCTGCCGATCCGGAGCCGGGACCGTCCGGGCTTCGCGCCCGCGCTGCGCTCGGGCTGTGCGCCCTCCGGCACCGACGGGAGGCGGAGGCCGGCCGGTACCGGGCGTCCCGGATGCATTGAAGGAGGCTCCGCATGCCCCACCGACCGTCCCGGCTCCGCCGGCCCGCCGGAGCCGCGGCGCTCGGTTTGCAAGCCGAAGCCGTCTGCCGGCGCTATCTCCGCCATGGCCGACGGCAGGGCCGCTACTGGATCGTCGGCGATCTCGACGGCGCCCGCGGGCGCTCGCTGTTCGTCCGTCTCCACGGTCCCGGCGTACCTGGCAAGTGGACGGATGCAGCGGCCGGGACGCACGGCGACCTGCTCGATCTCATCCGCCACCGCACGGTTGCAACGACGCTGCGCGCGGCGCTCGCCGAGGCGCGCACCTTCCTCGCCCTGGAGCCTGCCCCGGACGCCGATCCGGGGGGCTGCGCCGGCCATGGGCTCGAACGGCGCGTATGACGCGACCGAAGCCGCACGCCGTCTGTGGCGGCAGTGCCGTCCGATCGGCGGCACCTATGCCGAAACCTATCTCCGCGCCCGCGGTCTGTCGCGCTGCCGGTTCCCGGCATTGCGCTTCCATCCCGCCCTTCGCTACCGCGACGGCAACGGCGTCCGCCGGTTTCCGGCGCTGGTCGCCGCCGTTACCGGCACGGATGAATCCGGCAGCAACCGCGCCTTCCTCGGCGTGCAGCGCACGTGGCTCGATCCGCGCCGGCCCGCCAAGGCGGCGGGCGTCGCGACGCCCAGGAAGGCGCTCGGCCGCATCCACGGCTGCGCCGTGAGATTCGGCGCGCCCGGCTCGTGCCGCTCCTCCGCTTCGCGGGAGCGGGAGGAGAGTGAAGCGGGAGATGGGCGAACGCCGCGGAGAGGGAGGGAGTGGTCCCTGCTTCCGGCAGCACCGGACAGGGAGAGCGACATGACCGGCATCACCTTCAAGCGAATCGCCCGGCACGAATGGCGGGTCTGCCGGGACGGAGACATCGTCGGCGATGTTCTCCGCATGCCCGACATTCTGAAGCGCGGCGCCATGCTCTTCGTCATCCACCTGGATGAAGATTTTCGAGGCCCGATCAGGGTCCATGACTGCAATCGCGTCCGCGAGGTGACGGAGCGGATGTTCCGCTCCCATCCCTTCCATGGATGATGGCGCGGTGTGCATCCAGGCGATCGATTCGGGCGGCCCCTTCGGGCCGGGCTCTCCGTTGCAATCGTCGCTGTGCGCCGATTTCCTCTGCGATCCCTGCCGCCTTCGCTCGCAGGATCGCTGCGCGCTGTCGCTTGCCAGGAAGGCGGCACGGTCCGTGCATCGATTGCGGAGGGTGTGCCGGGCGGCACGGCCGAAGGGGGCTGTGCCAGGAACAAACAAATATGCACTCCGACGTGATCTCCTATTTTCCCACACGTGCTCCCTGCGCCCGCACCACTCGCGCACCACACCGGGCCATTCATTCCGGCCCCGGTGGCTCCGCTGCGCGCGCGTGAAAAAACAGGACATCACCTCGGGGCACACGCTCCGGGACGATGCAACTCAAAGATCGGGAGATCGTCATGAACATCATTGAACAGATCGAAACGCACGAACATTCCGCAACAGCGGCAGCCTGCGAGCACGCCGTGCTCGAATCCTTCCGCATCATCGCCCAGGGCGTCGGCCCGGACGGCACCCAGCTCAGCGACGAGCGCGAAAGCCTGCTCTGGGGTTTCGTCAACATGCTCGACAGCCAGACCCAGCGCCTCGATAGGGCCGCCGACAAGCTGATGCCCGGACTGCGCGACCTCAAGCGCGAGCAGGACGGAACCGAGATCAAGTCGCGCGAACTGGAACTCGTCACCGACCGTTCGCAGAACCTCACCGCACGACGCGACGCCTTCGAGATCATGCGCGATGCAGCCGCCGACGCATACCGGGTCGAGACCGGCAGCATGTGGCGGCCCCGGCGCGGATCGCACACCTCGCAGACCGGCAAGCTGACCTCGGCAGCCATCGACGCCCGTGACTTCCAGCGCGCCCGCAAGGACCGCAAGACCATGGCGCATCTGCCGCAGGGAACGCTGGTGGCGATCGCCGACGGCAGGGACATCGCGAACCCGGCAGCCGTCATCGAGCGGCTCGACAAGACCCGCGCCAAGTACGCCGACATCGTCCTCGTGCATGGCGGCGGCCCCGGCGTCGAGAAGATCGCGGCGAGCTGGGCCGAGCGCAACGGCGTCCACCAGATCGTCTGCAAGCCGGACTGGAACACCATTATATAATTCTCCATTTCGCCATGGACGCGCACGACTGCGCTGGAGTACGATAAAACGGCGGTTTTACGCTATATTTCGTGCATACATCTTCCCATGCGCATTCCCATGGGCGTCTTGCATTCCCGACACGCATGCGCTTGAATGCGTCCCAGTTCGATGTCGGTCGTATGCGAAATGATTACGCTTCCGAAAGGCGAACCGCCACGAGAGACATGTCCGAGGGCATGAGCGATGGCCAGACGAAGCGACTTGAGGATCACCAAACGCACCGTCGACGCGCTTGCCGTCGAGGGTGGCGACGCCGTCTTCTGGGACCATGACCTGCCAGGCTTCGGTGTGAGGGTCTATGGCACGGGCCGTAAAATGTATGTGGTCCAGAGCCGGGGACCGAACGGGCCGAAGCGAGTCACCATCGGACGCCATGGAGACGTCGTCGCCGAGCGGGCGCGCAAGGAGGCGGCAGCCATCATCGACCGCATCAAGCGGGGTGAAGATGCCGTCCCCGCGCCGCCGGATCCCGAGCTCACCGTGGCTGATCTGGCGGAGCGCTACATGCGTGCGCATGTGGCGGTGCATTGCAAGCCGTACACGGCGGGGATCTACCGGGGGGTGCTCGATAACCACATCCTTCCGGAACTGGGCGGGATGCCGGTCGGCGCCGTCGAACGCGGGCATGCCGCGGCATTGCATTACAGGCTTCGCGGCACGCCGCGCGCGGCCAACGTGGCGATCAAGGTTCTCTCCAAGAGGTTCTCCCTGGCCGAGGCCTGGGATCTGACGCCGGCCGGGAGGAACCCGTGCCGCTCGGTGCGCCGCTACAAGGAGCAGGAACGCGAGCGGTTCCTGACGCGCGAGGAGATCCACCGGCTCGGCCGGGTGCTGGACGAAGCGGAGGCGAACGCCTCGATCTGGCCGCAAGCGATCGCGGCGATCCGTCTGCTGATCCTGACCGGGTGCCGGAAAAACGAGATCCTGACCTTGCGTTGGGACGACGTGGACCGGACGGCGGGCGAACTGCGTCTCCGCGACGCCAAGACGGGCACGCGCATGGTGCCGCTGACGCCCACGGCGGTCGAGGTTCTCGCCGGCATCCCCGAGTTCCGGACAACCCCTGGGTGATCGTCGGCAAGAAGCCGGGCGCCCGCCTGTCGGGCATCGACCAGCATTGGCAGCGGCTGCGGATACGGGCCGGGCTCAAGGATGTGCGCATTCACGATTTTCGCCATTCGTACGCCAGCCGCGCGCTGGCGCTGGGCGAGAGCCTGACCATGATCGGAAAGTTGCTCGGCCATTCGAAGGTGGGGACCACGGCCCGCTACGCCCATCTCGCGCGGGACAGCGAGAAGGCCTCGGCCGCCAAGGTGGCGGGCAGCATAAGCGCCGACATCATGCCGGACGAAGCGGCCGCGGCGTAAGGCGCGCGCACCGGGACATCCGAGGGAGCGGGGGAACGATGGCGAAGCTGCAACGCGGCACGATCTCGAAGCGCACGGTGGAAGCGCTCGGGGTCGAGAAGGACACGGTGTTCTGGGACCGGGACCTGACCGGCTTCGGGGTTCGGGTCTATCCGTCGGGCGCCAGGGTCTACGTGGCGCAGACCCGCGGGCCGGGCGGGCCGAAGCGGGTGACGGTGGGCCGCCACGGGGTGATTTCCGCGGACCAGGCGCGCCGGCGGGCGGCGCTGATCATCGCCCGCGTCAAGGCGGGCGAGGAGCCGATCCCCGCGCCCATGGCGCCGCGGACGGGGCCGACGGTGGCCGAACTCGCGGCGCGGTATCTGGAGGAGCATGTGGCGGTGCGCTGCAAGCCGGCGACGGCGGAGCAGTGCGGCCGGGTGATCCGAAAATGCATCCTGCCCGAACTCGGCGATCTGCCCCTCGCGGCGGTCGAGCGCAAGCACGTCACGGAGATGTATTACAAGCTGTGCGACGTGCCGGCCATGGCGAACAAGGCGGTGGCCACGTGCTCGCGGATGTTCAATCAGGCCGAGGCCTGGGGCCTCGCGCCTGAGGGCGGCAACCCGTGCCGGTTCGTGGTCAATTACAGGGAGCGCAAGCGGGAGCGGTTCCTGACGGAAGGGGAGTTCCGCCGTCTGGGGCGTTTGTTGAGCGAGGCCGCGGCCGAGGGCGGCATGTCGGCGCGCGCGGCGGCGGCCATCCGGCTGCTGATGCTGACCGGCTGCCGGCGCAACGAGATCCTGACGTTGCGCTGGGAGGATGTCGATCTCGATGCGGGCGAGTTGCATCTGCGGGACGCCAAGACGGGGCCGCGGGCGGTTCCGCTGTCGCCGTCGGCGGCGAAGATCCTTGCGGACCTGCCGCGCGTCGCCGGCGGTCCGTGGGTCTTCCCCGGCAAGAAACCGGGAGACCACCTGTCGAGCATCGACGCCCGATGGTACCGCCTGAGGGCGCGGGCAGGGCTGGAGGATATCCGGCTTCATGACCTGCGCCATTCGTTTGCCAGCCGCGCGCTGGCGCTCGGCGAAAGCCTGCCAATGATCGGAAAACTGCTCGGCCACACGCAGGTCGAGACAACGGCGCGGTATGCGCATCTGGCGCGGGACTCGATGCAGGCATCGGCGGCGAGGGTTGCCGCCAGCATCGGGGCGGACCTTCTGAGCGTCAAATCCAGACGTGCGCGCGCGGAAAATCGAAACGGATCGTCCACGAAACCGGATGTCGGCGGCACGGCGGCGTAATGGCGATGAAACACCCCTCCCTCAAATACGTCGGGGACAGGAAGATCCGCGGCCTTCTCCAAAGGTACGCTTGCCCCATACCGTTTCATGCGGTGCGCACACGGTTTCTCGGCACTATCGCCACGACCCGGACCGATATCTCCCCAATCCAGGCATTGAAAGACCTGTGGGGTGGCGAGTGGCCCGAGTTCGACGACATGGATGCTTTCAACGCGTTGTTGCAGGATCTGACGAGCCTCTGGAACGATTTGGCTGGACGGCAGTCGAGAACGAAGCCGTTCCGGCTGGCAAGGCAGTCGGTCAAGCCGGATCCCGACGATCTCCAACGCCTGTGCCGTACGCGCGTGGAGGAAATCGAAGGCTTCGTTGAGGGATTGTTCGGCGACGAGGAATCCGTCGATGTTCCCGAGAGCGCCAGTGAGGCCCTGGACCATCTCGCGGAGATCAACGCCAGCATGCATGGTTGCCTGGATCTAATGCAACAAGTGCCGGTGCCAACGGGATCCGAAGAGACATTGGCGGTCACGGTCAAGCTCCTGAAGGAGCTGTCCCGCACCGCCGAGAAAGAACTCCAGACCGTGGTGCTCTCCTGCAACCGGGCGCGGCGGCTAGGTCTCTCGACGTTCGCCATGGGCAAGCCGACGATCCACTGACCCATCGGCCGACGGGCGTCGGCAACTACCGCCGCACGCCGCTTGCAAGCCCGCCTCCCGGATCAACAGCCGGAAGAGAGCGCAAGCCGGCTGTGACACCGCCGACATCCGCTTCGCCGAGCCACTCGTCGAGCTTCGACCAGCGCCGCCGTCCCGAGACGTTGCGCACGGCGATGGCCACGGCCTTCTTCTGTCCGACCAGCACGACGAGCCGCTTGCCGCGCGTCACGCCGGTGTAGAGCAGGTTCCGCTGGAGCATGGCGTAGTGCTGGGTCAGGATGGGAATGACGACGGCGGGATACTCCGAGCCCTGGCTCTTGTGAATGGTCGCGGCGTAGGCCGGAACCAGGGTGTCGAGTTCGCCGAAACCATAGGTGAGCACGCGCTCGTCGAAACGCGCGATCAGCTCGCCTTCATCGGGATCGACATCGTCGACATAGCCGATGTCGCCGTTATAAACCTCCTTGTCGTAGTCGTTCTCGATCTGCATCACCTTGTCGCCGGGCGCGAAGGTCCAGCCGAAGCGCTCGACCTTGCGCTCGACCTTGCGCTCGCCGGCCGGATTGAGGGCGGCCTGCAACTCGATGTTGAGCGAGCGGGCGCCGGCGCCGCCGCGGTTCATCGGGCACAGCACCTGAATGTCGCGCACCGGGTCGAGCCCGAAGCGCTTCGGGATGCGCGTCTTTACCAACTCGATGATCATGGGGACCGCGGTTTCCGGATCGTCCGCCTGCACGAAGTAGAAGTCGCTGTCGCCCTCGGGCCTGGAAAGATCGGGAATGGCGCCCCGGTTGATCCCGTGCGCACTGGTGACGATCCGGCTTAGCGCCGCCTGGCGGAATACCTCGGTCAGCCGCACGACGGGGACCGCGCCGGAGGCGATGATATCGGCCAGCACCTGACCCGGACCGACCGAGGGCAGTTGGTCGATGTCGCCGACGATCAACAGAGCGGCTTCGTCGGGGACCGCCGTCAGCAACGCCCGCATCAGCATGACATCCACCATCGAGGTCTCGTCGACGACCAGAAGTCCGCAGTCGAGCGGGTTGTCGGCGTTGCGCTTGAACCCGCCGCCCCTGGGATCGACCTCGAGCAGCCGGTGGATCGTCATGGCCTCGAACCCGGTGGCCTCCGTCATCCGCTTGGCGGCGCGGCCGGTCGGCGCGCAGAGCAGCAGGGTCACGCCCTTGGCGGCCAGGATGCGCAGGATGGCGTTGACGATGGTCGTCTTGCCCACGCCCGGCCCGCCCGTGATGACCATGGCCTTGGAGATCAGGGCCAGGCGAACCGCCTCGGCCTGGCTCGCCGCAAGCGACAGGCCGGTCTTCCTCTCGACCCAGGGCAGCGCCTTGCCGGCATTGATATCCGGCCAAGGGAGCCTGCCGCCCGCGATCTTCTGAAACCGTTCGCCGATCGCCCGTTCGGCCCGGTACAGGCCGCCAAGGAATATACAGGGCGTTCCCGCAACCGTGTCCGCGACGACCGTTCCCTCGGCCAGTTCGAGGTCCAGAGCGGTTTGAACCAACTCATTCGGGACTTCCAGCAATTCGACGGCGAGCGGCGCAAGCTCTTCAGTGGGCAGGCCGCAATGACCGTCGTCCATCGCCTCGGTCAGCGCATGCGAAATCCCCGCGCGCACCCGGATCATGGCCGTTTTCTCGATGCCGAGCTTCATGGCGATCGCGTCGGCGGTCTTGAACCCGATACCACGAATGTCGCGGGCAAGGCGGTACGGGTTCTCGGTCATGACCTGAACGGCATCCACGCCGTAGGCCTTGTAGATCCGCACCGCCCGCGCCGTGCCGACGCCATGGCCGTACAGGAACACCATGATCTCGCGGATGACCTTCTGCTCGGCCCAGGCGTCGGTGATGCGTTTGGCGCGCACCCGGCCGATGCCGGTCACCTCGCGCAGCCGTTCCGGCTCCGCCTCGATGATATCGAACACCTTCTCGCCGAACGCCCTGACCATCTTCCCGGCATAGACCGGGCCGATGCCGCGGATCATGCCGGAGCCGAGGTATTTCTCGATGCCCTCGATCGACGAGGGCTCCGAAGTGCGCATGAAGCGCGCCTTGAACTGCTGCCCGTGGGTACGGTCGTTGATCCATTCCCCCGATGCGGTGATCCACTCCCCGGCCGAGACCATGGCGGCGTGGCCAACGACCGTCACCAGATCGCGGTGGCCGCGGGCCTTGATGCGCAGAACGCAGAACCCGTTATCGGCATTGTGGAACGTCACCCGCTCGACGAGGCCGGCCAGAACCTCCTGGTTCGGCGATGGCCCGAGCGGGTTCGCCGGCCGATCGTTCACGCCAACGGCAAGATCCGGCGTCATCGTGTTCGATCCAACTCGGCCAATCGTTCGATGAACCGTGTCTTGCGTTCGTGCCGTAGCTGGAGCGCGTTCAGGCGTTCGGAGAAGGTCGTTATCGCATCGTCCTCCCCGGCCAATGCCCGCAGGTCGACAAGCAAGGCCGTCGCACGGTCATAGCCTTTGGCGTTACGCTTTTCGATCTCATCCTCGATCTCGCGCCACACGTCCTTCCCCCGCAGCCTGAGGGCATCGAGGCGCGCGCGCCGCGCCTCCTCCGCCTCGCGTTCCCGCCGCACCCGCTCGGCCTCCCGCCGTTCCGCTTCGGCGGCTTCGCGCCCCTCGCGGATCACCGCCGCGCGGACACGCAGAGCGGATATCGTCCGAAGACCCGCCTGCATGCCTCCGGCCGCCGGCGGTACAGCCTTACGGACACGATTGCGAACCTCCGCCGCCACATGAGGGTCGCCCTCGGCGAGGCGATGAAGCAGCGCCGCCTTCTCGGCCTCCGGGATGGCCGCAACGGCGGCACGGATAGCTTCGGACGAAAGCGCCTGACCTGCGGCATTGGCGGGCGCTTCGGCGGCCGCCTGCACGAGATCGGGGTCGATGCGAAAGAAGCCGGCGAAGGCTTCGAGGCCGCCGGTCAGAGGGCCGATGCCCGGCAGCGGCTCCCGTTCTTCGTCCCGCAGGCTCCCGTTGTCCACTGCCGCGAGCCAGATGAGATAAGGCAGGCGCCAGTCGCCCGAAAGCAGTTCGGCCCGCAGCGGCGCCAGCGCGCCGAGCCAGCCGGAGCCGTCGTCCCAATCATCGTATTCGGGTAGATCGCCGTCGTCGTAAATGTCGAGGATCAGATACTCGTCCAACTCCATGACTTCCGCCAGGTCGCCGCCGCGCAGGAAGGCGTCGAGCCGGGTGCGGTCGACAAACCGTTTCGGCAGCCGGATCATCAGCCGGCGCGTTCCCCAGTTCGCGAGATAGAGATGCAGGTCGAACCAGCGCTCCATGAGCCGTCGCGGATCACCCTTGAAGTCGCCCCATTCATAGTGATTGGTGAAACTCGTGGCGGTGATCCGCGCTCGTGTCGACAACGCCCGCAGCGCTTCCCTGTCCGCCTCGCCGAGCGGGCGGTCGATCGCCTGGAACTCGTAGTACTGATATTCGCTCAAAGTCTTTCTTCCAGCTATCCGGCCTTCCCTGCCCGAGCTTTCATGGAAAGGCACTCAGACTTCCATTGCCTTTTTGCGGTGAAGCGCCAGACGAAATCGGTTTCCACAACTGGGCTCAATCGGAATAGATCGGTTGTTAGTGTCGCGGCTGGTTGCCATCAAGTGCGCAACGGACAACCGGTTCGATCATTACGTGTCCCAAGGATTAATCACATCGCAACCCATGTCCAGAAAAGGCCGTGTGTCTCGCGTAGCTACGGCAAAGCCATGTGTCAAAGCGATTGCCGCAATAGCTGCATCTGCAAATTCTACCTTACGTCCAATCCGTCGTGCGGCGGCAGCGCGATCGGCGAGAAAGACTGTTGCCGGAACGTCAAAATCCTTTACGCGGCCGTCAAAGGCGTTCCAAACCAGCGTTTCAATGCGCTCTCCCAGTTGGGTTCGGTTCTTGCCTTCGGCCAGATTTGCAACGCCAAAGCGCAGCTCTGCAACAGTAATAGAAGTTAGCCAGAGTGAGGCCATGTCTTGCATATTCAACCAGTCCATAACGCCAGAATCCGGCATCGGCTTCATGGTCTCAGAAACAACGTTAGTATCAAGTATTATCATTCGAATGACGCACCTTGAAGAGGCGAATGATCGCGCTCGAACTCAACGTCTTTCAGATCAGCGCCTTGCCAAACAGATCGCAGCAGATCGCCTGGGCGCAGCCTGTCATCCGGAAAAAGCGTTTCAGCAAGAATTTTGCGGACCAAAGCCTCCGCGCTTTGACCCTCAAGCTGCGCCTTTGCCTTTAGGGCGCGGTGAACTTCATCGGGGATTCTGCGGATGGTAATTTGTGCCACGGTATTGCTCCTTATGCCTTTCATGGTGATATCACTTTTTGGAGATGCAATCAATACAGTATGAAGGCATGAACAAAAAGTGATAGCGTTTGGTTGCGGGTGGATGCCGGCGCGGCCTTGTGGGTCGATGATCCATCCGTCACCGTCGCGCTCGATACCGGCATCAGATGGGATGGTTGCCGCCCTCCCCAGGCGGCATCGCAATGTGCCAAGTTTGCGGTGTTGAAACTCACAAAGCGGAAAGGGCGGCAAAATGAAAGATATAATGATCGGGGTGGATCTGGCAAAGAGCGTGTTTCAAGTTCACGGAGCGTCTATGACTGGGCAGGTTAAGTTCCGAAAGAAACTTTCGCGACCACAGTTCCGTAAATTCATGGCGGATCACCCACCTTGTGTCGTGGTCCTGGAAGCCTGCGGCGGCGCTCACTACTGGGCTCGTCAGATGGCAAAGTTTGGGCATGAGGTGAAGTTAATCGCTCCACAGTATGTGAAGCCCTTCGTAAAGCGGCAGAAGAATGATGCGGTGGATGCGGAAGCAATCGTGATTGCAGCACAGCGCCCTGAGATGCGCTTTGTCGAGCCGAAAACTGAAGAACAGCAAGCCCGGGGGGTACTGTTCCGAGTTCGAGAACGCCTTGTCCACCAGCGAACTGAATTGGTGAATGCCCTTCGGGCGGTGATGTATGAATACGGCCACGTTTTCCCTCCAGGTATCGCGAACCTCAAGCGTATCGAAGCAACCCTTGAGGAGCCGAACGGAGGGTTACCTGAACTGGCCCTTGAAGAGTGCCGAGAGCTCATTTTACAGATCGGCGGGAAGACAGCCCGAATTGAAGCCAAAACGAAGAAAGCCAAGGTTCTGTCAAAGAATGCAGATCTAACCCGGCAATTACAGACGATGCCAGGCGTTGGACCGCTAACCGCGCTGGCGATCGAAGCTTTTGCGCCTCCTATGGACCGTTTTAAATGTGGGCGCGATTTCGCCGCCTGGCTTGGCCGTTTACAGATACCTCATTTCTGAGTTATCTGGGTCAGCCCCTAATCCAATTATGGTCGCTCTTGTTGATACGTTGTCCTGCTTCGACGTCGACAGGCACAAGATCGATATTCTGTCTCTCGGTTGTGGTGATCACGACATGAAGATGACGGACGGCCAGATCAAGCGGAGTGGCCTGTTCCATTGGAAAACCATTATCGAAAGTGCCATGCATCTGCAGAGTCAGAACGCCCTGGAGCGCGCGGCCTCCTGATTGGGCGCGACCGGTTACCGAGACTGTCTTCCGCACCGTCGTTAACGCCTATTGCGCTCGACGATTTTGAGCGGCATGCAGCGAACTGCCTGTGCAAGCCAAAAGATTGGTTGAAGAAAATGCCGAGTGTCTGGAAGTATTCTTTGATGCACCCCGCCCCGCCGTAACTTTCTATCACGGAACACAGTAGGTTCGAAGCACACAGCACCCTCACGAGTTCGGCATGCAAGATCGGCAAGGCATATCGGCAAAGACTTGTAATATTCAACAAAATAACCCTATAAACATTCAACTTTTGACGGATACAAGATCGGCAAGGAATGCTGGAAACACCGGGCAGAATCGAACCTTGTTTCTTTGAGGAACACATCCCTGCTGAGTTGGCAGACCTCTCTGTTGAGATACAGCGAGAGGCGAGCGGGCTTGGGCAGGGTTTGCATCCTGACAGCGCCGCTGAACTGGCCGATCTGGTGCGCCTGATGAACTGTTATTACTCCAACCTGATCGAGGGTCACAACACGAGGCCAAGAGACATCGAAAAAGCCCTCGCTGGGGCTGAGCTGGAAGAACAGACACGCCCACTGGCGTTGGAAGCACGGGCGCATGTCATCGTGCAGCGCGCCATCGACGAGATGCACCGCAACGGCACGATGCCTGTACCAACGTCGGTCGCATTCCTGACCTGGGTGCATCAGGCCTTTTACGACAAAATGCCCGAAGAGTTCCGTGTCATCGAGCACCCCGACGGCACGCAGGAGCCGATTATTCCCGGGCGCATGCGTCAGGATGGCGATTCAGAAATTGCGGTCGGGCGTCACCATCCCCCATCGTCCGCCCGCGTGGCGGCCTTCATGGATCACTTCGGCAAACGATACCAAATTGCTGCACGCTCAGCCAGTGGCCGGATCATCGCCATTGCGTCCGCTCATCATCGCCTCAACTACATACACCCCTTCCCGGATGGCAACGGTCGCGTTAGCCGCCTGATGTCGCATGCGATGGCTCTAAACGCTGGCATTGGCGGACAAGGTCTCTGGTCGATTTCCCGTGGCCTTGCCCGAGGGCAGAGGGATCGGGGAGAGCGGCCGCTCTGATACAAGCAGATGATGGATCATGCCGACAGTCCCCGCCGGGGGGATCGCGACGGCCGCGGGAACCTATCCGAGGCCGCCCTGAAAACGTTTTGTGCTTGGTTCCTGAACGTTGCTTTGGACCAGGTCACCTTTTCTGCAAAGCTTTTCGATCTGGGCGGGCTGGACAAACGCTATCAGCACCTAGTCGCAGATACGATCGACGACAAGCGCGCGCCGGACTTGATCTCAGCTGTCCTGCGACATGGAGCGCTGGACCGCGGCGACGCGCAAGTCGTGCTCAAGACTTCCGAACGGACGGCGCGCAATACGCTTAAACAACTCACCAATGCAGGCTTTCTGACTTCCGCCTCGCCCAAGACCCCAGTCCGCCTTGCCTTCCCGTTGGACTACCGCGAACGTCTTTTCCACAACCTCTTTTCTGACGCCGATCTGCCAACGTGACACTTAGGGCACCGGCGCAATGCCTTAGCCAAGCGAAACTCAACGGACGTCCGTTGATGTGAATCCCGGAGCAATTCTGGGCCACAGAAACGGTCGAATAATCTGACTGTCGCGGAGTAAAACTCCGCCATTCTGACGCCTGAGGCAAACGAGCTGAGGGCGGGGAGTTGTATTCTGTGGAATTGTACAGCCGGGTTCGGCGTGCGTGTCATGTCGGTGGGATGAGTGAGCGGGCGGCGGCCGGTCATTTCGGGATAGACCGCAAGACTTTGTCGAAGATCCTGAAGCACTCTGTGCCGCCTGGATACCGCCGGGAGCACCCGCCGGTGCGTCCAAAGCCTGACCCGTTCATTCCGCCCGTCAACCAGATATTGGAAGAGGATAAATCCCGGATCAAGAAGCAGCGGCACACAGCGAGGCGGATATATGAGCGTCTGCGCGATGAACATGGCTTCACCGGCGGGATCACGATTGTGACCGACTATGTTCGCGAGAAGAAGCGCCGGACTCGGGAAGTGTTCGTGCCGCTGAGCCACGCGCCAGGCCACGCCCAGGTTGATTTTGGTGAGGCGCTTGGCGAGATTGGCGGGGTCGTGCGCAAGCTGCACTACTTTGCAATGTCTCTGCCGCACTCGGACGCGTTCTTCATCAAGGCCTGTCCGGCGGAGACAACCGAGGCCTTTTGTGATGGCCATGTCTCCGCCTTTGCGTTCTTCGGAGGCGTGCCGCTGTCAGGGCTCTACGACAACACCACGATCGCGGTGGCGCGGATCCTCGGGGACGGAACCCGGCAACGCACCAGAACTTTCTCGGAGTTGCAGTCGCACTATCTCTTTGAGGATCGGTTCGGCCGTCCTGGCAAGGGCAATGACAAGGGTAGTGTCGAAGGCACAATCGGTTATGGCCGGCGGAACTTCCTGGTGCCGATGCCGCGCTTCGACAGTTTCGATGATCTGAACGCCCGGCTGGAGGAGCAATGCCTCAAACGGCAGGACGAAGTATTGCGAGGTCATTCCGAGACTATCGGCGAGCGGCTGATGCGTGATCTTGATGCGCTGATGACACTACCCTTGACGCCCTATGACGCCTGCGAGAAGGTCAGCACCCGGGCGACGTCGATCTCGATGGTCCGCTATCGCAACAACGACTATTCCGTGCCGGTCGCATACGCCCATCACGAGGTCCAGGTTCGCGGCTATGTCCACGAGGTCATCATCGGCTGCGGCACGGAAATCATCGCCTGCCACAAGCGGTCCTACGAAAAAGCGGACATGGTCTTCGATCCGATGCACTTCCTGCCGCTGCTGGAACAGAAGGTCGGCGCGCTTGATCAGGCGGCTCCGTTGCAGGGCTGGGACCTGCCCGGGGAGTTCGCCACCCTGCACCGGCTGCTGGAAGCGCGGATGGGAAAGAAGGGCAAGCGCGAATACGTCCAGGTTCTGCGGCTGCTGGAGACTTTCGAGATGGGCCATGTTCACGGCGCCATCAGGCAGTCGCTGGAACTCGGGGCCATCGGCTACGATGCAGTGAAGCATCTCGTCCTCTGCCGGATCGAGAAACGCCCGCCACGGCTCGATCTCGATATCTACCCCTACCTTCCCAAAGCACTGGTCGAGACCACCAGGCCCGCGAGCTATATGAGCCTGATGACGCAGGTGCCGGCATGACCGATACACCGCAGGTTCTGCTGCAGCATCACCTGAAAAAACTGCGCTTGCCGACATTCCTGGGCGAATATTCCAGACTTGCGCAACAATGCGCTGCTGAGAAGAAGGATCACGTCCAGTATTTACTGCGGCTCTGCGAACCTGAACTGACAGAGCGGGAACGCCGGATGATCGAGCGGCGCATCAAGGCCGCGAAGTTCCCGGCGACCAAGAGTCTGGGCAGCTTCGATTTCAAGGCGATCCCGTCACTCAACAAGCCGCTCGTGCTGGAGCTGGCGCTGTGAATACATCGACAAATACCAGAACATCATTGCCCTGGGGCCAAGTGGCACCGGTAAAACCCATGTCGCACTGGGGCTGGGATTGGCCGCCTGCCAGAAGGGCCGCAAGGTCCGCTTCATAACCGCCGCATCACTGGTCCACGAATTGATCGAAGCTGTCGATGAACGCCGCCTGCAGAGGTTCCAAAAACAACTCACCAGCCAGAACCTTCTGATCATTGACGAGCTGGTCTTTGTCCCCTTGAGCAAAACCGGCGCTGAGCTGCTCTTCGAAGTCATCTCCCAATGCTATGAACGCGGCTCCATAATCATCACCTCAAATCTGCCGTTCGACGAATGGACCGAAATATGCGGATCCGAGCGCCTCACCGGTGCGCTCCTGGATCGCCTCACCCACCACGTCCATATACTGGAGATGAACGGCGACAGCTTTCGGCTAAAACAGAGCCGAAACGCCAGAGCCTGAACCCGATCTGAACTTGATGGATGTTGGCCTTTGGCCAACATGCGCCTTGTCACGCGTTAGCTTTATGGGGAGCACACCCAACAAGGCGCGGCACCTCAACTGGCACACTTTTACTCCGGCGAATGGCCCCTTTTTACGCCGGGATTGACAGCTTACCGCCCGATCAGAGACAACCAATTGAAAACTGAATTCCAGGTTGAGACAATTGACGCGATACAGCCGGTGGCGTCACTTCGTGAAGGGAAAAGAAATGGCAAAGCTGTTTATTGATACCCCGGCGGTCTTGGTAGACTTGGATATTGCTGAAAATAATATCCGCAGATTTCAGGAATACTGTGACACGCATAACTTGAAACTTCGTCCGCACATCAAGACTCATAAACTACCAAAGGTTGCAGAATACCAGATCGCTCAAGGGGCGATAGGGATTACATGCCAAAAAATCAGCGAAGCTGAAGCGATGATTGCGGGGGGTGATATGCGGGACATCCTCATCACCTACAATATTCTGGGGACTGAAAAAGTTACTCGGTTGCGCGCACTTTCCGAGCGCATTACCTTGTCTGTCGTTTCGGACAACCTGAAAGTCGTGGAAGGCCTAAGTCTCGGATTTACCAGCGCTGCGACACCGCTGTCTGTTTTGGTGGAATGCAACACAGGCGCTGGCAGATGCGGTGTTTCCATTCCTCCCATGGCCGCTGAACTGGCCCGCCTTATTGAATCATCTCCGGGTTTGAGCTTTGCAGGATTGATGACTTACCCTCCCTCTGGGGAAGCGGACAAAGTAGCAAGCTGGCTGGCTGAAGCAAAGGAACTGATCGAATCTGAAAATATAGATGTACCGATCATCTCGTCCGGCGGGTCACCTGACATGTGGCGCGCCCATGAAATGCCATTGGCCACCGAATACCGAATTGGGACTTATGCCTATAATGACCGGTCCTTAGTCACGCGGGGGACTTGTGAGTTGTCTGATTGCGCTCTGACGGTTCTGGCTACCGTTGTTTCGGTGCCGACCGAAAACCGCGCGGTGATCGACGCCGGTTCAAAGGTGCTGACTTCCGATCTACTCGGGCAAGAGGGATATGGTCATGTACTAGGCCGTTCCGATTTGGTTATCGACCAACTGAGTGAAGAGCACGGACGCATTGTGTGCAAGGAGCCGATTGGACTTGAAGTTGGTCAGCAGGTGAAGATCATACCCAACCATGCATGTGTTGTCTCAAACATGCTGGATCATGTTATCCTGATGCGCGGTGATCAGTTCGAGCGGCAGGAAGCCGTCGCAGCCAGAGGTAAAGTCTGGTGACAGTCGCAGGTGTTGGAATTGATTGGGGTTCAACACTGTCCCGCTTGCGCCATTTGGCTACCGTCTTGACGTTGATACCCAACGTCCGGCTCTCCGTCACGCCCGCCGCCAGCCAGACCTTGGTGTTCGAGGGAACCGGGATCATCCCGACAGACCACGGACCAAATGCGCCAACGCTTCGGGATCGTAGGCCCCACTGATCCGGAGCCGGTGTCCGCCAGAAAGCTCGATCTCGATCATGCCAGAGATTGAATCTGCATCACCCGCCAGAGGTGGGCCTTCGTCAGAGGTTTGATCGATGATCTCCACCGGCAGGAAACACGGCGCATCCGCAGTGACCGAAACAGTTTCCGGGGCAAAGCGAGGATCACGCAGCCATTTGAAAATCAGGTTCGCATTCATCGCATACCGGCGCGCGACCTGCGCAACCGATACGTCCGCCGCAGCCGTCTGAAAACAGATCGACCGCTTCTCATCGTTAGACCAAAGCCGCTTCGTTCGCCGCGCCACCTAAAACCCCATAGTGTCCACCATCAACAGTGGACACTATCGAACTCTCCAAGCGCGCGGCAGAGCAGTCAGCCCGGACGCTTACGCCTAAAGCCGTTCTCCGTCCAGTCCAAATACATGGACATTTGCAGGTGCAAAATGGACATTCACTTGGCCGCCCACGGCGGGAATACTATTAGCGGACTGGCGAAGCTGTATCGTATTGCCCTCGCCATCGCGCAATTGGATTATGTAATCCGCACCGGTGAATTCAACGCTCTTGGCTGTAGCCTGAACCTTGTTTTCACCACTTTCAACTTCTCCGTCGGTTGGGCGCAAACCTACTGTAACGGCAGAATTGACGGCCCCGAGGTTAGCGTCGGTCACGAGTTCGTGCGCCCCGATCCGCACTTTGTTAGGCGCACATACCTTTCCCGAAATCATATTCATACGCGGATTTCCGACAAAGCCCGCAACAAACAGGTTTGCAGGTTTGTGAAATGTCTGACGTCAACGCCTGTGGGACCAAATAGCGTGATTTGATAAGGGAGGGTTTTGGGCTCATCGTAACAACCAAGGAGTGGAGATGAGACAGAAACCCGGAACACGGCGCTCGGCGTCGGAAAAGATTGTCAAGGATATTCAGCGGGCGACCCGCAAGCAATATTCGGCGGAAGAAAAGATCAGGATTGTGCTGGATGGACTTCGTGGCGAGGACAGTATTGCTGAGCTATGTCGCCGTGAGGGTATATCCCAAGGCGTTTACTACAAGTGGTCGAAGGACTTCATGGAAGTCGGCAAGCGGCGGCTTGCAGGCGACACGGCACGGGCTGCTGGGCGGCCATGGACGGTCTCCGGTAGGGTTTGGGTTGTTGACCTGACCTACCGATCAAGGAGATCACCCATGACCTAGGACACGATAGCAGAAACCGCGGCGCTGAAAGCGCTTCTTTCGGAGACAGCGGATCACCAGTTTCTGGCCGAGATGCTGGGTTTTGTCGCTGACCGGCTGATGGCGCTGGACGTTGACCAACTGTGCGGCGCCGGGGTGCATGAACGCTCGTCCCAGCGGGTGAACCACCGAAACGGGTTTCGTCCGCGCAGGTGCAGTGCCGCGCACCAACACCGCGCCATCCGCATCAACAACACAGATCGAAATCTCTTTGCGAGATACATCAAGTCCGGCATACTGTTTCACGCGCGTTCTCCTCTACGGCTCTTTTCATGTGAGGCTGGTCATACAAGACCTCGTTCGCCTTCGGAGAGCGACCGCCGCAATCACCCCATGTTTAGTTTGCTGGCACAATCGCGCCTTTTTGCGCAATCACGTGCAGAGCGCACAGATGACCGGCCATCATCGCATCTTGTTCTGAGGCGTCTGACAGCAGACGCGCCAGATAGCATCCGTTAAAACTGTCACCGGCAGCGGTGGTATCAACGATGCGCGTGGCTTGCGGGTATTGCAACGCAGAATCGAAGTTTTCAGCGATAGGCACCGGCCCGTGAACGCCGCGTTTCAGCGCCCCGCGCCTAATTCCGTGGTCGCGCAGCCGGTTTAGGACGGCGCTTTGGTCCGCATCGCCAAACAGCGCCAACTCATCGTCAAGTGACGGCAGTGCGATGTCGCATATTTCAAACGCTGTTGCGACGGCTGATCTGGCGGCATTTTGATCCGGCCACAGGTTGGGGCGGTAGTTGGAATCGAACGAGACGGTGCCAGGCCAGTCTGCCAGCCAGTTAAGCAATTGCTGGCGAATGTCGGTGGGCAGGATTGCTAGGGCAATCGCGGTGATGTGAATGACGTCAAAACCATCCAGCACATCCAACCCATCTGAAAACATCGTGCGGGCGGCAGAGTTTTCGCGCCAGAAGAAGAATGATCTTTCACCGTTCCGGTCGGTTTTTATCGCATAGAGCCCGGGTAATCTGCTGTCATGCCGCTGAAGTCGGGGGATGATGTTTTCGGCGATAACGAAACGCTCTATTTGGTCCGACAACGGGTCGATGCCCACGGTTGACACGAAGGCAACCTGATGTTCAGACGTGAGCGCCCGGCGCAAATAAACGGCGGTGTTGAGCGCGTCACCGGACACAGCAAGCCGCTGCTCAGCGTCTGTCGCGGAAAACTCGATCATCGCTTCGCCGACGCAGGCGATTTTCAAACCCATAACACCTAGTCCCCGATCGGCTTCGGTCCGGTATCCGCCGTCAGCGACACCAGCGAGATTCTGATCCGGCGCAGGTATTCCCTTACACGTTCGGGGTGCTTGCGTGCGGTGCCCGCAGCCAGCACATCAATAATCGCCATGAACACCAGGCGCGAGGCGGAAGGTTTGTAGATGTCCTGATCCTCGGCGATGTCGATCTCAATGGTCACGTCGGTTGCGGCAGCGAGCGGCGACCCGGCCTTGGTCAAGCTGATTGTTCGTGCGCCATACTCACGGGCAATGTTGACACTGTCCAGAAGTTCCGTTGGCTGGCCACTGGAAGAGATGGCAAACACGACGTCGCCTTCCGACAGCGTTGACGCGAGCATCCGCTGAAAATATCCGTCCGCGTGCGCCTCTGCCGGAATGCCGAGGCGGAAAAATCGAAAAGCCCCTTCGCGCGCTACATTGGCCGAGCCGCCGCCGACGCCGATAAAGGATATGCGCCGCGCGTTGCTCAGAACATCAATCGCTGCTTCGATCGCTGCGCTTTGCAACTGACCGCGCGCCAGGTTCAGCGTTTCGGTCAACGCCCCGAAGACTTGCCCAACCAGCTGGTGTGATTCGGTTAATTCGGTGCTGTTGCTGTTCAGGTACTGCAGGCTGACCGCCACGCTTTGCGCGAGGCGAATTTTGAATTCGCGGAACCCCTCACAACCCAAGGTCCGACAAAAGCGGTTCACCGTTGCCACGGAGACATCAGTCGCCTCGGCTATCTGGCTTTGCGACAGATGCGCCACGCCTTCCAGATTTGCCAACAGATAGTTGGCCACGCGCTGTTCGCGCTTGGGGAAGGTTCCTTCCAGTTTTCGCATATGCGAAATTATGTCGATAACCACATCCATGGCGAATTCTTCGTCCTGATTATTCCGGCTTGTATGCTATTACATCGATTTCAACACTGGCGTCGACCATAAGCGCTGATTGAACGGTTGAGCGCGCGGGCGGATTGTCGATGAAGTATTTCTCGAACACCCCGTTGAAACTGGTGAAGTCGCGCGGGTCGTCCAGCCATACGTTGACCTTGACCACATGTTCCAATCCGCAACCGGCAATGTTCAGAACGTTGATGATGTTTTCCATCACCTGTTCGCTCTGGGCGACGATACCGCCACTGATTATCTCGCCGCCTTTCGCGGGCACCTGGCCCGAGACATAAACAAAGTCACCGGCGCGCACCGCTTTGGCAAACGGCCGCCGTGTGCCGCCGGCGGCCAGATCGGCGGGTTCATATCGGGTGATTCTGGTTTTCTTTTCAGCCATGTTGCTTCCAATTGTAAGTATCTTTCAATTATTATTCTTGTTTACAAGGTTTTGCAAATAGTGATTGACCGAAAGCAAATTTAACGTAAGTTTATTACACTATCGAAAACCCGCGCTTCGACGGGATTCTCATGGTAAGGGAGGACATTAACCATGAACCTGAAACTTTGGCTTAAATCAGCCGTGGCTGCCGGCGCGATGATCGCGATGGCGGGCGTAGCCTACTCGGCCGGGATGCTGCGTTATGCGACCGTCGGCGAACCGCCGAGCCTTGATCAGCATGTGCTGACCTCGGATCTGGCGACCACAATTGCCCATCACATGTTCGAAGGTCTGTACACATTTAACGCTGCGAACGAGCCGGTTGGTCTGCTGGCCGCAGGCGAGACACTTTCGGATGATGGCAAAACCATCACCATTGCGCTGCGTGATAACGTGACGTTCCATAACGGACAACAAATGACCTCGGCCGACGTGGTCGCCTCGCTGGAACGCTGGGGCGAGTTTGGCGCGCGTGGCGGTCTGCTGTTTGGCAATGTCGATAGTGTCGAGGCAACCGGTGACTATGAGGTCACGATCAAGCTGAACCAGCCATTCGGCCCGTGGAAAAACCTGATGGCGTTCATCAACGGCGGCCCGGCGATCTACCCGGCTTCGGTGATGGCAGGTGCCACCAAAGAACCGATTGCGCCGGAAAACTACATCGGCACCGGCCCCTACAAGTTCAACGAATGGCAAGCCAACCGCCACGTCGAGTTGGTGCGCTACGACGCCTATACATCGCCCGAAGGTTTGGCCGATGGGTATGCCGGTGAGCGTTTGGCGAACTTTGACGCCCTGCGCTTTATCCCGGTTCCCGATGTGGGAACGCGTGTGGCCGGCCTGAAGGCTGGCGACTATGACTATGCCGAAAGCATTCCGGGCGATCTCTTCGCCGATCTGGATGCTGATCCGAATGTCACTACGATCCTGAACGGCGGCCCGATCTTTGGGCTGGTGTTCATGAATTCCAAGGACGGCCCGCTGCAGACCAACTTTGCGCTGCGCCGTGCGATCCAGACCGCGATCAACAAGACACCTGCTTTGCAGATAGCAATCGGCCCAGAGGGTCTGTGGCGCGCCAATGGATCATTCCTGCCCGAAGGCAATGTCTGGTATACTGATAGCGGTGCCGAAAACTTCTCGATGGGCGATGCTGCTGCTGCCAAGACAATGGCAGAGGCAGCCGGCTATACCGGAGATCCGATCAAGTTCATGGTGAGCACCAACTATCCATTCCACTATGACACCGCGATCATCTACACCAAGCAGCTGGCGCAGGCCGGGTTCAACATAGACCTGCAGGTCTATGACTGGGCAACGCTGATTGAAAAGCGCGCGCAGCCGGACCAGTGGGACCTGTTCTTTACCCACCACGGGTTCGTGCCTGATCCGATCCTGATCTCGGTGATGAACGACAACTATCCCGGCTGGTGGACAACGGATGAAAAGGCCGAACTGAAGGCCCGCTTCACGGCGTCGTCTGACCCTGCCGAACGTCAGGCGATCTGGTCGGAAATTCAGGCGCTGATCTACGAACAGGTGCCGACGATGAAGACCGGCGATGTCTACACCTACAACATCGCATCCCCGGCCCTGCAAGGCCTGGGCGAGGCCACCCTGATCTGGCCGCACTTCTGGAACGTTAGCAAGTAGCGCGTCCTCCCTGGCCCCTTCCGCCCACTGGCGGAGGGGGCCGACATTCGACTAAACTTCCAGCAACCCGCCGCGCCGCAGGACTGTCCGATGCTTGCCTATACATTCAAAAGACTGCTGGCCCTGATCCCGACGCTGTTGGCAGCCTCGATCCTGGTATTTTTGTTTATCCATCTTATCCCCGGCGATCCCGCCTCGATCCTTCTGGGCGACACTGCTACGCCCGAAGAAATCGCCACGCTGGTCCGCGAAATGGGTCTGGACGAGCCGCTATGGCAACAATATCTCATCTGGCTCGGCAACGTGTTGCAGGGCGACCTTGGGACCTCGGTTTTTTTCCGCACACCGGTCATATCGGTGATCGGTGACGGTGCCGAAACTTCGATATTCCTGGCGACGATGACGATGTTTTGGATCGTGGTGTTCGGCATTCCGATCGGGGTTCTGTCAGCCTCGTTTCACGGCCGCTGGGTTGACCAGCTAAGTTCCGGCGGCGCGATGCTGTTTGCTTCCGTTCCGACATTCTGGCTGGGGCTTTATTTGATCCTGATTTTTGCAGTGGGGCTTGGCTGGTTCCCGTCGTCCGGCTTTCCCTCGATCACCGATGACGGCGGGCTGACAAACCTGCGCTATCTGATTCTGCCCTCGCTGACGCTGGCCGCGCCGAATGCGGCATTGATCATCCGGCTGGTGCGCGCCTCGATGCTGGACGTGGCCCGCGAAGATCACGTCCGCACCGCGCGCGCCAAGGGCCTGCATCCGGCAAAGGTGGCGGTCAAGCACGTGTTCCGCAACGCGCTGATCGCAGTGGCGGCGGCCTTTGGTTTCACCTTCGCCGCGCTGATTAGCGAGGCGGTTGTTACCGAGACCGTCTTTTCGCTGCCCGGAATCGGCCGGCTGGTGGTGCAGTCCATTCTCCGGCGCGATTATCCGGTTATCCAGGGCGTCATTCTGGTGATCGTTGTTTTGTATATGGTGATCAATCTCCTGGTCGATTTGACTTACGCACGGCTTGATCCGAGGGTATCGCTAAAATGAAGTATCTATCGAATTTTTTTGCCATGTTCCGCGGCCGCAAGTTGGCCAGCATCGGACTGACTTGGCTGTGCATCGTGGCGATCATGGCGATCGCCGCACCCCTGTTGGCACCGTTCGATCCGCTGGAGATTGACCCGATCGCGCGGCTGTCCGAACCCGGCCTGCCGTATCTTATGGGCACCGATCACTTTGGCCGCGACACGTTTTCGCGGGCAATCTATGGCGCTAGGATGGCGGTAATGATCGGGCTGGGCTCGGTCATCGTGGCCTTGACCACCGGCGGGCTGATCGGAATGTTGTCGGCCTATTTCACACGGCTTGGGCTTGTTTTGATGCGGGTTGTCGATGTGCTGATGGCGTTTCCCGCATTGTTGTTGGCGCTGGTGCTGATGACATTGCTTGAACGTTCGGTCAGCAACACCATCATCGTGATCGGCATCGTCTATGCCACCACCACCGCGCGCATTCTCTTTGGGATGACCTTGAAACTGAAGGGCGACGTATTCGTGGACGCTGCAATCTGTTCCGGTGCCGGTCACCCCTCGATCCTGTTCCGCCATATCCTGCCAAACCTGATATCACCGCTTTTGGTCCAGGCAAGTTTCATCTTCGCCTTTGCGCAGCTTCAGGCCGCCGCGCTCGATTTCCTCGGCCTCGGCCTGCCGCCGGAGGTGCCGAGCTGGGGCAATATGCTGTCCGAAGAACGCATTTATGTGACCCGCGCACCGTGGTTGTTGATCTTCCCCGGCGTGCTGATCATCCTGTCGGTCTTTTCGATGAACCTGGTCGGCGACGCGATGCGCGACAGCATCGATCCCCGGTTCAAAGACGACATTGCGGGGGTCTGAACGATGGCGCTGCTGGAAGTCGAAAATCTGGAGATTGCGGTGGCGGCGGGCGGCAAGCTGTTGCCGGTTGTGATGGGCATTTCCTTTGATGTGGAAGAACACCAGACCCTCGGCATCGTTGGCGAAAGCGGTTGTGGCAAAAGCCTGACCTCGCTGGCGATCATGGGCCTTTTGGAAGGCAGCCAGGTGCGGGTTACCGGCGGCAATGTGCGCTTTGACGGGCGCGAGATGTTGACATTATCGGCGCGAGACCGGCGTGCCGTTATGGGCGACCAGATGGCGATGATCTTTCAGGAACCGATGACCAGTCTGAACCCGGTCTACCGGATCGGCGATCAAATCGTTGAAATGCTGCTCCAGCACCGCGACACGAGCAAGCGACAGGCGCGCGACCGGACGGTAGAGCTGCTGGATCTGGTGCGCATTCCCGACCCGGGCAAGCGGATCGACGCCTTCCCGCATCAGATGTCGGGCGGCCAACGGCAACGGGTGATGATCGCGATGGCGCTGGCCTGTGATCCCAAGCTGTTGATCGCCGACGAACCGACCACGGCATTGGACGTCACCGTGCAGAAAGAAGTGCTGGAATTGATGTCTGATCTGCAGAAACGCATGGGCACGGCGATTGTGCTGATCAGCCATGATCTGGGCGTGATCGCCGAAACCTGCGACAAGGTGGCGGTGATGTATCGCGGCAAGATCGTGGAGGCGGCGGCGACGGTCGAATTGTTTTCCAACATGAGCCATCCCTATACGCGCGGACTTTTGAACTCGATTCCGGCGGTGGACACGGATGTGGAATGGCTGGAAGCGATTCCGGGGCGCGTGCCGACGATCGACGAAACCCTGCCGGGCTGTGCCTTTCACCCGCGTTGTCCTATGGCGGCAGAGATTTGCAAGGGTGAGGATCCGGCGGCGCTCGATGTTGCTGCGGGCCACGCGGTCCGGTGTCATTTTGCCGAGGAGATTGCATCATGAGCAGCCAGCCGCTCTTGCAAGTCACGGACCTGCACACCCATTTTCACATCAGCGGTGGCCTTTTTGGCGAGAAATCGGTGATCAAGGCGGTCAATGGGGTGTCGTTCGAGATCAACGAGGGCGAAGTTTTGAGCCTGGTCGGCGAAAGCGGCTGCGGCAAATCCACAGTCGGGCGCACGCTGACCCACCTGGAAAAGTCCACCAGCGGGCAGGTTATGTTCGATGGGCAGGACATTTTGCCCATGACGCCGGGCCAGTTCCGCCCGCTCAGGCGCGACATTCAGATGATCTTTCAGGATCCCTTTGCCTCGCTCAACCCGCGCCTGACGATCGAGAAAACGCTGGCCGAACCGCTGAATATCCACGGCATTGCCGCCAGCCGAGCCGAAGCAAAGCACATGATCGCCGAGACGCTGGAACTTGTCGGCATGGACCCCAAGGTGATGGCCCTCTATCCGCATGAGTTTTCCGGTGGCCAGCGCCAGCGGATCGGCATCGCAAGGGTGATGATCCTGAAACCGCGCCTGGTGATCGCGGACGAGGCGGTCTCGGCGCTGGATGTCTCGATCCAGGCGCAGGTTTTAAACCTGATCAAGAAATTGCAGCGTGACAGCGGCATGTCGATGCTGTTCATCAGTCACGACTTGGGCGTGGTGCGCCATATCAGCGACCGGGTAGCAGTGATGTATCAGGGCCAGATTGTTGAAACCGGCACCAAGCACCAGATATTTGAGAGCCCTCAGCACGAATACACGCGCAAGCTGTTATCTTCGATCCCGCGCATAACGGCGAGCGCGGCGTGATGGATAAAAAACGCGTCTTTCTGGGGTCAATCGCGACCGAGACCAACACGTTTTCGCCACTCAGGACCGATCTGCAGGATTTCAAAGACAGCTTCTACGCCCTGCCGGGGCAGCACCCCGAAACGCCGACGCTGTGCAGCGCAATCTTCCCGGTCGCGCGGATGCGCGCCGCGCAATACGAGTGGGAGCTGATCGAAGGCACCGCCACCTGGGCCGAGCCGGGCGGCATTGTAAATCAAGGAACCTGGGAGTTTCTGCGCGATCAGTTGCTTGATGAATTGCGCGCGGCGCTGCCTGTTGACATTGTTTTGCTTGGCTTGCACGGGGCCATGGTGGCGGCGGATTGCCTGGATTGCGAGGGCGAATTGATCGCGGCGGTGCGCAGTGTTGTCGGGCGCGATGTCGTGATTGGGGTAACGTTTGACCCGCACAGCCATTTGTCGGCGCGCCGGGTTGAAAATGCCGACCTGATCACGGTATTCAAGGAGTTCCCGCATACCGATTTTGTCGAGGTGGCCGAGGATCTGGTCGATTTGGCCCAGCGGACAGTCACCAGGCAGATTGCTCCTGTCATTTCGGTTTTCGACTGCCGGATGATCGAACTGTTGCCAACCAGCAGACAACCCATGCGCGGATTTGTCGATCGCGCGATAGCGCTGGAAGGAATGAATGGCGTGCTTTCAGTTTCCGCAATCCACGGGTTCATGGCAGGCGATGTTCCCGATCTCGGCGCCAAGATTGTCGTTGTCACAGACGCGGCGCAGGCCGAGGGTGACGTGCTGGCGAAAAAGCTTGGGATGGAGCTGTTTGCGCTGCGCGGCACCACTCGACCAGAGTTTCTGACACCAAGCGAGGCGATTGACCGGGCCCGCAACTGCGCGAAACACCCGGTCGTAATTGCTGATGTTTGGGACAATCCCGGCGGCGGCGTGCCGGGCGACAGCACCATCATTCTTCGCGAAATGTTGGACAGCGGTCTAAGGAATGCGGCACTGGCAACCATCTGGGATCCGGTCGCCGTACGCACATGCATTTCGGCCGGCGACGGCGCCCACCTAAAGTTGCGCTTTGGGGCCAAAATGTTAGCCGATGCGGGTGAGCCCGTCGATGCTGAGGTGACCGTGCGACGAACAGTTCGAGATGCGGTGCAAAGTTTTGGTTCAAGCGTAGTGCCACTTGGCGATTGTGCCTGGATCGAAGTCGGCGGTGTTGACGTGATCCTGAACACTGTGCGCAGCCAGGTGTTCAATCCCGACATATTCTCCAACCTCGGGATCGACCCTACAAAAAGGTCGATTCTTGTCGTCAAATCCACCAATCACTTCCATGACGCATTCTCTCGCATTGCCGCCGAGATTCTATACGCCGCGGTTGACGGCCCCTATCCCAACGATCCCGTCGCGAACGGTTACCAGAACCTGACGCGCGCAATTTGGCCTCTGACGGAGCATCCGCATGGCTTGGACACTGAATAACATCGAAACCCCAACGTTGGTGATCGACGAGACGGTCGCGCTCGGAAACGTTACCAAATTCCAGGCCCATTGCGATGCGCGAGGCTTGAAGTTGCGCCCGCACATCAAAACCCACAAGACGCTCCACTTCGCCAAGGCACAGCTTGAGGCCGGTGCCGTCGGCATAAATTGCCAAAAGATCGGCGAGGCAGAGGTGATGGTCAGAAGCGGATTCGACGACATTCTGATCACCTTCAACGTCATCGGGACGGAAAATCGGCCGTCTTCGCGCTCTGGCCCAGCTGGTCGGCGTGCTGACGGTGGTGGCCGACAATGCCGCTGGCGAAGACCATTGACACTAACCCCGGCTTGCTTTTCGCGGGGCTCATGACCTATCCTGCGGTGGGCGGTCAGGCCGACGCGTTCGCCTTCATGAAGACCGCCGCAGCCGGGCTGGCGGCGGCGGGCGTCGATTGTCCGGTCGTCTCTTCCGGCGGCTCACCCGACATGTGGCAGGCAGAAACAGGCGGTGTGGTAACCGAGTACCGCATCGGTACCTATATATACAACGACCGCTCGCTGGTTGCGCGTGGCACCTGCGGTTGGGGCGATTGCGCCGCCCATGTGCTGGCTACCGTCGTCAGCACCCCGGCGCCGGGCCGGGCGATCATCGACGCAGGCTCCAAAGTGCTGACCTCCGATCTGCTCGGCCTCGATGGCCACGGCTACATCATCGGTCACCCAGACGCGCGGATCGTCGTTCAGTTTGAGATGCCAGATCGAAATTTGATTCAGATAAGCACCAGTTTGAACCTTGGAGTATGTCTGCCAAAGCCCACCACATTCGACCAGTTTACTTGGTGAGCAGGGCCTGATGCGTCAACCAGGGTGCTCAGGTGGGTGTCTTGACTTTTAACGCCGTGATTGGGCGTTGTTGCATGGATCAGACAATAGTCGCAAGCCGCCGTTACCCGTGATACAGGCTATGAGATTTGTTTGAACACGGGTCGGCCGAGTTCGGTCATTTTGTTGAGAATGGCGACGCCGATTTTGGCCTCCGTTTGCTGATTTTCGAAACAGCGGGCTTTCAGTTTTGGCCCGATAATAGCCTTCCAGCGCCCCATCTGTGTCTCAATTCTACTGCGCTGATTGTAGCCACTGCCAGATTGCCAGGCCATGCGGCCATGAGTTTGAATTTTAACAATATGTCGGTCTCGAAGTGAGGGAAAACACTTGGATTGCGGGCTTGGAATGGCGTTCTTCGGTGGAGGAATAATGATTTCAACCGCCTCGCCAAATCGTGCCTTAAGCAAGTCACTGGTCGGTGCGCCGTCGTAGGCACCGTCCGCTATAAACCGGGAGACCGGAGTGCCAATCTGATTTAATAGATCAGGCAGCACTGTTGGATCGCCAACGTCATCCAGCGTTAAATCCGAACAAACGATATCGCCAGTCACAAGGTTCAGACCAAGGTGAAGTTTACGCCACCGTTTGCGTTTGGCCTTTACATTATACTTGCTTTGCAGCCACTCACCCTAATCGAAAACCTTCAAACCCGTACTGTCGATGGCCAAGTGGACCGGATCTGTTATTTTGATTTTGGGCCTTGCCGGAAGGCTCAGACCACGCCCTCGGCGCGACAGGGTCGAGAAATCAGGAACTGAAATTTCCAGCAGCATCAGCTTTGATATGCTGCGTATCAGCCCTTGGGTCTGGCGCAGCGGCAACCTGTAAACCATGCCCAGCGTCAGGCACATCGTGATCGCCAGATCCGAGTATCGCGGCTGGCCGCCGCGTGACCTGCGCCGTGGTGCTGCCCAGTGCTTTCGCGCATCCCCTGTGATCCAGACCGTCAAATCACCACGATTTCGCAGGCTTTCATTATACCCGCACCAGTTCGTCACCCGATATTTCTTCTTCGCAAACTTGTGCCGGCGGGAGGTGTTGAATTTATGCGGCATTAAGCATATCCGTGGTCGTGGCAAAAGCCTGTGTTAACACTTGACACCCGATCCGTGCAACAACGCCGGGCGTATCGCCCTGCCCTCGCCCGCTGACATGGCCGCCGATGTCACTGCCCGGATCGCGGCGGAACATGCGTTGCAAGATGACTTCGGCTGCATTGATTACCAAGGCGCCTATACTAAGGAACTGATCGACGAGACCGACTATCCCAGCTTTGACATCGCGGCTTCCGACAAAGCGTTCTACGGCTGGAAAAAACACAAGAAAGCCGACATCATGACGTTCCGCGACAATGGCTATATCTCGCCAATGACCGGCACCCGGGCACCGGCGCACCACACCTCATGGATCGAGGCGCTTGACGACAGCATGGCCGCCTATCTGAAATCGCACTAACTGCTGCGGGCACCATATCTTTTGCGGGCCGCACTTTCTTTTAACAACCAATCCTCGACCATGGTGCGTTCCGGGAAAGCCTTGCGCTTTTCTGCCCGCAACAGGTAATAGCCAAAAGCCGAGCGCACATTGCTGGCCCCCAACGGTCGCTCCAGCGTGCCTGCATCCAACAGCCGATCCACCAGATGACCCCATCCAAGCGCCACCCCCAGCCCGTCTACTGCCGCCTGAATGGCCAGCGGATAGGTATTGAACGACGCCGATTGGTCAAGTTCCGGCGCAACAACCCCCATTTCGTGCAGCCACATCGGCCAAGTCATCCACTCCGTGTGCATGGTAGAAACTTTAATCAGCGCCCGGGCTTTCAACCCTTCCAAGGTCTTAATCGCCGGGTTCGCCGCCAGATATCCCGGCGCGCACACCGGAAATACAGTCTCGCCAAACAGCAGCCTCGCCCGATACCCCGGCCAGTTTCCGTCGCCGCGCAAAATCGACAAATCAACGTTCTCGGCCAAACATTCACTGTCCAAATCCGACGCCACCAAGCTGATTTTCAATTGCTTGTTGCGGGTGCTGAATTTCCGCAACCGCGGCATCAGCCACAGCGAGGCCACCGAATTCGTCGCCGCCAAGGTCACCGCATTGCGATTGTGCCGCGACAGCATTTCGCGCGACACATCGCGCAGCGATTGGATGGCAGGCGACACCGCGTCAAGCAATTTCCGCCCCTGCGGCGTCAGCGTCACCGATTTATGCCCGCGCACGAACAGCAGCACCGCGTAGTGCAATTCCAGCAACCGCGCTTTGCGAGAGATCGCGCTTTCGCTGATACTCAGCTCGCGCGAGGCACCGGCGAAGCTCTGGCACTGAGCGGCAGCCTCGAATGCCAACAGATAATCCAGCGGCGGTAGAACGTTTCCGGTCTTGGCCATTTTTGACAATCGGTCCCTGCAGCAGCAATACAGTCTAACTTTGACGAGATAAATCAGGTCACTTTTTTTGTGCCGTCATATCGACTGATTCCGTAACGTGTTGAATAAATCACAAAAAAAACTGTTTGACATCAATTAATGATGGTCTTGCCCATCAATTTTATGTGCTGAACTCTGGCGATTATTTGGCAAGATACGCGCACTTCGAGGCGGCATATCTCGATCGCTTGGGGATGAAGCTTCGATCAACAATTAAGCTAAACCAACAGGGAGTTATCATGAAACTGAAATATACAATCTCTGCAGCGCTGCTTGCTGCTACAGCATCAACCGGCGCATTGGCGCAAGATTCGGCCGAGCCGATCGTGATCCCGACCCATAACTGGTCCAGCCAGGTTGTGATGGCCTATGTGATCGGCGGCATCTTTGAAAGCCTGGGCGACAATGTCGAATACGTGCCGGCAGACTCTCAAGCGGTCTACGAAGCCATTCGCATCGGCGACGTAACCATCAGCCATGAAGTCTGGCAGTCAACATTTGGCGCCTCTTTCTACAATGCGATGGCCAAAGGCGGCATCATCGACGCCGGAACACACTCGGCGGCAACGCTTGAAGAAATGGGCGTTCCTCAGTACGTGATCGATGATAATCTTTGCCCTGGCCTGCCAAACTGGGAAGCTTTGAAAGACTGTGCCGACGTATTTGCAACCGCTGATTCCGGGGGCAAAGGCCGCTGGCTGGAAGGTCCGCAAAGCTGGCATGGCGATCTGATGCCGGTGCGCCTTGAGGCGCTTGGCCTTGGCGATACGTACACCGTGAAGTTTGCCGGCGGTGCCGACGCGATCTGGGCAGAACTGGCGTCGGCCAAGAAAGAAGGCCGCGGCATTATCACCTTTAACTGGACGCCGAACTTTACCGATGCCGAGGGTTTTGCCTTCATCGAGTTCCCGCCATATTTTGATGGATGCCGAGTTGCTGACGGTGGTGATGGCGCCTGTGGTTCACCCAAAGGATGGCTGAAGAAAGCCGCGAACTACAAGTTCCCGAAAACCCACCCGGCAGCCTATACAGTATTTGCCAAGATGTCCTTTTCCTCGACGGATATCGGTCAAATGGCTGCACTCGTAGACATCGACGGGATGAGCCATCAGGACGCCGCGGCATCCTGGCTGGCGGATCATGAAGATGTTTGGAAGCCGTTCACAGAATAAACGCGCTTCAGCTTATGTCTCCGCGCTTAGGAGGCAGCTATGTCAAATTCTCTTCCCACGTTGGCTTATACGTGGGGAGAGAATATTCGTTTTCATTTCTCTTTAGGCGTCGGCAAACGCATCACTTTGAGGCAAAATGATCGCAGGCGCGGCCGCGCGTCAACATGTCGACGGGGAAATCCAATATGCAAACTCAAAGTGAACCGACCCAACAAGAACCGGTCATAAAGTGCAGGTCTGTCTATAAAATATTTGGCGATAACGCCAAGAAAATGCTTCAAGAAGCCAATGGCAATGTTGATGCAAAAAAGTTTCAGGATGCCGGTTGCGTAGTCGGCGTCAACGACGCGTCATTTGAAGTGCACAAAGGTGAAATGTTGGTGGTGATGGGTCTGTCCGGATCTGGCAAGTCTACTCTGCTGCGCTGCATTTCTCGGCTCACCGAAACCACTGCGGGCAATATCTATATCGACGGCGAAGATCTATTGGCGATGAACGGCAAACAACTGATCGAATTGCGCCGCAACAAAATGGGCATGGTTTTTCAAAGTTTCGCCCTGTTGCCGCACAAAACTGTGCTTGAAAACATAGCTTTTCCTTTGCAAGTCAAAGGCACCAGCACCGCCGACAGCATGAAACGCGCGTTGGAAATGGTCGAGCTTGTCAGTCTTGACGGGCGCGAAAATTATTTCCCGCGCCAGTTGTCCGGCGGTCAGCAACAACGGGTCGGGATCGCGCGTTCATTGGCCGTCGAGCCGGACATCTGGTTCCTCGACGAGCCGTTTTCGGCGCTTGATCCGCTGATCCGCAAAGAGATGCAGGATGAATTCCTTCGCCTCCAGAGTGTGTTGCACAAGACGATATTGTTCGTAACCCATGACTTTGCCGAAGCACTTCGCCTGGCTGATCGTATCGCCATCATGAAAGATGGGGTGATCGAACAACTGGATACACCGGCCAGGATTGTCCTGAAACCGGCGACCGAATATGTTCGCAAATTCACCGAGGAAGTGCCGCGCGAGAAGGTGCTGAAGATTAAATCTGTTATGGATCCGTTCGATAGCACGGTGGACCACAGCCCCCTGAAAATATCGCAAGACGCGATTATTGAAACAGTGGCGGAAGCGGTGCTCGCCAAACGGAGACCCGTGCCTGTTGTAGATGCCGACGGCAAAATGGTGGGATCTGTAACCAGCTCGAAAATGATTCACCTATTGTTTGGAAAAGAAGACGCTGAGGTGAGTGGTTGATATGAACATGGCCACATTATTTGAAAAGCATCCGAAGCTGGTGCAATTTGCGATATTGCTGATCGCATTCTTCTTTTTGGTTTTGATTATTTCCCCGAGTGAGACGAATGTTTTGTGGCGGCTTCCACCGTTGCTGAAAGGCTGGCCGGAAGCGATCCACAATTTCTCTCAATACTTGATGTTCGACGCGTTTCCGGTCCAGGTTTACGATGCCGATCTGGAGGAATTCGAGCAATCGGCCCTCATACGCGAAGTGACCAGAGGCTTTTCCCGGGGCATCCTATTCATAATCGAGCTTTTTCGGGAAATACTTGTTGGTGGAGTCAAAACGATAGCTGCATTTACTAGCTATGAGTTCATCCGCCAAAACCCGTGGGCGGTGTGGCCAGCACTACCCTGGACCGTTGTGACCGGGGGTGCGATGATTTTGGGTTATGCGCTGAAAGGCAGAGGGCTGGCGATATTGGCAGGGCTCGCCCTGACTTATATTTCGGTATTTGGTCAGTGGGAACCGGCAATGCAAACCCTGTCGTTTGTCTTGGTCGCCGCGCCGATTTCAATTTTGCTTGGAGTACTGCTTGGAATTGGGGCATTCACAAGCCGAGCGGTCGAGGCAACTTTGATGCCGCTTCTCAACATTGCTCAAACAATGCCGCATTTTTCATATCTGGTGCCGGTGACGGTGTTTTTTGGCCTTGGCGATCATGCTGGCGCGATTGCCACCATCATATTTGCAACCCCGCCAATGATCCGGCTGACAATTTTGGGACTAAAGCGCGTGCCTGTTGAGGTTGTTGAGGCGGGCATGATGAGCGGCAGTAACAACCGGCAAATTTTGTTGAATGTTTTGGTCCCGACGGCGCGACGCGATATTTTGATCGGGGTGAATCAGGTCATCATGCAATGCCTGGCGATGGCTGTGATTGCCTCGTTTATTGGTGCCAAGGGGCTTGGGTTTAACCTGTTGCTGGCGCTGAACGGGCTTAAGATCGGGCTGGCGCTGGAACTGGGCATTTGTATTGTTCTGATTGCCGTGGTTCTTGATAAATTCTCTTTGGCCTGGGCCAACAAGCAAACCGACTATTTTGCCGATCTCAGCTTTGTCGAGCGGCACAGACACGGGTTACTATTTTTGGGCGTTTTCGCGATATGCGTTGTGCTGGCATTTTTGGGCGGCTTGATTTTTAGGGGCGGTATCAATTACCTGTACCTGATCCCGCATAACCGAGGCATCACCACCGATTGGTTTTGGCAGGCCGGTGTCGATTGGATGGTGGAAAATTGGTACGCCGGCCTTCAGGGCTTCAACCGTGGGCTGATTATCAACATACTTCAGCCGATGAAAAACGGCTATCTGAGCATGCCGGTCAGCGCGACATTTCTGTTGGTTATGGGGATCGGCTATATCATTGGTGGCATAAGAAGCGCACTTATTGTCGGCGGCTTTTTGCTGTTTATCGCGCTGACCCCATGGTGGGACCGGGCACTGATCACCGCCTATATGACGTCATTTGGCGTAATCGTTTCGGTAACCATCGGCCTGGTGGTTGGCTCGGTGGTGGCCCAAAATTCGCTCGCCTCAAAAGCGATGCTGCTGGTGTGCGATACCTTTCAGACTTTCCCATCGTTCATATACCTGATCCCGGTGATCATGCTTTTTGGCGTGACCGATACATCCGTCTTACTTGCGGTCATTATCTACGCCACCATCCCGGCCACCCGCTACACCATCGAAGGTATTCGTAACGTGCCGCCTTCGCTGCTCGAAGCAGGTATGATGTCAGGTATTACCCCCCTGCAAAGGTGGCCATTCCCTGTCAAAATAGAGCTACCGCTGGCGTTTCCCCACATCATGCTTGGGGTCAATCAAACGGTCATATTCGCGCTGTTCATGGTGATCATTGGCGCGATGATCGGCACCGAGGATCTTGGCCAGTTCATTTTGAAGGCGCTGTCAGACAAGCAGGGCATTGGCAACGGGCTGATGCTGGGTCTGTGTGTCGCGTTTATCGGCCTTGCGGTTGACCATCTGATCAACACTTGGGCCGCAGAACGCAAAGCTGTTTTAGGGCTGAGCTAGTGAACTTCAGACCGGTCTTTGAGACGCCGTTCGCGCGCAAAGGCATCATCACGCCGGGTTTGCCGACGCTGCCCCACGGAGTGGAACGCTATCCGGTGCCCGGCGGCGGTTCGCGCGCGGTCCGTATCGAAAAAGGCGATGAGATTTCAGTGGTTGACCGCGAGGGCCTGCAGCCGGTGGAATTGGTTTTCTTTGCGCCAGACGGCACCTCGGACGCGGCCATGATCGGCGCCGTCGGCGGGCATGATCCCAAGGGTTTGCAGACGGCACTGTCAAACGGCGATGCATCCGGTCGCAAAGTTCTGCACGCGCTGAATGCAGCGGGATTTGATATTGGTAGGGCAGACGGTATCCTGTCGTTTGCCGACGGCTCCAAGGCCGGCGATACGGCTGGATTTTACGCCTCGATTGATGGGCTCTTGATCGTTTGCGCAGCGGGTGGGCCGATGGACCCCCATACCCAGGATGCGCCGACTGAAGTCATCCTGTATGTGCGCCGGGCCAACCCGTCTGAGGGCATAGGCGGCGTCGGCCCGACCGAACCCCTGGCTGACCCGCTGCAGGACTACAATATCCAACCCGGCAACGCCAAGGCTTACGAAGTCCGATCCGGGCAGTTCATCCAGGTCATGGATGTGCAGGGCCGCGAATGCACCGATTTCCAGGTCTTCGTGCGCCGCGAGCTGGACCGCGGTGTTGAGCGCGACATCAACATGACCACCACCCGTTCGCTCACTGGCTGCATCTACCCGGTGCCCGGCATTCAATCGAAATTCTGGAGCACCGATCAGGAACCGCTGTTCGAGATTGTGCAAGACACCTGCGGCCGCCACGACGCCTACGGCCTGTCCTGTTATCCGCGCTATTATGACGACGCCGGCTATCCCGGCCACGTCAACTGCTCCGACAACATCAACGTCGCGCTGGCGCAATTTGGCATTCACCCCCGCGTCGGATGGCCGTCGATCAACTTCTTTTTCAACACGATCCTGGATGACACCCACATCCTCAGCGTCGACGACCCCTGGTCGCGGCCTGGCGATTACGTGGTATTGCGCGCGCTCACTGATCTGGTTTGCGTGTCCACGGCCTGTCCGTGCGACATCGACCCGACCAACGGCTGGAACCCGACCGATATTCAGGTCCGGGTGTACAAGAATACCGAAGAATTCAAACCTTCAGCAGGCTTTAGAAAATCACCGGAGGCGGACGTGGAACCGACAAAACAAACCGGCTTTCATGCGTGCTTTGCCAGGCACACCCGTGAATTTGTGGAATATAACGGCTACTGGCTGGCCAACACGATGAGCAATCACGGCGCTATTGCCGAATACTGGGCGGCGCGCGAAAAAGCCGTGGTGCTGGACCTCAGCCCGTTGCGTAAATATGAAATCACCGGCCCGGACGCCGAAACACTGATGCAGATGTGCGTCACCAGGAACATGAAAAAGCTCAGCGTCGGCGGCATCGTCTACACCGCCATGTGCTACGAGCACGGCGGCATGATCGACGATGGCACCGTGTTCCGGTTGGGGGATTACAATTTCCGGTGGATTGGTGGCTGTGATTCCTCTGGCAAATGGCTGCGCGATCAGGCCGAAAAACGCGGGCTCAACGCCTGGGTCAAATCCTCCACCGATCACCACCACAACATCGCCGTGCAAGGCCCGCTTTCACGCGAAATCCTGGCGCAAGTCATGTGGACCCCGCCCACCCATGCGTCTATCGACGATCTGGCGTGGTTCCGCTTTACCACAGCGCGTCTGGGCGACATTCAGGGCACCCCGGTCATTGTCAGCCGCACCGGCTACTCCGGAGAGCTGGGATATGAAGTTTTCTGCCACCCGCACGACGCCGAGGAAGTTTTCGACGCAATCTGGGCAGCCGGCGAACCCAAGGGCATGATCCCGCTAGGCCTTGCCGCATTGGATATGCTGCGCATCGAATCTGGTCTGATTTTCGCGGGCCATGAGTTTTCCGACGAAACCGACCCGTTCGAGGCCGGCATCGGCTTTACCGTGCCGCTGAAAACCCAAGATGACGATTTCATCGGTCGAAAGGCCATCGAGGAACGCAAAGCCCACCCGCAACGCAAATTGGTTGGGCTGGATATCGAGGGCGGGCTGGTCCCTGCGCACGGTGACTGCGTGCGCATCGGCAAAGCCCGGGTCGGCGTCATTACCTCGGCGATGAAGTCGCCCTATCTGGGCAAGGTCATCGCGCTGGCAAGGGTTGACATTACACATTCAGAGCCCGGAACCGCCATCGAGGTCGGTCAGCTTGACGGCGAGCAAAAGCGCCTAAAGGCAACAGTCACCACTTTCCCGCATTTCGACCCAACCAAAGAGCGGGTGAAAGGCAATTACGGCTGACGCAGTGCACCTGCGGCGGTAAATTTCTGCTCAACAATCCAGCGTATGCTCCCGTTCCCACTCGGTCAGGTGGTGGCTGTAATACCAAGGGCCATTATGCGTGACTCTTTTGGGATTCCCTTTTCGTCTCGGTTGTGATTCGCTTCTGCTACAAGCAGGAGAGACCCATGACAGTTGCGGTTACACGGTTGGATTTATCGGCGAGGGACCTTCGCGCGTCGGCGGCGAGGTCAACGGATGCGAAGGCAGCGCGGAGGATGTTGGCGATTGCGTTGGTTATGGAAGGGTCGGACCGCGCGTCGGCGGCGCGGAGCTGCGGGATGGACCGGCAAACCTTGCGCGACTGGGTGTATCGTTACAATGCCGGGGGGCTTGCGGGCCTGTCGAACCGCACGGCACCAGGGCGCACGCCTTACCTGAGCGCCGCGCAGAAGGCGGAACTTTCCGAGATCGTTCGCGCGGGTCCTGACCCTGAGGTGGACCGCGTGGTGCGTTGGCGGCGTATCGACCTGAAGCACCTGATCAAAGAGCGCTTCGGTGTTGTCATGCATGAGCGCACGGTAGGCAAACAGCTTGCCGAACTTGGGTTCAGGCGGCTTTCGGTGCGCCCCGCACATCCTCAATCGGATCCGGCCGCACAGGCGGCGTTCAAAAAAAAACTTCGCGCAGCTGGTAGCGGCGGCACTGCCGCCTGAAGCCCGCGGCAAACCACTGGAAATCTGGTTCCAGGATGAAGCGAGGATCGGACAGCAGGGAACGCTCACCCGTGTTTGGGCCAGGCGCGGAACCCGCCCGCGCGCGCCACGTGATACTCGCTACAAATGGGCTTACATATTTGGAGCCGTCTGTCCGGAACGCGCCGCTGCCGCCGCCCTCGTCATGCCCTTTGCCGATACGCAGGCGATGAATGAACCTTGCCTATCCGGTTTACACCCACACCCACTAGGGCTAGAATGGGCGCAAACCGGATATAGGGGAGCGCGCCATGGATGTTCTCGACCGCGCCGATCTCCCATTCCCGCATTCGCTACCCGAGTTCCAGCGACTTTTCCCCGATGATGCGGCCTGCGCCGCCTACCTGGAGAAAGCCCGCTGGGGAGACGGCTTTGCCTGCCCGCACTGCGGCACGGCGGGAGAGCCGTTCCACTTTGAAAACCGCCCTGGCGTCCTGCGCTGCCGCAAGTGCCGCCAGAACACCGGGCTGACGGTGGGAACAGTGATGGAGCGTAGCCACACTCCGCTGAACGTCTGGTTCTGGGCCGCTTATCTGGTCGCCAGTCAGACGCCCGGCATGTCCGCCGTGCAGTTTCAGCGGCAACTTGGTCTTTCGCGCTACGAGACGGCCTTTCAAATTCTCCACAAGCTCCGCTCGGGCATGGTGCGGCCCAACCAAGACAGGATCGGTGGACAGCCCAAGAACCATGTTGAGGTGGACGAAACCTGGGTTGGCGGGCGAACAACGCGTGGGGAAGGCCGTGGTGTTCACCACAAGGTTCCCGTCTCCTGTGCCATCGAGGTGCGTCATCGAAAGCCGGGCACCAAGCTCGACAACCGGAAAGACGGACGCTATGCCGGACGCGTTCGGCTCGCCGTCGTGCTCGACCGTAGCGCCGAGTCGCTCTGTGGGTTCGTCGAGAGCACCGTCGCGCCGGGATCGCTGATCGTTACTGACGATTGGAGCGGCTATGCTGGCCTCGGTAAGCGCGGCTATGAGCACTTCGCTGTTGCCGAGTGTGGTGATCCAGAGGTTGCCGAGCAATACCTGCCGATCATCCATCTGGTTTTCGCCAACCTGAAGACGTGGCTGATCGGTATCCACCACGGCGTTAGCCACCAGCACCTACAAGCCTACCTCAACGAGTTCACCTTCCGCTTCAACAGGCGGTTCTACCCGTTCAACGCCTTCCGCTCATTGCTCGGCATCGCGGGCGACACCTCTGCTCCAACCTATGCCGAGCTTTACTCGGGAGAGTGGCGGCACCCTACATGTAGCGGTCATGGGCGTTAACCGGATAGGCAAGGAATGAACACCTCGCCGAAATCGCCAAAACCGTCGTTCCAGGGGCACATGCCGTAATCGTGCTGGATGGCGCAGGCTGGCACGGTTCAAAGGCACTATGCACCCCCGACAACATCACACTTCTCCCCCTGCCGCCATACGCGCCGGAACTCAACCCGATCGAAAACGTCTGGGCCTACCTGCGCGCCAACAAACTCGCCATCTCCATCTTCGACAGTTACGACCACATCGTCGAGAAGTGCTGCGACGCGTGGAACTTCTTCGCCGAAGACAAAGAGACCGTTCAAAACATAACCTCACGCGAATACGCAAAAAGCGTCATTCTATAAGGCCGTTGGTATAACTATCCCACTCAGCCATTTTCAGCTTCACAAATCCGGCCGTAAATTCCGCCCCCATAGCCGCATTCAATTCCCTGTCTTTGGCAAACGCCCGGATTGCGTCCAGCAGGTTAAACGGCAGCTTTTTGACCCCCCGCGCCTTGTGCGGCGCGGCATACATATCAATATCCAGCCTCTTGCCGGGGTCCATGCGCTTATCCATGCCGTTCATCCCCGCCGCCAGAATCCCGGCCATCAACAAATACGGATTGGCTGCCACATCGGCGAGACGAAACTCAATCCGCCCCCGATCCGGGATGCGCACCATATGGGTGCGGTTGTTGCCACCGTATGTGATAGAGCTGGCGCGCTGTGAATACATCGACAAATACCAGAACATCATTGCCCTGGGGCCAAGTGGCACCGGTAAAACCCATGTCGCACTGGGGCTGGGATTGGCCGCCTGCAGAGGTTCCAAAAACAACTCACCAGCCAGAACCTTCTGATCATTGACGGGCTGGGCTTTGTCCCCTTGAGCAAAACCGGCGCTGAGCTGCTCTTCGAAGTCATCTCCCCATGCTATGAACGCGGCTCCATAATCATCACCTCAAATCTGCCGTTCGACGAATGGACCGAAATATTCGGATCCGAGCGCCTCACCGGTGCGTTCCTGGATCGCCTCACCCACCACGTCCATATCCTCGAGATGAACGGCGACAGCTTTCGGCTAAAACAGAGCCGAAACGCCAGAGCCTGAACCCGGTCTGAACTTGATGGATGTTGGCCTTTGGCCAACATGCGCCTTGTCACGCGTTAGCTTTATGGGGAGCACACCCAACAAGGCGCGGCACCTCAACTGGCCCACTTTTACTCCGGCGAATGGCCCCTTTTTACGCCGGGATTGACACGGCTGTCCTTTCGGCTTGGGCACTCGGGCAAGCTGAATACCGGGTGAATTTGGCGAGAGTTTGTTCGGCACGGCGGGTCCGCGGGGCGGGTTTTAATCCGTAGTTGGGGATATTGTTGTGGTGCGCAGTTGCGGGGTGAACCCCGCCCTACTGCCGGATAGGTAAATGTTGCGGTTTTGTTGCGCCTTCACGCGACATCTGGTTGATCTCGGGTGCTGCGCGGTGTAACTGTTCGCGCACAGGTGCGTGGACGCGGTATTGCATCAGCTGACGCTGACAGTGGGGCTTGGTTGCTAAAGGCAGCCGGGCCCCGCTTCTTATCTGAAGCCGGTGGCGCGGTTGCGGGGATTGTGGAACAGGAAAAGGCGCCCGTGGCTCAACGGAACGAGCCTCGATATCGTCGATCTCATGACATGGGACAAAGGCACATTCGGCATGGGATACCGCACCCGCCGCCGCGCCGAATACTGCATCATCCTGCAAAAGCAGCCGCGCCGGGCGAAGGGCGTGTGGAAGACCCACAACATCCCGGATGTTATTCAGGAGCGAGCCTCGCAGCGCGAGCATCCGCACACACGAAGCCGGTGGACCTGCAAGGCGAGCTTATGTGTCAATCGCAGAGTAAAAAGGGACCATATCGCGGCGTAAAAGTGGTCCACTGAGTTATGTTTTGTAGAGCGCTTTGGCGCGGGTGCTTTCCATATGGCTAACGCGTGCCAAAGAGCATGTTGGCCCAGAGGGCCGACATTGTTCTTGCCATGATTGACGTTGTTGCACGAACACAGGTAGTTCTGGTAATCGGGTGCTCCACCTCTGATCTGGACACTTGAATGCCGCATAAATTCAACGCTGCTCGTCGCCACAAGTTTCCGAAGAAACGATATCGGGTGACAAATTGGGCGGAGTACACCGAAATCCTGCGGCGTCGTGGCGATCTGACCATCTGGGTCACTGACGATACGCTGAAACAATGGCGAGCGCCGCGCCGGACGACTCCGGGAGGTCAGCCGAAATATTTGAACATTGCGATCGAGACCTGCCTGACTCTGCGTACGATTTACAAACTACCGCTGCGCCAGACCCAAGGGCTGATGCGCAGCATCGCTCGGCTGATGGGAGTAGACATTCCGGTGCCGGATTTCTCAACACTGTCGCGCCGCGGGCTCGGCTTGAGATTGCCTGCAAAGCCTCGGGTCGACAGAACCGAGCCGATCCATCTGACCATGGACAGTACTGGATTGAAGATCTTTGGCGAGGGCGAGTGGCTGCAGGTCAAGCATGAAACAAAGGCCAAACGCAAATCGTGGAGAAAGCTACACCTCGGCCTGGACCTCACAACCGGCGAGATCATCTGCTCGGATCTGACGCTGGACCACGTCGGCGATAGCACGGCCTTGCCCGGGCTTCTGGATCAGTTCGACGGGCCGGTTTCGCGATTTCTGGCGGATGGGGCCTATGACGGCACCCCGACCAGAAATCTGCTCACGGCGCGTTTTGGCGATGCAGTCGAGGTCATCATTCCACCGCCAAAAAACGCCGTTCTCGCCCTGAAATCGCGCGATGATCCATCCCTCCGCGACCAGCACATCGCCCAGATACAGACGTACGGCCGACTGGCATGGCAAGTCAGAAGCGGCTACAATCAGCGCAGTCGCGCGGAAGCACAAATTGGTCGTTGGAAAAGTGTGATCGGGCCGAAACTGAGATCGCGGCGGTTCGAAAATCAGAAAACTGAGGCACAGATCGGTGTGCGGGCTCTTAACAGAATGACCGAACTTGGCTGTGCCAGGTTTGAGTCAGTTGGCTGACCATTTTCACGGGTAAGGGTACTCCGCGCTTGTCCGGTGATTGATGCAACACGGCCCATTGGATACTGGATATCTGGGTGCCTTTGAGACAACGGCTTCTCGTGAAGCTTTACCCCGTGACGACCGTGATCGGCGTTTGCTGCTCAGCCTCTATGGCTTGGGCACGAATGCAGGCCTGAAACGTGTGGCTGCCGGTGTGTCCGATATCAGCTATGATGCATTGCTCCATGCACGTCGTCGCTATATTGATCCATCTTCTTTACGGGCGGCTTGTGCGCGCGTAGCGGATGCAACTTTGGCTATCCGTAACCCTGACATTTGGGGCAAGGCGGGTACGGCAAGTGCCTCGGATTCCACAAAGTTCGGGGCATGGGATCGCAATCTGATGACCGAATGGCATGCGCGTTACGGTGGGCGGGGCGTGATGATCTACTGGCATGTGGAAAAACAATCGACCTGTATATATTCGCAACTGAAACGGTGCTCGTCATCTGAAGTGGCTGCGATGATTGAGGGTGTCCTGCGCCATTGCACCGATATGGAAATTCAACGCCAATATGTTGACAGCCACGGCCAAAGTGCCGTTGGCTTTGCCTTTTGTCACCTCTTGGGATTCGAACTGGCGCCGCGCTTGAAAGCGATTGCCCGCCAAAAGCTGGCTCTGCCAAGTGCGGGCATGCGGTCTCAGTTGCCAAATCTTCTCCCCATTCTGTCCAGGGTAATCGATTGGGCTGAAATTGAGCGCCAGTATGACGAGATGGTTAAATATGCTGCCGCCATGCAGCACGGCACAGCGGATCCTGAAGCCATCCTGCGCCGTTTTAGCAGTGCCAAAGTTATGCACCCAACCTATAAGGCATTGGCTGAACTGGGCCGCGCCATCAAAACGATATTCCTATGCCGCTATCTTCGCTCGGAAGCTTACCGTCGTGAGATCAATGAGGGCCTGAATGTCGTTGAGAACTGGAACAGTGCCAATGGCTTTGTGTTTTTTGGCAAGGGCGGCGAGATATCCACCAACCGGATTGCCGATCAGGAAGTGTCAGCCCATGCGCTACATTTACTTCAGGCCTCGCTGGTCTATGTCAACACGCGCATGGTCCAATCCATATTGGCAAATCCTGAATGGGCAGCCAAGTTAACCCCCGAAGATTACCGCGGTCTTAGCCCGCTGATTTATTCCCACATCAACCCCTATGGCCGTTTCGACGTTGATCTTGATAAGCGGATCAACTTTGAACGTATGGCCGCGTAATTCTGGAGACACATATGCCCGTATCAAAGAAACCTCGTAAAAAAGCTAAATCCAAGAATAAATCCCAAGGTGATAATGTTATTGGGTTTGTCCCAAATGCGCGTGATATTGAAGCGTTTTTGGGTGACATACTCGACGATGATAACAGTCAAGATCCAGTTCAAAAAGCTCAGAGTGTTATGTATGAGGCTTGGGAATGTAGTGACCCGAAGCAGCGTTTCACTCTGGCTCGTAAAGCATTGGCCTATTTTCAGCGTGCCGTTGAGGCAGGAGCGAACGCCTTAGGTTCTGATGGTTTCGAAGATTATGCGGGGCATTTCTGGGGATTTCACGAAACCCGTCCTTATATGCGTGCTCGTTTGGGATTAGGTGAAGCTTTGTGGGCGATGGGTGAGAAAGATACCGCCATCCAGAATTTCAAGGAAATGCTGGAACTGAACCCTGGCGACAACCAAGGTATACGATATATCCTGACTGCGAAGCTCCTCGAAATTGGTAAAATGGATGACTTAAAATCTCTGCTCAAAAAATGTGTGGACGACTATTCTGCCGATATTCAGTATACTCGAGCTCTCATTGCCTATTCTGAAAATGCAGAAGATGCACAGCAGATTGCGGAGGAGGCTTGGAAAACAAACAGGCATGTACCCAACATGTTATCTGGACATACGCCTTTGATAGAGTTGAGCAACTACATCACTATGGGTGGTGAGGATGAGGCCACCAGTTACATTGGTGCTTTTGGAGCTGCCTGGAAAAGAGTGCCAGGGTCTATTGAGTGGTTGAGCAAAGTAACGGCATCACTGTAGGGTGCGATACGTCATTATGGGTATACCCTAGGTAAACACGCGCAGTGAGCAGCAAAGCACACAAATATCTGTTCACTTTAGGTCTGTTTTGCATTAATGAACACAAAATGCCACAGGCACACCCATAATGAACAGATCACAAGCAAAAATCGGATATGCCCGCACATCCACCTCTGATCAGAATCTCGATGCCCAGATTGCGGCATTAAAGATGGCTGGATGCGGTATGATCCGGACCGAGCAGAAAAGTGGGGCAACCCTTTGACCTGCCCCCAATTTGAGGGCCACTTTTAGGTAGACTCTGTTCCTCTTTTGTTTGCCATTATTCGGCGGCGTGAGCAATGGGCGGTGGCGCGGAGCCTTCAGATAGCTCAAGCGTCGCTGCCCATTGCGGTTTATGGAAAGGCCTGTTTGCGGCAAATTCTTCCGGGGTTTGATAGTTCAGCGAAGAGTGGGGCCGGTTTTGATTGTAATCGATCCGCCAGTCCTCGATGATCCTTTCTGCCTCGGCCAGCGAGGTGAACCAGTTCAAGTTCAGGCATTCTTCGCGAAACCGGCCGTTGAAACTTTCGATGTAGGCGTTCTGGGTCGGCTTGCCCGGGTCGATGAAGTAGAGCTGCACGCCGTGATCATCTGCCCAGCCATCAAGCGCGCGGCCTCGTAGTTCAGGCCCATTGTCAACGGTCAGAACATCCGGGTACCCCCGCTCACGAGCCACCCGTTCCAGCATTTCCACCACGCGGGAGCCGGGGATCGACAGGGCCACATCAATCGCCGGACATTCCCGTGTGCAGTCGTCTTTCAGATTGACGGTGCGGAACTTCCTGCCGTTGGCGAGCGCATCCATGGTGAAGTCCAGGCTCCACCGCTGGTTGGCGGCGATCGGGCACCAGGCGCCTTCGCGCACGCCCTTGGGGATTTTCTTGCGATTGCGGCGGCGCAGGGTCAGGCGCTCCTCTCGGTAAAGTCGCTCCACCACTTTCACGTTCACCTTGAAACCCTCCTGGCCAAGCTTGGCATGCAACATGCGATAGCCATAGCGTCGGTGTTTGCCTGAAAGCGTGACCAGCCGTTCCCGTATCCTCGCATGGCGATCCGGCCTTCCTCTGTATTCATTACTCGATCTGGAAAACCCAATCAGCCCACAGGCCCGCCGAGTTGAAAACTGATAGTCACGGCAAAGAACCATGACTGCTTCCCGGCGGCTTGCAGGCTTCAGAAGTTTTTTGCCAGAAGCCCTTTCAGGCCAGCATTATCAAGCATGGTTTCGGCCAGCAGCTTCTTCAGCTTGCCGTTCTCCGATTCCAGGTCTTTCAGCCGCCTGACATCGGAAATCTGAAGGCCGCCATACCTGGCTTTCCATTTGTAAAAGGTGGCATCCGACATACCGTGCTTACGGCACAACTCGGACACTTTCGCACCCGCCGCATACTCCTGAATGATCCGAACAATCTGCTCTTCGCTAAACCGTGACTTGCGCATTCTCTGTTCTCCTCGTTCTCGTGAACATTAAGCGAACAGATCCTCCTTTCAAATGGACCAGTTTTCGGGGAGCAGGTCACCTTGACGGGCGCTCAGAGCTGAAAATCATTCTGGAGTTTATTCATCCGGGGGAGATTCTGGTGGTGACGCGGATTGACCGATTGGCCCGATCCCTCACTGATTTACAAACGATCGTCACGGCTCTGAAAAATAAGGGCGCACATTTGGCCGCAACAGAACAACCGGTTGATACATCAACCGCGACAGGAAAAGCCTTCTTTGACATGCTCGGTGTTTTTGCCGAGTTTGAAACCAATCTGCGCCGGGAACGTCAGGCTGAGGGTATTATAGCTGCAAAAATGCGCGGTGTTTACCGTGGACGGCGTGCCATGTCGCTAACAAGGCATATGTCCGGTTTATGTACCATGCGATCTGTCCGGTTTTAGGGTGCTCCGAAAGGGAGCGCTTTATGACTAGGACAGGCATTTTACAGGACCTACGACGAATGAAGTTTTCAGATTATTATGAGCGAACGAAATCGCGGCAGCTGACACAGGCTGACGCGGCGGGTCTTCTTGGCATGTCGGAGCGCAGCTTTCGACGCTACAGTACGCGTTATGAAGCTGATGGGGCGGACGGGCTCTTTGATCGCCGCCTTTCCAAAGCGGCGCATAACCGTGTGCCAGTGGACACGATAAAAGATGTTCTGAGTCTTTTTGACACCCGATACTGGGATTTCACGCCCAGGCATTTCCACGAGAAGCTGGTTGAGGCCCATGATTTCAAACACAGCTATAACTGGGTCCGCCTGACACTCCAGGCGCGGGGACGAATAACCAAAGCTGCAAACCGGGGCAAACACCGCCGCAAGCGTGAGCGTCGCGCTCTTCCCGGGATGATGTTGCATCAGGATGGGTCAAGCCACGACTGGGTTGCGGGCCGGTGGTGGGACCTGATCGTGACCATGGATGATGCGAGCAGTGAGGTCTACTCCGCGTTCTTCGTGGATGAGGAAGGGACAATGAGCAGCTTCACCGGCATAGGGGACGTGATTGGATCCAAAGGGCTTTTCTGCTCGCTTTATGCCGACAGGGGTAGTCACTACTGGCATACGCCCGAGGCTGGCGGCAAGGTCGACAAGTCAAACCCGACCCAGGTGGGCCGCGCATTGGCCCACCTGGGCATAGAGTTGATCCCAGCCTATTCCCCCGAAGCGCGCGGACGGTCTGAACGCATGTTCGGAACACTGCAGAACCGGTTGCCGCAGGAACTGAGATTGAACGGGATCACAACGATGCAGGAAGCCAATCGCTTCCTGCGGGATGTCTTCTTGCCCGCCCACAACAGGCGCTTTGCAGTGACCCCCTCTGCACACGGGGAAGCCTTTGTTCCATTCGCAGGGGAACTGCACGACATTTTGTGTGTGCATGAAGAGCGTGTCGTGGGCAGGGATAATACGGTTCGTTATAAAAACCGTTGCCTGCAAATCCCCGATGACAGGCATCGCCATCACTACGTCAAGTCGCGCGTATGGGTGCATGAATATCCAGACGGCCGGATTGCCCTGTTTCACGGCCCCCGCAAACTGGCGCTCTACGACGGCGAAGGCCGAGAAATCAGTTCAGAAGAAAAACAGGCTGCGTGAACCGCTTTGACCAGCCTAACCTTACTCTGTGGCAGCGCTCGCCTTCGGCTCGCACAGCCACAGAGTAAGGAAGACAGAAGCGGACAATTGCCATGGTACATAAACCGGACAAATCGAAATGTTCTCGACATTGAACACAACACCGTAGACAGGGGAATCGCATGAAGGTTATGTCCGGAGAATTTGCAGTAAGAATTGATTGTTCCATCCGGCCTTTTTGCGCATGACCCTGAGCGACTTTTTATCTTTGGCCTTGTTGAGCAGGTTCATTGCCATGTGTTTGATGACGGCAAAATTCCTGGGGCCGTGATCCTTACGAACACGGCTGTCGTCGTCGCGGAATGTGACGTCGAGCACCCAGTGGAGGCGGTTTTCAATCCCCCAGTGGGAGCGTACCGCATGGGCAAAGCGCGGCGCATCTTGCGGCAGAGACGAGATGAAGTATCGGGTTTGTTGTGTTGTTTTTCCGTTGCTTTCACGGATCGAGACGACGCGACCAATACTCGTCGGGAGCGTTAGAAATTCCGTGTCATTTCTGTAAACTGAAGAAAAGGAATGACACATGCGAGAAGAATTTGATTTTGATGTAGCTTTGGCGGCTTTGCAAGATGGCCAGGGCCTTACAGGCAAGGACGGTATTCTGACGCCGTTAGTCAAGCAACTGACCGAAGCTGCATTACAGGCTGAACTGGAGGCGCATTTAAAGGCCGACAAGTCCAGCAACCGCAGGAACGGAGCTGGCCGTAAGACCATCAAATCCACGTCTGGAAGTTTCGAACTGGCAACGCCACGAGATCGGGCTGGATCGTTTGAGCCGCAACTGGTGAAAAAACACCAGACCCGGGAGTATCCGAAACTCTGTGTATGGGGTTTGGCCCATGCGGTTTAAACGGGTCATTTGTTGAACCGCTCGGGGTATAGGATAGCGAACTGGTTTCTTGCCGCAACCCATTCCCTGACGCACCGGCCCGACTTTTCAAAATTGCGGATGGCCAGGTAAATCAGTTTGGTTGCCGCGTCATCCGTTGGAAAGCTACCGCGCGTTTTGGTGGTTTTTCGGATCACCCTGTTGAGGCTTTCAATCGCATTCGTCGTATAGATGATTTTGCGCACCGCTGGCGGGAAGGCAAAGAACGGGATGACCTCCTGCCAGGCCCGCCGCCAGCTTGGGGCGATCGAGGGGTATTTTGAGCCCCATTCGGTCTCGAAATCATCAAGGGCTTTCGCGGCCTCGGCATCATCTGTGGCCTGATAAATCCGCTTCAGGCTTTTGGCCACGACTTTGCGATCTTTCCAGCCGCAGAAGTTCAGGGAATGGCGCACGAGATGCACGATACAGGTTTGCACGGTAGTATCAGGGAAGGCCGCGTTGATCGCGTCAGGGAACCCCTTGAGACCGTCCACGACGGCAATCAGGATATCCTCAACGCCTCTGTTCTTCAGATTATTCATGATTGAAAGCCAGAATTTGGCACCCTCATTATTGGCAATCCACAAGCCCAGAACCTCCCGCTCGCCTTCTGGCGTGACCCCCAGAGCTACATAAACGGCCTTGTTTTTGACCTGGCGGCTCTCAGCGTCGCGAATTTTGACCCGAAGGGCATCAAGGAATACGAGAGGATATACTGGCTCCAGAGCCCGGTTTTGCCAGTCTGAAACCTCCTCCAAAACTGCGTCCGTCACGCGGCTGATAAGGTCCGCTGAAATCCGCAGGCCGTAGACCTCTTCAAGGTGGGCACGGATATCACGGGTCGACAGACCGGCGGCATAAAGCCCGATGATCTTGTCGTCCATCCCGTCGATCCGGGTCTGGCCTTTCTGGATCAGTTCCGGCTCAAAACTACCAGCTCGGTCGCGCGGGATGTCAATCGGCACCGCCCCGTCATTGCCCTTCAGCACCTTGCGAGTGGCCCCGTTCCGGCGGTTGGATTGCTGGCTGGCAGGCTCCCCGTGCGGCTCATAGCCCAGGTGCTCAGTCAACTCGGCGCCCAGCATCCGCTCCATCAGCCGGACTTTCAGCTCCTTCATCAGGCCTTTGTCGCCCAGCAAATCTTCGGGCCGTTCAACGCCGTTAAGCAACTCGTCCAGTAGTTCCTTGGAAATCGTCATGGTCATCATGCTCCTTCATTGGTGAAGCATGGACCAAATTACTCATACACAGAAGATCGGACAGTCTCCCAGACCCACATGAGCGACGAGATCGAATGCAAGATTATTTCAATGTTCGGGCTTGGAATGAGCTATCTGGACATCGCTGGACACATCTCGGAAATCTACGGTCTGGATGTTTCAAACGCCACGATCAGCGCCGTCACTGATAAATTGATCCCTGAAATCAAGCTCTGGCAGCAGCGGCCCCTGGACAGCCATTACCCGTTTGTTTGGCTTGATGCTATTCACTACAAGGTTAAGCAAGACGGGCGCTACGCAGCCAAAGCGGTTTACACGGTTCTGGGGCTTAATCTTGAGGGCAGGAAGGAAATTCTTGGCCTGTATCTATCTGAAACCGAAGGTGCAAACTTCTGGCTCTCGGTGCTGACGGACCTGAACAATCGCGGCCTGCAAGACATCCTGATTGCTTGTGTCGATGGCCTCACGGGCTTTCCAGAGGCGATCAACGCGATCTTTCCCCAGACCGAAGTCCAGCTTTGTGTCATCCACCAAATCCGCAATTCTCTGAAATATGTAGCCAGCAAAAACCAGAAGGAATTCATGGCTGATCTAAAGCCGGTTTATAAGGCTGAAACTGTGAAAGCGGCTGAAATCGCGTTGGATGCGTTAGAAGAAAAATGGGGAACTAAATACCCAATCGTCATTAAATCATGGCGTAAAAAATGGCCCAATTTGTCGGTCTACTTCAAATATCCAGCTGACATTCGGCGGGTAATTTACACCACCAACGCAATCGAGGCCGTGCATCGCCAGTTCCGAAAACTGACCAAAACCAAGGGCGCGTTTCCCAATGAAAACAGTTTGCTCAAACTGCTGTATATGGGGATCCAGAACGCTTCAAAAAAATGGACCATGCCATTGCAAAACTGGAATTTGACTTTGTCCCAACTTTCCATCTATTTTGAGGGAAGGTTAGACGATGTCTTGGACATCTAGACTAACCCCGTGACACGGAATTCTGAACACCCTCTACTCGTCAGGCCGACCCAACCCGGATGGCGTTCCTGCAACCATTCTATGGTGTCACTCTGGGTGTAGGTCCGGGTCTCAATCCAACCCTTATCGCCATCAACAGTCTGTAACGACGCAGTATCTTCATGCTCCCTCGGAACCTGTCAACGATTTTGAGACACCGACGGTTTCTATTTACTGACTCGTTTCTCCTGTTGTGGAAGTGGCGGGTGGGTTGATCCAGACGGCTTCGGGAAGCGGGGCGGGTTTCGGGGTGCCGTGGACGAAGCGTTCGGGGTGAAGGGCCCAGGCGGCTTGCAGGGTACGTCCGCGCTGAGCCAGCACATCCGGTGCCCGGTGATGATGGACATCATCGGGGGTGAGCATCGCGATCCCGGCATGGCGGTGCTCGGTGTTGTACCAGGGGAAGAACGACCGGCAGAAGGCGATGGCGGCGGTAATGTCTTCAAAGCGCCCAGGGAAGCCGGGGTGATACTTCAGGGTCTTGAACTGCGCTTCGGAGAACGGGTTGTCATCGCTGACCTGGGGGCGGCTCAGAGAGCGGGTGACCCCGAGGTCGGCGAGGAGTTGGGCGGTGCACTTGCTGGTCATCGGCGCGCCGCGGTCCGAATGCAGGGTGAGCACCTGGGGCTCGATGCCTTGCTTGAGACAGGTTTCCTCGATCAGCGTCGCGGCGAGCGCGGCGTTCTCCCGATCGGCAACCATCCAGCCCACGACGTAGCGGCTGAAGATGTCGAGCAAGACATAGAGGTAGAAGGACGTCCAGCGTTTGGGCCCCCGGAGCCGGGTGATGTCCCAGGACCAGGTCTGGTTGGGGCCCGTGGCCACCAGCTCGGGCTTGGTGTAGCAGGGATGACTGCGCTGATTGCGCCGCTCTCGCACCGGCTGGTTCGCGGCCAGGATCCGGTACATCGTGCGCTCGGCGCACAGATACTGGCCTTCATCGAGCAGCGTCGCGACGACCTCGGCCGGTGACCGGTCGACGAAGCGCGGGCTGGCGAGCACGTCGAGGACGTGCGCGCGTTCGGACGCACACAGGGCCCGGGCGGGCGTAGGACGGGGCTGCTGATGCCCGGGAGCGGGCCTCTGACGACGGTAGAAGGAAGCCCGTGGCACCCCCAGCGCTCGGCACGCCGGCGCCACGCCGACCTGCGATGCGAGCGGCTGGACGGCCATCAGCAGTCCTTCCCGTGTTCGAGGCTGAATCCCAGCAGCCCGGCAACTTTTCCCTGGACGTCCAGGATCGTATGGGCGGTGTGCAGCTCCTTCTCCAGCCGAGCCACTTTCGCCTCGAGCTCGTGCACCTTCGCGCTGAGGGGGTTGCGCTCGGCGGGCTTCCGACCGCGTTTGCTCGGGGTCAGGCCTTGAAGCGACCCCTCACGCCGCGCCCTGCGCCATTCCGTCAGATGGGAGCTGTACAGCCCCTCGCGGCGAAGCAGCCGGCCCACCTCGCCGGGCTGCGTGCAGCTCTCCGCCTCCTCCAGAATCCGCAGTCGATACTGCGCGGTGAACTTGCGCCTCTTCGGCTTGGCCACGACCTCCGGGTCCGGCGTTGGCCGCGCGTGGCTGGCTCCGCCCCTGGGGGCCTCGTCGCGACGCTCCTCGACCCCCAGGGCCGGAGCGTCCATCTCTTGCAATGTCATCGATTCTCTTTCTGCGGTCATTGGTATTCACCTCCACCGCCCTACAGTAATTCCAAGGGGGGCCGGTGTCTCAGTGATGTTGGCAGAAAGGGCCTCTCTTCAAACCACAGTTTCACATCCTCATAAAGGCTGCCCTGATTTCCCTTGAGCGCCAGCACATAATCGGCCCCCTTGTCGCGGATTTTGCAGGCAATCTGGCGTTGGCACCCCATCGCGTCCAGCGTCACGATCGCGCCCTCAATGTGGAGCAAATCCAGGAGCAATGGAATATCCTTGATCTCGTTCTTTTTGTGCGCACTTGCCCGCTGACCCAGTACCAGACGCAGATCATCACAGTAGGCCGAGATCAAATGCAGAGGTGTTTCACCACCGGCCTTTGACCCGCGCATCGTCTTGCCATCAACGGCCACAATCAAGCCTGCAACGCGTCCCGCCAGGCCAGCAGCCCATTGCGCAAAGGCTGTACTGAACTGCTCCGGATCAAGCAGCCGAAACACAGTTGAAAGCGTGTCATGAGAGGGAATGCCGTGCTCAAAAGGGGCTAATTTGCGCAGAAACTTCAGCTTTTCTTCACCATATTCGACAATATCAACGACACTCTCGCCGCCGGAGACTACCGCACACAGGCTCAAAAGCAGGATCTCATCAAGCGGGTAAAGCACCTTCGCCTGCTGGCGAGGGTCAGGGATGGCCGAAATAACAGATTGAAATGATGTAGTCTTTTCCAAAACAAGTCCTCCAGATGTGTGTTCTGGGGACATTGAATCAGACGTTGATGCACGTAGCAAACACCGGCCGACTATTCATGCGATACCCCTGACACCGTAGAAATCAACTCGCCGCGTGGCGCTGGAGGTCAACGAAGCGCGTCGCGCATGCGGCGCGGATCATCTGTGAATACTCCGTCGACGCCCGCTTCGCTAAGTCGCCTTGCGGTATCGGCGTCGTTGACCGTAAAGACGAACACACGCAGATCCTGACGCTTCGCGGCGCCGACCGTCTCGGAAATCCGGTTGTCCGGCATCGCCAAACGGGTCGACAGGTGTATCGAGTATGCGCCCACATCGGCTGCTCGCTTCATGAGACCGTCCACATGGCGGCTCGCGACCGGTGCGGTTGCGACGTCCGGTCGGCGCTCGTGGAAGGTGGCCAACTCGGAGTGTGAGAAGGACGACACGATCAGCGATCGCGGGAACGTGACGTCGAGGGATGCCAGCGCCAGCCCCGTCCCTGACCCTTTGAGTTCTACGTTGACTCCCGCACGGTCGCCCACGAGGTCGAAGACGTCCTCCAGAAAGGGGATCCGGTCGCCTGCCTCGGCCCCGGAACGGGAGCAAACAGCACTGGGCGGAGCGGGCTCCACCGAGGGATTCGGCACGGTGACGCCGCGTCCGTCAGCCGGCAAGGAACGCACCACTGCCGGACTCTCCTTGTCGACAACCCGGATCGATGCGAGGTCCGCCAGAGAGAGGTCACACAGCGCGCCAATACCGTTCGTTGTTCGCTCCAGGCGTTCGTCGTGCATGACAACCAGCCGATGTTCTACGCAGTGGACGTCGAGTTCGACGGCATCGGCCCCCGAGGAGAGCGCGAGCTCGAACGCGCGGAGTGTGTTCTCCGGCGCTTCAGCCGATGCGCCTCGATGCGCGATGATCACGAAGGGCGCACGGAAATGCTGCGTCACTTTCGTCAATCCCGGCAACTGAACTGAGCTGGTCTCTTCAATGCCCATTTGAAGAACCTGCGACCGGCCGAGAGACGAACTTGTCGCCTGGCCTCAGATTCGCACCTCACTGTCCGGATCACGCCGAAGTATCGTTTTACATTTGAAAGGGCCGTCAAATGAAAGTCAATCGAACTATGGCGATCGACCGTCAACACGCCTCGTTCGCTTCAATCAGTTCGGTGCCGGCTTCGAAGCAGAGCTTGCGAATATGTGCGTGTGTGCAGTGATCGGTAACAAGGGTGTCGATCTGATCTAGCTTGGCTATTCGGACCGGTGCCGTACGCTCAAACTTGGTGGCGTCGGCGACCAGAATAACTTTGCGGCTGTTGGCGATCATTGCCTGGATGACCTTGACATTGGGGTGGTCGTAGTTGAGCAAAGTGCCGTCCTCATCGATCGCCGAAGTGCCGATGATGCAGAAATCAACTTTGAACTGGTGGATGAAGTCGGTCGCTGGTTCGCCGGCAATCAAGCCGTCGGCGCTGCGCACGGTGCCGCCCGCGATCACCACTTCGATCTTTGGGTAGGCCCCCGCATCTCGCCTGCGACATTGATGCTGTTGGTGATCACGTGGAGTCCCTCGTGCTGCAGGAGCGCTCGGGCTACCGCTTCGGTTGTCGTGCCAATGTTCATGAACAGGGATATGTTGTTGGGGATCATGTCAGCCGCAGTGTGTCCGATCGCTTCCTTAGCCTCCGACGCCACGAGTCGACGGGCCTCATAACTGACATTCTCAACGCCTGACGATATGACCGCGCCGCCGTGGATTCGCACTAGGAGCCGTTTCTGGCAAAGGTTATCCAGGTCCTTGCGGATCGTTTGCTGCGTGACTCGAAAACGCTGGGAAAGCACCTCGACGGACACCCGGCCGTCGTGGCGAGCGATCTCCATGATCTTGTCTAGACGCTCGGGCAACATAATCCGTTCTCCTCACGCCTCCCGGAATCGCAGCCGTCACCGTGTCTTATCAATTTCGATATAGCGGTAATTCGAATATAATACAATATAATACAAAGTGTCCGTCGTCAAAGTTTTCTGGAGAGCTTTGTCGCTAACAAGGCATATGTCCGGTTTATGTACCATGCGATCTGTCCGGTTTTAGGGTGCTCCGAAAGGGAGCGCTTTATGACTAGGACAGGCATTTTACAGGACCTACGACGAATGAAGTTTTCAGATTATTATGAGCGAACGAAATCGCGGCAGCTGACACAGGCTGACGCGGCGGGTCTTCTTGGCATGTCGGAGCGCAGCTTTCGACGCTACAGTACGCGTTATGAAGCTGATGGGGCGGACGGGCTCTTTGATCGCCGCCTTTCCAAAGCGGCGCATAACCGTGTGCCAGTGGACACGATAAAAGATGTTCTGAGTCTTTTTGACACCCGATACTGGGATTTCACGCCCAGGCATTTCCACGAGAAGCTGGTTGAGGCCCATGATTTCAAACACAGCTATAACTGGGTCCGCCTGACACTCCAGGCGCGGGGACGAATAACCAAAGCTGCAAACCGGGGCAAACACCGCCGCAAGCGTGAGCGTCGCGCTCTTCCCGGGATGATGTTGCATCAGGATGGGTCAAGCCACGACTGGGTTGCGGGCCGGTGGTGGGACCTGATCGTGACCATGGATGATGCGAGCAGTGAGGTCTACTCCGCGTTCTTCGTGGATGAGGAAGGGACAATGAGCAGCTTCACCGGCATAGGGGACGTGATTGGATCCAAAGGGCTTTTCTGCTCGCTTTATGCCGACAGGGGTAGTCACTACTGGCATACGCCCGAGGCTGGCGGCAAGGTCGACAAGTCAAACCCGACCCAGGTGGGCCGCGCATTGGCCCACCTGGGCATAGAGTTGATCCCAGCCTATTCCCCCGAAGCGCGCGGACGGTCTGAACGCATGTTCGGAACACTGCAGAACCGGTTGCCGCAGGAACTGAGATTGAACGGGATCACAACGATGCAGGAAGCCAATCGCTTCCTGCGGGATGTCTTCTTGCCCGCCCACAACAGGCGCTTTGCAGTGACCCCCTCTGCACACGGGGAAGCCTTTGTTCCATTCGCAGGGGAACTGCACGACATTTTGTGTGTGCATGAAGAGCGTGTCGTGGGCAGGGATAATACGGTTCGTTATAAAAACCGTTGCCTGCAAATCCCCGATGACAGGCATCGCCATCACTACGTCAAGTCGCGCGTATGGGTGCATGAATATCCAGACGGCCGGATTGCCCTGTTTCACGGCCCCCGCAAACTGGCGCTCTACGACGGCGAAGGCCGAGAAATCAGTTCAGAAGAAAAACAGGCTGCGTGAACCGCTTTGACCAGCCTAACCTTACTCTGTGGCAGCGCTCGCCTTCGGCTCGCACAGCCACAGAGTAAGGAAGACAGAAGCGGACAATTGCCATGGTACATAAACCGGACAAATCGAAATGTTCTCGACAAGTTTTCTGGAGAGCTGAGCGTTTTTCGTTAACCGAAGCTCTGGTCCATCTTGGGTTTCATTTTAGGCGGCCGCTTTCTGGTGTTGCAAGCGGCGTTTCTGGATTGTCAGTTTCTTGATCTTCTCCCTTTCTCTGAGGATGGTTTCAGCCCTACCGAAGTAGACGTCGGCTGGGGTCACATTGTTCAGGCTCTCGTGATAGCGGTGGTGGTTGTAGTGCTGGACGAAGGCTTCGATCTGCCGTTTCAGATCGCCGGGCAAGTAGTAGTGTTCCAACAGAACCCGGTTCTTCATCGTCTGATGCCAGCGTTCGATTTTGCCTTGGGTTTGTGGATGGAAAGGAGCGCCACGAACGTGATCCATGCCTTTCTCTTCCAGCCAATCGGCCAGATCGCCCGCGACATAGGACGAGCCATTGTCACTGAGCAGGCGCGGTTTGTGCAGGACGGTGGCCTGATCGCAACCGGATGCGGTCAAAGCCAGGTCCAGCGTGTCCATGACATCTCCAGCTTTCATCGTGGTGCAGAGCTTCCAGGCGATGATGTAGCGGGAGTAGTCATCCAGAATGGTGCTGAGATAGAACCAGCCCCAGCCAATGACCTTCAGATAGGTAAAATCGGTCTGCCATAGCTGGTTGATGGCCGTCGTCTTGCCCTTGAACTCTTCAGCCGCTTTGATCACCACGAAGGCAGGGCTGGCAATCAGGTCCTGTTCCTTCAATAGCCTGTAAACCGTGGATTCCGAGACGAAGTAGCGCTTGGTGTCTGTGAACTTTACAGCCAATTCCCTCGGCGTCAGGTCTTCGTGTTCCAACGCAAAGTCGATGATCTGGCCCCGTTTGTCGTCAGGGACACGGTTCCACACCGACTTGGGTTTGGGTGATTTGTCCTGCAGATGCCGTAATGGGGCTCGCCACCCGAGTCGCTGAGGTTACGGCTTGAAGTAATCGTTGAGTGAGGGTGTCGTTGTCCTTGGCATCTTGTGAAAGTGCCTACGGGGTCGGCAATAACGCACGCCCCAAGTCCGTAAAATGAAAGGACAACGACATGAATGTATTTATCGGATTGGACGTCTCTTTGGCAAGCACTGCGATCTGTGCAGTGAACGAGAAGGGTAAATTCGTTGAGGCAACGTCTGCGGCGAGCGAGCCAGAAGTGCTTGCTGGCTTCCTGCGCACGCTTCCGCACGAGATTATCGGGATCGGCCTTGAAGCCGGCCCCTTGTCGCAATGGCTTCACAAGGGTCTGAGCGATGCGGGCTTTGAACCGGTTCTGATGGAAACACGCCATGTGAAGGCCGCGCTGAAGGCGTCCCCCATAAAGACGGATCGGTGCGATGCAGAAGGCATTGCCCAGTTGTTGCGGATGGGATGGTTCCGGCCCGTGCATTGCAAATCGGTTTCTGCACAGGAAACGCGCGCTGTGCTAACCGCACGCAAGGCTGTGAAAAATGCGCTGACTAACCTGGAACTGTCGCTGCGCGGCATACTACGCAATTTCGGCCTGAAGATGGGCGTGATATCGAAGGGCCGATATGAGGCCCGGGCGCGTGAACTCGCTGCCGGAAACCCAATGCTGGAGGCCGCCGTTGAACCTGTCTTACGGGCGCGCGCAGAGATACGCAGGGAACTGGCGGGTCTTCAGAGGTTGGTGAATAATCTTGCGAAGCAGGAACCGATCTGCCGCCTGATGATGACGATGCCCGGGGTTGGCGCGGTTGTTTCTCTGACTGTCATGGCCGCGATCGATGATCCGGGGCGGTTTGCCCACTCGAAAGAAGTTGGACCCTGGGCCGGTCTAACGCCCAGCCGCTACCAATCCGGCGAAAAGGATGTCGTCGGCCAAATCACCAAGGCGGGCGACGTTGGCTTGAGAGCGGCGCTCTACCAGGCCGCCACGGTGATGTTTTATTGCGGCAAGCCCAATTGGTTGAAAACCTGGGCGCTGCAGGTTGCCAAGCGTCGCGGCGAAAAACGAGCCAAGGTCGCCTTGGCGCGACGGATCGGCGTGGTCCTGCACCGGATGTGGGAGGACCAAACCGATTTCCGCTTTACGCTCAAAGACCTTGACGATGAAGCCACAGCCCCATCAGCTGCATAACCGGATCCGACCCACACGTCAGATGAATATTTTGTTCAACACAAGAAGGAGTTTTGGTCGGGCGTGACGCTCTGGCCTACCGGAGTCCCTTGCCGGGACGCGGTCCCCGATGATGCCGTTGTGGCGCTCGTCGCCGAACCCTCGGGTTCGAGCACGCCAGAGACTGTCCGATCTTCTGTGTATGAGTAATTTGGTCCATGCTTCACCAATGAAGGAGCATGATGACAATGACGATTTCCAAGGAACTACTGGACGAGTTGCTTAACGGCGTTGAACGGCCCGAAGATTTGCTGGGCGACAAAGGCCTGATGAAGGAGCTGAAAGTCCGGCTGATGGAGCGGATGCTGGGCGCCGAGTTGACTGAGCACCTGGGCTATGAGCCGCACGGGGAGCCTGCCAGCCAGCAATCCAACCGCCGGAACGGGGCCACTCGCAAGGTGCTGAAGGGCAATGACGGGGCGGTGCCGATTGACATCCCGCGCGACCGAGCTGGTAGTTTTGAGCCGGAACTGATCCAGAAAGGCCAGACCCGGATCGACGGGATGGACGACAAGATCATCGGGCTTTATGCCGCCGGTCTGTCGACCCGTGATATCCGTGCCCACCTTGAAGAGGTCTACGGCCTGCGGATTTCAGCGGACCTTATCAGCCGCGTGACGGACGCAGTTTTGGAGGAGGTTTCAGACTGGCAAAACCGGGCTCTGGAGCCAGTATATCCTCTCGTATTCCTTGATGCCCTTCGGGTCAAAATTCGCGACGCTGAGAGCCGCCAGGTCAAAAACAAGGCCGTTTATGTAGCTCTGGGGGTCACGCCAGAAGGCGAGCGGGAGGTTCTGGGCTTGTGGATTGCCAATAATGAGGGTGCCAAATTCTGGCTTTCAATCATGAATAATCTGAAGAACAGAGGCGTTGAGGATATCCTGATTGCCGTCGTGGACGGTCTCAAGGGGTTCCCTGACGCGATCAACGCGGCCTTCCCTGATACTACCGTGCAAACCTGTATCGTGCATCTCGTGCGCCATTCCCTGAACTTCTGCGGCTGGAAAGATCGCAAAGTCGTGGCCAAAAGCCTGAAGCGGATTTATCAGGCCACAGATGATGCCGAGGCCGCGAAAGCCCTTGATGATTTCGAGACCGAATGGGGCTCAAAATACCCCTCGATCGCCCCAAGCTGGCGGCGGGCCTGGCAGGAGGTCATCCCGTTCTTTGCCTTCCCGCCAGCGGTGCGCAAAATCATCTATACGACGAATGCGATTGAAAGCCTCAACAGGGTGATCCGAAAAACCACCAAAACGCGCGGTAGCTTTCCAACGGATGACGCGGCAACCAAACTGATTTACCTGGCCATCCGCAATTTTGAAAAGTCGGGCCGGTGCGTCAGGGAATGGGTTGCGGCAAGAAACCAGTTCGCTATCCTATACCCCGAGCGGTTCAACAAATGACCCGTTTAAACCGCATGGGCCAAACCCCATACACAGAGTTTCGGATACTCCCGCACGCCATGCAGATTGGCACGCGGGGACCGTTTTTGAACTCGGCATAATGTAGGCAGCCAACGCGCTGACCACGGACGGAAGCATGTAACCGGCAAGGGACTACAGGCGGTGGAGCCACGAGAATACTGCAAGGCTATATCAGCTACAAACCAATCCCAACATGGAAGCGCTCGGTCGACCCACGGCACGAGACCGGCCAAGCTTTGCCGTTTTGGGCTTGACATCATAAGCCCCATTACGGAAGCCACGAGAATACTGCAAGGCTATATCAGCTACAAACCAATCCCAACATGGAAGCGCTCGGTCGACCCACGGCACGAGACCGGCCAAGCTTTGCCGTTTTGGGCTTGACATCATAAGCCCCATTACGGAAGCCACGAGAATACTGCAAGGCTATATCAGCTACAAACCAATCCCAACATGGAAGCGCTCGGTCGACCCACGGCACGAGACCGGCCAAGCTTTGCCGTTTTGGGCTTGACATCATAAGCCCCATTACGGAAGCCACGAGAATACTGCAAGGCTATATCAGCTACAAACCAATCCCAACATGGAAGCGCTCGGTCGACCCACGGCACGAGACCGGCCAAGCTTTGCCGTTTTGGGCTTGACATCATAAGCCCCATTACGGAAGCCCCATTACGGAAGCAGCGCTTTGAAGGCATCAGCTGCCTCCTTGAATTCCGTCGCCGTGAAGTTCTCCCATTCGTTGAAATGTACAGAGGGATTAATCGCCCACTGCTCGGCGTTGGTCTTCGCTATCAATCCCCCGGCTTCATCGAGTTTTGCGGTGTGTGCATCCATTTCGGTGTCATGACCCCAGTGCTTGGCAGCGGCCACTCCCTTCTTCAGGCGGTCGCGCCAGCGGTTCAGGACAGGCGGTAGCAGATCTCCAAAGTCATAGTTGGCGTCACCACGATACTCGACTTTCGCGCGTAGATTATCTTCGCAGGAGGCGGCTGATCCGGCGCATTGAGGCGCATTGAGGCGCGAACCACCATTGAGATTTGACATCTGTCACTGATTATGGGCCGGGAAGAATGAAATCTGGCACGATGCCGGACTGTTCGATGGCTCTGCTGACATCGACGCCCTTTAGTGATCCGAAATCAGTGACAAGAGCGGTTTTGATCCCCGCGACGCGTCCGCCAAGAATGTCGGTGTGAAGCGTGTCGCCGACCATGAGCATCCGCGTTGGGTTTATGTCATCGGCGATACGGGAGAGCACCATGTCGTAAATGTTGGCAAATGGCTTGCCAAAGAATTCCGGCGCAACACCGGTGGCATCGGCCAATCGGTGCGCATAGTGACCCGGTTGGCGTGACAGGCGATCCGTAAGCGGCGCCACGATGTCAGGATTTCCGACCAGCACCGGGCGGGGATTGGCGCGCAGCGACGCCTCAAGCAGCGACTGGTGAATGTCGGTCCATTCGGAACTGCCGACCAAAAGGAATTCTTCGACTGCGTCATAAAGGTCACCGTCTTCGCCCAGGAATTCGGCGTCCAAGTGCTCCAGTTCCTTACGTCCGTATCGTTGCGCAGCCATCAGCCCGCTTTTGCGCGTTGGGCGCGAGCTGAGGGCGGCCAGAAGAACCTCGCGGCTGGTCAGGATGTTCGCAGGTGCGATGTCAAATCCAAGTTGTACGGAACGTTCCAGCAGCACGCGCTTTGAGTTGCTGGCGGCATTGCTGACGACCATGACGATCTTGCCGGCGTTCTGAAGGTCGCGGACGCGTTCCGGGGCACCGGGAATCGCCTGCTCTCCGACGTTCAGCACGCCGAACGCATCCAGCAGGAAAACGTCGAACTGATCGGCGAGATCGCCAAGGCTGGTGGCGTTTTGCGACGTCGTGGGGAAGGTGGCGCTGGGCAATCGATGGCGCACCGCCTCGTATGCGGAAAACGCCCACTGCGCATCGCGCGAATAGTCCGATGGCATCAGATGATGGCTCCGCGTACCTTGGCCGAGACTGAACCGCCCCGGGTTTTCAGGAGGCTCCAAATCGAGGAAAGATTGGAGCTATGAAAAAAAGCAACAGAGCAAACAGATTTTCGCCTGAGGTGCGCGCAAGGGCCGTGCGGATGGTTTTCGAACATCAGAATAACTATGACAGTCAATCTGCTGCGATTGCCGGGATTGCGGCCAAGATTGGCTGGTCTATCCGTGCATTTCGTAGCGTCGGGCAATCCGGACGTGCCACCGTGATGTTCTTCGGCGTCATGTGATATCGGACCGCAGGAAGCTCCGAATAAATCTGCGTTGAAAAATCAGGAAGAAAATCAGCAACGGACCGACCACGATTACAGTTCCAGCGGACAGGCTCGTGATACTAATCCCCGTGTCGGGCGACAGATATCGTGCGATACCAACCGTAACCGGTCTTGCCTCGGTCGACCGGGTTATTACCAGGGGCCAGAGGAAACTATTCCAGTGCGAGCTTATCGACATGAGCGCAAATGCGGCGATCGAAGGGCGCGCCACAGGAATATATACTTTCCACAGGATGGCCAATCGCGAAGCACCCTCGACCTCTGCGGCCTCCACCAGTTCCTTGGGTACGCTTCGAAATGCCTGCCGAATGAGGAAAATAGCGAATGCGCTCGCCGCATAGACGATACCGATCCCCGGGATAGTGTCGAAAAGGCCCAGGGAAGCTACCAATTTAAAGTTTTCCAGCAGCAAGATTTCAGGAAAAATCATCAGTTGAAGTAGTACGAATAAAAATAGTACGTCGCGGCCCGGAAAAGTAAACCGCGCGAAGGCATAAGCCGCGAGTGTTCCCACTACGATCTGGGTCGCCGATAAGCCGACAACCAGCACAGTCGTGTTGAAATAGTACCTATCAAACGGAGCTGCGTTCCACACGAACAGGAGATTGTCGAATGTCCAGCCACTGGTAGGGTCAAGTGCCAGCGCAACTTGAGGATCACGAAAGCCAGTCCAAAAAATGTACAGGAGTGGGGCAATCCAGAGCAGCCCCAGCACCCAGGTGCCTGAAGCCTGGAGAGCAGCGAAAAGCCTGTCAACCCACTCGCGATGATACAACTGCCCCCCCTATCGGTAGTGGATTCGGCGGTCAAGAGCGCGAATCTGGACCACAGCGAGCACCAACAGTGTCGAAACAAGAACGACCGTCACGGCCGCTGCATATTCCGGTCGGCGGAAAACGAAGCCGGCCTCCCAAATGTGATAAAGGAGAAGACTGCTGGCGTTATTGGGGCCCCCGTCTGTCATGATGAACAGAAAATCGACGTGTTTGAAGCTGTTGGCCATCGCTACGATCGACGCGAACAAAGACATGGGCATAAGCAATGGGAATGTAATCCGCCGAAACCGATACACTTCCCCTGCACCCTCCAACATGGCCGCCTCATTGAGTTCTTCCGGAATCGACTGCAAAGCCGCCAGGTAAAGCAGCATGAAGAAACCGGCCTCTTTCCACACCATGACAACCATCAACGCGGGCAACACTGTCGACGGCTGGCCTAAAAGATTCAGCCTTTGAAAGCCAAGGCTCGCGAGAATTGCGTTGATGACCCCGAAGTCCGGCTGATACATGAACAGCCAGATAGCTGCCGCACCCACCACAGGCAGCATCGCCGGTGTAAAGAACGCGAGCCGAACCAAGCCTCGGCCGCGGAAGTTGCGATTCACCAAAACAGCCATAAGCATCCCCAATGCCAGGCTGACCGGAACAGTGATCGCGCTGAAGATGAAGTTATTCCTCAAGGTTAACCTGAAGACAGGGTCATTGAACATTTGCTCATACTGAGCAAGACCAATGCCTCCTCCAAGTCCGGGCTCGTGCAAGCTCCTCCACAGCCCGGTTGCCATCGGGACGATTGAGAAAGCGGCCAAGCCCAGTATCGCCGGCAGCAAAACGAGCCACGCGAAGACCGGGTTCGGGATACGGCGTAGACCCGATAGGAGACGGCGTTCAGGCGGCCGAAAATCTCTTTCCAGCGGAGCCTTATCTGCGATTGAAGGCACACCTGTCACAGGTCGATGCTCCTGCCAGTTTCCGTTACTAGTACCTTGCCGGGGAACTCCTCACGTGCATGCTCCAACGCTTTGGCGCGGGATTTTTCCCCACCCTCGACAAAGTGCGTCAAAATCAAAACTTCGACTCCCGAACGCTTTGCCAGAGTGCCAGCATCCGCAGCTGACATATGGTGTTTCTCCTTTCTTCCCTTTGGCAGCGTAGCCTCTGCCAGGATCACATCTGCGCCAGCGCAAGCCGAGACCACCCCATCAAACAGACCTGTGTCACCTGTGAACACCAAGCGAGTGGCTTCATCACTAATCGCAAAGCCCACAGCTGGAATGCCGTGCTGCACGGCAAAAGGTTCGACAACAATATCGCCTACCTCGATAGGTTCTGTGCCGGAAAACTCCCGAAAGTCGAGCACACCGCCGGTGACCGTGTCGAATGGCGCCGGCGTGGATAGAGGAAAGTGAGACTCCAAATCCTCAATCATGTTCCGACCGCCCGATCCCAAGTAAACGGGAATCGATACCGGCATATCGTGCCCGCCAGCATCCGATGAAACGAAAAACCGACCCGAAGATATGCCTCTCCGAACCCGGAGACTCATGGCGAAAGGAAGCAAGTCCCAGCAGTGATCCGGATGCAGATGCGTGATGAACACAGCGTTCAGGTCGATGGGGTCCAGCGTGCGACCAACAGCAGTCGCAACGCCAGGCCCGCAGTCAAGGAGGATCCGGCTACTTCGTGTCGACACGACATAGCCCGTACACGGTGAGCCCATATAGGGACCTGCGCCGGAGTCCCCCAAGACATGCAACTTCAACAGCTCGGACCTCTACTGATAGGGCGCCAGGATCGAATCCGCCTCTTTCTGGATCCGGTTCATGATAACTTCCGGCTCATTCTGACAGGTGACAGCCTCCTGGACGGCTTTATTGAGGAGACCGGTGTAAATACGACCTTGCTGATAGGTCGAGAACTCTCGCTCAGCGAACTCAAGCTGATCCCTGGCTACGACCGCGCCGTCGAAGTCTGCCATGTAGTCCTGCAGCCGCTCCGTCTCCCATCCCTCCGGTGTGGGCGCGATGTATCCCGTCGCCAACGTCCACGTGGCAGCCTGTTCAGGTTGAGTGAGGAACTTGACCAGCTCGAAAGCAGCACGTTGTTCGGCCTCAGGAGCGCCCGAGAAAACGTACAAATTTGCACCTCCCGTGGCAACTCCACGTCGCTTGTTTGCAGGCAACATGGCCACGCCAAATTCAAATGGAGTGTTCTTCCGCAAACCTGTGAGACTTCCGGTGCTCTGCCATGCGATCGCGAACTTACCCTCCATGAAAGCCTGGTTCAGTGTTCCGTAATTGATAACGCCAGGTGGTGCCACTTTGAGCACACAAGAAAGGTCCGCATACCACTTCATAGCTTCAATCGCAGCGGGGTCCGAAAAATGTACCGCCTTTCCACCGGGGCTCGATAAGGTGATGCCGTTCTGGATGACCATCGATTGAAACATCCAACTTGAGTTGGAATGAATTCCGATGCCCCACGGGACATCAGTCTTCTGTTGAACCTGAGAAGTGATCTGCACCAGTTCGTCCCACGTCTCGGGTGCGTGATCTGGATCTAAACCCGCTTCCTTGAACAACGCCTTGTTCCACACCTGAACGCCAGTCGAACGCTGAAACGGGATGCCCCAGGTTTTGCCTTCGGTATCGCGGCCGTTCTTCATGAGTCCCGGATAGAAGCCGGCTAGCCATTCCTTTTCTTCTGCGGTCTGGACGAAATCGTCAAATGGTGTGATTAACCCGTCGTCAATCAGCTCGTACATTTCTGTTGCCTGCAATAGGGCCGCTGCAGGCGGTTTACCGGCTTCGATTGAGATTTGTGCTGCCACTCTTACATCGTTGTATCCGCCAGCGTAGACAGCGTTCACATCGATGTCGGGGTGCTCTGCCTCGAAGTCTGCGACAAGGCCGTTTATGACCTCCTCAAGCGGGCCACCCACGGCTATCGGGTACAACAACTCAATCGTCGTTTCAGCCGTGGCAGCTGTCGGCATCGCGCCAGACAGCATCGCGGTCGCAGCTAGGGCACCGAGAAAGCGCCTTCTGAATTTTCGAGAGGTCTTCATGTTGAGATACTCCTTTGTTTGTTGACCGCTGTCGCGGTCTTACCTCCGGTAAACGAGGAACTCGCAGCCTCGCCGCCGAAATTCTCAATCCGCTCGCCGTTGCCACCGTCGAACAAGTGGACATCTTCAGCCCGGAACCCGACACGGCAATGACGGCCTTCTTCAAATCTTACGGCGCTATGTACTCGCGCTATGAGTGGAACGTCGGCGCCAAGATCCAGCCGTGCGAGCTGGTCTGCGCCTAAAAGTTCGGCGGATGCCAACCGCGCATCGAACCTCGCTTCGCCTTGGTCAAGATGGATATCCTCAGGCCGAATCCCAAGCACGACCATACGGCCGGTTTCCAAGCCAGAGTGATCGAGGCCGATGTTGTGCTGGGTGCCTGCTATTTGCAGCCCTTCTTCGGTAACGTGGCACGTCAGGAGATTCATTGGAGGAGACCCAATGAATTTTGCCACATCGGTTCGACAAGGGAATCGATACAGCGTCCAGGGGTCAGCGATCTGATCTACCCGACCTTCGCGCATGACGACGACCTGATCCGCCATCGTCATTGCCTCGACTTGGTCATGCGTCACGAAGATGACCGTCAGCCCCAGTCGTCGCTGCAGATCCCTGAGCTCGAGCCGCATCTGCTGTCGGAGCTTCGCATCAAGGTTTGAGAGCGGCTCATCCATAAGGATCAGAGAAGCTCCGCTGACCAGCGCCCTCCCAAGGGCAACCCGCTGACGCTGACCGCCTGAAAGCTGCAGTGGCCTTCGTTTAAGGAAGTCAGTCAGTTCGAGCTGCGCTGCGACTTCTTCAAGCCGCTGATTGCGTTCCTTCTTGGGAACCCCTCGCACTTTGAGCCCGAAGACAATATTTTCGGTCACGGAAAGGTGGGGAAAGAGCGCGTAAGACTGGAACACCATCGCCAATTTTCTGCGCGCAGGCGGTACGTTATTCACAACGCGACCGTCGATTACGATCTCTCCCGCCTGCGGTCGCTCAAGCCCCGCAATCAGTCGCAATGCAGTCGACTTACCGCAGCCGCTCGGTCCGAGGAAGGCGACAAACTCGCCGGGTCGGGCCTCAAAAGAGAAATCGAAAAGTACCTGAACCGGCGACCCACTTCCAGGTGTCGGAAAAAATTTTTCTATACCGCGAAGGGCAAGGCTCGTCGCCATGATATCTGATCCCCCCCCGCTATCTGGCCCCGAGGGTCGCCAGAAGTATTGCTTATAGCGCTTCCGAGAACGAATGAGGTCGATAACGCTGCCTCTCGCTTTGCTCGAACGCGCAATCGACCAAAATTATACCTCAACCATTCTCGGAAACGCTGTAACATTGTAAAGGAAGCAATACGAAAGTCAATTGAACACAACACCGTTGTCGCTAACAAGGCATATGTCCGGTTTATGTACCATGCGATCTGTCCGGTTTTAGGGTGCTCCGAAAGGGAGCGCTTTATGACTAGGACAGGCATTTTACAGGACCTACGACGAATGAAGTTTTCAGATTATTATGAGCGAACGAAATCGCGGCAGCTGACACAGGCTGACGCGGCGGGTCTTCTTGGCATGTCGGAGCGCAGCTTTCGACGCTACAGTACGCGTTATGAAGCTGATGGGGCGGACGGGCTCTTTGATCGCCGCCTTTCCAAAGCGGCGCATAACCGTGTGCCAGTGGACACGATAAAAGATGTTCTGAGTCTTTTTGACACCCGATACTGGGATTTCACGCCCAGGCATTTCCACGAGAAGCTGGTTGAGGCCCATGATTTCAAACACAGCTATAACTGGGTCCGCCTGACACTCCAGGCGCGGGGACGAATAACCAAAGCTGCAAACCGGGGCAAACACCGCCGCAAGCGTGAGCGTCGCGCTCTTCCCGGGATGATGTTGCATCAGGATGGGTCAAGCCACGACTGGGTTGCGGGCCGGTGGTGGGACCTGATCGTGACCATGGATGATGCGAGCAGTGAGGTCTACTCCGCGTTCTTCGTGGATGAGGAAGGGACAATGAGCAGCTTCACCGGCATAGGGGACGTGATTGGATCCAAAGGGCTTTTCTGCTCGCTTTATGCCGACAGGGGTAGTCACTACTGGCATACGCCCGAGGCTGGCGGCAAGGTCGACAAGTCAAACCCGACCCAGGTGGGCCGCGCATTGGCCCACCTGGGCATAGAGTTGATCCCAGCCTATTCCCCCGAAGCGCGCGGACGGTCTGAACGCATGTTCGGAACACTGCAGAACCGGTTGCCGCAGGAACTGAGATTGAACGGGATCACAACGATGCAGGAAGCCAATCGCTTCCTGCGGGATGTCTTCTTGCCCGCCCACAACAGGCGCTTTGCAGTGACCCCCTCTGCACACGGGGAAGCCTTTGTTCCATTCGCAGGGGAACTGCACGACATTTTGTGTGTGCATGAAGAGCGTGTCGTGGGCAGGGATAATACGGTTCGTTATAAAAACCGTTGCCTGCAAATCCCCGATGACAGGCATCGCCATCACTACGTCAAGTCGCGCGTATGGGTGCATGAATATCCAGACGGCCGGATTGCCCTGTTTCACGGCCCCCGCAAACTGGCGCTCTACGACGGCGAAGGCCGAGAAATCAGTTCAGAAGAAAAACAGGCTGCGTGAACCGCTTTGACCAGCCTAACCTTACTCTGTGGCAGCGCTCGCCTTCGGCTCGCACAGCCACAGAGTAAGGAAGACAGAAGCGGACAATTGCCATGGTACATAAACCGGTCAACTCAGAATGTTCTCGACACCGTCTTGTTCATCATCGCGTCGGTATCCTTCGGGCGCATGTTGTGGCGCGTGGCGAACTCGTTGACGTACCGATGCAGGTGCTTCGGCGATATGTGGTGGAACGTCCCGTGGTATCCGCGCTTCAAGGTCGCCCAGAAGGACTCGATCCCGTTGGTGTGGGCCTGGTCCCGGACGTACTCGCTGACCGAGTGATTGACGGCTTCGTGGTCGAACGGCATGCCCTTGTAGGCCGCCGCCTGATCCGTATACACCGAAGCCCCCTCGGCCGCCCGTGAAGCGACGAACCCTTGTAGCGTAGCGGCATCGGTACTATCGACAATCGCGGCGCTGATAGTGTTCGTGGCACGATCCAGAGCACCGGCAACCGTGGTCTTTCCCACGGCGCCCCGACCGGCCCGCAGCTTCTTGTTGCCGTGCTTGTTCTTCTCTTTGCCGCCGATATGGGTCTCATCGACCTCGACCGGACCGGCCATGGCGCCGGGGGCATCCGACCACGCCTCACGCAACCGCTGGGCCATGAAGTAGGCTGATTTCTGCGTGATCTTGAGGTCGCGGTGAAGACGCATGCTCGACACGCCCTTGAGCGACGTTGACCACAGATAGATCGCAATCGCCCATTTCTGCAATCCGATCTTGGAGCGGTGCATCACGGTGTCAGTGCGCACGCTGAAATGGCGGCGGCATTCCCCACACCAGTAGGGAAGAGGCTTGCGTGAAGGAACGGGCCGCACCTTGTCAGTCCCACCGCACATCGGGCAGTGGCCCGGCTTGCCAGCCTCGCCCCAGCGCTGTTCCTCAAACCACCGCTCGGCAGTCGCGTCGTTCGGGAACCGCTCGAACAACTCGATCAGGCTGATGCCTTCCCTGTAGTGCTTGCCCGGTGCATTCTGTGCCATAGTCCATCCTCCCTAAAGGACATATGGGGATGGACGGCTGCTTATTCAAGTATATAATTCCCCTGGTTATCAAGGCTGGGTGCATGCGGATGGCTATGCCGGTTTCAACGGCGTGTTCGGTGAAGGTAAAGCCACGGAAGTGGCCTGCATGGCCCACATCCGACGCAAGTTTGTCGATGTGTTTGCCGCACAAGGTTCCGCCATTGCCGAGGAGGCCATCAAGCGGATTGCGCAATTGTATGGTGTGGAAAAACAGGCAAGGGGCCAATCTCCCGAGGCCCGTGCTGCTCTGCGTCAAGAAAATGCAAAGCCCATCTTCGATGATCTGGAAGAATGGTTGCGCGACCAATTGCCCAAAATATCGGGCAAATCACCTTTGGCAAAGGCCATTCGATATGCCTTGGGCCGTATGCCCAAAACACGGCCCTACCTCGACAACGGCTTTCTGGAGCTGGACACGGATGTTGTTGAACAGCCCCTTTCTCAGATTTTTTGGGTCTTTGGTGGCTTTTCTCGCCACGCCTCGACCATCTTTGCATAGGAAGCCTCGGCATTGGCAACCAGTTCCATTTCTCGATGTCGAAGTTCCTTGATCCAGTAATCACGCCCAGGACCGGCTTTCCCGTAGGCTTTAGGGGCTCCGGCGCGTAATTCTAATTTGCGCATCTTCATTGCGACAAATGCCGGACGTGCCCACTGGTAAGGGGCGTCCTTGGTGAGGAGATGCCAGATCAGGGTTGCAATTTTGCGCGCAGTGGCAACCGCCGCAACATTGGCGCCCTTTCGATCTTTGATACGCAAAAAGAACGCACGCAAAGGACCGGGGACTGAAGCGGCACCCCATGCGGCCTCAACCAGCATCGTTCGAGCGGTTGCATTTCCCTGTTTGGTGATCCTACCGTGGATGGCCTCGCGGGCGCCGGATTGGCGTACCCTCGGCGTTAAACCAAAGTAACTGGCAAGCTTCCCAGGGGTGGCGAACCGGCTGATATCTCCGATCGATGCTATCACGGCGGCAGCAATTACGGAGCTAATGCCAGCCACGGCCATCAGTTTACGCATCTGCGGATCGTCAAGAGAGATGTGGATCAGATCGCGCTCAAGCGTCTCCAACCGCCCAGCCAACCAATCCAACTCATCGAGATGCCGCTCAAGAAGATCGCGTTCGGTTTTTGGCAGAGGGGCCTTGGCCAACCAACGTCGCCCACCTTTCCCGAACAGATGGCCTGCGTATTTTGGGATTAGGTTGGCGTGCAGGACTGCCTGAACGCGACTTTTGGATCGTCGGATAGAGCGCACCACCGCTGCGCGCTCTGAAACAAGTCGCCTTAGTGCAAGCGTCTCGTCATCCGCCGCCCACACCTCAGGCAGGAACCCTGCTGCGTGAAGTTGGGCTAGGATTTTTGCGTCTACCTTGTCGGTCTTCACCCGGGCATGGGCGATTGCCTTCACCTGTAGTGGATTGGCGATCACCACCCGCGCCACGAACGGCGTCAGAAGCCGGACGATCGTTGCGGTGTTTCCCGTGGCCTCCAGAACCACCTCGTCATCTGCTCGCAGACTGCGCCCGAATTCCACGACCGCATCATGCTCCATATCGACCTTGAAACTGTCTGTTATTTGGCCATCATCACAGATCGCGACTTGCGCGAAACTTCGATGGACGTCCATTCCTATTGATCTCATCATATGTACTCCTTCTCGTTGTTAAAGGAGTGCACGGGCTCGTAAGACAATTACGGATACGCGCTCGCGGCGCACACGGGCTGGTCGTAGGGGCGGCCAGATAACAACACGAGCTCGCAGCTCATTGTCTAGTCGGCCTGCCCGCTTCTTCGCACTCCGACGCCCCGATCCCGCGAAACCTGTCTAACATGACATTTGAAAAACAGGGGCGGAAATCGAAGCGCCGAAGTCAGCATGCCCGATAACAACACCGCCGAACGCGCCATGAAGCCCGTCGCCATAGGCCGCAAGAACTGGATGTTTGCCGGATCACAACGTGGTGGAAACTCCATGGCCATCGCCTTCACTCTGATCGAAACCGCCAAACTCAACGGCGTTGATCCACAGGCATGGCTCACTTGGGTTCTGGAGCGTGTCGCCGACCATAAAATTAACAGGCTAGACGAGCTGATGCCGTGGAATTACAGCCCGGAAGTGTAACCACCGGACGCTTACCATTGTTCTGGGCGGGATGGATCAGAGGATCAAGGTTGCGCATTTCCGCTTGTGTCATAGCCGCAAGTCTTTCGTTGTGGCTTATCCGGGTGAATCTCAAGAGATGGTGCTGGATGCATTTGTGCGTGCACTGGCATTTTATGGTGGTGTTCCGCGTCGGGTGATTATTTGGTAATCCCAAAACGATGGTAACCTATGTGTCACGCTCAAAGGATCGAGTATACCATCCACGGTTTTTGGCATTGATGAACCATTATGTCATGGAACCGGTAGCCTGCACGCCCGCATCCGGTTGGGAGAAAGGGCAGATCGAGAACCAGGTTCAGCATATCCGCCAATGGCTGTTTACCCCAAAGCTGGATTTTGAGGATCTGGATGCGCTGAATGCCTGGCTATCCTTACGCTGCAATGAACTGGGCTCCCGGCCTCACCCTGATCAGAAAGATCAAACAATTGATGCGGTATTTGCAGTCGAGCAGGTTGAATTACGTCCGCTCGGAGTTGGTTTTGACGGGTATGTTGAAAAGGCCGTGCGTGTGCGTTCCACTTGCCTTGTTCAATATGACAGCAATCGTTACAGCGTTCCGGCCCAATATGCAGGTCGCCATATCTCGTTGCGCGCCTATGCAGGCCGGATTGTTCTGGTTGCCGACCAAAAGATCATCGCCGAGCACAAACGCAGGTTTACAAAGAATATCAGTTACTTCGAGCCGTGGCACTATGTGCCGCTCTTGTTGCGCAAGCCCGGCGCACTGCGCAATGGTGCGCCGTTTGTGGAATGGCAATTGCCGCAATCCATGAACCGGATCAAGTCCATCTATATGAAGGTCAAGGGAGGGGATCGTGACTTTGTCGAGCTTCTGATGCTGGTTCAGGAACAAGGAATTGATGTTGTCGGAATGGCCTGTGACATGGCTGTTGAACAAAATACACTTCGGCTTCCAGCTATAATCAACCTGATTAATCAACTGGTCGAGCCCGTTATAGAGCCGCTGCCTGAAGCCCATTTCTATCCGTCCTTACAGGTGGCACCAGAGGCTGACTGCAAACGATATGAGGTGTTGTATGCGGCGCGAGGAAGTATGGCATGAATGCTCTTATTGAAGGGCTCAAGGCCCTGCGACTGCATGGAATGGCCAGCTGTGCCCATGATCTTCTGGCCAGCCGCACTCCGCCAAACCTGACCACCGTGCTCAAACAGCTGATAGAAGCGGAAACAGTCGAGCGGCGTGTCCGATCCATCGAATACCAGATGCGTGTTGCCAAGTTCCCCCATCACAAAGATTTTGCCACGTTTGATTATAGTATATCCGCTGTGAAGAAGCTGGAGATTGAGCAGCTCTGCACCGGACAGTTTACAACTGATGCTCACAATCTAATCCTTGTCGGCGGCACCGGAACCGGTAAAACCCACATCGCCATTGCTCTGGGCACGGCGCTCATCAATCAGGGTAAGAAGGCACGCTTCCACAATGCTGTTGATCTTATCAACGCCCTGATCCGGGAACAGGCGGAAGGAAACGCTGGCAAAATCATTCGCCAGCTGACCCAGATGGATTGTGTGATTATTGATGAATTGGGATACATCCTGTTCCCAAAATCTGGCGGGGCGTTGCTGTTCCATCTCATCAGCAAGCTTTATGAACAAACCAGCGTCATCATTACAACCAATCTGGAGTTCGGGGAGTGGGTGTCGGTCTTTGGCGATGCCAAAATGACAACGGCACTTCTGGACAGGGTTACGCACCATTGTTCAATCATCGAGATCGGCAACAACTCGTTCCGTTTCTCACAGAGCAAAAACAGCCGCGTTCAATAAGCCGTAAGCGCAAGCAAAGCCAATAGACGAGCTCGCTATATGAGGGCATCTCGCCTATTGGCTTTGCACATCATAGGTGGGTCAATTTTAAATGCCAAAACCGGGTCAGTTTTAAATGCTCATTGACAGGCGAGCGCCGAATGCGGCCGCTCGGCGTTGTAGAAGGCCATCCACTCATCGATCACCCGCTCGGCCTCAAAGCCGTCGGCGAGTTCGCGCAGGTAGACCGCTTCGTACTTCAGCGAGCGCCAGAGACGCTCGATGAAGACGTTGTCGAGCCAGCGCCCCCTGCCGTCCATCGAGATCCTCACCTCCGCCGCCCGTAATCGCCCGGTGAAGGCGTCGCCGGTGAACTGGCTGCCTGATCGGTGTTGAAGATCTCCGGCTTGCCGTACTTGGCCAACGCCGCGTCGAGCGCGTCTGTGCAGAAGGCGGCGTCCAGCGTGTTCGACAGCCGCCAGGCCAGGACATGGCGCGTCGCCCAGTCCATGATCGCCACCAGATACATGAAGCCGTGACGGACCGGGATGTAGGTGATGTCGGCGCACCAGACCTGGTTCGGCCGATCGATCGTCATATCCCGCGGAAGATAGGGATAAATCCGATGCTCGGGATGCGCCGCGCTGGTCCGGGGCGGCTGATGGATCGCTTGCAAGCCCATCAGCCGCATCAGCCGCCGCACCCGGTGCCGGCCGAGCTGGCGGGCCATCTGACGCGAGCCGTAAAACGGGTACTTCAGATAGAGCTCGTCGATCCGGCGCATCAGCGCCAGGCTCTCCGCGCTCTCGCCCTTGGATCTGTAATACAGCGAGGAACGGCTGATCGACAGGATCGAGCATTGCCGGCTCAAACTCAGCGCCGGATCGTTGCGCCGGACCATCGCCCGGCGCGCCGACCGGCTCATCGTTTGAGCCCGCGTGCCAAAAAATCCCGCTCCACCGTCAGCTGGCCGATCTTGGCGTGCAGGTCGTGGATCTCGACCTCCCGATCCGCGCTCGCCTTCTCCGCGCCATTGGAAAACACCGCGTCCAAGCCATCCACCGCCTGGCGCTTCCAGACACTCACCTGGTTCGGATGCACCTTGTGCCGACCCGCGATCTCTTGGATCGTCCGATCGCCCCGAAGCGCCTCAAGCGCCACCTTCGCCTTGAAATCCGCCGTGAACCGACGTCGCGTCCTCATATCGTATCCCTCCCTCATCAGGGGGAATACACCTTAGCCGACTGTCCGATTTCCTAGGACCACCTCTGAGAGCCCCGACCATTGAGTGGCCTGTTGTTCGCGATTTTTGGGCCAAACGGGCAAAAAAAATTCTTGACCGAACAGTCATGAGCACATTAGGATTCGACCGGCAAATTTGCTGCGCTACCGGTGAGCACAAGTGGTCATCTGGGGAATTTCTGCTAAGTCATGGCAGTCGAGATGCGCGCAAGTCGGCATGCCCCGCACCGGGCTAATCACAGGGAGAAACATAGCCATGAAACACGAATTCGGTAGACGACTCGCCAAGCGTTTCTGGGGCATTGCCGCCGCCGGGCTGTTCGCCGTCGGCCTCGCCGGCAATGCGGCCGTGGCCGATACGACGCTCACCGTCTACACGGCGCTCGAAGCCGAAGAGCTCGAGCCCTTGCGGAAGGCGTTCCGCGCCGAGCACCCGGATATCGACATCAATTGGGTGCGCGATTCGACGGGCATCATCACGGCCAAGATCCTGGCGGAGATCGACGCCGGCAACCCGCAGGCCGACGTCTTCTTGGGCACCTCGGCGACCAGCCTCCTAGTGGTCGACGAGAAGGGCATGTTGCTGCCCTACGCGCCGAAGGGGCTCGACAGGCTCGATTCCAAGTTCCGCGATTCCAGGAACCCGCCGCACTGGGTCGGGATCGACGCCTATGCCGCGGTGGTCTGCTACAACACCATCGAGGCGGAAAAGTTCAACCTGCCCAAGCCTGTCTCGTGGCAGGACCTGCTTGACCCGGTTTACAAAGACCATCTGGTCATGCCCAATCCGAACTCGTCAGGCACCGGATTCCTCACCGTATCCAGCTGGCTGCAGCTGATGGGCGAGGACGCGGCGTGGACGTACATGGACGCACTGCACCAGAACATGGCGCGCTACACCCATTCGGGGTCCAAGCCGTGCCGGCTGGCCGCCGCGGGCGAGTACCCGATCGGCATCTCCTTCGCCTTCCGCGGCGCCAAGCTCATAAAGAAGGGCGCGCCGCTCAATCTCATCCTGCCCGAGGAAGGGGTCGGCTGGGAGGTCGAGGCGAGCGGCATCCTCAAGACCTCGAAGAAGATCGAGGCGGCGAAAACGCTGATGGATTGGCACATCTCGCCGGCGGCGATGAAGGTGTACAACGACTTCCTGCCGCTCCTGGCGATCCCCGAGATCGCCGAGCCGGTCGAGCACTTCCCCGAGAACATGCTCGACATGATGATCGAGAACGATTTCGGTTGGGCCGCGAGCAACCGCAAGCGCATACTCGGCGAGTGGCAGACGCGCTACGACGTCAAGTCCGAGCCGAAGGGCTAGGCGCGTCGTAGAAGCGTATACCGTTCTCCGGTCGGAGAGCGACCCGGCCGCTTTGTGAGACCGACGGGGCGGCCGGGCCTCCTATTCTGGTTTGAGGGCGGCATTGCCGGAGCGCGATGGCCCAGGAAACGATAGACACGGCGACCAACGATAGCCGGCCGTACCTGAATATCGAGCATCTCACGAAGATGTTCGGCGCATTTACCGCGCTCGACGACGTGAGCCTCGACGTCTACGACCGCGAATTCGTCTGTTTTCTGGGCCCGTCTGGTTGCGGCAAGACGACGCTGTTGCGCTGCATCGCCGGGCTCGACATCCAGACCCAGGGGCGCATCGTCCAGGCCGGCGAAGACATCTCGACCTTGCCGCCGACGGCGCGCGACTTCGGCATCGTCTTCCAGTCCTATGCCTTGTTCCCCAATCTCACGGTTTACAAGAACCTGGCGTACGGGCTCGAAAACCGGCGCATGAAGAAGAAGGAAATCGCCAAGCGCGTGGAAGAGCTGCTCGGGCTCGTCGGGCTGACCGGACAGGACGAGAAATACCCTTCGCAGCTTTCGGGTGGTCAGCAGCAGCGCGTCGCTCTGGCGCGGGCGCTCGCGGCGCGGCCGGGTCTCTTGCTGCTCGACGAGCCGTTGAGCGCGCTCGACGCCAAGGTGCGCGTCTATCTTCGGCACGAGATCAAGGAGCTGCATCGCCGCCTCGAGGTCACCACGATCATGGTGACCCACGACCAGGAGGAGGCGCTGACCATGGCCGACCGCATCGTCGTCATGGACCAGGGCGTCATCGGCCAGGTCGGCACCCCGGTCGAGATTTACCGCAATCCGGCGACCCAGTTCGTCGCCGACTTCGTCGGCAAGATGAACTTCCTGCCCGGCGTCGTCCTCGCGCTCGATCGCCTGCGCGTGGGGCGAATCGAGCTTCGGTGCAGCAACGGCCTCGACGGGCTGGCGCAGGACACGGCGATCACCGTGTGCGTCCGGCCCGAGGACCTCTCGGTGCGCGGGTCCGCGGGCGATGTGCCCAACGCGGTGGCGGTACGCGTCGATGTGCTCGAGTTCCTGGGCGCCTTCTACCGGGCGACGCTCGCGGTCGAAGGGATCGACGACCAGTCGATCATCGCCGACTTTCCGCCCCACCTCGTCGGCGAGCTCGGCATCCGCGAAGGCGCGGCGCTCGCGGTCGTCTTTCCCGACGACCGCATCCGCGTGTTCATCGCTCTATAAGGAGGCGAACCGTGGCCGAGATCGCCGTCGCCCGCGCCGCGCCGCTTCGTCCCAGGCTCAGCCGTGACGACCTGATCCAGGGCGCCGGCCTCGTCGTCCTGGCGCTCGTGCTCGCCGGGGCGGTGTTCCTGCCGCTTTACGCGATGCTTTCGAAGAGCTTCGAGGACGCCGACGGGCACTTCGTCGGATTCGCCAACTACGTCGAATACTTCGGCACGCCGGCGCTGGTGACCTCGGCGCAGCACACCATCACGATCGGCGTGTTGACCATGGTGATCACCGTCACGCTCGCTTTCATCTACGCTTACGCGCTGACCCGCAGCTGCATGCCGTTCAAGGGGTTCTTCCGCGGCGTCGCGATGATCCCCATCCTGGCACCGTCGCTGCTGCCGGCGATCTCGCTGGTTTACCTATTCGGCAACCAGGGCATGATCAAGGAGGTGCTGGGCGGCTACTCGATCTACGGGCCGATCGGCATCGTCACCGCGCTGTCGTTCTGGATCTTCCCGCACACCGTGATGATCCTGACAACGGCGCTGTCGACCGCCGACGCGCGGCTCTACGAGGTGGCGGTCGCGCTGCGCACGAGCAAGCTGCGCATCTTCTTCACGGTCACCCTGCCAGGCGCCAAATACGGCGTGGTGAGCGCCTGCTTCGTCGCCTTCACTTACGGGATCACCGACTTCGGCGCGCCCAAGGTGATCGGCGGCTGGTACAACGTACTCTCGGTCGATATCTACAAGCAGGTGGTCGGCCAGTGGAACTTCCAGATGGGCGCCGTGGTCAGCGTCGTCCTGCTGTTCCCGGTCATCCTCAGCTTCATCGCCCAACGCCTGGTGCAGCGCCGCCAGGTGGCGCAGATCTCGGCGCAGTCGGTGCCGCTCGAGCCCAAGCCGAACCGGCGCTTCGACCTCATCATGCTGGCCTACTGCCTGGTCATCACGTTCATCCTGATCGGCGTCCTGGCGGTGTCGGCCTATGCGTCGTTCATCACGTTCTGGCCCTACAACCTCAGCCTCACGCTCGCCAACTACCAGTTCGACCTGATGGACGGCGGCGGCTGGGCGGCCTACCAGAACAGCCTCATCATGGCGGTGTGGGTGGCGGTGCTCGGCACCTTGATCATCTTCACGGGCGCCTACTTCATCGAAAAGTCGCGGCGCTACACCAGGTTCCGCTCGGTGCTGCAGTTCATCGCCATCGTCCCGCTCGCCGTGCCCGGCATGGTGCTCGGTCTCGCCTACATCTTTTTCTTCAACCCGACGACCTTCACCATCCCGCTGACCGGCATCGAGCTCGCCAACCCGTTCAGCTTCCTCTACGCGACGATGGGCATCCTGGTGATCTGCACCATCGTGCACTACTACACGGTGCCGCATCTGACGGCGATGACCGCGCTCAAGCAGATGGATGCCGAGTTCGAGGCGGTCTCGGCCTCGCTCAAGGTGCCGTTCTACAAGACCTTCGCGCGGGTCACATTCCCGGTTTGCCTGCCGGCGATCCTCGACATCTCGATCTATCTGTTCGTCAACGCCATGACGACGGTCTCGGCGGTCGTGTTCCTGTGGGGGCCGGAGACGCATCTCGCTGCGGTCGCCGTCTTGAACATGGACGATCAGGGCGATATCGCCGCGGCGGCGGCGATGGCGATGATGATCGTCTATACCTCGGCCGGCGTGCGCATTCTCCACGGCCTGGTGACGCGCGGCGTGCAGCGCCGCAGCCAAGCCTGGCGCCGGCGCGAAACCGTCGCCGAAACCGTCGGCGCGTAGGGCTCCAGCATGCCCTCGGCCTTGAGCAGCAACAGCGAAGTGCCGGCCACGCCCCAGGCCACATCGGCCTGCGGGTTGTTCTTCTCCGCCAGCAGCTTGGCGGTGACGATGCCGGTCGAGTCACGCACCCAGTTGATGGTGATGTCCGGGTGATCCTGGCTGAAGGTCTCGGCGTAGCGCTTGAGATCCTCGGCCTCGACGGCGGTGTAGACGGTGAGCTCCGTCCCCGCCACCGCGTTCTTTCCTCACGACACGCCTCGCTGGCACCGCCCAGCGGGGCGTTTTTTCATTCCCGCATCGACAATCAGGAGATTCTCTATGTCTACCGCACAGAATGCCGTTATCGCCGAGCCCGGCAATGGTTCCGCTACGATCCACGCCCGGGTGGGCGACAGCGCCATCGACAAGGTGACCCGGCTGTTCTCGGCCGGCCTCGCCGATATTTTCACCGAGACGCTGCAAAATTCACGCCGGGGCGGCGCCAACCGCGTTGCCGCAACCATCGAGCAGGACGGAGATACCACCCGCGTTACCCTCACCGACGATGGCGCGGGCATAGCCGATCCCGCCGTCCTGCTGACCTTCGGCGAGAGCAGCTGGAAGGCCGGCATCGCCGAGGCCGAAGATCCTGCCGGGTTCGGGCTTCTCGCCCTCTCGCGCCGGGGCTGCACCCTGCGCTGGCGCCTCCCCGGCCAGGACCCAAGCCACGGCTACCGCCTGGTGCTGGAGCCCGCTCACTTCCTCGGCCGCGATGCGGCCCATGTCGTCCCGGACGACAGCGCCCCCTGGCCCCATGGAACCGCGGTCACCTTTGAAGCGTCCGAGGCTCCCCACTCCGTCCGCGCGTTCCTTGAGACCGCCGCGCGGCATTATCCCCTGCCTGTCACCATCGGTGGCGAGAGCGTCGAGCGCCGGGCCTTCCTCAACGGCGCGCTCCATGCCGAACCATGGAAGGGCCTCGTGTTCGGCGTCTTCAAGGACAGGCATGCGGGCTACCGCGTCCCCGACGTCAATTTTCATGGCCTGACCCTGCCGGTGCGCCTGCCCCAGATCGACGCTGTGGAAGGTGGCGTCTGGTCGGCACGGGCCGACATCGACTCCTGCCCCGATCTGGAACTGGTCCTGCCCGCGAGAAAGGAAGCGGTGGAGACCCCGTTTCTGGAGGAGATGCGCGAGGCCGCGCGGCTTACCGTCTACCGCGCCATGGCGCAGGCCGATCCGGCTCCGCGGGTTGCCTGGACCGACTGGCACAAGGCGAAAGAGGCGGGAATCGAAATGCCGGAGCCGCCCGCCGAGCTGCGTCCCTGGTGTCCCGCCATCGCCGACACGGACTATTGGGACGAGCGGTCCACCTTTACGGCGGTGGGTTCCGACGCGCTGGTGATGCAGGCCGACCCCGAGCCGCCCGAGGCCCAGGCGCTCCATCACGCCTTCGGCCTTACCGGGCTCCAGGGCGGATCGGAACGCACGCTCCGGCTGTTAGCCCCTGAGCCGCGTTTCGAGGGTTATCCCTGGTACGACACGCTCGCGCGCGTCACCGGCATCGAGACCCTCGTCACCGTGGATGGCGCCGTTCGTTCGCTGGATTACTTCACCAACCGGGAAAACAGTGGCGAGCCGGAACGGCCCGAGGACATCGTGATGCACCTGAATGTTCTACATCCGCCCAAGTCCCCGCGCCATTGCTTCCGCAAATGCGACAGCATCGCCGTCCCCGCCGATCTCGCCTTCGCGGGCGAGGCATGGTCATCGCTCCATGACGCGCTGCCCCTGGTGACGGCGGACAGCGATATCGCGCCCGAGGAACTCGCCCGATTGTTGCGCTCCGCGTTCTTCAGTCCCAGCGACGACGCGGATGCGGACTCTTGGGAGACACAACTCACCCGCTTCGAGGAAGACGCCCTGCATATGTCGCTCAGGCTCATGTGCTCGGTAGAGGAAGCCCGCCAGCGCACCATCGCCGATGCGGTATGGCGGGAAATCTTCTGGCTCATGCCGCGCGACCGCACGGTCACCATCGTGGTGCGCGGCGGCAAGATCAGCGTCGATATCGGACCCGTATGCACGGAAGCCGCAACCGATGCCGGTAATGTGGAGAGGGAGCAATGACGTACTATACCGTTTGTTGCGGCTACGCATCCCACTACCACAACACTGTAACGGTCGAAGCCGATACCCTCGACGAGGCAGTGGAAAAGGCCATCGAGCAAGCCGGCGACGATCCCCACTGGAAGTCCGTCGACCAAGCCAGTCAAACATTCGTCGAGGCCCTGGCCGAGGGCATGGATGCCGACCCCTGGGGCGACACCGCGCTCCCCGTTCCCGACCGTTTTACAGAGAAAGGCGAACCGCCCGTGGTCACGCTGACCGGCCTCCGCCCGCCCGGCGGGATTGAGGTCGCGGGCGGCACCGTCCGTATTCGTTTTGTTGAACACGCCGGCACCGTCACGACGGAGGCCGCCGATCCGCCGGCCCCGCCGGGCAACAAACCTCTGGTCATGATCGGACGCAGAGCCGATGGCGCTCCGGATGTGACCGTGAGCGGAGGCCGTGCACGCGTGCTCATTCTGGGTCCCGGCGATACCGGACCGCCGCCGGCCGGCTGATCGCCGACGCCATTCATCCATCGCAAACCGCCTGCCTTGCGCCACTCCGGGCCGGAGTCGGCTTTCGGCCCGCCGACACCGGGCCGGGGCGCGGGTGCATCCCGATGACCGATATTCGAGAGGACCATTCCATGAAACTGCTCACAGAAGCACAGCGCACCAAGCTGCTTGCAAATGGGACCCGAAGGGGGCCCGACCACGCGCCCGTGGTCAAGTGGTTTAACCCATGCGGTGCGGGCACTTGGCTGCTGTCGGAACTCGATCCCGAATACCCGGACGAATGTGGATTCGGCTGGCTGATTTGGGCTTCGGCACACCCGAATTGGGGTCAATCGGTCTGCTCGAATTAACCGAATACCGGGGACCCTTCGGGCTCGGTATCGAGCGCGATATTCACTTTGCCGCCAATTTTTCCTTGTTAATTTACGCCGAAGCCGCGCGCACCGCGGGGCATATCGTCGAATCGGGACCCGAACTCGAAGCCGCTGCCCGCATCCTCGCCGTCGCGCCGGCGATGAAACTCACCGGCCATGACGGTCACGAAGCATGATCCCGCCGCCGCGCGCGATGGCTTCGATGTTGCCGGTCGACCCGATCGTGAACGATATCCAGCACGAAACGCTTCGCCCGCGTACCCCGCGGCTTCGCCCACGCGCTTCGGCGTCCCTCTTTCTTTTCCCGGCCTGTCACGAGTCTGCCGCCCGCGATCTCTCCACGCCGCTCCTGTCCCGTCCAACGCATGCCTCCACGCCCGGGAGAGCCCGAGCCCGGCGTCGGCGGAGCATAAGCGGGGCGCCCGAGGGGGCCGTCCGCACCGCAACTCATCCATCCCACCTGCCAGTCTGGAGCATGCCATGACCGAGCCCGATACCATCTCCGCCGATTACTCGCTGCGCCCGAGCGAACTCGCCAGCACCCTGGCGCTGCTGGTCGAAGCCCGCCAACCGGTGGTTGTATGGGGAGCTCCAGGTTGCGCCAAGAGTCAAATCGCCCAGCAGGTCGCGGCGCAAGCCGGCCGCGAGTATGTCGATGTCCGCGCCCTGCTGTTGGACCCGGTCGATCTGCGCGGCATCCCGTGGCGCGACGGCGCCGACCGCACGCGTTGGGCGCCGCCGGCTTTCCTGCCGCCCTCGGACGCGGACGGAAGCTGGCTGATCAACCTGGAGGAACTGCCCTCGGCCCTGCCGATGGTGCAGGCCGCGCTCTATCAGCTCGTGCTCGACCGCAAATGCGGCGAGTACGAACTCCCCGAGGGCGCCGCGCTGATCGCCTGCGGCAACTGCGAGGGCGACCGCGGCGTTGTCTACCGCATGCCGACGCCGCTGGCCTCGCGCTTCGTCCATCTGGAGATCCGGGTCGATGCGGCGGACTGGTGTTCCTGGGGCGCGGCGAATGGAATCGCGGCCGAGACTCTTTTTTTTATCCAAATGCGGCCCGAGCTGTTGCACGCCTTCAACCCCCAATCGACGGAGAAAGCTTTTCCGTGTCCGAGGACATGGGAGATGGTCTCGAACATCGTGCACCGCCGCAACGACCTCGATCCGGTGGCCGAACGCGCGCTCTACCGGGGCACCGTCGGCGAGGCCGCGGCGGTCGAGTTCTCGGCCTTCTTGCACGTCTGGCACGAGCTGCCCCACCCCCGCACCGTCATCGACGATCCCGAGGGCGCCGTGGTCCCCGGCAACGCCAGTGCGCTGATCGCGCTCTGCGGCTCGCTCTACAGGATGGCCGACGACATCAATCTCGGCGCCATCGTCACCTACGCCACACGGCTGCGGCGCGAGGTCGGCGAGTTCCTCGTCGGCTCCTGCATCCGCCGCGAGCCCGCGCTCCAGCACACCCAGGCCTTCATCCAGTGGGCCGCCAAAAAAACCCGCTGACACTACCCCAGGAGACCAATGCCATGAACCTCACCCATGACGCCATGCTCGTCAGCCTGCGAATCAACAGCTGGTCCGGCAGGCTCTACGACCGCCAGGCCAGCCAACAGGTCGCCATCCATCACGATGCCGACACCAATGCCGGGCGCTACAACAAGCGCCTCCTGCCCAAGCAGGCCTTCGCCGCGCTGGCCGCGACCATGAGCAATGCGAGGACCAGTCACAATGCCAACACCTTGCCCTGGGACGACCAGGGCGGACGCCTGCTCACCGTTACCAACTACGACCGCTATACCACCGCTCTGGACACATTGATCGAGCGCGTGGTGCGCGAGCGCGCCCGCTTTATCGAGGACTACGACGATTACGTCGACCAGGCCCGCCTCGACCTCGGCCGGTTGTTCCGCCTGGAGGACTATCCCGGCACTGAGGCGCTCCAGGGCAAGTTCGCGATTCGCTACCGTATCGTCCCGGTCCCCGACGCGCACCACTTCATGGCCGATCTGGCCCAGGGCGAGACCGAGCGGGTCAGGCGGGACATCGAGCAACAGGTCCGGACCCGTCTAAACGATGCGCAGCGCGATCTCTACCGGCGCCTGAGCGAAGCGGTCGAGCGTGTCGGCGAACGCTTGCGCGAGGACGAGAACGGCAAGCCCCTGGTGTTCCGCGACAGCCTGATCGAGAACATCAGGGAGCTGGTGGACGTCGTGCCCCGGCTCAACATCTTCGCCGACGACGATCTCGCCATGCTGTGCCGGGAGGTGAAGGACAAGTTCGCCAGCATCGAGCCCTGCGCCCGTCGGGCCGCTTCGATCCCAACCTCCGCAGGCAGGTCAAGCGTGACGCCGATGCGCTCACGGCGCAATTCGCGGGCTACTTCGCGCCCGCCGCCACGGACAGGGAGGCAGCATGATGGCCGCCCATGCCCGCTCGGAATCCGCCCGGCGCGTCAGCGACTGCGTGACCGCGCTGCTGCGCGACCAGCCCTTCTTCGGCAGCCTGGCGTTAAGGCTGCCGATCCGCGCCGACGAAACCCGCGAGACCCTGGCCAGCGATGGTAAAGACATTCGCTACGCGCCCCAATGGGTGGCGGACACCGATGCCGACCGGATCAAGACCGCGCTGGCGCGCGTGGTCCTGTCCTGTGCGCTCAAGCATCACACCCGGCGGGGCGGCCGCGACCCCGAGCGCTGGCAACGGGCCTCGCAGCTGGTCACCCACGGCCTGCTGCGGGACGCCGGCTTCGTCCTGCCGCCCGAGGCCGAAGCCTGGGACGGCATCAACGCCGAGCAGGCCTACGACCGGCTTCCGGAACCGTCCGCCGATGCAGAGGATCCGGGCGATGCGTCTTCATCCAGCGATGTGGATGACAGTGGCAGCGCTGCCGGCCCCCGATGCGGTGACGGCGACGAAGACCAAGGCGATCCGTCAAATCCCTCCGGTGACAACAGTCCGCAAGAGCAGGACGAGCCGGGATCGAGCAGCAATAGCGCGGGCCCGAAACCATCCGGGCAGACGCCGGCCAGCCACGACCCTTGCGGCACCGGCGAGGTCATGGACGCGGACGAGCGCCAAGACGACACCGCCGAGCCCGGCGAATCGTCGGTGGACACCCCCGCCGAGGAGCAGGCGTGGGACGAGGCCATGCATCAGGCCGCGAGCCTCGCCCGGGCGCAAGGCAACGCGCCGGGCGCCGTCGAGGAGACGATCCGGCAAGCGCACCGGAGCATCCTCGACTGGCGGTCGCTGTTGCGCCGCTACATGACCGACGCCGCGCGCCGCGATTATAGCTGGAGCGTTCCCAACCGGCGTTTCATCGACAGCGGCCTCTATCTACCCTCGATGCACTCGGAGGGCATCGATGCCATCGCCATCATCATCGATACCTCCGCCTCGCTGCCGGGCGAAACGCTGGCCCTGTTCTGGGCCGAGGTCCGCGAAATCGCCGCCGAACTGCAGCCCGAAAGCATCTATGTCCTTCAGGTCGACGCGGTGCTGCAGGACGCAGCCCAGTATCCCGCCGGGGAACTACCGGACAGCATCACGATCAAGGGGCGGGGCGGGACCGATTTCCGGCCAGGCTTCGCATGGCTCCATGAGCAAGGGGTGCGTCCAGGCTGCTGCCTCTACCTGACCGATATGGAATGCGACAGCTACCCCGAGGCCGAGCCTGGCTATCCCGTGGTCTGAGTCAATTGGGGGGCGGCTGGAGGGCCGAACCGCGAGCCCTGGGGCGAGCGCATCGACATCGGACCGGCACGGCACCGCGGCTAGTTGCCGGCGGCCGCCGGCCGGGCGGGATGCAGCAAGTAGTCGGGTTCACAGCTCTCCAACAGGGAAGAGGTTCGATCGTCCAGCAGCAGTTCAATACACAGGTTTTCCGCCCTGCGGCCCTCTTGCCATTCATCCCACTCGAACACCCAAACCCTGAACCGCGGGAACTTGCGGGCCGCCTTGAGCCCGGCGGAATGAAGTTTCCGGAGAAGAGGGTCCGTGTCCACACCATCCGGCGGCCAGTCTTCGAACGTGAGCATCAATCCCTTGGCTTTGGAACTGCCCGGGCCGAATCCGGAAGGGATCTCATCGGCGAGGGGACCGATCGAGAAGAACACGGACAATGCAACGACGATGACGATAGTTCGGTTCATCCAGGTTCCTATCCGTCAACCCCGGGCCAAGCGCATCGACATCGGACCGGCCTGATACCGCGGGCCGCGCCCGCATAGTCCTGCATATCCGTGCCCCCGCCCGCAAGGAGGCGGGTTGCGCTGAAGCCGGGTGAACCGGGGCCGGGAGAGCGAGGACACCGGCTTCCGGCATCACCCGGCCCTTCGCCGGAGCCGTAGGCCCCGGCCACGGTTCCGGCCCGCCCTTTCCAATTGGGAGATCATTCATGCTACGCCCGGGGATGTCCCGGGCTCTGTTGAAAAGCTGAAGTAGGCGTCGTCCGCCTGGAGCCGCTAGGCTCTGGGTGCTGATTCCATCAAGGAGAACGACGCCATGACCAAGACTACACGCAACGACCGTTCCTCGGAACCATCCTGTCGGCTCTTGCCATCGATGCCGGAGGCCTTCGACGATCTGCGCATGAGCGTCGATCGCTTTTGCCTTTTGGCGGGCCTCGAGTCTTTGAACGAGATGATGTCGGCGGACGCGGAAGCCTTGTGCGGTTCGCGCCACGCCCGCTCGGGCGAGCGCAAGGGCCATCGATGGGGCACGACCCGGAGCGAGATCGCCTACCACGGCGGCAAAGTGAAGGTCGAGCGCCCTCGGGTGCGGGACTTCGCGGGTCGGGAGATGAGCCTGCCGAGTTGGGAGCTGCTGTCGGAACCCGAACTCTTGCAAGCCTGGGCGATGAATCTGATGGTGATCAACGTCTCGACCCGCAAGTATGCCCGCGCGGTGCGCCTGCCGGACGATGCGGGCGGCGATCTGCCGGCGGCTGTCAACGGCGGAGCAAAATTAGTCACCCGGGCGGAGCAAAACTAGTCCACTTGACGTTATGCGGTACGCGGTGTTGGGGGGTTGTCCCGGTAGTCCATAGGAGGGACCCGCGCTGCTTCGTGTAGCGCTTGCGTTACGCGGAGCGAAGCAGCGTGGGAGGTTCCTGTGGACCCACCGGGTCAACCATTGCACCGGCGGTTAAGCAGGTAATTTTGGGGATTTCCGCCGTTTTTGGCTTTGGTTGAGACGATAGCTCTCGCCGTTCATTTCCAGGATATGGACATGGTGGGTGAGGCGGTCCAGCAAAGCCCCGGTCAGGCGTTCCGAGCCGAATATCTCCGTCCACTCATCGAACGGCAAGTTGGAGGTCACCAAGATCGAGCCCCGCTCGTAGCGCTGGCTGAAGACTTCGAACAGCAGCTCGGCGCCGGTCTTCGAGAGCGGCACGAAGCCGAGTTCGTCGATGATCAGAAGGTGATACTTTGCCAGTTGCTTCTGCAGGCGCAACAGGCGTTTTTCATCCCTGGCCCCATCAGTTCATGAACCAGGGCAGCGGCCGTGAGGAAGCCGACGGAGAGCCCCTTTTGGCAGGCCGCCAGACCGAGACCGAGGGCGATATGGGTCTTGCCGGTTCCGCTGTTGCCGAGCGCGATGATATTCTCACGACGCTCGACGTATTCGCATCGCGCCAACTCCAGAACCAGCATCTTGTTGAGCGATGCGATGGCCTTGAAGTCGAAGCTGTCGAGGCTTTTGACGGCGGGGAACCTGGCCTGTCTGATCCGCCGCTCGACCATGCGGCGCTCACGGTCGATCAGTTCCAACTCGGTCAGACGGACAAGATACCGCACATGGTCGGCGCCCTCGGTGGCGCATTGGCGGGCCAGCTTGTCGTATTCGCGCAGGAACGTCGGCAGTTTCAGGGTCTTGAGGTGATGGGCCAGCAACACTTGCGGCGTATCGGTCATGACGCGCCTCCACCCAACAAGCTCATATAACTGGTGGCGGCCGTGGTCGCCACGTTGGCCCGAGGCAGGTAGGGATAGATATCCAGGTCGAGTTTGGGCGGGCGTCGCTCGATACGGCACAGCACAAGGTGTTTGACGGCGTCGTAGCCGATCGCACCCAGGCGCAGGGCGTCCTTCACCGCGCCGTGAAGCACCTCGAGATCGAAGGTCTCCACAAGCCGAAGGACCTGGACGTATTCCCGCTTGCCGGCCTTGCCCATGCGCGCCTCCAGGAGACGGCGCAGGGTTGGGAAGGCATCAGGCAGTTCCCATCCGGCTAGCGGCGCGGCCTGATCCAGGGCACCGATCTTGTGCTCCAGCAAAGGCAGGTAGTGGATCGGATCGAAGACCATATCTTCCCGGTCGTAGGAACGGGGGTGTCGGGCAATGATCCCGGCGCCGCAACCGATAACCACCTCGTGGACATAGCCACGGATCCAGACTTCCTGATGGCCGTAGGCGACGGGCACGGAATAGTCATTCGTCCGGTAGCGCACCAGGGACAGCGAGTTGACCCGCGTGCCCTGCTTGTCGCACGCGTCGAACGGTGCCGGCAGTGGCCTCTTCAACGCTTCGCGGTCACGCACAAACCGTTCGCCGATGCTCTCGCGGTGGCCGCGCAGGACGTTGCCTTGCCGGTTGCGGCATTGCTCTTCCAGGTGGCCATTGAAGGCGTCCCAGCTCGCGAACCGGGGAAGCGGCGTCATGAAGTTCCGCCGGGCATAGCCGACCACCCCCTCCACATTGCCTTTGTCGTTACCCTTGCCGGGACGGCCGTAGCGGTCCTCGAAGAGGTAATGGGACTGCAGCCCGCTGAACGCCCGCGTTCGTTGCCGCGTGCCATCTGACAAGATGCGCGACACCAGACACTTGTCGTTGTCGTAAAGAATCGATTGGGGAACGCCGCCGAAAAAAACAAAGGCTCTGTTGTGCCCGTCCAGCCAGGCCTCCGTCGTCGCCGCCGGGTAGGCCGCAACGAAGCAGGCATCGCTGTGGGGAAGTGTCATGACGAAAAAATGCGCCCGATACTTGACGCCGGCGATGATCGCATCCGCCTCGCCAAAGTCCGCTTGAGCATGGCCCGGAGGATGTGACAACGGCACAAACATCTCACGCCGACGAAGGCGCCGTTCCCGAACGTAATCCTTCACGATGGTCTCTTTGCCCGTGAAGCCATGTTCGTCGCGAAGGCGCTCGAATATACGCTTCGCCGTGTGGTGCTGCTTACGGTGAACCGTTCGGTCCTCCTCCAGAATACGGTCGATGATATCCGTGAAGGGGCCGGTTTCGGGCGTTTCGGTGGCTGGCGTCGCCGATATCCCGGCGGTTCCGAATGCCGCAGCATCTTCCTCACCGTCTCGCGCGCAATGCCAAACCGACTTGCCGCCTCTCGCTGGCTCAGACCATCAACATGGCAGGCCAGCCGAACGCGCAGATATAGGTCCACGGTGTACATCCTCCCGCCTTCCATCTCAAAAAAGATCGAAGGCTACAGGTGGCAGAGTTTTACTCCGCCCGCAGCTGGGAAATCCCGCCGCTTCCGTGGACTAATTTGTCACCGCCGTTCTCAGCAGACGGACCCAATCCCTCTCAACAAAATCATTATCCAGAATCGGGGTTAGCTAAGTCATTGTTGAGATTGGCCCGAAATTGTTGAGCTGAATTGATCAAGACAAAATAGAGGCTCGGGTTTGGAATTGGGATTATGTTGGGTAAGTCGAGTGCTACTTTGCCGCCAATATCCGAATGTCGGACTCACAGCGAGAGGTGTCATACCGAATAGAAATCCTCAGCGGTTTTCCGCCAAAGGCTGTCTTTGTCTTCAGGACTGAAATGGTGGACAAGTGTGTGTGTTATCTTGACCCAGTCAGCATAGTTGCTTGCAAGGTTGATAACTGGCCAATCGCTTCCGAACATTACGCGTTTGGCGCCAAATTCAGCCAAAATATGTTCGGCCGCCGGGCGAATGGTATCAATTAAATTACCAGCGCCAGCTTCAGTGACAAGACCCGAGAATTTGCAGAAACAGCTGGTACTATTTGCCAGTTCCGACATGTCGATTTTCCACTCCTGAAGGTCTCCGGCGGCAAGGTCCGGTTTCGCACCGTGATCAATTACACACTGGAGACCGGGGTGTTTATCCAGGCGTTTCAATAGCCTGGATAAATGGCGCGGCAGAACCAGAGCATCAAACGCCAGCCCCATCTCAACTAAAGCGTCAAAAACAGGATCCAGTCTGGGATTTAGGATCCAATCATCGTCTGCGATGCCCTGAATCATTGGCCTTATTCCCTTGAATGCCGCTGAGCGGGACAGGCGGTCCAAATTGGGAATTGCTTCGGGACTTTCCATATCAACCCAGCCGACGACACCAGAGATCCAGTCGGTTTGTTCCGTAATAGAAATCAGGAATTCAGTTTCAGCAACCGTTTCCGCGGCTTGAACTACAATTGTTTTCTCAATTCCCGCTTGCTTCAGGTGGGGGGCCAGATCCGAGGGGGCGAAATCTCGATAAATAGCGCCCTTATCCGGCGTCATCCAAGCGTAGTCCCCCCTGGCGCGCCTCCACAAGTGATGGTGGGCATCGTCCTTCATCTGCCACCACTTACGTTAGTTTCAGCCCCGCCATCAGGGGTATCGCATGAATAGCTGGCCCGTGTTTGCTACGTGCATCAACGTCTGATTCAATGTCACCAGAACACGCATCTGGAGGACTTGCTTTGGAAAAGACTACATCATTTCAATCTGTTATTTCGGCCATCCCTGACCCTCGCCAGCAGGCGAAGGTGCTTTACCCGCTTGATGAGATCCTGCTTTTAAGCCTGTGTGCGGTGGTCTCGGGCGGCGAGAGTGTCGTTGATATTGTCGAATATGGTGAAGAAAAGCTGAAGTTTCTGCGCAAATTGGCCCCTTTTGAGCACGGCATTCCCTCGCATGACACGCTTTCAACGGTGTTTCGGCTGCTTGATCCGGAGAAGTTCAGTACAGCCTTTGCGCAATGGGCTGCTGGCCTGGCGGGACGCGTTGAAGGCTCGATTGTGGCCGTCGATGGCAAGACGATGCGCGGGTCAAAGGCCGGTGGTGAAACACCTCTGCATTTGATCTCGGCCTACTGTGATGATCTGCGTCTGGTACTGGGTCAGCGGGCAAGTGCGCACAAAAAGAACGAGATCAAGGACATTCCATTGCTCTTGGATTTGCTCCACGTTGAGGGCGCGATCGTGACGCTGGACGCGATGGGGTGCCAACGCCAGATTGCCTGCAAAATCCGCGACAAGGGGGCCGACTACGTGCTGGCGCTCAAGGGAAATCAGAGCAGCCTTTTTGAGGATGTGAAACTGTGGTTTGAAGAGAGGGAGCATGAAAATACTGCGTCGTTACAGACTGTTGATGGCGATAAAGGTCGGATTGAGACCCGGACCTACACCCAGAGTGACACCATAGAATGGCTGCAAGAGCGCCATCCGGGTTGGGCGGGCCTGACCAGTATTGGTCGCGTTGTCTCGATCCGTGAAAGCAACGGGAAAACAACACAACAAACCCGATACTTCATCTCGTCTCTACCGAAAGATGCGCCGCGCTTTGCCCATGCGGTACGCTCCCATTGGGGGATTGAAAACCGCCTCCACTGGGTGCTCGACGTCACATTCCGCGATGATGACAGCCGTGTTCGTAAGGATCACGGCCCCAAGAATTTTGCCGTCATCAAACACATGGCAATGAATCTGCTCAACAAGGCAAAAGATAAAAAATCGCTCAGGGTCATGCGCAAAAAGGCCGGATGGAACAATCGGTTCTTACTGCAAATTCTCCGGACATAACCTTCATGCGATTCCCCTGGCCCCGCCATAAAAGGCTGTCAAATCTTGCGCCAGGGTGTGATACAGTTGCGTAACTTCCTCAACATTTGGCACCTCTATTGCGTCAAGACGCTTTACGAATGGGCAGTTTACAACAACAATCGCTGCGCCAAACAGATCAAATACCGGAAATGCCAGATTCGTGACACCTTCGGTCGTGTCTGAATCTGCAACCTCATAGCCCCGATTGCGGATGCTGCTAAGACTGGCAAGAAACGTTGATTTATCTGTCTTCGGCTCGCCCGCTGCCAGCCGGTGCGTTTCAAATAGTCTTTCCGCGCCTTCATTGCCCTTAAATGCAGCGAGGATGCGCCCGGTTCCGGTATTGCACAGGCCGATGACTGATCCGGTACGCAGGGCCAACCCCCAGTTTCCCGGTGCCGGAACTGAGGCAACCACGACAATGTCGCCATTGTCTTCGACGCAGATGTGACAGGATTGCCAAGATTCCTGCACCAGTTTTTGCATTAGCGGCAAGGCATGGCTCAACAGTCGGCTGATCGGCGGGTGGCGCTGCGACATCGAGAACATTTTAAGCGACAGGGTATACAACTCATCCGCCTCGCTGCGCACCACGTATCCACGATGAACAAGGGTGCTGAGCATTCGGTAAATCTCATTGGACGATCGGTCCAGCGCGGTTGCGATGTCTTTTTGGCCAAGGCGCTTTTCGTGGCTTGCCAACAACTCCAGAATATCAAGGCCCTTATCCAGCGCAGGAGCGCGATATTTATGGTTGTCACTCATGGTCGGGCACTTTCGATATCCGTAGTCTATTGTAGATAGCAGGGTTTTGACGCTTTACAAATAAAAAAGTATTTTATATATAATTAAAAGGAGATTCTGATGGACGTGACAACGCCCCGTCTTGTTGGGACAAAAGCGCTGATAACAGCTGCCGGGCAGGGAATTGGCCGGGCATCGGTTGAACTGTTTGCCGCCCACGATGCCCAGGTGATAGCCTGTGATATCAACCAAACCTCACTAGCTGAACTTGACAAAATCAAAGGTGTCACAGCTGTCAAGATGGATGTGACCGACGCCGTCGCCGTTGCAGAAGTTGTAGCAAATGCAGGCACATTGGATGTGCTTTTCAATTGCGCAGGTTATGTCGCGGCAGGTTCAATTCTGGACTGTGACGAGACCGACTGGGACTTCAGTTTCGAACTGAACGTCAAAGCCATGTACCGCTTGTCAAAATTGGTACTGCCAGCAATGCTGGAAAATGGCGGTGGGTCGATCATCAATATGGCATCCGTGGCTTCGTCGTTGAAAGGCGTGCCAAACCGCTTTATATACTGCGCTTCAAAGGCAGCGGTGATCGGCATGACCAAGGCTATTGCCGCGGATTTTGTCTCCAATGGCATTCGCTGCAACGCCATCTGTCCCGGCACTGTAGACAGCCCCAGCCTGCATGACCGGCTTCGGGCGACCGGGAATTACGAACGGGCGATGAAGGATTTCGTCAAACGCCAGCCAATGGGGCGGCTTGGTACAGCCGAAGAGATTGCCGCCCTGGCGCTTTATCTGGCCAGCGACGACAGCGCCTTTACCACCGGTCAAACCCACGCCATCGATGGCGGCTGGTCTGTCTGATATCTGAAGGAAAAACCAATGAAACTGCTTCGACACGGGTCGCATGGTGCGGAAAAACCCGGGCTTTTGGACGCTGAAGGTCACATTCGTGATCTGTCCGGGCATATCCATGACATTGGCGGGGACACGCTGTCTGACACTGCGATTGCTGCCCTGCGCGACATCGCCATTTCCAGCCTGCCGACGGTTGATCCGTCCACCCGACTTGGCGCTTGCGTCGGAAATGTCGGCAAGTTCATTAGCATCGGATTGAATTACGCGGATCACGCTGCTGAAAGCGGAATGTCGTTGCCCGAAGAACCGGTGGTTTTCTTTAAGGCAACTTCAGCCATCATGGGTCCCGATGACCACGTTGAGATCCCGCGCGGCTCGGTCAAAACCGATTGGGAGGTCGAATTGGGCGTGGTCATCGGCACTGCGACCAAATACGTCTCTGAAGCTCGGGCGCTGGATCACGTTGCTGGCTATTGTGTTGTGAATGACCTGAGCGAACGGGATTTTCAGTTGCATCGTTCAGGACAATGGGTAAAGGGCAAGTCAGCCGATACGTTCGGGCCGATTGGCCCCTGGCTGGTAACGCGGGATGAGATCGAGAACCCGCAGAATTTATCGATGTACCTTGAGGTGAACGGGCATCGGTATCAGAATGGATCTACAAAGACGATGCACTTTGGTGTCGCCTGCGTCATTTCCCATTTGTCGCAATTCATGTCTTTGCAGCCGGGGGACGTGATTTCAACAGGGACGCCCCCAGGTGTGGGCATGGGCCAAAACCCCGAAACATATCTTAAACCCGGCGATGTGATGGAACTTGGGATTGCCGGCCTTGGTGTGCAGCGTCAGACCGTGGTGGCCAGTCAATGACCCGGATAACCGGCCTGCGCACATACGATTTGCGATTTCCGACATCTGACGGCCTTGATGGCTCGGATGCGATGAACCCAGACCCGGACTACTCGGCTGCCTATGTTGTTTTGCAAACGGATAGCGCAATTGAAGGGCATGGTCTGACCTTCACAATCGGGCGGGGCAACGAAATCTGCATTGCGGCAATAGAAGCCCTCGGCGCTTTGGTCACGGGACTGGAGTTGGACTGGATCACCGAGGATATGGGCCGGTTCTGGCGCTACATCACTGGCGACAGCCAGCTTCGCTGGATAGGGCCTGACAAGGGCGCGATCCATCTTGCCACCGGCGCGGTGGTGAATGCCGTATGGGATTTGTGGGCCAAGCAGGTCGAAAAACCGGTCTGGCGATTGGTCGCCGAAATGTCGCCTGAAGAAATCGTTGGACAGGTCGATTTTCGGTATCTGACCGATGCCATCACCCTGACGAAGCACTGGAACTGTTGCGCAAAGCAGCACACGGAAAGGCTGACCGGATTGCACGCCTGAACGCAGAAGGATACCCCTGTTACACGACTTCGGCAGGTTGGCTAGGGTATTCTGACGATAAACTGCGCCGCCTTTGCCGCGAGGCGAAGGACGCCGGGTTCACCCATACTAAATTCAAAGTCGGCCGTGATCTTGATGATGATATCCGCCGCTTGACCATTGCCCGTGAAGTTTTGGGCCCGGACATGACCATAATGATTGATGCTAATCAGGTCTGGGAAGTGGATCAGGCGATTGACTGGATCAACGCGCTAAAATTTGCGCGCCCTTTCTTTATCGAAGAGCCAACAAGCCCTGACGATGTCATGGGCCACAAAACCATCCGGTCCGCAGTCAGGCCAGTCAAAGTCGCGACCGGCGAGATGTGCCAGAACCGGATCATGTTCAAACAATTCATCAAGGAAGGCGCAATTGACATCGTTCAGATTGATAGCTGCCGAATGGGCGGGCTGAATGAAGTTCTGGCTGTGTTGTTGATGGCGGCAAAATTCGATTTACCGGTTTGGCCTCATGCGGGCGGGGTGGGGCTTTGCGAGTATGTGCAACATATGTCGATGATCGACTTCGTCGCGATTTCCGGCCAAAAGGACGATCGGCGAATTGAATTTGTCGATCATTTGCACGAGCATTTCAAAGACCCGTGCATCGTCGAAAATGGCGCCTATCAAGTGCCGAGCGCTGCTGGGTTTTCGATTGAAATCAAGCCTGCAACCTTTGCGGATTTTCTGTTCAGAGGCGAACAGGATGCCGGGGGAATTCGTATGGGCGTGTCGTGAAATCCAATAGAATTGGGCAAACGAATGTCTATGTGACCGATATCTCTTTTGGTTGCGCCAGCATCGGTAATCTTTATCGCACCGTAAGTGATGCCCAGGTCCAAGAAGTGCTCAACGCCGCTTGGATGGCCGGTATCCGATATTTTGACACTGCTCCGCATTATGGTCGCGGTTTGTCGGAACAACGGCTTGGTCTGTTTCTGAGAAATAAAGCCAGGGAAGAATTTGCAATCTCCACCAAAGTCGGCCGGCTGCTGTCACCAGGCGCCAGCATGGCTGAGGCCGATGGCTTCGTAGACCCTTTGCCAAATGCGGTTGCCTATGATTATTCCGGTGATGGAATAGAGGCATCGTTGGATCATAGCTGCCAGCTATTGGGTGTGACTCGTGTGGATATCGCCTATGTCCACGATATCGGCACCTGTACCCACGGGGCAGCCAACACCGGGCACATTGAGGCATTTCTGGGTTCAGGGTACGACCGTCTGGTGCATCTGAAGGAAAAGGGACGGATCGGCGCGTTTGGCCTGGGTGTCAACGAAAATCAGGTTTGTCTGGATGTGATGAACCACGGCCCGATTGATGTCATTCTTTTGGCTGGGCGGCTGACGCTGCTGGATCGCTCGGCTGAGGATGCGCTGGTTGAAACATGTCGGGGAGCGGGGACAAGTCTCGTACTGGGCGGGATTTTCAATTCTGGCATTCTTGCCACCGGACCGCTGGACGGAGCCAAATTTGATTATGCGCCGGCATCTGCCGCTATTTGCCAGCAAGTTACAGCGCTACAGGAACGCGCGGAATCACTGGGCCTGCCGCTCGCAACAGCGGCGCTTCACTATGCAAAACGTCATCCGCTGGCGGCAAGTATTTTACTGGGAACAGCAAAAACACGGTCGCTGGAAAGGAATTTACAAGCGTTGGATTCGCCCATAACCGAGGGATTTGACACTACCTTTTCAAAGCCTTTCTAACCCGCGAAAATGCTTATGGCCGTAGGGGTACTGATATCAGGCAGCAGCACTCCTAGAAGATCGAATTCACGCGCAATGTTACCGCTCGCATATTTAGATCGTTGATTTCCTTTTACTTTGCCCGGTCAGCGTTCGACCATTCCCCAACGAATGTAGTTATACTGGGAGTCCTTGGAAATCCGAAATAGGTGTTGACTGATTTTGCTGAAAAGATTCTGTTCCTGGCATGATCCAGGCAAAATTCCTCAGCCCTTGTCAACGCGACGAACTGGAGCAGATCGTGCTTCGCCCGAGCGAGGGCCATGGGGTTGCGCGGCGCGCCAATGCGGTCTTGCTGCTGGATGATGGCTGGATCTGCGCGACCGTCGGCAAGGCGCTTTATCTGGACGATGATACCGTGCGAAACTGGCACAAGCATTACCGGTCCGGCGGTTGGGATGAGTTGGAGATGCTCGACTGGAAAGGCGGGATGGTGTGGCAATCCCGAGATTATTGACGATCACTGGATCAACGATACCGCGATGCCACCTATGCCGAGGGACGTGATTATGATGGGTGATCTGAACAACGGGGTTGAAACGCCAGTAAATGACACATTCGTGGGCCCAAAATCGATGGAGGGTGGGCGCGTTTCGACACTGGACGGGTTTTTTGACCCGTGGACATGGCTGGGCAATCCAGAGGACAGCGGAAGCACAGCCCATTTCGACACGAGAAGAATTGATCATGTCCTGGTTGGAGCCTCGCTAAGTGTCTGATCCAAAACTAATTGAGTGATTTCAGCGAGTTGTGATTCAATCGGATTGATAAGATTCGAGGGAGATCACAATGGCCTGGACGGAAACCACTCGCGCCCGATATGAACGGCATTCGGGACGCTATGCAAGCGATTTAACTGATCAGGAATGGGGTTTGATCGCGCCATTCCTGCCGCCGCCTAAAACAACTGGTCGTCCGCGCAGCACGGCGATGCGCGATGTTCTGGATGCCATTTTGTACATCGCCAGCGCCGGGTGTGCGTGGCGTATGCTGCCCAATGATTTCCCGCCAGTGTCCACCGTGCGCTACTATTTCTATGGCTGGCGCAACGATGGCATCTTTGAAGTGATCAGCCATTTTCTGGTGGCGACGGCGCGCGAGTTTCATGGCAAGAAGCCCGGCCCCACCGCTGGTGTCATTGATAGCCAGACCATAAAAACAACGGAAAGCGGTGGCATTTCGGGCTATGACGCGGGCAAGAAAACCAAGGGCCGCAAGCGCCACATTGTCACCGACACGCTCGGGTTTATGGTTGGGTTGGTCGTGCATAGCGCCGGTTGAGACGGACCCGATTTCCTTGGACACAGAATTGGCTTAATCGAAGTGTCCAAGGAGGACCGGAACATGACTGATAATTTTGAGAAGAAAGTTGCTGTTGATGGGCCTGTGGTAAATGCGGGCGAGCTTGGCTCGTCCACGTTTTCCCCAGGCCATGCTTTGCCGGCAGGCCCGCTGGGACTTGGCCAGCGATGGACGGTGGCGCGCAAGCGTGAGGTCGTTCTGCGGCTTTTGCGTGACGAGCCGGAGCAACTTCTGTCGCGCCAGTTGGGCGTAGAGATCTTCCGGCTCGAGCAGTGGCGTGAGAAAGCGATCGGCGGGATCGACGCCTCGCTCAAGCAACGCAAGGGCGATCCGGTGCAGGCGGAACTGGATAGCGCCATGAAGCGGATCGGAGAGTTGACCATGCAGGTGGAACTGCTGGAGGCCAAGACGGAGACCTTCGGCCCTTTGGGGCGGCGGAGGTCGCGGCGATGAGTGCCGCCACCTCGCCCGGCACGGGTCTGGCCTACGGCCTGCGGCGGGTCTGCGCCGCCTGGGGCATGGCCCGCTCCTCGTTCTACGCCATGACCTCCGGCCAGCACGCCGAGCAGCCGCCGGCAAAGCGTCGGGGACCGAAGCCCGCGATCTCGGACCAGGCGCTGCTGGTGGCGATCGAAGCCGACCTGGAGGCATCGCCCTGGGAGGGCGAGGGCTACCGCAAGGTCTGGGCTCGGCTTCGGGTCTGTCGCGACATCCGGGTTGCCCGCAAGCGGGTGCTCCGCCTGATGCGCGAGAACAATCTGCTCTCGCCCCATCGCTGCCGCCGCCGTGGCGGCAATCCCCATGACGGTGAGATCATCACTCATGCCCCGAACCTCATGTGGGGCACCGATGGCGTTCGGGTGTTCACGGTGGACGACGGCTGGGGCTGGATCTTCACCGCCGTCGAGCATTGGAACGCCGAGTGTGTCGGCTGGCATGTCTGCAAGCGCGGCGACCGCTTCGCCGCCCTGCAGCCGATCTCCATGGGGCTTGCCGGGCTGTATGGCTCGACCGCGGCCGGCGCGGCTCGGGGGCTGGCCTTGCGGATGGATCACGGCTCCCAGTATCTGTCGGACCACTTCACCAACCAGATCAAGTTCTGGGGCATCCAGCCGTCCTACGCCTTCGTCGCCGAGCCCCAGACCAACGGCGTCGCCGAGCGGTTCAATCGCACGCTGAAGGAACAGATCATCCATGGTCGCATCTACCGCAACATCGCGGAGCTGCGGGACGCCGTCCGCGACTTCGTCGAACTCTACAATGCCCAGTGGATCGTCGAAAAGAACGGCTACCTGAGCCCCGCTCAAGCTCGTCAGGCGTGGCACGCCGCGATCTCAATCAGGCCCGCCGCGTGAGACAAACTTGTGTCCAAGGAACCGGGTGCGCTACATGCATAGCGCCGGTATTCAAGACCGTGATGGCGCACCGGAAGTGTTGAAATCCATCCGGTATTCCCATCCAAACTTGCGCCATATCTTTGCGGATGGCGGTTATGCCGGACCAAAGCTGCGCGACGCTCTTGAAGGCATCGGTGACTGGACAATCCAGATCGTCAAGCGCTTCGACACTGCGGAAGGCTTCGAAGTCATTCCCAGAAGATGGGTCGTCGAGCGCACCTTCGCATGGCTCAACCGCTGCCGGCGATTGGCCAAAGATTGGGAAAAATCCATCGCAAGTTCACAGGCATGGATACTCGTTGCACATATCAGAACCCTCACGCGTAAAATTGCAAGGCATTGTAATCATCCGTAGAGTTTTGAATCAGACACTTAGGCAGCGGATCAAATCGTTCAAAATTGATGAAACCGCATGCGGTTCCGACCACCTTCCTGTGTGGTTGGAATTGTCAGACGAGAACTAGGATCAGGACCTATTAATCTCTTGCAGATTTAAGAGTGTTCTGAATCAATGCTCTCCAAAAACAGGAGGGCAACATGTCGGATCATTGTAAGCGTCCGGTGTGCCCCGCCTAACGGCGCAGATTTTGATGGGTTAGTGTCCACCATTGATAGTGGACACTTAGGGGCACTCTATGGCTGTGAAGCAGAAGAAGCGGCGTTGGCCGGATGATGAGAAGCGTTCAATCTGTTTTCAGACGACGGCGGCTGGTGTTTCGGTTGCGCAGGTTGCACGTCGGTATGCGATGAATGCCAATCTGATATTCAAATGGCTGAAGGATGATCGGTATGCTCCCGCCGTGGATGTTGTGCCGGAAGCTGACGGCCCTGTATTTTTGCCAGTCGAGATTGAAGCGTCAGCCAGCGTTGATCTAGCCGTGACCAGCACTCCGTCAGGCCGAATTGAGATCGAGCTGTCCAACGGTCACCGGATTATAGCCGAGGGCGGTTTTGATGCGGATATGTCGGCACGTTTGTTGAAAGGGCTTTCTTCGTGATCCCCGTGCCAAGCAACACACGGGTCTGGCTGGCGGCGGGCGTGACAGACATGCGGCGGGGTTTCAATACTCTGGCGGCACAGGCCGAGCAGGTTTTGGCAGAGGATCCGTTTTCCGGCCATCTATTTGTGTTTCGGGGGCGGCGTGGTGATTTGCTCAAAATTATCTGGTGGGACAGCCAAGGAGCCTGCCTGTTTTCCAAGCGTCTTGAACGGGGCCGGTTTGTTTGGCCTGCCGCTAAAGACGGCAAGGTCTGCCTGACGTCGGCGCAACTGGCGATGCTGCTGGAGGGCATTGACTGGCGCATTCCACAGCGGCCATGGCGGCCTTTGAAAGCAGGGTAATCAGGCGTAAATATCAAGTAGTATAGGCGTTTATGGATTCACATTCAGGGCGCAATTCTGTATAGAATAGCCATGTTGAACGCCCTTGATAACCTGCCAGAAGACCCCGTTGAACTACGACGTGTCACCGAGCTTTTAGCGTCAGAGGTGAAGGCACAGGCGCTGATGATCGAGAAGCTTCAGCATCAGCTACACGGGGCAAACCGGCACCGTTTCGGATCCAAATCCGAGGGCATGGATCAACTGCAATTGTTTGCCGAGAATGAAGAGATTGCAGAGGCGGCGGTAAAGGCCGCAGAAACCGCGCCTGCTGAACCGATAGAGCTGAAGGAAAAGCCAAGGCCAAACCGCTGCCCGATCATCTGGAACGTATCGAGCAGGTTTTGTCTGTTGGCGAGGATTGCCCTGAGTGCGGTGGCGATCTCTCAAAGCTGGGCGAAGATATTACCGAAGAGCTGGAATACATCCCGGGCCGCTTTGTGGTGAACAAAATCACCCGACCGCGTATGGCCTGCCGTCGCTGTGAGGCGATATCGCAAGCCCCGATGCCCTCGCGCCCGATTGAACGGGGCCGACCTGGTCCCGGCCTGCTGGCGCATGTTCTGGTGAGCAAGTTTGCAGATCATCTGCCGCTTTACCGCCAGTCGCAAATTTATGCCCGTGAGGGTGTCGATCCGGATCGCTCGACTATGGCAGATTGGGTGGGCAAATCTACCGGGCTTCTGGAACCATTGGCCGAGGCCATTGCAAAACGGGCCAAAGGTGGCACATCCCTGTTTGCAGATGATACCCCACTGAAGATGTTAGCCCCAGGAAACAAAAAGACCAGGACAGCCCGCATCTGGGCCTATGTCAGAGACGAACGACCATGGTCCGGCCCGTGCGCCACAGGCGCACAAACAGACAATCTGTCCAGCTGTGCTGGACGGGCACCGCCCTGCGTTTGGTATCAGTTCACAGTGGATCGAAAGGGTGAGCACCCGGTCAAGCACCTGTCTGGTTATCAAGGCTGGGTGCATGCGGATGGCTATGCCGGTTTCAACGGCGTGTTCGGTGAAGGTAAAGCCACGGAAGTGGCCTGCATGGCCCACATCCGACGCAAGTTTGTCGATGTGTTTGCCGCACAAGGTTCCGCCATTGCCGAGGAGGCCATCAAGCGGATTGCGCAATTGTATGGTGTGGAAAAACAGGCAAGGGGCCAATCTCCCGAGGCCCGTGCTGCTCTGCGTCAAGAAAATGCAAAGCCCATCTTCGATGATCTGGAAGAATGGTTGCGCGACCAATTGCCCAAAATATCGGGCAAATCACCTTTGGCAAAGGCCATTCGATATGCCTTGGGCCGTATGCCCAAAACATGGCCCTACCTCGACAACGGCTTTCTGGAGCTGGACACGGATGTTGTTGAACAGCCCCTTTCTCAGATTTTTTGGGTCTTTGGTGGCTTTTCTCGCCACGCCTCGACCATCTTTGCATAGGAAGCCTCGGCATTGGCAACCAGTTCCATTTCTCGATGTCGAAGTTCCTTGATCCAGTAATCACGCCCAGGACCGGCTTTCCCGTAGGCTTTAGGGGCTCCGGCGCGTAATTCTAATTTGCGCATCTTCATTGCGACAAATGCCGGACGTGCCCACTGGTAAGGGGCGTCCTTGGTGAGGAGATGCCAGATCAGGGTTGCAATTTTGCGCGCAGTGGCAACCGCCGCAACATTGGCGCCCTTTCGATCTTTGATACGCAAAAAGAACGCACGCAAAGGACCGGGGACTGAAGCGGCACCCCATGCGGCCTCAACCAGCATCGTTCGAGCGGTTGCATTTCCCTGTTTGGTGATCCTACCGTGGATGGCCTCGCGGGCGCCGGATTGGCGTACCCTCGGCGTTAAACCAAAGTAACTGGCAAGCTTCCCAGGGGTGGCGAACCGGCTGATATCTCCGATCGATGCTATCACGGCGGCAGCAATTACGGAGCTAATGCCAGCCACGGCCATCAGTTTACGCATCTGCGGATCGTCAAGAGAGATGTGGATCAGATCGCGCTCAAGCGTCTCCAACCGCCCAGCCAACCAATCCAACTCATCGAGATGCCGCTCAAGAAGATCGCGTTCGGTTTTTGGCAGAGGGGCCTTGGCCAACCAACGTCGCCCACCTTTCCCGAACAGATGGCCTGCGTATTTTGGGATTAGGTTGGCGTGCAGGACTGCCTGAACGCGACTTTTGGATCGTCGGATAGAGCGCACCACCGCTGCGCGCTCTGAAACAAGTCGCCTTAGTGCAAGCGTCTCGTCATCCGCCGCCCACACCTCAGGCAGGAACCCTGCTGCGTGAAGTTGGGCTAGGATTTTTGCGTCTACCTTGTCGGTCTTCACCCGGGCATGGGCGATTGCCTTCACCTGTAGTGGATTGGCGATCACCACCCGCGCCACGAACGGCGTCAGAAGCCGGACGATCGTTGCGGTGTTTCCCGTGGCCTCCAGAACCACCTCGTCATCTGCTCGCAGACTGCGCCCGAATTCCACGACCGCATCATGCTCCATATCGACCTTGAAACTGTCTGTTATTTGGCCATCATCACAGATCGCGACTTGCGCGAAACTTCGATGGACGTCCATTCCTATTGATCTCATCATATGTACTCCTTCTCGTTGTTAAAGGAGTGCACGGGCTCGTAAGACAATTACGGATACGCGCTCGCGGCGCACACGGGCTGGTCGTAGGGGCGGCCAGATAACAACACGAGCTCGCAGCTCATTGTCTAGTCGGCCTGCCCGCTTCTTCGCACTCCGACGCCCCGATCCCGCGAAACCTGTCTAACATGACATTTGAAAAACAGGGGCGGAAATCGAAGCGCCGAAGTCAGCATGCCCGATAACAACACCGCCGAACGCGCCATGAAGCCCGTCGCCATAGGCCGCAAGAACTGGATGTTTGCCGGATCACAACGTGGTGGAAACTCCATGGCCATCGCCTTCACTCTGATCGAAACCGCCAAACTCAACGGCGTTGATCCACAGGCATGGCTCACTTGGGTTCTGGAGCGTGTCGCCGACCATAAAATCAACAGGCTAGACGAGCTGATGCCGTGGAATTACAGCCCGGAAGTGTAACCACCGGACGCTTACGGATCATTTTTGGCTTAGTGAGGAGCAGTTGGACGGATCAAACCATATTTTCCGTTGTCACATGGGGTGCCCCGGGTTGATGATCGCAAGGTGGTTAGCGGAATCATTCATGTGATCCGCAATGGTTTGCGCTGGTGTGATGCACCCACGACCTATGGCCCGCATAAAAACTCGTATAACAGGTTCATACGTTGGTCGAAGATGGGTGTTTTCGACCATATTTTCACTGCGCTGGTTGCCGAAAACGGTCCGCCGGATCGCCTAATGATCGACGCCACCCACCTCAAGGCGCACCGCACCGCGTGCAGTCTGTTAAAAGGGGGGATGTTCCCCGCGCTATTGGGTGTACAAAAGGCGGATTGAACTCCAAGCTGCACGCGGTTTGCGACTGCGAGGGCCGCCCGGTGCGGCTTTTGTTGACCGAAGGCCAGCAATCCGACCACAAGGGTGCGGCGACCCTGCTGCCGAATTTACCGCCTGCTTCAGAGCTTTTGGGCGACAAAGGTTATGATAGCGACGCTTATCGTACCGCCCTGATTGAGCGTGGCATTACCCCATGCATACCGCCGAGGAAAAAGCGCAAAAACCCTGCAACATATTGTAAAACATTATATAAACAGCGCCATAAAGTCGAGAACATGTTTGCCAAACTCAAAGACTGGCAACGTATCGCCATGCGCTTCGACCGCTGCGCTCACACTTTCCTGTCAGCAATCCAAATCGCCGCAGTCGTAATCTTCTGGATCAATCAATGAGTCCTGACCCTAGTGTTCTGACGCGCGATTGGGCCGCTTTGCGCCCGTTCAGATAGCGGTTGCCGCGCTCCTTTCCTGAGCCAGGGAAAAAGGTCGAGAAAAACGGGATGCAGGCGGCGCCAATGGGGCCGCTCAGATCACCTAGGGAAGACGCTGTAGTTGGCGCTGCACGCAAGCCGCGCGACGGCCCCTCGATTGTTTTTTGCTGGATTACCTCAGCGATTGAGACGATAATTGAGTGGCTGAGAGCGCCGCTTAGGACGATAATTTCTGGATCAAACATACCAGAAATGACCTTGATCGCATGTATCAACTGGTCCGCAGCGCGATCAACCCACTCTTGCAGGATCGGGATATCGGCGATCGGATTCATGGTTCCAGAGATAATCTCATCATAGCTCAACCCCTTGCATTCCAGCGTTGCCTGCAAATCCTGCAGTGTCGGGCGCGGCTGGTTGTAAGGAAAGAGCGCCCCGGGTAGGCACGCGTTTCCGTATGCGCCGCGTAATGGGCGACCGTTCAATACCGCGCCGCCACCAAGGCCGTATCCAATATGGATCAGAAAAAGCGGATCGGCGCTTTTGTGGTCACCAAAAAGGTACTCTCCCAATGCGGAAGATGTGCCGTCATTTTCCAGATATACCGGCCACGGGCTGCTGCCGCGCGCGGCTTCATGGATGGCAGACCCGTCCAGTTCCGGAAACATTTCATGGGCACGGACAAGGTTGCCGTAGGAGCCATAATTTGCCGGGACGGACAAGCCAACTCCCATAAATTGATCAGGTTTGGTTTTGGTTTCTGTCAACAAATCCTGGGCAATTCTCTGTGCCAATTCTGCAATTTCGACTGCTTGAACATTCTTTAGATTGTGCTCGCAAGTCGCCAGCATTTTTCCGCTAAGATCCACCATAACACCGACAATTCTGTCGAGGTATAAATAGGCGCCAACTGCACGGAACTCGCTCTTTCGCAGCGTTAACAATCGCTTTGGCTGACCCCGTGCGCCGCTCTTTTCAACCGTTTGCTCGAAGAAACCCATTTTTTCCAGACCAGCCACCAAACGGGTCACACTGGCACCGGTCATATCCGTGGCTTCAGCCAGGTCCACACGGGCGATTCGACCGCGTCGGAAAATCAGTTCTACCAGCCGCCGCTCGTTCATGGAAAGATCTCTGATTTGCCGAACCACGTTGATACCTCTTTGATTCCTTTGAATATACGTGTTGCATATTATTTTACTTTACAGAATGTAATTTAATGTGTTTGCTCAAAAAGGAAGGCCGGTCAATCGTAGCTAATAAAGAAAACCGCCCTTCATTTTGGAAACAGGGAGTTTGGAGGAAATCATGAAACAACCCCATATGATCAAGGCAACGCTTATGGCCTGTGCGTTTGGTGGCCTAGGTGCTGTTGCTGCATTCGCTGAACCGATCACCGTATACTCACCACAAGGTGAAGAACGGGCAGTCTGGATTACTGAGCAGGCAGAAGCCGCTGGCCACGAAATTGTTATGTTGTCGGCTGGCGGAGGTGAACTGTTTGACCGGCTCTTGGCCGAAAAAGCCAACCCTCAGGCCGATGTTGTGCTAGGTCTGATCGACGCATCAATGGCAGTTCTAAAGACCGAAGGGCTATTTCAGCCCCATGTGCCAACCTGGGCAGAAGGTCTGGCCGAGGTCTACAAGGGACCCGATGGCATGGTTCACAAGTTCTGGCAAACGCCGGTTGTGCTGGCCTATAATTCAGATGCCATGTCTGCCGAAGAGGCCCCAGACAGCTGGCTGGATCTAACCAAACCGGAGTACCAAGGAAAATATGTCATTGGACCCACAGCCTGGCAGACCACAAAGACCTATTTGGTCGGTGTGCTGGTTCGTTTTGCTGACGAAAACGGAGAAATCTCGGACGAGGGTTGGGATTTTATGCAGGCTTTTTATGACAACGCAATCGTGGTTGACAGTGGCGACGCCAAGACAGCGGCCTTTGTCAACGGCGAAGCTACCATTGATCTCAACTGGTTTGGCGGTGTGGGTAGGCAAGCTGACAATGTGGGTTACAATGCCGTGATGGTGGACACTGTTGGCGGCACACCCTTTATCTCTGAAGGTATTGCCGTGATGGCTGGAACCGATCAGTTGGATGAGTCCAGAGCGTTTGTTGACTGGTTTGGGTCACCTGAATTCATGATCGCCTATGCGACAGAGTACGGCCAGGTTCCTGTTCATCCCGATGCGATCGCAGGATCACCAGATGCCGTGAAAGCGAACGCCATTCTCGTGAGCCCGCAACCGTTTGCCTGGGAAGCTGTTGCTCTCAAGATTGATGCATGGATGCAGCGTATTGAGCTAGAGATCAAATAACGCACCAATTGCGTAGTCCTTGGGCCGACCGTGACCTCCTCTCCCAGAGCTATAACCGAATCTTGTGTACGGCGTTGGATTGAAGGCGGCGTATCCTGGTGATTGTGAATGTCACCACTTGAGCGAAGCCAAGGAGGGATACGCCATGGAAGAGAATACCGTTATCGCCTTTCGGAGCCCAGCCGATTTTCAGGAAGACCCGTTGACGGAAGTCCTGCAAGCTGGGGCGCGCAAGCTTTTGGCCCAGGCCATCGAAGCCGAGATCGCCTCGTTTCTGGAGGCCTATGCGGCGCTTGTTGACGATGCCGGCCGCCGCCGGGTTGTGCGCAATGGATATCTGCCGGAACGCGCCATCCAGACCGGGATCGGCCCGGTGAGCGTGCGCCAGCCCCGTGTCCGGGACCGGGGGGACGGCGCCATCCGGTTCACGTCGGCGATCCTGCCGCGCTATCTGCGCCGGACCAAGAGCCTGGAAGACCTCCTGCCCTGGCTGTATCTGAAGGGCATCTCCACCGGCGACTTTTCGGAAGCGCTGGCGGCGCTGTTGGGGACGCAAGCGCCGGGCCTTTCGGCCTCCACGATCACCCGGCTGAAGGAGGTCTGGCAAGACGAGATGGAATGCTGGCAAGGGCGCGACCTCACGGCCAAGCGTTACGTCTATTTCTGGGTGGACGGCATCTATTTCGGCGCCCGCATGGAGGAGGAGAAGCAGTGCATCCTGGTCGTCATCGGGGCTACGGACACGGGACGCAAGGAACTGATCGCCATCACCGACGGCTACCGCGAAAGCGAGCGGTCCTGGTTGGAGGTGTTGCTCGACCTCAAGCGGCGTGGCCTTGAAATGGGTCCGGAACTGGCGGTCGGCGACGGCGCGCTCGGTTTCTGGAAGGCGCTCCGCCAGGTCTACGGGATCGCCCGCGAGCAACGCTGCTGGGTGCACAAGACGGGCAACGTCTTGAACAAGCTGCCCAAGGGCTTGCAGAAGAAGGCCAAGAGCCACCTGCAGGAGATCTGGATGGCCGAGACCAGGAAGGAGGCGGAGAACGCCTTCGACTTCTTCCTGGAAGCCTACGGACCGAAATACGACAAGGCCACGGCCTGCCTGGCCAAGGACCGGGACGCGCTTTTGACCTTCTACGACTTCCCCGCCGAACACTGGAAGCATATTAGAACGACCAACCCCATCGAGAGCACCTTCGCCACGGTTCGTCTGCGCACCTACCGGACCAAGGGCTGCCTGTCGCGCAAGACGGCGATGGCCATGGTCTTCAAGCTGTGCCAGAGCGCCCAGAAAAAATGGAGAAAACTAAATGGATCGAATCATCTCGCCGAGATTATTCGCGGCATCAAATTCGTAGATGGAGAACGCCAGGATCGCGCCGCCGCATGATCAGACCATACACAACTTTTGACAATAGCTCGCCTCTCCCATCACGGTCGGCTCATCCACTGATTGGAAATATCATGGCGATGATCTCGATCAGAAACCTGAAAATTTGCTACGGTGAGTTTGAAGTTGTTCCTGACCTGTCGGTTGATATCGAGAAGGGAGAGTTTTTCACACTCTTGGGCCCCTCAGGATGCGGCAAAACCACAGTATTGCGGGCAATTGCCGGGTTTGTGCCGGCAACTTCTGGTCAGATTTTCCTGAATGGTGAGGACATCACCCACAAACCGGCAGAGCAGCGTGATGTTGGCATAGTTTTTCAGAATTACGCACTTTTCCCGCACATGACCATCTACGAGAATATTGCTTTTGGGCTGAAGGTAGCCCGCAAACCATCGGCGAAAATCTTGAAATCGGTGGATCAAATTCTCGAAGTGATTGGTATTGCTGAGCACAGAAACAAAAAACCCGAAGCACAGGGGAATCGCATGAAGGTTATGTCCGGAGAATTTGCAGTAAGAACCGATTGTTCCATCCGGCCTTTTTGCGCATGACCCTGAGCGATTTTTTATCTTTTGCCTTGTTGAGCAGATTCATTGCCATGTGTTTGATGACGGCAAAATTCTTGGGGCCGTGATCCTTACGAACACGGCTGTCATCATCGCGGAATGTGACGTCGAGCACCCAGTGGAGGCGGTTTTCAATCCCCCAATGGGAGCGTACCGCATGGGCAAAGCGCGGCGCATCTTTCGGTAGAGACGAGATGAAGTATCGGGTTTGTTGTGTTGTTTTCCCGTTGCTTTCACGGATCGAGACAACGCGACCAATACTGGTCAGGCCCGCCCAACCCGGATGGCGCTCTTGCAGCCATTCTATGGTGTCACTCTGGGTGTAGGTCCGGGTCTCAATCCGACCTTTATCGCCATCAACAGTCTGTAACGACGCAGTATTTTCATGCTCCCTCTCTTCAAACCACAGTTTCACATCCTCAAAAAGGCTGCTCTGATTTCCCTTGAGCGCCAGCACGTAGTCGGCCCCCTTGTCGCGGATTTTGCAGGCAATCTGGCGTTGGCACCCCATCGCGTCCAGCGTCACGATCGCGCCCTCAACGTGGAGCAAATCCAAGAGCAATGGAATGTCCTTGATCTCGTTCTTTTTGTGCGCACTTGCCCGCTGACCCAGTACCAGACGCAGATCATCACAGTAGGCCGAGATCAAATGCAGAGGTGTTTCACCACCGGCCTTTGACCCGCGCATCGTCTTGCCATCGACGGCCACAATCGAGCCTTCAACGCGTCCCGCCAGGCCAGCAGCCCATTGCGCAAAGGCTGTACTGAACTTCTCCGGATCAAGCAGCCGAAACACCGTTGAAAGCGTGTCATGCGAGGGAATGCCGTGCTCAAAAGGGGCCAATTTGCGCAGAAACTTCAGCTTTTCTTCACCATATTCGACAATATCAACGACACTCTCGCCGCCCGAGACCACCGCACACAGGCTTAAAAGCAGGATCTCATCAAGCGGGTAAAGCACCTTCGCCTGCTGGCGAGGGTCAGGGATGGCCGAAATAACAGATTGAAATGATGTAGTCTTTTCCAAAGCAAGTCCTCCAGATGCGTGTTCTGGTGACATTGAATCAGACGTTGATGCACGTAGCAAACACGGGCCAGCTATTCATGCGATACCCCTGACCCGAAGCACTGTCCGGCGGGCAACAGCAAAGGGTCGCCATAGCCCGTTCATTGGTGATGGGTCCCAAAGTCCTGTTGTTCGACGAACCTTTGTCGAACCTTGACGCAAAGGTTCGCGACGTGATGCGAAAAGAAATAAAGCGTCTGCAACGAGAGCTGGAATTTACTGCGGTGTTTGTGACTCATGATCAGGACGAAGCACTATCCATGTCCGACCGACTTTTGGTGTTTAATGAAGGGCGGGCCGATCAAATCGGAACTTCGCGAGAAATATATTCAAACCCGGCAACACCGTTTGTATGCAATTTTGTTGGCAGTTCAAACGAACTTGGCCCCAAAATGTCTGCATCCCTGGAATTGATGGGTGGGGGCCGACATTTTGTGCGCCCCGAAGAAATTAAGCTCAGCAAGAACATAACCGGGAAATCCATCCTGACGGCACGTGTGACAGATGTTGACTTTTTGGGCCCCTCCACGTCGGTTGATTTATCGATCCTTGGTGAAGAGCTCTCTGCGATCGTTTTGGGCGATGCGTTTTCAGCGTCGTTGTTTGTAGGCCAGGAAATTGCGGTCACGATTAATCCTGAAAGCATACTGAAGTTCAGATCGGAATGATGTCGCGTTTTAGCTTTGGCCTTCAACGTGCGCTTTCATTTCTGGGTCTTATTGTCGTTATCTGGATCGCGATCAGTTTCATTTACACGCCCCTCATCACTGTTCTGAATTCCGCTTTCGTAGTGGACGGGGCTATTTCACTGGGCGCCATTGACGAACTTTCAAATTCCAAGAGGGTGACCTGCTCCCCGAAAACTGGTCCATTTGAAAGGAGGATCTGTTCGCTTAATGTTCACGAGAACGAGGAGAACAGAGAATGCGCAAGTCACGGTTTAGCGAAGAGCAGATTGTTCGGATCATTCAGGAGTATGCGGCGGGTGCGAAAGTGTCCGAGTTGTGCCGTAAGCACTGTATGTCGGATGCCACCTTTTACAAATGGAAAGCCAGGTATGGCGGCCTTCAGATTTCCGATGTCAGGCGGCTGAAAGACCTGGAATCGGAGAACGGCAAGCTGAAGAAGCTGCTGGCCGAAACCATGCTTGATAATGCTGGCCTGAAAGGGCTTCTGGCAAAAAACTTCTGAAGCCTGCAAGCCGCCGGGAAGCAGTCATGGTTCTTTGCCGTGACTATCAGTTTTCAACTCGGCGGGCCTGTGGGCTGATTGGGTTTTCCAGATCGAGTAATGAATACAGAGGAAGGCCGGATCGCCATGCGAGGATACGGGAACGGCTGGTCACGCTTTCCGGCAAACACCGACGCTATGGCTATCGCATGTTGCATGCCAAGCTTGGCCAGGAGGGTTTCAAGGTGAACGTGAAAGTGGTGGAGCGACTTTACCGAGAGGAGCGCCTGACCCTGCGCCGCCGCAATCGCAAGAAAATCCCCAAGGGCGTGCGCGAAGGCGCCTGGTGCCCGATCGCCGCCAACCAGCGGTGGAGCCTGGACTTCACCATGGATGCGCTCGCCAACGGCAGGAAGTTCCGCACCGTCAATCTGAAAGACGACTGCACACGGGAATGTCCGGCGATTGATGTGGCCCTGTCGATCCCCGGCTCCCGCGTGGTGGAAATGCTGGAACGGGTGGCTCGTGAGCGGGGGTACCCGGATGTTCTGACCGTTGACAATGGGCCTGAACTACGAGGCCGCGCGCTTGATGGCTGGGCAGATGATCACGGCGTGCAGCTCTACTTCATCGACCCGGGCAAGCCGACCCAGAACGCCTACATCGAAAGTTTCAACGGCCGGTTTCGCGAAGAATGCCTGAACTTGAACTGGTTCACCTCGCTGGCCGAGGCAGAAAGGATCATCGAGGACTGGCGGATCGATTACAATCAAAACCGGCCCCACTCTTCGCTGAACTATCAAACCCCGGAAGAATTTGCCGCAAACAGGCCTTTCCATAAACCGCAATGGGCAGCGACGCTTGAGCTATCTGAAGGCTCCGCGCCACCGCCCATTGCTCACGCCGCCGAATAATGGCAAACAAAAGAGGAACAGAGTCTACCTAAAAGTGGCCCTCAAATTGGGGGCAGGTCAAGGGTACGCAGCGCCATCTCGAACACGTTGATCGTGACGTTTTTCAGCATCATTACCGTGAATATCGTCGGTATCTTTCAGGTTGCCGCTCTTGAATATATCTCGGTGCGTGGTCGCAGGGTGTTGAAAGTGGCTTATTCATTGCCGCTGATATTTGTTTCTGTGGTGGCTGCCACGGGGTACAACTTTACTTATGGTCAGACGGGCATTGTGACCCGCATTTTTCAATCCGTGTTACCTGCGGTGCCCAATGACTGGTTCTCGGGAATATTTGCAGTGGTTTTTGCGCATACCTTTCTGTTGACAAGTTTTCACTATCTGTTTTTACGCGCTGCAATCCGGCGCGTGGATTATTCGATGGTCGAGGCCGCGCGCGCGCTTGGGGCCAGTAACTTGCGCGCCTTTACCAGTATCGTTCTGCCTCTTTTGCTTCCAACGGTTTTTGCCACGTCGCTGTTGGTAGCGTATAAATCTCTTGGCTCTTTTTCCATTCCAGCAGTGTTGGGCGGGCGTAAGTTTGATATGGTTTCCGAACTGATCCTTACCCTGAACAGCCTGCGACGGCCGGATATGGCAGCTATGCTTTCAATAGCCCTTGGTCTGAGCGTGATCGTTTGCATTATTGTCATGCAAAGGATTGAGAAAAGAGGCAGCTATACTGTCGGAGCGAAAACCCCGGTACCGATACAACGCGTCCGGATCAGTAACCCGGTGGTCAACGGCTTTGTGCATGGCGCCGCCTATCTTATCGCCTTTCTGCAATTTCTTCCGGTATTTCTGATTGTTGTGTTTTCTTTTGCTTCGGTGAAGTCAATCACCTCAGAAGTGATCCCAACGGCGCTGTCGCTCAAGAACTATTTCACCGTGCTTTCCGGGGGAACGGCATTCGTACCGCTTAAGAACAGTCTAATCATGGGGGGCACTGCTGTTGGCGGGGCTCTGATGATCAGCTTGTTTGTGGTCACTTTGGCACATAAATATAGGAATAATTTCACCACCAGTCTTGACCTGACATTCATGGTGCCTTGGATCTTACCCGCACCCTTAATCGCAATCGGCCTGATTGTGGCATTCTCTACGCCAAGCATATTGCTGGGTGGGCAGACCCTGCTTGGCACGTATTGGATATTGCCAATCGGTTACGGGATCGTCGCCATTCCGTTGATGATCAGGTTTTTGCGCGCCGCCTTTTGGTCACTGGACCCGGCACAGATCGAAGCGGCACGGTCCCTTGGCGCACCGCCGTTTTACCGCTTTGTCCGGGTAACAATTCCCGCGATCCTGCCGGTCATAATTCTGGTGGCGGGCATGAGCATTAATGGCCTTCTGAGCGAATATTCGATGTCGGCGTTTTTGTTTAATGTGAACAATAAACCGCTCTCCATTGCGCTGTTTGAGGGCGCCCGGTCTTCAAATCCGGAACAGGCCGCGATCAACTTAGTCTACATGACCCTGATCATGGGCTTTTCGTATGTCATCATATCACTCGCTGACCGTTATGGACTGGGCAGCGGCAAGCAATCCAACTGAGGCAGTACCCAATGAACGTAAACCTGGAAATTCCCGATATTGCAAAGCGCTGGCGGAATCCAAACGGGACGCCCGGTGAGGTTTTTGTCACCGCGCACCGGGGCGCCTTTTTGCGTGACAATCAGATTGTTAAAGCGGAAAACTCGATACCGGCAATCAGACGGGCGCGCGATTTGGGCTGCGACAATGTCGAAGTTGATGTGCATTTCACATCCGACGGCACGGCTGTAGTCATGCATGATGCGACCTTGGACAGAACTTCTGCGGGTTCAGGCAACATCGCCGATAAACGGTATGACGAAATCAAAGACATTCCGCTGGTGCACCCTGCCACAAGGCAGCCCTTTGACTGCACCATTCCGACCCTGGAAGACGTGTTTTTGGAACTTGGCGACGCCATGATGATCAACGTCGAACTGAAAACCCAGATCGAAGATCTGCCGCGGATCGCCAAAACCGCAGCGCAAGCTGGAGTTTCCCATCAGGTAACTTTGAAATCAAATCAAAAAGATGCGGCTGGGTTGGAAAACGTAGCCGAGATCATAGATGCGACCCCACATTTCGCCGATTTCATTCCCGTGCTGATCGATAGTCGCGATACCCTCGAAATGCTGGAAACTGCATGTGACCTGTTTGAACTTCATTGTGTTGAATGCATTGTGGATTACCCATTTGGCCCAGAAGGATACAATCTTGTAGATCGGCTAGGATATACACCGGACGGCGGTCTCTGGTTTTCTATTGAGGCCCGGCGAATGCTGAATCAACGCAATATCCGCCAGTTCCTGAACACGTTATACACCAGCCCGAATATCCCGGGTTGCCAGTGGAATGGCGGCCGCGACTGTCAGCTTGCGCGAATTGCGCCTGACAGTGTCTATTCATTCTGGATCGCACATGGGGCAAGCGTCATACAGACCGACGAGCCTGAATTTCTGCTAGACTGGCTACGGGTGGCCGGGTTTCGAACGGACGGTTGCACAGCATGACAATGGCAACACTGCCCCGTACCGCCCCTGGTGAATTGACGTCGCGCTCAGAGGCATTGAGCAGAATTACCACCCAGGTCAGCTCGCTCGCGCTGGAGTATTTTCACAACCGAGGCAGTCTGAAAATTGAGGAAAAGTCGGCGCTGGATTATGTCTCGAACGCCGATCATGCGGTGGAACGAAAGCTTCGCGAACTCATCCTTGTCGAATTTCCAGATGATAATGTGATCGGCGAAGAATTGAGTGGCTTGTCCAGCAGCGCCTATTGGATCATTGATCCGATTGATGGCACATCAAATTTTTTGTCAGGTCTGCCACTTTGGGGCATCTCGGTCGCCTATGTAGTGAACGGCGAGCCGGTGATTGGGGCGATCGCAATGCCCGCACTCGACCAGATTGTCTGCGGAGATATTGAGCGGGGGCTGGACACAGCCAGCAGCGCGCAGAAGCAAAACCAACTGACGCCCCGTGTCTTTGGGGTCGGTAGAAATGGAGATTGGGACGTCGCCGACAGAACATCGGCGGAACGGGCCGTTGAAAATGCTGGGTTGTACCCCGTTAACATGGGATCCTGTTCGGTCATGCTTGCCTTTTGTGTTCTTGGGAAAATGGCCGGGTATGTGGAAGCCGGGATAGGTTTCTGGGATTGCGCGGGCGGTGTTGCCCTATGCAAGGCCAGCGGAATTGAAGTGGCATTTTTGGACGGCGCAGAAACCGGACTGGCAAGCGTTGTGTGTGGGCCTTTGACCAGGCATGCGGAATTTTTGAAGTATGCGGCGCTCAACAATCAGGTTGACTGGCAACACTAATGAAAATGTCCCTCAAATAAGCCCACACACGGAAAATGGACTGTCCAACACGAGATTAGCTGCAAATTGGAATGTAATATATATCGCGTGGCTAAATATCGCGCTTCATGTCCGTTTGGTGTCAACGCCGGAGTAAAAGTACACCACTGGCCGGCGTAAAAATGCACCACTTGATGCGATTCAGCCCGGCGTTGGCGGTTGTCCCGGTAGTCCATAGGAGGGACCCGCGCTGCTTCGTGTAGCGCTTGCGTTACGCGAAGCGAAGCAGCGTGGGAGGTGCCTGTGGGCCCACCGGGTCAACCATGGGCTGGGTTGTCAGGTTTTTGGGTGTGGATAGGCATGCAAAGTTGACCCCATTATTGGGGTAATCGGCGTCCAAAAGTGACCCCCCTGATAGTTCTGTACAGATGCTCCCTCAAAGATTTGAGGGAGCGAGTTGGGGATGTTGGTTGTGGAGACGATCGCAAAGATCAGGCGCGCGCATTTCATTCAGGGGAAGTCGATCAAGCAAATATGCCGGGAGCTTCGGGTTTCACGGAACACAGTGCGCAAGGTGATACGTTCTGGTGCGACGGAGTTCAGCTATGACCGTTCCACCCAGCCGCGTCCGAAGATCGATCCCTGGCGTTCTCAATTGGATGATATGCTGGCCGACAATACTCGGCATCCTAGGCGCGAACGCCTGACGCTTGTCCGGGTATATGAAGAACTGCGCAACCAAGGATACGACGGCAGCTATGATGCGGTACGGCGCTATGCGGCCAGTTGGTCGAAGGCGACGCGGGCCGCATCCGCTGATGCTTATGTTCCGCTGAGCTTTGATCCCGGTGAGGCGTATCAGTTCGACTGGAGCCAGGAAGTTGTCCTGATTGATGGCGCGACCACGACCGTCAAGGTGGCGCATGTTCGCCTCTGCCACAGCCGGATGCCGTTTGTTCGGGCTTATCCCCGCGAGACGCAAGAGATGGTGTTTGACGCCCATGATAAAGCGTTCGCCTTCTTCGGCGGGGCGTGTGTGCGCGGGATTTACGATAACATGAAGACGGCGGTGGACGCGATTCTTGTTGGCAAGGAGCGGACCTACAATCGCCGGTTCCAACAGATGTGCGGGCATTATCTGGTTGATCCTGTTGCCTGCACGCCTGCTTCAGGTTGGGAGAAGGGTCAGGTTGAGAACCAGGTCGGCGTGCTCCGGCGAAGGTTCTTTGTGCCGCGACCAAAGTTTAAATCCTACGCTGAGTTGAACGCCTGGCTGGAAGATCGTTGCCTGGCATATGGCCGGGCCAACACGCATCCGGACATGCGCGACAAAACAATCTGGGAAGTGTTCGAAAAAGAGCGCGCGAGCCTTGTGCCCTATGTTGGCCCGTTTGATGGGTTCCATGCTGTTCCGGCCGCTGTCTCCAAAACCTGCCTGATCCGCTTCGACAACAACCGCTACCCGGTCGATGCCCGCGCGGTTGGCCGACCGATGGATATTCGGGCCTACGCTGACCGGCTGGAATGCTGGCAGGACGGCCGCATTGTTGGCAGCCATACGCGCGCCTTCGGACGCGGCAAGACGATCTACGGTCCCCTGCATTATTTACCCGTTCTTGCGCGCAAGCCGGGCGCTTTGCGCAATGGCGCGCCGTTCAGGGAATGGGATTTGCCTGCGGCAATCCGACGGGTCCAGCGCAAGCTGGAACGCCAACCCGGCGGTGATCGCCAGATGGTGGATATCTTAGGTGCCATCCTGACCGATGGTCTGGAGGCCGTCGAAGCCGCCTGTTCTGAGGCACTGTCGCACAATGTTCATTCCGCAGGAGTTGTCCTGAACATTCTGGCTCGGCACCGGGAACCGCCGCCGCCCCTGACAATCACAACCCCGGATGCGCTGCGGCTGAACTGCGAGCCTGCCGCCGATTGCGACCGATATGACAGCTTGAGGAGAAAAACAGATGGAACACTCAGACCTGCTCGACGCGATGGGAAAGCTGAAGCTCTACGGAATGAAGGTCTCCTACGATGAGATTATTACCACCGCAGTCAAGCGCCAGCATGAACCGCAACAGATCATTGGGGATCTGCTGAATGCCGAGATCAGCGAGAAGCAGGCGCGCTCCATCAAATATCAGATGACAATTGCCAAACTGCCGCTGGCCAAGGAACTGGAGGAGTTCGACTTCGAGGCGACCGAGATCAACGAGACTCTGATCCGTGATCTGGCTGCGGGAGACTTCCTGGATCACCAGCGCAACCTGGTGCTGATCGGCGGAACCGGAACCGGCAAAACCCACCTCGCCGTCAGTATTGCCCGCGCCTGCATCCGCAGTGGCCGTCGCGGGCGGTTCTTCAATGGCGTCGATCTGGTGAACAAACTGGATACCGAAGCCCGTGCAGAACGGCAGGGACGAACGGCAGATCTGATCTCTCGCCTCGACTTCCTGATCCTGAACGAGTTGGGCTATCTGCCCTTCGCCCAGACCGGTGGACAGCTTCTGTTCCATCTGATCAGCAAACTCTATGAGCGCACCTCAATCATCGTCACAACCAACCTGGCCTTTGGCGAATGGCCGAGCGTCTTCGGTGATGCGAAAATGACCACCGCACTGCTCGACCGCCTCACGCATCACTGTGACATCGTCGAAACTGGAAACGAAAGCTGGCGTTTCAAAAACAGAGCCTGATCCTTAACAGAAACCACGCTGGCCCGCCGCCGCTGCGTTATATGGAGACTACGCAGCAACGGGCCAGCTCAGCACAAAAGGGGGGTCATTTTTGGGCGCCGATAGGGGGTCAACATTCAATGCCGATTGACCTGGTCCATGATTCCGAGATCATGCTGCTCGACGAACCCACGGTCGGGCTCGACGCCCAGACCCGCGACCGCATCTGGTCCTATATCCGCCGCCTGCAGGCCGAGCGCGACATCACGGTCCTGATCTCGACGCATTACATCGAGGAAGTCGAGGCCTGTGACCAGGTCTGTGTGATCGACCATGGCAAAGTGCTGGCCGACGGCAGCCCTGCGGAACTGAAACAACAATACGGTCAACAACTTCTGCGCATCGTGCCCAAAACCGAAACTGACCATGCCGAGATCGCTGCGCAGTATGCCCAGCGCCTCAGCAAGGCCAGCGCAACCGAGATCGTGCTGACCTCGGACGACGCCTTTTCCGAGGATTTTCTGGCCGAGAACAGCGCGCGCATCCGGGCGCTGTCGATCGAAGTGCCAAGCCTTGAATCGGTATTTCTAACGCTGACGGGCCGCGAGATACGCGACAAGGCGGCGGGCGGGCGCGAGCAGACCTTGGCTTTCGGCAAGATTGGCGGGGAACATACGCGATGACGGGCCGATCGGTATTGATGCTGCAGCTGGGCGGGCTTTACGGTCTCTGGCTGCGCGAAGTGAAACGTTCACTGCGCGACCGGGGCCAGCTGATCGGCGGGATCAGCCGTCCGATCCTTTGGTTGCTGATCCTAGGGATCGGACTGAACCCCTATTTCCGCGGCGAAGTCTATGGCGAGGTCACCTTTGTCGTTCCCTTCACATATCTGCAGTTCATCTTTCCCGCCGTCATCGCGCTGAACATTCTTTTCACTTCGGTGCAATCGGCGGTCTCGTTGATCTGGGACCGCGAGTTCGGCTTTCTGCGCGAGGTTCTGGTCTCGCCGCTGTGGCGCAGCACGAGCCTGCTGGGCAAGGTGTTGGGCGGCGCCACGGTGGCCGTGTTGCACGGCTGCCTTGTCCTGTTGCTGGCCAAGTTCGCCGATGTCAGCCTTACCGTGCCCAAAGTTCTGGAGACGTTGGGGCTGATGGCGTTACTCGCCTTCGCGCTGACTTCGCTAGGCGTGGTTATCGCCAATCACATCCGCAGCTTTCAGGGTTTCGGCATCTTCTCGAACGCCGTTATCCTGCCACTCTATTTCACTTCCAGCTCGATCTTTCCGCTGGACCCGGCACTGAGCCGGGCGCAGACCCGCGTGGTCTATCCCGAGTGGCTGGTGAACCTGGTCGAATGGAACCCGCTTACCTATGCCGTTGATGCCCTGCGCGGCGCGCTGATCGGTTACAACCAGTTCAGCCCCGGCCTTGGGGTTCTGGTCATGGGAATCGCCTGCGTGGTCCTGTTCGCCATCGCGCTTTACGAATTCCGCCGGATCTGAGCGCTGTGGAACGCTTGCGCAAATGGGCGGGCAATCTGAGCGGGCCGGTGCTGGCGGTGATGCTGATCTTGCTGGTCACCTTACTGCCGCCCGATACCTCGCTCAGCGAGGTCGAGGCGAACCATGCCATCCGCGCCTGCGTTCCGACGACCTACCCGCCGCTGGTCACCGGCGATCCTGACCGGCCGGGGATCGACGTCGAGATTCTCCGTGCCGTTGCCGACTACATCGGCGTCGAGTTGCTGCTCAGCCCCAACGATGCCATTGGCCGCGACTTCAATCCGCGCCATTGGGCCATCAACCGCGGCAAGTGCCAGGTGCTCGCCGGGGGCGTCGTCGATTCGACGCTCACCCGGTCGTTCATGGATACCGGTCCGCCCTACGCCGAGACCGGCTGGGCGATCGTGGCGCCGGCGCCGCTGGAAGATATCGACGATCTCACCATCGGGGTACTGACCCTCATCTCCGGTCTCGACCGCATCGGCCTCGCCAGCTACCTGCGCCGCCAGGGCGTCACCGTCCGCGTCGTGCGCAACGGCCAGGAGCTCGTCGATGGCATCGCCGGCGGTGAGCTCGACGGCGGAGTCACCGAAGCGCTGCTGGCCGGCGGGCTGGCGGCGGACAACGACTGGTGGGTCGCCTCCCTGCCCGATGAGCTCGCCCGCTACAATCTGGTCTTCGGCCTTTGGAAGGGCGACCTCACGCTAAAGCGCAAGATCGTCCAGGCCTTCCGCCAGCTTGATTCGGACGGCACCCTGGCGGCCATCCTCGAGCAATATGGGGCGGTGCCGATGGGTCAGGGCGGCTCCGTCCCCGCCCTGTGATTCCTTTTCACTCGCCGAGGATGACCGACGCCAGCACGGCGTGGGCCGGGCCGAGAAGCTGGCGGACCATGCCCGTCGCCACCGCCACGAGCAGCACGGCGGCAAGGATCGACTGTGTCTGCCGTGAGACGCGGATGCCGAACGCGTTGAGGAGCAGCCCGCCGGTGAGCGGCGGGATGGGGATGAGGCCAAGCAGCGCGAACCAGATCGACAGGCTGCTAGCGGCCCGGAGGAACGCCGCCGTCGTCAGCGCGGCTGTGTGCGGCAACGTCGTCAGTGCCGGCAGGATCAGGGCGTCGAGAAGCGCGGCCGTGACAAGCAGGCCGACGAAGCCGGCCAGGATGACGACGACAATGCCGATTCGACCGATGCGGAACTGTCGTGCGTCGATAGCCATCGGCTTCGCCCAGCCCAGTCCGAAGATGATCAGGCTGATTGCGCCGACAAGATCGATATGGCTGGCCGGCACGATGGTCAGGCGGCCGTCGTATTTCGGTCCCTTGTCGCCCAAGAAGACCGCCGCCCCCGCAACGATGCCACCATGAACTCCAGCAATGATCAGAAGCGCCAGGACACGGAAGGCGATCGACTGGAGGGTGAGCTCTGACAGCCCCATAGTCAGGGTCCGGCCAAACGCATGCCGCCGTCCCCGCGCCGGCCCCCGATCACTTCTCCATGATCAAGTAGTCGAGCGCATCGACGTCTGAGGGCAGTGGCGCGCCGGCCCTGAAGCCGTTCCGCTTGAGGACGTAGGCCATCAGGTCGGCGTAGGTATTCGGAGAATAACGCCCTGGCGAATTAGGCGGCATCAAGGTGCTCATGAACTCATACATCCACGAGGCTGGCGCTCCGTCAAAGTACTTCTGCTCGAAACTCATGCCGCGCAATGGCCTCCCACCGTTTATCCCGCCCTTTAGATTTTCTCCGTGGCACCCCTCACACGCTCTTAGTGTTTGATTCAAAACTAATTGAGTGATTTCAGCGAGTTGTGATTCAATCGGATTGATAAGATTCGAGGGAGATCACAATGGCCTGGACGGAAACCACTCGCGCCCGATATGAACGGCATTCGGGACGCTATGCAAGCGATTTAACTGATCAGGAATGGGGTTTGATCGCGCCATTCCTGCCGCCGCCTAAAACAACTGGTCGTCCGCGCAGCACGGCGATGCGCGATGTTCTGGATGCCATTTTGTACATCGCCAGCGCCGGGTGTGCGTGGCGTATGCTGCCCAATGATTTCCCGCCAGTGTCCACCGTGCGCTACTATTTCTATGGCTGGCGCAACGATGGCATCTTTGAAGTGATCAGCCATTTTCTGGTGGCGACGGCGCGCGAGTTTCATGGCAAGAAGCCCGCCCCACCGCTGGTGTCATTGATAGCCAGACCATAAAAACAACGGAAAGCGGTGGCATTTCGGGCTATGACGCGGGCAAGAAAACCAAGGGCCGCAAGCGCCACATTGTCACCGACACGCTCGGGTTTATGGTTGGGTTGGTCGTGCATAGCGCCGGTATTCAAGACCGTGATGGCGCACCGGAAGTGTTGAAATCCATCCGGTATTCCCATCCAAACTTGCGCCATATCTTTGCGGATGGCGGTTATGCCGGACCAAAGCTGCGCGACGCTCTTGAAGGCATCGGTGACTGGACAATCCAGATCGTCAAGCGCTTCGACACTGCGGAAGGCTTCGAAGTCATTCCCAGAAGATGGGTCGTCGAGCGCACCTTCGCATGGCTCAACCGCTGCCGGCGATTGGCCAAAGATTCGGAAAAATCCATCGCAAGTTCACAGGCATGGATACTCGTTGCACATATCAGAACCCTCACGCGTAAAATTGCAAGGCATTGTAATCATCCGTAGAGTTTTGAATCAGACACTTATACCAAGGGCCATTATGCGTGACTCTTTTGGGATTCCCTTTTCGTCTCGGTTGTGATTCGCTTCTGCTACAAGCAGGAGAGACCCATGACAGTTGCGGTTACACGGTTGGATTTATCGGCGAGGGACCTTCGCGCGTCGGCGGCGAGGTCAACGGATGCGAAGGCAGCGCGGAGGATGTTGGCGATTGCGTTGGTTATGGAAGGGTCGGACCGCGCGTCGGCGGCGCGGAGCTGCGGGATGGACCGGCAAACCTTGCGCGACTGGGTGTATCGTTACAATGCCGGGGGGCTTGCGGGCCTGTCGAACCGCACGGCACCAGGGCGCACGCCTTACCTGAGCGCCGCGCAGAAGGCGGAACTTTCCGAGATCGTTCGCGCGGGTCCTGACCCTGAGGTGGACCGCGTGGTGCGTTGGCGGCGTATCGACCTGAAGCACCTGATCAAAGAGCGCTTCGGTGTTGTCATGCATGAGCGCACGGTAGGCAAACAGCTTGCCGAACTTGGGTTCAGGCGGCTTTCGGTGCGCCCCGCACATCCTCAATCGGATCCGGCCGCACAGGCGGCGTTCAAAAAAAAACTTCGCGCAGCTGGTAGCGGCGGCACTGCCGCCTGAAGCCCGCGGCAAACCACTGGAAATCTGGTTCCAGGATGAAGCGAGGATCGGACAGCAGGGAACGCTCACCCGTGTTTGGGCCAGGCGCGGAACCCGCCCGCGCGCGCCACGTGATACTCGCTACAAATGGGCTTACATATTTGGAGCCGTCTGTCCGGAACGCGCCGCTGCCGCCGCCCTCGTCATGCCCTTTGCCGATACGCAGGCGATGAATGAACACCTCGCCGAAATCGCCAAACCCGTCGTTCCAGGGGCACATGCCGTAATCGTGCTTGATGGCGCAGGCTGGCACGGTTCAACGGCACTATGCACCCCCGACAACATCACACTTCTCCCCCTGCCGCCATACGCGCCGGAACTCAACCCGATCGAAAACGTCTGGGCCTACCTGCGCGCCAACAAACTCGCCATCTCCATCTTCGACAGTTACGACCACATCGTCGAGAAGTGCTGCGACGCGTGGAACTTCTTCGCCGAAGACAAAGAGACCGTTCAAAACATAACCTCACGCGAATACGAAAAAAGCGTCATTCTATAAGGCCGTTGGTATTAGAGACCTCAGCATAACTTGAGGATTCCCAAAGGCAAGAATATTTGTTAGTTTCGGTTATGCAAAAACCATTCATCACCCAACCCGAACTTTTCGTTTCCAGCACTGAGCTTGATCATCCCGCCCTTCATGCACTTGACGCCACAGAAGCGGTTCTGGATTGGTCGAAGGTCGAACCAATTTTGTCGTCGATTTATGCCTCAAAAACAGGCCGTCCAAGCTATCCACTTTTGACCTTGTTTCGCGGTTTGCTGTTGGGGGTGTGGTATCGATTATCGGATGTTGAGCTGTCGCAATGCCTTTATCGTGATCTGCTGTTTCGTAAATTTTGCCACCTTGAACTGGGCGGCGATGTCCCGGAGGCGTCAACGCTGGGGCGGTTCCGCAATCAACTGGTTGAACATGATCTGTGGGAGCGTCTCTTGGGGGAGATCAACCGCCAGCTTGAGGCCAAGAACATTATTCTGACGGAAGGGCGTATCAACATCATTGATGCCACCCCCGTTGAGGCTGCACAATCTGGCTCGGGCAAAGGTAAAGATGGTCAGCCAAAGCGCGATAAGGACGCGGGCTGGCATGTCAGGAAAGACAGCCGTGGCAATCTAAAATCCACCTATGGATACTCGGTTCATACGGGTGTGGATGAGGACGGCTTCATTCAACGCCAGACAGTCACTGCGGGTAATGTGCATGACAGCGTCGAACGCGATACGCTTTTATTGGGCGATGAGAGTGCCCTTTACGCGGATGCGGCTTACAGTTCCCGGGAGACGCGTGACAAACTGAAACGTTTTGGCACTGCAGATCAGGTGCAACGCAAAGGTTACCGTAACAAACCTCTGTCGGATGATGACCGTAATCGCAATGATGAGATTGCTGTTATTCGTGCTGGTGGCGAGCGGCCCTTTGCCACTTACAAAAGCCGTTATGGCTTAGCCCGAACACGATTTATGGGGTTGGCCAGGAATATGACTGCCTACGGTATTGCAGCCATCGCTCATAACGTTCGCAAAGGGGCCAAATTCTTGACACTCTACGGATTGCCCGACCAGAGTTGCGCTGGATAAGTGCGGCCAAAACCTGGAAATGGGATATAAAACTAGGCAATCAAAAGTTAGAGGCTTAACTCTCTGATTCATCGCTTCTAGGTTCCCCTTCATAAACTTTAGTGAAAAGAAAGATCTCTCCCATTCCTTGAATTTCTGGTTCATTAAACCATTCCATAAATCTGTTTTTCTATGCTCAACATAGCATCATCTGGCGCATCGCGAAAGGCCGCAATCGGGAAATGGTTGGTCACGCGGTTTAGAGTGCGAGCCGAAATCTTCGGGGTTTTTATGGTGTCTAGGATTAGGACTACCTTGCAATCAAAGGGGTGAACATATGTCACGCGATCATAGAACAGCATTGCTTCAAGCGCTCGTATTTCGGACGTTCCGATGAATACCGCTAGGGGCTGGGCCGCTTCGCGGGGCAGAACGGCAACATCAGCCTGATAATCCTTTAGGTCATCTCCAAAGACATGCCTTTCCTCTATATCGGCGCGGTCAGCAAATCGTTGCTGAATGGCTTCCATAACGTCGTGGCGAAAAGTTTCTTCAACGCGCTCACGAGTGACAAGAGCGAAATCTTGCATCCTTAGAAGTAGCGACAAGAAACGCAAAGAGAGCCGCGGGATCTCCTCTTCAGAAACGTACTCGGTGTGAAGGATAACTTCTTCAGGGTCTAACTGCGCATCATGTTCTTGAAGCAATTCGGCAAACGCAACCGATCTCGGGCCGGACGCCATAACATCAACACCGTCCATATCAAGATTTGCCACAGTCGCCCCGTCATCCTCAATGCGCCACATGTCGTTTTCCTTGTGCGCAACAAGGAAAAAAACAAGCGCGTCCCCGCCATCGATTTGGAATCCGGTCTTTACCGCAAAACCGACTGGCACTTCCGTAATCACAAGCGCGTCACAAAATACTTCGCAAAGATCGGTAACGTTCATAACAACTCCCCGGGCTCATCAATTCGAAAAACCTGAAACGCTTGGGCAATGGCGTTTTGCTTGGAGTCCACAAAACCAGTCCGCAAAGAGCTTCCGGCTCGGGGCCACTTCTTCATAAAGCGCCGTCGCACTCCTTGGGGCACTTGATGAAATTCATCAACTACGGCATGGCAGTGCCAAGGTTCTGCAGCCGTGTGATACTCGTGGTCACATACGGGCATAAATTCTTTCCCGCGCTTAACTGCCAATGATGCGCGATAAAGCTGGCGGGCCTCATTCAGCAGCACCAAAACACGGCACTCAAGATCGTCAACCTTAAATGAGGCAATTCTCCATTCGTAGGTCGGGCCGTATTTATATCCCCGCTGGGGCGCCCCTAACAGCGGAAATTGGCTGCGCGGGATGTGCCCCTGAGACCAGGGGCCGGTAAACTGAACATCCCTTTTGGGCGCGCGAATGACTTCCTTCAACCGCATGGCGAGAGAGTATGCATTTCTCGCCCGAATCGGTCAATGCTTTGTTAAGTCGAAACACGCTAGACAAACAACGTTTTTTCGAAAGGGTTCTGGCACAACACTGTTCCAGATTTCATCGTTCACCTTGAAATTGAATTTGTCACGTTTTCCACAAACCTTACATCTTTGTGGAAAGGTCATGTTTCAATATTTCCCCGTTGGATAATAATCATACCTGTACAAACGCGCCTTTCAAAAAACCATCGAACCCGTCTTCACGCCCCCGCCGGTTGTACTTCCAGCACGCCTCGGCGATGTATAAAGGCGTGTAAGATTTGCTGTAGTGGTGGTGCTGGCCAACCAAGGCGCGTTTCAGGTGTGACCAAAAGCCCTCAATAGTGTTGGTATGCACGTCGCCATCAACGTAGCACTTGCTGTGGTTGACGCTTAGCCGCGCCATGAACCTGTCGACGGCGTTGTAGGCTTTGTATTCGTCGGTCACGAGGATCGTTTCATCGGGATCGACCGCGTTACGGATGAAGCGCAGGATGCCGCGGCCAGACAGATCGTTGGCAACACGGGCCGTTACCTTACCACCACGTTCAACCGCGCCAATGACTGGCGTTTTCTTTGTCCCGCGTCCGCGCTTGGGCGGGTTGCTATCATCACGCTTGTTCCGGCGCGGCTTTCCGCCAATGTAGGTTTCGTCAATCTCTACAATATTCTTGAGCAACTGGCGTTCCTCACTCGCCATAGCGGCACGAATGCGCTGTTGCATATACCAGCAGGACATTTGGGTGATTTCCAGATCGCGGGCCATTTGGTAACTGGAAAGACTTTTCTTCGCGTTGACCATAAGCGCGATCCCGAGGAACCACTTTTGAAGTGGTATCTTGGTTTTTTGGAAGATGGTTCCTTGCAGCACATTGAAGCTGTTTGTGCAATCGTGGCAATTCCACCGGCCCACCTTCCTGCCCTCTTTTTTTCTGGCAACGTGAGTGCTGCCACAATATGGACAATGCGGTTCATTTGCCCAGCGGATAGCCTCCAAATGGTCAATACACGCACCTTGGTCAGGAAACTTCCGGAAGATTGAAATCAAGTTCATTGGAAACCCTCCTTTGACCGTAACTATATGATTCTTATGACCCATTGTCAAGCCTCTAACTTTTGATTACCTAAAACTACGTCAAATTGACCATATCCAACCCTCAAAGTCGCAAATATCCGATTTTACTGGAAATCCATCCCGAACTCCGTAATATCAAGCTGGAAAAGAGGCCTTATGCTAAGGTCTCACTTAAGTATTTTTTCTCTCCACGACTGGCCTGGGCAGATGAGTAGGAGACCGGACTTTCGACCGGAACCGCGTCGGCCTGGGCGAGATAGATACGGTCCGGCTCGGCCGCCGCAGCGGCGGCGCCGGCCGGCAAAAACGTTTCAACGCCGGACGTCGACGCCGACAGGATCAGCCAGGCGCCGACGACAAGTCCCAAGGCCAGCGCGCGGCGCGCTGCGGGGCCGTGAATGGTGGGGTTCATCGGTTTCCTCCCGTTACTGGCTAGTCGCCACCGAGGCCAAGCGGGATGGCGTCTGCGGCTGAAGCGAAAAGGCGTATGAGCTTACAGCGAAGCCGACGCAGAAGTCGATTGCAAGAACTATTACCATCGTTCCTCCCGTTACTGCAGCAGATTTCGCCCAATGATGACAATTTGATCGGGTTGGGCACCGGCGATGAGATGGGCTAGCACAGCCGCTTTATCTTGCAATAGGGATTACGCCAACACCAATACCTGAGCATTATGTTGGCCAATAAGGTCAAGTAACCGGTCGATCCACATCACGACCGAAAAACTCGGACGATGGATCAGAAAAAACAAGCTCGCGCATACGATCGGAAAGATACGCACGCAATTCGATGTAGCGACTTTCGGTGCGCACGTCATAGGTCCACCGGGGGCGATCCAGACCAACATCGATAACTTCCATGACTTGCCCGGGATGGGGCCCAATAAGCACGATCTCATCCGCCAGTACGATTGCCTCGTCGACGCTGTGGGTAACAAACATCACGGTCGAACAGCGCGCGGTCCAGATCTTCATCAATTCCATCTGCATTAGTTCCCGCGTTTGCGCATCAATGCTGGCGAACGGTTCGTCCATCAACAGAACCCGCGGTTCAGGTGCCAGCGCGCGGGCCAGGGCCACACGCTGTTTCATGCCGCCTGATAAAGTGCCGGGATAGGCGTCAGCAAAACGTGAGAGGCCGACCAATTCGATGTTGTGCGCCACGCGGGTCAGCTTTTCAGCCTTGCTTAGCCCCATTTCGGCCAATGAAAATGCAACATTTTGCGCGACAGTGGCCCACGGAATTAGCCGGAACGACTGGAAAACAAATCCGATATCAGGACCGGGCAAAGGTGCGGCGCCGTGCACCTGTACTTCCCCGGCACCGGGTTGGATCAATCCGTCGGCAAGACGCAAGATCGTGGTCTTGCCACAACCCGATGGGCCCAGCAGGGCTACGAAACGCGTCGGTGCAATTGTCAGCGAAATATTCTGCACGGCCAGCACACTATTTCGTCCGTCCGCGGTCTGGAATGACTTGGAGACCCGGTCAAGAACAATGCCAGCAACTTTGACACCGTCGGGACCGTTGGTAGCGCCAGTGCGGCCCATTTCAGATTTCATCGTAACGGCAAATCCGACCCGGCCTGCGTTCCAATCGCTGTCAGCACTTCGTCAGCGATCGAAAAATCAACCCACTCACCAAGTTCCGGCGCTGTGGCACTCTTAAAATCCTCGGTCCCAAATATCCAGTCTTGCGTAAATTGCAATTCCGGGCGGCTTAATCCGGCATTGACGCTCCAGCTACCGGCAAAACTCAGGGCCAATTCTCGCAGCGTTTCTTCCGTCATCTGCGTGGCATAGGGTACCATTGCAGCGGCCCAGGCATCGGGATTGTCAGCAAAATCCCTGGAAATCAGGGTGAGTGCGCGGACAACGGCCACGACATCGGCCCGTCTGTTTTCCAGTACATCGCTGGTAACTACGTTGACTTTGTTCACAACGGGAGCGGCGGAATAGTAAGCCTCTGGCGTTACGACGACGGCGAGCCCGGTTTTGTCAGGCAAGGACATCCAGGTTCCAATTGACATAGTTGTTGCATCCACTTGCCCGGCGGCGAGTGCCAGTGCGCGAACACTCGGCTGGCCTAATGTCACCACATCAAGCGATTCCATTGGAACACCTTCAGCGGCCAGGACCCGTGTGCTGAGCGAGTGGTCGAGACTGCCGATCCGACCAACTCCAAAGGCGCGCCCCGCCAGGCCAGATGGCGATGTGATCTCATCTTTTGCCGCGATCAAAAAGGGTAACGACTTGTTCGGAGACGCCACCGCCCTGAGCACCTTGTTTTCTTGGGCGTGAAGCTGCAGAACCGCTTGGACACCGACATTTGCCATGTCACCTTCGCCTGCAAGGATCGCAGCCAGAGCCGATGGCGTTTGTTGCACGCGAATAAGTTCGACATCTACGCCTTCACGTTCGAAATAGCCAAGCTCTACAGCCAAATCCATTACAGAATTAGGAACCAGTGGCGGTTCGAGATGTGTAACGATGAGCCGAAACGTATCGGCTTGCGTCAGTTGTGGAAATCCAATTCCGGCCAAAATGCCTGTGACAACGGCCAATAAAAGTCTACTTCCCATTTTTTTTCCTCCCTTTGGTCGCTTTAACAAATATTTGCTACAGCGATTTTGTCAGTTTACTCAATGTGCTGGACGCCATCTTGAAAATCGTACCTCCGAGTACCGAAGCCCCTCTGTGACGACCACACCTACAACCGCCAGTGTCAAAACCACCACGAAGTATTCAGCCATGCGAAACGAGTTTCCGTAGATCGCAAGTAATCCGCCCAGCCCTTTCACTGCGGTGTAAAGTTCGGCCACCACCGTATTGATTAACCCGATCGTGGCCCCCAGGCGCATGCCAACAATGATAAATGGAATCGATCCGGGTAGCACAACTCGAAGAAAAATTCGCTGGCGGCTGGCACCTACAGAATGTGCCATTTCAACAAGCTCCTCATCGACGGCCAACACCCCAGCATACGTGTTGATCAGTATTGGCATCAATGCTCCCAGAAAAACGATGAACATTTTCGCCTCAATCCCAAGACCCAACAGAACGATTATCAGTGGGATGAATGCAACCCGAGGTGTCGCTGCCAGTGCAAAAACAAAGATCTCGACTGTCTTTCCAAACACACGAAACCCTCCCATTGCCAATCCAAGAGGTATCGCAGCAGCGACCGCGGCGGCATAACCAGCAAGATAGACGGTCAAGCTGTCAGCAAGTGCGGCGGCCAGCTGCCCTTCTGCGATCAGCCTGCGGGCCGCAAGCAAAGTTTCGTTGGGGCTCGGTACGGTATTGTTCCCCATTTGCTGGGCCGCCAGCGTCCAAAGCCCAAAAAGCAATCCCAGAAACCCAAAGCGATACAACATGATCATCGGACAAACCTTTTTTTACTGCCCCGGTGCTACGATTGCGGGCCAACACCAAAGGCAGTTTGCGCACCATGATATTTTCTTGCTCATTGCAAAAAATATCGCACGAACAACATTACTCCAATTTCAAAAAATCACCCTATGAAAAATTATCGTCGCAGATCGTCCGTGTGGGAGTTGTCAGGTGATTGCGAACCACTCATCCTAAGGCAATACCATCTTCCCCCACCCCACCCTCATCCAGTGCCCTCAACGCATCTTCGAGTTTTTTTTGGCGATGATTCAGATCGATCAGACCAGAAATGATGAGACTGATTCCATTTGGATGGGAAAGTCTTCGTTGAGCAATGGTCCGTATTTTCCGCACAGCTGACATGCAATGCTTAGGATTTCTACGCAGTTCACGAATGACCGCTATGACGGGCCGCAGCGCAGCATGGCAGATTGGGATTGAATGTCAGGTTAGGGTCGTGAGTACCACTTGGCATCAGAAAATCGAACGGCAGATTTGTCCCGCTCAGCAGTCATTAGCATGCCCGATCTCAAAATTGAGGGGTGAACGTCCGCTTTCCGGAATTGGCACGTGCTACTTCGCACTCGCAGCGAAAGTCTGGATTCCCCCCGGTCGTTACAATTTGCTGCGACGGTAGCCTTGGTCACTATGGGCTCACAGCCGACATTGCCACTTGCCGGACAGTATACAACGAGCATTGAGGCCCCGGACGACGGCTCTGAGTGTCTGATCCAAAACTAATTGAGTGATTTCAGCGAGTTGTGATTCAATTGGATTGATAAGATTCCAGGGAGATCACAATGGCCTGGACGGAAACCACTCGCGCCCGATATGAACGGCATTCGGGACGCTATGCAAGCGATTTAACTGATCAGGAATGGGGTTTGATCGCGCCATTCCTGCCGCCGCCTAAAACAACTGGTCGTCCGCGCAGCACGGCGATGCGCGATGTTCTGGATGCCATTTTGTACATCGCCAGCGCCGGGTGTGCGTGGCGTATGCTGCCCAATGATTTCCCGCCAGTGTCCACCGTGCGCTACTATTTCTATGGCTGGCGCAACGATGGCATCTTTGAAGTGATCAGCCATTTTCTGGTGGCGACGGCGCGCGAGTTTCATGGCAAGAAGCCCGACCCCACCGCTGGTGTCATTGATAGCCAGACCATAAAAACAACGGAAAGCGGTGGCATTTCGGGCTATGACGCGGGCAAGAAAACCAAGGGCCGCAAGCGCCACATTGTCACCGACACGCTCGGGTTTATGGTTGGGTTGGTCGTGCATAGCGCCGGTATTCAAGACCGTGATGGCGCACCGGAAGTGTTGAAATCCATCCGGTATTCCCATCCAAACTTGCGCCATATCTTTGCGGATGGCGGTTATGCCGGACCAAAGCTGCGCGACGCTCTTGAAGGCATCGGTGACTGGACAATCCAGATCGTCAAGCGCTTCGACACTGCGGAAGGCTTCGAAGTCATTCCCAGAAGATGGGTCGTCGAGCGCACCTTCGCATGGCTCAACCGCTGCCGGCGATTGGCCAAAGATTGGGAAAAATCCATCGCAAGTTCACAGGCATGGATACTCGTTGCACATATCAGAACCCTCACGCGTAAAATTGCAAGGCATTGTAATCATCCGTAGAGTTTTGAATCAGACACTCAGAGATTGTTGGCCGGTCTTGCGCGTTAATCGACCGTCTGATCGTCAAGCCGTTTGCTTGAAGCGCGAGCGCCCGGCAAAGCTATGTGAAGGCCAGGCAAGGGGGCGGTAAATGGCGTCAACAGATTTCCATCGCCAGGAAGATCGCGAGAAATCCAGACAGGTCGGTGCCATTGCCGGTCTGAGGCCGTTTGTGCGGCCCTATAAAGGCATCATGGCACTGGCGATGGCGGCACTGGTCCTGACAGCGGCAATCTCGTTAGTGTTGCCGATCGCGGTGCGTCGGGTGGTGGATGGGTTCAACGCCTCAGCGGGCGACATATTGGACAGTTACTTTTTGGCGGCATTGGGTATTGCCGGGCTTTTGGCGCTTGGCACCGGGATGCGCTATTACCTAGTGACCAGGCTTGGTGAGCGCGTTGTGGCAGACATCCGAAAGGCCGTGTTTGAGCGGATGATCGGCATGAGTCCGGCGTTTTACGAAAAGATCATGACCGGCGAGGTGCTGAGCCGCATCACCACCGACACCACCCTGATCCTCTCGGTGATCGGATCATCGGTGTCGATTGCATTGCGCAATGTGCTGGTTTTTGCGGGCGGTCTGGTTCTGATGCTGTTCACCTCGGCCAAGCTCAGCATGCTGGTGCTGCTGATCGTGCCAGCGGTAATTGTCCCGATCATCGTTCTGGGGCGCCGGTTGCGCACCCTTAGCCGCGCAAATCAGGACTGGATCGCTGCCTCCAGCGGCTCTGCGTCCGAAGCGCTGCTATCGGTGCAGACCGTGCAGGCGTTTTCCCACGAGATCGCCACCGGACAAGAGTTTGCTGAGGTGACCGAACGCAGCTTTGAGTCGGCGCGAAAACGGATCACGACGCGTGCCGTCATGACGGTGATCGTGATTGCGCTGATATTTTCCGGTGTCGTCGGGGTCTTGTGGATCGGTGCGCGCGATGTCCGCGCTGATGTCATGAGCCCCGGAGAACTGGTACAGTTCCTGATCTACGCTATCATGGTGGCCGGATCGGTGGCGGCACTGTCCGAGATTTGGGGCGAACTGCAACGCGCTGCCGGTGCGACCGAGCGTTTGGTCGAGCTCTTGAATGCCGAGGATACGGTTTCTGACCCTATGGTCCGCATTCCGGTGGCCCGCCCGCCGACTGGCGCAATCGCTTTTGAGGATGTCAGTTTTCACTATCCGGCGCGGCCAAATCAGGCCGCACTTCAAGGCGCCAGTTTTTCGGTTCAACCCGGCGAGACGGTGGCTTTGGTCGGGCCATCGGGGGCCGGAAAAACTACGATTATTCAACTGCTCTTGCGGTTTTACGATCCCTTGTCCGGGCACATCACAATTGATGGCGTGGCATTGACAGACATGGCGCGCGCTGATTTTCGCCGCGAGCTGGCGCTGGTGCCGCAGGATCCGGTGATCTTTGCCGCCTCAGCTCGTGACAACATTCGATTTGGGCGGCTCGAGGCGTCGGACACAGAGATCGAACAAGCCGCGCGCGCCGCAGCGGCGCACGAGTTTCTGGCGGCGTTGCCGCAAGGGTATGACACCTATGTCGGTGAACGTGGGGTCATGCTGTCGGGCGGGCAAAAACAACGCATCGCCATCGCCCGCGCAATCCTTCGCAACGCACCGATCCTGCTGCTGGACGAAGCCACATCGGCACTGGACGCTGAAAGCGAGCGCGCGGTTCAGAACGCGGTCGAGGAATTGTCGGCTGATCGGACCACATTGATCGTTGCGCACCGTCTGGCCACGGTGAAAAAGGCAGACCGGATCCTGGTATTTGATCAGGGGCGCATTGTCGCCGAGGGTTCTCATGCAGCACTGGTGGCGCAGGATGGGCTTTATTCGCGCCTTGCCAGGTTGCAATTCACCGCCGGAAGCGATGCCGCCTAAAGCCAATGCCCACTTTCACCGCTGCCGCCTAAGTGTCTGATCCAAAACTAATTGAGTGATTTCAGCGAGTTGTGATTCAATCGGATTGATAAGATTCGAGGGAGATCACAATGGTCTGGACGGAAACCACTCGCGCCCGATATGAACGGCATTCGGGACGCTATGCAAGCGATTTAACTGATCAGGAATGGGGTTTGATCGCGCCATTCCTGCCGCCGCCTAAAACAACTGGTCGTCCGCGCAGCACGGCGATGCGCGATGTTCTGGATGCCATTTTGTACATCGCCAGCGCCGGGTGTGCGTGGCGTATGCTGCCCAATGATTTCCCGCCAGTGTCCACCGTGCGCTACTATTTCCATGGCTGGCGCAACGATGGCATCTTTGAAGTGATCAGCCATTTTCTGGTGGCGACGGCGCGCGAGTTTCATGGCAAGAAGCCCGGCCCCACCGCTGGTGTCATTGATAGCCAGACCATAAAAACACGGAAAGCGGTGGCATTTCGGGCTATGACGCGGGCAAGAAAACCAAGGGCCGCAAGCGCCACATTGTCACCGACACGCTCGGGTTTATGGTTGGGTTGGTCGTGCATAGCGCCGGTATTCAAGACCGTGATGGCGCACCGGAAGTGTTGAAATCCATCCGGTATTCCCATCCAAACTTGCGCCATATCTTTGCGGATGGCGGTTATGCCGGACCAAAGCTGCGCGACGCTCTTGAAGGCATCGGTGACTGGGCAATCCAGATCGTCAAGCGCTTCGACACTGCGGAAGGCTTCGAAGTCATTCCCAGAAGATGGGTCGTCGAGCGCACCTTCGCATGGCTCAACCGCTGCCGGCGATTGGCCAAAGATTGGGAAAAATCCATCGCAAGTTCACAGGCATGGATACTCGTTGCACATATCAGAACCCTCACGCGTAAAATTGCAAGGCATTGTAATCATGCGTAGAGTTTTGAATCAGACACTAAGAGAGTTTGCTCTGCTCAAACGCGCATGGAGGGCGGGGACGGCTTCGCCGAGGTCGAGCAACTGGAGCTGTTCCAGCCCCCAATTCGAGAACAAGCCGCTGCGCCAAGGCGCTGGAGTTCTGCAGCCACGAGAAAGGCTGGGCGAACCGGCTGATCGCCGGTGACAGCCTGCTGGTGACGAACTCGTTCCTGCAGAAGGAGAGCATGGCTGGCCGAGTGCTGATGATCTACATCGACCCGCCCTACGGCATCAAATACGGCTCGAACTTCCAGCCTTTCGTCAACAAGCGCGACGTGAAGGACCGCAGGGACGAGGACCTGACCCAAGAGCCGGAGATGATCAAGGCGTTCCGCGATACCTGGGAACTCGGCATACACTCCTACCTGACTTATCTGCGCGACCGGGTGCTACTGGCACGGGAGTTGTTGAGCGAGAGCGGGTGTACGACGGTGGCCAAGCCCGCGCCAATGCGGCGCTGATCAAATTCGTGGCGATTGCAGTGCAAAACCCTAGCCCATTCACTTGTGGTCCGGCCCCAGAGCGAAGCCGTGAGAGTCACCAGCTCTGTTTGGCTGGGGGGGGGGTGCACCCGAAATCTGCTAGTGGCCGTCAGTGAGTCTGCGAGCGTCTAAGTCGGCCAAGTTTGGTGGGTGTTGGGATGAAAACGTGGCATTGGTGTAAAATCCCGTTGAACTGACCGGGATGATCCCAGTGCCGGATGCCCACCGCTGCCAACAATGGAGCCTTGGCCGCCGCGTGCCAACCCTGCATTACTGGCGTCGAGCAGCTATTACGTGGCCCATCACGAAAGTCGGCCAACTCGGTTCGGTGTCCATAGGCCAAAGGCAAACCGATCGGAAAATCAAATCCAATCAACAGTGAGTCTGCCGATTGCGCGCGGAGGCGCAAACGGTCGAATAGGTCTCCAGTGTCACCGACGACTTCAGGAGCCCCAAGCGACCAATAGTTCCCTGCTCTTGACGCAACAGCCATCCATCTTTTCTTTGGATCACTGCCCCAATCACAGTGTGCAATCACACTTGGAAATGAATCTTCCACAGCAAATACCCCAAAAAATCTGGCCTCAACGCACCATATCCTTGGTAGGAAAACAAGTTGCGAGTTTTAGAAATCGCGATTTCAGGAACTTTTTTTTTGGTTCCGAACCCATATGACACGAAACAACGTGGCTTCAACGTACACGGACGAGACCGGTGGGTTCGCAAAGGGCAACCCGGGCAGGCCAGCGGGTTCACGTCACAAATATGTATTGGCAATTCAAAACTTGCTGGACAACGAAGCCGATGCTTTGGGCCGGAAGGCTATCGGCGGATGATTTTTGTTAGACACGTACTCTTTTGCCGACACACCTGTTGCAGCCCGCAGCACCATGCCCAGAACATGGGTGTCGATAGACGTGTATTGCCATGCGGACCCAGCGGGGCGGGCGGATATGGTCAGATTTTCGGCAAAGCCAACCATCGATCGGCCGAGTGCAAGAACCCTCGCAAAGAGAGGCGATGATGTGAATCCCGGAGCAATACTGGACCACAGAAACGGTCGAATAATCTGACTGTCGCGGAGTAAAACTCCGCCATTCTGACGCCTGAGGCAAACGAGCTGAGGGCGGGGAGATGTATTCTGTGGAATTGTACAGCCGGGTTCGGCGTGCGTGTCATGTCGGTGGGATGAGTGAGCGGGCGGCGGCCGGTCATTTCGGGATAGACCGCAAGACTGTGTCAAAAATTCTGAAGCATGCGGTGCCACCGGGGTATCGCAGGAATGGGCCACCAGCCCGTCCAAAGCTTGACCCGTTCATTCCGCTCATCAACCAGATATTGGAAGAGGATAAGTCGCGGCTCAAGAAGCAGCGGCATACGTCGAAGCGGATATATGAGCGTTTGCGTGATGAACATGGCTTCACCGGCGGGATCACGATTGTGACCGACTATGTTCGCGAGAAGAAGCGCCGGACTCGGGAAGTGTTCGTGCCGCTGTCGCACGCGCCAGGCCACGCCCAGGTTGATTTTGGTGAGGCGCTTGGCGAGATTGGCGGGGTCGTGCGCAAGCTGCACTACTTTGCAATGTCTCTGCCGCACTCGGACGCGTTCTTCATCAAGGCCTATCCGGCGGAGACAACCGAGGCCTTTTGCGATGGCCATGTCTCCGCCTTTGCGTTCTTCGGCGGCGTGCCGCTGTCAGGGCTCTACGACAACACCACGATCGCGGTGGCACGGATCCTCGGGGACGGAAAACGGCAACGCACCAGAACCTTTGCTGAGTTGCAGTCGCATTACCTGTTCGAAGACCGGTTCGGCCGTCCTGGCAAGGGCAACGACAAGGGTAATGTCGAAGGCACAATCGGTTATGGCCGGCGGAACTTCCTGGTGCCGATGCCGCGCTTCGACAGTTTCGATGACCTGAACGTCCGGCTGGAGGAGCAATGCCTCAAACGTCAGGATGAGGTTCTGCGGGGTCATTCCGAGACTATCGGCGAGCGGCTGATGCGCGACCTCGACGGCCTGATGGCGCTGCCGCCTGTACCCTACGATGCCTGCGAGAAAGTCAGCACGCGGGCGACGTCGATCTCGATGATCCGCTATCGCAACAACGATTACTCGGTGCCGGTCGCCTGCGCTCATCACGAGGTTCAGGTCCGCGGCTATGTCCACGAGGTCGTCATCGGCTGCGGCGCCGAGGTGATCGCCCGCCACCAACGGTCCTATGAGAAGGCTGATATGGTCTTCGATCCGATGCACTTCCTGCCGCTGCTGGAACAGAAGGTTGGCGCGCTGGACCAGGCGGCACCGCTGCAGGGCTGGGACCTGCCAGGGGAGTTTGCCACCCTGCACCGGCTGCTGGAAGCGCGCATGGGCAAGAAGGGCAAGCGCGAATACGTCCAGGTTCTGCGGCTGCTTGAGAGCTTCGAGATGGCGCACGTCCACGGGGCTATCAAACAGTCGCTGGAACTGGGCGCGATCGGCTACGATGCGGTCAAGCATCTGGTGCTTTGCCGGATCGAGAGGCGCCCGCCACGGCTCGATCTCGATATCTACCCCTACCTGCCCAAAGCACTGGTCGAGACCACCAAGCCCGCGAGCTATATGAGCCTGATGACGCAGGTGCCGGCATGACCGATACACCGCAGGTTCTGCTGCAGCATCACCTAAAAAACTGCGCTTGCCGACATTCCCGGGCGAATATTCCAAACTTGCGCAACAATGCGCTGCTGAGAAGAAGGATCACGTCCAGTATTTACTGCGGCTCTGCGAACTTGAACTGATAGAGCGGGAACGCCGGATGATCGAGCGGCGCATCAAAGCCGCGAAGTTTCCAGCCACCAAGAGCCTGGACAGCTTCGATTTCAAGGCGATCCCGTCACTCAACAAGCCGCTCGTGCTGGAGCTGGCGCGCTGTGAATACATCGACAAATACCAGAACATCATTGCCCTGGGGCCAAGTGGCACCGGTAAAACCCATGTCGCACTGGGGCTGGGATTGGCCGCCTGCCAGAAAGGCCTCAAGGTCCGCTTCATAACCGCCGCATCACTGGTTCACGAATTGATCGAAGCTGTCGATGAACGCCGCCTGCAGAGGTTCCAAAAACAACTCACCAGCCAGAACCTTCTGATCATTGACGAGCTGGGCTTTGTCCCCTTGAGCAAAACCGGCGCTGAGCTGCTCTTCGAAGTCATCTCCCAATGCTATGAACGCGGCTCCATAATCATCACCTCAAATCTGCCGTTCGACGAATGGACCGAAATATTCGGATCCGAGCGCCTCACCGGTGCGCTCCTGGATCGCCTCACCCACCACGTCCATATACTGGAGATGAACGGCGACAGCTTTCGGCTAAAACAGAGCCGAAACGCCAGAGCCTGAACCCGGTCTGAACTTGATGGATGTTGGCCTTTGGCCAACATGCGACTTGTCACGCGTTAGCTTTATGGGGAGCACACCCAACAAGGCGCGGCACCTCAACTGGCCCACTTTTACTCCGGCGAATGGCCCCTTTTTACGCCGGGATTGACACCATCGCCTCTGATCGCAACTCCTTCACCTCAGGCGACGTCGCCTGACGTGCCGTATCGCCAGACAAGCGGCGTTTGCCCGCTTCCAGAAATTCCTTCGACCAACTGTAATACAGGCTCTCTGAGATGCCTTCACGACGGCACAACGCCGAGATGCTTGCCTCGCCGCGAAGACCCGCTAAAACAATGCGGATCTTCTCCTCAGCCGAATAGGTTTGCCGGGTCTTGCGGCGAATGGTTTTGACCAGCCTGTCAGCCGAGGCTTTGCTGGTTCCGGATTTCTTGTTCATCTTCACTCCTTGACGGTTGCGATGAACCAGAAATCCTCCTGATGCTAAACCTAAAATCTGTCCCACAGGCGTTGACGTCAGACAGTGCCTGTCGTGGCGATCTTTCAAGGTGTGGCATCGGCGTGGAGCGTTCCGGCTGCAATCTGGACCTGGGCGAAATTCGAGCACCCGTGGTGGGCGGTGATTATTGCGCTGGTCATTTTTAATTTGCCCGCCATGGCCGATGACACCTAGGTTACACATAGGCACAGACAGCCACGCCAGCGCCTGTCAGACGCGCAATGGGTGCCCCCCGGAACACAAATGGAGTGTATGGGACCCGTAACGTCCCCTCACCACCGCACTTATCTCAATTTTCGACTTTCGAAAAAAACATTTCCATCTGAGTGAATAACAACCGGTGAAGATGAAGCGAAATGACAATGATTACCTGTCGAGAACATTCTGAGTTGACCGGTTTATGTACCATATGAGTTGACCGCTTCTGTTGCGGTTTCTGGCCCTGTGGGGAAGTGGTCGGTCGCGGAGCGGCTGTCCACTTGTCCACAGGGCGCCGGTCGGTCGCGTCGAAGCGGGTCACGCGGCCTCGCGGGTTTGGCTGTCGATCGGTTGGCCATCGGCGTGGTATCGCGCCAGACATCGCGGTCCATGGAAGACGGCCATTGTGCCGTCGGGGTATTCGTGGACGCGGACCCTGGCCTTGACGTAATGGCGGCGGTGGCGGCCAGCGGGGATCTGAAGTGCCAGGCGCTTGTAGCGCACCGTGTTGTCGTTTGAGACGGTGCGTTCCTCGTGGATGCACAGGATGTCGTCGAGCGCGCCGGTGAAGGGGACGAAGGCGGTGCCCCGGTCCTCGGCCGGGGTCGCGAAGCGGGCGTTGTGTTGTGGCAGGAAGACCTCCTTGAGGAAGCGGTTGGCCTCGACCATGTCGGTGATGCCGGCGAGCCTGAGTTCCTGGGGCAGGCGCTTCTGCAAGGTGCCGAACATGCGCTCCGAGCGCCCCCTTGCCTCGGGCGAGTAGGCCGGGATCAGCTCGATGCCGAGCTGCGCCAGGGCGCGGCCGACCTGGGTCGGGGTGTCCTTGTCCACCTTGCCGCCGGCCTCGGGCGTGTTCCAGTAGTGGCTGGCGCGGTCGGCGTAGAGCGAGCAGAACAGGCCCTTGGCCCGGATCGCCTCGGACACCCCCTGGAAGCTCGACATGGTGCCCTCTTCGGCGACGAAGAAGGCCGAGTAGATATCGCTGGTCGCATCGTCCATGGTGACGATCATGTCCCACCATCGACCGGGGACCCACTCGTGGCTCGAGCCGTCCTGGTGCAACATCATGCCGGGCAAGGCACGGCGCGGCCGCTTGCGCCGGTGCGCCCCACGCCTGGGCGCCGCGCGCCTGCGCCCATGGGCTTGCAAGCTCAGCCGCAGCCAGTTGTAGCTGCGCTTGAAGCCGTGATCGGCCACCAGCTTCTCGTGGAAGTGCTTGGCCGTGAAGTCCCAGTAGCGGGTGTCGAACAACTCCAGCACCCGCGCCACCTCGTCCACCGGCGCGCGCCGCGCCGAGAGGCGGCCCAGGCGGCGGTCGTAGAGACCGTCGGCTCCCTCCGCCTCGTAGCGGTCGCGCCAGCGCCGGAAGGTGCGCTCCGAGACACCCAGAACCTCCGCCGCCTCCGCCTGGCTCAAGCCACCCCGATGGGTGCACCCGTAAACCTCCTCGAACTTCATCAATCTCAGTCCCTGTACCTGCTCCGTCCGACGCATAGCCTCCCTCCATGGCTTGGAGGCGTTCTAAAACCGGACAGATCATCTGGTACATAAACCGGACATATCGCGTGTTACCGACAAATGACAATGATTACCTTGCAAATATGACCGAAAAGTGCTATGAAAAACCCACGATATTGGCTGACATTTTCTCGTCCGACAACATCGATATGAAGATATGAAACTCTCCCCCAATTTACCGTCGGAAGGTGTCGTGATGACTGCCAATTCAAAGAATGGCTGCGGCGGCGCCCAGGAAAAACAACGGCTTCATGGGTCAACTCAATCGCGGCATTGCCAATACGGCTGGCGGTCTGGTGGACTGTCTGACGTCAGCGGCACATTTGGATGAAACCACGGCGGTCAGTCTTAGCCGCGAAATGTGGGGACACCCACGGGCAGAGCGATTCTGTTAATTGGTGACATTGACATGGCGACGCCAAAACCGATGATAAAATTCAAGTGGTTCGAGCCTCTCACGCGTTGTCACTAAAAAAGAGAAACAAACAAAGTGGTAATTCTGCAATGAATGAAGTCAGCATAAATACCCAGTCTATGATTTCGGAGGACCTAACCATTGACGGAAACATGGAATCATCCGGCTCGGTCGTAGTAAATGGAACCGTGAACGGGAATGTTTCAGCGGCCAAGCTAAGTCTGGAAGTATCCGGAAAAATCAAAGGAAACGTGAAGGCCGACAGCGCTGAGTTGATGGGAGTTCAAAGGGGAAAAGTTCAAGCTCGATTACTAACAATTCACTCCGGGGCGGTTCTCAGGGGTGGCGTCAATTGCGAGGAATTAACTGTGGAAAGCGGGGCCGCAATTTCTGGAAAGTTTCGGGTGAAACCCAAGTAGGTTCTGTAAACTGCAAGCCGTTTTGCACGGAAGCATTGAATTCAACGGCTAAGGGGCCATGCAACCGAGCGGTTTCTGTGCTATACTTACCGTACGGTGTCAGTCTGATGCACTTCATGTTCAGGTGATAGCTTGGAAAACGTGCCGTCGAGATACTCTACGAGGCCGCCGCAGTTATGCGGCGGCCTTTAATTGTTGAGCACGCTCTCACTTGCTGATTCACCCACGCGCGGCAACTAAATATCGCCCGTCGCGCCATGTAAACCAAGCGCAGAAACGGGAACTTATCGCGGACCAGTTGAGGGCCACGCCTGAGAAAAACGACAGGCAAATTGCGGCAATGTTGGGGATTCACCACACCGCTGTTTCTACAGTTAGAAAAGAACTTGAGAGACGCGGCGAAATTAGCCACGTCGCCACCCGCACCGACACCTTGGGTCGCCGACAGCCATCGCGAAAGCACATTACCAAGCAGCACATTCCTGAGGAAGCGGACGTCGGTGAGGCATTGAGTTTTGCGAAAGCTGTTCGTCAGTAAGAACCGCGTCAATACATTCCGAGTATTGTAGCTTCAGATGTTTCGCGTGTTTTTGTTGCTGCTACGCCCTTTCGGATTGCGGTAGAAACGGTCGGAAAATTGCAACCCCTACTTGAACAGCCTGTTCCACCGAAAATGTGTAACCCTCGCGTCGTTTTTCATCGGCGCCCCGCCATTCGTTCAGGTGTTCCTGACAGCAAAACGCCAGCATCGATTGACATTGGCTGGTCGCGGCACACCCTTCAATTAGCACAATTCCTGCCCAAATTCGGGTCGTACCTGGTTCGCAATCAACAACCTGCAGTCCATCCTTCGCAATATCGACAACGATACTTTGATCACATTGCGGGCATCGCGATTTCACCTGAACTTCTTGTCTAACCATTGCACTGGTTCCCAATGCATCAATCGCGCACACACAGGCAATTTCCCGTTCCCCGATGCGCACTGAATGAAGCGTCGGCTCGGTTGAAAACGGATAGGCCGCCGAAATATTTTCACCGTTCATCACAATCAAATCACGCCTGCTCAGGTCGAGCAATTGCGCGTGGTCCAGCTCACTAGTGACGGGCGCTGTTCCGGTTTTAACATAGGCAGAAAGGATATTACGGTGCAGGCTAAGTGTCGTTTCATCAATGCTCGACCATTGCTTTCGCATGCGTGATTCGGTCAATAATTTGGTAAAGCGTTTCTGACTGCCGAACTGCTGACAACAGACATATCAAGACCAGTATTTACGTTTCTATCCAAGGGAATTTCCCTGCAAATGGGCATCATAATATAAGCCTATTCGCTTTAATCCTCTCCCAGCGCGTGTCACTACTCTTTCCGCAACCTAACCCCCGGCCCGCCACCATTTTCTTCGATGAACTCAACACCGGCTGTTTCAAGGGCGGTGCGGATGGCAATGGCTGTACTGCCTCGCCCACCAATTGGTCCATCCATTGTCTCAAGCCGTGCTACTGTAGGGTAGGAGATTTCTGAGGCTGCGGCCAAATCCATTTGGGACCAATCGAGCAACGCTCGTGCGGCCTTCAATTGGCGAATTGATATTTTTTCTATTGACAATGCATGCATTCCGAGTTGATATGTTTTCTATCGATAGCACAAACCGCCGACAATACAATGCCCGCAACCCCATTTGCAGCAGTCACTACCGGCTTGCCTGAGAGCAAGTCCAACAAACAGGAGAGAGAAATGACCAGAGTGCGCAACCCTGCGAAGGCGAAAACCATGCCAACCGAAGAATGGCTGGAAATCCGGGACAGTCTAACCCTGGCGCTGGACGGCATTGAAACAGGACCCCTGGACTTCATCGGCCTGCGGTAGTGCGTCTTCCAGCGAGAGGCTTTACGCACGTCACACAGGCGCCTAGAGGCGCTGCGATGAGACAGTGGCCAGCACAGCGCATTCACAGACTTACCAAAGAAAATGAGCGCCTGCGCAAAGAGCTAGAAGGACGTGGCCAATCTGTCCACATCGCTGAGGACGGACTGATACACGTTCCATTTCTAAGCCACGACAAATTGCTTGAGAAACTACGCAAAGAGGGGAAGTGAAGCTAGTTAGACGATTTGAGAAACGTGACATGGCTAAGGCGGGAGGATGTTTGTGCGGGGAGACGAGATGCAGGGATTGTTTCTGCCGCGGTTTCTGATCGGCGTGACGCTCTTTTTTGGCTTGGGCTCTGGCACCCTGGCGCAGGGATTTGACGAACGACTTTTCTTGGAAGCCGATGGCGAAGTCGGGTTGGTGGAAGGCACAATTGGACCGGAATCATATCGGCGCGTCAGCCGGTTTTTGCAAGATCATCCGGAGATCGAGGTTCTGGTTTTGCTCGAAATGCCAGGATCGATCGACGACGAGGTCAACCTGCGGCTTGCCCGCCAAATCCGGGCGCTGGGGATCGACACCTATGTGCCGGCCGAGGCCGATCGCATCCGGTGCGGTCGACCTGTTTCTGGCGGGTAGCAGGCGGTTTGCCGAATGCGGGGCCGGGATTGGGGTGCATTCCTGGGCCGATAGTGATGGGACGCAAGGCGGCGACATTCCCCGCAACGATCCGGCCCACGCGCATTATGTGAATTATTATTCGGAAATGGGGATCGATCCGGACTTTTACTGGTTCACGTTGCAGGCGGCGGATGCGGATAACATTTATTTGGGGCTTATAACCCTGCCTTGAAATCTAGGTGCTGAATACCCATATGTGATGGGTAGGGAGAATCAGCATCATGGCACACAAAGCACCCGGAAAATCAGACCGCGAGGGCATTAGCCTGATGGCCCTTGCAGACATGTTCCCGACCGAGGAAAGCGCCCGTCAATGGTTTGAGACCCGCGTTTGGCCGGATGGTCGCTATTGCCCGCAATGCGGCAGCACCAGAACCCATGAAGCAAGCCACAAGGACATGCCCTACCGTTGTTCGGATTGCGGGGCATATTTCTCCGTCAAGACCGGCACTGTGATGCGCAAGTCCCAACTGCCACTCCGCAAGTGGGTGTTTGCCATATATCTGCACCTGACCAGTCTCAAGGGTGTGTCCAGCATGAAACTGCATCGTGATATAGGTGTTTCTCAGAAGTCCGCATGGTTCATGCTGCAACGCATCCGCGAGGCATGGAGTCATGACGATCTTGAGGATTTTGCGGGTCCAGTCGAAGTCGACGAAACCTATTTCGGCGGCAGAGAGCGCAACAAGCACAAGGGTAAGAAGCTGAAAGCTGGCAGGGGCACAGTCGGCAAGACCGCCGTTCTGGGGGCGAAGGATCGCAAGACCAACAAGGTCAGGGCCAAGGTTGTAAAGGCGACCGACGCCAAGACCCTACTGTGAATCCCGGAGACAAAATACCCACGGAATCGGTCGGATGATCTGACCGTCGCGGAGCAAAATTCCGCACCTTGAAGCCTGAAGCAAACGAGCTGAGGGCGGGGAGATGTATTCTGTGGAACTGTATAGTCGGGTACGCCGTGCGTGCCATGTGGATGGGATGAGCAAGAGTGCGGCGGCCCGACATTTTGGGATTGATCGCAAGACTGTGTCAAAAATTCTGAAGCATGCGGTGCCACCTGGGTATCGCAGGAATGGGCCACCAGCCCGTCCAAAGCTTGACCCGTTCATTCCGCTCATCAACCAGATATTGGAAGAGGATAAGTCGCGGCTCAAGAAGCAGCGGCATACGTCGAAGCGGATATATGAGCGTCTGCGTGATGAACATGGCTTCGTCGGCGGCATCACCATCGTCACGGACTATGTGCGTGAGCGAAAGCGGCGGACGCGGGAGGTGTTCGTGCCGCTGAGCCACGCGCCGGGCCACGCCCAGGTTGATTTTGGTGAGGCGCTTGGCGAGATTGGCGGGGTCGTGCGCAAGCTGCACTACTTTGCAATGTCTCTGCCGCACTCGGACGCGTTCTTCATCAAGGCCTATCCGGCCGAGACAACCGAGGCCTTTTGTGATGGCCATGTCTCCGCCTTTGCCTTCTTCGGAGGCGTGCCGCTGTCAGGGCTCTACGACAACACCACGATCGCGGTGGCGCGGATCCTCGGGGACGGAACCCGGCAACGCACCAGAACTTTCTCGGAGTTGCAGTCGCACTATCTCTTTGAGGACCGGTTCGGCCGTCCTGGCAAGGGCAATGACAAGGGTAGTGTCGAAGGCACAATCGGTTATGGTCGGCGGAACTTCCTGGTCCGATGCCGCGCTTCGACAGTTTCGATGATCTGAACGCCCGGCTGGAGGAGCAATGCCTCAAACGGCAGGACGAAGTATTGCGAGGTCATTCCGAGACTATCGGCGAGCGGCTGATGCGTGATCTTGATGCGCTGATGACACTACCCCTGACGCCCTATGACGCCTGCGAGAAGGTCAGCACCCGGGCGACGTCGATCTCGATGGTCCGCTATCGCAACAACGACTATTTCGTGCCGGTCGCATACGCCCATCACGAGGTCCAGGTTCGCGGCTATGTCCACGAGGTCATCATCGGCTGCGGCACGGAAATCATCGCCTGCCACAAGCGGTCCTACGAAAAAGCGGACATGGTCTTCGATCCGATGCACTTCCTGCCTCTGCTGGAACAGAAGGTCGGCGCGCTTGATCAGGCGGCTCCGTTGCAGGGCTGGGACCTGCCCGGGGAGTTCGCCACCCTGCACCGGCTGCTGGAAGCGCGCATGGGAAAGAAGGGCAAGCGCGAATACGTCCAGGTTCTGCGGCTGCTGGAGACTTTCGAGATGGGCCATGTTCACGGCGCCATCAGGTAGTCACTGGAACTCGGGGCCATCGGCTACGATGCAGTGAAGCATCTCGTCCTCTGCCAGATCGAGAAACGCCCACCCCGGCTCGATCTGGAGATTTACCCGTACCTTCCAAGGGCGCAGGTCGAGACCACAGATCCTGCCAGTTACATGAGCCTGATGGCGCAGGCGCCGGCATGACCGACACCCCGCAGGTTCTGCTGCAGCACCACCTCAAGAAGCTCCGGCTGCCGCCTTCCACAGCGAATATGCCAAACAGGCCCGGCAATGCGCAGTGGAGAACAAGGATCACATCAACTACCTGCTGCGGCTTTGCGAGTTGGAACTGATCGAGCGCGAACGCCGGATGATCGAGCGCAGGATCAAGGCCGCAAAGTTCCCGGCGACCAAAAGCCTGGACAGCTTCAACTTCAAGGTCATCCCGTCGCTGAACAAGGTCCTGACCATGCAACTGGCCCGCGGTGAGTTCATAGACCGGCGCGCCAATATCATCGCATTGGGGCCAAGCGGCACAGGTAAAACCCATATCGCCCTGGGATTGGGTCTGGCGGCCTGCCAGAAGGGCAGGAAAGTACGCTTCACCACTGCCGCTGCTCTCGTCCATGAACTCATCGAGGCCGTCGACGAACGCCGCCTGCAGCGCTTGCAGAAACAACTGGTTAGCCAGGACCTGCTGATCATTGATGAACTGGGTTTTGTGCCACTGAGCAAGACCGGGGCCGAGCTTCTCTTCGAGATCATCTCGCAGCGCTACGAACGTGGCTCCATCATCATCACATCCAACCTGCCGTTCGATGAATGGACCGAGGTCTTCGGCGCAGAACGCCTCACAGGCGCCATTCTCGATCGCCTAACCCACCACGTCCATATCCTCGAGATGAACGGCGAAAGCTACCGGTTGCGCCAGAGCAAAATCGCCAAACCGTAATCCTGAAAATACCAAAACTGCGAAAAGGTTGGCCTGCGGCCAACGCACCCTGGCACGCATCAGCTATTTGGAAAGCACACGCACCAGGGTGCGCACCTAAATCAAACCAGGTGCCAGTTTTGCACCGGGACATTGACCCTTTTTACTCCGGGATTGACACATGAACAGAGAGACCCAATGCCTTGTAAGCGGCCTCCTGATGACAAGTCTCTGGCCGACCTTATCGACACCAATGGCTTCACCGTTGGAGCGCTCCACATGGCGTGTTTCGTCGGGTTTGTGGCGCTCAAGTCCGGAGCGGCGAGCATCGAGGCAGTGCTGGGAGATGTCGGTCTGATCCACGAGATTGCGCACAACATGCATATCGGTGAGGGAAATCTCTGCATTGCGAGCCGCGTCGAGGTAGTGCGGATGGCCCGCCGACTCGAGCGGGCCATCCCTGGCCATCCTTACGGATAGCCTATGTATTGTCCTTGACTTCGGTTGTGCTCGCGAGATTCCGCACATCCCGGATGCCCTCTTGGGCGGCACTTTTTGTCGTGTACATCTCCGATGTCGCGACCACCTTGTGATTCGGGGCCTTCAAGTTGAAGTAGTACTGGCCGTCTGAGGACTTATTGAGGTCGTAATAGGCTTCAGCCATTAGCTGAGTTCCTTCCATTTGCGGAAGGGCACTGTCGAGAACATTCTGAGTTGACCGGTTTATGTACCATATGATACCAACGGCCCCCAGATTTGACTCAAGGGGATTCCCACGAGCGGCGTGATCTGATTCAGTGGCATCAAGGCAAGGGAGGCTTTGATGGCAGTAAGGATTACGCGCAAAGACAAGTCCGCAGGCGAGCTTCGCCAGGAAGCGGCGCGGTGCCGGGATGGGAAAGCGGCGCGACGGATGTTGGCGATTGCCCTGGTTCTGGATGGGGTTGACCGCAAGACGGCGGCAGAAAACTGCGGCATGGATCGGCAGACGTTGCGGGATTGGGCCCACCGTTACAATGCGGAGGGCGTGTCGGGCCTGTTCAACCGTCGCCCGCCGGATCCACCCTGTCTGCTGAGCGCGGCACAGAAGGAGGAGTTGGCGGAAATGGTTCGGGCGGGTCCCGACCCCGAAACCGATGGGGTTGTGCGCTGGCGGCGCATTGATCTGAAACGCAAGATCGAAGAGCGCTTCGGCGTCACCATGCATGAGCGAACTGTTGGCAAACAATTGGCAAGCCTGGGCTTTCGGCGTCTGTCGGTGCGCCCGCAGCATCCGAAATCCGACCCGGATGCACAGGAGGCTTTTAAAAAAACTTCGCCGCAGAGGTAGAAGCAGCCTTGCCGGAAACAGCCCGCAGCAAGCCCCTGGAGATATGGTTTCAGGATGAAGCGCGGGTTGGCCAGCAGGGCACGCTCACCCGTATCTGGGCCGAGCGTGGAACACGCCCCCGTGCCCCGCGCGACACCCGCTATATCTGGAGCTACATTTTCGGCGCCGTCTGCCCGGAACGGGCTGAAGCGGCCGCTCTGATCATGCCACATGCCGACACACAGGCCATGAGCGCGCATCTCGCCGAGATCGCTAAAACCGTCGCATCGGGCGCACATGCCCTTCTCATTCTGGATGGCGCTGGCTGGCACGGTTCGGCAGAGCTGGAGGTACCCGACAACATCACCCTGCTCAAACTCCCGCCCTATTCCCCTGAACTCAACCCGATGGAAAATGTGTGGGCTTATCTGCGTGCCAACAAGCTCGCCATATCCGTCTTCGACAATTATGAGCAGATCGTCGACAGGTGTTGCGAAGCATGGAACTTCTTTGCAAACGACAAAACCGCAATCACGTCAATCACTACCAGACAATGGGCCAAAACGGTCAACTACTAGGGCCGTTGGTATGAGTTGACCGCTTCTGTTGCGGTTTCTGGCCCTGTGGGGAAGTGGTCGGTCGCGGAGCGGCTGTCCACTTGTCCACAGGGCGCCGGTCGGTCGCGTCGAAGCGGGTCACGCGGCCTCGCGGGTTTGGCTGTCGATCGGTTGGCCATCGGCGTGGTATCGCGCCAGACATCGCGGTCCATGGAAGACGGCCATTGTGCCGTCGGGGTATTCGTGGACGCAGACCCTGGCCTTGACGTAATGGCGGCGGTGGCGGCCGGCGGGGATCTGAAGTGCCAGGCGCTTGTAGCGCACCGTGTTGTCGTTTGAGACGGTGCGTTCCTCGTGGATGCACAGGATGTCGTCGAGCGCGCCGGTGAAGGGGACGAAGGCGGTGCCCCGGTCCTCGGCCGGGGTCGCGAAGCGGGCGTTGTGTTGTGGCAGGAAGACCTCCTTGAGGAAGCGGTTGGCCTCGACCATGTCGGTGATGCCGGCGAGCCTGAGTTCCTGGGGCAGGCGCTTCTGCAAGGTGCCGAACATGCGCTCCGAGCGCCCCCTTGCCTCGGGCGAGTAGGCCGGGATCAGCTCGATGCCGAGCTGCGCCAGGGCGCGGCCGACCTGGGTCGGGGTGTCCTTGTCCACCTTGCCGCCGGCCTCGGGCGTGTTCCAGTAGTGGCTGGCGCGGTCGGCGTAGAGCGAGCAGAACAGGCCCTTGGTCCGGATCGCCTCGGACACCCCCTGGAAGCTCGACATGGTGCCCTCTTCGGCGACGAAGAAGGCCGAGTAGATATCGCTGGTCGCATCGTCCATGGTGACGATCAGGTCCCACCATCGACCGGGGACCCACTCGTGGCTCGAGCCGTCCTGGTGCAACATCATGCCGGGCAGGGCACGGCGCGGCCGCTTGCGCCGGTGCGCCCCACGCCTGGGCGCCGCGCGCCTGCGCCCATGGGCTTGCAAGCTCAGCCGCAGCCAGTTGTAGCTGCGCTTGAAGCCGTGATCGGCCACCAGCTTCTCGTGGAAGTGCTTGGCCGTGAAGTCCCAGTAGCGGGTGTCGAACAACTCCAGCACCCGCGCCACCTCGTCCACCGGCGCGCGCCGCGCCGAGAGGCGGCCCAGGCGGCGGTCGTAGAGACCGTCGGCTCCCTCCGCCTCGTAGCGGTCGCGCCAGCGCCGGAAGGTGCGCTCCGAGACACCCAGAACCTCCGCCGCCTCCGCCTGGCTCAAGCCACCCCGATGGATGCACCCGTAAACCTCCTCGAACTTCATCAATCTCAGTCCCTGTACCTGCTCCGTCCGACGCATCGCCTCCCTCCATGGCTTGGAGGCGTTCTAAAACCGGACAGATCATCTGGTACATAAACCGGACATATCGCGTGTTACCGACAAATTTGCGCAGGGGAATCGCATGAAGGTTATGTCCGGAGAATTTGCAGTAAGAACCGATTGTTCCATCCGGCCTTTTTGCGCATGACCCTGAGCGATTTTTTATCTTTTGCCTTGTTGAGCAGATTCATTGCCATGTGTTTGATGACGGCAAAATTCTTGGGGCCGTGATCCTTACGAACACGGCTGTCATCATCGCGGAATGTGACGTCGAGCACCCAGTGGAGGCGGTTTTCAATCCCCCAATGGGAGCGTACCGCATGGGCAAAGCGCGGCGCATCTTTCGGTAGAGACGAGATGAAGTATCGGGTTTGTTGTGTTGTTTTCCCGTTGCTTTCACGGATCGAGACAACGCGACCAATACTGGTCAGGCCCGCCCAACCCGGATGGCGCTCTTGCAGCCATTCTATGGTGTCACTCTGGGTGTAGGTCCGGGTCTCAATCCGACCTTTATCGCCATCAACAGTCTGTAACGACGCAGTATTTTCATGCTCCCTCTCTTCAAACCACAGTTTCACATCCTCAAAAAGGCTGCTCTGATTTCCCTTGAGCGCCAGCACGTAGTCGGCCCCCTTGTCGCGGATTTTGCAGGCAATCTGGCGTTGGCACCCCATCGCGTCCAGCGTCACGATCGCGCCCTCAACGTGGAGCAAATCCAAGAGCAATGGAATGTCCTTGATCTCGTTCTTTTTGTGCGCACTTGCCCGCTGACCCAGTACCAGACGCAGATCATCACAGTAGGCCGAGATCAAATGCAGAGGTGTTTCACCACCGGCCTTTGACCCGCGCATCGTCTTGCCATCGACGGCCACAATCGAGCCTTCAACGCGTCCCGCCAGGCCAGCAGCCCATTGCGCAAAGGCTGTACTGAACTTCTCCGGATCAAGCAGCCGAAACACCGTTGAAAGCGTGTCATGCGAGGGAATGCCGTGCTCAAAAGGGGCCAATTTGCGCAGAAACTTCAGCTTTTCTTCACCATATTCGACAATATCAACGACACTCTCGCCGCCCGAGACCACCGCACACAGGCTTAAAAGCAGGATCTCATCAAGCGGGTAAAGCACCTTCGCCTGCTGGCGAGGGTCAGGGATGGCCGAAATAACAGATTGAAATGATGTAGTCTTTTCCAAAGCAAGTCCTCCAGATGCGTGTTCTGGTGACATTGAATCAGACGTTGATGCACGTAGCAAACACGGGCCAGCTATTCATGCGATACCCCTGCAAATTTGCGGAAGGGCACTTGACGGACTCGCAGGATTTGGTAAGATCACCGCATCATTGAGCCCGTCTCGTGCGCCTTCGTGAATTAAACGAGACCATCAAATCCCCTCTGGGGCGCTAGGCTGGACCTCCAACAGTCCGGCCTTTTCCGTTGATGGCCGCCGCGATGATTCGCGGTTACTACGGCCACTGTAGGGTGTGCCCGTTAGCGGTCAATCACATGATATTGTGCGGGACGGCCCTAAATCAAGGCAGGGTTATAATACCAACGGCCCTAGCCGTTGACCGTTTTGGCCCATTGTCTGGTAGTGATTGACGTGATTGCTGTTTTGTCGTTTGCAAAGAAGTTCCATGCTTCGCAACACCTGTCGACGATCTGCTCATAATTGTCGAAGACGGATATGGCGAGCTTGTTGGCACGCAGATAAGCCCACACATTTTCCATCGGTTGAGTTCAGGGGAATAGGGCGGGAGTTTGAGCAGGGTGATGTTGTCGGGTACCTCCAGCTCTGCCGAACCGTGCCAGCCAGCGCCATCCAGAATGAGAAGGGCATGTGCGCCCGATGCGACGGTTTTAGCGATCTCGGCGAGATGCGCGCTCATGGCCTGTGTGTCGGCATGTGGCATGATCAGAGCGGCCGCTTCAGCCCGTTCCGGGCAGACGGCGCAGAAAATGTAGCTCCAGATATAGCGGGTGTCGCGCGGGGCACGGGGGCGTGTTCCACGCTCGGCCCAGATACGGGTGAGCGTGCCCTGCTGGCCAACCCGCGCTTCATCCTGAAACCATATCTCCAGGGGCTTGCTGCGGGCTGTTTCCGGCAAGGCTGCTTCTACCTCTGCGGCGAAGTTTTTTTAAAAGCCTCCTGTGCATCCGGGTCGGATTTCGGATGCTGCGGGCGCACCGACAGACGCCGAAAGCCCAGGCTTGCCAATTGTTTGCCAACAGTTCGCTCATGCATGGTGACGCCGAAGCGCTCTTCGATCTTGCGTTTCAGATCAATGCGCCGCCAGCGCACAACCCCATCGGTTTCGGGGTCGGGACCCGCCCGAACCATTTCCGCCAACTCCTCCTTCTGTGCCGCGCTCAGCAGACAGGGTGGATCCGGCGGGCGACGGTTGAACAGGCCCGACACGCCCTCCGCATTGTAACGGTGGGCCCAATCCCGCAACGTCTGCCGATCCATGCCGCAGTTTTCTGCCGCCGTCTTGCGGTCAACCCCATCCAGAACCAGGGCAATCGCCAACACCCGTCGCGCCGCTTTCCCATCCCGGCACCGCGCCGCTTCCTGGCGAAGCTCGCCTGCGGACTTGTCTTTTCGCGTAATCCTTACTGCCATCAAAGCCTCCCTTGCCTTGATGCCACTGAATCAGATCACGCCGCTCGTGGGAATCCCCTTGAGTCAAATCTGGGGGCCGTTGGTATAAGCCCCATTTATTTTATGTCAGTGGACGAGATCAGGCGGTTTGGGTTGTTGACCAAGCCGATGGAGTGTTGAACTGAAATGCCGCTATGGCAGGAGTACGAGCGCCGACGCGCTGACCAGGGTTCGGTGGTCGCCGCCGCCTTTGAACACTCGGCCTTCTGTCCCCTATTGTCGGAGTTTCGGGTGCACGTGTAGTAGAAGCGCGAAAAAGCTGGAACATTTGTCACTATTTTTCCGATTGTGTTTCAGCCCGAAATCATCAGAATATCGACCAACTAATTACCTCGACTTTCGAGGCCGACGTGGATTACTGGAGTCGATTCAACGACTTACCGTAACTACCTGATAAAACCTGATTGGGGTGATCCACGCGCAATCTCCGCCCAACACCAGCAAAGCGGCGAAGGGTCACAAGATTTACCCCTACCTCCTACTGCTGCAACATATCTCACCGGTTCCGAATTGTATGTTACGCAACATGCTTTGTCGTTGTCAGCTATCCAAAGACCACAGTTCAGGGCCGTTGGGATAAGCAAAATGCAAGCCAAATCAACTTTCTCGCCATGCTTACGTAAAATTTTCTGAGCTGTTTGAGTAGAGAGATAAACGAGTGAACTGTCGCAACGCAAATGATCGCGTGCTCGTCCAGAATATGGCCACCCTGGCAATTCCTTTATGGCCCCTACGACCAGTCGCACCAAATCTTCCAATTCAATCTCCATACTTAAGTGGCTTTGGAAACGAGCCCGGAGTCAAGGATACAGAAATATCGCTCCAAACGATTCAATATTGCGTAATTTGAGTATTGCTGGGTGGTTTGTAGGGTGGACTGGCATTTACCGTTAAACCGTAAACCTTTGGTTTAAAGTTTATTGTCTTGATTCTATGGTGCCGCAGAAGGGACTCGAACCCCCGACCTCTGCATTACGAATGCAATGCTCTACCATCTGAGCTACTGCGGCCAGTGTGCGCGGCTCTTTAGCATTCTGCTGCTGGTCTGTGTAGGATTATTTTTCGACGTCGGGCGGCTCGGGAACCGTAACGAACTCTCCTAAATCCAGCACCTCGTCATCGTCATCCGCAGCACTGGTTTCATCATCGCTGGCCGTCTCGCCAACGAGCAGCGGCAGCATTTCGGTTGATGCAGGCATTGCAACTTCGCCGTCCGCCGGGATCGTCCAAGACAAGGTGTCAAAGCCGCTGCAGTTGCTGCACACCGGCGCCCAGGAACTGTGAACCGTCTGGCAATTGTCGCACACCCATTGCGGGCCGCGCGACGCGGTCACCGCTTTGGCCAGCCAGCCACGAACCACCGTATCGTCACTGCCCTCGCCACGCTCAATGGCGGCCATGATCGCCAGCGATCGCGCTGTCGGTTCGCTTTCGACCAGATCGACCAACGCCTTGCGGGCCGCCGCATAATCGCCAGCGGCAATCTGCAGTTCCGCCATTAACATCCGGGTTTCGGAATGGTCCGGTGCCAGTTTTGTCAAAGCCTGAAATCGCTTGATGCGCGCCTTGGGGTCTTCATCAGGCACGATACTGGCAAATGCCGCCGCCAAATCCGGGTGTGGCTGCGCTTGCCAGGCTTTTTTCAGCAACCGTGTCGCATTTCGCGCTTTGTCGGCCTCGATATAACCCTGCGCCGCCATGACCGCGGCCGGGATCAGGTCGGGCGACTGCCGGTTGGTCTCGATCGCCGCCTTGCGCGCCTCAACTGTGTTGCCATCGAGAAACACGTCACGCGCCTCGGACAGTGCCAACACCGCGTCGCGGCGCTTATGAACATTCTTGGGCAATTCGCCTTGTCTTTGCTTTTGCGCCAAAGTTGCGCGCGCACCCGACCAGTCTTGCTGTTCGGCCTGCAGCCGCAGCAGGATGTCACCGGTTTTAGTATGCTTCGGCTTCAGTGCAAACGCCCGTTCGGCCAGTTTCTTGGCCATCGCAGCGTCACCATCTTCCAGCCGTTGCTTCATGATCCCGCGCACCCCGACAAAGCGGGTGCGATCATCTTGCAACAGTCGCTTGTAAACCTCTTCGGCCTTCTTGCGGTCGCCGGATATTTCCGCCGCCTGCGCGGTGATCAGGTTGGTCAGTTCCGGCCGGCGCAAATACTTTTCCGCCTTGGCAGCCTTGGACATCGCCAACCGCCCGTCACCGGATGCCAGCGCGGTCATGCCGTCCGCCAGCGCTTCGAAACCGCGGCGTTCACGGTTGCGGTCAAAATAGCGCGACATCGCGGTTTCATCACCGTTGATGAAACGCAGCGCCGCGATCAGTAAGCCAGCCAGGCGGAGCAACAACCAGATCACCACAACCAGCACCCCGGCGGCGATGCCCGTCCGCAATGGATCCAGATTGAACTCGGTCCCGCCGACCGCAATGCGAACCCCGCCACTGGAATCGGCAAGATAGCCGACGCCGATCGTCAGCGCCGTGATCGACATGATGAATAGAACGATCTTGATAAGTGACCAAAGCATCCCGGGCGCGCCTAATTATTCACGGTCTCGGCCAACGCCGCGACTGCCTCCACGGCCCGCTGGCGGGCACGCGCCTTATCCACCCAATCGGTCATCTGGGCGGCCCCAGCCACTGGCAATGTATATACCTCGCTGAGCGATTGGCCAATGTCTCCGTCACCCAAAGCAGCCTCGGCGCGCGACAAAATGGCGTCCGGGTCATTTCCCTGCCGCGGCTCCAGCGATCTTGCGCCAAGCTGGGTGCGCAGAAACCCGGCCAACCGGCCTTGCCGCCCGGCAGCAACATCGGCCCGCACTGCGGCGTTCAGCGCGACACGCGCGGCCTCGGGAAATTCGCTCTGAAGTTCGGCCATACTCGCAACGCCGTCGCGCGAAAGTGCGATCAGGTGCCCCGGCACCGCAACGCCCGCGTCTTGCAACGCCGTCAGTCCCTCGGCGAACGGTGCGCCACGATCCATATTTGACTGAACCCGGGCAAGTGCCGCCCGCTTGACCGCGATTTCAGCTCGTTCCGCCGCGTTAGTCTCGATTTCCACCGCGGTTTCCTGCGCTGCTTCAATTCGGTCAAGCTCTGCCTCAAACATCTGCCGCATGGCGGTAAGTTCGCGCTCATAAGCTGCGACCGCGTCGCTTGAGGCCGCCACATCGGGGATCGGCCGGTTCTCCAAATCGCCAAGCCGCCGGTCCAAAAGGTCAATGCGCGCGCTTTGTTCGCTCACCGCCTGCTGCCCATCACGCAGGCGCGCGCCTAGATCGTCGATAACATTGCCAGGCGGCAGGTAAGACAGGACCTGCGTCAGATCCGAAATCTGACCCTCCAGCACGCTGATCCGCGCATTTTGCGCTAGCACGACAGCCGCCAATTCATCGGTGGCCGAGCGCCCGCTTGGAAAGGGCCACCGGTCGTTACCCAAATACTGCGCAGCCAAAAACCCAACTGCCGCCACAACTGCGCCGCCCAGGAACATCGGCCAAATACTTCGCCGGGCGGCGCGCGCCTGTGTCGGCGCCAATAACCCATATGCGTCATTATCGCTTTCCGATGCCTGCAGGTCTTCGCCGCCCGGCATTTCACCGGCGCCTGCCAGCAAAACCGCATCTTCGACTGCTTTAACCGGCTCTTCGGCCGCAGATTCAGGTTTTGGGTCCGAATCTTTGGATTTTTTCGCGCGTGCCACCGAAACCAGTTCCCTTGATTCTCAAATAATACGGCGCCACGGCGGCCGCCTCTCATACGTATCGCCCCAACTACCCACGCTCAAGCCAGTCTGCGAAATCGCCGCAATATTTCTCGCGCCATGGCTTGCGCCGTTGGCGCGTGGACCGAAACACATTCCTTGCCCGGCGGACCATCCCAGGCCGCCAAAACCGCCGCACTCATCGCAATCAATATCAGCGGAGCAGTCGGCGAACACGCCGTTGCCTTTCGTGCCAACAATTCAGCTGACCGGGGTGAAAAAAGTGGCAGGACAACAGGCCGGGCACCACCAAGAACCTGCCTTGCGGGCGCTGACAGCGGTTGCTCGATCTGGTCGTAAGCTACGATCGAATCGATCTCTAATCCGGCGTTTCTCAGCCGAAGAGCGATATCCCCGCGTGAATGAACCCCACGCACAAACAGTGCTTTCCCTTTGGGCCTCGCGGTGATGATCTTTGCAACCAGGCTATCCGCATTCCCGTCAGATGCGACAATCGTCAGGCCCAGGTCGCTGGCCGCCTGGGCGGTCTGCTCGCCAACCGCAAAGGCCTGTAACCCTTCCAGCCCCGCAACCCCGTTCATTGACTGAACGCCATGCTGAGATGCAAATATCAGCGTCCTGTAGGCCGACAGGTCGACTGTGAACTCGACCGGCCCAATTTCGATAACCGGCGACAAGATTACCTCGACGTCCGGGCCTAGCATCTCGCGGAACCGCGCAGCGGGCGCAGCCGGGCGGGTCAAAAGGACGATGGGGGCGGTCTTGGGCACAGCGGGCTCGCACGGTTGTATGGGCTGCCACACGGTGTTACCTGCCGGTGACCGCTCGCGCAACAGGCCGGACGATGACCGATACGCTGACGATACTTGGCTTGGAAAGCAGCTGCGACGATACTGCCGCCGCGGTCGTGCGCCACACGCTCAACGAAACGCCAACCATCCTGTCTTCGGTTATTTTCGGTCAGGCCGATCTGCACGCGGATTTTGGCGGCGTGGTTCCGGAAATCGCCGCCCGTGCCCACGTGGAAAAGCTGGATATTGCCGTCGAACAGGCTCTAATACTGGCAAACGTAAACCTCGCGGACATCGACGCGATCGCGGTCACCGCCGGTCCCGGTCTGATCGGCGGGGTCCTGGCCGGGGTCATGTGTGCCAAGGGGCTTGCCGCTGGCCGTGGTCTGCCGCTGGTCGGTGTCAATCACCTAGCCGGGCACGCCCTGACCCCGCGTCTGACCGACAGCATTGAATTTCCCTATCTGATGCTGCTGATGTCCGGTGGCCACTGCCAGTTTCTTTCGGTCAGCGGATGCGATGATTTCACCCGGCTAGGCGGCACGATCGATGATGCATCGGGCGAAGCGTTTGACAAGATCGCGCGGATCCTCGACCTGCCGCAGCCCGGAGGCCCGGCTGTCGAACGCGCCGCAGCCGACGGCGACCCCCGCCGCTTTGCGTTCCCGCGTCCGTTGCTGGACCGGCCCGGTTGTGACATGTCATTTTCCGGTCTGAAGACTGCGGTGCTTCGCGCGCGAAACCGGCAGATCACAGAAAGCGGTGGTCTGACCGCATCCGACTGCGCCGACATTTGTGCCAGTTTCCAGGCCGCCATGGCCGATGTGTTTGCCGAAAAATCGCGCCGGGCATTGACCGCGTATCTGGCGTTGGCGCCAGCGCACCCGACATTCGCCATCTCTGGCGGAGTTGCGGCAAATCAGACGATTCGGCATTCGTTAGAGGCTGTTTCAAACGAACGCGATGTTCAATTCATGTCGCCGCCAGTAGCGCTTTGCACCGATAACGCGGCAATGATCGCTTGGGCCGGGCTGGAACAGTATCGCGCAGGTGCACGTGACGACATGACTTTGTCAGCGCGCCCCAGATGGCCGCTTGACACGATCAGTCCGCCCCTGCTTGGGTCCGGAAAAAAGGGGCCCAAGGCATGACTGATATCTCGGTGTTCGGCGCCGGCGCGTTTGGCACTGCATTGGCTATCTCCTTGGCCCGCGACGGACGCCGGGTCGCTCTGATCGCACGCGACCAGGCCCATGCAACAGCCATGGCCACCGACGGCGAAAACATTGCCCGGCTGCCAGGCTTCGGCTTCCCAGGCACCCTTACACCCACCGCTCAAGCCACCAACCCGGCACCGATTTGCCTGATCGCGGTACCGACCCAGGCCCTGTCACAATACCTTGGCCAACATTCCAGCGTCTTGGGCGGGCGCACAGTCATTGCCTGCTGCAAGGGCATCGACATTGCCACCGGTTTTGGGCCAACCGGAGTAATCGCCAAAACATGCCCCACTGCCACTGCCGCGATTATTTCGGGCCCGAGTTTTGCCGTAGACATCGCCGCCGGGCTTCCGACCGCCCTGACGCTGGCAACCAAGACCGATCAGGACGCGAAATATTTGCAGACAGCATTATCCACTGCGAACCTGCGCCTTTATCGAACTACCGACGTGGTCGGAGTAGAGCTTGGGGGGGGGCTGAAAAACGTCATCGCAATCGCCGTCGGCATTGCCACCGGCGCCGGGCTCGGCGAAAGCGCCCGCGCCGCCCTGATGACGCGCGGCTACGCGGAAATGAAGCGATTGGCGCTCGCGCTGGGGGCGCTGCCGGAAACGCTGTCCGGACTGTCGGGATTTGGCGATCTCGTCCTCACCTGTTCATCAGTAAAGTCACGAAATTATTGCTTTGGCCTAGCCCTGGGCGGCGGCCAGAGAGCAACGGGAAATGTCACAGTCGAAGGCGTCGCCACGGCAAAAGCAGTCTCTGACATGTCAAAAAGTCGCCAGATCGATCTCCCCATTACATTAGCCGTTTCGGCATTGCTGGAACAGAAAATCACCGTGCAGGACGCAATAGAAACATTGCTGTCCCGCCCATTGAAAAAGGAGTGAGCCATGCGGTATTGGCTTTTCAAATCCGAAGCGTCAACTTGGAGCTGGGACCAGCAAGTAGCCAAGAGCGAGGCGGGCGAAGAATGGGATGGTATCCGCAATTATCAGGCCCGTAACCACATGCGCGACATGAAAATCGGCGACCGCGGGTTTTTCTATCATTCGCAAACCGAAAAAGCGGTGGTCGGTATTGTCGAGGTCTGCGCCGAGATCCACCCGGACAGCACCACCGACGACGAACGTTGGGAATGCGTGGACGTCAAGGCGGTCCGATCATTGCCGTCGCCTGTGACGTTGGCCATGTGCAAGGCCGAACCTAAACTGGCCGACATGGTTCTGGTCAATAACACCCGCCTGTCGGTGCAACCCGTATCCGGAGCAGAATGGCAGATCGTCTGCGCGCTCGGCGGGCTCTGAGTGTGTATTTTTTGGCGATTTTGTCACATAGTCCCGCCATAACGATGATTTCAGGAGGGACGAATGGAATATGTAGCAGTTCTGGTCGCAGCCGCCGGTGCCTATGCCTTTGGGGCCGTTTGGTACGGCATGCATGGCGAACGATGGATGCAAGCGGCAGGCATCGAAAAAGGCGATGACGGAAAACCGAAAGGCGCTGGCAGCCCGATACTGTTCATAATAAGCGCGATTTGTGTGATCCTGGTGGCCGGCATGATGCGACACATCTTCGCGCAGGCTTCAATCGATACGGTCGGCAAGGGCCTTCTCAGCGGCTTTGGCCTGGGCGCTTTCATTGTCACGCCTTGGATCGTGACGAACTATGCGTATTCGATGCGTCCGCGGATGTTGTCGATACTCGACGGCGCTTACGCGATCATCGGCTGCACGATCATCGGCACGGTTCTGACGCTGTTTTGAAAAAAGTGGAGGGCCCCAACCCCTCGGGACCCTCCGCCACCCCACGTGCTCCCTTAGCACCACACGTGTTCTGAAAAGGTCCTGACCGTCCTGGCCGGTTCGCAGGCAATTTATCGCCACTGGCGATTCTAGGCAAATGCATACTGCCTAGAATTCTGTTCAAATCCCCCGGTAGAAATAGTCGAATTGTTTACTGCAGCTACCTTTGACCTTAGTAGCGATAGTGCTCCGCCTTGAATGGCCCGTCGACCGTCACGCCAATGTAGTCGGCCTGGTCTTTCTTCAGCTCGGTCAGTTTCACGCCAATCCGGTCCAGATGCAGGCGCGCAACTTTCTCGTCCAGATGCTTGGGCAATATATAGACATCGTTTTCATACTCATCGGCTTTGGTCCACAGCTCAATCTGCGCCAAAACCTGATTGGTGAAACTTGCCGACATCACGAAAGACGGATGCCCGGTCGCATTGCCAAGGTTCAGCAGGCGCCCCTCGGATAGCAGAATAATCCGGTGGCCCGACGCCATTTCGATCATATCGACCTGATCCTTGATGTTGGTCCATTTGTGGTTCTTCAGCGCCGCTACCTGAATTTCGTTGTCGAAATGGCCAATGTTTCCGACGATTGCCATGTCCTTCATTTCGCGCATATGCTCGATGCGGATCACATCCCTGTTGCCGGTGGCGGTGACAAAAACGTCCGCATCGGCAACAGCATCTTCAAGGGTCACAACTTCATAGCCGTCCATAGCCGCCTGAAGCGCGCAAATGGGGTCTATTTCCGTAATTTTGACCCTCGCGCCAGCACCAGCAAGCGATGCCGCAGAGCCCTTGCCCACGTCACCATAGCCACATACAACCGCGACCTTGCCGGCCAGCATGGTGTCGGTCGCGCGCCGTATGCCGTCGACCAGAGATTCCTTGACGCCATACTTGTTGTCGAACTTCGACTTGGTGACCGAATCATTCACGTTGATCGCCGGAAACGGCAGTTGCCCATTCTTCACCAGTTCATACAGCCGGTGCACCCCGGTGGTGGTTTCCTCGGAAACACCCTGAATGGCGTCGCGCTGCCTTATGAACCAGCCGGGGCTCGCCGCAAGGCGCTTTCTGATTTGTGCATAAAACGCGCCCTCCTCATCAGAGGTCGGGACATCCAGCAGTTCAGTCTCACCCGCCTCAACCCGCGCACCCAGCAAGATATACATGGTCGCATCGCCACCATCGTCCAGGATCAGATTGCAGGTGCCTTCCTTGAACATGAATATCCGGTCCGCGTAGTCCCAGTACTCTTCCAGGCTCTCGCCCTTGATCGCAAATACCGGCGTGCCGCCAGCCGCTATTACAGCCGCTGCATGATTCTGCGTGGAAAATATATTGCACGACGCCCAGCGCACACTGGCCCCAAGTGCGGTCAGCGTTTCAATCAGACACGCGGTCTGGATCGTCATATGCAAAGATCCGGCAATCCGTGCGCCGTTCAGCGGCTTGCTGTCACCCAATTCCTGGCGCAGCGCCATCAGCCCCGGCATTTCGGTTTCCGCAATAGCCAGCTCTTTGCGGCCATAATCGGCCAGCGAAATGTCTGTTACGATGTAATCTTTGGGCATCAAGGCGGTTCCTCACGCGATACTGATCGCGCGGCAATTACCACCTGTGATGATTACGGGCAACGAGGGAATGGCAATCTTTAGCCGGTGATGCCTGCCTTGGCAGGCTGGTCAAAAGAATGCCAATTCTGACCTGACGCAACGACACAGCTTTTGCCGTCCGGCTTGGTGATCAAAACCGTGAAGCTGCCGGATTCATCCGAGCTCCAAATTTCCAGCATAAGCTGCGGGCTTTGCAGCCCGGCGCTGTCCAAGCTTTCGTTATAGCGTGTTTCCAGTATCTGGACCATTTTTTCCCGGTTCAGACCTTACCACACTTCAATTTAGCGAATTAAGCTTGCCATCTGTCCACATGCTGTGATTCAAGGAGTCTCCTGTTATAGAATTGGAGATGTTGTATGGTTGTTTCATTGGATTTTTGAAGGGTGGAAAGACAATGCACTAAATAAATGGTGTTTGTTCTGGAATGAGCATAAGTTCCAAGCCAGGAAACTTTGGGGGATAAGTTTCAATGCTGAAAACGATTTTGCTGGGCAGTTGCGTATATGTTCAGGGGACATTCGTCCGAACTCTGGACAACGGCAAGATTGTGGTCCGCGTTGGTGATCGATTTTATCAAGGCCTGCCGGTGGAGGCCAAAGTGAGACTGTCCGATCTTCTGTGTATGAGTAATTTGGTCCATGCTTCACCAATGAAGGAGCATGATGACAATGACGATTTCCAAGGAACTACTGGACGAGTTGCTTAACGGCGTTGAACGGCCCGAAGATTTGCTGGGCGACAAAGGCCTGATGAAGGAGCTGAAAGTCCGGCTGATGGAGCGGATGCTGGGCGCCGAGTTGACTGAGCACCTGGGCTATGAGCCGCACGGGGAGCCTGCCAGCCAGCAATCCAACCGCCGGAACGGGGCCACTCGCAAGGTGCTGAAGGGCAATGACGGGGCGGTGCCGATTGACATCCCGCGCGACCGAGCTGGTCGTTTTGAGCCGGAACTGATCCAGAAAGGCCAGACCCGGATCGACGGGATGGACGACAAGATCATCGGGCTTTATGCCGCCGGTCTGTCGACCCGTGATATCCGTGCCCACCTTGAAGAGGTCTACGGCCTGCGGATTTCAGCGGACCTTATCAGCCGCGTGACAGACGCAGTTTTGGAGGAGGTTTCAGACTGGCAAAACCGGGCTCTGGAGCCAGTATATCCTCTCGTATTCCTTGATGCCCTTCGGGTCAAAATTCGCGACGCTGAGAGCCGCCAGGTCAAAAACAAGGCCGTTTATGTAGCTCTGGGGGTCACGCCAGAAGGCGAGCGGGAGGTTCTGGGCTTGTGGATTGCCAATAATGAGGGTGCCAAATTCTGGCTTTCAATCATGAATAATCTGAAGAACAGAGGCGTTGAGGATATCCTGATTGCCGTCGTTGACGGTCTCAAGGGGTTCCCTGACGCGATCAACGCGGCCTTCCCTGATACTACCGTGCAAACCTGTATCGTGCATCTCGTGCGCCATTCCCTGAACTTCTGCGGCTGGAAAGATCGCAAAGTCGTGGCCAAAAGCCTGAAGCGGATTTATCAGGCCACAGATGATGCCGAGGCCGCGAAAGCCCTTGATGATTTCGAGACCGAATGGGGCTCAAAATACCCCTCGATCGCCCCAAGCTGGCGGCGGGCCTGGCAGGAGGTCATCCCGTTCTTTGCCTTCCCGCCAGCGGTGCGCAAAATCATCTATACGACGAATGCGATTGAAAGCCTCAACAGGGTGATCCGAAAAACCACCAAAACGCGCGGTAGCTTTCCAACGGATGACGCGGCAACCAAACTGATTTACCTGGCCATCCGCAATTTTGAAAAGTCGGGCCGGTGCGTCAGGGAATGGGTTGCGGCAAGAAACCAGTTCGCTATCCTATACCCCGAGCGGTTCAACAAATGACCCGTTTAAACCGCATGGGCCAAACCCCATACACAGAGTTTCGGATACCCCCGCCAAAGTCGCCGCCTGATCTAGCGCGTTTGCCGCTGAAGCGTTTCCAAACTCAGATCACTCAAGATTTCGCTCGAATTCTTCGCGTTCGAATATCTCGATTACATCACCAACGCGAATATCATCGTATTTCTCAAATGCCATGCCGCACTCCTGACCGGACTGCACCTCTGACACTTCGTCTTTGAAACGCTTGAGCGTTTTCAGCGTGCCTTCGTGGACCACTGCGTTGTCGCGCAGCAGGCGAACACCTGCGGACCTGCGGGCGACACCTTCGGTCACCAGACACCCTGCAATTTTTCCGACATTGGACACTTTGAAGACTTCCTTGATCTCAGCATAGCCAATGAAGTTTTCGCGCACCTCGGCTGACAACAGACCTGATGCAGCCGCCTTCACGTCATCCACCAGATCGTAGATCACCGAATAATACCGGATCTCGACACCCTTTTGGTTGGCAACGCTGCGGGCGGTGGCGTTGGCGCGCACGTTAAATCCCATAACCGGCGCACCCGAGGCTTCTGCCAGACCAATGTCTGATTCGGTAATCGCACCCACGCCGGAGTGCAACACACGCACACGTACTTCTTCGTTGCCGATTTTCGCCATCGCCTGAACAATCGCCTCTGCAGACCCCTGCACGTCGGTTTTGACCAGAATCGGCAGTTCTGCCACATCCTCGTCTGCTTTGGCCTTTTCCATCAGCTGTTCCAGTGTCGCCGCAGCACCGGCAGCGGCGCGTTTATCCTTGGCCGCCTGCTCTCGATAGTCGGCGATTTCACGCGCCTGCGCTTCTGTATCCACCACATTCAAAACGTCACCAGCTTCAGGAGTACCATCCAGGCCCAGCACTTCGACTGGTACCGAGGGTCCGGCCTCATTCACCCGGTCGCCCTGGTCATTGATCAAAGCGCGAACTTTGCCCCACTGCTCGCCCACTACGAAAATATCGCCTTGGCGAAGCGTGCCGTTTTGGACCAAAACCGTCGCCACCGGACCACGGCCCACATCTAGCTGAGCCTCGATAACTGCACCAGACGCCGCGCGATCCGGGTTGGCCTTCAAGTCCAGAAGCTCCGCTTGCAACAAAATGTTTTCCAGAAGTTTATCAAGGCCAGAGCCATCGATGGCGGAAACCTCAATATCCAGCACATCGCCGGACATCTTTTCGACGATCACCTCGTGTTGCAACAATTCGGTGCGCACTTTGTCGGCGTCCGCTGAGGGTCGGTCCATCTTGTTGATTGCAACGATCATCGGAACAGCTGCTGCTTTGGCATGGTTTATCGCCTCGACGGTCTGTGGCATTACGGAATCGTCAGCTGCAATGACCAGCACTACAATGTCCGTCACCTGAGCACCGCGAGCGCGCATCGACGTAAAGGCGGCGTGACCGGGCGTGTCCAGAAATGTCAGAACCGAACCCTCGTCGGTGGTCACCTGATACGCACCAATATGCTGGGTAATTCCCCCAGCCTCGCCCGCAACAACTTTGGTGTTTCTGATTGCGTCCAACAGCGAAGTCTTACCGTGGTCGACATGGCCCATGACCGTTATCACCGGCGGGCGCGGTTTCAACTCTTCGTCTTTGTCCTCAATGGAATCAATGACGTCTTCCACGTCAGCGTCAGATACACGCACAATCTTGTGCCCGAATTCTTCGACTATCAGTTCTGCCGTATCTGCGTCGATTGACTGGTTCTGAGTTACCATCATTCCGTTCTGCATCAGCGCTTTGACCACGTCGGCGACGCGTTCGGCCATTCGGTTGGCAAGTTCCTGCACAACTATGGATTCGGGAACTTGCACATCACGCACAACTTTCTCGCGGGATTCGACACCGCCCAAAGCCTTTAGCCGCGCCCGCTCTTGCTTGCGTTTCATTGCAGCAAGGGATCGTTGCCGTCCGCCTTCGCCGCTTGAAAGCGCCTGGTTCAGCGTTAGCTTGCCAGCGCGTCTACCGTCATTTCTTGGGCTCTTGCTTTTATTGTCACGCCGGGAATCGCGGTCGCGATCTGATTTTCGCGGACTCGCTGCAGGCTTGGCCACTGCGCGTTGCACCGGTGCATCTGCGGGCGCAGCCGGAGCGGCGCGCTGTTCTGCCGCCTGAAACGACCGCATTTCCTCTTCGCGTTTTTTGCGATCGTCGTCTGCGGCTTTGGCGCGTGCACGATCTTCGCGATCGCGTTCTTCACGCTCTTTCGCTTCCACTTGCTCGCGACGGCGGCGACGTTCTTCTTCACGCTTTTGGTCGTCTGCGCGGCAGCTTTCTTCGTCGCTCGCTTCCTGTGCCTTGGCTACTTTTAGTGCTTTCAGGCGGCGGTCCATTTCGGCGTCAGATATTCCAGCGGGCCGCTTGGAAGGATCACCAACCGGCGCGACTCTTGGTTTGGTTTCAACAGGCTTTGCTGCCGCTCCAGCAGAACCAGGAAGGACAACACGTTTGCGCTTGGTTTCGACCACAACCGTCTTCGTCCGGCCGTGGCTGAAGCTTTGCTTCACCTGACCGGAACGAATTCCGCCACGTAAACCCAATGGTTTTTTGCCATCAATATCGCTCATATGGTCGTCTTATCCTTTTCAGCGGATTTCCCGCCATCGTTTCCGCGAAGGCCCGAGAGTCGCGTGGCTTCGTCTACAACACGCATTGTGAGTCCGCCAGCCGCAAGCGCGCCATGTATCACACTTTCGCGCCCGAATGCAAAACCCAATTCCGACGCGGTCAGAACCCCGAAAAACCGCCCTCCTTCCGGCGTCCAAAGTTTACCTTTGCCGCGCTCTGAGCCATCAGACGCCTGCAACAGAACCTTGGCTTTTCCGTCCGCCAGCCAGGCTTTGACCTTCTCATATCCTGCCACCGCGGATCCGGTTTTTCGCGACATGGAAACCAAGTCAATAACCCGGCGCGCCAGGTGGTTCTCTACCTTGGTCAGCAGATCTTCCGGAACCGTAACGGACGACTTGGCCGCGCGCGAAAAAAGCCCCTTCTTAACCGCCGTATGCAGCGCACCGCGGTCCGCACAAACCCAGATACCGCGCAGCGGCAATTTTTCAAGAACGTCAGGCACAATAAAACCATCAGGACCGACAACGAACCGGATCATCCCACGCTTCGGTTGGATCACGCCGGTAGCAATGCACCGGCGCTCGGGTTCATCCCGGTCCTTTTTTCGGCCACCGCGCGTCACGCATTACTTCGAGGCCTGAAATCAGGCCTCGGCCTCCTGGGTTTCAGTGGATTCTTCAGCTTCGCCGTCCGTTAATTCATCAGTCACAAGATCGGCCGGATCAACCCAGCCCAGCTGAATACGCGCAGTCATCACAAGGTTCTGGGCCTCCTCAAGGCTCATGTCATATTTCTCCAAAATGCCGTCGTCTTTGACCCGCTCGCCGTCAACTGTTGTCCAGCCGCCGGCCAGCTCCCAGTCGGCGCAGGTCGCGAAGTCCTCAAGCGTTTTCACGCCATCTTCGGCCAGCGTTTCGATCATTTGCGGCGTCAGGCCTTCGTAGTTCACCAGGCTGTCTTTGACGCCAAGTTCGCGCGCATGTTCCAGCGCCTTCCTGTTCTGCCCATCAATGTAGTCGCGCGCACGGGCCTGAAGTTCGCTCGCTGTATCATCATCGACACCGTCTATGATGATCAGTTCATTAACCTCAACATAAGCGACCTCTTCCAATGATCTGAAACCCTCGGACACCAGGAGCTGGGCAAAGAACTCATCCAGATCCAACGTATCCATGAAGAGCTTGGTGCGCTCTTCGAACTCTGCCTGGCGACGTTGCGATTCCTCGGCTTCGGTCATGATGTCGATATCAAGCCCGGTTAGCTGGCTTGCCAAGCGGACGTTTTGGCCACGGCGCCCGATGGCCAGCGATAATTGCTCATCCGGCACAACAACCTCGATGCGTTCGGCCTCATCGTCGAGCACAACCTTGGTCACCTCGGCTGGTTGAAGCGCATTCACCAGAAATGTCGGCGCGTCTTCGTTCCAAGGTATGATATCGATCTTCTCGCCCTGCAGTTCGTTCACGACCGCCTGAACTCTGCTGCCACGCATACCCACGCAGGCACCGACCGGATCGATCGAGCTGTCATAGGAAATTACCGCAATTTTGGCACGGCTCCCCGGATCACGGGCAACGGCCTTGATCTCGATGATGTTGTCGTAAATTTCCGGAACTTCCATTTTGAAGAGCTCCGCCATGAATTCCGTTGCCGTGCGTGACAGGAAGATTTGCGGCCCGCGGACCTCACGGCGCACTTCTTTGATGTAACAGCGGATGCGGTCGTTCGGACGATAGCTTTCGCGGCCGATCTTTTCGTTTCGACGTAGAATTGCTTCGCCAGTGCCGACGTCGACAATGACGTTGCCGTATTCTTCGCGCTTGACGATACCGTTGATGATGGTGCCGGCACGATCGTGAAACTCTTCAAACTGACGATCACGTTCAGCTTCGCGGATCTTCTGCAAAATCACCTGCTTAGCAGATTGTGCCGCAATCCGCCCCATATCAACCGGCGGGACTTCTTCGCTAAATACGTCGCCAACAACTGGATATTCCAGATATTGTTTGGCCTGTTCAACTGTCAGTTCTGACTGGTAATTCTCCAGTTCCTCATCTTCGACCACAGTGCGAACGCGGGTAAAAGTGGCCTTGCCGGTCTTGCGGTCGATCACCACGCGGATGTCCATTTCGCTGCCGTAGCGGCTCTTGGCGGCGCGGGCGAGGCTTTCTTCCATCGCTTCGATCACCAACACCGGGTCGATCATCTTTTCGCGGGCCACGGCTTCGGCTGTTTGCAGCAATTCCAACTGGTTAGCTGATGATATCGCCATGCTATTCGTCCTCTTGCGAAACCGTTTCGGTTGCTATTTCGTCAAATTTTTCTTCGTCCAAAATGCCCGCCGATTTGCGCTGGCGCAGCAACTCGCTGATCAGGTCGTCGGTCAGCACAAGTTTGGCTTCAGACAGCCACTCGAATTTCAAACCGATCGTATTTTCTTCAATATTTACAAGCACTTCATCACCTTCGACACCGGCCAACCGGCCCTTGAACCGGCGCCGTCCGTCGATCAGTTCGACCGTCTCGATCTTGGCTTCATAGCCTTGCCAGGTGGCGAAATCTTTCAGCCGGGTTAGCGGGCGGTCGATGCCCGGGCTTGAAACTTCCAGCGTATAGTTTTCGTCGATCACGCCTTCAACATCGAGTAAGGCACTGATCGCAATAGATATTTCCGCACAATCATCAACTTCGATACCGCCGTCGGGACGTTCGGCCATGATCTGAACGGTGCTGTATTTGCTGCCCATCAGGCGCACGCGCACCAGCTCAAACCCCATGCCCTCGATCACCGGCCGGACAATGTCGGCCAGGCGACGGTCAATTGCTGCATTGGCTATCAGGTCGCTCATTTAGGTCAGTTCTTTAAACTTTGTACACTTTTCAGGTGCCTTGTTTTAAACTTTGTACAGACGTTTCAGGCACAAAAAAACGGGCGCGCGGCCCGTTTGTATTTCCGGTGGAGCCTTCGGGGGTGGAAGCCGACGCGCCGCTGTTGAAGGGGATATAATTGGAGTTGAGTGAGTCTGCAAGGGGTGGATTTAGCTATACGAATTGTAATCCATATCGAGATTGCGAGTGGCGTCCGCATTCGCCACAAGCCGGTCTCTGTTGGGAATGCCCTTATTCATTGAAAAGGCCACTCTGGGCCGAAAATTTACCCGCCACTCTTCCACCCCGCATCCTTGTGCGACCCGTCGCAATACGGTTTGTTGCCCGACAGCCCGCACCGGCACAGCACATATTTTTCCAGCGATGCGCCCTCGCCCGCGCTTTGCGCATCCAGCCGCGGCCCGGTGACCCAATATGGCCCGTCCTTTTGCAACTGAATTTCGGCCCGATCGGAGATGCGATGCTCCGGCCCGGCCAGCGCCAAGGCGCCGGACGGGCAGGCGGTGATCACGGTCTCGATCTCGGCCACCGTGCCGTTGTCAGGTATGATCCAGGGCCTTTGGGTTACGTCAAATATATGGCCCGCCAGGCGTGCGCATTCTGCTGCGTGCGAGCACAGGCGCGGGTTGAAAGTGACAGTGACGTCTGCCCCTTCATAGGTGATCAGCCGATCCCGCCCGGCAGGTTCACCGCTGCGCGATTGAAATTCGACGGTTTTGTGAGAGCCGTCGCAAAACGGCTTGTTCTTGCTGTGACCACAGCGGCACAGAGCCATGACCGGCTTGGTTTCAAGATCGCTGCCGTCTTCGCCCCTAAGGCTGCTGATATTCTTGGCCACCAGCGGGCCATTTTCACGTTCTGCGATTGTCGGATTGTCACTGTCGGACATTAAATGCTCCAAATTCGCACCTATTTTTCAGTTTGACCCGCATCATTCGGCCAGTCAATCTTACCGAAACCGGCGTGATTAATATTGGATTATTTCGCGGCTGCGCTGCTGGTTTTCCGGACCAATCCGGGCGCAATTGCATTGGTTGTTTGCACCAATTCGGCACTGATGCCCGGTTCTGACAGGGCGTGCCCCGCACCCGGCACGATATGCAACTTGGACTTGGGCCAGGCGTTGTGCAGTTTCTTGGCCGATATGGGCGGGCATATCATGTCATACCGCCCCTGAACGATGGTGCCGGGGATATGCGAAATCCGGCCGACATCGCGCAGGATCTGGTCATCTTCATCCAGAAATCCGGCATTCATGAAATAGTGGTTTTCCAGCCGCGCAAAGGCACGGGCATATTGTGACGGGCCTTCGCCGCCACGGCCGTCGCCGCGCAATGAGGCCAGCGAATTTTCCCATGCGGCCCAAGCCCGGGCAAAGCGGGCCTCTTGCATCGCATCGCCCGAAAACAGGCGTTTGTGGTAAGCGGTGATCAGGTCGTCGCGTTCGGTTTCGGGCACCAGTTTTGCAAAGCGCTGCCAGTTTTCAGGCCAGAAACTGCCGGCGCCGCCACCATAGAACCAGCGCAGTTCTGCCCGCGTCATCAGAAATATACCGCGCAGCACCAGATGCATGACACGCTGTGGATGGGTCTGGGCATAGATCAGCGACAATGTTGCGCCCCAGCTGCCGCCGAAGACAACCCAAGCATCAATGCGCAATATTTCGCGAATCTTTTCAATGTCCGACACCAAGTGCCACGTGGTATTTGCATCGACGCTCGCATGGGGTCGCGACCGGCCACAGCCGCGCTGGTCAAACAGTATGATCCGGTACAGTTTCGGATCAAAATATCGCCGCATCGCCGGGCTGCAGCCGCCACCGGGTCCGCCATGCAACACTACAACCGCAAGACCGGTTGGGTTGCCGCATTGCTCGACATAGATGGTATGGCCGTCGCCCACGTCCAACTTTCGCGCATCATATGGCTCGATCGAGGGAAATAAAAACTGCGCTGCGCTTTTATGGCCTGCTGTTTTGTCCATAACGATCTATATAGGCTGCATAAGGGTGAACCGCCAAGATGAACCTTAGCAAATGCCGCCACGAGGGCCGAAATGCAAGCTGCCAGCCGTTCTGTTGACCCGGAAGAAGTTGCCAAGTTCGAGGCGATGGCGGCCGAATGGTGGGACCCTAACGGCAAGTTCAAACCGTTGCACATGCTTAATCCTTGCCGGCTGGACTATATCGTCGCGCAGATTTCTGCTGAGTATGGCCGCGATCTGACTGTGGCGTTGCCGTTCAAGGACTTGCGCATTCTGGATGTTGGCTGTGGTGGTGGGCTGCTGGCGGAACCGATGGCACGGCTGGGGGCCGACGTTGTGGGCGCCGATCCGGCGGCGGCGAATATCCCGGTGGCACAGATTCACGCTGACCAGGCCGGATTGCAGATCGACTATCGTCACAGCACGGCCGAGGCCCTGGTTGAGGCGGGCGAGGCGTTCGATGTGGTTCTGGTTATGGAAGTCATCGAACATGTTGCCGACCCGCAGGCGTTTTTGACGGCCTGCCAAGAGCTGCTGAAAGGCGGCGGGCTGATGGTGTGTTCGACGATAAACCGCAATGCGAAAAGTTTCATGATGGCGATTGTCGGGGCGGAATACGTGATGCGCTGGCTGCCCAAAGGCACCCATGATTGGCGCAGGTTCATTACCCCGGATGAGCTGTTTGATCTGATCCGGAACGCGGGTCTGCAAGCTGTGGACCGCAAGGGCTTTGTCTTCAATCCGATCCTTTGGTCATGGTCATTGTCGGATCGCGATCTGTCGGTGAACTATGTCACGACGAGCCTGAAGGCGGGCTAGGATTCGCTTGACAGGCGCAGCCTTAGCTCTCGCAAGACCGGCAGCGCGGCACGGGCCTTTTCCACGCCGATCGCATCGACCACATCGCCAATCACCGGCGTGATCGCGGCAAGTGCCACGTCACGCGCGCTGCGCCCGGCCGGGCTGATCGCCACAAACTTGCGCCTTGCGTCGTCCCAGTCAGGGCGGATGTGCACATGTCCGGCAATTTCAAGCTTGTGCAATGTGTTGGTCATCGCACCGCGGGTAACGCTGAAGGTGCGCGCCAGCTGCGCTGGCGTGCGTTCTTCGTTGGCGTGGGCAAGGTGGTTGAGAACTGAAAAGTGGCTGATCTCCATGCCCTTGGGCAGCGCTTTGGACAGGCGCGCGCGGGCCAGTTGATCAACCATGAAGATCTCGCTGAAAAGCGATACGGCGAGGGGATCATTGTGGTCGTTCATCGGGGGCCTTCAAATGGTCTGTCGTGGGTCAGCGATGGAATCCGCGTCCGTGCAGCATCCACGTCTGCCAGGTCCAGATCAACCATTATGACGCCTGGTTCTGTGCCGCCATCGGCCAGAACCTCGCCCCAGGGAGAAATTGCCAGTGAGTGTCCCCAGGTCCGCCGGGGTTTTCCGGCGACCGCAGAGTGCAGACCGGACTGCGCCGGAGCGAGCACGAAACAGCCGGTTTCAATAGCCCGCGCCTGCAACAAGACCTGCCAGTGCGCGGCGCCGGTAACGGGCGAAAAGGCTGATGGAACTGTAAATATCTGCGCGCCCGACTTAGCCAGATCGCGGTAGAGCTCGGGAAACCGAATGTCATAACAGATGGTCATGCCGATCCGGGCAAATTCTGTTTGAGCCATAACCGCCTGTTCACCGGGCCGGTAGCCCGATGACTCATTGTAAATTTCGTCCTCGGACATCTGCACGTCGAACATATGTATCTTGTCATAGCGCGCCACGATCCGGCCCTTTGGCGAGATCAGAAACGACCGGTTGGCAAAGCGGCTGTCAGGGTCGTTGGTTTTCAGTGCAAGCGAGCCGATCAGCAGCCAGATGCCCAGTTCCGCAGCCTCTGCCTGCAGGGCGGTCAGGGAATTGTCATCGGTTTCGCGGTTCAAGACCGATAACTGGCGCTTCATGTTTTGCGATACACAATTTGTGACCTCAGGGGTCAGGACCAGCTGCGCCCCGGCAAGTGCCGCCTGGCGGATGAACTCTAACGTGATGGGTAGATTTGCATTTGGGTCATCAGAAGCACAGAGCTGGATCATACCGGCGCGTAGCACTTATGCCGCCAGCAAAACTTCTAGTTTGCCAGATCTGTCCAGATCGACAAGTTCCTCGAAGCCGCCGACATGGGTGGCGCCGACAAATATTTGCGGAACCGTTTGGCTTCCATTCGCACGTTTCATAATTTCCTGACGTCTGCTGTGATCGAGCGTAACGATGAATTCGGTGAACTGCACGCCTTTGTTGGTCAGCAGGCGCTTGGCCGCGTAACAGTATCCGCAAAGCGGTGAAGTGTAGATCTCGACAGCTTACCACCCTTCAAAAAATCAAAACTTGCCATAATTTAGGGATTTTCTCATATCCTATGAAGCATCTGCGCAGGAACCGCAGGCCCTGTTTGAAGAGGGAGCAGAGTGATCTTCGGGTTTTGCGAATCCCCTTTTTTCGCCGCTTTCGGCGACTATTTGTTCATCTGCTGCGCCCGTTGAAACCGCCCAGTACATGGCTATTGCCATGACAAGGATAAGCCTTTCCAGTCGGTCTGGCTTTTTGATTTGGCTTTGCGCGATGCCAAATCCACGGGTCTTGAAGTCCGAGAACATAGCTTCAATACCCCATCGCATTCCATAATCGAGAACCGTGTATTGTGAAGGCTTTGCATTCATAGCGATGATCCAGGGCTCAGGGTGACCATCGTCGTGCAATACTCCGATATTCGTAAACACACCTGATCCATAAAGTTCCGCGTTTATAAGCCCTTGCGGCATCAGCTCCCTGATTTCAATGCAAGACAGCTCGCCACCTTGGTACTGCAAAGTCAGGTTGCCCTTCAGGCGAATACGATATCCCCAACCAGCGTCCTGACACCAATGGATTAACCTTTCTGTGCCATAAAATCGATCACCCGTTAACATGACATCAGCCCCTTCAGGCATCCAATCCTGAATGCTGTCCAGTAACTCTTTTTGGAGAGAAAACCCAATATTGCCTTTTGTCTTGCGCACGCGCCAAGCCACAGGCAAGGCGCGATCACGCATGCGCACTGACAGCATCAAGACTTCATGTCCGTCATTGATATGGCTTTGATCCATCATCAAAACGATGGTCTCTCCGTTGGAGGCCAAACGGGTGAATACATCTCCAGCATAGGCCTGCATGATTTCCGCGCAATCAATGTGGGAATTGCTCAAAACACGGGAACCATACTGGTACCGATGATCTTTTGTGCCGATGTGACGCGGTAAAGCCGCCGATAATTCCATCAAATTCGCACTTCGCACATCAAGAACGATGCTCGAAAGCAGTGTAAGGCCTTCGCAGCGGGATTTATGAAACTTTGGAAGCCGCTCTATAAAATCAGCCTTGATAGCTTCGTTTACCCCAGAAAAACCCAATGAAACAACCATACAACATCTCCAATTCTATAACACGAGACTCCTTGAATCACAGCATGTGGACAGATGGCAAGCTTAATTCGCTAAATTGAAGGGTGGTAAGGTGCAAGCGCTGTCGACATCCCGGCGCTACGCGCGATCTGCCCAACCGCCACTTCCAGCGACCCGGCCCGCCCGACTTCACCGATCGTGGCAGACACAAGCGCTGCACGGCGCACAGGTTGCTGTCCGACTTTTGGCAAGCGACACCCCTGGTATTCATGCTCAACCCAGCATCAGAATTTTTTATTGATTGGTCAATCAGAAAAACGCACGGCAAATCATCGAATTCAGCTGTCTGCGAGGTTGTTGCCACAAATGATTACGCCGCGCAAAACCAATAGTCTTTGCGTTGACGAATCACATAGGAAAGCCTGGCCCACCCCATCGCCATGAACCACGATGTTTTCATCACCTGTGCCGTCACCGGCTCCGGCAGTTCGCAGGACCGCTACTGAGCATGAGCCGCGCTCGCCTGAACAGATCGCCGAAGCGCCATTGCTGCGGCGCGCGCCGGGGCGGCTGTCGTCCATTGCCATGTGATCCCGAAACCGGCGTGCCGTCGCGAGATCTGAAGCTGTACCGCGAAGTCACCGACCGCTTCGCGCGTCAACGTGGACGTGGTGCTGAACCTCACGGCCGGAATGGGCGGCGACCTTGCGTTCGGCTCGCCTGACGCAGCTGCCGTGACAGCCGGAACCGACATGGCAAGGCTGCTGAGCGTGTCGCCCATATCGCCGACTGCTGCCCCGAGATTTGCACGTTGGACTGTGGCAGCGATGAATTTCGCCGGCGCCAACACCCCCGGAATGTTGACCGAAATGGCCGGCATGATGACATCGGCGTCAAACCGGAAATCGAAGCCTTACTGAGACACGCCTTTGAGGCCATTTGCGGTTTGCCAAAAACCCTGGTGGCCGACGGTCGTTCTAAACAGCCCGGCACTGGTGCAGCTTTGCATGGGTGTGCCGTGGGGCGCGCCTGATGACCTCCAGCGATGGTCAACGTGCCGCCGGGCTGGACCTGGTCGGCGTTTTCCATCGGCCGTAATGAAATGGCCTATGTCGCGGCGGCGGTGCCGGCGGGCGGTCCCCTCAACGTGCGCGTCGGTCTGGACGACAACCTGTGGCTCCAAGGGCGAACTGGCAGACACAAGCGCTGGTGGCGCGCGCAAGGCAGCCATTACGTCATCGAGGCGATGGGCGCCGCGTCGATTGGCCCCGATGCGGTGCGCGCCAAACTGGCCTCACCACCGCATGCTGGCGCGGATGACGCCACGCGTTGTCATCACCGCCGGTGCCGCAGGCATCGGGCGCACGGTGGCTGAGGCGTTCCTGGCCAACGATGCTCGCGTCGCGATTTGCGACATTGCCGTGGCCGACTTCAGAAAAACGCACGGCTGTCGGTAACACGCGATATGTCCGGTTTATGTACCAGATGATCTGTCCGGTTTTAGAACGCCTCCAAGCCATGGAGGGAGGCGATGCGTCGGACGGAGCAGGTACAGGGACTGAGATTGATGAAGTTCGAGGAGGTTTACGGGTGCACCCATCGGGGTGGCTTGAGACAGGCGGAGGCGGCGGAGGTTCTGGGTGTCTCGGAGCGCAACCTTCCGGCGCTGGCGCGACCGCTACGAGGCGGAGGGAGCCGACGGTCTCTACGACCGCCGCCTGGGCCGCCTCTCGGCGCGGCGCGCGCCGGTGGACGAGGTGGCGCGGGTGCTGGAGTTGTTCGACACCCGCTACTGGGACTTCACGGCCAAGCACTTCCACGAGAAGCTGGTGGCCGATCACGGCTTCAAGCGCAGCTACAACTGGCTGCGGCTGAGCTTGCAAGCCCATGGGCGCAGGCGCGCGGCGCCCAGGCGTGGGGCGCACCGGCGCAAGCGGCAGCGCCGTGCCTTGCCCGGCATGATGTTGCACCAGGACGGCTCGAGCCACGAGTGGGTCCCCGGTCGATGGTGGGACCTGATCGTCACCATGGACGATGCGACCAGCGATATCTACTCGGCCTTCTTCGTCGCCGAAGAGGGCACCATGTCGAGCTTCCAGGGGGTGTCCGAGGCGATCCGGGCCAAGGGCCTGTTCTGCTCGCTCTACGCCGACCGCGCCAGCCACTACTGGAACACGCCCGAGGCCGGCGGCAAGGTGGACAAGGACACCCCGACCCAGGTCGGCCGCGCCCTGGCGCAGCTCGGCATCGAGCTGATCCCGGCCTACTCGCCCGAGGCAAGGGGGCGCTCGGAGCGCATGTTCGGCACCTTGCAGAAGCGCCTGCCCCAGGAACTCAGGCTCGCCGGCATCACCGACATGGTCGAGGCCAACCGCTTCCTCAAGGAGGTCTTCCTGCCACAACACAACGCCCGCTTCGCGACCCCGGCCGAGGACCGGGGCACCGCCTTCGTCCCCTTCACCGGCGCGCTCGACGACATCCTGTGCATCTACGAGGAACGCACCGTCTCAAACGACAACACGGTGCGCTACAAGCGCCTGGCACTTCAGATCCCCGCCGGCCGCCACCGACGCCATTACGTCAAGGCCAGGGTCCGCGTCCACGAATACCCCGACGGCACAATGGCCGTCTTCCATGGACCGCGATGTCTGGCGCGATACCACGCCGATGGCCAACCGATCGACAGCCAAACCCGCGAGGCCGCGTGACCCGCTTCGACGCGACCGACCGGCGCCCTGTGGACAAGTGGACAGCCGCCCCGCGACCGACCACTTCCCCACAGGGCCAGAAACCGCAACAGAAGCGGTCAACTCATATGGTACATAAACCGGTCAACTCAGAATGTTCTCGACATCAGAAAAACGCACGGCAAATCATCGAATTCAGCTGTCTGCGAGGTTGTTGCCAAATTCAAATGATTACGCCGCGCAAAACCAATAGTCTTTGGTTGAGAATCACATAGGAAAGCCTGGCCCATGCCCCTCGCCATGAACCACGATGTTTTCATCACCTGTGCCGTCACCGGCTCCGGCAGTTCGCAGGACCGCTCTGAGCATGTGCCGCGCTCGCCTGAACAGATCGCCGACAGCGCCATTGCGGCGGCGCGCGCCGGGGCGGCTGTCGTCCATTGCCACGTCCGTGATCCCGAAACCGGCGTGCCGTCGCGAGATCTGAAGCTGTACCGCGAAGTCACCGACCGCATTCGCGCGTCAGACGTGGACGTGGTGCTGAACCTCACGGCCGGAATGGGCGGCGACCTCGCGTTCGGCTCGCCGGACGCACCGCTGCCGCTGACAGCCGGAACCGACATGGCAAGTGCTGCTGAGCGTGTCGCCCATATCGCCGACTGCTGCCCCGAGATTTGCACGTTGGACTGTGGCACGATGAATTTCGCCGAAGCCGACTATGTGATGACCAACACCCCCGGAATGTTGACCGAAATGGCCGGCATGATGACAGAACTGGGCGTCAAACCGGAAATCGAAGCCTTTGATACCGGCCATTTGTGGTTTGCCAAAAACCTGGTGGCCGACGGTGTTCTAAACAGCCCGGCACTGGTGCAGCTTTGCATGGGTGTGCCGTGGGGCGCGCCTGATGACCTCAACACTTTCATGGCGATGGTCAACAACGTGCCGCCGGGCTGGACCTGGTCGGCGTTTTCCATCGGCCGCAATGAAATGGCCTATGTCGCGGCGGCGGTGCTGGCGGGCGGCAACGTGCGCGTCGGTCTGGAAGACAACCTGTGGCTGGCCAAGGGCGAACTGGCAACAAATGAGGCGCTGGTGGCGCGCGCAAGGGTGATCATCGAGGCGATGGGCGCCCGCGTCATTGGCCCCGATGCGGTGCGCGCCAAACTCGGCCTCACCAAACGCATGCCGCGCGGATGACGCCACGCGTTGTCATCACCGCCGGTGCCGCAGGCATCGGGCGCACGGTGGCTGAGGCGTTCCTGGCCAACGATGCTCGCGTCGCGATTTGCGACATCGACGCGAGCGCCGTGGCCGACTTTCAGGCCGTCAACGCAGGCACAATCGCCCATGTGGCCGATGTCACCAGCGAGGCACAAATGGCCGCGTTCTTTGACGCCGTCGAGACCGATCTCGGCGGCGCGGATGTGGTCTTTGCCAACGCCGGCACCGGCGGCCCGGCCGGGCTGATCGAAAACCTCGACTTTGCTGACTGGCAGGCGTGCATTGCCGCCAACCTGCACGGCGCATTCCTCACCTGCAAATGGGCCGCCCGCGTTATGCGCCCCGCCGGCCAAGGCCTGATCGTGCTGGCTTCGTCCACCGCGGGACAATTCGGCTACCCTTACCGCAGCCCCTACGCTACCGCGAAATGGGGGGTGATCGGGTTGATGAAAACACTCGCGATGGAACTTGGCGCGTACGGCATCCGTGTCAACGCCATTTGCCCCGGCGCTGTTAAGGGCGCGCGGATGGACCAGGTGATCGCCAACGAGGCTGCGGCCAAAGACGTGCCCGAAGTCGATATTCGGGCCCGATACGTAACCGGCGTCTCGATGAAAAAATGGATCGACGCCAGCGACATTGCAGCCATGATCCAATATCTCGCCTCAGACGCTGGTGCCAGCATATCAGGCCAGGCGCTGGCCATCGATGGCAACACGGAAAGCCTGGCAAGATGACCCGCACAGCCGCGATCATTGGTGGTGGCGTCATCGGCGGCGGTTGGGCGGCGCGATTTGTGCTCAATGGCTGGAACGTCAGTCTCTATGACCCAGCCCCGCAAGCCACCCGGAAGATCAACGAGGTCCTCGCAAACGCCCGCTACGCCCTGCCAATGCTTTACGATGTGGCGCTGCCGCCGGAAGGCTCGTTAACCCATTGCGATACAATCGCAAAAGCCGTCAGCAACGCCGACTGGGTTCAGGAAAGCGTCCCCGAACGGCTCGACCTGAAGCACAAAGTCTTCGCCGAGATCGAAGCCCGCGCTCCGCGCGACACCGTCATCGGTTCCTCCACCTCCGGCTTCAAACCGTCCGAGTTGAACCAGGGCCTGAAAACCGCCCACCGGCTGATCGTCACGCATCCGTTCAACCCGGTCTACCTGCTGCCGCTGATCGAACTGGTGCCGGCGCCGGAAACCTCCGAAACAGCGATCACCAGAGCGACCGAAATCCTGACCTCCCTCGGTTTTTACCCGCTGCGGGTGCGCCGCGAAATCGACGCCCATATCGCTGACCGGTTCTTAGAGGCGGTGTGGCGAGAGGCGCTGTGGCTGGTGCGTGACGGCGTTGCTACTACTGAAGATATTGACAACGCGATCCGCTACGGCTTTGGCCTGCGCTGGGCGCAGATGGGGCTGTTTGAAACCTACCGCATGGCCGGCGGCGAAGCCGGCATGCGCCATTTCATCGAACAATTCGGCCCCTGCCTGAAATGGCCCTGGACCCGCCTGATGGACGTGCCCGAGCTGACCGACGAGTTGATCGACAAAATCGCGGCGCAGTCCGACGCGCAGTCCGGTGCCCACACAATCCGCGAACTGGAGCGATTGCGCGACGAGAACCTGATCGGAATTTTACGCGCGCTCAAGGCTCGCGATGCAGGTGCGGGCGCGCTTTTGAACGGGCACGAGGTAATGATCGGCCCGGCGCGCAGCCTGGACACAGCGCCTGAACCGCTCACTTCGGTCGCCCGCACCGTCCCGATCGACTGGACCGACTACAACGGCCACATGAACGAAAGCCGCTACGGTCAGGTGTTTTCGGACGCTGCCGACGATGTGATGATTCGCATCGGTGCGGACGCCGATTACATCGCCAGCGGTGGCAGCTTTTTCACCGTTGACATCCGCATCCGATTTCTGGCCGAAACCCGCGCCGGTCAGCCTTTCACCGTCGCCAGCCGGGTCCTCATAGGACGCGGCAAGAAACTGCGGCTCTACCACGAAATGCTGGCCGAAGACGGCGCAATACTGGCGACCTGTGAACAGCTCCTGCTGCACGTCTCGCTTGGCAACCGCCGCACCTGCGAGCCGCCCGCGGAAATGCGCGCCAAAATGGCCGCACTGGCTACCGCGCACGCGGGCATCCCGCTGCCAGAACATCTGGAGGACAGCTGATGGATTTCGGCCTGAGCGACGAGCAACAGATGATCGTGGCCACCGTGCGCAGCTTCGTTGAAAACGAAATCTACTCGCATGAGGATCAGGTCGAACGCAGCGGCGAAGTCCGCGACGATGTGGCAAGGGCGATCAAGCAAAAAACTCTCGATCTGGGCTTTTATGCCTGCAATTTCCCGCCAAGCGTCGGCGGCGCCGGCCTGAACCACCTCGAATTCGCGCTGGTCGAGCGCGAGTTGGGGCGCGGCTCGATGGCGCTCACGCATTTTTTCGGGCGGCCACAAAACATCCTGATGGCCTGCCAGGGCGATCAGGTTGCGCGCTACCTGACCCCCGCCGTCAAAGGTGAAAAAATGGATGCGCTGGCGATGACTGAACCGAGCGCCGGGTCTGACGTGCGCTCGATGAAATGCAGCGCCCGGCAGAGCGGCGGCGACTGGGTGCTCAACGGCAGCAAACATTTCATTTCCGGCGCCGATCACGCCGATTTCGTGATCGTTTTCGCCTCAACAGGGCAGGATGACACCCTGCGCAGGCCGAAAAAACGCATCACCACCTTCCTGGTCGACCGCGGCACGCCGGGGTTCACCATCCGCGACGGCTACCGCTCGGTCAGCCACCGCGGCTACAACAACATGATCCTGGACTTTGATGACTGCCGATTGCCGCAAGCGCAGGTTCTGGGCCAGGTGGACGGCGGTTTCGCCTTCATGAACGACTGGCTCTACGCCACCCGCATCACCGTGGCCGCGATGGCTGTGGGCCGGGCGCGGCGCTGTTTCGACATGGCACTGAACCATGCCGCGACCCGCGAACAGTTCGGCCAGCCGATCGGCAAGTTTCAGGGCGTCGGCTTTCAGATCGCCGACATGATCACCGAAATTGACGCCGCCGACTACCTCACTCTCGCCGCCGCCTGGCGGCTTGACCAGGGCCTGCCCGCGCACCGCGAGATTGCCTCCGCCAAGCTCTACGCCTCCGAAATGCTGGCCCGGGTCACTGACGCCAGCCTGCAAATCTTCGGCGGCATGGGGCTGATGGATGATTTTCCGATCGAACGGTTCTGGCGCGACGCCCGCGTTGAACGGATCTGGGACGGCACCAGCGAAATCCAGCGCCACATTATCGCCCGCGAACTGTTGCGGCCACTGGGGGCCTAAGAGTCAAATGCCTTCGGCGAGGATATTTGTGAAAAGAAGATGCAACAGGCAACCCCCCGCCCCGCCTGACGGGACGAGGGGCCGTCTCCTTTTACGGCCATCGGCGTCCCCGCCTGTACCGCGCTCCCAGCTACGCCCAATTTTACTAAAAATTCGTTTCTTCTTTTCACAAATATCCCCGCCGGAGGCAGCCGGCATCGGCTCTCGCGCAATGTCCAGCCAATGAACGCCGGTCTGCAACGGCTCCTGCGCCCAAAATCCATCGCCGTCATCGGCGGCGGCAAATGGTGCAGCAACGTGATCCGACAATCGCGCCAGTTTGGGTTCGCCGGGCCGATTTGGCCGGTGCACCCGACCAAATCCAAATTTGCCGGTGAAGCCGCCTATCCATCCATCGAAGCGCTGCCAGCGGCACCCGACGCCTCTTTCATCGGCATCAACCGCCACGCCACGATCGCTGCGGTCGCCGCCCTGGCGGTGCGTGGCGCCGGTGGTGCGGTGTGTTTTGCCAGCGGCTTTCTTGAGGCCCGCGAACACTCCGCCGATGCCGCAGGCCTGCACGACCAGTTGCTGAGTGCCGCCGGTGACATGACCCTGATCGGCCCGAATTGTTATGGTTTCATCAACTATCTGGACGGCGCACTTTTGTGGCCCGACCAGCATGGCGGGCGGAAAACCGGGCGCGGCGTGGCGATACTCACGCAATCCTCCAACATCGCCATCAACATCACCATGCAGCGCCGCGGCCTGCCGGTTGCTTACGTGGTCACGGTCGGCAATCAGGCCCAGATCGGCATGGGCGAGATCGGCGCCGCACTGCTGGTCGATCAGCGGGTCAGCGCTCTGGGTCTGCATATCGAAGGCGTCGGTAACATCCGCGCCCTTGAAGCCCTGGCCGGAACCGCCCGCGAGCTTGGCAAACCGGTGATCGCGCTGAAAGTCGGGCAAAGCCCGCAGGCCCGCGCCGCCACCATATCGCACAGCGCCTCGCTGGCCGGAGCCGAGGCCGGATCGCGGGCGCTGCTTGCGCGCCTGGGGTTCGGCCAGGTCGAAACCCTGCCGGAATTCCTGGAGGCGCTGAAACTGCTGCACGTTGCCGGGCCGCTCAGCTCAAACCGCATCGCGTCGATGTCCTGTTCGGGTGGCGAGGCCTGCCTGATCGCCGATCTGGCGGTGGCGCGCGATGTCAGGTTCCCGCCGCTCAACCAGCGCCAGCAGAACGCCCTGCGCACGGCACTCGGACCCAAGGTCAAACTGGCCAATCCGCTGGATTACCACACCGATATCTGGGGCGATGCGGCTGCAATGGCCGACACCTTCAGCGCCTTGATGGATCCCAAGCTGGCGCTCGGACTTCTGGTCGCTGATTTCCCCCGCGCCGATCGTTGCGACGGCTCGGACTGGGACAGCGTCATCGAAGCGATGACACAAGCCCGCCAGCGAACAGGCCGCCCGATGGCGATCGCCGCGTCGCTGCCGGAAAACATGCCCGAGGATATTTCCGAACGCCTTATTGCCCACGCCATTGCGCCGCTATCTGGCTTGCAGGAGGCGATTGTTGCGGTGCGGGTCGCGGCGCAATGCGGTCAGGCCAGGCTGCAACCAGACCCGATCCTGCTGCCCCGCGTGCCGGTGCAAGTGAAAACCCTCGACGAAATGCAGGCCAAAGAGGCGCTTGCCAAACACGGTCTGCCGATCCCGAATTTTCGCCGCGCCGCCAATCAGGACCTGCTGCCGGATCTGGCGCGCGATCTGGGCTTTCCGCTGGTGCTCAAGGGCCAAGGCATCGCCCACAAGACCGAAGCCCGCGCAGTCGCCCTTGACCTGCGCAGCGCCGATCAGGTCAGCAATGCGGCGCGCGCCACGAACGCGCAAAGTTTCCTGCTGGAAGAAATGCTGACCGGGGCGGTCGCTGAATTGCTTGTCGGCGTGGTGCTGGACCCGGCCCACGGCTATGTGCTGACGCTCGGCGCCGGCGGCACCTGGGCCGAGATCATCGACGACACCACATCGCTCTTGCTCCCGACCACCGCCGAGCAGATAATTGCCGCCCTGCAACGGGTGAAAATTTTCACCCTGCTGCAAGGCTACCGGAACCATATGCCTGCCTATCTGGAGGCGATTGTTGACGCTGTCCTGGCGCTGCAGTCTTATGTCATTGAAACCCACGGCCAGGTGCAGGAGGTTGAGGTGAACCCGCTGCTCTGCCTGCCCGATGGCGCGGTTGCCGCAGATGCGCTGATCCGCATAGGAGAGAATGATGCCTGATACCTCGGTGAAAACCCGCGCCGTTGGCAAAGTGCTGCTCGTCACGCTGGACCGCCCCAAAGCCAACGCCATCGATCTGGCCACCAGCCGGATCATGGGGCAGGTGTTTGCCGATTTTCGTGATGACCCTGACCTGCGCGTCGCGATCCTGACCGGCGCCGGTGATAAATTCTTCTGCCCGGGCTGGGACCTGAAGGCCGCCGCCGCCGGCGACGCGGTGGATGGCGATAACGGGGTCGGCGGCTTTGGCGGGTTGCAGGAATTGCCCGATATGAACAAGGTGGTGATCGCTGCGGTGAACGGCATTGCCTGCGGCGGCGGGCTGGAACTGGCGCTGTCGTGTGACCTTATTCTGGCGGCTGATCACGCCAGTTTTGCGCTGCCCGAAATCCGCTCCGGCACTATTGCAGATGCCGCCTCAATCAAACTCCCGAAACGCATCCCTTACCATGTGGCAATGGACATGCTGCTGACCGGGCGCTGGCTGGACGCGGCCGAGGCGCTCAGATGGGGAATTGTGAACCACGTCTACCCCGCCGGTGAGTTGATGAATGAAGCCCAGGCGCTGGCCGCTGAGCTGGCGAATGGGCCACCGCTGGTGCAGGCGGCGATCAAAGAGGTGGTGCGCGAGGCTGAAAACATGCGGTTTCAGGACGCAATGGATATGATCACCGGCAGCAAGTTCGCCACCATCAAAGCGCTCTACACCTCGCAAGACCAGCTTGAAGGTGCGCGCGCATTCGCCGAAAAACGCGCCCCCGTCTGGACCGGGAAATAAGCCGCGCGGGGTCATTTATTTCGCCCAATCCCTTACCACCCTTCAATTTAGCGAATTAAGCTTGCCATCTGTCCACATGCTGTGATTCAAGGAGTCTCCTGTTATAGGATTGGAGATGTTGTATGGTTGTTTCATTGGGTTTTTCTGGGGTAAACGAAGCTATCAAGGCTGATTTTATAGAGCGGCTTCCAAAGTTTCATAAATCCCGCTGCGAAGGCCTTACACTGCTTTCGAGCATCGTTCTTGATGTGCGAAGTGCGAATTTGATGGAATTATCGGCGGCTTTACCGCGTCACATCGGCACAAAAGATCATCGGTACCAGTATGGTTCCCGTGTTTTGAGCAATTCCCACATTGATTGCGCGGAAATCATGCAGGCCTATGCTGGAGATGTATTCACCCGTTTGGCCTCCAACGGAGAGACCATCGTTTTGATGATGGATCAAAGCCATATCAATGACGGACATGAAGTCTTGATGCTGTCAGTGCGCATGCGTGATCGCGCCTTGCCTGTGGCTTGGCGCGTGCGCAAGACAAAAGGCAATATTGGGTTTTCTCTCCAAAAAGAGTTACTGGACAGCATTCAGGATTGGATGCCTGAAGGGGCTGATGTCATGTTAACGGGTGATCGATTTTATGGCACAGAAAGGTTAATCCATTGGTGTCAGGACGCTGGTTGGGGATATCGTATTCGCCTGAAGGGCAACCTGACTTTGCAGCACCAAGGTGGCGAGCTGTCTTGCATTGAAATCAGGGAGCTGATGCCGCAAGGGCTTATAAACGCGGAACTTTATGGATCAGGTGTGTTTACGAATATCGGAGTATTGCACGACGATGGTCACCCTGAGCCCTGGATCATCGCTATGAATGCAAAGCCTTCACAATACACGGTTCTCGATTATGGAATGCGATGGGGTATTGAAGCTATGTTCTCGGACTTCAAGACCCGTGGATTTGGCATCGCGCAAAGCCAAATCAAAAAGCCAGACCGACTGGAAAGGCTTATCCTTGTCATGGCAATAGCCATGTACTGGGCGGTTTCAACGGGCGCAGCAGATGAACAAATAGTCGCCGAAAGCGGCGAAAAAAGGGGATTCGCAAAACCCGAAGATCACTCTGCTCCCTCTTCAAACAGGGCCTGCGGTTCCTGCGCAGATGCTTCATAGGATATGAGAAAATCCCTAAATTATGGCAAGTTTGGATTTTTTGAAGGGTGGTAAGGCCCAATCCTAACTAATCCACTAAGTTTCGCCATATTCCGGCGACGCTTCATTAATCACCTTGCGGCAGGCTCTGCCGGGCATCGTGGGGATGCCAATACCGGTGGTGGAACATGACACAGCTATTCCATGTGGAAACGGTGACCGCACCGTTTCTGCCATATGGCGCAGATATTCTGGACATATCCCTGACGATTGACGTTTCAGGCATGTCGCTCAGTGCGTTTGCCGGGTCAAACACCTCTGCCCGGCTGGTCGATTTCGCCATCTCCGGCACTGCAAATTTCTTGTCGCAAAGCTTTCTTGGCGCGGCCACGGACGGCTTTGAAAGCGCCGATTATGGAACCGTCACCCTGAACCTCTCGGTCTCGCGTCTAAGCGAGGCGCTGAATGTCTCACCCGGGGAGATGCAGGACGCAACCTATCTTACCTCACTGAACAGCGGCCAGGCCAACGACATGGTGGCGCTGATCGGCACTAGAACATCGCTGGCACCACCTACATGATTTCCAGCCGCCCGGACGCGGCCGGGCTGGCGATCTTTCAACAAATCGGCGACGGATCGCTGAGCCCGGTCACCCCGGCCCCCGACGCCTCGGTCGGCCAGATCTCGGATCTCGCCACAGTGACGGTCTATGGCAGCACCTGGATACTCGGCACCTCGCTGGCCACCAACAGCGTCGAAAGTTACACCCAGGACGCATCCGGCGTGCTGACCCATTTCGGCAGTTTCGGCGCTGCCGACGGCCTTGGCATCAACACCCCGGTGGCCCTCAGCCCGATCATGCTTGATGGCCAGCCCTATCTGGTGATCGGCAGTTCCGACAGCGCCTCGCTCAGCGTGCTGCGGCTCGAGGCTGACGGCAGCTTCACCGCCACCGACCACGTGCTGGATGATCTGAACACTCGATTTGACAACACATCGATTGTTGAAACCGTCACTGTCGGCGATGCGGTATTCGTGCTGGCAGCGGGCAGTGACGACGGGTTTTCGCTGTTCCAGGTGCGCCCGGACGGACGCCTGCATCACCTGGCCACATATGCCGACACCAGTGCCACGGCGCTGAACAATGTGTCCGCCGCCGCCCTTGGCATGGACGGCACCGACCTGCATTTGTTCCTGTCTTCAAGCACCGAGGTCGGTCTGACCCACTTTACTTATGACTTGTCGGCGCTTGGCACCACGTTCATCGGCTCGTCCGGTGCAGACGTTTTGACCGGCACGGCGCTGGACGACATGATACTGGGCGGCGATGGCGATGATACGCTTTCAGGTGCGGGCGGAGCCGACATTATTGTCGATGGCGCCGACAGCGACAGCCTGACCGGCGGCACCGGCGCCGATGTCTTCACGTTCGACCCGGATGGCGCCAACGACATCATTCAGGATTTCGAGCGCGGGCTGGACGCGCTCGATCTGTCGTTTTATCCGCTACTCTATGATGTGCAGGCGCTCGGCCATGTTTCGACGTTCTTTGGCGCAACCCTGACCTTTCAGGGCGAGGTTCTCACCATCTATTCTTCTGACGGTAACCCGCTCAGCCTGGCGGATCTGACCGTGACCAACCCTTTCAACGTCGACCGCCCGGCATTGGTTCTGGCCACCAGTGGCGGCGGCGCGGGTGGCGGGCAGACGCAGATCGGAACCAGCGGCAACGACACGCTGGTCGGCACCAACCTTGACGACATCCTGACCGGCAACGGCGGCGACGACGTGCTGATCGGCGGTCCGGGTGCCGACGCGCTTTATGGCGGCACCGGCATCGACACCGCCGATTACGCCACCGCGGCTGCCGGGCTGGTGATTGATCTGCAGAATATGGCGCTCAACACCGGTGACGCCGCTGGCGATACGCTGAGTTCGGTTGAAGTGATCAGCGGCACCGGTTTTGACGACCAGATCAGCGGCTCCGCAGCACCCGAACGCTTTTGGGGCAAAACGGCAGTGACACGCTTGACGGCGGCTTTGGCAATGACGTGCTGATCGGCGGCGCCGGGGCTGACCTGCTGATCGGCGGCGACCAGACCGATACCGCCAGCTATGCAAGCGCGCCAGACAGCGTGCACGTCGATCTACTCTATCAGGGGCGCAACAGCGGCGAGGCCAGCGGTGACAGCTTTTCGTCAATCGAAGACCTTTCAGGCTCGGCCCAAAGCGACGCGCTTTACGGTGACTCAGGTGACAATTCGCTCTGGGGCAACGGTGATGATGACTGGCTGGTGGGTCGCGGCGGTGATGATGCGCTGTATGGCGGCGCGGGCGATGACGTTTTAGAAGGCGGCGCTGGCGGCGACCTGCTGGATGGTGGCAGCGGCACCGACCGTGCGCAATATATGATGTCCAAACAAGGTCTTACAATCGATCTGACCAACAGCGCCGCAAACACTGGCATTGCCGCGGGCACAGTTTTGTGTCGATCGAGGATGTTGCCGGATCACCATACAACGACCTGATCACCGGGAACAGCGCTGACAACCGGCTGATTGGCAACGGCGGCGACGACGCGTTGAACGGGGCGGCAGGAAATGATCATCTTTTTGGGCGGCGCTGGCGCTGACCGGCTGGACGGCGGCACCGGCAATGACCTGCTGGCCGGTGGATTGGGCGCCGACGTGTTTGTGTTCAAAACCGGCTACGGAGCCGACACCGTGCCGGATTTTGACGCCAGCCTTGACCTGATCGAGCTTGCCACCAGCCTGTTGGGCAGCACCCCGGCCACCGGCGCGGCAGTGCTGGCCGATTACGCCACGTTAATCGGCACCGATGCGGTTCTGGATTTCGGCAGCGGCGACAGTATCATCATCGAAGACATCAGCGATCTTTCGATCCTGGCCAACAGCTTTGCCTTCGGCTGATCAATTTCGCCGTCCCCGCCCTGATCAAAGCTCGCCATCGCCGCCCTCGGCCAGTGACGACAGATAGACGCCATAGCTGTTCTTGTTGAACGCAGCGGCGCGCGCCCGCAGGGCGTCGGCATCGATCCAGCCCTTGGCAAAGGCAATCTCGTCGGGCGAGCTCACCTGCAGCCCCTGCCGCCGCTCCAGCGTGCGCACAAAATTGCTGGCGTCCAGCAGACTGTCATGGGTGCCGATATCCAGCCGGGCATAGCCGCGCCCCATACGTTCCACCGTCAGCAATCCTTCGGCCAGATACATCTCCAGCAGCGTCGTGATCTCCAGCTCGCCACGTTCCGACGGGACCACCCGTCTGGCGCGTTCCGGCGCGCTCTCATCCAGAAAATACAGGCCCGTGACGGCGTATTTCGACGCTGGAACGTTGGGCTTCTCGACGATCGAGTTCACTTTGCCGTCTGCGTCAAACCCAACCACGCCATAGCGTGTCGGGTCTGACACCAGATAGCCGAAAACCGTGCCCCCGCAAGGCTTTGCATCAGCACTTTCAAGTAGTTCCCGCAGGCCATCGCCAAAAAATATGTTGTCGCCAAGCACCAGAACCGAGGCGGCACCGGCCAGAAAATCCTCGGCCAGAATAAACGCCTGCGCCAAGCCGTCCGGCGAATGCTGCACGATGTATTCAAGCCGCAATCCCCATTGCGACCCGTCCCCCAGAACCCGTTTGAACTGACCCTGATCCTCTGGCGTGGTGATTACCGCAATCTCCCGGACCCCGGCGAACATCAGCGTCGAGATCGGGAAATATATCATCGGCTTGTCATAGATCGCCAGCAGTTGCTTGGAGGCCCCCAGCGTCACCGGATAAAGCCGCGTTCCCGACCCGCCCGCCAGAATGATACCTTTGCGCTGTGTCACGCCTGCCCCCTCATATCGCCGTCTTGCGCCAGTCGGCGCGTGTCGTACCAAGCCGTTGGCCAACGCCGTCGCGGCCCTGCAGCGCCCGCCACCAGTCCCTGGTGTTCCAGAAACCAAGTGACGGTCAGCTCCAAACCTTGCGATAATGTCCGCGATGCGCGCCAGCCCAGTTCTTCGCGGATCCGGCTCGGATCGATGGCATAGCGCAGATCATGGCCCGGGCGGTCATCGACAAATGTGATCAGATCGCCGTACGCGCGTTTTGCGGGCCGTTTTTCGTCGAGAATGGCGCAAATCATCCGCGCGACATCGATGTTGGTGGCCTCGTTCTGGTCGCCGATATTATAGGTCCGCCCAAACTGCCCGCGCGCCAGCACGCACAACAATGCGTCGGCGTGATCTTCAACATATAACCAGTCGCGCACCTGTTGCCCGGCCCCGTAAATCGGGATCGCCTCACCGGCCAGCGCTTTCAGAATGATCACCGGGATGAGCTTTTCAGGAAATTGGAAGGCCCGTAATTGTTGGAACAATTCGTAATCACAACCGGCAGTCCATAAGTTTCGTGCCAGGCCCGGACCAGATGATCGCTGGCTGCTTTGGACGCCGAATAGGGGCTGGTCGGGGCATAGGGAGACTCTTCGCTGAACCGCCCCTCAGCGCCCAAGGACCCGTACACCTCGTCGGTCGAGACATGATGGAACCGGAACCCGGCAGGCTTGCCGGCATCCTGCCAATAGCGGCGCGCCGCTTGCAGCAGGCGAAATGTGCCGGTGACATTGGTGTCGACAAACGCCGCCGGTGCATCGATTGACCGATCCACATGGCTTTCGGCGGCCAGATGGATGACCGCGTCGGGACAGTGGCGCGCAAAAATCCGCGCCAGGGCCTTGCCGTCGCGAATGTCGGCGTGCTCAAACCGGTAAAGCGGGCTATCGGCGACCGATGCCACATTGTCCAGACAGGCCGCGTAGGTCAGCGCGTCAACATTAACCACCGCGTGACCGCCAGCAACCGCTTGGCGGACCACCGCCGAGCCGATGAACCCGGCACCACCTGTCACCAGTATTTTCATTTTTTTTGCACACCTTTGCAGTGGTTTATGTCAGCGGTTAATCCGCTATCCCGGCGAGACTATGACAAGCCTGCGCAATTTGCACGTCATCCGGGTTTGCCACGGCCCCAACCGCGCCGGGCCATTCTTGCGCGCCACAGCTACAGCATTACGACAAGCCTTTGGATGGATTTTTCACTTTGCCCGGCCCAGCGGGCCGGGCAGCGCCCATTCCGCCCCACGGGGCGGGCGCTTCACGCCCACCCCTCGGACCGGACGCTGCCCTTTGTTGCGCCTTTTTTGGGACCCCCAGGTTTGATGCGGTGATCCAGCATTCTCCGTAATGCTTCAAAGCGTCTTGCACCCCATATCCACCAAAACCTGCGCCAGCCCGGCCCGCCAGTCCGGCGGCTCAATCCCAAAGACGCGGCCAAGTTCGCTGCACTCCAGCCGGGAATTAGGCGGTCGCCCGGCTGGCGTCGGATACGCAGGCGACGCGATGCCCTGAACCTCCACGCTCAGGCCCGCCTGCGCAAAAACCTCTTCCGCAAATCCCGCCCAACTGATCCACGGCGCACCGGCAAAATGGTAAATGCCGCTCGCGGCGCCGCCGTCAAAAATACCGTCCGCCATCCGCAACAATGCACCGGCAATCGCCGCCGCCGGAGTCGGCCCGCCGATCTGGTCGGCCACCACGCGCAGTTGATCGCTCTCGCGGCCAAGCCGCAGCATGGTTTTCACAAAATTGCTGCCATGCGCCGAAAACACCCAGGAGGTGCGCAAGATGGCGTGCGTTCCGCCCGCCGCCGCGACCGCCAGCTCACCGGCCAGCTTTGACCGCCCATAGGCCCCGATCGGGCGGGTTTGGTCCGACGGCCGCCAAGGCGTTTCGCCGGATCCGTCAAAGACGTAATCGGTGGACACATGCACGAACGGAATGGCCAGCTCTGCTGCTGCGCGCGCCATCGCGCCCGGTGCGTCGCCGTTGATGACTGTCGCCAGAGCTTCGTCGGTCTCGGCGCCGTCAACATCCGTATAGGCCGCCACGTTGATTACCGCGCTTGGCGCCAGCGTGCGCACCAGCGCGCCACAGGCCGCCGGGTCCGACAGGTCAGCGCCATCGCGGCCAACGGCGTTAACGTCGCGCAGACGTGCCAGCTCGCGCGCCACCTGACCGGTCTTGCCGAAAACCAGTATCGTCATCAGGCTGCAGCGCCGTCAAATTCAAACGGGTTGTCCAGATCGGCCAGCAGCGGTGCGGCAGCGTCCTTGTCCGACATCACCACATCTGCAGCGTCGATTCCCCAGTCAATGCCGATGGCCGGATCGTCAAACCGCACCGCCCGCCCGCACGCGGACGCATAGTAATCCGAGCATTTGTAGATGATCTCGGTGTCCGGCTACAGCGTGACAAAACCATGCAGAAACCCTTCCGGAACAAACAGTTGCCGGCCATTCTCAAAGCTCAGATCAACCCTTTCCCACTGCGCGAACGTCGGCGAGCCTGCACGGATATCCACCGCCACATCAAACAGCCGCCCGCGCCCGCAGCGCATCAGCTTGGCCTGGGCGTGCGGCGGGGCCTGAAAATGCAGCCCGCGCACGGTTCCGGCCTGCGCCGATACCGAATGGTTGTCCTGCACAAATTCGCAAATTATCCCATGCTCCGCCAGGCGCGCGCGACTGTAGCTTTCGCTAAAGAACCCGCGCGCATCGCCAAACCGCTCAGGCGTCAATATTTTCAGCCCCGGCAACCGGGTATCGCGAACCAGCACTGCAATCCTTAACACGATCGAAACTCACTGCCCGTCCCTAACAAGGCCAGTCCGCCCTGTCACCATATTACCGTCAACCGGCGCGGCAATCCGGCGGCATCCGCTGCCCGCATCTGGCCCTATCTCTGGCGCGGCCAATATGCGTTCTGTATACTGCAAAAAATGCCTGTTCTGTGCCGCCTGTCAGGCATTGCCAATTTTGAAGGATCCCGCGCCATGAACATAAATATGTCTGCCAATGATATCTCGGATGTGGTCGAGGCCGACCGCGCGCATCTGTGGCATCACCTGATCCAGCACAAACCATTTGAAACCACCGACCCAAAGATCATGGTCGAAGGCAAGGGCATGCGGGTCTGGGACGCCACCGGGCGCGAATATCTGGACGCGGTTTCGGGCGGCGTGTGGACTGTCAACGTCGGCTACGGTCGCGAAAGCATTGCCGACGCGGTGCGCGACGCATTGGTCAAGATGAACTTCTTTTCGAACTCGGCAGGCTCGATCCCGGGGTCCAGATATGCCGAAAAACTGATCGAAAAATTGCCCGGTCTCAGCCGGGTTTACTACACCAACTCGGGCTCTGAAGCGAACGAGAAAGTGTTCAAGATGGTGCGCCAGATCTCGCACCGCCACCACGGTGGCAGAAAATCCAAGATCCTGTTTCGTGACCGCGACTATCACGGCACCACCATCACCACCCTGTCAGCAGGCGGGCAGGCCGAGCGCGGCGCCCAGTATGGCCCCTACACGCCGGGGTTTGTGCAGGTGCCGCATTGTCTGGAATACCGCAACCAGTATCCGGATGCGGAAAGCTATGGGGTCGCGGCTGCCGATGTGATCGAGGACGTCATCCTGCGCGAAGGTGCCGACACCATCGGCGCGATCTGCCTGGAACCGGTCACCGCCGGTGGCGGCGTCATTCCCCCGCCTGCAGGCTATTGGGACCGGGTGCAGGAAATTTGCTGCGCGCACGACATCCTGATCCATATCGACGAAGTGGTCTGTGGCCTGGGCCGCACCGGCAAATGGTTCGGCTACCAGCACTACGGCATCAAACCCGATTTCGTGACTATGGCCAAGGGCGTGGCCTCGGGTTACGCCGCGATCGCGTGCGCGGTCACCACCGAAGCGGTGTTCGAGATGTTCAAGGACGACCCTGGCGATCCGTTAAGCTATTTTCGCGACATCTCGACCTTCGGCGGCTGCACCGCCGGTCCGGCCGCAGCGCTGGAAAACATGCGGATCATCGAAGACGAAGACCTGCTGGCCAACACCACCGCAATGAGCGCCCGGCTGATCGACAATCTGCGCGCGCTTCAGGACCGGCACGCGGTGATCGGCGACGTGCGCGGCAAAGGCCTGTTTGTCGGCGCCGAGCTGGTCAGCGATCGCAGCACCAAGGAGCCGGTCGACGAAAAACTGGCGCAAGCAGTGACTGCGGACTGCATGGCCCAAGGGGTGATCATCGGGGTCACCAACCGCTCGGTTCCCGGCTTCAACAACACGCTCTGCCTCAGCCCGGCCCTGATCGCAAGCGCCGACGACATCGACGAGATCACCGCGGCCATCGACAAGGCGCTGACCAAAGTATTCAGCTGAGTGCCTGCGGCGCATTTTATGGGCACTGCGTGCGATTTGCGCGCCGCAGGGGGATATTTTCAACATTTGGAAACCAGTATTGGTGATCTTCCAAATGTTGCAAATATCCCCGCCGGAGGCCCCGCGACGCGCGGCACGCGCGTCGCACTTCCTCGATTTCAGCCGACAGAATACCGAAAACATCGCCGCTGCGCTGGCATGATCTGGCTCTGACCGGGTGGAGATTTTGGCTCTTTCCGCCAGTCCGGTTCGCAGGCTAGACAAGGAGCGACGGTTTCGCCCTTCACACCGGTCCTCACGGACTCTGCCACAAAAGAGTAGCCACCATGAAAATGACCACCGAAGAAGCCTTTGTCAAAGTGCTGCAAATGCACGGCATCGAACATGTATTTGGCATTATCGGGTCGGCCTTCATGCCGATTTCGGATATCTTCACCAAAGCCGGGATCACCTTCTGGGACTGCGCCCACGAAGGCTCGGGCGGGATGATGGCCGACGGCTTCACACGGGCCTGCGGCAAGATGAGCATGATGATCGCCCAGAACGGCCCCGGCATCACCAATTTCGTCACCCCGGTCAAAACCGCCTACTGGAACCACACGCCGCTGTTGCTGATCACCCCGCAGGCCGCCAACAAGACCATCGGTCAGGGCGGCTTTCAGGAAGTCGCGCAAATGGCGCTGTTTGAAGACATGGTCGCCTATCAGGAAGAACTGCGCGACCCGGCCCGCGTCGCCGAAGTGCTGAACCGGGTGATCATGAACGCACACCGCGCCAGCGCGCCGGCGCAGATGAATATCCCGCGCGATGTCTGGACCCAGGTTATCGATATCGAAATGCCTGAAATCGTTTGCTTTGAACGGCCTGGCGGTGGTGGGGAAGCAATAAGCAGGGCCGCCGATCTGTTGTCATCGGCCAAATTCCCGGTGATCGTAAACGGTGCCGGCGTGGTTCTGGGCGGCGCGATTGCGGCCAGCCAAGCGCTCGCCGAACGGCTTGGCGCGCCGGTGTGTTGTGGCTATCAGCACAATGACGCATTTCCCGGCAACCACCCGCTGTTTGCCGGGCCTCTGGGCTACAATGGCTCAAAGGCGGCGATGGAACTGATTTCGCGCGCCGACGTGGTGCTGGCGCTCGGCACCCGTCTGAACCCGTTCTCGACCCTGCCGGGCTATGGCAATGATTACTGGCCCAAGGATGCCGCGATCATTCAGGTCGACATCAATCCGGACCGGATCGGTCTGACCAAGCCGGTCAGCGTCGGCATCACCGGCGACGCCAATATGGTTGCCACCTCGATACTTGAGCAGCTCACAGACAGCGCTGGCGACAACGGGCGCAAAGAACGCAGTGACGTGATCGCAAAGACAAAATCAGCCTGGGCGCAGGAACTCACCTCGATGGATCACGAAGAGGACGATCCCGGCACCACCTGGAATCAACGCGCCCGCGCCGCCAAGCCCGACTGGCTCAGCCCGCGCAAAGCCTGGCGGGCCATTCAGGCGGCCCTGCCGCGCGAAGCAATCATCAGTTCCGACATCGGCAACAACTGCGCCATCGGCAACGCCTACCCGACCTTCGAGGCCGGGCGCAAATACCTGTCGCCCGGCCTGTTCGGTCCCTGCGGGTACGGCCTACCAAGCGTGATCGGCGCCAAGATTGCCTGCCCGGATGTGCCGGTTGTCGGGTTTTCCGGCGACGGCGCGTTTGGCATTGCTGTGGCCGAACTGACCGCCATCGGGCGCCCCGAATGGCCAGCCATAACGCAAGTGGTGTTCCGCAACTACCAATGGGGCGCCGAAAAGCGCAATTCGACGCTCTGGTACGCCGACAATTTCGTCGGCACCGAACTGGGCGAAGAAACCAGCTATGCAGCCCTTGCCAAGGCCTGCGGATTGCAGGGCGTCGTGGCGCGCACGATGGCTGAGCTGACCCAAGCCCTGCGCATTGCCATCAGCGACCAGATGGAGCACGGCAAGACCACCGTGGTTGAAGCGATGATCAACCAGGAACTCGGCGAACCGTTCCGCCGCGACGCGATGAAAACCCCGGTGCAAGTCGCAGGCATTGACCCGGCCGACATGCGCCCGCAGCAAGGCGCGTGACGCAGATGAAAAGAACCGGCGCAGGCCCGATTCTGGTGATCAACGCCGGTTCCTCCTCGATCAAATTCGCAGTATTTGACGGCCGATTAAGGGAACTAACCTCGGGCCTTGCCGGTGAAATAAAGGGCGACTCGTACCTTAAAACGGACGGCCAGAAACAAATGCTGGATATTCCCGATCACGGGGCCGCGCTGACGGCGATTCTGGCTGCGCTGGCAGATAAAGGCGTGGCGCTGCACAGACTTTCCGCCGCCGCGCACCGGGTTGTCCACGGCGGCACCGGTCTGAGCCAACCGATGCGCATAACGCCAGCGGTGTTGGCACAAATTCAGGCCTGTATCCCGCTGGCCCCCTTGCACAATCCCCACAATATACAGGCGATCGAATTTATTGCCAATCTGGCCCCTGATCTGCCGCAGTATGCCAGTTTTGATACGGGATTTCATGCCACAAACCCGGATGTGGCCACCCGGTACGCTGTGCCCAATGGCTGGCACAAATCCCACATTCGCCGCTTTGGCTTTCATGGGCTGAGCTACCAAAGCCTTGTCGCGAATTTTACCCAAGAAACCGGCGCCCCGCTTCCCGAAAAACTGTTGGCATTCCACCTTGGCAACGGCGCCAGCATCTGCGCCATCAACAACGGCCAGTCCGTCGCCACCACCATGGGCTATTCGCCGCTGGAAGGGCTGACAATGGGCACCCGCTCGGGCAGTATTGACGCAGGCGCGGTGCTTAGGTTGGTCAAGGAAAGCGACGCCGACAGCGTGCTTGCAACCCTGAACGAAAAATCCGGCCTTTACGCGCTTTCCGGTGAAACCTCAGACATGGCCGCCCTGCTCGCCCGCGACAGTGCCGAGGCAAAATTCGCCATCGAGCATTTCTGCTACTGGGCCGCGCGGCATGCCGGATCAATGATCGCGGCCCTGGGCGGGGTGGACGCCTTCGCTTTCACCGGCGGCATCGGTGAAAACGCCGCCCCGGTGCAGAGCCGCATCACAGACCTGCTCGACTGGACCGGGGTTCCCGCCACCGCCGTCCACATCGTCCCAGCCGCCGAAGAACGCCAGATCGCGCAAAACGCCCGCGACGTGCTGGGCGATGGCGACACGGGCTGAAATAACCCTCGAACATATGCAGAAAATAGAATAAAATGCAGACACCGACGGCCTGAGAGAACTCTTCGATGATTAAACCCGTGCAGCCCGAACTGGACACCTCGCCCAAGGTCTCCGATGAGGTCCGCCAGACCACCTGCTACATGTGCGCCTGCCGCTGCGGCATCAACGTCCACATGAAGGACGGGCGCGTCGCCTATATCGAAGGCAACCGCGATCATCCGGTGAACAAGGGCGTGCTTTGTGCCAAGGGTTCGGCGGGCATCATGCAGATCAACGCGCCGTCACGCCTGCGCGCGCCCTTGAAACGCACTGGCCCGCGTGGATCGGGTGAGTTCGAAGAAATCTCATGGGACGAGGCGCTTGAAATCGCCACCGCCCTGCTCAAACCAATCCGCGATAACGCCCCCGAAAAACTCGCCTTTTTCACCGGGCGTGATCAGTCGCAGTCCTTTACGGCCTATTGGGCGCAGGCCTACGGCACCCCGAACTACGCCGCCCACGGCGGGTTTTGCTCGGTCAACATGGCCACCGCCGGCATCTACACTATTGGTGGGGCGTTCTGGGAATTCGGCCAGCCCGACTGGGACCACACCAAGCTGTTCATGATCTTCGGCGTCGCCGAGGATCACGACTCCAACCCGATCAAGATCGGCCTCGGCAAGCTCAAGGCGCGCGGCGCCAAGATCATCGGCGTCAACCCGATCCGCACCGGCTATAACGCCATCGCCGATGAATGGCTCGGCATCACGCCCGGCACCGATGGTCTGTTTATCCTGGCGCTGGTCCATGAATTGCTGAAGGCGGGCAAAAATGACCTGGACTATCTTGCCCGCTTCACCAACGCCCCGGTGCTGCTCAACGAAGACCCCAAAAGCCCCGAACACGGGCTGTTCCTGCGTGATGCGGACGGCAAACCGCTGGTCATCGACCGAACAAGCGGCAAACAGGTGGCGTTCGACGCGCACGGCGTGCAACCGGACCTGGCGGGCCATTTCCGCAAGGCCGGCATCACCTATCGCAGCGTTTTCCAGCACCTGGCCGAACGCTACCTGGCCGACGAATACGCCCCCGACGCGGTCGCCGACCGTTGCGGTATCCCCGCCGACACCATCCGCCGGATCGCCGCCGAACTTGCCCACGTCGCGTTCAACGAGAGCTTTGAGCTGCCGATAGAGTGGACAGATTTTCGCGGTGAAACGCACCCGTCCATGACCGGCCGCCCGGTCAGCTTTCACGCCATGCGCGGCATTTCGGCCCACGCCAACGGTTTCCAGACCTGCCGCGCCCTGCATGTGCTGCAAATTCTGCTCGGCTCGGTCGAAGTTCCCGGCGGTTTCCGCTTCAAACCGCCCTACCCCAAACCCGCCGAAGCTCATCCAAGACCGCACGCAAAATCCACCCCAAACAGCCCGCTGAACGGACCGCACCTGGGCTTTGTGCAAGGCCCCGAAGACCTGCTCTTGCAAGCTGACGGCACCCCGGCCCGCATCGACAAGGCATTTACCTGGGAAAACCCAATGTCCAGCCACGGCCTGATGCACATGGTGATCAGCAACGCCCACGCCGGCGATCCCTACAAGATCGACACGCTGTTCATGTATATGGCGAACATGTCGTGGAATTCGGCGATGAACCCGGCCAGCGTCATCAAGATGCTCACCGATACCGACGAGGCCGGCGACTATGTGATCCCCAACATCATCTATTCCGATGCCTACGCTTCTGAAATGGTCGCCTACGCCGACCTGATCCTGCCCGACACCACCTATCTGGAACGGCACGACTGTATCTCGCTGCTGGACCGCCCGATAAGCGAAGCCGACGCCGCCGCCGACGCGATCCGCTGGCCGGTGATCGAGCCTGACCGGGACGTGCGCGGCTTTCAGTCGGTGCTCTGCGATCTGGGTGCGCGGCTTGAACTGCCCGGCTTCATCAACGACGACGGCTCGGCCACCTACAAGGACTATGCCGACTATATGGTGAACCACATGCGCCGCCCCGGTATCGGGCCGCTGGCGGGCTTTCGTGGCAAAAAAGGCGACCAGGTCGGGCGCGGTGACGCGAACCCTGACCAACTCAGCCGCTATATCGAAAACGGCGGTTTCTTTGTCGAGCACATCCCCGAAGACGCCAGTTACTACAAACCCTGGAACCGGGCCTATCAGAACTGGGCAGTTGCGATGGGCATCTTTGATACCCCGCAACCCTACCTGTTCCAGCTCTACGTCGAACCGATGCGCAAATTCCAGTTGGCCGCCGAAGGCAATGGCATCCGCCAGCCCCCCGAGCACCTGCGCGAACCGGTCAGGCGTGCGATGGACCCGCTGCCGATCTGGTATCCAAGTGCTGTCGAAGGCGCTGACGACTACCCGCTCCACGCGCTCACCCAACGCCCGATGGCGATGTATCACAGCTGGGGTTCGCAAAACGCCTGGCTGCGCCAAGTGCACGGCACCAACTCGCTTTATGTGCCCACCAAGGTCTGGCAGGCGAACAGTTTCAAGGATGGTGACTGGGCGCGGGTGAGCTCTCCGCACGGCGAGATTGTGGTGCCGGTGGCGCATCAGGCGGCGCTGAACCCAAACACCGTCTGGACCTGGAATGCGATCGGCAAACGCAAAGGCGCCTGGGCGCTGGACCAGGCCGCGCCCGAAGCGACCAGGGGCTTTCTGCTCAACCACCTGATCCACGAACTGATGCCACCCAAAGGTGACGGCTTGCGCTGGAACAATTCCGATCCAATCACCGGCCAGGCGGCCTGGTTCGATCTGCGTGTGCGAATCGAAAAAACCGAGCCACCGGTCGAATCGCAACCCGCCTTTCCGCCGATCAAATCCGCGGTTGCGCGCGGGCCAAAAAATCTGAACTGGAAAGTGGCCAAATGATCAGCGTTTTTCATGTTGTAAGAGTTGCAACACAGGGGTCAAAACTCTTTAAAGAGTTTAAAGAACGGGGCCAAAAATGACCCAGCTGCCCGCCAGCACCGTGCGCAAACTCGGCCTCGTCATCGACCTTGATACCTGCGTCGGCTGCCATGCCTGCGTGATTTCCTGCAAAGGCTGGAACACCGAAAACTATGGTGCCCCGCTCAGCGACATCGATGCCTATGGCGCCGATCCGTCCGGCACCTTTCTGAACCGCATCCACACCTACGAAGTGCAGCCAGAACAAGGACTTGCGCAAACCGTGCACTTCCCGAAATCCTGCCTGCATTGCGAAGATGCGCCCTGCGTGACGGTCTGCCCGACCGGGGCAAGTTACAAGCGCGCCGAAGACGGCATCGTTCTGGTCAACGAAAGCGCATGCATCGGCTGCGGTTTGTGCGCCTGGGCCTGCCCTTATGGCGCGCGCGAAATGGACCCGACCGCAGGCGTGATGAAGAAATGCACCCTTTGCGTGGATCGTATATATAACAACAACTTACCAGAAGAAGACCGGGTGCCCGCCTGCGTGCGCACCTGCCCATCCAACGCCCGTCATTTCGGCGATCTCGGCGATACTGACAGCGAAGTCAGCCAGTTGGTGGCCGAGCGTGGCGGCTATGACCTGATGCCCGAACTGGGCACCAAACCGGTGAACAAATACCTGCCGCCCCGACCCAAGGATGTCGAGGATGCGATTGATATTCTTGCGCCTTTTCTGGAACCTGTCGCTGCAGAACCGGCAGGGTTTCTGGGCTGGCTGGATCGCGCACTCGACACCCTGCCGGGTGCCGCCAGGAAGGCGACCAACTGATGCACCCGGCAGCCTCGGTCATCCTGTTCACCGCACTCTCCGGCCTCGGCTTCGGCCTCTTGGCCTGGCTCGGCATCGGGCGGCCCGAGGTCACAGGTCGCGTCGCGCTTGGGTTTTATTTCGGTCTGGCGGCTTGTCATAGCCTTCGCGCTTTCTGTCGGCGGGCTGATGGCCTCGACTTTCCACCTGGGAAACCCGCAGCGTGCGCTCAAGGCCTTCAGTCAGTGGCGCAGCAGCTGGCTGTCCCGCGAGAGCTGGAGCGCTGTCGTCGCGCTGCTGGTCATGGCGATCTACGCCATCGGCGCAATATTCTTTGGCGTGCGGATTGCGATTCTGGGCTGGCTGGGGGCGGCACTTTGCATGCTCACCGTGTTCACCACTTCGATGATCTACACCCAGATCAAAGCGGTGCCGCGCTGGAACCATCCGACGACACCTTTGATTTTCTTCTGTTATTCGGTTTCCGGCGGCGCGCTGCTGGCCGGGCAACTCAAGATTGCCGCCATTCTGCTGCTGATCTGCGGCGCGATCCAGTATGTGGTCTGGCATTTCGCCGATCAACGATTTGCGGCCCGCGCCCACACCATCGAAACCGCCACCGGATTAGGGCGGATCGGCAAGGCAAGACAATTTGAACCGCCACACACCGGAACCAATTATCTGCTCCGGGAAATGGTTTTCGTGGTGGCCCGCAAACACGGCACTCGGCTTCGCATCATTGCGCTGTTGTGCGCCAGCATCTTGCCTGCGCTGATGCTGGCAGTCACTCAGTCAGGGCACGTCATTGCTGTCGCCGCCATTGCGCTCCATATCACCGGGCTGTTCATTGCGCGCTGGCTGTTTTTTGCTGAGGCCGAACATGTAGTCGGACTCTACTACGACAAACGCTGATCCAGTTGCAGCGCCTTCGGCGCTAAGATTTTGATCTCGCCCCGGATTAAATCCGGGCTCGGGCTGCCTCCGGCGGGGATATTTTAAACATTTGGAACAGGCGCGCGGGCGCATGAAAAATTCGTTGACTTTTTCACGGAAATTTCGTGAAAATGCAGTGAGTTTTTTCACGCGAGCCGCCGATGCCCACCCCTTCCACCCTTGGCGCTGACCTGCGCGCCCTGCGCAAATCCCGCACGATGACGCTGGAGGATATGGCAGGCGTACTTGACAAGTCGGTCGGGTGGCTCAGCCAGGTCGAACGCGATATTTCTACGCCCGATAACCTGACCCTCAAAAAGATGGCCAAGATATTCGGTGTGCCGATGTCATTGTTTTTTGGCACCAGCACCGGACCGGAAGCCGAGATGGGGCGGGTCGTGCGCAGCGAAAACCGGCGCTCTGTCGGCGAGCGCGACGGCGGGTTGGTCGAGGCATTGCTGTCACCCGATCTGACCGATAGTTTCGAGGTGGTCCATTCCACATTCATGCCGGGATCAAAAAACCAAACTCCGACGACCCGTCCGACACAGGAAGTTGCTTATCTGGTCTCAGGCCAGCTCGACATTTGGCTGGACGGCGAATTCTTCACCATCCAGACCGGCGACAGTTTCCGGATTCGCGGCCAGTCCCTGCGCTGGTCAAACCCCTACAGCTCACCGGCGGTGGCGGTATGGGTCATTTCTCCCCCGGTCTACTGACCTGATCAACAAGGCGCATCGATGGCTGAATCCCCCACAACTGCCCGCGTCGTCATCATTGGCGGTGGCGTCATTGGTGCGTCGTCGCTTTACCATCTGGCGCGCGCTGGCTGGAGCGATTGCGTTTTGTTGGAGAAAAATGAACTGACGGCCGGGTCAACCTGGCATGCCGCCGGCAATGTGCCAACGTTTTCCACAAGTTGGGCAGCGATGAACCTGCAGCGTTATTCGACCGAACTTTACCGCACTCTTGGCCGGTTGGTCGACTATCCGATGAATTACCATGTCACCGGGTCGATCCGGCTGGCCCATTCGCGCCAGCGCATGCAGGAATTTCGGCACGCCTGCAGCATGGGGCGCTATCAGGGCATGGATATCGAAATGCTGTCGCCCAGAGAAACCAATGAGCGATATCCGTTTCTGGAAACCCATGATCTGGCGGGGTCTCTGTACGACCCGGCGGACGGCGACATTGATCCGGCTCAGTTAACGCAGGCCTTGGCCAAAGGCGCGCGTGATCTGGGTGCCAGAGTGCTGCGCCACACACCGGCCACCGGCATCAACCGCGAGTATGGCGAGTGGATCGTTGCCACCGGCAAAGGCGCTATTCGCTGCGAGTTTGTGGTCAACGCCGCTGGCTATTACGCGCAGCGGGTTGGCGAATGGTTCCGCCCCTTTGGCGGGCGGCGGGTGCCGATGACGGTGATGAGCCATCAGTATATGCTTTCTGAAGAAATTGCCGAACTTGACGCCTATTCCGAGGTCGAGGGCCGCAAACTGCCGTTGCTGCGCGATGTCGACAGCTCGTTTTATCTGCGCCAGGAAAAGAACGGCTTCAACCTTGGCCCTTACGAGCGCAACTGCAAAGCGCATTGGGTCAGCCCGGATGATCCGATGCCCGAGGATTTCAGTTTTCAGCTATTTCCTGACGATCTGGACCGGCTGGAATGGTATATGGAAGATGCTATGGCGCGGGTGCCGCTGCTGGGGCAAGCCGGGATATCCAAAGTGATCAACGGCCCGATCCCGTATGCGCCGGACGGCATGCCGCTGTTGGGGCCGATGCCCGGTGTTCCGAATGCGTTTGAGGCTTGTGTGTTCACATTTGGCATCGCGCAGGCTGGCGGGGCCGGCAAGGTTCTGACGGAATGGCTGATCGAGGGCGAGACCGAGTGGGACTGCTGGTCGCTCGATCCGCGCCGCTACACCGATTATACGGACTCTGATTACTGCGTCGCCAAGGGGCGCGAGGTCTACGGCCACGAATATGCCATGCACTTCCCTTGGCACGAATGGTCGGCCGGGCGCGACAAGAAACTGTCGCCGGTACACGCCAGGGTCAAGGAGCTCGGTGGTCAGATGGGGGCCGTTAGCGGCTGGGAGCGGGCAAACTGGTTTGCCGTAGGCGGTGATGACACCTCGCACGACGCCACCCAGACCTGGGACCGGGCCGGGCCGTGGGAGCCACGCATTCGCGAGGAATGCGAGGCGGTTCGCGACGCTGTTGGTGTGCTCGATCTGCCGGGATTTTCACGATTCTATTTGTCCGGCGACGGTGCAGCGGAGTGGCTGCGCGGCATGATATGCGGCGGCTTGCCCAAGGTGGGGCGGATGAATTTGGGATATGTTGCTGACGGCTGGGGCCGGATTTTGACAGAAATGTCGATCATTCGCAGTGCCGAGGACGCGTTTGCTCTGATCACCGCAGCAACCGCAGAGTGGCATGATTTTCAAATGCTGCAGAAACATCTGGCTGACGGGCTGCAGCTTAGCAACCGAACGCGCGAATTTGACACCCTTATCGTGAGCGGCCCAAAGTCGCGCGACCTGCTGGCCGGTATTGGTGAGGCTGACCTGGCCCTGCCCTGGCTCAGCCACCAAGAGGCGGTCATGGCCGGGCAGGATTGCACCCTGATCCGGGTGAGTTTTGCCGGTGAGCTGGGCTGGGAAATCCACGCGCAAAACGACGTGCTCGCGCCGATCTATGATGCGGTGCTTGGCGGCGGTGCCAAGCCGTTTGGCATGTGGGCGTTGAATTCGCTGCGCCTGGAAAAGGGTTATCGGGCGTGGAAGGGTGATCTGTCGACGGATTATTCGGTTTTACAAGGCGGGCTGGATCGGTTTGTCAGGCTCGACAAGCCGCAGGATTTCCCAGGCAAGGCGGCCATTCAAAATGAAAAGCAACAGGGCGTGACCAAGCGCTTTGTGACGCTCGTTGTCGATGCTGGCGCATCGGACGCACCGTATATGTCCACCCTTTGGCATGATCGGCTGGTCGTCGGGGAAACCACCTCAGGCGCCTGGGGCTACCGAGTGAACGCTTCGATCGCGCTTGCCATGTTGCGGGCCGATCTGGCGGTGTCGGGGACCGAGCTGGAAGTCGAGATATACGGCGAACGTTACCGTGCGGTTGTGCAGGAAGACCAACCGCTGTGGGATCCCGAAAACGAACGGCTGCGGGCATGAAACTCAACGCGTTTTCTCGGTCGGTTATCGAAACGTTTCGGCTTGGTTTTGTGGCCAGCGTCACTGCCGATGGTCGGCCCAATGTATCGCCCAAGGGCACGTTCGTGGTGCTGGATGACGAAACCATCGCGTTCGGCGAAATCCGCTCGCCCGGCACAATGGCCAATCTGGCGCACCAGCCAGAGCTCGAGGTGAATTTCGTCGATCAATGGAAACGCAAAGGGGTGCGGGTGCGTGGCCAGGCCCGGATCGTTGACCGTGGGACCACTGAATTTGCGGCGTTGATCCCGCTCTGGCACGATCTATGGGGTGATCTGGCGGATCGGGTGAATGCGATTGTGCTCATTCCGGTTGCCGAGCAGCGCCTGCTGAGCACCCCGCCCTATGACACCGGCGCCACCGAGGCTGAAATGATCGCGACCTACAAGGCCAAATACGCCGAGATATACCCATGACGATCACCCTGCTCGACGGCGGTATGGGCCAGGAGCTGGTGCATCGCTCATCGGTCGCACCGACACCACTTTGGGCTACCCAGGTGATGCTCGACCATCCCGGACTGGTGCAAGCCGTGCACGCCGATTATTTCGCCGCCGGGGCTACGATTGCCACCACCAATACCTACGCGATCCATCGTGACCGATTGGCCGGCACCGGGCTGGAGGATCGATTTGAAGAACTTCACAAACTGGCTTTGGCGGAGGCCCAGGCAGCACGCAAGGCCCATGGGTCCGGACAAATTGCCGGATCAATCGGGCCACTTGCGGCGTCGTACCGGCCAGACATCCACCCGCCGCACGCTGAGGCAGTGGACAGATATTCCGAAATCGCCAACCTGCTTGCCCCGGCGGTTGATTTCATCATTTGCGAAACCGTGGCCTCGCTGGCCCATGCAAGCGCGGTTCTGCAAGGGGCGCAAGCAGCAGGCAAACCTGTGTGGCTGTCGGTAACGGTAGATGACGAAGATGGTTCACGCCTGCACTCTGGCGAACCGGTGGCCGAGGTCGCGGACCTTGCAGCGAGCGGCGCCGTGGCGTTGCTGGCCAATTGTTCGGCGCCCGAAGCGATGGCCGCCGCGCTGCCGCATCTGCTGAAAAGCGGGCTGCCGGTCGGGGCATATGCCAACGGCTTCCAGCAAATCACCAAAGATTTTCTGAAGGACAAGGCGACCGTGGATGCGCTGCGCGCCCGCCGCGACCTTGGCCCGGACGCCTATGCCAAGTTTGCCTTGGGCTGGGTGGATCAGTGGGCGAGTATCGTGGGTGGCTGTTGCGAAGTCGGCCCCGCCCATATCGCCGAATTGGCGCAACGCCTGCTGGCCGCCGGGCACAGGATCGCGTGAAATGGCAGGAAATGTGGTCCCAAAGCGCATGTCAGGCGCGCTTCTAACCGGTCATGGTGGACCGGAAGCATTGGTCTGGAGCGATGATATTCCGGTGCCGATGCCTGCAACTGGCGAAGTTTTGGTTCAGGTTCTGGCCGCAGGCGTCAACAACACCGACATCAACACCCGGATCGGCTGGTATTCATCCAGTGTGACCGGCGCCACTGACGCGGTCGATACTGATAGCGAAATCGAGGCCGGCGGCTGGGGCGGGGCGGTGCAGTTTCCGCGCATTCAGGGCGGCGGTCTTTGCGGTCGGATCGTGGCACTTGGCGATGGCGTGCCGGGTTTTGAGATCGGCCAGCGCGTCACCTGCCCGATCACCTTGCCGCGCCCGACCCCTGAAAACCCATGCGGATGCGAGGTTTTGGGGTCCGAACATGACGGGGCATTCGCGCAGTTCTGCAGGCTTGAAGCGCGCGATCTTTATGATGTGAACGTCTCACCCCTGTCTGACGTCGAAATTGCCGCGATCCCCTGCGCGTTCGGCACGGCGGAAAATATGTTGAGCCGGGCGGGTGTTGGCGACGCACAAAACGTGCTGGTTACCGGTGCATCGGGTGGCGTCGGGCTGGCGGCAGTGCAATTGGCCAGGTTGCGCGGTGCGACCGTCATCAGTGTCTGTTCCGCTGCCAAATCAGGGGCCGTGCTGAGCGCCGGGGCATCGGCTGTTCAGGGGCGTGACGAGATCCCACCTAAAGCCGCCTTTGACGTGGTCATTGATGTGGTCGGCGGCCCGGCCTGGCCGCATCTGATCACCGCACTAAAGCCGGGCGGCCACTACGCTGTCGCCGGGGCCATCGCCGGGCCGATCGTCGAGGCTGACCTGCGCAATATCTACTTGCCTGATATCACCATTCACGGCTGCACCTACCAGCCGCCTGAGGTTTTCCAACGGCTGGTGCAGCTGATCAATGCCGGCGACATTCGCCCCTTGGTGTCCAAAACTTACCCCCTGGCCGACATTGCCGTTGCGCAGGAAGATTTCACATCGAAACGCTATCCGGGAAAACTGGTGCTGATCCCTCAGCAGGACTCGACATGAAACCGCCACCATCCAAGGCTAGCGTGGCGATCATCGGTGGCGGCGTTTTCGGCTGTTTGGTTGCCTACCGTCCTGCCAAACTCGGCTGGAAGGTTGCGGTTCTGTTTGAGCGCATGCATCTGACATCCGGCACCATTTGGCACAACACTGAATGAGGGGCGGCATGTCAAATCGCGCGACGCAAATCATTGCCTTTCTGGCGTATGGGCTAGTCATCTACGCAATGGCGTTTGTTTGGTTTCGGGAATCTGTCACGGGTTTCTTTCTGGCATTTCTGATATCACCGGTTTTTCTTGGGGCGATTGCTCAGGTGATATTCGATCTGCCTGTAAAAAAGGGCTACTTTGTCATCGTCCTTGGCGCTATTGGCCTGACGACGGTAATGTTTTTCATCCTGTTGGCACTAAATGTTGAATCTGTTATTTGCCTGGTGATCGGGGCTCCGGTGATTGTTCCGCTGGAATTTCTCGGAGTCTGGCTGGCGCGGATTTACTTGGCGGATCGAGACGGCGGCGCAGGACCCGGCAGGATGCGTGCCTCGTTGTTCCTGATTCCGGTGTTGGTGCTGCCCATTGAAGATCATGTGCCCTATCCGCAGGCCACCGCGATTGTCGCCTCTGAGATTATCGTCAATGCGCCACCTGATGCCGTCTGGGGCCACACCGTTGTCATTCCGGACATCCAGCCAGACGAACGAATTTGGACGGTATCGCATAAGCTTTTGGGCGCGCCGCAACCGGTTAGCGCAACGATTGACGGTGATACGCGGCAGCTGACCTGGACCAAGGGCGTGCGTTTCCAAGAGATCATCACAGATCGAAAGATCAATGAGCGACTGGCCTGGGATTTTCATTTCGACGACCCGGCCAGTCTTGCCAGTTTTGACAGCCATGTGTCGCCCAACAGTGACATGCTTCGCGTGAGCGGCGGTTTTTATCACCTGACGGCACTGGATCAGGGTCGCACGCTGCTCCGGCTGGAAACCACCTATATGATACGCTCGCCCTTTAATCCTTACCTGCGGTTTTGGGGCAGTCTGTTCCTGACTGATTTCCACCAAAGCGTCCTTGCGGTGATCAAGCAAAGGGCCGAGGGCTAAAATTGACCCGATCCACGATCATCAAAATGGGATATTGAGAGCATGAAGATACCCGCAAAAGCCCGCGTGGTCATCATCGGCGGCGGCGTTATCGGCTGTTCGGTTGCCTACCATTTGGCCAAGCTCGGCTGGTGCGATGTGATTCTGCTGGAACGCAAGCAGCTGACCAGCGGCACCACCTGGCACGCCGCCGGTCTGATCGGGCAACTTCGCGCCACCGCCGCGATGACCAAGCTGGCGAAATACAGCGCCGATCTTTACACCGCGCTGGAAGATGAAACCGGTGTGGCGACCGGCATTAAGCAGAACGGCTCGATCACCGTCGCGTTGACCGAGGACCGCAAGGAAGAAATATTGCGACAGGCGTCAATGGCGCGGGCATTCTCGGTTGAGGTGGAAACCATCAGCCCTGCCGAAGCCAAGGCGCGCTACGAACACCTGAATATCGACGGCGTTAAGGCCGCCGTTTTCGTGGCCAAGGACGGACAAGGCGATCCGGCCAACATTGCGCTGGCGCTGGCCAAGGGTGCGCGCCAGAAGGGCGCGAGCCTGCTTGAACAGGTGCACGTCACCGGCATCCGAACCGAGGGGCAACGCGCCATCGGCGTGGACTGGCATTCGGACGAGCAAACCGGGTTTCTTGAGGCCGATCATGTGGTCAACTGCGCTGGCATGTGGGGCCGCGAGGTTGGCCGGATGGCCGGGGTCAACGTGCCGCTGCATGCCTGCGAGCATTTCTATATCGTCACCGAACCGATTGCCGGCCTGACCCAATTGCCGGTTCTGCGGGTGCCCGACGAATGCGCCTATTACAAGGAAGACGCCGGCAAAATGCTGCTGGGTGCATTTGAGCCGAATTCCAAACCCTGGGGCATGGACGGTATTCCGGAGGATTTCGAGTTTGATCAACTGCCCGAGGATTTCGATCATTTCGAGCCGATCCTGGAGGCCGCGGTGAACCGCCTGCCGTTGCTGGCCGAGGCCGGTATTCACACGTTCTTCAACGGGCCGGAAAGTTTCACGCCTGACGACGCCTATCATCTGGGTCTAGCGCCGGAGCTGGATAATTTCTGGGTCGCCGCCGGGTTCAATTCGATCGGCATTCAGTCGGCGGGTGGCGCAGGCAAGGCGCTGGCGCAATGGATGGAAAGCGGTGAAAAACCGTTTGATCTGGGCGATGTGGACATTTCGCGCAATCAGCCGTTTCAGGGCAACAAGACTTATTTGTTCGAGCGATGCAAGGAAACCCTCGGACTGCTTTATGCGGACCACTATCCGTTCCGCCAAAAAGCCACGGCGCGCGGGTTGCGGCGCAGTCCGTTTCATGAGCATCTGAAAGCGCAAGGTGCCGTCTTTGGCGAGGTTGCGGGCTGGGAACGCGCCAACTGGTTTGCAGACGAAGGGCAGGAACGCGAATACCAATATTCGTGGCAACGCCAGAACTGGTTTGAAAATTCCGACCGCGAACATCGCGCGGTGCGCACCAACGTCGGTATGTATGACATGACCAGTTTTGGAAAAATCCGCGTCGAAGGCCGCGATGCGGAGGCTTTTCTGAACCATGTCTGCGGCGGCGACATGTCGGTGCCTAACGGCAAGATCGTCTACACGCAGTTCCTCAATTCGCGTGCCGGAATAGAGGCTGACGTGACCGTCACCCGACTGTCCGAAACCGCCTATCTGATCGTCACCCCGTCCACCACCCGGCTGGCCGACCAGACCTGGCTGAAACGCCACACGGGCGACAGGCGCGTCGTCATCACCGACATGACCAGCGCCGAAGCCGTGCTGGCCGTCATGGGGCCGAATGCGCGCGAGCTGATGGGCAAAGTCTCGCCAAACGACTTTTCGAACGCGGTGAACCCGTTTGGCACCACCCAGGATATTGAAATCGGCATGGCGCTGGCGCGGGTCCATCGGGTTACGTACGTCGGCGAACTGGGGTGGGAAATTTACATTCCCACGGACATGGCCGCGCATGTCTTTGAAACCGTGATTGAGGCTGGGCAGGACATGAGCCTGACACTGTGCGGCATGCACATGATGGACAGTTGCCGGATCGAAAAAGGCTTTCGCCATTTCGGCCACGACATCACTTGCGACGATCATGTGCTGGAAGCCGGGCTTGGCTTTGCCGTGAAAACCAGCAAGCCATCTTTCATCGGGCGCGATGCGGTATTGAGAAAACAGGACACCGGATTGTTGGCACGCATGGTGCAGTTCCGCCTAAGCGACCCCGAGCCGCTGCTGTACCACAACGAGCCGATCCTGCGCGACGGCGAAATCGTCGGATATCTCAGCTCTGGAAACTATGGCCACACGCTTGGTGGCGCGATCGGCATGGGCTACGTGCCCTGCGAGAACGAAACCCCGGCCCAAGTCACTGCATCAACGTATGAAATTGAAGTCGCCGGTGTTCGCGTGAAAGCGCAAGCATCGCTAAGGCCGCTTTATGATCCCAAGGCAGCTCGTGTCAAAGTCTGAGCGGTAACGATCACGAGCGATCGTAAACATCCTCATAGCGGGTAATATCATCCTCACCCAGATAAGACCCGGTTTGCACCTCGATCAGATACATCGCCACTTTGCCGGGGTTTTCTAGCCGATGCACGGCGCCGATTGGTATTTAAACGGACTGGTTTTCCGAAACCAATTGCTCGGCGCCGTCAACCGTCACCCGCGCCGTGCCCGCAACCACCACCCAGTGCTCGGACCGGTGAACGTGCGATTGCAGGCTGAGTATGCCACCCGGTCGAACCATGATCCGTTTGACCTGAAACCGGTCGCTCAGGCACAGAGTCTCGTACCAGCCCCAGGGGCGGTGAAAGCGCGGGTATGCATCTGCTTGCGCCACGCCATCGGCGCGCAGGTTTTCAACCACCGTCTTGACCTCTTGCGCGCGGTCAATATCGGGCACCAGAACCGCATCACGCATCGCTACTGCCACAATATTTTTCAACCCAAGGCCGACAGCCGCAGGTTGTCTTCTTCAGAGCGCAGATAGCTGTTTTCACAGTCCAGTGCCGTTACCGGACCATCGGTCGCCACGCCAGTCTCTGTCTGATCCTGAGCTGAATGAAGCGTTGCCCAGCTGCCGACGTCCGACCAGCCCGCGTTGACCGGAACCACCGAAATATTGGCGGCTTTCTCCATTACCGCATAGTCGATCGACCGCGAGGCAACTGTGCCGTATGACGCCGGATCAAGGCGCAAGAATCCCAGATCTTCGTTCGCATCTTCCAGTGCCGCCCGGCACGGCGCGACTAATTCAGCGGCGTGCGCCGCAAAGGCCGCCAGAATGTCGCAGACGCGAAACAGGAAGATCCCGGAATTCCAAAGATATTGCCCGCTCGCGGTCATTTCGGCAGCGCGCTCCAAGTCTGGCTTTTCCACAAAGCGGCGCAGCCGCGTGGCAGTGCCTGGCGCGGCAGCGTCACGTAACTCCAGATAGCCAAATCCGGTTTCTACGCGCTCTGGTTTGATCCCAAAAGTCACCAACTGGCCAGCCTTTGCCGCCCCGACGCCTGCGACAATCGACTGACAGAACGCGTTTGGGTCATTCATCAAATGATCTGACGGCGCAATCAGCAACAGATCGTCAGGTGAACTTTCCCGCATCAAGGCCGCCGTCAGAATCGCTGGCGCGGTGTTGCGGCTTGCCGGTTCCAGCACGATGCGGGCGTCGATCAGGCCAATTTCCTCGGCCTGCTGGCGCGCCAGAAACCTGAAATCCGAATGGGTCAGAACCGTCGGCTCGGCAAACATTTCGCCTGACAGGCGGCGCAGCGTTTGCTGATACAGGCTTTCGGGCCCAAGCAGCGACGAAAACTGCTTTGGGAATGTTTTGCGCGAGCTTGGCCACAACCGGGTGCCAGACCCGCCACACAGAATGACCGGATAAATCGTTTTCATTTCACTGCACATTGATCAACCGGTCGGGCAATTTCAACGGCAAATTCGCATCGGGTTCCTGAGAATGTTTTTTTCGAAAATGGCCCATCAAGTCAGTTCGGCATCCCGCTCATCGGGTGATCTTGCCGCACCGCCACTGGTCAAGTAAACGACCTGACGGCATCAAGGAAGCATACGGTGGCTTACAGCGACATCTATTCCGCGTGGAAATCGGACCCGGACGCATTTTGGATGAAAGCCGCCGAGGCGATCGACTGGGACCAAAAGCCCAGCAAAGCGCTGTTTGACGATAGTGCTCCGCTATACGAATGGTTTTCCGACGGGCTGGTCAACACCTGCTATAACGCGGTCGACCGCCACGTTGCCGCCGGTCGGGGCAAGCAAGCTGCGATCATCCATGACAGCCCGGTGACTGGCACAAAATCCACTACCAGCTACGGGGAGTTGAAAGATCAGGTTGCCGCGCTGGCCGGGGCGCTGGCGGCGAAAGGCGTTAGCAAGGGTGACCGGGTGGTCATCTACATGCCAATGGTGCCCGAAGCCCTGGTGGCGATGCTCGCCGTGACCCGGATTGGCGCGATCCACTCGGTGGTATTTGGCGGGTTTGCCGCCAACGAGCTGGCGGTTCGGATCGACGACGCCAGGCCGAAAGCGATCATCGCGGCGTCCTGTGGCATTGAGCCAAGCCGGGTTGTCGCCTACAAGCCCCTGTTGGACAGGGCCATTGAACTGGCCAGTCACAGGCCTGATTTTTGCATTATCTTTCAACGTGAACAGCAGCTTGCCGACATGATCGACCGACGCGATTTTGACTGGCAGGCGGTGCAGCAAAGTGTCGCCCCGGCCGCCTGTCTGCCGGTCGAGGGCAACCACCCGGCCTATATTCTTTACACCTCGGGCACTACCGGCAAGCCCAAGGGCGTGATCCGCGCCACGGCCGGCCATCTGGTGGCGCTGAACTGGACCATGAGCGCAATTTATGACGTGAAACCCGGCGATGTTTACTGGGCCGCCTCCGACGTGGGCTGGGTCGTCGGCCACAGCTATATCTGTTACGCGCCGCTGATCCACGGCAACACAACCGTGGTCTTTGAAGGCAAACCGGTTGGCACGCCGGATGCAGGCACTTTTTGGCGCATGATCCAGGAGCACAGGATCAAGGTTCTGTTCACCGCGCCGACCGCCTTTCGCGCGATCAAACGCGAAGACCCAAAGGGCGAACTTGTCAGGAAATACGACCTCAGCTCGCTGCAAACTCTGTTCCTTGCTGGCGAACGGGCGGATCCAGACACGATAACGTGGGCGCAGGATATGCTGGGCGTCCCGGTCATCGACCATTGGTGGCAGACCGAAACTGGCTGGGCGATCGCGGCCAACCCGCTTGGCATTGGCGGCGTGCCGGTCAAGATCGGGTCCGTTTCAGTGGCCATGCCCGGCTTTGATGTGCGCATTCTGGACGAGGGCGGACACCCTGTTGAACCGGGCACATTAGGGGCCATCGCGATAAAACTGCCATTGCCGCCAGGCACCTTGCCGACGCTTTGGAATGCCGATGATCGGTTTCGCCAAGGTTATCTAGAGCATTTCCCGGGCTATTACGAAACCGGCGACGCGGGATACGTCGATGCGGACGGCTATCTGTATATCATGGCCCGCACTGATGATGTGATCAACGTCGCCGGACACCGCCTATCCACCGGCGAGATGGAAGAGGTGCTGGCCAGCCACCCGGATGTCGCCGAATGCGCGGTCATCGGAGTTGCGGATCAGCTAAAGGGACAGTTACCGCTCGGATTTGTGTGCCTTAATGCCGGGGCAGGCCGTGAGCATGCGGACTTGGCCGCAGAAATCATCAGGCTGGTGCGCGAGAAAATCGGACCGGTCGCGGCGTTCAAGCTTGCCGTTGTGGTGGATCGCCTGCCCAAAACCCGGTCTGGAAAGATTCTGCGCGCCACGATGATCAGCATTGCCGACGGCAAGCACTACAAAATGCCCGCCACGATCGACGATCCGGCCATTCTCGACGAGATCGCGCAGGCCTTGAAATCGCTTGGCTACCCAAACCGTTAGGCCAAAATCATTCTGAATGATTTTGAAAAGAGTTTTGAGAAAACTCTTTGTCAGCGCGCTTCAAACGAATTGCTCGCGCGTCAGCCGCTCTTCCAATCCGTGGCCCGGGTCAAACAGTATCCGATGAACCACTTCGCCCTCACTGCTGATCTCGACCCAGGCAACATCACGCACCGAGCGGCCATCGGCATCCGCCATTACCGGGCGCTTTTCCGGCTCCAGAACATCAAACCGGACTTTCGCGGTTTTCGCGAGCAACGCCCCGCGCCAGCGCCGCGGCCGAAATGCGGACATTGCAGTCAGCGCCAGAACATCTGATCCGATCGGCAGGATCGGCCCGTGCGCGGAATAGTTATACGCCGTCGAACCTGCCGGAGTGCACACCAGCGCCCCGTCGCACACCAGTTCAGCCATGCGAACTTTGGCGTCCACACTGATCTGCAGCTTTGCCGCTTGCGGGCCGGCGCGCAGTAACGAAACCTCGTTGATTGCCAAAGCATTATGAAGGCTTCCGTCAACGCATCCGGCGACCATTTTCAGCGGATTTATCTTTTCTTCCTGGGCCGCTGTCAGGCGTTCCGTCAAGTCATCATCCACAAATTCGTTCATCAAAAAGCCGATTGTGCCGCAGTTCATCCCATAGACCGGCGTATCCAGATGCATGGTTCCATGCAGCGTTTGCAGCATGAAACCGTCGCCGCCGAGCGCGACTATCACGTCCGCGTTCGCAAGCGCAATATCACCGTGGCGCGCCACGAACTGCACTCTCGCATCCTGCGCGATGGCTGCAGTGCTGGCGGCAAAGGCGATTTTGTGACGGCGCGCCATCTTTGGCCCCCCTTTGCAAAAGTCATTGCGCGAGGGCCACGGAAACACAAGTCCTCAAGCGGCTGGACAAACGGCGCGAAGCTGCGCTACTGCGTCGTATTCTGTGCTTTCATCGCGCAGCAATTCCCGTTAGAAGCCGCGGGAAATCAAATTCAATCGGAGATGCACCCATGGACGCTGCAGCACCTGAATCGGGCTTTTTCACCGAAACCCTGTCGTCGCGCGACCCGGTGCTTTTTGGTGCGATAACCAGCGAACGTGCCCGCCAGCAGGACGAGATCGAGCTGATCGCGTCTGAAAACATCGTGTCCGCGGCGGTGTTGCAGGCGCAAGGCTCGGTGTTAACCAATAAATATGCCGAAGGCTATCCGGGGCGGCGTTATTATGGCGGTTGCCAGTATGTTGACGTAGCCGAAAACCTCGCCATCGACCGGGCCCGCCAGCTGTTTGGTTGTGAATTTGTCAATGTTCAGCCGAACTCTGGCAGCCAGGCCAATCAGGGTGTGTTTCAGGCGCTTATTCAGCCCGGTGACACGATATTGGGGATGAACCTGGCCTCGGGCGGCCACCTGACCCACGGTGCTGCCCCCAACCAGTCAGGCAAATGGTTCAATGCGGTGCAATATGGGGTGCGCAAGCAGGACAGCCGGATCGACTATGATCAGATTGCCGCACTTGCCAAAGAACATCAGGCCAAGCTGATAATCGCAGGTGGTTCGGCCATTCCACGGATTATTGATTTTGCCCGGATGCGCGAAGTCGCCGATTCAGTCGGCGCCTATCTGCTGGTCGACATGGCGCATATTGCCGGACTGGTGGCCGGTGGCCAGCATCCCTCGCCATTTCCGCACGCCCACGTTGCAACAACGACCACCCATAAAACCCTGCGTGGACCGCGCGGCGGAATGATCCTGACCAACGACGAAGCGATTGCAAAGAAAGTGAATTCCGCAATCTTCCCGGGCATTCAGGGCGGCCCGCTGATGCACGTGATCGCCGCCAAGGCGGTTGCGTTCGGCGAAGCGTTGCGACCGGAGTTTCGCGACTACACCGCACAAGTGGTGGCGAACGCGCGAGCGCTGGCGGATCAGCTGATGAAGGGTGGGCTGGACATCGTGACTGGCGGCACCGACACCCATGTCATGCTGGTCGATCTGCGCCCGAAAGCGGTCAAGGGCAACGCGACCGAAAAGGCACTGGGCCGCGCCAACATCACAACCAACAAGAACGGCATTCCATTTGACCCGGAAAAACCAACTGTTACCAGCGGGATACGGCTCGGATCCTCGGCCGGCACCACGCGCGGTTTTGGTGAAAGCGAATTCCGCCAGATCGCCGACTGGATCGTCGAGGTGGTCGACGGGCTGGCGGCAAACGGTGAGGATGGCAACGCCGCCGTTGAAGCCAAAGTGAAGGCCAAAGTCCTGAAACTATGCGGAAAATTTCCGATCTACCCCGGGCTGTAATGAGCCAGAGCTGCGATGCTGCATTGCATTTCCCACGGCGATCCGGGTGACCAACCGGCGTTGCTGATCGCGCATGGGCTGTTTGGCTCGGCGCGCAATTGGGGGTGATCGGCAAACGCTTGAGCGATCAGCGGGTGGTGGCTGTTGACATGCGCAACCACGGACAAAGCGAATGGTTTCAAACACATAGCGACGATGATCTGGCTGGTGATCTGGCCGAGGTGATCGCCGCGCATGGCGGCAGGATGGACCTGCTGGGCCATTCAATGGGCGGCAAGGCGGCGATGGTTCTGGCGCTGACGCACCCCGCATCCGTGCGCCGGATGGTGATTGCGGATATTGCGCCAACGGCTTATAATCACACGCAAATTCACCTGATCGAGGCGATGCAGAATGTCGATTTGAGTGCCGTGGAGAGGCGCTCGGATGTGGAGGCGCAGTTGGGTGAGATTGACGATCCGGTGTTGCGGTCGTTTCTATTGCAATCGTTTGATTTGAAAGCGAAAAAATGGCGGCTGAACCTGGCGACGCTGGCCAGCGAAATGGATAAAATTGTGGGTTTCCGCAGGTTACCGGCGCCTTTTAAGGTGACGTGTTGTTTTTGAGCGGCAGCGAGAGCGAGTATCTCAGCCGCGACCATCGACGCAGGATCAAGGCGTTGTTTCCAAAGGCTAAATTCGCGCGCATTCCGGGTGCAGGGCACTGGCTGCACGCCGAGAAACCGCGCGATTTTGGGCCGCGGTGCGGGCGTTTCTGAACGGCTGACGGTTCTCTGACGCGAATCGGGAAAATCGCCGCGTTCTTTAAAGTTTGTACATGTCCGAGAGGGGGTTCTTAAAAGTCTTTAGTGGTCTGAGAAGGCCGACTTTAAATTCTTTAAATATCTCGCTGGGGATCATTTTGGTCATCGATGCTGACCTAATATGCGTCGAGTGTAGTCGGGCATGTCGGCGGCGTGTTCCGGTCCGGCTGGGGACCCGGATCGAGGTCCGGGACGGCGTGGGAAATGGGGGGCCGAGGTGGTGAATGGGCACCGTAGGGCGGGATTGATCCCGCCATGATGGGGCCGCTTCGGCAGAAAATCGGCGGGGTGGAACCCCGCCCTACGGCTTGCTTCGCGGGCGTGACAGTTGCCTTCCGGGGCGTGACAGGGATTAGACAACCAGCGTTGGTGACAGGTCGTCCCAATCCGGGTTCATCGCTTCAATCATCTCAATCTTCCAGGCGCGGTTCCATTTCTTGATGTGTTTTTCTCGCAAGATCGCCGCTCGAATATCCGTGTGATGTTCGTGCCAGACGAGCCGCGTGCAGTTGTAGCGGCGGGTAAAACTGTCAACGTGGCCCTGGCGATGCTCGGCGAGGCGGCGGATGAGGTCATTGGTGACGCCGGTGTAGAGCGTGCCGAGTGGGCGATTGGTGAGGATGTAAGTGGCGTAGGTGTGGTCGCGCATAGCGCGACGGTGCGGGGATTTGGTCAATTATGGGTTACCGCAGGTGGTGAGAGATCCCCGCTTGCGCGAGGATGACAGTGTTGCCCTACGATCAAGGCGATTGTCGTCCCCGCGCAAGCGGGGACCTCAGGCCGCGGCGGAACATCCGAAAAGGGGATTTGCAATCCACCCGACCCCCCTCAATGATGCCCATGCACCACCGCATGGCCCCTACCCCGCGCGATCATCCACCGGTTCACCGGGAACACCACGAACGCCGCGACGATCAGCGCAAACCCCAGGCTGGCCCAGAACAGCCATGATGCCAGCCCGGCGCTCATCGCGCCGGGGATCACCAGGATCACCGCGTTGTCGATGATCTCCATCACCGTGATCGACACCGAGTCTGCCGCCAGTGCGACGCGCAGCGCGCGCGCCAGCGGCATGGCGGCGCGCAGCAGTGGCACCAGCGTCATCAGGTAGCCGAAGAAAAACGCCAGCACGACGGCCAGCGCGATGGTCGCCACCGTGCCCCAGCCGAGCGCAGTTCCGATGACCAGCCCCCCAGCACCTCGCCGATGCCGCAGCCGGTCAGGCAGTGCAGGGTTGCGCTCAGCGCCAGGCGGTTGAGCGAGGCGGTGTGGTGATGTGCGTGTTCGGACATGTTTGAGCCTTTCATGAGCGGCGCGGCGCCGGGTGATTCTTGGCATCTTAAAGGTTCCAGTTACTGGAAGGTCAAGGGGGTCCGTCGCCAATTGCTGCGCACTGCGATTTGCTGCACCAATGGCGCAAATGCCAGGTGATTCACGAATATGTTCCTTGAAATTGCCGCTGGTTCTTGGACACTGGGGCCGAGCTGGGACTGGGGCCGCGACCGAAGGTCATGGGCCTTTTACGCAACAGAAAGGAATTGCTATGCGATTTGCGATCACGCTGACGGCTGCGGTGTTGCTGGCAGGTGCCGCCTGGGCGGATACACTTAAGGTCAATATCAAGAGCTTCAAGTATCATGATGAAGTGATCACCATTGCGGTGGGCGACACGATTGTCTGGCTCAACGAGGACCGCGCCCGCCATACCGCGACCGCCAGGGACGGTTCGTTCGACACCGGCAGGCTGAGGAAAGGCGTGAGCGGTGAGATATCGTTCACAGTGGCCGGGACTTATGAGTATATCTGCACAATTCACCCCAGCATGAAGGGGACTGTGGTGGTCAAGTGACCGGTTGGTCCGGGGTGAACTGGGGCTGTTTTATGCCGATCTAATTGGCGATCCGGGCGGCCGCGCCCACAACGCCGCCGGTAACGCTGCGCGCGGCCCCGGTCATTGCCGAGAACCCGTTCGATCCGGATGTGGATGTGCTGAAGCCGCCGGCGCCGGGGGTGGCGTATTCGGTGTAGGCGAAATAGCCCGCTGCGATCAGGGCGGCGGCGATCAGGAGCTTTTGCACGGCGGCTGTCCTTTCGGCTTGGGCACTCGGGCAAGCTGAATACCGGGTGAATTTGGCGAGAGTTTGTTCGGCACGGCGGGTCCGCGGGGCGGGTTTTAATCCGTAGTTGGGGATATTGTTGTGGTGCGCAGTTGCGGGGTGAACCCCGCCCTACTGCCGGATAGGTAAATGTTGCGGTTTTGTTGCGCCTTCACGCGACATCTGGTTGATCTGGGGTGCTGCGCGGTGTAACTGTTCGCGCACAGGTGCGTGGACGCGGTATTGCATCAGCTGACGCTGACAGTGGGGCTTGGTTGCTAAAGGCAGCCGGGCCCCGCTTCTTATCTGAAGCCGGTGGCGCGGTTGCGGGGATTGTGGAACAGGAAAAGGCGCCAGGTGCTCAGACGCGGTCCTCGCATCGTGCCCTTGCAGACACACCCTGACGCCTTCCTGAACTTTTCCCCCCTAAGGCGGTCTGGCTCATTTTGCTCTGATCCTTGCGAACCATCGCCGCCAGTCCAAGTTTCCGAAGATCCTTTTCGTGGCTTGCTCCAGCCCCTAAGATACCGCCCGTCGCAATTTTTCCGAAGAACCCTTACGATCTAACTGTCTCCCAAAACCCTTCACGATCCGATCCGGTTCCGAAGATCCTTCTCATTTCGCTCCAGCTTCTTGGGGCCTTTGCGCACCGCTCTGATTCCGAAAAACCATCGCGGTAAGGAAACACTCGCAAATGGAATTGAGTCCCGCAAGCGAAAAATGCTGGGCGGTGAAATTTTTCTGGGGATAAAGTGTTGATATTCCTGTGGATAAGTCGAATTCGCTTTGCCTGTCAGGGGTTTGGGTGGCGCTTGCAAGTTTTGCGGTCTGGGCAGTCGGGCGCGGGTCAAACAGAGCTGAGGGCCGCGCCTGACTTGAGGGGGTGAAGCCCGTCTCGGAAAACATCCAGTGGATGTTTTCAGTGCTGAACGGGCGGAGCCCTGGGACTGTGCGAACGCGCCTGCGTCACGCTGCAAGCGTGCCTCCGGCACGACCGGGGGTGAGGGCCGATTTGGAAACGGTCCGGGGGACCGTTTCAGGCCCAAACGCGCGGAGCGCCGGATGGTCAGGCGCGGCCCGTGCGGGGCTATCGGGCGGGGTTTGGGGTGTGTTGGGCGCACCTTTGGCCGGCGTGGTGTGTGTTGGATTCAGGGATGGTGGGTGAAATCAACCACCCTACGCTTGCTGACAACGACCGCCGATTGCTCTACGCTGGCGGTACGGATGGGGAGGATGCATGATGGCTGACAGTGTCTACAAAGTGATCGAGATCGTCGGGACGAGCGCGGAGTCCTGGGACAAGGCCGCCGCCGCCGCGGTCGCGCGCGCCGCCAGCAGTCTGCGCGATCTGCGCGTGGCGGAAGTGACCGAGCAGGACCTCGTCGTCGAGAACGGTGCGGTGAGCCTTTACCGGACCAAGCTGAAAGTGTCGTTCAAGTTCGAGGATTGAAAGCGGGACTCAGGCCCGCCGTCTGGGCGCCGGGGCGGGGTCTTGTGTTGACGGATGCGCGTTGTGTTTGATGGGGATTGGTGGGTGCGAGCACCCACGCTTCGGCTTGCGGTCAAACAGTCGGTTGCGGGGCAGGTCAGGCGCGGCCCGTGCGGGGCACGGGCGGGTTATTTCACCCGTTGCCCTGTAAGAATCTGTTTGACTGAACCGTGCCTATCCGGTTGTCACCCACACCCACTACATCTAGGGTGCTCCCAATCGCCCGAGTAAAGCTGGGCGTAAGTGGGAGCGGTGACATCGCCAGCAATTTAGGCGGCACAGGCCGTGCCATCCGGGAAAAGTCGCTGGAACTCAGGAAGCGACCGCGGAAACGAAAGGTCTTCACGCTGCGAGACATCCATCCCCGCTTTGTCCCCCTCCCGGGCCACTCGACGCCACGCCATACATATAGTGGGTGTGGGTGACAACCGGATAGGTGTGAAACGCGGAGCAATATTGGGCCACAGAAACGACTGCGTTTGGCAGTTGTAGCGGATTAAAAGTCCGCCAGTTTGTGTCCTTCGTTTATGCGGAGGGCGGGAGATGTATTCTGTGGATATTTATAGTCGTGTGCGCCGTGCCTGTTTGAAGGACGGCATGTCCGCCCGAGAAGCGGCGCGTTATTTCAACAAGGACCGCAAGACGATAGCGAAGATGTTGCGGCACGCGCTGCCGCCAGGGTATCGACGTTCGGAAGTGCCGCGTCGCCCGACCCTTGATGCTTATGTCGATGTCATTGACGAGATTTTGCGCACCGATAAAGCGCTGATCAAAAAGCAGCGTCACACGGCCAAACGCATCTTTGAGCGTTTGCGCGATGAACACGGGTACGTCGGCAGCCTGACCACCGTTACGTATTACGTTCGTGAACAAAAGCGTCGCACCAAAGAGGTGTTTGTACCGCTGTCGCATCGCCCGGGCCACGCGCAGGTTGATTTTGGCGAGACCCTTGGCGTGATTGGCGGCGTGGAATGCAAGATCCACTTCTTCGTGATGAGCCTGCCCCATTCGGACGCGGTATTTGTGAAGGGATATCCAGCTGAGACGACCGCGGCGTTCTGTGATGGCCACGTGTCGGCTTTTGCATTCTTCGGCGGCGTTCCCCAATCCATCCTCTACGACAACACCAAGATTGCTGTGGCGCGGATACTGGGGGACAAAACGCGCGTTCGGACGCGTCGGTTCACAGAATTGCAGTCGCATTACCTGTTTGATGACAAGTTTGGCAGGCCCGCTCGTGGGAACGACAAAGGCAACGTCGAGGGTATGGTCGGATATACACGTCGCAACTTCATGGTGCCTGCGCCCTGCTATGACAGCTTTGATGATTTGAATGCGCATTTGGAAGCGAAGTGTTTGGCACGTCAGGGCGATACCTTACGCGGTCACAGCCAAAACATAGGTGAACGGTTGGTCGCAGACTTGGATGCCCTGATGGGATTGCCTGTAGCAGAATATGAAGCCTGCGATCATGTCAGCACGCGGGCAACCTCAATCTCGATGGTGCGTTATCGCGGCAATGATTACTCAGTGCCGGTGGCGTATGCGCATCACGACGTTCACGTACGAGGTTTTGTGCATGAGGTTATTATCGGTTGTGGCAATGAGGTGATTGCCCGTCACAAACGTTCATACGCATCAGCGGACATGATCTTCGATCCGATCCACTTCTTGCCCCTGATCGAACAAAAGGTTGGTGCCCTGGACCAGGCTGCCCCGTTGCAGGGCTGGGATTTGCCGGATGTCTTCGCCACCCTGCACCGACTGCTCGAAGCCCGAATGGGCAAACCGGGCAAGCGGGAATACGTGCAGGTTCTGCGCCTGCTGGAAACCTTCGAGATCGACGTCGTGCAGGGCGCAATCGGCCATGCCATTGATCTGGGTGCGATTGGCTATGACGCTGTAAAACATCTTGTGCTGTGTCGGGTAGAGAAGCGACCGCCACGGCTGGATTTGGACTTCCACCCTTATCTACCAAAGGCAAATGTTGGAACAACGCGCCCGTCCAGCTACATGAGCCTGGTCGGAGGGACTGCTGCATGACCGAAGCCCCACAAATCCTATTGAAACACCACCTCAAGCAGTTGCGGTTGCCAACGTTCCAAGGCGAGTACGCCAAACAGGCGCAGCTCTGTGCTGCCGAGAACAAGGATCACATCCAGTATCTGGCGCGACTGTGTGAGATGGAGCTGATCGACCGCGAACGTCGTATGATTGAACGACGCATCAAGGCTGCCAGGTTCCCCAGCACCAAAAGTTTGGACAGCTTTGACTTCAAGATAATGCCCAGCTTGAACAAGCCCCTGACGATGGAGCTGGCACGTTGCGATTACGTTGATCGCCACCAGAATATCATCGCGCTGGGACCGTCGAAGACGGATTCATGGTGCACACCTCGCTACGTTATTGTTAATGCGATACTTTGTTTTGGGGATTTGATGACAACGGACCGTCCCCGGGTTCGAAACTGTCAAACATGGAAGGTTGCACCGGCCCAGACCGCGACCTGACATCCACACAAGCCAGATCCGCACCGGATATCACCCAGGGAGCGCCCGTGCAAACCTGCCGGGCGGGCAACTGGTTCCCCTTGATCAACCTGCGTACGGTCGACTGACCGACACCCAGCCGTTCGGCCGCCTCTGCCAGGATTAGTTCGTTGCGTTCCTGCCGTTCTCCATCGCGATAGACCGGGATCCCGCGATGTGAGCGGAAACTCCGGACATTCGGTTCTCTCCAGCTGTTGCCCTTGCTCGTCTTCCGGGCGAGGCGGTTCAACAGGGCCGCGATCCCCCGGTCAGGCATCAGCCGCGCCAACGCCGAAATGATGGCCACGGTCTCCGCGTCACTGGTGTAACGGTGCTGCCCGGTTGTGCCCCTGCGGACGCTGATCTCCGTGTGATCGCCGCCGCGCCAGTGAAGCAGCAGCCTGATTCGGGTGCCTTCGACCCATACGATCACGTCCTCAAGTGCCGCCCGCAGGATGTGCTTGCGGACTTCCGGTGTCACCCGGTCATGGGTCCATGCCCGCTCCAGGTCCGCACCAAGTGCCAGGCAGGTCGCCCGCTCTTCCGCCGACATTCCCTGTCGTTCCGGCTTGTCGTGCAACCGCGACAGCGTCGCCTCGATCTCACAAGCCGCGATCAGCCGCTCGTTCCACCTCCGCTCGAGCTCACCGGCGACCTGCCGGTTCTCGGCGTCGACGGAATCATATTGCCGCCAGGCACGGTCGGCTTCGTAGCGAGCGCGTTCAAGAGCCAGTTCCGCCTGCCGGACCGTTTCCGAGCTTTCCCGCACGCTGTCGTCGATGGCCCGCAGCGCCGCATCCACGCCAACCGGTTGAAGAATTCGCACGATCTCACCGCCGATCGCTTCATCAACCAGCCGGCCGCCAAACGAGATACACTTCTTCTCGCCGTGGTTGATCCGGCCGGTCCGGCAGTCATAACGAAGGATGTCCGACTTCGCGCCGGAATAGCTGACCTGGAGCTTCTGGCCGCAATGTCCACAATGGAGAAGCCCCGCAAGCAGTGCCCCTCCGCCGCGAACCGCGCCGCGAGATCCGCTCGGGTAGAACTTCGATGCGTTGTCCGAGATCACGCGCTGGTTCCTCTCGAATTCCTCCCACACGATGTAACCGTGATGATTGTCTTTCTTCAATACCGGCCAGTCCTCCCGGGCCACCGCGTGCCCGCGGGTAACATGCTTGCGGCCGTCGCGGATGCTGATGCGGCTTCCGGTGCGCCCGAACACATAGGCACCGGCGTAGACCGGGTTGGTCAGGATCGTATGAACCCGCTTGTAGCCCGGCAAACTCCAGCGCACCCGGTCCTGCCCTGGCGGCGACGACGGCAGTTCGATGCCCTCCTGGCGCAACCAGAGATGCACCTGGCGGACGCTCTGCAGGTCCCCGAACTTGCGGAACACCAGCGACACCGCCTCACGCACACGGAGATCCGGATCCATTTCGATGCCGTCACGGTCCACTCTCCGGTACCCGACCGCCGCAAACAGGAACAGTTCCCCGCGCTCCGCCTTCCGCCGGGTGCCCTCGGCCGAGCGCTTCCGGATATTCGATGCCTCAAGCTCCGACATGGCACCCTGCATGCCGAGTAACATTCTGTCCGTGGGCAGCCGGGGATCGTAGACCGTCTGCTCATCCGCAAGAAGGCAACCGACCAGGCCGCAAAACTCAATCAGCGTGTGCCACTCCCGTCCGTTTCGAGAAAGTCTCGATGCGTCCACCGCCAGGATCACGCCGACCTCGTTCCGGCACACCGCCGCCAGCATGCGGTCGAACCCGGGCCGCTCGGTACCGCCGCCGGAACAGCCGAGATCGTCATCGATCACGGTGACGTTCGGCCACCCAAGCTGCTCGGCCCGCAACTTCAGATCGTATTGCCACTTCCGGCTCTCGGTATTGGTGCGGACCTGGTGCATGGTCGACTGCCGGACATAGACGATCGCCGCGCGCGACAGATGTTCAGACGTGACCCGGTTCATTCTCCCCTCCCACCTGTGTCGACGGGATGCAGGTTGCCGCTTCCCGAAGAAGTCTTGCCAGGAGCAGGAGCAGTTCCTGCCGCCTCTCGCCCTTCAGGACACGATCCGGCCCGTGCGGGTCGAACAGTTCCCTCTGCCGGATCTTCCTTGTTCGTGTCATGGCGAATCCCTCCATCAGTTGGTCCACTTTGGAGGAAGCTATCGACAACACTGCGCAATTCCGACAGGGCCTTCCACGGAAGCCTCGGAGCATCGCGGACCGCGAGCATCCGGGCATCCGGCCGGGTCATCCATTCCCGGATCATCAAGGGGCGTCCGTCCGGCAAACGGATGTGAAGATTGACCCCGGACGGCGACGGGCGGCGGGAGATCAACTCGACCCGACTGCCGACATGAGGATGGAACCGGTAGTGGATGGTCAGTCGAACCGGCTGGAAATGGGCATTATGACGCTGGACTTTCGGGCACGGGCAAAACACATATCGCTTTGGGGCTTGGTCTGGCGGCCTGTCAAAGAGGGCTGAAGGTACGCTTCACGACTGCGGCGGCATTGGTGCATGATCTGATTGAGGCTCAAGATGAGCGGAGATTGCAGCGGCTTCAAAAGCAACTGACGAGCCAGAACCTGTTGATCATTGATGAGCTGGGCTTTGTGCCCCTCAGCAAATCTGGCGCGGAATTGCTCTTCGAGGTCATATCCCAATGCTACGAGCGCGGGTCGATCATCATAACCTCAAACCTGCCTTTCGATGAGTGGACCGAAGTCTTTGGCTCTGATACCAAGGGCCATTATGCGTGACTCTTTTGGGATTCCCTTTTCGTCTCGGTTGTGATTCGCTTCTGCTACAAGCAGGAGAGACCCATGACAGTTGCGGTTACACGGTTGGATTTATCGGCGAGGGACCTTCGCGCGTCGGCGGCGAGGTCAACGGATGCGAAGGCAGCGCGGAGGATGTTGGCGATTGCGTTGGTTATGGAAGGGTCGGACCGCGCGGCGGCGGCGCGGAGCTGCGGGATGGACCGGCAAACCTTGCGCGACTGGGTGTATCGTTACAATGCCGGGGGGCTTGCGGGCCTGTCGAACCGCACGGCACCAGGGCGCACGCCTTACCTGAGCGCCGCGCAGAAGGCGGAACTTTCCGAGATCGTTCGCGCGGGTCCTGACCCTGAGGTGGACCGCGTGGTGCGTTGGCGGCGTATCGACCTGAAGCACCTGATCAAAGAGCGCTTCGGTGTTGTCATGCATGAGCGCACGGTAGGCAAACAGCTTGCCGAACTTGGGTTCAGGCGGCTTTCGGTGCGCCCCGCACATCCTCAATCGGATCCGGCCGCACAGGCGGCGTTCAAAAAAAAACTTCGCGCAGCTGGTAGCGGCGGCACTGCCGCCTGAAGCCCGCGGCAAACCACTGGAAATCTGGTTCCAAGATGAAGCGAGGATCGGACAGCAGGGAACGCTCACCCGTGTTTGGGCCAGGCGCGGAACCCGCCCGCGCGCGCCACGTGATACTCGCTACAAATGGGCTTACATATTTGGAGCCGTCTGTCCGGAACGCGCCGCTGCCGCCGCCCTCGTCATGCCCTTTGCCGATACGCAGGCGATGAATGAACACCTCGCCGAAATCGCCAAAACCGTCGTTCCAGGGGCACATGCCGTAATCGTGCTTGATGGCGCAGGCTGGCACGGTTCAAAGGCACTATGCACCCCCGACAACATCACACTTCTCCCCCTGCCGCCATACGCGCCGGAACTAAACCCGATCGAAAACGTCTGGGCCTACCTGCGCGCCAACAAACTCGCCATCTCCATCTTCGACAGTTACGACCACATCGTCGAGAAGTGCTGCGACGCGTGGAACTTCTTCGCCGAAGACAAAGAGACCGTTCAAAACATAACCTCACGCGAATACGCAAAAAGCGTCATTCTATAAGGCCGTTGGTATGAGAGGCTTACAGGGGCTTTGCTGGACCGCCTGACCCATCACGTCCACATCCTTGAGATGAATGGCGAGAGTTACAGGCTCAAACACAGCCGCAACAAACAACAATAATCAAAGCACAATCATGGCAAGAACAATGTCGGCCCTCTGGGCCAACATGCGCTTTGGCACGCGTTATACCAGCGGCATTTAACATTGCCCGATATGGGCCCATTTTCGCATTCCGATTGATGTGATGGTTTCGGGCTGTGCGATGAGCTTGTTCCAAGCTTCGCATCCAGCATCGACGATGGCATTGTAGTATTCGAACACGCGGTTGGAGAGCCAATTGGCGCGCAAGTACTGCCAGATATTTTCCACCGGGTTCAGTTCCGGAGCGCGCGATGGCAGCAGGATGATGGTGAGGTTCTTCGGGACTTTGAGTTTGCCGGTGGTGTGCCATCCGGCCCGATCCATCAGCACAACCGCATGGGCCTTTCGGGCGACGTGGCGGCTGATCTCGTCGAGATGCATCTGCATGGCTTGCGCGTCCGCCCAAGGCAGCATGAGCGCCGCCCCCTTGCCGTGAGCCGGACAGATGGCGCCGAACAGATAGGCGTTGCGATAGCGCTGATCGGCCGGCTGGCGGGGGCGCGTGCCCTTTCTCGCCCACAGGCGCGTCAGGCCATTCTTCTGGCCAAGGCGTGCTTCGTCCTGGAACCAGATCTCCACCGGCGTTCCCGCTGGCAGGTCAGCTATATGCACCTGGAGCGTGTCGGTGAAGTTTTTTTAAACGCCTCGATGATCCGCTTATCCTGCCTGGGATGCTGCGGGCGGGCGCTGATATGGGCAAAGCCCAGTTCGCCAAGCAGTCTGGATATCCCGCGCTCGGAATAGATGACGCCAAAGCGCGCCTCGATCACCCGCTTCAGGTCGATCCGCCGCCAGCGGACAACCCCGTCCACCGCCGGATCGGGGCCGGTCTCGACAATCTCGCCAAGTTCTTTCATCTGGACATCGCTCAGGTAGCGCGTCCGGCCCGCGCCCTTGCGGTTGGTGAGGCCATCCGGTCCCTCTTCGTTGAACCGGTGAACCCAGTCCCGCAGGGTTTGGCGATCCATCCCACCGATCCTTGCGGCCTCTCCACGGCTCATGCCATCGTAGACCGCCGCAAGAGACAACAGACGGCGGCTCTGCCGGGCATCCTTGCAACGGCTGGCGAGTTTACGAAGGTGGCGGGCATCAAAGTCGCGACGAAGCGGAACACTGGCTGGCATGGCGATCCTCCTTTGCCAACCTTGAATCAGATCAAAACCGATTTGGGAATCCCCACAGAGTCAGAAATTGATGCCGTTGGTATTAGCCATATGGAAAGCACCCGCGCCAAAGCGCTCTACAAAACATAACTCAGTGGACCACTTTTACGCCGCGATATGGTCCCTTTTTACTCTGCGATTGACAGATAGGCACGGACTGAACAAATAACTCTCTACAAGTCACCGGCGAGAGCCTTACTTGACTATCTCTTTCATCACCCATCTCCATTTGGTCACCAAGCACCATAGCCTCATACAGTTCTTCTTCGATAATTCCCTTTGATTCTGCTGAAATTCCAAACGTCGTGCCAATTATGTCCGGGATTTGAAATCTGTTGTCGCCGAACAAAAGTTTCATATTCAACGGAAGGAATGCGAACCCAATTGCGACCTGACAATTATGGAAGCGTTCGAAAATGCGTTCTCTTTCAGTTTTTTCAACGATTTGTTCAGTGAAGGTCCTTATTCCATCAGCGATATCAATTAGTTCCCGATAGTCCGCCGCTTTTCCAAAACCACGGATAGTGCCTCCCTGCACGTTTAATTCCCCGATTGATCCGTAAGGATGGATCACTTCAATTACCGAGTTGAGATCAGCTAAGTTTTCAGGAGTCAGCCTGAAGTATTGACGGGCGGCATATAAAAGATATTGCTCAATACAACGATCATAATTGAACGAAACAAACGCAATATTTTGAAGGGCCTTATAAAAATCGGCATATTCTTTCTCTGCAACAAGCAGTCGAAACAGTTCTCCTGACCTGCCCCCAATTTGAGGGCCACTTTTAGGTAGACTCTGTTCCTCTTTTGTTTGCCATTATTCGGCGGCGTGAGCAATGGGCGGTGGCGCGGAGCCTTCAGATAGCTCAAGCGTCGCTGCCCATTGCGGTTTATGGAAAGGCCTGTTTGCGGCAAATTCTTCCGGGGTTTGATAGTTCAGCGAAGAGTGGGGCCGGTTTTGATTGTAATCGATCCGCCAGTCCTCGATGATCCTTTCTGCCTCGGCCAGCGAGGTGAACCAGTTCAAGTTCAGGCATTCTTCGCGAAACCGGCCGTTGAAACTTTCGATGTAGGCGTTCTGGGTCGGCTTGCCCGGGTCGATGAAGTAGAGCTGCACGCCGTGATCATCTGCCCAGCCATCAAGCGCGCGGCCTCGTAGTTCAGGCCCATTGTCAACGGTCAGAACATCCGGGTACCCCCGCTCACGAGCCACCCGTTCCAGCATTTCCACCACGCGGGAGCCGGGGATCGACAGGGCCACATCAATCGCCGGACATTCCCGTGTGCAGTCGTCTTTCAGATTGACGGTGCGGAACTTCCTGCCGTTGGCGAGCGCATCCATGGTGAAGTCCAGGCTCCACCGCTGGTTGGCGGCGATCGGGCACCAGGCGCCTTCGCGCACGCCCTTGGGGATTTTCTTGCGATTGCGGCGGCGCAGGGTCAGGCGCTCCTCTCGGTAAAGTCGCCCCACCACTTTCACGTTCACCTTGAAACCCTCCTGGCCAAGCTTGGCATGCAACATGCGATAGCCATAGCGTCGGTGTTTGCCGGAAAGCGTGACCAGCCGTTCCCGTATCCTCGCATGGCGATCCGGCCTTCCTCTGTATTCATTACTCGATCTGGAAAACCCAATCAGCCCACAGGCCCGCCGAGTTGAAAACTGATAGTCACGGCAAAGAACCATGACTGCTTCCCGGCGGCTTGCAGGCTTCAGAAGTTTTTTGCCAGAAGCCCTTTCAGGCCAGCATTATCAAGCATGGTTTCGGCCAGCAGCTTCTTCAGCTTGCCGTTCTCCGATTCCAGGTCTTTCAGCCGCCTGACATCGGAAATCTGAAGGCCGCCATACCTGGCTTTCCATTTGTAAAAGGTGGCATCCGACATACCGTGCTTACGGCACAACTCGGACACTTTCGCACCCGCCGCATACTCCTGAATGATCCGAACAATCTGCTCTTCGCTAAACCGTGACTTGCGCATTCTCTGTTCTCCTCGTTCTCGTGAACATTAAGCGAACAGATCCTCCTTTCAAATGGACCAGTTTTCGGGGAGCAGGTCACTCCCAACCAAGACCTTTTTGGTGGCGGAACAATTTCTTCGCCTTCTCGACTTCTTTCTCTCCGTTCAAAGTCAATGCTGTCCTGATTATTTGGGTCCCGCACATACAAGGTACTTTTTCGTTCGGCGTCCAAGATACTTCTTACGATCAGTAATTTACCTACTTGGACAACTTTCGGGTCATTACCGTGAGTATGCAAAAAATTATCAATTGACGGTGCAATAGACATGTTTTGGGCAATGAAATCAGAAGCGTGCAAATATCCGGAAATACGATGTCAACGCCGGAGTAAAAGTACACCACTGCCGACGTAAAAATGGGCGTTGTTATACTTGACATACCCATTGTCGAATCATCTATAGGAAGATAACCTTCTAGGTGGCCTCACCGCCACACCGAATAACTCGTTGCAATAGCCCGAAACGCGGGGGGCAACTTGCTCGGGAAAGGAGGTGATGTGTTATGGCCAAGAAGTGCGGTTGCAAAACCACACCAAAAGGTCGGAAGACGGTGAAGGTTAAACCCTTCAAACGCCGTCCTCCCAGAACGTGCTAACTTAGCGCTCTGATAAGCTAAGGCGGTGAGGCCACCCTATTTGCTGGGCTTCTCACCTTTGCCTATTGATTCAGGTTCTGGCTTCTTAGTCAAGTCCAGCTTGCCCATGACCTTATCAAGGGCGTCGTCGGACGTATCCGCGCCGATTTCACCGGCGGTTTCTTTGAAGCGGTCGATCTGTGGTTTTTTTTCGCTCATTTTAGTCACACATTTGACGAATTGGTTTGTAGCAGCTACTTAACACTAAAGCCCGACACGTTACAGTGCCGAGCCTTACTGGTGGAGCCGTCGAGAATCGAACTCGAGGGGCAGAGGGGGTGGGTAACCCGTGCCTCGACCAGTAACCGGCCCCATAGCGAGACGCCCCGCCTTGTGCGGGGCGTTCTTCGTTAGAAGGGAATCTCATCGTCCATGTCGGACGCGTTAATTGTTGGAAATGGGTCGTCGTATTCGTCATCCTCTTCCTGAACAGTCGGTACTGTAGTTGTGTAAACTCCCTTTCGGCCTTCGACACTCCAAACAATAGGCATTCTATACAACTTGTTCATAAGGAAACGCCGCTTTTGTGTGACCTTGAACTTTCGAAATAGGCCGACAAGGATTTGATTGAGAGATGCTTCGCCGCCGTATGAGTTGATTGCGGTTATTATCTGATCTTCCAGTTCATCCGCTTTGGATACGGAAAGTTCATCAAGCAGTACCTGGGGAAGGTCGTGAATGTTGCCCAAATCTGGCGGCAAGGCAGATGTCAAACCGTACAGCCGCACCAATTCGTCGGCGGCATTTTGACAGATATCTGCAAAACCAATCATGCGCTGTGCCGCTTCCGGGCGTGCAGCACTTTTCTTTGCCCACAACCGCAATTCGTCCACTGAATGCTTGACTTGATCTAGGATTTCAGGCACAATGGCCTCCGTTACCAAGAGGCATCACGGGGGCTGAATCCCTAGCCTCAGAATTACCCGTCACCAGCAATGGTGGCGGGTTTTCTGATTCGCACAGTATGTGGAGGGGCCGCGCTGGTCAATCTTTTTCTGCAATTTCTGCAATAACACCATTTTCTAGTCTTGTGTTTCGTCGCTTGTGTAATTCTCGCTAATCTCTTTGCGCGTTTCTCTTTCGAGTTTCTTGCGCTACACACCAGCCCCAGAATAGGTAAGGCGCTTTCCCACAACACCGACCAAAGCAATATCAGCGCGAACCCGATCATCAGGGCCGTTCGCAATTCGGTTATTATAGCGAAATTCAAATTCTGCGGCATAACGGTGAAGATGTTGTTTACCGCAATGCTGGTAAACGCCCTTCATGCCGCGCTTGAAGATGCTGAAATAGCCTTCAAGCGTGTTGGTGTGGACATCGCCACGAACGTATTCACCCTTGCTGTGGGTCGTGAAATCGTGGTCCGCGAATTCAGAACCGAGCTTGCCATATTGCTTGGCCTCATCGGTATAGACGATTGCCGCCTTGGCGATGTTCTCGCGTAGGATTGGCAGCAGGGTGGAAGCCTTGACGTTTTCGACCACGAAGGACTTGGACTGGCTGCTTTTGCGGTCAACCAGTGTCAGCATGGCGTTCTTGTGAGCATATCCACGCGCGCCCTCGGATTTCTTGTGCTTGTGGCCGATGAATGTTTCGTCCACTTCCACAACGCCGCCGTCATTGCCAAAATCAACGCTGTTGTCGCCGCGCATGGCCTCGCGGATGCGGTGAGACATGAACCACGCAGTTTTTAACGTAACACCCAATGTGCGATGAAGTTGGTTGCTAGAAATGCCCTTCTTGCTGGAGCACATCAGGTAAATGGCTTGCACCCAAATATTCATCTTGACGTGGCTGCTCTCAAAGATGGTGCCAACCTTTACCGTAAAGGGCTTGCGGCACTGGTAGCACTTGTATGTGCCGATCCGGGTAGACTTGCCGCCCATTTTGCTAATCCGGTCATATCCGCCGCAATGAGGGCATATCGGGCCTTCTGGCCAAATCCGCGTCTCTACATACTCATATGCTTTTGCCTCATCATGGAACTCAGGGCGGGACAGAATTGACATTGTTTTCTCCTTGTACCCTTATATGTAGGGACTTGGAATGGGTATATCAAGTATAACAACGCCTAAAAATGCACCACTTGATGCGATTCAGCCCAGCGTTGGCGGTTGTCCCGGTAGTCCATAGGAGGGACCCGCGCTGCTTCGTGTAGCGCTTGCGTTACGCGAAGCGAAGCAGCGTGGGAGGTGCCTGTGGGCCCACCGGGTCAACCATGGGCTGGGTTGTCAGGTTTTTGGGGGTTTCCGCCGTTTTTGGCTCTGGTTGAGACGGTAGCTGTCGCCGTTCATCTCCAGGATATGAACGTGGTGTCAATCCCGGAGTAAAAAGGGTCAATGTCCCGGTGCAAAACTGGACACCTGGTTTGATTTAGGTGCGCACCCTGGTGCGTGTGCTTTCCAAATAGCTGATGCGTGCCAGGGTGCGTTGGCCGCAGGCCAACCTTTTCGCAGTTTTGGTATTTTCAGGATTACGGTTTGGCGATTTTGCTCTGGCGCAACCGGTAGCTTTCGCCGTTCATCTCGAGGATATGGACGTGGTGGGTTAGGCGATCGAGAATGGCGCCTGTGAGGCGTTCTGCGCCGAAGACCTCGGTCCATTCATCGAACGGCAGGTTGGATGTGATGATGATGGAGCCACGTTCGTAGCGCTGCGAGATGATCTCGAAGAGAAGCTCGGCCCCGGTCTTGCTCAGTGGCACAAAACCCAGCTCATCAATGATCAGCAGGTCCTGGCTGACCAGTTGTTTCTGCAAGCGCTGCAGGCGGCGTTCGTCGACGGCCTCGATGAGTTCATGGACGAGAGCAGCGGCAGTGGTGAAGCGTACTTTCCTGCCCTTCTGGCAGGCCGCCAGACCCAATCCCAGGGCGATATGGGTTTTACCTGTGCCGCTTGGCCCCAATGCGATGATATTGGCGCGCCGGTCTATGAACTCACCGCGGGCCAGTTGCATGGTCAGGACCTTGTTCAGCGACGGGATGACCTTGAAGTTGAAGCTGTCCAGGCTTTTGGTCGCCGGGAACTTTGCGGCCTTGATCCTGCGCTCGATCATCCGGCGTTCGCGCTCGATCAGTTCCAACTCGCAAAACCGCAGCAGGTAGTTGATGTGATCCTTGTTCTCCACTGCGCATTGCCGGGCCTGTTTGGCATATTCGCTGTGGAAGGTCGGCAGCCGGAGCTTCTTGAGGTGGTGCTGCAGCAGAACCTGCGGGGTGTCGGTCATGCCGGCGCCTGCGCCATCAGGCTCATGTAACTGGCAGGATCTGTGGTCTCGACCTGCGCCCTTGGAAGGTACGGGTAGATCTCCAGATCGAGCCGGGGTGGGCGTTTCTCGATCCGGCAGAGGACGAGATGCTTCACTGCATCGTAGCCGATGGCCCCGAGTTCCAGTGACTGCCTGATGGCGCCGTGAACATGGCCCATCTCGAAAGTCTCCAGCAGCCGCAGAACCTGGACGTATTCGCGCTTGCCCTTCTTTCCCATGCGCGCTTCCAGCAGCCGGTGCAGGGTGGCGAACTCCCCGGGCAGGTCCCAGCCCTGCAACGGAGCCGCCTGATCCAGCGCGTTGGTCTTTTGCTCCAGCAAGGACAGATAGTGCAGCGGATCGAAGACGAAGTCCTCTTGCTCGTATGAACGCGGGTGCCTGGCAATCACCTCTGCGGCGCAACTGATGACCACCTCGTGGACATAGCCGCGGACCAGCACCTCGCAATGGCCGAACCGTGTGGGGACGGAGTAATCGGTGCCGCGATAGCGCACCAGCGACAGCGAACTGACCCGCCCCGGGCGCTTGTCGCAGGCGTCGTAGGCGATTGCGGGAAGGCGCTGAAGAACCGCACGATCCCGTTCCAGGCGTTCGCCGACCGTCTGGTCGTGGCCACGCAGTTGTTCCGCCCATCGCTTGGCGCAGCAGGCTTCAAGATGCGTGTTGAGATCATCGAAGTTCCGGAACCTTGGCATCGGCACCAGGAAGTTCCGGCGGCAATAGCCGACGATCCCCTCGACCTTGCCCTTGTCGTTCCCCTTGCCGGGGCGGCCAAAGCGGTCCTCGAACAGGTAATGGGATCGTAACTCGCTGAACACACGTGTCCGCTGACGCTTGCCGTCACCGAGGATGCGGGCCACCGCAATCCTGGTGTTGTCATAAAGGATCGAGCGCGGCACACCGCCGAAGAAGGAGAACCCCGAGACATGGCCGTCACAGAAGGCCTCCGTGGTCTCCCCCGGATAGGCCTTCACAAAGCAGGCGTCCGAGTGGGGTAGGCTCATCGCCAGGAAGTGGATCTTGCGTTCCACGCCGCCGATGACGGCCAGGGCCTCGCCAAAATCAACCTGGGCGTGGCCGGGAGAATGCGTCAGCGGAACAAACATCTCCCGCCGGCGCTGTCGGACACCGCAGATGTAGTCCTTCACAATGGTGATCTTGCCCGTAAAGCCGTACTCATCACGCCGCCGCTCGAATATCCGCTTCGATGTGTGACAGTGCTTCTTCGGACGATCCTTATCCTCTTCCAGGATACGGTCGATAATACCGATGAACGGATCGAGCTTCGGGCGGACCGGAGGCCGCGTCCGGACATAACCCGGTGGCACCGAATAGCTCAACATCTTCCTGACCGTGCGCGGGTCGATCCCAAAACAACGGGCCGCTTCGCGTTGGCTCAGACCCTCAATCATTACCGCGTGGCGAACCCGCCCATACAGTTCCACTCGCTTCATCCCCCACCCTTCGCTCCAAAATGCAAAGGGCTATCGCTGACGGAATTTTGCTCCGGCGCAACCAGACTCTCCGGCCGCTTCAGTGAGGGATTATTGCTCCGGCGTTCTCATACGAGAAGTATCCTGATGTTCCCGCTGAGACAGCAATCCGAAAGTATCCCTCAAGATATCATCAGAAAACCTACGTCCATCTCCGGTGTTCCGATATCTACCAAATTTTCGAATTGAATTCATTAGTTTGGCACCAATTGGGAGCCCGAATTCACGACTGGCATCCGCGCCAACTACAATTACATTTGTTCTATCAGACACGCTCAAAAAAACGATCTCCGTATTCGAACGCCACTACCGTGGCTCCGCCAGTTCGCGGGCGAAATGGTCCCCCGGACCATTTCCGAGTAGCCCGCTCACCCATCCATCTTCAGCGCACTGATAAACGCCTCCTGCGGAATGCCCACGCGGCCAAACTCCCGCATCTTCTTCTTGCCCTTCTTCTGCTTTTCCAAAAGCTTTTTCTTCCGGGTCACGTCGCCGCCATAGCATTTCGCGGTCACGTCCTTGCGCATCGCCGACAATGTCTCTCGCGCAATCACCCGGCCGCCGATCGCCGCCTGGATCGGGATCTTGAACATGTGGCGCGGGATCAGTTCTTTCAGTTTTTCGACCATGGCGCGGCCGCGGGCTTCGGCGCGGTCGCGGTGCACCATTGTGCTCAGCGCATCGACTGGTTCCTCGTTCACCAGGATCTGCATTTTCACCAGGAAATCCTCGCGGTAAGCAGTCATCACGTAGTCAAAGCTGGCATAGCCCTGGGTAACGGATTTCAGCCGGTCGTAGAAATCGAACACCACCTCGTTCAGCGGCAGGTCGTAGACCACCATTGCACGTGATCCAGCATAAGTGAGGTCGAGCTGGATGCCGCGGCGGTCCTGGCACAACTTTAATACCACGCCGAGGTAGTCATCCGGCACCAGGATGGTTGCCTTGATGCGCGGTTCCTCGATGTGGTGCACGTGCGTGAGGTCGGGCATGTCGGCGGGGTTGTGCAGCTCGCGCGTGCTGCCGTCGCGCATGTGGATGTGGTAGATCACGGACGGCGCGGTGGTGATCAGGTCGATTGAGTATTCGCGTTCCAGCCGGTCACGGATAACTTCCAGATGCAGCAGCCCAAGGAAGCCGCAGCGAAAACCGAAGCCGAGCGCTGCGCTGGTTTCCATTTCGCTGCTGAAGCTGGCGTCGTTCAGGGCCAGTTTGGCGATTGCGTCGCGCAGGTCGTTGAAGCGGGCGTTGTCCTCGGGGAACAGGCCGCAGAACACCACCGGTTGCGCCGGTTTGAAGCTCGGCAGGGCTTGCGCCGCGCCGTGTTTCTCGTTGGTGATGGTGTCGCCGACCCGGGTGTCGCGGACCTGTTTGATACTTGCTGTGAGGACGCCGATCTCGCCCGGTCCCAGTTCGGCGATGTCAACCATGTCTGGCTTTAACACCGCCAGCCGGTCGACGCCATAAGTGGCGCCCGTCTGCATCATGCGGATGCGGTCGCCCTTGGCGATCACCCCGTCGATGATGCGGATCATCACCACGACGCCCAGATAGGCGTCATACCATGAGTCCACCAGCATCGCCTTCAATGGGGCTGCGCGGTCACCCTTGGGGGCCGGCAGGCGGGTGACGATAGCCTCCAGCACTTGCGCGATGTCGGCGCCGGTCTTGGCTGAGATTTGAATCGCGTCAGAGGCGTCGATGCCGATCACATCCTCGATCTGCGCGGCGACCTGGGCGGGCTCGGCCGCGGGCAGGTCGATCTTGTTCAGGATCGGGACGATTTCGTGGCCGGCATCGAGCGCCTGATAGACATTGGCCAGGGTCTGGGCCTCGACCCCCTGGGTGGCGTCCACCACCAAGAGCGAGCCCTCGACGGCGCGCATGCTTCGGCTGACCTCATAGGCGAAATCGACGTGGCCGGGGGTGTCGATCAGGTTGAGGATATAGGTTTCGCCGTCGCGCGCCGGGTATTCAATCCGCACCGAGTTGGCCTTGATGGTGATGCCCCGTTCGCGCTCGATATCCATTGTGTCGAGCAGCTGCGCCTTCATGTCGCGCGTCGCCACGGTGCCGGTGAGCTGGATCAGCCGGTCGGCAAGCGTGCTTTTGCCGTGGTCGATATGGGCGACGATGGAGAAATTGCGGATGTGGGCAAGTGGGGTCATAGTGGGCGCGTAATGAGGGGGAAACGACCAAGCGTCAAGCCAGCTTGGCTGCCGACCTGCAAGGACCACATCAAATGGAGAGATCAGTTGTCAAAGGGATATTTGATTGCACATATTCGCGTGCACGACAAAGAGAAGTTCGAAGAATTCAAGTCGATGGCCAACCCGGTGGTTGCTGAATATGGCGGCAGGATACTGGCGCCCAACCCGGCGCCTGACCCCCGCGAAGGGGATTTGCGCGGGCTGACGGTTATCATTGAGTTTGACAATCTGGCCACGGCAGCCCGGTTCTATGACTCCGACGGCTATACGGCTGCGCGTAAGGTTCGGGAACAGTGCTCTGATACAGATCTAATGCTGGTTGAGGGTATCTAGGGCAAACTGCCGCTGGTTTTTGTGAGTTATGCTCCGCGACCAGCGCCGGTCATCTGGATCGCCGGTCGGCGAGCGTCGATTTACCGTGGTCGATATGGCCGACGATCGAGAAATTGCGGACGCGGCGCGGGTCGGTCATGGTGGGGCGATATCGCGCCCTGGCCCGGGGGGCGTCAAGCGCAATGGCGGGCCGGGCGCGGGTGGCTCGCGCGGGGAAAATGTAATGCGGGATGTGACAGTAAATGTGGTGGTCGTGGGCCGGGTCCAGGGGGTGTGGTTCCGCGGCTGGGTCGAGCAGGAAGCGCGCGCGCTGGGGCTGGCGGGATGGGTCCGGAACGTGAGCGGCGGATCGGTCGGGGCGCTGCTTGCCGGGCCCGAGGCGCGGGTGCAGGAAATGATCGCCGAATTGCACCGCGGGCCGCCGGCGGCGCGGGTGCGGGATGTGAGCTGGGAATCGGCGGAGGCGTTCGCGGGGGACGGGTTCGAGGTGCGGTAGTGGCGAGTTTGGGATTAGCCGGGGAGCTGGATCAGCCGGTCGGCGTGCATCGATTTGCCATGGTCGACATGGACGGTGGTGGAGAAATTGCGGATGTCGGTGAGCGGGGTCGTGGTGGGGAATATGTGCGGGGTTGGTAGAGGGGGTCAAGGCAGCACCGCTGCCCCGGACTTGATCCGGGGCCTCTGGAGTAACGGCGAGGTCACGGCGCGCCGGCCGGGACGGCGGGGTCAGTGGCAAGGTGCGGTCAACAGTCAGTCAGAGCCAACCAGCCATCTTTGCATCCCGCACAGTGGAAAGTGCCAATCGTTCGATGTCCTCAATGAACTTCTTTCGGCTCTTGAATCGTCTGACATCATGGATATCGCGGATAATTCGGATGCTGTTGGGGGCCTCTTTCTGGTTTGCGTAGGCCACCTTAGGATTTGATAGCAATTCCGGGAAAGGAACCGTTACATCCTGTCTTTTTCCTTTCCAGTCAAACGAGATTGTGGCGTCAGAAAGGTCCAGATCAGATGCAGAAGATCAGGGGTATCGCATGAATAGCTGGCCCGTGTTTGCTACGTGCATCAACGTCTGATTCAATGTCACCAGAACACGCATCTGGAGGACTTGCTTTGGAAAAGACTACATCATTTCAATCTGTTATTTCGGCCATCCCTGACCCTCGCCAGCAGGCGAAGGTGCTTTACCCGCTTGATGAGATCCTGCTTTTAAGCCTGTGTGCGGTGGTCTCGGGCGGCGAGAGTGTCGTTGATATTGTCGAATATGGTGAAGAAAAGCTGAAGTTTCTGCGCAAATTGGCCCCTTTTGAGCACGGCATTCCCTCGCATGACACGCTTTCAACGGTGTTTCGGCTGCTTGATCCGGAGAAGTTCAGTACAGCCTTTGCGCAATGGGCTGCTGGCCTGGCGGGACGCGTTGAAGGCTCGATTGTGGCCGTCGATGGCAAGACGATGCGCGGGTCAAAGGCCGGTGGTGAAACACCTCTGCATTTGATCTCGGCCTACTGTGATGATCTGCGTCTGGTACTGGGTCAGCGGGCAAGTGCGCACAAAAAGAACGAGATCAAGGACATTCCATTGCTCTTGGATTTGCTCCACGTTGAGGGCGCGATCGTGACGCTGGACGCGATGGGGTGCCAACGCCAGATTGCCTGCAAAATCCGCGACAAGGGGGCCGACTACGTGCTGGCGCTCAAGGGAAATCAGAGCAGCCTTTTTGAGGATGTGAAACTGTGGTTTGAAGAGAGGGAGCATGAAAATACTGCGTCGTTACAGACTGTTGATGGCGATAAAGGTCGGATTGAGACCCGGACCTACACCCAGAGTGACACCATAGAATGGCTGCAAGAGCGCCATCCGGGTTGGGCGGGCCTGACCAGTATTGGTCGCGTTGTCTCGATCCGTGAAAGCAACGGGAAAACAACACAACAAACCCGATACTTCATCTCGTCTCTACCGAAAGATGCGCCGCGCTTTGCCCATGCGGTACGCTCCCATTGGGGGATTGAAAACCGCCTCCACTGGGTGCTCGACGTCACATTCCGCGATGATGACAGCCGTGTTCGTAAGGATCACGGCCCCAAGAATTTTGCCGTCATCAAACACATGGCAATGAATCTGCTCAACAAGGCAAAAGATAAAAAATCGCTCAGGGTCATGCGCAAAAAGGCCGGATGGAACAATCGGTTCTTACTGCAAATTCTCCGGACATAACCTTCATGCGATTCCCCTGTGCAGAAGATACAAACCAGTTGACTGAGGCTATAGCCTTTTTGTTTGCCGGGGGGGCAATTTCGAGAGCGAGGCTGGTCTTACAACGGCCCAATTTTGCAAGTATTTTTAGTTTGGTTTTACTCTTTTTGAAAATGTATTCGGCTGAAAGCGAATAGTCATCCGCAAGCGCTTTCCGGTCCGCTTTCAGGCGTTGATCCGCGCCAGCACGAACCCCTGCTTGGTGACCCAATTCGGCAACATATTGATCTCGTGAATGAGTTTGGAACAAAGGTCTCGCCTTTCTTGAATCCAGCCGTGGACAATTTCTGTGATACCTTTTGTGTTCGATCCAAACCCAAGGGCATTACCGGACGCCTCAACAAACTTTGGCCAGTCTGGTGGCATTGCATCATAGGTCTGAATGCCGCTTGTCGGTTGCCAAAAAAATGGGGATTATATACCGGAGTCACATTCCCTGTTGCGCCTCGCCTCGCCCATGATATAACGGAGTCACAATTAGGGAGGCGGATATGGCACAGAAGGCACCTGGGAAGGCTCACCGCAAGGGTATCGCGCTGGTCGAGATCGCCGCCATGTTCCCGACCGATGAGGCTGCCGAGGCGTGGATCGCGGGCCAGCGCTGGCCCCATGGCCCGGCCTGTCCGCACTGCGGCTCCCTGAACGTACAGGCCAACATCAAACATCGCTCCATGACGCATCGCTGCCGGGATTGCCCGGACCGGCCCATGTTCTCCCTCAAGACCGGCACCGTCATGCACCGCACCCAGCTCGGCTACCGCGAATGGGCCATCGCCATCTATCTTCTGGCCACCAACCTCAAGAGCGTTTCAAGCATGAAGCTGCACCGCGATCTGGGGATCACGCAAAAGTCGGCCTGGTATCTGGCGCACCGGCTCCGCAAGAGTTGGAAAACGGACGGACGGCCCTTCAGCGGCCCCGTCGAGGCCGATGAGACGTATATTGGCGGCAAGCGCGAACAGCCGAAGAGCAAGCGCGCGGCGCTGAGCGGGCGCGGAGCGGTAGGCAAGGCCATCGTGGTCGGGACCAAAGACCGTGAGACCAACAAGATCGCGGCCCGCGCGGTTGAGAACAATGACGGCTCGACGCTCAAGGGCTTCATTGGCGAACACACCGCGCCGGGCGCGAAGGTGTTCACGGACGAAGCCAGCGCTTATCAGGGGATGCCCTTCGACCATGAGAGCGTGAACCACTCGGCTGGCGAGTACGTCCGGGGCATGGCGCACACCAATGGGATTGAATCCTTCTGGGCGATGCTAAAGCGGGGTTATCAGGGAACCTTCCACCACTTCAGCGGAAAGCATCTTGATCGCTACGTCGGCGAGTTTGCGGGCCGCCACAATGACCGCGAGGCGGACACCATCGATATGATGGGCCACATGGCCAAGGGCTTGGAAGGGAAACGGCTACCGTATCGAGACCTGATCGCGTAGGGGCGGCGTCATGGTCACCCCCAACTGGGCCAACCAGACGATATGGACGGCTGACAATCTCGACATCATGCGCGGCATGAACAGCGCCTCGGTCGATCTGATCTACCTCGACCCGCCCTTCAACTCCAAAGCCAACTACGCCGCGCCCATCGGAAGCAAGGCGGCCGGCGCCGCGTTCAAAGATACCTGGGGCCTGGATGATGTGAATCTCGCCTGGCACGGCGAGATCAAGCACGAACACCCCGGCCTGTACGATCTCTTGCAGGCCACCCGCAAGATTCATGGCGATTCCATGATGAGCTATCTGATCTACATGGCGATTCGTATCATGGAAATGCGGCGTCTGCTAAAGCCCACCGGCTCGATCTACCTCCACTGCGATCCTACGGCCAGCCATTACCTGAAACTGTTGATGGATAGCGCGTTCGGCAAGGCTGCCTTTGCGAACGAGATTATATGGAAAAGAACGGCCAGCCGGAATGATGCGCGACGATGGGGAGCAGTCCACGATACGATCCTTTTCTATTTGAATGGTGACAAATTCTGCTGGAATCCCACGTTTTTCCCGCATGATCCTAGCTATGTAACCAAGTTCTACCGCCACAAAGACCATCGTGGCCAATGGATGTCGGATGTAATCGAGCGCAGCGCCTCCATGGGAGCCCGCCCCAATCTCAGCTACGAGTTCAACGGCTATACCCCTAAGTGGGGATGGCGCGTCCGGCGAGAGAAGCTGGAAGCGCTGGATCGCGAAGGGAGAATCTTTTGGAGCGGGAGGGGACGGCCGCGCCTCAAGAGATATCTGCATGAACAGAAGGGAGTTCCCATCCGTGACATGATCACCGACATTGGCCCAATTGCCGGGCAAGCGAAGGAGCGCACCGGCTCTATCCGACGCAGAAGCCATTGACCCTTCTGCGTCGGATTATCAACGCTAGCAGTAATGAGGGTGACGTGATCCTTGATCCTTTCTGCGGCTGCGCGACGGCTTGCATCGCGGCAGAGTTGGAACACCGCCAATGGGTGGGAATCGACATATCCCCGAAGGCTGCCGATCTAGTGCGGGATCGAATGAAGCGCGAAGTCCGACTGTTCTACGCTGGCGCGCACCGCACCGACATTCCTGCGCGCACGGATTTGGTGTCGCTGCTGCGGTATAACGATGCGAAAAACAAGAGCTATCTGTACGGTGAGCAGGGCGGCTACTGCCACGGGTGTGAGCATCATTTCGAGCGGCGCAACTTCCAGGTCGACCACATCATCCCGCGCGCCAAGGGCGGGACCGACCATATCAGTAACCTGCCACTGCTATGCGGGGCGTGCAACTCTCTCAAGGGAGACCGGCCGCAGGAGTACCTGCTGGCCTGTCTGACCGACAAGGGCTGGATCAAACGCAAGAAAGCAGCATAGGGAGGACGCCATGACCAAAGCCAAACCCGAGGTGCGGGTGCGCCCGGCCAGCTACCAGCCGACGAAGGCCGAACTTGAGGAAGACATGAGCATCGACGCCACGCCGGAGGAACTGGCCCGCGTTGCGCTGAGGCCGGTCGAGGTCAAGATCATCGGGGGCGAGGATTGACCCCGGATTGTGACTCCGGTATATAATCCCCAAAAAAATCTCAGTGTCTGATTCAAAACTCTACGCATGATTACAATGCCTTGCAATTTTACGCGTGAGGGTTTTGATATGTGCAACGAGTATCCATGCCTGTGAACTTGCGATGGATTTTTCCCAATCTTTGGCCAATCGCCGGCAGCGGTTGAGCCATGCGAAGGTGCGCTCGACGACCCATCTTCTGGGAATGACTTCGAAGCCTTCCGCAGTGTCGAAGCGCTTGACGATCTGGATTGTCTAGTCACCGATGCCTTCAAGAGCGTCGCGCAGCTTTGGTCCGGCATAACCGCCATCCGCAAAGATATGGCGCAAGTTTGGATGGGAATACCGGATGGATTTCAACACTTCCGGTGCGCCATCACGGTCTTGAATACCGGCGCTATGCACGACCAACCCAACCATAAACCCGAGCGTGTCGGTGACAATGTGGCGCTTGCGGCCCTTGGTTTTCTTGCCCGCGTCATAGCCCGAAATGCCACCGCTTTCCGTTGTTTTTATGGTCTGGCTATCAATGACACCAGCGGTGGGGCCGGGCTTCTTGCCATGAAACTCGCGCGCCGTCGCCACCAGAAAATGGCTGATCACTTCAAAGATGCCATCGTTGCGCCAGCCATAGAAATAGTAGCGCACGGTGGACACTGGCGGGAAATCATTGGGCAGCATACGCCACGCACACCCGGCGCTGGCGATGTACAAAATGGCATCCAGAACATCGCGCATCGCCGTGCTGCGCGGACGACCAGTTGTTTTAGGCGGCGGCAGGAATGGCGCGATCAAACCCCATTCCTGATCAGTTCAATCGCTTGCATAGCGTCCCGAATGCCGTTCATATCGGGCGCGAGTGGTTTCCGTCCAGGCCATTGTGATCTCCCTCGAATCTTATCAATCCGATTGAATCACAACTCGCGGAAATCACTCAATTAGTTTTGGATCAGACACTAAGATAAAGCTTCCCCGAGTTGTCCTGCATGGGAATTGCTAACGCCCGTGACATCATTCTAAAAAAAGCCTGGCGGATAGCACCGCCCAATAGTGCTAGCAATAAACAAAGAATGCGGCGGCTAATGCCAGATAGTGGTGCCCCTCAATCCACAATATCGTTCCTGCTGAGAGATATTCGCTCTGAGGCCCCAGATACCAGATCAACACAGAAATCAGGACGCCTTTCATGGCAAACGAATATATATTGGCCTGTGTGAACCAAGGCTCTCCTTGGAAGGCGTACTCGGACATGACGGTTCCGGTATGAACAGGTTCGCCAACTCGGTTTTGCCATTTTGGCTTGCCGTAAAGGCGAAAATCAAATTCGTCTGGGGCTTCTTGAATTATGTCTCTGATTGTCGTGAACAGAACAATTGCGACGTATATCCCGAAGAGCAGAGCGAAATTCGACATCAGCCGGATCCTTCTAGGAGACCAGAGAGACATTCGCCCAGCTTCTCAAGGTGTGTCTCAAGACCTTCGCCGGCGCTCAATTGGATCGACGGATTGGTTGACGGAATTAACGGTGGCACTTTCAGTTTTCGTGGTCCGACGGGTCGCATCAACGGGATCACGTGGATCAGCACACTGAAAACCAAAATACAGGCTAGGCGAGATAATTGATAATGTCTGCCATATCATTTTGCTCTTTAATAAACACCGTTCAATTAATATATAGCTTGTAACTGAACGCAGTTCAATATCATTCTGAACAAAGTTCATTATTTCAAACGACGGACCTAAAAATGGCAAGAAGATCAGACCATTCGCGCGAAGAGCTAAAACAAATATCCTTGGCTGCCTGCCGCGATATTGTCCGCGACGGCGGCCTGTCGATGCTTAAAATGCGGAAAGTTGCAGAGCGAATCGGCTACACTGTCGGCACTCTTTATTTGGTGTTCAAGAACCTCGACGACATGGTTGAGCAATTGAATGGCGAGACACTGCAGAAACTATTTGAGCATTGCGTGGGAGAGCCACCTTCCAGCAATCCTGCAAAGACGCTCAAGAAGCTCGCGAATTTATTCAATGAATTTGTCCTCTTTGAAAAAAACCTGTGGGAAGCGGTGATGTTGCATCGTGATCATGTTCGCTCACCGGAGTATGCGCAGAAGGTCGGACAGGTACTTGGGCTGATTACCGCAGCCATCGCGCCATATTATGCGCCACAGAACAATGCGCTGCTGATACACGATACCAGGGTGCTCTGGGCAAGCCTGTACGGGATTTACGCGCTGCATATCTCGAACCGGCAAGCGAATATCGAAAGCGTTGAAGCCATGACTGCCTCTGTGGTTGATTTCTTTGTTACAGCCAAGACGGGTATGGCGTGTAAATAAGTTGGCCAGAGAAACTGCTTCAGATCGGTAATCCCAGCGGAAAGATTCGGGGATACTCTTTGTCATCGCACTCCCAGGCAGGATTCCCAATTAATCGACCCTCAAGCCCGGAATTGTTACTTAGCGGTTACCTATATTGGGAATCCAAATTCCACTATATCATACCAGCGGCATTTAACATTGACCGATATGGGCCCATTTTCGCATTCCGATTGATGTGATGGTTTCGGGCTGTGCGATGAGCTTGTTCCAAGCTTCGCATCCAGCATCGACGATGGCATTGTAGTCTTCGAACACGCGGTTGGAGAGCCAATTGGCGCGCAAGTACTGCCAGATATTTTCCACCGGGTTCAGTTCCGGAGCGCGCGATGGCAGCAGGATGATGGTGAGGTTCTTCGGGACTTTGAGTTTGCCGGTGGTGTGCCATCCGGCCCGATCCATCAGCACAACCGCATGGGCCTTTCGGGCGACGTGGCGGCTGATCTCGTCGAGATGCATCTGCATGGCTTGCGCGTCCGCCCAAGGCAGCATGAGCGCCGCCCCCTTGCCGTGAGCCGGACAGATGGCGCCGAACAGATAGGCGTTGCGATAGCGCTGATCGGCCGGCTGGCGGGGGCGCGTGCCCTTTCTCGCCCACAGGCGCGTCAGGCCATTCTTCTGGCCAAGGCGTGCTTCGTCCTGGAACCAGATCTCCACCGGCGTTCCCGCTGGCAGGTCAGCTATATGCACCTGGAGCGTGTCGGTGAAGTTTTTTTAAACGCCTCGATGATCCGCTTATCCTGCCTGGGATGCTGCGGGCGGGCGCTGATATGGGCAAAGCCCAGTTCGCCAAGCAGTCTGGATATCCCGCGCTCGGAATAGATGACGCCAAAGCGCGCCTCGATCACCCGCTTCAGGTCGATCCGCCGCCAGCGGACAACCCCGTCCACCGCCGGATCGGGGCCGGTCTCGACAATCTCGCCAAGTTCTTTCATCTGGACATCGCTCAGGTAGCGCGTCCGGCCCGCGCCCTTGCGGTTGGTGAGGCCATCCGGTCCCTCTTCGTTGAACCGGTGAACCCAGTCCCGCAGGGTTTGGCGATCCATCCCACCGATCCTTGCGGCCTCTCCACGGCTCATGCCATCGTAGACCGCCGCAAGAGACAACAGACGGCGGCTCTGCCGGGCATCCTTGCAACGGCTGGCGAGTTTACGAAGGTGGCGGGCATCAAAGTCGCGACGAAGCGGAACACTGGCTGGCATGGCGATCCTCCTTTGCCAACCTTGAATCAGATCAAAACCGATTTGGGAATCCCCACAGAGTCAGAAATTGATGCCGTTGGTATCACTAACTTGTTGAAAAAATTGGTAGCGGAGGAGGGACTTGAACCCCCGACACGCGGATTATGATTCCGCTGCTCTAACCAGCTGAGCTACTCCGCCAGAGGCGTCACGGGTGGTATGGCAGGGGCGGCCATGCGTCAAGGGGATTCTAAGTTCGGTCGCAGGGCAGGGAGCTTAGCAAATCGCTATTCGCGGGCGCGCAAAACCTGCGCCGGGCGGGCGCCAAGCGAGCGCAGGGAAAACGCCAGCCCGGCCAATGTGGTCAACACGATACCGCCCGTGACAATGACCAATGCCGAAACCGGTTCAAAGCTGAATTCGCTGTCCATGACAAAGACCATCACAGCCCAGCCCGCGACACCGCCGGCCAGAATTGCGACGCCGCCGGCAGCGGCACCCAGGATGACAGATCGCAGCGCGAAATTGGTCAGAACGGCCCAGCGTGTTGCGCCAAGCGTCTTCAGCACAGCCGCCTCGTAAGTGCGCGCCCGCTCGCCTGCCGCTGCAGCACCGATCAGCACCACCACGCCGGTCACCAACGTGGCCAGTGCGCCGTAGGTGATCGCAGCAGCGATGCCGCCAAGCACGCTCGCCACCCGTTCGATCGCGTCGCGCACGCGGATCGCGGTAATGTTGGGATAGGCCGATGCCAGGTCGCGCAGGATCGCCGCCTTCGAGTTTTGATCGGCGTAGATCGTTGCGATAAACGTGTGCGGCGCACCGGCAATCGCAGCCGGGTTCACCGACAACACAAATCCCATGCCGGCATTGGAAAAATCGACGGTGCGAAAGCTGGTGATGGTTCCGACAATGTCACGCGCCAGCACGTTGATTGTCATGGTGTCGCCAAGCGACAAGCCCATCTCTTCCGCCTCGTGCGCCGAAAAACTGATCTGCGGTGCGCCGGTGTAGCCGTCGGGCCACCAGCTGCCCTCGGTCAGATCCGACCCTGCGGGTTGGCGCGCCGAATAGGTGATGCCACGGTCACCCGAGATCACCCAGTGATCGCCCGCGACCTCGGCCGCCGGCCGGCCGTTGATCCTGGTAATGATACCGCGAAGCATGGGCGCGCTTTGTACCCGGGTCACGCCGGGATCATCGGCCAGCCGCTTATTGAATCCGTCGATTTGGTCGCCCTGGATGTCGAGCACGAAAAATGACGGTGCACGGTCGGGCATGTCGCGCGCGATGGCATTCTGCAAATTGGCATCGATCTGCCCAACCGCCGCCAATACCGCGAGGCCAAGTCCAAGCGAGAGCACCACCGATGTCGCCTCGCCACCCGGACCCCCAACCGATGCCAGAGCCAGGCGCAACGAGGTTCGGCGGCGCAAAACACGCGATGTTGCAAGTATGCGCGCCAGGTAGCGCAACGCGAGTGCGGCAAGTACCAGCGTCATAAACGCCGCCACCATTCCGCCGGTCGCCCACAAGGTGAGCCGCATCTGGCCCGAGAATGTGGCGGCAGCACCGACCAACAGGGCCAGCACAATCGCGCTGAATGCGACGTAGCGCCAGCGTGGCCAGCCAGACAGCCCAAACGGAGCATCGCGAAACAGCGTTGCTGCGCGTATTTTTTCGGTTCGCGCCAGTGGCCAGACCGCAAACAGCGCCGCCGCCAGCGCCCCATATAGCGCGGCCTCGGCCAGCGGTGCGGCTTGCAGGCCCGGAACGGTCGGCACCGGCAATCGCGCCTCGATCATCGGGGCCAGCAGCAACGACGCGCCAGCCACCAGGATCAGGCCAAGAATGATGCCCAGGATGGTCAACAGACCAATCTGAAGCAGGTAGACCTGAAAAATCGTGCGTCCTTCTGCGCCAAGCGATTTCAGGGTCGCGATCACTTGAACTTTTTCGTCCAGGTAGGCGCGCACCGCTGCCGACACGCCGACGCCACCGACCGCCAGCCCGGCCAGGCCGACAAGGATCAGGAAACTGCCCAGCCGATCCACGAACTCTGTAACGCCCGGTGCGCCATTGCGGCTGTCACGCCAGCGAAACCCGCCGCCGTCGATCGCCGCCTCAGCTGCGACCTGAATGGCGTTCAGATCACTGCCGGGCGGCAGTCGGAACCGATAGGCGGTCTCAAACAGGGTGCCCGGCTGCAACAGGCCGGAGTCTGCAAGGTCAGCTGTGCGTACAATGGTTCTGGGGCCAAGGGTGAAAATGCCGGTGGCGCTGTCGGGCTCGCGCGCCAGCACCGCGGACAGTACAAAGTCATTGCGGCCCAATCTGAAGGTTTCGCCAATCCCAAGCCCGAGCCGGTCCACCAGCACCCGGTCCATCACTGCACCGGGCAGGTCGCCCCGACCGTCAAGAGCCGTGACAAGTTCTATCGCCGGCTCCAGCCTGACATCGCCGTAAATCGGGTATGCCTGATCAACGGCTTTGATCTGAGTAAGCCCGCGTTCGGTATCCCCGGCGCGCTCCACCACCGCCATAGAGCGGAAATCGACGATCTCGGAATATCCAAGCGATGTCGCCGCCATCCAGCGGCGTTCGTCATCTGACGCAAATCGATAGGTCAACTCGATCTCAGCGTCGCCGCCCAGTATTGTCGCGCCTTGGCGCAGCAAGCCCAACTGAATGCTCTCGCGCACGGTGCCCACGGCGGCAATTGCCGCCACACCCAGGGCCAAACAGGCCAAAAACACCCGAAACCCCTGCAGACCACCGCGCAGCTCGCGGCGCGCAATTCGCGCGGCGACGGCCAGGCTCATGTCGCGGCCAGCCCGACCGGCTCGCGTTCAATCCGGCCGTCGCGCAGGCGGATCACCCGGTCACAGCGCGCGGCAAGCACGGGCTCGTGGGTGACCAGAATCAGCGTGGTGCCGTGGCGGGTGCGCAGATCAAAAAGCAAATCCATGATCACCTGCCCGGTTGCGCTGTCCAGGTTGCCGGTTGGTTCGTCCGCCAGCAAAATATCAGGGCACGGCGCACCGGCCCGGGCCAGCGCCACACGCTGTTGTTCGCCGCCGGACAGTTGCGACGGGTAATGCTCGGCGCGGGCACCAAGCCCAACCGCCTGCAGCTCCGCCTCGGCGCGCGCAAATGCATCACGCACCCCGGCCAGCTCCAGCGGGGTTGCGACATTTTCCAGGGCGGTCATTGTCGGGATCAGGTGGAAAGACTGAAACACCACCGCCAAATGCTGGCGCCGAAAGCGCGCCAGCGCGTCCTCGTCCATCGCGGTCAGATCATGGCCCAACACCGTCACTGACCCGGCGGTCGCCCGTTCCAGTCCGCCCAAGATCATCAGCAGCGATGATTTGCCCGACCCGGACGGCCCCACCAGCCCGATCGTTTCGCCACGCGCCACATCCAGCGTCAGGCCGCGAAGCACCTCGACGACGCCGGCATTTGAGGCCAGACTAAGGTCTGTGTCACGTAACGAGATGATCGCCTCTGCCATGCCTGAAACCTCTTGCCGGTACGTTGCCTTTGGATATGGGGCCAAGGTTAAGATGAACAACCTTCTCAATGCATTGATTTTTTCACTTTTGGGTCTGGTTTCCACCGGACAGAGTGCAGCGGAACCGGTGACAATCGCCGCCCTGGGCGACAGTTTGGTACATGGCTACGGACTGGCCCCGAACATGGGCTTTGTGCCGCAGCTGCAGCGCTGGCTGTCCGATCAGGGGCTGGACGTGGCGGTGATCAATGCCGGAGTCTCTGGCGACACCACGGCAGGCGGGCTGGCCCGGGTGGACTGGACGCTTGGCCCGGATGTCGATGCGCTGATCGTCGCGCTCGGCGGCAACGATGCGCTGCGCGGATTGAAGCCTGATGCTGTCCAAGGCAATCTGGACGCGATTTTGAGCACAGCCGCAGCTAAGGACGTGCCGGTATTGCTGGTCGGTATCCACGCCCCGGGAAATTTCGGACCAGACTACAAACTGGCATTCGATGCGATCTATTCCGAGCTGGCCAGCTTGCACAAAGTGGCGCTTTATCCGGATTTTCTGAAGGCGCTATTCGAGCTGCCGGACCGGGCCGCAACGTTACACGACTATTTTCAGGCAGATGCGCTGCACCCGAATGCGCAAGGCGTGGCGCTGATTGTATTGGACATGGGTCCGGCGGTCGCCGCACTGGCCGAAGTCGCTGCGGACTAGCCAACGCGATTAGAACTTTCGCCGGATCGCACCTGATGTGATAGTGCCGCAACCGGAATTCAGTGGGCGCGGCAAATTGGCGAACAGTAATGTTGCGGACGATCTGATCGGCCAACTGAGCAAAATCGTCGGCGCTAATCACCTCCTGACCGGCCGCGACGCGGCACCTTACGGCAAGGACTGGATGGGAAAATACATTGCCCAACCGCTGGCCGTGGTGCGCCCGGGCTCTACCAAACAGGTGTCCCAGATCCTGGCCTTGCCAATGACACAGCGACGCCGGTGGTTCCGGTGGCCGGTAATACCGGGCTGGTGGGCGGCACTCATGCACCGGACGCGCTGATGTTGTCGTTGGAGCGCATGAACAAGATCACAGAAATTCGCGCCGATGCCCGGATCGCCATTGTCCAGGCCGGCGTGATCCTTTCAAGCTTGCACGCCGCATCCGATGACCTGGGTCTGGCGTTCCCGCTTTTCTTCGGTGCCCGCGGCACGGCAATGATCGGCGGCGCGCTGTCCACCAACGCCGGTGGCTCGAATGTTTTGCGCTACGGCAATGCCCGGGCGCTCTGCCTGGGGCTCGAAGTTGTGTTGCCCGATGGCGAAGTGATGAACCTGATGAGCGAGCTGCACAAAGATAATTCCGGCTATGACCTGAAAGACCTGTTCATCGGTGCAGAGGGCACGCTTGGCATCATCACCGCGGCGGTGCTGAAACTGGTGCCCAAGCCAGGCGCATATGCCACCGCAATGGTGGCGGCCACGTCACTGCGCCATGCGCTCACACTTCTGAACCGTCTGCAAGAGGCGACCGGCGGCATGGTCGAAGCCTTTGAATTCATGCCAAGAACCTATATGGCGCAGTTGGCCAGGATGCGCCCGGATCTGGTTCCGCCACTTGGGCGTGATCAGGATTGCACCATTTTGCTGGAACTGGGCGCAACTGCTGCGCGCGATGTCACCCCGGCCGACGACGGCAGCGTTCCGCTTGCCGGCCTGCTTGAAACCACACTGATGGAAATGATCGGGCAAGGGTTTGCTACTGACGCCGTGGTGGCGCGGTCCCACGCGCAGCGACAAGACATGTGGGCGATCCGCGAAGCAGCGGCGGAAATAACGATGAGTCAAGAGCCGCGTGTCGACGCCGACGTCGCCGTGGCCCTAGACAAGATTGCGGCCTTCCTTGACTCGGCGCTGGCGCGCTTGGCCGACATCGATCCGGACGCCGAAACGATCACGGTATCGCACCTGGGCGACGGCAACCTGCATTTCTCTGTCTGGCCCACGTCCCGCGATCCAGACCTGATGGACACGATTCTGACGATGATCGAGGACATGACCGTCAGCCTTGGCGGATCGTTTTCCGCCGAACACGGCATTGGCCTGTCCAAACTCACCTCGATGTCCCGGCACAAAGACCCGGTGGCGCTGGCGACGATGGCGCGGATCAAACGTGCGATTGACCCCAAGGGCATCATGAACCCCGGCAAGGTCGTGCCTTAGTGTCTGATCCAAAACTAATTGAGTGATTTCAGCGAGTTGTGATTCAATCGGATTGATAAGATTCGAGGGAGATCACAATGGCCTGGACGGAAACCACTCGCGCCCGATATGAACGGCATTCGGGACGCTATGCAAGCGATTTAACTGATCAGGAATGGGGTTTGATCGCGCCATTCCTGCCGCCGCCTAAAACAACTGGTCGTCCGCGCAGCACGGCGATGCGCGATGTTCTGGATGCCATTTTGTACATCGCCAGCGCCGGGTGTGCGTGGCGTATGCTGCCCAATGATTTCCCGCCAGTGTCCACCGTGCGCTACTATTTCTATGGCTGGCGCAACGATGGCATCTTTGAAGTGATCAGCCATTTTCTGGTGGCGACGGCGCGCGAGTTTCATGGCAAGAAGCCCGGCCCCACCGCTGGTGTCATTGATAGCCAGACCATAAAAACAACGGAAAGCGGTGGCATTTCGGGCTATGACGCGGGCAAGAAAACCAAGGGCCGCAAGCGCCACATTGTCACCGACACGCTCGGGTTTATGGTTGGGTTGGTCGTGCATAGCGCCGGTATTCAAGACCGTGATGGCGCACCGGAAGTGTTGAAATCCATCCGGTATTCCCATCCAAACTTGCGCCATATCTTTGCGGATGGCGGTTATGCCGGACCAAAGCTGCGCGACGCTCTTGAAGGCATCGGTGACTGGACAATCCAGATCGTCAAGCGTTTCGACACTGCGGAAGGCTTCGAAGTCATTCCCAGAAGATGGGTCGTCGAGCGCACCTTCGCATGGCTCAACCGCTGCCGGCGATTGGCCAAAGATTGGGAAAAATCCCTCGCAAGTTCACAGGCATGGATACTCGTTGCACATATCAGAACCCTCACGCGTAAAATTGCAAGGCATTGTAATCATCCGTAGAGTTTTGAATCAGACACTTAGATCACTGTCCCTACTTCTTTGCAGGCAAAATATCCTCGCCGGAGGCATCTATATGCTCGAAGGGCGGCAACCGGATCAGCGTCAGTCGAAAAAATGCGCCCCCGCGCGCGCCAAAAGACCCGCGGCCATGACCCGGCCGATTTCGGCGGCGTCTTCCGCCGCGCCGCTCTGATCATCACCCAATACCTCTGACCCGTCAGCGCGCAATATCTCGCCACGCAGCCGTAAACTGCCGCCGTCTAGTTCCGCCAACCCGGCAATCGGGGTTTGGCAGGATCCGTCAAGTGCCATCAGAAAGGCGCGTTCGGCTGCCAACGTGATCCCGGTGGCTCGATGATGGATCGCTGCCAGCAACTCGGCCACACCTTTGTCGTCGTCACGCCGCTCAACGCCGATCGCACCCTGGGACACTGCGGGCAGCATTTCGTCAACCGCAATCGCATGACTGGGCACATCTGCCAGGGCCAACCGGTTCAGGCCCGCCATCGCCAGAAACGTCGCTTGCGCCGCACCGTCCTGTAGCTTGCGCAGCCGGGTCTGCACGTTGCCGCGAAACTCCACCACTTGCAGATCAGGCCGCCGGTGCAGTATCTGCGCCCGGCGGCGAACGCTCGACGTGCCAACCAAAGCGCCATCTTTCAGACTTGCCAGACTGGTCACAGAATACGACACCAACGCATCGCGCACATCTTCGCGCGAAAGATAACAATCCAGCACCAGCCCGACCGGCTGCAAGGCTGGCATGTCCTTCATTGAATGCACCGCGATATCGATCGATCCCGAGGCCAGTTCATCTTCGATCTCGCGGGTAAAAAGCCCCTTGCCGCCAAGCTCTTTCAGCGGGCGATTCTGCACCCGGTCACCGGTTGTGGAAATCACCATCACTTCAAAGGCCTCGTCCGGCAGACCAAATGCCGCCATCAGGCGAGCCCGGACCTCATGCACCTGCACCAGCGCCAACGGCGATCCGCGGGTGCCAATTTTCAGTGGATCGGCTGAGTTGGGCAATTCCAGTTTCATACCCGGTCTGATACTTGCGACACAGCGCCCTGACAACCGGCTGTCGGGTTGACAAATTGTTGCGGGCAACTGACCACCCGGTGCGACATCGCAAAAGGATAAATGCATGGCCACCCAAAAGACCTTGCTGCGGGCGCTGGCAGGCGAAGTGCTGCCGACGCCGCCGGTGTGGATGATGCGTCAGGCTGGCCGCTACCTGCCCGAATACCGCGCGACGCGGGCCAGGGCGGGCGATTTCCTCAGACTTTGCTACACCCCTGATCTGGCCGCAGAGGTCACATTGCAACCCATTCGCCGCTTTGGATTTGACGCCGCAATATTGTTCGCCGACATCCTTCTCGTGCCGCAGGCGCTTGGCGCCGATCTTTGGTTTGTGAGCGGCGAGGGCCCACGGTTATCGACAATCAATTCGGCCGCTGACCTAGCCGCGCTGAAACCAGCAGACGCGATCCACCATACCCTGGCACCGATCTACGAAACCGTCCGCATTCTGACTGCAGAGCTGCCAAAGGACACCGCGCTGATTGGATTTGCCGGTGCGCCTTGGACCGTGGCCACCTACATGATCGCAGGCTGTGGCACGCCGGATCAGGCGCCTGCGCATGTCCTCATGTCCGGTGACCCTACAACATTTGACGGCTTGATCGACCGGATCACCGCCGCGACGATCGAATATCTTTCGGCACAGATCGAGGCCGGAGCCGAAGTGGTCAAGCTTTTCGACAGTTGGGCCGGGTCACTGCAAGCCGAAGCCTTCGACACATACGCGATCGCCCCCGCCGCCCGGATCATATCCGCACTCAAGGCCCGCCACCCGGAAATTCCGGTGATTGTATTCCCTCGCGAAGCGGGCGAGCGATATATCGGCTTTGCAGGCGCCATCGGTGCCGATTGTGTCGCATTGGACAACTCGGTCTCGGCGGACTGGGCGGCAGAGCACGTTCAAATCGACGGCTGCGTGCAAGGTAACCTTGCCCCGAGCCACATTATCACCGGCGGGCAGGCCTTGGTCGAGGCGACCCGCGCCGTCGTTAAAGCATTCTCGGGCGGTCCGCATATTTTCAACCTCGGCCACGGCATTACACCGGATGCCGATCCCGAAAATGTACAATTGATGATCGACGCGATCAGGGGCTAGCCAAGTGCGATCTTTGCCAAATAACCAATCCCACCGAATTTTCTGCGAAAAAACGTTATGTCACACCCACTTGGCCATCGGCGGCAGGCTCATCAGCACCGCGTCTGCGTCATGCCCGGTTGCCAGCCCGAACTTGGTGCCCCGGTCATATAGCAGGTTATATTCGGCATATAGCCCGCGATGAACCAGTTGCGCGTCCTTGTCCGCCGCGCTCCACAACTGATTCCGCCGCTTTTCCGCAATTGGCAGGAAGGCCGGTAAAAACGCACCGCCAACGTCCCGGATAAGGGCAAAGTCAGCGTCCCAGTCACCAGTGTTGTGATCGTCAAAGAAAATCCCGCCAACGCCGCGCGCCCGGCCCCGGTGCGGGATAAAGAAATATTCGTCCGCCCAATCTTTGAAGCGTGGGTAGTATGACAGATCGTGCCTGTCGCACTGTTGTTTCTGAACACTGTGGAAATGCGCGGTATCCTCTTGATATTCGATGCAGGGGTTTAGGTCTGACCCACCGCCGAACCACCAGGCGTGTGGGGTCCAGAACATGCGCGTGTTAAGGTGCACTGCGGGCGCGTGGGGGTTCTGCATGTGCGCCACCAGCGATATGCCCGAGGCCCAGAACCGCGGATCATTCTGCATCCTCGCAATCGCCTTGCGCGCCGCCATCGCGGCCTGCGCCTTGTCGCCAAGCTCACCATAGACCGTGGACACATTCACGCCGACTTTTTCGAACACCCGACCGCTACGCATCACGCTCATCAGCCCGCCACCGGCTTCTGCACCATCATCACTGTTGCGAGTCGTCTCGCTCACTTCAAACCGCCCCGCTGGCAGACTTGCAAACGGACCGGTGTTCTGGCTGTCTTCCAGCGCCTCAAACGCGGTCACAATCTTGTCGCGCAATGTTCTGAACCAGGCCGCGGCCTTTGCCTTACGGGTATCAAAATCATCCATCAAGCGTTCCTCTTCACAGGCGTCTGCGCAACACTATGCCTATCGCGCTTTCAAATCACGCGCCCGCGACCTATTTTAGCACCAAAGCCATTGGTTCGGAGGTCTTACGCCCATGCGTCGCTTTATTATACTTGCGCTGTTGCCGCTTGCCGCCTGCGCCACGCCACTCGAGCGATGCATTGCCAGCGCGACCAAGGAGTTGCGGGTTCTCAGCGGCTTGATTTCCTCAACCCAGGCCAACATCAACCGCGGCTATGCGGTTGAGACGGAAAATTACTTTGTCACCGAGGAACAGGTTTGTGGCCAAGTGGACGGCAAACCGGTTTATTGTGAGGTTCCGGTGGCCGAAAGCCGCGAAGTTCCGGTTGCCATCGACCTGGATGTCGAACAGGCCAAACTGAACTCATTGCTGACCAAACGGGCAGAGCTGGCGGACCGAGCAGAGGCAGCGATCGAAAGTTGCAGTATCCAATACCCGGAAATTTAGGTCATCCGTTGGTGATTTAATGCGCCGACGCATCCACCGCGTCCAAAAGCGTGCGCCCACCATCGACGGTGATTACCTGCCCAGTCACAAAGCCCGACGCATCTGACGCCAGAAACTGTACCGCCTCGGCCAGCTCTGCCGGCCCGGCGATGCGCCCCAGTGGCGTGTGGCTGACAATTTTCTCCCGTGCCTCGTCCTGATCCAGAAGGGCTGCGCGTAGGCTCGCGCTCATCACACTGCCAAAGGCGACCGCGTTCACCCGGATCCGGTGCGGTGCCAGAACAACTGCCAGCGAGCGGGTGATCTGGTCAAGCGCGGCAGTGCCGACCGAATAGCCCAGCAGATCAGGATGCACGCGTTGCGCGGCGATCGACGACAGATTAATGATTGAACCGACCGGACCGTCGTTCTGCATATCTTGCTTGGCCTGTGCAATCATCCGGTGCGCGATCGTCTGGCTCAGACGGTAGCTTGCCGTAAGGTTCTGCGACAGCAAGACGTCAAGCGAATTATCCTCTACATCCAGCGGGTCGGTCGTCAAAACCTGGCGACTGGCGTTTACCAGAATGTCCACACGTTCAAATGCATCGATTGTTGCTGAAAGCAAATTGGCCTGGTTAAGCTTTTCTCGCAAATCGCCGGCAAAACAGCGAATGTTGGTGTCCTCTTCTGCCGCAGCTTTGCCGACCTCTTTTGTCAGGCTGGCCTCATCCATATCGGCAAACATCACGTTCGCGCCTTGGTCCGCGAAATGCCGGGCGACGGCCAGACCGATGCCGTTCGCGGCACCGGTGACAATCGCGGTTTTCCCGGAGATCGAAAATGACATGGCTGGATCCCTGTTTGCTGTGCCCGGCTTTGGACCTGTTAGCGCTGGCTTCGGCGCGGATTGGCCGCCCGCAATATCTTGAACGTCGCGTCACCAGTGATTTCGGCCACTTCGCCAAAGGCGGCCCACAATCTCGTTTCATATGGCAAATGCCGGTTGGCCACCAGCCACAGGGTGCCGCGGCGCGCCAATAACCGGGCCGCCGAGGCAATGAATTCAAGGCCAAGCGCCGGATCTGCGATGCGGTTGGTGTGAAATGGCGGATTGGTGATGATATGGTCAAAGCCGCTTTCGGCTTTGAAATCAGTTGCATCGGCCCAGTGAAACCGCGCCCGCGGATCGGTGACGTTCTTTCGGGCATAGTGCAGCGCGCCATGTTCCGCCTCGATCAAGTGGCATTCAGCAACACCCTCGCATTCCAGAATATGACGGGCAAGGTAGCCCCATCCGGCTCCCAGATCAGCCATCTTACCGGTCAAGTTGCGCGGCAACGCCGCCGCCAATGCCGCCGAACCGCGATCTATTCGATCGGCTGAAAACATACCCGGAGCGGTGACAAACCCGCCATCCAGTTCGTTCTCACGCTGCTCTGCCCAATCGGCAAAATCACCGCCCGTGAGCGCAAAGATCTTGCCATGTGATTTCGCCACGACATCTCCGACGTTCGCGCCTTGATTGCGGCACTCCTTCAACACGCTGTTTACGCCGTCGGTTTTTTGGCCGTCCACAACAACCGGCCCGCCACCAGTGACCAGCATCGCCCGACCGATAAGCGAGCGGGATTCTGCTTTTGCGCGCGGCAAGAAAATGACGGCTGAACCATATTGCCCTTGCTCAACCACAACGCAGGTAAACCCAAGTGCAGAATATGCCCGATGATCCGGGAAAAATCCCTGAATGACCTCAACCCGATCTCTCGCAAGCGCGGCCAGGTCATGGTCCGCCCGTGGCCTGAAAACCGCAATTCGCCCGCTATCGGGCAGAACAATAGCCCCACTTTCAACAGCAAAGGCAAGACGAGACACTGACATAGTTTGCGCCGGGCGCGATGGCCCTATTCCTTTTCCATCGTGCACTGCAGCGGATGCTCGTGGCGGCGCGCGAAATCCATCACTTGGCTGACTTTGGTTTCCGCGATCTCATGGGAAAACACCCCGACCACCGCGAGGCCTTTTTTGTGCACCGTGAGCATTATGTCGAACGCCTGCGCATGGCTAAGCCCGAAAAACCGTTCCAGAACGTTCACCACAAATTCCATTGGTGTGAAATCATCATTCAGCAGCAGCACTTTGTAGAGCGGCGGGCGTTTGGTATTCGGACGTGTTTCAGTGATAACCGAGGTGTCATCCTCGGGCCGGTCGGTTTGGTCAGACATGATCAGGGGCGTCAGGTTCAACGCTTTGGGCTCCAGGCTTTGCACATCAGGCTACGGCGCGATTATATAAGCGCTTGGTTCGATGTGAAAAGGGGCGCGCGGCGATTTGATTGGGTGAAGCATATATGGCGGCAAATCTGACAACAATTGGCTTTGATGCCGATGATACCCTGTGGTAGAACGAACATTCTTTGCCATTCACGACGCTGTAAGTGCAAACGAACTACGCTGTCGCCCTGAGTCGCATATATGGCAGGCGATCCAATCCAATCCACAATATGTCGATATATTAGGTGAATGCCATCCCGAAAGTTATTGAAATTAGGGTGTTTTCTGAATCTGCACCTTGTGTTAGGTTCTGCAAAATAAAGCAAGCCTGGGGCGACAGATCCCGGCATCTTGGGGCAGAAAAGGCAAGCGGCGTGGACAAACGTCTGGGGCAGGTCGCCCGTTACGGGCTATTTTTATTGGCATTGACGGTGCTGGCTTTGTTGCCGCCGCTGCAGGCGAAATCTGCACCTTATGCGGCAATGGTCATTGATGCGCGAACCGGCGAGGTCTTGCATTCGCGCAACGCCCACGCCCGCCTGCATCCAGCATCGCTGACCAAGATGATGACGCTTTACGTTGCATTCGAAGCCATCAGCAGGGGTGAAATATCGCTGGACACCAAAGTCAAGATTTCCAGAAAAGCCGCGAATGAGCCGCCATCCAAACTGGGCTTGAAGGCCGGCCAGACCATAAAGTTGCGCTACCTGATCCGCGCCGCAGCGGTCAAATCAGCCAACGACGCCGCCACCGCAATTGGCGAAGCCATCAGCGGATCAGAGGCGGCATTCGCGCGCCGGATGAACCGCACCGCCAAGGCACTCGGCATGGCGCGCACAACGTTCAAGAACGCCCACGGCCTGACCGAATCAGGCCACATGTCCACGGCTCGCGATATGACCACAATGGGGCGACGGCTGTTTTATGATTACCCGGATTACTACAACCTGTTTTCGCGCCGCTCCGCCAATGCGGGTCTGCGCCAGGTTGCCAACACCAACCGGCGCTTTCTGAACGGCTACAAGGGTGCCGACGGCATCAAGACCGGATACACAAGAGCGGCTGGATTCAACCTTGTAGCCTCGGCCGAACGCGGCAGCGAACGGATCATCACCACAGTTTTTGGAGGCATCTCAACCTCGTGGCGCAACGCCAAAGTAGCCGAATTGATGAACCTCGGATTTCGCCGGGCGCCGTCCAAAGCACGCGTTAGCAGACCGTCGCTGCCGATTTATGCCGACAATGGCTCCGGCGCGCCTGCTGGCAAAACAATTTCTCTGGTGCGCGCTGTGTCCAAAAGTATCCGCCCGATTTCGCGGCCCGCGAATGATTTGCCCGAGGATGTGCTGCTGGCGATGGCCGCAGGCATTCAGAATGCGATCGCTGAAGCGCACAATGCTGAAACCGCCGCACTGATCGCGGCTGCTCGCCTGGAGGAAACCGAGCCCGAAGTGGTCACCCGAATATCAACCTCCGGTGGCCGCCATTGGGGCATCAATGTCGGCAGCTACCAGACCCGCAACGAAGCCGAACGGGTCTTGCTGAAAACCGCGCTGAAAGAGCTTGGAACGCTGGACGAAGCCTTGCGCAAAGTTGCCACAAGCAGCCGCGGGTTTGAGGCGAATTTCGTCGGCTTGTCCAGGGACATGGCAGCGCTTGCATGCCGCCGCCTGACCGCCCGCAATGTCCAGTGCACGCCCCTTGGCCCCGGTTAGGTCGCTTCGTATTTCTCTTTAAAATAACTGCTCTGACCGGACCTCAGGCACTCTTCGCTTCCATGTCAAATGCCGCCGCCATCAGCGTTTTGGTGTATTCCGATTTCGGGGCGCTGAATATCTCTTCCGCCGTTCCCGCTTCGACAATGTCGCCCAGCTTCATCACAATCACCTTGTGCGACAACGCCCGAACCACTTTCAGATCATGACTGATGAACAAATAGGCCAATTGGTATTTGCGCTGCAAATCGCGCAGCAGCTGCACAATCTGCACTTGAACAGTCATGTCCAGCGCTGACGTCGGCTCGTCCAGCACCACCAGACGCGGGCGCAGGATCATGGCACGCGCGATCGCGATCCGTTGCCTCTGGCCGCCGGAAAATTCATGCGGGTAGCGATGCATGGTGTCAGGGTCCAGCTCAACTTCCTGCATGATCTCGGCGACCATTTCACTCCGGTTGCGGCCCGGTTCCACGCCATGAACACTCAGCCCTTCGGAAATCACTTCCTCAGCCGTCATCCGCGGCGAGAGCGAACCATACGGGTCCTGAAACACAATCTGCATGTCACGCCGCAAGGAGCGCAGTGCTTTGGACTTCCAGCCCTGAATGTCTTTGCCCAGAAAAACCACCGGGCCTTCAGACGAAATCAGCCGCATCATCGCCAATGCCAGGGTGGTCTTGCCTGAGCCGCTTTCCCCAACAATACCCACAGTCTCGCCAGCGCGCACGCTCAGGGTTGCCGCGTTGACCGCCTTCACGTGGCCCACTGTGCGCCGCAACAGCCCGTGCTGAATGGGGAACCAGATGCGCAAATCCTTGATGCGGGCGATCTCTTCGGCACCTTCAGGCACCGGGTCAGGTTGGCCGGTGGCCTCTGCCGACAACAGCTTGATCGTGTAGGGGTGTTGCGGATTGCCGAAAATCTCGGCCGTGTCGCCCTGTTCGACAATCTCTCCGTCCTGCATCACGCAAACCCGATCGGCGATCTTGCGCACGATGGTCAGGTCATGGGTGATAAAAAGCATCGACATGCCTTCGGACACTTTCAGCTCGGCCAAAAGGTCCAATATCTGCGCTTGAATGGTCACATCCAGCGCCGTTGTCGGCTCGTCCGCGATCAAAAGCTCCGGCCCGTTGGCCAGCGCCATCGCAATCATCACCCGCTGGCGCTGGCCGCCTGAAAGCTGGTGCGGATAGGCGCCAAGCCGGGTTTCCGGGTCTTGAATGCCCACCTTTATCATCAACTCAAGGACCTTCGCGCGCGCCGCCGGGCCAACGATGCCCTGATGCAGCGCCAGGCTTTCGGCCAGTTGCTTTTCCAGCGTATGCAGCGGGTTCAGGCTGGTCATCGGTTCTTGAAAGATAAAGCTGATGTCGTTGCCGCGCACCCGGCGCAGGCGCGCTTCAGGTGCGCCAATCAGCTCTTCGCCGCCATAGGTCACAGAACCGCTGACAATGGCGCTGTCCGGCAGCAACGCGACGGTTGACAGCGCCGTCACAGACTTGCCAGAGCCACTTTCACCGACCAGTGCCACTGTTTCGCCCTTGGCGATGGAAAATGACACATTGCGGATCGCCATGTGGGTCTCGCCATCCTGCCGGAAATCAACCGACAGGTCGCGCACTTGCAGAACATCGCTCACTGAAAGGTCTTTCTGGGATCAAACGCGTCGCGCACACCTTCGAATATGAAAACCAGCAGCGACAGCATGATTGCATAAGTAAAAAACGCCGTGAACCCGAGCCAGGGCGCTTGCAGGTTCTGTTTCGCCTGCAAAGTCAGCTCACCAAGTGACGGTGCCGAAGACGGCAGCCCGAAGCCCAGAAAATCGAGGCTGGCAAGCATTCCGATCGTGCCGGTAATGATGAACGGCAACAGAGTTACAGTGGCGACCATTGCATTGGGCAACATGTGACGGAACATGATGGTCCAGTTGGACACGCCAAGCGCGCGCGCCGCGCGGACGTATTCAAAGTTTCGCGCCCGTAGAAATTCCGCCCGCACCACGCCCACCAGCGCCGGCCAGCCGAACAATATGGTGATCCCGACCAGCAGCCAGAAACTTCGCCCTAGAATGGCAAACAGAATGATGATCACAAACAGTGACGGGGTCGAGCCCCATATCTCCAGAAACCGCTGAAATATCAAATCGGTCCAGCCGCCAAAAAACCCCTGCACCGCGCCCGCGATAATGCCCAGTATTGATGTCGCCACCGTGACCAGCAAAGTGAACAGAATCGACAGCCGGAACCCGTAAATCACCCGCGCCATCACGTCACGTTTGGTGTCATCGGTGCCCAGAATATGATTTTTATCGGGGGGTGACGGTGCCACGCCGGGTGCGTCGCTGATGGTGCGGAACGAGCCATGGATCGGCGGCCAGATCGTCCAGCCGCGCTCAATGGTCTCGCCGTTCACTATGCCATCTTCGGCATCAAGGATAATGCCATCCGGGTCGTCAAAACAGTCCTGAAGACCGCCGGAAATGATCAGGCACTCGACTTCCGGGTCGCGATAAATCGCTTCGGTCTTGAAATCGCCGCCATATGCGGTTTCCGGGTAAAAGCTGAATATCGGCAACCGCAATTCACCGCGATAGCTGACTAGGATCGGTTTGTCATTGGCGATGAATTCGGCGAACAGCGACAGGCCGAACAGAATCGAGAATATCCACAGGGACCACAATGCGCGTCGATTGCGTTTGAAATTGCGCCAGCGGCGCTGGTTGAGCGGCGACAGCTTGAACCGTTTTCGCTCGACGCGGGTCGGCCGAGGTTGTTCCAGCGGGGTTTGTTCAAGCGGGGCGGCGGACATCAGGTTTCCCTCACTTCAAAATCGATGCGTGGATCGACGAAAACATACATCAGGTCGCTTAAAATCCCGATTGCCAAACCGATCAGACCAAAGAAAAACAAGGTGCCGAAAATCACCGGATAATCGCGCGCAACTGCGGCCTCAAAGCCAAGCCGCCCGAGCCCGTCGAGCGAGAATATCGTCTCGATGATCAGCGAGCCGCCAAAGAAAACCCCGATAAATACCGACGGAAATCCGGCAATGACAATCAACATCGCATTGCGAAACACGTGCCCGTAAAGCACCCGATCCTGCGTCAGGCCTTTAGCTTTCGCGGTGATCACGTATTGCTTCTTGATCTCATCCAGAAAGGAATTTTTGGTCAACAAAGTCAGTGTCGCAAATGCAGAAATGGTCGAGGCCAGCACCGGCAAAGTAATGTGCCAAAAATAGTCGAGCACCTTGCCGATGACCGTCATCTCGGACCAGTTGTCAGAGGTCAGGCCGCGTAGCGGAAATATCTGCCAATAGGATCCGCCCGCCAGCAGAACCAGCAGCAAAATAGCGAACAGAAATCCCGGGATCGCGTATGCGACAATGATCAGGCCGGACGTCCAGGTGTCAAACCGCGACCCGTCACGCACTGCTTTTCGAATACCAAGCGGGATCGAAACCATATAGGCGATGATCGTCGACCACAGACCAAGGGTGATCGAAACCGGCAGTTTTTCCCAGACCAGATCAAGCACCCCGATAGACCGGAAATAGCTCTCTCCGAAATCTAAATGCATGTAGTTCCACATCATGTTCAGAAATCGCTCGAGCGGTGGCTTGTCAAATCCAAACTGGCGCTCAAGCTCTTCGATGAACTCCTGCGGCAAGCCCCGCGCACCGACGTAGTTACTTTCGTTGTCGGTTACGTTTTCCAGCGTTTCTGACCCGCCCCCGGCGATCGTTTCAAAAACATCACCCTCGCCTTCAAGATTGGCGAGGATCTGCTCGATCGGCCCGCCGGGGACAAACTGGGTCAGCACGAAGTTGATGATCATGATCCCCAACAACGTGGGAATGATCAGCAACAGCCGCCGGACAATATAGGCGCCCATAGGTTTGTTACCTCAAAGTTTCCCGGCAGCCTTCATCGCAGCCTCTTTTTCCGGGTTTACCCACCAGAAATCAAGCTGCCCTAGCGAAAATGGCGGCAACGGATCCGGGTGATCAAAGATGTCCAGATAAGACACGGTGTGCACCGCCTTGTACCATTGCGGCACCCAGAACCGTTCGGCCCGCAGCACCCGATCCAGCGCCCGCACGGCGATGTTCAGTTCTTCTTTGACCTCGATGGCCTCGATTATGTCGATCAGCCGGTCCACGGCGGTGTTTTGCAGCGTCATCGTATTGAACAGCGATTCAACTGCGCTTTCCGAGCCGAACGGCTGGCGCAGCTCACCGCCGGGCTCATAGCCAACCCGGAAATTGCCGATCACAATGTCAAAGTCCTTTTCGCGCTCGCGGTTGGTATATTGGGCCGGATCAATTCGGTTCAGGCTGGCGTTCACGCCCAATGCCTTCAGGTTTTCAACATAAGGGTTGATGATCCGGTCAAAGGCCGGGCTGCGCTCCAGAAATTCAACGTCCAGCGTTTCGCCAGCCGCGTTGCGCCGCAGACCATCATCGCCAACGTCCCATCCGGCCTCGTCCAGCAATGCGGATGCCAGGCGCAGGTTGCTGCGATCCAACTGGCGACTTGTTGAGGTTGCTGCCATCACCGCCGGCTCGCTCAGGATCGACGCGGGCAACAGACCCTCGTCGACCAGTAGTTGCAGCAGTGCCAGCTCACCCTCAGACGGCGTGCCCTCGGCTTTCAGTTCGCTGTTATCCCAGAACGAATTGATCCGGTCATAAAGCCCGAAAAACAGGGTTTCGTTCGACCATTCAAAATTGAACATCAGTCCAATCGCTTCGCGCACCCGCGGATCGGAAAATTTCTCGCGTTGCAGGTTGAACACGAAACTCTGCGCCGAGGCCTTGTTGCCATCGGGCAATTCACCCTTAAAGAATGTGCCATCGTCGATGGCGGGAAAATCGTAGCCCGTAGCCCAGGTCTTGGATGAATTTTCCAGGCGGAACGTATATGCCCCGGCCTTGAACCCTTCAAACGCGGCATTGCTGTCACCGAAATATTCGATCCGGATTGTGTCAAAGTTACCGGTGCCGATGTTGAAGGGATGATTTATCCCCCAGTAATTAGGGTTGCGTTTGTAGATGATTTGCTGGTTCACATCGAAACTGTCCAACGAATAGGCTCCCGACCCAATCGCTGCCTCCATCCGGCTTTCATCAATCCGGGCGCCGGTTTCCTCGAACCATTTTTGCGAAAATATTGGCACTGAAAAACCGGCGTCCTGAATCGCATCGCGCTTTGGTGCATCAGGCTGAAAATTGAACCGCACCTGGTGCGTGTCTATCGCCTCAGCACTTTCGACAATCGCCTTCATGCCGACGCGATACGATGGCAGGCCCTGTTCGATCATGATATTAAAGGAAAACACCACGTCTTCAGCGGTCATCGGCGTGCCATCCGAAAACACCACATCGTCGCGCATGTTAAAAATCACCCAGGCCCGGTCTTCGGGGAATTCCATGGTCTCGCAGATGAAACAATAGGCCGAGCCGATTTCATCAGCAGTACTGGCCAGCAACGTCTCAAACTGAATGCTCGACAGTGCGCCGGCGCGTCCCTTGGTGGAATACGGGTTCATCGAATCAAATGTGCCCTGCGCCCAAATCGCAATCTCGCCGCCTTTCGGGGCATTCGGGTTCACATAATCCAGATGCACCGTGTCGGGTCCATATTTCAGCGTGCCGAAATTGGATAGGCCGTGGGTCTTGGTGATGTCCTGTGCCTGTGCGCCAACGGCCCATGCCATCGCCGCCAAAATCAGCGAAAATACCAGCCCCAGTCGAAAATTGGAGTAGTTCTTCCTATCAAGCGTAATGGCAATCGCGCAATTCGTTAGTATCCGCATATCATAACCTCCATCCAAAGCTTGGGTTGCCGCCTGAACGACTACTTAGCTTGAATAGAGCAAAAAAGCCCTATGGCGAACACTCAAGTTGATATTCCGTGAATTTTAGGTGAACGCGGCGAGCAGTATCTGAAAATTCATGCAACAGTTGACCAAAAGCTGCCTCAAATCCGGTTTTCACCGCGTCCCCCGACTTTAGCTGCCGATGCTACTGAGATAGGCAATCAGATTGGCCCGGTCTTCCGGCTTTTTCAGGCCACTAAATGTCATCTTCGTGCCGGTCGCGTAACTCTTCGGGCTTTCCAGAAACCCGTTCAGCGCGTCGGCGGTCCAATTGCCCTGCAAGTCGCTCAAGGCACCCGAATATCCAAATCCGCCGACCGAAGCGATATCACGATTGACGACCCCGAAAAGATGCGGCCCGACACCATTGTTCCCGTCTTCGACCTTGTGACATGCTTTGCACTTGGAAAATATTCTGGCACCCTTGTCCGCATCTGCTTGCGCCAGAAGCGCTGCGAAATCGACGCCTGCCTCTGGCAATTCCTCGCTCTCGACCTCGTCGGTTTCGATCCCATAGGCATTGCGCGCCTCTGTGCCGTGGCCCTCGCTGCCGACGTGATAAATGTTTTCAGCCACCAGATTGACCAGAAGAAATATCAGCAATGTGCCACACAGCGCACCGATGCTTTTGATGAATTTCATTGTGTCGAACATGTCGCGTTCCGTATCATCCAAATTCCGGCGCCATCTATCCGCTTCCCTGTGCAAGATTCAAGGTGTAAGAGCCGCGACCAAACGCCTGTTCGGTAGGGACGGTAAATTCGTGGCATGACAGCACGTATCGCATTTCAAGGAGAGCCGGGCGCCTACGGTCATCAAGCCTGTCGCGAGGCACGGCCGGATATGGAAGCCGTGTCGTGCGGCACTTTCGAAGATGTGATCGAGACGGTGCGCAATGGTGATGCCGATCTGGCGATGTTGCCGATCGAAAACTCAACCTACGGCCGGGTGGCTGACATTCACCGGCTGATGCCCGCCTCGGGCCTGAATATCGTGGACGAGGCATTTGTGCGCGTCCACATCAACCTGCTGGCGGTTCCGGGAACGCAGATCCAGGACGTTAAATCAGCTCTCAGCCACACCGTGCTTTTGGGCCAGTGCCGGGATTTTCTGCGCCAACATGGCATTCGCGCTGTGAGCGGCGCCGATACCGCCGGTTCTGCCCAGCATATTGCCGAGCTTGCAGATCGGTCTCAGGGCGCGCTGGCGTCCGAACTTGCAGGCGAGATTTATGGTCTCGAAGTGCTGGCGCGCCACATCGAAGATCACAAACACAATACCACACGATTTGTGCTGATGGCACGCGAGCCCGATTTCAAACGCCGCGGCGAAGCCGGCATGATCACATCGTTCGTGTTTCGCGTGCGAAACATTCCGGCCGCCCTTTACAAGGCCACCGGCGGGTTCGCCACCAACGGTGTGAATATGACCAAACTGGAAAGCTACATGGTTGACGGGTCGTTTTCCGCCACCCAGTTTTACGCCGATATCGAAGGCCACCCGGATGATCGAAACGTCCAGCTCGCCCTTGAAGAACTGGAGTATTTCACGTCGCAGATGACACTGCTGGGGGTGTACCCGGCTGATCCGCGGCGGCGTTAGAGTGAGTCAGACCAAGTGAAATGCCCTTTAGGCGCGCGATACGGTGGTGCGCCCATAGCGGCTTTCAATATCACCACTAAACAGCGCCACGCGTTTTGCAAACCGCTTATCCAGATTCCGTTTGCCAAATTTGAGCGACTGAACAAACAGTCGCGCCGACAAGGTCTTAGGTGACAGTTCAAGGCCCACCTTCACGCGCGTCCTGTTTCTCGACAGCGGCAGAAATTCGATGTCAAAATCCGCATCAACGCCACCGGACACGGACTTGATCAAAAAGCTGTTGGGCTCGTCGAACTGGGTCAGCTCGCCATGCAGATTTCGGGTCTTGCCACGAAACGGAAACTGGGCTTTCCAGCGCATACCCGGCCCGACCGCCTCTAACAGATCGTCGCGGCCAATTTCGACGCCGCGCCTCAGCGCCTGGCGTTCGTAAGCACCAAAGTCGGTGGCCCGCAGAAAAACGAACTCGATCAGTGCCTCAATGTCCTGCCTGGTCGAAAACTTCATGCCGTGCCTGAATTCGCCTCGCGCCGATTTTGCGGCTATTCCAACCGGTCCGCAAGCCAGTTTTGCAACAGAAATTGCGCAATCGAGCCGCGCCGGGCCGGCAGGATCTCGTCATTCACACCTGCAAACACGTCCATCAGGTCTTCACGGCTTAGCCACAGCGCGGTGTCGATTTCATTCGGATCGATTGTGATATCGACGTTTTGCGCGTCACCCTGGCAGCCAATCATTAAGGAAGACGGAAATGCCCAGGGTTGGGACGCCAGATAACAAATTTGGCCAACCCGGATACCCGCCTCTTCCAGCACTTCTCGGCGAACCGCAGCCTCAATCGTTTCGCCCGGCTCGACAAACCCGGCCAAAAGCGAAAACATACGCTTTGGCCAGGCAGGCGAGCGCCCGAGCAGCACGGTGTTGCCGTGCGTGATCAACATGATCACCACCGGATCGACACGTGGAAAATGGCGCCTACCGCACACCAAGCAATTGCGCTGCCACCCGGACATGGTGATTTCGGATTTTGTACCGCACTTGGCGCAGAAGCCGTGCGCGTCATGCCAGCCAAGAATCGACTTGGCAGTGGCCGCCAGCTCTGCGTCCAGTGGTGAAAGCACCGCCATATTGGCGCGCAAATCAGCGAACCGGTGATCGCCTGGCAGATCGGGGTGGCGCAGTTCAGAACCGTCAAATAAAGCATCCGAAATGTCGGTCGACTCGTCAGGCTGCCATGCCGAAATATCAAATGCAAACAGCGCGCCCTGCTCGCCAAGTCCCAGAAAGACCGGCATTTCATCTGCCATCCCGAACAGTTCACTTTGCACAGGCAGACGGGCAATGTGGATTTTGTCGGTGCCCGCCAACAGCGGTTTACCGCGCCAGAATGCAATTCCGACTGCCTTCGGATCGGCCAATAGATGCGCAACTTCGCTTGCACGACCCCGCAGATGGGCCGCGCGATCCAATCCGCCACCACCAAAAGTCACTGAATGTGCAATTCGCATGTCCCGCCTCCAGTCCCAAATGTCCTGTGCCACGGATCAGTGCTCGGGTAAACGCAGCAGCCAAATAGTGGCGTTAACAACCCTTGATTGTAGTGCATTGCTGTAATACACTTTCGGGTGTTTCAATATATTGACCAAGGCGAAATCTGTCGGCGAACGACTCGCTGTTCGTGGTAAACTTCCCAGACTTTCTTTGAACCTGGGAGAGTCTCCGACGACGAACCGAACGCCAACCGCTATTTCCCGCCGGGGTTTCCTGGCCAGCACAACAGCCGGAGCTTCCTTGATCGCGCTGAATCCATTTTCTGCTCATGCCGCCACAAATCAGGCGCATCTTCGAATATTGGAAACCACCGATCTGCACGTGCACATCTATCCCTATGATTATTACTCGGACAAGCCGCGTGACACGGTCGGATTGGCGCGCACTGCCGCCCATATCGCCGATATCCGCGCTGAAGCCACCAACTCCATGCTGGTGGACAACGGCGACTTTCTGCAGGGCAATCCGATGGGCGACTACATCGCCTATGAGCGCGGCATGAAGGACGGCGACCTGCACCCAGTTATCATCGCGATGAACGCGCTTGGTTTTGAAGCCTCGACGCTTGGCAATCACGAGTTTAACTATGGTCTCGATTTTCTGATGAAATCGCTGGCAGGCGCGGATTTCCCGATCGTGTCGGCCAACATCGCCACAGAAATCGGCAGCAGCCCGACCGCAGACAAAACTTTGGTCCCGCCCTATGTGATCCTTGACCGGATGTTGACCGACGGCGCCGGGGTGGAACATGCCATCAAAATCGGCCTGATCGGGTTTGTGCCGCCACAGATCATGAACTGGGACCGGCGCCATCTGGAGGGCAACGTAAACACCCGCGATATTGTGAAAGCCGCCAAGGCGTACATTCCGCAGATTAAAGAGGCGGGCGCCGATATCATCATCGCGCTCAGCCATTCCGGCATCGGTTCGGCCGATCACACCGACGGTATGGAAAACGCCTCGGTTCCGCTGGCCCAGGTTGCCGGCATCGACGCGCTGGTCACCGGGCACAGCCATTTGGTGTTCCCGTCATCCAGCTATGACGATTTTGCCGACGTAGACGCAGCAAACGGCACCATTCACGGCATACCGGCCACGATGGGCGGGTTCTGGGGCTCTCACCTTGGGGTGATCGACCTGATGCTGGAAATCGACGGCAATGAATGGCGCGTTGTCAGCACCGCGACCGAAGTCCGCCCGATTTCCAAACGCAACGAAGACCGTTCGACCAGCGCGCTGGTGGAAAGCGATAAACTGGTGCTCAGTTCAATTGCCGCAGAACATGCGGCAACGCTGGAATATATCCGTCGCGGCGTTGGCAAGACATCGGCGCCGCTGCACAGCTATTTTGCTCTGGTCGCCGATGACCCATCGGTGCAGATCGTCTCTATCGCGCAGCAATGGTACATTGAAGAGATGATGAAAGGCACTGAATACAAAGGTCTGCCGATCTTGTCGGCGGCAGCTCCGTTCAAGGCTGGCGGTCGTGGCGGGCCGGAATACTACACCGACGTGGCGGCCGGTGATGTGGCCATCAAGAACGTCGCCGACCTTTATCTCTACCCCAACACCGTGCGCGCCGTGAAAGTAAAAGGGGCGCAACTTAGAGACTGGCTCGAACGCTCGGCCGGCATGTTCAATCAGATCACCCCAGGCCAACCCGATCAAGTGCTGCTGAACGACGCTTTTCCGAGCTACAACTTTGATGTGATCGACGGTGTGACCTATCAGATTGACCTTTCCCAGCCGTCCAAATACGACCCCAAGGGCGGTGATCTGAACCCGGATGCGAACCGGATCGTGAACCTGATGTTCGAAGGCAATCCCGTGCCCCAAGACATGGAATTCGTCATCGCCACCAACAATTACCGGGCCAGCGGTGGCGGCCATTTCCCCGGGGCCAAGGGCGACACGATCATATTCGAGGCGCCTGACACCAACCGCGACGTCATCGTGCGTTACATCGTGCAGGAAGGCACGATCAACCCATCCGCGGATGCGAATTGGACCTTCAAACCACTGGGCGGGGCGACGGTGCTGTTTGACACCGGACCTGCGGCTAAACAGTATATGAAGGATGTGCGGGGCGTGGATATTGAAGAGGCCGGCGATGGCCCGGACGGGTTTGCGCGGTATCGGATATCGCTCTAAAATAGCGACGCCTTGCTGCGCCACGGCTTTTGTATGACGCGTCCTGACGGACGCTTGAATGCCTCCGGCGAGGATATATTAGACAAAGAAGAAAGCACTTCTTTCTTATTCGATTATCCCCGCCGGAGGCAGCGCGACGCGCGGAACGCGCGGCATAAAACTTCTATCGCTGCCGTCAGGCATCGCATTTTACCGGACTTGCGAATCCAGACAAACATCCCTAACTACAACACCGAGAGGTTGGCGCGGGCGAGCGCCTCGCCAACCCGGCCAGGTCCGGAAGGAAGCAACCGTAACGAGCCCCGCTTGGGTCGTTGTCCAGCCTCTCACCTCTACTCTCGATGATACCTTTCGCCGTGCCCGGAAATCGTGTTACGAACTCGCCGACTTGAGCGGGAAGATGATCATGTGGCGCGACACGCGAATTACCGAACTGTTTGGTATTCAGCATCCGGTCGTTCAGGCCCCCATGGCTGGTTCGACCACGCCCGAACTGGTCGCCGCAGTTGGGGCTGCGGGCGGTCTCGGCTCGCTTGGCTGCGGCATGACGGACACTGCAGGTGTTGAGGACTTGATCAAAGATTTGCGCCGGCGCAGCAATGCCCCCTTCAATGTGAATTTTTTCGTCCTCGACGACGCACTCAGCATCGCCGACGCCGATTACAAGACCCTGAAAGCGCGGCTGCTTCCGTATTATGACACATTCGGTATCGCCGAATTCCCGGAAAATCCGGCGGGCCCGGGGCCGGGATTCGATGATGAACTGTTGGAATTGTTACTGCAAGCGCGGCCCGCCGTGGTCAGTTTTCATTTTGGAACGCCCGGCAAGACAGCCATCGAAGCGTTGAAAGCGGCGGGCATCCGGCTGATCAGTTCAGCAACGAATGTGACCGAAGCGGTGGCGCTGGAGGCCACCGGTATGGACGCGATTATCGCCCAGGGGTGGGAAGCGGGCGGTCATCGTGGCTCGCATGTTGCCAACGGCCCCGGCGATGGTATTGGGCTGATGGCGCTGGTGCCTCAAGTCATCGATGCGGTCGATCTACCCGTGATAGCAGTCGGCGGTATTGCTGACGGGCGCGGCATCGCTGCCGCCCTTGCGCTTGGCGCCAGCGCTGTTCAGATCGGCACCGCATTTTTGAACTGCCCCGAGGCCAGCGTTTCCGAACGCCACCGCGAAGTTATTGCTGCCAGCAGGGCGCATGACACCATGTTCACTAACGCTGTATCAGGGCGTTGCGCGCGCGGTCTGGCCAGCGATTACGCGATTGAGATGGCCGACGTGACTGGGCCATTTCCGTCATTTCCGACCATGTATGCGCTCAGCGACCCGATCAGGACCGCCGCAGCGGACATGCGCTCAGAGCCGATCTCGTTCCATCTTTTCGGGCAATCCGCCGCGCTGACCCGATAGGAACCCGCGCGCGATATTGTCGACCGGTTGGTAAGCGAAACCCAGAAGGTGCTTGCCGATCTGAGCGGCGCTGGCCGAAGCTGATCGCGCGCTTGGTATGGTGCATTTCGCTTCAGCTCAGGGCGCCCACGCCTAAGTGTCTGATTCAAAACTCTACGCATGATTACAATGCCTTGCAATTTTACGCGTGAGGGTTCTGATATGTGCAACGAGTATCCATGCCTGTGAACTTGCGATGGATTTTTCCCAATCTTTGGCCAATCGCCGGCAGCGGTTGAGCCATGCGAAGGTGCGCTCGACGACCCATCTTCTGGGAATGACTTCGAAGCCTTCCGCAGTGTCGAAGCGCTTGACGATCTGGATTGTCCAGTCACCGATGCCTTCAAGAGCGTCGCGCAGCTTTGGTCCGGCATAACCGCCATCCGCAAAGATATGGCGCAAGTTTGGATGGGAATACCGGATGGATTTCAACACTTCCGGTGCGCCATCACGGTCTTGAATACCGGCGCTATGCACGACCAACCCAACCATAAACCCGAGCGTGTCGGTGACAATGTGGCGCTTGCGGCCCTTGGTTTTCTTGCCCGCGTCATAGCCCGAAATGCCACCGCTTTCCGTGTTTTTATGGTCTGGCTATCAATGATACCAACGGCCCCCAGATTTGACTCAAGGGGATTCCCACGAGCGGCGTGATCTGATTCAGTGGCATCAAGGCAAGGGAGGCTTTGATAGCAGTAAGGATTACGCGAAAAGACAAGTCCGCAGGCGAGCTTCGCCAGGAAGCGGCGCGGTGCCGGGATGGGAAAGCGGCGCGACGGATGTTGGCGATTGCCCTGGTTCTGGATGGGGTTGACCGCAAGACGGCGGCAGAAAACTGCGGCATGGATCGGCAGACGTTGCGGGATTGGGCCCACCGTTACAATGCGGAGGGCGTGTCGGGCCTGTTCAACCGTCGCCCGCCGGATCCACCCTGTCTGCTGAGCGCGGCACAGAAGGAGGAGTTGGCGGAAATGGTTCGGGCGGGTCCCGACCCCGAAACCGATGGGGTTGTGCGCTGGCGGCGCATTGATCTGAAACGCAAGATCGAAGAGCGCTTCGGCGTCACCATGCATGAGCGAACTGTTGGCAAACAATTGGCAAGCCTGGGCTTTCGGCGTCTGTCGGTGCGCCCGCAGCATCCGAAATCCGACCCGGATGCACAGGAGGCTTTTAAAAAAACTTCGCCGCAGAGGTAGAAGCAGCCTTGCCGGAAACAGCCCGCAGCAAGCCCCTGGAGATATGGTTTCAGGATGAAGCGCGGGTTGGCCAGCAGGGCACGCTCACCCGTATCTGGGCCGAGCGTGGAACACGCCCCCGTGCCCCGCGCGACACCCGCTATATCTGGAGCTACATTTTCGGCGCCGTCTGCCCGGAACGGGCTGAAGCGGCCGCTCTGATCATGCCACATGCCGACACACAGGCCATGAGCGCGCATCTCGCCGAGATCGCTAAAACTGTCGCATCGGGCGCACATGCCCTTCTCATTCTGGATGGCGCTGGCTGGCACGGTTCGGCAGAGCTGGAGGTACCCGACAACATCACCCTGCTCAAACTCCCGCCCTATTCCCCTGAACTCAACCCGATGGAAAATGTGTGGGCTTATCTGCGTGCCAACAAGCTCGCCATATCCGTCTTCGACAATTATGAGCAGATCGTCGACAGGTGTTGCGAAGCATGGAACTTCTTTGCAAACGACAAAACCGCAATCACGTCAATCACTACCAGACAATGGGCCAAAACGGTCAACGACTAGGGCCGTTGGTATGACACCAGCGGTGGGGCCGGGCTTCTTGCCATGAAACTCGCGCGCCGTCGCCACCAGAAAATGGCTGATCACTTCAAAGATGCCATCGTTGCGCCAGCCATAGAAATAGTAGCGCACGGTGGACACGGGCAGGAAATCATTGGGCAGCATACGCCACGCACACCCGGCGCTGGCGATGTACAAAATGGCATCCAGAACATCGCGCATCGCCGTGCTGCGCGGACGACCAGTTGTTTTAGGCGGCGGCAGGAATGGCGCGATCAAACCCCATTCCTGATCAGTTAAATCGCTTGCATAGCGTCCCGAATGCCGTTCATATCGGGCGCGAGTGGTTTCCGTCCAGGCCATTGTGATCTCCCTCGAATCTTATCAATCCGATTGAATCACAACTCGCTGAAATCACTCAATTAGTTTTGGATCAGACACTAAGACCAAAAGCGCCATTGCCAGCGCGATCCCCAACGGCACCGAGCTGATGCGCCGAATACCAGTGTTCCTGGGAAAGCCCCGGCCGACACCCCAGATCGCGAACGCAAATATTCCCGCAGCACCCTGCCAGCCCAGAAAACCGGTAAACCGGTTTGCACTACCCGTCGCCGGGTCAGTGTTCAGCAGATACACGATCGAATAACCGTATGCCGCCAGCCAGAGCGCCAGCAGGGCCATCATCATCCACAATCTGCTTTCGTGCCCCGCATCGGCCATGTTTGGTATTCCTGCAAATCGCTTCGATTGGATGCGACACTAGCTGTCGCTGCGCCGCATGAAAACCGCTCGCGGACGCCCTGCTTCGGCTGGACGCCGCGGGGCCAAAGGCCTAACCTGACCGGGTTGCGTTTCAACGGGGGATTCATGTCTGAAACGACCGACAAAAGCTACCGTGTTCTGGCCCGTAAATACCGGCCCGAGACATTCGCCGATCTGGTCGGACAGGATGTTATGGTGCGCACCCTGAAAAACGCGTTTCAAGCAGATCGTATCGCCCAGGCCTTTATCATGACCGGCATCCGCGGCACCGGTAAAACCACCACCGCCCGGATCGTCGCCAAAGGCATGAATTGTATTGGGCCGGATGGCAAGGGCGGCCCCACGATCGAGCCTTGTGGTGTCTGCGAGCCATGCGTTGCCATCGCCGAAAGTCGCCACGTCGACGTCATGGAGATGGACGCCGCCAGCCGTACCGGCGTTGGAGATATACGCGAGATCATCGACAGCGTGCACTATCGGGCGGCTTCGGCGCGCTACAAAATCTACATTATCGACGAAGTTCACATGCTATCTACCAATGCCTTCAATGCGCTTCTAAAAACGCTCGAAGAACCACCTGACCACGTCAAATTCATCTTCGCGACCACCGAGATTCGGAAAGTGCCGGTCACCGTTTTGTCGCGCTGCCAGCGCTTTGATCTGCGCCGCATCGAACCCGAGGACATGATCGTGCTGATGCGCAGGATCGCCGATGCGGAAGGCGGCCAGATCAGTGATGACGCCCTTGCGCTCATCACCCGCGCTGCCGAAGGGTCGGCCCGTGATGCCACATCATTGCTGGATCAAGCGTTGTCGCATGGTGCCGGTGAGACAACCGCAGATCAGGTCCGCGCCATGCTCGGGCTGGCCGATCGCAGCCGGGTCATGGACCTGTTCGATTTGATCATGCTGGGCGACGCAGCGGCTGCGCTCAACGAATTATCGTCGCAATATGCCGACGGCGCGGACCCGATAGCGGTGCTGCGCGATCTTGCCGAACTCACGAACTGGGTTTCAGTGGTGAAAATCACCCCCGATGCGGCAAATGACCCGACGGTTTCACCGGATGAGCGTGCGCGTGGGCGGGTAATGGCCGAAAAACTGCCGATGCGAGCCATGACGCGGATGTGGCAGATGCTGCTCAAAGCGTTGGAAGAGGTGGCGCTGGCACCGAATGCGATGATGGCGGCGGAAATGGCAGTGATCCGCCTGACCCACGTCGCCGACCTGCCATCACCCGAAGAGTTGTTGCGAAAACTTCAGGATAGTCCGCCGCCCGAGTCCGGGCCCGGTGGCGGGCGACCTGCGCACCGACATACCAGCATGCCTGCACCAGGCGCTGGCGGCTCTGCGGTTGCCGCGGTCGCGGTATCCACCTTGGGCGGATCTGGCGCCGCGAACGCACTCGCGCGGGATCCGGCCACGTCGCTGATCCGTTATGCCCAGTTTGCGGATGTGGTCGAGTTGATCCGCCACAACCGCGACGTCAAACTGCTGGTCGACGTCGAAACCACCCTGCGTCTGGCCCGGTACGCGCCAGGACGGATCGAGTTCGTGCCGACCGACGATGCACCGCACGACCTTGCCACCCGGCTGGCCCGGCGGCTGCGATCCTGGACCGGCGTGAGATGGGGCGTGACGCTGGTCAATGACGGTGGCGCGCAGACCATCGCCGAGGTCCGTGACGCAGATCGCTCGGCGCAAGAGGCCGAGGCGCGCGCCCACCCATTGGTGCAGGCGGTATTCGAGGCCTTCCCGAACGCCCGCATTACCGAAGTTCGAACCGCCCGGGAAATTGCTGCCGATGCCGCCCAGGACGCTCTGCCCGAAGTGGCCGACGAATGGGATCCGTTCGAAACAGATTAAGACCGATTCGTGTCATTCCTGCGCTCGAATTGGGCGTGTCGCGTCTGCCATTTCGCTATTTCGGTGACGTCATTTGGGCAGGCGAACTGAAAGGGTGGTGGTACGCCATGTTCTTGCGGCATTCCCGCCAATTTTTCTTTGAATATTTCGGCGATCGAAACCGCACGGACCGGCGAAGGGATCACAGAATGGTCATGATTCAGTCGATTTCCGCGAACGCGTTTCTTAACAAAACACAAACAATTCATCCAGAATCACCAACAAATTTTGCTCACCGCGGTGCCGGCGAACCCGGATTCGCGCTCTGGAAAGTTGCACAATTGCAATAAATTTCGCCATCGGCGCGCATTCGCAACAAGAAACAATTTGTCGCCAATTTAATGACAAGCCGGTTCTGCCAAAACTGCAAATGCGTATTCCGGGGCGATCCGGCCAGTGATTCCGCTAACATCCGGCCACCCATACCGATTTGATCCGGCCGGGGATTCCGGGGCATCCGGCCACCCTGTTTTCACCTGAGATATTGCTGCCACGAGGCGATCCTTAACGCGGTTATCCTGCCGTTCTTTTTGAACGAGAGGGAGCCGAATGAAGAGATTGCCAATGCGGAAGATACGAGAAGCCCTGCGACTTCGGGCGGATGGATTATCAGGTCGTCAGATGGCGCTGAGCCTGTCTTTGGGGCGGGCGACAGTATCGGATTATTTGCACCGCGCCGATGTGGCTGGCCTGTCGTGGCCTTTGCCAGCAGATCTGAGCGATGGAGATATTGAAGGCCTGCTGTTTCCCCGCACGGCTGGCGATGTATGCGGGTCTTATCCGCAACCAGACTGGGCCTTTATGCATGGCGAGTTGCGCCGGAAGGGCGTGACACTTTCGCTGCTCTGGGAAGAGTACCGGGCCGTCCATTCCGACGGTTATGGCTATAGCCGGTTTTGTGAACTTTATACACGGTGGGAGGGAAAGCTGTCGCCGGTGATGCGCCAAAGGCATCCTGCCGGTGAGCGTCTGTTTGTGGATTATGCCGGGGCGACCATGGATGTGGTCTGCCCTCAGACAGGCGAGGTGAGGACGGCGCAGCTATTTGTCGCCACGCTGGGGGCGTCCAGTTACACCTATGTGGAAGCCAGCTGGACGCAATCATTGCCCGACTGGATATCCAGCCATGTCCGGGCTTTTGGGTTCTTCGGCGGGGTGCCCGCGCAAGTGGTATCGGACAATCTCAAGGCCGGTGTGACCAAGGCCTGTTTCTATGAACCATCCATCAACCGCACCTATGCGGATATGGCGGTCCATTACGATACAGCCATTGTTCCGGCCCGGCCAAGAAAGCCCAAAGACAAGGCAAAGGTCGAAGGGGCTGTGCTCTTGGTCGAACGCTGGATTCTGGCACGTCTGCGCAATCAGCGCTTCTTCAGTCTCGATGAGTTGAACGCTGAGATCCGACCCTTAATGGACCAGTTGAATGGGAAAGTGACCCGGCATCTGGGGGCCAGCCGCCGGGATTTGTTTAAGACGCTGGACAGGCCTGCTCTGAAGCCCTTGCCGGTCGAGCCCTATGTTTACGCTGAATGGAAAGAATGCCGGGTTGGCCTTGATTACCACATAGATGTGGGACGGCATTATTACTCTGTTCCGCATCAGCTGTTGAAGCAAAAGCTGTGGGCCAAGATCACCGCGCGAACAATTGAGGTATATTTTAAAGGGCAACGCGTGGCGGCGCATCAGCGCACATCCGGCAATCGCCAGCATTCCACCCATCGTGATCACATGCCAGCAAACCACCGGTTCCGGACAGATTGGACGCCCGAAAGAATACGCCGACAGGCCGCCAGGATCGGCCCAAACACCGAAGCCTATGTCGAGGTTATCATGCGTGAGCGCCGTCATCCGGAACCGGGCTACCGGTCCTGCATGGGTATTTTGCGGCTGGCCAAGACCTTTGGCCGGGATCGCCTGGAAACCGCCTGCACACGGGCAATCGACATCAACGCCCGTTCCTACTCATCTCTGCATTCCATTCTCAAGAATGGTCTGGATCGCCAACCTCGAACCCGCGCCCCGGACGAGCCTGCGATCACCCATCCCAACATCCGTGGCGCTGAGTACTTCCATTGAAGAGGACAAACATATGCTCAATCACCCAACCCTGGATCAGCTGAAAACGCTAAAACTTGTCGGAATGGCGGAAGCCTTCAGCGAACTGGAAACACAGGACGGAACGGTCAGCCTCAGTCACGCTGAATGGCTGGGCCTGCTGGTCGACCGCGAGTCATCCAGCCGTGACACCAAGCGCTTTGAGAGCCGCATGCGCACCGCCAAATTGCGCCATGTGGGAGCAGCTCCGGAAGATGTGGATTACAGGGCGCGCCGAGGATTGGACAAAGCCCTTTTCCAGCAACTGCTGACCGGCAAATGGATACGCGACAAACGTAACCTGATGATCACCGGCCCTTGCGGCGTCGGCAAAACCTGGCTGGCATGCGCCCTGGCACAAGCCGCCTGCCGGGACGGCGTTACGGTTCTATACAGACGCCTGCCCAGATTGTTCGATGAGTTGGAACTGGCCCACGGCGATGGCCGCTTCCCGCGCGTCTTCAAAAGCCTCATAAAAACAGGGCTGCTCATCCTCGATGACTGGGGTCCAGATCGCCTGAACGCCACCCAACGCCGCGATCTCATGGAGATCGTCGAAGACCGGTATGAGGCCGGATCAATCCTGATCACAAGCCAGCTGCCTGTCGACACGTGGCACGATGTGATCGGCGAACCGACCTTCGCAGATGCCATCCTGGACCGGATTGTTCACAACGCCTATCGCCTCAATCTCGACGGTCACTCCATGCGAAAGACCAGAATCAAGACCGTTGACGAAACGCCCGTCAACTGACACTGAAAACATGCGCCTCAAAGCAGCGTGTCAAAGGTGGCCGGATCCCCCGGTATGGGTGGCCGGATGTCGCTGGAATAAGTGGCCGAATGTTCCGGAATGCGCAACTGCAAAGGTTTAATCACCCAAATTAAAGCCATAATGTTGTGTTCCGAGAAACAGTCGATTGCCGATTAGCCGCGGGTTTGGAAATTACCGAAGCAGATTTCCAGTATTGTCCGGCAATTGGAGTGCAATTGCGAATTTTCGAGATTTTCTCCGGTCACAATTCTATTCTGATCAAGCCGCCAAGGAAATCGGTTGGCCACATTCTCGCCAGAAACTACTTGTCAACATTAAGGCGAACGATCAACGGCTTTCTGAACAAGTTCCAGGGCGACGTCGACGTTTTGAAAGGTGCTTTGGCGCAAAACCGTAAAGAGTGAGCGTAATGAGTATGAATGTAATGAGTGCAGTTCCGGCGGTCGAAAACCGTCGTTCAAAGGTTGCCAGGCCGCGGTCCAAATGTGCGGCCGACAACCGGGAACGGTCTCTGAACAAGTTAATCGGATTTGGACCGATGAGCCGGGTTTCAACTTCTTTTGGTGAAGTCCCGGCTCAGGTTCTGCGCGTGCGTGACAGGGTGCGCACCAAGACCGGCGAGTATCTTGAAATCCAAAAGATTGACCGCATCACGCTTGACGAAGATTTTCTGCAATACCACCCAGGTGCGCAACCGATCCTGATCCGCGCTGGTGCATTGGCGACCAATATTCCAAAAGCTGACGTGATACTTGCGCCTTACCAGCAGATTGACGAATTGCAGCTCTGCTTGGGGGGCCAGTGGGAACCGCGCAGTTGACACGCTCGACAAGTCGCATTGCCTGCGCAAAATCGAGCCAATGATCACCTATACTATATGGCAATCAAAAGTTAGAGGCTTAACTCTCTGATTCATCGCTTCTAGGTTCCCCTTCATAAACTTTAGTGAAAAGAAAGATCTCTCCCATTCCTTGAATTTCTGGTTCATTAAACCATTCCATAAATCTGTTTTTCTATGCTCAACATAGCATCATCTGGCGCATCGCGAAAGGCCGCAATCGGGAAATGGTTGGTCACGCGGTTTAGAGTGCGAGCCGAAATCTTCGGGGTTTTTATGGTGTCTAGGATTAGGACTACCTTGCAATCAAAGGGGTGAACATATGTCACGCGATCATAGAACAGCATTGCTTCAAGCGCTCGTATTTCGGACGTTCCGATGAATACCGCTAGGGGCTGGGCCGCTTCGCGGGGCAGAACGGCAACATCAGCCTGATAATCCTTTAGGTCATCTCCAAAGACATGCCTTTCCTCTATATCGGCGCGGTCAGCAAATCGTTGCTGAATGGCTTCCATAACGTCGTGGCGAAAAGTTTCTTCAACGCGCTCACGAGTGACAAGAGCGAAATCTTGCATCCTTAGAAGTAGCGACAAGAAACGCAAAGAGAGCCGCGGGATCTCCTCTTCAGAAACGTACTCGGTGTGAAGGATAACTTCTTCAGGGTCTAACTGCGCATCATGTTCTTGAAGCAATTCGGCAAACGCAACCGATCTCGGGCCGGACGCCATAACATCAACACCGTCCATATCAAGATTTGCCACAGTCGCCCCGTCATCCTCAATGCGCCACATGTCGTTTTCCTTGTGCGCAACAAGGAAAAAAACAAGCGCGTCCCCGCCATCGATTTGGAATCCGGTCTTTACCGCAAAACCGACTGGCACTTCCGTAATCACAAGCGCGTCACAAAATACTTCGCAAAGAGCGGTAACGTTCATAACAACTCCCCGGGCTCATCAATTCGAAAAACCTGAAACGCTTGGGCAATGGCGTTTTGCTTGGAGTCCACAAAACCAGTCCGCAAAGAGCTTCCGGCTCGGGGCCACTTCTTCATAAAGCGCCGTCGCACTCCTTGGGGCACTTGATGAAATTCATCAACTACGGCATGGCAGTGCCAAGGTTCTGCAGCCGTGTGATACTCGTGGTCACATACGGGCATAAATTCTTTCCCGCGCTTAACTGCCAATGATGCGCGATAAAGCTGGCGGGCCTCATTCAGCAGCACCAAAACACGGCACTCAAGATCGTCAACCTTAAATGAGGCAATTCTCCATTCGTAGGTCGGGCCGTATTTATATCCCCGCTGGGGCGCCCCTAACAGCGGAAATTGGCTGCGCGGGATGTGCCCCTGAGACCAGGGGCCGGTAAACTGAACATCCCTTTTGGGCGCGCGAGTGACTTCCTTCAACCGCATGGCGAGAGAGTATGCATTTCTCGCCCGAATCGGTCAATGCTTTGTTAAGTCGAAACACGCTAGACAAACAACGTTTTTTCGAAAGGGTTCTGGCACAACACTGTTCCAGATTTCATCGTTCACCTTGAAATTGAATTTGTCACGTTTTCCACAAACCTTACATCTTTGTGGAAAGGTCATGTTTCAATATTTCCCCGTTGGATAATAATCATACCTGTACAAACGCGCCTTTCAAAAAACCATCGAACCCGTCTTCACGCCCCCGCCGGTTGTACTTCCAGCACGCCTCGGCGATGTATAAAGGCGTGTAAGATTTGCTGTAGTGGTGGTGCTGGCCAACCAAGGCGCGTTTCAGGTGTGACCAAAAGCCCTCAATAGTGTTGGTATGCACGTCGCCATCAACGTAGCACTTGCTGTGGTTGACGCTTAGCCGCGCCATGAACCTGTCGACGGCGTTGTAGGCTTTGTATTCGTCGGTCACGAGGATCGTTTCATCGGGATCGACCGCGTTACGGATGAAGCGCAGGATGCCGCGGCCAGACAGATCGTTGGCAACACGGGCCGTTACCTTACCACCACGTTCAACCGCGCCAATGACTGGCGTTTTCTTTGTCCCGCGTCCGCGCTTGGGCGGGTTGCTATCATCACGCTTGTTCCGGCGCGGCTTTCCGCCAATGTAGGTTTCGTCAATCTCTACAATATTCTTGAGCAACTGGCGTTCCTCACTCGCCATAGCGGCACGAATGCGCTGTTGCATATACCAGCAGGACATTTGGGTGATTTCCAGATCGCGGGCCATTTGGTAACTGGAAAGACTTTTCTTCGCGTTGACCATAAGCGCGATCCCGAGGAACCACTTTTGAAGTGGTATCTTGGTTTTTTGGAAGATGGTTCCTTGCAGCACATTGAAGCTGTTTGTGCAATCGTGGCAATTCCACCGGCCCACCTTCCTGCCCTCTTTTTTTCTGGCAACGTGAGTGCTGCCACAATATGGACAATGCGGTTCATTTGCCCAGCGGATAGCCTCCAAATGGTCAATACACGCACCTTGGTCAGGAAACTTCCGGAAGATTGAAATCAAGTTCATTGGAAACCCTCCTTTGACCGTAACTATATGATTCTTATGACCCATTGTCAAGCCTCTAACTTTTGATTACCTACTATATTTCATTGCGGGCGCCCCGCCACGGTGAACTGCGAAGGTCTGTGGATCGATACTGCGCCTTAAGCAGTTTGCATCAACGCGCTGGTCGCTGCTTCGGGCCGACAAGCCGCATAGTGCCGTAGCAGAGCATCAAGATACACCTTGTGTGAAAACCGCACCTCAGCGTCTTGCCGGGCGTTTCGCGACAACCCGGCGTGATCAGCCTGATCCAGCGCAGCCAATGCGCGCACCAGGTCGACCACGTTGCTCGGTTTAAACAGAAAACCGTCGCTGCCATCGCTCACCAGCTCGGGTATCCCGCCAATGCGCGCGCCGATAACCGGGCGGCCAAGCGCTTTCGCTTCCAGCACCGACATCGGGCAGTTTTCGTACCATTCCGACGGCACGATCACCGCTTTGGCCCGCACTATCAATCGGCGCAACGCCTCGCCGTGCTGAAAACCCAGATACGTGACATTTGCAAGACCTGCGATCCGCCGCTCCAATTCGGCGCGCCAGGCCCCGTCGCCGGCAATCCGCAGCTGGTGCCCGCTTTGGGCGACCGCTTGCAGCAACGTCGGCACACCTTTCAGCGTTTCGATCCGCCCGACATACAGCAAATACCCGTCATGTCCGGGCTTTGCGCGCACCGCGTCAGTGTCGACGAAATTGTGCAAGGTGTGCAGTTTATGTTCTAGAATTCCGGCCCGCGCCATGATCTGGCGTTGAAAATCACTAACGCAGATGAACCGATCCACCCAGCGCACATCACCCAAAATGCGCGAAGTCAATTGCTCCGCAGCCATGACCACTGACCGCGCCAACGATCCGTCCTTGCAGCGGTGGCGAATGCAATTCAGCGCGCTGCCCCGGACACACAATTCGCAAGGCTTGCCATCGCGCTGCAATGTATGGACCGGGCAGGCCAGCTTGTATTCGTGCAGTGAATGCAGGACCGGAATGCCGCGTTTCCGCAACACCGGCAGAATCGCCGTGGTCTGCTTGCCGTGGTAGATGTGCAGATGCGCCGCATCCACCGGGCCCACATGGTCCAGCAGTCGGCGCAGCTTGTCGCGCGCTTCGGCATTGAAGAAATACCGCAAAGTATCGCGCACCGGCGCGGCCCTTGTGTCCGCCCCGCGCGGAAAATACCGCGACCACCTGCTTGGATGGTTGGCGCGATCTTGCATGCAAAATGGAATGACCTCGTGCCCGGCATTTCTGAGCAGGTCAGAGGTCGCGAAAAACACCGCGTCCGAGCCGCCGACGATGTGGAAATTGTGACTGATCTGAAGAATTCTCATGCCAGGTCATCGCGCATGTAGCCGAACGCGCGCATGGTTTCGGCGAACAACGGCGCCACCGCGGCGTTAAGATCGGGCCTCGGATAGGCGGCGCGCGGCGCCAAAACTCGCTCGCCATAGCGCAGCATGATGGCGTCAGCCGACAGATCGCAAAATCCCAGAATCTCGCCCAGCACCCGGCGCGGAGCGGCCACCAGTTCTTCGTAACGGACAAACAGCAGCCCTTTGGCACCCTCAACCTGCAATCGCGCCGCTTCGCGCATCGTGACGATCCATTCAACCGCGGCCATATCCACATGGCGTCTAAATGCACGGATTTGCGCCAATGCAGGCGCGAAATATGGGTCAAGGGCGACCAGTTGTTCAACCAGGGGAATCGCATGAAGGTTATGTCCGGAGAATTTGCAGTAAGAACCGATTGTTCCATCCGGCCTTTTTGCGCATGACCCTGAGCGATTTTTTATCTTTTGCCTTGTTGAGCAGATTCATTGCCATGTGTTTGATGACGGCAAAATTCTTGGGGCCGTGATCCTTACGAACACGGCTGTCATCATCGCGGAATGTGACGTCGAGCACCCAGTGGAGGCGGTTTTCAATCCCCCAATGGGAGCGTACCGCATGGGCAAAGCGCGGCGCATCTTTCGGTAGAGACGAGATGAAGTATCGGGTTTGTTGTGTTGTTTTCCCGTTGCTTTCACGGATCGAGACAACGCGACCAATACTGGTCAGGCCCGCCCAACCCGGATGGCGCTCTTGCAGCCATTCTATGGTGTCACTCTGGGTGTAGGTCCGGGTCTCAATCCGACCTTTATCGCCATCAACAGTCTGTAACGACGCAGTATTTTCATGCTCCCTCTCTTCAAACCACAGTTTCACATCCTCAAAAAGGCTGCTCTGATTTCCCTTGAGCGCCAGCACGTAGTCGGCCCCCTTGTCGCGGATTTTGCAGGCAATCTGGCGTTGGCACCCCATCGCGTCCAGCGTCACGATCGCGCCCTCAACGTGGAGCAAATCCAAGAGCAATGGAATGTCCTTGATCTCGTTCTTTTTGTGCGCACTTGCCCGCTGACCCAGTACCAGACGCAGATCATCACAGTAGGCCGAGATCAAATGCAGAGGTGTTTCACCACCGGCCTTTGACCCGCGCATCGTCTTGCCATCGACGGCCACAATCGAGCCTTCAACGCGTCCCGCCAGGCCAGCAGCCCATTGCGCAAAGGCTGTACTGAACTTCTCCGGATCAAGCAGCCGAAACACCGTTGAAAGCGTGTCATGCGAGGGAATGCCGTGCTCAAAAGGGGCCAATTTGCGCAGAAACTTCAGCTTTTCTTCACCATATTCGACAATATCAACGACACTCTCGCCGCCCGAGACCACCGCACACAGGCTTAAAAGCAGGATCTCATCAAGCGGGTAAAGCACCTTCGCCTGCTGGCGAGGGTCAGGGATGGCCGAAATAACAGATTGAAATGATGTAGTCTTTTCCAAAGCAAGTCCTCCAGATGCGTGTTCTGGTGACATTGAATCAGACGTTGATGCACGTAGCAAACACGGGCCAGCTATTCATGCGATACCCCTGGTTGTTCAACCAAGTGCCATTTTCGCCGATCACGTCCCCACCAATCAATATCCCCGCGCGAAAGCCCCTCTGACCAGGCCTTGATAGATTGACAGGTATCAGCGCCATCGCGCAGCAAAAGGATTTTTCGCGCACCCGGAAACGCCGCGTCGATCATCGCGTTGCGAAACAGCAGTTCGGGATATTTGTCGACGATTCTGCGACTACGGGACAGCCACAGGAATGCCCGATAATACCGATGCAACCGGCGCACCACATTCTCACCGGCATCGGCGCGCGTCATCCGATATCGCCCCGGCCGCTCGCTGTACGAGCCAATCAGGTCGTCATCGCCAAGCGCTGCCTGCCACAACGCTTTCGGTTCGTTCAGGTATCCAACGTCGCGGTGCAATGCCAGAATGGTGCCAAGGATGGTGGTTCCCGAACGCCCGACGCCGAGAATGAAAATCGGCCGCAGTTCCCGGTGATGCAGCGGTAAAGCTGACCACAACCGGTAACCCGCGAACACCAGCGGGTTGATCCAGCGGCCGCGCGTTGTCAGCGGTCGTCCTTCGAACAGCACGTAAGCCAGAAGCCGCGGCCAGACCTTCCACGGGCGGGCCCTGACAAACGTCGCATCGATCTGGGCAACCAAATTGCACCTCCTGATCCAATGCAGAACACCGAAATGGTGAAGACTTGGTTAACCTTTGTGACCGGTGTATGAACCGGCGGCCCACGCTTGACATCCTCGTGCGCCTGTCAGACCCCTGCAAGGCTGCAATTCGGGGGTGCGCATGTCTGAAAAAGCCTGGGAATTCTGGATTGACCGGGGCGGGACATTTACCGATGTGGTGGCCCGGCGCCCCGATGGCGCCCTGATCACCCACAAACTGCTCTCTGAAAACGCCGAACGCTATCGCGATGCTGCCGTGCACGGTATCCGCGAATTGCTGGGGTTGGGCGCAGACCAGAGCATTCCTGACGGCACAATCCACGCCGTTAAAATGGGCACCACCGTTGCCACCAATGCGCTGCTCGAACGCAAGGGCGAGCGGACATTCTTGCTGATCACCAAAGGCTTTGGCGACCTTTTGCGGATCGGCTATCAGACCCGCCCGCGGCTGTTTGATCTGCACATCAAGCGCCCGGACCTGTTATATGAAAGCCTCGGCGAGGTGCCTGAGCGGCTCGATGCGTCAGGCGCGGTATTGACGCCGTTGAGCGAAGACACTGCGCGCCGCCATTTGCAAACCGCCTATGACGCAGGCATTCGCAGCGTGGCGATCGCATTTCTGCACGGCTACCTGAACCCGGACCACGAACTGCGCGTCGCGCGCGTCGCGCGCGTGATCGGCTTCACGCAAATCTCCACCAGCCATCGGGTTTCCCGCCTGGCCAAACTGGTCGGGCGCGGCGACACAACCGTGGTCGACGCCTATCTTTCACCAATTCTGCGCCGCTATGTGGATCAGGTGGCGGCAGCACTTGATGTCGGGCGGGCCTGCGACAAGCTGTTGTTCATGCAGTCCAACGGCGGGCTCACCGATGCCAGGCTGTTTCAGGGCAAGGACGCGATCCTGTCCGGGCCTGCGGGCGGTATCGTCGGCATGGTCAAGACTGCGTCGGCAGCCGGGTATCAGCGCCTGATCGGCTTTGACATGGGCGGCACCTCGACCGATGTCAGCCATTATGCGGGCGATTTTGAACGATCGTTTGAAACCGAGGTCGCGGGCGTGCGCATGCGCGCCCCGATGATGGACATTCATACGGTCGCCGCCGGAGGCGGGTCAATCTGCAGCTTTGCCGATGGCCGCTTTCAGGTCGGCCCTGAAAGCGCCGGCGCTGATCCAGGACCGGCGTGTTACCGGCGCGGCGGGCCGCTGACGGTGACCGATTGCAATGTGATGCTGGGGAAACTGAACCCGGAGCATTTCCCGCAGGTGTTCGGACCAGATGGCGATCAGCCGCTGGATGCGGGCGTGGTGCGTCAGATGTTCGAAGAGCTTTCCGAAACCATCGCAAACGCGACCGGCAAGGCAAAGATCGCGCCCCAGGAAATGGCCGAAGGATTTTTGCGCATCGCCGTTGACAACATGGCCAACGCGATCAAGAAAATCAGCGTCCAGCGCGGCCATGACGTAACCGGATATACGCTGCAATGTTTTGGCGGCGCCGGCGGGCAACACGCCTGCCTGGTCGCCGACGCGCTTGGCATGCGGCGGGTATTTTTGCACCCGTTTGCCGGGGTGTTGTCGGCCTACGGCATGGGGCTGGCAGAAATTCGCGCCATGCGCGAGAGCCAGTTTGACGCGCCCATAAGCGATAGCGCGCGGGCGCGCGAAACTCTGGATGCGTTGCGCCGCGAAGCGATGGCCGAGGTGCAGGATCAGGGCGTCGCTAGCGCCCATTCACTCGCCCGCGCGCATCTGCGCTATGACGGATCGCATCAGCCACTTGAGGTAAGCTTTGGTGATGCCGCCGACATGCAGCGGAAATTCGAGGCCGTGCATTTGGCCCGGTTCGGTTTTATTTCGCCCGAACGCGCCATTCTGTTCGAGATGCTCAGCGTCGAGGCGATCGGTGTGACCGGCGAGGCCCCGGCGGCGATACCGGCATCCGCGACCGTCGCACCACCGCAATTCGTCACGATGATCGTGGACGGCGCGCCGCAGGACGTGCCGATTTATGACCGCGACCGGCTGGCGCCTGCCACGCAAATCGACGGCCCCACGATTATCACCGAAAAAACCGGCACCAATGTTGTCGAAATTGGTTGGCAGGCCAGAGTTGACGAACTGGGCAACCTGATTTTGGAGCGTATTGGCGATGCGCCGCGACCGGCTGCGGCGGGCACCCGGGCCGATCCGGTTCTGCTTGAAGTGTTCAACAACCTGCTGATGTCGGTGGCCGATCAGATGGGGGTCACGCTGGCCAACACATCCTGGTCGGTGAACATCAAGGAACGCTTAGATTTTTCCTGCGCGATATTTGACGAACACGGCGATCTGGTGGCCAACGCGCCGCATATGCCAGTGCATCTGGGCAGCATGGCCGACAGTATTCGCACGGTAATGCGCGACAATGCCGACGACGTGCATCAGGGTGATGCGTTTGTGCTGAATTCGCCGTTCAACGGCGGCACCCATTTGCCCGATATTACCGTCGTCACGCCGGTCTTTGTGGGCGATCAGATCATCTTCTGGCTTGGCTCGCGTGGCCACCACGCCGACGTCGGCGGGCGCACCCCGGGCTCGGCCCCGCCAGACAGCAAACACATCAGCGAAGAAGGCGTTCTGATCGACAACGTGCGGCTGGTCGATCGCGGCACTTTTCAAGAGGCCCGCGCCGTGGCTGCGCTGTCCAGTGGCCGCTTTCCGTGCCGCAACATCCCGCAGAACTTGGCCGATCTGAAGGCTCAGGTGGCGGCCAACGAAACCGGACGCCGGGAACTGCTAAGGATGGTCGAGAACTATGGGCTGGATGTTGTCCGAGCCTACATGGGCCACGTTCAGGACAATGCCGAAGAAAGCGTGCGTCAGGTTATCGGGCGCATGAGGCACGGCGAATACACTTATCGCATGGACCACGGCGCAGTGATCCGGGTGAACGTGTCGGTCGACCGGGCGGCGCGCGAGGCGATTATCGACTTCACCGGCACCAGCGCTCAGCATACCGGAAATTACAACGCCCCGTTTTCAATTTGCCTGGCGGTGGTTCTTTACGTCTTTCGCACCATGGTGGGTGCGGAAATTCCGCTGAACGAGGGCTGTCTGAAACCGCTCAAGATCATTGCCCCAAAAGGCTCGATGCTGGACCCGGCCTATCCGGCGGCGGTGATTTCGGGAAATACCGAAGTCTCTCAGGCGACCTGCAATTCGCTCTATGGGGCGCTTGGCGTCATTGCCTGCTCGCAAGGCACGATGAATAATTTCGTCTGGGGCAACGACGCCTTTCAGAATTACGAAACCATTGCCGGGGGCACCGGCGCGGGCCCCGGATTTGACGGCTGCGACGCGGTGCACAGCCATATGACCAATACCAGGATGACTGACCCGGAAATCCTTGAAAAACGGTTTCCGGTGCGGCTCGAGGAATTTTCGATCCGCCGTGGTTCCGGCGGTGCAGGCAAGTGGCGCGGCGGTGATGGCGTCAGGCGGCGCATCCGGTTTCTGCAAGCGGTGACGGTGACAACGCTGTGCTCGCACCGCTTGGTGCCACCCTTTGGCGTTGATGGAGGCGAGCCGGGAGCTGTCGGCGTGAACACAGCTGAGTTACTTGATGGCACCCGCGTGCCGCTCAAGGGCAATGACGAGATTGATCTGCCTGATGGTGGACTGTTTGAGATGCTGACTCCGGGCGGCGGCGGTTGGGGCGCTGGCAACTAGTCTATGATATTGGTTTTTTGCCGCTCTTGGCTCATCCCGGTTAATATTTCACCACCGGCGCGCGCCCTATTAAACACGCCAAAAGGCCAATACAGCCATACACCAGCCATACGCAAACCATACCGAGGTTTTTAAGCATTTTCATCGCGTTAACCCCGAAAATCGCCAAACTGGCGCTCAGAAGAAATAATTGCTGTCGATCCGGCGCACAGGTATTAAGACTGAATAACCTTGCCTATCCGGTTAACGCCCATGACCGCTACATGTAGGGTGCCGCCACTCTCCCGAGTAAAGCTCGGCATAGGTTGGAGCAGAGGTGTCGCCCGCGATGCCGAGCAATGAGCGGAAGGCGTTGAACGGGTAGAACCGCCTGTTGAAGCGGAAGGTGAACTCGTTGAGGTAGGCTTGTAGGTGCTGGTGGCTAACGCCGTGGTGGATACCGATCAGCCACGTCTTCAGGTTGGCGAAAACCAGATGGATGATCGGCAGGTATTGCTCGGCAACCTCTGGATCACCACACTCGGCAACAGCGAAGTGCTCATAGCCGCGCTTACCGAGGCCAGCATAGCCGCTCCAATCGTCAGTAACGATCAGCGATCCCGGCGCGACGGTGCTCTCGACGAACCCACAGAGCGACTCGGCGCTACGGTCGAGCACGACGGCGAGCCGAACGCGTCCGGCATAGCGTCCGTCTTTCCGGTTGTCGAGCTTGGTGCCCGGCTTTCGATGACGCACCTCGATGGCACAGGAGACGGGAACCTTGTGGTGAACACCACGGCCTTCCCCACGCGTTGTTCGCCCGCCAACCCAGGTTTCGTCCACCTCAACATGGTTCTTGGGCTGTCCACCGATCCTGTCTTGGTTGGGCCGCACCATGCCCGAGCGGAGCTTGTGGAGAATTTGAAAGGCCGTCTCGTAGCGCGAAAGACCAAGTTGCCGCTGAAACTGCACGGCGGACATGCCGGGCGTCTGACTGGCGACCAGATAAGCGGCCCAGAACCAGACGTTCAGCGGAGTGTGGCTACGCTCCATCACTGTTCCCACCGTCAGCCCGGTGTTCTGGCGGCACTTGCGGCAGCGCAGGACGCCAGGGCGGTTTTCAAAGTGGAACGGCTCTCCCGCCGTGCCGCAGTGCGGGCAGGCAAAGCCGTCTACCCAGCGGGCTTTCTCCAGGTAGGCGGCGCAGGCCGCATCATCGGGGAACAGTCGCTGGAACTCGGGTAGCGAATGCGGGAATGGGAGCTCGGCGCGGTCGAGAACATCCATGGCGCGCTCCCCTATATCCGGTTTGCGCCCATTCTAGCCCTAGTGGGTGTGGGTGTAAACCGGATAGGCAAGTGAATAACATATCGTGTCTTGAACCAATACTCCTCTAGGTTTGGCGTGTTTCCGATGCGATCGACCACCGCAAACAGGCCCGGTTCAGATAGCGGTGTCAGCACGCCGTGCCAAATACCGCGGTGAAAATTAATCGCCTGTCCCGGTGCCGTCAGAAACGCTAGCGCCGTGCCGGGTGTGCCGTCATTGTCGGGTGCCACCACCACCAGAAACGGGTTTTCCGACAATGGGATAATCGCCTGACTGCCGTCCGGATGACGTTCGACCAGTTCAATCTTGATCGGGAAGGAACAAATCTCGCCTTTGAAAATCGAGATTCCTGCGCGGCCGTGTTCGCCAAAATCCAATTTCGCCCGGTCGTGGTAGCGCCCGCAAAGGCCGCGATTGATCATCTTGTCGGGCGTGCCACTTGCATCCAAGATGTCGCCGTAGGGGGCAAACGCCTCGGCTGTCAGGGGCTGCGTCTGAATTGTTTGGCTCATGTTCAAAACCTCAGTTTCGGGTGGCGGTTTACGTCTTTGTAAAGCAGGTATCGAAAGGGTTCCGACCCCGTGGCTTCACAGGCCTGCGGGCAAAATGCACGCAACCACATGAAATCTCCGGCTTTTACTTCCACCCAGTCAGTGTTCAGCAAATAGTTGGCCTGACCCTGCAAAACATACAGTCCGTGTTCCATCACATGAGTTTCGGCAATCGGGATCACGCCGCCGGGCTGGAAAGTCACTATGTTCACATGCATATCGTGGCGCAGATCGGCAGGATCAGTGAAACGCGACGTTGCCCAGGCTCCGCCGGTGTCAGGCATTGCGGTTGGTTCGACGTCATAGTCGCTGGTCACAAATGATTTGGGGGTTTCGATCGCTGCGACTTTTTCATACTGCTTGCGGATCCAGTGGAAAGTTGCAGGGGTGTCACCGGGGTTGGTGATTGACCAGTCGGCACCCGGTGCAATGAACGCATAGCCTCCGGGCGCAAGGTCGTGGGCCGCGCCGGCAATGGTCAGCGTCAGCCTGCCGCGCACAACAAAAATCACCGCCTCGCCTTTGGGATCGGGTTCAGGTTCAGTACTGCCGCCGCCGGGGGCAACCTCGACAACCAGTTGCGCGAATGTTTCTGCAAAGCCCGACAGAGGACGCGCCAAAATCCAGGCGCGCGTGTCGGCCCAGAGTGGCAGCATGCTGGTGACAATATCGGACATCACACCGGCCGGGATCACCGCATAGGAAGTGGTGAAAACCGCAGGCGCATAGATCCGTTCAGATTGCGCGGGCAACCCGCCCTTGGGGAAATAGTAAATGTGTTTCATGGCAGTAAATCTTTCAGCCGGTGCCAGGCGATCCGCTCGACCTGGCTGCAGGCAGTGGCAAATTCAGTGTCACGGTCGTTGTTGATGCGGGTCTGGAATGCGATGAATATGCTGGCTTTGCTGTTGTCCTTGACCGCGATGATGAAGGGAAAAGCGAATTTTTCAGTATAACGCGTGTTGAGATCGCTAAGTGAATTTCGTTCTTCAACTGTGAGGGCGTCCAGCCCGGCGCCGGCTTGTTCAGCGGTCGAGCTGGCCGTCAGTTGTTTGGCGGCGGCCAGCTTTCCGGCCAGATCGGGGTGGGCACTCAACACCGCCAGCCGGCGATCATCGTCGGCCGTACGGAATGCGCGGCACAGGGCGTTGTGCAACCCGGCGGCGCAGTCATGCGCAGCGCCGAGATCCAGCTTGTGGGCGCGCTCGGCAATCCAGGGCGAATGTTCGAATATACCGCCATATGCCTCGACAAAGGCGTTGCGGTCCATTTCAGATGGACGCGCCCATTGCGCCGGTGGCGGATGGTGTTTCTGCCAGTGCCGCGCAATGTCGATCCGGCGCGGGAACCAGACATCGGCATGGGACTGGGCATGCTCGATGAACCGGCGCAGCGCCTGAACCCGGCCCGGCCGGCCGATCAGTCGGCAATGCAGACCAACACTCATCATCTTGCCGCCTTCTGTGTACAGCGCGTCAAAACTGTCCTTAAGATAGGTGTAGAACTGATCGCCCGCGTTGAACCCCTGCGGCGTGGCAAAGCGCATATCGTTGGCGTCAAGCGTATAAGGTATGATCAACTGATCGCGGCTGCCGAAGCGTTTCCAGTACGGCAGGTCGTCGTTATAGGCGTCTGACAAGTAATCAAATCCGCCTTCTTCTGCGGCCAGCCGCACGGTGTTCATGGAACATCGGCCCAGATAAAAGCCTGTGGGCCGTGAACCGGTGACTTCGGTGTGCAGGCGGACGGTTTGGTCAAGATGGTCGCGTTCCACATCTTCCGGGCAATCCTTGTATTCGACCCATTTCAACCCGTGGCTGGCAATCTCCCAGCCTGCGTCCTGCATCGCGGCCACCTGTTCCGGGCAGCGGGCCAGTGCAGTGGCCACGCCGTACACCGTGACCGGGATGTCTGCGCCAGCGAACAACCGATGCAGCCGCCAGAACCCGGCGCGGGCGCCATATTCGTAAATCGATTCCATGTTCCAATGCCGCTGGCCCTGCCATTGCGCCGCACCGACGATTTCGGACAGGAACGCCTCGGATGCCGCGTCACCGTGAAGGATGTTGTTCTCACCGCCTTCTTCGTAGTTCACCACGAATTGCACAGCGATGCGCGCGCCGCCCGGCCATTTGGCGTCCGGTGGATTGGGTCCATAGCCCCGCATGTCTCTTGGATAGCGCTTCGCCATTATGGTCCCCCTCGCTAACCTCATGAATACGCGAAAACCGCCCGGCGATTATCAAAATAATCAGCAAACAGTTTTCGGGGCATACAATGGTCGATTTATCCGGCGTTTGCAGGCAGAATTACAGCAGAATCATAAAAAAGGGGCCGATCATGGCAGCGGGTTATCTGACGACACATGTTCTAGACACCAGCCGAGGGGTGCCGGCATCTGGCATGGCAATCGACCTTTACCGGCTGGATAACGCGCGCGCGTTGGTGCGAAGCATGATCACTGATTCAGATGGCAGGACGGACGGGCCGATCCTGCCGGCCGAGGACTTCGCCACCGGCACTTACGAGCTGGTCTTTCACGCCGGCGTTTATCTGGATGCCAGCGGCGCGGCGCCCGAGGATCCGCGGTTTCTGGATGAAATACCAATTCGCTTTGGCGTCAGCGATGCCAACGCCTACTATCATGTGCCGCTGCTTATTTCGCCGTTTGGATACTCGACCTATCGGGGTAGCTGAGCGCGGCGTTCGCAAGTTCTGTCTTGATGTGCGCGATCATGAAATCGGCGAACAGTTGCACCTTGGGGTCCTTTAGTTTGCGATGTGGTGACAAGCAGGTCAGTTGAATCGGCACCGGCGGCGTTGCCTCGGCAACCGGAACCAATGCTGCAGAGCGCAAATGATCTGCGACCTCAAAGACCGGTTTCATGATAATGCCGCGCCCATCCAGCGCCCAGTTTGTCAGCACGTCACCGTCATCCGATTCAAACGGTCCGGTAATGTCGAATTTTTTCGCACCGGTCGCGGTGATCAATGTCCACTGAAATTCTTTGGCTCCTGGAAACCGCAGGTTCAAACAATCGTGCTTGTCAGCCACAAGCGCTTGGCCGTCTTGCGGATGGCCGCGTTGTGCAACATAGCCGGGGGCGCGCACAACAGGCGAGGGAATTCGGAAATGGCGCGGACCTTTAGTGTCTGATCCAAAACTAATTGAGTGATTTCAGCGAGTTGTGATTCAATCGGATTGATAAGATTCGAGGGAGATCACAATGGCCTGGACGGAAACCACTCGCGCCCGATATGAACGGCATTCGGGACGCTATGCAAGCGATTTAACTGATCAGGAATGGGGTTTGATCGCGCCATTCCTGCCGCCGCCTAAAACAACTGGTCGTCCGCGCAGCACGGCGATGCGCGATGTTCTGGATGCCATTTTGTACATCGCCAGCGCCGGGTGTGCGTGGCGTATGCTGCCCAATGATTTCCCGCCAGTGTCCACCGTGCGCTACTATTTCTATGGCTGGCGCAACGATGGCATCTTTGAAGTGATCAGCCATTTTCTGGTGGCGACGGCGCGCGAGTTTCATGGCAAGAAGCCCGGCCCCACCGCTGGTGTCATTGATAGCCAGACCATAAAAACAACGGAAAGCGGTGGCATTTCGGGCTATGACGCGGGCAAGAAAACCAAGGGCCGCAAGCGCCACATTGTCACCGACACGCTCGGGTTTATGGTTGGGTTGGTCGTGCATAGCGCCGGTATTCAAGACCGTGATGGCGCACCGGAAGTGTTGAAATCCATCCGGTATTCCCATCCAAACTTGCGCCATATCTTTGCGGATGGCGGTTATGCCGGACCAAAGCTGCGCGACGCTCTTGAAGGCATCGGTGACTGGACAATCCAGATCGTCAAGCGCTTCGACACTGCGGAAGGCTTCGAAGTCATTCCCAGAAGATGGGTCGTCGAGCGCACCTTCGCATGGCTCAACCGCTACCGGCGATTGGCCAAAGATTGGGAAAAATCCATCGCAAGTTCACAGGCATGGATACTCGTTGCACATATCAGAACCCTCACGCGTAAAATTGCAAGGCATTGTAATCATGCGTAGAGTTTTGGATCAGACACTTAGGTGCCATCCTGACCGATGGTCTGGAGGCCGTCGAAGCCTCCTGTTCTGAGGCACTGTCGCACAATGTTCATTCCGCAGGAGTTGTCCTGAACATTCTGGCTCGGCACCGGGAACCGCCGCCGCCCCTGACAATCACAACCCCGGATGCGCTGCGGCTGAACTGCGAGCCTGCCGCCGATTGCGACCGATATGACAGCTTGAGGAGAAAAACAGATGGAACGCTCAGACCTGCTCGACGCGATGGGAAAGCTGAAGCTCTACGGAATGAAGGCCTCCTACGATGAGATCATAACGACAGCCGTCAAGCGCCGGCATGAACCGCAACAGATCATTGGGGATCTGCTGAATGCCGAGATCAGCGAGAAGCAGGCGCGCTCCATCAAATATCAGATGACAATTGCCAAACTGCCGCTGGCCAAGGAACTGGAAGAGTTCGACTTCGAGGCGACCGAGATCAACGAGACTCTGATCCGTGATCTGGCTGCGGGAGACTTCCTGGATCACCAGCGCAACCTGGTGCTGATCGGCGGAACCGGAACCGGCAAAACCCACCTCGCCGTCAGTATTGCCCGCGCCTGCATCCGAAACGGCCGTCGCGGGCGGTTCTTCAATGGCGTCGATCTGGTGAACAAACTGGATACCGAAGCCCGTGCAGAACGGCAGGGACGAACGGCAGATCTGATCTCTCGCCTCGACTTCCTGATCCTGGACGAGTTGGGCTATCTGCCCTTCGCCCAGACCGGTGGACAGCTTCTGTTCCATCTGATCAGCAAACTCTATGAGCGCACCTCAATCATCGTCACAACCAACCTCGCCTTTGGCGAATGGCCGAGCGTCTTCGGTGATGCGAAAATGACCACCGCACTGCTCGACCGCCTCACGCATCACTGTGACATCGTCGAAACTGGAAACGAAAGCTGGCGTTTCAAAAACCGAGCCTGATCCTTAACCGAAACCACGCTGGCCCGCCGCCGCTGCGTTATATGGAGACTACGCAGCAACGGGCCAGCTCAGCACAAAAGGGGGGTCATTTTTGGGCGCCGATAGGGGGTCAACATTCAATGCCGATTGACACCGGTAATATGTAGCTGCTGCCACTGACCTGCGACTGAATTGTCATCCAGCCTGAACCAGAGCCTTTCGTGTTGATGCGCCTTTAGGCGCGGGTCCAGCAATGGGTCAGCAATTGCCATGAATTGATCGTCGCTGAGTTGCCCAGCATCATCTGCAGCGACAACTGCAACGTATTCGTTCATGACCGAGTGCCACTTGCCATAAAAACGCGCAACTTCGGTTTGCTTGGGTCTGGCTGCTAGGGTCTGTGAAGCGACGGGCAAGGCCACTAATGGCGTTGCTGAGACAGCGCCCAAAACAGCGCAGTGGCTAATGCCTGAAATTGTCATGTTGCAACCCCTTGCGCCATGTCCATCAGCCGGGGGAAACTGGTCCCACTGTCCTTGAAGCGGCTGAGCGACTTGGCTATTTGCGCGCGGTCGCCACGGTTTCTAATGGCAGTTTCCATGAAGAGGAACAGCGGGAAGTCCCTGCCTTGCGGGCCAAACCAATTGGCGCTCTTGGTCACGACCACAGCGGCATGAGTTTGTGCGCTGGTCCACATTCGAAACGGCACGGTCGCGGACTTATTTGCAATCTGTGCTGTGACGGTGATTGGCAAGTCGCTGAGTATGTCGTCCAGGGCATCCAGTGACAGCCCTGTGCGCTTGCGAATGACCATTAGGTCGTCGGGGTAGGCTTCGTCGTCGCGGGTGCTGGCGACCGCCGGTAGCGCGGCCAGGGGCGTTGATGCCATTGCGCCGAGAATAGTTCGGCGAGTTGTAGCGTTGGTCATATCGCTCTTCTTTGCTTTCGGATGTGACCCATGGCGTGCGATTTCCCATGGGCCACACATTCTGAAATCTTCTTTGTAATAACGTCACCTCCCTTCCTTGCGTAATTTTTCGAGCCATTCTTCGGTTGGCATGCTTTTCCCGTTCGGACGGGTGCGTTGTCAGGTATCTGACATTGCATTGCCCCCAGTGTGTGTTATGATGAATGCACAAGTGACAATAGCACAAGTATTGATTTATGACAAGCGCACAAGTGAGAGCAGCGAGAGGGCTATTGAGTTGGAGCGTACGCCAGCTGGCCGAGCAGGCGGGAGTTCACCGAAACACGGTTACAAACTTTGAAACCAAGCGCTATGGAGGTGATCCTGGAAAAGTCGCTGCCATCCGTGCCGCCCTCGAAACAGCCGGTGTTGAATTCATCGAGGAAAACGGTGACGGGCAAGGGGTGAGGTTGAGGAAATGAATGTCTCTCACGTTATTGAGATGCTGGCAAACTTCCGCGCGCTCGGGAGGTGATATGGCTCGGTGCCGGACGGATGAACATTATTGAGCACCGTTTTGTCGATCTTGATGTTGGCGGCGGCGGGCTACGTCGCAGTGCTTGTTGTGTTGTACGCCTTTCAATCGCGCCTGGTTTTCTTCCCAAATACACCCTCGCGCGCGGTCGGACCAGCGCCTGATAGCATCGGGCTTGCCTATGAAGTTGTCGAAATTCTCACCGAAGATGGCATCAGGCTCGAGGCGTGGTATGTGCCTGCACGTAAACCGCGCTGCACCGTGCTGTTTTTCCATGGCAATGCCGGCAATATCTCCCATCGGCTCGACTCGCTGAGGGTCTTCAACCACCTGGACCTTTCTACGCTGATCTTTGACTATCGCGGTTACGGCCGAAGTGAGGGTAAGGTCTCCGAGCCAGGCATCTATCGCGATGCCGAGGCGGCCTGGCGCTATCTCACCGAGGAGCGCCGCATTCCCGCCGCTGAAATCGTCCTCTTCGGCCGCTCGCTGGGAGCCGCAGTCGCGGCATCTGTGGCGGGCCAACACAGACCAGGCGCACTGATCATTGAGAGCGGCTTCGTCTCGGTCCCAGACATGGCAGCCGAGGTCTACCCCTGGCTCCCCGCGCGGCGGCTGGCGCGGATCGGCTTTCCGACCGGCGATTATCTCAAGTCAGTGTCCTGCCCGGTGCTCGTCGTGCACAGCCGCGATGACGAAATCATCCCGTTCGACCATGGGCTGAGGCTCTTCGAATTTGCCTACGAACCCAAACAGTTTCTCGAGCTTTGGGGCGGCCATAATGACGGATTTCTGGTCAGCGGCCGGCAATATCTCGACGGGCTCGACGCATTCGTCGCCACTTCGCTCGATAAATGAGCGGCCGCCTCGGCGTGCGGCGAACGGTGGAACCTCGCCGCTCTGGCGTAACCGGAGAATCACTCCTGCAAAGAATTCCCCCAGGGCCCAGTGAAATGAATTAAGATAAAGCGATGATTTAGTCGAGATTGGTGATCGCTATGTCGGAACATGAAGCAAAATTCCAAGTCGGACAAATAATTCACCACAAGCTGTTTAACTACATCGGGGTTGTATTCGATGTTGACCCAGTATTTCACGGAACGGAAGAATGGTACCAACAAGTCGCGCGCTCGCGGCCGCCAAAGGATGAGCCCTGGTATCATGTGCTGGTGAATGAAGCAGCCCCTACAACTTATGTTGCCGAGCAGAACCTGGAACCTACCGCCAAGCCACAGAGAATTATGCACCCATTGACCGATAGGCTGTTTAGCGAGTTCGATGGCGAGCGGTATACTTCGCGACAGAAATTCAGCTAACTTCGCGTTCCCGAATGTCTTTTTCAACTGGCTAATTTCGCCCGTTACCACCAGTTCATGCCTTGCGGTTGAAACGGTCGTGTGGTGAACACCCAACATACCAGCAATATGCCTGTCACCAAGTTCTGGCGTAGCCATTAACTGATCCGCTATCAGTTCCCGTATCTGCGCCTGGTTTATGTGGCGGCGGGCGATATTTAACCGCCTCGCATGGGCGAATTTGCAACCTGGGAGTTTCCCAATTTGTCGCAAGTTCAGCAAGTAAAGGCGTGCTCAACAATCAAAGGCCGCCGCAGTTATGCGACGGCCTCGTAGAGTATCTCGATGGCACGTTTTCCAAGCTATCACCTGAACATGAAGTGCATCAGACTAACTCCGTTCGGTAAGTATAGCACAGAAACCGCTCGGTTGCATGGCCCTTTGGTCGTTGAAACTTACCACCCTTCAATTTAGCGAATTAAGCTTACCATCTGTCCACATGCTGTGATTCAAGGAGTCTCCTGTTATAGAATTGAAGATGTTGTATGGTTGTTTCATTGGGTTTTTCTGGGGTAAACGAAGCTATCAAGGCTGATTTTATAGAGCGGCTTCCAAAGTTTCATAAATCCCGCTGCGAAGGCCTTACACTGCTTTCGAGCATCGTTCTTGATGTGCGAAGTGCGAATTTGATGGAATTATCGGCGGCTTTACCGCGTCACATCGGCACAAAAGATCATCGGTACCAGTATGGTTCCCGTGTTTTGAGCAATTCCCACATTGATTGCGCGGAAATCATGCAGGCCTATGCTGGAGATGTATTCACCCGTTTGGCCTCCAACGGAGAGACCATCGTTTTGATGATGGATCAAAGCCATATCAATGACGGACATGAAGTCTTGATGCTGTCAGTGCGCATGCGTGATCGCGCCTTGCCTGTGGCTTGGCGCGTGCGCAAGACAAAAGGCAATATTGGGTTTTCTCTCCAAAAAGAGTTACTGGACAGCATTCAGGATTGGATGCCTGAAGGGGCTGATGTCATGTTAACGGGTGATCGATTTTATGGCACAGAAAGGTTAATCCATTGGTGTCAGGACGCTGGTTGGGGATATCGTATTCGCCTGAAGGGCAACCTGACTTTGCAGCACCAAGGTGGCGAGCTGTCTTGCATTGAAATCCGGGAGCTGATGCCGCAAGGGCTTATAAACGCGGAACTTTATGGATCAGGTGTGTTTACGAATATCGGAGTATTGCACGACGATGGTCACCCTGAGCCCTGGATCATCGCTATGAATGCAAAGCCTTCACAATACACGGTTCTCGATTATGGAATGCGATGGGGTATTGAAGCTATGTTCTCGGACTTCAAGACCCGTGGATTTGGCATCGCGCAAAGCCAAATCAAAAAGCCAGACCGACTGGAAAGGCTTATCCTTGTCATGGCAATAGCCATGTACTGGGCGGTTTCAACGGGCGCAGCAGATGAACAAATAGTCGCCGAAAGCGGCGAAAAAAGGGGATTCGCAAAACCCGAAGATCACTCTGCTCCCTCTTCAAACAGGGCCTGCGGTTCCTGCGCAGATGCTTCATAGGATATGAGAAAATCCCTAAATTATGGCAAGTTTGGATTTTTTGAAGGGTGGTAAGGTCGTTGAATGCAAGCTTCCGTGCAAAACGCCTTGCAGTCTGTCCAGCCCCCCTTCTATGGGCCACTTTTTTGTAAGGTTTCAGGTATTGCTGGGCGCATGTTCAGTGCATGATGGGGACGGACGTGATTGTATTGTTTGAGCCATAGATTAATGACGATTTGTGCGTATTTTGTTGAGCTGAACCACTCGGCATTTAGGATTTCGTTTCGAATGATAGCCCAAGGGTCTTTGATGTTGATCAAATGCGCGCCGCGCCTGAACCCTACAATAATACCAACGGCATCAATTTCTGACTCTGTGGGGATTCCCAAATCGGTTTTGATCTGATTCAAGGTTGGCAAAGGAGGATCGCCATGCCAGCCAGTGTTCCGCTTCGTCGCGACTGTGATGCCCGCCACCTTCGTAAACTCGCCAGCCGTTGCAAGGATGCCCGGCAGAGCCGCCGTCTGTTGTCTCTTGCGGCGGTCTACGATGGCATGAGCCGTGGAGAGGCCGCAAGGATCGGTGGGATGGATCGCCAAACCCTGCGGGACTGGGTTCACCGGTTCAACGAAGAGGGACCGGATGGCCTCACCAACCGCAAGGGCGCGGGCCGGACGCGCTACCTGAGCGATGTCCAGATGAAAGAACTTGGCGAGATTGTCGAGACCGGCCCCGATCCGGCGGTGGACGGGGTTGTCCGCTGGCGGCGGATCGACCTGAAGCGGGTGATCGAGGCGCGCTTTGGCGTCATCTATTCCGAGCGCGGGATATCCAGACTGCTTGGCGAACTGGGCTTTGCCCATATCAGCGCCCGCCCGCAGCATCCCAGGCAGGATAAGCGGATCATCGAGGCGTTTAAAAAAACTTCACCGACACGCTCCAGGTGCATATAGCTGACCTGCCAGCGGGAACGCCGGTGGAGATCTGGTTCCAGGACGAAGCACGCCTTGGCCAGAAGAATGGCCTGACGCGCCTGTGGGCGAGAAAGGGCACGCGCCCCCGCCAGCCGGCCGATCAGCGCTATCGCAACGCCTATCTGTTCGGCGCCATCTGTCCGGCTCACGGCAAGGGGGCGGCGCTCATGCTGCCTTGGGCGGACGCGCAAGCCATGCAGATGCATCTCGACGAGATCAGCCGCCACGTCGCCCGAAAGGCCCATGCGGTTGTGCTGATGGATCGGGCCGGATGGCACACCACCGGCAAACTCAAAGTCCCGAAGAACCTCACCATCATCCTGCTGCCATCGCGCGCTCCGGAACTGAACCCGGTGGAAAATATCTGGCAGTACTTGCGCGCCAATTGGCTCTCCAACCGCGTGTTCGAAGACTACAATGCCATCGTCGATGCTGGATGCGAAGCTTGGAACAAGCTCATCGCACAGCCCGAAACCATCGCATCAATCGGAATGCGAAAATGGGCCCATATCGGTCAATGTTAAATGCCGCTGGTATAACATGCGGGTTTCCATCAACGCGGGCGAGGGCTGACAATATTTGCAGCGCTGCTGGTGCAAGGAATATTTCTTTCTCACCAGTCTTACTGTCGGATTGCTCCAGGCAGCCACGCTCGAAATTCACCTCATCCCAACGCAGCGCAAGAATTTCATTTTGCCCGGCACGGGTCAACACAAGCAAACGGATCATAGCAACCATGTGCTTGGATATGGGGCGCTTCAATTCGCCGCTCTCTGCCTTCGCCAGAGCTTCACCAAGTCGAGCCAGTTCCTGTTGTGACAGGTATTGTGAATCCCGGAGACAAAATACCCACGGAATCGGTCGGATGATCTGACCGTCGCGGAGCAAAATTCCGCACCTTGAAGCCTGAAGCAAACGAGCTGAGGGCGGGGAGATGTATTCTGTGGAACTGTATAGTCGGGTACGCCGTGCGTGCCATGTGGATGGGATGAGCAAGAGTGCGGCGGCCCGACATTTTGGGATTGATCGCAAGACTGTGTCAAAAATTCTGAAGCATGCGGTGCCACCGGGGTATCGCAGGAATGGGCCACCAGCCCGTCCAAAGCTTGACCCGTTCATTCCGTTCATCAACCAGATATTGGAAGAGGATAAGTCGCGGCTCAAGAAGCAGCGGCATACGTCGAAGCGGATATATGAGCGTCTGCGTGATGAACATGGCTTCGTCGGCGGCATCACCATCGTCACGGACTATGTGCGTGAGCGGAAGCGGCGGACGTGGGAGGTGTTCGTGCCGCTGAGCCACGCGCCGGGCCACGCCCAGGTTGATTTTGGTGAGGCGCTTGGCGAGATTGGCGGGGTCGTGCGCAAGCTGCACTACTTTGCAATGTCTCTGCCGCACTCGGACGCGTTCTTCATCAAGGCCTATCCGGCCGAGACAACCGAGGCCTTTTGTGATGGCCATGTCTCCGCCTTTGCCTTCTTCGGAGGCGTGCCGCTGTCAGGGCTCTACGACAACACCACGATCGCGGTGGCGCGGATCCTCGGGGACGGAACCCGGCAACGCACCAGAACTTTCTCGGAGTTGCAGTCGCACTATCTCTTTGAGGACCGGTTCGGCCGTCCTGGCAAGGGCAATGACAAGGGTAGTGTCGAAGGCACAATCGGTTATGGCCGGCGGAACTTCCTGGTGCCGATGCCGCGCTTCGACAGTTTCGATGATCTGAACGCCCGGCTGGAGGAGCAATGCCTCAAACGGCAGGATGAGGTTCTGCGGGGTCATTCCGAGACTATCGGCGAGCGGCTGATGCGCGACCTCGACGCCCTGATGGCGCTGCCGCCTGTACCCTACGATGCCTGCGAGAAGGTCAGCACCCGGGCGACGTCGATCTCGATGGTCCGCTATCGCAACAACGACTATTCCGTGCCGGTCGCATACGCCCATCACGAGGTCCAGGTTCGCGGCTATGTCCACGAGGTCATCATCGGCTGCGGCACGGAAATCATCGCCTGCCACAAGCGGTCCTACGAAAAAGCGGACATGGTCTTCGATCCGATGCACTTCCTGCCGCTGCTGGAACAGAAGGTCGGCGCGCTTGATCAGGCGGCTCCGTTGCAGGGCTGGGACCTGCCCGGGGAGTTCGCCACCCTGCACCGGCTGCTGGAAGCGCGGATGGGAAAGAAGGGCAAGCGCGAATACGTGCGGGTCCTGCGGCTGCTGGAGACTTTCGAGATGGGCCATGTTCACGGCGCCATCAGGCAGTCGCTGGAACTTGGGGCCATCGGCTACGATGCGGTGAAGCATCTCGTCCTCTGCCGGATCGAGAAACGCCCGCCACGGCTCGATCTGGAGATTTACCCGTACCTTCCAAGGGCGCAGGTCGAGACCACAGATCCTGCCAGTTACATGAGCCTGATGGCGCAGGCGCCGGCATGACCGACACCCCGCAGGTTCTGCTGCAGCACCACCTCAAGAAGCTCCGGCTGCCGACCTTCCACAGCGAATATGCCAAACAGGCCCGGCAATGCGCAGTGGAGAACAAGGATCACATCAACTACCTGCTGCGGCTTTGCGAGTTGGAACTGATCGAGCGTGAACGCCGGATGATCGAGCGCAGGATCAAGGCCGCAAAGTTCCCGGCGACCAAAAGCCTGGACAGCTTCAACTTCAAAGTCATCCCGTCGCTGAACAAGGTCCTGACCATGCAACTGGCCCGCGGTGAGTTCATAGACCGGCGCGCCAATATCATCGCATTGAGGCCAAGCGGCACAGGTAAAACCCATATCGCCCTGGGATTGGGTCTGGCGGCCTGCCAGAAGGGCAGGAAAGTACGCTTCACCACTGCCGCTGCTCTCGTCCATGAACTCATCGAGGCCGTCGACGAACGCCGCCTGCAGCGCTTGCAGAAACAACTGGTCAGCCAGGACCTGCTGATCATTGATGAGTTGGGTTTTGTGCCACTGAGCAAGACCGGGGCCGAGCTTCTCTTCGAGATCATCTCGCAGCGCTACGAACGTGGCTCCCATCATCATCACATCCAACCTGCCGTTCGATGAATGGACCGAGGTCTTCGGCGCAGAACGCCTCACAGGCGCCATTCTCGATCGCCTAACCCACCACGTCCATATCCTCGAGATGAACGGCGAAAGCTACCGGTTGCGCCAGAGCAAAATCGCCAAACCGTAATCCTGAAAATACCAAAACTGCGAAAAGGTTGGCCTGCGGCCAACGCACCCTGGCACGCATCAGCTATTTGGAAAGCACACGCACCAGGGTGCGCACCTAAATCAAACCAGGTGTCCAGTTTTGCACCGGGACATTGACCCTTTTTACTCCGGGATTGACAGTGGTGATCCAGAGATTGCCGAGCAATACCTGCCGATCATCCATCTGGTTTTCGCCAACCTGAAGACGTGGCTGATCGGTATCCACCACGGCGTTAGCCACCAGCACCTACAAGCCTACCTCAACGAGTTCACATTCCGCTTCAACAGGCGGTTCTACCCGTTCAACGCCTTCCGCTCATTGCTCGGCATCGCGGGCGACACCTCTGCTCCAACCTATGCCGAGCTTTACTCGGGAGAGTGGCGGCACCCTACATGTAGCGGTCATGGGCGTTAACCGGATAGGAAAGGAATGAACATTGTGCGACAGTACCTCAGAACAGGCGGCTTCGACGGCCTCCAGACCATCGGTCAGGATGGCACCTAAGATATCCACCATCTGGCGATCACCGCCGGGTTGGCGTTCCAGCTTGCGCTGGACCCGTCGGATTGCCGCAGGCAAATCCCATTCCCTGAACGGCGCGCCATTGCGCAAAGCGCCAGGCTTGCGCGCAAGAACGGGTAAATAATGCAGGGGATCATAGATGGTTTTGCCGCGTCCGAAGGCGCGCGTATGGCTGCCAACAATGCGGCCCTCCTGCCAGCATTCCAGCCGGTCAGCGTAGGCCCGAATATCCACCGGTCGGCCAACCGCGCGGGCATCGACCGGGTAGCGGTTGTTGTCGAAGCGGATCAGGCAGGTTTTGGAGACAGCGGCCGGAACAGCATGGAACCCATCAAACGGGCCAACATAGGGCACAAGGCTCGCGCGCTCTTTTTCGAACACTTCCCAGATTGTTTTGTCGCGCATGTCCGGATGCGTGTTGGCCCGGCCATATGCCAGGCAACGATCCTCCAGCCAGGCGTTCAGCTCAGCGTAGGATTTAAACTTTGGTCGCGGCACAAAGAACCTTCGCCGGAGTACGCCGACCTGGTTCTCGACCTGACCCTTCTCCCAACCTGAAGCAGGCGTGCAGGCAACAGGATCAATCAGATAATGCCCGCACATCTGTTGGAACCGGCGATTGTAGGTCCGCTCCTTGCCAACAAGAATCGCGTCCACCGCCGTCTTCATATTGTCATAGATACCCCGCGCACAGGCCCCGCCGAAAAAGGCGAACGCTTTATATGGGCGTCAAACACCATCTCCTGCGTCTCGCGCGGATAGGCCCGAACAAACGGCATCCGGCTGTGGCAGAGGCGAACATGCGCCACCTTGACCGTCGTGGTCGCGCCATCAATCAGGACAACTTCCTGGCTCCAGTCGAACTGATACGCCTCACCGGGATCAAAGCTCAGCGGAACATAAGCATCAGCGGATGCGGCCCGCGTCGCCTTCGGCCAACTGGCCGCATAGCGCCGTACCGCATCATAGCTGCCGTCGTATCCTTGGTTGCGCAGTTCTTCATATACCCGGACAAGCGTCAGGCGTTCGCGCCTAGAATGCCGAGTATTGTCGGCCAGCATATCATCCAATTGAGAACGCCAGGGATCGATCTTCGGACGCGGCTGGGTGGAACGGTCATAGCTGAACTCCGTCGCACCAGAACGTATCACCTTGCGCACTGTGTTCCGTGAAACCCGAAGCTCCCGGCATATTTGCTTGATCGACTTCCCCTGAATGAAATGCGCGCGCCTGATCTTTGCAATCGTCTCCACAACCAACATCCCCAACTCGCTCCCTCAAATCTTTGAAGGAGCATCTGTACAGAACTATCAGGGGGGTCACTTTTGGACGCCGATTACCCCAATAATGGGGTCAACTTTGCATGCCTATCCACAACAACTGGTCATCCGCGCAGCACGGCGATGCGCGATGTTCTGGATGCCATTTTGTACATCGCCAGCGCCGGGTGTGCGTGGCGTATGCTGCCCAATGATTTCCCGCCAGTGTCCACCGTGCGCTACTATTTCTATGGCTGGCGCAACGATGGCATCTTTGAAGTGATCAGCCATTTTCTGGTGGCGACGGCGCGCGAGTTTCATGGCAAGAAGCCCGGCCCCACCGCTGGTGTCATTGATAGCCAGACCATAAAACAACGGAAAGCGGTGGCATTTCGGGCTATGACGCGGGCAAGAAAACCAAGGGCCGCAAGCGCCACATTGTCACCGACACGCTCGGGTTTATGGTTGGGTTGGTCGTGCATAGCGCCGGTATTCAAGACCGTGATGGCGCACCGGAAGTGTTGAAATCCATCCGGTATTCCCATCCAAACTTGCGCCATATCTTTGCGGATGGCGGTTATGCCGGACCAAAGCTGCGCGACGCTCTTGAAGGCATCGGTGACTGGACAATCCAGATCGTCAAGCGCTTCGACACTGCGGAAGGCTTCGAAGTCATTCCCAGAAGATGGGTCGTCGAGCGCACCTTCGCATGGCTCAACCGCTGCCGACGATTGGCCAAAGATTGGGAAAAATCCATCGCAAGTTCACAGGCATGGATACTCGTTGCACATATCAGAACCCTCACGCGTAAAATTGCAAGGCATTGTAATCATGCGTAGAGTTTTGAATCAGACACTTAGAAAATCCGCAATAAAGAGCGCCAGGTGGCCATTGCGTCAAGAAAAAGTCCGATCAAATTGGAATTGTAAATCTTTCAACAGAAATATTGGACATTCAGCCTTGCGTGTTCTTCAATCTTCGATACCAAAAAGACATTTATGAAATGTCAAACGGCATGCTGCTCCGCCCATCTGCAAGTTGCCTTCTCAGCCGTTCACTTTTGATTGAATTTTGCCAATTAGCGAATGCTCTGGTTGAAGGACGCGACTATTCGGTGTTATTCTCAACTCAAAATTGCATAGCCATCTATGATTTTGGAAAACCGTCGATGCAGTGCGTGTATATTTTGGATGATAATCAAGACTTTGGCCAAACCCTAACGAAAATGGTTCGATCGTTAGGATTTGATTGCGTCGCTTTCACAATGTGTGAAGATTTCATCGAAGCAGTGCGGGAACAGCCTCCGTCGCTGTATATGGTTGACATGTGGCTTGGCACTACGACTGCTTTGAAAATTCAAAAAAAACATGGTGATCTTCTCTCAGTGATACCCGGCATTTTGATGTCCGGCGGCGGCGGCGGTTCCTCGTTAGAAACTGTCACCGCGAAGGCCGAGATCGAAGGTTTCCGTGACGTCCTTTACAAGCCATTCAGCCGCGATGAGCTAAAGGCGGCACTGGAATGTGTCTTTCAAGATCAAAGGTCCTGAAACGCACGACGATGCCGGTGTCAGCTGTCATGCAGCTCACACAAAAGAATACTGATTGTGTGTTGCACGCCGGATGTCATTGGCGATAAACCCGGATGCCCTGCGCCGGGTTTCGCCCTGCTTTTGCCGTATTTTGGCCGCACTTTGGCCCCATTAACTGACGAAACTATGGCAGATTAAGGCGTTGCAACCTTCGGGTTTTCGCGTGTGTGTAATGAGTTGGGTGTTAAGGATGCTGGTTATTTTGCCGCAAGCAATTCGAAAATTTCACAAACAGGAAAATGGTGCGCTAACGGCTTTTGGCCTGTTCATGGCCTTGTCATCCATCGTCATCGGTGGTCTTGCGATCGATGTGGCCAACGCGATGATGGCGCGCACCCAACTTCAGGCAGCGGCTGATTCCGCGGCGCATGCGGCGCTTTACAAAAGAGAATTCGAAGACTCAGCAACAGCCAAACAGGCTGCTCTTGACGTGGCAAATGTCAATATGCCTGCTGCCCGGTTCGGGTCCTTGCTGACAGCCGACGATATTCAGTTCGGGTTTTGGGACCGGGATGCCAACGCATTTCGGATTGATCCAGACTCCAGGGACGGGGTGTATGTCGACATCTCGCGCCTTGAATCCAAGAACAACAGCGTCGGCACCTATTTCCTCAAGTTTGCCGGGTTTGGCGGCTGGGACGTGCGCAGTGGTTCGGTGTTTGAAACCTATATACCAATGTGTTTTCGCGAGGGTTTCGTCGCTGACGACATTGTTGATGTTCAGGTTAGTGCCCCAGGGCGTGGTGTAAATTGTTCTCCGGCTGGGTGTTGAGCCGGTTTACAGGGCGGCGATTTTCGCCGGGTCGATGGTGGTATCCTCGCAGATGGCGGCGACGGTTTCCAGCGTCATGTAACGACGTGTGACTGCCCATTCGTCGTTCTGCTCCAGCATAAGTGCGCCGACGAGGCGTCTGATCGCGGCCTCGTTAGGGAAAATACCGACGACATTTGTTCGGCGCTTGATCTCTTTGTTGAGGCGTTCAAGCGGATTGGTGGAGTGTATTTGCCGCCAGTGAGCTTGCGGGAACGTCTTGTAGGCCAGCACGTCTTCCTCGGCGCGCAGCATCAGCTCGGCGAGCTTGGGATGACGCGGCTGGAAAGCCTCGATCAGCTTGGTCCAGTGTTCCTTCGAGTCTGCCAGCGTGTCCTGATCGAAGGCTGTTCTGAGCGCGGCCGTGACGATGGGACGGTCCTTCTTGCCGACGCAGGCCAGGGCATTGCGCATGAAGTGCACGCGACAGCGCTGGATCGTAGCACCCAGCACTTTGGCGGCGGCCCCCTTCAGGCCTTTATGTTCGTCAGCGATGATCAGCTTTACCCCGCGCAGGCCGCGATCGGCCAGAGCGCGCAGGAATTCGTCCCAGAACACCTCGGCTTCGCTGGGTTGGATGGCGATGCCCAGAACCTCGCGCCGCCCGTCGGTGTTGACCGCAACCGCCACTATGGCTGCCACGCTGACGATCCGTCCCGAACGCCGCACCTTGATGTAGGTGGCGTCCAGCCAGAGATAGGGCCATTCGCCCTCCAGTGGCCGGTCAAGGAAGGCGTCAACGCGTTCGTCGATCTCCACGCACAGGCGGGATACCTGGCTCTTGGAGACGCCCGTCATGCCCATGGTCTTGACCAGATCATCCACTGATCGCGTTGAGACGCCCTGAATGTAGGCTTCCTGGATCACCGCGGTCATTGCTTTCTCCGAGGCCCGGCGTGGTTCCGGAAACTCCGGGAAATACGTCCCCTTGCGCAGTTTCGGGATCTGAACATCAACGGTCCCGGCGCGGGTTTCCCATCGGCGCGGGCGATATCCGTTCCGGTGGTTCACCCGCCCGGCCGAGCGTTCATGCACCCCGGCACCGCACAGCTGATCCACATCCAGTGCCATCAACCGGTCGGCAACAAAACCCAGCATCTCGGCCAAAATCTGATGATCGGCGGTCTCGGAAAGAAGCGCCTTCAGCGCGGCGGTTTCTGATATCGTCTCCTTGGTCATGGGTGATCTCCTCGATCGGTAGGTCAGGTTGCAACCCAAACCCTACCGGAGAACGTCCATGGCCGCCCAGCAACCCGCGCGGACTTCGCCTGAGCTACGCGCGAGGCTCCACTCAGCCCGCGCTAACGTCGGAATTACACCACGTCCGGGGGCACTACCATGTTCAGTCCGGCAATTCATACACCAACGGATTCTGCATCCACTCCAATTCCCATGTGGAACTGAATTCCAATAATTACTTTGCGAACAACACGGTAGTTTCGATGCCAGACAAATTGTCAGTCGTCTTGCGCAGTTCTGGATTTGCGACCAATGAAGGACTGCCAAGTGCGCTGCACGATGGCTCATACCTGATCCGCATATTAAGCCGGATGCAGGACATCATGGACGACCTGTATGCAGGTGGCGCGTATTATGCGCCGGATTACATCACGTCTTCGGGCCTGATCACCTTGGCCAGCCACAATGTCGGCCCGGGCGACATCATTGCGGGGCTAATTCATACAATCTCGTGCACCGCCAGCGGACAGAAGGTTACTTTCTCGGCGCGCGAAAGTTATTCGAATTTCGTGTTAATTACGAACTGCAAAGTGTTCTTTGGCCAAGGCGTGACCTTGGATAATGTGATCGTGGCGACAACACACACCGGTAACAGTTCTCTAACCTCGCCTTCGTCGCTGCAATTGGGACGCAATGACAACGGCGCAACTGATGGCGGCACGCAACTGCTGACTATGGGTTCCATGAAATTTCCGGCGGACCTAATGGTCTATGGTAGCCAACTTATTGCGATGGGTGACATCGCGTTTTCCGCCAATGCCAATGGCATCGAAGGCGCGTCCTTCATTGCTGGCGGCACAATCAGTGGCACTTCCAACATGACCATGGGATTCTGCGGCAACGGGATGGAGCGGAATTTCGAAGCCGACTACTTCCGTCTGGCGTCTTAGGTCACAACAAAAATCGAACGTGTCACTCAGGTCACGACAACCGGTTTTACACCTTGGAGCTTTGCGCAAATTTCTCAGACAGAAAGTCGATGAAAACTCTTACTTTTGCAGCCAGATGCGCCCGGCTCGAATAAATGGCGTATACGCCCCCAGGTGGCGTTTCGAAATCTGCCAGTATCGGGATGAGTTTTCCAGTTTCAATTTCATGTTCGCAACTGAGACTGGGCAGCCGGGCGATGCCAACCCCTGCAACAGCAAGCGCGGCCTCGGTTTCGGCACTGTTACAACTGATCAGCGGTTTCACCGGCACCGAAATGATCTTGCCGTCGCTTGACCGATACTCCCATACATTGGCCATTCGCCGATTGGAATAGGCGATCAGACGATGACCAGTTAACTCTTCTGGGTGTCTCGGCGTGCCGTGTGATTTCAGTTATTCAGCGGACGGCGTGAATTTCGCGGCACCACGACGATTTTTATCCGCGATCCCGACCGCAATGTTCTTGAGCTGGTTGGCCCTGGACCGTCGGTCGCGACTTTGATCGCCGAACACGTCCACGAAGCAAATTCTTAACCAAACCCAGGCCGAGAAAATTAGTCTCCGCAAGCACCGAAGTCTTTGGCAAAGCGCCTTGGCCGCCCCGATATTTGCATGGGCGAACGACTATGAGTATCGTTTTGAAAAGCTTAGGAATTCGCGATTTTGGAACGCTCCTTTCTCTCTGCTGGGCTGTTGCGGCTGGCCGGAATATTTGGGCGTGTGAGCAAAATTCATGGGCAATCTCAGTCCGGCGGAAATCATGACCCGCCGCGCGTTGATGAGACGGTTGCGGTGATCGGCGACATTCACGGACGGCTGGATTTACTGGATTTGCTTTTGGACCGGCTCGCGAGCGAGGCAGGCGACGCGAAACTGATATTTGTGGGCGATAATGTTGATCGGGGGCCGGATGCACGGGCGGTGATAGACCGGTTGCGCGCGCTCGGCGACGGCGCAGTTTGCCTGAAAGGCAATCACGAGTCGATGTTGCTGGATTTTCTGGATAATGCGATCGAATGGGGCGGGCTCTGGCTGCGAAACGGTGGCGACAGGACGTTGGCAAGCTACGGGATAACTTTGAGCGAAAATTCAAGCTTGGACGAGGTGATGGCGGCCAGTTCAGCATTGCGGATCGCACTGACGGACGGAACAGAGGCCTGGCTGCGGGGTCTGCCGCTGATCTGGCAGACCGGGACACTATTGGTAACTCATGCCGGGCCGGACCCGGCGACGCCGGTCGAGGAACAGGACGAGCGGGTATTTTTGTGGGGCCACAGCCGGTTTTTGCGTGAGGCGCGAACCGATGGGATCTGGGTCGCGCATGGCCACTGGATACGCGAACGCCCGAGCTGCGCCGACATGCGAATTGCAGTGGACACTGGCGCCTGGGCGACCGGCCGGCTGACCGCAGCGATAATAGCGACCGACGGAACTGTTCGATTTGTCGCGACATCTTCGGTCTGAGGCAAAAAGCTAAAAGCCGTCAATTCTGCTGCCCCGGAGGAGAAATTCGCGAAAAGTTTACGAAAATTTCACCAATCCTGCTTAGCGTCCCGGCCACATCCCGAAAGAGTTAATTTAACTGGCCCGCAATTTGCGGGAGCATTTCATTGTGATTTTCACAACACCAAGGAGCTTGTCTTGACCAACCCTTTTGAAAACCGAACCTCGGCGTTGTCCGGTCCGGCAACCGATATTTTGCCGGTGACCACCGACGACGTAACCGAACTGAGCGAAGTCGCCATTGCACTGTACATTGAAACCGGCGGCGCGTTGTCGGTGCTGACCGCACGCGGCGGCACCCGGTCGATCAATGTGACTGACAATTCCATTCTTCCGGTGGGAATCCGTCGGGTCAATGCAACCGGCACCACCGCCAGCGGAATCCACGCGATGGTGATTTCATGAAAGTCGCCTGCGATTTTTCCGTAACCTCGGCGCCGCACCGTCCTTTGACGCCCTGGTATACGCCCTGGGTCTCGCCGATCAGCGCCATCGCGCCGGGCCTGGTGCTGGATTTCGCCGCCGGGAAATATGGCTCCGGAGGCAGCAGCGGACCGCTGGCATCGTATGTGACGCTCACCCGGACCACGGATGCAACGCGGATCGATCCAGCCGGCGCGCTAGAGGTTTTGGGCACAGATCAACCCCGGATTGACCACGATCCACTGACCCTGGCCCCAAAAGGCCTTTTGCTGGAAACCAGCCGAACGAATATATTCGTTCAAAGCGACACGCCGGCTGACCAATCGATCGCGGTCAATGCTGTCGCACACGTGCTGACATTCTATGGCACCGGGTCGATCGTGCTGTCAGGTGCACATAGCGCGACGCTGGTCGGATCGGGCGCATATCCGGCGCGAAGTGCATTGTTCTTTACGCCTGCTGCCGACAGCCTGACTCTAACGCTTTCCGGCGACGTGACCGCGCCACAGTTAGAAAAAGCTGGCGTCGCATCATCTTACGTTCCGTCGGGTGCTGCTGCGACGTTGCGCGGCGAAGACGTTGCATCTGTCAATCTGGGCGCCTGGTACAATTCGACCCAAGGCACATTGGTCTTCAACGGATCGCTGGACGATGCGGCCGCCGATGACCGGATCATCGAAATTGATGACGGCACAACCAACACCCGACTGTCGATCCTGTGGAATACCGTTCTTGGCAAACCGCAGTTCCAGGTCTGGGATGGCAACGTGCTGCAGGCGGCGATTGCGCCATCGGGAAGTTCAATCAGCATTGGCAGTCACTTTCGGATTGCGATCGCCTATGCGGCCAATGACTTTGCTGTGTCGATGAATGGCAGCGCTGTGGTGCTGGATACTGTCGGCGCCATGCCGACCGGACTGACCACGCTGCGTCTGGGTCGATCGGTTTGGGGCGCAGAGGGCGTGACCCACTACCCAACCCGCCTTTCAGACGCAGAGATCGCGGCACTGTCGACCTGACATTTCGGCGCCTGGCTAAGATTGAAACCGCCCGGCCAGCGTCCGGGCGGTTTTCGTTTGCCGATGCCCGGTCGCGCGCTATGACTGTGCGGCGAGAGGAACGCCGATGCCTACAGCACTTGTCACCGGTTCGGCCGGTTTCATTGGTTACCACCTTTGTCAACGGTTTTTGGCCGCAGGCTGGCAGGTTACCGGCTTTGATGCGCTGACCGACTACTATGACGTGTCATTGAAAGAGCGCCGGCACGAAATGCTTTCGCAAAACGCAGGTTTTTCGCCAGTAATCGCCAGATTGGAAGATGACGGTCGGTTGGCGGATGTATTAGCGGACCGGCGCCCAGATGTGGTGGTGCATTTGGCTGCGCAAGCCGGGGTGCGCTATTCGATCGATGTGCCACGCTCGTATGTGCAGTCAAATCTGATTGGCACGTTTAACTTGCTTGAAGCAGTGCGTGCAATGCCGGTTCAGCACTTGTTGATGGCCTCGACCTCATCCGTATACGGCGCGAATACCCGCATGCCTTACGGCGAAACCGATAAAGCCGACAGCCAGATGTCATTTTACGCTGCGACCAAAAAGGCCAACGAAGCGACGGCCCATGCTTACGCGCATCTTTATGACATACCGGTGACAATGTTCAGGTTCTTCACGGTCTACGGACCCTGGGGGCGGCCGGACATGGCATATTTCAAATTCACCCGGGCGATCCTGAGCGGCGATCCGATCGAGGTTTACAACCACGGAAATATGCGCCGCGACTTCACGTATATTGATGATCTGGTTGAGGCGCTATTGCGCCTGACCGGGGTTCCGCCAAAGCGCCCGGCCTCTGTGAATGATATCGTCGAAGGTGACAGTCTTTCCGCCGTGGCGCCGTTTCGCATCGTCAACATCGGCAACGCCGCACCCGTGGATCTGATGAATTTCATCGCGGCGATTGAACAGGCGATCGGCATCAAAGCCGAGAAGATTTACAAGGACATGCAACCCGGTGACATTCCGGCCACCTGGGCCGATACCGCGCTGTTGCGACGCCTGACTAACTGCGATCCCTCCACGCCCGTATCCGAGGGGGTCGCGCATTTTGTTGCCTGGTACAAAGATTATTACGACGCCTGATGTGCATTGGCGGGTGGCCGGTGAAAGTTTGCCAGGATCGTCCAATCGTTGAATCTCCACGGCTTTTCGTTGACACCGGAAGCCCGATCGCTCATCCAATTTTCCATGTAATAGTTGCAAGGATTGCGCATGAAGATTGCAATGATCGGGACCGGCTATGTCGGCCTTGTTTCAGGCGTATGTTTTTCGGATTTCGGGCACGAAGTTGTGTGCGTGGACAGCAACCCCGACAAGATCGCTTTGCTGGACCGTGGCGAAGTGCCGATCTACGAGCCAGGTCTTGAGGAATTGCTGGCCAAAAACGTGGCCGCACGTCGATTAACCTTTGGTGGCGATCTGGCGCTCGCCGTGGCAGAAGCCGACGCAGTGTTCATTGCCGTGGGCACGCCCACCCGGCGCGGTGACGGTCATGCCGATCTGACTTATGTGTTTTCTGCCGCCAGGGAAATTGCCAAATCACTCTCCGGATATACGGGCGTTGTGACCAAATCGACGGTTCCGGTCGGAACCAACCGGCAAGTAAAACAGATCATCGAAAAACCAACCCCGATGCCGAATTTGATGTGGCTTCGAACCCCGAATTTCTGCGCGAGGGCGCTGCGATTGACGATTTCATGCGGCCCGACCGGGTCATTGTTAGGGTTCAGACAGAGCTAGCAAGCGAGGTTTTGCACGACATTTACCGGCCATTATTCTTGCGGGACTTTCCGGTCATTACGATGGATCTGGAAAGCGCCGAGCTGACCAAATACGCTTCGAACGTATTTTTGGCCACCAAGATTACCTTCATGAACGAAATGGCTGCGCTGTGCGAACGTGTGGGCGCGGACGTCAAACAAGTGTCCAAAGGCATGGGCCTGGATGGCCGGATCGGCAACAAATTTCTGCACGCAGGTCCGGGGTTCGGTGGTTCGTGTTTTCCCAAAGACACCAGCGCTTTGGCCCGGATCGGGCAGGAACACGCGGTGCCGATGCAAATCACCGAGACGGTGATCAAGGTAAATGACGAGACCAAACGCCGGATGGTGGGCAAGATCGAAGACCTTTGCGGCGGAACCTTTAACCCCGCATTACCCAGATGATCATGTAATTTGACGACACCACACCCGGATTCTGCTATAAGCATCATGCGATTGGAGCAGATATGGATCAGCGGATATGGCACACCAGACGGGTGAATCGAAACAGGGGTGCCTTCGGGTCGATTTTGACCGCCGCCTGAAGCTGGAGTTCCACGGGTCCAAGGTCACTACTGACGCCGGTTTGCTCGCCTATCGAGAGCTTGATGCCTCCGTTGAACTTACTGCGATGGCTGGCGATGTTCTTGCCGACAGTCGTACCGGCAAGAACGGGCGGCATGGCATGGTCGGGCAGTTCCGCCAGTCCGTTTTCGGACGCCTTGGCGGCTACGACGACGTGAACGACGCCGACCGGCTCAGCCTCGACCCGGTCATGCGGTGGATCGTCGGGGGCCATGCCGTCACCAAACAGGCGGCCTCGAGCAGTCAGATGGGGCGCTTCGAGACGGAGGTTCTGGCCACCGAGGAAAACCTCGCCGCGCTTGGTGATCTTTCCGGCCGATGGATCGACCGCGTTCATGACCGTTGCCCGCCGAAGAAGATCATTCTCGACATGGACAGCAGCGTCAGCCCAACCCACGGTGCTCAGGAAGGCTCGACCTACAACGGGCACTTCGGTTGCACTTGCTATCATCCCCTGTTCCTGTTCAACCAGTTCGGCGATTTGGAACGGTGCGCCCTGCGTCCCGGCAACGTTCACAGCGCCGATGGCTGGCGCAAGGTGCTGGAGCCGGTAGTGGCACGCTACAAGGAAAGGGATTTGCGTCGGTATTTCCGGGGCGATGCGGCTTTCGCCTCACCGGACATCTATAAGTTTCTGGAAGACGAGGGCTTCCTGTACGCGATCCGTTTGCCGAAGAACCAAGTTCTTCTGGAAAGCATCTGCCATCTGCTCACGCGACCCGTTGGCCGTCCGCCGAACCATGTGCGGCGCTATTACGCCAGCTTCAGCTATCGGGCCAAAAGCTGGGACAAGGCCCGCCGCGTCGTCGCCAAGGTGGAGTGGCACCCCAGCGAGCTGTTTCCCCGTGTCGGGTTCATCGTCACCAACCTGTCGCGACCGGCCGAGCGGGTGACATTGTTTTACAATCAGCGGGGCAAAGCGGAGCAATGCATCAAGGAAGGCAAGAACGCGATCAAATGGACGCGGCCTGTCGTGTCGCAAGTTCCGCGACAACGCCGTCCGGCTGCAGCTTCACGCCCTGGCCTACAATCTCGCCAACTTCATGCGGACGCTGGCTTTGCCAAAGGAGGTCGAGCACTGGTCGCTGACCACGCTGCGGGAGAAGTTGGTGAAGATCGGTGCCAAGGTGGTCAGCCATGGCCGCTACGTCACGTTCCAATTGGCCGAGGTGGCGGTGCAGAGGGAACTGTTCCGGAAAATCCTGAGCCTGATCGATGATCTGCGACCAAGACCCGCTCCGGCGTAGGCCGAGGACATCGACGGCGAGGTGAAAACGACAGGAGGAGTGTGTCTGAATGGCGGAAAAACTGGGCAAATGGGCTTCCAACCGAGGGCTGATCTCCAAAATCAGGCCATCGGATGGCTGCAAAGGGGATACGGTTCCCTCGACGGTGGTACGGGGGTATGATCTCTGCAAACCTGGAGGTCATCTGGGCAATGTCGGTTAACGGCAAAATCATCGCGGTTTTGGGGGTGACGTTCAAACCCAACACAGACGACATGCGCGACGCGCCATCGCTGACAATTGTTCCGGCCATGATCGGCGGCGGCGCCAAAGTGCGCGTCGTTGACCCGCAAGGCCGACGCGAGGGCGAGGCGCTGTTGCCAGGCGTGCAATGGGTCGGCGACGCCTATAAGGCCTGCCAGAACGCCGATGCCCTGGTGATCCTGACCGAGTGGAATGAATTTCGCGCGTTGGACTTGAAACGCCTTGCAAAAAAGATGGCGACGCCGAAAATGGCCGACCTACGCAACATATATTCCGCCAAGGAGGCCAAACAGGCAGGATTCAAAGGCTATGCTGCGGTGGGGCGTTGATACTTGGTCCGTGCGTGAATTCTGGATTAATTGACTGTTTTGCCAGGAGACTAAAGTTTAGTTAATTTGGATGAAATACCCAAGCCAAGCAGTTTCGATAGATCAGATCGAAGTGATTGCACCAAACCTGAAACGCAGATTATCAGGCGTAACAGCAACAATTGTACGGCTGGTGCCAATTCAATCGAGGGACATTGATATAGTCGCAACTGGCCCTGGTCTTCCCAACACTGTGCCGCATATTTCCTTATGGAGACTGCCGTATTTGCCAATCAGCAAGCGGCGCGTTTGGCACGCCAGGCGAAATAAAGAAATGTTGCTCGGCCTGATTTTAACAAAAATCTGTCGTCGAAACCTGGCATTGCTTTTTACATCTGCGTCGCAACGCAATCACACCCGATTTACCAAGTGGCTGATTTCGAAAATGGATGCAGTTATAGCAACATCAAAAAAAACTGCGGGATTTCTGGAGCGTCCCGCAACTGTCATAGTCCACGGCATTGATACGAATGACTTCACGCCGGCGAGAAACAAGGACACTTTGCGCATTCAGTTAGGCCTGCCAGGTGGTTTGCTTATCGGGTGCTACGGTCGCATCCGCCGCCAAAAAGGCACTGACCTCTTTGTTGACGCAATGATCGAGTTGTTGCCGCGACACTCGGATTTTCACGGAATTATCATGGGACGCGCAACCAAAGCCCATACTATTTTTTTGAACGATCTCCGGACAAAAACAGCTCGGGCGGGTTTATCAGATCGATTGGTTTTCTTGCCGGAAGTTGGCGTTAGCCAGATGGCTGAGTGGTTCCAATTGCTTGATCTATTTGTCGCTCCGCAAAGATCGGAAGGATATGGATTGACACCGCTTGAAGCAATGGCATGCGGCGTTCCCGTTGTTGCAAGACGCGTGGGCGCATTTGAAGAACAGATATTAGACGGCGAGACCGGATTGATTGTCGATAACGGCGACGCTGCGGAGATTTGCTACGCTATCGAGACAATCACCAAAGATCGTGAGTCCCTGGTCAGAAAAGGCGTTGCTGCGAGAAATCATGTGGACAAGGAATTTCGAATTGAAGACGAAGCCGCAGCAATTATTGATGTGTATCGATCCTTATTGAAGTCTCAGGAATAGGGACGGCTATGATGGAATGGCTCTGGTTTTTGTTTCATCGTACATTTCAGGCTCAGAAAATTGCCAAGTATTCTTCGAACCTGGACGGGTTGCACGACGATCTTGCGGGTCGAGATGTCGCCATCGTCGGCAACTCCCGTGCATTGGCTCATGAAAATTTCGGTGAAGACATCGACGCGGCAGATGTCGTCATACGAATTAACCGTGCGCCGATGCCGAGCCAAATGTCGCATGGGACAAAAACCCACTGGCTGGCTCTCGCCACGGCGTTGAAGATCTCAGAAGGCCGGCGCATCAATCCTGACCGCATCCTGTGGATGTCTCACAAGCGCAAACGGCTGCCATTTTGGGTCGCTCGTCGGCGCGGGTTTTTCCTTTACCCGCACGGCGATTATTCTGCCCTCTCCAAGCAACTTGGGGCACCGCCGACAACCGGCGCGATGATCATCGATTTTGTTGTTTCGTCGACCGCCAGGTCCATTGATATATATGGCTTTGACTTTTTTGCGTCCTTGTCGTTGACCGGCCGCCGCACCGCCGCGCAGGTGCCGCATGATCTTGCTGCCGAAAAAGCATGGCTCACGGCTCTTGCAGACCGGGATTCCCGGCTGAAGATTTGCGAATAGCGTATGATGCGGTTTCCACTGGTAATTGACCCTTTCGCCGGCGTCGCGATTGGTCTAATCACCGCCCCGGTTAGCAGACCCAGGGAGATCCTTGATGGGATACAAAGTCGTGGTCGCAGGCGCCACCGGAAACGTGGGCCGCGAAATGCTGAATATATTGGCCGAACGTCAGTTCCCGGCCGACGAGATTGTCGCGCTGGCCTCGCGCAAATCGCTTGGCACCGAGGTCAGCTTTGGCGACAAGACGCTCAAGACCAAGGATCTGGACAGCTTTGATTTTTCCGGCTGGGACATCGCTTTTTTCGCGGTCGGCGCTGAAGCCACGAAGACCTACGCCCCCGGAGCCGCGCGGTCCGGCTGCGTGATGATCGATAATTCCTCGCTCTATCGCTATGACCCGGACGTGCCGCTGATCGTGCCAGAGGTGAACGCCGACGCGATCACTGGGTACGCAAAGAAGAACATCATCGCCAACCCGAACTGCTCGACCGCCCAGTTGGTGGTTGCGCTGAAACCTCTGCACGACCGCGCCACGATCAAGCGCATAGTCGTTTCGACCTATCAGGCCGTGTCCGGGACCGGAAAGGCTGCAACTGACGAATTGTGGAACCAGACCAAGGGCATGTATGTTCCGGGCCAGGAAGTTGCGCCGTCAATTTACCCCAAGCAGATCGCCTTCAACGTAATTCCGCAGTGCGACGCGTTTATGGAAGACGGCACTACGCGGGAAGAATGGAAAATGGCCGCCGAGACCAAAAAGATCATCGACAGGTCGATCAAGGTCACCGCCACCTGCGTGCGGGTGCCGGTGTTCGTCGGACACTCGGAAGCAGTGAACATCGAGTTTAAGGATTTTCTGGACGAAGACGAGGCCCGCGATATTCTACGCGCCGCACCCGGTGTTCTGGTGGTCGACAAGCGCGAAGACGGCGGCTACGTCACCCCGGTTGAATCCGTCGGCGATTACGCGACCTTTGTCAGCCGCATCCGGCAGGACAGCACGATCGAAAACGGCCTGAACCTGTGGTGCGTGTCTGACAACCTGCGCAAAGGCGCGGCGCTGAATGCCGTGCAGATTGCGGAAGTGCTGGTGCGAAAGGTGCTGGAGAAGGGGTGATCAGGCCTCGGTAATTTTTGCAGGAAATATTCGCCTGCCCTATTTGCTCTTCGGCGAGCCAACACAAGCGTGACCTAGGCAATCCTCCTGCCGCCTCTGAATCACGCCGTGAGACAAAGGGGAATACCCCTCAATACCAATGGCGGCTATGCGGAGAGGCTGTGTGAAAACTCTGCAAGTCATATGAGAGGGGCCAAAATCCTCGAAATTTCGGGCTCTCTGATCGAGCTGAGGCAATACTTTCGCACATTGCCACTACGAGCGTAGCGATTTCTTTAAAGTATTCGACTTTTCACACAGCCTCCGGACAAACCAGCCATTCGGAAAGTGTCCGTCCTTGGTCAAAACGGATGAAAGCACTCACTCAGAATGCGCGAATTCGCGGCAAGTTGTTCAGTGCAGTTAAAGTCCCGTGCCTTCGATTTTAGCCATGCCTTCATTGCCGTTCTCAATCAAGTTGCGCAGTGATCGGTTTGTGATCTGTGGTTCATCCAACATTAAATCCAATGTTGGCCCCAACATTGATCCATATGCATGATCTTCGCCCGAGAAGCTGCGGCTGACGACGCCCCGGATCACTGCACCTCCTGCTCCGAAGATCGGCGCGCCGCTCATTTTACCGGGAATGCGGGCATCGAAATCAAAACAGGGCCCGGGCGTGGAAACTTCCCTTTCGATATGGTTCTGTGGGAATGTACTGATGATACTGCCGACCGAAACATGAATGTTCAGTCGAAAATTGATATCCGCAATGCCGCCGTTCGTTGGGTTCAGTTGTATGTCTGGCATCTCTGCATAGCCAAGGGCATAGGCATCCTCACCAGGAACGAACGGGTTCAACGACACATTTAGCGGCTGGTGTGCTTTGCCATCAGGAATTTCCGCGATTTTACATACAGCCACATCGGTCGAATGCTCCCATCGGTCATCTTCGTGGAGCAAAGGGCTTTGCTTCCATTCACCCCAGTTCCACATCTTTTCGAAGGGGAAGAACCGAAACGCTTTTTGAAATGTCATTCCATTTCCGGAGGCCCAAAAAGGGATCAGAACACCAAAATTCAGATTGTCGTGATGCTTAACCTGATTCCCTTGGCGCACCGCACCGTAGCGGCTTTCCAAAGGCTCCATGAGAACATGTGCGTATTCCGGGGCGATCCGGCCAGTGATTCCGCTAACATCCGGCCACCCATACCGATTTGATCCGGCCGGGGATTCCGGGGCATCCGGCCACCCTGTTTTCACCTGAGATATTGCTGCCACGAGGCGATCCTTAACGCGGTTATCCTGCCGTTCTTTTTGAACGAGAGGGAGCCGAATGAAGAGATTGCCAATGCGGAAGATACGAGAAGCCCTGCGACTTCGGGCGGATGGATTATCAGGTCGTCAGATGGCGCTGAGCCTGTCTTTGGGGCGGGCGACAGTATCGGATTATTTGCACCGCGCCGATGTGGCTGGCCTGTCGTGGCCTTTGCCAGCAGATCTGAGCGATGGAGATATTGAAGGCCTGCTGTTTCCCCGCACGGCTGGCGATGTATGCGGGTCTTATCCGCAACCAGACTGGGCCTTTATGCATGGCGAGTTGCGCCGGAAGGGCGTGACACTTTCGCTGCTCTGGGAAGAGTACCGGGCCGTCCATCCCAACGGTTATGGCTATAGCCGGTTTTGTGAACTTTATACACGGTGGGAGGGCAAGCTGTCGCCGGTGATGCGCCAAAGGCATCCTGCCGGTGAGCGTCTGTTTGTGGATTATGCCGGGGCGACCATGGATGTGGTCTGCCCTCAGACAGGCGAGGTGAGGACGGCGCAGCTATTTGTCGCCACGCTGGGGGCGTCCAGTTACACCTATGTGGAAGCCAGCTGGACGCAATCATTGCCCGACTGGATATCCAGCCATGTCCGGGCTTTTGGGTTCTTCGGCGGGGTGCCCGCGCAAGTGGTATCGGACAATCTCAAGGCCGGTGTGACCAAGGCCTGTTTCTATGAACCATCCATCAACCGCACCTATGCGGATATGGCGGTCCATTACGATACTGCCATTGTTCCGGCCCGGCCAAGAAAGCCCAAAGACAAGGCAAAGGTCGAAGGGGCTGTGCTCTTGGTCGAACGCTGGATTCTGGCACGTCTGCGCAATCAGCGCTTCTTCAGTCTCGATGAGTTGAACGCTGAGATCCGACCCTTAATGGACCAGTTGAATGGGAAAGTGACCCGGCATCTGGGGCCAGCCGCCGGGATTTGTTTAAGACGCTGGACAGGCCTGCTCTGAAGCCCTTGCCGGTCGAGCCCTATGTTTACGCTGAATGGAAAGAATGCCGGGTTGGCCTTGATTACCACATAGATGTGGGACGGCATTATTACTCTGTTCCGCATCAGCTGTTGAAGCAAAAGCTGTGGGCCAGGATCACCGCGCGAACAATTGAGGTATATTTTAAAGGGCAACGCGTGGCGGCGCATCAGCGCACATCCGGCAATCGCCAGCATTCCACCCATCGTGATCACATGCCAGCAAACCACCGGTTCCGGACAGATTGGACGCCCGAAAGAATACGCCGACAGGCCGCCAGGATCGGCCCAAACACCGAAGCCTATGTCGAGGTTATCATGCGTGAGCGCCGTCATCCGGAACCGGGCTACCGGTCCTGCATGGGTATTTTGCGGCTGGCCAAGACCTTTGGCCGGGATCGCCTGGAAACCGCCTGCACACGGGCAATCGACATCAACGCCCGTTCCTACTCATCCCTGCATTCCATTCTCAAGAATGGTCTGGATCGCCAACCTCGAACCCGCGCCCCGGACGAGCCTGCGATCACCCATCCCAACATCCGTGGCGCTGAGTACTTCCATTGAAGAGGACAAACATATGCTCAATCACCCATCCCAACATCCGTGGCGCTGAGTACTTCCATTGAAGAGGACAAACATATGCTCAATCACCCAACCCTGGATCAGCTGAAAACGCTAAAACTTGACGGAATGGCGGAAGCCTTCAGCGAACTGGAAACACAGGACGGAACGGTCAGCCTCAGTCACGCTGAATGGCTGGGCCTGCTGGTCGACCGCGAGTCATCCAGCCGTGACACCAAGCGCTTTGAGAGCCGCATGCGTACCGCCAAATTGCGCCATGTGGGAGCAGCTCCGGAAGATGTGGATTACAGGGCGCGCCGAGGATTGGACAAAGCCCTTTTCCAGCAACTGCTGACCGGCAAATGGATACGCGACAAACGTAACCTGATGATCACCGGCCCTTGCGGCGTCGGCAAAACCTGGCTGGCATGCGCCCTGGCACAAGCCGCCTGCCGGGACGGCGTTACGGTTCTATACAGACGCCTGCCCAGATTGTTCGATGAGTTGGAACTGGCCCACGGCGATGGCCGCTTCCCGC
>CBDEFR010000003.1:0-513649 GCA_965237505.1 Paracoccaceae bacterium | reverse complement strand
GCAGAGCGGCAGGTGGCGGCTGGTGCGCCGGCCCGAGCCGATGCTGTCCTGGGGAGAGTTCTTCAAGCCTCACCACCTGGTAGCGGTGTTCCTGACCACGACCATCGAGGCGGCTGCAGGCAAGCCCCGCCGGCTTCGCATCCGCAGCCGTCAGCCGAGTCGCATCCTGGTGGCCGTCGCCGGCCAGCACAACGACCTGTTTCTGGCGCCGGCTGCCGATGGAACCGCCTCCGACCGGGTGTTGAGCGCCGAGTTCGAAGACAGTCTGCCGGCGGGCGCGGCCCCGGTCAGGCTGGCCTTGCTGCGGATCGCGCGCATGGCCCAGGTCAGTGTTCAGCTGCTGGCCGCGTTGCGGATGCCGCAGGATGTGTTCTACCCCGGCGAGTCGATCTCCCTGAACTGCGACGGCGTCGATTCGCCGGCAGTCGGCCCGCCGACGATATACGTCAGCCTGCTCGACGAGGCGGGCGCCGTGGGCAGGCGGACGCGCGCCGCCGTAGGGCCGGGTGCCGCCGACGTGCCGGTGTGTCCGGCGGCGGACCTGCGCGACGGGAGCTACGCTCTGGTTTGTCAATGGCGGCGCGCGGACGGATCGCAAATCACTGCGCTGAGCTGGCCGCTGGACAAGACGTCCCGTGTTGCCGCACCGCAAGGCAACCGGCACTTGGCCGACCGGCGGCGGCTTCTGCTCGAACACCAAGCCGCACGACCACTGGCCGGACCGGTCTACCGTGGCCACATCTGGCGTGAGGTGGCGCGCTACGCGCTGGGACGCTACGGCGACGTCGACTCGGAGGTCGTGCGCGACACCTGCCGGTACGTCGCATCGTCGGTTACCGGATCCGACTTCGAGATCCAGGCGCTGCTGCGCCTCATGGCCTGGGAGCGCGCCGAGCGCCGGCTCGGCAGCGAACTCAACAAGCTCCTGGACGAGACCATCCTGGGCTACCGCTACTGGTCCGACGAACCGGGCCCGGCGAAGTTTTTCGGCTCCGAGAATCACCGCGCGCTGGCGGCGGTCGAGATGAAGGAAGCGGACGGCATGATCAGCTACCCGTCGCCCTCCATCGGCATGCTGCGCACCGGTTGGGAAGGCCGGCCGACCATCGACGGCGAGCCGATTCGGCTGCGCGGCTATCCGCTGGTCGAGAGCCCGTGGGCCGGCGCGCGGTTCGGTGCAGGAGCGTTGCACATCCGTTATGGTGAGCAGGAGCGGGAACTCTGGTTTCCCGGGTAGGAGGTGACCAATGCAGCAGACGGAGTTGAGACGGCCGCCCGCGGCGCGGAACGGGCAGCTTGCGGCCAGCGAAGTGTCCGAGTTCACCGATTCGATTACCGGCTGCGCGGTGCGCCAGCTCACCGGCGCAGCGTTGCGCTCGGTGCACAGCTACTACGACATCCCCCCGTGGTCGCCCACCAGCGGACAGATGCCTTCACCCGGCTGGCGGCGGAGGGGTCAGGCGGCGACATCTGCATCATGGAGCGCGACGGCAGCGATCTCCGTACCGTGGCGCAGACCCGCGAGGTAACGCCCAACGACGGCGCGTACCCGCAGTGGTCGGCGGACGGCGAACGGGTCTACTTCCGCGACCGGGACGGCGACCGGCAGCTGGTTGGGGTCCTGGAGGCGGCGTCGGGGCGCGTGGAGCGCCTGTCCGGCAGCCTGCGCATGCTCTCGCCCGCCGGTCACCATAGCGCCTTCCATACCGCGTTCGACCGGCTGCCCGATCACGTGGTACGCGACGGCAAGGCGGATCATGGCGTGTTCGTGCAGGACTTGGCGAGCGGCGTTTCCCGCCGCCTGGTGAGCTGCGCCGACTGCCTGGCTCTGCACCCGAGGCGGACCGAGGTTGCCGGCTGGCACCTCTACCTCAAGCACTGCAAGTGGTCCCCGGACGGCAGCCGCCTCCTGTTCGTATTCACCAACGAGATCCGCTACGCCGACAAGTACGGCGAGCTGCCGCGGGTCAAGGACGTCTACGTGATCGACGCCGACGGCAGCGGCCTGCGCCGCGTCGGCGAGTTCGGCAACCATCCGATCTGGCATCCCAACGGCTGCGAGGTCCTGACCAACAGCCCGTATCCCGGCCGGCCGGGAAACAGTCTGGTGCTGACCGACGTGGACAGCGGCCCGCAGCGACTCGCCTCCGCCGCGATTGCCGGCAACGGCCACCCGTCGTTCTCGCCCGACGGCAACATGATCGCGGTCGATCACGTCCTGCAGCGCGAGGGGTACGGATCGATCGACTTGGTGCATACGGCGGACGATCGCGTCGAGCACCTGGTGGAGATGCGCGTGCTGGACCACTCGCACGTCGGCACCCACCTGCACCCGGTGTGGTCGCGTGACGGCCGCCAGCTGCTCTACGCCAGCGACGCCTCCGGCTGTGCGCAACTCTGTGTCGTAGACGCTCCCGGTTGAACTGGCTCCTACCGCTCGTGGTGTCTGGCCGGGGCGCCGCGCCAATTCATGGGACGCCGCGTGCCGGCGTCTGCCGGTCGTGCAGCCTGGCGGGCGGCGAAATGCCTGGCGATGACTGAGTCTGGATCCGCATGCCGCGTCGGGGTCGACATCGGCGGCACCTTTACCGACATCGTCGCCGTGACCGAGCGCGGCCGGGCCGCGGTGGTCAAGGTGGCGAGCACGCCGGACGACTACGGCCGGGGGGTGCTGCGCGGCCTCGCTGACGCGCTGGCCGAGCTGGGACTACCGGCCGCCGGCGTGACCGAGATCGTGCACGGCTTCACGGTCGCCACCAACGCCATCCTGGAGGGCAAGGGCGCGGCGATGGCGCTGATTACCACCGAGGGGTTCCGCGACGTGCTAGAGATCGCCCGGCTGCGCACGCCGCGGCTTTACGACCTGACCTACCGCAAGCCTCCCCCGCTGGTGGAGCGGCGCCTGCGCCTGGAGGTGCGCGAGCGTGTCGATGCGCGCGGCCGGGTGATCGCGCCGCTCGACGCCGGCGACGTGGAGCGGGCGGTAGCCGCGGTGCGGGAGGCGGGGGTCTCCTCGGTCGCGGTCTGCCTGCTGCACTCCTACGCCAATCCCGCCCACGAGCAGCGCATCGGCGAGGCACTCCGCGCCGCGCTGCCCGCGCTGGACGTGTCGCTGTCCAGCGAGTTGCTGCCGGAAGCCCGCGAGTACGAGCGCACCAGCACCACCGTCATCAACGGCTACATCCGGCCGGTGGTGGAGCGCTACCTGCGGCGACTGGTCGCCGAGTTGAGCCGCGCCGGGAGCGACGCGCCGGTGACCGTGATGCAGTCCAACGGCGGGCTGATGCCGGTCGAGCTGGCCGCGCGCAAGCCGATGTATTGCATCGAGTCGGGCCCCGCCGCCGGTGTGATCGGCGCGGCCGAGATCGGCGCCCGCCTCGGTCAGGCCGATCTGATCAGCTTCGACATGGGCGGCACCACCGCCAAGGCGTCGATCGTCGAGGACGGCCAGGTGCTGCTGGCGCCCGAGTACGAGGTCGGCGGCGGCATGAACGCCGGACACCGCCTGCTGCGCGGCGCCGGTTACGTGCTGCGGGTGCCGGCCATCGACATCGCCGAGGTGTCCGCCGGCGGCGGCAGCATCGCCTGGGTGGACCGCGCGGGCGGCCTGCAGATCGGCCCCCACTCCGCCGGGGCAGCGCCCGGCCCGGTCTGTTACGCCGCGGGCGGCACCGAACCGACGGTGTCCGACGCCGACGTGGCGCTGGGCTTCCTGAATCCCGAGCACCTGCTGGGCGGCACCTTTCCGATCGCTGCCGAGCGGGCGCACACGGCGCTGCGCGAGCGGCTGGCGGAACCGGCCGGCCTCACGGAGACCGAGGCGGCCTGGGGCGTGCACACGCTCGCCAACGTGAAGATGGGTGGGGCGCTGCGCGCCGTCTCCAGCGAGCGGGGCCGCGACCCGCGGCGCTTCGCGATGATCGCCTTCGGCGGCAGCGGCCCCGTGCATGCTGCCGGCCTGGCGGCGAGCCTGGGCATCGGGCGCGTGCTCGTCCCGCCGTCGCCGGGCGTGTTCAGCGCCTTCGGGCTGCTGTTCGCGGAGGTCGAGCACCACTTCGTGCAGACCCTCAACCAGCCGCTGGCGGCGATCGACGTGGAGCGGGCGAACGCGATCCTCGACCGCATCGGCGGCGAGTGCCGGGCGCTGCTGGTCCGCGAAGGGTTCGCCGGCGCACGGCAGCGCCTGCAGACTCAAATCGATGCGAAGTACGAGGGCCAGACCTCGGAGCTCACCGTCGACCTGCCGGTCGAGCGCTTCAGCACCGCGGCGCTGCCGGCGATCGAGGCGGCCTTCACGCGCGAGCACCGGCGCAGCTACGGCTACAGCGTCGAGGAGCCGGTTCAGGTGGTGAGCCTGCGGGTGATCGGACGCGGCGTCGCGCACCGGGAGCGGCCGGCGGCCGACCTCGGCCCGGGCGACGCCCCGCGGACCGCCGGACCGGCGCGGCCGCCGGCCGAGCGTCGCGTCTACTTCGGCCCCGGCCCCGGCTGGCTGTCCACGCCGGTGGTCGACCGGCCCGCCGTGCGCGCCGCCGGCGGCATCGCCGGCCCGCTGATCGTCGAGGAATACGACTCGACCACGGTGGTGCCGCCCGGGTGGCGCGCGGCCTCGGCCGACCAGGGCTGCATGGCTCTGGAGGCGGTGCGATGACGGATCCCCCGGCGCCCCGCGACCCGGTCACGCGCGAGGTGATCCGCAGCTCGCTGGTGGCCGCCGCCGACAGCATGGCGGTGACCGTGGTACGCACCGCGCGCTCAGCCGTGGTCAAGGACGGCATGGACTTCTCGACTGCCGTGTTCAACGGCGCCGGCGAGCAGGTGGCCCAGGGGCTGACCCTGCCGTTCCACATGGGGGCCATGCAGCCGGCCCTCGACGGCGTTCTGGCCCAATTCGGGGGGGACGTGAAGCCGGGGGACATCCTGGCCAGCAACGATCCCTACTCGGGTGCCAGCCACCTGCCCGACATCTTCCTGTTCAAACCGGTGTTCGCCGAGCGGACCCTCATCGCCTGGTTGTGCGTGATCGCCCACCACACCGACATCGGCGGCCGCGTGGCCGGCGGCAACGCCTGCGACAACACCGAGATCTACCAGGAAGGGCTGCGGCTGCCGCCGCTGAAGCTGTTCGCCGCCGGGCAGCGCAACGACGCGGTGTGGCGGATCATCGGCACCAACGTCCGCGTCCCGGCGCTGGTGCACGGCGACCTGCTGGCGCAGGTGGCGGCCCTGGAGCAGGGCGAGCAGGACCTGCTGGCGCTCGCCGCCGCCCACGGCAACGAGCGGCTCGACGGCTACATGAGCGACATCATCGAGCATACCGAGCGGCGCACGCGCGCGGAGATCGCCGCGTTGCCGGACGGCTCCTGGAGCTTCTCCGATTTCATCGACGGCGACGGCATCCGCCCCGAGCCGATCGAGATCCGCGTCCGGGTGACCATCGCCGGCGACGAGTTCAGCGCCGACTTCGCCGGCACCTCGCCGCAGGCGACCGGCTCCATCAACCCCAACCTGCCCTTCACGACCTCAGCCGTGTACGCCGTCCTCAAGACGCTTACCGACCCCTCGATCGACGCCAACGCCGGGTTCTTCCGGCCGATCGCGGTGCGCGCGCCGCCGGGCTGCTTCGTCAACCCGCAGCATCCGGCCGCGGTCGCCGCTCGCGGGCTGGGCGGCTTCCGGGTCGCCCAGGCCGTGTTCGGGGCGCTGGCCAAGGCGCTGCCCGACCGGGTTCCGGCCGCATGGGGCGGTGGCGAGTTCGGGGTCAGTTTCGGCGGCTACTACGCGGACGGCCGGGCCTTCGTATTCCTGGAGTTCAACAACGACGGACCGCGCGGGGGCGGGCCGCACGCCGACGGCGCCGACGGCCTGACCGCGCCCGTGCACAACATGGCCAACACCCCGATCGAGACCATCGAAGCCGCGCAGCCGCTGCTCATCCTCCGTTATGGCTTCGTGCCCGACACGGGCGGCCCGGGGCCGCTTCCGCGGCGGCCTGGGGCTGGTGCGCGAGTACCAGCTCACGCACGACGAGGCCAGCCTGCAGGTCCGCTCCGACCGCGCCCGGTTTCTGCCCTGGGGCACGCAGGGCGGCTCATCCGGGACGGCCGGCGCCAATCTGCTCAACCCGGACCGGGGCGACGGCGGCGAACGGCTGCCGGGCAAGTTCCTGCGCACGCTGACGCGCGGCGACGTCTACCGGCTGGTGCAGCCGGGCGGCGGCGGCTACGGCGATCCGCTGGAGCGCGATCCGGAGGCGGTGCGGGAAGACGCGGTGCAAGGCAAGATCAGCGCCGCCCACGCGCGCGCCGCCTACGGCGTGGTGCTGGATGTAGACGGAGGCGTCGACACCTCCGCCACCACCGCGCTGCGGGAGCGCCGCAAGCGCGACCGCGGACCGCTTGCTACCGAGCCGCGCGTGCAACGCGCTGAGGACGGAGGAGCTAGACCCGATCCGTCATACTAAAGCCGAGGCAACGAGTATCGACAACGTGTTGAACTTTCTGAAGGGTCTATTCTGTGGCAGAATACGTCCTGAGACTGTGACGTTCTTGGCCGGTCTCAACACGGTAGCTACTGGTACCATCCAGCTCTCCTATACTGAGACGCCCTTTGTGGAGATCCGCCGGGAGGGTCGGGCTAATCTGTGATCGGCGGGATGTGATATTGGACATGAGATGTTGGCTGTGTGATTGCGAGATCACCGACAAGAACGATGCGAAGGAACACATCATACCTGATGCGATTGGAGGCCGAAAGACCATACGAGGATTCATATGCGAAGCGTGTAATAGCGAGACGGGCAGATCATGGGACGCGGTCGTAGCTCGCCAGTTGCAAGGTGCTGGATTGTTGTTTGGGATTGCTCGTCAGAAGGGCACCCCCGTTCCACCCATTAAGGTCTTCTCGGCAAGAGGCGAGTCATTCGTGCTTTAATCCGGCAACAAGCTAGTGGACGCGCCCTTCTACGAAGAAGTGAGAGCCGCAGACGGATCGATACGGATTCACATGAAGGACATGACGCCCGAACGGCTCCAGAAAAGAGTTGACGGACTGAAGAGAAAGTATCCGCGGGGCGGTGTGGAGGGTTGGAAAATCGATGAAGGGAAGCGATTTAGTAAGACGCCAGTCGGAAACGATTGGACTCATGGTGGTTCTGACTTGATAGATCGCTGATAAAATCGGCTCTCGCACTTGCGTGTTCGGTTGGCATAGAGATTGACAATTGTCGATTGGCCGTCGATTATCTTAGGGACGATCAAGCTGACTATGACGCCAGCTTGTACCTGCCCTGTTATGGCGATGATCTGGTCAGGAATCGCCCTCGCGGATTTCCTATTCACTGTGTTCATGTCATTGGCGATCCGGACAGCCGAACGCTACTGGCATATGTTGAGTTGTATGGCGCCATACGTCGTATCGTTTTGTTGTCTGATGCGTACCAAGGGAAAAGAACGGTCGCGACGTATGTGGTCAATCCGATCGCCGGCGAGGAAATGCCGGTCGTTACGGTCGATTTGGACTACTCGAAGTTCTCCACGATAGTCGCGGCCCAAACTTATGATGTGGTTCATGAAGGCATGCGTAAGGCATTTCATGAGGTGTTGTCGTACCGCGAACAGTTAAACCTTCGACGAGCGTTCGACGAGCATCTTGACGAGAACTTGGACGAGTGTCTATCAGAACTGGGGCTGTCGTCTTCCAATGAGTGGTCCGAGGAGGAAAAGCGTTCATTCAGCGAGTGCATCGCGGGTAAGATGATGCCCTTGCTGGAGCATTGGGCTAAGCCCCTTGATTTCCCGAAGGACTTCGATCCAAGTCAGCCGGACGGGCGGCCTGTGAACAAATATAAATAGCGATCTAACTGCTGGGAATGCTGGACACGATTTAGCGTCGGCGGCGGAGCTATGCAGGTTGTCTTATCAGCCATCACCCTCGGCGGGGCAGTTACGTGTTTCATCGGCATCCACAACCCCATCGACAATCAATCGCTCGGGGCTATAGTTTCGACCCTTGTAGCTCCAGGTATAGCGAGCTGGTGCAGTTACAGACGAGAAGTTGGATCCGAGCCTCAGCAAGTTGGAAGAATTATCGGACCTGCTGCAAGAAAGGAGAAATGACCAGAACCGACCAGCTCATGTACGATCGGCGGGAGAGCCGAATCGATCCTTTGGCTCGCAAGTAGCGTGCGGCGTCTGTTCTCTCACCGGTCACCTCTGCGGCCCGTCGCGTTCAGAAACGGACTCGCGGTTCTGGCGCCCAGCCGATCTTCAGGATCTCGGCGATCCCGATCTCGCCATCGTTCGCACTCCCCTCGACCTTTCGCGCAGCATCCAACGAAAGGGCGCGCTGGCAGCGGAGTACGCCGGCTGCACGAAGCGCGTGGGTGCGAAGTGGCCGTGGGTCTCGGGGTAGAACTCCGTGTACGGGTGCGTCATCGTCCGTGTAAGCGTGAAGGGCGCCATGAACGAGACGCGATCGCCCACACAGAGCGGGAGAGATCGGCCCGCTTGAGCTCGTCGTGCCGCCGGCCGGCGCAACGCACTTCTACTTCGTCGCGCCGGCCCTCGCCGATGCGCACAGGATGAGGGAGCTCGAGTTGTCCAGCGGCAGGGCACACACCGTCCCGTTCCAGCCCCCGTCGTGCCAGGGGACGCGGATGGTAACGTAGTGGGGCGGCAGGCGGCGGGCACCGGTGATCATCTCCTCAACTCCTCAACTCCTCAACTCCTCACTTCGAACGGTGGCTGGTCCAATCGGCTGGGATTCTGAACCACAACAAGGACGCGATACTTTGCCCGGGTAATCGCGTTGTACAGCAGGCGTCGCTGACGGTCGATCGAGCGGACGACGTGGTAGGGCCATAGGACGATGACCGAGTGGAACTCGCGATTCTTCGCCTGATGGATCGTCATCGCCCGAACCCCGCGGCCCCTCACCCGGCGATACGCTCTCGACCGCTGGTGGATGCGGCGCGCCTCGCACCGGATCTCCCCAGCTGTGAACGTCGTCCTTCCGGCGACACGGGTCTGCCGCTCGATCCAATTGCGAAGCCCTTGTTGTGGACCATTGACATCACTGAATGAGAGCCCATTACGACAGATCTCAGCATCGGGATCGTTGGGCAGCTCAAGTCCCTGAATTAAACGATCGCATTCCTCGTCCTGCGACTCCTCCCACGGTATAAGATGCGGACCCATTGGAGGTTTGCCAATCGGCTTCGCTTCCACTCGGGCGACAAGATCGCGTACAAACGGCGATACAGAGGGACGAACCGGAGTTAGAACTGCGATGTCGACGCAGCTACTCCACCACGTAAGACTCTTGGAAACGAAGCTTGCCCCGACGTCTTTGTTCCGTGCGCCCAGCACGGTAAAGCCATTACCTTTATGAGGAACGTTGCCTCCTCCTCTGATGGCTCGACTCGCTTCCAGAAGACCTGATGCCGAGGTCCGGTGAATCTCAGTCAGGCATTCGCTTTCGCCGTTGGTCCGTGCCCATGCGACTGCTGGCTCGCCTCGGTGTCATCAAGATCCTGAAAGTCATCGGCCGCTACGATGCAGATCGCCAAGCGGGAGAGCGAGGAAACCATTGCAAGTTGCCCACCCTTGCTATCCTGGAACTCGTCGACAACGACGATCGGGAATACCCGGACAACCCAACGCAAGACGGTCGTCTCGGCGAGTAGATCGCCGGCCAGCGAACAGACCTGTTCGTAGTCGTCCTCGGCCAGCTCCGATGCCGACTTTCGTCGAGCAAGCGTTCGCCAGCGCCGCACGATGCTCCATGCAAAGCTATCGGCCGTGCAGCAGCGGTACCGCCGTCGAAGACATGACATCGCCCGAAGTCGACCGTCCATGCGCCGTCGCGATCCGTGCATCTTGGTCAATGCGAGAACCTGCTGGTGCTCCGCCAGCGGGCACCCCTCCAGCACACGCTCGAGTTCCTCAAACAATCGCGTCGTCTTGCCGGTCCCGGCGGGACCCTCGATGAAGTACAGGCTCATGGTTCGAGCCGGAACACGGCCGAGTCCACGGTGCTGTGCTCATCGTCCCGCCGGATACAGCCGCAACCTTCCGCTCTTCCTAGCATGGCAAGCGTGACGGCCTCGAGCAGAACTGCGGCGCGAGTCCGGCAGCCGGGAAGGCTACCGATGACCGAGGCCACTTCCTCATAGGCGAGGTAGTCGGTCTTCAAGCGGCCGGGACCAGTTTTGACCTTGAACAAACCGACCAAGTCGTCGATGGACTCGAATTCACGATCAATCCGGCCCTGCAGTTCGGCAAGCGCAGCGCCCTCGTCCTCCTTAAGGATCCAGCCGATCGCGTTCTCCATCGTCCAGCCGTCGCGCCATCTCAGGATGAGTTCGGGTGCCGGGTCGGATCCGTGGACTTCGTTGATCTTCTTGGCTCCAGCGTCATCCCCATCCACGAGAGGAACCAATCCTCGCCGTAGCGTCCGCAGAGCATCGTAGACTTCTGCCACCGCTCCGTCGTGGGTCGGCACCACGCCGATGACGGTGCCGAAGGCGGGCGTGTCGGCATCGGCGGCGGCGAGTGCGATGTCGCCCGTCTCGAGCACATCGCTCAACAGCCGAAACCACTCGTACTCGCTACGTCCTTCGGGGATGAGCACGCTGTGGTACATCAGCGCCTCGACGAGCCGCGCGCGATCATCCAGAAAGAGCTTGCGTCGCGCGTTGGTCGCGCTCCCGTCCAAGGGCGCTGGCAACATGGGGGTCGCCGCGAGACGCACCGGGTTGCGATCGAGGATCCGAACTGAGGTCGCTGGGTAGTACGCGGCGACGCGAGGCGAGTGGGTGGTGCAGATCGTTTGCTCGGCGATCGAAACGGCCTGTGAGATCAATCGGCGCTGCATTCCTGGCGGGATATGCAACTCGGGCTCCTCCATCGCGAATAGAAACGGCTTGCCCATGCGCACCCGCTCTCGTCCGAGTTCGAGCAGAAGAATGAAGGTCTGAAGCGAGAGCAGACCCATCCCGTGCCGCCCGACCGGGAGCGGAACACCGTCGCTGCCAACGTAGTGCGGAACGAGTGCGCGAAGCAGCGACTCGGAATCCGTCGCCGTGAGCCTTAGCTGAAAATGGGGTGCGTCGGGCAATAGCTCCGCCAACTGCCGGTTGATGTGCTTCACCAATGGCGAGAGGCCGGCCGTTTCCTCCAGTGGCGCAGCGGGCGCACGCAGGCGGTCGCGCTCCTGGAGGATGGTACTCGCTGGGATGCCGCCCACAGTCGCAACCGCCTTGCGGAACAATTCCGAGGCAAACGAAGCGGCTGCTTCCCAGGTGCGGCGCGCCGGCAGGACGTAGTAGCCGATGTCGTCGAAGAGCCGAATCGGAATGGGCTGGACAGCGTCGTCCAGGAATGGGTCTTCAACGTCATCATCATCGTGGAAGTAGCGAATCGATTCGACCACCAGCTCCTCTAGATCGAAAGCGGCGCGCATGCGGGTGTGGCGGAATTGGCAGACGCACCAGATTTAGGTTCTGGCGCCGCGAGGCGTGGGGGTTCGAGTCCCTCCACCCGCACCAAATTTCGTTTAGAAATGGCCGAATGTTTAAAGTCTTTAAAGGTTTTGAGGGCCGGACTTTAAAGTCTTTAAAGAATTGTTCCCGGTTTGTCCGGCGCGGATTTTGGGGCCGGGTTGGGCGGGCATGAGGTCGGCGGCGGGGTGTCGGGTGGTTTTTGCCGGATGCCTCCGGCGGGAGTATTTGGGCCAAAAAGAAACCAAAGGCAGGAGGTTCCCGAATTTGCGGGACTGTCAAGGTTATGGCGCGGCGCCACAGTTCCTCATTTTTTGCGCACCCGTGCTGCGACCACCACTCTTGGCGGGGTGAGCGGCGACGGAGAAGCCGTCTGGTGAACGGTTTTCGCCGCGAGCGGGCGGAGCCCAGAGAGGCCTTGTCTGCCTGACCAGTGGATTAGCCGGATGTGGCGCGTGGATTTCACCCATTAGCTGCCCAAATCTGGATGTGAACTAACAGTTGGGACGCCTCCGGTAACCCTCGACACTCCACTCCATAAGCCCTTGCAACCACACCGCGCGCCTCATAAAAGAGCCGCTGATTTATCAAGCGCCGCCGACGCGGCCCCCGCACACGTAAGAGGACGCCAACATGCAGGTCACCGAGACCCTGAACGATGGGCTGAAGCGCGCTTATCAGATTACCGTCACCGCGGGCGAGCTGGACGACAAGGTTACCGAAAAGCTGGTCGAGGCGCAGCCGGATGTGGAAATGAAGGGTTTTCGCAAGGGCAAGGTGCCGATGACGCTGCTCAAACGGCGGTTCGGGCCCAAGGTTCTGGGCGAGGCGCTGCAGGAAAGTATCGATGGCGCGATGAGCAAGCATTTTGAGGACAGCGGCGACCGGCCGACGATGCAGCCCGAGGTCAAGATGACCAATGAAGATTGGAAAGAGGGCGACGATGTCGAGGTTGATCTGTCTTACGAGGCGCTGCCGGACATTCCCGAGGTCGATCTGAGCAAGATCAAGCTCGATCGCCTGATCGTCACGCCGGATGATGCGGCGGTAAATCTAGCGCTGAAAAATCTGGCTGAAGGTGCGCCGGTTTATGAGGATCGCAAAAAAGGCACGAAAGCCAAAAACGGCGATCAGGTCGAGATCGACTTTTCCGGCACCGTTGCTGGGGCTGCCTTTGATGGCGGTGAGGCCGAGGATTATCCGCTGGTTCTGGGGACCAACAGTTTTATTCCGGGATTTGAGGAACAGCTGATCGGTGCCAAGGTCGGCGATGAGGTGGAGGTCAGGGTGACGTTTCCGACCGAATACGGATCCAAGGATCTGGCCGACAAGGACGCGGTATTTGCCTGCACGGTGAAGGCAGTGAAGGCGGCCAAGCCGGCCGCAATCGACGATGAACTTGCGACCAAGTTTGGTGCCGATGATCTGGCGGCGCTGAAGGGGCAGATCACCGAGCGCCTGGAGGATGAATACAAAGGTGCCGCGCGTCAGGTCATGAAGCGGGCGCTGCTGGACGCGCTGGACAAGCTGGTCGCCTTCGAGCTGCCGCCGAGTCTGGTGGAGGCCGAATCCGGCCAGGTCGCGCATCAGCTGTGGCATGAGGAAAACCCGCAAGTCGAGGGTCATGACCACGACCCAATAGAGCCGACGGATGAGCACAAGATGCTGGGCGAACGGCGCGTGCGGCTTGGGCTGTTGTTGGCCGAACTGGGCAAGAAGCAGGAGATCGAGGTGTCAGACGCCGAGATGACCAGCGCGATGATGACGCAGGCCCGGCAATATCCGGGGCAGGAAAGGCAATTCTTTGAATTCATTCAGAAAAACCCGCAGATGCGGCAGCAGATTCAGGCGCCGATTTTTGAGGACAAGGTCGTGGACTACGTCTTTGAGCAGGCCAGCGTGACCGACAAGACCGTCAACAAAGAGGCGCTGGAAAGGGCTGTTGAGGCGCTGGAAGAGGACTGAGCGCGCGCTGGAGGTGCAAATGCACTTCGGTAAATTGCGTGGATCACCGGTTCACTGCCGGACACATCAATTGAAGAATTACAACCGACAGGGCGGGCTGCATGAAACCAGCCAACGATTTGCCGTTTATCTACAGCCGCTCAGACGGAAAGGCGTGCCGCGTGCGATCCGCGCTCGCGATACGGCGTGGTGTCATAATGCGCCCGGTAGCATTTCGAAAAATGCGATGGCGAGGCAAAACCGCAGGCCAGTGCGACGTTGATCACGCTCATATCGGTCTGCATCAGAAGGTTGCGGGCCTTTTGCAGCCGCAACTCCATATAATAACGCTTTGGCGAGCGGTTCAGGTAGCGGCGGAACAGCCGTTCAAGCTGGCGCGTCGACATGCCCACGTCATGGGCCAGAACCGACGGGCTGATCGGTTCTTCAATATTCTGCTCCATCAACTGGATGACTTTTGACAGTTTCGGATGCCGCACCCCGATCCGGGCGGGCACCGACAGGCGCTGGGTATCCTGATCGGTGCGGATCGCCGAATAGATCAGCTGATCGGCGACGACATTTGCAAGCTCTTCACTATGATCCTCGGCGATCAGTTTCAGCATCAGATCGATCGAGGATGTGCCGCCGGCGGTGGTCATCCGGCTGCCGTCGACGGTGAACACCGATTTGGTCAGGTTCACGTCTTCAAACTCTTCGGCGAAACTGTCCTGGTTTTCCCAGTGAATGGTTGCCCGCTTGCCGTCCAGCAGCCCGGCCAGCGCCAGTGTGTGCGCGCCGGTGCACAGGCCGCCGATTTTCACCCCGCGCCGGGCTTCGCGGCGCAGCCAGTTGATCACTTTTTTGGTCGATGTCGCGGCGATGTCAATGCCGCCGCACACCAGCACCGTGTCATCACGGGAGATTTCGCGCAGACCGCCGTCCAAAGCAAATGCAGCACCGTTTGAGCAGGTTGCTGATTGGCCATTTTCGCCGAGCAAGTGCCATTCGTAAATCTTGGTGCCCTTGGCACGATTGGCAATGCGCAGGCTTTCCACGGCACCGGCAAATGACAGCATCGAAAACCGGTCAAGAAGCACAAAAATGAACCGGCGGGGCCGCCGTTCCGATGGGTTTTTTGCGTGGGTCACTGTCCCGGTCTGCACCTGACGATCCTTGCACCAGCCGCGCTTACCCAAAACAGTTTTCTTGCGCATGATCAAGAGATTGCCGTCCTAAAGGGGTCAGAATGACCGGACCCCGTTTTCGCAGTGAAAATATGATGATGAATTGCAGCGCGATTGCGTTCGTCCTATAAGCTGGCGCTGAACTTTTCACGCTGGAGCGATGACGATGACCGAGTGGGTGAAATCCGGGTGGCGCAAAAAACCCCGGATCCAGATGCCTGACTATGCCGATCCGGTGGCGCTGAGCGCGGCTGAGGCGCAGCTTGCAAAATACCCGCCGCTGGTTTTTGCGGGCGAGGCGCGGCGTCTGAAAGCCGCGCTTGGACAGGCGGCGCGCGGTGAAGCGTTCCTGATGCAGGGCGGCGATTGCGCCGAAAGCTTTGCAGAGTTTTCGGCAGATTCGATTCGCGACACGTTCAAGGTCATGCTGCAAATGGCGATGGTGCTGACCTATGGCGCCAAAGTGCCGGTGATCAAGGTTGGCCGGATGGCCGGGCAGTTTGCCAAGCCGCGCTCGGCCGCGACTGAATCCGTCGATGGCGTTGAACTTCCCAGTTACCGGGGCGATATTATCAATGGCTTTGATTTCACCGCTGCCGACCGCACGCCCGATCCGCAGCGCATGTTGCAGGCCTACACGCAAGCGGCGGCGACGCTGAACCTGGTGCGCGCATTTTCACACGGCGGCTATGCGGATGTGCATCAGGTGCACAGCTGGACGCTTGGCTTCACCCAGGCCGATGAGGCCGAGCGCTACCGCGATGTCGCCAACCGTATATCGGACACGCTGGATTTCATGGCCGCTGCCGGGGTCAATCAGGACACCGCGCACACCTTGCAGTCGGTCGATTTCTACACCAGCCACGAAGCGTTGTTGTTGGAATATGAGGAGGCGCTTTGCCGGGTCGATTCAACCTCGGGCTTGCCGCTTGCAGGCTCAGGCCACCTGATCTGGATCGGTGACAGAACCCGGCAGCCGGACGGCGCGCATGTGGAATTTTGCCGCGGCGTGCTGAACCCGATTGGTCTGAAATGCGGCCCCACAATGACCTCTGGCCATCTGAAGGCGCTGATGAACACGTTGAATGTGGAAAATGAAGCTGGCCGGTTGACGCTGATTGCCCGGTTTGGGGCAGGGCAGGTGGGCGAGCATCTGCCGCGCCTGATCAAAGCCGTTCAGGAGGCGGGCGCAAACGTGTTGTGGACCTGCGATCCGATGCACGGCAACACGATCAAATCGTCATCGGGCTACAAGACCCGGCAATTTGACAGCGTGCTGCGCGAGGTGCGGGAATTTTTTGCGGTGCACAATGCCGAGGGCACCATCCCCGGCGGCGTGCATTTCGAGATGACCGGCAAGGACGTGACCGAATGCACCGGTGGTGTGCGCGCGGTTACCGACGAGGACCTGTCGGACCGGTACCATACTGCGTGTGACCCACGCCTGAACGCCAGCCAGGCATTGGAGCTGGCGTTTCTGGTGGCAGAGGAACTTGGCGCCCGGCGTGGCGTTGCAGCGCAGGTTGCGGCTGTCTGAATAGAGCGTTTCGGTAAATAGCTGGTGGATTGCGCCAATCGCGTGGTTCGCACCGCGGGCGCCGCTCGGTCCGCTGGACCGGGCGGGTTGCGGTAAAAAAATGGCCGTGCCTTGCCGGTCAGCTCATAAAACCAACCCGTTGTCGACGACCAATCTCAGTGCAGGGCCAGATTTGTCCGATTTTTTTGGCTCGGCGAATGGCGCGAAAACCTCTGACGGTTCGGCAAATCCGTGGGCTACAGCGTGGCAGGTAGAATTGGCGGGTGTTTTGGCGGCCAGACCGAGGTCACGAATATGCACGTCGCTAATGGTGAAACGGCGCGGCTGGCGGCCAATCGGACCTAGGCTTTGCAGACACCCCAGAATGCGGTTCACATCACCAAAGTCGCTTTTCAGCGGTGCCATCAGCATTTTCGCTTCGAGCTTGGAGCGGCCCAGACCGCGATCACCCTTCAGGCTGAGTTCTACAATCGATGGCTGTTCGCACACATATTCGACGATCTCGCTGAATTCTTGTCGCGCCGGCGGCATGAACATCGCCGAGGTCGGCATGCCGCGCACTTCCATGCCCATAAGATCGCTCAGGTGCATGCCGGCAATGCAAAACCGTCCGACACCGGGGGCGATGCGTTCCAGAAGGAATGCGTAGTCCAAAACATCTCTCAAGGCGCGCGGGTCAATCTCCGAGCGCATCGGAATCGCCGCGCCACCGCGCATCGCGTCCCAGTAGCCTTCGGTCTGGGCGATCGCCGGAAAACTCATTGCGGGCCGTCGCCGCGCCATTGAGATGATTTTTGAACTGCTGGCATCACTGACCTTCACGTGGCACCCATGAGTTGCCGCTGCGCCAGATTATTGTCCTGACTTTCACGGTCCGTTAACTTTGACAGCAAGATTGCTTACTCAACCGTTAATATGACATTGTTTGCATCAAATGCAGCGTGGAAAATTGTTAAATGGTTAACCTCTGTGACTAATTCGATGACCGGATTTGCTGCCGCCAGGGGCGAGGCCGAGGGCTTTGGCTGGGCCTGGGACATGCGCTCGGTGAACGCCCGCGGGCTGGACATAAGGCTGCGCGTGCCCGACTGGATCGAGCGGTTGGAGCCTGAAGTGCGGTCGGCGATTCAGCACGCCGTGGCGCGCGGTAATGTGAGCCTTTCGCTAAAGGTCCACCGCGATGATGCAACCCAGGCGGTGCATGTTGATCAAGACGCGCTGGATCGGGTTCTGACGGCGCTCAAACGTATCGAGGCCGAGGCCAGTGCCAGCCATGACATGCAGCTAGCAACGACGTCTGCCGCTGATGTCCTTGCCATTCCCGGGGTCACCGGATTGGCGCGGCCAGAGTTGGACACCGGGCCGCTGTTAAAGGCGCTTTTGGATGATCTGCAGAATCTGCTGAAGGCTTTCAACGCGATGCGCGGTGGCGAAGGTCTCGCGTTGTCGGGTGTGATTGGGCGCCAGCTTGACCAGATCGAGGCACTGAGCGCGAACGCCAAATCCGCCGCTGAGGCGCGCCGCGAGGCGACCGCGCAAAGTTTGCGTGAAAATCTGGCCCGGGTTTTGGAAAACAGCGAGCGCGCTGACCCGGACCGGGTGGCGCAAGAGCTGGCGATGATCGCGGTGAAGGCGGATGTGACAGAGGAAATTGACCGGCTGCAGGCCCATGTTGGGGCGGCGCGCGCGCTGTTGGCATCGGATGGGCCAGTGGGACGCAAGCTCGATTTCCTGGCCCAGGAGTTTATGCGCGAGGCCAACACGTTGTGTTCCAAGGCCCAATCAAATGATCTGACCCGGATCGGGCTTGACCTGAAAGCGGTGATCGACCAGATGCGCGAGCAAGTGCAAAACGTGGAGTAGGGCATGAGTGAGCGGCGCGGGCTGTTGTTGATCATTTCGTCGCCCTCGGGGGCCGGGAAATCCACCCTGTCGCGGCGGCTGCGGATGTGGGACCGCTCGATCCGGTTTTCGGTTTCAGCCACCACGCGCACGCCGCGCGACGGCGAGGTTGAGGGCAAAGAGTACCTGTTCCGCAGCCGCGAAGAATTTGAGGCGATGGTGCAGAACGGCGAGATGCTGGAACATGCCGAGGTGTTCGGCCAGCTTTACGGCTCGCCGATTGCGCCGGTTCAGGCGGCGATGCGTGAAGGGCGCGACACGCTGTTCGATATTGACTGGCAGGGCGGCGAGCAGATCGGCAAGTCGGCGCTCAAGCGTGATGTCGTGTCGATATTCATTCTGCCGCCGTCAATGCGCGAACTGGAGCGGCGTTTGCGTGGCCGTGGTCAGGACGACGATCGTGTGATCGCCGAGCGGATGGCCGAAAGTCAGGTGGAAATCTCGCATTGGCGCGACTATGATTATGTGCTGGTGAACGATGATCTGGATGCGGTCGAGGCCGACTGCCGGGCGATCCTGACCGCCGAGCGCCAGCGCCGCGTGCGCCAGACCGGTCTGGCGGATTTCGTCGCCAAGCTTGACCGCGAATTCAGGCAACGCCCGTGACCATTTACGCGCTTGGCTCGGCGCGCCCGGAATTGCCCCAGGACGGCGATTTCTGGATCGCGCCGGATGTCAACCTGATCGGGAATGTTATCATCGGTTCCGGCTGTTCGGTATGGTTTGGCGCCACATTGCGCGGCGACAATGAGCCGATTGTGGTTGGGCAGGGCAGCAATATTCAGGACAACTGCGTGCTGCACACCGATCCGGGGTTTGCGCTGACGATCGGCGCCAACTGCACCATTGGCCACAAGGCGATACTGCACGGCTGCACGATTGGCGATCAAACCCTGATCGGCATGGGCGCCACGGTGCTGAATGGTGCGCGCATCGGCAGTCACTGCCTGATCGGGGCAGGGGCGCTGATCACTGAGGGCCAGGTAATCCCTGATAGTGCGCTGGTCATCGGCGTGCCGGGCAAGGTTGTGCGGCAGTTGGATGACGATGCGCGCGCCGGGCTGTTGGCGTCTGCCACCGGCTACCGGAACAATATGCGGCGTTTTCGGGCTGATTTGCGCGAATGCGATTGAAAACGGCACTAATAATCATGGATTGGTCTTTCCGCAGGTCAAAAAACCAACTGACGCCGCGTGGCCACGCCCTTGTGGGGATCAGAGATTTGCGCTGAAATTGCTGGTTTCAAACTGGCAACCAGATAAATCAAAAGTGCCGATAATCAGTATTATGTAATGTTTTTAATTACAATCACAGATAGAGGCACCCAACCGGAGCGCGAAATCGAGCGCGCACAATGCAATATTTCCTTATTATCCCGTTTTTAATCAATCTGTTACGTGGCAAACTTGATGCAACAGGAAGCCTGACCCTTGCATGATTGTCCAAAACCGGCTCGAATATTACCCGAACTTACGCACAGGATAAAATCAAACCAGTCCCCGCTCGACAAAGCACTGATTTCACGCGTAAAACTGGTAAGTGATTGGGGAAGAAAATGACATCGCTGCTGATTTTGAATGGCCCGAACCTGAACTTGTTGGGACAGCGGCAGCCGGAAATCTACGGGCGCACGACGCTGGCTGAAATTGAAGACATGTGCATTTCGACCGCCAAAGAACTCGGGGCTTTGGCGACCTGTCTGCAATCAAACCAGGAAGGCGAGTTGGTCGAGGCGATCCATGCTGCGCGTGGGCAACATGACGGGATTATCCTGAACGCAGGCGCCTACACCCACACATCGATCGCGCTGATGGATGCAATTTCTTCGTCCGGTGTGCCGACGATCGAGCTGCATTTGTCCAATATTCATGCGCGCGAGGATTTTCGCCAGAAATCCTATATCGCGCCGGTCGCAGTCGGTCAGATTTGCGGATTTGGTGCGCAAGGCTACCAGCTGGCCATCCAGGCGATGCTCGGCCATCTGGCGGGCCTGAACTGATGCTGGCGTATCTGGAAAAGCTCAACGAAGCGCTCACGATCGATGAGGTCTGGGCCCTGCATGTCGCCGAGATGGCGCACTATGGATTTGACCGGCTGATTTACGGGTTCACCCGCAGCCCGACCTCACATTCGTTCGGTGACCGCGAGGATTTGCTGATCCTGACCAACCACAGCGATGCCTACATCAGAAAATTCGTCGATGGCGAGATGTATTTCAATGCGCCGATGGTCAAATGGGCAGCCGAAAACGTCGGGGCCTGCAGCTGGAGCTGGATGGAGGAAAACGCCGACGCTTTGACGCCAAGCGAGCGCAAGGTGATTCAGTATAACAAGTCAATGGGCATTACCGCAGTATACTCGATCAGTTTCAAAGAGACCTCCAGCCGTGCCAAAGGGGCAATCGGGTTGGTCGCAAAGCCCGGCGTCAGCCAGCGCGCGGTTGATGCGCTTTGGGCGGACCAGGGGCGCGAGATCGTTCAGATGAACAATGTGGCGCATCTGAAATTGACCAACCTGCCCTACTCCACCTTGCGCCGTCCATTGACGCGCCGGCAGCGCGAAGTTCTTGAATGGGTTGGTGACGGCAAGACCACGCAGGATATCGCCACGATCATGGGACTGACCGCCGCAACGATCGAAAAGCATCTGCGACTGGCCCGCGACGCGCTGGAAGTGGAAACCACCGCGCAAGCGGTATTGAAGGCATCGTCGCAGAACCAGATATTCCTGCTTGAACCCTGAGCCGCGGTAGCGCGGTCAGGTAAGGAATCCCATACTTTCTTTACGGTTCGGTAACTGGCAGAAACAAGATGTTCCGTGAGTGGTGGCATTTTGCCAGGGAACCGCGGGCTGGGGTGGCTGATATTACAGTGCGAACAGCCCGCAACCGGGAAACCGGATACCTGATACCCGAATATTTTTTCGGGTTTATGGTGACTGCTGCGCCTCCTCTTCATCCCCAATTAAGAATGGCGCAATTACTGGAACGGTGCAGCTTATTGTTAAGCTGCATCGTTTTCGCATTTTAAAACAATCTGTTACCCTTGTGAATCGATGGCCACTTCGGCGGCGAAATCTTCTGACTTTTTATCGATCCCTTCGCCCACGGCAAGGCGGACAAACCCAAGAACCTCGACCCCGGCCTCCTGGGTTGCCTGGGCCACGGTGAGATCGGGATCGATGACAAATGCCTGACCCAAAAGCGTGACTTCGGACAGGAATTTCCGCATCCGCCCGGCAATCATCTTTTCGACAACCTGTTCAGGTTTGCCGGATTCACGCGCCTGTTCGGTCAAAATTGCGCGTTCACAGGCAATCAGATCGGCGTCAAGATCGGCTTCGCCTAGCGACGACGGGTTGGCGGCAGCCACGTGCATGGCGATCTGGCGACCGATGCCTTTGTCTGCACCTTTCAAAGCCACCAGAATCCCGATCGTGCCCATGTCCGGGGCGGCGGAATTGTGCACGTAGGACACAACCACATCGCCCTTGATCGAGGCCATCCGGCGCAGGGTCAGGTTTTCACCGATCCGCGCCACGGCTTCGGTCAGCGTCGATTCAACGGTTTTGCCACCGATGTCAGCGGCATTCAGCGCTGCAAGATCGCTGACACCAAGGGCGGCATTTGCGAACGCGCCGACCATATTCTGGAATTCGTCGTTCTTGGCGACAAAATCGGTTTCTGAATTCACCTCGACAACGACCCCCTTGCCGCCGTCAACCGCCACCGCCACCAGCCCTTCGGCGGCGGTCCGGCCAGATTTTTTGGCGGCTTTGGCCAGGCCCTTGGTGCGCAGCCAGTCAACCGCGGCCTCAGCATCGCCATCGGTCTGTATCAGTGCCTTTTTGGCATCCATCATGCCGGCGCCGGTGGCATCGCGCAGCTGTTTCACCATCGCGGCTGTTATAGCCATTTTTCGCTCTCCTTTGATCTCAAATATTCGTCCGGCGCGGCGGGTGCCGCGTCAAGTTTCAGCCTTGGCATCGGTTGCGGCTGCGGCGGGTTTTTCTTTGCCGCCGGCCTTTTTGGCCTTGGCATCATCGGCGCTTTTGGTTTTCGCCGCGGGTGTCTTGGCCTCGGCTTTTTTGGCAGGCGCCTTCTTGGCAGCGGGCTTTTTAGCAGGCGCTTTCTTGGCAGCCGGTTTTTTGGTGGCCGCTTATTTTGGCAGCCGGTTTTTTTGCAGGTTCTTTCTTGGCCGGCGGCTCTGCGTCGAGCTCCTCCTTATCCGATTTTGCCTTGGCTACCTTCTCTTTGGCCGGTTCTTTCGCCACACGGGCTTTTTTGGGCTGTATTTCTTCCGCGGTTTTTGATTTGGCAGCTTCTTTTTCGGCGGGTGGTTTCTTGGTGGCTGCTGCCTTGGCGGGCGTTTTCTCGGCCGTTGTTTTTTCGGCTAGTTTTTTCTCGGTGGGCGCATCTTTGGCCGTTTCAGGCTCGGCAACGGCGTCTTCGACTGGCGCTTCGTCGAGCGCGCCAATATCAACGCCTGCGGCACCCAACTGCGCCGACATGCCGTCCAGAGCTGCGCGTGCCGCCAGGTCGCAATACAGATTGATCGCGCGCGACGCATCGTCGTTGCCCGGTATGATATAGTCAACATGGTCAGGCGGGCAGTTGGTATCGACCACCGCCACCACCGGAATGCCGAGCTTTTTGGCCTCGGCAATGGCCAGGTCCTCTTTGTTTACGTCGATGACGAATACCAGGTCGGGACGGCCGCTCATTTCGCGAATACCGCCAAGCGATGACTGCAATTTGAATTGCGACCGTTCCAGACCCAGACGCTCTTTCTTGGTCATGCCGTCAGCGCCGTTTTGCAATTGTTCGTCGATCTCTTTCAGGCGTTGGATCGACTTTGATACGGTCTGCCAGTTGGTCAGCGTGCCGCCCAGCCAGCGGTGGTTCATATAGTATTGCGCGCATTTTTCCGCCGCCTCGGCGATCGGCTTTTGCGCCTGCCGCTTGGTGCCGACGAACAGAACGCTGCCGCCCTTGGCCACAGTGTCGCGGATCACGGTCAGCGCTGCGTCAAGCATCGGAACGGTCTGGGTCAGATCGAGTATGTGGATACCGTTGCGGGTGCCGTAAATGAACTCGCCCATCCGGGGGTTCCAGCGTTGCGTCTGGTGGCCAAAGTGCACGCCAGCTTCAAGCAGCTGACGCAAAGAAAATTCAGGGAGCGCCATGTCCAAGGTCCTTATTTCCGGTTTCATGCCTGAGCGGGGTGACAAGGGCAATTGCCCAACCGGCGCACCGTTCATGGGATGTCTCCCCACGAGGGCCCAAACCCCGCCTGTGGATTTAGATTGGGCGCGGATAGAGGAACACGCGCCCGATTGCAAGGCCCATATCAACTTGTTGCGTCTGATTTCGCGCGACATTTTGGAGTCGGCGGTCCATGTTTAGTGTCTGATTCAAAACTCTACGCATGATTACAATGCCTTGCAATTTTACGCGTGAGGGTTCTGATATGTGCAACGAGTATCCATGCCTGTGAACTTGCGATGGATTTTTCGCAATCTTTGGCCAATCGCCGGCAGCGGTTGAGCCATGCGAAGGTGCGCTCGACGACCCATCTTCTGGGAATGACTTCGAAGCCTTCCGCAGTGTCGAAGCGCTTGACGATCTGGATTGTCCAGTCACCGATGCCTTCAAGAGCGTCGCGCAGCTTTGGTCCGGCATAACCGCCATCCGCAAAGATATGGCGCAAGTTTGGATGGGAATACCGGATGGATTTCAACACTTCCGGTGCGCCATCACGGTCCGGACCGTGTGAAAACTCTGGGTGGCGGGGGATTCTGTCCGGCTCATGGCGATGTTAGAGTCCGCCATGAGACACATTCCTGGCATTGACCGCTCTCAGGTTCTGCTTCTGCCGGAAGCAGTGGACGATTACGTGGGCCGGGATAACCCGGTCCGTTTCATCGACGCTTTCGTGGATGGTTTGGACCTGGCGGTCGCTGGTTTCGAGCGCGCCACGCCGAAGGCGACGGGTCGTCCCGGCTACGATCCGGCGGACCTGCTGAAGCTCTACATATACGGTTATCTCAATCGGGTACGTTCGAGCCGCCGGCTGGAGGCGATAGCAAGCGTAATCTCGAAGTGATCTGGCTGTTGCGGCGTTTGTCGCCGGACTTCAAGACGATCGCCGATTTCCGGCGGATCAATCGGGCGGCGTTCCGCCAGGTGTTTCGGGAGTTCGTGAGGCTATGCCGCGAACTGGAGCTGTTCGGGCGCGAGCTGGTGGCAGTCGACGGTACTCGGATCAAGGCAGTGAACAGCCGGGAGCGGAACTTTACCAAAGCGAAGCTGGAGAAGGCGTTGGCCGAGAGCGACGAGAGGTTGTCGCGTTATCTCGACCGGCTCGACGAGGCCGACGGGCAAGACGAGAGCGGCACCGGCGGCGGCGAAGTGGAGAACATCCGGGAAAAGATCGCTGCGATCCAAGGGCGGCGTGAGCGGTTTGAGGAACATCGCGACGCGCTGGCTGCGAGTGGCGAGGACCAGCTCTCTTTGACGGATCCGGACAGCCGGGCGATGCACGCCGCGACCCGGGTCGGTGTCGGCTACAACATCCAGATCGCGGTGGACGCCAAGCACAAACTGATCGCCGAGCAGCAGGTCCATAGCAAGGTCAGCGATCTCAGTCTGTTGGCCGAGACGGCGGTGGCGGCCCGTCGGAACCTGGCCGTCGATCGGATCGACGCGGTCGCCGACGCGGGCTACTTCAAGATCGAGGATATCGAGGCCTGCGAGAATGCCGACGTCATGCCGCATGTGCCCAAGCCCCAGCGCGGATCAACGGTGAGCCAGGGGCTCTTTCCCAAGGAACGCTTCCGCTATGACGGCGGCGAGGACATTTACATCTGCCCCGACGGCCAACGCCTGGCGCTACACAGCAAGCGCAAGCGCCGCGATCTCATCTTCGCCAGTTACGCCAATCGCGCCGCGTGCAAGGAGTGCCAACTCAAGTCGAAGTGTACGAAAAGCGCCTTCCGTCGGGTCCTGCGCTATGTCGACGAAGCGATCCTGGAGCGCATGGCAGAACGATTGGCGGCCCGCCCGGAGCTGCTCGATGCGCGCCGTGAAAGCGTCGAGCATCCCTTCGGCTCAATCAAACAATGGATGGGCCAGGGTGCCTTCCTGACCCGGCGACTGGAGAACGTGCGCGGCGAGTTCAGCATCACGGCGCTGGCTTACAACATCCGCCGCGCGATCTCTCTGGTAGGTGTTCCCGCCTTGATCGCCGCCGCGAGGGCTGAGACGGGAGTCTGGCCCAAATCAAGCGCCCCACATCGATCCACGGAGGCCCGGAGCCTCTTCCGCGGGGCTACCGGCGCCAAACCGCCGGACTACGTGGGATCGCGGCAAATCATGGTGACACAAACCTCCATCCCCGCCACCCAGAGTTTTCACACGATCTGGGTCGCAAAGGGGCCAAATTCTTGACACTCTACGGATTGCCCGACCAGAGTTGCGCTGGATAAGTGCGGCCAAAACCTGGAAATGGGACATAAAACTACGTCAAATTGACTATATCCAACCCTCAAAGTCGCAAATATCCGATTTTACTGGAAATCCATCCCGAACTCCGTAATATCAAGCTGGAAAAGAGGCCTTATGCTGAGGTCTCACATAGTAACTAAATGTGCGTACACGGTGATGGATTTTGCACGCCATGCATCCGAATTGGCGCCGGGGTGCCAGCTAATACGCCCTGCCGGACATGCACAGAGACAATCCTCCTGGTCAATTTCGGCGAAAAATCGCCACTTTTCAAAGATTTCCAAGCTGTTTCGTATGTCTGCGACCAAATTTCTTGCAGTGCCAAAAATGAATTAGTAAGCACTACCGGGCTTGCTGTCATTTGGGGATGTTGGCGAGCTTACCACCCTTCAATTTAGCGAATTAAGCTTGCCATCTGTCCACATGTTGTGATTCAAGGAGTCTCCTGTTATAGAATTGAAGATGTTGTATGGTTGTTTCATTGGGTTTTTCTGGGTAAACGAAGCTATCAAGGCTGATTTTATAGAGCGGCTTCCAAAGTTTCATAAATCCCGCTGCGAAGGCCTTACACTGCTTTCGAGCATCGTTCTTGATGTGCGAAGTGCGAATTTGATGGAATTATCGGCGGCTTTACCGCGTCACATCGGCACAAAAGATCATCGGTACCAGTATGGTTCCCGTGTTTTGAGCAATTCCCACATTGATTGCGCGGAAATCATGCAGGCCTATGCTGGAGATGTATTCACCCGTTTGGCCTCCAACGGAGAGACCATCGTTTTGATGATGGATCAAAGCCATATCAATGACGGACATGAAGTCTTGATGCTGTCAGTGCGCATGCGTGATCGCGCCTTGCCTGTGGCTTGGCGCGTGCGCAAGACAAAGGCAATATTGGGTTTTCTCTCCAAAAAGAGTTACTGGACAGCATTCAGGATTGGATGCCTGAAGGGGCTGATGTCATGTTAACGGGTGATCGATTTTATGGCACAGAAAGGTTAATCCATTGGTGTCAGGACGCTGGTTGGGGATATCGTATTCGCCTGAAGGGCAACCTGACTTTGCAGCACCAAGGTGGCGAGCTGTCTTGCATTGAAATCCGGGAGCTGATGCCGCAAGGGCTTATAAACGCGGAACTTTATGGATCAGGTGTGTTTACGAATATCGGAGTATTGCACGACGATGGTCACCCTGAGCCCTGGATCATCGCTATGAATGCAAAGCCTTCACAATACACGGTTCTCGATTATGGAATGCGATGGGGTATTGAAGCTATGTTCTCGGACTTCAAGACCCGTGGATTTGGCATCGCGCAAAGCCAAATCAAAAAGCCAGACCGACTGGAAAGGCTTATCCTTGTCATGGCAATAGCCATGTACTGGGCGGTTTCAACGGGCGCAGCAGATGAACAAATAGTCGCCGAAAGCGGCGAAAAAAGGGGATTCGCAAAACCCGAAGATCACTCTGCTCCCTCTTCAAACAGGGCCTGCGATTCCTGCGCAGATGCTTCATAGGATATGAGAAAATCCCTAAATTATGGCAAGTTTGGATTTTTTGAAGGGTGGTAAGGTTGGCGAGTGAACAGCTGGGGCGGGCCTACGGTGGCAGAATTGGCGATTAGATTTTCGCGGAAAATCAAGGCATCTTTGGAACGCCGGTTTCCAGAGAGACGCCTGTTTCTCAGGTCTGACACTGACACGCGATTTATCCGCCTAACCCCTCTCAACCAATTGTTGGCCTGGACAGGAAGCGTGGCATTTGTCGCCTGGTCAATCATTGCCACCGCATTCCTGCTGATGGACGCTGTCGGCAGCGGCAGCGTGCGTGAACAAGCGTTGCGCGAACAGATGCTCTACGAATTGCGCCTGAACGATCTGTCCACCGAACGAGACGCGCGCGCCTCTGAGGCATTGATGGCGCAACATCGTTTCAACGTCGCGCTGGAACAGATCTCGAAGATGCAACTTGCATTGCTTGAGTCCGAAGACCGCCGCAAGGAAATGGAGAAAGGAATTGAAGTGATCCAGGCCACGCTGCGCCGCGCTATGACCGAGCGTGACGCGGCCCGTGACACCCACCAAATGCTGACCGCCAGGCTGGAAAACGGTAGCGCGATAAACTTGCCAAGCGCAGCTGAGGACAGCGACGTTGCAGCAACCGTGGATTTTTTGACTGCAGCACTTGCCGATACCGCGACAGAGCGTGACGCGCAGGCGGAATTGCTACGCAAAGCAGAGATATATGTTCAGGAATTGGAGCTAGAGCGTGATCTCATCGACGAAAAGAACGATCGCATATTCTCGCAACTCGAAGACGCAGTCAGCCTGTCGCTATCGCCGCTGGACAAAATGTTTGAAGCTGCAGGCATGCCGACCGAACGAATTCTGGACACGGTGCGGCGCGGCTACTCCGGCCAAGGTGGCCCGATGATGCCGCTGATTTTCTCGACCCGGGGCGAGCCTATGGACGCCGACAGCCTGCGCGCCAATGCGATACTCGAAAAGATTGATCTGATGAACCTGTACCGAATCGCTGCGGAAAAAACGCCGTTTTCGCTGCCAGTGAAATCGGCGTTCCGCTACACCAGCGGATATGGCCCGAGATGGGGCCGAATGCATTCGGGTACCGATTTTGCCGCGGCATATGGCACACCGATTTATGCGACAGCCGACGGGGTCGTCACATACGCCGGATGGCAGGCTGGATATGGACGCCTGGTCAAGATCCGGCACGAGTTCGGCATCGAGACCCGTTATGCTCATCAAGCGATTATTCGCGTGCAAGTCGGCCAAAGGGTCTCGCGCGGGGATCGAATCGGTGATATGGGAAATTCTGGCCGGTCGACCGGCACACATCTACATTATGAAATACGCATCAGTGGCAAGGCCAAAAACCCGATGACGTTTATCAAGGCAGCGCAAAATGTTTTCTAAAAGCAGGATCAATGAACCCGGACCCAAAAAGTCGGATGATCAGGACAAGGCAGCAACACCAGAAGGATCTCAAAAATCCGCAGTACCTGAATTCACACCATCTGCCCCCAAAGCAAAGCCACCCGCTTCCACCTTGTCTGCGGATCTGGTGGTCACCGGAAATATGAAAACAACCGGCGACATCATGATCGAAGGCACTGTCGAAGGCGACATCCGCGCGCATCTTTTGACCGTTGGCGAAGGTGCGACCGTCAAGGGCGAATGCATTGCGGATGACGTTGTCGTAAATGGCCGTGTTGTGGGTCGCGTGCGCGGGCTGAAAGTGCGTCTGACGTCTTCCGCGCGGGTTGAAGGTGACATCATTCACAAGACAATTGCGATAGAATCTGGTGCCCATTTCGAAGGCTCGGTTCAGCGACAGGAAGATCCGCTGCAATCCAGCAAATCCAAGCCGCTGCCGACGCCAATCAATAAAGAGTTCGCCAAGACCTGACGACCTTGCAAGCAACCGGCGCAACGCCAATTTTGGACGCCGATTCAGGTGAAAATAACCGCTCTAGGTCACATACCCATAAAGGGGATTCCCAATCTGGTTGTGTTGTGATTCAGTTCTCCAAAACAATGGAGGCAGGCATGGCGCGGTTCGATTTGACGGATTTTGAGTGGTCGATTATCCAGCCGCTACTGCCGCAAAAGTCACGCGGCGTTAAGCGCGTGGACGACAAGAGAGTGCTGAACGGTATTTTCTGGCGGCTTCGAACCGGCGCGCCGTGGGCGGATATTCCGGCGCGATATGGCCCGCACACGACTTGCGTAAACCGTTTCAACCGCTGGCGCAAGGCGGGCATTTGGGCGATGCTTTTGCGAGAGGTATCAAAGGCTTACGACGGTGACATCCAGATGATCGACAGCTCATCGATCCGGGTGCATCAACACGCCGCCAATGGCAAAAAAAAGCGCAGCGATCCCGTAGCATGGGCCGTTCGCGCGGCGGGCTGACGACGAAAATTCATGCGCTGGTGGATGCCGTGGGCCGACCCATCCGGTTGAAACTGACCGAAGGCCAGGCGCATGACGGGCGTTCGGCGGCGGATATGTTTGCAACGCTCGGGCCGGGGTCTGTCCTGCTGGCCGACCGGGCCTATGACAGCGACGCCTTGCGGGCGCGTCTCGCCAAACAGGGCGCGTGGGGCAATATCCGGTTGATGCCGAACCGGATCCGTTTGCCGGAGTTCTGTCCGGAGCTTTACAAAGAAAGGAACTTTGTCGAACGGTTCTTCAACAAACTCAAACACTTCCGGGCAATCGCAACCCGATACGACAAGCGTGACGACAACTTCCTCGCCTCCGTGCAATTGGCTTCACTGCGGATTTGGTTGCGATCTTATGAGTCGGTGACCTAGTCCTCGGTCTGCGCCTCGGCGCGTGATTTTCCTGACACGTCCATCGCCAACGTGGCCGCCATAAAGCCATCAAGATCACCGTCCAGAACGCCGCTGGTGTCTGAAGTTTCAAAATTCGTTCGCAGATCTTTGACCATCTGATAGGGCTGCAAAACGTAGGACCTGATCTGATTGCCCCAGCCCGCATCGCCCTTGGCATCATGCGCCTGCTGGATGCCGGCGGTGCGTTTGTCCAGCTCGATCTGATAGAGCCGCGATTTCAGGGCCGCCATCGCGTTGGCGCGGTTCTGGTGTTGGGATTTTTCCGAAGATGTCACGACAATCCCAGTGGGCAAATGGGTGATCCGCACCGCCGAATCGGTGGTGTTGACATGCTGACCGCCTGCTCCCGACGCGCGGTAAGTATCTACGCGGATGTCAGAGGTTTTAACATCGATCGCAATATTCTCGTCAACCACCGGATAGACCCAGACCGACGAAAACGAGGTGTGGCGGCGCGCGGCGCTGTCAAACGGCGAAATGCGCACCAGCCGGTGCACGCCGCTCTCCGATTTCAGCCAGCCATAGGCATTGGGCCCGGATATTTTGTAAGCCGCGGACTTGATCCCGGCTTCCTCGCCAGGGGTTTCCGAGATCAGCTCGACCCTCAGCCCGTGCTGTTCCGCCCACCTTACATACATCCGCGCCAGCATATTGGCCCAGTCGCAGCTCTCGGTGCCGCCGGCCCCGGAATTGATCTCTAAATATGTGTCATTGCCATCGGCCTCGCCGTTTAAAAGCGCATCAAGTTCTTTTTTCGCAGCGCGCTTGGCCAGGGAGTTCAGCGCAGCCTGGGCATCATCGATCACATCCGCATCGTCTTCCAATTCGCCCAGCTCAATCAGTTCAATATTGTCGCTGAGGTCTTGTTCAATGCTTTCGCAAGTCTCGATCGCGTCCACCAGCATCTGGCGCTCGCGCATCAGTTTTTGGGCGCGTGCCTGATCGTTCCACAGATCCGGGGCCTCGATCATCGCGTTGAATTCTTCCAGCCGGTGGCTGGCGGTTTCCCAATCCATGCGCTGCTTTAGAATTGCCAGCGAATTTCGGATCGCTTCAACTGTATTTGCTGTATCTGCCCGCACCAGGATTGTCCGCTCATAATGAGTTGCCTTGGGGTGATAACAATGGCGCCACAGACGAGCAAGTGCCGCTGGAGCGGCTCACCCTAGTAAAGTCCGCCAGACGAAAGGCTGCCAAAGTCGGCTTTCTTGGGCACGAATATGACCTCGCCGGTTGACGTTCGGACGGTGGTGCCTTGATAATCCGCTTCGCCGGGGGCAAACAGCGGCAAGTTCGATGACATGGCAAAACCACCGTCAAACATCAGCCCGAAAACCGGTTCTTCGCCGTCACGAAAATATTCCGCGACCACATAGTCACCAATGGCGTCGTCCGGCAGACGGTCGCCCGAGAACCGGTCGATCTTGATGAACCGGCCGCCGGGTGGCACATTGAAGGCGCTGCCACCATATTTGGCAGTGGCCACTTGCATGAAATCGTTGAACACCGGAGCACAGAGCGAGGAGCCATAAGCAACGCGGCCAAGTGATCTTGGCCGATCAAAGCCGATATAACAGCCGGCCACGATGTTAGAAGTGAAACCGATGAACCAGACATCCTTGGAGTCGTTGGTGGTGCCGGTTTTCCCGGCCACCGGAACCGGCAGGTTGATGCGGCCCGCAGCGGTGCCCCTTTGAACCACGCCCTGCAGCATCGAGGTCAGTTGATAAGCGGTCACCGCATTAATAACGCGTACCCGGTTCGACGTGATGCGCGGCATCCGCCCCGGTGTCAGCGACGCCAATTCGCAATCTTCGCAGATCCGCTGGTCGTGGCGAAAGATCGTCTGACCCCACCTATCCTGCACGCGGTCAACCAGCGTCGGCTCGACCCGTTCACCGCCGGTGGCAAACATCGCATAAGCCGCGACCATCCTGAACAGCGTGGTCTCTTCCGAGCCAAGGGCGTTTGACAGGAACTCGCTCATGTTGTCGTAGACACCAAAGCGCTCGGCGTATCTGGCAACCACGTCCATTCCAACCTCTTGCGCCAGACGCACGGTCATCAGGTTTCGCGATTGCTCAATGCCGGTCCGCAAGGGTGTCGGGCCATAAAATTTGTTCGACGAATTTCTGGGCCGCCAGACGCCTTGAGTGGTGTCAATTTCGATCGGCGCGTCAACAATGATCGTTGCGGGCGTAAAACCGCTGTCCAGAGCCGAGGCATAGACGAAAGGCTTGAAACTGGAACCGGGCTGCCGGGTGGCCTGAGTGGTGCGGTTGAACACCGAATGCTGGTAGGAAAAGCCGCCCTGCATCGCCAAAACCCGGCCAGTGTTGACATCCATCGCCATGAATGCGCCCTGCACTTCGGGCACCTGACGCAGAGTCCAGCGAATGAAACTGCCGTCGCTTTCCTTGGTCAGGCGGGCGACATGCACCACATCGCCGAGCTTGAGCAAATCGCCTGCGACGCGCGCTTTGCGGCCAAGCGAGCCGTCTTGCAATCGCTTTTTCGCCCAGGTCACGCCTTTGGCCGAAATCCAGTGACCGTCCGCATCATTTTCAACGCCTTCGATCCCGATGCGGGCGGCGTTTGTGCCGACCTGCAACACCACCGCCGGGTGCCAGCCGACGATATCGCGAGAAATTGTGACATCCGCAAGCGCGGCGCGCCAAGTCGCCTCGTCCACCAAAAGCTCCGCGGCCACGCTAAGACCGGTGCCATTCCAGACGCCCTGTTCGCGGTCATAGGCTTCCAGTTGCGCGCGCAGCGCACTTGCCGCTTTGACCTGCAGATCAGGGTCCATTGTGGCGCGGATCGCCAATCCACCACCGAAAAATTCTTCCTGGCCAAAGTTGCGGCTGAGCTGGCGGCGAATTTCATCAGTAAAATAATCGCGCGGCGGAAGCTGCGCGCGAAACGGAACATAATCACCGTTCTGGACCGTCAAAAGCGGCGCATCCTTGGCCGCGTTGTGGGTTGCGGCGTCGATGTAGCCATTTTCATACATCTCGCGCAGCACGTTGTTGCGCCAGAATATCGCCTGATCCGTATTGCGCACCGGATGCCGGTTGGATGGCGACTTTGGCAGTGCCGCCAGATACGCCGCCTCTTGTGGCATCAACTCTCCCAAAGTCTTGTTGAAATAGGTCTGCGCGGCTGCGGTCACGCCAAAACTGTTCTGGCCCAAAAAAATCTCGTTGAGGTACAGCTCGAGTATTTGATCCTTGCTGAGCGTCTGTTCCAGGCGACTTGCCAGGATCAGCTCTTTGATCTTGCGCTCGGCAGAACGGTCTGAGGATAGCAGAAAGTTCTTCATCACTTGCTGGGTGATGGTCGAGGCGCCGCGAAGCCGCCCGCCGCGCGCCGCGGCAACCGCCGCCGCGATCATGCCGCGCGGTTCATATCCCCGATGCAGATAAAAATTCTTGTCTTCGGCGGAAATGAAAGCGTTTTTCACCAAATCCGGTATTTCACCGGCAGGCGCGAACAGGCGGCGTTCCTTGGCGAATTCGTCCACAATCCGCCCTTCGCCCGAGTAAATTCTACTGATCGTGGGCGGCGTGTATTGTGCCAATTGTTGATGATTTGGCAAATCCCGCCCATACACCCAGAATACCGCGCCAATAATCAGCGCGCCCATCAGCGCGCCAATCGTCAACAGGCTGAAAATTCCACCTACAAATGAGAGTATGAATCTGACCACAAGTATACCCGTGCTACTGCCTTACGCTGTTTATACATAGGGCTCGAGTGCGTCAAAACGAACCCTGCTGAAAGCGGGCTGAATCATGCCGGATTGCCGATCTTGCGCCACCGGCTCATTTTCGCAGCAAAAGCGCATCTGCTGCATCTGCGGCGGCCCATGCCTGCAATGCGACGCGAACCCCTTTGGCAGCACGTTTGCGCCACTCAGGATCACGGAGTCGTTGAAGATCTCTGGGCGAGGACAAAAACCCAAGCTCGATCAGGACCGAAGGAATATCTGGCGCTTTCAACACTGAAAACCCGGCCGACAGGCGCGGCCGTTTATGCACACCAACCGCTTGCGCAAGTCCGGAAACCAGGGCATTGGCCAGTTTGTCCGTGCGCGGCGCGGTCTCGGTGCGCGCCAGCTCCATCAGAATCGTGGCGATCACGTCATCCTGATCGCTCAGATCAACCCCTGCCAGCAAGTCTGCCCGGTCGTGACGTTCGGCTAGTTTCCTGGACGCAATGTCAGAGGCGCGGTCGGACTGTGTGTAAATTGTCGCGCCCGATGCACAACCCTCAACCAAAGCATCCGCATGCAACGAAAGAAAAACATCCGCCCCGACATTTCGCGCCAGCGACACCCGAGCTTCCAAAGGCACGAACACATCACCTTCACGGGTCAGAACGACTTTGAAATTTCCGGCGCGCAACAATACTTCTTGCAGTTCTCGCGCGAACGTCAGCATCAGATCACCCTCGACCGCGCCATCGTATTCGGCGCCCGGATCAATTCCGCCGTGACCGGGATCCAGAACCACAAACAATGGTCGTTCCCCGACTTGCCTTGGTCTGGCTGGCGGTGCGGATGGGTCGTTTGAGAGCGGTGTATGAAGCGCGCCCTGTGGCGCGCCTACACTGGCCGCATATTCAGCAGCACTAATTGGCACCAAACGCAGATACACCAGAGCACTTTGCGCGTTCTTTGGTGTCAATCGTTGCGGTTTCCACGCGAAACGGTCGATTTAGATCTATCACCATGCGCGACCACCTCGGGCGAAACGCTCCGACGCGCAAATCAGTCACCGCAGCAGAGCGATCCAGGTTTTCGGGATTCACCCGGTCCAGTCGACTTCGTTAAAATCAATCACCAGACGACGTGGATTGTCTAAACTGAAAACCCGAAACGGAACCGGCTGAGACAGCGTCAGGCGCAATACCACATCTGCGCCGTTGTCCTGCAGCGATGATGCCTCGGGCTGAACGCGTGCAAGCGCGGTCAGCCGTTGAGCCATCACGGGATGTGCCCAGAGACCGATCGTCAGGATCAATGATAATAATCTTCTGCTCATTATTGCAAGTTTGCCATTGTTTTTCGGCACTATAGCCCGGCCCGCGGTTCGTGGAAACGCCTATCGTGCTGACATGAACCGCTGCAGACGCTGCAAACCCTCACGAATATCCTCGCTGGACCGGGCATAGGAAAACCGCAAGCTCTGATGGCCGCGCACCGGGTCAAAATCAAGCCCCGGCGTCACCGCAACACCGGCGCCTTGCAAGATTTCAGCGGCAAACGCACGGGCATCATCGGTCAGGTCCGAGACATCGGCATAGATATAAAACGCACCATCGGGCGGTGCGAAATTCGTGAAACCTGCACTTGGCAAGCCGTCGAGCATCAGCGCGCGGTTTTCGCGGTAAACATCCAGGTTCGATTGCAGTTCTTCGTCGCACCCGATTGCAGCAAGGGCGGCGACCTGACTGGCATGTGGCGGGCAGATAAACAGGTTTTGCGCCAGTCGTTCGATGATGCGCACATGGCGCTCTGGCACCACCATCCAGCCGACCCGCCAGCCGGTCATGCTGAAATATTTGGAAAAGGAATTTATGACGTAAACATCGTCGCTGATCTCCAACGCGCTGACTGCGGTGTGGTCATATTGAATACCGTGATAAATTTCGTCGGAAATGAATGCTATGTCGCGGCTCTGACATGCTTCGATCAGCCCGGAAAGGTCATCGCGCGACAACATCGTGCCGGTCGGATTGGCAGGTGATGCGACAATCAGGCCGTTCAGATCATCAGGCAGTTCATCAGGCGTCGGCTGATACCGATTTTCCGGCAAGGTGGCGATTGCGACCGGCCGCAGATCGTGCGCCCGCAATATCTGCCGGTAGGACGGGTAACCGGGCACGCCGAGCGCCACCCGGTCGCCGGTATTAAAAAGCGCAGTGAAAGCCAGAATGAAAGCGGCCGAAGAACCCGATGTCACCACGATCCGGTCGGGATCAATGTTCAGCCCATAGCACTGTTCATAGAGCCCGGCAATCGAGCCACGAAGTGCTGGCAGACCAAGTGCCACAGTGTATCCCAGTGCGTCTCGCTCCATCGCCGCCGCCAAGGCTTTGCGCGCACCATGCGGCGCCGGCGTGCCCGGCTGTCCGACTTCCATATGGATGATGTGACGCCCGGCCTCTTCGGCCCGTCGCGCCGCCTCCATCACATCCATCACAATGAAGGCATCAACGACGCTGCGCCTTGAAGTTTTCACGCCTATCTCCATACACTTGCCGGGTTTAGTGCAACATTCGGCCCAAAATATATTGCACGCTGAATGCTGTATCAATTGCGATTGAAGCCGACTATAGCCGGACCCGAAGGATACCAAAATGAAACTCATCGCCGCTGCATCGGCCGTACTGGTTAGCTTTACAATCATAGCGGTTGTATGGATCAACCAGGCAGAGCGCGCGCCGTCGGCGAATCTTACGGCATTGAATGACATCGAACGACAGGGCCTTCGTGATGAGGTCCGGGCCTACCTTCTGGAAAATCCAGAAGTGCTGATGGAAGCGATTGCGGTTTTGGAGCGGCGTCAGCAACAGGATCAAATTGCCAGTGACGTAGAACTGATTGCCAGTAATGCCGACGCGCTATTTAGCGACGGTTATTCTTTCGTGGGCGGCAATCCGGCAGGGGACGTCACAATGGTTGAATTCCTGGATTATCGCTGCACATTTTGTCGCCGCGCCCACCCTGAAGTGACCGAGTTGATCGCGGCAGACGGCAACATTCGCTACATCGTCAAAGAATTCCCTGTTCTCGGCGATCAGTCCGTTCTGGCATCGCGGTTTGCAATATCGGTCCTGCACAATGCCGGGCCGCGATCATATGCAGAAATGCTCGACACTTTGATGACATTTCGCGGGTCATTCACGCCTGCGGCGCTGGAACGGTTGTCCGACGACATGGGTCTTGATACGGCGGTGATCATGGCCGGGATGAACGCAGAACCAATCACCACGATGATCAACCAGAACCGTGCCTTGGCGCAACGCATGCAGATCAACGGCACACCAGGCTTCATCATGGGCGATCAGGTTGTGCGTGGGTATGTTCCGCTGGATGGCATGCAACAGATTGTGGCCGAGCTTCGCCAGCGGTAAAATTATTCGCCGAAATCTTATGCCCGCCTAATCGCCCGCGTCAATCTTTGCCGCACGATTTTCCACCTGTTCGACAATATGGTCGATCATCTGTTCGTTGGACAGCTTGTGGCTTTTCTCACCCAATAGATAGACCATGCCCGAGCCCGCGCCGCCGCCGGTAAATCCGACGTCTGTCATCATCGCTTCGCCCGGACCATTAACCACGCAGCCAATGATCGAAAGGCTCATCGGTGTTCTAATATGGGCCAGACGATCTTCTAACGTCTCGACGGTTTTGATCACGTCAAAGCCCTGCCGGGCGCAGGACGGGCAAGATATGATATTCACCCCGCGATGGCGCAGACCCAGGGCCTTGAGTATTTCGAAACCGACGCGCACCTCTTCCACCGGATCGGCTGAAAGCGAAACGCGGATGGTGTCGCCAATGCCCATCCACAACAGGTTGCCCAGACCAATCGCCGATTTCACGGTGCCCGGCAGCCGCGCCCCGGCTTCGGTAATACCCATGTGGATCGGCGCGTCCGTGGCCTCGGCGATGCCCTGATAGGCAGCCGCGGCAAGAAAGACATCCGACGCCTTCACGCTGATTTTGAACTCGTGAAAATCATTGTCCTGCAACAGGCGGATATGATCCATGCCGCTTTCTACCATCGCGTCAGGGCATGGCTCGCCGTATTTCTCCAGCAGATGCTTTTCCAGGCTGCCGGCGTTCACGCCGATACGCATCGAACAGCCGTTATCGCGCGCCGCTTTGATAACCTCGCGCATCCGGTCCTGCGAGCCGATATTGCCTGGATTAATGCGCAGACAGGCGGCCCCTGCCTCCGCCGCTTCGATCGCGCGTTTGTAGTGAAAGTGAATGTCGGCCACGATCGGAACCGCGCTTTGCGCAACGATCTCTTTTAGAGCAACCGTTGAGGCGCGATCCGGGGTCGAAACCCGCACGATATCGGCCCCAGCCTCGGCCGCCGCCTGTATCTGCGCCACCGTCGCCTTGACGTCAGAACTGTCGGTGTTGGTCATTGTTTGCACGGTGATCGGCGCGTCGCCGCCAACCGGCACACGCCCGACGAATATCTGGCGCGATTTGCGGCGGTAGATATTGCGCCAAGGTCGGATCGGGTTGAGCGACATGTATCTGCCTGAGAAACTTCCGTTATTTATGAAATCAAATAGGGATCTTGAAGCAGCCTGGCAAGCATCAGAACCAGTTATTCAGATGCGCTCACGCCTTGCGCCTCGGCGACAGCGACAAAACGGGCCAGATCGCTGTCTTTCGACATATCGGCCATCGCGTAGGCCTCCATAAGGTCTTGGGCGCTTAGTGTGACGTTCTTGACGACACTCGGGCCAACACCAGCCGGACCATAATTCACGCCGTTCACAGCAAAATAAACCGACCCCGCGTTTCCGGCCCGCAAAACTGGCGGCTGTTGCGATTTCGGCAAAACGTATCGCTCGCCGACATCGAGAATCTTTTCAAACAGAACAGTGCCGTCAACCGACTGGATCCGAACCCAGGACGGGCGCACTGCAAACAACACAACCTCTGGCACATCCGGCGCGATCACCTGGACCACAATCTCGTCTTCCAGCGGCACGGGCGCAGGTGCCGCCAGACTGGGTGCGGGTGGCTCGGGCGCGGCCACTGCCAAAGTTCCCACTGTGGAGGGATCCAACGTCGCAATCGGCCCGTCCCGCGCCACCAGAACCGGAATATCAAGCGCCTGCGGACGATACAGCCGGTCCAGCGCATCGGCGCTCGGCGTGTCATAGCCGGCGTTTTCGTTGATCGCGGTCAAAACCGCACCTGAATTATTCAGATTGGTGACGCTCGACGTTACGCCGGGGGCCTGATCCACTGGCGCAAACTGCACCTTTTGGACTTCGCGAAACAGTGCCCAGCCACCGTAACCTAAAAAGCTGATCAGCATGAGCAGAACCAGCGAAGAGCCGATCGCCCCAGGTTCAAGTTTCGACAACAGCGCAGCACTGCGCGGCACAAATATCGCATCAGGATCGGCCAGCGGATCGTGTTTGCGCGACGCCCGGCGGGCGGCAGGTTTGCGGCTGGCGGACGCCGCTGGCGACAGGCCATGCGCGGTGGCAAATTCGCCCTCTGCGCAGAACCGCGAATAGGCCCATTCCGGATCAAGCCCGAGATAACGCGCATAAGACCGCACAAAGCCCGGGATGAAGCCCTGAGTTTCGAACGCCGCAGGATCGGCGTTTTCGATTGCGGCGATATAGGTGGCTTTGATTTTGAGGTCGCGTTGAACATCCAAAAGCGATTTGCCCATGGTCGCGCGTTCGCCACGCATCACATCACCGAGGCGCAAGTCGAAGTCGTCAAAGCCCTTTTGCTTTGTCTTTTTCTTTATGACTGCCGGAGGCGTGTCTTTGCGCCCGATCATCGGCCTTGCCTCATTTCTCCAACACCCCAAACACCGTCGATTCGATGAAACGACAGCGTATTGGCTAAAGGTTACCACAGTGCAAGCGTGATTGCACCTCGGCGGATTTTTCAGCTTACCACCCTTCAATTTAGCGAATTAAGCTTGCCATCTGTCCACATGCTGTGATTCAAGGAGTCTCCTGTTATAGAATTGGAGATGTTGTATGGTTGTTTCCTTGCCTATCCGGTTAACACCCATGACCGCTACATGTAGGGTGCCGCCACTCTCCCGAGTAAAGCTCGGCATAGGTTGGAGCAGAGGTGTCGCCCGCGATGCCGAGCAATGAGCGGAAGGCGTTGAACGGGTAGAACCGCCTGTTGAAGCGGAAGGTGAACTCGTTGAGGTAGGCTTGTAGGTGCTGGTGGCTAACGCCGTGGTGGATACCGATCAGCCACGTCTTCAGGTTGGCGAAAACCAGATGGATGATCGGCAGGTATTGCTCGGCAACCTCTGGATCACCACACTCGGCAACAGCGAAGTGCTCATAGCCGCGCTTACCGAGGCCAGCATAGCCGCTCCAATCGTCAGTAACGATCAGCGATCCCGGCGCGACGGTGCTCTCGACGAACCCACAGAGCGACTCGGCGCTACGGTCGAGCACGACGGCGAGCCGAACGCGTCCGGCATAGCGTCCGTCTTTCCGGTTGTCGAGCTTGGTGCCCGGCTTTCGATGACGCACCTCGATGGCACAGGAGACGGGAACCTTGTGGTGAACACCACGGCCTTCCCCACGCGTTGTTCGCCCGCCAACCCAGGTTTCGTCCACCTCAACATGGTTCTTGGGCTGTCCACCGATCCTGTCTTGGTTGGGCCGCACCATGCCCGAGCGGAGCTTGTGGAGAATTTGAAAGGCCGTCTCGTAGCGCGAAAGACCAAGTTGCCGCTGAAACTGCACGGCGGACATGCCGGGCGTCTGACTGGCGACCAGATAAGCGGCCCAGAACCAGACGTTCAGCGGAGTGTGGCTACGCTCCATCACTGTTCCCACCGTCAGCCCGGTGTTCTGGCGGCACTTGCGGCAGCGCAGGACGCCAGGGCGGTTTTCAAAGTGGAAAGGCTCTCCCGCCGTGCCGCAGTGCGGGCAGGCAAAGCCGTCTCCCCAGCGGGCTTTCTCCAGGTAGGCGGCGCAGGCCGCATCATCGGGGAAAAGTCGCTGGAACTCGGGTAGCGAATGCGGGAATGGGAGCTCGGCGCGGTCGAGAACATCCATGGCGCGCTCCCCTATATCCGGTTTGCGCCCATTCTAGCCCTAGTGGGTGTGGGTGTAAACCGGATAGGCAAGGTTGTTTCATTGGGTTTTTCTGGGGTAAACGAAGCTATCAAGGCTGATTTTATAGAGCGGCTTCCAAAGTTTCATAAATCCCGCTGCGAAGGCCTTACACTGCTTTCGAGCATCGTTCTTGATGTGCGAAGTGCGAATTTGATGGAATTTTCGGCGGCTTTACCGCGTCACATCGGCACAAAAGATCATCGGTACCAGTATGGTTCCCGTGTTTTGAGCAATTCCCACATTGATTGCGCGGAAATCATGCAGGCCTATGCTGGAGATGTATTCACCCGTTTGGCCTCCAACGGAGAGACCATCGTTTTGATGATGGATCAAAGCCATATCAATGACGGACATGAAGTCTTGATGCTGTCAGTGCGCATGCGTGATCGCGCCTTGCCTGTGGCTTGGCGCGTGCGCAAGACAAAAGGCAATATTGGGTTTTCTCTCCAAAAAGAGTTACTGGACAGCATTCAGGATTGGATGCCTGAAGGGGCTGATGTCATGTTAACGGGTGATCGATTTTATGGCACAGAAAGGTTAATCCATTGGTGTCAGGACGCTGGTTGGGGATATCGTATTCGCCTGAAGGGCAACCTGACTTTGCAGCACCAAGGTGGCGAGCTGTCTTGCATTGAAATCCGGGAGCTGATGCCGCAAGGGCTTATAAACGCGGAACTTTATGGATCAGGTGTGTTTACGAATATCGGAGTATTGCACGACGATGGTCACCCTGAGCCCTGGATCATCGCTATGAATGCAAAGCCTTCACAATACACGGTTCTCGATTATGGAATGCGATGGGGTATTGAAGCTATGTTCTCGGACTTCAAGACCCGTGGATTTGGCATCGCGCAAAGCCAAATCAAAAAGCCAGACCGACTGGAAAGGCTTATCCTTGTCATGGCAATAGCCATGTACTGGGCGGTTTCAACGGGCGCAGCAGATGAACAAATAGTCGCCGAAAGCGGCGAAAAAAGGCGATTCGCAAAACCCGAAGATCACTCTGCTCCCTCTTCAAACAGGGCCTGCGGTTCCTGCGCAGATGCTTCATAGGATATGAGAAAATCCCTAAATTATGGCAAGTTTGGATTTTTTGAAGGGTGGTAAGATTTTTCAGGCAGAAAGCTCGGCGCGATTTAGCGCACATTGCGCCCAAAGTTCATCAAGCGCTTTGACCAGCTTATCAATGTCACCAGAACTATGGACCGGCGACGGCGTAAAGCGAAGCCGCTCGGTGCTTCTGGGAACGGTCGGGAAATTTATCGGTTGCACGTAAATGCCGAACTGCTCCAACAGCATATCGGACAACTCTTGGCAATGCACCGGATCGCCAACGTGCACCGGCACGATGTGGCTGCCGTGATCGATGATCGGCAGGCCAAGCGCCTTCAGGCGCATTTTCAGAATACTGGCCTGGGTTTGCTGAAGATCGCGACGGTCCTGATCGGACTTGAGATGGCGCACGGATACCGCAGCACCAGCCGCCACAGCCGGCGGCAGCGACGTGGTAAAGATGAACCCCGGCGCATAGGACCGGATCGCGTCGCACATATTCTCGGATGCCGCAATGTAACCACCCATGACACCGTATGCTTTGGCCAGCGTACCGTTGATAATATCGATGCGCCCCATTAGCCCTTCGCGTTCAGCCACGCCCGCACCGCGCGCGCCGTACATGCCAACCGCATGCACTTCGTCGGCGTAAGTTAAGGCATTGAATTCATCCGCCAATTCGCAAATTTCGTGGATCGGGGCGAAATCGCCGTCCATCGAATAAATCGATTCAAATGCAATCAATTTGGGCGCCACCGGATCATCGGCAGCCAGCAGTGAACGCAGATGTGCCACATCGTTGTGGCGAAAGACCCGTTTGGCCCCGCCATTGCGGCGTATGCCTTCGATCATCGAGGCATGATTCAGCGCATCCGAATAAATGATCAGCCCGGGAAAGAGCTTGGGTAACGTCGAAAGCGTGGCGTCATTGGCAATGTAAGCCGAAGTGAAAAGCAAAGCCGCGCCTTTGCGGTGCAAATCGGCAAGCTCGGCTTCCAGCCGCTTGTGGTAAACCGTGGTGCCGGAAATATTGCGCGTGCCGCCTGAACCTGCGCCGGTGGCATCGATCGCGGCGTGCATGGCAGCCAGAACAACCGGATGCTGACCCATCCCAAGATAATCATTGCCGCACCAAACCGTGACTTGCTGCTGGCTGCCATCCGGTTTGCGCCAAACAGCGTGCGGGAACGCGCCTTTTTGGCGTTCGATATTAATGAACGTCCGGTAACGGCCTTCGTCGTGCAGGCGTTGCAGCGCGGTGTCGAGTTGGCTGGAATATTTCACCCAGGTCTCCGCCAAATGCATCAGGTTATTCGCAGGCTATTAGCACACTTATAACGAAAAGCGACCGACATTCAAAATTTGCGTATTCCGGGGCGATCCGGCCAGTGATTCCGATAACATCCGGCCAGCCATACCGATTTGATCCGGCCGGGGATTCCGGGGCATCCGGCCACCCTGTTTTCACCTGAGATATTGCTGCCACGAGGCGATCCTTAACGCGGTTATCCTGCCGTTCTTTTTGAACGAGAGGGAGCCGAATGAAGAGATTGCCAATGCGGAAGATACGAGAAACCCTGCGACTTCGGGCGGATGGATTATCAGGTCGTCAGATGGCGCTGAGCCTGTCTTTTGGGGCGGGCGACAGTATCGGATTATTTGCACCGCGCCGATGTGGCTGGCCTGTCGTGGCCTTTGCCAGCAGATCTGAGCGATGGAGATATTGAAGGCCTGCTGTTTCCCCGCACGGCTGGCGATGTATGCGGGTCTTATCCGCAACCAGACTGGGCCTTTATGCATGGCGAGTTGCGCCGGAAGGGCGTGACACTTTCGCTGCTCTGGGAAGAGTACCGGGCCGTCCATCCCAACGGTTATGGCTATAGCCGGTTTTGTGAACTTTATACACGGTGGGAGGGCAAGCTGTCGCCGGTGATGCGCCAAAGGCATCCTGCCGGTGAGCGTCTGTTTGTGGATTATGCCGGGGCGACCATGGATGTGGTCTGCCCTCAGACAGGCGAGGTGAGGACGGCGCAGCTATTTGTCGCCACGCTGGGGGCGTCCAGTTACACCTATGTGGAAGCCAGCTGGACGCAATCATTGCCCGACTGGATATCCAGCCATGTCCGGGCTTTTGGGTTCTTCGGCGGGGTGCCCGCGCAAGTGGTATCGGACAATCTCAAGGCCGGTGTGACCAAGGCCTGTTTCTATGAACCATCCATCAACCGCACCTATGCGGATATGGCGGTCCATTACGATACTGCCATTGTTCCGGCCCGGCCAAGAAAGCCCAAAGACAAGGCAAAGGTCGAAGGGGCTGTGCTCTTGGTCGAACGCTGGATTCTGGCACGTCTGCGCAATCAGCGCTTCTTCAGTCTCGATGAGTTGAACGCTGAGATCCGACCCTTAATGGACCAGTTGAATGGGAAAGTGACCCGGCATCTGGGGGCCAGCCGCCGGGATTTGTTTAAGACGCTGGACAGGCCTGCTCTGAAGCCCTTGCCGGTCGAGCCCTATGTTTACGCTGAATGGAAAGAATGCCGGGTTGGCCTTGATTACCACATAGATGTGGGACGGCATTATTACTCTGTTCCGCATCAGCTGTTGAAGCAAAAGCTGTGGGCCAGGATCACCGCGCGAACAATTGAGGTATATTTTAAAGGGCAACGCGTGGCGGCGCATCAGCGCACATCCGGCAATCGCCAGCATTCCACCCATCGTGATCACATGCCAGCAAACCACCGGTTCCGGACAGATTGGACGCCCGAAAGAATACGCCGACAGGCCGCCAGGATCGGCCCAAACACCGAAGCCTATGTCGAGGTTATCATGCGTGAGCGCCGTCATCCGGAACAGAGCTACCGGTCCTGCATGGGTATTTTGCGGCTGGCCAAGACCTTTGGCCGGGATCGCCTGGAAACCGCCTGCACACGGGCAATCGACATCAACGCCCGTTCCTACTCATCTCTGCATTCCATTCTCAAGAATGGTCTGGATCGCCAACCTCGAACCCGCGCCCCGGACGAGCCTGCGATCACCCATCCCAACATCCGTGGCGCTGAGTACTTCCATTGAAGAGGACAAACATATGCTCAATCACCCAACCCTTGATCAGCTGAAAAAGCTAAAACTTGACGGAATGGCGGAAGCCTTCAGCGAACTGGAAACACAGGACGGAACGGTCAGCCTCAGTCACGCTGAATGGCTGGGCCTGCTGGTCGACCGCGAGTCATCCAGCCGTGACACCAGGCGCTTTGAGAGCCGCATGCGCACCGCCAAATTGCGCCATGTGGGAGCAGCTCCGGAAGATGTGGATTACAGGGCGCGCCGAGGATTGGACAAAGCCCTTTTCCAGCAACTGCTGACCGGCAAATGGATACGCGACAAACGTAACCTGATGATCACCGGCCCTTGCGGCGTCGGCAAAACCTGGCTGGCATGCGCCCTGGCACAAGCCGCCTGCCGGGACGGCGTTACGGTTCTATACAGACGCCTGCCCAGATTGTTCGATGAGTTGGAACTGGCCCACGGCGATGGCCGCTTCCCGCGCGTCTTCAAAAGCCTCATAAAAACAGGGCTGCTCATCCTCGATGACTGGGGTCCAGATCGCCTGAACGCCACCCAACGCCGCGATCTCATGGAGATCGTCGAAGACCGGTATGAGGCCGGATCAATCCTGATCACAAGCCAGCTGCCTGTCGACACGTGGCACGATGTGATCGGCGAACCGACCTTCGCAGATGCCATCCTGGACCGGATTGTTCACAACGCCTATCGCATCAATCTCGACGGCCACTCCATGCGAAAGACCAGAACCAAGACCGTTGACGAAACGCCCGTCAACTGACACTGAAAACATGCGCCTCAAAGCAGCGTGTCAAAGGTGGCCGGATCCCCCGGTATGGGTGGCCGGATGTCGCTGGAATAAGTGGCCGAATGTTCCGGAATGCGCAAAATTGAAACATTTTGCCGATGTTCAAGTAAATGTGATCTCCAAACGCATTTTACAAGAGGTTTTTGTCAAAGCGCTGGACAGTGCCAAACCTGCTGATACGCTTCACAAATCTCAAATTTCGGAGACTGCGCCATGTCCCTTGATCTCGTCCTGGCAAGAATTGACGAAGACTTGCCAAGGGCAACTGAACGGCTTTTTGAGCTGTTGCGCATTCCGTCAATCTCGACCGATCCGGCCTTTAAGGATCAGTGCGACCTTGCGGCGGACTGGCTGGTGGCCGATCTGGCCAGCATCGGAATCAATGTCGGCAAACGGCAAACGACCGGTCATCCGATGGTTGTGGGACATATCGGCGATAGCGGTCCTCACCTGCTGTTTTATGGACACTATGATGTTCAGCCGGTTGATCCCTTGAACCTGTGGGATCGTGATCCGTTTGATCCGGCGCTCCAGGACACCGCCAAAGGCAAAGTCATTCGCGGTCGCGGGTCGTCAGATGACAAGGGTCAGCTGATGACATTCGTCGAGGCTTGCCGCGCCTGGAATGCCGTGCATGGCAGCCTGCCGTGTCGGATTACGTTCTTTTTTGAGGGCGAAGAGGAGTCTGGGTCGCCATCACTGGTGCCATTCATGCGTGAAAACGCAGCCGAGCTGACCTGCGAACTGGCGCTGATCTGTGACACCGGGCTGTTTGGCGAGGCAACTCCAACAATTGTAACCCGCCTGCGCGGATTGCTTGGCCATGAGGTGACCATCACCGGGCCGGACAAGGACCTGCATTCGGGCATGTATGGTGGCGCGGCGATGAACCCAATACGTGTTCTGGCACGCATAATTTCGGGGCTGCATGACAGCGCTGGCCGCGTGACATTGCCGGGGTTTTATGACGGCGTGACCGAACTGGACGACGCCATTCGTGCCCAATGGGACACTCTGGACTTCGATCATGCTGTATTCCTGGGCGATGTCGGCCTGTCGGTTCTGGCCGGAGAATCCGGGCGCAGTGCTTTGGAAATGATCTGGTCGCGCCCGACATGCGAGGTAAACGGCATGACCGCGGGCTATAGCGGCGACGGGTTCAAGACCGTCCTGCCTTCCAAAGCCTCGGCCAAGATCAGTTTCCGGCTGGTCGGTCAGCAGGATCCATCAAATATTCGACACGCATTCCAAACCTATGTTCGCGCCGAACTGCCCGCCGATTGCACCGTGGAATTCCAAGATCACGGGCTTGCACCGGCGGCGCATATGTCCACCGATCACCCGGCGTTCGAGCAAGCGCGCGCCGCGCTGTCAGACGAATGGCCCAAAGCGGCGGCCTATGTGGGGTGTGGCGGATCAATTCCGATCGCCGGCTATTTTAAGGACATCCTGAATATGGATGCCATGCTGATCGGCTTTGGCAAGGACGACGACCAAATTCACAGCCCGAACGAGAAATACGATCTGGACAGTTTTCACAAAGGCATCCGAAGCTGGGCCCGTATATTGCACGCGATGACCTGAGCGGCAGCGTCCGGAGCTTGGTCCTGAAGACCCGAGCACCGGTTCGCGATTTTCACCCGGTCCGAATTTTTAGAGCCAATGTGCATTTCGATCACAACATTGCGATCACGCATTACGCAGGACGATGTTAATCTCGCACAGGTGCAATTTTGGGGGAAAACTCATGTTCAAGATGATATTTGCCGTTGCGATCCTTGGCGCGGCTGTCGCCGTGCCCGCATTTGCACAGGATGCAAAACGCGAAGTCATTAATATCAAGGGAGATGTCTGGCGTTTCCAGAACAACTTTCACTATTCGGTGTTTGTGGTCACCGATGATGGGGTTGTTGTAAGCGATCCGATCAATGCCGAGGCAGCCGGATGGCTGGAGGCCGAAATAGCCAAAATGACCGACAAGCCTGTTACCCATCTTATCTACAGCCACAGCCATGGGGACCACGCCTCTGGCGGTTCAGTTTTTGCCGACACCGCGACGGTGTTTGCTGGCACCAACGGACCGGCGGACATTGACGGCGTGGTCGCCGATACATTGGTCTCGGGCCCGATCAGCATTGCTTCGGGTGGCCATACGATTGAACTGACACCACTTGGCGCGGGCCATGGGACTGACATGCTGGCAATGGTGGTGCGACCTGAAAACGTGGCTTTTGTCGTTGATGTCGTGTCGCCGAAAAGCCTGCCGTTCAGGGATTTTCCGGGTGCGGACATCGGCGGATACATCGACCAGATCAGCGTGATCGAAACGCTCGATTTTGAGATACTTGCACCCGGCCACGGCAGGCTGGGAGGCAAGGCGGACGCCGCCGAGAACCGCGAATATATCGAATGGCTGCGTGATGCCGTAGCGGCGGCGCTAAAGTCCGGTAAGTCGGTCGGGGATATTGTCGCGTCGCTGGATACGAGCGCCTATTCAAACTGGAGCTCTTACGACAACTGGCGCGATCTGAACATTCAGGGCATGGCGCGCTGGCTGACCGAAAGCGGGGCATTGAACTAACAAGTGTCTTCCCGCCAGACCGTCAGATGCCGTAGCATCTGGTGCTGGTGAAAATTCCTGAGTGCCCAGTTCAACACGCTGCCTTCTGGCACCAACTGACGGGCAGTCCGGGCGATGGCGTGCTTGAGAGTGAATCATTGAACAGGGCGGTTCTGGGGATAAAGTCCGCGCCAGAGCCCAAACCGCCGAGGTTTTCTAAATATGGAATCAGTGGCGCGGTTGACGGGACTCGAACCCGCGACCCCCGGCGTGACAGGCCGGTACTCTAACCAACTGAGCTACAACCGCGCACTTAACGCTCGGCAATCCCGAACGTGACGGGCGTTTTATGTCCGCGCTGTTGGGCCGTCAAGTCATGATCCAAGCGGCGGTGAAATATCTGCCGGGTTATGGGTGCACGTGCCGCTTGAATTCTCAATTCGTCGCAGAGTTGTCGCCCACTTAAAGCGTATTGACGCTGCCAATGGCAAGAATTGCCCCCGTTGGCTGGCCGGTTGGTGAACCGCCTGCGGGTTCGTCACTGATCGCCAAAGTGCCACCCGCCAGCGCAGCAATATGTTCTTCCGAGATCTTTATCGCGGCATTTGTGGCGGGTGGCAGCACGCCAAGCGACACCGGCGCGCTTGCACCTTCAGCGATCAGCCACAATTCAAGAACCCGGCCGGGGACGGCCTGACCTGTAATTCGCTCGATCTGCAATGTTGCGGCGTCGCTTTCGTAGCGCGCGCGTATGATAAGCGTCTGATCTTCTGCAGCGATTTCGGCGGTGTAAGTGGGTCCCGGCGGGGCGAATTGGGTAACCGGCAACACCACCAATAGCAGCAAAGCCAACGCAAATCCGGCAATCACTCCGGTTCCGAAATTCAAGAATGACCAGCGCCTGGTTGACGCAGTTTGCTCGCCCGCAAACAACTCCGCGTCGATTTTGCTTTTTACGTGACTTGGCGGCGTAACTGGCGCAAATTCGCCCGCCAGTGGCACAAAGATTTCGTCCCAATCGCGCAGCAATGCGCGCAATTCGGGCTCGTGGACAAGCCGTGCCTCAAACAAACGCCGCGCCTCCGCATCCAACAGGTGCAACGCATATTCGCCCGCAAGGACATTATCGTCGTTATTATGATCGGTGTCCTGGTTCATCGGCTTAGGCATTCTTTCAATTGCAGCAGGCTGCGCCGCAGCCAGGTTCGCATTGTATTCAGTGGGACGCGCAAGCGATCTGCAAGTTCTTGATAGCTTTCGCCCTGCAAATAAGCCCCGCGTACGGCGTCAGCACGCCCGTCGTCCAGCTCGTCCAGACAGGCATCAATCCGCGCTTTTTCTGATGCGGCAATCGCTGCATCTTCGGGCGTCGGGCCGCTGGCGCTCAGGTCTTGAAAATTGTCGAGTTGCATTGCCGGTGCTTTCCTTGCCCGCAACCTGTCGATCGCCAAATTCCGGGTCAGAGTGATCAGCCAGGTCATCGGGCTATAGCCATTTGCGGCGTAACGATCAGCTTTCTGCCAAATCCTGACATAGGCGTCTTGCAACGCATCTTCGGCTTCGGCGCGGTTGTTCAAGACACGCAGGCATATGCCAAAAAGTTTCGCGCTGGTGGCGCCGTAGAGCATCGTAAATGCGTCCCGGTCGCCCAGCGCGGTTCGCGATATCAGTTCCTCGATGTCCGCGAGCGTCGTCATGAATGCAATTCACGGCCCTTTTTGAGTGCGTGAAACTTTTTGGCGGCCCGTTACGTGATTTCGGTCTTAGCAAATCTTCAAGGAGGAAGAAAATGACATTCGCGATGAAACAAATTGCCGGTGGAGTGCTGGCGATGGCGATGGCTGTGTCTGGCGGCATGGCAATGGCGAAAGCCCACTCCCAGAACAATACTGCCACCCGGCGATATGGTTCATGCAGAAACCGTTGCCGCGGCACATACTTTGGGTGTCACACGAAGCGGCGGTAAGGTTGTGGGGCCGCTATAGGCACTGGTTTGGGGCGCGCATACGTATGCGCGCCCCATCTTTTCGGCGCTGAACAGTTCGATATCGCCAATGAGCCAACAACGAAATTGACCGCACTGACTGCGATTTGAACAGTTGGCGAACTCTACAAATCCGGCTTGTCAGGCCCGCGCAGCGTTCGACAACCCGCATTCGACAAATGATGCACGCAGCCTTGCCCACCCGGCATCTCGGCCATTTCATCGATACTCTGACCTAGCCAAATGCCGCGCAGTATCCGTGACGTAATGCCGTGGGTGACGATAACCGATGGACCAGTCAGGTCTTCTAGAAATCTCAGCGCCCGCGCGCGCATGTCTTCAAACGCCTCGCCGCCTGGGGCTTGAAAATGCCAGCCAAACGGATTCTGGTCCGCGTATTTCACATGTTCCGGCCAGCCGTCGGCAATCTCGCCAAAAGTCAGGCCCTGCCATTTTCCAAAAGAAATCTCGCACAATCGCGCATCAGCGCGTGCAGACAGGCCAAGCGGTTTCAACGTAATACCAGCGCTGTCCAGCGCCCGCCCCTGTGGGCTGCAATACGCTTTTAGATCCCCGCGGCTGCCGATGGCCGCGGCAAGCAAACGCGATTGTGTCACTGCCTGAGCGCGCCCAAGATCGGTGAGTGGTGAGTCAAGCCGTCCCTGATGACGGCAACAATGTTCCACTCGGTCTGGCCGTGTCGAAGCACAAATATTTCCGGGAAATCGGCCATCAAAGCGCCTTTGGCTTGAATGATCTGGAAAGTGGTGGGTGATGAGAGACTCGAACTCCCGACATCTTCGGTGTAAACGAAGCGCTCTACCAACTGAGCTAATCACCCGCCCGGCGCGGGTCTTACCCCGAGGCAGGCCGGGCTGGCAACCCCCTGTGCCAGATTGCCGGAAAATATCCTTGCGTTGGCTCAAAAGTGATAAATATTTGCACGGCTCGCAATGTCTTCACATGCCCGCCTGCCGGAGGGCTCAACTTGGCTCAGCCGGCTTTTCGATCGCAGCCGAAGACTTTGGCGTGGCCGCCTTGCGGCGTAATTTGCAGTTCAGACTTGGCCGCCTGGAATGTCTTTTCGCCGACTCACAACAAGCTTTCCCAAGGGCGGAACATGCAGACCCTCACCGGCCGACAATATGTCGCCCATTTCCTGCAAGACCGCGTCGAGGACTGTTTTTACGGCATTTGGTTTCAGACCGGATGTCGCGACGATCCGTTCCACCAGTTCCTTGCGCCGCACCAAATTAAGCCCCGCGCCGCCGTCCGCAGACGCCGTTTTGGAAGCTTTGGAATCTGCCGAACTCAACTTGGGCACCGATTTGATGTCGGACTTGCTGATGTCGCTCGATGCCACTGACGCCGCTTTTACGGTCGCCTTTTTGGTTGCAGTCGCCATCTCGATTTTCGCCTGTTTTTTGTTTCTTTAGTCGAATTGATTAGAGGAATATCGCAAATTTATCCACATGTGAATGAACAAAATCTTTCGCACAGGAAAATCTCGCCGGGTGCGCCCGGCAAGATGCGCCCGAAATTCCGGCAATATCCGATGTCAGTGGGCCGTGGCGCTCGGACTGTCAGCCGCAGGCTGGTCAGCCTTGAGCCTCGCCGCCTGCTCGGCCTCTTCGTCCCATTCCACCGGCTCTGGCTGGCGCACCAGAGCCAGTTTGAGAACGTCGCTCACATGCGAAATCGGCATGATCGTCAGGCCGTCCTTCACATTGTCCGGTATCTCGGTCAGGTCCTTGGCATTTTCCTGCGGGATCAAAACGGTTTTGATACCGCCGCGAAGTGCTGCCAGCAGCTTTTCCTTTAGCCCGCCAATCGCCAGAATATGGCCCCGAAGCGTGACTTCGCCGGTCATGGCGATGTCCCGGCGAACCGGAATCTGGGTCAACACCGAAACGATAGACGTCACCATCGCGACACCGGCACTTGGGCCATCCTTTGGGGTCGCACAGTCAGGAACATGCACGTGGATGTCGATCGTTTCAAAAACAGGTGGCTTCACGCCGATTTCAGGCGAAATTGAACGAACGAACGAAGCTGCGGCGTCGATGCTTTCTTTCATCACATCGCCCAATTTGCCGGTGGTTTTCATCCGGCCCTTGCCAGGCAGGCGCAGTGCCTCGATCGACAACAGATCACCACCGGCGCTGGTCCAGGCCAGCCCGGTGACAACACCAACCGCATCGTCGGTCTCAGCCAGGCCATATCGGAACCGCTTGACACCAAGAAAATCGCCAAGATTTTCGAGAGTTATAACAACTTCCTCATGCTCTTTTCTGACCAGTTTGGTGACCGCTTTGCGCGCCAGTTTGGCGATCTCACGCTCCAGATTTCGAACCCCGGCTTCGCGCGTATAAGTTCGGATTATTTCCTGCAACGCATCATCCGAAATCGTGAATTCCGACTTTTTCAAGCCATGGTTCTTGGTCTGTTTCGGAATCAGATGCTGCAGCGCGATCTCTTTCTTTTCGTCCTCGGTGTATCCCGCCAGCGGCAAGATCTCCATCCGGTCCAACAGCGGGCTGGGAATGTTGTAAGTATTCGCGGTGGTCAGGAACATCACATTGGACAGGTCATATTCAACCTCGATATAGTGATCAGCGAAGGTGCAATTTTGTTCCGGATCAAGCACTTCCAGCATAGCCGACGCCGGATCACCGCGGAAGTCCTGGCCCATCTTGTCAATCTCGTCGAGCAAGATAAGTGGATTCGTGGTCTTGGCCTTTTTCATGGCCTGAATGATTTTGCCCGGCATCGAGCCGATGTAAGTCCGGCGGTGGCCACGAATTTCGCTTTCGTCGCGCACGCCGCCAAGCGAGATTCGAATGAATTCGCGTCCCGTTGCCCTTGCCACAGACTGTCCAAGCGATGTCTTACCAACGCCCGGTGGCCCAACAAGGCACATGATCGGGCCTCTGAGTTTCTTGGAACGTTGCTGAACCGCCAGATACTCGACAATACGTTCTTTGACTTTTTCAAGCCCGTAATGATCGTCATCCAGTACCTTCTGGGCGCGGTTCAGATCTTTTTTGACTCGCGATTTCACGCCCCACGGGATCGTCAGCATCCAATCCAGATAATTGCGCACCACTGTGGCCTCTGCGGACATCGGAGACATAGACTTTAGCTTCTTGATCTCAGCATCGACTTTCTCACGCGCTTCTTTGGAAAACTTAGTGTTTTCAACACGTTCTTCGAGCTCACTGATCTCGTTCTGGCCCTCTTCGCCGTCGCCGAGTTCCTTCTGAATGGCCTTCATTTGCTCGTTCAGATAATACTCTCGCTGGGTTCGCTCCATCTGCGACTTGACGCGGGTCTTGATCTTTTTCTCGACCTTCAGGACTGACATTTCGCCCTGCATCAGTGCGTAGACCTTTTCAAGCCGTGCCTCGACCGACAGGGTTTCCAGAAGTTCCTGTTTCTGGTCCACTTCGACACCCAGATGGCCGGCCACCAGATCAGCCAGTTTGGCAGGCTCGCGAGTCTCCGACACAGTCGCCAGCGCTTCTTCGGGGATGTTCCTCTTGATCTTCGCGTAGCGCTCAAATTCCCGCGAGGCCGAGCGCACCAGCGCCTCGGTGGTTTCGTCATCACCTTCAATTTCTGTCAAAACTTCGGCATGTGCTTCAAAGAATACGTCATTAGATACATATTTTGTGATGCGCACGCGCGAGCGGCCTTCGACCAGTACTTTGACCGTACCGTCAGGCAACTTCAGCAATTGCAGGACATTCGCCAAAACGCCGACTTTGTAAATTCCGTCCGACGTCGGCTCGTCAACGCTTGGATCCATCTGGCTGGACAACAGGATTTGCTTGTCGTCCGGCATGACCTCTTCCAAAGCCTTCACAGATTTTTCGCGCCCCACAAAAAGCGGCACGATCATATGCGGAAATACCACAATATCGCGCAGCGGCAGGACAGGGAAAGATTGGTCGAGTTGCTCTTGCATGTGACTTCCTCAATTGGCCAGAACGCGCCGATCCCGCCTTTGCGATGTCAGCCCCAGCCATCTGTGACCCTGGCCTAATTAACTGGTGGTTTCAGGCGGTATTTCAACACCGCGCCAGGTTTTCGTCCTGCATTTTGACGTTCCAAATTGCCAAGAACAAGGCACCATGTGGCGTTTTGTGAGAAATCCCGTGTCAAAAGAGACGCTTTTGTACGAACTGTGTCCCAGTTGCTCTAAATCTGATCAATATCGTCGGCATTCCGCTGTTCCTTGAACGCCTTTTCAAAAGCAGCAAAGCGGCCGGTCGATATTGCGTCACGCATTCCGTGCATTAGCTGCTGATAATAGTGCAGATTATGCCAGGTCAGCAGCATTCCGGAAATCATTTCCTGGGCTTGAAATACGTGGTGCAAATAGGCCCGGGAATATCTCTGACAGGCCGGGCAGGTGCACATTTCGTCCAATGGGCGCGGGTCGTCCTGATGGCGGGCGTTTTTGATGTTCAGAACCCCGCGCCGCGTAAACACCTGACCGGTTCGCCCTGATCGCGACGGCAACACGCAATCCATCATGTCGATCCCGCGCGCCACAGCTCCGACAATATCGTCAGGTTTTCCAACCCCCATCAGGTAACGCGGGCGATCTGCGGGCAACATATCGGGCACATAGTCGAGCGTGTCGAACATCGCTCGCTGGCCCTCGCCCACAGCCAGACCGCCGATTGCATAGCCGTCAAAGCCAATCGCGCGCAGCTTTTCGGCGCTTTCGGCGCGTTGGTCGGCAAAAAAGCTGCCCTGTTGAATGCCAAAAAGCGCATATCCCGGACGTTCGCCAAATGCGTCGCGCGATCGTTTGGCCCATCTCATTGATAGGCGCATACTTTCCATCGCCACGTGTTCTTTGGACCCAAACGGGGTGCATTCGTCAAAACACATGACAATATCCGCCCCTAGCAGACGCTGAATTTCCATGCTGCGTTCAGGGGTTAGCAGGTGCTCAGAGCCGTCAATATGTGACCTGAACTTTACCCCCGCCTCGGTCAGTTTACGCAATGACGCCAGGCTCATCACCTGAAAGCCGCCACTGTCGGTCAGGATCGGCCGCTGCCAGTTCATGAACCTGTGCAAGCCGCCAAGATTGGCGATGCGTTGCGCCGTGGGTCGCAGCATCAGGTGGTAGGTGTTGCCCAAAATAATGTAGGCCCCGGTTGCAGCCACATTTTCGGGCAGCATCGCCTTGACCGTCGCGGCGGTGCCGACCGGCATGAATGCCGGTGTGCGGACATCACCACGGGGTGTGGTGATCACTCCGACGCGCGCCTTGCCGTCCTGAGCATGAAGATTGAACTCAAATTTGTTTGCCATATCATGCCCAAAATTCGGCCTGCACGGCTTGTCGGGCATTTTAGGTGCGAAGCCAAGCCAACCAAGTACTTTTCAACTGTGCCATTCCTACAAATTCAGGAATTGATCTGAATTGAAGGAATTCGGCGTGCCAGCGAGATAACACGCATTTCGCGATGCCACTGGACGTATCGGGAGCTAATCCTTATATAATTACTCGGAAATCAAAGAGGCCACGATGACCGCTGAACCAATTCCGTTAGAGGGCACGCCCCTGATCCAGCCGTCGAGCACCGATCATCCGCTCTATGTGGATGTGGTTCTGGCCTGCAGGTCTATTTATGATCCGGAGATTCCAGTGAATATTTACGACCTCGGGCTGGTCTATACAATCGCGATCAACGACGAAAATGAAGTCAGCATCAAGATGTCATTGACCGCCCCAGGCTGCCCTGTGGCCGGTGAAATGCCGGGATGGGTCGCCGATGCAATCGAGCCGTTGCCGGGTGTAAAACATGTGGATGTGGAACTGGTATGGGACCCGCCCTGGGGCATGGAAATGATGTCCGACGCGGCAAGGTTGGAATTGGGGTTCATGTAGGCAGGCAGACGCCGCCGCTTGAGATAGAAACCGACGCCCCCAAGATTGAGGGCCACGAACGAAACAAAAGGCTGATCGATGTTTTCCATTCCGGGCAAACAAGCCGTGACCATAACCACAGCCGCTGCCGTGCAGATCGCGCGCCTGATGGGCCAAGACGGCTCGAAAGGCTTGCGCATCGGCGTCAAAAAAGGTGGCTGCGCGGGCATGGAATACACGATGGATTATGTGTCCGAAGTCGATCCGCACGATGAAGTTGTCGAGCAAGATGGCGCGCGGATCATGATTGCACCGATGGCGCAGATGTTTCTGTTTGGCACTGAGATTGATTACGAGGTGGCGCTGTTGGAAAGCGGGTTCAGGTTCCGCAACCCCAATGTTGTTGATGAGTGCGGCTGCGGAGAATCGATCAAATTCGCAGATATTGATGGCGACTGATCCCGGATTTCTCAGTAACGTCACCGATCTTTTCGCCCGCCTTGGACCGGTTCGCACCGGGCGCATGTTTGGCGGAACATCCCTGTATCTCGACGACGCCATGTTTGCGGTTATTTTCGGTGACGCGGTTTTCATGAAAGCCGACCGTGATCTCGCGAAACTATACCTGGACGCCGGATCGCACCCGTTCAGCTACGACGCCAAGACCGGACTGCGAACGATCAATGGGCTGATGGCGCTGCCGGATTCTGCCTTGGACGACCCGGATGAAGCGCTGCACTGGGCGCAGCTTTCGCTGGTGCCGGCGCGCGTGGCGGCCGAGGAAAAGCTTCGCAAGAATGCCGCCAAGGTCAAAACATGAGCGTTTCGGAGAGCGACATCGCTTTCATCGAAGAATTGTTTGCCCCGCTCGGTTTGATCACGCATCGCAAGATGATGGGCGGACTGTCGGTGTATTGCGACGATCAGATATTCTCGATCCTCGACAGTTCCGGAACCGTATATCTCAAGGCCAAAGGCGCATTTGCCGAGATGCTGGCTGGTGCCGGTTCACGCCAGTTTGGCGCCGACAGCGGCAGGACTATGGGCTACTGGACGCTTCCGGATGACGCACTCGACGACCCGGAAGCTGCGTCAGACTGGGCGCGCCAGGCGCTGGCGAATTTGTAGACCGCGACAATCGCGCCATTGGCCAGCGCTGCCAAATCTCGTTAAGACCAGTAAAAACGGGATTGGTTTATGACACAGCACACAAAACTCGCCGCCGGCAACTGGAAGATGAATGGTGTCTGGACCGGATTGCACGAGGTGGCGACGCTGCTCGATCTTCACCCTGACCCGGCCTGCGAGATCCTTATGTGCCCGCCGGCCACGCTATTGTCGCGGATGTCGGATATGACGGTTGATGGTGCGATCATCACCGGCGGGCAGGACTGCCACGCAAGTGAGGCCGGCGCCCATACCGGTGATACCAGCGCGAACATGCTGGCAGATGCGGGGGCCGAATATGTCATTCTGGGCCATTCAGAGCGGCGCGCAGACCACGATGAAAAAGATGAAGATGTCCGTGTCAAAGCCCTATGCGGGCTGGCCGAGGGGTTGAGTGTGATCATTTGTGTCGGTGAATCGCTGGCACAACGCGAGGCGGGCCAAACGCTGGATATTATCGGCGCCCAAATGGTCGGCTCAATTCCCGACACCGTAAACGACGAGACGCTGGTGGTGGCGTATGAGCCGATCTGGGCGATTGGCACCGGAAAAGTCCCCAGCCTTGAGCAGATCCGCGAAGTGCACGACTTTGTCCGCGCCCGACTGCAACATCGGCTTGGCGACGACGTCGGTGGATCGGTGCGGATCCTTTACGGCGGTTCGGTCAACGCTAGCAACGCCGCCGAAATATTCGCGGTGGCCAATGTGGACGGCGCGCTGGTTGGTGGGGCGTCGTTGAAGGCGGCGGATTTCTCACCGATCATTAAGGCGCTTGAGAACAGTGTTTGAGGGCTAAAGGCCTCTGAAAAGATTACCCTACATCTGAACATTGGAATTACTGCGCCGTCACATCGTGGCCGTAAATCCAGTCAAATCGGTTGAGCATCTGAGCCGGTGCAAGCATGCCAGCGACGCGCAGCAATGAATGCGCAACCAGGCGCATGACCGGTCTTCGCAAGTGGTAGTTGCGGGCATTGGCGTTGGCGGCGGCGATCACCTTGCTGACCCGCGTCTGACGCCGCATTTGGTAACTCGCCAGCGCCTCTGGAACCGGTTCATTTGCCAGGCAACTGGCAATGACCCAGGCGTCTTCCAGCGCCAAATTGGCCCCTTGTGCCAGAAACGGCAGCGTCGGATGTGCCGCGTCACCCACCAGTGCGCATCTGGCACCATGCCAACGGCGCGCGACCGGATGCCGGAACAGGCCCCAAAGATTGACCTCTGTTGCTTTTTCCAGAAGCCCCCGCACCGGCGGGCAAAAATCGGCGAACGCACGGCGCAGATCGCCGGGATCGCCAGAGTGGTGCCAGCCCTCGTCCGCCCATCCATCGCGCTCTTGCACGGCTACAATATTGGTCATCGTGCCGCCACGCAGCGGATAGCTGACAAAGTGCCGCCCGGGCCCCATATGCACGCACACCGCCCGATGCAATTCGCCCGCCGACGACACAATCGCGCGCCACGCGACCTGCCCGGTGAAAAACGGCGGCTGATCGCCGTTCAGCACCGCGCGCAGGCGCGATTGAAGGCCGTCTGCGGCAATTACCAACTGGCTTTCCTCAGTATGGCCGTTGCTGCAGGTTATCCGCACGCCGTTTTCATCCGGTGAAACTTCATCCACCCGATGGCCGAATTTGATGGAAATTCCGGCCCGTTCCGCGGCCCGTGCCAGCACCCCGATAAGATCGGCGCGATGCAGCAACAGATAAGTCTGGTCACGCGAATGACGGGCCAGATCAAGGCGCACGACAAGCGCACCTTTGGCATAGTCGCGCAGTTCGATCGCACTAGCCGCAAGGCCGCACTGACGCAGTTCTTTGCCCAGCCCAAGTGCATCAAGCACCGCAACCCCGTTCGGCGTGATCTGCAATCCGGCGCCGACTTCGGAAATCTCGGGCGCCTGCTCAAGCACCCTGACATTCGCGCCGTGCCGAGACAGCGCAAGCGCAGTCGCCAGACCGCCAATGCCCGCGCCCAACACAGTGACCGGCCGGCCGCTCAGCATGCCAGCCACACAGACAAAAAAACCGGGGTCATTTGGCCCCGGTGCACGCTATGTGGATGCGCGGTCACGTGTCAGTCGTCGCGATGGACCTTTTCGCTCCGCTCGTGGCGTTCCTGGGCCTCCAGGCTCATGGTCGCAATCGGCCGCGCATCCAGACGCTTGATCGAAATCGATTCACCCGTCACTTCGCAGTAGCCATATTCGCCCTCGTCGATCCGCCGCAGCGCGGAGTCGATCTTGGCGACCAGTTTGCGTTGCCGGTCACGGGTACGAAGCTCCAACGCGCGGTCGGTTTCTTCGCTTGCCCGGTCGGCGATATCAGGGATGTTTCGGGTGCCGTCCTGCAGCCCTTCGATGGTATGCTTGCTGTCATTAAACAGTTCTGCTTTCCAAATCAAAAGCTTGCGACGGAAATATTCAAGCTGGCGTTTGTTCATGAACGGTTCGTCTTCAACTGGTTGGTAATCAGCGGGCAGGAAAACTTCTGCTTTCATTATGCTTGCCTTCTGTTTGCCGGATGTCCTCTGAGTGCTCTGCTCGTTCATCCGACATGCTCCATCGGCGCCGATGTAGCCCAAGCGAGTCTGGATGTCACTAGCTGATCGGCACGTCCAGATGGTTTGTGGCCTATCGTTAGGAATACGTGAACAAAGCGACCCAAAAAGTTGATATTGACCATGAAATTCGCCGGAACCGGTGCTTGCGTATCGGCAGATTCTCTGACAATTTCGGGCAATGCGGCTGTCAAAAATTTGCGCCCGTTGCTGGTCAAGGCCGAGCCCGCCACTGGCAAGACCGAACTGACGCGTCAGGATGCCAAAGCCTTGGGGCTGGCGATAAAGGACGGTCTGCTCAGCACCGGCTCGACGCGGTTATTTGGTATCAGCGAACCGGTCGGATTGAGGAAAAAACCGTCGACCAGTGAAGTTTGGGACTGGTTGAAACTGCTTCTGGCAGAGGATTTGTCAGCCGCAGACCTTACCACCCTTCAATTTAGCGAATTAAGCTTGCCATCTGTCCACATGCTGTGATTCAAGGAGTCTCCTGTTATAGAATTGGAGATGTTGTATGGTTGTTTCCTTGCCTATCCGGTTAACACCCATGACCGCTACATGTAGGGTGCCGCCACTGTCCCGAGTAAAGCTCGGCATAGGTTGGAGCAGAGGTGTCGCCCGCGATGCCGAGCAATGAGCGGAAGGCGTTGAACGGGTAGAACCGCCTGTTGAAGCGGAAGGTGAACTCGTTGAGGTAGGCTTGTAGGTGCTGGTGGCTAACGCCGTGGTGGATACCGATCAGCCACGTCTTCAGGTTGGCGAAAACCAGATGGATGATCGGCAGGTATTGCTCGGCAACCTCTGGATCACCACACTCGGCAACAGCGAAGTGCTCATAGCCGCGCTTACCGAGGCCAGCATAGCCGCTCCAATCGTCAGTAACGATCAGCGATCCCGGCGCGACGGTGCTCTCGACGAACCCACAGAGCGACTCGGCGCTACGGTCGAGCACGACGGCGAGCCGAACGCGTCCGGCATAGCGTCCGTCTTTCCGGTTGTCGAGCTTGGTGCCCGGCTTTCGATGACGCACCTCGATGGCACAGGAGACGGGAACCTTGTGGTGAACACCACGGCCTTCCCCACGCGTTGTTCGCCCGCCAACCCAGGTTTCGTCCACCTCAACATGGTTCTTGGGCTGTCCACCGATCCTGTCTTGGTTGGGCCGCACCATGCCCGAGCGGAGCTTGTGGAGAATTTGAAAGGCCGTCTCGTAGCGCGAAAGACCAAGTTGCCGCTGAAACTGCACGGCGGACATGCCGGGCGTCTGACTGGCGACCAGATAAGCGGCCCAGAACCAGACGTTCAGCGGAGTGTGGCTACGCTCCATCACTGTTCCCACCGTCAGCCCGGTGTTCTGGCGGCACTTGCGGCAGCGCAGGACGCCAGGGCGGTTTTCAAAGTGGAACGGCTCTCCCGCCGTGCCGCAGTGCGGGCAGGCAAAGCCGTCTCCCCAGCGGGCTTTCTCCAGGTAGGCGGCGCAGGCCGCATCATCGGGGAAAAGTCGCTGGAACTCCGGTAGCGAATGCGGGAATGGGAGCTCGGCGCGGTCGAGAACATCCATGGCGCGCTCCCCTATATCCGGTTTGCGCCCATTCTAGCCCTAGTGGGTGTGGGTGTAAACCGGATAGGCAAGGTTGTTTCATTGGGTTTTTCTGGGGTAAACGAAGCTATCAAGGCTGATTTTATAGAGCGGCTTCCAAAGTTTCATAAATCCCGCTGCGAAGGCCTTACACTGCTTTCGAGCATCGTTCTTGATGTGCGAAGTGCGAATTTGATGGAATTATCGGCGGCTTTACCGCGTCACATCGGCACAAAAGATCATCGGTACCAGTATGTTTCCCGTGTTTTGAGCAATTCCCACATTGATTGCGCGGAAATCATGCAGGCCTATGCTGGAGATGTATTCACCCGTTTGGCCTCCAACGGAGAGACCATCGTTTTGATGATGGATCAAAGCCATATCAATGACGGACATGAAGTCTTGATGCTGTCAGTGCGCATGCGTGATCGCGCCTTGCCTGTGGCTTGGCGCGTGCGCAAGACAAAAGGCAATATTGGGTTTTCTCTCCAAAAAGAGTTACTGGACAGCATTCAGGATTGGATGCCTGAAGGGGCTGATGTCATGTTAACGGGTGATCGATTTTATGGCACAGAAAGGTTAATCCATTGGTGTCAGGACGCTGGTTGGGGATATCGTATTCGCCTGAAGGGCAACCTGACTTTGCAGCACCAAGGTGGCGAGCTGTCTTGCATTGAAATCAGGGAGCTGATGCCGCAAGGGCTTATAAACGCGGAACTTTATGGATCAGGTGTGTTTACGAATATCGGAGTATTGCACGACGATGGTCACCCTGAGCCCTGGATCATCGCTATGAATGCAAAGCCTTCACAATACACGGTTCTCGATTATGGAATGCGATGGGGTATTGAAGCTATGTTCTCGGACTTCAAGACCCGTGGATTTGGCATCGCGCAAAGCCAAATCAAAAAGCCAGACCGACTGGAAAGGCTTATCCTTGTCATGGCAATAGCCATGTACTGGGCGGTTTCAACGGGCGCAGCAGATGAACAAATAGTCGCCGAAAGCGGCGAAAAAAGGCGATTCGCAAAACCCGAAGCTCACTCTGCTCCCTCTTCAAACAGGGCCTGCGGTTCCTGCGCAGATGCTTCATAGGATATGAGAAAATCCCTAAATTATGGCAAGTTTGGATTTTTTGAAGGGTGGTAAGTGCGCAGACTAAAAAACCCGACGGCGGCTCTTGGCTGCCGAAAATGTATCGGGTCTTGCCAAATAACGAACAGGATGTTCACCTGTTCCGTCGGCTGGCATTCATGGCACCGGCGCAACGATAAAATGAAGGCGATGGACATGGCTGTGGCGATTCGTGCCATCCGTGCAGATGACTACGACGACTGGCACCGTCTTTGGACCGGTTATCTGGCGTATTATGAAACCACGCTTGCCGATGAAATCAAGAAAATCGCCTTTGACCGGCTATTGGCAACAGATACAAATGTTCACGGGCTTCTGGCGGAACTGTGTGGCCGATCGGTTGGACTGGTGCACTACGTATATCACGATCACATGTGGCGCCCCGAAGGTGTATATTATTTGCAGGACCTGTTTGCCGACCCGGATGTTCGCGGCCAGGGCGTGGGGCGCGCCTTGATCGAAGCTGTCTATCTGGCGGCTGAGAACGCTGGTGTTCCAACCGTCTACTGGCTGACACAGGACTTCAATCACGTGGCCAGAAAGTTATATGATCGGGTTGGAAATTTGACGCCGTTTATCCGGTACGACCGGCCATGAATATTGCGCGCAGTGTTCTGGCGCTGGCCTTGGGCTCGGTGCTTTTGGGTGCATGTTCGACCCAATCAAGCACCAGCGATGTCAGCCGCAACGCGCCGTTCAGTATCGAACTGCCGACCATGAAATCCTTCGCCGGCAGCCCCGCCCCCGCACCGGCCCGATCTAACGCCTCCATTGCCAAGGAATTCATGACGTTGGTCTTTGAGCTGGAAAGCGGGCGCAAGTTGCCGGTCATGTCGCGGTTTGAAGGTCCGATCACTATCCGTGTAACCGGCAACAGGGTTGGCCCGGCCACCGAGCGCGACATCGATCGGCTTTTATTTCGACTGCGCAGCGAAGCCCGCATTCCGATCACCCGGGTCCGCGCCGATCAGCCGGCCAACATTACCGTCGAAGTTCTTAGCCGCCGCACGTTGCGGCGCGCAGTCCCGCTGGCGGCCTGTTTTGTTGCGCCGAATGTTGAAAGCTGGGCCGAATTCAAATTGCGCCGCCTGACGCCGGGGCTGGACTGGACCGCGCTGGTGCAGCGCGATCGAATGGCGGTGTTTCTTCCCGGTGATGTCAGCGCCCAGGAGATCCGCGATTGCCTGCACGAAGAAGTGGCCCAGGCCCTGGGCCCGGTTAATGACCTTTATCACCTGACCGATTCGATTTTTAATGACGACAATTTTCACACCGTGCTGACCGGCTTTGACATGGTCATACTGCGCGCAGTTTATGATCCGGGCCTGCGCAGCGGCATGACGCCCCAAGCGGTGGCCAGGCGTCTGCCGGGCATCCTTGCGCGGATCAATCCGGCGGGGCGCTTTGGCGGTGTGGCGCCAACGACCGCGACGCCGCGCCAATGGAGCAGTGCGATCGAAGCCGCCCTTGGCGCGCGCAGCTCTGTTGCAAGCCGTCTGACATCTGCCAAACGCGCCGTCAGCTATGCCAAGAGCCAGGGCTGGAACGACAATCGCCTGGGTTTCAGCCTTTACGCCCAGGGCCGTCTTGCGCTCTCGAATGACACCGCTTTGGCGATATCCTCGTTCGCGCAGGCCGAAGCGGTATTTCGTGCCGATCCTGAAACCCGGCTGCACGGCGCCCATGTTGCAGTTCAGGCTGCGGCCTATGCTTTGTCCGCCGGTCGCCCGGGCGAGGCGATCGAAATTGCAAACGGCAACAGCCCCACGGCGCTGGCGGCGGAAAATGCCAGTCTGCTGTCGACGTTGCTGATGATCAAGGCACAGGCGCTTGACACGTTGGGGCGCCATTCAGAGGCCGGGATTGTGCGCAGCGACAGCCTGGGATGGGCCCGCTACGGCATCGGTTCTGACGCCGAAATCCGCGCCCGCCTGCAAGAAATCGCCGCGCTGGTCCCGCGTATTGAGGCGAACGCCGCGCCATGATCGTCATCGTGGCATCCCTGATTGGGGCAGCACTGGGGGTCAGCGTTGCCTGGCGGCGTGGGGGCAACCGGCTGGATATGGCGCAATATGGCGCGATTTTTGGCATTGGTTTTGCCGTCCTTGGCGTATTCCTGACGGTCGCGTTGGAACGGTTACTTTAGGCGATAAGAAATTCGGTCGCTAATTTCTCGCGCTCCGGTCAATTCAATTTTTGGACCGTTGGCCAAGGCGTGGTAAACTGTTCGCGTCGGACAAAGGACATACCCCATGCAAAGACTTTTCATCATGCTTATCGCGTTTTTTTTGCTGACACTTCCCGTCGCTGCCGCAGAGTGGTCAGAGGACGCCAGGCTTGCAATGGAGGCGGCAGGCGCGCGGCTGAAAACTGCTGCTACGACCGCCGAGCGGGTCGATGCGTTGCGCGAGATCGGACAGATCGCCGCTGCCAACCCGGATGCGCCGGATGCCCTGCTGACCGCTGAAATGCTGAGCCATCAAGCGATGATCGAAGCGGGACCGACGGCGATGCTTGAGGCGCTGGGAGGGTTGGCGGCGTCGGGTCAGATTACCGACCTGAACACGCTGGCGAGCATCGCGGCACCGATGCTCGAGACCGTGGCGGGGATGCAGGAAAACGGCACTCTGTTGCCGTCATCGGCGATTGTCGTGGACGACGCGATTTCCAAGCTGAACGCCGCGGCGGCCAAGGCCGGTCTGCCCAGCGTCGCCGACGCAATTTCCAAGGCTACCGGCGACCCAAAGCTGGGCTCTGCGCTGACCGGCGCGCTGGGACGGATTGCAGCGGCGGCGAAATTGGCACGCGCCGCACCCAATTTGGCCGAGGCGGATGAAAAGGCGGCCAAGGAATTCATCGACAATTTTGTGACAATTGCCGGGCCGAATCCGGCATTTGCGCTGAACCCCGGCGGCGTTGTCATGACCCGCGACCTGTTGGTCCATAACCAGCAGATGTTCAATGAATCTGCCAAGGCGCTGAATTTGGTGGCTGACGCCATTGAGACAGGAAAGTTCGACAGCGAAGCCTATGGCAAGATCAGCGACCGGTTGAACGAACTTTCCAAAGGTCCGTGGGGCAGCGACACGGCAAAAGATGTGCTCAAAGCCCTGTGCAAGGCAATCCCCATTGCCGGTGCCTGGTGCGATGACGCATTCAAGCTGGCCGAAGAACTTATTTCAGGATCCGACTGCAGCGCCATTACCTGCGATTGCCAGAATGTCGGCGGCGGCCTGATGCGCGGGCCGTTGATCGTGCAATGCGAGCTGCATCAGGCAGATTTGGTCAGCATGTGCCAGGCCGACAACACCGCTCCGTTGTCCTGTCTGGCCGACGCCAGTGGGCCGGGGGCAAATCATTAACAACCACGCAGTGACTTTGACCGATCCAGTACCTATCTTAGAGTCATGCTGAAATTTACGCCGATACTTCTGGCGATCCTTTACGGCGTACTGATGTATCGCTTTTCGGTATGGCGCACTGGGCGCGATCTTGATGCACGTTCGACCGAATTGGCGGACGCGAAACTGAAATCGCTGACCGACCGGATGGCAGCGGTGCTGGATTTGCCGCGGGTTCGGGTGCACATCTACGAAGTCGAGCCGGTGAATGGCCTCGCCGCTGCAGATGGGCGGATATTCATAACCCGTGGGTTTTTCAACAAATATCGCGCTGGTGAAGTGTCGCCGGAAGAAATGGCAAGCGTGATTGCACACGAACTAGGTCATGTGGCGCTTGGCCATTCGCGACGTCGGATGATCGACTTTTCGGGCCAGAATGCGTTGCGCACGGCGCTTGGTATGGTGTTGTCACGGTTCATTCCGGGTTTTGGCGTATATATCGCAAATTTTCTGACTAGCCTGCTGGCCGCCCGCCTGTCGCGATCTGATGAATACGAGGCTGATACGTATGCGTCGGCCCTGCTGATCAAGATCGGCGTCGGCACCGGCCCGCAAAAAAGCCTGTTTGACAAGCTGGAAGCGCTTACCGCGCAGAATTCCGGCGCCATGCCGGCCTGGCTGATGAGCCATCCGAAAACCGCCGATCGGGTGCGCAACATCGACGCGAATGAGGCGAAGTGGAAAAAAATCTAAGGTGACTATTCCAGTGCCTTGCCAAGTCGCCGCATTGGCGTCAGAACCGATTGTTCCGGCCCTATCAGCATGATCTCAAATCTCGGGCGCGGCCGGTATGCCGGTCAGTTCCTGAACGATCAGCTCTTCCAAGTGGGCCATGATCCGGACCTTTTGCGTCAGTCCTGCATGTTCCGCCGCCAGCGCCTCTTCGCCGCCAAACGCCTTGATATTCGTGGTGATAAAATACGGCGCGACCAGCACATCGCCGGTTCTGCCATTTGTTACGGCCAACAGAAAATCAATCTCATGGACACCACCGATCGTGTAACGGGTGCGTTCAGTCACCGCGTGAAACCGTCTGACTCCTATATGTAGAACGACCGGCAGATCACCGCTGAACGACGCCACCGCACGGGTAATTCCATCTTCAAATATCGCCTTGACCTGCTCATGACGGTCGCCAAGCGGATCTTCGCGCCAGACAATGTCGGCGTATGGTTTGTAACTGTTGGCCTCTGACACGCTCAGCGCCTCAGGCACGACGACGATAAACCCGACCACGCGCATCGAAGGCAGTTGCGTAACATCCACAGTGCGTGCAGCGCCTGTGCGGTTGCCAAAAAACGCGGCTGCGCCCGGCGAACAGGCAGACAGAAACACAAACACCAACAAAGCCACCACGGGTGTCAGGAGCTTCAATTCTCGCCTCCGATTTATTTTCTGCTCGTTATTGAACCAATTGTGGAACACAATCCGGGCAAAAGAAAGTCTGTCGTAAGTATTTGAGGCGGGTCAAATTCGTTTAACGGCGCGGCGGCAGACGTGAAAATTCGGTAGTGCCTCAGTTTGAAAATCGGGCTGGCAGGTAGGGTGATGTTAACCCATCATTCAACAGTATGTGTCCATTCCGCGACACAGTATCGCCTTGACGCTGTCGCACAGAGTGGACCTTACCACCCTTCAATTTAGCGAATCAAGCTTGCCATCTGTCCACATGCTGTGATTCAAGGAGTCTCCTGTTATAGAATTGGAGATGTTGTATGGTTGTTTCATTGGGTTTTTCTGGGGCAAACGAAGCTATCAAGGCTGATTTTATAGAGCGGCTTCCAAAGTTTCATAAATCCCGCTGCGAAGGCCTTACACTGCTTTCGAGCATCGTTCTTGTGTCAATCCCGACGTAAAAAGGGGCCATTCGCCGGAGTAAAAGTGGGCCAGTTGAGGTGCCGCGCCTTGTTGGGTGTGCTCCCCATAAAGCTAACGCGTGACAAGGCGCATGTTGGCCAAAGGCCAACATCCATCAAGTTCAGACCGGGTTCAGGCTCTGGCGTTTCGGCTCTGTTTTAGCCGAAAGCTGTCGCCGTTCATCTCCAGTATATGGACGTGGTGGGTGAGGCGATCCAGGAGCGCACCGGTGAGGCGCTCGGATCCGAATATTTCGGTCCATTCGTCGAACGGCAGATTTGAGGTGATTATTATGGAGCCGCGTTCATAGCATTGGGAGATGACTTCGAAGAGCAGCTCAGCGCCGGTTTTGCTCAAGGGGACAAAGCCCAGCTCGTCAATGATCAGAAGGTTCTGGCTGGTGAGTTGTTTTTGGAACCTCTGCAGGCGGCGTTCATCGACAGCTTCGATCAATTCGTGAACCAGTGATGCGGCGGTTATGAAGCGGACCTTGAGGCCCTTCTGGCAGGCGGCCAATCCCAGCCCCAGTGCGACATGGGTTTTACCGGTGCCACTTGGCCCCAGGGCAATGATGTTCTGGTATTTGTCGATGTATTCACAGCGCGCCAGCTCCAGCACGAACGGCTTGTTGAGTGACGGGATCGCCTTGAAATCGAAGCTGTCCAGGCTCTTGGTGGCTGGAAACTTCGCGGCCTTGATGCGCCGCTCGATCATCCGGCGTTCCCGCTCTATCAGTTCAAGTTCGCAGAGCCGCAGTAAATACTGGACGTGATCCTTCTTCTCAGCAGCGCATTGTTGCGCAAGTTTGGAATATTCGCCCAGGAATGTCGGCAAGCGCAGTTTTTTTAGGTGATGCTGCAGCAGAACCTGCGGTGTATCGGTCATGCCGGCACCTGCGTCATCAGGCTCATATAGCTCGCGGGCTTGGTGGTCTCGACCAGTGCTTTGGGCAGGTAGGGGTAGATATCGAGATCGAGCCGTGGCGGGCGCCTCTCGATCCGGCAAAGCACCAGATGCTTGACCGCATCGTAGCCGATCGCGCCCAGTTTCAGCGACTGTTTGATAGCCCCGTGGACGTGCGCCATCTCGAAGCTCTCAAGCAGCCGCAGAACCTGGACGTATTCGCGCTTGCCCTTCTTGCCCATGCGCGCTTCCAGCAGCCGGTGCAGGGTGGCAAACTCCCCTGGCAGGTCCCAGCCCTGCAGCGGTGCCGCCTGGTCCAGCGCGCCAACCTTCTGTTCCAGCAGCGGCAGGAAGTGCATCGGATCGAAGACCATATCAGCCTTCTCATAGGACCGTTGGTGGCAGGCGATCACCTCGGCGCCGCAGCCGATGACGACCTCGTGGACATAGCCGCGGACCTGAACCTCGTGATGAGCGCAGGCGACCGGCACCGAGTAATCGTTGTTGCGATAGCGGACCATCGAGATCGACGTCGCCCGCGTGCTGACTTTCTCGCAGGCATCGTAGGGTACAGGCGGCAGCGCCATCAGGGCGTCGAGGTCGCGCATCAGCCGCTCGCCGATAGTCTCGGAATGACCCCGCAGAACCTCATCCTGACGTTTGAGGCATTGCTCCTCCAGCCGGACGTTCAGGTCATCGAAACTGTCGAAGCGCGGCATCGGCACCAGGAAGTTCCGCCGGCCATAACCGATTGTGCCTTCGACATTACCCTTGTCGTTGCCCTTGCCAGGACGGCCGAACCTGTCTTCGAACAGGTAATGCGACTGCAACTCAGCAAAGGTTCTGGTGCGTTGCCGTTTTCCGTCCCCGAGGATCCGTGCCACCGCGATCGTGGTGTTGTCGTAGAGCCCTGACAGCGGCACGCCGCCGAAGAACGCAAAGCCAGCTACATGGCCATCGCAAAAGGCCTCGGTTGTCTCCGCCGGATAGGCCTTGATGAAGAACGCGTCCGAGTGCGGCAGAGACATTGCAAAGTAGTGCAGCTTGCGCACGACCCCGCCAATCTCGCCAAGCGCCTCACCAAAATCAACCTGGGCGTGGCCTGGCGCGTGCGACAGCGGCACGAACACTTCCCGAGTCCGGCGCTTCTTCTCGCGAACATAGTCGGTCACAATCGTGATCCCGCCGGTGAAGCCATGTTCATCACGCAGACGCTCATATATCCGCTTCGACGTATGCCGCTGCTTCTTGAGCCGCGACTTATCCTCTTCCAATATCTGGTTGATGAGCGGAATGAACGGGTCAAGCTTTGGACGGGCTGGTGGCCCATTCCTGCGATACCCCGGTGGCACCGCATGCTTCAGAATTTTTGACACAGTCTTGCGGTCTATCCCGAAATGACCGGCCGCCGCCCGCTCACTCATCCCACCGACATGACACGCACGCCGAACCCGGCTGTACAATTCCACAGAATACATCTCCCCGCCCTCAGCTCGTTTGCCTCAGGCGTCAGAATGGCGGAGTTTTACTCCGCGACAGTCAGATTATTCGACCGTTTCTGTGGTCCAGTATTGCTCCGGGATTCAAAGGTTGGCGACCGCTCCGGCGCAACAGCAATCGAGTTCATGGATGATCTTCGCGCACGGCTCGCGAACCGAGTGCAACTGACCACAGATGGCCACAAGGCATATCTCGACGCTGTTGAGGGCGCGTTTGGGGCGATGTGGACTATGCCCAATTGGTGAAACTGTATGGAGAACCTACTGGCCAGAAGGGCTACGAAAAGAAATATTCCCCAGCCGAGTGCACCGGGACCAAAAAACGGATTGTAGCAGGATACCCCGTCAAAGAACTGGTAAGCACGTCGCACGTTGAGCGCCAGAACCTTTCGATGCGCATGGGTATGCGTCGTTTTACGCGCCTGACCAATGCATTCAGCAAGAAGCTAGAAAACCACCTGCATATGCTGAGCTTGTATTTTGTGCACTACAATTTTGTTCGTATGCACAAAACACTACGCATGACACCGGCGATGGCTGCTGGCGTTAGCGACACATTGCACGATATGGAATGGGTTGTTAGCCTGATTGATGCACGGGCACCAGCACCCAAGAAACGTGGCCCCTACAAGAAAAGAAATTCAAACTGAGACACTACCGAAAATTCCGTTGTTAGCGCTAACACGATGTGATACCGACGATCAAACCCTTAATATCGAGTCGCCATGACCCTGAACGCCACACTTCTGGATGTGACCGAGCGCATTGCCAGGCGCAGCGCCCAAACCCGCGCCGCTTATCTGGATCGGGTTGCGCGCGCTGCTGATGACGGGCCGCGCCGGGCGCATTTGTCGTGCTCCAATCAGGCCCATGCCTACGCCGCAATGGGTAATGACCAGGACAGTCTTGCGACCGCACGGGCGCCCAATCTGGGCATCGTTACGGCTTACAATGACATGCTGTCGGCGCATAAACCCTATGAAACCTACCCTGATTTGATCCGCGATGCGGCGCGCGAGGCCGCCGCCACCGCGCAGGTTGCCGGCGGTGTGCCGGCGATGTGTGACGGCGTAACGCAGGGCCAGCCGGGCATGGAGCTCAGCCTGTTTTCACGCGACGTCATTGCGCTGGCCGCAGGCGTTGCCCTGTCGCACAATACCTTTGATGCCGCGGTTTTTCTGGGAGTCTGCGACAAGATCGTGCCGGGGCTGGTGATGGCTGCCGCGACCTATGGCCATATTCCGGCGGTATTCCTGCCGGCCGGGCCAATGACCAGCGGACTTTCCAACGACGAAAAAGCCAAGATGCGTCAGCGTTTCGCCACCGGCGAGGCGACCCGTGCCGAGCTGATGCAGGCCGAAATGGCCGCCTATCACGGCCCCGGAACCTGCACGTTCTATGGCACCGCGAATTCGAACCAGATGCTGATGGAGTTCATGGGCCTGCACCTGCCGGGGGCCTCGTTTGTGAACCCAGGCACGCCGCTGCGCGAAGCCCTTACCATTGCCGGGGCGAAACGGGCGCTGGAAATAACTGCACTTGGCAATGATTTCCGGCCCGTAAGCGCGATTCTGGATGAAAAATCCTTTGTGAACGGACTGGTAGGATTGATGGCGACCGGTGGCTCTACCAACCTGGTCCTGCATCTGCCGGCGATGGCGCGGGCGGCCGGTATCTTGCTTGATCTGGAAGATTTCGCCGCCATTTCCGAGATCACGCCGCTGATCGCCAAGGTCTATCCAAACGGGCTGGCCGACGTGAATCATTTTCACGCTGCCGGTGGTCTGGGCTACATGATCGGCGAGTTGCTGGACGCCGGACTTTTGCACGCCGACACCAAGACAGTAATGGGCGACGGTCTGGCCGATTACACCCGCGAGCCGAAATTGAACGGCGACCAGGTTGAATGGGTTCAAGGCGAACGCGAGACGTTGAACGACAAGATCCTGCGCCCCGTAAGCCAGGCGTTTCAACCCACAGGCGGGCTGGCGCAATTGCAGGGCAACGTTGGCCGCGCGGTGATGAAAACCTCTGCGGTTGCGCCCGAACGCCATATAATCAAGGCCCCGGCGCGTGTATTCCACGACCAGCTTGCGGTCAAGGCGGCGTTCAAGGCGGGCGAATTTACCAGCGATACCGTGATTGTCGTGCGCTTTAAGGGACCCCGCGCGCTCGGTATGCCCGAGCTGCATGCGCTGACCCCGACACTGGCGGTTCTGCAGGATCGCGGGCTGAAGGTTGCGCTGGTCACCGATGGCCGGATGTCAGGTGCTTCGGGCAAAGTTCCGGCGGCGATTCATGTCTGCCCCGAGGCGGCAGTTGGCGGAGCAATCGCGAAAATTCGTGACGGCGACATGCTGCGCGTGGACGCGGTTGCCGGGACGCTGGATGTGCTGGAGCCGGACTTTGCGGCGCGCGACGCGGTTCAGTTTGATCTTTCGGCGAGCCATGCCGGCATGGGCCGCGAGATGTTCGAGGTTTTCCGTCAAAACGTCGGTCTGGCCACCAAGGGGGCCGCGGTTGTGGTTTGACGCTGGCCGATGTGGGCGGCGGACGGTCGGCGCGCCAAAAAACTAGACAATTGCAATATCTGAATCTAATCGGTGCGCCAAACCACCTCAGGACTCCAAAATGACTCCAAAAGATGCCAGTCAAAAAATCCGCAAGGTCTGCCATCTCGCCCCGGTCATTCCGGTTTTGGTGATCGATGACGCCGACATCGCGATACCTCTGGCCGAAGCCCTGGTTGCCGGTGGTATTCGCGCGCTCGAAGTGACGCAGCGCACGCCAGCCGCGCTTGACGCGATCCGCGCCATGACACAGCTGCCGGGCGGTGTGGTCGGGGCTGGAACCCTGCTGACACCGCGCGATGTCAAGGCCGCCAAGGCCGCAGGCGCGCAGTTTGGCGTGTCACCGGGGGCGACAGGCGCGCTGTTGCAGGCCTGCGAGGACGAAGACCTGCCGCTTCTGCCCGGTGCTGCCACCGCCAGCGAGGCGATGGCATTGCTTGAACGCGGCTATACGGTTCAAAAGTTCTTTCCTGCCGAGGCCGCAGGCGGCGCGGCGGCGCTGAAAGCCATCGGCGCACCGATCCCGCAGGTCAGCTTTTGCCCAACCGGCGGCGTTACGCCGGAAAATGCCGCAGCTTATCTGTCGTTACCAAATACGCTGTGCGTTGGCGGCAGCTGGCTGACACCGCGCAGCCTGGTTGCAACAAATGACTGGGACGCGATCCAAGCCCTGGCCCGCGATGCAGCCGCACTTGAGCGCTAGATGAAGAGATTGCACTCAACCTGACATCCGCCCACGCCGCCCGCCGCGACGTCCGGTGCGCACCGCCGATCCGAGACTGTCGCTCAAAACCGAGCTCATCGGGTGATCGGGCGCATTTCGGGCGTAGGTTTCGACCAGCATTTCGATGGCGGCTGACTGATCGCAACCCTCGGGAAGTTTCAGCGCCCAGTCCAGAAAGATCGACCTGCACTGCGAAATCTCAATGTCGGCAATGCGATAGCTTTCACCGATCAGCCCGGTCTTGTCGATCTCCTTCAGGGTCATGTTTGCGCTCGCATTCACTGCCACTCGTTTAGGGCAGGTCAGGTACAGTGCCAAGGGCAGCATCAATGACCGCCGCCGCACCGGTCGCCGCCCGCGCCAGCCGACGGGCCAGATCTGCGGCATCCGAGGCGCCGGTTTCGCGCAGCAAAAAAATCGGTCGCACCCTGCCCGACAATGCTGAGGTCCAAGTCCTCACTGGTCAAAAGCCGGGTCGCCGATTGCAGGTGCGACATCAATGTGTGGGCCGCGACAAGCCGCTGCCGGTCGGCATCACTGAACCAGCCAATGCATGCACCGGCGGCCAGTTGCGCGGCGACTGTGCGCGCCGGATCCCCGGCCAACAGGGCGGCGGTATGGGCAAACAGCTCCAGATCCTGCAATCGGCCGGGTCCGCGTTTGGCGTCCCAATCACCGGTGCCGGGATTGGCCTCTGCCAAACGGTCGCGCATCTCAATGACGTCGGCTAACGTCTTGGCATGGTTGCAAATCTCCGACAATAGCTGCACGCGGAATTCGTCGATCTCGGCACCAAGCTCGCGATTGCCTGCGACCGGCCGCGCCCTGGTCAGTGCAAGGTGTTCCCAGGTCCAGGCGTCCTCAATTTGGTAGCTCTTGAAGCCTTCCAGCGAGGTTGCCACCGGGCCTTTGCGCCCCGAAGGACGCAGGCGCATGTCGACCTCGTACAGGCGCCCCTCGGCCATCGGCGCGCTGAGCGCGGTGCCCAGCGCCTGGGTCAGACGGGTGTAATAGACGCGCGCTGCAAGTGGCCGGGGTCCGGTGGAGTTCTCGATACCGCCGGGGTCATAGATAACGATCAGGTCCAGGTCCGACGCGGCGGTCAGGTGCTCTGATCCGAGCGATCCCATTGCCAGCACGGCTGCGCCCCGGCCGGGCTGGGCGCCGTGTTTTGACGAAAATTCCTGCGCCACCACCGGCCAGATGCCATTGAGCACCGCGTCCGCCAGCCCGGCGTACTGCGCGCCGGCCTCATCCGCATCGATCAGCCCGCGCAAATGGTGCACGCCGATGCGAAAGTGCCACTCCTTCATCCAGCGCCGCGCACTATCAAGCCGCACCTCATAATCACCGACCTCGCCCAGCACATCGCCAAGTGCTGCGCTCAAGGCTTTGGGCCCAGGCCACGGCGCAAAGAAATCGCCGCCGATCACCGCATCAAAGACTTGCGAATTGTGCCCCAGATACAGCGCAAGGCGCGGCGCAGTTGACGCAATATCGACAATTAGATCAAAAAGTTGCAGGTTCGCCTCGAACAAAGAAAACACCTGCACGCCGGCCGACAGGCCAGACAGGAAACCGTCAAACTGCAACAACGCCTCGTCCGAGCGCGCGGCCTTTTGCAGGCGGCCTAGTATGCCGGGCTTCAGGCGCTCGAATATTTCAACCGCGCGCGATGATCGCAAGGACGGATAAGTGCGCCACCGGCTGATAATCTCTGCCGCGGCAGGCGTCAGCTTGGTCGCGGCACCAGCGCGGCTTTGTGGGGCAAAGAACCCCTCGGTGAGCTCTGCGACACGCTCAAGGTGCGCGCCCAGGTCGCGCCGCAGGTCCGCAGAACCGCGCCCACAAAGCGCTGCCAGCCGTTCAAATCCTTCATTGGTCTTTGGCAGAACGTGGGTCTGAGCGTCAGCGATCATCTGCAAACGGTGTTCAATCTCGCGATGCGCCTGATAATTCAGGCTCAGATCCTGCGCCACATCTGCCGGCAACCAACGCTTCTGCGCCAGCCGCTCCAGGCTTTCAACGGTGCCGCGCACCCGCAGGCTGGCATCGCGCCCGCCGGCGATGATCTGCCGGGTCTGGGTAAAGAACTCGATCTCACGAATGCCGCCCGCGCCCAGTTTCATGTCGTGCCCGTCAAGCACCACCGAACCATGCAGGCGTTTGTGCTCGCGAATCCGCAGGCGCATGTCGTGGGCGTCCTGGATGGCGGCAAAATCGAGGTGCTTGCGCCAGACGAACGCTGTCAGGCGCTTCAGATACGCCTCGGTCGCATCAATATCCCCGGCGCAGGCCCGCGCCTTGATATACGCCGCCCGCTCCCATGTGCGCCCGACACTTTCATAATATCGCTCTGCGGCTTCCATCGACAGGCAAACCGGCGTCACCGACGCATCCGGGCGCAGCCGCAGGTCGCATCGGAACACATAGCCTTCAGACGTCATGTCAGACAGCAGCGCCGTCAGGCGCCGGGTCACGCGGATGAACGACGCCCGTGCATCGGCGTAATCCGCTGGCTCAAACCGGGTCTCATCAAACAAGCAAATAAGGTCGATGTCGGAGCTTACCACCCTTCAAAAAATCCAAATTTGCCATAATTTAGGGATTTTCTCATATCCTATGAAGCATCTGCGCAGGAACCGCAGGCCCTGTTTGAAGAGGGAGCAGAGTGATCTTCGGGTTTTGCGAATCCCCTTTTTTCGCCGCTTTCGGCGACTATTTGTTCATCTGCTGCGCCCGTTGAAACCGCCCAGTACATGGCTATTGCCATGACAAGGATAAGCCTTTCCAGTCGGTCTGGCTTTTTGATTTGGCTTTGCGCGATGCCAAATCCACGGGTCTTGAAGTCCGAGAACATAGCTTCAATACCCCATCGCATTCCATAATCGAGAACCGTGTATTGTGAAGGCTTTGCATTCATAGCGATGATCCAGGGCTCAGGGTGACCATCGTCGTGCAATACTCCGATATTCGTAAACACACCTGATCCATAAAGTTCCGCGTTTATAAGCCCTTGCGGCATCAGCTCCCGGATTTCAATGCAAGACAGCTCGCCACCTTGGTGCTGCAAAGTCAGGTTGCCCTTCAGGCGAATACGATATCCCCAACCAGCGTCCTGACACCAATGGATTAACCTTTCTGTGCCATAAAATCGATCACCCGTTAACATGACATCAGCCCCTTCAGGCATCCAATCCTGAATGCTGTCCAGTAACTCTTTTTGGAGAGAAAACCCAATATTGCCTTTTGTCTTGCGCACGCGCCAAGCCACAGGCAAGGCGCGATCACGCATGCGCACTGACAGCATCAAGACTTCATGTCCGTCAATGATATGGCTTTGATCCATCATCAAAACGATGGTCTCTCCGTTGGAGGCCAAACGGGTGAATACATCTCCAGCATAGGCCTGCATGATTTCCGCGCAATCAATGTGGGAATTGCTCAAAACACGGGAACCATACTGGTACCGATGATCTTTTGTGCCGATGTGACGCGGTAAAGCCGCCGATAATTCCATCAAATTCGCACTTCGCACATCAAGAACGATGCTCGAAAGCAGTGTAATACCAGCGGCATTTAACATTGACCGATATGGGCCCATTTTCGCATTCCGATTGATGTGATGGTTTCGGGCTGTGCGATGAGCTTGTTCCAAGCTTCGCATCCAGCATCGACGATGGCATTGTAGTCTTCGAACACGCGGTTGGAGAGCCAATTGGCGCGCAAGTACTGCCAGATATTTTCCACCGGGTTCAGTTCCGGAGCGCGCGATGGCAGCAGGATGATGGTGAGGTTCTTCGGGACTTTGAGTTTGCCGGTGGTGTGCCATCCGGCCCGATCCATCAGCACAACCGCATGGGCCTTTCGGGCGACGTGGCGGCTGATCTCGTCGAGATGCATCTGCATGGCTTGCGCGTCCGCCCAAGGCAGCATGAGCGCCGCCCCCTTGCCGTGAGCCGGACAGATGGCGCCGAACAGATAGGCGTTGCGATAGCGCTGATCGGCCGGCTGGCGGGGGCGCGTGCCCTTTCTCGCCCACAGGCGCGTCAGGCCATTCTTCTGGCCAAGGCGTGCTTCGTCCTGGAACCAGATCTCCACCGGCGTTCCCGCTGGCAGGTCAGCTATATGCACCTGGAGCGTGTCGGTGAAGTTTTTTTAAACGCCTCGATGATCCGCTTATCCTGCCTGGGATGCTGCGGGCGGGCGCTGATATGGGCAAAGCCCAGTTCGCCAAGCAGTCTGGATATCCCGCGCTCGGAATAGATGACGCCAAAGCGCGCCTCGATCACCCGCTTCAGGTCGATCCGCCGCCAGCGGACAACCCCGTCCACCGCCGGATCGGGGCCGGTCTCGACAATCTCGCCAAGTTCTTTCATCTGGACATCGCTCAGGTAGCGCGTCCGGCCCGCGCCCTTGCGGTTGGTGAGGCCATCCGGTCCCTCTTCGTTGAACCGGTGAACCCAGTCCCGCAGGGTTTGGCGATCCATCCCACCGATCCTTGCGGCCTCTCCACGGCTCATGCCATCGTAGACCGCCGCAAGAGACAACAGACGGCGGCTCTGCCGGGCATCCTTGCAACGGCTGGCGAGTTTACGAAGGTGGCGGGCATCAAAGTCGCGACGAAGCGGAACACTGGCTGGCATGGCGATCCTCCTTTGCCAACCTTGAATCAGATCAAAACCGATTTGGGAATCCCCACAGAGTCAGAAATTGATGCCGTTGGTATAAGGCCTTCGCAGCGGGATTTATGAAACTTTGGAAGCCGCTCTATAAAATCAGCCTTGATAGCTTCGTTTACCCCAGAAAAACCCAATGAAACAACCATACAACATCTCCAATTCTATAACAGGAGACTCCTTGAATCACAGCATGTGGACAGATGGCAAGCTTAATTCGCTAAATTGAAGGGTGGTAAGATGTCGGAGGAATAATTAAGCTCGGCTGCGCCCATCTTGCCCATCGCCAGCACTGCCATTCCAGCGGCGGCGTCTTTGTCGGCCTCAACTGCACCAGGCAGTTTGCCCCGGTCAATTTCCGCCGCCACCAGCATCTTCACGCACCGGTCCACCGCCAGATCGGCGAACTGGGTGAGCGCGCCTGTCACCTCGTGCAATGACCAGACACCGGCCAGATCAGCCAGAGCGATCAGCACGGACAGGCGCCGCTTGGCCAGCCGCAATCCGTCACCCAGCCTGCCCGGCGCCAGATCCTCGACCGCCGCCAGAACCTTACCGAGTGCCTTTTCGGGCGGTCCCGACAGGGCCTCGTGCAGCCAGTCAGCCTCGCGCTCGATCACCGAATACAAATACGGGCTTGAGCCGCCGGTTCCGATCAGAACTTCGATCAACTCGGGCGGCAGATCATCGAATAACCGGCCGATCTCGCGTCCACGATCTGCATCAAACGGGCGTGGGCTTCGGGTTATGCGATCAGCAAATTTCATTGGACCGACACTGTGATGCGCATCGGTTAGGGTCAACCGCTCAGACTGGGGCGCGATTACCGACCGCAGTGTCCTGGCTGAATATATTGCGCCAAACGCGCGCGGTTCGCTGCCAGATCGAGCTGACGTACATCGCTTCCGGCTCGCTTGCCCCAACCCGGATAAACTCCGCCCGATAGCACAATATCGCCAAGTCATCGCCCGGCACCAGCAAGCGGACCTCGCTTATGCTGAAGCGTAAAACGGTCGGTCCGTCGCTTAGTTACCCGACATGCCCCGCTTTGTCAGAAAACCCGGTTTCGTAAACGCCAAGGAACGTGTCATCCAACAACGCCGCGTCAGCCTGGCCATCCCCTGTGACCAGCGCATCCCAGACGGAATTTTCGAGCATTAATATCTCAGCAACATCTGGTGCGGGCATTCATAGACTCCGTTCTGCTTGCGAAATTGTCTGTTCGCGTACCATGGTCCTGGCGACATCGCCGGTGCGATTCATGAATACTGGTAAGTTATGCCAACATATACCAGTCCGTTTGGAAATATTTCCCTCGTAACCGACTGTATTTACTCCCAATACCAAATTAATGTAAAAATTGTTCACATACCTGCTTGAACTTCCCGCCTCACTCCCCGATCTATGGTATGTGAAACGCATTCACATCGAACCGAAACACCAACCTGGAGTATCTTAATGAGCACCGTCGCCACATGGCCCAACCAAGCAGAAACCTGGCTTGACGAACGCGGCAAAGGCGCCTGGATCTGCGCAATGGTCCTTGGCTTTATCTTTGTCTGGCCTGTCGGCCTGGCCCTTCTCGCCTATATGATCTGGAGCAAACGCATGTTTTCTGGCAGCTGCGCAAAGCGCAACCACATGAGCCGTTACCACCGCCACAGCGCCGCACGGGCGGCATTCAAATCCTCTGGCAATATGGCCTTTGACGCCTACAAAGGCGAAACCCTTCGCCGCCTGGAAGAAGAACAGAAGAATTTCGAAACCTTCCTGCAGCGTCTGCGCGAATCAAAAGACAAGTCGGAATTCGACGACTTTATGGAAGACCGGGCGCGCAAGGCCCGCGAAACCAACGGCGATAACGGCAACGATGACGGCGACGACGCCAAAGACGCGGCCTGATCCAGGCCACCGGCCCTTCAAGCCCCGCCCGTAATATCGGGTGGGGACTTTTTTTTTGCAGCATGGAGACATATACATGATCCTGGCCGACTCGGACCTGGGATTTCCAGACCCTGAAACACGCAAAGAATTCTATGCCGGCGTGGCTAGAAAACGCCTGTTCGCCTTTATCATCGACACAATTCTGATCCTGATCATCACTGTCATGGTGATCCCGTTCACCGCCTTCACTGCGCTGTTTTTTCTGGGTTCAATTTGCCTGTTCGTCAGTGTGGCCTATCGGACAATGTCACTGGCCAGCATTTCTGCGACACCGGGCATGCGTCTGAACGGCATAGAGTTTCGCACCCATCTTGGCGAACGCCTGAGCTTTGGCAGCGCGCTGGCCCACACGCTGTTATTTTCCGCGTCAATATCGATGGGATTGCCGCAATTGATATCTGTCGTCATGATCTTGTTTTCGCGCCGCGCACGGGGCCTGAACGAACATGTCATGGGCTCGGTCGTCATTAACAGTTCGGCGCTAAAATAACACGGAATCTCTTCTGAAATGGGGGGCTTGGCGGGCAGCGGCGCTATTGCTAACCTAAGTTCAAGCAATTGACCGAAGTACAAGATGCGCCACACGCTCCCCATCGCGCCGCAGTTTTATGTGACGGCACCCCAGCCCTGCCCCTATCTGGATGGCCGGATGGAGCGAAAATTGTTTACCGCATTGCAGGGCGAGCACGCGACCAAACTGAACAACGCGCTTTCCAAACAGGGCTTTCGACGCTCGCAGAATGTTCTCTACCGGCCCAGTTGCGCGGACTGCTCGGCGTGTTTGTCAGCGCGTATCCGGGTCAAGGATTTCGTCCCCAACAAGAACCAGCGCCGGGTCATGCGGCGCAACCGGCATCTAACGCGCAATGCAATCTCGCCCTGGGCTTCGTCGGACCAGTACGAACTGTTTCGACGGTATCTTGAAAGCCGGCACGCCGCGGGCGGCATGGCCGACATGGATATATTCGAGTTCGCCGCGATGATCGAAGAAACCCCGATCCGCAGCCGGGTCATTGAATATTCCGCGCCACGCAAAAGCGGTGACGGCGGCGATGACCTGGCGGTTGTCTGCCTGACCGACGTGCTCGATGACGGGTTGTCGATGGTCTATTCGTTCTTTGATCCGGCGCGCAATCGTGACAGTCTGGGCACCTATGCGATCCTGGATCATGTGAATATCGCGCAAGAGGCTGGACTGCCGTATGTGTATCTGGGTTACTGGGTGCCCGGCAGCCCGAAGATGAGTTACAAGGCACGCTTTTCAGCGCTCGAGATCTACGCGGGCGGCGACTGGACCGATCTGGGCAACCCTAAGGATTATCGCGCCGACAGGCACCCGCTTTCGACCGATCCGATCACCGAACAGGTGGCCCGCATCAGCCTGCCGGACGGGCGCCCGACAAGTGGCTGAGGGGATTGGCCGGGTGATCCGACAACTTACCGAACTACGCTAAGATCACCGGCCCATTAGCGTCGGCACGATGGTAACAATCGACGGAAACAACCACAGCGCCACCATCCCGAGCATCTGAATGATCACAAACGGCACGACGCCGCGATAGATATGCGCTGTGGTCACGCCTGGCGGCGACACGCCGCGTAGATAAAACAGTGCAAATCCAAACGGTGGCGTCAGGAACGATGTCTGCAGGTTCACCGCGATCATGATGGTGACCCATTTCGGGTCCATCGTGCCGCCGTAGATCACCGGCCCGACAATCGGGATGACGATGTAAATGATCTCCAGAAAATCGAGCACGAAGCCGAGCACGAACAAAACCAGCATCACGATCAGGAACACCAGCCACTCCTTGTCAAAAGAGCGCAGGAACAACTGGATGTAATCTTCGCCGCCAAACGAAATGATCACCAGATTCAGCATCTGGCTGCCGATCAGAATAGTGAACACCATGCTGGTCACTTTCGCGGTCTCGCGCACCACCGGTTTCAGAACTGCAGTGCGCCACAGCGTCCAGCAGGCATAAAGCAAACCACCCATTGCGATGTGATAGGCAATCATCGCAACGATGATCGCGACCCAGTTTTCAAAGCCGACGTGTTCGATGTTGGCGCGCAGGTCAAAGTTCACCCCGATCAGGATCATGATGACCATCGCAAAAGCCGCCATGATAATGATGCGGCCGCTGCGGTTGCTCTCGGTCAGCTTGCGATGCGCAGCCAACAGTATCGCGCCGCCGGCCCCAAGCGCTGCCGCCGGCGTCGGGTTGGTGATGCCACCAAGGATTGAGCCCAGCACCGCCACGATCAGAACAAGCGGCGGAAACACCACTCTCAGAACCTCGTTCCTGCCCAATATCCCGGCGGCGTATCGGCAGCCGTACAGCGTCAGCACAATCGGCAGCGCCAGGATCAGGAACGTCACCCCCGGCGTGGTGGTCGGCGCGACAAACAGGATGTCAAATATCAGCGCCAGCGCGATGCCACCAAAACCGATGAACAGCGGCCGCTTTTCGGCGTCCTTGTTAACACCAATTGCTGTCGTCAGCACCAAAGTCAGCAGCAGGAACGGGATCAGAATGCCCGAAGATATCGGTGCCGCGTTCCTGATTCTCAGCGCGATCTCTGCGGCAATTTGCTCAGGTGTCCGGGTGCGCTCTTCCTGGCTTTGGCCGCCAGCCTCATTGATCGCGGCCTGTTGCGCCACCGCGCGGTCCCATTTTTCCTGCCCGTGGCTTGCGATCATCGCGCCCTTGCATTCATCGGATACGTTGGTGCGCAATTCGGCCCGGGCGCCAATATCGGCGATCGAGCTGACGGTGATGTTCTGGCTGCCGACCAGGTTAACCCCGCTGGCGGCAATCGAAAACGCGATGATGCCGGCCGGAACGACCAGGAACCACGTCAGCGCGTGGTTGCGGCCAATGCCGGCACCGGCGGCGCGCTCGCCAATCACCGGCGGCGCTTTTTCAGGGTTCAAGAGCGCATAGCCAAAAGCGTAAAGGCCATAAAATATTGCCAGCATGATGCCGGGCAGAATCGCTGACTGGAACAATGTGCCAACCGACAATACGGCCGCCTCGCCCAGATAGGTCAGCGCGTCCGAACAGCCGACCGCCTGGGCGCGCACTTCTTGGGCGACGGAATACAGATCGCCTGCCAGAGTGCCCAGCAGGACGATCACAATCGACGGCGGAATGATTTGCCCAAGCGTGCCCGACGCCGCAATAACCCCGGTCGCCAGTTCCGGCGAATAACCGTGGCGCAGCATGGTTGGCAAGCTAAGCAGTCCCATGGTCACAACGGTCGCTCCGACAATACCGGTTGAAGCCGCCAAAAACGCACCCACCGCCACCACCGCCACTGCCAGGCCACCGGGCAGCGGTCCAAATACTTTGGCCATCGTGGTCAGCAGTTCATTGGCAATCTTAGAACGCTCAAGCGTAATGCCCATCAGCACAAACATCAAAACCGCCAGCAGGGTTTCGATCGACGCGCCTGCAAACACCCGCTCGTTCATCCGGTTGACGATAAAGCTCAGATTGCGGGTGATCGCGTATTCCCAGCCACGCGGAAACATCGCCTCGGTGACGGTCGGCAAGTCCGGGTATCGAAACAGCGAAATGTCGTAAGTTCGCGTGCCACCGGCAATCAACGCATCATAAGCCGCGCTGTCGGTGTCGACCATGGTGCGCACCAAAAGCCCGGTGCCGTCCAGCGACGCCAATATTCCAAACGATATGATCGCCGCACCGCCGATGGCAAAGCCAACCGGAAAGCCCGACATAATGCCGACAAACAGGCTGGTGAAAACGATGATCAGGCCCAGTTCGACGCCATCAAGCCCAAAAATCATTCCGCCACTCCGACATGCAATTTTGCATCTGCGATGTCTTCAGTGTCGGCGACTTCCAGAATATCCTTGTCCAGATGTTTGCCCGCGCTTTCCGGGCCTTCCTTGAATTCCAGGTAAGACCGGTAAAAAAACGCAATGCCTTGCAAAAACATCAGCCCTGCAAAACTGACGAGTAGGATTTTGAACAGGAAATAGGCGTTAAACCCATTTGGCGAAAACCCGATCGTCTCGACATTCCATCTCAAAAAGTCAGATTTTCTGAGCAGTTTTTCCAGGCTGTCGGCGGCGGCAGGTTTGGGCACCACCAGATGGCGCCACAAAAAGAACCAGCCATAAAGCCAGGTCAGAGTCATGGTTGGCAGAATGAAAAACAAAGAACCAAACATGTCGACCAGCCGTTTGGCACGAAACGAAATCCGGGCGTAAAACAGATCGACCCGCACGTGCCCGCCCTGAACGAACGTGTAAGAAACGCACAGCGCCACCACCAGCGCGTTGTAAAGTTTCAGCTCCTCGGCGAACCAGCTGATGTCCTGGCGAAAAATATAACCAAACGGCCCTATTGAAATATCAGAGACCCGGAAAATGCGTTGTAGGAACACGATGATTATCTGTTGCAACACCATCAGCAATCCGGCCCAGGCGGCCACCCGACCGATGCCGTTGGCCATCCCTTCCAGGCCCCGCAAAACCCGCCACAAGAAATGTCGCCGCCACATGCCGATGACCGTGACCACCAGAAAAATATCGATCACGACAAAGAAAAATTCCTGATGTCCACCGTAGTATATAAACCGCGTCAGGCTTTCAGGATCCGACCAGTTAAGCCAACTTCCCGGATGCGACAGCGCGTAGAAAAAGTTGTAAAAACCCATGCCGATGTTGGTCAGGAGCCAACTGATCGCGCTCATGTTTCACCCTCTCTGGACTGTCATGCTGTGGCCCAGCCGCCGACAGGCACCCGCCCCCGACGTGGATGTCAGGGGGCGGACGCCTTGTCTTCAAATCAGCTTATGCGCCGAGAACCCGGTCACGCTGACGCGCATAGGTCGTTGCCGCGTTGGATATCCAGCCCGACGAATCCAGCATCGATGCACGGTATTCCTTGAAGATCGCGGCAAACATGTCATCGCCCATGAATTCGTCATAGACTTTCTGCGACGCTTCACCAAACGCATCCCAAACCGAATCCGGGAATTCCAGAATCTTCACGCCACCAGCAGCCAGACGCCGCAACGCTGCGCCGTTATTGTGCAGAAACTGGCTCATCGACCACACGTTGGTGGCACCGGCGGCAATTTCGATTATTTTCTGATGCTCCGGGGTCATGGCGTTGTAGCGATCCAGATTGACCGAAGACGACAGTGCTGCCGACGGCTCGTGGAATCCAGCGGTGTAGTAGAACTTGGTGATCTCCTGGAAACCGGCCTTTTCATCCGCCCACGGGCCGATCCATTCGGTGCCGTCAATGGCGCCGGAGGCCAGCGCCTGATACACTTCGGCACCGGGAATGTTTTGCACCGATGCGCCCAGGTGACCCAAGGCTTTGCCGCCCAGACCAGGCATACGGAATTTCAGACCGTTGAAATCCTCAGGCCCGTTGATTTCCTTGCGGAACCAGCCACCGGCCTGGGTGCTGGTGTTACCGGCATTGAATGGCTTGAGGTTGAAGATTTCACCCAGCTGGTTGTGCCACTGGCTGCCACCGCCATGATAATACCAGTTGTTATGCTCGGTCGCGGTCATGCCAAACGGCACGCCGGTGAAGTATGCAAACGCCGGGTGCTGGCCAATGTAGTAATAATCAGCCGAGTGGTAAATATCGGCCTGACCGGATGACACCGCATCAAACACTTCCAGCGCGCCGACAAGTTCGCCCGCGGCCTTGTATTCGATGGTCAGACTGCCGCCCGACATTTCGTTGACCGCGGCGGCATAAAACTCGGCCGCATCACCGACCCCGGCAAGCCCGCGGCCCCAGGATGACACCAGCGTCAACTCTTCTTTGCCTTGCGAAATTGCCGGTGTGGCCAGCGTCGTTGCCGCCGCAGCGGTGCCGCCAAGCGCGGTGGTTTTCAGAAACGAACGACGATCCATAAATTTTTCTCCTCCCATTGGAATTCGCCCGCCTCTTGCGGGCGGGCGGATCGTTGCGAATTTCGAGAGGTTAGCGGTGCCACCTGCATCTGTGAATACCTATTGCCGAAAATTTGCTCAAATTTCCGTATTTTAGACTTCATATCTTACCAGAATTGATGTGCGCGCTGGATAGCTGAAAGCAGGCAGGCAATAACCGCGCCACCTGGGCGCAAAACTGGCTTAGTCCAGCAACTGGTCGCCGCGAAGTCCTTCGTGCGCGTAATGGTGCGGCAAGACACGGCCATAAAGCTGTTTTGTGCGCTCGACACCACCGCACATCCCCGGCCTTTCGGCAAACGAGAATATCCCGACATAGCGTCGGCGCGCACCATTGACCTGGCAAACGCGGTGCAGCGAATAGCGTCCCCGGAAAATCTGCAGATCACCGGGATTCGACACCAGCCGCGTTACCTGATCGCTGGTGCCGTTCAAGACCGCGGCCACGCCCTCAAAATTCTCGTCGTCAGCAGTGCGAATACCCGCTGCATATTCAAACTCACCACCCGACTCGGCATTCTGAATGGCCAGCGTCACGGTGTAATTGTTGGTGTCAAAATGCCAGGGAAAGCCATCGCCATCGGCAACCATGTTGATGATGACGTCGGCCAATGGGTCATCGTATCGAAAGAAACGATCTTCCGGCTCGCTCAACGCCGCCCGAATGAACGGCATAAAATACGCCCATTCATAAATTGAGCGAAGTGCTGCATCGCGGGCGAAATTGTCGGCCGGAATGAAGGCGTTTGAACGGTCGTAAAACTGCCGCACCGGATGGTCTGCGGGCAGAGACGAAAAAAATACGCATTGGTGCGGCTTTGCGACCAGTGGCCGTGGTCGGCGACGCTGTCAGCCTCGGCCAGCAGACGCGCCAATCCGCGTGCGTGAACAAACCCTTGCAACACGGCGCAGCCATCATGCGCCAGATCATCGCGAAATTGCTTTAGCAGCGCGCGGTAGGCGTCGCTTTCGGGCTGATGAACCGGATAGCGCGCCAGATCGATCAGACTGTCCATCAATTTCCGCCACTCAGTTTGAGTAGAAATCCGCCGCAATTGTCCGGGCTTGCAAGACCTACGTCTTGCCTGTTTGGGCCAGCGCAATTGTCGTGTTTTGCACCGTTCGTATCGCTTGGCCAATCCGGTCGGAACCGAACGTGATATTTCGATTTATTCCCAGAACCGGCGCTTCTGCGCAACGAAATAACCGAATCGGCCCGACGCGCGACATTTTATTGAAAAATTTGCCTGTTGACGCCTCGTCAGCACGCCAATATTGTCTCGCGCACAACAAATGGAGCCTCAAGATAATGAACGAACTAATCGTCCTGGTGAAAAATTGGCGCATGGGCCGGTAACGGTAATCCATATCGACACCCCATGCGCCCCCGCACACCGGGGGCTTTTTCATGCGATGTGATCGCAAGATACGGAGATTATGATGGCACGTCAGATGACCGGCGCGAAAATGGTGGTTCAGGCCCTGCGCGATCAAGGCGTGGACACGATATTCGGATACCCAGGCGGTGCGGTGCTGCCGATCTATGACGAAATGTTCCAGCAAAACGATATCCGTCACATCCTGGTGCGCCACGAACAAGGCGCCATGCACGCCGCCGAAGGCTATGCACGCTCGACCGGCAGGCCGGGCGTGGTGCTGGTCACCTCCGGCCCGGGCGCGACAAATTCGGTGACCGGTATGACCGATGCCCAGCTTGACAGCATTCCGGTGGTGGTTCTGACCGGCCAGGTGCCGACCTTCATGATCGGCACCGACGGCTTTCAAGAGGCCGACACCGTTGGCATCACCCGGCCCTGCACCAAGCATAACTGGTTGGTGAAAGACACCGACAAGCTGGCCGAAACCATTCATCAGGCGTTTCACGTGGCCACTTCGGGCCGCCCCGGTCCGGTGCTGGTGGACATCCCCAAGGACGTGCAGTTTGCTTCTAGCATCTACACCACCCCCAAGCAGGCCAGCACCGAACATTACCGCCCGCAGGTCAAGGGTGACATTGGCGAGATCACCAATTTGGTAGAGGCGATGGAAAGGGCCGCGCGCCCGCTGTTCTACACCGGCGGCGGGGTGATCAATTCCGGCATTGGCGCCGCCCAGTTGTTGCGCGAACTGGTCGACGCCACGCAGTTTCCGATCACCTCGACCCTGATGGGTCTGGGCGGCTATCCGGCCGGCGGCAAGGGCTGGATCGGCATGCTCGGGATGCACGGGCTGTACGAGACCAACATGGCGATGCATGACTGTGATCTGATGATCAACGTCGGCGCCCGGTTTGACGACCGGATCACTGGCCGGCTGGATGCGTTCAGCCCAGATTCGACCAAGGCCCATATCGACATCGATCCATCCTCGATCAACAAAGTCATTCACGTGGACATTCCGATCATCGGCGACGTCGCGCATGTTCTGGAGGATATCCTGCGGATCTGGAAGTCGCGCGGCCGCAAGACCAACCGGTCCGGCGTTACCAATTGGTGGGGCCAGATTAACGAGTGGCGCAAGACCGACTGCCTGAGCTTCACCAATTCTGCGAAAACCATCAAACCGCAATACGCGGTGCAGCGGCTGGAGGCCCTGACCAAGGGCCGTGACCGCTATATTTGCACCGAAGTCGGCCAGCACCAGATGTGGGCGGCGCAATACATGACCTTTGAGGCGCCGAACCGGTTTATGACATCGGGCGGGCTGGGCACCATGGGCTACGGCCTGCCGTCCTCGATCGGCGTTCAGGTGGCGCACCCGGACGCGCTGGTGATCAACGTGGCCGGCGAGGCAAGCTGGTTGATGAACATGCAGGAAATGGGCACCGCAATGCAGTATCACCTGCCGGTCAAGCAGTTTATCCTGAATAATGAACGCCTTGGCATGGTGCGCCAGTGGCAGGAGCTGCTGCACGGCGAGCGCTATTCGCAAAGCTGGTCGGAAAGCCTGCCGGATTTCGTGAAGCTGGCCGAGGCGTTCGGCGCGCACGGCATCCGCTGCACCGATCCGGGCGATCTGGACGCCGCAATCATCGAGATGCTCGGCCACGACGGGCCGGTGATCTTTGACTGTCTGGTGGAAAAGCACGAAAACTGTTACCCGATGATCCCGTCAGGCAAGCCGCATAACGAAATGTTGCTCGGCGATGCGCCAGTGGCGGACGCGATCGAGGCGAGCGGCGCGGTTTTGGTTTAAGAAAGGCTGATAAATGTCCGCACTCAAAATAAAAAAAGGTTCGACCAGCCATTCCGCCTATGAGCTGCGCGATCCAAACCTCGATGTCACCGAAAGTCATACTCTGGCGGTGGTGGTCGACAACGAGGCCGGGGTTCTGGCCCGGGTCATCGGGCTGTTCGCGGGCCGCGGATTTAATATCGAAAGCCTGACCGTGGCCGAGATCGATCACACCGGGCACCGCTCGCGCATCACCATCGTCACCGCCGGAACCCCGGCGATCATCAACCAGATCAAGGCCCAATTGGGGCGCATCGTGCCGGTGCACGAGGTGCACGATCTGACCGTCGAGGGCGCGTCGGTCGAACGCGAGCTGGCGCTGTTCAAGGTTGCCGGAAAGGGTGACAAACGGGTCGAGGCGCTGCGGCTGGCCGACATTTTCCGCGCCAATGTGGTCGACAGCACACTGGCGAGTTTCACCTTCGAGATCACCGGCACCCCGGAAAAGGTTGACGCCTTTGCCGAGCTTATGCGCCCGCTTGGCCTGCAGGAAGTGGCCCGCACCGGGGTGGCCGCGCTCAGCCGCGGCGCGGCCTGATCCAAATGCACCGCCTGGGGCGGCATGTTTTATTTTGATGCCTCCGGCAGGAGTATTTTTGAACAAAAGAATTGCCGATCACTCGCCCAGTTCAGCAGCACAAACCGCAAAGAAAAAGGGAGGCCACCGGCCCCCCTCGAGTTTCGCTGATCAGGCTCATTCTGTTGTACCGCCCGGTTTCTGCCTGCGGCCTGATCCGCGTCAGGGGCGAGCGCACCCGCCCCGGAACTTGATCTCTAGTTACTTCATTGCGATCTGAATCACCTTTTCGGAAACGCCAAAATACTTCGCCAATCGCACTACATCGTCGCCGTATAACGATCTTGCTGCAGCCAACGCTCCATCCCCAAACAGTAATACAGACGCAAATTCATTGGCCTCTCGTTCTTCGTCGATTTCGACATAAAACGCATACCAGGAACGATCCAAATGCGCATCAAATGCCAACGGGTCACTATGATCTGCATGCAAGAAATAGTGACCTATTTCGTGAAGGACAGTCCAACGTTGGCTTTGAACGCTGTGGTTCTCATTCACCTCGATCGAATACCCATTCTCCGAAAATGGATCTTGTACGAGTCTTCCAGCCATACCGTTTGGCAACCTGCGACGAACAACAGAGAAACCTAGCCTCTCAGCCAACTCTTTAACCGATTGTGCCCGATTTCGCACTTTTGGGGCTAAGTTGAATTGCCGAAATGCGTGACGAACTTTTCCATCCAGCGGCAACAACTGCATTAAATCGCGAAGGTTCTTCATTGGTTTCTTTTTCATCAGCTGCACCCCGAGGTCCCCCCGCAGGTGTTGCATTTCATGCAGGTGCCGTTGCGCACCAGCGTGTAGTTGCCGCAATCGACGCACGGGTCGCCCTCAAAACCCTGCATTTTGGCCTTGGCGCGGGCGCCGTTTTTTAAAGGTGCGGCAGTTGTCGAATAGTTTGCGGCGGCTTCGCTGCGGCCGGGGCGCGTTTCTTCGGGCACCAGCGTTTGCAAGACCGCAACCGGATCGTTGGAATCAAGCGCCACTGCCCCGGCGCCGCCTTGCAGCACGATCAGTTCCTGCGGCACGCGCTTGCGCAGATAGCCGGTCGAACTGATCTGCCTGAGCACCGCAAGCGACCGGTGCGCCGCACCGTCAGAGACTTCGGTGAAATTGCGTCTGCCTTCTTCCTCGCCGCGGCCCAGATCGGCAAAACTTTCGCCCTCGGGCTTCACATGCGCCAGATCGGTGCGGTCCAGATAGCTGACCGCCAGTTCGCGAAAAATGTAATCCAGAATCGAGGTGGCGTTCTTGATGCTGTCATTGCCCTGCACCATTCCGGCCGGCTCAAACCGAGTAAACGTGAAGGCATCGACAAACTCGTCCAGCGGCACGCCGTATTGCAGGCCGACAGAAATGGCGATGGCGAAATTGTTCATCATGGCGCGAAAACCTGCGCCTTCCTTGTGCATGTCGATGAAAATCTCGCCCAGATTGCCGTCTTCATATTCACCGGTGCGCAAATAGACCTTGTGGCCGCCGACGATGGCCTTTTGGGTATAGCCCTTGCGCCGGGCGGGCAGCTTCTCGCGGTGGCTTTTGATCAGCTCCTTCACGATCACCTTTTCGACGATTTTTTCGGCCAGAACGGCGGCCTTTTCCTGCGCCGACCCGGCGATCATGATCTCTTCGGCGGCCTCGTCATCCTCGATCAGGGCTGCGGCCAGGGGTTGCGACAGTTTGGAGCCGTCGCGGTACAGCGCGTTGGCTTTGATGCCCAGGGTCCAGCTCAGCTCATAGGCTTTCTGGCAATCTTCGACGCTTGCGTCGTTCTGCATGTTGATGGTCTTGGAAATAGCGCCCGAGATGAACGACTGGGCGGCTGCCATCATGGTGATGTGGCTGTTCACCGACAAATGGCGCGCGCCGCGCGTGCCGCAGCGGTTGGCGCAGTCAAAAACCGGGTAATGGTGCTCGCTCAGATGCGGTGCCCCTTCCAGCGTCATGGCTCCGCAGACGTGATCGTTGGCGGCGTCGATTTCTGCCCGGCCAAAGCCCAAATGCCGGAGCAGATCAAAGGACAGATCGTTCAGTTTTTCGGCCGGAATGCCGAGCGTGCCGGTGCAGAATTCCGCGCCCAGTGTCCACTGATTAAACACAAACCGGATGTCAAAGGCGCTTGGCACTGCGGCCTCGATCTTGTCGATCTCTGCCTGGCCAAACCCGTGACCCAGCAGCGTCGTGTGGTTGATCCCCGGGGCGTTGGCCATTGTCCCGTGTCCGACGGCGTAAGAGGTGATCTCTTCAATCTGGGAGGAGGAATATCCGAGCCCCTCCAACGCCGCCGGTACCGAGCGGTTTATGATCTTGAAATAGCCGCCCCCGGCTAATTTTTTGAACTTCACCAGAGCAAAATCAGGCTCAATGCCTGTGGTGTCGCAATCCATTACCAGCCCGATGGTGCCGGTCGGCGCCAGCACGGTGGCTTGTGCGTTGCGGTAGCCGTGCTTGATGCCAAGCTCCAGCGCTTCATCCCAGGCGCCTTTGGCCAGCTCGACCAGACGCGCATCCCGGCAATTGGCATGATCGAGCACTGCAGGTTTGACCGCCAGGCCTTTGTATCCCTTGGATTTTCCGTAAGCCGCATTGCGGTGATTCCTGATCACCCGCAACATGTGCCGGGCATTGCGTTTAAACGCCGGGAACGGCCCCAGCTCGCTAGCGATTTCGGCACTGGTGGCATAAGACACGCCAGTCATGATGGCAGTCAGCGCGCCGCACAATGCCCGGCCCCGATCGCTGTCATAACTCAGCCCCATAGTCATCAGCAGACCGCCGATGTTTGCGTAGCCCAGCCCAAGGGTGCGAAAATCATAGCTCAGGCGGGCAATTTCTTTGGACGGAAACTGCGCCATCATCACCGAGATTTCCAGCGTCAGCGTCCAGAGCCGGGTGGCGTGCATATAGTCTTCGGCCTGAAACTCTCGGTCTTTCAGGAAGGCCAACAGGTTCAACGAAGCCAGATTGCAGGCGGTGTCATCCAGGAACATGTATTCCGAACACGGATTGGATGCGCGGATCGCACCATCTTGCGGGCAGGTGTGCCAGGCGTTGATAGTATCGTGGTACTGGATGCCCGGATCAGCACAGGCCCAGGCCGCGTGGCCGACCTGGTTCCACAGATCGCGGGCCTTGACGGTCTTGGCAATCTTGCCGTCGGTGCGCCGGACCAGCTCCCAGTTCGCATCATCCTTGACGGCCCGCAGAAAGGCGTCGGTGACGCGCACCGTGTTGTTGGAATTCTGCCCCGAAACCGTTGCATAGGCGTCGCTGTCCCAATCGGTGTCATAGGTCGGAAATTCGATCGATGTATAGCCCTGACGCGCATAGTCCAGCACCCGCTTTACGTAAGTTTCTGGAATTGCGACACTTTTGGCCGCCCGAATCGCCGCCTTCAAGCTATTGTTTTTGACCGGATCAACTGCATCCTCGCCGTGACCGTCCCAGTTGCGAATGGCGGTGAAAATCTCGCTCAGCTGGCGTTGGTGCATCTTGGAGCCGGCCACAAGGCTCGCCACTTTCTGTTCCTCGATGACTTTCCAGTTGATGAACTGCTCAATATCCGGGTGATCTATGTCGCAGATCACCATCTTGGCGGCACGCCGGGTGGTGCCGCCCGACTTGATGGCACCCGCGGCCCGATCACCGATCTTCAAAAACCCCATCAGGCCGGAAGAATTGCCGCCACCTGACAGACTTTCGCCCGCACCCCGCAGTGAGCTAAAATTTGTGCCGGTGCCGGAGCCGTATTTGAACAGCCGCGCCTCGCGCACCCACAGGTCCATGATGCCGCCCTCGTTGACCAGATCGTCCGAGATCGACTGTATAAAACAGGCGTGCGGCTGCGGGTGTTCATAGGCGCTCGCCGAACGGATCAGCTCTCCAGATCCGTGATCCACATAGTAATGCCCCTGCCCCGGCCCATCGATCCCGTAAGCCCAGTGCAGACCGGTGTTGAACCACTGCGGGCTGTTGGGCGCGGCGCGTTGCGTGGCCAGCATGTAGCGTATCTCGTCATAGTAAGCTTTGGCATCCGCCAGGGCGGTGAAATAGCCGCCATTCCAGCCCCAGTATGTCCAGGCCCCGGCCATGCGATCAAACACCTGCTTGGCACTGGTCTCGCCGCCAACGCGATCTTCTTCGGGCAGCTTTTTCAAGGCTTTTTCATCGGCAACATGGCGCCACAGAAATTCCGGCACGCCCTTTTCTCTCAGCGCCCGCAGTCGCGCCGGCACCCCGGCTTTGCGAAAATATTTCTGCGCAATGACGTCACACGCCACCTGACTCCAGCTTGCCGGGACTTCCATGTTATCAAGACGAAACACAATCGTGCCATCAGGATTGCGTATTTCCGATGTGGTGGCGGCGAATTCCAGGTCTGCGTAAGCGTCTTTACCTGCCTTGGTAAATTTGCGTTCGATCTTCATTTTTATGAACGTGCCCCGTGGCTTTTATTGTCTTTGCGATTGCGCGTCCGTCTTGTCGCGGGCAACGCTTTTATTTAGCCAATCGCGGCACATCAGAACGCGAAACCAACACCTGCGGTCCGCTTGATTCGCACCGCTATGGTCAGCCTCAATCAGGGTATGACCAGGTATTTTTGTCTGTCCCGTGCCGGCGACCCGACCACTAAATCTAGTGGCCGACCGGTTGGCCTACACAACCTGACGTAGGGACCCCTACTTGGTCAACGAAAATATTATGCATTTGGCAAGTTTTTTCTATTGACGATTCCAAAACAATTTGAACCAGCCAATTACACGTTGATTCACCCGGAACGCCGGGTCGATCGGGCGATCTGGATTTTCGCATACGCGGGGCAGATTTAGCGCTGCAAGCTCACGACGCGGGTGAACTTATCCACAGGTCTGGCGCAACAATATTGCGACAAAAAATTGTGGCCGCAGCTACACAGAATATTTCAAAATGTGGTCGGGGCGGAGAGATTCGAACTCCCGACCCTCTGTTCCCAAAACAGATGCGCTACCAGACTGCGCTACGCCCCGACTGGCGTCTGCTTATATACACGCCCGGCGCTTGAAAAGAAGATAAAGCGCCGGGCGCATTTGCGCTTATGGCAAGAGGATGGCACAGCACGGGCGTTCCCCTGTCTTGCGCCGCCTTAAGCCGCGGTCCCCGATATCGCGCATGGCTGGCGGACCCAAAGCCTGTGGACACTTGCAGCACAGAACAAAATCATACAGCCGAACAGGATAGTGCAGTCCTGTATCGCTGCACCGCCGTTGCGCTTCACGAACGCCATCATTGTTTTACGAGGTATTTCGGTATGAAACCATTTCGCTGCCGCAAGGCCTATTTCGACAGCTTGTTGGCCGTTTTCGCCAAGTAAGCTGAAGTCACGTATCATGAAATTTACCCGCCGCACTGGCCCCAGAAAGCACCTCCTGGATCAGTTCAATGCTCGATTCTACATTGGTATCTTCGATGTAAATGTCGCCCGGCCACGGCAAACTAGCCCTCGCGCGACCTTGATCTCGCAATCTAACAGAGACCTGATTGATAATTCGCGCGCGCTCTCGGGCGACTTCGCGCAGTTCAATCCTGGCTGCTGCCAGGTCGACAGTCGAATTACGATCAAGGCGAACGGCCCCGATACCAAGATACAGCGGCATCCCCAATTCAGTGGCGGCCCGAACGTAGTCATCAAGTGGGGCTGCATCTGCCTCCAGTCGCATCAAAAACTCTGGGCAGCAGAGTTTTTTCGCCTGCAGGATGCTGTCAAAAGAAACTGGTGAGACGGCTGTAGGGCGTTTTTTCCGTCGGCCACGGGTGGGCGCCCCCGCCGGTAAATCGCCGCGGTAATTCGCGGCAAACACCCGGTGCCCCCATTGCTTTGCCGCAATCAAGCTACGCACCGGATCAACCACGAATTTCAAGAAATTCTCGGGGCCAACGAACATCGGCGATCCGCTGGCGTCAGACAATTCCAGCCAGACATCGGGCACGTTGGCGACCAGATCGTCGCACCACGGCGTCAGCACCCGTGTTACGATCAGATCAAGGAACTCACGCACGAAATCCGGCTCAAGCGCCAAAGCTCCAATCAAGGGTTCCTGCCCGAAAATTTCTGCGGCCAGCGAATAGGGTGCGGTAATGTGCGCCACGGGTTCAATACCGGACAGACGCGCCATGTGTTGCAGGTTCTCGCGGATCGCACCGGCCACCGGGTGATCTGGATCGTAGGCTGGCATGTCACGCCAGTTTGTGTGGTTCAGCAACGGCACACTCGGGTCAGATCCCGGGGCCTGGTCTATCGGATAAATCATTGTTTGGCCAAGAATTTCAGCGCCAAATCCGTAAGTCGGCCAGCCGAGCGTCAACCGCTCAAGCCCCAGCATCCGCTGCACCAGGCAATTAGAGCGCACATATCGGAGCGGATCATCCTTGTAGAATTGCGCGGCACTTAGGCCGTCCAGGCGATTGAGCAGCGCCATAACCATTAAATGGCACGACGTAGTGACGTGAACCCTTTCCGGGTCAGGCTTGCCCGCGTAGTCAGCATCGTAGCGGCCGGATTCAGCCGCACAGATAATCGCCGTCAAACCGGGAGCGGCGGATTGGTCGCCGCCAAGAAATCGGTGGAGCAAATCCAAGCCAGCGGGCCCGGTCACGCGTGCCCAATCTAGAGCGTTTTGCATTTACCCTGACCCGCTCTGCTTGTTCCAAAAACGGTAGCCCGGCGTTGAACTGGCCGCAGCGCGATCTGGCCGATCATGCAAGGCCAGTTCAGCGTCGGATGCCGCTTTTGGGGCCAAGCCCGCAGGGACAAGCCAATTTGCCCCAAGATCAAGCCTTGGTTTTTGGAGATATGCCCGATATCGCCTGCAAAGCACGGCTTGATCTTGGGCCAAATTGGCTTGTCAGAGTGGGTCAGGGTAAATGCAAAGCGCTCTAGTTCATTCGGATCGGTCATTTGGCTTCACCGGGTTCATGCGTCAGCAAGTGATTTAGCAGTTCCACAGCTAATCGGCGTAGCAGGGCCAGATTGCGATGTCCTGATCGACCAGCGGATGCCGCATCTCGCTGCCGACACCGATTCCCAGCACCCCGGCCAATCCGCCGCTTATTTCCAGAACGTACAATACTCCATCACCGCCGGAAATCTGTGTCCGGTCCAGGGGGCGCGCATTCTCGTGCACCTTTGTCACCAGACCCGCAGGATCGACAAAGATAATGTCCAGCGCGATCAGCGTGTTTTCCATCCAGAAACTGACAGATTGCGGACGCTCATAAACAAACAGCATTCCGGCGCTCCTGGGCATGGAGTCGCGGTGCATCAGGCCTTGCGCCCGCTCGACAACGTCATCGGCAACTTCTACCACAAATCTGGCCTGGCCCCAGTCACCGCGCAACTGCACCGATTGTTCGGCACAGCCCGATGCATGCATCTGACCGGCCAGCGCGCCACACAGTGCGCCGGTCGCAAGTATTCTTATGAATTCAGGGCCGAATCCCATGACGTGACAGTAGACGCCATCCGCCCGCGTTTGCCATCGATAACCTTCAGGCAAATCGCTTCGCCGGGCTGCAGGTCGGCAAACCCGCATCTGCGCAGCACCTCGACATGCACAAATATATCCTCGTCTCGCCCGAATACATTGGCAAATCCAAACCCTTTGGCCTTGTCGAACCACTTGACCCGTGCCGGTTCCAGCGGAACATCGGCATCAGAAAACTCGCCGTCGTGGTCAAAATCTTCCAGCTGCGTGGATGGGTCTTGCTTGGGCGGCTCAATATTGTGAACTTCCAGCGCCTGAACGCCGCGCGCGGTTTCCTGGATGCTGATTTCGATACCGGCATTGTCGGCCACAGAGCTTTGGCCAAAGTTTCGCAGCACGTTGGCGTGCAGCAAAATATCCGGCCCGCCTTCCTGAGCCACGACAAAGCCAAAACCCTTTACCGGATCAAACCACTTGACATGACCGGTGACCCTGCGGCTTTCGGTTTTCTCTTCTAGTGTCTCCACGACGACACGGTCTCCAATCCCCATCACGATTGTGTGACATACTGGAGCGACATTTCAAGAATAAGTTTAAACGCCTTTCCAAAGTGTTGCAATTCACGATACGCGCCGGTCACGGGTTCAGGCGCTGAATCTGCCAGCCGTCCGCCCCGTCTGCACGCTGCCAGCGGAACCGGTCGTGCAACCTATGCTCACCGTGTGCCCAAAACTCTATCTCAATGGGTGTAAGCCGATAGCCACCCCAGTACGGCGGACGCTTGGGATCTTGCCCATGCGCGGCCTCAGCTTCCTGAACCGCGCGCATCAGTGTCGCCTTGGACTCCAGCGGCGCGGACTGCTGCGATGCCCAGGCGCCGATCCTGCTGCCCAAGGGGCGCGATCGGTAATATTCGTCCGAGACCGCGGCGCTGACCTTTTTGACGCTGCCGCGCACCCGGATCTGGCGGCCCAGTGATTTCCAATAGATATTCATCGCAGCCTTGCCGGATGATGCAATTTCCTGGCCCTTGCGGCTGGCATAATTGCTGAAGAACACAAAACTATCCACCTCGATCGCCTTGAGCAGAACCACCCGGATATTGGGCATCCCCTGATCATCCACCGTGGCCAGCGTGCTGGCGTTCGGGTCAATTGGTTCTGACGCACAGGCCTCGTCCAACCAGCGATTTGCAATCTGGAACGGGTCATCGCCTACGAATATTCCGGTGCGATCTGTCATCATACCCTCCATCTGCTGCGGCCATATCCTTGGCGACCTGTCGCCGCAACCATTTCGCGCGGCCGTTTTTCTTGCTGCCCCGCGATGATTGGCCTAAACGGTTACAAAATGCACCGGGGCGGTTGAAAGGCGAGCGATGTCATCAAAACTTATGGCGGGCAAACGCGGATTGATCATGGGACTTGCCAATGACCGATCCCTGGCCTGGGGCATCGCCAAAGCCTGCGCGGGCGCCGGTGCAGAGCTGGCGTTTTCCTATCAGGGCGAGCAGCTGAAAAAGCGCGTCGATCCGTTGGCCGCACAGCTTGGATCGAACCTGGTGCTGGAATGTGATGTGTCCGATGAGGCATCAATCGACGCGCTGTTTACGCTGCTCAAATCCGCGTGGGGCAGCCTGGATTTTGTCGTCCATGCGGTTGGATTTTCCGACAAGACCGAACTCAGGGGCCGCTACCTCGACACCAGCCGCGACAATTTCAATATGACTATGGATATTTCGGTCTATTCGTTTACCGCTGTGTGCCAGCGCGCAAGCGCGATGATGAAGCCAGGTGCCGCGCTGCTGACGCTGACCTATTATGGCGCCGAAAAGATCATGCCGCATTACAACGTCATGGGGCTGGCCAAGGCGGCGCTCGAGGCAAGCGTGCGCTATATCGCCGAGGACCTGGGCAAAGACGGCATCCGCTGCAACGCCATTTCCGCCGGTCCGATCAAAACCCTGGCCTCATCCGGCATCGGCGATTTTCGCTATATCATGAAGTGGAACGAATATAACTCGCCGCTCAGGCGCAACGTGACGATCGACGATGTCGGCGGCTCGGCGCTCTATCTGCTGTCAGACCTGAGCGCCGGCGTGACCGGCGAAGTGCATCATGTCGATGCCGGGTATCATGTGGTTGGCATGAAGGCCGTCGATGCTCCCGACATAACGACTGGACACTGACATGAACAACCGCCTACCGCACGAAAAAGGCTTCCACGTCAGCTGGGACCAGCTGCACCGCGATGCCCGTGCGCTGGCCTGGCGGCTGGATGGTCGGGGGCCCGACAACGGTGCCTGGAAAGCCGTGGTCGCAATCACCCGCGGCGGCATGGCGCCGGCAATGATCGTGGCGCGCGAACTTGACATACGGATGGTCGATACGATCTCGGTGATGTCGTACAATCATCAGACGCAGGCCGAGCCCAGGGTGATCAAACCGCCGGACATGGACGTAGTCGATGACGGAACCGGCATTCTGATCGTCGATGATCTGGTCGACACCGGGCGCACGCTCGAAGTGGTGCTCGCCACCATGCCAAAGGCCCATGTCGCCACGGTTTACGCCAAACCGCAGGGCCGCCCGATGGTGGACACATTCATCACCGAGGTCTCTCAGGACACCTGGATATTCTTTCCCTGGGACATGGCCTGCAATACGTGGAACCCTACCGGGCATGGCGCCTCCGGCAATATATCCCGCATTCGTGGACGGATTTGTTTTCCAAGCCCGTATTTGTATTATATTACAGCAGGTTAATGTGGCGGACATGGATCGAGGGTGCGGGCAAATCAGGTGGTGTCAGACTGGGTTTTGACCGTCGGGTACGGCTTGATTCCACGGTTCCAAGATCAGTTCTGACGGCGGGTTGCTGCTGTATCGGGAATTGGATGAAGTGCTCAGCCTGCACGATATGGCTGGCGGTCTTCTCAAGGACGTGCGCAAGGGCCGCAATTGCGTTCACACCCTTGTCGGGCTTTTGCGTCAGTCTGTCTTTGGTCGCCTTGCATGGCTACGAGGACGTCAATGACGCGGAGCGTTTAGCGCTCGATCCGGTGATGCGCCAGATTGTGGGCGGACGGGCTGTTGATGAACAGGCAGCATCCGCGAGCCAGATGGGGCGGTTTGAGACTGAGGTTCTGGCAGTGAATGATAATCGCGCGGCAATCTGTCGGGACAGTGGATTGACGCGGTGCATGACCGCAAAGGGCTGAAGTACATCACACTGGACATGGACAGTTCTGTCATGGAACGGGCACTTCGGCTGCATGTGTTATCATCCGCTCTTCATCTTCAACCAGTTTGGTCATCTGGAGCGCAGCGTCCTGCGCCATGGCAACGTCCATAGTGCCGATGGATGGAAAGCGCTTCTGGCTCCCGTCATCGCCCGCTATGCAAAGCGAGACCTGATGCGGTTCTTTAGGGCGGATGCCGCCTTTGCCATCCCGGAGCTGTACAAAGACCTTGAAGCGGCGGAATATTATTATGCTGTCCGCCTGAAGAAGAACGCTGTGTTGGAAAGTCGCATCGCGCATCGTCTCACCCGCCCAGTGGGGCGACCGTCAAAGACCAAGGTCAAACGCTTCTATGAAGAGTTCGAGTATCAGGCCCAAAGCTGGGATAAGCCGCGCCGGGTGGTCGCCAAAATCGAGTGGCATCCGGAGTTGTTTCCCCGTTTGGGTTTCATCGTGACCAACCTGCCGATGGAGCCAGAGGAGGTTGTCCGCTTCTACAACCAGCGGGGCACGGCAGAGCAACACATCAAGGAGGGCAAGCAGGCCATCACCTGGACGCGACTGTCCTGCAAACGCTTTGCCAACAACGAGGTGCGGCTTCAGCTTCACGCACTGGCCTATAACCTTGGCATCTTCTTGCAGGGCGTAGAACTGCCCGAGGAGGTGGCCGACTGGTCACTCACCAGTTTGCAGACCCGGCTTATCAAAACCGGCGCAAGAGTTGTTCGACACGCCCGTGCCATCACCTTCCAACTGGCTGAGGTTGCTATCAGTGGCTCCCTTTTCCAGGGCATCCTCAAAGCCATTCAGCGCCTACGCGCACCTCCATGTCCCGCATGAGCGCCATCGCCGCAATACCTCAACAAAAGCGGCAAAGTAGATGTGTCCAGAAATCGACGATACGGCGCGACAGGGGCAAAAAACAGGTACAGAGGCCCAGAACACAGACCTAAACATCAAAGTCACGCTCGACTGACCAAGGCAACCAGCGACAATCTTGCGAAAACAGCCAAACGCGGCTAAATTACCTCAAAGCCCAAGCTACTTGGGGAATATCAGTATATTGGAACAAGAGATGACCACTGCCTTATCGGTCATTTCTTCGTTGTTCAATTTCCGCGCCACAGGCGACCCGAACCGGTCTGGGCGAGGCAATAATCATCACGCATGGGCGTCGCCGTCTGACAGCGGCCAGATCCGATGACCACGCCGCTCAACCCAAATATGTCAGCGACCGCCGCACCGCCGGTCATGGTGGCACGGCGCTGGATTGCGGGCGTCAGGTTTTCGCCCGAACGTCCGTTGCTGAACGTCAGCCAGGCCGCGCCGATGGAGCCGCCGCCGCGCGACTTGCTGGCGGCAATGGCAGAGACCGTTCTTGGCGACACTGCGGCGCATCTTTACGGCCCGGTGCTGGGATTGCCGGACCTGCGCGCCGAGGTCGCGCGCCAGTGGGCCGCCGCATATGGCGGTCAAATATCCGACGATCAGGTGGCGATCACCTCGGGGTGCAATCAGGCGTTTTGCGCGGCGCTGACTACAATTGCCGGTTCTGGAGATGAAATTATCCTGCCAACCCCTTGGTATTTCAACCATAACATGCACCTGTCGATGACCGGTGTGCGCAGCGTCGCGCTGGCCACCGGCGACACTCTGTTACCCGATCCGAATCGCGCCGCCGCCTTGATCACCGATCGCACCCGCGCCATGGTTCTGGTGACCCCAAACAACCCGTGTGGTGTCGAATACTCCGCCGCTCTTGTCCGCGCTTTCTATGATCTGGCCAAGGCCCGCGATATCGCCCTGATCATCGACGAAACCTACCGCGATTTTGACAGCCGCGCGGGCGCCCCGCATGATTTGTTCAACGATCCCGACTGGTCCGGCACGCTGATCCATCTGTATTCGTTTTCAAAGGCCTATCGACTGACCGGGCATCGGGTCGGGCGCTGATTGCCTCCAGCGAGCGCCTGAGCGAGGTCGAAAAATACCTCGACACCGTGACCATTTGCCCGAACCAGATCGGTCAGCGCGCGGCCCTTTGGGGCATGCGCAACCTCACCACCTGGCTGGCCCAGCAGCGGCGCGAAATACTGGCCCGGCGCGCCGCCATTCAAAGCGGTATGGGCCGCCTGAAAGACTGGCGGCTGCTCGGTCTGGGGGCGTTTTTCGCCTATGTGGCGCATCCGTTCGATATTCCGTCAGATCAACTGGCGCCAAGGCTGGTACGCGAGGCGGGCGTGCTTTTGATGCCCGGCACGATGTTCAAACCGCCCGGTGACGCCAGCGCCAGACGCGAACTGCGCATCGCGTTCGCCAACATTGATCGGGCCGGCATCGAAACCCTGTTTTCACGTCTTGATAACCTCATCCTCTGACCTTGCCCCACCCCGCCCATGCGGCTAGACAACCGGGACGATCACGCAAGCGAGGCACCTGTCATGGCAACCGCCAAAGGGCGAACATCAAGGACCTTGGTCTGGATCATCCTCGGCCTGCTGGTCGTTGGACTGGCCGGGTTCGGAGTGACCAATTTCGGCGGACGGACGCGCTCGGTCGGACAAGTCGGCGATACCGAAATTGAGATCAACCGCTACGCCCGCGCGCTGCGTCAGGAACTGCAAGCCCTAAGCGCGCAGGCAGGCCAGAACATAACCCTGTCTCAGGCGCTGCAATTTGGCCTGGACCGTGGCGTATTGCAGCGCCTGGTCGCCGCCGCCGCGCTTGAAAATGAGGTCACCCGGCTTGGTCTTTCGGTCGGCGACCGCGAGGTTCAGCGGCAGCTGCTGGCGATCCCGGCATTCGCTGGCCCAAACGGCCAGTTTGACCGCGATGCTTATGAATTCTCGCTTGATCGAAGCGGCCAGACCGCAGCCGGTTTTGAGGACACGATCCGCATCGATCGCGCCAGCACTATCCTGCAGGCGGCGGTGTCCGCCGGTATCACCGCGCCTGCCGGTTATGCCGACATTCTGTTGGCTTACATCGGCGAGCGGCGAAACTTTTCCTGGCTGCAGCTTAACGCCGCAAGCCTGAGCGAGCCGCCGAGCGAGCCAAACCAGGCCGAGCTTCTGGCCTATTACGATGCCAATCCTGATGCATTTCTGCTGCCCGCCTTCAAACGGCTGACCTATGCCTGGCTGTCGCCTGAGTTCATCGCTGATCAGATCGAGGTCGACGAAGGCGACCTGCGGGCGCGTTATGATGAGCTCAGCGATGTCTATAACGTGCCTGAGCGCCGGCTGGTCGAGCGGCTGGTATTTGCGACCCTGCTGGAGGCAGATGCAGCGCTGGCCGACATCCGCGCCGGAACCTCGACATTTGACGATTATGTACGCGGCCGCGGCCTGAGCTTGCAAGACGTTGATCTGGGCGAAGTGACGCGCGACGATCTGGGCGCCGGGGCACAAGTGGTGTTTGGTCTGGCCGAGCCCGGCGTTGCCGAACCTGTGGACACTGACCTTGGCCCTGCACTGATTCGGGTGAACGCAATTCTATTGGCCCGCTCGATCCCGTTTGAAAATGTCCGGGATGCGCTGCGCGAAGAATTCGCCAGCGACCGCGCCCGCCGGCTGATCGGCGATCAAATCACCGAGATCGATGATCTGCTGGCCGGCGGTGCGACGCTGGAAGAGCTGGCGCACGACACCGACATGCAACTTGGTCAGATCGACTGGCGCGAGGGCAATGCGGACGGCATTGCCGCCATCGAGGGCTTTGCGCAAGCCGCCCGCTTGATCGAGGTTGGGGATTTCCCCGAAATCGCCGAGCTGAACGACGGCGGCATATTTGCGTTGCGTCTGAATGAACTGGTGCCTGAGCGGCCAGAGCCGTTCGCCGAGGCGCGCGCCAGTGTCGCGACCGCGTGGCGCGCGGCGGATCTGGCCAGACGGCTGCGATCAGAGGCGGAATTGCTGGCCGCGCAGATCGACACGGGCGCCGGTATCAGCAGCCTGGGCCACCTGGTGACGGTGCAGACCCATATCACCCGCAATGATTTCATCGCCGGCACACCGCCGGAGTTTCTGGCCGCGGTATTCGCGCTTGAAGTGGGCCAGAACATTGTGATCGAAGGCCCCGGCGTCACGCTGATTGCGCAGCTGAACGATATTCTGCCGCCAGCGCACGACAATCCCAATCTGGGCCGGCTGCGCGCCAGTTTCAGCGACGACGCGGCCCAAAGCATGGCCCAGGATACGCTGGCGGCGTTTACCCGCGCGCTGGAGGTCGAGGCCGGCATATCGATCAACCGGGCCGCCCTGAACGCGGTTCACGCGCAGTTTTCCGGAACCGGCGGTGGCGTTGTCCCGACCCGAAATCAAGGCGGAATGGGTGCCACTCACACCGGAAATTGACGCTTTTCGCGCTGGCTTTGAGCGCGGCGAAAATCAGGTCGTCTACATTAGGCTGGCGGCCGATCTGGACACGCCGGTATCGCTGATGCTGAAACTGGCCGACGCCCGCACCCACGCCTTCATTCTGGAGAGCGTCACCGGCGGCGAGGTTCGCGGGCGCTATTCAATGATCGGCATGAAGCCCGATCTGATCTGGCAGTGCCACGGCGAGACCTCGCGCGTGAACCGCAACGTGCGGATTGACGGCGCGACGTTTGAAGATCTGGCGGGCTCGCCTCTGGACACATTGCGCGCACTGATCAGCGAAAGCCATATCGACCTGCCCGCCGATCTGCCGCCCGCCGCGGCGGGGCTTTTTGGCTATCTGGGTTATGACATGATCCGGCTGGTCGAGCACCTGCCTGACGTTAATCCCGACCCATTGGGCCTGCCCGATGCGGTTTTGCTGCGCCCGTCAGTGGTGGCGGTGCTGGACGGGGTCAAAGGCGAGGTCATCGTAGTGGCCCCGGCCTGGGTCAACTCTGGCCTGTCAGCGAGCGCGGCCTATGCGCAAGCGGCTGAGCGGGTGATGGACGCGGTGCGCGATCTGGAACGCCAGCCCAAGGGCGCCAGCCACGATCTGGGCGAAGTCCTGCCAATGGCGGAACCGGTGTCAAACTTTACCCGCAAAGCCTACAAGGCTGCCGTTGAGGCGGCCCAGGACTATATCCGCGCCGGCGACATTTTTCAGGTGGTTCCGGCGCAGCGCTGGAGCCAGCAATTCAGCCTGCCGCCGTTCGCGCTGTACCGCAGCTTGCGCCGCACCAACCCGTCGCCGTTCATGTTCTTTTTCAATTTCGGCGGTTTTCAGGTGATCGGCGCCAGCCCGGAGATTCTGGTCCGGGTCTTTGACCGCGAAATCACCATCCGCCCGATCGCAGGCACCCGGCCCCGCGGCGCCACGCCCGCCGAGGACAAGGCCAACGAGGCCAGCCTGATGGCAGATGAAAAAGAACTGGCCGAGCACCTGATGCTGCTCGATCTGGGCCGCAATGACGCTGGCCGGGTGTCCAGGATCGGCACCGTGCACCCGACCGAGCAATTCGTCGTCGAACGCTACAGCCACGTGATGCATATCGTTTCCAACGTGGTGGGCGAGCTTGCCGACGACCACGACGCGCTTTCGGCGCTTCTGGCAGGCATGCCGGCCGGCACGGTGTCAGGCGCGCCAAAAGTGCGGGCGATGGAAATCATTGACGAGCTTGAGCCGGAAAAACGCGGCATTTACGGCGGCGCTGTCGGCTATTTCGCCTCCAATGGTGACATGGACATGTGCATCGCGCTGCGCACCGCGGTTCTGAAGGACGAACAGCTTTTTGTTCAGGCTGGCGGCGGCATTGTCCACGACAGCGATCCCGAGGCCGAATTTCAGGAAACCGTGCACAAAGCCAACGCGATGTGGCGCGCCGCGGCGGACGCGGGGATGTTTGTAAGCAGGTCAGATAGTTAGCGCAATTGCGGCGCCGTCAGCGCTGTTGCCGATTGTGCAATCTGGGGGCTGCCGCCGGTGCTAATAACGGCGGATCCTCGGGGGCTGCGGCGCAACCTCAGGGATCGGATCCAAAGGTTGGGTCGGTTCTGGTTCGACCGTAACTTTTTCTTTGACCGCGCTCCTTGGCAAAAGCGTTGCAGAGATCGGCGCGAGCGCCACGGTGCTGGCGCGATTGCCCAAAACCCATTCCAAAAGTGCGGTGATCGTTTCGGGGCGGTCATGACCGACCAGGATCACGCCTGACTGCTGGCCCGCGCGAAACGCTGCCTGATCCAGAAACCGCTTGATCGTCGCGGTGTCCTGCCCGGCATTGTCAAACTCGCGAAACACCAGTGCTGCCGGAACGCCGGCCCGCTCGGCCACCTGCATGGCAGAGTTCAGGCCGCGCGAATAGGTCACCATGCCGTGGCCCGAGGCGGCCAGTGCCGCGGCAATCTGGGTGGCAACGACGCGCCCGGACTGAAATATTGCGGCCCGGGTGTCCATCATGGCCACCGCTTCTGGCACCGCGCTCAGATAGGCCTGAAACGCCACTTCAACGTCCGCCGGGGTGGCGCGTGCTGGCAATGGTGCCAGCGCCAGAACCTCGTGGCCCGCATCCCGGAACCTGCGCATCAGTTCAGTGGCATTCGCGGCGCTGGCATCGACCACATAACTGACCGGAAACGGCAATGGCGCGGCCGCACTTGCGTCGTCCGGTGCATCGCTGTCAACCAGCAACAAAATCGCCATCAAAGGCCGCCGGTCGGGATTTTCAAAGGCCGCTGCGAACTGCCGAATTGCCGGCCCGGTGGCGATTACAACTGGCGTGTCTTCGGGCTCGGGCGCAGGCTCTTCATCGCCACTGCCGACAATCGCCAGCTGGTTGGTGCGCACGTTCGGGGCCAGATCGCCGATCTCTGAAACCGGCTGCAGGATGGCGTCTTCAGCGGTGGTGTCTGCCACCGGGGCAGCTCCGGCATCCGCGACATCCGGGGCTTCGGTGGCAGCGGTCGCTTCGGGAGTCTCGGTGATTTCAACGGCCCGCGGCGCTTGCGCAACTTCCACCGTTTCAACGGGCTCAGGTTCAGGCGTGGGTTCGGGTGTGGGTTCCGGCAACTCGACCACCTTTGGGTTCGAAAAATCGTACGCCGGGGCCTGGTCCAGGCTTGGCAGAGGCGGCTGTCCCGGTTCGCTGGCGATCTCGGGACCGCTGTTTGATTGCGGCTGGCCCTGACCACCCACATCTGGCGACACCGGTGTGATTTCGGCAGGTGCGGCGATATCGGGCTGCGGCGCAGTCTCGGCAACCGCTGGTGTCGCATCCGCTAATGGTCGCGCGAGGGCTTGAATCAACGCGCCCGGCAGCGTTGGCGCATCGGCTGTTACTTGCAGCGTCGGCGCGTCGCCTTGCTGGGGCTGGCTGGTACTGGCGGCGACATTGCCGGTTTGCGGCATGCCTGCCGGTTCGGTTTCGGCGACCGGCGCGCTGTCGGCTTGCCCGGCAACCAGTGACGTGCCTTGGCGCGACGGGTCGGTGGCCGGAATCGCCTCGTCTGCCGGAACATCCGGGGCAGCTTCTGCCACGGCCGAATCAGCAGTGGTATTTTGTGGCGCCGTAGCAACAACATTGCTCGGCGGTGTGGTCAGAAGCCTGATCACGCCACCAAGTTGGGAAACGATCCACAGGGCCATCACCGCAAAGACTGCGCCCCAGATGACACCCGAAAATAACCCGCGCCCCATCGTTGTCCTCCGTTTCACTGCCTGTTTGGCCCGGTGCCCTTGACCGCCGGGTCTGCCTTCACGCATTTATACCGCGACAATTGCCAAGGGGCACCCCTTTATCTGGAAGGCGCGCGTAATGTTGCTGCTGATCGACAACTATGACAGCTTTACCTACAACCTGGTGCACTATCTGGGCGAGTTGGGGGCCCACGTTGTGGTGCACCGCAACGACGCACTGAATGTGCAGCAGGCGATGGCGCTGCGCGCGCAAGCGATCGTGCTTTCGCCCGGTCCGTGTGACCCGGATCAGGCCGGCATCTGTCTGGCCCTCACCCACGCGGCGGCTGAAACCAAGACCCCGCTGCTCGGCGTCTGCCTTGGCCATCAGGCCATCGGCCAGGCGTTTGGCGGCCAGGTGGTGCGCTGCCACGAGATCGTGCACGGCAAGCTGGGCGAGGTGCGCCACCGAGCAAAGGGCATTTTCAGCGGACTGCCGTCACCATTTGCGGCGACCCGCTATCATTCGCTGGTGGTCGAGCGCGCAAGCCTGCCCGACTATCTGCAGATCACCGCCGAACTGAGCGACGGCACGATCATGGGGCTGGCGCACAAGCAACTGCCAATTCACGGGGTGCAGTTCCACCCCGAATCGATCGCCTCGGAACACGGGCATGCGCTGCTGAAAAACTTCCTGAACCGCGCCCGTGTGCCGGCATGAGCGAAGATCTCAAACCAATGATCGCCGCCGCCGCCGAGCGGCCGCTGAGCGCGTCCGAAGCGGAATCGGCATTTTCTATCCTGTTTGAAGGCGAGGCCACGCCCAGCCAGATCGGCGGGTTTCTGATGGCGCTGCGGGCGCGTGGTGAAACGGTCGGCGAATACGCCGCCGCAGCGCGGGTGATGCGGGCCAAGTGCAACCCGGTCACTGCCCCGGCCGGGGCGATGGATATTGTCGGCACCGGCGGTTCCGGCAAACCAACGCTGCAAATTTCGACCGCCACCGCATTTGTGGTCGCCGGCGCCGGGGTGCCGGTGGCCAAACATGGCAACCGCAAACTGTCATCCAATTCCGGTGCCGCCGACGCACTGGCGGCGAACGGGGTCGAGGTCATGGTCGGCGCCGAAGTGGTTGAGACGGCGCTTAATGAGATCGGCATCGGCTTCATGATGGCCCCCATGCACCACCCGGCGATCAAGCATGTGATGCCGACCCGTGCGGAGCTTGGCACCCGCACAATCTTCAACATTCTCGGGCCGCTGACCAACCCGGCCGGTGTCAAGCGCCAGCTTACGGGCGCGTTTTCGCGTGAGTTGATCCGCCCGATGGCCGAGACCCTGAACGAACTGGGCAGCGAGGTGGCCTGGCTGGTGCACGGCTCGGACGGCACCGACGAGTTGACCATTACCGGCATCAGCTGGGTGTCGGTGCTTGCGGGCGGCACCGTGACCGAGCGCGAGGTTCACCCGGAAGACGCCGGCCTGCCGACGCACAGCTTTGACGCCATCACCGGCGGCTCGCCGGAAGCAAACGGCCGCGCGCTGGCCACCGTACTGTCCGGCGCTGAAGGCGCCTACCGCGATGCGGTGCTGCTGAACGCCGCCGCCGCGCTGTGCATCGCAGGCAAGGCCGGTGACTTGCGCGAAGGGGTTGAGATGGCGGCCGAAGGCATCGACAGCGGCCGCGCGCTGGACAAGCTGAAGGGTCTGGCAAGGATCACTTCGGGCGGTTGAACTTCCGCAGCGTTTGTTCCAAATGCGACGCCTTCGGCGTCAAGAGATGCATTGCGCCGCGCTTTCGCGCGTCGCGCTGCCTTCGGCGAGGATATTTTCGCTGCAAAGAAGGTATCGGGTGCGGTTTATTGGCGGTTCGCGGACTTTCCTTCCCGCCTGTCAGACGCTATCCAAGCCGCATGGCCACCATTCTTGACAATATCAAGTCCTACAAGCTGGCAGAGATCGCCGCCGCCAAGCTCGCAATGCCACTCGCCGAGATCGAGGCTGCGGCGCGCGCGGCAGGCCCGACACGGGGATTTGTGCGCGCCGTGCAGCGCGCCGCTCATGCCGGTTATGGGCTGATTGCAGAAATCAAGAAAGCCAGTCCGTCCAAAGGCGTGATCCGTGAAGACTTTGATCCCGCAGCGCTGGCACGCGCCTACCAGGCAGGCGGCGCCGCCTGCCTTTCGGTTCTGACCGACGGTCCCAGTTTTCAGGGCGCACCGGAGGATCTTGTGGCCGCACGCGCCGCTACGTCGCTGCCGACACTGCGCAAGGATTTCATCTACGACCCCTATCAGGTGGCCGAGACGCGGGCCTTGGGGGCCGATTGCATTCTGATCATCATGGCTTCGGTTTCGGACGTGCAGGCGCGCGAACTGGAAGCCGCCGCCAAGGGCTGGGACATGGACGTTTTGGTCGAGGTTCACAACGAGCGCGAGCTGGACCGCGCCGCCGACCTGCAATCGCCGCTTCTGGGCATCAACAACCGTGATCTGGCGACATATGTGACCGATCTGGATACTACCCGCCGCCTGGCCAGACTGGCGCCTGAGGGCCGCGTTCTGATCGCTGAAAGCGGGCTCAGCACGCCGCGCGATCTGGCCGACCTGGCGCGTTTTGGCACCCGGGTGTTTCTGGTCAGCGAGGCTCTGATGCGCCAGAGCGATGTGGCGGCCGCCACGCGGGCGCTGTTGGCTGACCCGCTGGTGATGGCCGGAAGGCTTTGATGGACAAGCTCAGCCATTTTGACGCCAGGGGTGCGGCCCAAATGGTGGATGTGTCGGACAAGCCTGAAACGGCGCGCACGGCAATTGCGCAAGGGCGTGTGAAGATGTCTGCAGAAACGCTTGACATCATTGCAAAAGGCGGCGCCAAGAAGGGTGATGTTCTGGGTGTTGCGCGGCTGGCCGGGATCATGGCGGCCAAGAAGACCGCCGAGCTGATTCCGCTGTGTCATCCGTTGCCGCTGACAAACGTGGCCGTGGAGCTGACACCGGACGCGGATCTGCCCGGTGTCCGCGTGACGGCGACGGTCAAGACCAGCGGCCGGACCGGGGTTGAAATGGAAGCGTTGACGGCGGTGTCGGCCGCCTGCCTGACGCTTTACGATATGCTCAAGTCGGTTGAGCGCTCGATGATCATTTCCGATATTCGCCTGGTGATGAAGGATGGCGGTAAATCAGGCCGTTACGAGGCCTAGGTGATGCTGTCGGTGGCTGAGGCCCTGCAGCGGATATTCGATCTGGTCATACCGCTGGACAGCGAAAATGTGGCGCTCGCAAGCGCCGCTGGCCGGGTCTTGTTGGCGCCGGCACGCGCCAGTCGTGATCAGCCGCCATTTGCGGCGTCTGCGATGGACGGATACGCGCTGCAAAATGGCGACGCTGTGCCCGGCGCCGTGCTCGAGGTGATCGGCATTTCCGCAGCCGGGCATCGGTTCGCGGGCCATGTTGCGCGCGGCCAGACGGTGCGCATCTTCACCGGAGCGCCGGTGCCTGAGGGTGCCGAACGGGTGATTATTCAGGAAGATGTCAGCCGTGATGGCGCGCAGATCACGCTTGCCGGCACGCTGGACGATGCCAGCCATATCCGGCCTGCGGGTGGCGATTTCAAGCGCGGATTTGAACTGTCCGCGCCGCGCCGCCTGCACCCCAATGACTTGGCGTTGCTGGCGTCGATGAATGTCGCCACGGTTACCGTGTCTCGGCGCCCGGTGGTTGCGCTGATCGCCACCGGCGACGAGCTGGTGATGCCCGGCGAGGCGCCCGGAGTTGACCAGATTATTGCCTCCAATTCATTTGGCCTGATGGCGCTGGCGCAGTCAGCGGGGGCAAAAGTGCGGATGCTGCCGATTGCGCGCGACAATGCCGCCTCGATTGCTGCGGTGCTTGAGCTGGCACGCGACGCTGATCTGATTGTCACGATCGGCGGCGCTTCGGTCGGCGATCATGATCTGGTCGGCGATGTGGCTGCCAGCCAGGGGCTGGAGCGGGCATTTTACCGGATCGCCATGCGACCGGGAAAGCCGCTGATGGCGGGCCGGCTTGGTCAGGCGATTTTGTTGGGAATTCCTGGCAATCCGGTCTCGGCAATGGTGTGCGGGCATGTATTCCTGCTGCCGGCCCTGCACGCGATGCAGGGCCTTGAACGCCGTCCTGCGCCGCGCGCGACCGCGCGTCTGAGTGCCGCGCTGGCCGCAAATGGTGCGCGCGAGCACTATATGCGGGCCCAAGTTGAGGCCGGGCAGATCAGCGCGTTCGAGCGTCAGGACAGCGCCCTGCTGAGCGTTCTTGCTGCCGCCAACGCGCTGTTGGTGCGTCCGCCCGGCGATCCTACCCGCGCTATTGGCGAATGCGTGGAATATATTCGCCTTTAGCGCGAGTGTTTGACACATAACGGGAACGCGGATAGAACATTTCCCGAACGCCCGCAAAGGGTGACCCGACGATTGCGACGATTGCGACGATCGGGAGGATTGGGAGGACCGGGCACATGCTGACCAAGAAACAACTGGAGCTTTTGCGCTTCATCAATCAGCGGGTTCAGCGCGACGGCGTGGCGCCATCGTTTGACGAGATGAAAGAGGCCCTCAGCCTGCGCTCGAAATCCGGCATTCACCGGCTGATCACGGCGCTGGAAGAGCGCGGCTTCATCCGCCGGCTGGCGCATCGGGCGCGCGCGATCGAGATTGTGAAATTCCCCGACGCGATGCAAAAGAGCACCGGCTTCAGGCCGCGAGTGATCGAGGGCGACAAGGTTGATCCGCCGCGCGCGGCGCGGGCGGTTGCGGTTGCAAAGGTCGTCGATCTGCCGCTTATGGGGCGCATCGCCGCCGGTGTCCCGATCGAGGCGATCGCCGATGGCACGCAGAATATCGCGGTTCCGGTCACCATGCTGCAGGGCTCCGGCGAACACTATGCGCTCGAGGTCAAGGGCGATTCGATGATCGACGCCGGCATCAATGACGGCGACATCGTGGTGATCCGCGAGGGGCCGACGGCGGACAATGGCGATATCGTGGTGGCGATTGTGGACGGCTACGAGGCGACGCTCAAGCGGTTCCGCCGCAAGGGCAGCGCGATCGCGCTGGAGGCCGCCAATCCGGCCTTTGAATCGCGCCTGTTCCGCGATGATCAGGTCAAGGTGCAGGGCCGTCTTGTCGGCCTGATCCGCACCTACTGAAACGGCGATATTGAATCTGCCGGCACCTCGTTCCGCTTAACCTTCTTGTCATGCAGGCAAGGCCCGCACCCGATGTCATTCCCGCGCAAGCGGGAATCTCAGGCCAAATCGCGCGACATGCGGGCCAAGATACCCGTTTGCACAGCGATGACAGTCGCCAGGATCAGGACTGAAAGCACAACGTGGCGGGGGCCTGCGGCCATATATATCGATGAATCGTTGGATTGTATTGTGCAGCCCGCCCCTCGATTCAGGCGCCGCCCATTTGTTGCGCCGGCATCGGGACGCCGAGGATTGGCGCGGTGGTCGAATTTCCCGAAAAACTTTAGCGCGCCGCCGCACCGTGCGCTCGCTCGCGAACTTCAACCGAATTCCACAGCCGCTGCCCGGCCATCTGACGCGCGCCGAGAATTTTCAACCCCTCGGGGCGGTCAAATATCGCCACCGAACCAAGATCGCGCAGGAGAGTGCGATCGATGACCTGGCACGGGAATGCGTCCGCGCCGCGCTCATTCTTGGCCGCAAGAATGACGTATGCCGCATCTGTGCAGCTATCGGAAACGCGCGCCGCCGCGCCGCGGCCGGACAGCAGGGTGAACGCCTGATCGGCAACCTGAAATCTCAAATTCCCCTTGCCGCCGGTAAATCCAATGCGCGCAAACGCCGTGGCCTGCGCCGCCCCGTCGCCGTCATTTTCCAACCAGATCTGCGCCGCAAATCCTTCGCCGCGCGACTTGTTCAACACCCGCCCCGCCGGTGTCATCACCCCAACCAGACCGCCGCTGTCAGAGATCAGCACCACCGGGCGCTCGGCCCCTGCCCAAAGCACGAATGCCGCCGCCGCCGGGATCATCCCAAGCCCACGGACCCGCCGGCCGCCGCGCCACAGGATCACCCACAACACGCCGAGCGGCAGCACCGCAGCACCGGGGGCGCGAACATGGCTGAGCGCGCCATCAAGACCGGCGATCCAGTGCGCCACGCCAAGGATCCACAGGATCGCCGGTTCCATGACCGCTAGGCCGACCCAGCCCAGCCCGAACGGCGGCAGACAGCCCGCCAGCTCCGCGCCGGGCATCACCACCAGCCCCATCAGCGGCACGCTGAGCAGGTTGGCGAGCAGCCCGAAATCAGCGATCCGGTTGAAATGCGCCGCTGCAATCGGCGCGGTCGCCAGCCCGGCCACCGCAGACGAGATCACCACCGCCAATACCGGCCGCAGGGCTTTGGGGACAGCCGCGCCACTCCGGTTGCGCAGCACCCGAACACCGCCACCAGCGCCGTGGTCGCGGCAAATGACATCTGAAAACCGGGTTCCGGCAGCACTTCCGGGCGCAAGCTCAGCACGATGATCGCCGCCACCGCCACCGCGCGCAAGGTCAGCGCGCGCCGGTCCATGAGCACCGCCAGGAACATCACCGCAACCATGACAAAGGCCCGTTCAGTGGCGACATTGCCCCCCGACAGCGCCAGATAGGCGGCACCAGCGGCCAGCGCGCCAACTGCCGCGACTTTTTTCACCGCAATGGCAGCGCCAGGCGCGGCATGGCGGCCAAGATGTAGCGCAATGCGGCAAAGACAAAACCGGTCAATAGCCCCATATGCAGCCCCGAGATGGCCAGCAAATGCGCCAGATTCGAGGCCCGCAGGTCCTGCACCGCGCCGCGCTCCATCGCCGATCTGTCACCGGTCATCACTGCGGTGGCAAAGGCCCCGGCGCGGCCCGGCATATTTGTCTGCACCCACTGCTAAATATCCATGCGCCGCCGGAACAGGCGCAGACCGGCGCCGCCCGCCTCGGCCGCCGCAAACGCCAGCACCGGGGTGCGGGTATAGCCAACCGCGCCCAGACGGTCAAACCAGGCCATGTGCTGAAAATCAAAGCCGCGGGCTCGACTGGCCCGGACGGCGGCGACAAGTGCCCGGTCAGAATGATCGTAAGCCCTGGTTCCGGCTCGATATACCCCTGCTGACCATGCAGCGACACCCGCACCCGGGTCGGGGTTCTGGCCGGGGCCATGTTCTTCAGCACCGCCCGGTCCAGCGTCAGGCGCACCGCGTCCGAGGCCGAGCGGTCAACCTTGATGATCCGCCCTTGAATTGGTCCATAGTAACGATACGCAAGCACCGGTTCGCTGACCTGATGGGCGCGCGCGCCCGCCAGCAGCCCGCCAAGCGCGACCAAGGCCAGCATCACCAGCAACGGACGCAGATTTTCATGTGTCCGCCGTCCCACCAGCCATAGCGCCGCTATCACGACGCACAGGCTCGCATAGATGAGGATCGCCGGTTCTTGGGACAGCGCAAAATAGCCGCCGATACCCAGTGCCAGAAACACCGGCACCCAGCAAAACAAATGCCCCCGCTGGCTTGCCAGTGCCGCCATGATCGCTCGAGCCGGCACCACACTTGTCCTCGCATTGCCAAATGACTAGACCACCGCCAATGCTAGTCTTGCCGTGGTTTCCAAAAGGTTAATGCCGGATGTCCGCAACTGAGGTCGTCACCCGTATTGCCCCGTCTCCGACCGGCGACATGCATATCGGCACCGCCCGCACGGCGTTGTTCAACTGGCTTTACGCGCGCGGCCGGGGCGGCCGGTTTTTGCTGCGGATCGAAGACACCGACCGCGCCCGCTCGACCCCTGAAGCGACCGAGGCGATCCTGCGCGGCATGTGCTGGCTGGGGTTGGACTGGGACGGTGATGCGGTCAGCCAGTTTGAACGCGCCGAGCGGCACGCGGCGGTGGCACGCCAGATGCTGGCCGCGGGCCACGCCTACAAATGCTTCTCGACACAGGCGGAAATTCAGGTGTTTCGCGACGAGGCGCGCGCTGCCGGGCGCTCGACCCTGTTCCGCTCGCCGTGGCGCGACGCTGACCCGGCAAACCATCCGAATGCTGCGTATGCGATCCGCATTAAGGCACCGCAGACTGGCGAAACCGTTGTGCTCGACCAGGTTCAGGGCCGGGTTATCTGGCAAAATCAACAGCTTGACGACATGATTTGTTTACGTTCGGACGGTAGTCCGACCTATATGCTGGCCGTTGTAGTAGATGATCACGACATGGGCGTGACCCATGTGATCCGGGGCGATGACCACCTGGCCAACGCGGCGCGCCAGATGATGGTGTACCATGCGATGGGCTGGCAGGCGCCGGTCTGGGCGCATATCCCGCTGATCCACGGCCCCGACGGCAAGAAACTGTCAAAACGCCACGGCGCCACCGGGCTCATGCAGTTTCAGGCACTGGGCTATCCGGCGGCCGGTATGCGCAACTACCTGGCCCGGCTCGGCTGGAGCCACGGCGATGACGAGTTTTTCAGCGACGATCAGGCCAAGAAATGGTTCGATCTGGGCGGCATCGGCAAGTCCCCGTCCCGATTTGACACCAAAAAGCTGGAAAACATCTGTGGTCAGCATATGGCGGCTGCGCCGGACGCGTCGCTGCTGTCAGAGATTGCCGCATATCTTCGTACAACCTGGCAGCAAGACCTGTCCGCGAGCCAGAGCGACGGTTTGTTGCGCGCCATGTATTGCCTGAAAGATCGCGCGAAGACATTTGAACAACTCCTTGAAAAAGCGCATTTTATCCTGACGAGCAGACCGATCGTTCCAGATGAGAAATCGGCCCGATCACTGGATGCGGTGTCCCGTGGTATGCTGGTCGAATTGACCTCGCTCCTGCAAGATGTTAGCTGGAAGCGCGACGCGCTGGAAACCGTTTTGGCCGATCATGCGGCGGCCCATGACACCAAGCTTGGCAACATTGCACAGCCCGTGCGGGCGGCTCTTGCCGGGCGCTCTGTTTCACCCAGTGTCTTTGATATGATGCTCGTCCTGGGTCGGCGCGAAACACTCGCCCGGCTCAAAGACGCGCAGGGCTGATCAGGTCGCATGCAAACGGGTTCGGCCGCTTTGGGCCGACCAGCCAGAAGGGAAAACATATGGCAGACACTCAAAAATCCGCGACCGCGACACTGATTATTGATAACAGGACGATTGATTTGCCGATTTATTCCCCGACCGTCGGGGCTGACGTTGTGGATGTGCGCAAGCTGTATAGCGACGGCGGCGTGTTTACCTACGATCCGGGCTACACCTCGACGGCAAGCTGCGAAAGCGCGATCACCTATATTGACGGTGACAAGGGCGAGTTGCTGCACCGCGGCTATCCGATCGACCAACTGGCCGAGAAATCGCATTATCTGGAAGTCTGCTATCTGCTACTTTACGGCGAGCTGCCGTCGGCCGCGCAGATCGAAACTTTCGAGGCGCTGGTCACCAACCATACTATGCTGCACGAGCAGATGATGTTCTTTTTCCGCGGCTTTCGCCGGGATGCGCACCCGATGGCCCTGATGGTCGGCGTGGTCGGCGCGATGTCGGCGTTTTATCACGACTCCACCGATATTTCCGATCCGCACCAACGCGAGGTGGCGACCATACGGATGATCGCCAAAATGCCGACGATCGCCGCGATGGCCTATAAATTCACCATCGGCCAGCCGTTTTTCTACCCGCGCAACGATCTGGATTATGCCTCGAACTTCCTGCGCATGTGTTTCGCGGTGCCGTCCGAAGACTATGAAGTCAACCCGATCCTGAGCCGCGCCATGGACCGGATATTCACCCTGCACGCCGATCACGAGCAGAACGCCTCGACCTCGACGGTGCGCCTGGCCTCCAGTTCCGGGGCCAACCCGTTTGCCTGTATCGCCGCCGGCATCGCGTGTTTGTGGGGCCCCGCCCACGGCGGCGCCAACCAGGCCAGCCTTGAAATGCTGAAAGAAATCGGCACCGCCGACCGGATCCCAGAATATATCGCCCGCGCCAAGGACCGGGATGATCCGTTCCGCCTGATGGGCTTTGGCCACCGGGTTTACAAGAACTTTGACCCGCGCGCCAAAGTGCTGAAACAGTCCGCAGACGAGGTTCTGAGCCTGTTGGGGATCGACAACAACCCGATCCTGCAGGTCGCCAAGGAGCTGGAAACACAGGCGCTGGCGGACCCTTATTTTGCTGAAAAAAAGCTGTTTCCGAACGTCGATTTCTATTCCGGCATCATACTTGAGGCGATGGGGTTCCCAACCTCGATGTTCACCCCGATATTCGCGGTCAGCCGCACCGTCGGCTGGATTTCGCAATGGAAGGAAATGGTCGAGGACCCGTTGATGAAGATCGGCCGCCCACGGCAACTGTATATCGGCGCAACATCACGCGACTATGTGGATGTCGAAAACCGGTAAGGTAAAATATTGCCGCCGGGTTGCGGGCCATCAGATAGATTGCGCCGCGCATTCGCGCGTCGCGCTGCCTCCGGCGGGGAGTTTGGAGCGAAAAAGAAACGATCGGGGGATCGTTTCAGCGACAAACGGGCGGAGCCTTTTAAAAGAAGATAGCAAAAGCCTCTTCTTTTCAAAAATATCCCCCGAGCGGAGCGGACGCGCACGCAGTGCGTAATAAAATCTGTGCCGAAGGCACTCAATGAGATCGGTGTCCGGTCAAAAAACCTACCGCCCCTCGTATTTGGCCGGGCGTTTTTCCATGAATGCCATCACGCCTTCCTTGAAATCGCGGGTATTGCCGCATTCGCCCTGCAAGTGCGCTTCCAGGTTCAGCTGATCGGTCAGATCATTGTCAAAGGACGCCCGCAGCGCGGTTTTCATGTTGCGGTAGGCCACCGTCGGACCAGCCGCCAACGTCGCGGCGCTTGCCCGCCAGTGATCGGCGAAATCATCGTCCGGCACCGCTGCCCAGATCATCCCCCAGTCGCTGGCCTGCCGCGCACTGACCGGCTCTGCAAACATCGCCGCCCCCATCGCCTTGGCAAATCCGATCTGGCGCGGCAGCCAATAGGTGCCGCCGGCGTCCGGGATCAGGCCAATGCGCGCGAAAGCCTGCAGGAACACCGCACTTTCGCTGGCGATCACAATGTCGCACGCCAGCGCCAGATTGGCCCCGGCCCCGGCCGTTGCGCCGTTAACGGCCGCGATTGTCGGGACCGGGCACTCATAAATCGCCCGCAGCATCGGCTGGTATTCATCGCGCAAGGTCCGCTCCATATCGACATTGCCCGCCGTCACCCGGTCGCCGAGATCCTGGCCCGAACAAAATGCCGTGCCTTCGCCGGTGAACACCAGCACCCGCGCCCGGGTCTGCGCGGCTTTCACCGCGTGCAATATTTCAGCCCGCATCTGGGTGCTGAGCGCGTTCATCACCTCTGGCCGGTTCAGGGTCAGAACCGCAATATCGCGCCGTTGCGACAAGCGGATGGTCTGGTATTGCATGGCAGGGCTCCGTCAGAACATCTTTGACCCAAGATACGCACGTGTGCGCCCATGAAAAGGGCGACGCGCCGTCAGTCGTTCAATATTTCGTCCAGCCGAGCCTTTTCGTCGTTACTCAGCGCTTTTGGCGCCGCCACCTTGGCGCGTCGACGCAGATAGACGCCGCCAATGCCAAGGCCAGTCAGCAACATCAGCGGACCGGCCACCCACAGCAGCAGGTTGGCCCCGGTCGCGGTCGGTTTCAGCAGCACATATTCGCCGTAGCGCGCCACGATAAAGGCGACCGCCTGGGCGTCACTGTCACCGGCCACCAGGCGCTCGCGCACCAGCAGCCGCAAATCCCGGGCCAGATCGGCGTTGGACTCGTCAATGCTTTCGTTGCGGCAGACCAAACAGCGCAGCCCCTTGGACAATGCCCGCGCCCGCGCCTCCAGCACTGGGTCGTCCAGAATCTCGTCAGGCTGCACCGCAAGCGCCGGTGCACACAATAGACACAGTATCAGAACCAGCCGCCTCACTCGGCCGGCACCGCTTTGGGCACAGGTTGTGGCACGGCGCGGCGGCGGGCACCGGCAGCAATCCGAAAGCGACGGTCGCTCAGGCTAAGCAGCCCGCCGATCGCCATGATGATCGCCCCAGCCCAGACCCAGTTGGCCAGCGGTTTGACATAGGTGCGCACCGCCCAGCCGCCACCCACCTGCCGGTCGCCGATCACCAGATACACGTCACGCAGGACTCCATTGCTGATCGCCGCCTCAGTGGTGACCATCTGGGCCACCGGGTACGAGCGCTTTTCGGGCCTGAGGCTGGCGATCTCGCGGCCATTCCTGCTGACCGACATGTCGGCAATGGTGGCGATATAGTTGGGTCCCTGCACCCGGCGCACATCGTTCAGGGCAATCGTCAGACCGGCGATCTCAAAGGCGTCCCCGATCTGCGCCACCCGGATATCTTCGCTTTCCCAGGCCATCAGCCCGGCAATGCCGAACATGGTGATGCCAAGGCCGCCATGCGCCACCGCCCGGCCCCAGTCGGCGCGTGGCAATCGGCCAAGGCGCCGAATTTTCTGCGTAAATTCGCCCCGCCCCGCGCGCTGCCAAAGGTCGTTCACCGAGCCGCCGACCAGCCAGACCGCGAGCATGGCGCCAAACGGGCCAACCATTGAGCGCCCGGTTTGCAGCGACCAGATCAGCGCCCCGCTCGCCATCGCCAGCGCCAGCACACCGCCAAGCGGCATGGTCGCGCGCCCGAATCGCGCCCGCTTCCACGGCAACAGCACGCCAATCGGCATCACCGCCGCCAGAGTGACCATGAACGGCGTGAACGCGGCATTAAAAAACGGTGCCCCGACAGTGAGTTTACGATCAAAGAACATCTCCGCCACCAGCGGCCAGATAGTGCCGATGAAAACCACGAAGGCCGCCACCGCCAACAGGATATTGTTGAGCACCAGCGCGCTTTCGCGGCTTACCAGGGCAAACACCCCCTTGGCCTCCATCGAGGCGGCGCGCGCTGCATAAAGCGTCAGCGCGCCGCCAATGAAGACACCAAGAATCATCAGGATGAACACGCCGCGTTCGGGATCGTTGGCAAACGCGTGCACGCTGGTCAGAACGCCCGAGCGCACGATGAACGTGCCGATCAGCGAAAATCCAAAGGCCAGAATGGCCAGCAATATGGTCCAGCTTTTCAGGGCTTCGCGCTTTTCCACCACAATCGCGCAATGCAGCAGCGCGATCGAGATCAGCCAGGGCATGAACGAGGCGTTTTCCACCGGGTCCCAGAACCAGAACCCACCCCAGCCCAGTTCGTAATACGCCCACCATGACCCCAGCGCGATGCCGACGGTCAGAAATATCCACGCCGCCAATGTCCAGGGCCGCACCCACCGGCCCCAGGCCGCATCGACCCGACCTTCAAGCAGGGCCGCAACCGCAAACGAGAACGACATCGAAAGCCCGACATAGCCGAGATACAGAAACGGCGGATGGAACGCCAACCCCGGATCCTGCAACAGCGGGTTCAGGTCCTGGCCGTTCATTGGCGGGTTCAGCTCGCGCAGGAACGGATTCGAGGTGAACAGGATGAACGCCAGAAACGCCACCCCGATGGCGCCCTGAACGCCCAGCACCCGGGCCCGCAAGGTCGCCGGCAGATTGCCGCCAAAATACGCCGCCATTGCCCCGTACAGCGCCAGAATCATGATCCACAGCAGGATCGAGCCTTCGTGGTTGCCCCAGACCCCGCTGAACTTGTACAGCAGCGGTTTTGCGGTGTGCGAGTTATGAACCACCAGCGACAGCGAGAAATCGGATGTCACAAAGGCGTATGTCAGCACCGCAAATGAAAATCCGATGAGCAGGAGCTGCGCAAACGCCGCAGGCTCGGCCACCGCCATCCAGGCGCGATTGCCCAATTGCGCCCCGGCCAGCGGCGCCACGGTCTGCACAATGGCCACCAGAAATGCAAGGATCAGCGCGAAATGTCCAAGTTCGACAAGCATGGCCGAATTCTAGCCATCTATGACACCGAAGCAATCGGGCAGCGCGCCAAATTCGGCGCACATCCTGTCACATTTCAGTGCATTTAGCTGCGCGCCGCCCGGTTCGTTGCGCGCTCGCCGCCTGAAATCAGCCGAAATCGCCCCTCGACAACGTTGCCGGGCTTGTCCTTGATGGCGCGTAAACAATCGCGCAGCGCCCGGTCCAGATCTTCGGCAGCCGCGCGGTTGCGCTCGATCGCCTGTTTCAGCTTTTTGGCCATTGCGACACCCATTTGCAATTCATCCGCGTGGCAGACGTTCGCGGATCAAGGTTGTCAGTTCGATCAGCACCACCGAGTTCTTGTTGACCACATCGCGGGTTGCCTGATCTTTCTGCAGGTCCCGGTACAGCAGGTAGAAAACCAGCAAAACCCAGGGGCCGTGCTCGGTCAGGACGTTGATCAGCAGCTCGCTGGTCATTTCTGCGCCCGCCAGTCGTCCAGCGCCTGATTGGTGCTGGCTTGGGCACCGTCATCTGCTGACCCCGCATCAAGCGCGTTCAACGCCGCGATATTGCCGGTCACATCAGACGCGCGCAGCACGGTTTGCGCAATAGAGCGTTGAAATTCCTGCCCCTTAACCTGATATCGCGCACCGAAATAAAACGAAACGATTGCCCCCAGCAGCCACCACAACGGCTATGGCACCAGTGCCACACCCTGCATCCGGCTGGCAAACCAGATCGGGTCATACATTGCTGAGATAAACAGCGCCAATGTCCCCAGCGCCAGCGCGGGGCGCGGCACCCGGTTGAGTGCGTCCATGAACCGGTCAAACCACCCCTTGCGCGGCACCGCGAATTCGGCCGCGAACTGGCCCAGCGCCGCGGCGCGATAACTGGCCTGCCGCTCCGCCGCCCCTTCGGCGTTTTCGCGAAACACCTCGACCGTGTCTTTCACCACGTTGCGGCCGCTGCCGAACAGCATCGACACCGCCATCTCGATCATCCCCATTGCATAATCCTTTGCGTGTGCTGGGCGTCCGACAGGTGATAACGCTCCGATATGAACGCTTCGGCGCGCCTGATCCAGCCGCCTTTGCCGCCATCCCTGGTGCGCGCATACTTGCGGCTGGCCGGACGTCGATCGGCTAGACTGTAATAATAATTGCGCCGTTCAATTCCGTAGGCATCAGCGAAATGGTTTGGCGCAGCTTTTTGCGCCAGCTTGGCGGCGCGGATGGTGTGCGGACCAATGGCCCCATCGACGCTGACCGGCTGATCCATCTTACCCAGCAACCGTTGCAGGATTTTCACCGCGTTTGCGCCTGCATTGACCTGCATGTCAAAAACGCTTGCCTGCACCGGTTCCGGCAGTTCGTTGATTTTGGGTGCGAAGTAGTATTCACGAATGAAAATATCACGGGCCTTGGTGCGCGTCACAGCTTTGACATCCGCCGTCGTGACCTTGCGGTCGCCGGTCAGATCAAGCCCAAGACGGCGCAGCGTACCGATCGTCACACCAACCTCGTCGCCCCGCCGGGATCGGCCTTATCGTTCACATAGCCGCCTTCGCGCGCAACGATCTCTTTGGCAATCGCCTCAATGCGTTTCATGAAAATGCGGCCTAATACCAACGGCCCCCAGATTTGACTCAAGGGGATTCCCACGAGCGGCGTGATCTGATTCAGTGGCATCAAGGCAAGGGAGGCTTTGATGGCAGTAAGGATTACGCGAAAAGACAAGTCCGCAGGCGAGCTTCGCCAGGAAGCGGCGCGGTGCCGGGATGGGAAAGCGGCGCGACGGATGTTGGCGATTGCCCTGGTTCTGGATGGGGTTGACCGCAAGACGGCGGCAGAAAACTGCGGCATGGATCGGCAGACGTTGCGGGATTGGGCCCACCGTTACAATGCGGAGGGCGTGTCGGGCCTGTTCAACCGTCGCCCGCCGGATCCACCCTGTCTGCTGAGCGCGGCACAGAAGGAGGAGTTGGCGGAAATGGTTCGGGCGGGTCCCGACCCCGAAACCGATGGGGTTGTGCGCTGGCGGCGCATTGATCTGAAACGCAAGATCGAAGAGCGCTTCGGCGTCACCATGCATGAGCGAACTGTTGGCAAACAATTGGCAAGCCTGGGCTTTCGGCGTCTGTCGGTGCGCCCGCAGCATCCGAAATCCGACCCGGATGCACAGGAGGCTTTTAAAAAAACTTCGCCGCAGAGGTAGAAGCAGCCTTGCCGGAAACAGCCCGCAGCAAGCCCCTGGAGATATGGTTTCAGGATGAAGCGCGGGTTGGCCAGCAGGGTACGCTCACCCGTATCTGGGCCGAGCGTGGAACACGCCCCCGTGCCCCGCGCGACACCCGCTATATCTGGAGCTACATTTTCGGCGCCGTCTGCCCGGAACGGGCTGAAGCGGCCGCTCTGATCATGCCACATGCCGACACACAGGCCATGAGCGCGCATCTCGCCGAGATCGCTAAAACCGTCGCATCGGGCGCACATGTCCTTCTCATTCTGGATGGCGCTGGCTGGCACGGTTCGGCAGAGCTGGAGGTACCCGACAACATCACCCTGCTCAAACTCCCGCCCTATTCCCCTGAACTCAACCCGATGGAAAATGTGTGGGCTTATCTGCGTGCCAACAAGCTCGCCATATCCGTCTTCGACAATTATGAGCAGATCGTCGACAGGTGTTGCGAAGCATGGAACTTCTTTGCAAACGACAAAACCGCAATCACGTCAATCACTACCAGACAATGGGCCAAAACGGTCAACGACTAGGGCCGTTGGTATAATTGCATAAAATCTCGCGTATCAGGGTGCTAAGATATAGATTAACAACGCTTTAGACGAGCGAACGGTCACCCGACAAAACAATATCAAACGCCAACTCTGCTCGGATGCGCTCTACTCGGCCAGTTTTGAAAATATATCCTCCAACTCCAGAACTGCGAATCTCGCACAGGCTTTGGCACGATCGGAGAATCGATAACTTTCACCGCCTGGATAATGCCCCACAACAAATTCAACGCCCTCCTGAATAAAATACCAGGCTGGCGAATATCTTTTGTCCGCAGACCAGCCAAGCCATTCGCCGACAAGGTCAGGTCTTTCAACAAAGAACTTTTCAGCGGCCGGCAGGTTTACAAACTCAGAAAACCGCCGGTGACCAATTTCGCGCGCCAGATCATTGACCGATTTCGAACTGCTTCGCCGATACGCCAATGGCAGGCAACAAACCTTTTCAATGGTCTTTTCGCGGCTCAACCATCCCTCCATGAAAATTTCGCGATTCTAAAACGCGACCTACAGGGTGCCCCCTAACTCTACGGCTCCTGATAAACCCCTTGCGCTTTCAACGCATCGATCACTTCCTTGGGCATATAAGTCTCGTCATGTTTCGCCAATATTTCAGTGGCCTGGAACACCCCGTCCACCAGTTTTCCGGTGCCGACCATGCCCTGACCTTCCTTGAACAGGTCCGGCAGCACACCGGTGAACACCACCGGAATTGTCGCCGCACCATCGGTCACGGCAAAGCTGATCGTCGCGCCCTGCCCGCGCACCAGGCTGCCCACTTCAACCAGCCCGCCGATGCGAAACACCTCATTCGGTGGCGGCGGCGCTTCGGCAACCTGTGCCGGCGAGCGGAAAAAATTGATCCCGTCGCGCATCGCGTAGCCGATCATACCGGTCGCCAACCCCAGTGCCATCGCGGTCAGCACGATCACCTGTATCCGGCGTCTCTTTTTCAAACCCTTCATGTCGCCCCATTACGGAAACAGCGGTGCGTGCATCAACCCGGCGGTTTCGTCCTCGCCCAGCATCAGGTTGGCGTTTTGCACCGCCTGCCCGCTTGACCCTTTGGTCAGATTATCAAGCGCCGCAATCACAACCGCCCGGCCCTTGGTCCGGTCCGCCACCACGCCGATATGGACAAAGTTAGACCCCCGCACGTGGCGCGTCGAGGGGTGTGCGCCGATTGGCAGCAGCTCGACATACGGTTCATGCGCATAGGCTGTGGCCAAAGTGGCATGGATCGCACCGGCGTCACCCCTGACATATACTGTCGCAAGGATGCCCCGGTTGGCCGGGATCAGATGCGGCGTGAACTGAACTTTGACGTCGCGCCCGGCCAGCGCCGAAAACTCCTGATCAAACTCCGCCAGATGCCGGTGCGTGCCGCCAACCGCATAGGCCTGCGTGCCCTCGGACAGTTCCGCATGCAGCAGATTTTCGCGCAAAGCCCGCCCGGCGCCTGACACTCCGGTCTTCAGATCGATGATGATCTCATCCAGATCAATCACGCCAGCACGAATCAGCGGGGTCAGCGCATACAGCCCACATGCCGCATTGCAGCCGGTCCCCGCCACCAGCCGGGCGCCCGTTATCTGATCGCGGTAAAACTCGGTCAGCCCACAGACCGCCTCGGCCTGACAATCGAGTGCTGCGTGCGGTTTGCCATACCACTTTTCATATTCGCCCGGATCGCGCAGCCGAAAGTCCGCCGACAAATCGACGATCTTCAGCGTGCTGGACAGATCACGTATCACCGCCTGACTGGTGCCATGTGGCAGCGCACAAAAACACAGATCGACGTCGGCGAAATCAACCTCATTGATCTTCACCAGAGGCGGCAATTCCAGATGGCGCAGATGCGGAAACACCGCCGCCATGTCCATCCCGGCCTTGCGGTCCGCCGACAGGGCAACAATTTTCATAGTCGGATGCGTGGCGATCACCCGGACCAGTTCGGCGCCGGTGTAGCCGGAAGCCCCCAGAATCGCGATCTTGTGGGTCATGATATTCCTTTAAAGACTTTAAAGTCCGGCCCGAAATTTCTTTAAAGACTTTAAAGTTTCGGGCCACCAGACAAAAAAGGCGCGCTGCACCTCAGGCGGATTGAAACTCCACCTTTCGTCGCAAGAACTGCGTGGCCTGATCAGACACTTTGCCCGCGTCCCCTGTGGTCAGGAACAACGAAACGCCGCCATCGCCCAACATTTTCGGATGCCGGCTCAAATAGTCCGAAAGACTCTCGGCCACAAGGCCGGCTTGCGAAAATACCTTGACCTGCGGCCCCAAAGCGGCCTGAAAAACCTGCTCCATCAACGGATAATGAGTGCACCCGAGTATCGCCGCATCCGGCTGCGGCATCTTGCGTTTAAGCGCCTCAACATGGCTCCTCACCAGTGCCTCAGCCAGGATTGTGTCGCCATCCTCAATCGCATCCACCACCCCACCGCAGGCTTGCGCCTCGACATCCACGCCGATCGCACGAAACGCTAATTCCCTTTGAAAAGAACGGCTTGCAACGGTCGCCGGAGTCGCAAACAGCGCCACATGCTTGATCGCAACTTCGCGCGGTGGCGAGTTATCGCCCCAGTCCCGCTCGGTCATCGCCTCGATCAGCGGCACGAACACCCCAAGCACCCGCTTGTCGCGCGGCACCCAGCTTTCCTGCATTCTGCGCAGTGCCGCAGCCGAGGCGGTGTTGCAGGCCAGCACCACCAGATCACACCCCGCATCCCAAAGCCGCGCCACCCCGGCCTTGGTCAGCTCAAAAACGTCATCCGCATCACGAACCCCATAGGGCGCGTGGGCATTGTCACCATAATAAACAAACGCCACGTCCGGCATGCGATTGGCCACTGTGTCCAACACGGTCAAACCGCCCAGTCCCGAGTCAAAAATTCCAACTGCCATTCAAAGCCTCACCCGCAATCCATTCGCCAGCGGCATAACACATCATGACTGTGCAGTTGCAAGCCCATGTTCGTCCAAGTTACCGAAATTCCAGCAAACTTTTCGCAATTCATCTTCTCTTTGTTGAAAATACTCTCGCCGAAGGCCAGTCCGAGTGCCCGGAACGGGGGCGGGAAATCTCGTGGCCCGTAGGGCCTCAATTTCATTGCGCTCGGCTCTGAAATCTACTCGGCCGCTCGTGCAAGGTGCTCGTCACCCGCCCGAAACGCCACAAGCAATTCGTCCCGGCGCTTCTTTGCTACCTGACGGCTGGCTTCTTTCACCGGCCCGAAGCCGCGAATCTGCAGCGGCAATTCCGCCAGCGCCACAGCGGCATCAAGGTTGGCGTCGTTCACATCGCGCAACACGTGCGCCATGTCGCCCAAGTATTGCTTGATCAGCGCCCGCTCGGTGCGCCGATCCGCTGAATAGGCAAACGGATCAAACGGCGTGCCCCGCAAACGCTTGAAACGCGCCAGCACCGGCAGGATCCGCCCCATCATGGCGCCAAACTCGCGCTTGACCGGGCGGCCGTCGGCGCCTTTGCGCGAAATTAACGGCGGCGCCATGTGATAGGTCAGCTTCAAATCGCCATCGAACTCTGCCTGCGCCTTGGCTTTGGTTCCGATCAACAGCCGCGCGACCTCATATTCATCCTTGTATGCCAACACCTTGTGATAGCCTTTTGCCAGCGCCTCTTTCAGGCGCGGGTGGTCAGCGCGCGCAACCAGTCTGCGGTAGCGCCGGGCCAGCCTGCGCGACTGATAGGCCACCAGATGATCGGCAAAGAAGTCGATTTTCTGATCAAGGGTATTCAGCGTTTTCACCTCACCCGGTGTCAAGATCTTGGCCACCGCATCCGGGTTCAGAACCGCCCATCTGCCAATCACAAAGGCGCGCTTGTTGCGCTCCGATGCGGCACCATTCAAGGTGATCGCGCGCGCAATCGCATCATGGCCAAGCGGCACCAGGCCCTGTTGCCAGGCGGCGCCCAAAATCATCATGTTGGAATAAATCGAATCACCCATCAGAGTGCGTGAAAGCGCAGACGTATCAAGCATTTGCAGCCGGTCCTGAAGGTGCGCGCGAAGCGCCAATGTCAATTGCTCTGACGGCACCCGGAATTCGGTATCGCGGGTGAAATCGCCGGTCATTATTTCATGCGAATTCACCACACCGCCGGTGCGCCCGAGCTTCATCAGCCCGAGCGTCTTGGCACCGCCACTCACCACCAGATCGCCGCCGATCAGCGTGTCACACTCGCCGGTGGCGACCCGGATAGCCGAAATATCTTCGGGCGCATTTGCGAGCCGGCAATGGATACTAACCGCGCCACCCTTTTGCGCTAGGCCAGCCATTTCCATCATGCCCGCGCCCTTGCCATCCAGATGCGCCGCCATCGCCAGCACCGCGCCGATCGTGACCACACCGGTGCCGCCGACCCCGGTGATGACGATGTTATGGGTGCCATTAATCTGCGGCAGCTCTGGCTCCGGCAAGTCGCCCACATCAACATCCGCCGTGGCCTGCTTGCGGATTTTTGCACCCGCGATGGTCACAAACGACGGGCAAAATCCGTCGACGCAGGAATAATCCTTGTTGCACGACGACTGATCGATCGCCCGTTTGCGGCCCAGTTCGGTTTCCACCGGAATGATCGAGACGCAGTTGGACTGCACACCGCAATCGCCGCAGCCTTCGCAAACGTCGGTGTTTATGAAGACCCGCTTGTCAGGGTCCGGATATTCGCCGCGCTTGCGCCGGCGGCGCTTTTCGGCCGCACAGGTCTGGATATAAAGAATGACCGATACGCCTTTGGTTTTCTGCGCTTTGTCCTGAATGCGTGGCAGTTCCGAGCGTGGGCTTTTCGGCAGACCAGCGGGAAAATCGGCCAAATCGACATCTTCCTGTTCGTCGTAAACGATCTCGATGTTTTGCACCCCCATCGCCTTGACCTCGTGGGCAATTCTGGCCGCCGTCAGGCCGCCTTCGTTCTTCTGCCCGCCGGTCATCGCAACCGCGTCATTGAACAGGATCTTGAAAGTAATCGTGGTTTCGGCCGCCAGCGCCGCCCGGATCGCCTGAACACCGGAATGGTTGTAGGTGCCGTCACCAAGATTCTGGAATACATGGGGGCGGGTTGAAAACGGCGCCTCACCAATCCAGTTCGCCCCTTCGCCGCCCATCTGGGTGAAACCAACCGTGTCGCGGTCCATCCACTGAACCATGTAGTGACAGCCAATCCCGGCATAAGCGCGCGCACCGTCCGGCAGTTTGGTCGAGCTGTTGTGCGGACAGCCGGAACAGAAATACGGCAGCCGCGTCGCAAGCTCTGGCGCGTTATCGGCTTTTTCTGCGTCGTCAATGGCTTGCAGTCCTGCCTTAGTGCGGTCTGTGGCGCGTCCTTCTTCGGCCAGAATGCCGCCGATGCTTTTGGCGATGTGAATCGGATTGAGCGCAAACCGGGTCGGAAACAGCTCCTCTCCGTTCTTCTGCCAGCCGTAAACCCGGCGCCCGCGACGGTCATCGAAAATCGCTTCCTTGACCTGAACCTCGATCAGTTTGCGCTTTTCTTCGACCACGACGATCAGCTCAAGGCCTTCGGCCCAGTCGTGAAAACTGTGCATGTCCAGCGGCCATGTCTGACCGACCTTGTAAGTGGTCAGCCCCAACCGGTCCGCCTCATCACTGTCAATCCCCAGCAGCGCCATCGCGTGCACCAGATCAAGCCAGTTCTTTCCGGCCGCAACAAAGCCGATCTTGGCACCCGGTTTACCCCACATTCGGTTGTCAATTTTGTTCGCTTTTGCAAAGGCTTCGGCGGCGAACCGTTTGTAATCGATCATCCGGGCTTCCTGTTCGACGGGCGTGTCGATCAGGCGGACGTTCAAGCCACCTTGGGGCAATTCAAAATCCGGTATCACCAGCTTCATCCGGTCCGGGTTCCCGTCCACGACCGAAGTGACCTCGATCGTGTCTTTCATCACCTTCAGCCCGGTCCAGACCCCGGCAAACCGGGACAATGCAAAGGCATAAATCCCAAAGTCCAGAATTTCCTGCACGCCTGCCGGCGACAGTACCGGAATGTAGGCATCCACCATCGCCCAGTCAGACTGATGCAGCGTGGTCGAGCTTTCGCCGGTGTGATCGTCGCCCATAGCCATCAGCACGCCGCCATGCGGCGACGTGCCGGCCATATTGGCATGGCGCATAACGTCGCCGGTGCGGTCCACTCCGGGTCCCTTGCCGTACCAAAGGCCAAACACGCCATCAAACTTGCCCTCGCCGCGCAGCTCTGCCTGCTGCGTGCCCCAAAGTGCTGTGGCCGCCAGATCTTCGTTCAGCCCGGCCTGAAACAAAACGTCCGCCGCTTGCAGATCCGCCTTGGCGTGGGTCATCTGCAAATCAACGCTGCCCACGGGTGATCCGCGATAGCCGGTGACATAGCCCGCTGTATTCAGACCGACCGAGCGGTCGCGCGCTTTTTGCATCAGCATCAGTCGCACCAGCGCCTGGGTTCCGTTCATAAGAACCGGTGATTTTTCCAGATTGAACTTGTCGTGAAGCGAAATATCCTGAAGGCTCATCGCGCGGCTCCGCTGGTTGTCTGACTATCCTTATTATAGGTCAAATTTGCTGACCTACAAAGTGAATTTCTCGTCACCTGATCGTTTGCATTCCCCCCGGACTTGCCGGTAACTCTGTTGCAGATGTTGGGCGCTAACAAGCAATGGTATGACACAAATGGATTGGGATAAGTTGCGAATATTTCACGCGGTGGCAGACGCCGGCAGCCTGACCCACGCCGGTGATACCCTGCATCTGTCACAATCAGCCGTGTCGCGACAGATTCGGGCGCTGGAAGGCAGCCTGGACGCCACGCTTTTCCATCGTCACGCGCGCGGACTGATTCTCACCGAACAGGGCGAACTCTTGTTTGACGCGACAAGTGCCATGACCAAACGCCTGGACACCGCCGCAGCGCGCATTCGTGACAGCGAGGAAGAGGCGTTTGGCGAATTGCGGGTCACCACAACGACTGGTTTCGGCAGCCTGTGGCTGGCGCCGCGTCTGCCCAATCTTTACGCAAAATACCCAAATCTTAAAATCGATTTGATGTTGGAAGAGCGGGTGCTGGATCTGCCGATGCGCGAAGCCGACGTTGCGATCCGGATGAAAGAGCCCAGCCAGGCCGATCTGATCCGCCGCCGCCTGATGAGCGTCCGGATGCGGCTGTATTCAACCCAGGCCTATCTTGCCGCCAACGGGACACCGCAAAGCATTGCAGATATGTCGAAGCATCGTTTAATTTGTCAGAACACTAGGTCGACCCAGGTTATTGCGGGCGCGACATTGGTGCAGGAATTGCTGACCTACGACTTTCCGTTGCTATTGACAGTGAACAACTATTTCGGCGTGTTGCAAGCCGTGCAAAGCAATCTGGGCATTGGCGTGTTGCCGGACTACGTGACCGAGATGTCCAGCGTCCTGGTCCGTGTACTGCCCGAAATCGAATCAAACGAGGTGCCGGTGTTTCTGGCCTATCCAGAAGAATTGCGGCACTCCAAACGGATTGCTGCGTTTCGTGAATTTGTCATGGATGAGATTAAAGCACACCGGAAAAGGCAGAAAAAAGAGGCGGTTAACTGAAGAAATCCAAAGCTATGCAGCTCCCGCATAGCTGAATTGCACTGAAAATTATCGATTATTCTTGAAGCGCTAACCCGCGTTCCCTAGATGAACCATGAAGCCGGTGGTCGAGGCAACTCTCATTGGTTTCACCTCCCTGTTGGACTTGGCCGGGCTAAGCCCGGCCTTTTTTTGCCCTTGGCGCCGGTAATTACGGCGATCGCGGAACAATGCTTTCTTTCACCTGATTGCCACTTCGCATATGAGGTCGCCAAGGGTTGCCGGGGGGCCAGATGGACGAGCCAGAAATTACCGATGAAATGGTCCAGGCACACGGGCTGAAGCCGGACGAATACGCTGAAATTATCCGCCTCCTGAACCGCGAGCCGAGCTTTACCGAGCTTGGCATTTTTTCGGCGATGTGGAATGAACATTGCTCCTACAAATCCAGCAAGAAATGGCTGCGCACTCTGCCAACCAGCGGCCCGCAGGTGATCTGCGGCGCCGGTGAAAACGCCGGCGTCGTGGACATTGGCGACGGCCAGGCCGTGGTCTTCAAGATGGAAAGCCACAATCACCCGTCCTACATCGAGCCTTATCAGGGCGCGGCCACCGGCATCGGCGGCATCTTGCGCGATGTGTTCACTATGGGCGCACGCCCGATCGCGGCGATGAACTCGCTGTCTTTTGGCGAACCTGATCATCCCAAGACCCGGCAGCTGGTCAATGGCGTTGTCGAAGGCATTGGCGGCTATGCCAATTGCTTTGGGGTGCCCACGGTCGGCGGCGAAGTGCGGTTTCACGCCGCCTACAACGGCAATTGTCTGGTGAACGCATTTGCCGCCGGTCTGGCCGATGCCGACAAGATATTCTACTCGGCGGCCTCGGGCGTGGGTATGCCGGTGGTCTATCTTGGCGCCAAAACCGGGCGTGACGGGGTTGGCGGCGCGACGATGGCAAGCGCCGAGTTTGACGACAGTATTGAGGCAAAGCGCCCGACAGTGCAGGTCGGCGACCCGTTCACCGAAAAGCGCCTGATGGAGGCGACGCTGGAATTGATGGCCACCGGGGCGGTGATCTCGATTCAGGACATGGGGGCGGCAGGGCTGACCTGTTCGGCGGTCGAGATGGGCGACAAGGGCAATCTGGGTATCCGGCTGAACCTTGACGCGGTCCCGGTTCGCGAAGCCGCGATGAGCGCCTACGAAATGATGCTGTCAGAATCCCAGGAACGCATGTTGATGGTTCTGAACTCGGATCTGGAAGCCGAGGCCAAAGCGGTTTTTGAAAAATGGGACCTCGATTTTGCGATTGTGGGCGAGACCATCGCCGAAGACCGGTTCCTGATCGTCCAAGGTGGCGAAGTAAAGGCCGACCTGCCCTTGAAAGCCCTGTCGGGGCATGCCCCGGAATATGATCGCGAATGGCTGGAAACGCCGCCGACTCCGTCCATGTCGACAGTGCCAGACGTTGATGCAATCGAAGGGCTGAAAGCCCTGATCGCGTCGCCGAACTATGCCGCCAAACAGTGGGTCTATGAGCAATACGACCAAATGGTCATGGCGGACACGGTGCGCCCGCCGGGCCTGGGTGCGGGGATCGTGCGGGTTCATGGCACAAGCAAGATGCTGGCATTCACCTCGGACGTGACACCGCGCTATGTGCGCGCCAATCCGTTTGAAGGCGGCAAACAGGCGGTGGCCGAGGCCTTTCGTAACCTCATCGCGGTTGGCGCAAAACCACTGGGCACGACCGACAACCTGAACTTCGGCAACCCGGAAAATCCGCAGATCATGGGCCAATTCGTCGGCGCGATCAAAGGCATCGCCGAGGCCGTGGCAGCGCTTGATATGCCGATCGTTTCGGGCAACGTGTCGCTTTACAATGAAACCGACGGCGCGGCGATCCTGCCCACCCCAACCATCGGTGCCATCGGTCTGATTGCCAATATGGACGAACTTATCGCCGGAGGGGTCCGGGCGGGCCACATCGCTTTGCTGATCGGTGAGACCAATGGCCACCTGGGCCAGTCGGCGTTGCTGGCCGAAATGTTTGGGCGCCAGGACGGCGATGCGCCGCCAGTCGATCTGGCGGCGGAAAAACGCCACGGCGACTTCATTCTGGCCAACCGAATTCTGATCCGTGCCGCCACCGATCTGTCTGACGGCGGCCTGGCGCTGGCGGCTTTTGAATTGGCCGAGGCGGCAGGCATTGGCGTTTCGCTAAAAAACGGCGACACGCCGTCGCTGTTTGGCGAAGACCAGGCCCGGTATCTGGTGGCCTGCAATTTTGATCAGGCCGAAGCGCTGATTGTCGCAGCAGCAAAGGCCGATGTGCCGATCGCAACCTTGGGCAGGTTTGGTGGCGACAGGATCAATTTCGGCGGCGCCACAGCACCGCTCAGCGAATTGTCAATGCAGTTTCGCTCAGCATTCGCCACTGTGTTCGCGCCCTAAATTATGGGGATTATGTAGAAAAGTGCCGAAAGGGGGTTGACGCGACCGGCACTCTCATGTAATTGTCGGGCATATCAGGGAGGCAAGCCGTGGCACACAAAGCACCGGCAAGTCCGACCGCAAGGGCATCTCGCTGATCGAGATCATGCGGAAGTTCCCCGACGATGCGACCGCCGAGGCATGGTTCATTGCTGGCCGCATGGCATCGCCTGCCCGCACTGCGGTTCGGTGAACGTGCAGACCGGCGCGAGGCACAAGACCATGCCCTTCCGGTGCCGGGAGAAGGAATGCGCCAAGCGGTGTCAATCGGCATTGAATGTTGACCCCCTATCGGCGCACAAAAATGACCCCCTTTTGTGCTGAGCTGGCCCGCCGCTGCGTAGTCTCCATATAACGCAGCGGCGGCGGGCCAGCGTGGTTTCGGTTAAGGATCAGGCTCGGTTTTTGAAACGCCAGCTTTCGTTTCCAGTTTCAACGATGTCACAGTGATGCGTGAGCCGGTCGAGCAGTGCGGTGGTCATTTTCGCATCGCCGAAGACGCTCGGCCACTCACCAAAGGCGAGGTTGGTTGTGACGATGATTGAGGTGCGCTCATAGAGTTTGCTGATCAGGTGGAATAGGAGCTGGCCGCCGGTCTGGGCGAAGGGCAGATAGCCCAACTCGTCCGGGATCAGGAAGTCGAGGCGAGAGATCAGATCTGCCGTTCGTCCCTGCCGTTCTGCACGGGCTTCGGTATCCAGTTTGTTCACCAGATCGACGCCATTGAAGAACCGCCCGCGACGGCCGTTTCGGATGCAGGCGCGGGCAATACTGACGGCGAGGTGGGTTTTGCCGGTTCCGGTTCCGCCGATCAGCACCAGGTTGCGCTGGTGATCCAGGAAGTCTCCCGCAGCCAGATCACGGATCAGAGTCTCGTTGATCTCGGTCGCCTCGAAGTCGAACTCTTCCAGTTCCTTGGCCAGCGGCAGTTTGGCAATTGTCATCTGATATTTGATGGAGCGCGCCTGCTTCTCGCTGATCTCGGCATTCAGAAGGTCGCCAATGATCTGTTGCGGTTCATGCCGGCGCTTGACGGCTGTCGTTATGATCTCATCGTAGGAAGCCTTCATTCCGTAGAGCTTCAGCTTTCCCATCGCGTCGAGCAGGTCTGAGCGTTCCATCTGTTTTTCTCCTCAAGCTGTCATATCGGTCGCAATCGGCGGCAGGCTCGCAGTTCAGCCGCAGCGCATCCGGGGTTGTGATTGTCAGGGGCGGCGGCGGTTCCCGGTGCCGAGCCAGAATGTTCAGGACAACTCCTGCGGAATGAACATTGTGCGACAGTGCCTCAGAACAGGCGGCTTCGACGGCCGCCAAACCATCGGTCAGGATGGCACCTAATACCAACGGCCCCCAGATTTGACTCAAGGGGATTCCCACGAGCGGCGTGATCTGATTCAGTGGCATCAAGGCAAGGGAGGCTTTGATGGCAGTAAGGATTACGCGAAAAGACAAGTCCGCAGGCGAGCTTCGCCAGGAAGCGGCGCGGTGCCGGGATGGGAAAGCGGCGCGACGGATGTTGGCGATTGCCCTGGTTCTGGATGGGGTTGACCGCAAGACGGCGGCAGAAAACTGCGGCATGGATCGGCAGACGCTGCGGGATTGGGCCCACCGTTACAATGCGGAGGGCGTGTCGGGCCTGTTCAACCGTCGCCCGCCGGATCCACCCTGTCTGCTGAGCGCGGCACAGAAGGAGGAGTTGGCGGAAATGGTTCGGGCGGGTCCCGACCCCGAAACCGATGGGGTTGTGCGCTGGCGGCGCATTGATCTGAAACGCAAGATCGAAGAGCGCTTCGGCGTCACCATGCATGAGCGAACTGTTGGCAAACAATTGGCAAGCCTGGGCTTTCGGCGTCTGTCGGTGCGCCCGCAGCATCCGAAATCCGACCCGGATGCACAGGAGGCTTTTAAAAAAACTTCGCCGCAGAGGTAGAAGCAGCCTTGCCGGAAACAGCCCGCAGCAAGCCCCTGGAGATATGGTTTCAGGATGAAGCGCGGGTTGGCCAGCAGGGCACGCTCACCCGTATCTGGGCCGAGCGTGGAACACGCCCCCGTGCCCCGCGCGACACCCGCTATATCTGGAGCTACATTTTCGGCGCCGTCTGCCCGGAACGGGCTGAAGCGGCCGCTCTGATCATGCCACATGCCGACACACAGGCCATGAGCGCGCATCTCGCCGAGATCGCTAAAACTGTCGCATCGGGCGCACATGCCCTTCTCATTCTGGATGGCGCTGGCTGGCACGGTTCGGCAGAGCTGGAGGTACCCGACAACATCACCCTGCTCAAACTCCCGCCCTATTCCCCTGAACTCAACCCGATGGAAAATGTGTGGGCTTATCTGCGTGCCAACAAGCTCGCCATATCCGTCTTCGACAATTATGAGCAGATCGTCGACAGGTGTTGCGAAGCATGGAACTTCTTTGCAAACGACAAAACCGCAATCACGTCAATCACTACCAGACAATGGGCCAAACGGTCAACGACTAGGGCCGTTGGTATAAGATATCCACCATCTGGCGATCACCGCCGGGTTGGCGTTCCAGCTTGCGCTGGACCCGTCGGATTGCCGCAGGCAAATCCCATTCCCTGAACGGCGCGCCATTGCGCAAAGCGCCCGGCTTGCGCGCAAGAACGGGTAAATAATGCAGGGGATCATAGATGGTTTTGCCGCGTCCGAAGGCGCGCGTATGACTGCCAACAATGCGGCCCTCCTGCCAGCATTCCAGCCGGTCAGCGTAGGCCCGAATATCCACCGGTCGGCCAACCGCGCGGGCATCGACCGGGTAGCGGTTGTTGTCGAAGCGGATCAGGCAGGTTTTGGAGACAGCGGCCGGAACAGCATGGAACCCATCAAACGGGCCAACATAGGGCACAAGGCTCGCGCGCTCTTTTTCGAACACTTCCCAGATTGTTTTGTCGCGCATGTCCGGATGCGTGTTGGCCCGGCTATATGCCAGGCAACGATCCTCCAGCCAGGCGTTCAGCTCAGCGTAGGATTTAAACTTTGGTCGCGGCACAAAGAACCTTCGCCGGAGTACGCCGACCTGGTTCTCAACCTGACCCTTCTCCCAACCTGAAGCAGGCGTGCAGGCAACAGGATCAACCAGATAATGCCCGCACATCTGTTGGAACCGGCGATTGTAGGTCCGCTCCTTGCCAACAAGAATCGCGTCCACCGCCGTCTTCACATTGTCATAGATACCCCGCGCACAGGCCCCGCCGAAAAAGGCGAACGCTTTATCATGTGCGTCAAACACCATCTCTTGCGTCTCGCGGGGATAAGCGCGAACAAACGGCATCCGGCTGTGGCAGAGGCGAACATGCGCCACCTTGACGGTCGTGGTCGCGCCATCAATCAGGACAACTTCCTGGCTCCAGTCGAACTGATACGCCTCACCGGGATCAAAGCTCAGCGGAACATAAGCATCAGCGGATGCGGCCCGCGTCGCCTTCGACCAACTGGCCGCATAGCGCCGTACCGCATCATAGCTGCCGTCGTATCCTTGGTTGCGCAGTTCTTCATATACCCGGACAAGCGTCAGGCGTTCGCGCCTAGGATGCCGAGTATTGTCGGCCAGCATATCATCCAATTGAGAACGCCAGGGATCGATCTTCGGACGCGGCTGGGTGGAACGGTCATAGCTGAACTCCGTCGCACCAGAACGTATCACCTTGCGCACTGTGTTCCGTGAAACCCGAAGCTCCCGGCATATTTGCTTGATCGACTTCCCCTGAATGAAATGCGCGCGCCTGATCTTTGCAATCGTCTCCACAACCAACATCCCCAACTCGCTCCCTCAAATCTTTGAAGGAGCATCTGTACAGAACTATCAGGGGGGTCACTTTTGGACGCCGATTACCCCAATAATGGGGTCAACTTTGCATGCCTATCCACAGCCTGAGCAATCTCCTGGACAGAACCACGGCTTTCGAGCAATTCGACGACCTGCCGCCATTTTCTGGACTGTGGCAGCGTTCCTAATCGGACATGACCCATGGTTTACCCCCAGAGCGCAAACATTGCGTGGGCAAGGCGGCGCAGCAAGGAAATCCGAAAATATTTGGCATCCAATGCTTACCTGACGCTTACTCGGTGAGGCAGAGATTCAAACAGATGTTCGCTAAGTTTTTGATTTCACTGGTGCCCCCACACGGACTCGAACCGCGGACCTACTGATTACAAATCAGTTGCTCTACCAGCTGAGCTATAGGGGCACGCGGCGCGGTTTACGATGTTGGGCATGGTCGCGCAAGCCCCTCGGGTCAGCGATATTTCTGATCTTCATTGCCCCGCAGGCACTGGGGTGGGCCGCGCATCACATGCACGTCCGGCAGGCGTCGCGCGGCTTAGCAATTTCGGTTTGCGCGCGCCAGCAGCAGGACCGCGCACAGTCCGACGCCGATCACCAATATCGCTGCCGGCGCGGCGTTGCCGATCTGTTCAAGCGAGGCTTTCTCGAAGACTCGCGTTGCCAATGTGTTGAAGTTGAACGGGCGCAACAGCAATGTCGCAGGCAGCTCTTTCACGCAATCGACAAACACCAGCAACAGCGCGGTGCCCACAGAGCCCCGGATCAGCGGCACGTAAATCCGCCTGAGCGTTCCCGCCGGGGATTGCCCAAGTGAGCGCGCCGCCATCGGCAACGACGGCGCGACCCGCCCGAACGCGGCATCGCTGGCGGCCTGCGCGATGACAAAAAAGCGGACAAAGTAAGCGTAAATGATGGCAAACGCAGATCCGGTCATCAACAGCCCGATGTCGCGCCCCAAGGTCGCCTCGACCAGATCGGCGAGCGCATGATCGATAGCCGACATCGGCAACAGCAGGCCGACAGCCAGCACCGCGCCGGGGGCAGCATAGCCGATGGTGGTAAGCGGCAGCAAAAGTGCCGGCAGTCGGCGCCCGGTCATGCGCACACCGTAGACCATGTAGATCGAGGCCAGAACCGTCAAAAGCGCCGCACTGCCGGCCACAAACAGCGTGTTCATGAACGCCCGCAACAGGTCTGGGTCCAGCCAGCGCGCTGCATTTTCCAGGGCATGGGCTAGGATCACCCCGCCCGGCAGCACAAAGCCGACCACGAACGGCACAAAACACAAGGTCGCCGCCAGCCAGCCGCGCCAGCCGACCAGCTCGATGGCGCGCGCGGGGTGTTTTTGCCGCGCTATGGCGAAAAAGCGCAGGCGCCCGCGGCTGTGCTTTTCCAGCCCGACCAACACCAGCACCACGATCAGAACGACGCTGGCGATCTGTGCCGCGCCGCCGACATTGCCGCCGTCCAGCCAGGTGCTGAATATCCCGGTGGTCAGGGTCTGGACCGAGAAATACGAGACCACGCCAAAGTCGCTGATGGTTTCCATCATCACTATCGCGCTGGCCGCCGCGATCGCCGGACGGGCCAGCGGAAGGCCGACGCGCCAGAACCGCGCCAACGGCCCGGCGCCAAGCGCGCGCGCCACATCGTAGCCAGGGCCGGATTGTTCGCGAAACGCCGATCGGGCCAAAAGGAACACATAAGGATAAAGCGCCGCCGCCAGCACCACGATCGCGGCGCCGCGCGACCGGATTTCGGGAAACCAATAGTCCTGGGCGTTATGCCAGCCGAACAGCGCGCGCAATCCACTTTGCACCGGGCCGGCATATTCCAGAAAATCAACCAGCGCGTAGGCCCCGACATAGGCCGGGATCGACAGCGGCAGCAGCAGCAGCCATTGCAGCCAGCCCGATCCGGCAAACCGGTACATCGTCACCATCCAGGCGGTGGCGGTGCCAGTCACGGCGGCCAAGACCCCCACTGACGCCACCAACACGGCGGTGTTTTCCAGATAGCGCGGCAGCGTCGTTGCAACCAGATGCGGCCAGATATTCTGATCCGGCGTCAGCGCAATCCACAGCACCGCGCCGATCGGCATCACCACCAGCAACGCCACCAGCGCTGCGCCGACCGACCATCGGTCAATATGGCGCCACACGGCAAGCGCCGCGGGAGTCTGACTATTTTGCTCAGTCATATCGAACTCGCATAGCCAAAAGCGGTTTAACTGTCCAGAAATCACCCTATAGTTGGGCCGCAATAATCAGGTATTCCGGGGAAAAATGCAGGTCGCAATCCATCTGGGCGCTCATTGCACGGACGAAGACCGGCTTTTGAAAACGCTTTTGCAAAACAAGGGCCGGTTTGCCAAGGACTGCATCAGCGTGCCCGGCCCTGGACGTTATCGAAAAACCGTGGTGCGGGCGGCGCAGAAACTTCGCGGCGCGCAAGCCAGCGGTGAAAGCCGTGATGTGCTGCTCGACGCTATTGTCGATGACGACAGCACGCAGCGGGTGGTCCTGAGTCACGAGAATTTTATTTGCGTGCCGGGCGGGTTTTTGAAAACGGCCTGCTTTATGACAAGGCGGAATACAAACCGCTGTGGCTGCGCCAGTTGTTTCCAGGCCTGCAGGTGGAATTCTTTATCGGCATCCGAAATCCGGCCACCTTCATTCCGGCGGTTTTTCGGCACCCCGGACAGGAAACCAGGGATTTCGAGAATTTTCTGGACGGTGTGAACTTGGAACAGGTGCGCTGGTCCGACGTGATACTAGCGATCAGGGAGACCAACCCGGATTGCCCGCTGACGGTCTGGTGCAACGAAAACACGCCGCTGATCTGGCCGCAAGTGATCCAGGAAGTATCCGGGCATGACCCCCAGATTCGGGTGAACGGCGGTTTTGACGTGCTGGGGACGATCATGAAAAAGGAGGGCATGAAACGGCTGCGCACCTATCTGGGCACGCATCCGCCGCAAAACGAAATTCAGCGGCGCCGCATTCTGGTCGCGTTTCGGGACAAATACGCACTGGAGGATGAGGTCGAAGAGGAACTGGACGTTCCGGGCTGGACCGAAGCGCTGGTGGCCAGCCTTACCCAGATTTATGAAGACGATCTTGACGAAATTGGCCGCATGCCGGGGGTGAATTTCATCTCCCCGTAGGGCAGGTCCGGCAATCGCAGGATCAGTGCGGCAAATTTGTGGGTCGAATTACAGGAGCAACAGAGGGCAGCGCCCGCCCCGTGCGGGCGGAGCGGGCGCTGCCCAACCCGAGTGCCGGGCGGTCGCAATAAACTATCCAGCGAATTGTCAAAACGGCCAGGCCCGTATCTCACCGTCAAGTCAAGCCGATCGCCGCTTGCTCTGGATGACTGCGTGGTGGTAGTCGCAGATATGGTTGCGATGGAAACGAAAAGACGATGAGCTGGATGATCTGGCCGGGTGCGCTGGTGGCGCTGTCTGGGGTATTGGGGCTTGGCTATTGCATCATTACAGCCGCCAAAGCTCGCCGTGAAAACCTTGATGCCAACCAGATGCAGGCCCGCCTGCAACGGCTGGTCGCGATGAACATGGCGGCGCTGGCGATCAGCTCGATCGGGCTGATGATGGTGGTGATCGGGATATTGCTGGGTTAGGCGTGGAGTCTCGGCGCTTGTTGAATTCCAGGCCAACATTGCGCCGTGCCATGCTCTTGTCATTCCCGCGAACGCGCGAATCTCCAGACGCATGGCGCGACGTGTGATCTGAGCTCCCCGTCTGCACGGGGATGACAGCCGCCTAAATCAAGATCGAAGCCCAACGCTCTGAAAAATCATCAACAAATACCTGCCGCAACTCACAAACTTGCGCTTTCAATCGCCTCGACCGCCTTGGCCGCCAACACCGGGATGACAGCTGCATACCGGCGCGCGCTCGCCGGGTTCGAGGCGTTGCCATCAGCGGCGCGCCGCACCACCCCTGCCAGTATCGCCGCAATCCGGAAAAACGAAAATGCCGTGTAAAACCGCCAGTTTTCGATACCGTCCAGGCCCCGGCGGCGCAGATAATCGGCGACATAGTTAGCCTCGCTCGGCAGACCAAGTGCTCCGCGATCCAACCCGCCCAACCCGCGCATTCCACCATCATGCGGCAGGCGCAACTGGCTGCACTGATAGGCCAGATCGGCCAACGGATGACCAAGGGTTGACAGCTCCCAGTCAAGCAATCCGATCACCCGCGGCTCTGAGGGATGAAAAATCATGTTGTCCAGCCGAAAATCGCCATGCACCAACGCCACCTGCCCGTCATCGCGCGGCAGGTTTGCCGCCAGCCACGCCACAGTGCGGTCCATATCTGGGTTCACTTGCAGCGCCGAGGCGCGATACTGTGCGCTCCATCGTTGGCACTGGCGGGCGAAATAATTTCCCGGCTTGCCAAAATCACCCAGGCCGACAGCGTCCGGATCAATACCATGCAAAGCCGCCAATGTGGCGTTCATCGCACCATAGATCGCGCCCCGCTCCGCCGCCGCCAGCTCCGGCAACGCCGGATCCCAGAAAATGCGCCCCGGCAGGAATTCCATCACGAAAAACTCCCGCCCGATCGGCGACCGGTCACTTTCAGCCAGACAGTACATCCGCGGCACCGGCACAGCGCTGTGCGCAAGTGCCGCCATGACGCGGTACTCGCGTTCGACCATATGCGCCGATTTCAGCAGCCTGCCCGGCGGTTTGGCGCGCAGCACATACTGGCCGCTGGCGGCGTCTATACGATAGGTCGGATTGGACTGACCGGTGTCGAATTTGACCACCTTTCGCAGGCCCGAAAACCCGGAAACATGATGGCTCAGCCAGTCGTCCAGTGCGCCTGTCGCAATATTCAACCCTGCGATCATGGGCCAAGTCTGCGTGACGCCCAGGCCACTGGCAACCGCCGATTGACAGTTAGCGCACCGGCTGTTTCGCTGCACGCGAACGGAGGGCAATCTATGGCGGACCTTGCACTGGGGATGAGCGACCGGCTGCGCCCGATCCACGACGCCGTGGTCACCATGATCCGCAATGTAATTGCGCCGCTGGATGCAGAGTTTCTTGCCGAGGTCGGGGTCGGCGACCGCTGGCAGTTCACCGCCCGTCAGACCGAGATCCTTGAAGGGTTGAAATCCAGCGCGCGTTCCAAGGGGCTGTGGAATTTCTGGCTGACCGACAGCGCGCACGGTGCCGGGCTGAGCACGGTTGAATACGCCTATATTGCCGAGGCCACCGGCTGGTCGCACCTCGCGCCGGAGGTATTCAATTGCAGCGCCCCCGACACCGGCAACATGGAGGTGTTTGCGCGTTACGGAAGTGACGCGCACAAACAACAATGGCTTGCTCCCTTGCTGAATGGAACAATCCGCTCGGCCTATCTGATGAGCGAACCAGACATCGCCTCGTCCGACGCCACAAATATTTCGATGTCGTGCGCGCGCGACGGTGATGCCTACCTGCTGAACGGCGAAAAATGGTGGGCCACCGGTGCCGGCGATCCGCGCTGTGCGGTGTATATCGTGATGGTGCGCACCGCGCCGGACGGTCCCAAACACCAGCAACATTCGATGATCGTGGTCCCGGCTGACACTGCTGGCATCGAAAAGCTGCGCCCGATGCAGGTCTACGGTCATGACGATGCCCCGCATGGCCATTTCCACATCCGTTTCACCGACGTGCGGGTGCCCGCCGAGAACTTGCTGCTGGCCGAGGGGCGCGGCTTTGAGATTGCACAAGGCCGCCTGGGGCCGGGCCGTATCCACCATTGCATGCGCGCCATCGGCATGGCCGAGAAAGCGCTTGAGCTTATGTGCCGCCGGTCACTGGAGCGAGAAGCGTTTGGCAGGCCGATTGCCCAGCTTGGCGCAAACTACGACATTATCGCCGAAGCCCGGATGGAGATCGAGCAGGCCCGTCTGTTATGCCTGAAAACCGCGTGGCTGATGGATCAGGGCGACGCCCGCGCCGCCGCGCCCTGGATCAGCCAGATCAAAGTCGTCGCGCCGGCGGTGGCGCTGAAGGTTACCGATTCTGCGGTGCAGATGTTTGGCGCGCAAGGCGTCAGTCAGGACACCGTGCTGGCGCGCCAGTGGACCCATCTGCGCACCCTGCGCCTTGCTGACGGGCCCGATGCGGTGCACCGCCGCCAAGTTGCGCGCGCGGAACTGCGCAAATTTACCCAGGCGAAAATCTGAAATGGTGTGTGGGTAGTTGGGGCATGACACGGTTATTCAGCGATTTCTTGAATGCTCTAATTCATGAGCTGAAAACCGTTACAAACTTGGAAGAACATGTCATTATCGACGTAATTGGACCCAACTTTGACCGGGTCCTGAACAAGTAGAGGACATTCCATGAACGATTTCATCGGCATCGGTTCAGCCGAGGTCACCGCACTTTTTGTCTTGATCTTCGCTGTCATCCTGATTTGGATGATGGTCAAATCCGTCCCCCAGGGCGAGAACTGGACGGTCGAGCGTTTTGGCCGTTACACCCGCATTTTATGTCCGGGCTTGCGCTTTCTGGTTCCAATAATGGATCGCGTAGGCGACCGGATCAACATGATGGAAACTGTGCTGGATATTGAACGGCAAGAAGTCATCACCCGCGACAACGTGATGATCGCCGCCGATGCCGTCGCCTTTTATCAAGTCGTGGACGCCGCCCGCGCCGCCTATGAGGTGCGCAATCTGATCAACGCGCTGTCCAATCTCAGCCAGACCAACATCCGCTCGGTGCTGGGCTCGATGGACCTGGATGAATGCCTGTCCAACCGCGACAGGATCAACGCCAAGCTGCTCAGCGTGATCGACCAAGCCTCGAACCCTTGGGGCGTCAAGGTGACCCGGGTCGAGATCAAGGACCTGTCGCCGCCGCCCGATATCAACCAGGCGATGGCCCAGCAGATGAAGGCCGAACGCGAGAAACGGGCCGAAATCCTGACCGCCGAGGGCGACAAGCAGGCGGTGATCCTGCGCGCCGAGGGCACAAGGGAATCGCAGATCCGCGAGGCCGAGGGCCGCAAAGAGGCCGCCTTTCTGGATGCCGAGGCCCGCGAAAGACTGGCCCAGGCCGAAGCAAAGGCCACCCAGATGGTGTCAGCCGCCATCGCCGAGGGCGATATTCAGGCGATCAATTATTTCGTGGCGCAGAAATACACCGAGGCCTTGCGTGACGTGGCCGCCTCGCCGAACGCCAAGACCATCATGATCCCGCTTGAAGCCACAGGACTGATCGGGTCGATTGCAGGAGTGGCAGAAATCGCCAGGGCGGCGCTGGCGGACACGCCGGCAAGTCCCAACAATCCCAAGACCGACCGCAGCCCGAAGTCGTAGCAAGCAAAGGAAGAACCGATGGAGTTTTTTGCCTTCCTGGAAGGCGTCTCACCCTGGTGGTGGGTGGCTTTCGGCCTGGCGCTTGGGGCGCTGGAAATGGCGACTATGTCATTCTTCCTGATCTGGCCGGCCATTGCCGCCTTGTTTGGGGCCGTCCTGTTGTTCGTTTTGCCTGACGCCTCGGGGGCATTTCAGGTGTCGGTCTTCGCCATCCTGTCGGTGATTCTGACGTTCGCCGGCCGCTATCTGCTCAACCGGTTCGGCGACGGCGGCGCGGCTGCAAATACGCTCAACGCCCGCGCCAGTCTCATGGTCGGGCGGCAAGGCGAAGTGTTGGATTTCAGGGGCACCGAGGGTCATGTGATTATCGACGGCGTCCGGTGGCGGGCGAAATGGCCCGACGGGGCTGTGGCCGAGACCGGGCAAAGCGTTCGAATTGAAGGCGCCGAAGGTATGACGCTTTTTGTTGCCGGGCCGACTGAATAGATCGACGATTTACCAAGTTCGTCGCCAAAATTGCAAATTGCGGCAACGGCAATGGCTGATAATTCAAACCGCTCACATAATATTTCGACAATTCGTTGGATCGTTTTGTGCAGCGCTGCGCGGTCCGGCGGACCGGGCATCGCATCGCCCGGATTTGCACCTGCCACCCGCCCGCCGCCAACCAAGATTAGGCGACGGTTCCCGGTTGCGGCATCGCCTCGTCGTCCGCTTGATCTGACATCGCGCCATCGGACGCCGCACGATCCGGCGGCGTCACGGTGCCGGTGTCCGTCGTGTCCCCTTCATTTGCCAAATTCACCGCAACAGCGTCCCCAATCATGACAAAATCCCGCGCACTCAATTCGGATGTTAACGGCGACTCGGTCGCCGAACCTGCTGCCACCCGCACCGCCCGGTGGCCGTTGCACTGGCCCAGTTTGCCGGTCGCCACGCAGCGATTGTTTTCGCCCTCCAGCGACACCCGGCTGACGGCCGTTAGCGGGATCGGAATGCGGGTGCCGACCGCAAGGGCGCCAATCTCGTCAAGCGGGATCGTAAAGCGGTGCAAGACAGCCTCGACCAATACCAGGGTTTGCATCACCGCAGCGCGCCAGTTGCTGCGCCACTGCGCCTGTATGGAGCACTCAATCGCATCCTTGCCGGCCGGATCGAAGGGAAAGATCAGACAAAGCTCACCCGATTTGGCGCCGCGGCCAAAATCCAGTGACAGCCGGTACAGCCGGTAGGGCATGTCTTCCAACGCCATCGTAACCGCACGCCCGTCCTCCAGCGACACCGATTGCCGATACCCGGCCACCGGCGGCGCCTCGGTCATCTGGGCCAGGCCTTCGTCGAACAGCTCAAGGATCCGGTCCAGAATGGTGGCAATGATCACCGCATCGGTTCTCGTCGCCGCGCGCGGATCGGCTTGCGACGGCACCACGCGGCCGGTGGTCAGCTGCTCGATCACCGCCGCCATCACCTGGGCGTTCAGCAGCGCCAGGCCGATCGCACCGTCCGGCCCCTCGGTCAGGTAAATCAAATGCGGCTCTTTCAGGCTTTCGACAATCTTGTCGATGGTGGTCTTTTCCTTAGCGAACCCGGATACCGAAACCTCCATCCCCGCCACGTCTTCGGCGGCGCGTGCCACGGCCTGACGCATCGCCTTGGCGGGCGACATGCCAAATGGCTCTGGCTGAATGGCACGGGCATTGACCTTTCGCTGCAGGACCTTACCACCCTTCAATTTAGCGAATTAACCTTGCCATCTGTCCACATGCTGTGATTCAAGGAGTCTCCTGTTATAGAATTGGAGATGTTGTATGGTTGTTTCATTGGGTTTTTCTGGGGTAAACGAAGCTATCAAGGCTGATTTTATAGAGCGGCTTCCAAAGTTTCATAAATCCCGCTGCGAAGGCCTTACACTGCTTTCGAGCATCGTTCTTGATGTGCGAAGTGCGAATTTGATGGAATTTTCGGCGGCTTTACCGCGTCACATCGGCACAAAAGATCATCGGTACCAGTATGGTTCCCGTGTTTTGAGCAATTCCCACATTGATTGCGCGGAAATCATGCAGGCCTATGCTGGAGATGTATTCACCCGTTTGGCCTCCAACGGAGAGACCATCGTTTTGATGATGGATCAAAGCCATATCAATGACGGACATGAAGTCTTGATGCTGTCAGTGCGCATGCGTGATCGCGCCTTGCCTGTGGCTTGGCGCGTGCGCAAGACAAAAGGCAATATTGGGTTTTCTCTCCAAAAAGAGTTACTGGACAGCATTCAGGATTGGATGCCTGAAGGGGCTGATGTCATGTTAACGGGTGATCGATTTTATGGCACAGAAAGGTTAATCCATTGGTGTCAGGACGCTGGTTGGGGATATCGTATTCGCCTGAAGGGCAACCTGACTTTGCAGCACCAAGGTGGCGAGCTGTCTTGCATTGAAATCCGGGAGCTGATGCCGCAAGGGCTTATAAACGCGGAACTTTATGGATCAGGTGTGTTTACGAATATCGGAGTATTGCACGACGATGGTCACCCTGAGCCCTGGATCATCGCTATGAATGCAAAGCCTTCACAATACACGGTTCTCGATTATGGAATGCGATGGGGTATTGAAGCTATGTTCTCGGACTTCAAGACCCGTGGATTTGGCATCGCGCAAAGCCAAATCAAAAAGCCAGACCGACTGGAAAGGCTTATCCTTGTCATGGCAATAGCCATGTACTGGGCGGTTTCAACGGGCGCAGCAGATGAACAAATAGTCGCCGAAAGCGGCGAAAAAAGGGGATTCGCAAAACCCGAAGATCACTCTGCTCCCTCTTCAAACAGGGCCTGCGGTTCCTGCGCAGATGCTTCATAGGATATGAGAAAATCCCTAAATTATGGCAAGTTTGGATTTTTTGAAGGTGGTAAGCTGCAGGACAGAAAGATTTTCTTGCACAGACATTATTTGCGGTATTCCAGGTCGGGTTGGCCGCCAGCTTTGCAAATCCTGGTTGATAAAAGGTTGAATTTGCATCGTTGCGCGCGATCCTGCCTCTGGACTCTGTGCCGCGATTTGTGATCCTTGGCAAGAACCCGGTCGTCCGCGCGTCAGTGGCGCTGTGCGTACCGGATTGCCGACTGCCCGACCTTGCGGGCGCGATCGCACAGTAGAGCGAGGTGAAATGAAGAATAATGACATGACCGAGAAAAATCTATTCCCGCCAAGCCCTGCATTCGCCGCCAACGCCCATGCCGACAAGGCGAAATATGAAGACATGTACGCCGCGTCGGTGGCGGATCCGGAAACCTTCTGGGGCGAACAGGGCAAGCGGCTGGACTGGATCAAGGCCTATACACGCGTCAAAAACACCACGTTCGAGCACCCGAATATCTCGATCAACTGGTTTGAGGACGGCCAGCTGAACGTGTCCGCAAATTGCGTGGACCGCCACCTTGCGACCCGTGCTGATCAGATCGCGATCATCTGGGAAAGCGATGACCCGAATGTCGACCGGCACATCACTTACGCCGAACTCAGCCAGCAGGTGAACCGGCTGGCCAACGTCTTTAAGGGCCTGGGGGTCGGCAAAGGCGACCGCATCGTGCTCTACATGCCGATGATCCCGGAAGCCGCCTACGCGATGCTGGCCTGCGCACGCATCGGGGCGATTCATTCGATCGTTTTCGCGGGCTTCTCGCCCGAAGCGCTGGCCGCCCGGATCAAAGGCTGCGAGGCCTCGCTGGTGGTGACCGCGGATGAGGCCCCGCGCGGCGGCAGGAACACGCCGCTGAAAATCAACGTGGACAAGGCGCTGGCCACCTGCGGTGACGTGAAAACGCTGGTGGTTGAACGCACCGGCGGGGCGGTGCCGATGATTAAGGGCCGAGATTTCGCCTACGCGCCGCTGATGGCCGCGGCCGCGCCCGAGTGCCCGGTTGAACCGATGAACGCCGAAGACCCGCTGTTCATCTTGTACACCTCCGGCTCCACCGGCATGCCCAAGGGTGTGGTGCACACGACCGGCGGTTATCTGGTCTTTGCCGCGATGACCCACCAGTATGTTTTTGATTACCACGATGGCGACATTTTCTGGTGCACCGCTGATGTCGGCTGGGTCACCGGCCACAGCTATATCGTCTACGGACCGCTGGCCAATGGCGCCACCACTTTGATCTTCGAAGGGGTTCCGACCTACCCCGATGTCGGGCGGTTCTGGGCGGTCTGTGAAAAGCATCAGGTGAACCAGTTCTACACCGCCCCGACTGCGATCCGCGCGCTGATGGCGCATGGTGACGCGCCGGTCGAGAAACACGACCGCAGCTCGATCAAGGTGCTCGGCACGGTCGGCGAACCGATCAACCCGGAAGCCTGGAACTGGTACAACAAGGTGGTCGGCGGCGGTAAGGTTCCGATCGTTGACACCTGGTGGCAGACCGAAACCGGCGGCCACATGCTGACGCCGCTGCCTGGTGCCACCATGACTAAGCCCGGCTCATGCACGTTTCCGTTCTTTGGCGTGCAGCCGGTCATTCTGGATGCGCAATCGGGCGCCGAGATCACCACAACCGAAGCCGAAGGCGTGCTCTGCATCCGCGACAGCTGGCCCGGGCAAATGCGCACCATCTACGGCGACCATGACCGGTTCGTTGCGACCTATTTTTCGGATTTCATGGGCTACTATTTCACCGGCGACGGCGTTCGCCGCGACGCCGACGGTTACTATTGGATCACCGGACGGGTTGATGACGTGCTGAATGTCTCGGGCCACCGCATGGGCACGGCCGAGGTCGAAAGCGCCCTGGTGGCGCATCCCGCTGTATCCGAGGCCGCCGTGGTCGGCTTCCCGCATGACATCAAAGGCCAGGGCATCTACTGCTACGTGACCCTGATGGGCGGGCAGGACTACACCGACGACCTGAAAGTCGAGCTGCGCAACTGGGTGCGAAAGGAAATCGGCCCGATCGCCAGCCCCGACCACGTCCAGTGGGCCCCCGGCCTGCCCAAAACCCGCTCGGGCAAGATCATGCGCCGGATTTTGCGCAAGATCTCCGAGGACGACTATGGCGCGCTCGGGGATACGTCGACGCTGGCGGATCCGGCTGTGGTAGAAAACCTGATCGCCAACCGGATGAAGTAAACCCGGTGCGGCAAGCCCCGGTCCGCCGAATTGTTCTTGCAAAATTTCCCGGCCAGCGGCACGATTTTTCTGGCCGTCGGCAAGGATATTTGCGGACATTTGGAAATCGAAAGGACAGCCTGTGACACAGCAAGAAGGTGGCTGCTTGTGCGGCCGGATCAGGTACCGCGTCAGCGAACAACCCGAACGGGTTTCGTTTTGCCATTGCCGCTACTGCCAGCGCGGGCGCGGCGCGGCCTATGCCGTCGAAGCAATATTTTCGTTTGAACACTTTGATCTGTTGCAGGGCGACCCCAAATCGTACGCCCACAAATCCGAAGGCAGTGGCAAGATCATTCAAGCCCATTTCTGCAATAATTGCGGTTCGGGCCTGTATTACTCGTTCGAGCGTTTTCCGCAGATTCTGGGTATCCACGCCGGCACATTTGATGACCCGAACTGGTTTGACTATTCAGCCGATAACGCCAAGCACATTTTTTTGGACAGTGCCCGCCGTGATACGATCATTCCGCCGGGGCTGCCCACTTTCAGACAGCATAACGCACGGCGCGACGGCACGCCGATCAAGCCGACGATATTCACCGCGCCGCACCCGCTCAGAGACTGGCCCGCCTAATACCAACGGCCCTAGTCGTTGACCGTATTGGCCCATTGTCTGGTAGGGATTGACGTGATTGCGGTTTTGTCGTTTGCAAAGAAGTTCCATGCTTCGCAACACCTGTCGACGATCTGCTCATAATTGTCGAAGACGGATATGGCGAGCTTGTTGGCACGCAGATAAGCCCACACATTTTCCATCGGGTTGAGTTCAGGGGAATAGGGCGGGAGTTTGAGCAGGGTGATGTTGTCGGGTACCTCCAGCTGGACACCCGCAAGAACCCCATAAATCGCCTGCGTTTTGACGCGCTGGACGTCATGGCGTCGGAGCTTTGACCGGATCGTTGTGATTCGGGCCGAATTGAGCATTTCCAGACAGACTCATCCCATGGCGTTGCGGCGCTCGTGGAAGATTAGGCGATCGAAGTTGTAGGCGAGATTGGCGAGCGTCAGTTTTGCGTCGGCGCGCGCCAACCCGATGGTTCGGATGAACAGACCGAACCGGTTCTTCTGGTGGGCGAAGACATGTTCGACGCGGGCGCGGATCAAAGATTTCCTGGCATTGGCCCGAGCCGTTGCCTTGGGCATGGGGTTTCCCGCCGGTTTGCGGCGGTGGATTCGGCTGATCAGCAGGCGTTTGGCCAGCCATTTCTCGTTGCTCTTCGAACGATAGGCGGTGTCGGCCCAGACCTCGGAACTGGTGTTCTCGGTGTTAACAAGGTGCCGGAGTTGCCGCCCATCCGCGTCGGATGCTGACGTGACCATACTTTCGCGGATGAACCCGTACCGGCGGTCGATGCTGATATGGGACTTGTAGCCAAAGACCGGCAACGCGATCATCGGCAAGGGCGTACCGTCCGGGCGATACCGCACCTTGCCGCCGATCTTCAGGGTCCAACGCGCATTCGTGTCCTTCTGTGCGGCCTTATTCGGCTCATCGGGCCAGATCTCGCTGGCGGACTTGCCTGCCTTGATCGCTTCCTTCTCAGGATCGGTGTTGCGCTGTTTGGGCGCCGGGACCAGAGAGGAATCCACGATCTGGCCGGACATGGGAATGTATCCCTTCTTCTCAAGTTGCCAGTCGAAGGCCTTCATCACCCGCTCAAGGGTGCCACTTTCAGTGAGCCGGTTGCGCAAGTGCCGGATCGTGTTTTCGTCAGGGGTTGGCGCGCCCAGATCAAAGCCCAGAAACCGCATCCACGAGAGCCGATCCCGGATCATGAATTCCATCCGCGCATCGCTCAGATTGTGCTGCGCCTGCAGGATAAGGGCTTTGAACATCGACACCGGATCGAATGGCGGGCGACCGCCTTTCGAACCGTCACCATAACCGAGACCCTCGACCAGCCAGCCCCGGAAATACTCGAAATCGACTGTCGCATCGAGAACCTCAAGGGGGTCTCCGTGCCTGCTCAGTGCCTCAAGATGATCGGAAAGACCGAAAAGACTGCTGGGATTCATGACTGCACCTCCATGCCATCAGTGAATCACAAGTCGATGTAATCCGGTAGGTTTTTGCGGGTGTCCAACTCTGCCGAACCGTGCCAGCCAGCGCCATCCAGAATGAGAAGGGCATGTGCGCCCGATGCGACGGTTTTAGCGATCTCGGCGAGATGCGCGCTCATGGCCTGTGTGTCGGCATGTGCATGATCAGAGCGGCGCTTCAGCCCGTTCCGGGCAGACGGCGCCGAAAATGTAGCTCCAGATATAGCGGGTGTCGCGCGGGGCACGGGGGCGTGTTCCACGCTCGGCCCAGATACGGGTGAGCGTGCCCTGCTGGCCAACCTGTCAATCCCGGCGTAAAAAGGGGCCATTCGCCGGAGTAAAAGTGGGCCAGTTGAGGTGCCGCGCCTTGTTGGGTGTGCTCCCCATAAAGCTAACGCGTGACAAGGCGCATGTTGGCCAAAGGCCAACATCCATCAAGTTCAGACCGGGTTCAGGCTCTGGCGTTTCGGCTCTGTTTTAGCCGAAAGCTGTCGCCGTTCATCTCCAGTATATGGACGTGGTGGGTGAGGCGATCCAGGAGCGCACCGGTGAGGCGCTCGGATCCGAATATTTCGGTCCATTCGTCGAACGGCAGATTTGAGGTGATGATTATGGAGCCGCGTTCATAGCATTGGGAGATGACTTCGAAGAGCAGCTCAGCGCCGGTTTTGCTCAAGGGGACAAAGCCCAGCTCGTCAATGATCAGAAGGTTCTGGCTGGTGAGTTGTTTTTGGAACCTCTGCAGGCGGCGTTCATCGACAGCTTCGATCAATTCGTGAACCAGTGATGCGGCGGTTATGAAGCGGACCTTGAGGCCCTTCTGGCAGGCGGCCAATCCCAGCCCCAGTGCGACATGGGTTTTACCGGTGCCACTTGGCCCCAGGGCAATGATGTTCTGGTATTTGTCGATGTATTCACAGCGCGCCAGCTCCAGCACGAGCGGCTTGTTGAGTGACGGGATCGCCTTGAAATCGAAGCTGTCCAGGCTCTTGGTGGCTGGAAACTTCGCGGCCTTGATGCGCCGCTCGATCATCCGGCGTTCCCGCTCTATCAGTTCAAGTTCGCAGAGCCGCAGTAAATACTGGACGTGATCCTTCTTCTCAGCAGCGCATTGTTGCGCAAGTTTGGAATATTCGCCCAGGAATGTCGGCAAGCGCAGTTTTTTTAGGTGATGCTGCAGCAGAACCTGCGGTGTATCGGTCATGCCGGCACCTGCGTCATCAGGCTCATATAGCTCGCGGGCTTGGTGGTCTCGACCAGTGCTTTGGGCAGGTAGGGGTAGATATCGAGATCGAGCCGTGGCGGGCGCCTCTCGATCCGGCAAAGCACCAGATGCTTGACCGCATCGTAGCCGATCGCGCCCAGTTCCAGCGACTGTTTGATAGCCCCGTGGACGTGCGCCATCTCGAAGCTCTCAAGCAGCCGCAGAACCTGGACGTATTCGCGCTTGCCCTTCTTGCCCATGCGCGCTTCCAGCAGCCGGTGCAGGGTGGCAAACTCCCCTGGCAGGTCCCAGCCCTGCAGCGGTGCCGCCTGGTCCAGCGCGCCAACCTTCTGTTCCAGCAGCGGCAGGAAGTGCATCGGATCGAAGACCATATCAGCCTTCTCATAGGACCGTTGGTGGCGGGCGATCACCTCGGCGCCGCAGCCGATGACGACCTCGTGGACATAGCCGCGGACCTGAACCTCGTGATGAGCGCAGGCGACCGGCACCGAGTAATCGTTGTTGCGATAGCGGACCATCGAGATCGACGTCGCCCGCGTGCTGACTTTCTCGCAGGCATCGTAGGGTACAGGCGGCAGCGCCATCAGGCCGTCGAGGTCGCGCATCAGCCGCTCGCCGATAGTCTCGGAATGACCCCGCAGAACCTCATCCTGACGTTTGAGGCATTGCTCCTCCAGCCGGACGTTCAGGTCATCGAAACTGTCGAAGCGCTGACCTGCCCCCAATTTGAGGGCCACTTTTAGGTAGACTCTGTTCCTCTTTTGTTTGCCATTATTCGGCGGCGTGAGCAATGGGCGGTGGCGCGGAGCCTTCAGATAGCTCAAGCGTCGCTGCCCATTGCGGTTTATGGAAAGGCCTGTTTGCGGCAAATTCTTCCGGGGTTTGATAGTTCAGCGAAGAGTGGGGCCGGTTTTGATTGTAATCGATCCGCCAGTCCTCGATGATCCTTTCTGCCTCGGCCAGCGAGGTGAACCAGTTCAAGTTCAGGCATTCTTCGCGAAACCGGCCGTTGAAACTTTCGATGTAGGCGTTCTGGGTCGGCTTGCCCGGGTCAATGAAGTAGAGCTGCACGCCGTGATCATCTGCCCAGCCATCAAGCGCGCGGCCTCGTAGTTCAGGCCCATTGTCAACGGTCAGAACATCCGGGTACCCCCGCTCACGAGCCACCCGTTCCAGCATTTCCACCACGCGGGAGCCGGGGATCGACAGGGCCACATCAATCGCCGGACATTCCCGTGTGCAGTCGTCTTTCAGATTGACGGTGCGGAACTTCCTGCCGTTGGCGAGCGCATCCATGGTGAAGTCCAGGCTCCACCGCTGGTTGGCGGCGATCGGGCACCAGGCGCCTTCGCGCACGCCCTTGGGGATTTTCTTGCGATTGCGGCGGCGCAGGGTCAGGCGCTCCTCTCGGTAAAGTCGCTCCACCACTTTCACGTTCACCTTGAAACCCTCCTGGCCAAGCTTGGCATGCAACATGCGATAGCCATAGCGTCGGTGTTTGCCGGAAAGCGTGACCAGCCGTTCCCGTATCCTCGCATGGCGATCCGGCCTTCCTCTGTATTCATTACTCGATCTGGAAAACCCAATCAGCCCACAGGCCCGCCGAGTTGAAAACTGATAGTCACGGCAAAGAACCATGACTGCTTCCCGGCGGCTTGCAGGCTTCAGAAGTTTTTTGCCAGAAGCCCTTTCAGGCCAGCATTATCAAGCATGGTTTCGGCCAGCAGCTTCTTCAGCTTGCCGTTCTCCGATTCCAGGTCTTTCAGCCGCCTGACATCGGAAATCTGAAGGCCGCCATACCTGGCTTTCCATTTGTAAAAGGTGGCATCCGACATACCGTGCTTACGGCACAACTCGGACACTTTCGCACCCGCCGCATACTCCTGAATGATCCGAACAATCTGCTCTTCGCTAAACCGTGACTTGCGCATTCTCTGTTCTCCTCGTTCTCGTGAACATTAAGCGAACAGATCCTCCTTTCAAATGGACCAGTTTTCGGGGAGCAGGTCAGCGCGGCATCGGCACCAGGAAGTTCCGCCGGCCATAACCGATTGTGCCTTCGACATTACCCTTGTCGTTGCCCTTGCCAGGACGGCCGAACCTGTCTTCGAACAGGTAATGCGACTGCAACTCAGCAAAGGTTCTGGTTCGTTGCCGTTTTTCGTCCTCGAGAATCCGTGCCACCGCGATCGTGGTGTTGTCGTAGAGCCCTGACAGCGGCACGCCTCCGAAGAACGCAAAGGCGGAGACATGGCCATCGCAAAAGGCCTCGGTTGTCTCCGCCGGATAGGCCTTGATGAAGAACGCGTCCGAGTGCGGCAGAGACATTGCAAAGTAGTGCAGCTTGCGCACGACCCCGCCAATCTCGCCAAGCGCCTCACCAAAATCAACCTGGGCGTGGCCTGGCGCGTGCGACAGCGGCACGAACACTTCCCGAGTCCGGCGCTTCTTCTCGCGAACATAGTCGGTCACAATCGTGATCCCGCCGGTGAAGCCATGTTCATCACGCAGACGCTCATATATCCGCTTCGACGTATGCCGCTGCTTCTTGAGCCGCGACTTATCCTCTTTCAATATCTGGTTGATGAGCGGAATGAACTGGTCAAGCTTTGGACGGGCTGGTGGCCCATTCCTGCGATACCCCGGTGGCACCGCATGCTTCAGAATTTTTGACACAGTCTTGCGGTCTATCCCGAAATGACCGGCCGCCGCCCGCTCACTCATCCCACCGACATGACACGCACGCCGAACCCGGCTGTACAATTCCACAGAATACATCTCCCCGCCCTCAGCTCGTTTGCCTCAGGCGTCAGAATGGCGGAGTTTTACTCCGCGACAGTCAGATTATTCGACCGTTTCTGTGGTCCAGTATTGCGCCGGGATTCACACCCAGGTGACCCAGCCCAATTTGCCGCGAAACTGGCTCAGCCCCAGCGCGAAAAACCCAAGCTCTTCGGTTTCCTCAAATATCCGCCGGTCTTCGCCCTCCATCGCTTCCTTGATCATCTCATCAAGTTTTTGCATTGTCGTCTCCTTCCAGATAGGCGCGCAGTTTGGCGCGCGCCCTCGATTTCGTCCAATTGCCACACCGCATGGGCCATCATTCGCGGCCCTCGCAAGGCCGCCAGTTGTGCCAGCGGCGCCGGTCCCCGGTTGGCGCCGCGGCCACCAGATACGCCTCCAGCGCGTTCCGCGTGCGTTTCATGCCCACCCGTCCTTCTCATGTGTCAAGGTGCACATGAACCCAGATCCGGTTCGATCACGGCTTCGGCATCGTGCAAATGTCCGATGCTGTTTCTTCTTTGCAGCCAAATATCCTCGCCGAAGGCTCACGGGGCCACAGGGCAATAGACAAAATGGTGCGGCCCCCAATCAGGGCCGCACCATATTTTATGTTATACGCCAGGTACTTAGTTCAGCGCCGCATCAGTGATTACATGCGTCCAGGCACCGGTCGGGGCTGCGGTGATCACCGGATCCGAGCCGCCGCCCAGCAAAGTTGCCACCGTGCGCTCGTAATCTGCCGGGTCAAGCGCGCCGTTGGACCCTGCCGTCAGCTTGGCAATCTCGCCCATCATGCGTTTTTGATGCATTTCGGTCTGGGCGCCGGTCTCGTCGTATTCGAGAACAATTTCAGCCGCTGCATCCGGGTTTTCCTCGGCCCATTTCCAGCCCTTCATCGAGGCCCGCACAAACCGCACCAGCTGATCTTTGAACGCATCATCGCTCAGCCGGCCCTCGAGCACATACAACCCGTCCTCGAGCGTCGCCACGCCCTGATCCTCATACTTGAAGGTCACCAGATCGTCGGCACCGAGCCCGGCATCGATGATCTGCCAATATTCGTTGTAGGTCATGGTCGACACGCAATCGGCCTGGCCCTGAAGGATCGGATCAACGTTAAAGCCCTGTTTCAGAACCGTTACGCCGTCGCCACCATCGGTGCCGATGCCAAGCGTGCTCATCCAGCTGAGAAACGGGTATTCGTTGCCAAAGAACCAGACACCGAGGGTTTTTCCCGGAAAATCGGCCGGGCTGGTGATCCCGGTGTCGGCACGACAGGTCAGCATCATGCCGGAACTTTTGAACGGCTGCGCAATATTGACCAGCGGCAGGCCTTTTTCGCGCGCCGCCAGCGCCGACGGCATCCAGTCAATCACCACATCGGCGCCGCCTCCGGCAACGACCTGCGTCGGCGCAATGTCCGGACCACCCGGCTTGATCGTGACGTTCAGGTCTTCATCGTTGTAAAAGCCGTTTTCAAGCGCCACGTAATAGCCGGCAAACTGCGCCTGCGTGACCCATTTGAGTTGCAGCGTCAGATCGTCAGCAGCATGCGCACCACCGGCAAACAGGCCTGCAGCAAAAGTTGATATCAGTAGTCTTTTCATTGTTTTACTCCCATGTGTTAATCTTTGCGTTCAGTCGCCCCTTTGCGAGGGATGCCAAAACGTGACGCCCCTCTCTATCAATGCCACGACCCCGTAAAAGGCCGAACCCGCAATCGCAGCCACGGTAATTTCCGCCCACACCATATCCAGCGCCAAACGGCCAACCTCAGTTGAAATCCGGAACCCCATGCCCCGGATCGGTGAGCCAAAAAACTCCGCCACAATAGCGCCAATCAGCGCCAGTGTAGTGGATATTTTCAATCCGTTGAAAATAAACGGCATCGCCGCCGGCAGCCGCAGCTTGAACAGGTTCTGCCAGTAACTCGCCGAATAGGTCCTCATCAGATCCCTTTGCATCGCATCAGAGCTTTTCAAGCCTTGCACGGTGTTCACCAGCATCGGGAAAAACACCATGACCACCACCACGGCCGCCTTGGACTGCCAGTCAAAGCCAAACCACATCACCAGGATCGGCGCAGTGCCGATGATCGGCAAGGCGGCAATGAAATTCCCAACCGGCAACAGGCCGGCTTGCAAAAACGCCGAGCGATCGATCAGAATTGCGGTCATCACCGCCGTGCCACAACCCATGATATAGCCACTCAGCGCGCCCTTGATGAAGGTCTGCACAAAGTCTTCCCAAAGCGTCGCCGTGCTGGCCGAAAACTTGATCGCAATCACTGTCGGCGGCGGCAGGATCACCCCCGGCACGCCCAGGCCCCGCACCAGCCCTTCCCAGACCACCAGAATCGTAACGCCGAATATTGTCGGCACGGCCAAGCTTACAGCGCGCGTTCCGGCCAGTTCAGACTCTGACAGCCTGGCATTCGCCCACCAGGCAAAAGCCCAGAACACCAGCACACTCGCGATCCAGCTCATTGCCCGCACCTTCTTTGCAGCCAAAATATCCCCGCCGGAGGCTCCGATATCTGCCACAGGCACGGTATTTGGATAAGCCGCATCACGCTGCCATCCCCATGCGGCGCAGGGTTCGGCGCTGAACAATCCCGATTATGCCAACCAACGACGCCGCTACCACCGCAGCGACAATCAACGCCGACCAGATCTGCACCGTTTGCCCGTAGTAGGACCCGCTCAGCAGCCGCGCACCCAGTCCGCGCACCGCCCCGGTGGGCAGCTCGGCCACGATCGCACCCACCAGCGCCGCCGCGATACCGACCTTGAGCGAGGTAAACAGATACGGCATCGAGGCCGGCAGGCGCAGCGCCACCAATGTCTTGAGGCGGCTGGCGGAATAGGTGCGCATCAGATCCAGTTGCATGGCATCCGGACTGCGCAACCCCTTCACCATTCCCACCACCACCGGGAAAAACGACAAATATGCGCTGATGATCGACTTGGGCACAAGCCCTTGAATACCAATCGAATTCAGCACCACGATGATCATCGGGGCGATCGCCAGAATCGGGATCGTCTGGCTGGCGATCGCCCAGGGCATCACGCTCATGTCCATCGCCCGGTTATGGACGATGCCGACCGCCAGCAGAATGCCCAGCGCCGTGCCCATGACAAAGCCCATCAGCGTGGCAGAGACTGTGATCCAGGCGTGAAACACCAGGCTGCGTTTGCTGGTGATTTTCTTGTCGATTACGGTGTCATAAAGCTCGGCCGCGACCTGATGGGGTGCCGGCAGAACCGGGCGATCCTGCGCCATCGTGTCCGCGACAACTTGCGAAAGTGTCACATCGGTTCCGGCCCGTTTTGCCTGGTCGTAGGTCCACTGAGCGTTCAGCCATACCGCCGAGCCATACCAGAGCACAATGATGGCCACGACGACACTGAGGATCGGCAATACCGATTTCATGACCTGCCGCCCGCCCGGCGCCCAAATCGGTAAATCAACATGCCCACATAATAGATCGGGTAAAACCAGACATAGGCCCAAACCGCTTGACCCATGAAACCGGTCATCACCGGCCCTTGCAAAAAAAGCACGAGCACAATCATGTAGCCGATCACATTGTAGGTGAGCCGTTTCTTGTCGATCGAGGCCAGAAATTCATTCATGTCAGATGCCCCGCCCGCAGACCTTCGCGCACCCGATGTGCCAGTTCGATAAATTCCTTGCTGTCGCGGATGTTTAGCGGCCGTTCTTTAGGCAAAGGGCTCTCGATCACATCCGAAATGCGCCCCGGCCGCGGGCTCATCACCACGATCCTGGTGCTCAGATACACCGCCTCGGGTATTGAGTGAGTGACAAAGGCAATGGTCTTGTGGGTTCGCGCCCACAGCTCCAGAAGCTGCTCATTCAGATGGTCGCGCACGATCTCATCCAGCGCCCCGAATGGTTCATCCATCAGCAGAATATCGGCGTCAAACGCCAGTGCGCGGGCAATGCTTGCGCGCTGTTGCATGCCACCAGAAAGCTGCCACGGGAATTTCTTTTCGAACCCCAAAAGGTCCACCATTTCCAGAACCTTTTCAACACGTTGTGCCTGTTCAGCCCTGGAAAACCCGATGATTTCCAACGGCAGTTTTACGTTCCCCGCAATCGTGCGCCACGGATACAGACCGGCGGCCTGGAACACGTAGCCATAGGCCCGGCTAGTGCGCGCCTGTTCCGGCGACATGCCGTTTACCGTAACTTCTCCGGCGGTTGGCGCCTCCAACGCTGCGAACACCCGCAACAATGTCGTTTTGCCGCAGCCTGACGGGCCGATAAAGGAAACGAAATCGCCCTTGTCGATGGTCAGGTTCACATCCTTGAGCGCATGCACTGGCCCGTCGTTGGTTTCAAACGTCAGGCTCAGGTTGCTGGCCTGGATGACAGTGCCCAAATCGCCCTGCGTATCTCTCATTCAGACCCCGCTTGCCGGAATACCGCTGCGTTCAACCGGCCGTGGCGCGGTCAGTTCTTTCCACTGTGACAGCGCCTTGTTCACGGTCCCGTTCGGCTGCCGCTTGACAAACTCACCATGCCCCTCTTTCGCCCGCACCTTGCCGTCGTTAACCGCCACATAACCACGGGTCAGCGTAAAGCGTGGCAGGCCGTTGACGTGCTTGCCCTCGAACACATTGTAATCGATCGCCGATTGCTGTTTGGCCGCGGTGATGGTCTTTTCCTTCTCCGGGTCCCAGACCACGATATCTGCGTCTGACCCGACCAGTATTGCTCCTTTTTTCGGATAACAATTCAGTATCTTGGCACTGTTCGTTGATGTGACTCCGACGAATTCATTCGGCGTCAAACGCCCGGTCGCCACGCCGTGGGTCCAGAGCATCGGCATCCGGTCCTCCAGCCCGCCGGTGCCGTTCGGGATCTTGGTGAAATCGCCGATTCCGGAACGCTTCTGGTTGGTGGTGAACGCACAATGGTCGGTCGCCACGACACTGAGAGAACCTGACTGTAACCCGGCCCACAAGCTATCCTGATGTTTCTTGTTGCGGAACGGCGGGCTCATCACCCGGCGCGCGGCGTGGTCCCAGTCCTGGTTGAAATATTCGCTTTCATCCAGCGTCAGGTGCTGGATCAGCGGCTCGCCCCAGACCCGCTTGCCATTCATCCGGGCGCGCCGGATTGCCTCGTGGCTTTGCTCGCAACTGGTGTGCACAACATAGAGCGGCACCCCGGCCATATCAGCAATCATGATCGCCCGGTTGGTGGCCTCGCCCTCGACCTGAGCGGGGCGCGAATAGGCGTGCGCCTCGGGGCCGGTGTTGCCGGCGGCCAGCAGCTTGGCCTGCAACTCGGCCACCACATCGCCGTTTTCGGCGTGCACCAGCGGGATCGCGCCGAGTTCGGCACAGCGCTGGAAACTGGCGTAAAGCTCGTCATCGTTCACCATCAGCGCGCCCTTGTAGGCCATGAAATGCTTGAAGGTGTTGATGCCACGCTCGTTGACCACGGTCTCCATTTCGTTGAACACCTGCTCGCCCCACCAGGTGATCGCCATGTGATATGAGTAATCGCAATTCGCCCGGCCCGACTTGTTGTGCCACATCTGCAGCGCGTCAAGCAGGCCCTGCTGCGGGGATGGCAGCGCGAAATCCACCACCATAGTGGTGCCGCCAGCCAGCGCCGCCCGCGTGCCGCTTTCAAAATCGTCGGTGGAATAGGTGCCCATGAACGGCATTTCCAGATGCGTATGCGGATCGATACCGCCGGGCATGACGTAGCAACCGGTGGCGTCGAGGGTCTCGTCGCCTTTGAGGTCTGGGCCGATCTCGCTGATCCTGCCGCCGTCAATCAGAACATCGGCCGTATAGGTCAGATCGGCGGTGACAATGGTGCCGTTTTTGATGACTGTGGTCATTTGTTTTCTCCTGCCGCCTTCAATTCTTCTTACATTTGAAAGTAATATAGTCCGGCTTTCCAAGATATTCCCACTGGTCGCCAACGGCTCTTGCAAACGCATGATAACCACCAAAGCGTTTATTGTTGAGCCAACACCGATCTTGCTTTGAACTGTGCTCGTCAACGCGACCAAACGATTCTGAAAATTCAAAAAGTTGTCCGTTTTTTGAATTGGAAAATGCCTCAATATCCTTGAATTTGCAAAACTCTATTACCCAACCGGAACAGAACGATCCTTCAACTTTCGATGTTACAAGGTATTCAGCGATTGCAACACGCATCGAGCACAGGAACAGAACGCTTGAGAATAGGACAAGCTTCACTCCACCACCTCTGCCGATTCCGCCACCGCGTACATCAACACGTCGGCGGTGCAGTTGAGGTCAGCGGTGACGATGGTGCCGTTTTTGATGGCTGTGGTCATGGGCTTCCCTTTTCGGAGTTCCGCAGCCCCGGACTTGATCCGGGGCCTCTTTCAGAGGTCCGGTGGAGGTCCCGGATCAAGTCCGGGACTGCGTGAAAAGCAATATTTTGGGCGCGGTAATCAGGGAGGGCTGTCAGAGAAAAGACAGTTCCATAGTGAGATCGTTCCAACCAGGATTGTGCCCTTTGATCAGCGCCTCTTTCCAGTCGCGCCGCCAAAGCTTGAGCTTGGCCTCGCGGGCGATGGCTTCGGGCAGGGTTTAGAATTCTTCGAAATGGACCAGCTTGGTTATTAGGTATTTTGCCGTGTGAGTACTTCCGGCGCCGAGTTTGTGCTGACTTACGCGGTGCAACAGATTGCCCGTCACACCAATGTAGATCGCTGTATTCGACTTGCAGGCCATAATGTATGTGTAGAATGCCACGATCCGAAGTGACCCGACCGCGGTTAACAAATGCTGAACGCAGTCCCGGACCTGATCCGGGGCCTGCTGAGACGTCAACTGAAGGGCGAGGTCCCGGATCAAGTCCGGGACTGCGAAGTGTTGTGCTGACTTACGCGGTGCAACAGATTGCCCGTCACACCAATGTAGATCGCTGTATTCGACTTGCAGGCCATAATGTATGTGTAGAATGCCACGATCCGAAGTGACCCGACCGCGGTTAACAAATGCTGAACGCAGTCCCGGACCTGATCCGGGGCCTGCTGAGACGTCAACTGAAGGGCGAGGTCCCGGATCAAGTCCGGGACTGCGAAGTGTTGGGCGTGTTCTCACCCCACCACCTCCGCCGTTTCCACCACCGCGTGCATCAGTACTTCCGCCCCCGCCGTCGCCCATTCGCGCGAAATATCCTCGGCCTCGTTGTGGCTCAACCCGTCCACACACGGACACATCACCATCGCCGTCGGCGCCACCCGGTTGATCCAGCAGGCGTCATGACCGGCGCCGGAAATCAGGTTGCGGTGCGAATAGCCGAGCCGTTCGGCGGCGTTGCGGACCGCGCTCACGCAGCCTTCGTCGAATTTCACCGGATCAAAGCCGCCGACTTTCTCGAACGCAATCCCCAGCCCCATCTGCCCAGCAATCGCTGATGCGCCTTCGCGCAGTTTGCCCTCCATATCCTCGATCACGGCTTTGTCGGGCGAGCGGAAATCGACGGTAAACACCACCTGGCCCGGGATCACGTTGCGCGAGTTTGGATAGACGTCGATATGCCCGGCCGCGCCGACGGCGTCTGGCTTGTGGCCCCAGGCGATCTGATCGACTAGCTCCAGAATCCGCGCCATCCCTAGCCCGGCGTTCTTGCGCATCGGCATCGGGGTGGACCCGGTATGGCTTTCCTTGCCGGTGATCGTCACTTGCGTCCAGGACAGCCCCTGCCCGTGGGTGACGACGCCGATTTCCTTGCCCTCGGCTTCTAGGATCGGGCCTTGTTCGATATGCAGTTCAAAGAACGCGTGCATCTTGCGCGCGCCGACCTCTTCGTCGCCCTTCCAGCCGATCCGCGCCAGCTCGTCCCCGAATTTCAGCCCTTCGGCATCTTCGCGCGCGTAAGCCCATTCCAGCGTGTGCATGCCGCCAAATACACCGGAGGCCAGCATCGGCGGCGCATAGCGGGTGCCTTCCTCGTTGGTCCAGTTGGTCACGACTATCGGGTGCTTGGTCTTGATGTCCAAATCATTCAATGTGCGGATGATTTCCAACCCGCCAAGCACGCCCAAAACCCCGTCATACTTGCCCCCCGTCGGCTGCGTATCCAGGTGCGAGCCCACATAGACCGGCAGCGAGTCGGCGTCGGTGCCGTCACGGCGCGCAAACATCGTGCCCATCGCATCCAGCCCCATTGTCAGCCCCGCCGCCTCGCACCAGCTCTGGAACAGCGCCCGCCCGACGCCGTCTTCGTCGGTCAATGTCTGCCGGTTGTTGCCACCGGCCGCACCGGGGCCGATACGCGCCATTTCCATCAGGCTGTCCCACAGCCGATCACCGTTGATTTTCAGGTTTTCCCCCGGGGCAGCCATGGTGATTCTCCACAATCTGTCGCAACACAGTTTGACCAAATGGTCAGAAACAGGCTAGCAGAGGATCAATGCCAGTCAAGGACGTCAAATGTTTCGAGGCGACGATTTTGCCGTGCCAACGCAGTGCCCCCGCGAATGCCCGTATTGATTGTGCAAACCGGATAATCGCATAGGATGACGGCCATGAACCAGTTACGCCCCCAGACCCGTATCCAGCGCAAGAATACCAGCGCGATTCTCGACGCGGCGCTTGCGGTTTTTTCGCAACATGGATTTCGCGGGTCCACGCTGGATCAGATCGCCAAGGCGGCACGTCTGTCAAAACCGAACCTGCTTTACTATTTCCCGTCCAAAGAGGCGATTCACAGAGAGCTTTTGTCGGGCCAGATGGAAATCTGGCTGGCACCTCTGCGCCGCATCGATGCAAACGGTGAGCCGGTCGATGAAATTGTCGACTACGTAGTGCGCAAACTGGAAATGGCGCGCGAACTGCCCCGCGAAAGCCGACTTTTCGCCAACGAGATTCTGCAGGGTGCGCCGCGTTTTCTTGACCAGATCGAAGGTGAGTTGCGCGACCTTGTCCGCGAAAAGGCCGCCGTCATTCAGCGCTGGATCGATGGCGGAAAAATCGCCGCACTTGACCCCTATCACCTGATTTTCTCGGTGTGGGCCACCACTCAGCATTACGCTGATTTCGACGTCCAGGTCCGCGGCATACTGCAACCGGAAGGGGACACGCATTTCAACAATGCCGCGAAATTCCTGCAACAGTTCTACCGGCGGGCGTTAACCCCTGGTTAAGCACATTGTCAGAAAGATATTTTAGTTAATCATTGGGAAAGTTTGCGCGCGTTAAGCTTTTCCATGTGGGGGCTCCTATTGCATGAGCAGCACCATGTCAGACTATTCATCTGTGCTTGCGGCCGGGGCGGTGAGCCAAGCCGTTCGGCCTGCTCACGAGACACCACAACAAGCAGTACAGAAGTTGGAAGAATCCGGATCAAGCCGGACGTCCACCGAATATTCCCAATCCAAACCGAACATTGCCGATGCGATTCGCGACCGGCGATACTCAAACCGGGGCGCAACGCTGGATGACAGGCTCACAGGTCCGCCGCCAGCATTTCAGGCCAGCCTGTTGGAAGTCGAATCTCACTTGAATTACGTTATCAAAAAGGTCCAAGCCGCCCGCGAATAAGCTCGCGATGAGCAGGCGGTCCAATCCAATCCGGCGCCGACCCGGGCGCCGCTGCCGGACGCTGAAAAATCGGTGCGCGAGGCGAACATCCTGGCACCTGTCGCAACACCCTATGATGTTCCAGCCGAAGCGCCGGGAACGTTGGGTTAGTTTACTCTGCAGCTTTCACGGCCGCGGGATTATTGGCGTGCGTGGTCCAGTTGCCATAGTCTGCCTCGACCTTCAGCCCGGTGCGTTCGTCAACCATACCCGGCGCCAGTTGTTCCATGGTGATGCAGCCCTCAACCGGGCAGACCACAATGCAAAGGTTGCAGGCCACGCATTCGTCGTCCAGCACCTCAAACACCCGATCGGGAGTCATTGATATCGCCTGATGGCTGGTGTCTTCGCAGGCCGCATAGCAGCGCCCGCATTTGATGCACAGGTCCTGATCGATGCGTGCTTTTGTGATGAAATTCAGATTCAGATACTGCCACTCGCGGACGTTGGGGACAGCGCGACCGACAAAATCGTCAACCGAAGAATACCCCTTTTCATCCATCCACTGGCTCAGGCCCGAAATCATCTCTTGGACGATCTTGAACCCATAGGCCATCGCAGCAGTGCAAACCTGCACGTTTCCGGCCCCCAGTGAGATGAATTCCGCCGCATCGCGCCAGGTGGTGATACCGCCGATCCCCGATATTGGCAGGTCGGCAGTTTCAGCATCCCGGGCAATCTCGGCGACCATGTTCAACGCAATTGGCTTCACCGCTTGACCGCAATAGCCGCCGTGGCTGCCTTTGCCGTCAATCGACGGCTCCGGGCTCATGTCGTCCAGATTGACCGAGGTGATCGAACTGATCGTGTTGATCAGGCTTACCGCGTCTGCGCCGCCGGTCTTGGCGGCCCGCGCCGGCATGCGTATGTCGGTGATATTTGGCGTCAGTTTCACGATCACCGGCATGGCCGTGTATTGCTTGCACCAGCGCGCCACCATCTCGATATATTCCGGCACCTGTCCCACGGCAGAGCCCATGCCACGCTCGCTCATCCCGTGCGGGCAGCCAAAATTAAGCTCGATCCCGTCGGCACCGGTTTCCTCGACCAGCGGCAATATGGCTTGCCAGGCCGCTTCTTCGCAAGGCACCATGATGCTGACCACCACGGCGCGGTCCGGAAAGTCGCGTTTGATCTGTTTGATCTCGCGCAGGTTCACCTCCAGCGGGCGGTCGGTGATCAGCTCGATGTTGTTGAAGCCCAAAAGGCGGCGATCGGCGCCCCAGATCGCGCCATAGCGCGGCCCGTTAACGTTCACGATCGGTGGCCCGGCCTCGCCCAAGGTTTTCCAGACCACGCCGCCCCAACCGGCTTCGAACGCGCGGCGCACATTGTATTCCTTGTCGGTAGGAGGAGCCGACGCCAGCCAGAACGGATTTGGCGATTTGATGCCGACAAAGTTGGATGCAAGGTTGGCCATCGGAGCTTCCTATTCTTTCATGGATTCCAGCAAGATAACGTTTTCCTCAGTATCTCGGATCGTCGCCCATCTTACCCCGGGCGCCCAAGGTGCATCTTGTGGTTCGTTGGTTATATTGACGTTGGCCGCGCCAAGCCGCGCGCATTCTGCGTCCACGTCGTCGCAGGTCAGGCACAGGGCGGGTTTATCGTGGATTTCCAAGTCTTTGCGTTCGGCAAAATGCAGCCGCCTTTCGGCCCCCGGCACGGACAGAAATATCCAGCGCCAGTTTTCGCCAAATGGTGCATCGGTGTGGACTTTCAAGCCAAGTTGCTTGGTATAAAACGCCAATGCCCGGTCTTGATCGTCCACCGGGATCGACTGAAAATTTATGCGCTTGATTGCCATATGACTTTCCTAGTCGCCTTCGCCGCACCGCGCATACTGCGTCGTCGGAACATCACCGGAAAATGAAACACTCAGCGAATTTTCGGATTCCAGTTCAACCGCAAAGGCGAGTGTAGCATGGCCTGTCTCAACAATCTCACCGTCCAAATCATATACATTCTTGCAAAATATATAGCTCCGGAATGTCCGGGTGTCGGACGGTAAGAATTGTGAATCGCAAATCGTGTGTTCGTTGAAACCAATGCCAAATTCGTCAAGATATATGGTCTCGCCAGTTTCAATTGAACACCAAATTCCGAGCACCGAATTGTCTTGCGTTGACCCGTAGACCGGCACCAAAATTAGCAGCAGTATTGCCAAAAATTTACGACAAAGCCGCATGAATATCCTCCGCAGCATCGCGCCCCTCGGCCACGGCCGTTACGGTCAGATCATCACCACCAGAGGCACAGTCACCGCCCGCCCAGACACCTGGCACCGAGGTCTGGCCATTGCCGGTCACCGCGATCTTGCCGCCTTCGATTTTCAAGCTCTCCGGTACGCCGGCAATCTTCTGGCCGATAGCCTTATACACCTGATCTGCGGCCAGCCGAAATGTTTCGCCGGTACCGCTCAGCTGGCCGGACGTCTGGACAGTATATTCAAATTCGGCCTCGGTGGCGGCACCGTTGCCATGCACGGCTACCGGCTGTGCGTGACAAATGATCCGAACCCCTTTGGAGGTCGCCAGATCCTGTTCGAACGCCGACGCGCTCATGTTTTCACGCCCGCGCCGATAGACCATCGTCACATTCTCAGCGCCCAGCAATTTGGATTGAACAGCGGCGTCGACGGCAGTCATGCCGCCGCCGATCACCACAACATTGCGGCCTATCTTCAGCGAGGAAAGATCGTCGGCCTGCCGCAAAACCGCAATGAAACCAACCGCATCTGATACATTTTCTTTGTCTTCGCCATCGGCGCGCAATGTGTTCACGCCGGCCAGACCGATGCCCAGAAAAACCGCGTCATGACTTGCGCTCAGATCATCCAGCGATAATCCATCGCCCAAACTGCGCCCGCATTGCATATCGATGCCGCCAATCTGCAGCAGCCAGCTTACCTCGGCACTCGCAAATCCATCCACGGTCTTGTAGGCGGCGATGCCAAACTCGTTCAGACCGCCGGCCTTGGCGCGGGGATCAAACACGGTGACGTCATGGCCCTTCAGCGCCAAGCGATGCGCACAGGCCAGTCCGGCCGGTCCGGCGCCGATCACCGCCACCTTTTTGCCGGTCGATGGCGCGCGCTCGTAGGGGTGCGAAATTGCGGCCATTACTATGTCGGTCGCAAAGCGCTGCAAACGGCCAATGTCCACCGGTTTGCCCTCGGCCACCTCGCGCACGCACACCTCTTCGCACAGGGTTTCTGTGGGGCAAACCCGGGCACACATGCCGCCGAGTATATTCTGGTCAAATATCGTTTTGCCGGCCGCCTGCGGCGTGCCGGTCTGGATTTGTCTGATGAACAGCGGAATGTCGATTGTGGTCGGACAGGCCGTCATACAGGGCGCATCATGGCAGAAATAGCACCGGTCAGCGGCCACCGCAGCCTCGTGCGCGCTGAACGGCGGATGCAGGTCAGAAAAGTTCTGTTCCAGTTGCGCGTCTAAAAGGCGAGCTGACACGACACCCGGCGTCATTTGGTTATTGGGCATCTGCACCTCCGCAATCAAAAGTCTTGCTTACAGATTGCCATAATCTAAAATTTTATCAATCGGTAAAATAATATTCTCGCAAACGATTGAAATTTCGGAAAACAGCGCGCGAACTTTGTTCCACACGGCGCTTTTCAGACAACCGCCGCTGGCGTATAAGCGCGGCACGCATTGGGGCAGGGCTGCGCTTGACAGGCGCAATACAGGTCGAGGACAGCATGGCGAAAAAGAGCAACGACGCGGACGTGGATTTTGTCAAGGCGCTGGCGGCGCTCTTGGATGAAAACGATCTGACGGAGTTGGAAGTCAAACGCGAATACGGCGAAGCCGACCGGCTAAGCGTGCGCGTCAGCCGGGTCAGACAAGTGGTGCAGAGCTCGGTTCAGACGGCTGCGGCACCGGCCGCCACAGCGCCCGCTGAATCCACCGTCGCCGCGCCCCCGTCATCTGGTTCGATTGACGAAAGTGGTGATCCGGCGAGCCATCCTGGCGCCGTAAATTCGCCCATGGTCGGCACTGTTTATTTGCAGACCGAACCCGGCTCGCCACCATTCGTCAATATCGGCGACGCGATCAGCGAAGGTGAAACGCTGCTGATCATTGAAGCGATGAAAACCATGAACCACATTCCCGCACCCCGGTCCGGGACAGTCAAACGCATTCTGGTGTCTGACGGTGACCCGGTTGAATTCGGCGCGCCGCTGATGATCGTCGAATAAGGGCGCGCCCGGCCATGTTCGAGAAAATCCTGATCGCCAACCGGGGCGAGATTGCTCTGCGCGTGGTTCGTGCGTGCCGCGAAATGGGCATTCAGTCGGTGGCTGTGCATTCGACCGCCGACAGCGATGCCATGCATGTGCGCATGGCTGACGAAGCCGTCTGCATTGGGCCGCCGCCGGGAGCTGACAGCTACTTGTCAATCCCGGCGATCATTTCGGCGTGCGAGATTACCGGCGCGCAGGCGATCCATCCGGGCTATGGCTTTTTGTCGGAAAACGCCAATTTCGTGCAAGTCATCGAAGAACATGACCTTAAATTCATCGGCCCCACAGCCGCCCACATTCGCATCATGGGCGACAAAATCACCGCCAGAAACACCATGAAAAAACTCGGCGTGCCGTGCGTTCCCGGCTCTGACGGTGGTGTGCCGGATGTTGCCGCAGCAAAGATAATCGCGGCGGATATTGGCTATCCGGTGATTGTCAAGGCTACCGCAGGCGGCGGCGGGCGCGGCATGAAAGTGGCGATGACCGAGGCCGACATGGACAAGGCGTTTCGCACCGCGCGGGCCGAGGCAAAGTCGGTTTTTGGCAACGATGAGTGCTATATCGAAAAATATCTGCTGGCCCCCCGCCACATCGAAATTCAGATTTTCGGAGATGGCAGAGGCAATGCGGTGCATCTGGGCGAACGCGATTGTTCGCTGCAGCGCCGCCACCAGAAGATATTCGAAGAAGCACCGGGCCCGGCAATCGACGCCAACACCCGCGTCCGGATCGGCAGGATCTGTGCCGACGCGGTGGCTGGCATCAATTATGCCGGGGCCGGCACAATCGAATTTCTATTTGAGGGCGGCGAATTCTATTTCATCGAAATGAACACCCGTCTGCAGGTCGAGCACCCAGTCACCGAGGCAATATTTGGCATTGATCTGGTGCGCGAACAGATCTGCGTGGCCGCTGGCCAGCCGATGTCATTTGTCCAAGACGATCTGAGCGTGAATGGTCACGCCATCGAGGTGCGCATCAACGCCGAAAAACTTCCGAGTTTTACCCCCTGCCCGGGCCGGATTTCCCAATACCATGCTCCGGGCGGTCTGGGTGTGCGGATGGATTCCGCGCTGTATGACGGCTATTCGATACCACCCTATTACGACAGCCTGGTCGGCAAGTTGATCGTGCATGGCCGCGACCGGCCGGCAGCGCTAGCCCGCCTGAACCGGGCCCTTGGAGAGCTGATCGTGGACGGGATCGACACCACGATCCCGCTGTTTCCACAACTTCTGGCCGAGCCGGACATCCAGTCTGGCAAGTACAACATTCACTGGCTGGAAAAGTGGCTGGAGTCGCATTTACAGTGAAGCGCGCCAGGCCTCTGACTTCTGAAATGGTGCTGAGAGCCTATGGGGCTGGCATCTTTCCGATGGCCGAGCATCAGGAACATCCGGACGTTCATTGGGTTGACCGAATCCACCGTGGCATTATTCCGCTGCACAGTTTTCACATTTCGCGAACCTTGCGAAAAGCAATCCTAAACACCCGATTCCAGATCCGGTTTGACACTTGTTTTAATGACGTACTTAACGCCTGTGCGGATCGGCCGGAGACATGGATAAACCCGTCAATCCACGACATTTATGTAGACCTGCACCAATCTGGCCATGCCCATTCTCAGGAAATCTGGGACGGTAAAACCCTGGTCGGCGGCGTGTATGGCGTGGCGCTTGGCGGAGCTTTTTTTGGCGAGAGCATGTTTTCGCGCCGCAACAACGCCTCAAAAATTGCACTCGCGTGGTTGGTGGATCGATTGCGGCTGACCGGATTTTTGCTTTTCGACACGCAGTTTCTGACGTCGCATCTGCAAACCCTGGGGGGCATCGAGATTGGCCGTCGCGATTATCTGGAACGCTTGGAAAAGGCGGTAGCGGCATGTGCCGACATTCATAAGCTGCCCGAAAATCAGACCGCCTACGACGTGATACAGCGCAACACCCAAACATCGTAACGGGCGTGGTCCAGGCCGTTGAGCGCCGGGCTGGAGGCGATCATCCAGCCCGCAAACGCTGGCGCCTGTTCGCCTGCGTTTCGTATTGTCAGATAGGCCGAAGCATCGCTTGCCGGATTGCCTGACGGATAGCGGCATTCACCAAGTGTCACCTGAATTCGGCCAAGTTGTTTGGTCTGGCCGGGCGTCAGATCAAAATCGACCACCTCGCCGGATATTTTATCAAGTGCGCGCAGCAGGGTGCCCTGATCAGCCGTTGAGGCCCGCGGGCTTACCGGTTGCTGGAAAATCGGGTCACTTGAAATCATTTCAAGCGGCAGCGTTTCAATCGTGATTGTGTCGTCGGCCGGAACTTGTTGGGCTGCGACCGCTGGCGCGCAGACACATAACCACAAGAGCAAAACACAGCCGCGCGACATCAATTGTCGCCGTTGCCGCTGGCAAATCTGAGCAGAAGTTCGATCAGACTGACCGAGCTTTGGGTGTCCTCGATCTCTGACCCTGGTTCCAGGTTAAGTGGTGAACCGCCAGGCAAAAGCTCGACAAAACTGCCGCCCAACAGGCCCTCGGACGACACGATCACGGCGGTGTCCAAGGGCAGTTCTACACCGTCGGCCACGGTGAAACGCGCGTCGGCACGAAAGGTTTGCGGGTTCAGGACCAATTCGGTGACGGTACCAACTTTGACGCCCGCCAAACGCACGTCAGTTCCAACCGACACACCCTCGATCGAGCGAAATGAAGCGGTGAATTGACTGGCCCCGGTGCTGCTGCCGGAAAATCCGGTCAGCTGGCCGGCGTAAACCAAAAAGCCAATTGCTGCTGCCAGCACCGCGCCGCCCACAATCACCTCTGTCGTGTTTTCAGACATGTTCGCTTATTCCGGTTTCCAGGCCTCGTAATCGCTGCTATCAGCGGGTTCGGAACGGCGGATCGATCCGGCCGGGGTATAGGCCTGGGCGGTGCCGGTCAGATTTTCCTGATGCGGTTTTTCCCAATCCTTGTGCGCAAACGGAGCCTTTGTCGGCGGCTCATCATAGGTGGCGTGCAGCCAACCATGCCAATCGGGCGAGATCCTGCTGGCTTCCGCTTCGCCGTTGTAAATCACCCACCTGCGTTTGCCGTCGCGAGTTTCGTAAAAGCGATTTCCTTGTGCATCCTCGCCAACCGGCACGCCTTTGCGCCATGTGTAAAATTGGGTGTTCAGCGTCTGGCCGTTCCACCAGGTGACCGAGCGAAGAAGTGTGTTGAGGATGCCCATCTAGACCTCCGGTTATCGTCGGTCTTCATATGGCGGATCGTGCCGCCAAGGTCTAGGGGGAAGGCGAAATTGCCGACAATATATCGGTTTGCAATTACTCACATATCTGTCGGGAATTGCGCGTGATTACAACGCGGCGGCACGCATGATCAGCCCGCGCTCGCGCCTTTTTTCAGTTTTTCTACGTGGATCATCAATGGTGCCGCGTCAGAATTCGCAGCTTCTTCATTCACCACGACTTCATTCACGCTATCAAGCCCTGGTAAATCAAACATCGTATCAAGCAGGATATCTTCCATGATCGAGCGCAGACCGCGCGCCCCGGTCTTGCGCCCAATTGCGCGTTTGGCGATGGCGCGCAGAGCGTCATCTGTGAATGTCAGCTGTGTGTCTTCCAGCTCGAACAAACGCTGATACTGCTTGACCAATGCATTCTTGGGCTGGGTCAGGATCGTGACCAGTGCGTCTTCATCCAGATCACGCAGTGTCGCGATCACCGGCAAACGACCGACAAATTCCGGGATCAGGCCGAATTTCAACAGGTCCTCGGGCTCAAGCTCGGTGAAAACCTCGCCCACACCGCGGTTGTCGTTGTCCTTTACGTCGGCGCCAAAACCGATGGCGGAACCCTTGCCGCGTTGCGTGATAATTTTGTCAAGACCGGCAAATGCACCGCCGCAAACGAACAGTATGTTGGTGGTATCAACCTGCAAAAATTCCTGTTGCGGATGTTTGCGCCCGCCTTGTGGCGGAACCGACGCTACGGTGCCTTCCATGATTTTTAGCAAGGCCTGCTGAACACCCTCGCCCGATACATCGCGGGTGATCGACGGGTTGTCGGATTTGCGTGTGATCTTGTCGACTTCGTCGATATATACGATGCCGCGTTGTGCGCGTTCGACGTTGTATTCGCTGGCCTGCAGCAGCTTTAGAATAATGTTTTCAACGTCCTCGCCCACGTATCCGGCTTCGGTCAGCGTCGTGGCGTCAGCCATCGTAAAGGGCACATCAAGGATGCGCGCAAGGGTTTGAGCCAGCAGTGTCTTGCCGCAACCGGTCGGGCCGATCAGCAGAATATTGGATTTCGACAGTTCAATGTCGCCGGATTTTTCGGCGTGATTGAGACGTTTGTAATGGTTGTGCACAGCGACAGACAGAACCCGTTTAGCATGCGACTGACCAATCACGTAATCGTCAAGAACGTCACAAATATCGTTGGGCGTCGGCACTCCGTCGGCAGCTTTCAGACCCGAAGCCTTGGTTTCCTCGCGGATGATATCCATGCACAGTTCGACACACTCATCGCAGATGAATACTGTCGGCCCGGCAATGAGTTTTCGCACTTCGTGCTGGCTTTTGCCGCAGAACGAGCAATAGAGCGTGTTTTTGCTGTCGCCGGAACTATTCGCCATTTCGATTCCCTAAAGGCATCTGCGTAATTCAATATCGCGGTGGTCGTGCCGCGTCATGCCACCCCCGAACAAACTCTAGGTCAGGGGTTTTGCGGGCACAACGCCAAAATGAATTCTGGCCTTTGATCACCCGCATTGTGGTTCAATTAGGCGTCATCACCGTTCACTTTTGCACGATTCTCAACAATCTCATCAATAATGCCCCATTCTTTGGCGTCTTCGGCCGACATGAAATTATCCCGTTCCAGCGCTGCTTCCACCGCCTTCAGCTTCTGCCCGGTATGTTTGACATAGATTTGATTAAGGCGGTCCTTGAGCTTCTGGGTTTCCTTCGCGTGAATCATTATGTCGGTCGCCTGGCCCTGATATCCGCCTGACGGCTGGTGCATCATTATCCGGCTGTTTGGCAGCGAAAAGCGTTTGCCGGCCGCGCCTGCCGCCAGCAAAAGCGAGCCCATAGAGGCCGCCTGTCCAACCACCAAAGTGGAAACATTCGGCTTGATGTATTGCATTGTATCGTAAATCGACAGCCCCGAAGTCACCACGCCGCCGGGCGAATTGATATACATCGAGATTTCTTTAGACGGATTTTCCGCTTCCAGGTGTAAAAGCTGCGCCACAATCAGCGATGCCATTCCGTCGTGCACCGCGCCAGTAATAAATATGATCCGCTCCTTCAGCAGGCGCGAAAAGATGTCATAGGCCCTTTCGCCTCTGCTGGTCTGTTCAACAACCATCGGAACAAGGGTGTTCATGTAGGTATCAATTGGGTCTGTCATGTCCGTGCCTCAAGCTGCGGGGAAATGGTTAGCGGGAAAAAGTTTACAGGAGTCTTAGTGTTGCGACCGGATGGCTGCAAGGGCAGTAGGCGAAATGTTGTAGCTGGGCGTTGACATGATCGTAAGTTCCAGCTTACCGTAAGACATGACTTACGCATCCGCATTGACCGCTCTCTCTGACCCGACCCGGCGCGCTATTGTTGAACGGCTGCGCACTGGGCCGCAGAATGTGGCGACACTTGCAGGCGCGCTGCCGGTCTCTCGTCCGGCGGTTTCGCAACATCTGAAAGTCTTGTCGGACGCCGGGCTGTTGACGATCACACCGCGGGGCACAAGCCGGATATACAATCTGGCGCCCGAAGGTTTGCAAGACTTGCGCCGATATTTGGACAGTTTGTGGGGCGACGCTTTGTCAGCATTCGCTCAACACGTTGAAAAGGAAGTGAAAAGTGATTGAACCGGTCGTCAAGGAACTTATGATCTCGGTGGATGCCAAACGCGCGTTTGAAGTTTTCACGCAAGAGATCGGGCGCTGGTGGCCGCTGGCGTCGCATTCGCTATCTGCCAGCGCTGGCAAAGCCGCACGCGGCGTTTCAATGACGCCCGGTGTTGGCGGCTCGATCGTGGAAGTAATGCACGACGGCACTAAATCGACCTGGGGGGTGATCACAGAGTGGGAGGCGGGCACGAAGTTGGCTTTTACCTGGCATCTTCGCCGCCCCGAAGCAGAGCAAACCTATGTTTGTGTCGAGTTTTCAGCGCACTGGACTGGCACAATGGTCCGGCTGGTTCATTCTGGCTGGGAGGCGCAAGGCGAAGACGGTGCCAGCAACCGTGAGCAATACAATTCGGGTTGGGACTATGTGTTGGCAGAATGCTATGGCGGCGAGCTGGCGGCCTGAGGCCGAATTTAGGCCGACGATCTGGTTTTGTTATTATACCGGATCGACGACCAGAATGCGATGCCGATCAGCGCAACACCAATCAGCCCGGTGACCACTTCAGGAATGTGCCAAAGGGTTTGGGCAAACATAATAATTGACAAGGCCAGAATCGAGTAAAACGCACCGTGTTCCAGGTAGCGCAAATGCGCCAGCGTTCTATTTTCCACCAGCATAATGGTCATCGAACGCACATACATGGCCCCGATGCCCAGACCGATCGCGATCAGAAATATGTTTTGTGTCAAAGCAAACGCTCCGATCACGCCGTCAAAAGAAAAGCTGGCGTCAAGAACCTCAAGATACAGGAATGCGCCCAATCCGCCGGCGCGCACGATCTGGGCGGTTTTGTTTTCGCGATCAAGCACTTGTCCCAGAATCTCGACCCCGGTGAACGCCAGCAACCCGAACAGGGCTGCGAAAAGAAACCGGCTGACTTCGTGAACCGGCAACATCGTGGCGACGAATAGTACGACGATCAGAACCATTGTTATCTGAAGGCCACGGATACTGGCACACCGTCTAAGCTGACTCTCAAGCGTTCGGATCCAGTCAACTTCCTTACCTTCGTCGATGAAATAATTCAGCGCGACCATCATCAAAAATGAGCCGCCAAACGCCGCGACGGACAAGTGCGCATCTTGCATGATGCGCGCATAATCCTGCGGGTGAGCTGCCGCCAGCCGGATCGTTGCCAAAGGCCCAATTCCGGCCGCAATCGCCACCACTGCAAGCGGAAAAATGATCCGCATTCCGAACACGGCAATGATAATGCCCCAAGTCAGGAACCGGCGTTGCCAGACCGGTGACATGGATTTGAGCTTGTTGGCGTTTACGATGGCATTGTCAAAAGACAGCGAGATTTCCAGAATAGCCAACACAGTGCCGATCATCAAGAACGTCACCGCGCCAGCCAAGGTCTGCGTGTAGACCCAGCCTAGCCAAAACGACAACACCAGCCCAATAATCGTGGCCAACATTGGCCAACGAAAATACCGGACGGTGGTGGATAACATGCGCAGTGCGCCTTTTGGCTGGATGGTTCACATCAAATAGCCTGCCCTAACCCCGGCGACAAGGAGCGCGGGAAAATCAGCCAGTCGATCCCCGCAAGTTCGGCGCGACTCTAATCGTCACATCGGTGTTGGAACGTCGCGCACCAACTATTTCAACCTTTGCCGAATATGCCTGCCGCTCTGCTCTGATTCAGATCCCTAAAAATCTTGGATAATTCGGCATTTCCTCGGAAATCTATGCCGGTGGACCAAGGTTTGCCTATTGGCAAGATGATCTATGCCAAAAAGAGAAATCCGCAGAATACGGAACCAATCCGAGCAAATATCGTTGCCGACAGCCTTCTAGATTTGATTTTTGCTACTTTTTTATCACGATTTATTTTACATTCAAAAGTTCTAATATATAAATTAGGCAACATACAGGCGCTGGACCGGCAAGGTGTAAATGATGGTGTGGCGACCGTCTTAGCGCACGGAAGAGACCTCGAATGCGCACTCGGAGAAACCTGAGTGGCCGGAGCGAGACCGAACTAGATGGAGAATTGCGATGACAGACGGCGATTCGACACATAGACAAAAGATGCTGTTCAACACCCCACGCCGCTGCTTGATCAATTGGAAGACGGGACCTGGCCGAGTTTTGTCACCGGACTAAAACGATTGCGCGACTCTAAAGGCGAGCAATACGCGCCGATGATGAATGACCTTTTGGGTCAGTTGGAACATTCCTGTGAGAACCGGTTCGGCTATTGGAAAGGCGGAACGGTTTCGGTCTATGGCTATGGCGGCGAGATTATCCCGCGGTTTTCCGAAGTCGCTGAAAAATATCCAGAATTCTAAAGAATTTCACACCCTGCGGGTCATGCCGCCACCGGGATTTCACTACACCACCGATGTTCTGCGCAAAATTTGCGACATCTGGGAAAAGCACGGCTCTGGCCTGATCGCGTTTCATGGGCAGTCTGGCGACATCATGTTCCAGGGCTGCACCACCGAAAATACTCAATACGCATTCGACGCGCTGAACGAACTTGGGTTTGACCTTGGCGGTGCCGGACCGGCGCTGCGAACTGCGATGAGCTGTGTGGGCGCGGCACGCTGTGAACAGTCGTGTTTTGACGAGGCCCGGGCACATCGCGGCGTCATCAACCGGATTCTGGACGAAATGCACCGCCCGTCGTTGCCGTATAAGTTCAAGTTCAAGTTTTCCGGCTGTGGCAACGACTGCGTGAACGCCATCCACCGGTCAGATTTTGCGGTGATCGGCACTTGGCGCGACGACATCAAGGTTAACCAGGAAGAAGTCAAAGCCCATGTGGCAAAGGTTGGTCGCAAATACATGATCGACACGGTGATTTTCATGTGCCCGACCTGCGCGCTGTCGCTAAACGACGAAGACACGCTGGACATCGACAACAAAAGCTGTTTGCGCTGCATTGTGACATTCCCGGCACTGATGCCTCGGGCGTTGTCAAAAGCCTGATGGACTTTCTGCATAAAGAGTTCATTCAGGAAAAAATGCCGAACCGGCTGCGGATCATCACGTCGTGCTGTCAGGTCAACTGCGGCGGACAGGGCGATATTGCAATCAACGTGCAATATACCAAACCGCCAAAGATCAAACATGATCTGGTCGCCAACATTTGCGAACGCCCTTCTGTTGAGGCGCGTTGTCCGGTGGCTGCGATCCGTCCGGCAATGGTGAACGGCAACCCGACGCTGGAAATTGATGAAAAGAAATGCATCTGTTGTGGCGCTTGTTATCCGCCCTGCTCGCCAATGCAGATCAACAGCGCAGAATCCACCAAGATTGCGATCTGGGTGGGCGGCAAGCATTCCAACGCGCGCACCAAACCGACGTTTCACAAGCTGGCGATTGCCAACCTGCCCAACAACCCGCCGCACTGGCCGGAAGTGGCAGACGTGGTTCGCGAGACTGTCTACGCTTACAAGTCCGACGCCAAACATTGGGAGCGCATGAGCGAATGGATCGACCGGATCGGCTGGACCCGGTTCTTTGACATGACCGAACTGGCCTTCACCAAACACCATCTGGATACTTGGACCGGCGCGCGCAAAACCATGAATGCCTCGGCCGATATCCATTTCTAGGGAACCACCCAAGTGAAATTCGGAATAGTTGTCAGCGAAGGGCCGTATACGCATCAGGCCTCTGACACGGCGTATGATTTTGCCAAATCTGCGCTGGAGGCCGGGCATGAAGTGCCGCGGGTTTTCTTCTATCATGATGGGGTCAATGTTGGCGCCGCGACGGCATGCTGTGACGATATTCGAGGCCAACGAGAAGCTCGGCGGCATGATGCGTTATGGCATCCCCGGCTACCGCACCCCGCGCGACATGTTGGATACTGAAATTGACCGGATCGTCGATCTGGACATCGAAATCCGCCTGAATACCAGTGCCGGTAAGGATATTTCCACTCTACAGCTCGAAGACGGTCATGATGCCATTTTCTGGGCTATCGGCGCGCAATCTGGCCGCCCGCTGCCGAGCGAGGGCTGGGACGGCACTGAAAACTGCATCAACGGCATCGAATTCCTAGATGCGTTCAACAAGGGCTGGGTTCTGGGCACCGCGCAGAATGTGGTGGCTGTCGGCGGTGGTGATACCTCGATCGACGTGGCGTCGGTTGCCCGCCGTCTGGCCGATATCACCAACGTGGCCAAGATCGAACACCCTGATGGCACGCTGATCGATTTCACCGCCCACGATGTGGCCGATTCGCTGACCCGCGAAGGTATAAAGGCAACGCTGACCTCGCTGTTCCCGATCAACGAAATGACCGCCGCCGAGCACGAGCGTGAAGACGCCAAACGCGAAGGCGTGGACATCAGGGGCGAGGTGATGCCGCTGGAGGTGATCAAGGATGCCGACGGCAAGGCTGTCGCCTTGAAAATGTGCGAGTGCGATATGGATCGGATGCGCCCGGTGCCGCGCGAATGCACCGAGTTTGAGATCAATTGCGACATCATTATTTCGGCAATCGGTCAGTGCGGTAATTTTGCCGGTGTCGAGGAAATGGATGCCGGCAAGGGATTTATCGACGTCGACGGCACGTATTCCGTCCGGGGCCGGGACAAGCATTTTGCCGGTGGCGACATCATTCGCCCGCATTGGCTGACCACAGCCATCCGCCAGGGACGGATCGCGGCCGAAACGATTACCGAGAATCTGAGCAATGGAGAGATCGCCAAACGCCCGCGTGTGGACGTGAGCCATTTCGACCTGCTGAATGAACTTCGGCGGCACGGCAAAGACTCGGCGGACTTTGATCATGCTCCGACACGCGGCACCGAGAATGCGGATTTCGCCGTTCGCAATTACGAAGATCGCTCGACCTCGCAGGCCATCAAGCACACCGAGTTATTAAAAGCCATTTTTAGTTTTTCGCCCGCTAGATACGCGACGAAGTTCATATAGATGGTGACAGTGTGCTTGGCAACTTTGAGGAGCGCATTATCGCGTATTCCGAAGCGCAGGCGCAGAAAGAGGGCGAGCGCTGTATGAGCTGCGGCATGTGCTTTGAGTGTGACAACTGCGTGATCTACTACCCGCAGGACGCCGTGTTCCGCGTCGATAAGGCAGACCGAACCGTGGGGCGCTATGTGGACACCGATTATACCAAATGCATCGGTTGCCACATCTGTGCCGACGTTTGCCCGACCGGCTATATCAAGATGGGCCTTGGTGACTAATGTAGCTGCGCATCATTATTGCGATCTGGATCGTCTTTTGCACTGGCTGGGCGCCGCTGACCGCACAGGAAAGTCTTTACCCGGAGGTGCCCAAAGCACTAGAGCGGTTCACCCGAATTCAGGCCCGCTCTGTTTCTTCCAAATCCAGTAGCCCGGCGTTGAACCGGCCGCAGTGCGATATAAATATCGGACCAGGCCAGTTCGGCGTCGGATGCTGGATTTGGGTGAAACCCGCAGGGACGGGTCAATTTGCCCCAATCCCGGCGCCCTCGTTCTTGCCGGTAACACGATACCGGCTGCAAACGACGGCTTGGTCCTGGGACAAATTGGCACCGGCAGAGTGGGCCTGAATTCGGGTGAACCGCTCTAGGTCAACCGCATCCCGAGGGCAATCTGTTCATCCGGATCAAACACATGAAACTGTTGCTTCACGACCGCGACCAGACAGTGCGACTCGGCAATCGGGACATCAAATATTCGCTGAAAGAATGCGTAGCTTGCCATGTGGTTACCGGGACCGACGCATTACCGGTCTCTGCGAAAAATGAACAGCACTTTTGCCGGGCTTGTCACGATTTTGCAGCCGTGAAGATTGTTTGGTTTCAATGCCATAACTCAAAACCCGATGCGAAAATCCAAGCCTTGCTGGGTCTGCCAATGTCGGATCTGGACGAACTTTCAGCATATGTTGAAGAGGTGACGCATTGAACTTGCCGACACTGAACGCCAACGCCCCAAATCCGGCCGAGATTAACCGGCGTGATTTTTTCAAAAGCGGGGCGGCGGTCGCAACCGTGGCGCTTGTGCCCGGCGTGACGCTGACGGCTTTTGGCGGCGAGGCGGCAGCGAACGCCAACGCCGGATCCCGTTGGGGTCTGCTGATTGATGTGAATAAATGCGCATCCGGCTGCACCGACTGTGTGACCGCCTGTTCGCAGGAAAACGGCTGGGAAGATACCGCGCATCCGGAAACAGACGCCCAGTGGATCCGCAAGGTTGACCTGAAAGATCCGGACAGCGGGCTGGAAATATCGCTGCCGGTGATGTGCCAGCATTGCGAAGATGCGCCCTGTATCGACGTGTGCCCGACCGGGGCATCGTTCAAGCGGGCCGACGGGATTGTTCTGGTCGACAAGCACACTTGCATCAGCTGCCGCTTTTGCATGATGGCCTGTCCCTATCAGGCGCGTTCGTTTGTGCATGAGCCGCTGGAAGATCAGAAATCGCACGCCCCGCGCGGCAAGGGCACGGTCGAAAGCTGCACGCTGTGCGTGCACCGGATCGACGAAGGCGGCATTCCGGCCTGCGTTGAGGCCTGCAACGCAATCGGGCACGGCGCGATGGTGTTTGGTGATCTGAAAGACCCCGACAGCGAGATTGCCAAGATGCTCGCGTCCTATCCTTCGACCGCGTTGCGCGATGACTTGCATCTTAATCCCGGCGTGCGCTACCGCAATTTGTATGGGCCGAGACCTGTCATGGAGCAAACCATCTACCGGGAAATGAAACTGACCCCACAGGTCTGGCAGGTGGCTGCGCTTTTGGGTGCGTTCATTGCTGCGGCGATCTGGGCGGTTCTGTTCATCGAGCATCACGGTCACATCGTCACCGGCATGAACAAACATGTCGTCTGGGGCTTGCCGCATGTATTTGCGATATTTCTGATTGTGGCGGCGTCCGGCGCGCTGAACGTCGCGTCGACCGCGTCGGTGTTTGGCAAGACCGCCTACAAACCGATGGCGCGGCTGTCTGGCCTGCTGGCGCTGGCCTTGCTGGCGGGCGGTCTGGCAGCGGCTCTGCGGGCTGGCGGAAGATCGGTCCAATGCTTTAAGAAGGGGCCTGACTATAGGGCACCTCTATAAATTGCATCTGGCGTGAACGCGCTGTAGATTTGCAGGATGATGCGGCGGAGGGATGGCAGTCATGGCACAGATGGGCTTTTTTGATCTTTCAGATCGTTACGAGAGCCTGGATGCGAAGAAGGACCCGCTGGTCGAGATCAATGCAGTTGTACCGTGGGAAGAGTTACGCCCGCTTCTGGAGCAGGTCTGGCGCAAGCCTGAAAGTGAGCGGAAATCACGCGCGGGGCGCAAGCCGATGGACGCGGTACTGATGTTCAAAACCCTGGTTCTGAGCGCGCTTTACAACCTTTCGGACGATCAGGTCGAATACCAGATCCGGGACCGGCTTTCGTTTATGCGTTTTCTGGGTCTTGGTCTTGGTGACCGGGTGCCGGACGCAAAGACCGTGTGGCTGTATCGCGAGGCGCTGGCGCAGGCGGGCAAGGTGGATGATTTGTTCAAACTCTTTGACGGACATCTGGCGCGGCAGGGCTACATTGCACGGGGCGGCCAGATACTGGACGCGGCCATCGTGCCGGTGCCGCGCAACCACAACACGCGCGCGGAAAACGCGGCGATCAAGGGTGGCGAGGTGCCGGAAGACTGGGAAAACAAGCCTGCCAAGCGATCACAGAAGGACGTTGATGCACGCTGGACCAAAAAGCACGGCAAAAGCCACTATGGCTACAAGAACCATGTGAATGTCGATCGTAAGCACAAACTGATCCGGCGCTATCACGTCACGGGCGCTGCCGTTCACGACAGCCAGGTGGTGGACGAGTTGCTGATGCGCGGCAACACCGCCTCCAGGGTCTGGGCAGATGCGGCCTACCGGTCGGAAGAAATCGAGGCGAAGCTCAGGGCAAGAGGACTGACAAGCCGCATCCACCGCAAGGGCAAACGGGGCAGGCCTCTGACCGAACAGGCAATGAAAAGCAACAGGACGAAATCCTCGGTTCGTGTCCGTGTCGAGCATGTGTTCGGCGCGCAGGCGAACGACATGGGTGGCACGCTGGTGCGAACCATCGGTCTGGCGCGGGCCAGGGCCAGGATCGGGATGAAGAACCTTGCCTACAACATCCGGCGGCTTGGCCAGTTGCACCGCCTAAACCCATTCCCGGTATGAAAACACGAGGATGCTGTGGCGATCTGCGCCACCAATGCCCGGCGCGGATTAAGGATCGAGACTGACCACCTAAAACCCAGCGTGCCGATGGCCGATAGAACCGAAATCAGGCATAATATGCCCTCAGAAGGTCAATAAATCGAGGTGCCCTATATTGATCCAATGTGGCTGGCCGCGGCCAGCAAGCAGGCCTGTTACAATCTTGATTTCAACACCATGACGTCAGATGAGCTGACCTGTTTGCTCTGCGCCCAAAGTGCCGACGCAGACCTGGCGATAATCGAGGCAAACACGGGTCTGTTCGACGGCGTCGATCCGGCGGGGCGCGATTCAAATGCAGCGCTCGCCAAGGCGTTGACAGCGCCGGTTGTACTGGTGATCGATACAAGGGGCATGACCCGCGGGATTGCGCCGCTACTGCAAGGCTATCACTCTTTGGGATTGAAAGTGGGCCTTTTGGATGCAGACATCTATGGCCCGTCGATTCCGCACCTGCTGGCGATCACGGATCGCCCCGAGATCAAGGATGAACGTATCGTCCCGATTGATAAATACGGCATCAAGATCATGACCATGGGCATTCTTATGGACGAAGAATCGCCGATGATCTGGCGCGGTCCGATGGTGGTTACAGCGCTGATGCAAATGGTGCGAGAGGTTGACTGGGGCACCTTGGACGTTCTGGTTCTGGATATGCCGCCGGGCACCGGCGACGCGCAACTGACTATGGCGCAGCAGGTGCCGATGGCCGGATCGATGATCGTTTCGACACCGCAGAACTTGGCATTAATTGACGCCCGCAAAGGGTTGAAGATGTTTAAAAACGTTAACGTACCGATATTTGGTATCATCGAAAATATGAGCACATTTATTTGCCCGAATTGCGGCGAACGCTCTGATATTTTTGGTCATGGCGGCGCTGAGCAAGAGGCTGCCAAACTGGAAGTGTTGTTCTTGGGCGCGGTCCGTTTGCACATGGATATCCGGCGATATTCGGATGAAGGGGCGCCGGTGGTGATTTCAGAACCCGACGGCACGCATGCAAAGATTTACAAGTCGATTGCTTTGAAACTGGCGACATTGCTTAGCGACGACGATTAGCCCCCAGACGCAATAATTGAACCATTGTGTCATTTCTGCTCACTTTAGCCCTGCACCGAGCCAACCAAATCAAATTGTTGCAAATGGTTCTCAATAGCAATACTTTGCACGCGATTGATGGAGTCTAATATGAATCGCATTTTGCAAAAATCTGTTCAGCGCCGGAAATTGCTGACGGGCGGTATCGCCCTTGCTGGCGGAACTGCTGTCACCAGCCTGAGCGGACGCGGCGCAGCCCAGGCTGAAACCCACGTGGTCACCGGGGCACATGCTGCGTACGCCGGTCAGCATGGTGAAATGATCACCATTGGTGATGTGGGCACCGAGATCAACGGATTTGATCCGTCTAAGCTGTTGACCGACTGGGAAGTCGGCACTTTGTCGCAGGACGACGAGGGCAACACCGTTCGCACTTTCGAGATCGTCGCCCAGGATCGCGAGATCGAGATCGCACCCGGTGTCACATTTCCGGCCTGGACATTCAACGGCCGCGTCCCTGGCCCGACCCTGCGCGCCACTGAAGGTGAAAAACTGCGCATTTTGTTTCGAAATAATGGCTCGCACCCACATTCGATGCATTTTCACGGCATCCATGCGGCTGCAATGGACGGTTTGCGCGGCTCTGGTTTGATCGATTCAGGTGCTAAATTTACCTATGAATTCGAGGCAAAACCGTTCGGTTGCCACCTTTACCATTGCCACGCATTTCCATTGCGCGCCCATATGCACAAGGGCATGTATGGCGGTTTCATCGTTGATCCTGACCCGGCCAAACACCCAGAGCACCGCGACGTGGCCTTGTCCCGTCAGCTCGGTACGCGCGAAAATGCGCCCTGGCAGGAATTCATCATGGTGATGAACGGGTTTGACACCAACTTTGATGGCGAAAACGAGTTTTACATGGTCAATACCGTGGCCCATCACTACATGAAGCACCCGATTGCTATCGATAAAAACCGGCCAGTCCGGGTATATCTGATCAACGCCACCGAATTTGACCCGATCAACTCGTTTCACCTGCACGCCAATTTCTTTGACTATTATGACCACGGCACCACGCTGACGCCGACGTTTCGCACCGTCGACACGATCATGCAATGTCAGGCGCAGCGCGGGATACTTGAGTTTTCGTTCAAAGATCACGCGCCCGGCCATTATATGTTCCACGCCCACCAGTCGGAGTTTGCAGAGCTTGGCTGGATGTCGATGTTTGACGTGAAAGACGGGGGCGTGGGCGCATGAAATCTCAGGATAGAATATCCCAAACTCCGCTGCTCATTCTGGTGCTAATCCCACTGGCGTTATTGGCGCTGGCCGCGGCCTGGGTGGTGACTAGCGATCCATTGCGCGTGTTCAACGCCAACACGCCGCCGATAGAAAATCTGACCTTTGAGCGGGTGTATCTGGATGACACCGGCATTCACATAAAGCTGCGCGCCGAAGGCTCTGAGCCGATGGTGATCGCGCAAGTTCAGGTGGATGATGCTTATTGGCGATTTAGCCAGACCCCTGCCGGACCGATTACGCGGCTGAGTTCGGCCTGGATAGACATCGCCTATCCGTGGCGCGTTGGCGATGCCCATGTGATCGTGCTGGTCAGCAATTCCGGCGCGACGTTTGAGCATGAGATTGAAGTAGCGCTGGCCGCGCCTTCGCGGCAGGTCGGACAGCTCCGATCTCAGGCCGCACTGGGTGGTTTTGTCGGAATTTTGCCGGTGTCCATTGGGTTGCTGTTCTTTCCTTTGTTGGTGCGTCTGCAAAAACCCGGAATGCGATTTGTGCTGTCGCTGACCATTGGAATGCTGGCGTTCTTGCTTGTTGACCTGCTGGAGGATGCCTTTGAGTTCGCCCACGCTGCGGCGGCGGCCTTTCAGGGCCCGGTCATGGTGCTGATGATCGCAGCGGCGGTCTGCTTTGGTCTGATTGCAATTGGCCGGCGCAACGGCAGCCCCAGTGGGCTGGCGCTGGCCACCTTCATTGCTCTGGGCATCGGTCTGCACAATCTGGGCGAAGGACTGGCTATTGGCGCGGCAATTGCCGCCGGGGCCACCAGTCTTGGTGCCTTTCTGATCCTCGGTTTCACCATTCACAATGTCACCGAAGGCATTGCAATTGCAGCACCTTTGGTGCGCGAACGCCCACCTCTGGCAACCTTTGTCGGTCTTGCCCTTCTGGCCGGTGCACCGGCTATTGTTGGTATCTGGCTCGGCAGTTACGCGATTGCCCCGCAGTGGGCAGCACTGGCGCTGGCGGTCGGGGCCGGTGCGATATTGCAAGTCATATACGAGGTCGGCGCGCTGGTATTGCGCGGCAAGGACAGCGTTATGGACAACCTTGATCGCCATCTGCTGGGCGGTTTTGTGTTTGGAGTTGCGTTCATGTATCTGACTGGGCTGGCGATCAAGGTCTGACCCGAGGCCCAGATCCGTCCTGATCAGCATATTTGATTTTGACCGGCAAAGCGATATTCCACCGCCGCGAATTAACCATCTGGCTCAGTCTAAAGTGATTCTTTTGCCCCAAGACCCATTGAATAGCTTGCTTTTTCCTGCTCGGAAAACCATCGCAGCTTATCACGAAGTCTGACGACTTCGCCGATTATGATCAGTGCGGGTCCCTGCATTTCGGCTGTTTTGGCGATCTCGTGGATGGTTGCGATGGTGCCGACCTCGACGCGCTGATCTGGCCGCGTGCCATTGTCAATGATAGCGGCCGGGGTGTTTGGGTCAGCGCCGCGCAGGACAAATTGCTCGCTCAGGTCCTTTAGGCTGCGCAGCCCCATGTAGACCGCAACGGTTTGCGACGGGCGCAACAGAACATCCCAATCCAGACCCAAAACCCCTTCTTTGCCGTGGGCTGTCACGAGCACGCACGCTTGTGCATGATCGCGGTGCGTCAGCGGGATGCCGGCATAACAAGAGCAGCCAGAGGCCGCCGTGATGCCCGGTACCACCTGAAACGAAATGCCGTTTTCGGCCAAGGTCTCAATCTCTTCGCCGCCGCGCCCGAAAATAAAAGGATCACCGCCTTTCAGGCGCAGCACCCGTTTACCCTGGCGCGCAAGATCAACCATGAGCTGGCTGATGTCTTCTTGCGCCATTGTGTGCTGCTTGGGCAGCTTACCCACGTATATCCGTTCGGCGTCGCGGCGCAGCAGTTCGATGATGTCATGCCCGACCAGCCGGTCATAAAGCACCACATCGGCACGTTGCATCAGCCGCAATGCCCGGAACGTCAGCAAATCAGGATCGCCGGGCCCTGCGCCGACAAGGTAAACTTCGCCTCTGGACAACGATGTGTCATCGCCGCTTTCGCCTTGCAGCGCTGAAAGTATGTGTTCTTTGGCGCCGCGGCGATTGCCCACCAGAAACATGTCGCCGGCCGGACCATCGATCATTCTTTCCCAGAACCGCCTTCGCAGCCGGGTGGTCTTGATCTGCGCCAACACGCGGTCGCGGAACTGCCCCATGAATTGCGCCATCCGGCCATATGCCGGAGGTAACAGCGACTCGATGCGGGCCCGCAAGATACGCGCAATCACCGGTGCGGTTCCGCCCGACGAGATCGCCACCACCAGTGGCGAGCGGTCGACCACAGACGGCGTGATAAAATCGCAATACTCGCTCACATCCGCGACGTTGAGCAGAACCCCTGCCGCTGTGGCAGCTTCATGCAAGAGCTTGTCTCGCGCGCCGTCTTCCGATGCGCCATAGACGACGGTGCTGCCAATTATGTCATTTGCTGCTGCGGGACGGTCGAAATGAGTCAGATTTGGGTTTTCGGAAAGCTTGTGAAATTCATCGCTAAGCTCTGGTTCAAAAACATGAACCATCGCGCCCGCCGCCAGCGCCCTTTCAGCGCGGCGTGCGGCGACCGTTCCGCCACCGTCAACGACAACCTTTTTGCCGCGGATATCCAAAAAGATAGGAAGGTAATCCATTTGCCAATCCGCTTTCCAGGTTCAGGCGCTTGCGCCATTCAGAGCGGCCCATCTGACCATCAGGTTGCCGAGTTTCCTGGCACTGCCCGCGTCAACGTCAACAATGGTAAACCGGCGGCCTTCGCGCAAGGGCAAGCGGACTCGGTCTTGATGCTTACCACCCTTCAAAAAATCCAAATTTGCCATAATTTAGGGATTTTCTCATATCCTATGAAGCATCTGCGCAGGAACCGCAGGCCCTGTTTGAAGAGGGAGCAGAGTGATCTTCGGGTTTTGCGAATCGCCTTTTTTCGCCGCTTTCGGCGACTATTTGTTCATCTGCTGCGCCCGTTGAAACCGCCCAGTACATGGCTATTGCCATGACAAGGATAAGCCTTTCCAGTCGGTCTGGCTTTTTGATTTGGCTTTGCGCGATGCCAAATCCACGGGTCTTGAAGTCCGAGAACATAGCTTCAATACCCCATCGCATTCCATAATCGAGAACCGTGTATTGTGAAGGCTTTGCATTCATAGCGATGATCCAGGGCTCAGGGTGACCATCGTCGTGCAATACTCCGATATTCGTAAACACACCTGATCCATAAAGTTCCGCGTTTATAAGCCCTTGCGGCATCAGCTCCCTGATTTCAATGCAAGACAGCTCGCCACCTTGGTGCTGCAAAGTCAGGTTGCCCTTCAGGCGAATACGATATCCCCAACCAGCGTCCTGACACCAATGGATTAACCTTTCTGTGCCATAAAATCGATCACCCGTTAACATGACATCAGCCCCTTCAGGCATCCAATCCTGAATGCTGTCCAGTAACTCTTTTTGGAGAGAAAACCCAATATTGCCTTTGTCTTGCGCACGCGCCAAGCCACAGGCAAGGTGCGATCACGCATGCGCACTGACAGCATCAAGACTTCATGTCCGTCATTGATATGGCTTTGATCCATCATCAAAACGATGGTCTCTCCGTTGGAGGCCAAACGGGTGAATACATCTCCAGCATAGGCCTGCATGATTTCCGCGCAATCAATGTGGGAATTGCTCAAAACACGGGAACCATACTGGTACCGATGATCTTTTGTGCCGATGTGACGCGGTAAAGCCGCCGATAATTCCATCAAATTCGCACTTCGCACATCAAGAACGATGCTCGAAAGCAGTGTAAGGCCTTCGCAGCGGGATTTATGAAACTTTGGAAGCCGCTCTATAAAATCAGCCTTGATAGCTTCGTTTACCCCAGAAAAACTCAATGAAACAACCATACAACATCTCCAATTCTATAACAGGAGACTCCTTGAATCACAGCATGTGGACAGATGGCAAGCTTAATTCGCTAAATTGAAGGGTGGTAAGGTCTTGATGTGATGGATTAGCATGGACCTGTCGCACTTGCCCACCCCGGCATGGTGCCGCACAGCTTTCAAAGAAACACGACGGCAGTCAATTTCGCGACAGGCACGAGTGCTCCAACAGCGTCTTTTCAAACAAAATCAAGCTGATATGGTGACTGCGCGACGGCTAGCTGTCGGCTGTTGTTATCGTCCATTTCGTGCGTGTGGCTGATTGGGAAGTTGAAGACTTTGAGCGCACTGTCGCTGACTAAGATATTATGCCTGGATTTGAGAGAACGTTACATATGACAAAAACCCTGAAATGTATTTCGCCGATTGACGGATCGCTTTACGCTGAGCGCGCCCTGCTGAGTTCAGAACAAGCAACCGACGCTGTTGCCCGGGCGACAGCCGCCCAGAAAGACTGGGCCGCGCGGCCTTTGTCCGAACGTGTAGCTCTGGTGCGCGCCGGCGTGGCGCGGGTGGGTGAAATGAACGACGAGATTGTGCCGGAACTGGCGCATCAGATGGGCCGCCCGGTGCGTTACGGCGGCGAATTTGGCGGCTTTGAGGAGCGCGCCAGTTATATGGCCGACGTTGCCGTCCAGGCGCTGGCCGATATCCCAGTCAGCGATGACGCGAGTTTCAAGCGCTATATCAAACGTGTGCCACACGGCGTTGTGCTGGTCGTGGCGCCCTGGAATTACCCTTATATGACCGCCATCAACACCGTAGCCCCAGCCCTGATCGCGGGCAATGCGGTGCTGTTGAAACACGCGACACAAACCCTGTTGGTGGGTGAACGAATGGCGCGTGCGTTTAATCAGGCTGGCGTGCCACGGGATGTCTTTCAGAATGTCTTTCTTGATCACGAAACGACTTCGTCACTGATTGCGGCAAAGTGCTTTGGCTTTGTCAATTTCACCGGCTCGGTCGCCGGTGGCCGGGCGATGGAGCGCGCGGCTGCGGGCACGTTCACCGGAATCGGGCTGGAACTGGGTGGCAAAGACTCTGGTTACGTTATGGACGACGCCGATCTGGATGCAGCCGTTGACACGCTGATCGACGGGGCAATGTTCAATTCGGGGCAATGTTGCTGCGGGATTGAACGGATTTACGTGGCCGAGAGCCTGTTTGACACGTTCGTTGAAAAAGCCGTGGCCAGTGTCAGCGCCTACAAGCTGGGCAATCCGCTTGACGGCGAAACCACACTTGGGCCGATGGCGCATGTGCGTTTCGCGCGCGAGGTTCGGACGCAGACGGCTGAAGCACTTGCAGCGGGCGCCAAACCGCTGATTGATCCAGCGCTTTTTCCCGAAGATGACGGCGGCGCCTACCTGATGCCACAGATACTGGTGGATGCTGACCATGCCATGCGTGTCATGCGCGATGAAAGCTTTGGGCCCATTGTCGGCATCATGAAAATCAAGGACGACGCCGAAGCCATTGCGCTGATGAACGACAGCCGGTTTGGCCTGACCGCTTCGCTCTGGACCGCCGATACTGCCCGCGCCGAATCTGTCGCCGACCGGCTGGAAACCGGCACGGTTTTCATGAACCGCTGCGACTACCTCGATCCGGCCTTGTGCTGGACCGGATGCAAGGATACCGGGCGCGGCGGTGGCCTGTCTGTCATCGGCTATCACAATCTTACGCGTCCTAAATCTTACCATCTGAAGAAAGCCTGAGCAATGACACTCACCGCAAACTGGTCGTATCCAACCAAAATTCGTTTTGGCGCCGGGCGTATATCGGAAATTGCCGATGCTTGCGCTGCGGCGGGCATTAAAAACCCGCTTCTGGTCACCGACAAAGGCCTGGCCGGATTGCCAATCACGCTGATCACGCTTGATCTGCTGGACGCGGCAGGTCTGGGCCGGGCAATTTTTGCTGATGTCGATCCAAACCCGAACGAGATTAACATGGAGGCCGGGGTTGCCGCGTTTCGCGCAGGTGGCCATGACGGGGTGATCGCTTTTGGCGGCGGCTCGGGGCTGGATCTTGGCAAGATGGTAGCCTTCATGACCGCTCAGACCCGCCCGGTGTGGGACTTTGAGGACGTGGGTGACTGGTGGACGCGCGCCAACGCAGACAATATCGCACCGATCGTAGCGGTGCCTACCACCGCTGGAACTGGCTCAGAAGTAGGGCGCGCCAGCGTGATCACCAACAGCCAGACGCATGTGAAAAAGATCATCTTTCACCCGAAGGTTTTGCCCACAGTGGTGATTGCTGATCCCGAACTTACTGTCGGGATGCCCAAGATCATCACGGTCGGCACTGGCATGGACGCATTCGCCCATTGCCTTGAGGCGTATTCGTCAACGTTATTTCACCCGATGAGCCAGGGTATCGCGCTGGAAGGGATGCGGCTGGTCAAAAAGTATTTGGCCCGCGCAGTCGCTGATGGCTCTGACATAGAAGCGCGCGGCCAGATGATGGCAGCCGCAGTTATGGGGGCCACGGCGTTTCAAAAAGGCCTGGGCGCGGTGCACGCGCTGTCGCACCCGGTTGGCGCGCTTTACAACACCCATCACGGCCTGACCAACGCGGTGGTTATTCCGCCGGTTCTGACCATGAACCGCCCGGTGATCGAGGATCGGATCGCGCAAGCGGCCAGCTATCTTGGGATCAGCGGCGGCTTTGACGGGTTCTATGATTACGTTCTGAAACTGCGAGCAGATCTTGGGGTTCCCAACAGGTTGCGCGATCTTGGGGTTGGCACTGATCGGATCGATGAAATGACCGCGATGGCGTTGGCTGATCCGACTGCGGGCGGTAATCCGGTGAAAATGACGCCCGATAACACCAAATCTTTGTTTTTGGCCGTTATTTAGTCGAAATTTCGGTTTAATTTCTGCGCGAATCATGTGCTGATGCCGACCCAGTAAGAGTGCCATTTTCCCGGTCTGTGCAGGAGCATTTTCTTGTCCGAACGCCGAAAAATGCTGTTCATACTGATCGACCAGCTGCGGGCCGATTGTATTTCTGGGGCTTTGGCCGACCACGTCAAATTGGTCAATATCAACGCGCTGCGCCAGGATGCGGTGACGTTCACCCAGCATTTTTCGGTCACCAATCCCTGCGGCCCGGCGCGCGCCAGTATTCTGACCGGCAAATACGCGATGAACCACCGGTCGATCCGCAATGGCACTCCGATGTCAGATGGCATGCCAAATATGGCGCGCGAGATGCGGAAGTCAGGGTACGACCCGGTGTTGTTTGGCTACACTGACACCAGCATTGACCCGCGCATACGCCATCCAAATGATCCCGAACTGAAGACCGAAGAAAGTGTGTTGCCGGATTTCAGGGAAGTTCTGGAAATGCGGTACATGGAAAGCTACCCGTGGCGGGCATATCTCAAGTCCAAAGGCTATGATATTCCTGCTTTTTCCAAGTTTTACGATCCAATCTCTCCGGATCCGAACAGACCGGCGCGCGCCGACGATCCACCATTTTTCAAAGCCAAACACAGCGATACCGCATTTCTGACTGATGCGGTGATCAATCACCTGTCGGTTCGCACCGACGACGCCTGGTTTGCGATGGCGACCTATCTGCGCCCGCATCCACCGTTGGTGGCGCCCAAGCCCTATAACCGGATGTACAAAGGTGCCAAGTTGCCGCTGCCCGAACGCATGGACACACCCGAGCAGGAATCCGCTGTGCATCCGTTTATCGCCGGCGCGATAGAAAGCCCGCCGATGCAGAAAATTGTCCGCGGCGATGATGTGTGGGTGGACAGCAAAAACGACAAAGATGTGCAATTGTTACGCGCGCTTTATCTGGGATTGGCGACAGAGGTAGATACCCACATCGGACGGATAATCGAGTTTCTGAAGGAAACCGAACAATATGACCAAACACTGATCGTCGTGACCGCGGATCATGGTGAGATGCTGGGCGACCATCACATGTGGGGCAAACAACATGTCTATGATCCGGCGTTCCGGGCGCCGCTGATCATTCGAGACCCTGAAAATGCGGCGCAGCACGGGACTTCGGTGGCGTTTTTGACCGAATCGATTGACGTAACGCCGACCATTCTGGACTTGATGGGCCGCCAGGTGCCCGACAGCATGGATGGGCGATCACTGCGGCCGTTTCTGGAGGGAAAACAGCCAGATAAATGGAAGGATTGCGTTCATCTTGAGCTGGAATTCGGCGAACCGAATGAGCCGACCGCGGCGCAAGTGGCAACTGGGCTGGAGCTTAAGGAATGTAACTTTGTCATTCTGCGCGAGCGGCGGTTCAAACTGGTTCATTTCAACGGCGGGCTGCCGCCATTGTTGTTTGATATGGACGATGATCCGTTCGAAATGCAAAATCTGGCAGACAATCCGGACCATGCAGGAACGCTTCTGCGTCTGACGCAAAAGTTGTTAAGTCATCGTATGAAACATGCGGATCATACCCTGTCTGGTCTCAAGATTACCGAAAAAGGCGTTGTCGGGCAGCAAGCTGGACAAATCCTCTAAGTGTCTGATTCAAAACTCTACGGATGATTACAATGCCTTGCAATTTTACGCGTGAGGGTTCTGATATGTGCAACGAGTATCCATGCCTGTGAACTTGCGATGGATTTTTCCCAATCTTTGGCCAATCGCCGGCAGCGGTTGAGCCATGCGAAGGTGCGCTCGACGACCCATCTTCTGGGAATGACTTCGAAGCCTTCCGCAGTGTCGAAGCGCTTGACGATCTGGATTGTCCAGTCACCGATGCCTTCAAGAGCGTCGCGCAGCTTTGGTCCGGCATAACCGCCATCCGCAAAGATATGGCGCAAGTTTGGATGGGAATACCGGATGGATTTCAACACTTCCGGTGCGCCATCACGGTCTTGAATACCGGCGCTATGCACGACCAACCCAACCATAAACCCGAGCGTGTCGGTGACAATGTGGCGCTTGCGGCCCTTGGTTTTCTTGCCCGCGTCATAGCCCGAAATGCCACCGCTTTCGGTGTTTTTATGGTCTGGCTATCAATGACACCAGCGGTGGGGCCGGGCTTCTTGCCATGAAACTCGCGCGCCGTCGCCACCAGAAAATGGCTGATCACTTCAAAGATGCCATCGTTGCGCCAGCCATAGAAATAGTAGCGCACGGTGGACACGGGCAGGAAATCATTGGGCAGCATACGCCACGCACACCCGGCGCTGGCGATGTACAAAATGGCATCCAGAACATCGCGCATCGCCGTGCTGCGCGGACGACCAGTTGTTTTAGGCGGCGGCAGGAATGGCGCGATCAAACCCCATTCCTGATCAGTTAAATCGCTTGCATAGCGTCCCGAATGCCGTTCATATCGGGCGCGAGTGGTTTCCGTCCAGGCCATTGTGATCTCCCTCGAATCTTATCAATCCAATTGAATCACAACTCGCTGAAATCACTCAATTAGTTTTGGATCAGACACTAAGGCGTTTTGCTTTTATCTGAGACACAATGCCCCGGGCGGGAAAGTCGTCAAATCGTAGCACGAAAAATGCAAAACGTTCTAGGTCACATACCCATAAAGCAGGGGAATCGCATGAAGGTTATGTCCGGAGAATTTGCAGTAAGAACCGATTGTTCCATCCGGCCTTTTTGCGCATGACCCTGAGCGATTTTTTATCTTTTGCCTTGTTGAGCAGATTCATTGCCATGTGTTTGATGACCTCAAAATTCTTGGGCCGTGATCCTTACGAACACGGCTGTCATCATCGCGGAATGTGACGTCGAGCACCCAGTGGAGGCGGTTTTCAATCCCCCAATGGGAGCGTACCGCATGGGCAAAGCGCGGCGCATCTTTCGGTAGAGACGAGATGAAGTATCGGGTTTGTTGTGTTGTTTTCCCGTTGCTTTCACGGATCGAGACAACGCGACCAATACTGGTCAGGCCCGCCCAACCCGGATGGCGCTCTTGCAGCCATTCTATGGTGTCACTCTGGGTGTAGGTCCGGGTCTCAATCCGACCTTTATCGCCATCAACAGTCTGTAACGACGCAGTATTTTCATGCTCCCTCTCTTCAAACCACAGTTTCACATCCTCAAAAAGGCTGCTCTGATTTCCCTTGAGCGCCAGCACGTAGTCGGCCCCCTTGTCGCGGATTTTGCAGGCAATCTGGCGTTGGCACCCCATCGCGTCCAGCGTCACGATCGCGCCCTCAACGTGGAGCAAATCCAAGAGCAATGGAATGTCCTTGATCTCGTTCTTTTTGTGCGCACTTGCCCGCTGACCCAGTACCAGACGCAGATCATCACAGTAGGCCGAGATCAAATGCAGAGGTGTTTCACCACCGGCCTTTGACCCGCGCATCGTCTTGCCATCGACGGCCACAATCGAGCCTTCAACGCGTCCCGCCAGGCCAGCAGCCCATTGCGCAAAGGCTGTACTGAACTTCTCCGGATCAAGCAGCCGAAACACCGTTGAAAGCGTGTCATGCGAGGGAATGCCGTGCTCAAAAGGGGCCAATTTGCGCAGAAACTTCAGCTTTTCTTCACCATATTCGACAATATCAACGACACTCTCGCCGCCCGAGACCACCGCACACAGGCTTAAAAGCAGGATCTCATCAAGCGGGTAAAGCACCTTCGCCTGCTGGCGAGGGTCAGGGATGGCCGAAATAACAGATTGAAATGATGTAGTCTTTTCCATCCGCAGTCCTCCAGATGCGTGTTCTGGTGACATTGAATCACTTGATGCACGTAGCAAACACGGGCCAGCTATTCATGCGATACCCCTGCCCATAAAGGGAATTCCCAAACTGGTTGTGTTGTGATTCAGTTCTCCAAAACAATGGAGGCAGGCATGGCGCGGTTCGATTTGACGGATTTTGAGTGGTCGATTATCCAGCCGCTACTGCCGCAAAAGTCACGCGGCGTTAAGCGCGTGGACGACAAGAGAGTGCTGAACGGTATTTCTGGCGGCTTCGAACCGGCGCGCCGTGGGCGGATATTCCGGCGCGATATGGCCCGCACACGACTTGCGTAAACCGTTTCAACCGCTGGCGCAAGGCGGGCATTTGGGCGATGCTTTTGCGAGAGGTATCAAAGGCTTACGACGGTGACATCCAGATGATCGACAGCTCATCGATCCGGGTGCATCAACACGCCGCCAATGGCAAAAAAAAAGCGCAGCGATCCCGTAGCATGGGCCGTTCGCGCGGCGGGCTGACGACGAAAATTCATGCGCTGGTGGATGCCGTGGGCCGACCCATCCGGTTGAAACTGACCGAAGGCCAGGCGCATGACGGGCGTTCGGCGGCGGATATGTTTGCAACGCTCGGGCCGGGGTCTGTCCTGCTGGCCGACCGGGCCTATGACAGCGACGCCTTGCGGGCGCGTCTCGCCAAACAGGGCGCGTGGGGCAATATCCGGTTGATGCCGAACCGGATCCGTTTGCCGGAGTTCTGTCCGGAGCTTTACAAAGAAAGGAACTTTGTCGAACGGTTCTTCAACAAACTCAAACACTTCCGGGCAATCGCAACCCGATACGACAAGCGTGACGACAACTTCCTCGCCTCCGTGCAATTGGCTTCACTGCGGATTTGGTTGCGATCTTATGAGTCGGTGACCTAGGCCGAGACCTTTTCTTCGGCCAGCTCTTGCCAGCGGTGGCAGGCCACATCGTGCTCCTTGCCGGAATGCTCCAGCTTCGGCTCTTCGACGCGGCAAATATCGATCGCAAAGGGGCAGCGGGTCTGGAATTTACACCCCGGCGGCGGATTGGTGGGTGACGGGATTTCGCCTTCCAGCTTTTGCGCCTTGCCACGATCATCCGGGTCCAGCGACGGGATCGCCGACAGCAGGGCCTTGGTATAGGGATGCCTCGGGGCGTCGAACAGATCGCGCGTCGGCGCGGTTTCCACCAGGCGGCCCAGATACATCACCGCGACGTGGTCGCAGATATGGGCAACAACGCTCAAATCATGGCTGATGAACAGGAAAGTCAGGCCCATTTCCTGCTGAATCGCCTTCAGCAAGTTCAACACATCCGCCTGGATCGAGACATCGAGCGCCGCGACGCTTTCATCGGCGACCACGAAACGCGGCCGCGACACCAGGGCGCGGGCGATCGAAATCCGCTGCCGCTGGCCGCCGGAAAATGCGTGCGGAAAGCGCCGCAAATGTTCCAGGTTCAGCCGGCACTTGTCGGCAATCTCGCGCACGCGCTCGTCGGTTTCGGCGCGTGAACTCGTCAAGCCCATGACGTCGAGCGGTTCGGCGATGATGTCACGCACGGTCATCCGCGGGCTGAGCGCCGCGTAGGGGTCCTGAAAAATCAGCTGAGCGCGGCTGCGGTAGTCCTTCAGCTCTTTATCCGCGATGGTCGTCAGGTCATAACTGACCTCGCCGTCGTCATAATCTATGGTTCCCCTGGTGATCGGAGCAGCGCGGAGCAGGGCGCGTCCGAGCGTGGTCTTGCCGGAGCCGGACTCGCCGACGAGACCAAAGAAATTGCCTTTGTCGATGTCGATATTCACGGCTTCGACGGCGCGCACCACAGGTTTCGGGCCGAAAAATCCGCCGCCGCGGAGGGGATAGTGAACCGAAAGGTCGCGGGCGGCCATGAGTGGGGTGTCGCTCATGCCGCTTCTCCCGGCTGCGTGTGCAAATGACAGGCCGCCCGGTGCACGTCATCCAATTGGGTGAACTCCGGCACGTCGACTTCGCACCGCCCGGCGATCATTTCACTGCAACGGGTGTTAAACACGCAGCCCGGCGGGCGCTCCAAGGGCGACGGGATGTCGCCCGGTATCGGGCTGAGCGGGGTGTCGAGATCGTCAAGATCGGGCAACGCGTCCAGCAGGCCGCGGGTATAGGGATGGCCCGGGGTGCGCAGAACCTCGCGCACCGGGCCCTGTTCCACCAGCCGGCCCAGATACATCACCGCCATGTTGTCGGCGGTTTGCGCAATGACCCCCAGATCATGGGTGATAAAAATGATCCCCATGCCAAATTCGGTGACAAGATCCTTCATCAGGTCGATCACCTGGGCCTGGATGGTCACATCGAGCGCCGTGGTCGGCTCGTCCGCGATCAACAGCTTGGGCTTGGTGGACAGCGCCATCGCGATCATCGCGCGCTGGCGCATGCCGCCCGACAGCTCGAAGGCAAATTGTTTGAACCTTGTGGCGGCATCGGAAATTCCGACCCGGGCAAGCATTTCGATCGACAGTTCGCGGGCCTGTTTTTTGCTCATGCTAGTGTGGATCAGCAACTGCTCGACCATTTGGTCGCCAATCGAGATGGCCGGCGCGAAACTGGCCATCGGTTCCTGAAAAATCATCGAGATCGCACCGCCGCGAATGATGTGCATGTCGATCGGTTTCAGCGACATGACATTGACCGGGCCATCGTCCAGATGCAGGGTGATCTTGGTTTCAGGGCTGTAGACCGCGTTGGTCGGGTTCAGCTTCATCAGCGATTTGGCGGTTACCGATTTGCCCGAGCCGCTTTCACCGACCAGACCCATGACTTCGCCCGCTTCCAGCGTGAAAGACACATTGTCAACAGCGGTGATCCGGCCCTCGTCAGTATCAAACTGCAGGGTCAAGTTTTCTACATCAAGCAGCCGGGTCATTTCTTGGTATCCGCATAGGGGTCGGCGGCATCCCTCAGGCCATCGCCAACGAAAACAAACGCCAGAACCAGCACGATGAAGAAGATCACCGGAATGAAATACCACTGATAATTCAGCAAGACATCAGCCGAAGTCACTTGCTGCAACATCACACCAAGCGAATTCACCGGGTCTTTCAGCCCCAGCCCGATAAAGCTGAGCGCGGTTTCAGACAGCACCATATAGGGGAACGAGATCACCAGATCGACGATGATATAGCTGGTGAAGCTGGGCAGCAGGTGCTTGCGTATGACATGGCCTGCCGAGGCACCACAGAGTTGCGCCGCCAGCACATATTCCTGATTTCGCTCGGTCAGCAGATGGGTTCGCACCCGTCTGGCCAGCGTTGGCCAGCCGATGAAGCCGAGCAGCATCGAGATGAACAGAAACCGGGTCTCGGCGCTCCACTCACTGGGAATGAACGCCGACAATGCCATGAACAAAGGGATTGCCGGAATGGTTCGCACCGCGTCGGTGACCATCTGCAGGACCGAATCGATCCAGCCGCCGTAAAACCCCGACACGCCGCCGATCACCAGCGCCAGGACAAACGCGATAAACACCCCGATCGTGCCGACCGCAAGCGATGTGTTGATCGCTTTCAGGGTTCGCGAATAAATGTCCTTGCCGGTGCCGTCGGTGCCGAAGATATGGATCTTGCCCTTGTCGACGCCGAACAGATGGGTGCTGAATTTCAGGCCGAATAACTTGTATTCATCGCCCTTGGGAAACAGCACCACATAGCGGCGCGCCTCGCGGTCGACCTCGGTGATCCAGCGAAAGTTGGTGGCGAGCGAGCGCTCGCGCTCGAACGTATAAATGAACGGGCGGGCGGAAAAGCCGTTTTCATCCCAGAACTTCGGAATAGTCGGCGCACCGTTCACATAATCCGCGTCGCGCCCGGCAATCGTCGGGTCATAGGGCGTCAGAAACGGGGCGAACAGCCCGGACAGGATCAGGATGAGCAGCACCGCAGCGCCGACCATGGCGGCACGTTGCTTTTTGAACCTTGCCCAGATCAGTTGCCCCTGGCCGGCGGTGAAATAGGCCTCTTTCAGCTTCTGGTCGACATTTGCATCTATTTTGGCGGTTTCTGTCATGTCATCTATCCCAGAATGCTGCGACGGACGCGCGGGTCGGTCAGGGCCAGAATGATGTCGGTCAAAAAGTTGATCGCGACGATACTGGCGGTCAGCATGAAAATGATCGCCCCGGCAAGCTGCTGGTCGTTCGACCGCGCCAACGCCTCGATCAGCAGCGCCCCGGCTTCGGTCAGGGTCAGGATCAGCGCCACGATCGGCAACTCGTTGAAAATGCGATTCAGATCGAAGCCGAGCGAGTTGATGATCGGCCCTAAGGCGTGGCGCGCCGGATAGCGCCACAACAGCGCCCGCCCGGTCACCCCGCGCGCCGCGGCGGCGGTGACGTAGAGCTTGCCCACCTCGTCCGACATCAGCGCGCGCACCGTCTGAATGGCAAACGCCGTCGCCGACCAGCCGAGGATGAAAATCGGCAGCCAGGCCCGGGACAGGAAGTCCTTGACCCGGTCAACCGACCAGGCCGCATCTCGAAATTCCTTGGAAAACAGCCCGGTCAGCGTGTCGCCAAAAACGATTGTCGAAAACAGCATGATCATCAACGCCAGCAGAAAGTTCGGCATTGCCAGGCCAAGGTAGCTGATGAACCGCAGGGAGTTGTTGACCAGCGGGTTTTTCGATGTCGCCGAGATGATCCCGACCGGGATGGCGATGATGTAGGCAAGCAGCAGTGACGACAGACATATCCCCAGGCTGAGCCAGAATTTCTGCCCCAGAAGCTGGTTGATATTGACCCGCAGGATACAACTGTCGCCAAAATCGCCGCGGAAGGCGTTGACGATCCAGGTCCCCCAGCGAACCACATAAGGTTTGTCCAGCCCAAGGCGGACCCGTTCGGCGTCAATATCCGCAACCGAGATTTGCGCGCCTTGGGTGTTCTTGAAGGCAAGGTAGCGTTCAGCGCAGTCGCCTGGCACCAGCTCCATCAGTGTAAAAACAATGAACGAAACCATCACCAGAGTGATAACCGCCAGCACTGCGCGCGTGGCAGCGAAACGAGCAAATTGCAGCATTGGTTTCTCTGCGCGCCCCCCCTTTGCGTTTCGCCGCGGACTACCCGATCCGGGCGAAAACTTTTTGGTTTGTTGGGCCGCGGGCAATCTGCGCTGCCCGCGGCTCTGTCATGTTATCGCAACTGAATTATTTGTCCAGGAACCACTGCGGACCGCGGTACGGAAAGGTCCGGTAGTATTCGTAGGACGCGGTCTTGAACTGCGGGACGTTCTTCAGCGAATTGCGGTGATAGATCGGCGACGGTGCCAGAACCGTGCCGATGAACAGCAGATTCCCGGTCATGTTCGCGACCAGACGTTCTCCCAGTGCATCGGATTCAGGCGTGCCCGCGGGCGTCGACTGGAAGGCGCCGATGTCTGCCATCAACTGCTTTACATAGTCCGGCGGCTCGACACCGCTGGCACCGTCTGAATCAACCCACTCGGCCCACAGCAAGTTATTCCGGTGGCCAAAGTAGTTCTCGAACGGCGGCACCCACAACTCGTTGTTGCCCAGGATGATCGCCAGTGGCTGGCTTTTTTCCCACATGCCCACATCGAGCTGGTTCGACGACATCTGCGAGCGGTATTCGTCCGGCGTCACTTCTTTGACCGTAGTCTGAACGCCCACATCGGCCCAGTGCTGACCGACAACTTCGACGATCTTACCGTCGATACCCTGGACCGCAAACTGCATATTGAGCACGATCTTGTCGCCATTGGGCAATTCGCGGAAGCCATCGCCATCGGTGTCCACCATGCCAATCTCATCGAGCAAGACCATTGCACCGGACGGGTCGTACTCGGTGGCAAAAGTGGCCCACTTTTCATCGACGAAGGCAGGCGTTGGCGAGAAGCCGATATACTGTCTGATAACGCCCAGACCGAAGTTGGCAACTTCGTTGATCTCGTCGCGGTTCATCGCGATCGACATCGCCTTGCGGAACCGGAAATCCCCAAACACCGCGCGCTTGCCAGGATCTTCTGACGTCATGTTGAACGAAAACACCCCGTTGATCGAGATCGCCGGACGCAGTTCGACGGTATAGTCGCCCCTTTCCTGGTTTTCCAGCAGTAACGGCGCCGCGCTCAGCCCAAGCGATTGCGCCTTATAGTCCACTTCGGCGTTCACCAGTTTCAGGATGCGCACTTCGTTTTCGTTGATATAGACCTCGTCCTGCTCAGAGATATACGGCAACTGGTTGCCCGCCGTATCCACCTGGAAGAAATACGGGTTGGCCACATAGTGGCGCCCTTCGGTGGTGTCGACGACGGTCAGGTGGCTTTCCAGTGTTGGCACCACATCCTTGGGCAGCGCCGCAACCTTGGCCGGGCTGTTCAGCAGTGGTGACGGTGTGTCTGTCCAGTCCGAGTTACCGAAATAGGCCGACAGAACAGCGTAGCCGTCATCAAACCCGGCGGCTTGCGCCAGCGCGTCGGCGCCATCGTTCAGTTCCGGATCCCATAGGGACAAGAAATGCATCGGCTGGAAGCCTTGGGCGAACGATGTCGCAAAGTGTGCCAGCAGGCCCGGCTTGGGCGACGGCAGGTTGAACACCACGGTCTGCGGATCAGGCGTATCCACCGTCATCCGCTCGCCACCCACCAGAACATAGTCTTTCGCCTTGGCGATGACGTTTGGATTCAGCGCCAGATTGTCATACCAGTATTTCACATCAGCCGAGGTAAACGGCGCGCCGTCCGACCATTTGTGGCCCTTGCGCAGAAAGAACGCGAGCTGGGTGAAATCATCGTTCCATTCCCAGTCTTTGGCGACATTGGGCACGATGGTCTGCAGGTCATCAGAGTAACGCACCAGGTTCACGTGGCGGATCGACAGAAAGTCCGATGTCCCGGCTTCGGTCGCGTTCGACAAAGCGTCAAACGTGCCGCCGTATTTCCCGATCGCATCGTATGGCACCACGACAAGCGGCTCTTCTGGAATACGATCAGCCATCGCCATCAGTGCCGGGTTGCCGCGAATGCGCGCGTTCAGCGCCTCGCTGGCAGGATCGGTCTTGAATGTCATCTTGCAACCAGCGGCGGCTTCGTAGACCGACAATTCATATTGCTGGCGGTACTTGCCTTCGGCAACCCCGCCCATATCGGCGAGCGTGATGCCGGCGCACTCAATGTGTGCCGCCGCACTCGCCACGCTGGAAAGCGCGATCAGCGCGACCCCCGAATAAAGTAGACTTTTCATATCATATCCTCTCTGTTGATCATCGTTGTTATCGTTCGGAAACCGTTTTGCCGGATTCTTGAATTTCTGAAATCTGCGACAACGGGCCGAAAAGATCGGCCCGACACTCCGCGTCGAATTGTCAGTGGTGTCTCGTTTTCATCCTCCCCAGGGATTTATCCAATGCCAAAGCCGATTCTGTCAAATGAAACAATCACTCGGCACATCTTGACCAGGATTGCACAGTGCCCAATGGTCTGTCAAAAATTACAGTGATATTCTCCTCCGAAGCAATGCTTGCCGCAGAAGTCTCGAAATTCAAAATGCCAATCTGGCACGATGAATAGGCGCAATTGGCATGTTCTACTTTGCTCTTTTCTAGTTGGCGGCATCGGTTATCGCGGTTTCAACGATGCTCAGTGCCCGATCAAGGTCTTGCCGGGTGATGGTCAGCGGCGGTGACAGGGTCAGAACGCAGCCTTGCGAGATTTTGAAACTCAGCCCGCTGTCAAGACATCGGTAATAGATTTGTTCCGCCAGATCGTTTCCGGGCGTTTTGGCGGCGCGGTCGGACACGATCTCGACCCCGAACATCAGTCCCCGGCCCCGCACGTCGCCGACAATCGGGCTGGTCGCCAAGGAGTCCTGCAGCCGGTCCAGCGCGTAATGGCCGAGGCTGGCAGCGTTTTCCACCAGGCTCTCGTCTTCGATGATTTCCAGCGTCGTCAGGGCCGCGCGTGCTGTCACCGGGTTCTTTTCGTGAGTGTAATGGCCGATCGCATAGTCAGCGCAAACGTCAAGGTCTCGGCGCGCAATCACTGCGGCGATCGGCAGTATGCCGCCGCCAAGTGCCTTACCAAGCGTCACGATATCCGGGATCACATCATCATGTTCAAAGGCAAAAAAGCGGCCGGTCTTGCCCAGCCCGGTGGGGATTTCATCAAAGATCAGCAGCGCCCCGTGGTCGTTGCAGGCTTGTCGCACGGTCGTCCAGTAGCCCGGCGGCGGCACATGCGGCACGGCGCGCATCGGCTCAGCGATTACCGCCGCTACGTCGCCCTCGCGCCCCAGAACAAACCGCACCAATTCGGCGCAGGCGAGACCGCAGACATCTGGCCCGGAATGCCCATAAGGGCAACGATAACAGGCAAATGGTGCAACATGTTCAGTGCCGGGCATCAACGGCCCGGCGATATGCGAGCGAAAAGTGGCTTCGCCGCCGACCGACGCAGCAGCAAATCCGGCGCCGTGAAAGGCGTCCCAGAACGAGATGGTTTTGAAGCGCCCGGTGGCGGCGCGGGCGATCTTCAGCGCTACCTCATTGGCGTCCGAGCCACCGGTGGTGAACAACACTTTGCCAAGATCGCCCGGCGCAAGGGTTGTGAGCTTTTCCGCCAGCGCGACCGCCGGCTCGTTGGCAAACCGGCGTGGCGCAAAGCTGAGCTCGTCAAGCTGCGCCTTGATCGCCGCCACCAGGCGCGGGTGGCCATAGCCGATGTGGTGGACCGAATTGCCGTGGAAATCCATGTAGCGGCGCCCGTCCAGATCTTCGATCCAGATGCCTTCGGCTTTCGCGATGGTAGCGACGCAAGGGGTGGACAGGCTTTGGTGCATGAAGACCGCTGCGTCGCGGTCCAGTAGCGGACGGGATACCGGGCCAACCGAGCTGTCCTGCCAACCGAGCCGCGCCGCCGAGCGGTTCGATTCGCCTTCGGTATGAGTAATCTGAGTGCCCGGTTTGGCCATGAAATCCCTGAAAGTGTTGCGCTAGACTGGCCGCGAAACTCATCCGCGACCAGAGATTTTTTCAAACGTCGCCGCTTATGGCTTCTCGCCGCGCGCCAGACGGGCGTTGATGTCTTCGATCACCGCTGGCAGCTCGATCATGCTGTCAATAACGTAATGCGCCCCGGCAGTTTCCAGTATCCTGCGGGTTTTGGCAATGCGATGCTGCATATCGGCCTCGCTCAGCGTGGCTTCTTCGTCCAGTGTGTTGATGTTCATGTAGTTGGAATAGCGCACCAGCCCAACGCCCCAGCAGCCGGCGTTCATGGCTTCGCCAACGCCGGATATCGTGTCATCAACCTTGACCACCGATTTAATGTCCGTAATGCCCATCAGGTCGAGGTTCTTGTATACCATGTGCGGGTCCGGGCGGGCGCCGTGCAAGACCTCGTCGCCGGCCACGGTGGCATCCGGCGTGACGCCCTGGGCGATGACGTCTTTGAGCAGCACATCCACCATCACCCGGACAAAGCCAGTGGACACACCGATCTTGATGCCCTGGGCTTGCAGCTCGGCGCAAACTTCTTTTACACCGGGCAAAAGGGTGGTGTATTTCGGCAGGCAGGCGAGCTGCGCCGGAACGAATTCTGCAAACATCGCGTCAACGTCGTCCTGAGTCGGCGGCTTGCCCTTGATGGCCTCCCAGCGGGCGGCAATTTCCGGCTCCTGGGTCAATTTCTGGATGTGGATGTCTTTGCGCAGACCCATCGGTCCGCGCGCTTCTTCCATTGTAATCTCAACGCCTTGCGACTTGAAGACTTCGACGAAAACCACCGCGGGCGCGATGACATAGGCGTCAGCGAGCGTGCCGCTCCAGTCCAGCACAGCGGCTTTGATTTTACCTCGATAAGTGCGTTCGTAAGTGTATTCAGAAAAACTGCTCATCGGTGATATCCATTGTTGGGGGTTAGGGTTGCACTGTTCATACGGCCACGGCGGCGCGTTCTTGCAAAATCGCCGGTGATGCGGCGGCGTCGGTGATGCCCATTTCGCGCAGCGCGCCAGCCGCGGCCTTGACGACGTTTCGCATCACATGCTCGTCTATTTGGCCGATGCAACCAAGGCGAAAACTGTCGGCTTCGGTCAGCTTGCCGGGATAAATTACAAAGCCTTTTGCCTGCATCAGTTCATAAAAGCCCTGAAACGAAAACGCCGGATCGGCCGGGCTGAAGAAGGTCACGATAATCGGCGACTGCCAGCGATCATCGAGCAGCGTGTCAAAGCCAAGGTCGCGCATTCCGGCAACCAGTACATCGCGGTTCCGCGTGTACCGCGCACCGCGCCCGGCAACGCCACCTTCCAGAGCGTGGGCGCGCAACGCCTGCAGAAACGCCGCCACCACATGGGTCGGCGGGGTGAACCGCCACTGGCGGGTATTCTCGAACCCTTGCCATTGCGCGTGAACATCAAGGCACAGCGAATGGCTGCGTCCCTTGGCGGCTTGCAGCGCCTCGGTGCGCGCGATGACGTAGCCAAAACCGGGCACGCCCTCGATACATTTGTTGGCCGACGATACCAGCGCCTCAAAACGCACGCCGTCCAGCGGGATGGCGCCAAAAGCGCTCATCGCGTCGATGAACAACCGGCGCCCGGCGTCGTAAACCGCGCGCGATATTTCGGCGACCGGGTTCAGGATGCCGGAACTTGTTTCGCAATGCACCACAACCACGTCGGTAATCGCCGGATCGGCGATCAGCGCTGCGGCCACCGCGGGGCCACGGGGCGGCTCGTAACTGCCGGTGTCGATGACGGCGTAATCACGGTTCAGATAATCCAGCATGCGGGCAATCCGTTGGCCGTAGGCGCCGTTGACAAGCACCAATACCTTGCCCTCTTTCGGAATCAGCGAGCCAAGCATCGCCTCGACCGCAAAACTTCCGCTGCCCTGGATTGGCACGCAGTCGTAACCGGTGCGCGCCTCGCCAAGCATCGCCAGCAAACCGTCGCGCAATTGTGCTGTCATGTCGCGAAATTCGGTGTCCCTCGATCCCCAGTCGCGCAGCATTTCCTGTTTGACGGCGTAAGACGTGGTCAATGGGCCGGGGGTCAGCAAGTAGGGTTCGCCAAGCCGTGGCGGTTCAATCTTGGCAGCTTCGTTCAACATCGCCATGTCCCTTGTGCAAGGCCGATCGTGCCCGCGACGTATCGCCTCAAAACGCATATGTAAAATCGTTATTTAATATTATATGATAAGAAAAAGTTATGGGTGACTTCCGGAAAGGGAATGCCGTGAAATATGTTCAGCTCCGCGCGTTTCACAATGTCGCGCTGCATGGCGGGTTTTCCCGGGCCGCCGCCGCAATGGGTCTGACGCAGCCAGCCGTGTCCGATCAGGTTCTTGGGCTGGAACAGGCCTACGACGTGCTGCTGTTTGATCGTCAGAAAAAGCAGATCAGTTTGACCCGGAAGGGTCAGCAACTGTTGGAAATTACCCGGCCAATGTTTGAAATTGAAGCCCGCGCCCTGGAATTCCTAAGCGAATCGCGCGCCCTGACCTCGGGCACCCTGCGGGTGATTGCGGACAGTGCCTATCACGTGACCGGTGTTCTGAGCCGGTTTCGCGCCAAATATCCCGGCGTGCACATCACCCTGCGCTCTGGCAATTCGCAAGAGGTCGAGCAAGAGCTGGCGGCCTACCGTGCCGATATCGGCGTGCTGGGCAGATCAGTCAAAACGGGCAAGTTTCAAAGCATTTCGCTGGGCACAACGCTGATTGTCGCATTCGCCGCCAAGGGCTTTGCTAACCTGCCGGATCATCCTGTCGCGCTGGCGGAATTGGCGGGCTATCCGCTGGTATTTCGTGAAAAGGGCTCAAAGACCCGCCAGAAACTGGAGGACGCAGCAAAGGCGCAAGGCGTGCGTCTGGTGCCGGTTATCGAGGCCGAGGGACGCGAGGCGATGCGAGAGATCGTCGCTTCTGGCGGCGGCATCGGGTTTGTGTCGGACGCCGAATACGGATGCGATGAGCGGCTGGTGAAAATCCCGATCCAGGGAGCGGCGATACCGATGGAGGAAACCGTGGTTTGCGTCAGCCAGCGCAAGGACGTGCGCATGATCCGGGCTTTTATGGCGATGGCGGCTGGTTAGGCCGATTGCGCGTCAAGTGTGAGTTCTCAGTAGGCTGTGCACGCGTCGTGCCCTATGGGTTGGGACACCCGCTGTCGCGGGAGTAACAAGGCAGCGGCGGCGATACAGTCATCCATCGGCCCAAAGATCTTGCCAGGTCGGCAGACCGTCAGTTTCGGTCGCAACGGCAGCGAAAACACCCCGCGCCACGGCGCGAGACAGGCAGGTGGCGGCGGCGTGGCCCAGCAGCAGTGGATCGATGGCCGGGTCCACGAGCTCTCGTTCCTGCGTGGCGACGGCAAAAACCAGATCACCGTCGTATGGCGTGTGCGACGGCACCAGGCTGCGTGCCAATCCGTCTTGGGCGGCCACCGCCATACGTTTGGCCTGCGCCTTGGTCAGCGCGGCGTCGGTGGCGACGATGGCGATCGTGGTGTTTGCACCTGCGCACATCGCGGCCAGTGTTGCAGCCGCCGGATTGTCAAACGGGTCGGCTGGCGATGCCACGCCGCGGCCACCAAACTCACCGTCCACTTCCCACGGCGCGGCCCAGAAATTCGGCCGGTTGGTCGGCGTTGCAGCACCCAGTGCGTTGACCGCCACCAAGGCCCCGACCGTCATTCCGCCCGCCAGCACCACCGAGGCTGATCCAAGACCGCCCTTCAGATTGGCCGTTGTGGCGCCGGTTCCGGCACCTGCGGTGCCAAGGGCGAAATCTTGCGACGCATCTTCAAATGCCGCCAGCCCCAGCGCGCGATAGGGGTTTTGCGTCCAGTCCTTGGTCCCGCCATTGGCCAGATCAAACAGGATCGCGGCCGGAACAATCGGCACGATTGCCGGGCCAACGGCAAAGCCGCGCCCTTGCGCGCGCAGGCCGTCAACGACACCCGACGCCGCATCAAGCCCGAAGGCAGACCCGCCCGACAGGACCAGCGCATCGACCTGCTGGACGATCTTGTCCGGAGCCAGCAAATCGGTTTCGCGGGTTCCGGGTGCCCCGCCCATCACATCGACCGCCGCTGTGAATGGCGCGGCGCCGGTCAGCACCGTGGTGCCCGATTTCAGCGCCTCGTCGCTCGCATTGCCGACGAAGATACCGTTCACATCGGTGATCAGGTTTCTTGGTCCAGCTTGCATCGCATCGGCCCCTATATACACCGCCCGCCGTCGACTTCCATACAGACGCCGGTGATCATTGATGCCTCATCCGAGCACAAAAAACACGCCGCTGCGGCGATGTCGTCAGGCGTAGATAACCGCCCCAAGGGAATTGTCGCCAAAAACTTTGCCCGCATCTCTGGCGTGTCCTCGCCCATGAAGGATTTCAGCATCGGTGTTTCGCCGGCCACCGGGTTTATGGCATTGACCCGCACGCCGTGTGGCGCAAGCTCTACGGCCATAGTTCTTGTCGCGGTGATCATCCAGCCCTTGGAGGCGTTGTACCAATTCAGTTGCGGGCGCGGGCTGACCCCGGCGGTCGAGGCGATGTTGAGGATCACGCCGGAGCCATGCTTTTTCATGTGCGGAACGATATGTCTGGCGGTCAGGTAGACCGACTTGGCGTTCACCGCCAATACCCGGTCAAATTCGTCTTCCGGCACCTCTTCCATCGCCATAGGCAGATGGGTGATGCCGGCATTGTTCACCAGAATGTCCAGCGTGCCGAACGTCGCAAACGCGCGCTGCGCCATTTCGGCAACCTCGTTTGACGCAGCGACGTTCACTGTCTGGGCGGATGCCTGATCGCCCAGTTCGCGCGCCAGCACTTCGGCTGCCTGGCCGTTTATGTCGGCAATCATCACCCGCGCCCCTTCGGCGATGAACCGGCGCGCAATACCGGCCCCGAACCCCGAAGCTGCGCCGGTGACAATTGCACATTTTCCCGCAAATCTCATGGCCAAGCTCCTGATTATCGGTGCAAGGCGGCCACGGTTTTCAGCTTGGAAAACCCATAAAGCGCCTCAAAACCTTTTTCGCGTCCGTGGCCCGACCTGCCAACTCCGCCAAATGGCAGCTCAACGCCGCCGCCAGCGCCGTAATTGTTGATAAACACCTGCCCCGAACGCAACCCTTTGGCCAGTCGCATCTGGCGCGCGCCATCGTGCGTCCAAACAGCGGCGACGAGCCCGTAATCGGTGCCATTTGCGATCGCCAGTCCGTCGGCTTCAGTTTCAAAAGGGATCACCACCTGCACCGGGCCGAAAATCTCGCTTTGCGCCAGCACATGGTCCGGCGCCACCGAGCCAAACAAGGTTGGCGCCACATAGTGCCCTCCGGCTGGTGCGTCCGCCACTATCTTACCCGTAGCTGCCATTTCCAGATCGCTGCCTTGCCCAAGAAACCCGGTCACAATCTCTTTCTGGTGGGCCGAGATCAGCGGGCCGACATCATGATCATCGATCGCCGGACCTACGCGCAGCGCATTGTACCGGACGGCCATTTTTGCCAGAACCTGCTCGTAAACACCGCGCTGCACCAGAATGCGCGACGCGGCAGAGCAGGTTTGCCCGGCATTCTGCACCCCGGCGCTCACCAGAAACGGCAGTGCCGCGTCAATGTCGGCGTCATCGAACATCAGTTGCGGTGATTTGCCGCCAAGTTCCAGTGTCACCGGGACGATGTTTTGGGCGGCCGCGGCTTGGATCAGCGCGCCCACCCTGACTGACCCGGTGAACGAAATGTGGTCAGCACCGGGATGCAAAGAAAGCGCCGCCCCGGCCTGGTCGCCCAGCCCCGGCACCACGTTCAGCGCGCCTGCGGGAAGGCCTGCCTGGCGCGCCAGATCGGCAAACGCGAGCGCGGTCAAGCACGCCTGTTCCGCCGGTTTCAACACGCAGGCGTTGCCCATCGCCAGCGCCGCCCCGACCGAGCGCCCGATGATTTGCATCGGGTAGTTCCACGGCACGATATGGCCGGTGACGCCGTAAGGTTCGCGCAGGGTGTAAACCGTGTAGCCGTCCAGATAGGGGATGGTTTCGCCATGAACCTTGTCCGCGGCCCCGCCGTAAAATTCCATGTATCGCGCCAGGGCAACCGCATCGGCGCGGGCCTGGGTCAGCGGTTTGCCGACATCGGCGGCCTCAAGTCGCGCCAGCACCTCAACATGATCCAGAACCAGCCCCGAAAGCCGGGTCAGAACCCGCCCGCGCTCCAGCGCTGTTGCGCGGCCCCATTCGCCGTTCATGGCGGATCGCGCGGCATCAACGGCGGCGTCGATGTCTTCGGCGCTGCCGCGCGCGATGCTTGTGATACCTTGCCCGGTCGAGGGGTTTTCAAGTTCAAGATACTCACCGCTCGCGGGCGCGACCCATTGGCCGCCGCTAAACATCTTGCCGGGATCAAACCAAATGTCGTCATGAACGGTCATCTTGCGGTCCTTCAGGCGCGCCTGACAGCGGGCAGGCGCGGCGCGGCATTAATCAGGGTCTTGGTGTAGTCATGGTCCGGGTGGTCAAATACCTGGCTGGTTTCGCCCTGCTCGACAATCTCACCGGCCTTCATGACCAATACACGATCGGTGATCGAGCGCACCACCGACAGGTCGTGCGAAATGAACAGGTAGGTCAGGCCAAACCGATCCGAAAGCGCGGCCAGAAGGTCCAGAATTTGCGCCCGGATCGAGACATCAAGCGCCGATACCGCCTCGTCCAGAATGATCAGGTCCGGCTTGATCACTAAAGCCCGCGCAATGGCAATGCGCTGACGCTGGCCGCCAGAGAATTCGTGGATGTATTTTTGACTGTCCGAGGCCGCAAGCCCGACGCTGTCCAGCGCCTGGGCAATCGCATCATGGCGGGCCGCGCCAGTTGGCGGCGTTTCAAGCAGATGAAACGGCTCAGCCACCAGGCGTGCAACCTTGTGGCGCGGGTTGAACGAGCCGTAGGGATCCTGGAACACCACCTGCATTTTGCGCCGGACGGCCATGTTGACGCTGTTGCCGGAATAAACCGGGTCGCCGTCGATGAGAATTTCGCCGGACTGAACGTCTTCCAGCCCCAAAATGGCGCGGGTCAGGGTAGACTTGCCGCAGCCGCTTTCGCCAACCAGCCCCAGACTTTCGCCGCGCTTGATGGTAAAGCTGACATCGTTCACCGCGCGAAACAGCTTGGTGGCGCCGAATATCGTCGTGCGCGGCAAAATGTAGTCGCGGCTGACCGATTTCACCGCCAGCAGCGGTGGCGTGGGTGCTGTCTCGGGGGCGTCTCGGTCCGGCACATGCGAGGACGCTTCAAACAGCGCTATGGTGTAGGGATGCGACATGGTCCGGAACAGGGTTTTGGCGGGCCCGACCTCGACCACTTCGCCGGACCGCATGATCACGATGTCGTCCGCCAGATCGGACACCACCGCCAAATCATGGGTGATCATCATCATTCCCATATTGTCCTCGACCACCAGTCGTTTCAGCAGATCGAGGATCTGCGCCTGCGTGGTTACATCCAGCGCAGTTGTCGGCTCGTCAGCGATCAGCAGCTTCGGGCGCAGCGCGATGGCCATCGCGATGACCACCCGCTGGCGTTGCCCGCCGGAAAGCTCGTGCGGATAGCGCGACAAGGGAAATCGATGCTCTGGCAACTCGACCCGGTTCAGCGTTTCGCGGGCAATGGCGCGCGCCTCGGCACGGCTGGCGCGGCCATGAACGACGATGGTTTCGGCCACTTGAGCGCCGATGGTCTTGACCGGGTTCAGCGCCGTCATCGGTTCCTGAAATACCATGCCGATGTCGTTGCCGCGCATTGCGCACATAGTGGATTCGGAGGCCGACAGAATATCGACGCCATTCATGGCGATCGCGCCGGTGGAGCGCGAGCCCTGCGGCAACAGCCGCATCACCGAATACGCGGTCATTGATTTGCCCGATCCGCTTTCGCCGATCACGCCGAGAATCTTGCCGGCCTCCACCGACATGGAAACCGCGCGCAGGATCGGCTCGGCGTGGATATCAAGCGACAGGTTGGCAATCTCAAGCAGGCTCATCCGCGCGCCCTGCGAATTCTGGGGTCAAAGATATCGCGCAATCCATCGCCCATCAGGTTCAGCCCAAGCACTGTGAACAGGATCGCAAACCCCGGAAACAGCGCTGTATGGGGCGCGAAACTGATTAACGTCTGGCTGTCGGCCAGCATCCGCCCCCAGCTTGGGATCGGCGGTTGCGCGCCAAGGCCCACATAGCTGAGGCCCGCTTCGGCCAGAATGCCGAGCGAGAACTGGATCGTGCCCTGAACGATCAGCAGGTTGGCGATGTTGGGCAGGATATGTTCGGCCGATATCAGCACTGCCCCTTTACCGGACACGCGCGCCGACAGGATATAATCGCGCGTCCACAGCGAAAGAGCCGCGCCACGGGTAAGGCGCGCGAACACCGGAATATTAAATACCCCAATGGCGATGATCGCGTTCACAGCGCTTGGCCCGAAAACCGCTGTAATCATGATCGCGATCAGCAGCGCCGGAAACGCGAACACCAGATCGTTGGCGCGCATGATCAGCTCATCGCTCCAGCCGCCGCGCGCCGCCGCGGCCAGCCCCAATGGCACGCCAATCGCCATGCCGATGCCAACCGCGACCAGCGCTACCGCGATCGAGGTGCGCGCGCCGACCATGATCATCGAAAATATGTCGCGGCCAAAATGATCGGTGCCGAACCAGTGGGTCGTGGTCGGATTTTCAAGTTTGTTGGGAATGTCCAACTGGGTAACGTCAAACGGTGTCCACAGGAACGACACCAACGCGCCGCCGACAAAGACCAGTGACAGGATCAGCCCGAGCATCAGATTGCGCGAGTGCAGCGCCGTTCTCAGCCAACTTTCCCTAGGTGGGGCGATATTGCTTAGCTCGGCCATCAGCTGCGCCTGCGCAATCTGGGGTCAACCGCAGCGTATGCTATATCGACGGCGAAATTCACCATGACGACGGCGAACACCAATAACATCACCACGCTTTCCACAACGATCAAATCGCGCTGCGAGATGCTTTGAAACACCAGCCGTCCAAGCCCTGGCAGGAAGAACACATTCTCGATGATGATTGCGCCCGCCAGCAGGAACGAAAACTGCAAGCCAATGATGGTCAGCACCGGGATCATGGCGTTGCGCAGTGCGTGGCGGCGCAGGGTCTGACCGGTAGTCAGGCCCTTGGCGCGCGCGGTGCGGATAAAATCTTCGTCCAGCGTGTCCAGCAGGGCCGAGCGCATCACCCGCGCCAGAATCGAGGCTTGCGGAAGCGCCAGCGAAATTGCCGGCAACAGCAGCGCCTTCAGCCCGACCAAAAGCCCGGCGTCCCAGCCCGAAAATCCACCTGCCGAGAACCAGCGCAGATTGATCGCAAACACCAGCACCATCAGCATCGCAAACCAGAAATTCGGGATCGCGATGCCCAGTTGCGTGACCCCCATGACGATCACATCCCAGACCGAGCCGCGCCGTGTGGCGGCCAGAATACCGGCCGGAAAAGCGATGAGTGTGGACATGGTCAGCGCGAACAACGCCAGCGGCAGCGATATCCACATCCGCTCGCCGATCATGTCGGCAACCGGGGTGCGATAGGTATAGGACACGCCAAAATCACCGCGCACCAGCCCGCCGATCCAGCCCAGATAGCGCTGGATTTTCGGCACGTTCAGCCCCAACTCTTCGCGCAATGCGGCAACCGTGTCTTCCTGGGCGTTAATGCCCAGCATGTAGGATGCCGGATCGCCCGGAACCACCTCAATCGACACGAAAATCACGACGCTGGCCACCATCAGGCTCAGCGTCAGGGACAGCAGTCGTTTGAGCGTATAGCGCAGCATCTCAGAGGGTGTCCGCCAAGGCCGTCAGGTCCCGGCAGGAATGCCGGGACCAGGTTTGTATGATCAGTCGGTCCAGTAAACCGCCGTCAGGTCGTTGGCAGCAGTCGGCGCGTTGGTCCAAAGGCCCACGACTTTGGCGTTGGCCACCGACAACGCGGCCAGCTGGAACAGATATCCGTTGACGTAGTCTTCGGAAATCATCGTCTGCGCCGCTTGCATGATCGCGGTGCGCTTGTCCGGATCGGTGGCGGCATTGAGATCATCCATCAGCCCCTGGAAGGCAGCCGAATCATACTGGAAATAGTATTCGGGCCGGGCATAAATCCCGATGTCCATCGGCTCGGTGTGGCTGACGATGGTCAGACCATAATCCTTGCCCCGGAACACCTGCTCCAGCCACTGCGCCCATTCCAGATTGGAAATCTCGGTCTTGATACCAACCTCGGCCAGTTGCGCGGCAATGATCTCACCGCCCCTGCGTGCGTAGGATGGCGGCGGCAACTTCAGCGTGGTATCAAACCCATCCGGGAACCCGGCCTCGGCCAGCAGCGCACGGGCCAGGTCCGGGTCGTAGTTCGAGTTACCGGTCAGGTCCAGATAGGCCGGATTATGCGGCGCAAAATGGGTGCCGATCGGGGTGCCATAGCCAAACATCGCCCCGTCAATGATTGCCTGACGGTCAATCGCATGCGCCAAAGCCTCGCGCACCTTGACGTTGTCAAACGGTGGCATCTTGTTGTTGGTGGACAGGATGGTTTCGCCCTCGGTCGAGCCGACAAGAACCTGGAAGCGTGGATCGGCGGCAAATTGCGGCAGGTTTTCCGGCGCCGGGAAGCCACTGAACACATCCACATCCTCGGCCATCACCGCGGCAAAGGCGGCGGTGGGATCAGAGATAAACTTGAACGTCGCATTTTCCAGAATTGCTGGCGTGCCCCAGTAATCCGGGTTCCTGGTGATTTCAATCTTGTCGCCCTGCACCCAGTTGGCGAAAGTAAACGGCCCGGTGCCAACCGGGTTGGTTTTGATGTTCTCAATGCTTTCCGGCGCGACAATAACGGCATCGCCCCAGGCCATGTTAAACAGGAAACTGCCGTTTGGCGCCGAAAGGGTCACCCGCACCGTGGTCGCATCAAGCGCCTCAACCGATGTAATCCCGGCAAACAGAGCTTTTTGCGCATTAACCGAATCTTCCCCCCGTGCGCGATCCAGCGAAAATACTACATCTTCAGAATCCATTGACGTGCCGTCGTGGAACTTGACACCGGAATGCAGGTTGAACGTGTAAGTGAGGCCGTCATCGGAAATTTCCCAGCTTTCAGCCAGCCCCGGCACGATGGACCCGTCGCCCATGAACCGGGTCAGTCCTTCGAAAATATTAGCATAAACCACCGAATCGATGGCCTGCGCAGCAGCGCTGGTCGGGTCCAGATGCGGTGGTTCCAGTTGCATGCCGACGGTGATGTCGGTCTGGGCGGCCTGTACCAGCCCGGCGCTCAGCGCAAGTGCTGCGACGCTGGCAAAAGTCGTTTTCCTGTAGTGTTTCATCAGATTTCTCCCTAGATATATTACCGATTAGATTGCTTCAGATTCTCAGTCACGTTTCGCCAATAGCTCTAGTAAACTGCGCCCCATAACACAGGCGCTGTCAACCATGTCGTCCACGCCGATATATTCGTCGGGCTTATGGGCAAGGTCCAGAATGCCCGGCCCATAGGCGATGCAGTTTTTCAGCCGCCCGATGCGGTCTATATGCTTTTGATCATAGGTGCCCGGCGACACGACGTAACGCGGCTCCACCCCCAACACATTTTTTATTGCGCGCGAAACGACTTGAACAATGGGCGCATCTCTGTCGGTCATTGTCGGCAAGACTTCGTGCACCTCGCGCAAATCATAGGAAAAATTCGGCCGTTTCGCCTTTACCGCTTCAAGAATTTCGCCAACTTCTTGCTTCACGTCATTTATGTCTTCTTCCAGCAAAAAACGGCGATCGATGACCATTCGGCAACTGTCAGGCACGCATGCCGACGCCAGCCCCGTATAGTCGGCGTCGGGCTCCGCCTGGCCGCCATGAATGGCATTGATATTCATCGTCGACTGCCTGGCACCCTCGGGCACCACCGGCATGTCGGTGCGTTTCTGCGCGAGCGCGGGGAACAGCGTGTCCTCCATCTCTTGCAGCACCGCGCCCATGTGGCGCACCGCGCAGTCGCCCAGAAACGGCATCGAGCCGTGGGCAATCTCGCCGTATGTCTCGATCTCGGCCCACCAGACCCCGCGATGGCCCAGACACACGCGATCTTTGTTCAATGGTTCGGGAATGATCACGTGCTGCACCCGTTCTGGCGAGAAGAACCCGTTCTCGGCCAGATAAGCGACGCCGCCCAGACCGCCAGACTCTTCATCCGCGGTGCCGGAGATTTCAATGGAGCCGGAAAAATCCGGACACACCTGCAAAAACGACTCGGCGGCGATGATCGACGCCGCCAGCCCGCCCTTCATGTCGCACGAGCCGCGCCCGTAGATCTTGCCATCGTGCAGCGCGCCACCAAACGGATCAAAGCTCCAGCCTCGACCAACTTCCACCACGTCAATGTGGGAATTGAAGTGGACACATTGCCCGCTGCGCGCGCCTTCGATGCGGGCCACCATGTTCCAGCGTGGATATTTTTCGCTGTCACCGACGGCCCCGATCGCGCGGATCATTTCCACGACAAAGCCGCGTTGCTTCAGCCGGACGGCCAGATACTTACAAATCTCAAGATAGTTTTCGCCGGGCGGATTGAGCGTCGGCATGTGGATCAGATCCTGAGTGAGCGCGATCAACTCATCGCGGCGATCTTCAACTGCTGCCATCAGCCGATCAGCAAGCATCGTCGTATCATGCGTATCAGTATGCACGTGATCGATCTGGATTTCCCCCATGACAACCGTTCACAGTATCGCCCGCATGGTCTGCGGCCTCAATACCGTAAAATCACGAGGGCACACAGGCCACGGCGCACGCCGGTCAGACGGATCACCCGAACAGTCCGGCCTCTGAGGAGGCGACGATTGGTATTTCGCTGACCATGCGCGGTTCATCAACAGCTGCAATCTGACATTTGCGCGGATGGCCGGGCACTCTAACGGACCAGCTATTGGGGCGCTCGTTTCGGACGATTTATTGCAGCCGTCAGGAATTCGAATGCATTCGCAACGCCGCCCGGCCGGTCAGGACTGGCTTTTCAGCCTGCCAATTATCGCCGAAGCGGCACCGGCTTTGGCCGGCTTGGGCACCTGGAATTCCTCGTGATAGGACCGCTCGACGTTCACGTTCCACAAATCGTAGGACGCGCCCAAAATGTTTCTTGCGGCGTAGATCGCGGTCAGCATCGAGTGATCCTGATTGTTGTAGCGATGCAAGCCATTGCGACCCACCGTCTGGAAGTTTTCCAAGCCTTTTATCCAGGTCTCCAGAATATCCAGCGATTCTTTGTAATCGGCGTCATAGACTGGGTAGGCCTTTGGCTGGCGAATGATCGCCGCGTCGATGACGCTTTCGCGATCGGCCAGGCCGAGTTTCTCGATCTCGCTCGCCGCAAGTTCGTGCAGCGCTTCATCTGACATTGACCAAAGGCCATCGTGCTCCTGGCAGAAATACTCCATCCCAATCGAGGACGTGTGGGTGTTCGGCAGCATTTCGGGCGACCAGGCGCGGAAATTCTGGATGCGTCCCACTTTCACCGAGGAAGTGTGAATGTAGATCCAGTTGTCTGGGAACGGGTCCGGATGATCGAGCACCAGCGTCACAATCAGAAAGTCGCGGTATTTCAGCCGCTCTGCGGCCTCGACGACATGCGGTGGTGGCAATGGGGCCATGCAGCGGATCAGATCACGAACCGCCATCGAGTTGATGAAATGCTCGCCCTCGACACGTTCAATCTTTTCTGCTTCGCCGGCCTCGCTCCAGCGGCGCACGTCAATCGAGGTGATCTTGTTGCCGTCGCGGTTCACTGCGATAACCTCGGATCGCATCTCAACCGCGCCGCCGCGTTCGCGGACAAGGTCGCGGGTCTTTTCCCACATCATACCTGGCCCAAGTCTGGGATACTTAAACTCTTCGATCAGGCTGGTGGTGTCGTTCGCGCCGGTAAGCGCGTTCCAGACAGCCTTGGGCAGCGAAAGATTTTTAATGCGCTGTGCCGCCCAGTCAGACCGAATTTTGGACGGGGAAATGCCCCAGACCTTTTCTGTGTAGCTGCGGAAGAAATGCATATAAAGGCGGCCGCCAAAGCGGTTTATCACCCACTCTTCAAAACTGTCCTCGGTCCGGTAAGGGCGCAGCTTCCATTTCAGGTAGCTGAGGGTGATCCGCATGGTCTCGTATAGTCCAATATTCGTCAGGGCGTTCATCAGCTTGAGCGGATAGTCGTAGAACTTGTCCGGTAAAATATCCGGCTCAGGCGCGGCACGACGATAAAGTCGTCGCCCAGCACGTCGTTCCACATCTTTTCGACTTCGGGAACCTTGGTGAAAAACCTATGGCCACCGATGTCGAAGCGATAGCCGTTATGGCTTTCGGTTCTGGCGATCCCGCCGACCATTTTGGAGCTCTCATAAACAGTGGGCTGATACTTGTCGCTCAGCTTTTGCAGCTCGTAAGCCGCAGTAAGGTCCGCCGGCCCGCCGCCGATAATCACGACAGGAATTTTAGAATCGCGGCCCATCAATAATCCATTCAAATACAACCACCCGAATCGAACTTTAGCGAAAAAATCCCGGCCTGATCACCACAGATTAAAAATTCTTCAAAACGCGCCCAAATCGTGAAACAATAAGTGCGAAAATTAATTATTGTCCCTCGACTGAGGCCAGAGCCGCCACTTGGAACAAAAAAAGCAAGGCCGAATGTTTTCTTGACCCGCCAGTCGGCAATGTCAATTTGAACGTTACAGCCAGTCTAACCCGCTGCCAAGAGCGCACATTTGACTAGCGGGCGGGGCTGACAAGTGCCAAATCGGCTCGGATGTTTTGCTGTCCAGCGCGGCAATGCCGCACGGCCGCAACGGCTGACGGGTGGGGTGTGGGATTGTCTGCACGACAAAGGGGCTAGGCGTGGATTTTGGGCAACTTGCCGAGAAAATTCCGCTGGAAATGCGGAAAAATTCATTATGCGGCACCACCGTGTTGCCAGTTTCGCCGGACCCGCCAGATGCTCAGCAAAACCAGCGGCGTCGTATAAGTTGCGATCTCAATGTAACGCCGCTCCGAAGTAATCCAGTGCAGCAATGTCAGTAATGCGCCCAGATAAACAAGCTGTTGCAATCGCTTCCAATTTCTCCCCAAACGGCGCACCGACCAATTGTTAGAGGTTGCCGCCATTGCCGCTATGATCACGAACCCGGCCCAGCCGACCGCCAGATCGGGGCGGCGGAACGACCGCACCCAGATTTCCGGATTGGCGGCCACGATGAAGACCAGAAGATGCAGGAGCGCATAACCGAAGCTCGATACGCCAAAATGACGGCGGCGAACACGAAGCCATGTTAGCCAGTCCTGACGGCCAAGAAACAGCTCGAGCGCTGTGATCGACATGGCCAGGATCATCAGCCAGCACGACATCAGACCTGTGTAGCGCAGATAACGGGTTCGTTCGATTGCGAGAATATCGTGCAAGGCCAAAGCCAAAGCCGGAACCACGAGCGCCGCCCAGAGCAGATATGTCTGATTGCGCAGGGCAATCGTGGATTGTGGTCTCGTTGACAAAAGTTCCCTTGTTTCGCCTCCACGCGGTGGGCATGAATTCTGCGACAGCAATTCCGACACAGACATTGCCAAGTCAAGAAAGCCGCAAAATATTGCGTTTTATCACTTGGAATCTGGCCGCGCCGCCGCGCCCATGCAAAGGTGGATTTCAATGAAACACATGCCCAGCTTCTTGATCATCGGCCCGGCGCGGGCCGGGACTACCGCGTTGCATGTTTATTTGCGACAACATCCGGCAGTCTTCATGCCATTTTCCAAAGAGCCTAATTTTTTTGCCTTTGAGGGTGACAAGCCGGACTGCATAGGGCCGGGCGCAGATTACATCAACAATTCGCTGACCGATTTGGATGCCTACCAGGCGATTTTCGCCGACGCGTCGGCCGGTGCGATCTGTGGCGAGGCGTCGCCGCTTTATTTGTATTCAGACAAGGCGGCGCGGCGCATTAGCCACCATATACCGGATGCCCATTTGATCGTGATCCTCAGAAACCCGATCGAACAGGCATATTCCCATTTCCTGTATGCGACCAAGCAGCGTATCGAGACGATCGAGGACTTCACGCTGGCGCTAAAGACCGAAGCTGAACGCCTTAGCGCAGGTTGGCAACCGTTGTTCGGATATTCCAGGTTCCCCCGGTATGCAGAGCAGTTGGAACGATATTTTGCGCTGTTTGCGCGCAATCAAATGTTCATTCGCACCTATGAAGACTTTCTGAGTGGGCCGGAAAAACTGATCGCGGAAATATTCGCATTTATCGGGGCGGATTCATCGTTTCGTTCGGACATGGCGCGAAAACCCAATGCCGGGGGCGTGCCGAAAAGCCGTTTGTTTCAGGATTTCCTCATGAAGCCCAATCCTGTCACCGGGGCAATTGCAACGGTAACGCCGAAAAATCTGCGCCTTTTGGTGCGCGACCGGCTGTCAGAGCTTAATTTGACAAAAAACCGCGAAATGCCGCCAGAGGCACGACATATACTTAGGGAACGCCTGATGCCTGAAATCGAAAGACTGGAAGTATTGATCGACCGGGATCTGAGTGCCTGGCGGGCCTGAATCCAAACGCCCGGAATCGCGCGCCACAACGGTCCGGCCCGAACCCAAAAGCACCCGGTTATTTCATCCCCGCAACAGTCCGTTTCATTCCAAAAAAGCCCGTAGTCTAAGCAACTTCGCCATGTTACTACATTTTCATTTAAGGTGGCGTGCATTGCGAGGGATATATGCAAATATTGGTTACCGGTGGCGCGGGATTCATTGGCTCGCATTTGGCCGAACGGCTGATATTCGACCGACATTCTGTTTGCGTGCTTGATGATTTATCCACTGGACGGATCGAAAATCTGAATTTGCTGCAGGGCAACAAAGCGTTTTCCTTCACAAAAGGCAGCGTGCTTGACCCAGATCTGGTCGCACGTCTGGTGGACCAATCCGATGTGATATTTCATTTTGCCGCGGCAGTCGGTGTCAAAGTCATCATGGAACAGCCCAGCCAGTCCATATTGACAAATGTAATCGGCACAGAAAACGTATTAAAAGCAGCCATTTCCGGTAGAAAATTAATCTTTATTGCTTCCAGTTCTGAGGTTTATGGAAAATCGGCGAAGTTTCCCTTGCACGAGGACGACGACTTGACCACCGGCGCGACGCTGAACCTGCGCTGGTCTTATGCCTGCGCAAAGACGCTCGACGAATTTCTGGCGCTCGCCTATGCGCGCGACGTCGGGCTTCCGGTCATTGTGGCGCGATTGTTCAACACAACCGGCCCGCGCCAGCCGGGCGCTATGGCATGGTCGTGCCGAACTTCGTGAACAGTGCGCTGGCAGGGCGTCCGCTAATGGTTCACGGCACCGGCGAACAATCGCGATGTTTCGGGCACGTGCATGACGTTGTGGAAGCGCTGGTGCGGCTTATGTCTGCGCCCGATGTAATACCAACGGCCCTAGGCGTTGACCGTTTTGGCCCATTGTCTGGTAGTGATTGACGTGATTGCGGTTTTGTCGTTTGCAAAGAAGTTCCATGCTTCGCAACACCTGTCGACGATCTGCTCATAATTGTCGAAGACGGATATGGCGAGCTTGTTGGCACGCAGATAAGCCCACACATTTTCCATCGGGTTGAGTTCAGGGGAATAGGGCGGGAGTTTGAGCAGGGTGATGTTGTCGGGTACCTCCAGCTCTGCCGAACCGTGCCAGCCAGCGCCATCCCGAATGAGAAGGGCATGTGCGCCCGATGCGACGGTTTTAGCGATCTCGGCGAGATGCGCGCTCATGGCCTGTGTGTCGGCATGTGGCATGATCAGAGCGGCCGCTTCAGCCCGTTCCGGGCAGACGGCGCCGAAAATGTAGCTCCAGATATAGCGGGTGTCGCGCGGGGCACGGGGGCGTGTTCCACGCTCGGCCCAGATACGGGTGAGCGTGCCCTGCTGGCCAACCCGCGCTTCATCCTGAAACCATATCTCCAGGGGCTTGCTGCGGGCTGTTTCCGGCAAGGCTGCTTCTACCTCTGCGGCGAAGTTTTTTTAAAAGCCTCCTGTGCATCCGGGTCGGATTTCGGATGCTGCGGGCGCACCGACAGACGCCGAAAGCCCAGGCTTGCCAATTGTTTGCCAACAGTTCGCTCATGCATGGTGACGCCGAAGCGCTCTTCGATCTTGCGTTTCAGATCAATGCGCCGCCAGCGCACAACCCCATCGGTTTCGGGGTCGGGACCCGCCCGAACCATTTCCGCCAACTCCTCCTTCTGTGCCGCGCTCAGCAGACAGGGTGGATCCGGCGGGCGACGGTTGAACAGGCCCGACACGCCCTCCGCATTGTAACGGTGGGCCCAATCCCGCAGCGTCTGCCGATCCATGCCGCAGTTTTCTGCCGCCGTCTTGCGGTCAACCTCATCCAGAACCAGGGCAATCGCCAACATCCGTCGCGCCGCTTTCCCATCCCGGCACCGCGCCGCTTCCTGGCGAAGCTCGCCTGCGGACTTGTCTTTTCGCGTAATCCTTACTGCCATCAAAGCCTCCCTTGCCTTGATGCCACTGAATCAGATCACGCCGCTCGTGGGAATCCCCTTGAGTCAAATCTGGGGGCCGTTGGTATAACAGGCCAAGTGTACAACATCGGCAACGATCAAGAGATCATCATAAAGGGACTGGCCGAACAGGTCATCGCGGCGACTGGATCGGCTTCTGAAATTCGATTCATTCCGTATGAAGACGTTTACCCTGTGGGATTTGAAGACATGGAGCGCCGCCTGCCGGATGTTTCAAAGCTGGAAAGTGCAATCGGGTTCCGGCCAACCCGATCACTGGCGAATATCATCTCTGACATCCTGGAAGAGAGACGTTTGGCACGCGCGGTCTGAGCGCGTCCGCAATTGAAGGCCCGCCCAATGATCCCTGTCGCCCGTATCAAGATGTCAGCGCGCCGGAGCCCAAACCCTGATCTGCTGGTGATGATCTGCGCCATATGGGCCGACTGACATGGGCGCCGGCAGCATCCATCGGCGCGAGTTTTTTGTGCTTGGGGCAATCCTAGTGCTGGCCATCGTCCTGCGTATCGTCGGACTGAACGCCGCACTTTGGTTTGACGAGATCGTGTCGCTGGAAACGCACCTGCGTCTTCCCTGGTCAGAGAGGATGCGGTCTTATTCGATGAACCACCACTATCTTTATTTCGAATCCAAGGTCGTGATCGAGATATTCGGTGCGTCACCCTGGTCATTGCGCCTGCCCGCCCTGATTTTCGGCGTCGCCTCAATCGGCGCCTGCTGGGTGCTGGCACGCCATGTCGCCGGACCAACGATTGCTCATATATCGGCGCTGTTGCTTGCACTGTCATACCATCACATCTGGTTCTCGCAAAACGCCCGCGGCTATACCGAGCTGTCGTTCTGGGCCTTGCTTGGCATGATCCTGTTTCTGAAAGGCATTGCCGCGCCCGGCCCTAAAATATGGATCATCTACGGGGTGACGCTGGCGCTTGCGGTTTTCACCCATTTGACCGGCGCGTTCTTTTTTGCGGCACAGAGTCTGGTCTGGCTTGCGGTTCTGGCATGGCGCGCCATGCGCGGCAGTCTGACGCGCGATCTGCTGGCTGGCCTGCGGTTGGCTACGTGATCGGTGGCGCTTTGACGTTGCTGTTCTACCTGCCGATCCTGCCGAGTCTGGTCGAAACTGTGAGCGGTGTCGCTGCGACATCAGCAATTGATATGATGCAGGAGTATCAGAATCCGCTGTGGACCGTCATCGAAGCTGTGCGCACGACAATCGGCGCCACCGGCGCGCTGGCCCTTTTGGCCGGCGCTGGTGTTATCACTCTGGCCGTATTGGGCGCTGCAACCACACCCCAGCCTGGCCCGCTGTATGGCGTGGTCATCGCCGTGCACATTGCGTTGAGCATGGCTATCCTTTTGGCGGTCGGCATGCGGCTCTGGCCGCGGTTCTTTTTTCTCGACATCGGGTTGCTATTGATCTTGATCGTGCTTGGTGTGCGCCTGATATGCGGCGTGATTTCCCGGTGGTTGGGCGCCAAAGTCGGCAAATTCGTATTCCCAGCTGCTGTCGGTGTGATGATAATTCTGTCCGCGCTGCTCGCCGCCCGTAACTATAGCGCGCCAAAACAGGATTTGGCGGCGGCATTTGCACTGGTTGAGGCGAAACGCACGGCCGCCGAAAAAGTCCTGGCCATTGGGTTTGCCAGCACCGTTTTCACCAATCATTTTCGTGCCGACTGGCTGCCGATATATACGGAGAATGACTACCGGGCAGCACTGCAAGACCCCGGCCAATAACCATCGTCGTTGCGTTCCCAAAACGAAATTTCAGGGTGATCCCGTCACTGCGCTCGGATGCACAAGATACGCTGACGCTGCTGCGCCGTTTTCCCGGCACGCTCGGAGACGGAGCGGTGCTCGTGTACCGGCGCGACTGAAATGCCGGACATCGTCATCGGCTCTGGCCCGGCGGGGGTGTCGGCTGCAAAGGCGCTGCTGGCGCGGGAATGCGACGTGCTGATGCTGGATGTGGGCCAAACTCCGGACGCTGGAACTGCGGACTTGCAGGAAACTCTGGCCACAACGCCGCCTGAGCGCTGGACGGGTGAAGATCGCGCCAACTGGATGGCGCCGCAGTTTGCCACTCCCGTTGGTCAGGTCCGCCGCTTTGGTTCAGATTTTACGATGGAACCGGCAGAGCAAACGTTTGCAGGTGGCGCGGATTGGTGTGCGCTTCGCGCCTCGCGCGCCGCGGGGGGCCTGTCAAATGTCTGGGGATCAGCCGTGCTGCCCTACCGGCAAAGCGATATCAACGACTGGCCGATCACCGCAAAAGACCTGGCGCCGCATTACCGCGCAGTGGCAGAATTCATGCCGGTATCCGGGTCCCAGGACGCGCTTGAGCGGCTGTTTCCGGCCTTTGCCATGCAGGGCAGATCGGCCCTGCAGTCGAGCCCGCAGGCCGAGGTCATAGTCGCGCGCTTGCAGCACGCACAAGATCAGCTTGCCGCTGACGGGGTATTTTTTGGCTCAGCGCGCCAAGCTGTCGCGTAATCGTGCAAACTGTGCGGCATGTGCCTGCATGGGTGTCCGTGGAACCTGATTTATTCGGCGCGATCCACACTGGAGGCGCTCGGCGCGCATCCGCGGTTTTCCTACCGCCATGACGCCGAGGTCAGGCACTTGGCGGAAGAGTCCGGTCGCGTCTGCGTAACGCTTGCTGACGGGAATACAGTTCACGGGAAACGGGTTTTTTTGGCGGCGGGCGTGCTTGAGACATCGCGTATACTTTTGTCGGCCCCGGTTTCAGCGCCGGACGAGCTGATATTGAAAGACAGTCAAAACGCCTTTTTGCCGATGATCCAAAAATGGCGCATCCCGCGGCGGCCCGATGCCATGCCCTTGCACACTCTGGCGCAGCTTTTCGTGGAAATTGACAATCCAGACGTCTCAGACCGGCTGGTGCATTCCCAAATCTACACCTGGAACGAGTTTTATGGCCCTGAGCTAAAAGCGAAATATGCGCGTTGGTTGCCGGGTTGCGGACCGGTCTTAGATCTGTTGTGCAGGCGGCTGGTTGTGGCGCAGATATTCCTTCATTCTGACGCTTCGGCGCGCATCGGTTTGCGGCTTGCTGGCGACGGACGGCTGGTTCCGCGTAAAATTGAAAACCCGGCGACAGCTCCCACGCTGAATGCGGCCACACGAAAATTATCGCGCGCGATGCGCAGCGCTGGCTTGATTGCGCTGCGCTTTGCAGCATGCCCAGGCGCGCCGGGATCAAGTTTTCATGTCGGCGGCAGTGTGCCGATGGCGCCAACGCCAGGCCCCGGCGAAAGTGACACGCTGGGGCGGCCGCACGGATCACAGCGCATACATATTGTTGATGCATCGGTGCTACCGTCGATCCCGGCCACCACGATCACCTTTAGCGTCATGGCAAATGCCCACCGTATCGCAAGCCAGGCGCCCTAGATGTGGAGTCTCATGAGGTTGTTCACGTCCAAGCCTGATCGGCTGATTGGTGTTTTCCTTTTTATGTCGGCATGAGGCCGGTGCCAATTGTAATGATGCAGCCAGTACGGCAGCTCGGCTTTTCTTTGCTCTGATGTCTGATACCAACGGCCCCCAGATTTGACTCAAGGGGATTCCCACGAGCGGCGTGATCTGATTCAGTGGCATCAAGGCAAGGGAGGCTTTGATGGCAGTAAAGATTACGCGAAAAGACAAGTCCGCAGGCGAGCTTCGCCAGGAAGCGGCGCGGTGCCGGGATGGGAAAGCGGCGCGACGGATGTTGGCGATTGCCCTGGTTCTGGATGGGGTTGACCGCAAGACGGCGGCAGAAAACTGCGGCATGGATCGGCAGACGTTGCGGGATTGGGCCCACCGTTACAATGCGGAGGGCGTGTCGGGCCTGTTCAACCGTCGCCCGCCGGATCCACCCTGTCTGCTGAGCGCGGCACAGAAGGAGGAGTTGGCGGAAATGGTTCGGGCGGGTCCCGACCCCGAAACCGATGGGGTTGTGCGCTGGCGGCGCATTGATCTGAAACGCAAGATCGAAGAGCGCTTCGGCGTCACCATGCATGAGCGAACTGTTGGCAAACAATTGGCAAGCCTGGGCTTTCGGCGTCTGTCGGTGCGCCCGCAGCATCCGAAATCCGACCCGGATGCACAGGAGGCTTTTAAAAAAACTTCGCCGCCGAGGTAGAAGCAGCCTTGCCGGAAACAGCCCGCAGCAAGCCCCTGGAGATATGGTTTCAGGATGAAGCGCGGGTTGGCCAGCAGGGTACGCTCACCCGTATCTCGGCCGAGCGTGGAACACGCCCCCGTGCCCCGCGCGACACCCGCTATATCTGGAGCTACATTTTCGGCGCCGTCTGCCCGGAACGGGCTGAAGCGGCCGCTCTGATCATGCCACATGCCGACACACAGGCCATGAGCGCGCATCTCGCCGAGATCGCTAAAACCGTCGCATCGGGCGCACATGCCCTTCTCATTCTGGATGGCGCTGGCTGGCACGGTTCGGCAGAGCTGGAGGTACCCGACAACATCACCCTGCTCAAACTCCCGCCCTATTCCCCTGAACTCAACCCGATGGAAAATGTGTGGGCTTATCTGCGTGCCAACAAGCTCGCCATATCCGTCTTCGACAATTATGAGCAGATCGTCGACAGGTGTTGCGAAGCATGGAACTTCTTTGCAAACGACAAAACCGCAATCACGTCAATCACTACCAGACAATGGGCCAAAACGGTCAACGACTAGGGCCGTTGGTATAAGGCGCGTCATACCCTTTTGTCTTTCCGATAATCGTGATTTGGCGACCACTCGCTTAAGATAAAGTCATTGCACTTTTCAGTCGGCTTCACGGCGTTCCCGCGAATGGCAGCCAATTCGAATTTCAGCTCCTAAGCTCACCACCCTTCAAAAAATCCAAACTTGCCATAATTTAGGGATTTTCTCATATCCTATGAAGCATCTGCGCAGGAACCGCAGGCCCTGTTTGAAGAGGGAGCAGAGTGATCTTCGGGTTTTGCGAATCGCCTTTTTTCGCCGCTTTCGGCGACTATTTGTTCATCTGCTGCGCCCGTTGAAACCGCCCAGTACATGGCTATTGCCATGACAAGGATAAGCCTTTCCAGTCGGTCTGGCTTTTTGATTTGGCTTTGCGCGATGCCAAATCCACGGGTCTTGAAGTCCGAGAACATAGCTTCAATACCCCATCGCATTCCATAATCGAGAACCGTGTATTGTGAAGGCTTTGCATTCATAGCGATGATCCAGGGCTCAGGGTGACCATCGTCGTGCAATACTCCGATATTCGTAAACACACCTGATCCATAAAGTTCCGCGTTTATAAGCCCTTGCGGCATCAGCTCCCGGATTTCAATGCAAGACAGCTCGCCACCTTGGTGCTGCAAAGTCAGGTTGCCCTTCAGGCGAATACGATATCCCCAACCAGCGTCCTGACACCAATGGATTAACCTTTCTGTGCCATAAAATCGATCACCCGTTAACATGACATCAGCCCCTTCAGGCATCCAATCCTGAATGCTGTCCAGTAACTCTTTTTGGAGAGAAAACCCAATATTGCCTTTTGTCTTGCGCACGCGCCAAGCCACAGGCAAAGCGCGATCACGCATGCGCACTGACAGCATCAAGACTTCATGTCCGTCATTGATATGGCTTTGATCCATCATCAAAACGATGGTCTCTCCGTTGGAGGCCAAACGGGTGAATACATCTCCAGCATAGGCCTGCATGATTTCCGCGCAATCAATGTGGGAATTGCTCAAAACACGGGAAACATACTGGTACCGATGATCTTTTGTGCCAATGTGACGCGGTAAAGCCGCCGATAATACCAACGGCCCCCAGATTTGACTCAAGGGGATTCCCACGAGCGGCGTGATCTGATTCAGTGGCATCAAGGCAAGGGAGGCTTTGATGGCAGTAAGGATTACGCGAAAAGACAAGTCCGCAGGCGAGCTTCGCCAGGAAGCGGCGCGACGGATGTTGGCGATTGCCCTGGTTCTGGATGGGGTTGACCGCAAGACGGCGGCAGAAAACTGCGGCATGGATCGGCAGACGTTGCGGGATTGGGCCCACCGTTACAATGCGGAGGGCGTGTCGGGCCTGTTCAACCGTCGCCCGCCGGATCCACCCTGTCTGCTGAGCGCGGCACAGAAGGAGGAGTTGGCGGAAATGGTTCGGGCGGGTCCCGACCCCGAAACCGATGGGGTTGTGCGCTGGCGGCGCATTGATCTGAAACGCAAGATCGAAGAGCGCTTCGGCGTCACCATGCATGAGCGAACTGTTGGCAAACAATTGGCAAGCCTGGGCTTTCGGCGTCTGTCGGTGCGCCCGCAGCATCCGAAATCCGACCCGGATGCACAGGAGGCTTTTAAAAAAACTTCGCCGCAGAGGTAGAAGCAGCCTTGCCGGAAACAGCCCGCAGCAAGCCCCTGGAGATATGGTTTCAGGATGAAGCGCGGGTTGGCCAGCAGGGCACGCTCACCCGTATCTGGGCCGAGCGTGGAACACGCCCCCGTGCCCCGCGCGACACCCGCTATATCTGGAGCTACATTTTCGGCGCCGTCTGCCCGGAACGGGCTGAAGCGGCCGCTCTGATCATGCCACATGCCGACACACAGGCCATGAGCGCGCATCTCGCCGAGATCGCTAAAACCGTCGCATCGGGCGCACATGCCCTTCTCATTCTGGATGGCGCTGGCTGGCACGGTTCGGCAGAGCTGGAGGTACCCGACAACATCACCCTGCTCAAACTCCCGCCCTATTCCCCTGAACTCAACCCGATGGAAAATGTGTGGGCTTATCTGCGTGCCAACAAGCTCGCCATATCCGTCTTCGACAATTATGAGCAGATCGTCGACAGGTGTTGCGAAGCATGGAACTTCTTTGCAAACGACAAAACCGCAATCACGTCAATCACTACCAGACAATGGGCCAAAACGGTCAACGACTAGGGCCGTTGGTATAATTCCATCAAATTCGCACTTCGCACATCAAGAACGATGCTCGAAAGCAGTGTAAGGCCTTCGCAGCGGGATTTATGAAACTTTGGAAGCCGCTCTATAAAATCAGCCTTGATAGCTTCGTTTACCCCAGAAAAACCCAATGAAACAACCGTGCCTATCCGGTTGTCACCCACACCCACTATATGTATGGCGTGGCGTCGAGTGGCCCGGGAGGGGGACAAAGCGGGGATGGATGTCTCGCAGCGTGAAGACCTTTCGTTTCCGCGGTCGCTTCCTGAGTTCCAGCGACTTTTCCCGGATGGCACGGCCTGTGCCGCCTAAATTGCTGGCGATGTCACCGCTCCCACTTACGCCCAGCTTTACTCGGGCGATTGGGAGCACCCTAGATGTAGTGGGTGTGGGTGACAACAGGATAGGCACGGAAACAACCATACAACATCTCCAATTCTATAACAGGAGACTCCTTGAATCACAGCATGTGGACAGATGGCAAGCTTAATTCGCTAAATTGACAGGGGTATCGCATGAATAGCTGGCCCGTGTTTGCTACGTGCATCAACGTCTGATTCAATGTCACCAGAACACGCATCTGGAGGACTTGCTTTGGAAAAGACTACATCATTTCAATCTGTTATTTCGGCCATCCCTGACCCTCGCCAGCAGGCGAAGGTGCTTTACCCGCTTGATGAGATCCTGCTTTTAAGCCTGTGTGCGGTGGTCTCGGGCGGCGAGAGTGTCGTTGATATTGTCGAATATGGTGAAGAAAAGCTGAAGTTTCTGCGCAAATTGGCCCCTTTTGAGCACGGCATTCCCTCGCATGACACGCTTTCAACGGTGTTTCGGCTGCTTGATCCGGAGAAGTTCAGTACAGCCTTTGCGCAATGGGCTGCTGGCCTGGCGGGACGCGTTGAAGGCTCGATTGTGGCCGTCGATGGCAAGACGATGCGCGGGTCAAAGGCCGGTGGTGAAACACCTCTGCATTTGATCTCGGCCTACTGTGATGATCTGCGTCTGGTACTGGGTCAGCGGGCAAGTGCGCACAAAAAGAACGAGATCAAGGACATTCCATTGCTCTTGGATTTGCTCCACGTTGAGGGCGCGATCGTGACGCTGGACGCGATGGGGTGCCAACGCCAGATTGCCTGCAAAATCCGCGACAAGGGGGCCGACTACGTGCTGGCGCTCAAGGGAAATCAGAGCAGCCTTTTTGAGGATGTGAAACTGTGGTTTGAAGAGAGGGAGCATGAAAATACTGCGTCGTTACAGACTGTTGATGGCGATAAAGGTCGGATTGAGACCCGGACCTACACCCAGAGTGACACCATAGAATGGCTGCAAGAGCGCCATCCGGGTTGGGCGGGCCTGACCAGTATTGGTCGCGTTGTCTCGATCCGTGAAAGCAACGGGAAAACAACACAACAAACCCGATACTTCATCTCGTCTCTACCGAAAGATGCGCCGCGCTTTGCCCATGCGGTACGCTCCCATTGGGGGATTGAAAACCGCCTCCACTGGGTGCTCGACGTCACATTCCGCGATGATGACAGCCGTGTTCGTAAGGATCACGGCCCCAAGAATTTTGCCGTCATCAAACACATGGCAATGAATCTGCTCAACAAGGCAAAAGATAAAAAATCGCTCAGGGTCATGCGCAAAAAGGCCGGATGGAACAATCGGTTCTTACTGCAAATTCTCCGGACATAACCTTCATGCGATTCCCCTGGCTAAATTGAAGGGTGGTAAGCAGCTTGACCAGGAATTTGACGGCCCCGCTGATTCCGAAACACTGGGTGAAGACCATAGTATACTGCATTCCAGTCTTGTGGCCCGGCCTGTCGGCAGGGCGTTCCTGCCGCCGCGCTGGGGCATACGTGGGTTGCGCCACGGGGCTTATTATCTGCAGTGGCGTCCCAGAAACTCATGGAACCTGCACTACGACGGCACCATGCGGATTGAGCGGCACGCCAGCGGCGTGACGGCGTCGGGCGACCTTTACTCTCATTCACTATTCAGGTTCGTCAGTTTTCCGTCATTCCGGCTGGTTCGAAACCCGGATCCCAACCCGTCGGCCGGCATCCCGATATTTCCACGCAATCGCTATCGCTATTATCTGCGGGTCACGCAAATTCTCGAAACCTGGAGTTTCAGCAATACCTTCGTGATGAAATTTGAACTGTTCAGGTTCAATTCCACCGCCAACAGCTGGACCAATCAGGGCCTGCACAGCGCCAAGATGACCTTCACGTCGGCGCCGTCGAACTATCCGTCCGGGGCAACATATCTTACCGGCGAACTGGTCAGCCCGGCCGGTGTCAACATCGGCCCGATCACAATGGGATGGGTGTCAAAATACCTGCGCAAGGCAACGCTGGAAATTGACCGGGTAAATGCCGCGGAATATCCCGGCGGAAATGGTGCCAGCGAAGACTGGAAATCGGTGTTTGACGCCGTTGACTGGGACATCAATGCCTACGAAAGCGACCAACCTGACCGAGCCGTCGGGACAATTTTGGTCGGATGCCGAGATGCACTCGGCGATGCTGGCGCGCCGTGACTCTTCCAATCTGGACACCGAATGGCGGTACCATATTCTGTGCGTCAAGCGTCTTGACAGCACCTCGCGCGGGATCATGTATGACGCTTTTGCCGGTGACTCCAACAACATTCCGCGCGAAGGCGCAGGAATATCTTCGCACTGGACCATCCCCAACACTGCACAATGGGGAACCGTCCAGGGGCAACGGTTTGGCGCGTCATCGGTGCCCTATTTCCGCACCGCTGTGCACGAGTTGGGTCACGCTTTGGGGCTTTATCACAATATGGCTGATAATGGCTTCATGAATACTACCGGCACAATCGCCGCCAGCGCCGGAACCTTCCCGGCCAATATTCAGTGGTCGTTCAATGCGATTGACGCAAAACGGCTGAGGCATATGCCTGACCCGTGGGTGCGGCCGGGGATGATTCCGTTTGGATCGCCGTATTCGTCGGCACCGATCAGTCCGACCGATGCGCTGGATATCGCCGGGCCGCTGCGCTTGTCGGTAGAGCCGTTGCTGGACGTGATCCCAATTGGCGCGCGGGTCGGGTCAAGGTTACACTGACCAACCGGTCGGATTCGCCGATCGAGGTGCCTGCAAGCCTGTCGCTGAGGTCTGAGAATGTGACCGGACAGGTGCGCGATCCGTCGCAGGCGGCGCGGGCTTTTCGTTCGATCATTCGTTGCGTCGAGGAGCATGAGCTTACGGTTCTGAAGCCTAAGTGTCTGATTCAAAACTCTACGGATGATTACAATGCCTTGCAATTTTACGCGTGAGGGTTCTGATATGTGCAACGAGTATCCATGCCTGTGAACTTGCGATGGATTTTTCCCAATCTTTGGCCAATCGCCGGCAGCGGTTGAGCCATGCGAAGGTGCGCTCGACGACCCATCTTCTGGGAATGACTTCGAAGCCTTCCGCAGTGTCGAAGCGCTTGACGATCTGGATTGTCCAGTCACCGATGCCTTCAAGAGCGTCGCGCAGCTTTGGTCCGGCATAACCGCCATCCGCAAAGATATGGCGCAAGTTTGGATGGGAATACCGGATGGATTTCAACACTTCCGGTGCGCCATCACGGTCTTGAATACCGGCGCTATGCACGACCAACCCAACCATAAACCCGAGCGTGTCGGTGACAATGTGGCGCTTGCGGCCCTTGGTTTTCTTGCCCGCGTCATAGCCCGAAATGCCACCGCTTTCCGTTGTTTTTATGGTCTGGCTATCAATGACACCAGCGGTGGGGCCGGGCTTCTTGCCATGAAACTCGCGCGCCGTCGCCACCAGAAAATGGCTGATCACTTCAAAGATGCCATCGTTGCGCCAGCCATAGAAATAGTAGCGCACGGTGGACACTGGCGGGAAATCATTGGGCAGCATACGCCACGCACACCCGGCGCTGGCGATGTACAAAATGGCATCCAGAACATCGCGCATCGCCGTGCTGCGCGGACGACCAGTTGTTTTAGGCGGCGGCAGGAATGGCGCGATCAAACCCCATTCCTGATCAGTTAAATCGCTTGCATAGCGTCCCGAATGCCGTTCATATCGGGCGCGAGTGGTTTCCGTCCAGGCCATTGTGATCTCCCTCGAATCTTATCAATCCGATTGAATCACAACTCGCTGAAATCACTCAATTAGTTTTGGATCAGACACTAAGGGATCGATGTCCGATGACATGACGCTGCTGCGTGGCATGGACGGTGCACTTTTCCCGGCTCCGGGGCTGCATCAGATCAACGTAATCATCACCTGGGAGATTGACGGCATGTACGTGAATCTGTCAGCCAGCTCCAGCGTCATGGTCACGCCGCCGGTTGACGAGGCCCACGCGATCGCCGCGAAAGCGACATTGTCCGAACCTGATCTGTTGCTGAGTCTGGCCATTGGCGGCGACCACCTGGAAGAGGGCAATGCCGCGCTTGCCATCGCAGCAGACAACGACACGCTGGCACCACATTTTGCGGTGGTGCAGGCCAAGCAACTGGGTCGCCGGTTCGGAAAACGCAAAGCCAACCCCGAGGCCGCGCTGGATGCGCTCGGCAGCAACCCGGTGATTTCGCATTCCGAAGCACGGCGGATCGCTGAAATCATCGCGGACGCCGACACGGCGAAGCTGAAATATGCCGGCAAGCAACTGGGTCCGGTGCTGAAAGCAGTTGCCAACGGTGACCGGTCGGTCACCAAACTGGTGGAAAGCATGGGTGCATAACGACGCCGGTAGAATGAAAACACTGATGGTGGCCGCTTTGGTGGCCATCACCGCTATTTTCGGCTGGTATCTTTCAGCGTCTGGAAGGGACAGAATGGAATTGACGGCTGACGCCATGATCGGATCATGGAGACGCGCTGCACAGGTATCATGCAAGACCATTTACCCGCCATTGGTCACGTTCATGAAAAACGGGATTTACGCAGCACCAGACAGCCCGGATGCCGGTGCGATCTGGCATGGCGGCGACTGGGAGATTGACCAGGACAATGCCCTGAGGGTGCAGGCGGCACATGACGCATTGCTGAAATATTCGGTCGATGAACTGAGTGCCGACGGATTTGTCCTGGTGGATCAGGACGGCTGCCGCATCACCTATTCGCGGGCCACCTGAGCAGGCCACTATCCCTTGGCGTTCCCGCTCGTGCGCCGCACCCGCTATAGAATGATGCCGGGATCGTCGCCCATGTCGAGCGACGGAAAGATCGACCGCTCCAGCGTGCTGCGATCCAGCCCGAACATGTCGCGCATCGCCCAGGCCGCGTAGGCGCGCACGTCGCCGGTCGGCATCAGGTCACGCCGGTCGTAGAGTTCAGCCTCAGCCAGGCCCGGCCACTGGCCATAGACGCGCCCGCCGCGCACTACACCGCCAGCCAGCAACATCGCGCCGCCAGTGCCGTGATCGGTGCCGCCGGTGCCGTTTTCGCGCGCCGTGCGGCCAAATTCGGTCATCGCGATGACGGTGGTCTTGGCCCAGTTGCGGCCCAGGCCCTGGCGCAAGGTCAGAATTGCGTCCGACAGAGCGCCCAGGCTTCGCGCCAGCCCGTCGGACTGACCGCGATGGGTGTCCCAGCCGTTGATCGAAAACGCCGCGATCCGCGTGTCGTGGTTCAGCCGGTCGGCGGCAAAGGCTGCCAGCGCGCGCTCTGACCGGCCGCCAGCGGCGCGCATCATCTCCATCATCTCATCGCTGGCGCCGTTATTTGCCGACCGATCAGCGGCCATGACGTCGGCCAGATCCATCGCTTCAAGCACAGAATCGCGAAATAGTGGGTCGTCACCATAAACCTGTTCCAGCAACGCGCGCACAGAGTCGGACAATTCCAGCCTGGTGTTCGGTGCCCAGTTGGACGCCGGTGCTGAGCCGGCCAGAATGCGCATGTTCTCGCGGCCAATGGCAAACGCGGTCTGCCCGGTGACGCCGGGCACGTACTGCGGCAACCGGTTCAGCCAGCCGTCGCGCTGGGCGGCCAGATCAACATCGCTTGCGGTGCCTGCCTCCAGCATGTCCTGACCATCAAAATGGCTACGCTTGTCGCGATAAGGCGTCGAAACCGCATGTACAAAGGCCAATTCACCGGCGCGCCACAGCGGCATCAGATCGCCAAGCGCGTCATGCATCGCAAAAAATCCGTTCAGATCGCGCGACTTGGCCCGCAGACCACCCCGCAGGCGCGAAAAATTCTTGTCGCCAACCGGCTGCACCACGTCCAGCCCGTCCATACCGCCGCGCAGGATCACTACCACAAGGCGCGCGTCCCAAGGCGCCGAGGCAAACGTCACCGCGGTCATCAGCGGGTGCGCGGCCAGCGAACAGCCGAGCACGCCCGCCTTTCAATAGCCCCCGCCGTGTCAGTAAATTTCCGCCCATGTCGGCCTCCTTTATCTTCGGTTGAACTCGGCTGATGCAAAGACCAGCGCAATGGCATCCTGCCGGGTTTCGGCATTCATTACGGCCTGCGTCAGCTTCGGGCCTGCGCGTCCGCCAGCGTGCGCTGCAGAAACATGCGCGGCGCGCCGATGCGGTCGCCGACGTGTTCCGATTTGCCGATTGCCCAGGCGATGCGCGACGCCAGACCCATCGGTGTGATCCAGTCTTCGGCGGCCTCGGGCCAACCGTCGGGGCCACGGGCGTGCATGAACGGCTGGCCCATGGCTTCCAGCGGGCGGTAAAGCAACTGGCCGAGCGTGCGAAATTCCATGCCAACCAGCTCTGGCCCGGAAAGATTCAGCGCAAGCAGCGCTGAGACGATGAAATCAAAGGGTTTTTTCGCTTTCTGGCCGAGCGGCACCCAGGCTGACGGATGCTCAAGCATGGCCGTATACACGGCGCTCAGATCACCGCTCGTGCGCTGATACGCGGCGCTCATATGATCAACCAACGCGTGATCGGGGTCGTCAGACACCAGGTTCACCGCCAACTTGCGGGCCAGATGGCGGGCGGTGTCCGGGTGCGCGGCCAGATCTTCCATTGCGTCCAGAATATCGCGCAAGTGGGCATGATCGCCGCCATAACGCTTGCCCAATATGGTCTCGGCGCCGGGCTCGCTCATCCTGGCTTCAAAGGCAAAGCCCTTGCGCGGCGTGAATGTCAGCCCGGTCATCAGTTCGGCCAGCTGGCGCACGTCGGCCTGCCCGTAGGCGCCGCCAACCCCCAATGTGTGCAGCTCCAGCACCTCTCGCGCCAGGTTCTCGTTCAGCCCGCGCCCGCGACGCTTGCCAACCAGCGACGCCGGGCCGACCGAGCTGATCTGATCAAGATAGGCCAGCATGAAAGGGTGCGTGACCACCGCTTTCAGCATGTCCGCGAAACGACCCGCGATATGCGGGCGGATGGCTTCGTCGATATAGGCCGGGGCGGCGGCGCGCGCGGCCGGAGTTTTGCCGACCGCCGTGAAATGGTCGGCCCAGAACCAGGTCAGACGTTCGCGAAACGCGTCATCGGTATCCAGAATGCGCGCCACCCCGTGCAGCAGGCCCAGCGCCGATACCTTCTGCAGGTCTTCGCGGGTGCGTTTTTGCGCGGCATTTGAGCCGGGTTTGCTGTCTCGTGCAGCTTTCTGGATTTTGCGAAATTTCATCGCGGCGGCAACGGCATCTTTGATGGATTTGACCGGATAGCGTGCTTTGATACGGTCGCCCTGTGCTAGTCGAGCCAAAATGTCCTGGCCAGAGCCGGGCTGATACTGTCGGCCAAACCCATAGCCATAGCGGATCGCCGATATTGTGCTGGTCGAGGTCATCGTATCCTCCGCGTGACGCGAAAATCTTCGAATTCATGGTCTAAACGGCTGGCCGCCGGATTTCCGTCGAAGAAAGTTGCAGGCGGCGTGCGGCGCTGGTCAAACCGACGCCGGTGGCTCGTCAGCCATCCAGACACCGTTCCGATGACCCAAGCGCCAAGCGCCAACATCCAATGGCGCGTCTACGAACGCAATGCCGGATTCCGTGCCTCTGCCTGCTGGACAACTTCAAATTTGTCTGCTTCGGCCAGTATTTCTGGCGTGACCATCGTTGTGCGCCCCCGGCCTTGATGTTTTGACGCATACAGCGCCATATCGGCGTCCGACAGCATCCGGTCGGGGTCCGGCTGGTCGTAGAATTTCGATATGGTAAGACCGATACTGCCGGAAATCCGGCAACGCCTGCGCTGAAACGAAATCGGTTTTTCCAACGCGCGAATGATCCGGTCGGCGATATTGGTCAGGCGTTTTTCGTTCACCAGACCATCGAAAAGCAATACAAATTCGTCGCCGCCGACCCGCGCCACGGTGTCATTTTCGCGGATCTCGCCGACCAGCAGCTTGGCAACCGCCTGCAACACATGATCGCCTGCAGCGTGGCCAAGCGTGTCGTTGACGCCCTTGAAATAATCCAGATCCAGGTGCATCAGGCAAAATCCGTTGCCGCCGCTAATCAGATGCTGCAATTTGTGATCCATCGCCCGGCGGTTGTGCAGCCCGGTCAGCGGGTCGGTGACGGCCTGCGTCTCGGCCGCCAGCCGCGCGTCGTGGAGGCGCATGTTCAGGTCGCGCGACTCTTTCATAACGGCTGACTTGGCTTCAACCAGATAAAGCATTTCAACGGCCAGATCGGTTGGCGCAAAATCAGCGTTGCTGAGCGCATAATCCTGCACCGCTTCGATCACCGAAAACCCGAATGACAGGTTCAAGAGCAGATCGTCGCAGCCCGGAACCTCGACCAGTATCCCGCGTAGCGTTGTCCGGTGTCCGGTGCGAAATTGCAGCCGCAGCCTGACGCCCACCAACTCTCTTAAACCGTTGGTATTCATGATATTTCGACACGGCCGGCGCAGTTCAAACACTTCCAGAAAGCGCTGACCGCAAAAATCGGTGCCGGGGCGCAGTTTGGCGATTGTCGGGGCCACACGGCCGATGTGGCCAGAGGGCGTGATCAGCAGATGCATCGGCATCAACAGGTCAAGCGCCGCAAAATCCAGCCTCAGGTCGGGTCTGGCCATAGTCATCTCAACCCGCTTTCGCGGCCAGATCAAAAGCGCGGCCCTGGAACAGGCCGGTTTCCAACAGTTGAATGGAAATCATTTCCTGATCGCCGTTGCGGCCCAGATGTTCCAGCACCGCGAGCGTGCCGTAATCATCTGCCATGGCGCGCAAAACGCCGACCATGACATGGCCAAAACCGCGATAATCGCCCGCACATCGCAGTGTCAGCGTGCCGGGCGAATGATCACGCAAATCGAGCACCGGCAGCACCAGATCGGACACCGCCAACCGGGCCCGGTCCGGCAGGTCATCGAGCGAATACAGAAACTCCACAAACGTCTCGCCGCCAAAACGCAGCAGCCGGCGGATGCCTTCCAGATTTGGATGCGAGGCCAGATAAGTCCCCAAATCTTCCAGCAACTCGTCTCTGGGCTTGGCCAGCTGCTTGGCGGCCACGTCAATGAGCGTGTAAGTTAGTGCATCCTCATAGCTCATCAGGGCTTCGAAATCATCAAAGCCAAGCCCTGCGGCCGCGGTAATATTTTGCCAGGTCGACGGCCCGTATGTATCGATTACAAAACATTGGATCGAGCGGTTCATCAAGCCGTGCATCGCGTTGTTCCCATAGCTTGCGGGGATGCTAACGACGCGGGTTTAAGAAACCCGAAATGTGACGACGCAAAGTGAATTTGAGCAGAAATTGGGCTTACGATCATAGCTTTTCGAAAAATCTCTGGATCGTGCATTGCAACCCGTCCGGCCCAACGGGCCGGGCGCTGCCCTGTCTGCGCTCCTGGCTTGGAACCCTCAGGATTGACGCAGTGGTCCACACAATTATCCGAAATGCCCTAAGTCAGAAATCGGTCGGCGCGCCGCCTTCACGCTTTCTGCGGGCCACGAAATCGGCAAGCTCGTCGCGGATCGCCACGTCCATCGGCGGCGCTTCAAAGCTGTTGATGATCTCCTTGAACATCGCGTGGGCACGCTCGGCGGTCCAGGTGCCGCCTTTCAGCTCCCAGCCCTCGAAATTGGTCCAATCGGCCAGAAACGGCCGGTAAAACGCGGTCTCATAGCGGTCCTGGGTGTGTTGGACGCCAAAGAAATGCCCGCTGCTGCCGACCTCGCGGATCGCATCCAGGGCGATATCATCGGGCGTCGTGGCGGTGACCGCAGGTTCAAAGTAACGCTGGATCATCTGCAAGACTTCGCAATCCATGATGAACTTTTCCGGACTCGCGATCAGCCCGCCCTCCAGCCAGCCCGCCGCGTGATAGACAAAGTTGGTGCGCGACTGCACCGCTGACCACAGGCTGTTACAGGTTTCCCACATCGCCTGGCCATCCGGCACGTTGGCCGCACAGACGCCCGAGGCCCGCAATGGCAGGCCGTAAAACCGCGCCATTTGCCCGGTCATCTGCGTCGCACGCATGTATTCTGGCGTACCAAAGGCGGGCGCGCCAGATTTCATGTCGACGTTGGATGTAAACGTGCCCATCACGCAGGCTGACCTGGGGCGCACGAATTGAAATAGCGCAACTGCGCACAACGCCTCAGCCACCGACTGCGTCACCGCCCCTGCCATCGTCACCGGCGCCATTGCACCGGCCAGCGTGAACGGCGCCACCACCACCGCCTGGCCGCGCCGGATCAGCCGCAAACAGCCATCGATCATCGGGGTATCGTGCTTCAGTGGCGAGGTTGAGTTGATGTTGGTATACATCCGTGGTGAGGCCTCGAATTCCTCGTGGCTCAGGCCGCTTGCGATGCGCATCATCTCCATCACGTCCTCGACCCGCTCGCGGCCTAAGCTGTAGGCGTGGCCGACCTTGTCAGTCAGTGTCAGTTTGTCGAACACCACGTCCAGATGACGCACCGAAGCATGGATATCCACCGGCTCCACCGGATAGCCGCCGGCAAAATGGATACAGTTGAAATACTGGGTGAGCCGCAGCAAGTCTTGGCACTGGGCGCGGGTACCGACCTGTTTGCCAACCTTGAGATCCCAGTAGTTCGGCGGCGAGGACACATTGCCGAACACCATGTGATTGCCGCCGATGGTGATCGCATGGTCCGGGTTGCGCGGGGTGATGGTGAACTGGCTGGGCGCACGCGCGATCATTTCCATCACAAATTCACGGCCCATACGCACGTTGGTGCCATCCACAATGCAGCCAGCCTGTTTCAGAATACCTTGGCTTTCCTTATTCAGAAACTCGATGCCGATCTCTTCCAGAATCCGCATCGCACCATCGTGAATGGCGGCGACACCTGCCTCGTCCAGCGGTTCGGTCGGCTGGTCGGGATTGACCGGGATACGCCAGGGCATTTGGGCGATGACCTGCGGGCTGTTGCGGCGCACGTTGCCGGCGCGCCCGCCGGATCGTTTTCTGCGCTTGGGTGTGTCGGACATATCGATCCCCTGTTGGCACCCAAGGAACAACATCGCTGCCGCCCGGTCGGGGCAATATGCGACCGGCGATGTCGTTTCCAGGCTTGTTAGGCGCGCGCTTATTGCATGAGCCAGCCGGGCAAGTGGCCAATGTCAGGCAGCACCATATCGGCCAGCGGCGCAAGGTCGGCGGCGCTCGCCACGCCGGTCAGAACCGCCACGGTCTGCATCCCTGCCGCCCGCCCGGCCAGCAAATCATGCGCCGAATCGCCGACCATTACGATATTCGCAGCCGCCAGCGCGACACGATCAGCGAACGCCAGACACATATCAGGGGCCGGTTTGCCGCCATACCCGCTGTCATATCCGGCAATGAAATCAAAGCGCTGCTCGACTCCCAAGCGGCGCAGTTGCGCCCGCGTGGTGGCTTCGCTGTCGTTGGTGGCGACACCAAGCTGCAGGCCCATTTCTGACAGTTGGCTAAGATAAGGTTCGAGCTCCAGAACCTGCACACCGCGAACCGCTGCTGCGGCATGATCGAGCAGGTCAATTAACTGATCCGGTGCCATGTCAGGCAATAACGGCGCGACCATCGCCGCGACGTGGGCCACGGTTCCAGCGACTACCTCGCTGTCGGGCAATATCGTGTCGGTCTGCCGGTCATATCCCCAGGCCAGCGCCAGATCATCGGCCAGTACCTGATCGCCGCCCGACAACCTTAGAATCATCGAGCCGACCCACGGAGCCCAGGTTTGCTGAAAATCCAGCAGCGTTCCGTCCTTGTCAAACAACACCGCTTGGGCGCGCATGTAACGCCTCCGTTTTCACGCCTCTTGCCACAAGTTTGACGGCGTTGACAGGTCTTAACAAGTGGTTGACAACGTCAGCCATGACCCAGACGACGAGATACCGTTTGCACGAGTCTATCGGCTATCTTCTGTCGGTCACTTCGCGCGCCCAAGAACGCCGTCTGGACGAGCGCCTGAAGACGCTGGGGCTGACCCGGATCACCTGGTGCGTGCTGCTGGCGGTGGGCAACGAAGCGCTGACCAGCCCGTCGCAGATAGCTGCTTTCGTCGGCATTGACCGCACCGCAACATCACGCGCACTGCGCCAGATGGAAGCCGCAGGCATGATTGCGCGCACAGGCGGTCAGGCCGACGGGCGCACCAGAACCGTGCAACTGACGCCGCAGGGGTGCGCGTTGCTGAGCGCCGGAACACCCTTTGCCCAGGCCAACGCCACCCGAATTATCAGCGCGCTGAACCGGCGCGAAGTTGCGTCACTTCGCCAAATCCTGTCCAATATTCGCCAAGACGATGCGACACCACTTGACCGGCTGTGAACAGATTACTGAGTGGGCAATTTGTAATGGCGCAGCCGGAATGGCCTTTCCGCCTCACCGGCCGTCATGCCGACGCGGCCTCCTACCACCCGGCCAATGTGTGGTCGCGCGGCATGGGCGCGCAAGATATAGGAACGACTGAGCCGCGCCACCCTTTTGTCATCCCCTTGTCAAACTACAATTGGCGATCGGTTTAGCCGTGCTTTTCAGATACTGACAAAATCGCGTAGGTTGACTTATCGAGCAAATATTTGGTCGTTGAGCCGGTGACAAATTCTTGTGGAGTCAAGACGGCGTGAAGTTCTTGCGCACAAACAAATACCTCTAAATCCAAATTGCTAAGCGCCATCTCAACTGTAAATCGGCCAAATAACTCTCTATCATGCTCAATTACCGGCCTTAGCGCGTCAATCACTTTATCACGAATGGCGGAGTCATACCAACGGCCCCCAGATTTGACTCAAGGGGATTCCCACGAGCGGCGTGATCTGATTCAGTGGCATCAAGGCAAGGGAGGCTTTGATGGCAGTAAAGATTACGCGAAAAGACAAGTCCGCAGGCGAGCTTCGCCAGGAAGCGGCGCGGTGCCGGGATGGGAAAGCGGCGCGACGGATGTTGGCGATTGCCCTGGTTCTGGATGGGGTTGACCGCAAGACGGCGGCAGAAAACTGCGGCATGGATCGGCAGACGTTGCGGGATTGGGCCCACCGTTACAATGCGGAGGGCGTGTCGGGCCTGTTCAACCGTCGCCCGCCGGATCCACCCTGTCTGCTGAGCGCGGCACAGAAGGAGGAGTTGGCGGAAATGGTTCGGGCGGGTCCCGACCCCGAAACCGATGGGGTTGTGCGCTGGCGGCGCATTGATCTGAAACGCAAGATCGAAGAGCGCTTCGGCGTCACCATGCATGAGCGAACTGTTGGCAAACAATTGGCAAGCCTGGGCTTTCGGCGTCTGTCGGTGCGCCCGCAGCATCCGAAATCCGACCCGGATGCACAGGAGGCTTTTAAAAAAACTTCGCCGCAGAGGTAGAAGCAGCCTTGCCGGAAACAGCCCGCAGCAAGCCCCTGGAGATATGGTTTCAGGATGAAGCGCGGGTTGGCCAGCAGGGCACGCTCACCCGTATCTGGGCCGAGCGTGGAACACGCCCCCGTGCCCCGCGCGACACCCGCTATATCTGGAGCTACATTTTCGGCGCCGTCTGCCCGGAACGGGCTGAAGCGGCCGCTCTGATCATGCCACATGCCGACACACAGGTCATGACCGCGCATCTCGCCGAGATCGCTAAAACCGTCGCATCGGGCGCACATGCCCTTCTCATTCTGGATGGCGCTGGCTGGCACGGTTCGGCAGAGCTGGAGGTACCCGACAACATCACCCTGCTCAAACTCCCGCCCTATTCCCCTGAACTCAACCCGATGGAAAATGTGTGGGCTTATCTGCGTGCCAACAAGCTCGCCATATCCGTCTTCGACAATTATGAGCAGATCGTCGACAGGTGTTGCGAAGCATGGAACTTCTTTGCAAACGACAAAACCGCAATCACGTCAATCACTACCAGACAATGGGCCAAAACGGTCAACGACTAGGGCCGTTGGTATCACTACTAATTTCACGGTCCGATAAGTCCATTGAATTGCAGGCTCCCAAAAAAAACACTGCCAACATTCTGCCGTTCAGGCGCATTGCAAACTCCTAGAGGGTATTGCCAAATACCATTGATATCCAGATCCATCAAATCCCCAAATATCCAGATTTCCAGCTACGGCAAATCCCGGAACTCCGGTGAGACGAGCATATGGAATATCGCCTCTTGAACCGCCGACACGGGATGGGTAGGTGCGACACGACCACTTCTTATTTCCCAATCGATATACTGATCCACAGGTCTTGGTCGAAATAACGACGTACTGAGAACTCGCAACCAGACGGTCTGAATCTCGATCAAGTCCAGTTGATCTGCGCCCCACCCGGCAACGCCTGACGCGCCGCCAATGGCTGGTCATAGCCAAACCCGCTGGCGTCACAGAACGCCACGATCCAGTCGTCGGTCATCATCAGAAAATCCAGCACCGAGCCGAGAAATTCGGTATCGGACGCGCGCTCACGAATATCCCGCGCCGATGACCCGGTAGAGCCAAAAAACACCGGCAACAGCGCGTCGTCCGCCGCCAGCCAGGCCAATGCGCGAAGCGCCAGGGTTTCGGCGGTATCTTGCTGCATGTACGCGATTCCGTGGCCGTTTCAATCAAATGTTAACTTATCTCAATGAAAGCTGACCAAGACCAGTCAAAAACGATTTAAATGATGAGGATACATGGCCGGCCGCATTCTGATCGCTGACAATATCGCGACCAACCGCATCATCCTGAAGATCAAACTTGCGTCGGCGTCGTATGACGTCGTGCAGGCGGCGACCGGCCAAGAGCTGCTGCAGAAGACCGCGCGCGGGCGCATTGATCTGGTTATTCTGGACGCGAGCCTGCCGGACATCGGCGGCATTGCGCTCTGCCGGAAACTCAAGGAAAATCCCGCCACAGCTTCGGTTCCGGTGATCATCGTGTCGGTCGATCACAGGGCTGCGGCGCGGATTGCTGCACTGCGCGCCGGTGCCGCGGATGTTCTGACCAAACCACTGCGCGACACGCCGCTGCTGGCGCGGGTCCGAAACCTGCTGCGGCTGCGCGGCATCGACGAAGAACTGCGGCTGCGCGAAAGCACCGCGAACCAGTTGGGCTTTAACGAAATGGCATCGCCGTTTCTGCGCCCGGCACAGGTATTACTGGTGACTGGGGGCTCGGGATCACTGAAACGCTGGCGCCAGACACTGGCAGTCAAAAAATCATTTCAGACAAAGGTTCTTGGCCATGGCCGGGTGCTCGAGGCGATTGGCCGGGACCGGCTGCGCCCGGATGTCGTTGTTCTGCCAGCCGAAACCGGCGCTGACCACAACGGCCTGACGCTGCTGGCAGAACTGCGCAGCCGCCCGGAAACCCGCCACGCGGCAATTATCCTTTTTCATGCCCTACAGGACCAGAACACCGCGATGTCAGCGCTGGATATGGGCGCAAATGATGTGATGAACGCTGACGCGCCGGTCGAGGCATTTCTGCTGCGCGTCAGTGCCCAGCTGGATCGCAAACGCAAGGCCGACCGGTTGCGCAACACGCTTGCCGACGGGTTGCGGCTGGCGGTGACTGATCCGCTGCCGGGCTGTTCAACCGGCGCTACGCCCTGCCGCATCTGGCCCGGATCGCCGAACGCGCGCGCCAAACCGGCGATCCGTTCGCCGTCATGGTGCTGGATCTGGACCGTTTCAAGCGCATCAACGACAATTATGGCCACCGGGCAGGTGATCTGGTTCTCAAAGAGGTCGCGCGCCGCCTGAAGGCCAATTTGCGCAGCGTTGATCTGGTGTCGCGGATCGGCGGCGAGGAGTTTCTGATCGTCATGCCCGACACCGACCTTGCCTCGGCCCGCATCGCCGCCGAACGGCTGCGCCGGGTCACCCAGGCCAAACCGATCCGAATTTCGCGCGAAGTGGGTGACATTGATGAGAAATCTCGTGCAAGTGTTCATCCCATTGGCATTTCCGCAATGGCGGGATTATCAACGCGCGCCGTTATTCCTCGCCAAGCGCCCGGCGCAACGATCGCTCAAGCCGGTCCGCATAGGCGGCGCGTTCCCGGTCGCTCATTTCGGCAAGGCGTTCAAGCAGAATGCGCTGGCCAACTTCCTGATGCCGGAACAGCCGTGACTGCTGGCTTGCGACCTTCTCGTGCAGCGCCGCCGGATCATAGGGCCGGGCCCTCAGAGCCACAAGAAAACTGCGGGCAAAGGCGATAAATTCTTCCCGGTTGGCCCGCCGGTCGCCGGTCAGTTCCTGCATTTCCCGGCCAAGATCGCGGCGGTCTCGCGGGGACAGCGCCCGCACGTAAGGCGCAAAGCCAAAATCGGCCGCTTGTATCTGGCGTGCATCATGACCGCGGCCCGGCGGGCCGCCGCGCAAAATCGCACCCGCCACCATCCCGACAATCAGCAAATTGACCGCCAGCGACGCAAACAACACAACGCGCAGCCATATCCCGCGCGATTTTCCCATCTGTTCCGGCGCCTGGCTCATGAGTTATCCTTCGTAAAACAGATCATCGAACGTGGGCATGAAGTCGCCCACGTCATAGGTGGTTCGGCTTGCAAGGCCGCTTGCGATCCCGTCCAGCGTGTCGGGTGAGGCATAGCCGATCCACACACCGGCAACCGTTGCTGTGGCCAGCCCGGCCATCGCCGGCCAGCCGCCAATGCCCGCCAGAAGCCTGGCCAACGGTGCGCGCCGCGCTGGCAGCTCTGCCGGTTTGGGCGGGATTTCGTTGGCCACTGCAACCGCATCCGCGTCGGCAATGATGCGCGCCTGCAGATCGCTTCCAGGCACCAACGCCGTGCCTGCCGCTTCGGCCAAAAGACCGTCCAGCTCTGCCTTGCTCAGTGTGATTTTCTCAGCCATCTTGGTATCCCAACTCTTTGCGCCGCCCGGCCAAGGCCTGGGCCAGCGCGCGTTTTCCCCTTGCCGTCAGACTTTCCACCGCCTCGACGCTTATGTCCATTGCTCGCGCAATTTCCGGGTTCGCGATCCCCTCGATATGGCGCAGCACCACCGCTTGACGTTGCCGCTCCGGCAGCTCAAGCAGGGCCGCCTGCAATGCCGCCTGGCGCTGATCTGCGGCGATTTTCTCGCCGGCACTGGGGGCATCGTCGACCGGTTCAGCGATGGCATCCAACGCCACCTCGCGCCGCCTGCGCAGCCGGTCGGTGCACAGGTTGCTCACCACCCGGTACAGCCAGGTTGTGATCATGGCCTCGCCCTGGCGCCACTTCGGCGCGATCCGCCAAAGCCGCAGCATCGCCTCTTGCGCCACATCCTCGGCTTCGGCGCGGTCGCCCAACAGCCGGGCTGCGTAGCCCAACACCGTTGGCGTCAGGCGCTGCGTCAACTCGCGCGCGGCGTCCCGGTCACCATTGCCAAACGCCACCAGCAGGGCTTCGTCGGAAACATCACTCAGGGCGTCAAACGGCATCTGCATCGTCCGGATTGCGTATCCTGATTTTCAGTTCCAATCAAATCATGGCGGCGCCGGGACCGGGAGGTCCGGCACCGCCTGTCGCTTAGCCGTCGTCGTGGCTGCCACCACCGTGGCCGCCATGACGGCTCAGGCCAGCGCGCCTGCCGTGCATGCCGCGATTCTGCGCCTGCTCGAATTCCTCGGCCGAGACCACGCCGTCACCGTCTGCATCCAGATGGCCAAACATCCGCTCAGCGTTGTTGTCTGACATTTCGGCCAAGCTGAGCGCGCCATCACCGTCGATGTCGCGGAATTCGATCATCCGGGCGATCATCCGCGCGGCGCGTTCAGCGGCCTGGGCACTGGCGTGGACGGTCATTTCCTCGACTGACAGCACGCCATCGCCATTTGTGTCGACTTCAGCGAACTTCCCGGCGGCCTGGGCCTTGAATTCCGCCACCGTCAGGTTGCCGTCGCCGTCGGCGTCCAGCGTTTCAAAACTTGGGCGCTCACCGCCGGCCGCCCGCGGCCCGTGGCCGAAGCCTTGGGCACCAGCCACCAGCGGCACCAGTGCCAAGGCGCCAAACGCGCTGGCAACAAGCGTGCCAATCCATATTTTCTTACTCATTTGACATTTCCCATATTTGGTTTCTTGCCTGACACGCCGACTGATTTCGGCGCGTTCAATCTCTCAAACGGTGGCGCGCTCGGTTTCCGTCGCCCGGCACCAAAAAAACCTTCCACCCGTTTTGCGCCCTCCCTTCGCAAGCACAGATGGCCGCGCGCGGTTCTCCCCCCCCCCGATCCAATGGTCCTGGCCACGCTGTTTTTGATTGGCTGGGTGGCGTTGTGGCTCTATCTGTTGACCGGACTCAAAGCCGCCTCGTTGGCGTTTCAATGGGCCAAAAGCAGGCACGGGTTCGCGAGCCATATGACACAGACAGCAATCAGGGACGCCGCGACGATTATTCTGGTGCGCGATCCGCAGCGCCGCCCGCAGGTGTTGATGGGCCAGCGCGGCGCGCGCGCGGCGTTCATGCCGAACAAGTTCGTCTTTCCTGGCGGCGCGGTTGACACGTCCGATAGCTCGGTGCGGCTGGCCGCGCCGCTGGCCGGCATTTGTGCCAGTCGCCTGACCGAGGCGTCCCGGTACCAGAAACCGCGCACGCTGGCCGCGGCGGCGATCCGTGAATTGTGGGAAGAAGCTGGCCTGATCCTCGGCGCGCCTGGCACCTGGGACGGCCCGGTGCCCGGCGGCTGGAACAGCTTCGCAGCGACCGGGCACCTGCCCTCGGCGGCCGGCATGCACTTTGTCTTTCGCGCCATCACCCCGCCGGGCCGGGCGCGCCGGTTTGATGCGCGGTTCTTTCTGGTGGACGCACGCCACCTGGCTGGCAACCCGGATGATTTTTCGCAGGCGAGCGACGAGTTATCGCATCTGCAATGGGTGGCGCTTGATCAGGCGCGCGGCTTTGACCTGCCGTTCATCACCGAAGTGGTGCTGGCCGAAGTATCGGCAGCACTGCCGAGCATCGGCGCGCCCGAAACCGTGCCGTTTTTCAACAATTCCGATGAGCACAGCCGTTTCGAGCGGCTCGGCGGGAAATCACCACTTGCGGCCAAGTCCTAATTCACTCCCGTCTTTCTTTCTTACCCCTGGGCTCCGCCCGTTTGTCGCTGAAACGGTCCCCCGGACCGTTTCTAATTCGCTCCAAACTCCCCGAGGGAGGCGCCACCTCTTTGCTTCAAATAACCAAAACCAAAAGCAGAATACTGGCCAGCAATACCGCAATGCCCGCCAGCTCGCGGGCGGTAATTTTTTCGCGAAAAATCAACACCGAAGCGGCCAGGCTGAACACCAGCTCGATCTGCCCCAGTGCCTTGACGTAAGCGACGGTTTGCAGCGTGAACGCCACGAACCAGCAAAAGCTGCCGATCATCGAGGTGATGCCGATCATCGAGGTGATGCCGATCATCGAGGTGATGCCGATCATCGAGGTGATGCCGACCAACGCGGCGACACGCAAGGCGCCAAACACTGCGCCGAGCTGGCCGGTCGCGCCAGCCCAGCCACAGACCCATTGCCAGGCTCTGGCTGGCCGTCACCATGGCCAGCGTATAACCGGCGCGCAACACCACGTCGCCGGAGGTCAGCGACAACGGCGCGCCGCGATAGCTTACCGCCGACATTGCAAACAAGATGCCCGCCATAAGGCCCAGCCCCGACGCCCGGTTCATCAGCCCGGCCCAAAAGCGCCCGCGTGAGGCGCGTTCCGGCGGTGCAGCCAACATGAGAACCGCCACGAACCCCAGCAATACGGCCGCAATACCGCCACCTGTCACCGCTTCGCCCAGCACCACAAATCCGACGATCGCCGACTGCATTACTTCGGTTTTCTTGAACGTGATGCCGACCGCGAAATTGCACTCGCCAAACAACGCCACCACGCAGAGTGTCGCCAATATCTGCGACAGCCCGCCGACCAGCGCAAAGCCCCAGAAGGTGCCGCTAAGCTGCGGCAGCGCCTGGCCGGTGCTGCGCGCGTACAAAATAATCAGAACCGCCACCAGCGGCGCTGAATAGATAAACCGCGAAAATGTTGCCCCGGCCGTCGAAAGCCGGGTCGATTTCAGATGCTTTTGCAGCATGAAGCGCAAGGTCTGCGCGGTTGCGGCGGCAAGAGTTATCGGGATCCATGCATCCATCGCATGGCATGTGCCACGGCCTCAATCGCGCCGCCAGAGCGGATGCGGCACCGGATCCTTGGCGCGCAGGAAAAACCTGGCAAACACCTCGCCGTAAGAGCGGTAGTGATAGGCGTCATTGCGGCCCAGATAACGCGCGCGATTGGCCGCGAAAATCCGTGGCAGCCGATACCAGGCCACCTGGGGATGCATATGATGCACCAGGTGCAGATTGTTGTTGAGAAACACCAGCGCCAGCGGTCCGCGGTCCTCGACCACGACGGTGCGCCCGCTGGCCCGGTCGTGGGCGCGGTGCTCAAGAAATGTCCTGATCTTCAGGATCGACAGGCCCACATAGGCCGCCAGCAGATAGGCCCAGACCGGCATCTGCGCCACCAGTCCAAGCCACAACCCGACCACCCCCAGTGCCGGTAAGTGCCATAGCCACCCCGCTACAACGCTGCGATCCCCGGCCCGGATCGCGGCCCAGTCACCGCGCATGAACGCCACTTGCGACACCAGCGGGCCGACCAGAAGCCGCCCCAGCAGCGAGTTGTTGAATGACAGCACCGCCCGCAGCGGCGGCACAAGCCGGTCCCAGACTGCCGGATCAAGATAGTTGGTTTCCGGGTCGTCGTAAGGATCGGTCAGGCGGCTGTCGTGGTGATGCGCCAAGTGCAGATCGCGAAACCTGAGATATGGGATGAAAACCGTCAATGCCGGGAAAACCAGCGCTTCGCTTAGCCATCTTGACGCGGTTGGGTGGCCGTGCAGCACCTCATGCTGAAGCGATGAAAACAGCGTGATCGAAATTGCCGTGACCAGCACTGCCGCAGGCAGCCAAAGTGCCGCCAGATAGGTGGTGGCCAGCGCCCAGACCGCATAGCACGCCAGCAGCAATGCCAGCGTCGGCCATTCAAATCGTGATTCTGTATTGCGTTGCAGGGGCACGCTCCGTCAGTTGTGCAATTTTGCAGGACCTTGTTTGTTTAAAGCATGACAGCCAGCGTGCGAATTCCAGAAATTCGCAACATCTATTAACAATCTGTGATATTAATCACCAATGATGGCTCGAATCACCAAATCTGACCGTGCCGAGGTATTTCGCGCTCGGCTCGCCACCGCAATGGCTGAAAAATCATTCAACCAAAGCAGCTTGGCGCGGGAGATTCATGTGGATCGCTCGACCATCTCGCAGCTGCTGGTGGTGGGCGGAACCCGGTTGCCGAACGCCCAGGTTGTCGGCGAATGCGCCACCGCACTCGGGGTTTCGGCCGACTGGCTGCTGGGCCTGACCGAGCGGCCAGAGCGCACCGCCGACATCCTGGCCGCCTCGATGACCGCGACCAAAGCGCCGCGCGCGCTGATCGACGACCAGATCTTTGCTTGGCATCAGGAGGCTGCGGGCTACAAGATCCGCCATGTTCCGGCGTCCCTGCCCGACATGCTGAAAACCCGTGACATGCTGGTCTGGGAATACACCCCGCATCTGGGGCGCTCGGCCGAGCAGGCGATCGGCGCCAGCCAGGACCGGCTGAACTGGATGCGCACCAGCCGCTCGGATTACGAGATCGCAATGCCGGTCCACGATCTGCGCGCCTTCGCTCACGCCGAAGGTTATTATTCAGGCCTGCCCGCCGACATCCGCCGCGATCAGCTGCAGCGCCTGCTGGACCTCAATGATCAGCTGTTCCCGACCCTGCGGCTGTTCCTGTATGATGCGCGCCGGGTCTGGTCGTCGCCGATTACGGTGTTCGGCCCGCTTTTGGCGGTGCTCTATCTGGGCCACGACTATCTGGCGTTTCGCGACAGCCAGAAGGTGCAGGGCATCACCCGGCATTTCGACTGGCTGGTGCGCGAAGCAACGGTGCCGGATCGCGACGTGCCCGACTTTGTCGCCGAACTGATGGCAGAGATTTAGAGCAACCTGCTGCGACCGCGCGCCGCAGAGCATTATTCGAGACAGACCGTGGCCTGCACCCCGGCGTTGGTCAGCACCTGCTGACAGCCAAACAACGGTGTCACCGGCGCGCAGGTGCGCGAGCGCGCCAGGCACAGCCCCTGACAGTCACTGCCGACAGAGCAACTTTGGTTGGCGTCGCGGGTGGTTTCATAACAAGCGAAGGTGCTCGCAAGCCCGCCGCGGCCAAAACGGCCACATTTTTCAAGGCATAGCGTGCGCTGGTTTCCGATCAGGTTCGGGTCATACCCGGCCAGTCCGCTGTCTGGGTTAAGGGCCTGATGCTGACAGGCCAGAAGCAGCAGACAAATGCCAAAAGCCAAACTGTATTTCATGCGCCCCGCCAGATGATTTGCGGCAGCCTAGCCTGCGCGCAGCAATTTGTGAAACCGTCATCGATCACGCTGGCGCAGCACCTAAAACGGCATCGGATGGCGCTTGTGGGCGGCGGTGATGTCATCCAGAACCTCGCGCGACAGTTGCAAACCAGCCGCCGCAAGGGCGGTGTCCAGGTGCTCAAGCCTGGACGCCCCGAAGATCGCCGACGCCATGAACGGCCGGCTCAGGCACCAGGCCAGCGACATTTGCATCGGCTCCAGCGCGTGGCGGCGGGCGATGTCGTGATAGGCATCGATCGCAGCCCAGATGCGTGGTGTGATCCGCCCGCCGAGATCGGCAGCAATGGCGCGGCGGGTGCCTGTTGGCGTCACATCGGGCGCATATTTGCCGCTGAGCAGACCGGCGGCCTGCGGCGCAAACGCCAACAGCCCGACATCTTCGTGATGCGACAACTCGGCCAGATCCAGATCATAATGGCGGCACAGCAGCGAATATTCGTTCTGTACCGACTGAACCCGCGGCAGGCCGTTGGCCTCGGCCAGCTGCAGCCATTTCGCCGTGCCCCAGGCGCTTTCATTGGACAGCCCGAAATAGCGCACGCTGCCAGCGTCGATCTGGTGCTGCATCTCTTCAAGAATATCCAGCATCCCGGCATCAGTGTCTTCGCGGTTCTGCCGGGTCGGATCAAAAGCCCAGTATTTGCGGAAATGGTACGAGCCGCGATTGGGCCAGTGCAGCTGATAAAGATCGATGACGTCAGTCTGCAGACGTTTCAGCGAGCCGACCACCGACTGCCGGATCGTGGCGGCAGAGATCGGCGCCCCGCCGCGCACCGCCCTGAACCCTTCGCCAGTGGCCTTGGTGGCCAGAATGACATCGCCGCGCCTTCCAGAGCGGGCGAACCAGTCGCCGATGATCTCCTCAGTGCGGCCGATGGTTTCAGCCCGCACCGGATAGGTCGGATACATTTCGGCGGTGTCGATAAAGTTGACGCCCCCGTCCAGCGCCCGATCGATCTGCGCATGCGCCTCGGCGCGACTAACTTGGGTGCCCCAGGTCATGGTCCCCAGACACAGCGCCGAAACCTCAAGGTCACTTTGGCCGAGTTTTTTGGTTTTCATGACGCCCACCATTTTATCCGTCTGCGGTGTTAGCGATTTTTGGGCCTATATGCGACCGCGAATCTAGCGGGCGAATCGGGTAGTAAGTTAACGACGCGAACGCACCACAATTTCGCCACGCAACGGCCTTTGGTATGTGCCACAATCAGGCGTCAACGGGCGCGGTTAGGGAAATGTGTTGCGGTGGTGATTGAAGGCGTTTGATGCAGTTAAGGTAGAATCTGACACAGGAGAAATGTCATGGTCATACGAGGCGCAATTATCTTGCTTGGCGATTACCCAATACAAATGTCAGCCGATGAAATGAAAGATTTCACGGGAAATCGTGTCATAACACGCGATCGGATAGATGCCGGTCTGGTTGAGAAACTTCTTTCCGGGTTATCCGAAGACAATTCCGTTTCGCCCCACCATAGTGCGGACGTGCGAAACGAACACCCCCTGTCCACCGTGGGCAGCTAATTCTCCGTTGGATCGGTAGAGGTTCACGTCCACCAGGCAGATATTATTTACCACTCATAGGAAAAGATTGTCTCACCGCGCGGATCGACTAACTCATACCCCTCAGAATCCGTGCGGCGCCTCTGCGACCACCCTTCGAGGGTGGGGCCTTTGGGAAATGTATCAATGATCGTTCCCATGCTTCCGTCATGTAAATACAGCCGACCACTAAATAGAAACTCGCCTTCTACTATCAGGCCCTCAAGCCAAACATCATCGCCCTGTCGATTTCCTATCTCGAAATAGTCGCAAAGGTTTGACATCAATTGAAGGCTGGCTCCCCCGGCATAACATTTATTAGTGTCTGATTCAAAACTCTACGCATGATTACAATGCCTTGCAATTTTACGCGTGAGAGTTCTGATATGTGCAACGAGTATCCATGCCTGTGAACTTGCGATGGATTTTTCCCAATCTTTGGCCAATCGCCGGCAGCGGTTGAGCCATGCGAAGGTGCGCTCGACGACCCATCTTCTGGGAATGACTTCGAAGCCTTCCGCAGTGTCGAAGCGCTGTAAGCGTCTGGTCTGGCTGCCCTGCCTGAGGCCGCAGATGTCAGATAGTGTGCATGATCCAGATCGTGTGAAAACTCTGGGTGGCGGGGATGGAGGTTTGGGTCACCATGATTTGCCGCGATCCCACGTAGTCCGGCGGTTTGGCGCCGGTAGCCCCGCGGAAGAGGCTCCGGGCCTCCGTGGATCGATGTGGGGCGCTTGATTTGGGCCAGACTCCCGTCTCACGCCCTCGCGGCGGCGATCAAGGCGGGAACACCTACCAGAGAGATCGCGCGGCGGATGTTGTAAGCCAGCGCCGTGATGCTGAACTCGCCGCGCACGTTCTCCAGCCGCCGGGTCAGGAAGACACCCTGGCCCATCCATTGTTTGATTGAGCCGAAGGGATGCTCGACGCTTTCACGGCGCGCATCGAGCAGCTCCGGACGGGCCGCCAATCGTTCTGCCATGCGCTCCAGGATCGCTTCGTCGACATAGCGCAGGACCCGACGGAAGGCGCTTTTCGTACACTTCGACTTGAGTTGGCACTCCTTGCACGCGGCGCGATTGGCGTAACTGGCGAAGATGAGATCGCGGCGCTTGCGCTTGCTGTGTAGCGCCAGGCGTTGGCCGTCGGGGCAGATGTAAATGTCCTCGCCGCCGTCATAGCGGAAGCGTTCCTTGGGAAAGAGCCCCTGGCTCACCGTTGATCCGCGCTGGGGCTTGGGCACATGCGGCATGACGCCGGCATTCTCGCAGGCCTCGATATCCTCGATCTTGAATTAGCCCGCGTCGGCGACCGCGTCGATCCGATCGACGGCCAGGTTCCGACGGGCCGCCACCGCCGTCTCGGCCAACAGACCGAGATCGCTGACCTTGCTATGGACCTGCTGCTCGGCGATCAGTTTGTGCTTGGCGTCCACCGCGATCTGGATGTTGTAGCCGACACCGACCCGGGTCGCGGCGTGCATCGCCCGGCTGTCCGGATCCGTCAAAGAGAGCTGGTCCTCGCCACTCGCAGCCAGCGCGTCGCGATGTTCCTCAAACCGCTCACGCCGCCCTTGGATCGCAGCGATCTTTTCCCGGATGTTCTCCACTTCGCCGCCGCCGGTGCCGCTCTCGTCTTGCCCGTCGGCCTCGTCGAGCCGGTCGAGATAACGCGACAACCTCTCGTCGCTCTCGGCCAACGCCTTCTCCAGCTTCGCTTTGGTAAAGTTCCGCTCCCGGCTGTTCACTGCCTTGATCCGAGTACCGTCGACTGCCACCAGCTCGCGCCCGAACAGCTCCAGTTCGCGGCATAGCCTCACGAACTCCCGAAACACCTGGCGGAACGCCGCCCGATTGATCCGCCGGAAATCGGCGATCGTCTTGAAGTCCGGCGACAAACGCCGCAACAGCCAGATCACTTCGAGATTACGCTTGCTCTCGGCCTCCAGCCGGCGGCTCGAACGTACCCGATTGAGATAACCGTATATGTAGAGCTTCAGCAGGTCCGCCGGATCGTAGCCGGGACGACCCGTCGCCTTCGGCGTGGCGCGCTCGAAACCAGCGACCGCCAGGTCCAAACCATCCACGAAAGCGTCGATGAAACGGACCGGGTTATCCCGGCCCACGTAATCGTCCACTGCTTCCGGCAGAAGCAGAACCTGAGAGCGGTCAATGCCAAGAATGTGTCTCATGGCGGACTCTAACATCGCCATGAGCCGGACGGAATCCCCCGCCACCCAGAGTTTTCACACGGTCTGGATCGTTAATGACATTATCGAAGTCAGATGTGGGCAGGAAGAAGCGCCGGAACTGGAGCAATAACGAGAAGCGGATGATCTGTGCGCAAACGCGGGTTCCGGGGATTTCGGTTAGTCAGGTTGCGCGGCGGTATGATGTGAATGCCAATCTCGTGTTTACGTGGCTGAGGGATGGGCGGTTTTCGCCTGATGGCGATACACAGAAGCAGGCTTGCTTTCTGCCGGTCGAGATAATTGCGGATGTGCGGCATGAAGACGCGCCGCCGGTTGTGGCAGGCGGCAGGATTGAGTTTGATCTTGCTGGCGGGCACCGGCTTTGTGTCAGCGGGACTTACGATCCCGATGCCCTTGCTCGCCTGATCCGTGGCTTGTCCGGATGATCCCGGTACCGTCGAACACGAAGGTGTGGCTGGCTGCCGGGGTAACGGATATGCGCCGGGGGTTTGCGACGCTGGCGGCTCATGCGGAACAGACGCTGAAGCAGAACCCTTATTGCGGCCACATGTTCGTTTTCCGCGGACGGCGTGGCGATCTGATCAAGATCATTTGGTGGGACGGTCAGGGGGCCTGTCTGTTCTCCAAGCGATTGGAGAAGGGCCGGTTTGTCTGGCCTTCTGCAAAAGACGGCAAAGTCGCATTGACACCGGCCCAGTTGGCGATGCTTCTGGAGGGCATTGACTGGCGTATTCCGCAGCGCACATGGCGGCCATTGAAGGCGGGATAATCTGGCCGGATCAGTGATTTGGGGATTCCCTAAAGCCCGTTAATTTGCTAGGTTTTGGCCATGATCGATGTGGCCCGAGCCTTACCGGAAGACCCCGATGAGTTGCGTGCTTTCACGCAGCTTCTGCTGGCCGAGGTGAAGTCTCAGGCGATGTTGATCGAGAAGCTCAGGCACCTGTGAATCCCGGAGCAATACTGGACCACAGAAACGTTCGAATAATCTGACTGTCGCGGAGTAAAACTCCGCCATTCTGACGCCTGAGGCAAACGAGCTGAGGGCGGGGAGATGTATTCTGTGGAATTGTACAGCCGGGTTCGGCGTGCGTGTCATGTCGGTGGGATGAGTGAGCGGGCGGCGGCCGGTCATTTCGGGATAGATCGCAAGACTGTGTCAAAAATTCTGAAGCATGCGGTGCCACCGGGGTATCGCAGGAATGGGCCACCAGCCCGTCCAAAGCCTGACCCGTTCATTCCGCCCGTCAACCAGATATTGGAAGAGGACAAGTCGCGGCTCAAGAAGCAGCGGCATACAGCGAGGCGGATATATGAGCGTCTGCGTGATGAACATGGCTTCACCGGCGGGATCACGATTTGACCGACTATGTGCGCGAGAAGAAGCGCCGGACTCGGGAGGTGTTCGTGCCGCTGTCGCACGCCGGGCCACGGCCAGGTTGATTTTGGTGAGGCGCCTGGCGAGATTGGCGGGGCCGTGCGCAAGCTGCACTGCTTTGCAATGTCTCTGCCGCACCCGGACGCGTTCTTCATCAAGGCCTATCCGCCGGAGACAACCGAGGCCTTTTGCGATGGCCATGTAGCTGGCTTTGCGTTCTTCGGCGGCGTGCCGCTGTCAGGGCTCTACGACAACACCACGATCGCGGTGGCACGGATTCTCGGGGACGGAAAACGGCAACGAACCAGAACCTTTGCTGAGTTGCAGTCGCATTATACCAACGGCCCTAGTCGTTGAACGTTTTGGCCCATTGTCTGGTAGTGATTGACGTGATTGCGGTTTTGTCGTTTGCAAAGAAGTTCCATGCTTCGCAACACCTGTCGACGATCTGCTCATAATTGTCGAAGACGGATATGGCGAGCTTGTTGGCACGCAGATAAGCCCACACATTTTCCATCGGGTTGAGTTCAGGGGAATAGGGCGGGAGTTTGAGCAGGGTGATGTTGTCGGGTACCTCCAGCTCTGCCTAACCGTGCCAGCCAGCGCCATCCAGAATGAGAAGGGCATGTGCGCCCGATGCGACGGTTTTAGCGATCTCGGCGAGATGCGCGCTCATGGCCTGTGTGTCGGCATGTGGCATGATCAGAGCGGCCGCTTCAGCCCGTTCCGGGCAGACGGCGCCGAAAATGTAGCTCCAGATATAGCGGGTGTCGCGCGGGGCACGGGGGCGTGTTCCACGCTCGGCCCAGATACGGGTGAGCGTGCCCTGCTGGCCAACCCGCGCTTCATCCTGAAACCATATCTCCAGGGGCTTGCTGCGGGCTGTTTCCGGCAAGGCTGCTTCTACCTCTGCGGCGAAGTTTTTTTAAAAGCCTCCTGTGCATCCGGGTCGGATTTCGGATGCTGCGGGCGCACCGACAGACGCCGAAAGCCCAGGCTTGCCAATTGTTTGCCAACAGTTCGCTCATGCATGGTGACGCCGAAGCGCTCTTCGATCTTGCGTTTCAGATCAATGCGCCGCCAGCGCACAACCCCATCGGTTTCGGGGTCGGGATCCGCCCGAACCATTTCCGCCAACTCCTCCTTCTGTGCCGCGCTCAGCAGACAGGGTGGATCCGGCGGGCGACGGTTGAACAGGCCCGACACGCCCTCCGCATTGTAACGGTGGGCCCAATCCCGCAACGTCTGCCGATCCATGCCGCAGTTTTCTGCCGCCGTCTTGCGGTCAACCCCATCCAGAACCAGGGCAATCGCCAACATCCGTCGCGCCGCTTTCCCATCCCGGCACCGCGCCGCTTCCTGGCGAAGCTCGCCTGCGGACTTGTCTTTTCGCGTAATCCTTACTGCCATCAAAGCCTCCCTTGCCTTGATGCCACTGAATCAGATCACGCCGCTCGTGGGAATCCCCTTGAGTCAAATCTGGGGGCCGTTGGTATTACCTGTTCGAAGACAGGTTCGGCCGTCCTGGCAAGGGCAACGACAAGGGTAATGTCGAAGGCACAATCGATTATGGCCGGCGGAACTTCCTGGTGCCGATGCCGCGCTTCGACAGTTTCGATGACCTGAACGTCCGGCTGGAGGAGCAATGCCTCAAACGTCAGGATGAGGTTCTGCGGGGTCATTCCGAGACTATCGGCGAGCGGCTGATGCGCGACCTCGACGCCCTGATGGCGCTGCCGCCTGTACCCTACGATGCCTGCGAGAAAGTCGTAAGCGTCCGGTGTGCCCCGCCTAACGGCGCAGATTTTGATGGGTTAGTGTCCACCATTGATAGTGGACACTTAGGGGCACTCTATGGCTGTGAAGCAGAAGAAGCGGCGTTGGCCGGATGATGAGAAGCGTTCAATCTGTTTTCAGACGACGGCGGCTGGTGTTTCGGTTGCGCAGGTTGCACGTCGGTATGCGATGAATGCCAATCTGATATTCAAATGGCTGAAGGATGATCGGTATGCTCCCGCCGTGGATGTTGTGCCGGAAGCTGACGGCCCTGTATTTTTGCCAGTCGGGATTGAAGCGTCAGCCAGCGTTGATCTAGCCGTGACCAGCACTCCGTCAGGCCGAATTGAGATCGAGCTATCCAACGGTCACCGGATTATAGCCGAGGGCGGTTTTGATGCGGATATGTTGGCACGTTTGTTGAAAGGGCTTTCTTCGTGATCCCCGTGCCAGGCAACACACGGGTCTGGCTGGCGGCGAGCGTGACAGACATGCGGCGGGGTTTCAATACTCTGGCGGCACAGGCCGAGCAGGTTTTGGCAGAGGATCCGTTTTCCGGCCATCTATTTGTGTTTCGGGGGCGGCGTGGTGATTTGCTCAAAATTATCTGGTGGGACACCAGGGAGCCTGCCTGTTTTCCAAGCGTCTTGAACGGGGCCGGTTTGTTTGGCCTGCCGCTAAAGACGGCAAGGTCTGCCTGACGTCGGCGCAACTGGCGATGCTGCTGGAGGGCATTGACTGGCGCATTCCACAGCGGACATGGCGGCCTTTGAAAGCAGGGTAATCAGGCGTAAATATCAAGTAGTATAGGCGTTTATGGATTCACATTCAGGGCGCAATTCTGTATAGAATAGCCATGTTGAACGCCCTTGATAACCTGCCAGAAGACCCCGTTGAACTACGACGTGTCACCGAGCTTTTAGCGTCAGAGGTGAAGGCACAGGCGCTGATGATCGAGAAGCTTCAGCATCAGCTACACGGGGCAAACCGGCACCGTTTCGGATCCAAATCCGAGGGCATGGATCAACTGCAATTGTTTGCCGAGAATGAAGAGATTGCAGAGGCGGCGGTAAAGGCCGCAGAAACCGCGCCTGCTGAACCGATAGAGCTGAAGGAAAAGCCAAGGCCAAACCGCTGCCCGATCATCTGGAACGTATCGAGCAGGTTTTGTCTGTTGGCGAGGATTGCCCTGAGTGCGGTGGCGATCTCTCAAAGCTGGGCGAAGATATTACCGAAGAGCTGGAATACATCCCGGGCCGCTTTGTGGTGAACAAAATCACCCGACCGCGTATGGCCTGCCGTCGCTGTGAGGCGATATCGCAAGCCCCGATGCCCTCGCGCCCGATTGAACGGGGCCGACCTGGTCCCGGCCTGCTGGCGCATGTTCTGGTGAGCAAGTTTGCAGATCATCTGCCGCTTTACCGCCAGTCGCAAATTTATGCCCGTGAGGGTGTCGATCCGGATCGCTCGACTATGGCAGATTGGGTGGGCAAATCTACCGGGCTTCTGGAACCATTGGCCGAGGCCATTGCAAAACGGGCCAAAGGTGGCACATCCCTGTTTGCAGATGATACCCCACTGAAGATGTTGGCCCCAGGAAACAAAAAGACCAAGACAGCCCGCATCTGGGCCTATGTCAGAGACGAACGACCATGGTCCGGCCCGTGCGCCACAGGCGCACAAATAGACAATCTGTCCAGCTGTGCTGGACGGGCACCGCTCTGCGTTTGGTATCAGTTCACAGTGGATCGAAAGGGTGAGCACCCGGTCAGGCACCTGTCTGGTTATCAAGGCTGGGTGCATGCGGATGGCTATGCCGGTTTCAACGGCGTGTTCGGTGAAGGTAAAGCCACGGAAGTGGCCTGCATGGCCCACATCCGACGCAAGTTTGTCGATGTGTTTGCCGCACAAGGTTCCGCCATTGCCGAGGCGGCCATCAAGCGGATTGCGCAATTGTATGGTGTGGAAAAACAGGCAAGGGGCCAATCTCCCGAGGCCCGTGCTGCTCTGCGTCAAGAAAATGCAAAGCCCATCTTCGATGATCTGGAAGAATGGTTGCGCGACCAATTGCCCAAAATATCGGGCAAATCACCTTTGGCAAAGGCCATTCGATATGCCTTGGGCCGTATGCCCAAAACACGGCCCTACCTCGACAACGGCTTTCTGGAGCTGGACACGGATGTTGTTGAACAGCCCCTTTCTTAGATTTTTTGGGTCTTTGGTGGCTTTTCTCGCCACGCCTCGACCATCTTTGCATAGGAAGCCTCGGCATTGGCAACCAGTTCCATTTCTCGATGTCGAAGTTCCTTGATCCAGTAATCACGCCCAGGACCGGCTTTCCCGTAGGCTTTAGGGGCTCCGGCGTGTAATTCTAATTTGCGCATCTTCATTGCGACAAATGCCGGACGTGCCCACTGGTAAGGGGCGTCCTTGGTGAGGAGATGCCAGATCAGGGTTGCAATTTTGCGCGCAGTGGCAACCGCCGCAACATTGGCGCCCTTTCGATCTTTGATACGCAAAAAGAACGCACGCAAAGGACCGGGGACTGAAGCGGCACCCCATGCGGCCTCAACCAGCATCGTTCGAGCGGTTGCATTTCCCTGTTTGGTGATCCTACCGTGGATGGCCTCGCGGGCGCCGGATTGGCGTACCCTCGGCGTTAAACCAAAGTAACTGGCAAGCTTCCCAGGGGTGGCGAACCGGCTGATATCTCCGATCGATGCTATCACGGCGGTAGCAATTACGGAGCTAATGCCAGCCACGGCCATCAGTTTACGCATCTGCGGATCGTCAAGAGAGATGTGGATCAGATCGCGCTCAAGCGTCTCCAACCGCCCAGCCAACCAATCCAACTCATCGAGATGCCGCTCAAGAAGATCGCGTTCGGTTTTTGGCAGAGGGGCCTTGGCCAACCAACGTCGCCCACCTTTCCCGAACAGATGGCCTGCGTATTTTGGGATTAGGTTGGCGTGCAGGACTGCCTGAACGCGACTTTTGGATCGTCGGATAGAGCGCACCACCGCTGCGCGCTCTGAAACAAGTCGCCTTAGTGCAAGCGTCTCGTCATCCGCCGCCCACACCTCAGGCAGGAACCCTGCTGCGTGAAGTTGGGCTAGGATTTTTGCGTCTACCTTGTCGGTCTTCACCCGGGCATGGGCGATTGCCTTCACCTGTAGTGGATTGGCGATCACCACCCGCGCCACGAACGGCGTCAGAAGCCGGACGATCGTTGCGGTGTTTCCCGTGGCCTCCAGAACCACCTCGTCATCTGCTCGCAGACTGCGCCCGAATTCCACGACCGCATCATGCTCCATATCGACCTTGAAACTGTCTGTTATTTGGCCATCATCACAGATCGCGACTTGCGCGAAACTTCGATGGACGTCCATTCCTATTGATCTCATCATATGTACTCCTTCTCGTTGTTAAAGGAGTGCACGGGCTCGTAAGACAATTACGGATACGCGCTCGCGGCGCACACGGGCTGGTCGTAGGGGCGGCCAGATAACAACACGAGCTCGCAGCTCATTGTCTAGTCGGCCTGCCCGCTTCTTCGCACTCCGACGCCCCGATCCCGCGAAACCTGTCTAACATGACATTTGAAAAACAGGGGCGGAAATCGAAGCGCCGAAGTCAGCATGCCCGATAACAACACCGCCGAACGCGCCATGAAGCCCGTCGCCATAGGCCGCAAGAACTGAATGTTTGCCGGATCACAACGTGGTGGAAACTCCATGGCCATCGCCTTCACTCTGATCGAAACCGCCAAACTCAACGGCGTTGATCCACAGGCATGGCTCACTTGGGTTCTGGAGCGTGTCGCCGACCATAAAATTAACAGGCTAGACGAGCTGATGCCGTGGAATTACAGCCCGGAAGTGTAACCACCGGACGCTTACAGAAAGTCAGCACGCGGGCGACGTCGATCTCGATGGTCCGCTATCGCAACAACGATTACTCGGTGCCGGTCGCCTGCGCTCATCACGAGGTTCAGGTCCGCGGCTATGTCCACGAGGTCGTCATCGGCTGCGGCGCCGAGGTGATCGCCCGCCACCAACGGTCCTATGAGAAGGCTGATATGGTCTTCGATCCGATGCACTTCCTGCCGCTGCTGGAACAGAAGGTTGGCGCGCTGGACCAGGCGGCACCGCTGCAGGGCTGGGACCTGCCAGGGGAGTTTGCCACCCTGCACCGGCTGCTGGAAGCGCGCATGGGCAAGAAGGGCAAGCGCGAATACGTCCAGGTTCTGCGGCTGCTTGAGAGCTTCGAGATGGCGCACGTCCACGGGGCTATCAAACAGTCGCTGGAACTGGGCGCGATCGGCTACGATGCGGTCAAGCATCTGGTGCTTTGCCGGATCGAGAGGCGCCCGCCACGGCTCGATCTCGATATCTACCCCTACCTGCCCAAAGCACTGGTCGAGACCACCAAGCCCGCGAGCTATATGAGCCTGATGACGCAGGTGCCGGCATGACCGATACACCGCAGGTTCTGCTGCAGCATCACCTAAAAAAACTGCGCTTGCCGACATTCCTGGGCGAATATTCCAAACTTGCGCAACAATGCGCTGCTGAGAAGAAGGATCACGTCCAGTATTTACTGCGGCTCTGCGAACTTGAACTGATAGAGCGGGAACGCCGGATGATCGAGCGGCGCATCAAGGCCGCGAAGTTTCCAGCCACCAAGAGCCTGGACAGCTTCGATTTCAAGGCGATCCCGTCACTCAACAAGCCGTTCGTGCTGGAGCTGGCGCGCTGTGAATACATCGATAAATACCAGAACATCATTGCCCTGGGGCCAAGTGGCACCGGTAAAACCCATGTCGCACTGGGGCTGGGATTGGCCGCCTGCCAGAAGGGCCTCAAGGTCCGCTTCATAACCGCCGCATCACTGGTTCACGAATTGATCGAAGCTGTCGATGAACGCCGCCTGCAGAGGTTCCAAAAACAACTCACCAGCCAGAACCTTCTGATCATTGACGAGCTGGGCTTTGTCCCCTTGAGCAAAACCGGCGCTGAGCTGCTCTTCGAAGTCATCTCCCAATGCTATGAACGCGGCTCCATAATAATCACCTCAAATCTGCCGTTCGACGAATGGACCGAAATATTCGGATCCGAGCGCCTCACCGGTGCGCTCCTGGATCGCCTCACCCACCACGTCCATATACTGGAGATGAACGGCGACAGCTTTCGGCTAAAACAGAGCCGAAACGCCAGAGCCTGAACCCGGTCTGAACTTGATGGATGTTGGCCTTTGGCCAACATGCGCCTTGTCACGCGTTAGCTTTATGGGGAGCACACCCAACAAGGCGCGGCACCTCAACTGGCCCACTTTTACTCCGGCGAATGGCCCCTTTTTACGCCGGGATTGACATCCTCGGTTGATGCTAATGCACCCACATTCTTCTTCGTGTCTAACGAGATTTTATATTTCTTTTCTATCACAATAAATTTGTTTTTGGACTGCAATTTCATTACAAACGCCAATGTGCCATCATGGTGCAGGCTTACCGGAACATCTTGCATTTTGATGGTTGGAAAATAGAACTTTTTTGTTTCACCGGGAGCCACAACGCCGCTGGGACGATGAAGAGTTGGGTCTGTGGCAACACGACCTTCCATGACGCCGTTATCTTACCGGCGAACCCTAGTTATTCGTAAACGGGACGGTGTATTGAAAGGCACTTATACCAACGGCCTTATAGAATGACGCTTTTTGCGTATTCGCGTGAGGTTATGTTTTGAACGATCTCTTTGTCTTCGGCGAAGAAGTTCCACGCGTCGCAGCACTTCTCGACGATGTGGTCGTAACTGTCGAAGATGGAGATGGCGAGTTTGTTGGCGCGCAGGTAGGCCCAGACGTTTTCGATCGGGTTGAGTTCCGGCGCGTATGGCGGCAGGGGGAGAAGTGTGATGTTGTCGGGGGTGCATAGTGCCTTTGAACCGTGCCAGCCTGCGCCATCAAGCACGATTACGGCATGTGCCCCTGGAACGACGGTTTTGGCGATTTCGGCGAGGTGTTCATTCATCGCCTGCGTATCGGCAAAGGGCATGACGAGGGCGGCGGCAGCGGCGCGTTCCGGACAGACGGCTCCAAATATGTAAGCCCATTTGTAGCGAGTATCACGTGGCGCGCGCGGGCGGGTTCCGCGCCTGGCCCAAACACGGGTGAGCGTTCCCTGCTGTCCGATCCTCGCTTCATCTTGGAACCAGATTTCCAGTGGTTTGCCGCGGGCTTCAGGCGGCAGTGCCGCCGCTACCAGCTGCGCGAAGTTTTTTTTTGAACGCCGCCTGTGCGGCCGGATCCGATTGAGGATGTGCGGGGCGCACCGAAAGCCGCCTGAACCCAAGTTCGGCAAGCTGTTTGCCTACCGTGCGCTCATGCATGACAACACCGAAGCGCTCTTTGATCAGGTGCTTCAGGTCGATACGCCGCCAACGCACCACGCGGTCCACCTCAGGGTCAGGACCCGCGCGAACGATCTCGGAAAGTTCCGCCTTCTGCGCGGCGCTCAGGTAAGGCGTGCGCCCTGGTGCCGTGCGGTTCGACAGGCCCGCAAGCCCCCCGGCATTGTAACGATACACCCAGTCGCGCAAGGTTTGCCGGTCCATCCCGCAGCTCCGCGCCGCCGACGCGCGGTCCGACCCTTCCATAACCAACGCAATCGCCAACATCCTCCGCGCTGCCTTCGCATCCGTTGACCTCGCCGCCGACGCGCGAAGGTCCCTCGCCGATAAATCCAACCGTGTAACCGCAACTGTCATGGGTCTCTCCTGCTTGTAGCAGAAGCGAATCACAACCGAGACGAAAAGGGAATCCCAAAAGAGTCACGCATAATGGCCCTTGGTATTAGTACCTTGAGACCTCAGCATAACTTGAGGATTCCCAAAGGCAAGAATATTTGTTAGTTTGTCGCTAACAAGGCATATGTCCGGTTTATGTACCATGCGATCTGTCCGGTTTTAGGGTGCTCCGAAAGGGAGCGCTTTATGACTAGGACAGGCATTTTACAGGACCTACGACGAATGAAGTTTTCAGATTATTATGAGCGAACGAAATCGCGGCAGCTGACACAGGCTGACGCGGCGGGTCTTCTTGGCATGTCGGAGCGCAGCTTTCGACGCTACAGTACGCGTTATGAAGCTGATGGGGCGGACGGGCTCTTTGATCGCCGCCTTTCCAAAGCGGCGCATAACCGTGTGCCAGTGGACACGATAAAAGATGTTCTGAGTCTTTTTGACACCCGATACTGGGATTTCACGCCCAGGCATTTCCACGAAAAGCTGGTTGAGGCCCATGATTTCAAACACAGCTATAACTGGGTCCGCCTGACACTCCAGGCGCGGGGACGAATAACCAAAGCTGCAAACCGGGGCAAACACCGCCGCAAGCGTGAGCGTCGCGCTCTTCCCGGGATGATGTTGCATCAGGATGGGTCAAGCCACGACTGGGTTGCGGGCCGGTGGTGGGACCTGATCGTGACCATGGATGATGCGAGCAGTGAGGTCTACTCCGCGTTCTTCGTGGATGAGGAAGGGACAATGAGCAGCTTCACCGGCATAGGGGACGTGATTGGATCCAAAGGGCTTTTCTGCTCGCTTTATGCCGACAGGGGTAGTCACTACTGGCATACGCCCGAGGCTGGCGGCAAGGTCGACAAGTCAAACCCGACCCAGGTGGGCCGCGCATTGGCCCACCTGGGCATAGAGTTGATCCCAGCCTATTCCCCCGAAGCGCGCGGACGGTCTGAACGCATGTTCGGAACACTGCAGAACCGGTTGCCGCAGGAACTGAGATTGAACGGGATCACAACGATGCAGGAAGCCAATCGCTTCCTGCGGGATGTCTTCTTGCCCGCCCACAACAGGCGCTTTGCAGTGACCCCCTCTGCACACGGGGAAGCCTTTGTTCCATTCGCAGGGGAACTGCACGACATTTTGTGTGTGCATGAAGAGCGTGTCGTGGGCAGGGATAATACGGTTCGTTATAAAAACCGTTGCCTGCAAATCCCCGATGACAGGCATCGCCATCACTACGTCAAGTCGCGCGTATGGGTGCATGAATATCCAGACGGCCGGATTGCCCTGTTTCACGGCCCCCGCAAACTGGCGCTCTACGACGGCGAAGGCCGAGAAATCAGTTCAGAAGAAAAACAGGCTGCGTGAACCGCTTTGACCAGCCTAACCTTACTCTGTGGCAGCGCTCGCCTTCGGCTCGCACAGCCACAGAGTAAGGAAGACAGAAGCGGACAATTGCCATGGTACATAAACCGGACAAATCGAAATGTTCTCGACAGAATATTTGTTAGTTTCGGTTATGCAAAAACCATTCATCACCCAACCCGAACTTTTCGTTTCCAGCACTGAGCTTGATCATCCCGCCCTTCATGCACTTGACGCCACAGAAGCGGTTCTGGATTGGTCGAAGGTCGAACCAATTTTGTCGTCGATTTATGCCTCAAAAACAGGCCGTCCAAGCTATCCACTTTTGACCTTGTTTCGCGGTTTGCTGTTGGGGGTGTGGTATCGATTATCGGATGTTGAGCTGTCGCAATGCCTTTATCGTGATCTGCTGTTTCGTAAATTTTGCCACCTTAAACTGGGCGGCGATGTCCCGGAGGCGTCAACGCTGGGGCGGTTCCGCAATCAACTGGTTGAACATGATCTGTGGGAGCGTCTCTTGGGGGAGATCAACCGCCAGCTTGAGGCCAAGAACATTATTCTGACGGAAGGGCGTATCAACCTTGCCTATCCGGTTAACGCCCATGACCGCTACATGTAGGGTGCCGCCACTCTCCCGAGTAAAGCTCGGCATAGGTTGGAGCAGAGGTGTCGCCCGCGATGCCGAGCAATGAGCGGAAGGCGTTGAACGGGTAGAACCGCCTGTTGAAGCGGAAGGTGAACTCGTTGAGGTAGGCTTGTAGGTGCTGGTGGCTAACGCCGTGGTGGATACCGATCAGCCACGTCTTCAGGTTGGCGAAAACCAGATGGATGATCGGCAGGTATTGCTCGGCAACCTCTGGATCACCACACTCGGCAACAGCGAAGTGCTCATAGCCGCGCTTACCGAGGCCAGCATAGCCGCTCCAATCGTCAGTAACGATCAGCGATCCCGGCGCGACGGTGCTCTCGACGAACCCACAGAGCGACTCGGCGCTACGGTCGAGCACGACGGCGAGCCGAACGCGTCCGGCATAGCGTCCGTCTTTCCGGTTGTCGAGCTTGGTGCCCGGCTTTCGATGACGCACCTCGATGGCACAGGAGACGGGAACCTTGTGGTGAACACCACGGCCTTCCCCACGCGTTGTTCGCCCGCCAACCCAGGTTTCGTCCACCTCAACATGGTTCTTGGGCTGTCCACCGATCCTGTCTTGGTTGGGCCGCACCATGCCCGAGCGGAGCTTGTGGAGAATTTGAAAGGCCGTCTCGTAGCGCGAAAGACCAAGTTGCCGCTGAAACTGCACGGCGGACATGCCGGGCGTCTGACTGGCGACCAGATAAGCGGCCCAGAACCAGACGTTCAGCGGAGTGTGGCTACGCTCCATCACTGTTCCCACCGTCAGCCCGGTGTTCTGGCGGCACCTGCGGCAGCGCAGGACGCCAGGGCGGTTTTCAAAGTGGAACGGCTCTCCCGCCGTGCCGCAGTGCGGGCAGGCAAAGCCGTCTCCCCAGCGGGCTTTCTCCAGGTAGGCGGCGCAGGCCGCATCATCGGGGAAAAGTCGCTGGAACTCGGGTAGCGAATGCCGGAATGGGAGATCGGCGCGGTCGAGAACATCCATGGCGCGCTCCCCTATATCCGGTTTGCGCCCATTCTAGCCCTAGTGGGTGTGGGTGTAAACCGGATAAGCAAGGTATCAACATCATTGATGCACCCCCGTTGAGGCTGCACAATCTGGCTCGGGCAAAGGTAAAGATGGTCAGCCAAAGCGCGATAAGGACGCGGGCTGGCATGTCAGGAAAGACAGCCGTGGTAATCTAAAATCCACCTATGGATACTCGGTTCATACGGGTGTGGATGAGGACGGCTTCATTCAACGCCAGACAGTCACTGCGGGTAATGTGCATGACAGCGTCGAACGCGATACGCTTTTATTGGGCGATGAGAGTGCCCTTTACGCGGATGCGGCTTACAGTTCCCGGGAGACGCGTGACAAACTGAAACGTTTTGGCATTGCAGATCAGGTGCAACGCAAAGGTTACCGTAACAAACCTCTGTCTGTGAATCCCGGAGACAAAATACCCACGGGATCGGTCGGATGATCTGACCGTCGCGGAGCAAAATTCCGCACCTTGAAGCCTGAAGCAAACGAGCTGAGGGCGGGGAGATGTATTCTGTGGAACTGTATAGTCGGGTACGCCGTGCGTGCCATGTGGATGGGATGAGCAAGAGTGCGGCGGCCCGACATTTTGGGATTGATCGCAAGACTGTGTCAAAAATTCTGAAGCATGCGGTGCCACCGGGGTATCGCAGGAATGGGCCACCAGCCCGTCCAAAGCTTGACCCGTTCATTCCGCTCATCAACCAGATATTGGAAGAGGATAAGTCGCGGCTCAAGAAGCAGCGGCATACGTCGAAGCGGATATATGAGCGTCTGCGTGATGAACATGGCTTCGTCGGCGGCATCACCATCGTCACGGACTATGTGCGTGAGCGGAAGCGGCGGACGCGGGAGGTGTTCGTGCCGCTGAGCCACGCGCCGGGCCACGCCCAGGTTGATTTTGGTGAGGCGCTTGGCGAGATTGGCGGGGTCGTGCGCAAGCTGCACTACTTTGCAATGTCTCTGCCGCACTCGGACGCGTTCTTCATCAAGGCCTATCCGGCGGAGACAACCGAGGCCTTTTGTGATGGCCATGTCTCCGCCTTTGCCTTCTTCGGAGGCGTGCCGCTGTCAGGGCTCTACGACAACACCACGATCGCGGTGGCGCGGATCCTCGGGGACGGAACCCGGCAACGCACCAGAACTTTCTCGGAGTTGCAGTCGCACTATCTCTTTGAGGACCGGTTCGGCCGTCCTGGCAAGGGCAATGACAAGGGTAGTGTCGAAGGCACAATCGGTTATGGTCGGCGGAACTTCCTGGTGCCGATGCCGCGCTTCGACAGTTTCGATGATCTGAACGCCCGGCTGGAGGAGCAATGCCTCAAACGGCAGGACGAAGTATTGCGAGGTCATTCCGAGACTATCGGCGAGCGGCTGATGCGTGATCTTGATGCGCTGATGACACTACCCCTGACGCCCTATGACGCCTGCGAGAAGGTCAGCACCCGGGCGACGTCGATCTCGATGGTCCGCTATCGCAACAACGACTATTCCGTGCCGGTCGCATACGCCCATCACGAGGTCCAGGTTCGCGGCTATGTCCACGAGGTCATCATCGGCTGCGGCACGGAAATCATCGCCTGCCACAAGCGGTCCTACGAAAAAGCGGACATGGTCTTCGATCCGATGCACTTCCTGCCGCTGCTGGAACAGAAGGTCGGCGCGCTTGATCAGGCGGCTCCGTTGCAGGGCTGGGACCTGCCCGGGGAGTTCGCCACCCTGCACCGGCTGCTGGAAGCGCGGATGGGAAAGAAGGGCAAGCGCGAATACGTCCAGGTTCTGCGGCTGCTGGAGACTTTCGAGATGGGCCATGTTCACGGCGCCATCAGGTAGTCACTGGAACTCGGGGCCATCGGCTACGATGCAGTGAAGCATCTCGTCCTCTGCCGGATCGAGAAACGCCCACCCCGGCTCGATCTGGAGATTTACCCGTACCTTCCAAGGGCGCAGGTCGAGACCACAGATCCTGCCAGTTACATGAGCCTGATGGCGCAGGCGCCGGCATGACCGACACCCCGCAGGTTCTGCTGCAGCACCACCTCAAGAAGCTCCGGCTGCCGACCTTCCACAGCGAATATGCCAAACAGGCCCGGCAATGCGCAGTGGAGAACAAGGATCACATCAACTACCTGCTGCGGCTTTGCGAGTTGGAACTGATCGAGCGCGAACGCCGGATGATCGAGCGCAGGATCAAGGCCGCAAAGTTCCCGGCGACCAAAAGCCTGGACAGCTTCAACTTCAAGGTCATCCCGTCGCTGAACAAGGTCCTGACCATGCAACTGGCCCGCGGTGAGTTCATAGACCGGCGCGCCAATATCATCGCATTGGGGCCAAGCGGCACAGGTAAAACCCATATCGCCCTGGGATTGGGTCTGGCGGCCTGCCAGAAGGGCAGGAAAGTACGCTTCACCACTGCCGCTGCTCTCGTCCATGAACTCATCGAGGCCGTCGACGAACGCCGCCTGCAGCGCTTGCAGAAACAACTGGTCAGCCAGGACCTGCTGATCATTGATGAACTGGGTTTTGTGCCACTGAGCAAGACCGGGGCCGAGCTTCTCTTCGAGATCATCTCGCAGCGCTACGAACGTAGCTCCATCCGTGCCTATCCGGTTGTCACCCACACCCACTACATCTAGGGTGCTCCCAATCGCCCGAGTAAAGCTGGGCGTAAGTGGGAGCGGTGACATCGCCAGCAATTTAGGCGGCACAGGCCGTGCCATCCGGGAAAAGTCGCTGGAACTCAGGAAGCGACCGCGGAAACGAAAGGTCTTCACGCTGCGAGACATCCATCCCCGCTTTGTCCCCCTCCCGGGCCACTCGACGCCACGCCATACATATAGTGGGTGTGGGTGACAACCGGATAGGCACGGCTCCATCATCATCACATCCAACCTGCCGTTCGATGAATGGACCGAGGTCTTCGGCGCAGAACGCCTCACAGGCGCCATTCTCGATCGCCTAACCCACCACGTCCATATCCTCGAGATGAACGGCGAAAGCTACCGGTTGCGCCAGAGCAAAATCGCCAAACCGTAATCCTGAAAATACCAAAACTGCGAAAAGGTTGGCCTGCGGCCAACGCACCCTGGCACGCATCAGCTATTTGGAAAGCACACGCACCAGGGTGCGCACCTAAATCAAACCAGGTGTCCAGTTTTGCACCGGGACATTGACCCTTTTTACTCCGGGATTGACATGTCTTGCATTGAAATCAGGGAGCTGATGCCGCAAGGGCTTATAAACGCGGAACTTTATGGATCAGGTGTGTTTACGAATATCGGAGTATTGCACGACGATGGTCATCCTGAGCCCTGGATCATCGCTATGAATGCAAAGCCTTCACAATACACGGTTCTCGATTATGGAATGCGATGGGGTATTGAAGCTATGTTCTCGGACTTCAAGACCCGTGGATTTGGCATCGCGCAAAGCCAAATCAAAAAGCCAGACCGACTGGAAAGGCTTATCCTTGTCATGGCAATAGCCATGTACTGGGCGGTTTCAACGGGCGCAGCAGATGAACAAATAGTCGCCGAAAGCGGCGAAAAAAGGGGATTCGCAAAACCCGAAGATCACTCTGCTCCCTCTTCAAACAGGGCCTGCGGTTCCTGCGCAGATGCTTCATAGGATATGAGAAAATCCCTAAATTATGGCAAGTTTGGATTTTTTGAAGGGTGGTAAGATACCGGTGGGAATAATTAAGAATGTAAATGCGCTGCTTACGTAAGTGACCATCATGGACGCCGCCGACAAAATGAACGACGTTGCGTAAGGATTTGTGAAAATCGAGGATAGCCCCTCAATCGTAAATAGGGCGTGAAATATGAACTTAAAAAATCTTCGCATATCGCATCCATATCGCAGATCCCAAAGGTGGAGTCCACAACACCAATATAGTAGTTCAGGGGTATCGCATGAATAGCTGGCCCGTGTTTGCTACGTGCATCAACGTCTGATTCAATGTCACCAGAACACGCATCTGGAGGACTTGCTTTGGAAAAGACTACATCATTTCAATCTGTTATTTCGGCCATCCCTGACCCTCGCCAGCAGGCGAAGGTGCTTTACCCGCTTGATGAGATCCTGCTTTTAAGCCTGTGTGCGGTGGTCTCGGGCGGCGAGAGTGTCGTTGATATTGTCGAATATGGTGAAGAAAAGCTGAAGTTTCTGCGCAAATTGGCCCCTTTTGAGCACGGCATTCCCTCGCATGACACGCTTTCAACGGTGTTTCGGCTGCTTGATCCGGAGAAGTTCAGTACAGCCTTTGCGCAATGGGCTGCTGGCCTGGCGGGACGCGTTGAAGGCTCGATTGTGGCCGTCGATGGCAAGACGATGCGCGGGTCAAAGGCCGGTGGTGAAACACCTCTGCATTTGATCTCGGCCTACTGTGATGATCTGCGTCTGGTACTGGGTCAGCGGGCAAGTGCGCACAAAAAGAACGAGATCAAGGACATTCCATTGCTCTTGGATTTGCTCCACGTTGAGGGCGCGATCGTGACGCTGGACGCGATGGGGTGCCAACGCCAGATTGCCTGCAAAATCCGCGACAAGGGGGCCGACTACGTGCTGGCGCTCAAGGGAAATCAGAGCAGCCTTTTTGAGGATGTGAAACTGTGGTTTGAAGAGAGGGAGCATGAAAATACTGCGTCGTTACAGACTGTTGATGGCGATAAAGGTCGGATTGAGACCCGGACCTACACCCAGAGTGACACCATAGAATGGCTGCAAGAGCGCCATCCGGGTTGGGCGGGCCTGACCAGTATTGGTCGCGTTGTCTCGATCCGTGAAAGCAACGGGAAAACAACACAACAAACCCGATACTTCATCTCGTCTCTACCGAAAGATGCGCCGCGCTTTGCCCATGCGGTACGCTCCCATTGGGGGATTGAAAACCGCCTCCACTGGGTGCTCGACGTCACATTCCGCGATGATGACAGCCGTGTTCGTAAGGATCACGGCCCCAAGAATTTTGCCGTCATCAAACACATGGCAATGAATCTGCTCAACAAGGCAAAAGATAAAAAATCGCTCAGGGTCATGCGCAAAAAGGCCGGATGGAACAATCGGTTCTTACTGCAAATTCTCCGGACATAACCTTCATGCGATTCCCCTGTATAGTAGTTATTTCTCATTTTACATGTCCAAAGGGGATATAGTCGAAAGAACCATTTGAGAACAAAACACGAACATGCTAGATTTCAAAAATGACCGCCCAGCTTCTGACCCGGCACAGCCATCGCCGCCCGCGCGCTGAACAGCCGCTTCTGGGCGACCTTGCCCTGCCGCTGGCCCGGGTGCATGAATTTTGCGGCAACGCCCGGCGCACGCTGGCGATGATGCTGGCCGGGCGCATGGCGGGGCCGGTGTTCTGGATCGCGCCGGGCTGGGCGGCGGACCGGCTGAACCCGGACGGCATGCTGCACTTTGCCGATCCGGCGCGTTTCACTTTCCTGACCCCGCGCCGCCCGGAAGATTTGCTGTGGTGCATGGAAGAAGTGCTGCGCGCCGGTGCGGTGCCGCTGGTGGTGGCCGAGATCCCGGCGCCGCCGGCCCTGACCCCGGTGCGGCGTTTGCACCTGGCGGCGGAAACCGGCGCCGCCGAGGGACGCCAGCGCCCGCTCGGCCTGCTGCTGACTCCTGGTGCGGGTGGCGCGCAAGGGGTGGAAAGCCGCTGGCAGATGGCAGGCGCGCATCAAATTGATGAGCTTGGCTGGACCCTGACCCGGCACCGGGCGCGCACCGCACCCCCCAAGATCTGGCGGGTTATCCCCGGCGGCGCACAGTTCCAACTGGCCCCGCACTCAACTTGAGCCGCCTTGCGGCGGCACGTGCCATTGCACTTGGTGCGATTTGCGCTCCGCGCGGGGATATTTAAACAAGCAAGAATACCTGTAGTCGACGTCCATATTTCAGCTTCTTCTGTTCCAAAATACTTGCGCCGCAGGCACCGCGACGCGCGCAGCGCGGCGCAAAAAAAGACTGCCAATATCCAAAAAAACCGACACCCGCAAACGCATGCGCGATTGACGCCGGATCAGCCTGTGCCATGCTCGCACAAAACTGGCAAACCCATGCGTCTTCTGATTTCATTCGCCGCCCTATTTCTGTCGGTGGTGCTGTTGCAGCTCGGCTCCGGCGGGCTGGGGCCGCTGGATGCCTTGTCCGGGCTACAGATGGATTTTTCCCGCGCTCAGGTCGGCCTGTTGGGATCGGCACATTTCCTCGGCTTTTTCATCGGCTGCTGGTGGGCGCCGCGGCTGATGGGCGCGGTTGGTCATTCGCGCACCTTCGCAGCCTTCATCGCGGCCGGCACGATCGGCATTCTGGCCCATATGATCGTGATCGACGCCTACGCCTGGGCGGCGTTCCGGATTATGTCGGGTTTTGCGTCGCTGGCTGTTACACGGTCATCGAAAGCTGGTTGCAGGCCAAGGTCACCAACAAAACCCGCGGCCGCACGATGGCGGTGTACCGGGTGGTGGATATCGGCGGCTCGCTTGGCGCGCAGCTGTTGATCGGGGTCCTGGAGCCCGGAAACTACATTTCCTACAATCTGCTGGCGATCGTATGCTGCGCGGCACTGATCCCGTTGACGCTGACCCGGGTTCCGGCGCCCGAGACCCCAGATGCGCCGCGCCTGCACCCGGCACTGGCCTGGCAGCGCTCACCACTGGCCGCCGCCGGCGTGGTCGTCGCTGGTCTGACCACGGCGGCGTTTCGCATGGTCGGGCCGATCTACGGGGTCGAGGTCGGTCTGAGCATCGACCAGATCGCGCTGTTTTTGGCCGCCTTTGTTCTGGGCGGCGCGCTGGCGCAATACCCGGCGGGCTGGCTGGCCGACAAATATGACCGCCGGTGGGTGCTGATCTGGCTCTCGGCGCTGGCGATCGGCGCCTGCGCGGTCATGGTCGCGCTCAGCGATGGCGGCACCAGCGCGGTGATGCTGTCGGCTGGCATTTTCGGCTTCATGACGTTTCCGATCTTCTCGGTCGCCGCCGCCCACGCCCACGATTTCGCCAGCAGTGCCGAGCGGGTGGAACTTTCGGCGGCGCTTATTTTCCTGTATGCGCTCGGCGCCATCGCCAGCCCCTATGCCACCTCTGGCCTGATCGAGGCTTACGGCCCGCCCGCGATGTTCTACTTCATCTCGACCGCGCACGCGGTGCTGATCGCCTTTGGCCTGTTCCGGATGCGGCAACGCCCAACACCGGGCGAGCGCACAATTTATGTCTATGCGCCGCGCACCTCATTTCTCGTGGGCCGCTTGCACGGTCGTTTCCGCGACCGGAAATAGTATCTCCTGAGCAATTTAGCGCCAGAAAAATTTTCCAATAGATCGGCAATTGCTATTTTTGGTTTTGCCGGACAATCTGCCGCGATGGCGGCAACGTCCGCCGGATTAGGCAAATCCAAGGGAAATTATGGAAAAATTCTTTTTCAAGAGAGTCGAAGTATGGTTGGTGCTTCTTCTTGCTGTGTTCGGGCTGATTGGGGTAATCATATTCGGAGCATTGGTGCGCAACGTTGCTCTTGGATTTGATCGTTTCGGGATTGTAGGCCAGGCTGCTTATGCGATCGCGTCGGTTCCGGCTGATGCCAAGTATCTGTTCCGTTCTGACGCGGCCAATATCATGGCGGTGAAAAAATCGGATCGTTTTGCAGGACGCGAAGGCTGGTGTGAATCCCGGAGACAAAATACCCACGGAATCGGTCGGATGATCTGACCGTCGCGGAGCAAAATTCCGCACCTTGAAGCCTGAAGCAAACGAGCTGAGGGCGGGGAGATGTATTCTGTGGAACTGTATAGTCGGGTACGCCGTGCGTGCCATGTGGATGGGATGAGCAAGAGTGCGGCGGCCCGACATTTTGGGATTGATCGCAAGACTGTGTCAAAAATTCTGAAGCATGCGGTGCCACCGGGGTATCGCAGGAATGGGCCACCAGCCCGTCCAAAGCTTGACCCGTTCATTCCGCTCATCAACCAGATATTGGAAGAGGATAAGTCGCGGCTCAAGAAGCAGCGGCATACGTCGAAGCGGATATATGAGCGTCTGCGTGATGAACATGGCTTCACCGGCGGGATCACGATTGTGACCGACTATGTGCGGGAGAAGAAGCGCCGGACTCGGGAAGTGTTCGTGCCGCTGAGCCACGCGCCAGGCCACGCCCAGGTTGATTTTGGTGAGGCGCTTGGCGAGATTGGCGGGGTCGTGCGCAAGCTGCCCTACTTTGCAATGTCTCTGCCGCACTCGGACGCGTTCTTCATCAAGGCCTATCCGGCGGAGACAACCGAGGCCTTTTGTGATGGCCATGTCTCCGCCTTTGCGTTCTTCGGCGGCGTGCCGCTGTCAGGGCTCTACGACAACACCACGATCGCGGTGGCGCGGATCCTCGGGGACGGAAAACGGCAACGAACCAGAACCTTTGCTGAGTTGCAGTCGCATTACCTGTTCGAAGACAGGTTCGGCCGTCCTGGCAAGGGCAACGACAAGGGTAATGTCGAAGGCACAATCGGTTATGGCCGGCGGAACTTCCTGGTGCCGATGCCGCGCTTCGACAGTTTCGATGATCTGAACGCCCGGCTGGAGGAGCAATGCCTCAAACGGCAGGACGAAGTATTGCGAGGTCATTCCGAGACTATCGGCGAGCGGCTGATGCGTGATCTTGATGCGCTGATGACACTACCCCTGACGCCTATGACGCCTGCGAGAAGGTCAGCACCCGGGCGACGTCGATCTCGATGGTCCGCTATCGCAACAACGACTATTCCGTGCCGGTCGCATACGCCCATCACGAGGTCCAGGTTCGCGGCTATGTCCACGAGGTCATCATCGGCTGCGGCACGGAAATCATCGCCTGCCACAAGCGGTCCTACGAAAAAGCGGACATGGTCTTCGATCCGATGCACTTCCTGCCTCTGCTGGAACAGAAGGTCGGCGCGCTTGATCAGGCGGCTCCGTTGCAGGGCTGGGACCTGCCCGGGGAGTTCGCCACCCTGCACCGGCTGCTGGAAGCGCGCATGGGAAAGAAGGGCAAGCGCGAATACGTCCAGGTTCTGCGGCTGCTGGAGACTTTCGAGATGGGCCATGTTCACGGCGCCATCAGGCAGTCACTGGAACTCGGGGCCATCGGCTACGATGCAGTGAAGCATCTCGTCCTCTGCCGGATCGAGAAACGCCCACCCCGGCTCGATCTGGAGATTTACCCGTACCTTCCAAGGGCGCAGGTCGAGACCACAGATCCTGCCAGTTACATGAGCCTGATGGCGCAGGCGCCGGCATGACCGACACCCCGCAGGTTCTGCTGCAGCACCACCTCAAGAAGCTCCGGCTGCCGACCTTCCACAGCGAATATGCCAAACAGGCCCGGCAATGCGCAGTGGAGAACAAGGATCACATCAACTACCTGCTGCGGCTTTGCGAGTTGGAACTGATCGAGCGCGAACGCCGGATGATCGAGCGCAGGATCAAGGCCGCAAAGTTCCCGGCGACCAAAAGCCTGGACAGCTTCAACTTCAAGGTCATCCCGTCGCTGAACAAGGTCCTGACCATGCAACTGGCCCGCGGTGAGTTCATAGACCGGCGCGCCAATATCATCGCATTGGGGCCAAGCGGCACAGGTAAAACCCATATCGCCCTGGGATTGGGTCTGGCGGCCTGCCAGAAGGGCAGGAAAGTACGCTTCACCACTGCCGCTGCTCTCGTCCATGAACTCATCGAGGCCGTCGACGAACGCCGCCTGCAGCGCTTGCAGAAACAACTGGTCAGCCAGGACCTGCTGATCATTGATGAACTGGGTTTTGTGCCACTGAGCAAGACCGGGGCCGAGCTTCTCTTCGAGATCATCTCGCAGCGCTACGAACGTGGCTCCATCATCATCACATCCAACCTGCCGTTCGATGAATGGACCGAGATCTTCGGCGCAGAACGCCTCACAGGCGCCATTCTCGATCGCCTAACCCACCACGTCCATATCCTCGAGATGAACGGCGAAAGCTACCGGTTGCGCCAGAGCAAAATCGCCAAACCGTAATCCTGAAAATACCAAAACTGCGAAAAGGTTGGCCTGCGGCCAACGCACCCTGGCACGCATCAGCTATTTGGAAAGCACACGCACCAGGGTGCGCACCTAAATCAAACCAGGTGTCCAGTTTTGCACCGGGACATTGACCCTTTTTACTCCGGGATTGACAGGCTGGACGTTCAGTGGTTCTGACACATCAAAAACACCTGACGGGTATCTACTTTTCAGTCGCTATGACGGCAATGCGGGTCACCATGTCATCGAAATGCTCGACCTGACGAGTGCAAAAGTTGCACACAGGTTCGATCTGGACGCAGACAGACTTTTTGAGGGTGCAGTCCGCAAAAGCCAATTATCCGAACTTGACGCCTGGAATACCAAAAGGTTTCGCGCCATCCATCCGATTGCGATTGAAAACGGTGATCTGATTATCAAAGATCACCGGACACCGTTAATGCGCGTCAACGCCTGCGGCAAGCTGGTCTGGCGGCTGGAAAACGATCTTTATCACCACACGACTGAAATCGGCGAGGATGGGAACTATTGGCTGACGACCCATATTGAACCAACCCAGGTCGCAGGCCTCAGCTCGGAATTTTTTGACGATGGCATTGTAAAGGTTTCCGCCGCCGGGGACGTTTTGTATGATCGCTCGCTTACCCAAGTCATGATGGAAGCGGGGCTCGGGAATATCCTGTTCTCAACCAGCCGGTTTGACGTCGATCCGATGCATTTGAATGACGTGCAGCCGGTATTGTCGGATGGTCCTTACTGGCAGGCGGGCGATGTTTTTCTTAGCCTTCGACACCTATCAATGATCATACTTTTCCGTCCCAGCACTGACCAAGTAATCTGGATCAAACAAGGCCCGTGGGCGGGCCAGCACGATGTCGATATTATTGATGACCACACGATCGCTGTGTTCAATAATAATGTGCTAAATATGGGGAGTGGACAATTTGTCGATGGGATAAGTGAAATTCTGTTTTATGATTTTGCGAAGGATACAGTGAGCAGCCCATACAGGGATATTTTTGAAAAACACGAAATCAGAACTGAATTCGCAGGTTTGTTCAGTTTGCTTCCCAGCGGCCATCTGCTTATCGAAGAGGCCAGCGCCGGGCGGACCTTGATCTTTGCGCCTGACGGAACATTGGTGGCCGAAAACGTGAACCGTGCGGACGATGGTCTGGTCTATAATCTTGGTTGGAGCCGTTTCATCGGCCGCGATCGCGGCGATGCAATTGTCAGCGCAATGCTGGCCCAGAACTGCAACTGACGCTTTCGCAAGCTCGCTGCGCGACTGGACCTGAGCGCACCGACCACAACCGGCGACAGAGCCCCGTACCGCAAATCTTTACCACTCAGCCTACCGGAATATTGTCAACCAGCCCCTGCAGATCGGCAAAACTGTCATAGGTCGCGGACGGATCGTTCAGCATGTCTGCATTGGTAACTCCCGGCAGCGGATCGCTTACCAGCGTAAGGCAGGCGTCCGACAGGCGGTGCCGCAGCAGGTCCGCAGACTCGCCATCACCGGGCTGATAATTGGCCGCCCCTTCGCGGCTTTGCCAGAACGCCCAGATCCGGTCGACATTACAATGGTGCAAAAAGAAGATCGGGTCGTTTGGTGAATGGCCGCGCCCCATGTGTCCGCCGACCCAGCCATGCACACGGTTGTGCATGCCGTCATGCCGACTTTCCAGATCATTGCGGAACTATTGCGTTGAATTGCGGTCCCACTCGGGCTTGTCAAAGACCGTGCGCCTGATGCTCAGCGCCACCGAGCGGCCATTGGGCAGGCGAAGCGTGGATACGCCGAGCCCGAGCGCGCGCTGCAACCCGCGGCGCACCAGAAACAGCCCGCCGGGCTGCATTTCGATGCGCACCGCCCAGTTGTCGGGGTCATCGGGGTTGCCGGTGTCAAACCGGAACGGCCCGTCCGCGACCGGAAAGCCGCGTCCCCCAGCGCATCTGCCTGCCAGATCGCCGCGTCGCGCTGAGCGGTCTGGCCGAGTTGCCCGTCAGCCACCCAGTTCCAGTAGGGCAACGCGAAATCCGGTTTCCCCAGCAACAGCCTGATCTCGGCCTCCAGCCGTTTGAGATAAAACCGGTGCCACGGCAGAAACGCAGGCCCGTTGTGGGCGGCATTGCGGCCGCTGTTGTTGGGGTTCGGCGTCAGGGTCATCATCGTCACCACATGCCACAGCACATACCAATCATACCGCGAGTACTGCGGGTCGGCCGCGGGCGTGTTCTTCAGCGCCCAGCACCCGGCAACATAATCGGCGAGCGATCCCGGATCGGCCATGATGTCTTTACGCATCGCCATGCCCTCCGCCGTCAGCGTCCAGACTGTCGGAAAAATTATCGATCACATCGCGGACCATTGCCACCAGCGAGGTGTAGGTTTTGTAGGGCAGCAAATGCGTCGTCACCTTGCCGTCTTCGCCGACCGAAAAATGCAACTCGCGCGCGATGCCGTTGATCAGCACCCGGTAATGCGCCTCGATCGCCACCTGATGGCCGCCGTATTCAAAGCGCCGCACCGATGTCAGGGTTCGTTCATGACCAGCCATGTGGCTAGGCAAGTCTTCGCTGATCAGCATTTCGGAATCTTCATGGGACGCCACGGCAGTTCCTCCCGCATAAATGACTTTTTCAATATCCGAATTGTAGCATATTTCGACCACGGTGCCAAATTCGCCGGCCCCTGCATGGCGCTGGCCCTTGCCAAATCCATACGCTAAAGAGTGCAAGACAACCGACCCCGGAAAGGCGCGCATGGCCCGTTACCTGATCACCTCGGCGATCCCTTATATCAACGGGATCAAGCATTTGGGCAATCTTGTCGGCAGCCAGCTTCCGGCCGACCTTTATGCCCGCTACTGCCGCGCCCGCGGCCACGAGGTGATGTTCATCTGCGCCACCGACGAGCACGGCACCCCGGCCGAACTGGCCGCCGCGCGCGCTGGCAAGCCGGTGGCCGAATACTGCGCCGAAATGCACAAGGTTCAGGCCAAGTTGTCACAAGGATTCCGCCTGTCGTTCGACCATTTCGGCCGTTCGTCGAGTGCACAGAACCACGCATTGACCCAGCATTTTGCCGCACAGCTCGCAGACAACGGACTGATCGAGGAAGTCACCGAACAGCAGATATATTCGCTCGCCGACGGGCGCTTTCTGCCGGACCGCTACATCGAGGGCACCTGCCCGAACTGCGGCTATGAGCGGGCCCGCGGCGATCAGTGCGAAAACTGCACCAAACAGCTTGACCCGACCGATCTGATCAATCCGCGCAGCGCGGTGTCAGGTTCCACTGATCTTGAGGTGCGCGAGATCAAGCACCTGTATTTGCGCCAGTCTGCGTTGCGCGACAAGCTGGACAAGTGGATCGACTCCAAAACCGACTGGCCGGTGCTCACCACCTCGATCGCCAAGAAATGGCTGCACGATGGCGACGGGCTGCGCGACCGGGGCATCACCCGAGATCTGGACTGGGGGGTGCCGGTGAGGCGCGGTGGCGCGGACTGGCCGGGGATGGCGGGCAAGGTGTTTTACGTCTGGTTCGACGCTCCGATCGAATACATCGCCGCGACCCAGGAATGGGCCGACACGAACGGGCTGGCGGATGCTGACTGGCAACGCTGGTGGCGCACCGATATGGGTGCGCAAGACGTGACTTACGTGCAGTTTATGGGCAAGGACAACGTGCCGTTTCACACCCTCAGCTTCCCGGCGACGATCATGGGTTCGGGCGAGCCGTGGAAGCTGGTCGATTACATCAAGTCGTTCAATTTTCTGACCTACGACGGCGGCCAGTTTTCCACCAGCCAGGGGCGCGGTGTGTTCATGGATCAGGCGCTCTCGATCCTGCCTGCCGATTACTGGCGCTGGTGGCTGCTCTCCCACGCGCCGGAAAATTCCGACGCCGAGTTCACCTGGGAAAATTTCCAAGCCTCGGTCAACAAGGACCTCGCCGATGTCCTGGGTAATTTCGTTTCCCGGGTCACCAAATTCTGCCGCTCGAAGTGGGGCGTGGTGGTTCCCGCGGGCGGTTCGATCGGGCTGGCCGAGGAAACCGTGATCGACGCGCTCGCTGCCCGCTTTGAGGCCTATCAAAACCACATGGACGCGATGGAAATCCGCAAAGCGGCCGCCGAGCTGCGCGCCATGTGGGTGCAGGGCAACGAGATGCTGCAATCCACCGCCCCCTGGGCCACTTACAAGCGCGACCCCGAGCGTGCCGCCGCGATTATCCGCCTGTCGCTCAATCTGATCCGGTTTTACGCGGTCCTGTCCGCCCCTTTCATCCCCGATACGGCGGCCAAACTGCTGGCGGCATTGCACACCGATGATGCGGGCTGGCCAGGCGAGATGTGGGATGCGCTGACCCGGTTGCCCGGTGGTCACACATTCACCGTGCCAGAGGTTCTGTTCACCAAGATCACCGATGATCAGCGCGATGACTGGCAGGCCCGGTTCGCCGGCGCGCGCGGTGAGGCCGCACTTGCGTAACGCTGCCCTGTGGCGCAACATTAGCACCGTTCCCCTGACGCAAAGGAAACCAATATGGCCGCCATTCCCCCCATCTGCGATTTCGGCTGGAGCGCACCCGATTTCGCCCTGCCCGCCACCGATGGCAAGACCTATTCACTTACAGATATTCGCGGCGAATACGGCACGCTCATCATGTTCATCTGCAACCACTGTCCTTACGTTCTGGCGGTCCTTGACCGGATCAAGCGCGACGCCGTCGATCTGCAAGCCATCGGCATCGGCGTCGCCGCGATCTGTTCCAACGATGCCAACACCCACCCTGCCGACAGCTTTCCAAAAATGCGCGAAATGGCCGAAAAGGAAGGATTTTCCTTCCCCTATCTGCACGACGAGAGCCAGTCGGTGGCGCGTGCCTACGGTGCCGCCTGCACGCCGGATTTCTTTGGCTTCAACGCGGCTGACGCGCTGCAATACCGTGGGCGTCTGGACGCCTCGGGCAACCAGCCCGCCGCCCCGGACGCGCCGCGCGAGCTTTATGAAGCAATGAGCCAGGTCGCCGACACCGCCCACGGTCCGCAGGATCAAACGTCGTCAATGGGCTGTTCGATCAAGTGGAAGGCAGCCTGAAGCCCCGATTTTGAGTTCCGCCCTAAGCGCCGTAGCATTCGTCCCCTGAACCCGCCCTGAAATTGGGCGGCAACCGAAAGGGGGACTGTCATGAACGTTTCAGGATATTTTCTGCTGATCGCGATAATCTACCTGCTGGCCGACATGGGCCTTGGCCATTACATGGGCGCCAGCGACGACAGCACGCTCAGGCCGGTGCACGCCCATATTAACCTGGTTGGCTTCACCCTGATGGCGGTTTTCGCCGCGATCTACAAGGTGTTTCCGGCGATGGCGGCCAACAGGCTGGCCAAGTACCACTTCTATCTGCACCAGATCGGGGCTCTTTCATTAATCATTGTGTTTTACTTGTTTTTTGGGCCGTCGGTCGAGGATGTAGCGTTAATTCCGTTCGTCATTGCTTGCCTATCCGGTTTACACCCACACCCACTAGGGCTAGAATGGGCGCAAACCGGATATAGGGGAGCGCGCCATGGATGTTCTCGACCGCGCCGAGCTCCCATTCCCGCATTCGCTACCCGAGTTCCAGCGACTTTTCCCCGATGATGCGGCCTGCGCCGCCTACCTGGAGAAAGCCCGCTGGGGAGACGGCTTTGCCTGCCCGCACTGCGGCACGGCGGGAGAGCCGTTCCACTTTGAAAACCGCCCTGGCGTCCTGCGCTGCCGCAAGTGCCGCCAGAACACCGGGCTGACGGTGGGAACAGTGATGGAGCGTAGCCACACTCCGCTGAACGTCTGGTTCTGGGCCGCTTATCTGGTCGCCAGTCAGACGCCCGGCATGTCCGCCGTGCAGTTTCAGCGGCAACTTGGTCTTTCGCGCTACGAGACGGCCTTTCAAATTCTCCACAAGCTCCGCTCGGGCATGGTGCGGCCCAACCAAGACAGGATCGGTGGACAGCCCAAGAACCATGTTGAGGTGGACGAAACCTGGGTTGGCGGGCGAACAACGCGTGGGGAAGGCCGTGGTGTTCACCACAAGGTTCCCGTCTCCTGTGCCATCGAGGTGCGTCATCGAAAGCCGGGCACCAAGCTCGACAACCGGAAAGACGGACGCTATGCCGGACGCGTTCGGCTCGCCGTCGTGCTCGACCGTAGCGCCGAGTCGCTCTGTGGGTTCGTCGAGAGCACCGTCGCGCCGGGATCGCTGATCGTTACTGACGATTGGAGCGGCTATGCTGGCCTCGGTAAGCGCGGCTATGAGCACTTCGCTGTTGCCAAGTGTGGTGATCCAGAGGTTGCCGAGCAATACCTGCCGATCATCCATCTGGTTTTCGCCAACCTGAAGACGTGGCTGATCGGTATCCACCACGGCGTTAGCCACCAGCACCTACAAGCCTACCTCAACGAGTTCACCTTCCGCTTCAACAGGCGGTTCTACCCGTTCAACGCCTTCCGCTCATTGCTCGGCATCGCGGGCGACACCTCTGCTCCAACCTATGCCGAGCTTTACTCGGGAGAGTGGCGGCACCCTACATGTAGCGGTCATGGGCGTTAACCGGATAGGCAAGCGTCATTGTTGCAGATATAGGACTTTTCGGCGGCATCTTGATGTTCGGCTACAACGCGGTGCGCAATGCCCGTTAGCGATAGGGTCGGAAGCCGTTTCGCCGCGCCCGATCTTGAGATCCGCCGCAAACACGGTAGCATTCGTCCTCTGAACCCGCCCTGCAGACGGGCGGTAACCGAAAGGGGACCATCACGAACGTATCCCGCTATTTTCTGCTGATCGGCATCATCTATCTGCTGGCCGGCATGATGCTGGGCGATTACATGGGCGGCAGCGAGGACTTTACGCTCAAGCCGGTGCACGCACATATCAATCTGGTCGGGTTCACGCTGATGGCGGTTTTCGCCGCCATTTACAAAGTGTTTCCGGCGATGGCGGAAAGCCGACTGGCCACGATCCATTTCTGGCTGCACCAGCTCGGCGCGCTGTTTCTGGTGACCGGGTTTTATCTGTTTTTCTCCGGCAGTCCGCTCGAGGCAACGCTCGAGATTCCGATTTTCGTGGGATTTTCTATCGGGCTTTACGGCGGAACGCTGCTGTTCGGCTGGAACGCGCTGCGCAACGCCCGTTAGCACGCCGCCCGCTAAAACCGATACCTGAACCCGACCGCCGCGCTGGTGCCGCTTTGCCCGGCGATATTGCCTTCGTTCAGGCTATTGACCAGCGTCATCACCATATCGGCGCTGCGCGACAGCGGCACGCCATAGCTCAGTGAGATGTCGAACTGCCGACGTTCTGGCGCAAGCGCGATGTCCAGCGTGTTAAACTGCGCCGCATCATCGCTTCTTGCGACCGGCACAACGAACCCGGCCGCCCCCGCGCTCACCGCCTGCGGCAAACTTTGCGCGACCGAGACCCGGTCACCGCTGCCCCAGACATCGCGCGCCCCATAACTCAGGTTCAACGCATTGTAGTTCACTGCCGACAGGGCGATATCCGTCATGCCGTTCTGCGCCCGCGCCATGCCAAAACTGCCCGACAGGCGAAGCTCGCTGTTGCGATTGAGCGACACGCCCCAGTCAAATGTCGCCGAGATGTGGTCGGCGCTGATCGCCGCGCCCGGCTGCAATGATTTGATGCCGACAAATCCCGCACCCTCGTGCCTCGAGGAAAAGCCGAGCCTGAGGTCAGAGCGGCCAAGATCATACATGCGCGACAGGGCCAGGCCGTAACTTGCGCCCGCAGAGCGTTGGTCCGGCACCAGGATCGACAGGCTGACAGTGTCAAATTCCATATCCAGCGCCTGCCCGGCACCCGCATCTGAAAACGCCCGCCGGACCTGAAAAGGATCCCCCGGCGCGCCATTCAGATCAACCGCCAACAAGTCGCTCATCAGCGCCAGCGGGTTCGGCTGGGCGCTGATACCGGCGGTCAGTATGTTCGTCGGCATGTCAAAATCCGCACCCAATCCGTCAACGATAATAATATCGTGCAAGGCCAGTCGCGCACTCAGCGCGTCCCCGACCATGCCACCGCCCAGGATCACCGGCCCGCTCAGCGCCAGCCGGTCGCCGGATGATAACGGCATGTAAGAGCCGCCGATCGGCAGCAACGCCGCCTTTAGGTTCAGAAAACCGTGGCTGAATTCATAGTCAAACCCGTGCTGCAGGCCCGGGGCAAATTCCACAAACCCGGCGTGGCTGAAAAAGCTGTTGTCGGCCGACGCCAGCACCCGGGCCCTGAGTTCCTGTGCGCTGAGGCCCGGAAACGCCTCGGCCAGCAGCGCAATTGCGCCCGATACCTGAGGTGCCGCAAACGAGGTGCCGCCGACAATCGTGTAATTAGAATCTCCGGTCGCCAGCGCTGCATAAACCGTGCCGTCGGCTGCCAAACACCACGGCACCGCGCCAAGGCAACCGGCAGAGATCATGGTGGCCGAGATGATTGATCCGCCGCTGATAACCGGCACTGAGTCCACCGCTGCCAGCCACGAAGTTTGCAGGTCCGGGCGAATGATCGGCAGCCCGCTCATCAAGTCGACCGTGGTTCGCGCCGGATCGTTTGACGCGGCGAACACGATCAGTGCCGAATTCGCAAACTGTGTAAGAGCATTTATGTAATTGGTTCCGGCAGAGCCGCCGAATACCGACTGAAAATTGCCGCTGGTGGCGTTCATATCGTAGCCCCAGGAATTGTTCTGAACAATTGCACCAAGTGCGATCGCCTGTTGCGTCGCTGCGGTCATGGCAGCAAATGTGTTGAATGAACCCAGTTGCAGGTCCGCCCCCGGTGCCACACCAATGATCTCGCCGCTGTCCGCAACACCGGCCGCGATTGACGCAACGCTGGTGCCGTGGTCGTCGATGCCGGGCGCGAAACCACTTGGCACGCTTATGGTCGTGCCAACAAACTCATCATGGCTGGTCCGAAACCCGGTATCGACGATCGAAATCACTTGCCCGGCCCCGGTCAGCCCGGCAGCGTGCGCGTATTCAATCCGTGCATGGGCCAGCGAATAGCTGTCGTAAACCGTGCCCGAACCGCCAAACGACCAGCTGAACTCTTGCGATGTGTACCGTGGATCGGTGTCCCGCAGCGTCGCTGCCGCACCCTCAAGCGCCGTAAAATCGGCCACGAAAAATGCGCTCAGGGCCTGCAGCGAAACGGTAATACCGGTGCCCGGATCAGATGTGTGCTGGCAGGCCCCCAGAAATCCGGCAAATGACATAACAACGATTGTTTTTCTGCTTTTCATATCAACCGCCCACTTGCTAAAATTCCTGTTACCGGGAAACTCTACTCAATCAGGTGCTAAAAAATCCTGATAATTTCGATCCTGCGTCTTCAATCAAAGCGTCAAGCTACTGAAATGCCGGAAACTCTCCAACAGTGCAACGTATAGCGGCGCAATGACACGTGGTTTGCCACAATTCGCCGACCGGTCCGAAACAAGGTCTCGAACCAGTTGGCATCGTGTCCTGACGTCAGCACCAGTCGGAGAGATTGTCCACGACTTCCAGACAGGTGGTCCAGGTGCTTGCCGGGCCTGTTTCATTGAATTGCTTGAAAATGCCGGTATTTTGCCTGCGCAACAACAATCATTTGCCCAAATTTCAGAGCATTGTTTCCAAAAGTAGCACAATAAAAAGAGGAAGCTATGGATATCGGTTCAAACTTTATCGCTGCCAACAACACCACATTGATCAGTGTAGCCGCCATCCTGTGCGGTGTTGCTCTCCTGCATTTGGTGATGGTCAGGACGATCAAACGCCGCAAATAATCTGAGCGTGCTCTAGTTAATAGTCCGCTGCAGAATTGCGCTACCGCAGCGTCTGTGTTCGGCCACTCGGATCGTATTTCCGGCATCGCTGCCGCTTGGTCCACAATGATGTTGCAACCCACATTGCAATGTACAAAGTTTGGGTTTCAACCGGTCGAAGTCTGTGTCAGCGTGGCCCAAGCCCCTAACTAATTATTCGAATGTCGACTGTAAGGTTTAGATACCCAATGTTTTTTTTGAATTCTGGTACCCGCGGCCGGACTTGAACCGGCACGGCCAGTTACGGCCTGGGGATTTTAAGTCCCCTGTGTCTACCATTCCACCACGCGGGCATCGCGCTTTATTAAAGCGTTATTTGCACCGGATACCAGCCCTCAGATATCGTCGCCCGCCCCATCAATCAGCCGGTCCCGCTCGCGCAGCCACGGGTTCAGCTTCAACGCCTCGCGCAGCACCGCCTGTCCGGCCTCCACCCGGCCCAGCGCCATCAGCGTCAGCGCCTTGCCAGACATCGCCGCGATGTGGTTGGGACTGCGCTCAAGCACCAGGTCCAGATCTTCCAGCGCGCGGCCATAGTCCTGGCGAATGAAATTGGCGAACGCGCGCTGGTTATAGCCTCGGCATAATCCGGGCAATATGCGATCAGCGCGTCAAACGTTGCGATGGCCCGGTCCAAATCTGAAACCCGAAACTGCGCCATGCCGCGATCCAGCATGTCTTGCGCCTTAGCGTCCGGCGCCAACGTCCAGATCTGCCAAAGCTGACCAGACAGAACCCTGGCCGCGCGCTCATCCGGGGCGGCCTGAATTTGCGCCACAAGCGCGTCAAACCGCGCCGACTGGTCGCGCACCGGCGGGCAGCTTTGCGCCAGCGCGGGGACCGTGAAAACCAGGCCGATCACGGCCGGAAGTGTCGTTGTCCACATGGCGCAATTGAAAGCCCGGGCGCGCCCTTTTGTCAATAATCATGGCCGCCGTCTTCACCTTTCTGTGGCCCTTCACTGCTTGCGCTTGACGCATCGCAGCCCATGCGCAAGCTTGCGGCCCATGTTCCCGATCCGCGATCACAACCCGTCCGAGACCCGGCCCGTGATCACCGTTGCACTGATCGCGATCAACGTGCTGGTGTTTGTGTCGTATCAGGCGTTGCTGCCCGATCGGTTCGCACTAGCCTCATTCTATCAGAACTGGGGCCTGATCCCGGCCGCCGTTGCGGCGGGCCAGGACTGGCCGACGCTGATCACTTCGATGTTCCTGCATGGCGGGCTCATGCATCTTGGTGGCAACATGCTGTTTTTGTGGATATTCGGCGACAATCTGGAAGACAAGCTGGGCCACGCCGGGTTTCTTGCCTTCTACGTGGTCTGCGGCATCGCCGCGGGACTGGCGCAAATGCTCGCCAACCCGGCCTCTCTGATCCCGACGATCGGCGCATCCGGCGCCATCGCCGGGGTGATGGGCGGCTATCTGCTGCTGTTCCCAAAGGCACGCATCGATGTGCTGTTCATTTTCATTATCATTTTCAAGATCTTCCCGCTGCCGACCTGGTCGATGCTGGGCATCTGGTTTGGCCTGCAAATCTTCAGCGGTCTTGGCGCTGATGTCTCTGGCGGAGGTGTCGCATACTGGGCCCATGCCGGTGGTTTTGTGGCCGGGTTTGGGCTGATCCTGCCGGTCTGGCTGCGACTGGGCGGCACCAGGTTCTGGCAACAAAGCGCCGGCCACCCGCCGCATCCCGAAGCCCGCTACCGGCTGTCCCGCAGCAAAATCCCCCGGATCAGGAGAAAATGATGAAATCGCACACGCTCACCTGCCACTGCGGCGCCGTCGAACTGCGGGTTCACCTGCTTGACGGGCTCAACACCGCCCGGCGTTGCGATTGTTCATATTGTGCAAGGCGCGGAGCGATTGTGGTCACTGCACCCTTGAATGGTGTTGATATTGTGAAAGGAAAGGACAACCTGACGCTGTATCAATGGGGCACGAACACGGCTAAACACTACTTTTGCAAGACCTGCGGCATCTACACCCACCATCAGCGCCGATCAAACCCGAACGAATTCGGCATCAACCTGGCAGCGCTTGCGGGCGTCAACCCACGTGATCTGGGCGAAATTGCCTGGACCGACGGTATCAACCACCCGTCCGACCGATAGTCCGGCTCACGCGTCGCGGATGATCCTGGCGAAACCGTCAAAGATTGCCGCGTTGGCACAGATCAGCGCACCGCTTTCCAGAATGTCGCCACCGCTTGCCAGCGGCTCCACCAGCCCGCCCGCCTCGCGCACGATCAGAACGCCGGCAGCGATGTCCCAGGAATGCAAGCCGCGTTCCCAAAACCCGTCAAGCCGGCCCGCCGCCACGTACGCCATGTCCAGCGCCGCCGCGCCCGAGCGCCGAACCCCGGCGCAGCCCGGCAACAGCCGCTCCAGATCACCCAAGGTCTCGGGCAGGTCATCGCGCCCGCCAAACGGCAGCCCGGTGGCAAATATCGCTTCGATAATGCGGGCCCGCGCTGACACCCGCAGCCGGGTCTCGTTCATCCAGGCGCCCTGGCCCTTTTCGGCCACGAACATCTCGTCCTTGGCCGGATCGAAAACCACCGCCGAAACGATTTCACCCTTGTGCTCCAAAGCGATTGACACCGCCCAATGCGGCAGTCCGTGCAGAAAATTGGTGGTGCCGTCGAGCGGATCGACGATCCAGCGCCGGGTCGGATCAGCACCTGCCTGCGGCTCGCTCTCCTCGCCCACCCAGCCATAGTTCTTGCGCGCGCCCGTCAGTTCTTCCCTGATGATCGCTTCGGCGGCAAAATCGGCGCGGCTGACGAAATCCCCGGCGCCCTTCATCGACACTTGCAGGTTCTCGACCTCGCGAAAATCCTTGACCAGCGACCGGCCCGCCAGCCGCGCCGCCTTGATCATGATGTTCAGATTGGCGCTGCCTTGCATGTCTCCACCCACCAAAGTTCAGGTGGCGCGTATAACCCTGCCCCCCTGCCTTGCCAATAAAGAAACCCGCTCCGGCTTCTTTGCAGCAAAAATATCCCCGCCGGAGGCACCGGGCGCCCGCCAGGGCGCCCAACAATCACCGTGACGCCGTAGGCGTCGCAATTCAACTGCGCTGCAACTTCACGGGTATCTTGCGTGCCAGCCGCAGAATATGCGCCATGAACGGCTTAGCCGTATCGGCGCTTCGGGTGGCAGCATACAGCCTGCGCGTCAGCCCGTGCCTGGTGATCGGGCGTGTGATATAGTCCGAATGATAGGTCACATCGCGCAACACCCAGTCCGGCAGCACCGCAACCCCGCGCCCCGAGGCCACCAGCAGCAGGATCACCGCCGTCAGCTCGACCTGCCGCACCCCGCGCGGCTCGACCTTGGCCGGGCTCAGCAACTGGCTGAAAACATCCAGCCGCGCCCGCTCCACCGGATAGGTGATCAGCATTTCGTCGCGAAAATCCTCGGCCTCCACATAGGATTTTTCCGCCAATGGGTGGTCTGCGGCCGCCACGAACACCGGCGCATAGTCAAAAAGCGGCGAAAACTCAACGCAATCAAGCGTTTCCGGGTCCGACGAGATCACCAGATCAACTTCTTCGCGCTGCAACGCAGGCAAGGCGGCAAACGCCAGGCCGGGGCGGATGTCCACATCCACATCGGGCCAGGCCTTGCGAAACTCCTCGAGCACCGGAAACAGCCACTCAAAACAGGCATGACATTCAATCGCGATGTGCAGGCGGCCAGAGCGGCCCGCGCGAAGGCCGCGAAAATCATCCTGCAGGGCTTCAATCTCGGGCAAAATCTTCTCGGCCAGTTTCAGAAACTTCATCCCCGCAACCGACAGTTTCAAGGGCTTGGTGCGGCGCACGAAAAGCTCGACGCCGGACTGGTCCTCCAGCCCCTTGACCTGATGTGACAGCGCCGACTGGGTGGTATTCAGCACGTCGGCTGCTCGTGCCAACCCGCCGGCCTGGTGGATCGCCCTGATGGTTCGCAAATGTCGCAATTCAAAGTGCATATCGCGGATCGGCTCATGATGTTAATGAGAATTATGAATTTGTCTCACAAATTCCTGCGTGAGACAAGGTGTGAACCAAAAAGCATGCCGCGATGCCCGCCACCCGTATTTCGTTTGAATTTTTCCCGCCAAAATCTCTGGATGCCTCGTTTCGTCTTTGGGAAACCGTCCGCATGCTTGCCCCGTTAGCACCGCAATTTGTGTCCGTGACTTATGGCGCCGGCGGCACCACACGCAAACTGACCCACGAAGCAGTCAATGCGATCCGGCAAAACTATCGCCTGAACGTCGCCGCACATCTGACCTGCGTCGATGCAACGCGCGCGCAAACCCTGGCCATCGCGCAAAGTTATGCCCGCGCCGGGGTGCGCGACATCGTCGCCCTGCGCGGCGATGCACCCAAAGGGCAGGCCGCGTTCCGGGCGCACTCGCAAGGATTTGCCGACACCTGCGACCTGATTCGCGCCCTGGCGAACACCGGGAAATTCAACATCCGCGTCGCAGCCTACCCCGACCGGCACCCGGACGCGGTGAATGATCAGGCCAACGTGGACTGGCTGAAACGCAAGATCGACGCGGGCGCGACATCAGCCATAACCAGTTCTTTTTTGAGCCTGAAACGTTTTTCCGCTTCCGCGACCGCTGCCAGAAGGCCGGCATCGACGCGCCGATCATTCCCGGCATCTTGCCGATCGAGAACTGGACCGGCGTCAAGGCTTTCGCTGCGCGCTGCAGCGCGCCGGTGCCGGACTGGCTGGATGCGGCTTTTGCCGTCGCATTGCGCGACGACCGCCACGATCTGCTGGCCATTGCGGTATGCAGCGAACTGTGCTCAGAGTTGATCGAGGGCGGCGTCGAGGACCTGCATTTTTACACGCTGAACAAGCCCTCGCTGACCCGCGAAGTGATCCACGCGCTTGGCCTGGCCCCGGAGATCGCCCTTGCAAAAGTCGCCTGACCAATAGTTTACGCGCTTTCTTCGGCGCCGACCGAGTCCAGCTCCTTACCCTCTGCGCCCGCAGCTGACGGATGAATATGCTCGGACGCATCCGCCCCGATCACCCGTTTCTTGCGCAGGATAAACAACATGCCCCAACCGCCCATGGTCCCGACCGACGGCGCGGATGCGTCCTGCGCGAACCGGTTCTGCCAGCCCTCCGGCAGGTCGATCCCGCAGTCGGCCACCTTTTCCATCATCCAGACCAGCGGGATGTTGGCCAGCGGGCGCGCCGCCTCATAGCCGAACAATTGCCCGCCAATGTCACCATGTGCGCCGCGAAACCACATCTGTTCAAGCACGCCATCCCAGTCGGGTCGGCTTTTCCACAGAATCGGGTCATAAGCCTGGCGGTTTTCATCCATCGCAAGGGCGTGAAAGCCGTGCCGGATATGGTCGCCAAGCGTGGCGGTGTGAAATGCGTGATACCGTTGCGAAAAGCACCAGAACACCGGCAGCCGGTTGCCCAGCGCCTTCACCGTGTCCCAGACCCCGACCATTTCAATCTCGACACTGGCATGGCAATAGCGCTCAACAAACGCTGCAGCGGCAAAACTGTCCGGGCTTAATTGATAGTGGCGGTAAATCTGCCGGATATTGCGCACCGTGGCGTGTTCAGCGCGCAACAGCCCAACCCGGTCAATCACTCCGGCCAGCGACCGCACCGCGTAGGCGCCGCGCGAATATCCCAGCAGAAAAATCCGGTCGCCGGGCCGATAACGCGAAGCGATAAAGCCATAAGCGCGCCGGATCTGCTGGTTGATGCCCTGGCCTTCGGCAACCGCCACCGCGTCGCGCCAGGAATTCCACTGCGTACCCTGTTCGTAGCGCAAGCTCATCTGCGCGGTTGACGCCGTCTCGCACAGCATTTGATACGCCAGCCCGGCATTGGTTTCCTCGCCCGGATTAAGCGACGACATGGTGCCGTCCAGAATGACAATATGGTCCACCGGCCCGCGAATTCGCAGCGCGGTGATGGTCTGCACCGACGGCGGCAGCCGCAGCAGCTTGCGAATCCGGTCAGTCAGCCGCACGGTTCACATTCCCCGTTTGGCACCGCCAACACGGCGAAACGCCGCGAGCGCCAGACAAGATGCCCGCGTTGCAGAATTTGCCGTTTGGCTGATGTTTTTTGGAAATTCTTCAACCGGCGCTCCACTTTCGCTGCCTCGGGGCAAGATTAGGGTCAAAACCAAAACCGGCGCAACGGCCAATCCGCCGCAGATGCCACTGTGCGATCGCCGCTGCCGCCAGAAAACGACAAATATCGGTCGAATTACCGCGCGCCCGCATTTCTCGGATAGCGAACAGTCCAACTCGTCGATGCTATTGGCAGAGGGGTGCATGGCACACTGTTTTGATATGGAAAACGGCAGGCCGGGGCCTGCGCAAGTCGCGCGCTATTGGGACGATGGCTACCTTTTCCCGATCCGCGTGCTTTCGCGGCGCGCGGCCGCCAACTACCGGGCCGAGCTTGAAACGCTTGAACGCAAATGGCTCGACCACGGACTGCCGCTGCCGCTTAACACTTACAAACGGGTGAACGCCCATTGCGTCATGCCAATGGCGCATCGGCTGGCGAGCGAGCCGTCGGTTCTGGATGTGATCGAAGCCATTTTGGGGCCCGACATCCTGTTGTATTCAGCAGAATTCTTCATCAAGGAAGCCGGCACCAGACATATCGTGTCAATGCATCAGGACCTGACCTATTGGGGGTTTGGCGCGATCGACCGGCTGGTCACCGCCTGGATCGCCTTGTCCCCGGCAACGCCAGCATCAGGCTGTATGGATTTCGTCGCCGCCAGCCACAAAAACCCGATCTTGCCGCATGATGACACGTTCGGCAAAAATAACTTGCTGTCGCGCGGTCAGGAAGTTCGCGTCGATGTGGCAGACAAAGACAAGGTCGCGATTGAAATGCAACCCGGCCAGATGAGCCTGCACCACGGGCTGACGATCCACGGCTCCGGGCCCAACAGCAGCGATGACCGGCGGATCGGCGTTGCGGTGCGCTACATTCGCCCGGATATGGCACCGCAGGCTGGCAAACGGGATTTCGCCATTCTAGTGCGCGGTGAAGACCGGTACGCAAATTTTCAGCATCTCCCGGCTCCGCGTGCACCGTTTACACCGGAAAGTCTGGTAATTTATGATGAAATCCGTGCAGAACAGGCCAAGGTCATGATGGTCGGCGCCAAGCAGACAAGCGACATTTATTCCAGGACGTAGCGATGGATCAGGTCAAATTCACCCAGATGAGAGACGGCGACAAGCAGGATTATGATTTTCTGACCAAACACGAGGTCGCTCATACCAAAGGCACCGCTAACCGGCTTTTGCAAGCGTTGGTCGAACTTGACCAAGGCCTGTCGGGCTATCAGATCACCCGCCTGGGTCATTCGCTTCAGACCGCCACCCGCGCGTGGCACGACGGCGCTGATATCGACTGGGTCGTTGCGGCGCTTTTGCACGACATCGGCGACATCTACGCGCCCTATAACCATGATGAATACGCGGCCGCCATCCTGCGCCCGTTCGTGCGCGAACAATGCACCTGGGTGGTGGAAAAACATGGGTGTTTTCAGCTGAAATACTACGCCGTTCATGTGGGTGCGGACCCGAACAAGCGCAATTCCTATGCAGATCACGACTATTTCGATGATTGCGCCGAATTTTTTGAGCGCTGGGACCAGGCCAGTTTTGACCCGGCCTATGACGCGCTGCCGCTGGATTTCTTTGCCCCGATGGTGCGCGAGGTCTTTGATCGCAGCGCCTATGATCCGGGCGTGGTCCTTCCTGGTGTGCGGGTGCCACTGGCTGATCCGCACGTCGCCGCAAGCCGCAACTGAACATTCGCGAATTGCGTGCCTGCCACGCACGAATTCTGCTCGCCTCCGGCGGGAGTATTTTCGCCAAAAAGAAACAGCTGAGGCGCTTTCCCTTTTCAATTCCATTCGCTAGATGATCTCGGACCTGAAAATACGAACGGGAGCCATCGCTGATGGCAATGGCAAAGACATTTGACGCGGCGCGCGCAGAAGCGCGGATTTATCAGACCTGGGAGGACGCGCGCGCCTTCGCCGCCGGGGCCAACGCGCGCCCGGACGCCGAAACCTTTTGCATCATGATCCCGCCGCCCAATGTGACCGGCAGCCTGCACATGGGCCACGCCTTCAACAACACGTTGCAGGACATTCTGGTGCGCTGGCACCGGATGCGCGGCGATGATGTGCTCTGGCAGCCGGGCACCGACCACGCGGGGATCGCCACGCAAATGGTGGTGGAACGCGAGCTCGCCAAACAGGGCAACGTGTCGCGCCGCGAAATGGGGCGCGAGAAATTTCTTGAGAAGGTCTGGGAGTGGAAAGAGCAGTCCGGCGACACCATCATCAACCAGCTCAAACGCCTCGGCGCCAGTTGCGACTGGTCACGAAACGCTTTCACCATGTCCGGAAACTTTCCCGATGCGGTGATCAAGGTATTTGTCGACATGTATCAAAAGGGCCTGATTTACCGCGGCAAACGGCTGGTGAACTGGGATCCGCATTTTGAAACCGCGATCTCTGATCTTGAGGTCGAGCAGGTCGAGGTGGACGGCCACATGTGGCGGCTGCGCTACCCGCTGGAAGGCGGCGAAACTTATCAGCACCCGATCGAATGGGACGACGATGGCAAGGTCACCAAAACCGCGACCCGCGATTACCTGGTGGTCGCCACCACCCGCCCCGAAACCATGCTTGGCGACACCGGGGTTGCGGTGCACCCGGATGATGCGCGCTATCGGCATCTGATCGGCAAGACCGTGCGCCTGCCGCTGGTTGGCCGCTCGATCCCGATTGTGACTGATGTGTACGCTGATCCCGAAAAGGGCACCGGCGCAGTTAAAATCACCCCGGCGCATGATTTCAATGACTGGTATGTGGGTCAGCGCGCCGGGCTCAGGGTCGTGAATGTGATGTCAACAACCGCCGCTATGGCTTTGAAAGACAACGCCGATTTCGTACAGGGCTGCGATGCAGACAGGCTGGCCCGGGTGATCGAGGCGCTGAATGGTGCTGACCGTTACGAGGCCCGCGACTGGATCGTGCAGACCGCGCGCGCCGAAGACTGGCTCGACGGCATCGACCCTGACCGGCACAATGTGCCGCATGGCGACCGCTCGCGCGTTGCGGTCGAGCCGTTCCTGACCGATCAATGGTACGTGAACACGTCGAAAATCGTCCAGCCGGCGATCGACGCGGTTGAAAACGGCGACGTGACGATTCTGCCCGAGCAAGACAAGAAGGTCTATTTTCACTGGCTCGAAAACATCGAACCCTGGTGCATTTCGCGCCAACTCTGGTGGGGGCATCAGATCCCGGTTTGGTATGGGCCAAAAAAGGATACAGCTCTTTTTGACGGAGATCCTGAAGATCACAGACCGACGGGCGAACGGGCCAAAGCTCTCAAATTATTTTGTGCCGCAAGCGAAGATGATGCGCTGGCGCAAGCACGAGAATATTATGGTGAAGAAATTGTTGTCGATGTCATCGAGATGCACGGCGCGCTTGGTGCATGGGGGAAAGAAAAAGTGTCCATTGGCCGCGACCCCGACGTCCTCGACACCTGGTTCTCGTCGGCCATCTGGCCGATCGGCACCCTCGGCTGGCCTGAACAAACCCCCGAGCTCAAAAAATATTTCCCCACCGACGTCCTGATCACCGGCTTTGACATCATATTTTTCTGGGTCGCGCGGATGATGATGATGCAATACGCGGTGGTCGGCCAGAAACCATTCAGCACCGTCTACGTCCACGCACTGGTGCGCGACGAGGCGGGCAAGAAAATGTCCAAATCGGCAGGCAATGTGCTGGACCCGCTGGAGCTGATCGACGAATTCGGCGCCGATGCGGTGCGCTTCACCGTCACCGCGATGGCCGCCATGGGCCGCGATCTGAAACTGTCGACTTCGCGCATCGCCGGCTACCGGAATTTCGGCACCAAGTTGTGGAACGCCATGCGCTTTGCCGAAATGAACGGGGTATTTGACTTTAAAGACTTTAAAGTTGGGGGGGCCGAAACCGTTAAAGACTTTAAAGAACGGCCGCCAAACCCCACCGCGACGCTGAATCGCTGGATCATCGGCGAGGTCGCCAAGACCCGCGAAGCGGTCGGCACAGCGCTCACAAGCTTCCGCTTCAACGACGCGGCCAGCGCGCTTTACGGCTTTGTCTGGGGCAAGGTCTGCGACTGGTATGTCGAGTTCTCCAAACCGCTGCTGCAGGGCGACGATAAAGCGGCAAAGGCCGAAACGCAGGCCACCATGAAATGGGTTCTGGAGCAATGCCTGATCCTGCTGCACCCGATCATGCCGTTCATCACCGAAGAGCTTTGGCAAACCTCGGCCAAGCGCCCGAGAATGCTCGTGCACGCCGACTGGCCAACCTATCAAGCGTCTGATCTGGTTGACGAAAATGCCGATTCTGAAATGAACTGGGTGATTCAGTTAATCGATGAAATTCGCTCGGTCCGCACCCAGATGCATGTGCCTGCGGGGCTGCGCATTCCGATGCTGCAGATCGAGCTTGATGAGGCTGGCCGCACTGCCTGGAACCATAACCAGGCGCTGATCAAACGGCTGGCGCGAATCGAACGCCTGACGCCAAGCGCCAAGATGCCCAAGGGTGCTGTGACAATCGCTGTTGCGGGTGGGGTATTTGCGCTGCCATTGGCTGATATCATTGATATTACTAAAGAAAAGGCGCGGCTGGAAAAAACGCTCGGCAAGCTGACCCAGGACCTTGGCGCCTTACGCGCGCGCCTGGATAACCCGAAATTCGTGGCCAGCGCGCCGGCCGAAGTTGTTGCCGAAACCCGTGATTTGCTGGCCCTGAAAGAAGACGAAACCGGCAATTTACAGGCCGCAATGGCGCGCCTTGAACAATTGCGCTGATCGCACCGGCACTTCATATTCCAAATGTCCGAAAATATCCCCGCCGAAGGCATCGAGTTCTGATTTTTCGCAGAAAAATCGTGCCTCCGGCGGGGATGTATTAAACATTTGGAAATAGTTTTAGTCAAACTTGATAAATGCGGTTGTCGGTAACACGCGATATGTCCAGTTTATGTACCAGATGATCTGTCCGGTTTTAGAACGCCTCCAAGCCATGGAGGGAGGCGATGCGTCGGACGGAGCAGGTACAGGGACTGAGATTGATGAAGTTCGAGGAGGTTTACGGGTGCACCCATCGGGGTGGCTTGAGCCAGGCGGAGGCGGCGGAGGTTCTGGGTGTCTCGGAGCGCACCTTCCGGCGCTGGCGCGACCGCTACGAGGCGGAGGGAGCCGACGGTCTCTACGACCGCCGCCTGGGCCGCCTCTCGGCGCGGCGCGCGCCGGTGGACGAGGTGGCGCGGGTGCTGGAGTTGTTCGACACCCGCTACTGGGACTTCACGGCCAAGCACTTCCACGAGAAGCTGGTGGCCGATCACGGCTTCAAGCGCAGCTACAACTGGCTGCGGCTGAGCTTGCAAGCCCATGGGCGCAGGCGCGCGGCGCCCAGGCGTGGGGCGCACCGGCGCAAGCGGCCGCGCCGTGCCTTGCCCGGCATGATGTTGCACCAGGACGGCTCGAGCCACGAGTGGGTCCCCGGTCGATGGTGGGACCTGATCGTCACCATGGACGATGCGACCAGCGATATCTACTCGGCCTTCTTCGTCGCCGAAGAGGGCACCATGTCGAGCTTCCAGGGGGTGTCCGAGGCGATCCGGACCAAGGGCCTGTTCTGCTCGCTCTACGCCGACCGCGCCAGCCACTACTGGAACACGCCCGAGGCCGGCGGCAAGGTGGACAAGGACACCCCGACCCAGGTCGGCCGCGCCCTGGCGCAGCTCGGCATCGAGCTGATCCCGGCCTACTCGCCCGAGGCAAGGGGGCGCTCGGAGCGCATGTTCGGCACCTTGCAGAAGCGCCTGCCCCAGGAACTCAGGCTCGCCGGCATCACCGACATGGTCGAGGCCAACCGCTTCCTCAAGGAGGTCTTCCTGCCACAACACAACGCCCGCTTCGCGACCCCGGCCGAGGACCGGGGCACCGCCTTCGTCCCCTTCACCGGCGCGCTCGACGACATCCTGTGCATCCACGAGGAACGCACCGTCTCAAACGACAACACGGTGCGCTACAAGCGCCTGGCACTTCAGATCCCCGCCGGCCGCCACCGCCGCCATTACGTCAAGGCCAGGGTCCGCGTCCACGAATACCCCGACGGCACAATGGCCGTCTTCCATGGACCGCGATGTCTGGCGCGATACCACGCCGATGGCCAACCGATCGACAGCCAAACCCGCGAGGCCGCGTGACCCGCTTCGACGCGACCGACCGGCGCCCTGTGGACAAGTGGACAGCCGCTCCGCGACCGACCACTTCCCCACAGGGCCAGAAACCGCAACAGAAGCGGTCAACTCATACCAAGGGCCATTATGCGTGACTCTTTTGGGATTCCCTTTTCGTCTCGGTTGTGATTCGCTTCTGCTACAAGCAGGAGAGACCCATGACAGTTGCGGTTACACGGTTGGATTTATCGGCGAGGGACCTTCGCGCGTCGGCGGCGCGGAGCTGCGGGATGGACCGGCAAACCTTGCGCGACTGGGTGTATCGTTACAATGCCGGGGGGCTTGCGGGCCTGTCGAACCGCACGGCACCAGGGCGCACGCCTTACCTGAGCGCCGCGCAGAAGGCGGAACTTTCCGAGATCGTTCGCGCGGGTCCTGACCCTGAGGTGGACCGCGTGGTGCGTTGGCGGCGTATCGACCTGAAGCACCTGATCAAAGAGCGCTTCGGTGTTGTCATGCATGAGCGCACGGTAGGCAAACAGCTTGCCGAACTTGGGTTCAGGCGGCTTTCGGTGCGCCCCGCACATCCTCAATCGGATCCGGCCGCACAGGCGGCGTTCAAAAAAAAACTTCGCGCAGCTGGTAGCGGCGGCACTGCCGCCTGAAGCCCGCGGCAAACCACTGGAAATCTGGTTCCAAGATGAAGCGAGGATCGGACAGCAGGGAACGCTCACCCGTGTTTGGGCCAGGCGCGGAACCCGCCCGCGCGCGCCACGTGATACTCGCTACAAATGGGCTTACATATTTGGAGCCGTCTGTCCGGAACGCGCCGCTGCCGCCGCCCTCGTCATGCCCTTTGCCGATACGCAGGCGATGAATGAACCATGCCTATCCGGTTGTCACCCACACCCACTACATCTAGGGTGCTCCCAATCGCCCGAGTAAAGCTGGGCGTAAGTGGGAGCGGTGACATCGCCTGCAATTTAGGCGGCACAGGCCGTGCCATCCGGGAAAAGTCGCTGGAACTCAGGAAGCGACCGCGGAAACGAAAGGTCTTCACGCTGCGAGACATCCATCCCCGCTTTGTCCCCCTCCCGGGCCACTCGACGCCACGCCATACATATAGTGGGTGTGGGTGACAACCGGATAGGCACGGAATGAACACCTCGCCGAAATCGCCAAAACCGTCGTTCCAGGGGCACATGCCGTAATCGTGCTTGATGGCGCAGGCTGGCACGGTTCAAAGGCACTATGCACCCCCGACAACATCACACTTCTCCCCCTGCCGCCATACGCGCCGGAACTCAACCCGATCGAAAACGTCTGGGCCTACCTGCGCGCCAACAAACTCGCCATCTCCATCTTCGACAGTTACGACCACATCGTCGAGAAGTGCTGCGACGCGTGGAACTTCTTCGCCGAAGACAAAGAGACCGTTCAAAACATAACCTCACGCGAATACGCAAAAAGCGTCATTCTATAAGGCCGTTGGTATCATATGGTACATAAACCGGTCAACTCAGAATGTTCTCGACAACTTGATAAATGCGGTACAGGCGGGGACGCCGATGACCGCACATTTGGAAGGCGGTTCGTCACTGTTGTGGCGGACCGTTTTTTGTTACGGATTGTGGGATCGGGTGCGCAATGGCGAGATGCAAGATGGGGCCAAGATATACCGAAATATCCAGGCAATTGCCGGCCTCGGTTCCGTTTGTCGGGCCAGAGGCGCAAGAACGGGCCCGCGGCCGGGCCTTTGTGGACCGCATTGGCGCCAACGAAAGCGTCTTTGGCCCGTCACCCAAAGCGGTCACAGCGATCCAGCACGCCGCCGCGGACACCTGGATGTACGGCGACCCGGAAAACCACGATCTGCGGTCTGCTTTGGCCGATCATCATGGCATCGCGGCAGAAAATATCGTCGTGGGTGAAGGTATCGATGCGCTGTTGGGCTATCTGGTGCGTCTCTTGGTCGAGCCGGGCGACAAGATCGTCACCTCGGCCGGGGCCTATCCGACCTTCAATTACCACGTGAGCGGTTTTGGCGGCGAATTGATCAGCCTGCCTTACCAGGCCGACTGCGAAGACGTCGATGCGCTGGTCAAATCCGCGGAGCGAGTTGGCGCGAAACTGATTTACCTCGCCAATCCTGACAATCCCATGGGCAGTTGGCATTCGCGAGCCGTGGTTGCCGAAATGATATCCCGGATTCCGGCAGGCTGCCTGTTGGTGCTTGACGAAGCCTATGTCGAGTTGGCGCCCCAGGACACCGCACCGCCGCTGGACGTCGGCAACGAGCAGGTCATCCGAATGCGCACGTTTTCAAAGGCTTACGGCATGGCCGGCGCGCGCATTGGATATGCGATCGGGGCTGCGGGGTTAATCTCGGCGTTCAACAAGATCCGCAATCATTTTGGCATGTGCCGGATCTCGCAAGCCGGCGCGCTGGCCGCACTCGCCGATCAACCCTATCTGCAATCGGTCATCGCACAAGTGGCACAAGCGCGGCGCAGGATCGCGCTGATTGCAGCGGACAATGGCCTGGTCGAGTTGCCGTCCGCCGCCAATTTCGTAGCCATTGATTGCGGACAGGACGGTGCATTTGCCAAGGCAGTTCTGCACGGACTGATTGCGCGCGATATCTTTGTGCGAATGCCGTTCGTTGCGCCGCAGGATCGCTGCATCCGGGTGTCGGCGGGAGCGCCGCGCGATCTGGATGCATTTGCAAATGCTTTGCCGGGCGCGCTGGATGACGCGAGACAGGCGTGAAGATGCGCGGCATTATCTTCGCACCGGTCACGGAACCGATTGAAAGCTGCCGCACCTCTTGCCTGAAGTCGAAATAGCCGCTACATGCGCGATCCGGCCTCCTTCGTCGCACATCGCATCGAAAGGTTCCGATGCAGAACAGGCTTCTCGCAAGGATCAAATCCGCAGAGCGGTCACTGGGCGCGATATATGGCACGGATATCTCCACGCCGCGCGCCCGGCGTCGGGCGTATTGGCATTTCCAGTTGCTCGACCATGCATTTCTGCGCGCATTCTGGGCCAATTGCCATGAAATATTGCCGGGTGTCTGGCGCTCGAACCATCCTTCACCGCGGCGGCTGCGAAAATACCACGCAATGGGCATCCGAACGGTTTTGAGTCTGCGCGGTGTCAACGGACAAAGCCCTTATCTTTTCGAAAAAGAGACCTGCGACGACATCGGCATTAAACTTGTCAACCTTGGCCTAAGTGCGCGGCAACTTGCGGACCGCGATGTGTTGCTGCGGCTACTTGACATTTTCGAACAGATCGAGCGACCCTTTCTCATGCATTGCAAATCGGGTGCTGACCGGGCGGGGTTGGCATCAGCGCTGTATTTGTTGCATATGACGGATACGCCGGTTGCACGGGCAAAAAAGCAGCTTAGCCTTAGATATATCCATGTCCGGTCATCTCTGACCGGGATTCTCGACCACATGATTGAAGCCTATGAGGCGGACGATAAGCAAGAGCAGATGCCGATCCGTACATGGATCGAGCAGTGCTATGATCGCGACTCGCTGAGCGCGGAATTCTTTGCAAAGCGAGAAAAAAGCTGAGCGATATGCAAATCAAAACGTATCCCGCCAAGACGCTCGTACCTTGGTATTGGCGCGGTTATGTGCGCGCGGTATTGCCGTGGCTTTTGGGCGGCTTTGGACTGATGGCTATCGAAGGCGGTTCCCTGGGAATGCTGAGTTATATGGTCCGGCCGATGTTTGACGAAATCTTCGTCGCCGGCGACAGAGACGCGGTATTCTGGATCGCATTTGTTGTATTTGCGATCTTTATTGGCCGCGCTGTGGCCAGTTTTCTGCAACGCGTGATGATGGCCAATGCCGCGCGCAAAGTGTCGGCGGCCCTGCAGCGCGACCTGGTTGATCATTTGCTGACTCTGGACGGCGGCTTTTACCAGGCCAACTCTCCGGGAATGCTGATCGAACGCGTCAGGGGCGATCCGACCGCGGCAAATGGCGCCATATCGGCGACATTCTCGGCCCTGGGGCGCGACATGGTGGCTTTGGCCAGCCTGTTGGCGGTTGCGATCTCGATTGACTGGCTTTGGACCTTGATCGCCATTGCAGGTGCGCCAGTTCTGTTTTTCCCGATTTGGAAAATTCAAACCTGGGTTCGGTCCACGGCCCGGATAGCGCGCGGCGCGGCGGCCAGCATTGCCACCCGGCTTGACGAAATGTTCCATGGCATCAACACGGTAAAATTGAACAACACCGAAGATTATGAGAGCACCCGGTTCGAAAAATCTGTCCGCCGTTTTGTCAATGCAGAGCTGAAATCAGCCGCCGCGCAGGCCAGTATTCCGGCGCTGATGGACGTGATCGGGGCGATCGGATTTTTGGGCGTGCTGAGTTTTGCCGGTCTGCAGATCATCGACGGTGAAAAAACAATCGGCGAATTCATGTCGTTTTTCACCGCTATGGCGCTGATATTCGAGCCCCTGCGCCGGCTTGGAACGGTATCCGGGCAATGGCAAGTCGCGCTGGCCAGCCTTGAGCGGCTTTATGACGTGTTCCAGTCGCAGCCAGAGATTGTGTCGCCGGCCAGCCCGGTGCAGTTGCCGGTCGAGCCCGCTCGCGCAGATGTTGAATTTGTCCAAGTGAATTTCTCTTATGGCGATCAGCAGATTCTGCGCGACACCTCCTTTGTGGCCGAAGCGGGCAGGACCACCGCTTTGGTGGGCGCGTCAGGAGCCGGTAAAAGCACAGTTTTCAATATTCTGACGCGGCTGGTCGATGCGCAGTCCGGGCAGGTCAGCATTGGCGGTATCGCAAACACAAATTTTGATCTGACTGAATTGCGCAGCCTGTTCTCGGTGGTGACGCAGGACGCGCAGCTGTTTGACGAAACCATTCGCAACAACACTTTGCTTGGCAAAACCGCAACCGATGAACAGCTTGCCGTGGTTCTGGACGCCGCCCATGTTTCGGATTTTCTGCCGCAACTGGCGCAGGGTGCCGACACCCCGGCCGGGCCGCGCGGCTCCGGTCTGTCGGGCGGTCAGCGCCAACGGGTGGCGATTGCCCGCGCCCTGCTGCGCGACACACCGATTCTTTTGCTGGACGAGGCAACTTCGGCTTTGGACGCCAAATCCGAGGCGATCGTGCAGGACGCGCTGGAACAACTGTCCCAGGGGCGCACAACGCTGGTCATCGCGCACCGTTTGGCAACCGTGCGCGGTGCCGACAAGATAATTGTGATGGATCGGGGCCGGGTCGTCGATCAGGGCACGCATCACGAGCTGATCAAGCGCGGCGGCATTTATCACGATCTTTACCGGCTGCAGTTTTCCGAAGCCAGCTAGCGCTGGTATGCCCGGGCAAGCCGCTCTGGGTCGGCACCGCTTAAGAATCGTGCCAGCAGCCAGATGTTTTGCGCACCACGCCGGACCCATCCGCCTTTTCGGTAGCGTGCGGCACCTGTGGCGGCCACCGCGGGCAGCATCGTCAGCTTGCCGCGCAACGCGCGCGCGATCGCCACATCCTCCATCAAAGGTATGTCGCGAAAACCGCCGACAATCTCATAAAGTTGCCGCGACACCAGCAATCCCTGATCACCGTAGGGCAGCCCAAGCCGCGACCGAGTATTCGCCCAGGCCGCAACCACAGCCGGAGCCAACCCTTTGGCGCGAAACCGCAGCCGGAAATACCCTGCCACATCACTGGTCTTCATGTGCTCAGCCACGGCTGCCGACCAGCCCGGTGCAAGATGGGTGTCGGCATGCAGGAACAACAGCCAGTCGCCCGACGCCGCACTGGCGCCACGGCCAAGCTGGCCGCCACGTCTGGCGGCCCCGTTTACCAGTAGCGCGCCCAGATCTTCGGCAATTGTAACCGTTGCATCGGTTGACCCGCCGTCCGAGACAACCAGTTCGCGCACCAGCCCTGACTGCACCCCCTCGATCAGCGTCGCAACAGCGCCCGCCAGCGTATGCTCTGCGTTCAATGTCGGGATCACAATGGACAGTGGTGCACGCATATCGGACTTTCGCAAGAATTCGCCGGGCGCTATATGTCTCAGCAAGACAAGGGAATGGCAGATGATTGGCGAACGGGCAACGGACAGGGTGGTGTTATCGATCACCGGCGGTGATCGGGTGAAGTTCCTGCAAGGGCTGGTGAGCAATGATGTCGAGCACCTGACAGATCACTTGGTCTACGCCGCAATGCTGACGCCGCAGGGCAAATACCTGGCCGACTTTTTTCTGACCGAAGCCGGCGACGCGATTCTGCTGGACGTGAAGGACAGTATTTCAGCAGCATTGTCGCACCGCCTGAGCATGTACAAACTACGCGCCGACGTGGGCATCAAAAAGTCTGACCTGAAGGTTCTGCGCGGCCTTGGTGAAGCCCTGAACGGCGGCCTTGACGACCCGCGCAATCCGGCTCTTGGCTGGCGCGCCTATTCGGATGCGGGCGGCACCAGCGCCATAATCGACTGGGATGCAATTCGGGTGGCACATTGCATCCCGGAAACCGCTATCGAGCTTGTCCCAAACGAAATATTCATTCTGGAGGCTGGATTTGAACGCCTGTCGGGGGTGGATTTCCAGAAAGGCTGCTATGTCGGGCAGGAAGTCACCGCGCGAATGAAACACAAGACCGAGCTGCGCAAAGGATTTGTCACGGTGGATATCGACGGCCAGGCCCCAGTGGGTGCGGATATTCTGGCCAACGGCAAGGTGGCCGGGCAGATATTCACCCAATCCGGCGGCCAGGCGATCGCCTATTTGCGCTTTGGCCGCGCGGATGCCGAAATGACCGCCGGTGATGCGCGGCTGAGCTGGAAAATGTGACCCGGCTGGTGTGCCTCAATTGCCAGGTCCGAAACGCTGGTTTCGAATTTCGAAATCTGCCCCGGCAATTCACGCGCGTTCGGAATACTCGAACGTCTCGGTGTTCACAACGACATCCTCATCCGGCCCGACGAACGGCGGCACCATGATTTTCACGCCATTGTCCAGCACCGCCGGTTTGAAACTGTTGGCGGCGGTCTGGCCTTTGACCACCGGCTCGGTTTCCACCACCTTGCAGGTGACCTTTTGCGGCAGTGCAGCACTCAGCGCCTCAGCCTCGTAATACTCGATTTTCACGCTCATGCCGTCCTGGAGAAACGCCCGCCGGTCGCCCAGAATGTCGCTTGGCAACTCGATCTGTTCGTAACTCTCCATGTCCATGAAAACCAGCATTCCGTCGTTTTCATAAAGAAACTGCTGGTCCTTCTGCTCCAGCCGAACCCGTTCAACTTTGTCAGCCGATCTAAACCTATCGTTAAGTTTTGATCGGTTACGCAGATTGCGCAACTCAACCTGGGCAAAGGCGCCACCCTTGCCCGGCTTTACGTGATCGACCTTGACGACCGCCCAAAGGCCACCGTCATGTTGCAGAATATTGCCAACGCGAATCTCGTTTCCGTTGATTTTAGGCATGTGTCAAAACCATGACAAAAGATTGCAATAATTGTGACCGGACCTATATCTGCGTAGTGGACCCCTGACAAGACGACTAGATCATGTGTATTCGCCGCGTAAGCTATGCGTTTCATGCATAGAAGGTATTCGAAATGGGGATACCAGAATCAGTCGGAACCTGTCATAAGAAGCGCCATGCCAGAAAGTGCAAGAGCAAGAATAAGGAAACCACATGGCTGAATTTGTTGACGGCACCGCATTCAACTTTGAGCAAGGCACAAGGGCGCGCAAATTGTTTTCCGCTGTTGTTCTGGCCGCGCTGGATGACGCGATTGCTGATGACAAGAAATACGGCAACGGGCCGGAACAGATCGCTCGTTGGTCGCGCTCGCGGGACGGGCGCGAGGTGCTGTCGTGCGCCGGAATTGACCCGAACGAACGGGTCGTGTCCGGGCTGATTGATTTTGTGTCCAAAGGTGTGCGCACGTCCGTTGCGCTGTCGCGCGAAGAGAGCGAGCGCCGCAATGCAGCACAACAGGCCGAAGCCGCCTGATCTGCCCGCAGTCCGAATTCGCTGGCGCGCCCTTTTGGGGCGCGTTTTGCGTTCAATGGGGCACCGTCAAAAAAACCAGCCGAAAAACTCGGTGGCCATTATTTCGAACCCGGCCAGAACGAATATCAGGCCACGGCGCGAAATGTTTTGTAGCGCGCAAGCATGAAGGCCGACAGCAGCATCGCAATGCCAAGTTCCAGCGGGCCGATGATAGCGGCGTGAAACCGGCTGTCCCAATAGCTGATCGGACTGACAAACACCCAATCGGTAACGGGCCAGAAATGCATACGCGCATCATTGTTGTGAACCGGAAAATCAAAGACCAGATGCAAAAGCGCTGCCCCGGCGAACGCTATCAGCGCAGGATTGCGCGACCAGGCCGCAAGACCAAGCGCCAGACCCCACAGGACCATACTGTTGTCTACCGCAAAGACCCGCTGCCATGCGCTGGAAAAATAATACTGGCCAAACACCACCCGCGGCTCGACGCCGAGCACGTATATTGACCAGGACACCATCGCGTACAGCGAAATATCAGGGGCCAGCGACCCGAACAGCGCCGCGACAGTGATCCGCCGATGACCCGGCCGACCGAATGCCGCCGCGCCCATGATCAAGTGTGCCGGAGTGTTCATTCTGGCCCTTTTTTATTCCCGCATTGGCAGGTATGCGAAACAGATAGCGCCGGAGGGCTGATTTGGCCAATTCGATCATGATCCAGGGCACCGGCTCAAATGTCGGGAAATCCATGCTGATCGCTGGACTGGCACGCGCCTTTGTGCGCCGTGGTCTTGTGGTGATGCCATTCAAGCCACAGAACATGTCCAACAATGCCGCCGTGACGGTCGATGGCGGCGAGATCGGGCGCGCGCAAGCGTTGCAGGCGCGCGCCGCGCGTCTTGATCCGGTGGCCGACATGAACCCGGTGTTGTTGAAGCCCGAAACCGACACCGGCGCGCAGGTCGTGGTTCAGGGTCAGCATTTCGCGACGCTGAAAGCGCGTGACTATGGTCAGCAAAAGCACCTGCTGATGCCCCGGGTTCTGGACAGTTTTCAGCGCCTTGCAGCCCACGCCGATCTGGTTCTGGTTGAGGGCGCCGGCAGCCCGGCGGAGATTAATCTGCGCGCCGGTGACATCGCCAACATGGGCTTTGCCGAGGCCGCTCACGTCCCGGTGGTGCTGGTGGGTGACATCGAGCGGGGCGGCGTGATCGCACAGCTCGTGGGCACGCACGCGGTGTTGCCGCCCAGTGATCGTAATCGGATCAAAGCGTTTATTATCAATAAGTTTCGCGGCGAACCTGATCTTTTCACGGACGGGCTGGCAGAGATCGTATCGCGCACTGGCTGGCAGAATCTGGGCGTCTTGCCGTGGTTTTCCGACGCCTGGCGATTGCCTGGCGAGGATGTTTTAGACGTGACCGGCCGCAGTGGCGGGCCGATAAAAATCGCCGTGCCGCGCCTTGGACGGATCGCCAATTTCGACGATCTAGACCCGCTGTCGGGCGAACCCGGCGTGTCGGTTGACATTATCGAGCCTGGCCGCCCGCTGCCCGGCGACGCAGCATTGGTGCTGATCCCCGGCTCCAAGAGCACCATCGCTGATCTGGCCGCATTTCGCGCCAACGGCTGGGACATCGACCTGAGCGCTCATCTGCGCCGTGGCAGCCACGTTCTGGGGATCTGTGGCGGCTATCAGATGCTGGGACAGGGCATTGCCGACCCCGAGGGGATCGAGGGCGCACCAGCAAGCGTGCCGGGACTGGGATTGCTGAACGTGACGACCGTCATGCGGCCGGAAAAACGCCTAGCCCTTACCAAGGCCAAATATCTGCCGTCCGGCACCGAGCTGCAGGGCTATGAAATTCATCTTGGCACGACCGAGGGTCCGGATTGCACCCGGGCCTGGTTGGCGGTCGCAGACCGGCGCGAAGGCGCAGCCTCACCGGACGGACGGGTGCGGGGCTGTTATCTGCACGGGCTCTTTGCGTCCGACGCCTTTCGGCATGCGTTCCTGGCCGAATTGGGCGGCGCGCCCAGTGGCGTCAAATACCAGGACACGATCGAGGCCACCCTGGATGGGCTTGCTGATCATCTTGAAAAGCACATTGATCTTGATGGATTGTTAAAAGTCGCCGAAGACGTCGGCTAATCTTGGGGGTCAACATCCTTCAGCGCAATTGCCCGCTGAATTTCCCGCCGCACCATGCGGCGCATGTTCCGGGTTATCCGCTCGCCGGTGCTGCCGCGCAGCTCTTCGCGCACGATCTCGGAAACCATTGTTCGCAAGGCAAACTCGTCAAGAAATTCGTCCTCTTCGTCCGGCTCTGCGCCCGCATCCGTAGTTTCATCTTCTTGCCCGGTTGCGTCACCGTCAGCCGGGTCACGGTCGGCAACGGCAAACCCGTAAGCGTCAGACCTGGGCGCAGCGGCGCGAAAGAATACTGCATTTTTTTCAAATACCGAGGCCTCATCCTCTGGATCGGTCTCATCTTCAGGCTCAGGTTCAGGTTCCGGCTCATGTTGTGCTTGATAAATATGAATTTTCGGCACCTGCGCGTCGTCGGTTTCGCTGCCGTCAGGCTCCCATTCTTCGCGGGTCTGGCCGACCGCTTGTTCAAGCTCGGCGATGCGCGATTCCAGCGTTACCGCAGCCGGTTCACTGGCCGCCGGTGACGGCACCGTGACCGGTTCATGCGCATCAGTTTGCGCGTCGTCGTTGCCAGCATCGTCTTTCCCTGACGATGTAGTTGCTTCGGCATCTGAGCCGCTTTGATCAGCCGCGTCGGTCTCTCCATCCGAATCCAAATCGGGCTCAAGCTTTGCTGGGGCTGCGCCGTTCGAAATTTCCGGGCCTGGCTGCGTATCGGCCATGCTTTGGTCTGGCTGATGATCGTCAGGAACCCGCAAGGCCGGCGTCAGGACAAAGTGGCCACTGCTATCCGGAACTGCATCGGCGTTCTCTGACTCATCTGCGGACACCAGACGCCGGATCGACGACAGGACATCCTCAATTTCCAAATTTGTTATTGAATCTGACATATCGAGTCACCTTGGCCCCACGGCACGGATTGTAGCCAGCCCTTGCATTGCACACAACTGGTTGCGAAATCTTTAGTTTTTCCCAAGCGCTTTAAGCACATTGTCAAGTTTCTGGCCTTGCGGGCTGACCCGATATGTGGGCGCTGACTTGACGGCGTTGTAATAGGCCGCCGGATCATAGGTCGCGATCCCCAGGCGCAAATGATCGACCGTCAGCAACCCCATCGCCGCCAAAAGGTTGTAAACCGCCACGTAGCGGTCGGTCTGCGCGGAAATCTTGCCGGCCTCCGCATCCAGCAGCTCCTGTTCCGCGTTCAGCACATCCAGCGTCGTGCGGGCGCCAAGCGTGGCCTCTTCGCGCACCCCGCGAAAGGCCACGCGCGCGGCCCGAATCTGCTGTTCAGTTGCCTGCAGCCCGGCCCCAGCCACTGCAAGCTGCGACCAAGCATTGCCGACATTCTGGTCCACGGCAAGGCGGGTTATGTGCAGACCGGCGCGCGAAGCATCCCGTTGCGCGGCTGACTTGCGATGCGCCGACGCCAGCGCCCCACCCTGATAGATCGGACCCGAAAGCGTCAGCGCGACGCTGCCGGACTCCTCGCCGTCCTGATCGACCGACACCATCGCACTGCCGCTCAGCGAGGGCTTGATGGCCGCCGCCGCGATGGCAATGTTCAGCTCTGCAATTTTCACCGATCGTCTGGCTTGCAACATGTCGGGGTGTTTTTGCCGGGCCACGGCGCGCGCGCCTACGAGCGTGTCAGCGGTGGCTGGCAATTCCGGCGGCGGTGTAAGCTCGCCGGGATAATGCCCGGTGGCGGCGCGGTATTCTTCGCGCGACATCGCATGGGCGCCGGACGCCGCCGCAAGGGCGCTTTGCGCCGAGGCCAGCCGCGCCTCGGCAATGGCGACATCGGTGCGGGTCACTACGCCAACCTCGAACCGGTCATTCGCGGCGCGCACTTCCTGGGTGATCAGGCGCACATTGTTTTCGCGCAGTGACACGATGGCGGCGTCGCGCTGCACCCCGACAAAGGCGACCAGCGCGCGCAGCAACACTGACTGCTCGACGCCCACCAGGGCCTCGCGCAGGGCCAGCACATTTTCCTTGGCAACGTCAGAGCGAAGCTGCGAGCGTCCAAAATCGTGGATAACCATGCTGGCCGTCAGTTGCAGGTTGGCGGTGGTGGAACTGGTGATTGACGAGGCGGTGGAGCTGAGCGCATACCCCAGAACCGGGCGCAACGCCGCAATGGCCTGCGCCACGTCTTCATCAGCGGCACGCAAAAGCGCGCGGTTTTGCTCCAGCAAGCCGGAATGCCGGTAGGCCGAGATCAACGCATCGGTCAGCGATTCCGCCCGAACCGCTGTGGTCAGGGCAAGCGAAAAATAGAGCGTTGCGAGCGCTAATTTGGCAGACTTTCTGATCACTTACGTCTCCTGTCACGCTCTGGTGATTATTGCAGCGCGTCCGCCAATTGCCTGGATTCAAAGAACAAAATCACGCTGCCGCTCAAATCCCTGCAGCACCGGTGCGCTCGCGTTGAACGAAAAACGCCACGTCATCTGGTCGCCAAATTTATACCCAATCCGGCATATTCCAAGGGCATTTTCCATGAAAATTGCAGCAATCCGCCCGCCGTCCTTTAGCTGATCCAGCAATACGCCGGGCAGCTCTTCGACTGCGCCCTGAATCGTGATCACGTCATAGGGTCCGTGTTTGGCGCCACCTTGCGTCAGCGCGGCCTCGATCACTGCCACATTGTCAGCGCCGTTTTCACCCAACAAGCGTTGCGCATCGGCTGCCAAGTCAGAATCTTGCTCCAGCGCCACCACCGCTTCGCTCACCCGCGCGATCACGGCGCTGGAATAGCCAAGCCCACAGCCGATATCGAGCACCAGCTCATCGGGCTGAATGTCCAGCGCATCCAGCATCTTAGCCAGCGTGCGCGGCTCCAGCAACACCCGGCCGCTGCCCAGATCAAGGTTTTCGCCAACATAGGCAGCTTCGCGCATACCATCGGGCACGAACGCTTCTCGCGGAACCGCCAGCATGGCGTCAATGATCGGGAACTTGGTGACATCCGAGGGCCGGACCTGGGTGTCGACCATAGTGGTCCGGCGGGCAGCGAAATCGGCCATTGACTAAACTCGTTGGTTCGGAATCTTCGAAAAGCTTTCTGACACAGATAAATTGGACCGGCAACAAGCGGGTCCGCGATTTCGGCGGCTTGCACGCCGTGCAGGCTTGTAATAGACCCCGCGACGCGGCGGCGAGTTGGCGGAGTGGTTACGCAGCGGATTGCAAATCCGTGTACACCGGTTCGAGTCCGGTACTCGCCTCCAAGTCTTTTCAATGACTTACAGCTTTGCCACAAACGCGCGGACTGGTCCTTTTCACAGAACCGTTTACAGTTCTGTTCATGATTCCACGCCTTTTTGCCGGTCCACAACGCCTATGACGTCCGTCCAGTTGGCCGCTTGTCTGCCGGACCTGACGCCCCTAAATTCGCCGGGCAACAATTACGGGCGCCGGATTGCTTTATTATCGCATCATACTCTTTGCGGCCACCCCGTTCTTGTTCGCGCGTCTACTCTTTCAGTGGATTCGCGGCCTGGAAACTTGGCCCGGTATCGCCGAACGTCTGGGCGCGGGCGCCGCTTTGGCCACTGCGGGCGCGCGGATTTGGCTGCATGGTGCCAGTCTGGGCGAGCTTACGTCGGCGCGGCCCATCATCGATCAAATGCTTGCCCGCAATCCCGGTTTGCAGGTCATCGTGACGGCCAATACCTATAGTGGCCGCGACCTGGTGGAAGGCTGGGGCGATCCGCGGATTTGCGCGCGCCTGGCGCCGCTGGACTACCCCAGCTGTGTTCGCCGATTTCTCGAAAACTGTCGGCCTTTGGCAATGGTCACTTTGGAAAATGAAATCTGGCCGCTGCGGATCACCGCCTGCGCCCAGGCCCAGATTGCGACTCTGGTGGTCGGCGGGCGCATGTCACCCCGCAGTGCAGCGCTTTGGGCGCGCTTTCCGGCGCTTTCCCGCCGGGTCATGGGCGCAATCAACGATCTGTGGCCGCTGGACAATCAAAACGCCGACAGATTTGCCCGCCTTGGTCTGCCAGCCGCGCGCATCCACGCTCAGGTCAATTTGAAATCCGGGGTTGAATTGGCGGCGCCTGTGCCTGATCACCTTGCAGAATTTGCGCGCATCTGGCCCCGCAAGGACACCGTTCTGGCAGCATCGGTCCATACCGGCGAGGCGGACATCATTCTGCGGGCGTTCTGCGCAGCGCGCCAAGTGCAGCCCGATCTGCGGCTGATACTGGCGCCGCGCCACCCGCACCGGGCCGATGCCATTGCGGCAATGATCACGGCTCACTCGCTGGGCTATTCGCGCCGCATGCAGAGCCCGAGTCCTCGCGTTAATGACATCGTGTATCTCGCTGATACATTTGGAGAAATGTCGCTATTATACAATGCCGCTGCGGTTACTGTTGTGGGTGGGTCTTTTGTTGCAAAAGGTGGCCACACGCCGTTTGAGCCGGTTCAATTCGACTCGGTCGTGGTGCACGGGCCAGATACGGCGAACCATGCAGCGGCCTATGAAGCACTGCATCTGGCCGATGCCGCGCATTGCGCGCAGGATGCGGCTGATTTGGCCAGGATCCTGATCGAGCTTTCCCGGGCCAATTCGCACGACAAAAGGACGATTCGGGCAAAAAATGCGCTGAATGACATTCGGCGATGCCAGTCGATGCCAGAATCTTTTTTGGCCGCGGTGGACGCGCTGATCGGCGATAAAAGTGATGCTGCGGACTCTGCGCTGCGCCGGGCAGCATGATCACTGGTCCGACATCGCCAGACTGATCAAACCACGATATCCATTGAATATTTACGTCATTTCTGTATGATCCCGCGTGCCGAATGTGCGAGACACCAGATGATCAAATTTAATTTGAAATGTTCCGGGAACCACAGCTTTAACAGCTGGTTTCGCTCGGCTGACGCTTTTGAGAAACTTAACACGTCGAAATTGTTGAGTTGCCCGATCTGTGGCGACGCAGATGTGGCCAAGGCCGTCATGGCCCCGCAGGTGCGCCCGTCGCGCACCGCTGCCCAAAAACCGGCCCCCCTGACCAATGCCGGGCCCGTGCATGTCTCAATTCTGCATGCCCTGACAACTCCATCCTCGCCAGCAGAGGCGGCGATTATGGAGATGAAAAAGAAGATTCAGGATCATTCCGAATACGTCGGAACCGAATTTGCACGTGAAGCGCGGGCAATCCATTTCGGCGAAGCACGAGAGCGTTCGATCTATGGCGAGGCCAACAGCGAAGACGCCAAGAAACTGGTCGAAGACGGCGTGCCGGTCGCGCCGCTGCCGTTTTTGCCGACCCGCAAGGCGAATTGACCTGCAAGTCCGCGAAAACTTTACTGCGATAATCTTTGATGCTGGGTACTGGCGTTTTGATTAAATGAGACCTCAGCATAACTTGAGGATTCCCAAAGGCAAGAATATTTGTTAGTTTCGGTTATGCAAAAACCATTCATCACCCAACCCGAACTTTTCGTTTCCAGCACTGAGCTTGATCATCCCGCCCTTCATGCACTTGACGCCACAGAAGCGGTTCTGGATTGGTCGAAGGTCGAACCAATTTTGTCGTCGATTTATGCCTCAAAAACAGGCCGTCCAAGCTATCCACTTTTGACCTTGTTTCGCGGTTTGCTGTTGGGGGTGTGGTATCGATTATCGGATGTTGAGCTGTCGCAATGCCTTTATCGTGATCTGCTGTTTCGTAAATTTTGCCACCTTAAACTGGGCGGCGATGTCCCGGAGGCGTCAACGCTGGGGCGGTTCCGCAATCAACTGGTTGAACATGATCTGTGGGAGCGTCTCTTGGGGGAGATCAACCGCCAGCTTGAGGCCAAGAACATTATTCTGACGGAAGGGCGTATCAACATCATTGATGCCACCCCCGTTGAGGCTGCACAATCTGGCTCGGGCAAAGGTAAAGATGGTCAGCCAAAGCGCGATAAGGACGCGGGCTGGCATGTCAGGAAAGACAGCCGTGGCAATCTAAAATCCACCTATGGATACTCGGTTCATACGGGTGTGGATGAGGACGGCTTCATTCAACGCCAGACAGTCACTGCGGGTAATGTGCATGACAGCGTCGAACGCGATACGCTTTTATTGGGCGATGAGAGTGCCCTTTACGCGGATGCGGCTTACAGTTCCCGGGAGACGCGTGACAAACTGAAACGTTTTGGCATTGCAGATCAGGTGCAACGCAAAGGTTACCGTAACAAACCTCTGTCGGATGATGACCGTAATCGCAATGATGAGATTGCTGTTATTCGTGCTGGTGGCGAGCGGCCCTTTGCCACTTACAAAAGCCGTTATGGCTTAGCCCGAACACGATTTATGGGGTTGGCCAGGAATATGACTGCCTACGGTATTGCAGCCATCGCTCATAACGTTCGCAAAGGGGCCAAATTCTTGACACTCTACGGATTGCCCGACCAGAGTTGCGCTGGATAAGTGCGGCCAAAACCTGGAAATGGGACATAAAACTACGTCAAATTGACCATATCCAACCCTCAAAGTCGCAAATATCCGATTTTACTGGAAATCCATCCCGAACTCCGTAATATCAAGCTGGAAAAGAGGCCTTATGCTGAGGTCTGGCACAAATACTTGGTGCAGGCGCCCGATTGTGTCATGTTAGGACGGCGCTGGGGATGAGGCGACAATGAACCCACGGCCAGTGTGGGCGAATGTGAACGACGGGACACTCGCAATAACATGACCGAAAATCGATCAGCCGTCGTGACCAGACGCGCGTTGCTTGGGGCATTTGCGGCCACATCAATTTTTGCAGCGCCGAACTATTCCAATGCGTTTGGTCTGTTGCGTGGCGCGGGCGACATACGGCGCATCAAAATGTATTCCGGGCGTAGCGGTGAAAGCATCGACACGATCTATTGGATCGAAGGCAAATACATCAAGGACGCGCTGAAAGAGATCGATTATTTCATGCGCGACTGGCGCACCAATCAGGCCATTTCGATCGATACGCGCGCGTTGGATATCATGGCCGCATCGCATAATCTTTTGGATGCCAGCGAGCCCTATAATTTGCTGTCCGGTTACCGCACCGCCAAGACCAACGCGATGCTGCGGTCCAACTCGCGCAACGTGGCCCGCAATTCGCTGCATATCCGGGGACAGGCGGCCGACCTGCGGCTGAAATCCCGCTCGGTCACGCAAATGGCCCGCGCTGCGGCCTCATGTTCGGCAGGTGGCGTCGGCAAATATTCCAGATCAAATTTTGTTCATATGGACTGCGGTCCGATCCGGACCTGGCGCGGATAGACGCTTCAGATTCGCATTGCGAATTATTCCCGCCCACTAAATCAAGATACCGGATTGTGCCATTTGGGTTGTCATTTCGGTCAGGTTGCACACTGCATATTCCGGGCGATCCGGCCAGTGATTCCGATAACATCCGGCCACCCATACCGATTTGATCCGGCCGGGGATTCCGGGGCATCCGGCCACCCTGTTTTCACCTGAGATATTACTGCCACGAGGCGATCCTTAACGCGGTTATCCTGCCGTTCTTTTTGAACGAGAGGGAGCCGAATGAAGAGATTGCCAATGCGGAAGATACGAGAAGCCCTGCGACTTCGGGCGGATGGATTATCAGGTCGTCAGATGGCGCTGAGCCTGTCTTTGGGGCGGGCGACAGTATCGGATTATTTGCGCCGCGCCGATGTGGCTGGCCTGTCGTGGCCTTTGCCAGCAGATCTGAGCGATGGAGATATTGAAGGCCTGCTGTTTCCCCGCACGGCTGGCGATGTATGCGGGTCTTATCCGCAACCAGACTGGGCCTATATGCATGGCGAGTTGCGCCGGAAGGGCGTGACACTTTCGCTGCTCTGGGAAGAGTACCGGGCCGTCCATCCCAACGGTTATGGCTATAGCCGTGTCAATCCCGGCGTAAAAAGGGGCCATTCGCCGGAGTAAAAGTGGGCCAGTTGAGGTGCCGCGCCTTGTTGGGTGTGCTCCCCATAAAGCTAACGCGTGACAAGGCGCATGTTGGCCAAAGGCCAACATCCATCAAGTTCAGACCGGGTTCAGGCTCTGGCGTTTCGGCTCTGTTTTAGCCGAAAGCTGTCGCCGTTCATCTCCAGTATATGGACGTGGTGGGTGAGGCGATCCAGGAGCGCACCGGTGAGGCGCTCGGATCCGAATATTTCGGTCCATTCGTCGAACGGCAGATTTGAGGTGATGATTATGGAGCCGCGTTCATAGCATTGGGAGATGACTTCGAAGAGCAGCTCAGCGCCGGTTTTGCTCAAGGGGACAAAGCCCAGCTCGTCAATGATCAGAAGGTTCTGGCTGGTGAGTTGTTTTTGGAACCTCTGCAGGCGGCGTTCATCGACAGCTTCGATCAATTCGTGAACCAGTGATGCGGCGGTTATGAAGCGGACCTTGAGGCCCTTCTGGCAGGCGGCCAATCCCAGCCCCAGTGCGACATGGGTTTTACCGGTGCCACTTGGCCCCAGGGCAATGATGTTCTGGTATTTGTCGATGTATTCACAGCGCGCCAGCTCCAGCACGAACGGCTTGTTGAGTGACGGGATCGCCTTGAAATCGAAGCTGTCCAGGCTCTTGGTGGCTGGAAACTTCGCGGCCTTGATGCGCCGCTCGATCATCCGGCGTTCCCGCTCTATCAGTTCAAGTTCGCAGAGCCGCAGTAAATACTGGACGTGATCCTTCTTCTCAGCAGCGCATTGTTGCGCAAGTTTGGAATATTCGCCCAGGAATGTCGGCAAGCGCAGTTTTTTTAGGTGATGCTGCAGCAGAACCTGCGGTGTATCGGTCATGCCGGCACCTGCGTCATCAGGCTCATATAGCTCGCGGGCTTGGTGGTCTCGACCAGTGCTTTGGGCAGGTAGGGGTAGATATCGAGATCGAGCCGTGGCGGGCGCCTCTCGATCCGGCAAAGCACCAGATGCTTGACCGCATCGTAGCCGATCGCGCCCAGTTCCAGCGACTGTTTGATAGCCCCGTGGACGTGCGCCATCTCGAAGCTCTCAAGCAGCCGCAAAACCTGGACGTATTCGCGCTTGCCCTTCTTGCCCATGCGCGCTTCCAGCAGCCGGTGCAGGGTGGCAAACTCCCCTGGCAGGTCCCAGCCCTGCAGCGGTGCCGCCTGGTCCAGCGCGCCAACCTTCTGTTCCAGCAGCGGCAGGAAGTGCATCGGATCGAAGACCATATCAGCCTTCTCATAGGACCGTTGGTGGCGGGCGATCACCTCGGCGCCGCAGCCGATGACGACCTCGTGGACATAGCCGCGGACCTGAACCTCGTGATGAGCGCAGGCGACCGGCACCGAGTAATCGTTGTTGCGATAGCGGACCATCGAGATCGACGTCGCCCGCGTGCTGACTTTCTCGCAGGCATCGTAGGGTACAGGCGGCAGCGCCATCAGGGCGTCGAGGTCGCGCATCAGCCGCTCGCCGATAGTCTCGGAATGACCCCGCAGAACCTCATCCTGACGTTTGAGGCATTGCTCCTCCAGCCGGACGTTCAGGTCATCGAAACTGTCGAAGCGCGGCATCGGCACCAGGAAGTTCCGCCGGCCATAACCGATTGTGCCTTCGACATTACCCTTGTCGTTGCCCTTGCCAGGACGGCCGAACCTGTCTTCGAACAGGTAATGCGACTGCAACTCAGCAAAGGTTCTGGTGCGTTGCCGTTTTCCGTCCCCGAGGATCCGTGCCACCGCGATCGTGGTGTTGTCGTAGAGCCCTGACAGCGGCACGCCTCCGAAGAACGCAAAGGCGGAGACATGGCCATCGCAAAAGGCCTCGGTTGTCTCCGCCGGATAGGCCTTGATGAAGAACGCGTCCGAGTGCGGCAGAGACATTGCAAAGTAGTGCAGCTTGCGCACGACCCCGCCAATCTCGCCAAGCGCCTCACCAAAATCAACCTGGGCGTGGCCTGGCGCGTGCGACAGCGGCACGAACACTTCCCGAGTCCGGCGCTTCTTCTCGCGAACATAGTCGGTCACAATCGTGATCCCGCCGGTGAAGCCATGTTCATCACGCAGACGCTCATATATCCGCTTCGACGTATGCCGCTGCTTCTTGAGCCGCGACTTATCCTCATCCAATATCTGGTTGATGAGCGGAATGAACGGGTCAAGCTTTGGACGGGCTGGTGGCCCATTCCTGCGATACCCCGGTGGCACCGCATGCTTCAGGATCTTCGACACAGTCTTGCGGTCTATCCCGAAATGACCGGCCGCCGCCCGCTCACTCATCCCACCGACATGACACGCACGCCGAACCCGGCTGTACAATTCCACAGAATACATCTCCCCGCCCTCAGCTCGTTTGCCTCAGGCGTCAGAATGGCGGAGTTTTACTCCGCGACAGTCAGATTATTCGACAGTTTCTGTGGTCCAGTATTGCTCCGGGATTCACAGTCGCTCGATATGACACGGCGTGACTTGCAGGGCGAGGCCAAGAATATGGGCCGCCCGTGGGAGAACGGAAAATCCTTCGAACGGTCTGCCCCGATGGAACCGATTCATCCTGCTTCCGATATCGGACATCCTGAAACTGGGCATGTTAAACTAAAAGTGAATGGCGACCTTCGTCAGGAGGGCGATTTGAACCAGATGATTTGGAAAGTGCCCGAGATTATTTCGTACCTATCCGAATATTTCGAACTCGCACCAGGCGACGTGATCCTTTCTGGAACACCCGCGGGCGTTGCAGCAGTTGTCACCGGTGACTGCATGGAATGTTCGATAGAGGGGGTCGGCTCCATGGTCATAAAAGTCGTGTGAGACTAAAATAGGTTCGGGTATTTGAAACTTCTCAAAGGCAGACGTTTTCGGGTCTGGTCGCATCTGGGTTTGCCTTTCGATTAAATCCGTGATTACGCGCAAAGATTTTGTTCCGACAGGACCCGCAAGTGAGAAAATACATATCAAAGCTTCCTCCACCCCAATACTGAGAATTTCAGAATAGGACATCGGAAGTTCGTACGCTTTTGTCGAGGTTTCGCGGCGAAGAATTGAATTCGCTGAATTGGTGTCGTCAATTCGCCCAAAATTGCATGCGGTGGAAGCCATGTGGAAGCCTGTAATGAAATTCATAGGTAACGCCAATTACGAGTGCGTGTTATCTATTGATATCATTGAAATAAGTGGTGAGCCGTGTAGGATTCGAACCTGCGACCCACTGATTAAAAGTCTTACGGACTGAGTTTCTGTTGACTTCGATAAAATTCACAACATATCAACTTACTACTGTAATTGTTGGTAAAAATTCAATTAATCTTCCCTCGACTACTATTTCATCCTTCTCATTTCTCGAATTTTTGCTTACCCTGTGCTTACCCGGATTTATGTGCGGAAGGTACAATGCCCAATCTGAACCTCAACAAGACGGTCGTGGACAGGCTCATCGCTGAGCAAACCGATGTTGTCTACTGGGACGCCGCGCTTCCCGGATTCGGTGTCCGCGTAAAACCTTCAGGTGCCAAATCCTATGTGGTTCAATACCGTAATAGTAAATCAGGCCGGTCGCGTCGTAAGACAATCGGACGCCATGGACCGCTCCTCAGTCTTCATGAAGCCCGCGCAATTGCCAGGGGATACCTGTCCGACGTAATCCGTGGTGGCGACCCGGCGTTAGATGCCAGGGACGCTCGTGATGCTCCGTCGATTAGGGTTCTGGCGGAGCACTACCTTTCCAGACATGCCGTACCGAAAAAACGGCCCAACAGCGTAAAGAACGATCGCGCCATGCTTGATCGATTTATCTTGCCCAGCCTGGCCAACCGTAAAGTCCGCGAGGTCGGGCATCAGGACGTGCAAATTTTGCACAATGCGATGCAAGTTACTCCCTATCAGGCAAACAGAATGTTGTCGCTATTGTCCAAGATGTTTGCGCTTTCGGTTCGTTGGGGCTGGCGCACCGACAACCCCGCCCGTGGTGTCGAAAAGTTTCACGAAGAAAAGCGGCACCGGTGGCTTTCAGACGCGGAACTCGCCAGGCTGACGGATGCGCTGGACCATCATCCGAACCAACTGGCAGCAAATGCCATCCGGTTACAGTTGCTGACTGGTGCGCGCATCGGCGAAGTTCTGACGGCAACATGGGCGGACATTGATCTCTATCGCGGCGTGTGGATTAAACCCTCACATCACACCAAGCAAAAGCGGACTGAGCATTTGCCGTTATCAAGCGTAGCGCGGGAATTACTTTTGGGAATGCATGAGGATGGGGATGACAAGTCAATCTATCTTTTCCCTGGCAGAAACCCGGCACAACCGCTGGTCGATCTAAAGCGGTTCTGGCGGTCACTCATGTCAATGTCGGCGATCGAAGATTACCGCATCCATGACAACCGCCACACCCACGCCTCGCAGTTGGTTTCAAGTGGCATGAGTTTGGCTATCGTAGGCCGGTTGCTCGGACATACCAATCCGATGACTACGCAACGCTACGCGCACCTTGCCGACGATCCGCTCAGGGACGCAGTCGAGATCATGGCGAAGAAAATGCGTTAGAAATGACAATTACATCAACTGCCAGCAACGCTCGCCAGCCTCATAACCTGAAGGTGTCAACGCCGGAGTAAAAGTACACCACTGGCCGGCGTAAAAATGCACCACTTGATGCGATTCAGCCCAGCGTTGGCGGTTGTCCCGGTAGTCCATAGGAGGGACCCGCGCTGCTTCGTGTAGCGCTTGCGTTACGCGAAGCGAAGCAGCGTGTGTGAATCCCGGAGACAAAATACCCACGGAATCGGTCGGATGATCTGACCGTCGCGGAGCAAAATTCCGCACCTTGAAGCCTGAAGCAAACGAGCTGAGGGCGGGGAGATGTATTCTGTGGAACTGTATAGTCGGGTACGCCGTGCGTGCCATGTGGATGGGATGAGCAAGAGTGCGGCGGCCCGACATTTTGGGATTGATCGCAAGACTGTGTCAAAAATTCTGAAGCATGCGGTGCCACCGGGGTATCGCAGGAATGGGCCACCAGCCCGTCCAAAGCTTGACCCGTTCATTCCGCTCATCAACCAGATATTGGAAGAGGATAAGTCGCGGCTCAAGAAGCAGCGGCATACGTCGAAGCGGATATATGAGCGTCTGCGTGATGAACATGGCTTCGTCGGCGGCATCACTATCGTCACGGACTATGTGCGTGAGCGGAAGCGGCGGACGCGGGAGGTGTTCGTGCCGCTGAGCCACGCGCCGGGCCACGCCCAGGTTGATTTTGGTGAGGCGCTTGGCGAGATTGGCGGGGTCGTGCGCAAGCTGCACTACTTTGCAATGTCTCTGCCGCACTCGGACGCGTTCTTCATCAAGGCCTATCCGGCGGAGACAACCGAGGCCTTTTGTGATGGCCATGTCTCCGCCTTTGCCTTCTTCGGAGGCGCGCCGCTGTCAGGGCTCTACGACAACACCACGATCGCGGTGGCGCGGATCCTCGGGGACGGAACCCGGCAACGCACCAGAACTTTCTCGGAGTTGCAGTCGCACTATCTCTTCGAGGACCGGTTCGGCCGTCCTGGCAAGGGCAATGACAAGGGTAGTGTCGAAGGCACAATCGGTTATGGTCGGCGGAACTTCCTGGTGCCGATGCCGCGCTTCGACAGTTTCGATGATCTGAACGCCCGGCTGGAGGAGCAATGCCTCAAACGGCAGGACGAAGTATTGCGAGGTCATTCCGAGATGTGAATCCCGGAGACAAAATGCCCACGGAATCGGTCGGATGATCTGACTGTCGCGGAGCAAAATTCCGCACCTTGAAGCCTGAAGCAAACGAGCTGAGGGCGGGGAGATGTATTCTGTGAACTGTATAGTCGGGTACGCCGTGCGTGCCATGTGGATGGGATGAGCAAGAGTGCGGCGGCCCGACATTTTGGGATTGATCGCAAGACTGTGTCAAAAATTCTGAAGCATGCGGTGCCACCGGGGTATCGCAGGAATGGGCCACCAGCCCGTCCAAAGCTTGACCCGTTCATTCCGCTCATCAACCAGATATTGGAAGAGGATAAGTCGCGGCTCAAGAAGCAGCGGCATACGTCGAAGCGGATATATGAGCGTCTGCGTGATGAACATGGCTTCGTCGGCGGCATCACCATCGTCACGGACTATGTGCGTGAGCGGAAGCGGCGGACGCGGGAGGTGTTCGTGCCGCTGAGCCACGCGCCGGGCCACGCCCAGGTTGATTTTGGTGAGGCGCTTGGCGAGATTGGCGGGGTCGTGCGCAAGCTGCACTACTTTGCAATGTCTCTGCCGCACTCGGACGCGTTCTTCATCAAGGCCTATCCGGCGGAGACAACCGAGGCCTTTTGTGATGGCCATGTCTCCGCCTTTGCCTTCTTCGGAGGCGCGCCGCTGTCAGGGCTCTACGACAACACCACGATCGCGGTGGCGCGGATCCTCGGTGACGGAACCCGGCAACGCACCAGAACTTTCTCGGAGTTGCAGTCGCACTATCTCTTCGAGGACCGGTTCGGCCGTCCTGGCAAGGGCAATGACAAGGGTAGTGTCGAAGGCACAATCGGTTATGGTCGGCGGAACTTCCTGGTGCCGATGCCGCGCTTCGACAGTTTCGATGATCTGAACGCCCGGCTGGAGGAGCAATGCCTCAAACGGCAGGACGAAGTATTGCGAGGTCATTCCGAGACTATCGGCGAGCGGCTGATGCGTGATCTTGATGCGCTGATGACACTACCCCTGACGCCCTATGACGCCTGCGAGAAGGTCAGCACCCGGGCGACGTCGATCTCGATGGTCCGCTATCGCAACAACGACTATTCCGTGCCGGTCGCATACGCCCATCACGAGGTCCAGGTTCGCGGCTATGTCCACGAGGTCATCATCGGCTGCGGCACGGAAATCATCGCCTGCCACAAGCGGTCCTACGAAAAAGCGGACATGGTCTTCGATCCGATGCACTTCCTGCCTCTGCTGGAACAGAAGGTCGGCGCGCTTGATCAGGCGGCTCCGTTGCAGGGCTGGGACCTGCCCGGGGAGTTCGCCACCCTGCACCGGCTGCTGGAAGCGCGCATGGGAAAGAAGGGCAAGCGCGAATACGTCCAGGTTCTGCGGCTGCTGGAGACTTTCGAGATGGGCCATGTTCACGGCGCCATCAGGCAGTCACTGGAACTCGGGGCCATCGGCTACGATGCAGTGAAGCATCTCGTCCTCTGCCGGATCGAGAAACGCCCACCCCGGCTCGATCTGGAGATTTACCCGTACCTTCCAAGGGCGCAGGTCGAGACCACAGATCCTGCCAGTTACATGAGCCTGATGGCGCAGGCGCCGGCATGACCGACACCCCGCAGGTTCTGCTGCAGCACCACCTCAAGAAGCTCCGGCTGCCGACCTTCCACAGCGAATATGCCAAACAGGCCCGGCAATGCGCAGTGGAGAACAAGGATCACATCAACTACCTGCTGCGGCTTTGCGAGTTGGAACTGATCGAGCGCGAACGCCGGATGATCGAGCGCAGGATCAAGGCCGCAAAGTTCCCGGCGACCAAAAGCCTGGACAGCTTCAACTTCAAGGTCATCCCGTCGCTGAACAAGGTCCTGACCATGCAACTGGCCCGCGGTGAGTTCATAGACCGGCGCGCCAATATCATCGCATTGGGGCCAAGCGGCACAGGTAAAACCCATATCGCCCTGGGATTGGGTCTGGCGGCCTGCCAGAAGGGCAGGAAAGTACGCTTCACCACTGCCGCTGCTCTCGTCCATGAACTCATCGAGGCCGTCGACGAACGCCGCCTGCAGCGCTTGCAGAAACAACTGGTCAGCCAGGACCTGCTGATCATTGATGAGCTGGGTTTTGTGCCACTGAGCAAGACCGGGGCCGAGCTTCTCTTCGAGATCATCTCGCAGCGCTACGAACGTGGCTCCATCATCATCACATCCAACCTGCCGTTCGATGAATGGACCGAGGTCTTCGGCGCAGAACGCCTCACAGGCGCCATTCTCGATCGCCTGACCCACCACGTCCATATCCTCGAGATGAACGGCGAAAGCTACCGGTTGCGCCAGAGCAAAATCGCCAAACCGTAATCCTGAAAATACCAAAACTGCGAAAAGGTTGGCCTGCGGCCAACGCACCCTGGCACGCATCAGCTATTTGGAAAGCACACGCACCAGGGTGCGCACCTAAATCAAACCAGGTGTCCAGTTTTGCACCGGGACATTGACCCTTTTTACTCCGGGATTGACAGCATTTAAAACTGACCCGGTTTTGGCATTTAAAATTGACCCACCTATGATGTGCAAAGCCAATAGGCGAGATGCCCTCATATAGCGAGCTCGTCTATTGGCTTTGCTTGCGCTTACGGCTTATTGAACGCGGCTGTTTTTGCTCTGTGAGAAACGGAACGAGTTGTTGCCGGTCTCGATGATTGAACCTTGCCTATCCGGTTAACGCCCATGACCGCTACATGTAGGGTGCCGCCACTCTCCCGAGTAAAGCTCGGCATAGGTTGGAGCAGAGGTGTCGCCCGCGATGCCGAGCAATGAGCGGAAGGCGTTGAACGGGTAGAACCGCCTGTTGAAGCGGAAGGTGAACTCGTTGAGGTAGGCTTGTAGGTGCTGGTGGCTAACGCCGTGGTGGATACCGATCAGCCACGTCTTCAGGTTGGCGAAAACCAGATGGATGATCGGCAGGTATTGCTCGGCAACCTCTGGATCACCACACTCGGCAACAGCGAAGTGCTCATAGCCGCGCTTACCGAGGCCAGCATAGCCGCTCCAATCGTCAGTAACGATCAGCGATCCCGGCGCGACGGTGCTCTCGACGAACCCACAGAGCGACTCGGCGCTACGGTCGAGCACGACGGCGAGCCGAACGCGTCCGGCATAGCGTCCGTCTTTCCGGTTGTCGAGCTTGGTGCCCGGCTTTCGATGACGCACCTCGATGGCACAGGAGACGGGAACCTTGTGGTAAACACCACGGCCTTCCCCACGCGTTGTTCGCCCGCCAACCCAGGTTTCGTCCACCTCAACATGGTTCTTGGGCTGTCCACCGATCCTGTCTTGGTTGGGCCGCACCATGCCCGAGCGGAGCTTGTGGAGAATTTGAAAGGCCGTCTCGTAGCGCGAAAGACCAAGTTGCCGCTGAAACTGCACGGCGGACATGCTGGGCGTCTGACTGGCGACCAGATAAGCGGTCCAGAACCAGACGTTCAGCGGAGTGTGGCTACGCTCCATCACTGTTCCCACCGTCAGCCCGGTGTTCTGGCGGCACTTGCGGCAGCGCAGGACGCCAGGGCGGTTTTCAAAGTGGAACGGCTCTCCCGCCGTGCCGCAGTGCGGGCAGGCAAAGCCGTCTCCCCAGCGGGCTTTCTCCAGGTAGGCGGCGCAGGCCGCATCATCGGGGAAAAGTCGCTGGAACTCGGGTAGCGAATGCGGGAATGGGAGCTCGGCGCGGTCGAGAACATCCATGGCGCGCTCCCCTATATCCGGTTTGCGCCCATTCTAGCCCTAGTGGGTGTGGGTGTAAACCGGATAGGCAAGGAAAATTCTACGAATGCGGAAGCGAAAAGTTGAAACTGAAGGAATTGGCAGATGGCCGCCTTGCGTTAGAGGGCAAGAAATTCACCGGGTATGTGTCCATCCACAGACCTACCGGGATGTACAGGGGATCGGTAGATGGGTGGGGGTCGCTACACAAAACACCAGCAGAAGCACTAGAGGCCGCGTGCCAATGGCTCCTGAAAAGGATCAAAACGGCATCGGAAGAAGCCCTCCGAAAACGGCTGCACGAGTTCTATGAAGAGTGGAAATGAGAAATCAAGTAACAGAGGACACCAAAACGCCGGAAAGAAACACGTGGAGGGGATTTATCACACGGGTGAAAGATCCGGCAATGGTTGTGGCTGCCATGGCAGGGGAATCGCATGAAGGTTATGTCCGGAGAATTTGCAGTAAGAACCGATTGTTCCATCCGGCCTTTTTGCGCATGACCCTGAGCGATTTTTTATCTTTTGCCTTGTTGAGCAGATTCATTGCCATGTGTTTGATGACGGCAAAATTCTTGGGGCCGTGATCCTTACGAACACGGCTGTCATCATCGCGGAATGTGACGTCGAGCACCCAGTGGAGGCGGTTTTCAATCCCCCAATGGGAGCGTACCGCATGGGCAAAGCGCGGCGCATCTTTCGGTAGAGACGAGATGAAGTATCGGGTTTGTTGTGTTGTTTTCCCGTTGCTTTCACGGATCGAGACAACGCGACCAATACTGGTCAGGCCCGCCCAACCCGGATGGCGCTCTTGCAGCCATTCTATGGTGTCACTCTGGGTGTAGGTCCGGGTCTCAATCCGACCTTTATCGCCATCAACAGTCTGTAACGACGCAGTATTTTCATGCTCCCTCTCTTCAAACCACAGTTTCACATCCTCAAAAAGGCTGCTCTGATTTCCCTTGAGCGCCAGCACGTAGTCGGCCCCCTTGTCGCGGATTTTGCAGGCAATCTGGCGTTGGCACCCCATCGCGTCCAGCGTCATGATCGCGCCCTCAACGTGGAGCAAATCCAAGAGCAATGGAATGTCCTTGATCTCGTTCTTTTTGTGCGCACTTGCCCGCTGACCCAGTACCAGACGCAGATCATCACAGTAGGCCGAGATCAAATGCAGAGGTGTTTCACCACCGGCCTTTGACCCGCGCATCGTCTTGCCATCGACGGCCACAATCGAGCCTTCAACGCGTCCCGCCAGGCCAGCAGCCCATTGCGCAAAGGCTGTACTGAACTTCTCCGGATCAAGCAGCCGAAACACCGTTGAAAGCGTGTCATGCGAGGGAATGCCGTGCTCAAAAGGGGCCAATTTGCGCAGAAACTTCAGCTTTTCTTCACCATATTCGACAATATCAACGACACTCTCGCCGCCCGAGACCACCGCACACAGGCTTAAAAGCAGGATCTCATCAAGCGGGTAAAGCACCTTCGCCTGCTGGCGAGGGTCAGGGATGGCCGAAATAACAGATTGAAATGATGTAGTCTTTTCCAAAGCAAGTCCTCCAGATGCGTGTTCTGGTGACATTGAATCAGACGTTGATGCACGTAGCAAACACGGGCCAGCTATTCATGCGATACCCCTGGCTGCCATGGTGACCCTAGTCCTCGGGTTTGGCGGCGGAGTCATGACCGGCGCCGCTTGGTTCGTAACCTGAAGTAGAAGCTTTACGCGGAGAAGTTACCGGGGAGATCAAGACTACGAAGGCCGAGTTGGCAGCGTTACGAAACCAAATTGGTACAAGCAACAAAGGAACGGAATCCAGGACTACGGCGCTGGACGGCGAGATCGGCGAGAATAACCGTCGGATCTCGGACAATGGAGAACGAATAGCGCACATGGAAGGTGAGCTCGCAGAAACAACGGCCAGGCTCGACCGGCTGCACACACAGGTGACGAAAAATACGGAATTAATAACCGACTTGAGATTGAGAGGCACGCCAGACTGAAAACACGCGCTTTGAATGAGGCGGAATGCGGGAAACGCTAGCCCGGATTATTCACGGCACGGCGTGAAAGAGGTGGTGAGCGTGGATTAAACTGTTGAGATTCCGTATGATTCTGGTGTCTGGCCAAGACCATACGGCAACAGGGAAACCCGGCTCACCATGGATGAGATTACCGCCTATCTCCCCGGACTGTCACCCGTCGAGAACAAGGAACTGTGCGTCCGGTTCGACGGCGGCCGGCTGTCGTCGGACGGCGGCGTGCTGGTGCTGCGCGAGATCGAGAAGCGTCTCGGCCTTGCCGCGCGCCTAGCCGGTTGCCTGTCCGATGCGCGCGATCCAGCGAGCACCACCCACTCATACGCCGACATGATCGGGGCGCGCATGTTCGCCATCGCCTGCGGATACGAGGATTGCGACGACCTCGACGTGCTGCGCTTCGATCCGGCGTTCAAGCTGGCCTGTGGTCGCCTGCCCGAGAGCGGTCGCAATCTGATGTCGCAGCCGACCTTGTCCAGGCTCGAGAACGCCCCATCATGGCGCGAACTGGCGCGCATGGGGCTGACGATGATCGATCTGTTTTGCGACAGCTTCGAGCGCGTGCCCCAACGCATCGTGCTCGACATTGACGATACCCCTGATGCCGTCCACGGCGGCCAGCAACTGGCACTGTTCAACGCCCATTACGACGAGTACTGCTTTCAGCCCATCCACATCTTCGACGCGGCGACCGCCAAGCCGGTGCTGTCGCTGCTGCGTCCGGGCAAGCGGCCATCCGGTGACGAGGCGGCGCGGGTCTTGCGCCACGTCATCGGCCGCATCCGGCGCCATTGGCCCCGGGTCGAGATCGCGGTGCGTGGCGACGGCCATTACGGCACGCCCGAGGTCATGGACCTGCTGGAGGATCAGGGCCACGGCTACATTCTCGGGCTTCCCGGCAACGCCCGGCTGAGCGAGATCGGCCAGCCGTGGTGCGAGGACGCGGCGCTGCGCCGGGTGCAATCAGGCAAGGACAAGGTGCGCCGTTTCTTCCAGACCGGCTACCAGGCCAAAAGCTGGTCACGCGAGCGCAAGGTCGTTGCCCGCGTCGAGGCCACCGCAAGGGGGACGGATGTCCGCTTCGTCGTCACCAACCTGCCGGGCCGCGCCAAATTGCTCTACGAGAGGGTCTATTGCGCCCGTGGCCGGATGGAAAACATGATCAAGGAGCACAAGCTCTACACCAAATCCGACCGCGCCTCGTGTCACCGATGGGAAGCCAACCAGTTCCGGCTGTTCCTGCACACCGCCGCCTATTGGCTGCTGCATCAGTTGCGCCGGACCGCGCCCCGCCGCTCGCCGTGGCGCACCGCGACGTTCGAGACGCTACGACGGGCATTCCTCAAGATCGCCGTGCGCATCGAGGAGCTCAACACCCGCATCAAGATCGCCCTGCCCTCGGCCTACCCATATCGCAACGCCCTGATCGCGATGGCCGCCTCCATCGCCGCCCAAGGCCCCTGATCCAAGCGGCGCGTGCCGCCGGATGAACCTCGAACGTCAATCTCCAACCCGTAACGAAAACCCGCCCCGAAAGCCGCGGTCAACCCGGCCGATACCGCTCGCCTCGCTCAAATCGGCCGCCAAGCGTGAATAATGCGGGCTAGGACGGTGCCTGACGCACGCCTGTACCTGTACTTGGTACGGGGTGCGGGCTCACCATCGCGCGAGGATGTCGTCTGATGGGCCTGTTACGCTCCACCTACTACGATACGTCGGCGACCGAGGCCGACACCGAGATCGTCGCCCGCATCACGGCGATCTGCGAAGAGTTTGAGGCTTACGGCTATCGACGTGTCGGGGCCGCGCTACGCCATCAGGGGATCGTCGCCAACGGTAAGAAGATCCTCCGTCTGATGCGCCAGCACGACCTGCAGCCCAAGCGTCGCAGGCGTTTCATCGCCACAACCGACAGCGATCACGATAGTCCGATCTTCTCCAACCGCGCCAAGGACGTTACGGCCGACAGGCCGAACCAGCTCTGGGTCGCAGACATCACCTTTTATGCCGAATAGACCAAGAAATGCGTTGAACGGCCGTCGCCGTGGTGGCATGATTGCATCGACAGGGAGTTTTTTCGACAATCTACAATCGCGAATTCCGACTGACATCGAACAAGGGAGGACGACGAAAATGACAAGCGCGACTTCAATCCACCCTGCCGTGGATCAGGGTGTGAAACCCGGGGCGCAGGATTTCGCGGGCGGGACCCTTGTGTGCAAGTGCAATCAAGACGCCGTCCAAGTGGCGGTCAAGGGGCAATGCGCGCACAATCACGTCTGCGGCTGCTCGAAGTGCTGGAAGCCCGAGGGCACGGTGTTCTCGCAGATCGCGGTCGTGTCGCGGGAGAACGTCAGCGTGACCGCGAACGGGCATAAACTCGCGGCCGTGGATCCGTCCGCGGCGATCCAGCGACACGCCTGCAGGGACTGCGGCGTTCACATGTATGGCCGGATCGAGAACACGGGCCATCCCTTCCACGGGCTGGATTTCATTCATACCGAGCTTTCCAGGGAAGAGGGTTGGGCGGGACCCGAGTTCGCCGCTTTCGTTTCCTCGGTCATCGAATCGGGAACCAGCCCCGATGCGATGGATGGCATCAGGGGCAGGCTGAGAGAACTTGGCTTGGAGCCTTACGACTGCCTTTCGCCGCCCCTGATGGACGCGATCGCAACTCATACCGCCAAGGCGGCGGGCGTCTTGAGCGACTGACCGTCCGATCGCCGAACCTATGGTTCGTTGCCTCCGCAAGCCAGGCGGATCACGGACCAAGTCGCGGGGTTGTCGGTAAGGCATTTCGAGCCGACGGTCGTTCGGGGCGGACTACTCCTTCGAGCGCATCGGCAACGCAAAGACCATGCGCTGTTTGGATGCCTCGGGGCATCCCTGTCGCCGATCCGGGTTGGCCGAACGGTGCCCAGTTCGCCCAAATCGGCCAACTGCGCCCTGGCTTTTCCTGTCGCGCCCGCGAGTTGCAGCAAGACGGCGAGAACGAGGCGGTTGCGGGCGAGGCCCGGAGTCTGCTCGACTAATACCAACGGGCATTAATCAAAACCCATGGGCCCATTTTCGGCGTCCGATCGACATGATCTTCCAGGGTTGATCGATGAGCCTGTTCCAGGCTTCGCAACACAGCGCGACGATATCGTCGTAGGTCTTGAATATCCTGTTGGAAAGCCAGTTATCGCGCATGAACTGCCATATGTTTTCGACAGGGTTCAGCTCGGGCGCTCTTGGTGGCAAGAACATCAATGTGATGTTGGATGGGATCTCGAGCCTGCCGGTGGTGTGCCATCCGGCCCGGTTGTCAATCCCGGCGTAAAAAGGGGCCATTCGCCGGAGTAAAAGTGGGCCAGTTGAGGTGCCGCGCCTTGTTGGGTGTGCTCCCCATAAAGCTAACGCGTGACAAGGCGCATGTTGGCCAAAGGCCAACATCCATCAAGTTCAGACCGGGTTCAGGCTCTGGCGTTTCGGCTCTGTTTTAGCCGAAAGCTGTCGCCGTTCATCTCCAGTATATGGACGTGGTGGGTGAGGCGATCCAGGAGCGCACCGGTGAGGCGCTCGGATCCGAATATTTCGGTCCATTCGTCGAACGGCAGATTTGAGGTGATGATTATGGAGCCGCGTTCATAGCATTGGGAGATGACTTCGAAGAGCAGCTCAGCGCCGGTTTTGCTCAAGGGGACAAAGCCCAGCTCGTCAATGATCAGAAGGTTCTGGCTGGTGAGTTGTTTTTGGAACCTCTGCAGGCGGCGTTCATCGACAGCTTCGATCAATTCGTGAACCAGTGATGCGGCGGTTATGAAGCGGACCTTGAGGCCTTTCTGGCAGGCGGCCAATCCCAGCCTCAGTGCGACATGGGTTTTACCGGTGCCACTTGGCCCCAGGGCAATGATGTTCTGGTATTTGTCGATGTATTCACAGCGCGCCAGCTCCAGCACGAGCGGCTTGTTGAGTGACGGGATCGCCTTGAAATCGAAGCTGTCCAGGCTCTTGGTGGCTGGAAACTTCGCGGCCTTGATGCGCCGCTCGATCATCCGGCGTTCCGGGAGTATCCGAAACTCTGTGTATGGGGTTTGGCCCATGCGGTTTAAACGGGTCATTTGTTGAACCGCTCGGGGTATAGGATAGCGAACTGGTTTCTTGCCGCAACCCATTCCCTGACGCACCGGCCCGACTTTTCAAAATTGCGGATGGCCAGGTAAATCAGTTTGGTTGCCGCGTCATCCGTTGGAAAGCTACCGCGCGTTTTGGTGGTTTTTCGGATCACCCTGTTGAGGCTTTCAATCGCATTCGTCGTATAGATGATTTTGCGCACCGCTGGCGGGAAGGCAAAGAACGGGATGACCTCCTGCCAGGCCCGCCGCCAGCTTGGGGCGATCGAGGGGTATTTTGAGCCCCATTCGGTCTCGAAATCATCAAGGGCTTTCGCGGCTTCGGCATCATCTGTGGCCTGATAAATCCGCTTCAGGCTTTGGGCCACGACTTTGCGATCTTTCCAGCCGCAGAAGTTCAGGGAATGGCGCACGAGATGCACGATACAGGTTTGCACGGTAGTATCAGGGAAGGCCGCGTTGATCGCGTCAGGGAACCCCTTGAGACCGTCCACGACGGCAATCAGGATATCCTCAACGCCTCTGTTCTTCAGATTATTCATGATTGAAAGCCAGAATTTGGCACCCTCATTATTGGCAATCCACAAGCCCAGAACCTCCCGCTCGCCTTCTGGCGTGACCCCCAGAGCTACATAAACGGCCTTGTTTTTGACCTGGCGGCTCTCAGCGTCGCGAATTTTGACCCGAAGGGCATCAAGGAATACGAGAGGATATACTGGCTCCAGAGCCCGGTTTTGCCAGTCTGAAACCTCCTCCAAAACTGCGTCCGTCACGCGGCTGATAAGGTCCGCTGAAATCCGCAGGCCGTAGACCTCTTCAAGGTGGGCACGGATATCACGGGTCGACAGACCGGCGGCATAAAGCCCGATGATCTTGTCGTCCATCCCGTCGATCCGGGTCTGGCCTTTCTGGATCAGTTCCGGCTCAAAACTACCAGCTCGGTCGCGCGGGATGTCAATCGGCACCGCCCCGTCATTGCCCTTCAGCACCTTGCGAGTGGCCCCGTTCCGGCGGTTGGATTGCTGGCTGGCAGGCTCCCCGTGCGGCTCATAGCCCAGGTGCTCAGTCAACTCGGCGCCCAGCATCCGCTCCATCAGCCGGACTTTCAGCTCCTTCATCAGGCCTTTGTCGCCCAGCAAATCTTCGGGCCGTTCAACGCCGTTAAGCAACTCGTCCAGTAGTTCCTTGGAAATCGTCATTGTCATCATGCTCCTTCATTGGTGAAGCATGGACCAAATTACTCATACACAGAAGATCGGACAGTCTCGGCGTTCCCGCTCTATCAGTTCAAGTTCGCAGAGCCGCAGTAAATACTGGACGTGATCCTTCTTCTCAGCAGCGCATTGTTGCGCAAGTTTGGAATATTTGCCCAGGAATGTCGGCAAGCGCAGTTTTTTTAGGTGATGCTGCAGCAGAACCTGCGGTGTATCGGTCATGCCGGCACCTGCGTCATCAGGCTCATATAGCTCGCGGGCTTGGTGGTCTCGACCAGTGCTTTGGGCAGGTAGGGGTAGATATCGAGATCGAGCCGTGGCGGGCGCCTCTCGATCCGGCAAAGCACCAGATGCTTGACCGCATCGTAGCCGATCGCGCCCAGTTCCAGCGACTGTTTGATAGCCCCGTGGACGTGCGCCATCTCGAAGCTCTCAAGCAGCCGCAGAACCTGGACGTATTCGCGCTTGCCCTTCTTGCCATGCGCGCTTCCAGCAGCCGGTGCAGGGTGGCAAACTCCCCTGGCAGGTCCCAGCCCTGCAGCGGTGCCGCCTGGTCCAGCGCGCCAACCTTCTGTTCCAGCAGCGGCAGGAAGTGCATCGGATCGAAGACCATATCAGCCTTCTCATAGAACCGTTGGTGGCAGGCGATCACCTCGGCGCCGCAGCCGATGACGACCTCGTGGACATAGCCGCGGACCTGAACCTCGTGATGAGCGCAGGCGACCGGCACCGAGTAATCGTTGTTGCGATAGCGGACCATCGAGATCGACGTCGCCCGCGTGCTGACTTTCTCGCAGGCATCGTAGGGTACAGGCGGCAGCGCCATCAGGCCGTCGAGGTCGCGCATCAGCCGCTCGCCGATAGTCTCGGAATGACCCCGCAGAACCTCATCCTGACGTTTGAGGCATTGCTCCTCCAGCCGGACGTTCAGGTCATCGAAACTGTCGAAGCGCGGCATCGGCACCAGGAAGTCCCGTCGGCCATAACCGATTGTGCCTTCGACATTACCCTTGTCGTTGCCCTTGCCAGGACGGCCGAACCTGTCTTCGAACAGGTAATGCGACTGCAACTCAGCAAAGGTTCTGGTGCGTTGCCGTTTTCCGTCCCCGAGAATCCGTGCCACCGCGATCGTGGTGTTGTCGTAGAGCCCTGACAGCGGCACGCCGCCGAAGAACGCAAAGGCGGAGACATGGCCATCGCAAAAGGCCTCGGTTGTCTCCGCCGGATAGGCCTTGATGAAGAACGCGTCCGAGTGCGGCAGAGACATTGCAAAGTAGTGCAGCTTGCGCACGACCCCGCCAATCTCGCCAAGCGCCTCACCAAAATCAACCTGGGCGTGGCCTGGCGCGTGCGACAGCGGCACGAACACTTCCCGAGTCCGGCGCTTCTTCTCGCGAACATAGTCGGTCACAATCGTGATCCCGCCGATGAAGCCATGTTCATCACGCAGACGCTCATATATCCGCTTCGACGTATGCCGCTGCTTCTTGAGCCGCGACTTATCCTCTTTCAATATCTGGTTGATGAGCGGAATGAACTGGTCAAGCTTTGGACGGGCTGGTGGCCCATTCCTGCGATACCCCGGTGGCACCGCATGCTTCAGGATCTTCGACACAGTCTTGCGGTCTATCCCGAAATGACCGGCCGCCGCCCGCTCACTCATCCCACCGACATGACACGCACGCCGAACCCGGCTGTACAATTCCACAGAATACATCTCCCCGCCCTCAGCTCGTTTGCCTCAGGCGTCAGAATGGCGGAGTTTTACTCCGCGACAGTCAGATTATTCGACCGTTTCTGTGGTCCAGTATTGCTCCGGGATTCACACCCACCTGAAGCGACGAGGGCGAAGTGATTGAGGTTGAGCCGATGTTTGTCGTGGCAACGATGACGTCTTGCAGGATCACACCTTGGCCAAAAGAGACTTTGCAATTGGTGATAAGTACAATCTCGGAAAATGTTTGGTGCGCTGAGAACGTTATCTTTTGGCCGCTTCCAGTGCATGCTCTTGTGTGAATCCGTCCGGCGGTAAAGTCACTTGGGCCGACATTGTTAGAGATAAGCGTGATCAAGCTGGGGCTGGTGATGTAGGCGGGCGCATAGTCGGTGCCGCCGGCATAAAAATCATCCATAATGTCGCTAAGCCGATTCAGGATGCGAATCTGATAGGCACCGTCGTGCAGTGCAGTTGACAGCCCCGGGCTGGACGTCAGATCGCCCGAAGGTACGACGACGGTCGTTTTGTCGGGCATCGATACAACCGTGTTATTTTCGAACACATTGTCGTTGTTCAGTTCAACATGGGTGTTGGAATGGATGCAAAACCCCGAGGTGAAAGTATTGTTAGACTGCATGTCGACGATATCGTCGGCCACGACCCTTCCAGGAAGCACGTCGGAATATAGGTTTCAAACACCGAGCCGCGGCGCACGTCCCAGCTGCCAAACCCGGCAAACTTGAGGAAATAGGTGCCGACGCTGTTGTTCTTGGATTCAAGGCGTGAAATATCGACAAGCACACCATCCTTTGAGGCAGCGTCAATCTGAAAGGCCTGGGCACCGCTGTCCCAGAAGCCGAACTGAATATCATCCGCCGTCAGTAGAGATCCAAAACTGGCAGAGGGCATGTTGACGTTTGCAACGTCAAGCGTTGCCTGTTTAGAAGTGGCCGCATCTTGCCATTCGCGCGTGTAAAGTGCGGCATGTGCGGCGGCGTCGGCTGCGGCCTGCAACTGTGTTCTGGCCATCATTGCGTTGGCCACGTCAATCGCCAGACCACCGATAACGATCGAAGCCAGGCCCATGAACAGGCCCAACCCGGTCAAAGCGCCGTCTTGCTGTTTCGCAAATTTGCGGAATGCCTTAGGTATCATCGGTCATCTCCTGATACTGATCAAAATTCGATATAATGTTGTGCCGTCACATTCAGTGTGATCGAGCTGATGGCGCTGAACATGCCGAGGATTTCCAGGTCGGTGGCCGGAATGAATGCGGTCGTCGTGGCGACGCCAGAGACGATCGTCGTTGATGCGGTGGCATTCGGGCTCAAGCCTGAGAGTGCGGCAACAATGTAGGCTTCTGTTTCAGCCTCGTCCGCCAGGCGGCCGACCGAAAGATTGCGGTTGGCGTCCTGAACGACGCGCATTACGCGTGAGTGCCCGTTGAACACCATGGCAGCGTCGGTCATCAATCCGAAAAGCGCAAAGAACAGGGGCAGCCACAACACCGCTTCGATGGTTGCCGAGCCGCGCGTTTCAGCGGTGAAACGCCGGGCGGATTTGAATAAAAATTTCGACATCCCCGATACTCCAATTCATAATCAGCAAGTACAAACGCCACGACTGCCGTGACGCTTTTTCGCTGCCCGAATTTCCAGAGGATTTGAGGCAATTATAGGGCCAAAATGAAGCGGCCAGATGGCAAACCGCACTGCGGTATATGCGCCACACTTCATTTAACCCACTGATTTGACTTTACTTATTCAAGTTCTAACGTCCAAAACGAGGTCCTGACCGGTGTCGCTTACAGGCCCTTTGCGCGGTAACTCGCCGCTACTTTACCGATCGATACCAGATACGCGGCGACCCGAAGGTCGGATACGTCGTTACGGCTGTGCCAGATGTCGCGCATCGACTGATAGGCGGCGCGCATGGTGTCATCCAGGCCCGAGCGCACCAGCTCCAGTTCGTCGGCGCCACGCAGATACTTTTCCTTAAAGTCCGGTGCCAGCGACCACCTGTCGCCCATATCCGTTGAAAGCCGTTCCAGTTCGTCGACAACAAGCTGGTGGCGGCCTTCTTCCTGACGTCGCTGCATGCGGCCAAACCGGATATGACTCAGGTTCTTGACCCATTCAAAATACGACACTGTGACGCCACCGGCGTTGGCGAACATGTCCGGAATGATCACCGCGCATTTTTTGCGCAGTATTTCGTCGGCCCCGGCAGTGACCGGACCATTTGCCGCCTCGACAATCAACGGCGCTTTGATCCGGTCGGCGTTGGCCAGGTTAATCACCCCTTCTAGGGCGGCCGGAATCAGAATGTCGCATTCGGCTTCCATCACTTTTGCCCCGTCAGCCTCGAACGTTGCGTTCGGGTAACCGGAAACCCCGCCGTGCTCGGCGATCCAGGCATACACAGCCTCCACATCCAGTCCATTTTCATTCACCAAAGCGCCGTCGCGCTCGATAATGCCGGTGATTTTTGCGCCATCTTCGGCAGCCAGGAAACTCGCGGCATGATAGCCGACATTGCCAAGCCCCTGCACAATGATGCGTTTGCCATCCAGCGAGCCCGCCAGCCCGGATTTGGCGACGTCTTCCGGATGGCGAAAAAATTCCTGCAGCGCGTATTGCACACCGCGCCCCGTTGCCTCGATGCGGCCAGCGATGCCGCCGGCATTCAGCGGCTTGCCGGTCACGCAGGCGCGCGCGTTGATGTCGGTGGTGTTCATCCGGGCATACTGGTCCGCGATCCAGGCCATTTCACGCTCGCCGGTGCCCATGTCCGGTGCCGGCACGTTCTGGGACGGATGAATCAGGTCGCGCTTGGCCAGCTCGTAGGCAAAACGGCGGGTGATCAGCTCCAATTCGTGTTCTTCATATTGCTGCGGATCAATACGCAAGCCACCCTTGGAGCCACCAAACGGTGCTTCCACCAGGGCACATTTATAGGTCATCAGCGCCGCCAGCGCCTCTACTTCGTCCTGATTGACATCCATCGAATACCGGATGCCGCCCTTGGCCGGTTCCATATGTTCCGAATGCACCGACCGGTATCCGGTGAAGGTCTGGATTTGCCCGCGCAGACGGACCCCGAAGCGCACCGTATAGGTGGCGTTGCAGACCCTGATCTTTTCTTCCAGTCCGGGCGGCAGGTCCATCAGGACCACGGCCCGGTTGAACATCAGGTCAACAGACTCGCGAAAACTCGGTTCCTTTGCGTGCGCCATATCAATTTTTCCTTTTGCCAGATGTCCAATCTCGATTCCGAGCAATGAAGTGCCCGAAACTGGTTAATATTTTTTTCGGTGGCCTCGCCGATTCGCATACGCCTTCACCTATCGAAACTGCGTCACTGAATCAAAGTTCGCAACCGCCGTGAAAAGCGTTGAATTTCTGTGTCCATTTCAACTGACATCGCACTTACCACCCTTCAAAAATCCAAACTTGCCATAATTTAGGGATTTTCTCATATCCTATGAAGCATCTGCGCAGGAAACGCAGGCCCTGTTTGAAGAGGGAGCAGAGTGATCTTCGGGTTTTGCGAATCCCCTTTTTTCGCCGCTTTCGGCGACTATTTGTTCATCTGCTGCGCCCGTTGAAACCGCCCAGTACATGGCTATTGCCATGACAAGGATAAGCCTTTCCAGTCGGTCTGGCTTTTTGATTTGGCTTTGCGCGATGCCAAATCCACGGGTCTTGAAGTCCGAGAACATAGCTTCAATACCCCATCGCATTCCATAATCGAGAACCGTGTATTGTGAAGGCTTTGCATTCATAGCGATGATCCAGGGCTCAGGGTGACCATCGTCGTGCAATACTCCGATATTCGTAAACACACCTGATCCATAAAGTTCCGCGTTTATAAGCCCTTGCGGCATCAGCTCCCGGATTTCAATGCAAGACAGCTCGCCACCTTGGTGCTGCAAAGTCAGGTTGCCCTTCAGGCGAATACGATATCCCCAACCAGCGTCCTGACACCAATGGATTAACCTTTCTGTGCCATAAAATCGATCACCCGTTAACATGACATCAGCCCCTTCAGGCATCCAATCCTGAATGCTGTCCAGTAACTCTTTTTGGAGAGAAAACCCAATATTGCCTTTTGTCTTGCGCACGCGCCAAGCCACAGGCAAGGCGCGATCACGCATGCGCACTGACAGCATCAAGACTTCATGTCCGTCATTGATATGGCTTTGATCCATCATCAAAACGATGGTCTCTCCGTTGGAGGCCAAACGGGTGAATACATCTCCAGCATAGGCCTGCATGATTTCCGCGCAATCAATGTGGGAATTGCTCAAAACACGGGAACCATACTGGTACCGATGATCTTTTGTGCCGATGTGACGCGGTAAAGCCGCCGATAATTCCATCAAATTCGCACTTCGCACATCAAGAACGATGCTCGAAAGCAGTGTAAGGACTTCGCAGCGGGATTTATGAAACTTTGGAAGCCGCTCTATAAAATCAGCCTTGATAGCTTCGTTTACCCCAGAAAAACCCAATGAAACAACCATACAACATCTCCAATTCTATAACAGGAGACTCCTTGAATCACAGCATGTGGACAGATGGCAAGCTTAATTCGCTAAATTGAAGGGTGGTAAGGACATCGCATGATAAAACTCCCGGCTTGCGCGACCGGCGCTGCGATTGCCTGATCCAAAAGACCGGCGGCTCAGATGATGCGGGATGACCGCGTCGGCTGGCCCCTTATACCAACGGCCCTAGTCGTTGACCGTTTTGGCCCATTGTCTGGTAGTGATTGACGTGATTGCGGTTTTGTCGTTTGCAAAGAAGTTCCATGCTTCGCAACACCTGTCGACGATCTGCTCATAATTGTCGAAGTCGGATATGGCGAGCTTGTTGGCACGCAGATAAGCCCACACATTTTCCATCGGGTTGAGTTCAGGGGAATAGGGCGGGAGTTTGAGCAGGGTGATGTTGTCGGTACCTCCAGCTCTGCCGAACCGTGCCAGCCAGCGCCATCCAGAATGAGAAGGGCATGTGCGCCCGATGCGACGGTTTTAGCGATCTCGGCGAGATGCGCGCTCATGGCCTGTGTGTCGGCATGTGGCATGATCAGAGCGGCCGCTTCAGCCCGTTCCGGGCAGACGGCGCCGAAAATGTAGCTCCAGATATAGCGGGTGTCGCGCGGGGCACGGGGGCGTGTTCCACGCTCGGCCCAGATACGGGTGAGCGTGCCCTGCTGGCCAACCCGCGCTTCATCCTGAAACCATATCTCCAGGGGCTTGCTGCGGGCTGTTTCCGGCAAGGCTGCTTCTACCTCTGCGGCGAAGTTTTTTTAAAAGCCTCCTGTGCATCCGGGTCGGATTTCGGATGCTGCGGGCGCACCGACAGACTCCGAAAGCCCAGGCTTGCCAATTGTTTGCCAACAGTTCGCTCATGCATGGTGACGCCGAAGCGCTCTTCGATCTTGCGTTTCAGATCAATGCGCCGCCAGCGCACAACCCCATCGGTTTCGGGGTCGGGACCCGCCCGAACCATTTCCGCCAACTCCTCCTTCTGTGCCGCGCTCAGCAGACAGGGTGGATCCGGCGGGCGACGGTTGAACAGGCCCGACACGCCCTCCGCATTGTAACGGTGGGCCCAATCCCGCAACGTCTGCCGATCCATGCCGCAGTTTTCTGCCGCCGTCTTGCGGTCAACCCCATACAGAACCAGGGCAATCGCCAACACCCGTCGCGCCGCTTTCCCATCCCGGCACCGCGCCGCTTCCTGGCGAAGCTCGCCTGCGGACTTGTCTTTTCGCGTAATCCTTACTGCCATCAAAGCCTCCCTTGCCTTGATGCCACTGAATCAGATCACGCCGCTCGTGGGAATCCCCTTGAGTCAAATCTGGGGGCCGTTGGTATGACACGTCAGTCTGCCGACTTCGCGCCCTTGTCTTGCAGTCGCAGCGCAATCAGTTCAGCCATGTATTTGCTCTGCCCTGCAGATGTCACGCCGCCAACCCCGATCTTGCGCCCGACGCGCCACCAAAGGCCAGGTTCCCATGCAAATTTGGCGCGGCGCACGGTGCGGATCAGAAACCCCTGTGCCGGTTTGAAGGCGAACACGCCGCGCTCGACCGACACGATGTCGTCCAGACGGCAAATCTCGCGGCCCGCGCCGTCGCGCAGCACCGTATCGGTCATTTCTATCCGCCCGCGGGTGGCGCGGCGCATCTTGTCGGCCAGGATCAGCAACAACATCCCGATGCCAAGCAACAGGCCCTGCCAGCCGAGCGCTGCGCCCGACGCCGCAAATGCCAGATAAACCAGCATCAGTCCAAGGCCGATCAGCAACGCGATCGCAAACGCGCGCCGGGCTGCTGAAGGCGTGATCGTGGCGACGACTTTGCTCATTTCGTGTCCTTATCGATTGCGCTCAGGCCCCCACGGCGCGGCGCACCATATTCCAGTATATCCGTTCCACCCGCTTGCGCGACAACCGCCCGCCTTCGCGATACCAGGTGTTCACGCCGGTCAGCATCGCAAGGATCGCCATCTTTGCAAGGCGCGTGTCAGGCACCTGGAAATCCCCGGCTGCCTGCCCGTCTGCCAGGATATTTTCCAACTGATCCTCATAGGCGTGGCGCAGTTTTTCGATCCTGGCAAAATTATCGGGCGTCAGGTTGCGCAGCTCCATATAGGCGATGAAAACCGAATCTGGCCGGTCCAGATGATAGCGGATGTGAAGGCGGCTGAAATCCTGCAGCCGGTCTTGCGGTGCCTGCCTTTGAGGTTCTGCCTGCCATGCCGCCAAAAGCTCGTCCAAATGACCGCGCATCAGTTCAAACAACAGCGTCTGCTTGTCGGGCGTATAAAGATAAAGCGCGCCCGCCTGCACCCCGACCTCGGCGGCGATCTGGCGCATGGTCACGGCGGCAAATCCGTGGCGCGCGAACATCCGTTCGGCGGCCTGCCGGACCAACGGCCCGGTAATGTTGGAATGAGACCCGGTTTTGCGCGCCATGCTGCCCCATCTATCTGAACGTGCGTTCAATTAATAGCGCTTGGTTGCGCATGTCAAACCAGTTCGTCGGTACGTCGCGCCGGCGTTGAGTTCTGTTGAATGCAGGTGACGGGTGCTGCCAGACATCGCTAGGGTCAGCACCAGCATGGATTACAACAGGCCCAATATGAAGATAGCTCACCGCCCATGACCCGCGTTGTTGCATGCCTGTGCTCAGTTCTTATCGTGCTGGCGGCCTGTGGCAAATTTCCCGATCTGGACGACACAATATCTGACCGCGTGCGGGGTGCGGAATTTCCGCAACTTGTGCCGTTGGACCAGTTGCTGGACATCGCATTCGCAAGCGCCGGGGGCGCACAGGCCGAGGCCGCGGGCCTTGCGGTTCGCGCTGCCAGGCTTCGCGTACGGGCGGCAGCGATGCGCAGACCGGTCGTGAACCGGCGTACCCGGGCGCGGATGGCCGCAGCGCTGAGGCGCCACGCCAGCTAATGCATCTCAGGAAACTGTTGGATCGCTGCGTCGGTCTGCGTCGGTGCTGCAGATCCTGTCGCAGGCGCTGCCCGAGCCAAGGACCGGGCGGGCTGCAAAAACCGATCCAACGATTTGTCGAACAACCATGGCTGGCCCTGCGCCGTTGCAGCGGCGCGAAGAACTGGATAGAGACCGCGCAGAATTGTCGCCAAGCCGGAGTTGCCAGATGTCCAAACCGTTGCGCCTTGGAATTGCCGGGCTGGGCACTGTCGGCACCGGCGTGGTAAAATCCGTGCAGCGTCACGCGCAACTGCTGGCGACGCGCGCCGGTCGCAGCATTGCAATTTCTGCCGTGTGCGCGCGGTCGCGCGACAAGGATCGTGGCGTGCGGCTCGGCGATTACGGCTGGGCGGACGACCCGGTGGCGCTGGCCAGACGCGACGATGTGGACGTTTTCGTGGAACTGATCGGCGGCGCTGACGGTGCCGCCAAAGCCGCCACCGAGGCCGCGATTGCCGCCGGCAAGGACGTGGTGACCGCCAACAAGGCGATGCTGGCGCATCACGGACAAGCCCTGGCCGTTGCGGCCGAGGCCAACGGCCACGTGATCCGGTTCGAGGCCGCTGTGGCCGGTGGCATTCCGGTGATCAAGGCGTTGAGCGAGGGGCTGGCGGGAAACCGGATCACCCGGGTCATGGGCGTGCTGAACGGCACCTGCAACTATATCCTGACCCGGATGCAGGCCGAGGGGCTAAGCTACGCGGAGGTTTTTAAAGCCGCAGCAGAGCTTGGTTATCTGGAAGCCGATCCGACGCTGGATGTGGGCGGCATCGACGCCGGCCACAAGCTTGCACTGCTGGCGGCGATCGCCTTTGGCACCCAGGTGGCATTTGAGGCGATCGAGCTGGAAGGCATCGAGCGGCTCACCACCGAAGACATCGAACTGGCTGCCGACATGGGCTTTCGCATAAAACTCCTCAGCGTCGCGCAAATTTCTGGGCGCGGTTTGGAGCAGCGCACCTCGCCCTGTCTGGTGCCCGCGTCCAGCCCGCTTGGGCAATTGGAAAATGCCACCAACATGGTGGTTCTGGACGGCGACAACGCTGGCCAGATCGTGCTGCGCGGCGCCGGCGCCGGGCAAGGCCCGACCGCAAGTGCGGTGCTGGCTGATATTGTCGATCTGGCGCGCGGCAGCCGGGTGCCGACGTTCGGCCAGCCGGCGGCATCTTTGGCAAAGCCCCGCCCGGCCAGCAGCTCTGTTCCGGCGCCGTATTATCTGCGCATGGCGCTGCACGACAAGCCCGGCGCATTGGCGAAAATTGCCACGGTGCTTGGCGATGCCGACATCTCGATCGACCGGATGCGTCAGTATCGCCACGTGGACCCGACAGCGCCGGTGCTGATCGTCACCCACAAGACCAGCGGCAGCGCGCTGCGCGAGGCGATTGCTGAGATGGCAGGCACGAATGTTCTGGCGGGCGAGCCGGTGGCGATTCGCATCGAGGCCGTTTAGGGTAAATTGGGTGTGGGGCGCCGGGATTATTCTGCGAATAATCGGCGGCGTTGCAGCTTTCTGGATATTTTTAACATTTGGAAAACAGCAGACGAAGTCACTTGTGCGCCGACCTGCCGACGCGCTAGCTGTGGAGTCTCATGAGGTTGTTCACGTCCAAGCCTGATCGGCTGATTGGTGTTTTCCTTTTTATGTCGGCATGAGGCCGGTGCCAATTGTAATGATGCAGCCAGTACGGCAGCTCGGCTTTTCTTTGCTCTGATGTCTGATAGGCGCGGGCGTAGGCCCATTCACGCAGGGAAGACTGAATGAATCGTTCCGCTTTGCCGTTTGTTTTGGGTGTGTAAGGTCTGGTGCGGATATGGCGCAGACCAAGCGCTTTACAGGCGGCTCTGAATGCGTGGGATTTATAGCAACTGCCGTTGTCTGTCATCACCCTTTCGATCCCGATCTCCAGCTTGCGATACCAGGCAACAGCCTCGTTCAGGAAGGCCACCGCGTCTTCCTTGCGTTCCGAGGCCAGCACCTGGCTGAACCCGAGCCGCGAATAATCGTCTATACAGACGTGCACGAACTCCCAGCCGATGCCGCGGGTGTTGCTCTGGCCGGTGCGGTCGCCGGTGATGCGATGACCCGTGCGGGTGAACTTGCCCAGCTTCTTGATGTCGATGTGGATTAGGTCGCCGGGGCGGTCGCGTTCGTATCTTACGACCGGCTCGGAGGGTTCCAGATCGCGCCAGCGGTTCAGGCCGTGGCGGGCCAGAATACGCCCAACCGTGGCGCGCGACACGCCGGTTTCCTCTGCGATTCGCTCCATAATGCGCCGTTCCCTGCGCAATTGAACAACCCGTGCCTCAACGCTTGCGGGTGTCCGGCCCGGGGTCTGTGACGGGCGGGATGACCTGTCTTACAACCCTTCCGACCCATAATACCAACGGCCCCCAGATTTGACTCAAGGGGATTCCCACGAGCGGCGTGATCTGATTCAGTGGCATCAAGGCAAGGGAGGCTTTGATGGCAGTAAGGATTACGCGCAAAGACAAGTCCGCAGGCGAGCTTCGCCAGGAAGCGGCGCGGTGCCGGGATGGGAAAGCGGCGCGACGGATGTTGGCGATTGCCCTGGTTCTGGATGGGGTTGACCGCAAGACGGCGGCAGAAAACTGCGGCATGGATCGGCAGACGTTGCGGGATTGGGCCCACCGTTACAATGCGGAGGGCGTGTCGGGCCTGTTCAACCGTCGCCCGCCGGATCCACCCTGTCTGCTGAGCGCGGCACAGAAGGAGGAGTTGGCGGAAATGGTTCGGGCGGGTCCCGACCCCGAAACCGATGGGGTTGTGCGCTGGCGGCGCATTGATCTGAAACGCAAGATCGAAGAGCGCTTCGGCGTCACCATGCATGAGCGAACTGTTGGCAAACAATTGGCAAGCCTGGGCTTTCGGCGTCTGTCGGTGCGCCCGCAGCATCCGAAATCCGACCCGGATGCACAGGAGGCTTTTAAAAAAACTTCGCCGCAGAGGTAGAAGCAGCCTTGCCGGAAACAGCCCGCAGCAAGCCCCTGGAGATATGGTTTCAGGATGAAGCGCGGGTTGGCCAGCAGGGCACGCTCACCCGTATCTGGGCCGAGCGTGGAACACGCCCCCGTGCCCCGCGCGACACCCGCTATATCTGGAGCTACATTTTCGGCGCCGTCTGCCCGGAACGGGCTGAAGCGGCCGCTCTGATCATGCCACATGCCGACACACAGGCCATGAGCGCGCATCTCGCCGAGATCGCTAAAACTGTCGCATCGGGCGCACATGCCCTTCTCATTCTGGATGGCGCTGGCTGGCACGGTTCGGCAGAGCTGGAGGTACCCGACAACATCACCCTGCTCAAACTCCCGCCCTATTCCCCTGAACTCAACCCGATGGAAAATGTGTGGGCTTATCTGCGTGCCAACAAGCTCGCCATATCCGTCTTCGACAATTATGAGCAGATCGTCGACAGGTGTTGCGAAGCATGGAACTTCTTTGCAAACGACAAAACCGCAATCACGTCAATCACTACCAGACAATGGGCCAAACGGTCAACGACTAGGGCCGTTGGTATAATCGCGATATCTTCCGCGCCATTTGTAAACGGTGCGAAGGCTGATCCCCATCGCGCAGGCAACATCGGCAGGGCGTTCGCCTCGTTCAAGGCGGCGAACCAAAATCTCTCGACCTTTTGGCGCAAGACGTGCATTCTTATGGCTGTTCATTCGGTTCTCCCTCAAGAGCTTCTGTTTTTGCAAACTTCAGCTTCTCAGGTCTGGATCGAATGAACAACCTTGTGAGAACTCACAGCTAGGTGTGACGCAAAATTGATTTTCAGGAAAGAACCATGAGCGCATCGATGGAATTTCATGACCGGTCATTGTCACTTGGCCTGGCGCGGGTGTCAGAGGCGGCGGCGATGGCGTCGGCGCAATTGGTTGGGCGCGGCGACGAAATGGCCGCCGATCAGGCTGCCGTGAATGCCATGCGTGTTCAGTTGAACATGCTGGAAATTCAAGGCGTTGTGGTCATCGGCGAAGGTGAACGCGACGAAGCGCCGATGCTGTTTATCGGCGAAGAGGTCGGCACCGGGAGCGGCCCGAATGTGGATATCGCGCTGGACCCGCTGGAAGGCACGACGCTGACCGCCAAGGACATGCCGAACGCACTGACGGTGATCGCGATGGCGCCGCGCGGCACGCTGCTGCACGCACCCGACGTTTATATGGAAAAGCTGGCGATCGGGCCCGGCTATCCCAAGGACGCGGTGTCGATGGACATGGAGCCGACTGCGCGGGTGCGCGCACTGGCCGAGGCGCGCGGCTGCAAGGACCGCGACATCACCGTCTGCATCCTGGAGCGTCCGCGCCACGAGGACCTGATCGCCGAAGTGCGCGGCACCGGTGCCGCGATCCGGCTGATCACCGACGGTGATGTGGCCGGGGTGATCCATTGCGCCGAAGCCCAGACCACCGGCATCGACATGTATATGGGGTCAGGCGGCGCGCCCGAGGGCGTGCTGGCGGCGGCGGCGCTGAAATGCATGGGCGGGCAGATGTGGGGCCAGCTGATATTTCGAAACGATGATGAGCGCGGGCGCGCTGCAAAGGCCGGGATCACCGATCTCAATCGGATTTATTCGCGCGAGGAAATGGTGACTCAGGACGTGATTTTTGCCGCCACCGGTGTGACTGACGGCTCGATCCTGAAAGGCATCAGGCGCGAACCCGGCTTCCTGGAAACCGAAACCATTCTGATGCGGTCCAAAACCGGTTCGGTGCGCCGGATGATCTATCGGAACCCCGTTCATCACGAATGAGTGCGCGCGCCTTTCTTGACGTTGAAAAGTCGCTGACCGGACGGCGCTGGACCGGCCCGGGCGCGGACGCCGACAGACTGGCGCAGGCGATGCAACAGACCAGCGGTCTGCCCCTGGTGCTGTGCCAGATACTGGTGCGCCAGGGCGTCGCTGCAACCGAGACCGAGCGCTATCTGGCCCCGGCCTTGCGCGATCTGCTGCCTGACCCGATGAGTTTGCGGGATATGGGCGCCGCGGCGGAGCGCTTTGTGGCGGCGTTTCGGACCGAGCAGAAAATCGCAGTGTTTGCTGACTATGACGTGGACGGCGGCGCCTCGGCAGCGCTGATCCTGACTTGGCTGCGGGCGCTGGGTCACGCCGCCACGCTCTATGTGCCGGACCGCATCGACGAAGGCTATGGCCCAAACGATGCCGCGATGGCGGCACTGTCGCACACCCATGATCTGATCATCTGCGTGGATTGCGGAACCCTGTCGCACACTGCCATTGCAGCCGCCAAGGGCGCAGATGTGATCGTTCTCGATCATCACCCTGGCGGCGACACCCTGCCCTCGGCGTGCGCCGTGGTGAACCCGAACCGGCAGGACGAGGATTGCGATCTGGGCCACCTGTGTGCTGCCGGTGTGGTGTTCCTGTTCCTGGTCGAAGCGAACCGGCGGCTGCGCAGCTGGGGCATTTCAGGGCCTGAATTAATGGGGTTTCTTGATCTCGTGGCATTGGCCACGGTCGCCGATGTGGCGCCTTTGCGCGGTGTGAACCGGGCCTTCGTGCGTAAGGGGTTGAAGATCATGGCGACCCGGCAACGATGCGGACTTGTGGCGCTGGCCGATGTTGCCAAGCTGACCACCGCGCCAAATTCATATCATCTGGGCTTCGTGCTGGGGCCACGCATCAATGCCGGCGGACGCGTTGGGCGCGCCGATCTGGGCGCGCGGCTGCTGTCGACCGATGATGCGGCTGAAGCAAATTCGATCGCTGATCGGCTTGATCAGCTGAACTCCGAACGACGCGAGATCGAGGCGACAGTGCGTGACGCCGCCCTTGAACAGGCCGAGGCGCGTGGCTTTGACGCGCCGCTGGTCTGGGCGGCAGGTGAGGGCTGGCATCCGGGTGTGGTCGGCATTGTGGCCTCGCGGCTCAAGGAACTGAGCAACCGCCCGGCGGTGGTGATCGGTCTGGACGGCGATGCGGGCAAAGGCTCGGGACGCTCGGTGTCCGGCATTGATCTGGGTGCCTCGGTGCAACGGTTGGCCGCAGAAGGGCTGTTGCTGAAGGGCGGCGGCCACAGAATGGCAGCAGGGCTTACCGTGGCGCGTAATCAGCTTGAGGCAGCGATGGCGCGGCTGAGCGCGCTGTTGGCGCGTCAGGGCGCGGCTGCGCTGGGGCCGCGCGATCTGCCGCTGGACGGGGTGTTGATGACCGGTGCGGCCACAGCAGAACTGATCCAGCAGATCGAGACCGCCGGGCCTTTCGGCGCAGGCGCCCCAGCACCGTGTTTCGTGTTTCCCGATCAGATTATCAGGTTTTCAAAACGGGTCAGCGCCGCGCATCTGAAATTCCGTTTCTCCGACGGTGCGGGCGCGCCGGTTGAAGCCATTGCATTTGGCGCCTATGACGGCCCGCTTGGGCATGCGATCGAAGAAGACGGCGGCAGTCGATTTCATTTGGCCGGGCGCCTTGAGATCAATTCATGGGGCGGTAAAAACCGCGTGCAACTACGCCTGGAAGACGCGGCTTTGGCGCCGAAAAGCTCGACCTGACGGGGCGAAAGAATCTCTTGCCCTTGATGCTGGCTTTGCCTAGATAGCGGCGCACGCCAAATCGCGGCCCGTTCGTCTATCGGTTAGGACGCCAGGTTTTCAACCTGGAAAGAGGGGTTCGATTCCCCTACGGGCTACCACAAATTCTCATAAGTCTATGAATATGCTAATTGAAAATTGTTTTATTTCTGGTGATCCGCCCTTAAACCTGACCTTAGATTTGCGGACGGCCTTGTTCGGCCAAGCCAATATCAAGGAAAGAATATCCTTGGATCAATCCAGCCCCTGTTTGTTCCAACAGTGATTGACGATTTCAGGGGGCCGCGGCCAAAGCCCCAGCCAGACCCCGGCGAAAATGCTGTTGTGAAGTCCCACACGACTCCAAGGTGAAGATGCGCGCCTGTGCCGGCAAGCGCAATTTGGCCGATTTTTGTACTGGGGGTCACCTAGGCGCCCTTACGCACGCTACCCGTTATGTGTCCCAATACAAATTCAACACCAGTTGCCGCGTCCTCGATGACTACATAGGAGTGCCAGGGACTTGAAACCAAGTGCACTTCTGTAATTTTCCCTGAAACTGGCGAGTACACTGGAGTATCCTTTGGGGCGGCTATGTCCAACCCCAAGTGTTGCGCACCGCCGAAATTCGGGTCTATTGCGTAAGCCCGATCATAGAAACCGCCTCCAGGTAAAAAAGTGGAGGAACGGTGTATCGGCGACCGAAACTTTACTCCTGGCGCGGAAGAACTCTTATAGTGAACGATGCCTGGACCGGGCTGGGAGCCCGCAGCTGCCGCAAGGGGCACGAGAAGCCCAAAATGTGCAAAACAGGTTATCCAAATAATTAGCTTGGGCAATATTTCGGTCCTTTCACATCGCACGCGTCACTCGAGCTGCAACCTTTTTGCGGCCAATGAAAAGTTCATGAACCAAATACATTGGGTTTGATGTCTCGAATTCGTTGATGATTATTAGCGGCTGAGTGGGTGTGTCTTTGTTGACTTTGTAAGTATAGTCCTGAGACCATTGGTTTCGTTTTCCATCAAGAATATTTGACGCATATGTACGAACAGTCGTGCCGGATCGAATTTCGGAAGTAATTACGAATACGATTGATTTTGGACGAGAAAAAACCAGATCGATTTGCCTGGTGTCCATCGCAGCCAATCGGGGCAGATATTCGAGCACTTGCGCCTGTGTCATTCCTTCCAGTGTTCTGGCAGGTTTGTCAGACCTTTGGTCGATCACGAGAATTGCGGCCTTTGGAATTTTCTCAATTCCAATCAGGCCAAGCGATTGAAACAAACTAGTGCTCAATTTTCCGGTCTGAGATTGTGCCGTGTCTCGCTCAAACTGAATAATGGCGTTTCTGGTTTTCCCGCCCCATAGTTGTGAATCCCGGAGCAATACTGGACCACAGAAACGGTCGAATAATCTGACTGTCGCGGAGTAAAACTCCGCCATTCTGACGCCTGAGGCAAACGAGCTGAGGGCGGGGAGATGTATTCTGTGGAATTGTACAGCCGGGTTCGGCGTGCGTGTCATGTCGGTGGGATGAGTGAGCGGGCGGCGGCCGGTCATTTCGGGATAGACCGCAAGACTGTGTCAAAAATTCTGAAGCATGCGGTGCCACCGGGGTATCGCAGGAATGGGCCACCAGCCCGTCCAAAGCTTGACCCGTTCATTCCGCTCATCAACCAGATATTGGAAGAGGATAAGTCGCGGCTCAAGAAGCAGCGGCATACGTCGAAGCGGATATATGAGCGTCTGCGTGATGAACATGGCTTCACCGGCGGGATCACGATTGTGACCGACTATGTTCGCGAGAAGAAGCGCCGGACTCGGGAAGTGTTCGTGCCGCTGTCGCACGCGCCAGGCCACGCCCAGGTTGATTTTGGTGAGGCGCTTGGCGAGATTGGCGGGGTCGTGCGCAAGCTGCACTACTTTGCAATGTCTCTGCCGCACTCGGACGCGTTCTTCATCAAGGCCTATCCGGCGGAGACAACCGAGGCCTTTTGCGATGGCCATGTAGCTGGCTTTGCGTTCTTCGGCGGCGTGCCGCTGTCAGGGCTCTACGACAACACCACGATCGCGGTGGCACGGATTCTCGGGGACGGAAAACGGCAACGCACCAGAACCTTTGCTGAGTTGCAGTCGCATTACCTGTTCGAAGACAGGTTCGGCCGTCCTGGCAAGGGCAACGACAAGGGTAATGTCGAAGGCACAATCGGTTATGGCCGGCGGAACTTCCTGGTGCCGATGCCGCGCTTCGACAGTTTCGATGACCTGAACGTCCGGCTGGAGGAGCAATGCCTCAAACGTCAGGATGAGGTTCTGCGGGGTCATTCCGAGACTATCGGCGAGCGGCTGATGCGCGACCTCGACGGCCTGATGGCGCTGCCGCCTGTACCCTACGATGCCTGCGAGAAAGTCAGCACGCGGGCGACGTCGATCTCGATGGTCCGCTATCGCAACAACGATTACTCGGTGCCGGTCGCCTGCGCTCATCACGAGGTTCAGGTCCGCGGCTATGTCCACGAGGTCGTCATCGGCTGCGGCGCCGAGGTGATCGCCCGCCACCAACGGTCCTATGAGAAGGCTGATATGGTCTTCGATCCGATGCACTTCCTGCCGCTGCTGGAACAGAAGGTTGGCGCGCTGGACCAGGCGGCACCGCTGCAGGGCTGGGACCTGCCAGGGGAGTTTGCCACCCTGCACCGGCTGCTGGAAGCGCGCATGGGCAAGAAGGGCAAGCGCGAATACGTCCAGGTTCTGCGGCTCCTTGAGAGCTTCGAGATGGCGCACGTCCACGGGGCTATCAAACAGTCGCTGGAACTGAGCGCGATCGGCTACGATGCGGTCAAGCATCTGGTGCTTTGCCGGATCGAGAGGCGCCCGCCACGGCTCGATCTCGATATCTACCCCTACCTGCCCAAAGCACTGGTCGAGACCACCAAGCCCGCGAGCTATATGAGCCTGATGACGCAGGTGCCGGCATGACCGATACACCGCAGGTTCTGCTGCAGCATCACCTAAAAAAACTGCGCTTGCCGACATTCCTGAGCGAATATTCCAAACTTGCGCAACAATGCGCTGCTGAGAAGAAGGATCACGTCCAGTATTTACTGCGGCTCTGCGAACTTGAACTGATAGAGCGCGAACGCCGGATGATCGAGCGGCGCATCAAGGCCGCGAAGTTTCCAGCCACCAAGAGCCTGGACAGCTTCGATTTCAAGGCGATCCCGTCACTCAACAAGCCGCTCGTGCTGGAGCTGGCGCGCTGTGAATACATCGACAAATACCAGAACATCATTGCCCTGGGGCCAAGTGGCACCGGTAAAACCCATGTCGCACTGGGGCTGGGATTGGCCGCCTGCCAGAAGGGCCTCAAGGTCCGCTTCATAACCGCCGCATCACTGGTTCACGAATTGATCGAAGCTGTCGATGAACGCCGCCTGCAGAGGTTCCAAAAACAACTCACCAGCCAGAACCTTCTGATCATTGACGAGCTGGGCTTTGTCCCCTTGAGCAAAACCGGCGCTGAGCTGCTCTTCGAAGTCATCTCCCAATGCTATGAACGCGGCTCCATAATCATCACCTCAAATCTGCCGTTCGACGAATGGACCGAAATATTCGGATCCGAGCGCCTCACCGGTGCGCTCCTGGATCGCCTCACCCACCACGTCCATATACTGGAGATGAACGGCGACAGCTTTCGGCTAAAACAGAGCCGAAACGCCAGAGCCTGAACCCGGTCTGAACTTGATGGATGTTGGCCTTTGGCCAACATGCGCCTTGTCACGCGTTAGCTTTATGGGGAGCACACCCAACAAGGCGCGGCACCTCAACTGGCCCACTTTTACTCCGGCGAATGGCCCCTTTTTACGCCGGGATTGACATCGGTGCTAGGGTCGTCCGACATGCCCGCGCCATCACCTTCCAATTGGCCGAGGTGGCCGTCAGTGGTGATCTGTTCACCCGCATCCTCGCGGCCATCCACGGGCTGCGCTCACCACCGGTTCGCGCATGAGGATGTCAGCAGCAAAACCTGAAGGAAAGCGGCTCGACAGGTCTGTTCGGAAATCGCTCCATTCACCAAATCGGGCGCTGCAATACCATGACAGGCCAAAACCCGAGGTGCAGAAGAGCCTTCACGACACGGACGAACGCCAAAACCGTTGTCGCAGCGCGTTGCAATAGCTAACCTTGCCGGCGGGCCTTGCTACTTGGGGAATACCGGTTTTGTGTATTCGAATAATCGACAAATGTCTGCTTCTCTAATTGGGTGTTTAGGTCAAGCTCATTTTCCTTCTTTGTCTTGGGGTCTTGCCGCTCATCCGGGTCACGCTTCTCTTCGCAGTCTGGTTGATGCCGTGATGGCACCGCTGCATGCATGTGTCGGATTGGCCGTGGAGAGCCTTGCTTTGAGACGCGCTTCAAGTGGCGCAGCAGCCATTTTCGGCTTCATCCACAAACCTCGTCCGGTGAGGACGACCCCGTCAAGGTTAGGTGGGTTGGTTATTTGATCATGCTACGCCTCCCACCTTTTCCTGACGGAACTCTGTACCATCGATCCACATGCGGTGCAGCAGCACGGCCAGTTTGCGCGCGACTGCAACGACCGCGCGCCGTCGGCCCTTGGTGCGCATCAGCCGCATGCCCCAAGATTTTATCTGTGAGCCTGCCATTGTTCGCATAAGGAGCGCGTTAGCGGCGGCATAGAGCGTCGCGCGAACATCTCGGTCATCGGCTTTTGATATTCGGCCAGGGTTGTCTGTCTCGCCTGACTGATATCGTCGGGGCGTCAGTCCAAAGTGTGCGGCAACTGTGCGAGAGCGTTTGAAGCGAGAGGGGTCATCGACGGCAGCCTTGAAGGTCAGCGCTGCAATCGGTCCTACCCCCGGGACGGTCATCATCCGCATGCAGACCTCATCGTGGCTCGCCGCGCGCTTGACCCGTCGATCCAGTTCCAGAAAGTGCTGATACAGGGCGAGACGTGCATCCAGCAGTGGGAGCATCGCGTGAGCAAGGACATCATCGATTTTGATCATTGGCCGGACAACGCCATCAAAGCTGCCATGCTTCACGCATTTAGGCAGGCGGATACCAAAGATCTTCAGCAGTCCGCGCACCTCATTGGCCAGATCAATCGTCTTGTTCAGCAGTGCTTTGCGGGTGCTTAACAGCGCGCGTTGACCATGGGCCTCCCGGCTCTTCATGTGGACCGCGCTGAACCAGCCGGTGCGCAAAACCTGGGCAATCCCATATGCGTCGTGCTTGTCCGTTTTGTTACGCATGGCGGAAAGCGCCGCGTTCACCTGACGTGCTTCCATACACACGACGTCAAAGCCTTCACTGGTCAGGCCAAAAAACAGGTGCTGGCTCATTGTTCCGGCCTCAAAGCCAACCCGTTCAATCGGGCGTGAGAAAGCACGCAAACACTCAGCGATATCAACGACTTCACAAGGCAACTCGCGCTCAAGAAGCACCTTTCCCCTGTTATCGACAATACACAGCGCGCACGACCGCAGCGATACGTCCAAACCGACAAAATATTCCATCATCTTCTCCCTTTTTCACAGCTATCCTGTGATCCTATCGGGAGCTCGACCTCAGAACAGAGGTAGCCCAATTACGCATGCTTCGAGCCCGACTTGACCGTTTCCTGCAACGCAGCGAATGTGCGCTCTAGATGCGCTGCGATTTCCAATCTCTCGGATTTTAGTTTGCAAAGATCGTTGCGGATTTCATTCGGAGTGTGAGGGAAATCTGGTTCTTAGTGGTTCAGTTGATCAAACACAGTTACATATCTATATTGTCGAGGCCATTCTTTCGCTTCCCGTGATGACCCGAACGCCTTGGGGGAGAAAAATGAACATCAAACAACTCGCGACACTTCTTACTGTTGTTGAGACTAAATCTTTTGCAGCAGCGGGCGACAAGCTTGGCTTGTCGGCGTCTGCAATCAGCCTGCAAATTAAGGCAATGGAAAATGAACTGGGGGTTATGTTGTTTGACCGCATCAAACGCCCCGCTGTGCCAACAGCGCGGGGGCGCGCCTTGGCTGATCATGCCCGCAAAACGCTTGAGATGTTTGATGCGGCTGCCGCGGTCGCCAAGGGAGAACTTGTGCGTTCAAAGTTAACGATTTGGGCTGTTCCGACGGCGCTGTCGAGTTTCTTGCCCGCCAGTTTGAAGGATCTACAAGATCTCTACCCGTCGCTGGAGGTCGAGGTAAACAGTGGAAGTTCCGCTGATTTAACCTCTAAGTTGGCGGAAGGTCGGTTGGACGTAGTGGTTTGCACCAATCCGGTAAACCCGATTCCGGGGCTAAGCTGGAATCGGATTGCAACCGAAGATTTCGCAGTTATTGCACCCATTTACGCCAAGGGAGATACCTTTCGGGTGCTATTGCAGGCCTATCCATTTATCTGGTTCAACCGCAAAACCTGGGCTGGACGTGGCATCGAAGAGGCGCTGAGCACGCAAGGGATATCCGTAAAGGCGACGATGGAAATTGATTCACTTGAAGCCATCTCAAACCTGGTCGGTGAAGGTCTGGGCGTTTCGATCGTGCCAATCTGTAAGGGCAAACGTCCATTCTCCAATCGTTTCCGCAGTATTCCGTTTGGCGACCCTGTGGTCAGTCGCGAGGTGGGGGCCTTCACAAATCGGGATGGCCGGGCGGATCTGGTGATCGACGCGTTTGTCAGTTCCATGCAGGCGCCATAGATTAACATGAGTTTTTATCATGTAAGATTCAAGTAATCTAAATTATGATAAGTTAAACAATGGGGCTAAGGTGATGATAAAGTAATCAAAGGCACTTTATTCATGCCCCAGAAACATTTGCTAATTCACGAGGCCGTCGTACCGTCGTTTGTGCTCTCAGCGGATCAAGCAGAGTTGCAGAAAACGGCACGCCATATTGCACAAACTGTTGCTGGACCTATGGCGGCAGAAACGGATCAATCCGAACAATATCCCATCGCCGTTGTCGATGCGATGACCAGTTCGGGCCTCATGGGCATGTCTGTTCCGACCGCATTGGGTGGGCCCGGGCGTAGCTATTTTGAGGTCGCACTGGTTGTAGAGGAGTTGGCAGCGCAGTGCGGTGTATCTGGCCGGATAGTCGTTGAAGGGAACATGGGGGCCGTCGGTGCAATCATCGCCTATGGCACACCAGAGCAAAAAAAGATTGCAGCACAACATGTCCTGAGCGGCGACAAGCCCGCGATTTGTATCACGGAACCGGGCGCTGGCAGTGCCGCGACAGATATGACAACAACGGCTACACGTGATGGGGACACCTGGGTTCTGAACGGCAAAAAACACTGGATCACTGGTGGCGGTGTTTCCCGGCTGCATCTGATCTTTGCCCGCGTCATTGAAGGTGGTGAAGATAAGGGTATCGGCGGTTTCATGGCCTTTCTGGGCGAAGAAGGTTTGACTATTGGCGCGCGCGAACCGGCTTTGGGTCTGCGTGGCATACCTGAAACCGAGGTGATCTTTGATAATCTGCGCCTTCCTGCGGATCGTCTTATCACCCCTCCCGAGGGCATTCGCCGTGGCTTCGCTGGATTGATGGATGCCTATAACGCACAACGTGTTGGCGCGGCGACCGTCGCCTTGGGAATTGCACGCGGCGCTTTTGAAGCGGCCCGCGAATACATGCAGCAACGCGAACAATTTGGGCGTCCGATCGCTGAATTTCAGGGGCTGCAATGGATATTGGCCGATATGGCTATTCAGATCGACGCGGCCCGGTTGATGATCTGGCGGGCAGCGCAAAGTGCTGAAACCCAAACATCTGGCTTTCCCGATCCGATGTTGGCGGCACAAGCGAAAATCTTTGCATCCGAGATGGCGGTAAAAGTGACCAATGATGCCCTGCAGCTGCACGGTGCACGCGGATATTCGCGCAATTGCAACACTGAACGACTGCTGCGCGACGCCCGGATGTTCACGATTGGTGGCGGCACTGCTCAGATGCTGCGCAATCTGGTGGCAGGCAAAATACTGGGTATGAAAACGCCGCAAACACGGGGCGGATATATCCCCAAGACAGAAAGAGCCTGACGCGAATGGCGACGGACACGCAAGCCGGGCAATCTGCATCTGAAGTGATTGCCGAACGTCTGTATGACGCGGGATGCCGCCATGCCTTTGGCATCCCCGGCGGCGAGGTTTTTGCGATCATGGACGCGCTGGATCGCGCGGGTCTGGGCATAACTTTGGTCAAACACGAAAACTCCGGCGGTTTCATGGCTGAAGGGACTTGGCACAGCAATGGCGCCCCCGGCGTTTTGTTTGCGACGATTGGGCCGGGTATCGCCAATGCGGCCAATGCCATCGCCAATGCCTGGCAGGACCGGGTACCGATGATTGTGCTAACGGGATGTGTGCCCGCGATTGAGGGGCAGACTTACACCCATCAGGTTTTTGACCACGTAAAGTTTCTGGAACCAGTGACCAAGGCCGCATTTCGTGTCGAGGTCGGCACTGCTGGTGTTGTTATCGACAAGGCCGTGCGCATCGCGACTTCGGGCCGTCCGGGTCCGGTGGTGCTGGATGTGCCAATTGATGTTCAGCGTGAGGTGTCGGACAATTGGTACAAGCCCCGCTTTCAGGCGCAATCGTCGATGGCCCCGGCCGGACCCGATCTGGACAAAGCGCGCGGCTGGTTGAAAACCGCCAAACGCCCGCTTGTCTTGGCGGGCGTCGATGTGTTGACGCAAGGTGCTTCGAATGCCGTCGCTGATTTTTGCACTCAGAACGGCGTGCCACTGATCACCACCTACAAGGCCAAGGGGATTTTGGATGAGCGTCACGCGCTGGCGCTTGGCGGGGCTGGATTGTCACCCGTTTCGGATAAAATCCTGCTGCCATTGTTGAAATCATCGGACTGCTTGATCCTTGCAGGCTACGACCCGATTGAGATGCGGGTTGGCTGGCGCGATCTGTTTGAGGAAGGTCAGAACGTCATCGACATTTCTGCGGTCGTGAACACGCATTATATGCATCAGGCACCCGTGAATTTTACCGGCGGTATAGCAGCGACACTCACCGTCATTGCCCAAGGGGGCCCGCCCGATACACCATGGGCGTCAAGTGAGATTGCAGATGCACGCGCCCTGTTGCGGCAGGCATATCACGTGGACGAAGTCTGGGGACCGGCGGCCATTGCCGACGAGGCGCGCAAAGCTTCGCCTGCGGGCACGGTTGCCACGGCAGATAGCGGTGCGCACCGGATCGTGCTGTCGCATGTCTGGCAATGTGATCATGCACATGGGCTGCTGCAATCGTCGGCGCTGTGCACCATGGGCTGTGCAGTACCGCTCGCCATTGGCCGCAAATTAGCTGAACCAGGGTGCCCCGTAATCGCCTTTGTTGGCGACGCCGGGGTCGAGATGTTTTTGGGCGAACTTGCCACCGCACGCGACCATAAACTTGGCATTCCTATTGTGGTCTTTATCGACGAACAACTGGGCTTGATCGAACTGAAACAACGGGGCAACAAGATGCGCAATCTGGGTGTCGAATTTCCGGGCACCAACTTCACCGCTGTCGCCGATGCTTTGGGCGGTGTCGGGATCACTTGCCACGACCGCGCCAGCCTGAACACGGCGATCAAAGACGCCTATGGCCGCGAAACCTTTACCCTGATCTCTGCTGTAATTGGAAGGAACGCCTACGATGGCCGCATCTGAAGCACTTAAGTCGAAAAAAGACTATTACGATGCACGTGGCGTGCCAGTGTCCTATCCCAGTATGGATGCAATCGATGGGTTAGAACGTGCTGTCATCTTGTCCTTGTCGTTTCGTGGCGATCCCGTTGCCGAGATCGATAAAACGCTTAAAGAACACCCTGAATTTGTCATGGGCTGGATTTTCAAAGCCGCATGGATGACGCAATACATGGAAACACGTATTTACGGCGCAATGGTTGCAGCGCTTGGAGAAGCAGAAAAACGGATTGCGCAGGCTAATAGTCGCGAAGTCGGTCATTTTGAGGCTGTGACAGCCTGGATTAAAGGCGATTTCTATGGGGCTGTTCAAAAATGGGAAGCCCTACTGGTTAAGTACCCAATGGACTTACTGGCGCTGGAACTGGTTCACTACACCAAGGTTTTGCTTGGTGATGTTGTGGGCCAACGTGATGTCGTCGCGCGGGTGTCAAACCTTTGGGATGAAAGCGTTTCTGGTTATGAATTTGTCCTTGGGTTTTATGCGTTCGGACTGGAAGAGAACCGTGATTTTTCTTTTGCAGAAGAACAAGCGCGTAAATCTTTATCGATCCGCCCAGACAATCCATATTCAATCCATACAGTCGCCCATGTAATGGAGATGCGCGGACGTCAGGCTGGTGGTATCCGCTTTATGAATGACCGGGCTGATCTTTGGGGGACATCAAATTTTGCCAATCATCTATGGTGGCACACCGCTTTGTATTACCTTGATCTAGAACAATATGACCAAGCATTTTCGATTTTTGACAACCATTTGGATTCACGGCGCAAAGGCGGAAATAAATACGAAGAACTTGATGCCGCTGCATTGCTGTGGCGATTGAACCTTGCGGGGCAAAGTTCTGGTGATCGTTGGACACATTTAGCTGACAAATGGGAGCCCTCGGCCCAAGACACGCTTTACGCGTTTAACGACGTGCATGCGATGATGACTTTTGTATCTGATGACAGACAAGACGCCCAGAAAGCCTTGTTGTCTGCTAACGAGCGGTACGTTGAGAGTGCATCTGATGCAAATGTTGCCATGAGCCGCGAGATCGGCCTGCCGTTCTGCCTGGCAATGCAAGATTTCAAATCAGAAAACTATGGCGGCTGTGTGGACCGGTTATTGCCGGTGCGTTACATGACCCATCGATTGGGTGGAAGTTTTGCCCAGCGTGATATTATAGGCTGGACGTTGTTGGAAGCCGCGTTACGATCCAAACGTTTTGATCTGGCACTAGGACTTGCAAACGAGCGCACAGCGCTAAAACCCACATCCGTACAAAACTGGCGGGCAGTGGCGCGTGCTTTCAAAGGGCTTGGCGATATAAGCAATGCCCAACGGGCATCCGCGAAAGCGCAATCTTTAGTGTCTGCGTGATGATGAAAACGATCAAAGCAAATCGACTTAATTCAGTTCGACCCTCAATGATCCTGGGGTTGGTTCAAAAGGCGCGCGCGCTGGCCACCGCAGGCCATCCAGTAATTGACCTGGGGATCGGAGAGCCTGATATTGCAACACCCTATCATATCAAAGCGGCCGCGATTGCCGCGAACCGCGCCAACGACACCCGTTATACTGTTGTGCCTGGCACGGTTGCGCTGCGCGACGCCATTGTGGCCAAGCTCAAACGCGACTGCGGGTTGGATTACGGCATCGGTGACATCACGGTTCCCCGCGTTGCTTTTGGCCTATCGCCACATCTGTGTATCTCACCTGCGGCGTCGGAGGCCGATCTGGCCGAAGCCTGCAAGCGTATCCATTTGGCATGGGCACAACTGACTGGGGTTACCGATGGGACCGCTTGATGGGATCAAGGTTCTTGACCTCAGCCGCATTCTGGCCGGGCCAACGGCAACCCAATTATTGGGCGATTTGGGGGCCGAAGTTATCAAGATCGAAAATCCGCTAACTGACGGTGACGACACGCGCGCGTGGGGGCCACCTTATGTGACGGACGCGGAAGGTAATCAAACCGATCTTAGCGCGTATTTCATGGCAGCAAACCGAAACAAGCAATCGGTGGCAGTCGACATCAGCTCGGTCCTTGGTCAGACACAGGTTAAGCTGCTCGCAGCAGAAGCAGCCATAATTGTCGAAAATTTTAAACCCGGATCGCTCGACAAATACGGGCTAGATTATCGATCAATGCTCGAAGCGTTTCCACATCTTATTTATTGTTCGATTTCTGGGTTTGGCCAAACAGGGCCGAATGCCGCCAAACCGGGGTATGACCTGATGGCCCAGGGCTATGGCGGGATAATGTCACTGACCGGCGCGCCCGAAGGCGAACCCATGAAGGTCGGCGTCGGCGTCGCGGACGTGATGTGCGGTATGTATGCGACAGTTGGCATCTTGGCAGCATTGCGTCACCGCGACCAAACTGGTGAAGGGCAGCACATTGATATTGCGTTGGTAGATACCCAAGTTGCGTGGCTGGTAAATGAGGGCGTTAATTATTTGACCTCTGGCAAAGTGCCAGACCGGCTTGGCAACGGGCACCCCAACATTGCTCCCTATCAAGTATTCAGAGCATCCGACGGGGATGTAATTATCGCAGTCGGCAACGATACTCAGTTTGCCCGCTTCACGATCTGGCTGGGCATTCCAGAACTGGCCGCTGATCCGCGTTTTGCCACCAATCCCGCACGCCTGAAAAATCGCGCTGCCCTAATTGACAAACTTCGCCCTCTGATTGCGGTTCATTCAGTAAGCAGCGTTCTCGCAGGACTGGATGCCAGAAAAGTCCCCGTTGGGCCGGTCAACTCACTCGATCAAGTCTTTGCAAGCGATCAGGTTAAGGCCCGGGACATGAAAATCCAAATGCCTGTAGAGGGGGCCGAGGAAAGGCACCTCGACCTGATCGGCAATCCGTTGAAATTTTCTAAAACACCGGTAAGTTATCGGTTAGCGCCGCCTAAATTTGGCCAACATACGAGGGAGGTACTGGAAAAACTGTCCGAAAAAAGTGCCGACTAACAAAAAGCCCAAAAGGGCAATAACCCTGAGAGAAAATCCCACCAACAAGGAGAAAACTATGTGTGACCTATGTGTAATGGAAGCAGTGAAGGAAAAGATGTTTTCGCGCCGTGATTTTTTTAAAGCGAGTGCTGCGTCTGCTGCTGCAGTGACTGCGGCTGCCGCGTTTACCCCGACCCAAGCGTCGGCAGCGGGATTTGATTCTGTTGAAGATATGACCCACGAATTGTTGGAGGATTTCCCAACGTACTTTGGTAGCCCACAGTTCTCCAAAAAGGCCCTCTTCAATCATGCAGAGCATCATTTTGGTGTCAATGAGCTAACCATTGTTGAACATACCGGCACACATATCGATGCACCGATGCATATGGCAGTCGACGGTCAGTCCGTCGCTGAAATTCCGGTGAATAATCTGATTGCACCGCTGTGTGTTGTGGATATCGCTGCGCGTGCCGAAGGTGATGCAGATACTCAAGTGACGCCAGACGATCTTAATGCCTGGATTTCCGCAAATGGTGACATTCCGCAAAATGCTTGTGTCGCAATGAACTCTGGCTGGGCGTCCAAACTTGGTTCCGAGGGTTTCCGCAATGCAGATGCAGATGGCGGGCAACACTATCCTGGGTTCCACGTTGAAGCCGTGACAATGCTGATGGAAGAAACCGGTGCAATGTCTATTGCGGTGGACACATTATCGCTTGACCACGGTCTATCGGCTGATTTCGCCTCCCACTTCACTTGGTTGCCTTCAGGTCGTTTTGGTATCGAATGTATCGCAAACCTGGACAAAATGCCTACGACCGGGGCAACTTTGGTTATTGGCGCACCAAAATTCCGCGGCTGTACCGGCGGCCCCGCACGTATCTTTGCAATGCTTTGAATTGGCATTCTAAGTAAGCCCGCATTCCCCAAGTAACATGACGCTTTAGTGGCTCCGGTGGCCAGTAATGTGTTATATTTCAGCATGTTAATCGGGTTGGAGGCGGCAGGTCATGGGTCACCCGGAGGGTGCAGGCGAAACGGGTGATGTTCGGCTTGGTTTTGACCGGCGGGTGCGGCTGGAATTCCAGGGCTCCAAGATCAGTTCGGACGGCGGGTTGCTGTTGTTCCGGGAACTGGATGAGGTGCTCGGCTTGCACGACATCGCTGACCTGTGACCTGCTCCCCGAAAACTGGTCCATTTGAAAGGAGGATCTGTTCGCTTAATGTTCACGAGAACGAGGAGAACAGAGAATGCGCAAGTCACGGTTTAGCGAAGAGCAGATTGTTCGGATCATTCAGGAGTATGCGGCGGGTGCGAAAGTGTCCGAGTTGTGCCGTAAGCACGGTATGTCGGATGCCACCTTTTACAAATGGAAAGCCAGGTATGGCGGCCTTCAGATTTCCGATGTCAGGCGGCTGAAAGACCTGGAATCGGAGAACGGCAAGCTGAAGAAGCTGCTGGCCGAAACCATGCTTGATAATGCTGGCCTGAAAGGGCTTCTGGCAAAAAACTTCTGAAGCCTGCAAGCCGCCGGGAAGCAGTCATGGTTCTTTGCCGTGACTATCAGTTTTCAACTCGGCGGGCCTGTGGGCTGATTGGGTTTTCCAGATCGAGTAATGAATACAGAGGAAGGCCGGATCGCCATGCGAGGATACGGGAACGGCTGGTCACGCTTTCCGGCAAACACCGACGCTATGGCTATCGCATGTTGCATGCCAAGCTTGGCCAGGAGGGTTTCAAGGTGAACGTGAAAGTGGTGGAGCGACTTTACCGAGAGGAGCGCCTGACCCTGCGCCGCCGCAATCGCAAGAAAATCCCCAAGGGCGTGCGCGAAGGCGCCTGGTGCCCGATCGCCGCCAACCAGCGGTGGAGCCTGGACTTCACCATGGATGCGCTCGCCAACGGCAGGAAGTTCCGCACCGTCAATCTGAAAGACGACTGCACACGGGAATGTCCGGCGATTGATGTGGCCCTGTCGATCCCCGGCTCCCGCGTGGTGGAAATGCTGGAACGGGTGGCTCGTGAGCGGGGGTACCCGGATGTTCTGACCGTTGACAATGGGCCTGAACTACGAGGCCGCGCGCTTGATGGCTGGGCAGATGATCACGGCGTGCAGCTCTACTTCATCGACCCGGGCAAGCCGACCCAGAACGCCTACATCGAAAGTTTCAACGGCCGGTTTCGCGAAGAATGCCTGAACTTGAACTGGTTCACCTCGCTGGCCGAGGCAGAAAGGATCATCGAGGACTGGCGGATCGATTACAATCAAAACCGGCCCCACTCTTCGCTGAACTATCAAACCCCGGAAGAATTTGCCGCAAACAGGCCTTTCCATAAACCGCAATGGGCAGCGACGCTTGAGCTATCTGAAGGCTCCGCGCCACCGCCCATTGCTCACGCCGCCGAATAATGGCAAACAAAAGAGGAACAGAGTCTACCTAAAAGTGGCCCTCAAATTGGGGGCAGGTCACGTCCCACAGCCCTCTGAATGATGCACTGGATGCCATCGCGACAGATAAACACGCGATGTTTGTTGTCGCCCGCGATAACGCGACTGTACGCGTCGCGGCTTTCTCGGAACTCAGGAGGCGTTTTCATTTTTGGCCCTCCAAATTGCAGGGAGATAATCCACGGTGCGGCAGGCGCTTGGGTTCGGCGGGTTCAGGGGCAGGGTTGAATTGCAGTCGCGCCCACTGGATGTAGAATAATGTCGCGTTCCAGTAGGATTACTTATCTCGACTTTGACGAAATCTCGGTGATGACCGGCTATATGTTTCATGTGTTCCTCATTGATTAATGAGGGCGAAGGCGGTAGGAAATGTTTGCGAGAACTATCCAACGCCCGCTCCCTCTGTTTCATGGTGCGGGTGTTGTTTTAGGCAGCGGCTTGGACTGCTTCCCATGCTTCAAGGTCGGACAACCGCCAATAGTTCAGGCGGTTAATTTTGATGGGTGGTGGAAACTCAAGTTCTGAATCGCGAATCCACCGCCAGATCGTGACGTGGCTCTTCCGATAGCGGGCCTGAACATCAGGGCCTGTCAGAAATTCAATTGGTATTCTGCTGGGTTCAACTGCTTTCCGCGGTGGTCCGTCGAAGTCTCCGGCCTGAACGCCTGACGCCGATTCTGTGTTTTCATGTAGGTCTTTTGATTGTGCCACCTGTTCGTGTGGTTCTGTGCGCATAGTCGAAGCCTCCATATCGGATCTGGTTTCGACAATGATATTTCGTGGCGTTTTTCTCGTCACGATCACAACCTCCTAGGAAGTGGCGCCCTATTTTGAAGTTTTCAAATATTTCTTTCGGTATCTCTCGATCGTATGCTCACTTATTTTCGGCCACCCATTGTTATTGCTCTCCAACAGGGTAGCAATTTCCCCTGCTATATCTTCGAATGAGGCGTGGATCCCCGCACGGATGCATTCATTCTTGATGTGCCGAGCCAAGCCTGCAACACGCAGTTCATTCCAAGTATTGTTTGATGTTGTCGCCCCTCACGGCCTCCTTGGTAATTTGGTTCGCAACCCACTACCTGTCCCAATGTTTTTCTATTCCTCTTCGTTTTTGATCCGCCAATAAGTATAAAAATTTTCCATGTATACCCTGCTCACGTCAGAACCCGAAAATCCTTTGGTGATATGACGCGGAAATTGTCTGATACGTCGTCGCATAAATCTCCCCAGTTTCTGGGAACATCCTCTTTCAGGAACCCGAGCATGGCGTCGCAAAATTCGTTGAAAGTGGCGTAACATCGGTTGTGGGTGACGTTTCTGTGCATCAGCCCCCACAGACGCTCGATAGGGTTCAAATGCGGACAATAAGGCGGGACGAAATAGAGCTTTATGCGCCGCTCCGGCTGGGCCAGCCAGTCGCGGACAAGCTTGGCGTGATGATAGCGGGCGTTGTCCAGGAACACGTGGATCAGCCGCATCGCCGGATACAAGGCCTCGATGGACATCAAAAGCGCAATGGTGCTCATGGCGTCAACCGTTAGCACCTCGCGGATACGGGTCTGGCCGGTTTCAAGGTCAATGGCCCCGTGAATGTTCATGCGCTTACGTCCGCTCGTCTGGTCAACCGCGACCTTGGTTTCCTTTGGCGCCCAGCAGCCCACAGGCCGCACCGCATGGGTCGGATGCACCGCGTCGGCGAACATCACCGCTTCGTCGGTGGGCAGCGTGTTCATCAGGGTCTCATAAGCCTCGATGAAGGCCTTCTGTTTGACCACGTCGAGCTTTTGCGACACCGCTTGCGGCTTGCGGTGCTCCATCCCCAAACGATGAAGCAGCGTAACCAGCCCCGAGCGGCTTTGATAAACGATGCCGAACTCCTGCTCGATCCACGCCCCGACATGGCGCGTCGTGCGCGGTAGCGTCTCGGCAATCCAGGATTTCAGTTGGTCGCGCTGCCGGGCCTTCAGATGACCGTCGCGGCCCTCGTAGCCGAACCCGGCCAGACCCTCAGTTCCCTCTTCACTGTAGAGCCGGAACCAAGTCCGAACCGTGTCGTCGTCAAGAAAAAGGGCCGCTCCGACATCCGAGCAACTCATTCCCTGGTCCAGCAGTGCCAGCGCGTTGGCGCGTCGAGCCAGACGATGCTCGACCAAGCCGTTCCGAGCCAACTCGATCAGCTCTGCCCGTTCCGTCGTGCTCAAAAATCCCGCGCAAATCATGCCGACAACAGGAATCCTTTCGAAAGGATTTTGCAAGATATTTTCGCTTTCTCAATGAGTCGGGGTATATTCACAAGCGCATCGAAGACCCAGCGAGGGATTTCGATCGTGTTATCATCTGCATTTTTGACTTCAGGCAACTGTGATATTGCTATGAGAGCGTGAAAAGCTGCTTCACCCTCCGCCAGCGTTCGCCCATATGGTCCTTTTTCATTTCCAAACGACGTTTTATTTCGATGGTTGTGCTTTAGAATATCCAATATTTCTTCAATCCCAGCGTAGGCATGTTTTCGTTCTTCGTCGTTCATCTCGCAGCCTCAATGACCACAACATTCCCAGCAGATGTGCCGTTTAGAATGCCATGCCACGCGGCCATCATCCGGCGCCGTTTGTCGATTTGGTCGCCGCGGTTATACGCCTGCTGAACTTTCGAGCCGACTTTGTGCGCCAGAGCAATTTCAGCCATGTCGCCGTCAAAACGTGTTCGTTCGGCAACCCATGTTCGAAACGTCGATCGAAGACCATGCGGCACAGCTGGTTGCTGAGTTACAGCATCCAGATAACCTTTGTTGCCGGTTCTTTGGTCAGCAACATGGATTACTCGCATGACCTTGCCCAATGTGGCATCAGATAACGCACCGCCCCTTGGCGCCCAAAACACAAAATCGCTCCCCTGCAGACGCGGCAATGCCTCAAGCAATGTGATCATGCCGTCCGTCAAGGGTACCCGATGAGCCTTACCATTCGCAGGTATCTTTGAAGACTTCCGTCCCGGTTGCATCGTCCATAACCGTTTTTCGAGAACAATTTCATCCCATTTCAGAAATCGAATTGCGCCCGATCTTGAAGCCGTCAGAGCCTGAAACTCAAGAGCCCGAGCGCCCATTCCCTCGCGCTTTCGCAACGCGGCCCACCAGCGCGGAGCATTATCAAGGGCCAATGCTGGCCAGTTTTGCGATCCAGCCACCTTTGATGGCGCCGGAAGGATCATGTCTAAGTTACCCTTCCAGCGGGCTGGATTATCGCCTGTTCTGTGCCCCTGAACGGTGGCGTAGGCCAATACCTTTTCGACCCTCTGGCGCAGTTTGGCGGCCGTGATCGTCTTTTCCGTCCAGATCGGTTGTAGCACCCGCAAAACGTCCTGCAGGTTGATGTCTTGGACAAGTATGTCGCCGAGTATGGGCACCGCATACCGGTCGATAGTAGCCCTCCACTGTTTGCGGTATTTTTCGCTGGAGAATTCTTTGGTTTTTTCGGCGGCGTAATGGTCCAATGCAGCAGTGAAGGTCAGGCCGCGTCGGGCAGCCGCCAGAAGTTTAGCTCGGTTGGCTCTACGCTCTAATATGGGGTCGACACCCCTCTCCAGCATCGCCTTGGCCTCTCGGGCTTTATCGCGGGCCGCACCGGGCAAAACGTCAGGATATGCACCCAAGCCGATTTCACGTTTTTTGCGGCCGCGCTCTAATACATTACCCTCAGCATCCTTGCGTTCTGCCCATTCGCCATATCGTGTTCGCAAAACCCACGACTTAGCGCCACTTGGCTGGATCTGAATATAAAGGCCGGCCACGCCTCCTACGGCCACCTTAACGGCGCGTGGGCCTCCCGGATGCGTCAGATTCTTGATCTGTGCTGGTTGTAATTCCTTTGCACGAGGCGGCATCAGATCATCTGCCCTCCAATCTGCCCTTATTTATGTTCGGTAACGTAAGGGTACGAAAGGCCGTGTGCAAGACAATCGGATTACAGCTATGTTTAGCTGACTATTTCGGCTTTAGTGAAATATCATGAAACATTGATCTTGCGGCCCTACAGGCTGCCAGATTTTTCATTCAAACTGTTGAAATTATAGAGTATTATTTTAATTCACCGAGTTGCTACTCATTTTTCTGCGGGCACCGCACAGAATAATGCTACTTAAAAAAAAACCGCGTACTAACTTGCAATCAGGTGGCTGTGGTGCTGGATCAGCGATCGACGTTTCACATCCGACGCGATCGAACTCTTCCTGACCGGCCGGCGCCAAAACTATCCAGACCGTGTGAAAACTCTGGGTGGCGGGGATGGAGGTTTGGGTCACCATGATTTGCCGCGATCCCACGTAGTCCGGCGGTTTGGCGCCGGTAGCCCCGCGGAAGAGGCTCCGGGCCTCCGTGGATCGATGTGGGGCGCTTGATTTGGGCCAGACTCCCGTCTCACGCCCTCGCGGCGGCGATCAAGGCGGGAACACCTACCAGAGAGATCGCGCGGCGGATGTTGTAAGCCAGCGCCGTGATGCTGAACTCGCCGCGCACGTTCTCCAGCCGCCGGGTCAGGAAGGCACCCTGGCCCATCCATTGTTTGATTGAGCCGAAGGGGTGCTCGACGCTTTCACGGCGCGCATCGAGCAGCTCCGGGCGGGCCGCCAATCGTTCTGCCATGCGCTCCAGGATCGCTTCGTCGACATAGCGCAGGACCCGACGGAAGGCGCTTTTCGTACACTTCGACTTGAGTTGGCACTCCTTGCACGCGGCGCGATTGGCGTAACTGGCGAAGATGAGATCGCGGCGCTTGCGCTTGCTGTGTAGCGCCAGGCGTTGGCCGTCGGGGCAGATGTAAATGTCCTCGCCGCCGTCATAGCGGAAGCGTTCCTTGGGAAAGAGCCCCTGGCTCACCGTTGATCCGCGCTGGGGCTTGGGCACATGCGGCATGACGCCGGCATTCTCGCAGGCCTCGATATCCTCGATCTTGAAGTAGCCCGCGTCGGCGACCGCGTCGATCCGATCGACGGCCAGGTTCCGACGGGCCGCCACCGCCGTCTCGGCCAACAGACTGAGATCGCTGACCTTGCTATGGACCTGCTGCTCGGCGATCAGTTTGTGCTTGGCGTCCACCGCGATCTGGATGTTGTAGCCGACACCGACCCGGGTCGCGGCGTGCATCGCCCGGCTGTCCGGATCCGTCAAAGAGAGCTGGTCCTCGCCACTCGCAGCCAGCGCGTCGCGATGTTCCTCAAACCGCTCACGCCGCCCTTGGATCGCGCGATCTTTTCCCGGATGTTCTCCACTTCGCCGCCGCCGGTGCCGCTCTCGTCTTGCCCGTCGGCCTCGTCGAGCCGGTCGAGATAACGCGACAACCTCTCGTCGCTCTCGGCCAACGCCTTCTCCAGCTTCGCTTTGGTAAAGTTCCGCTCCCGGCTGTTCACTGCATTGATCCGAGTACCGTCGACTGCCACCAGCTCGCGCCCGAACAGCTCCAGTTCGCGGCATAGCCTCACGAACTCCCGAAACACCTGGCGGAACGCCGCCCGATTGATCCGCCGGAAATCGGCGATCGTCTTGAAGTCCGGCGACAAACGCCGCAACAGCCAGATCACTTCGAGATTACGCTTGCTCTCGGCCTCCAGCCGGCGGCTCGAACGTACCCGATTGAGATAACCGTATATGTAGAGCTTCAGCAGGTCCGCCGGATCGTAGCCGGGACGACCCGTCGCCTTCGGCGTGGCGCGCTCGAAACCAGCGACCGCCAGGTCCAAACCATCCACGAAAGCGTCGATGAAACGGACCGGGTTATCCCGGCCCACGTAATCGTCCACTGCTTCCGGCAGAAGCAGAACCTGAGAGCGGTCAATGCCAAGAATGTGTCTCATGGCGGACTCTAACATCGCCATGAGCCGGACGGAATCCCCCGCCACCCAGAGTTTTCACACGGTCTGGATCGTCCTGATGGCACATTGGTAGATCATGCGCTAACACTCAGATAGAGACACTCAAGTGGGACCAGTCAGCCCGAAAAGCGCGCAGCTACTCAATCCTGACAACGTTTGAACGGAGAAAAAATGACCCTTGCTGCCGATAATTGGCGCCGCATCGAAGGGCTCGTGTATTTTGCCGGGTTTGCCGGTTCGATTCCGGCCGCCAATTGGATGTTGGGAAACTTCGGAACCCTGTGTCCGCCCGATAGTCCCTGCCTGATCCCGGTTGCGCCGGGGATCATGGCCCCGAGCGGCGTGATCATGGTCGGCCTTGCCCTGGTCTTGCGTGATCTGGTGCAACGGCGGCTGGGGCTGTATTGGGCGATCATCGCAATCCTGATTGGTGGTGCGCTAAGCTGGGCAGTCGCGCCGCCATTTCTGGTTGTGGCATCCGTGACCGCGTTTTTAGTGTCCGAGTTTGCTGATCTGGCAGTCTATACACCGCTGCAAAAACGCGGACTGGTGTTGGCAGTTGTCGCATCCAGCTTTGTGGGCCTTGTGTTTGACAGTCTTATCTTCCTGCAAATGGCCTTTGGTTCGCTTGATTTCCTGACCGGGCAGATTATCGGCAAGGGCTGGATGGTGATTATTTCGATTCCCGCGATTGCCTTAATAAGACGGCGTGATGAACGTCTTGGCATTCAGGCGGTATGAGTCATGACTGAGCAGGAATTGGGCCTGTCCCAACTCGGGCGCGACAGTGCAGTGCCGAATTCGCCAGACGAGGCGGTCTTGGAACGAGTGCCCAACCCGCATAAAGACACTGATTATCTGGTCCGCTTCACGGTGCCTGAATTTACCTCAATATGTCCGGTGACCGGGCAGCCAGACTTTGCGCATTTGGTGCTGGACTACGCCCCGTATCAGTGGCTGGTCGAAAGCAAGTCGTTGAAGCTGTACCTGACGTCGTTTCGCAATCACGGCGCATTCCATGAAGATTGCACAGTGGGGATCGGCCGGCGGCTGGTGGACGAACTGGCCCCGCGCTGGCTGCGGATCGGCGGCTATTGGTATCCGCGTGGCGGCATTCCAATCGATGTATTCTGGCAGCATGGTGAATTGCCCAGCGGGCTTTGGCTGCCCGATCAAGGCGTCCCCGGCTATCGCGGGCGGGGATGAAAGTTAGAGCGCATTGTTTAGCGAATCGAAATTCTCTGTTATCATTGCGGTCCCAATCTGGCTGAGCGATTTTGCATCAGTATTCGGAATAATTTACCTAAGATACTGAAATAAACATTAATTCGCTGGTCCGATGTCAATTCATTTGATGGAGATTATTATGACAGACTTGACCGTTGCACCGGAACTTCCAGAAGAAATACAGCTTGACTTACCACCCTTCAAAAAATCAAAACTTGCCATAATTTAGGGATTTTCTCATATCCTATGAAGCATCTGCGCAGGAACCGCAGGCCCTGTTTGAAGAGGGAGCAGAGTGATCTTCGGGTTTTGCGAATCGCCTTTTTTCGCCGCTTTCGGCGACTATTTGTTCATCTGCTGCGCCCGTTGAAACCGCCCAGTACATGGCTATTGCCATGACAAGGATAAGCCTTTCCAGTCGGTCTGGCTTTTTGATTTGGCTTTGCGCGATGCCAAATCCACGGGTCTTGAAGTCCGAGAACATAGCTTCAATACCCCATCGCATTCCATAATCGAGAACCGTGTATTGTGAAGGCTTTGCATTCATAGCGATGATCCAGGGCTCAGGGTGACCATCGTCGTGCAATACTCCGATATTCGTAAACACACCTGATCCATAAAGTTACGCGTTTATAAGCCCTTGCGGCATCAGCTCCCGGATTTCAATGCAAGACAGCTCGCCACCTTGGTGCTGCAAAGTCAGGTTGCCCTTCAGGCGAATACGATATCCCCAACCAGCGTCCTGACACCAATGGATTAACCTTTCTGTGCCATAAAATCGATCACCCGTTAACATGACATCAGCCCCTTCAGGCATCCAATCCTGAATGCTGTCCAGTAACTCTTTTTGGAGAGAAAACCCAATATTGCCTTTTGTCTTGCGCACGCGCCAAGCCACAGGCAAGGCGCGATCACGCATGCGCACTGACAGCATCAAGACTTCATGTCCGTCATTGATATGGCTTTGATCCATCATCAAAACGATGGTCTCTCCGTTGGAGGCCAAACGGGTGAATACATCTCCAGCATAGGCCTGCATGATTTCCGCGCAATCAATGTGGGAATTGCTCAAAACACGGGAACCATACTGGTACCGATGATCTTTTGTTCCGATGTGACGCGGTAAAGCCGCCGATAATTCCATCAAATTCGCACTTCGCACATCAAGAACGATGCTCGAAAGCAGTGTAAGGCCTTCGCAGCGGGATTTATGAAACTTTGGAAGCCGCTCTATAAAATCAGCCTTGATAGCTTCGTTTACCCCAGAAAAACCCAATGAAACAACCATACAACATCTCCAATTCTATAACAGGAGACTCCTTGAATCACAGCATGTGGACAGATGGCAAGCTTAATTCGCTAAATTGAAGGGTGGTAAGATAATCCCCTAAATTATCTTTTCAATGCTCGCCGTCAGGCCTATGCTCGAGCGCGACTTGGAAACAGTTCAAATTTGTTGGAAAGGCACAGTATGGACGCGCCGGTTTACCTGTTTGACGCCGCCGAGAAGCCGTCGTTGCCGCTGCACCAAGTCCCGCTGATCGGCGCCACCGACGCCAGCGTCGGCGATTTTGGATTTCTGGTGGACGATCCAGAAACGTGCGACATAGAAATAACCCGCTGGCCAGCGCAGGGCTGGCGCACGGTCGATGTGGGAACCGGCGACGAAGGCGGTTGGATCGAGGGCATTTTTCACGGCGAGTGGCGGGGCGATGTGCTGTTTGGCACCAACGACGCGGTAAACAGAAATTACGTTCTGGGCTGGTCGGTAGACCCGCAAAATGCCAGCACCGTCCGGCAAACCGCCGCCCGCAACCAGGTGCTGTTGTGGCACATGAATTACCACCCCGACGGCGGCCAGCTATTTTACCCGCTGGACAAGACACCGTTCGTGGTGCCGGTTGCGTTGCTCGGTGACGATCTTTCGCCAGATCAGGTCGTGGCATTTTGGTGTGACGGGACGCGCGGCCTTTATATCCATGCCAATATCTGGCACGAAGGGATATTCCCGGTGGCGGACAAACAGCAATTTCTGGACCGTCAGGGCCGCGTACACGCCCGTGTCAGTTGTGACATCGGGCAGGAATTTGGGGTTTATCTGTCAGTCCCGCTGACCCTGTCACCAGATCAAGAGTTGTAACATACATGCCTTGCATGGTTGCAGCGCGCAGCACACCGCCCTACATCTTGTCTCAACACCAACGGAGACGCCATATGGCCATGCAAGCTCGGGAAATCGAAGACCTGATTCGCGAAACTTTCCCGAACGCGCAGATCACCATCACCGATCTGGTCGGCGATGGAAACCATTTTGCAGCCGAGGTCATCGACAAAAGCTTTGCCGGTCAGAACCGGGTGCAGCAACAACGCGCCGTCTACGCGGCGCTCAAAGGTAAGATGGACGGGACCGCGGGCGAATTGCACGCCCTTGCCCTGACCACAAAAGCAGCGGAGTAAGAAATGACCGACGCACAGACCCAGATCAAGAAAACCGTGAGCAGCAATGACGTGGTACTGTTCATGAAAGGCACCAAGATGATGCCGCAGTGCGGGTATTCGTCGCGCGTGGCAGGTGTGCTGAATTACATGGGGGTAGAGTTTGCCGATGTGGACGTGCTGGCCGATGATGGTATTCGCCAGGGGATCAAGGAATTCTCAGACTGGCCGACAATCCCGCAACTATACGTCAAAGGCGAATTTGTCGGCGGCTGCGATATCATCACCGAGATGACAATGTCGGGCGAACTTGACCAGCTTTTTGATAATCAGGGCATTACTTACGACAAGGATGCTGCCGCGAAGATACGCGAATCCAACGCCTAGGGCCCTGACCCTGGCAACCGGCTTCCAGCCCTATTCGACCCCCAATTCTGCAAAATTCTGCAAATAGGCGTTCAAGTGTTCTTCATGCACAAACGGATAGGTTCGCCTGACGTAATCCAGCCCAAACGCGGGCATCGCCGCCTGCAATATCTCAAGCTCGGCCTTTGCTTCTGACATTTCGCCCGCCGCCACCAATGCTGCGATAAGGCGCTGGCGCCCGCGGGCATAACTCGGATCGGCAACCATCGACTTGCGCGAATATTCAACAGCCTCGGCCGGTTTTCCGCTCAGCAGCAAGCAGGTTGACAGATCGCCTTGCAGAACCGACAGGCTCGGGGCGCGCGGGTTCAGTGCCATCATGTAATTGCAGTGCTCGACCGCCTCGTCAAACTTGCCGCCAAATTCCAGACTGCAGACCAGATAATGCCGGGTCACGATGTCAGACGGGTTCATGTCCAGCGCCTCGCGGGCGGTGACCTCGCCAGCGGGTATATCGTGTTCGCCAAACGTATGAACGATCGAAATCGTAGCCAATGCCACGTAATTGGTGCTGTCCAGCGCCACCGCTTCCTTGGCCCGGCGGCTGGCGTTTTGGACCGATTTCACCGGGTCCGGCGACCAATTGTTTATCGCGTCATGCCAGTGGCACGTGGCAATCCCGCTTACCGCGTCGCTGGAGTTTGGATCGCGCGCCGCGGCGTCGCGAAACATCGCCATCGCGCTCGCGTTGTCGTCGTTGGTGCCGTAAGAATGGCCGCTTTGAAATTTGGTGACCCGCGCCTTGTGCAGCATTTCCCAGACCGACAATTCCGCCGGTTTCTTGCGATACAGCCGCTTGCTCTCGGCTTGGCGGATTTCCGGCTCGACCCGGCGGGCGATGTCGTCGCTGATCTGGTCCTGAACCGCAAAAACATCCGTCGCCTTGCCGTCAAAATGCCGCGACCACAGCTGTTGGCCGGAAGCGGCGTCGCACAACTCGGCCGTCACCCGATACCGCGATCCCCGGTGCCGGATCGAGCCGTCGATGACATAGCGAGCGCCGGTTTCACGTGCCAGCGCGTCCACACTGTCGGGCGCATCGCGGTAATGATCGGTGGTGTAGCGCCCGATCACCGGGAACCAGCGCCACGCGGCCAGCTCGTTCACCACATCCTCGGTAATACCGTCGGCAAAAAATGTATCATCTTGCAAGCTGCTCAGACAGCGAAACGGCAGGACCGCCACCGCTGCGCGGCCACTGAACAGGTCAGACAGCACCGAAGCCGGCGCAGGCGCACAGGGGTGCACCTTTGGAACCGCGTATTCGCCGGTTTTCAACGATTGCCCAAGCTCGCGCATCCGGCCATTGGGCATTACCCCAAGGTCTGCGTCCAACAGCGTTTCGTAATCCCGGTATTTGGCGACCGCCGCGGCCCGGTCGCCGGAATTGGCAAGCGCTTCGATCACCAGGATATTGCTGGCCTCTCGGTAAGGATCGATGCGAAGGGCGCGTTCGGCCCATTCGCTGGCCTGATCGGCATGCCCGGCTGAACCGCCCCTAGTTTACTGGAGGGCGTTTTGTTCAAATGTTAAGCAAATGTTAAGCGACTTTATCAAGCATTTTTAAGTTTGCATAGTAGGCTTCCTCCGCTTCGGCTGGTGTGATGTATCCGATGGGTTCGAGCAAGCGTTCATTGTTGAACCAATCAACCCATTTAAGCGTTGCCCACTCAAGTTGACCCATGGAACGCCACGGCCCGATGTGGTTAATAACCTCAGTTTTGAATAAGCCAATAATACACTCGGCCAGCGCATTATCATAACTGTCACCAACGCTGCCAACAGAAGGGTCAATACCCGCTTCAACCAACCGTTCTGCATATCGGATCGCAAGATACTGACTGCCACGGTCGGAATGGTGGATGAGATTGTCTGCCTCCATCGGGCAACGCTGACAGATGGCCTGATTAAGCGCATCCAGAACAAACTCCGTTGTCATGGACCTTGAGACCCGCCAGCCCACGATTTTGCGGGCAAAGACATCTATTACAAAGGCCACATAGATCATACCCACCCATGTTGAGACGTAGGTAAAGTCAGAAACCCAAAGCTGGTTCGGAGCATCGGCTTTGAATACGCGATTAACCTTGTCGTCTGGGCATGCTTGGGACGTGTCAGGATTGGTGGTTATGACCTTCTTGCCACGCACAACTCCTTGTATTCCCATCTGTTTCATAAGGCGTTCTACCGTGCAACGGGCAATATCCTTGCCCTGCCTGCACAGCGCATGCCAAACTTTCTTTGCGCCATAAACTGAATGGTTATCCTCCCACGCCTTCTGAATGTTTTTACGATTGGCCTGATCACTTTTGGCCCTATCGGACGCTCGTTCAGGATCACGCGCAATCGCTATCCGGTGGTAATATGTCGACGTGGCAATCGGCAGTACTTTGCAAATTGGCTCGACCCCAAAATCAACACGATGATCTTCAATGAAATTCACCATTTGCGAAACGGGCGGTCGAGCTCCGCCTGCGCAAAATATGCAGACGCCTTCTTCAGGATCTCATTGGCTTGACGAAGCTCACGGACTTCATGCTCAAGGGGCAGGTTCATGCTCAAGGGATTTTATCCGTGCCTTCTCTTCGCTCGTCGGCCCTGTGCGATCCCCTGCATCACATTCGGCTTGCCGATGCCAGACACGTAAACTGTCCGGGGAACACCCCAGCTTTCCTGATATGGCTATAAAAGCAGCATTATCGCTACCATAATCACTGCGATGATCCACAACCAATCTAACTGCTCGTGCACGAAACTCGGCTGGGTAATTCTTTGATGTTTTCTTTTGTACCATAAGGTAATCTTCCCTTGCCTATCCGGTTTACACCCACACCCACTAGAGCTAGAATGGGCGCAAACCGGATATAGGGGAGCGCGCCATGGATGTTCTCGACCGCGCCGATCTCCCATTCCGGCATTCGCTACCCGAGTTCCAGCGACTTTTCCCCGATGATGCGGCCTGCGCCGCCTACCTGGAGAAAGCCCGCTGGGGAGACGGCTTTGCCTGCCCGCACTGCGGCACGGCGGGAGAGCCGTTCCACTTTGAAAACCGCCCTGGCGTCCTGCGCTGCCGCAAGTGCCGCCAGAACACCGGGCTGACGGTGGGAACAGTGATGGAGCGTAGCCACACTCCGCTGAACGTCTGGTTCTGGGCCGCTTATCTGGTCGCCAGTCAGACGCCCGGCATGTCCGCCGTGCAGTTTCAGCGGCAACTTGGTCTTTCGCGCTACGAGACGGCCTTTCAAATTCTCCACAAGCTCCGCTCGGGCATGGTGCGGCCCAACCAAGACAGGATCGGTGGACAGCCCAAGAACCATGTTGAGGTGGACGAAACCTGGGTTGGCGGGCGAACGCGTGGGGAAGGCCGTGGTGTTCACCACAAGGTTCCCGTCTCCTGTGCCATCGAGGTGCGTCATCGAAAGCCGGGCACCAAGCTCGACAACCGGAAAGACGGACGCTATGCCGGACGCGTTCGGCTCGCCGTCGTGCTCGACCGTAGCGCCGAGTCGCTCTGTGGGTTCGTCGAGAGCACCGTCGCGCCGGGATCGCTGATCGTTACTGACGATTGGAGCGGCTATGCTGGCCTCGGTAAGCGCGGCTATGAGCACTTCGCTGTTGCCGAGTGTGGTGATCCAGAGGTTGCCGAGCAATACCTGCCGATCATCCATCTGGTTTTCGCCAACCTGAAGACGTGGCTGATCGGTATCCACCACGGCGTTAGCCACCAGCACCTACAAGCCTACCTCAACGAGTTCACCTTCCGCTTCAACAGGCGGTTCTACCCGTTCAACGCCTTCCGCTCATTGCTCGGCATCGCGGGCGACACCTCTGCTCCAACCTATGCCGAGCTTTACTCGGGAGAGTGGCGGCACCCTACATGTAGCGGTCATGGGCGTTAACCGGATAGGCAAGAATCTTCCTAGAGATTTACCCTCCGGTAAACTAGGGGCGGTTCAGGCCTTCAATTGATGCTGGGCCAGCCGGATCATCACCCCGAGCGCTTCGTTCTCGAATATTCTTCGCTCTGTGTCGATCCAATCCTCAAATCCCTCGGACTTGGAAACGTGTCCTTCCATGAGTGGCCCGGCATAGAGGGTCCGTCTGCATAAAGGTACGTGAGGCGACATAGGTTTTAGCCTGTCTGAAGGTTTGTTTCGTGCTCATTTCTGAGCTGTTTGATGCGATCTGTTGGGAAATATCTGTAGAAAGCGGTTCGACCGATTTTCAGTTGGTCGATGACATCACCGATGAATGGATAATTTTCTGTGTCTTTGAGCATCGCTTCAGCATGCTTGATGGTTTGTTCATTCATTGCCCTTGGGCGGCCGCCCCTGCGACCGCGTTTGTTGGCAGCGGCTAGACCAGCGCGGGTGTTTTCGACGATCAGCTCTCGTTGGAATTCATCAAAGGCTGCTGTCATATGAAAGAACAACCGCCCCTCAGATGTGCTGGTATCAATATTTTGGGTCAACACCTTGAGGGCGATGCCTCGATCATTGATATCTGTTGCAGTTTTAATGACTTGTGTCAGGGATCGCGCCAACCGTGAGAGTTTCCAAACCACAAGCGTATCACCTTCGCGTAGATAGTTGAGGGCCGCTTTAAGTTGCGGCCGGTCGCGGTGTGAACCGGAGGCTTTTTCAGTGAAAACCTTATCGCAGCCGGCCGTTTTGAGCGCATCCATCTGAAGTGCGGGGTTCTGATCTATGGTCGAGACGCGGGCATATCCGATAAGCATGATGTTTTGTTCCGAAATGGCTTTCCTTGCATCTTAAAAGAATACCGATTTCAGAACAAGGAAAACGGATATAAGGCAGGGGGTGTCACCGATCTTTTGGGATACAGGAATGCTTATTCCCAAAACCATGGTTTTCAGAATAGGTACTTTTATCGGAGAACACCCATGCCCCGAATGCGCATCCTCTCGCCAAGTGAACAGGAAGCTTTCGATAAGCCGCCCCTGTTCGACCATCGTGAGCGGAAAAAGTTCTTCGAATTTCCTAAAGCCTTGCTGGAAGCGGCGCAAAGCATGCCTAGCCCGGACCATCGGGCCGGCTTTTTGGTGAGCTGCGGATATTTCAAGGCAACACGGCGGTTCTATGCGCTAACAGATTTTGAACCCAGAGATATCGCCTATGTCGCCAACCAGCTTGGCAACCGTGACACTACAATCAATTCTTATCCAAACCGTACGCGCCAAAGACATCAACAACGCATTCTCAAATTTTACGGCTTTTCTCCCTTTGATGCGAGAACAGAAGCGGCGTTGGGTGCGGAGATCACAACGATGGCCCGGATACATCTCAAACCACGGCTGATATTTGACCGCTGCGTCGATTTTCTCATACAGCGTCGGGTGCTGGTTCCGAAGGCTGGAACGCTGTTCGAACTGATCCGTGCAGGCCTACACGAACGCAAAGCGGAGCTTGTTGCGCAGATGGATGCCCATCTGGGAGATGAAGTACGCGGTTTGTTAGACGATCTGTTCACCGCGCCAGATGAACAGAACCGCTATCGCCTGACCCTGCTCAAGAAACTGTCACAATCGACAAAACCAACACGGATCAAAGAAAGCATTGCGGATTTTGACACACTGGAGGTGCTCTATGGGCAGCTTGAATACATCCTGTCGGTTCTCGATCTTGGGGCTGTTGGCATTCGTTACTTTGCAGGCAGTGTATTGAAATCTCGGATGTTTCAACTTCAGCAACGTTCGGAAGCCGACCGCTACATCCATGCCGCCGCTTTCGTCGCGCATCAGTTTTTCCGGGCGCAGGACAACCTGATCGATCTGTGGCTCAGCGTTATGGCGTCTTTCCAGACCACAGCCTCCTGTGAACACAAAGAGCGGCTTTTACAGAATCGCAAGGCTCAACAGAAGCAGATCAAAATCATCATTGATGGCCTTGATGTTTCCGTATTCGGCGTGATCCACGAAATCCGCTGCGTCGCCAGCGCAGCCAATCTTTCAGATACGCAGAAAGTCCTGGCCATTCAGGCACTGTTGGATCGAGAACACACTAAAGACTTTGACCGCCTGAAGGCTGATCTGGAAGAAACCACCCATGACCGAGATTGGTGACATTCTGGAAGCGCGATCTCTGCGATTACAAAATCGGATGAACCCCATTCTTAAAGTCCTTAACTTTGAGCCACATGGCCGCGCCGGACATTTGATGGCGGCCATTGCACACTTCAGAGAAAAAGAAGGCACAATCACAGAACATGCGCCGATGAAATTTCTCTCGGTTGAAGAACGAGGCGTACTAAACCGTGATGATGGAACGTTCCGCCCGTCTCTTTACAAGGTGGTTTTGTTCCAGCATGTCACCGATGCCATCAAATCAGGCGATCTGAACCTTGCACCCTCCTATAAATATCGGCCTATGGACGCCTACCTGATCGACAAGGATCGTTGGGCCCAGGAAAAAGATCATCTGCTCGAGCGTGCGGGCCTCATGGAATTTGCCGATCCAGGCCCTGTTTTGGAAAAGCTGGATGCAGCGCTTTATGCCCAGTATCAGGCCACCAATGCGCGGGAAGCAGACAATCCCCACCTGAAATTCCGCGCAGATGGAACGTTTCATGTTGCCATTCCGGCGATGGAAACCGATGAACCTGATCCCTTCGGAGACCTCTTCCCCAAACGCCATGATCTGCCTTTGGCGCAGGTGCTGGAAACCATCAACAACCACTGTGGCATGCTAAAGGCTTTCGAGCATTGGCAACAGACTCACGTCCGGCAAACTGCATCGCACCCCGCGCTTCTCGCCGGGATTATGGGGCTGGGTTGCGGAATTGGCGTACGCAAGATGGCCCGGATTTCGTCACAGGTGACCGAAGGTGAACTGGAGCACACCGTGAACTGGCGCTTCTCGCTCGACAATATCCGTGCGGCCAATGATGCTGTTTTGGCAGCCATGGATGCGATGGAACTGCCCAATCTTTATCGCAAGGAAAAAAGCCAACTGCATACCGCAAGTGATGGTCAGAAATTCGAAGTCCGTGGCGAAAGCCTGCACGCCAGCCGGTCATTTAAATATTTCGGCCAAGGGCAAGGCGTTTCAGCCTACACTTTCGTCGATGAACGGCATTTGCTCTGGCATTCGCTCATGATCAGCGCAGCTGACCGCGAAAGCGCCTATGTCATTGACGGGCTTATGCACAATGACGTCATCAAAAGCGATATCCATTCCACCGATACCCACGGATATAATGAGGCCGTCTTTGGCCTCACCCATCTGCTGGAGTTTTCCTTCGCACCCCGCATCAAGAATATCGGCAAGCAAAGGCTTTATGTATTCCGTGGGCATAATCGAAGAGATAGAGGCAGTTGGAAAGTCACCCCGGACAATTATGCGTATTCCGGGGCGATCCGGCCAGTGATTCCGCTAACATCCGGCCACCCATACCGATTTGATCCGGCCGGGGATTCCGGGGCATCCGGCCACCCTGTTTTCACCTGAGATATTGCTGCCACGAGGCGATCCTTAACGCGGTTATCCTGCCGTTCTTTTTGAACGAGAGGGAGCCGAATGAAGAGATTGCCAATGCGGAAGATACGAGAAGCCCTGCGACTTCGGGCGGATGGATTATCAGGTCGTCAGATGGCGCTGAGCCTGTCTTTGGGGCGGGCGACAGTATCGGATTATTTGCGCCGCGCCGATGTGGCTGGCCTGTCGTGGCCTTTGCCAGCAGATCTGAGCGATGGAGATATTGAAGGCCTGCTGTTTCCCCGCACGGCTGGCGATGTATGCGGGTCTTATCCGCAACCAGACTGGGCCTTTATGCATGGCGAGTTGCGCCGGAAGGGCGTGACACTTTCGCTGCTCTGGGAAGAGTACCGGGCCGTCCATTCCGACGGTTATGGCTATAGCCGGTTTTGTGAACTTTATACACGGTGGGAGGGAAAGCTGTCGCCGGTGATGCGCCAAAGGCATCCTGCCGGTGAGCGTCTGTTTGTGGATTATGCCGGGGCGACCATGGATGTGGTCTGCCCTCAGACAGGCGAGGTGAGGACGGCGCAGCTATTTGTCGCCACGCTGGAGGCGTCCAGTTACACCTATGTGGAAGCCAGCTGGACGCAATCATTGCCCGACTGGATATCCAGCCATGTCCGGGCTTTTGGGTTCTTCGGCGGGGTGCCCGCGCAAGTGGTATCGGACAATCTCAAGGCCGGTGTGACCAAGGCCTGTTTCTATGAACCATCCATCAACCGCACCTATGCGGATATGGCGGTCCATTACGATACTGCCATTGTTCCGGCCCGGCCAAGAAAGCCCAAAGACAAGGCAAAGGTCGAAGGGGCTGTGCTCTTGGTCGAACGCTGGATTCTGGCACGTCTGCGCAATCAGCGCTTCTTCAGTCTCGATGAGTTGAACGCTGAGATCCGACCCTTAATGGACCAGTTGAATGGGAAAGTGACCCGGCATCTGGGGGCCAGCCGCCGGGATTTGTTTAAGACGCTGGACAGGCCTGCTCTGAAGCCCTTGCCGGTCGAGCCCTATGTTTACGCTGAATGGAAAGAATGCCGGGTTGGCCTTGATTACCACATAGATGTGGGACGGCATTATTACTCTGTTCCGCATCAGCTGTTGAAGCAAAAGCTGTGGGCCAGGATCACCGCGCGAACAATTGAGGTATATTTTAAAGGGCAACGCGTGGCGGCGCATCAGCGCACATCCGGCAATCGCCAGCATTCCACCCATCGTGATCACATGCCAGCAAACCACCGGTTCCGGACAGATTGGACGCCCGAAAGAATACGCCGACAGGCCGCCAGGATCGGCCCAAACACCGAAGCCTATGTCGAGGTTATCATGCGTGAGCGCCGTCATCCGGAACCGGGCTACCGGTTCTGCATGGGTATTTTGCGGCTGGCCAAGACCTTTGGCCGGGATCGCCTGGAAACCGCCTGCACACGGGCAATCGAGATCAACGCCCGTTCCTACTCATCTCTGCATTCCATTCTCAAGAATGGTCTGGATCGCCAACCTCGAACCCGCGCCCCGGACGAGCCTGCGATCACCCATCCCAACATCCGTGGCGCTGAGTACTTCCATTGAAGAGGACAAACATATGCTCAATCACCCAACCCTTGATCAGCTGAAAACGCTAAAACTTGACGGAATGGCGGAAGCCTTCAGCGAACTGGAAACACAGGACGGAACGGTCAGCCTCAGTCACGCTGAATGGCTGGGCCTGCTGGTCGACCGCGAGTCATCCAGCCGTGACACCAGGCGCTTTGAGAGCCGCATGCGCACCGCCAAATTGCGCCATGTGGGAGCAGCTCCGGAAGATGTGGATTACAGGGCGCGCCGAGGATTGGACAAAGCCCTTTTCCAGCAACTGCTGACCGGCAAATGGATACGCGACAAACGTAACCTGATGATCACCGGCCCTTGCGGCGTCGGCAAAACCTGGCTGGCATGCGCCCTGGCACAAGCCGCCTGCCGGGACGGCGTTACGGTTCTATACAGACGCCTGCCCAGATTGTTCGATGAGTTGGAACTGGCCCACGGCGATGGCCGCTTCCCGCGCGTCTTCAAAAGCCTCATAAAAACAGGGCTGCTCATCCTCGATGACTGGGGTCCAGATCGCCTGAACGCCACCCAACGCCGCGATCTCATGGAGATCGTCGAAGACCGGTATGAGGCCGGATCAATCCTGATCACAAGCCAGCTGCCTGTCGACACGTGGCACGATGTGATCGGCGAACCGACCTTCGCAGATGCCATCCTGGACCGGATTGTTCACAACGCCTATCGCCTCAATCTCGACGGCCATTCCATGCGAAAGACCAGAACCAAGACCGTTGACGAAACGCCCGTCAACTGACACTGAAAACATGCGCCTCAAAGCAGCGTGTCAAAGGTGGCCGGATCCCCCGGTATGGGTGGCCGGATGTCGCTGGAATAAGTGGCCGAATGTTCCGGAATGCGCAGACAATTACATCAACGATGCCCTGGTCCGAGGAAACTGGGATGATCTACTCCGGCTCGTCACTACCATCAAGCTCAAGGAAAACACTGCGTCCGATATTTTCCGGCGGCTGAATTCATACTCCCGCCAGCATGCGCTTTATCAAACACTCAAGGCCTTCGGGCAGATCATCAAGTCGATCTTCATTCTGCGTTACATCGATGATCTGGAACTACGGCAAGCCATCGAAAAACAACTCAACAAGATCGAGTTGGCCAACCGCTTCACACGCGCCGTGGCTGTCGGCAACCCCCGTGAGTTCACACAAGCCGAAAAGGAAGAGCAGGAAATAGCGGAAGCCTGTAATCGATTGATCAAGAATAGCATCATCTGCTGGAATTACCTCTACCTCGCACGCCAGCTCGAAAAGGCCCCTGATGCTGAAACACGAAAAAACATACTGCGCCTCATCGCCACGCGCGCTCCCATGTCATGGGCCCACATCAACATGCTCGGCGAATACGATTTTTCAGAGGAAAAATTGCGCGACGCACTTGGAATCCTCCCCCTGAAATCAGTCGCATGAAACTCCGCCAAATTCGGGAGGCACAAAAACGCAAAAACAAAAATAATATCAGCCAAATGCGCGAGCGGTTATGTCGCCTCACGTACCTTTATGCAGATGGACCCTAGCATAGAGCGTTGCCGCGGCTTCGAGCGATTCAGGCGTGTCAACCACCGCATGGCTGCGGAAATCCACCGCATCCAGCGACACCGCGTCCCCCACCAGCCGGATCGATCGTTTTGTTGCAGCAATGACGTCTTTGCCGAGCGCCCGGCGCAGAATAGCCAGTTCCTGGCGCAGGCTGGCGCGCGCCTGGTCTTCGCCGCGGTCCGACCAGGATCAGCCCGGCGGCGTGCTCGCGCGTCGCTTCCAGGCCCTCGCTTAGCGCCAACAGGCAGATCAGGCATTCCGACTTGCGCCGCAGTTTTTGCTGCACACCGTCATCAGACTGAACACCAAATCGTCCAAACAACTGGAATCTGATCATCGTTCGACTCCCCTGATTGAAATAAAAATAGCAGTAATCCAAAAAATTTACGCAAATTTTACGCTGGCGCAACGAAATTGCTGTTGCCGGCGACGCTGCGATTACGCGGCGTCCGGATAGTGGGATCATCAATCCAACCCTCAACCGGAGAAGCAAAGTGACTCATACCAACGGCCCTAGTCGTTGACCGTTTTGGCCCATTGTCTGGTAGTGATTGACGTGATTGCGGTTTTGTCGTTTGCAAAGAAGTTCCATGCTTCGCAACACCTGTCGACGATCTGCTCATAATTGTCGAAGACGGATATGGCGAGCTTGTTGGCACGCAGATAAGCCCACACATTTTCCATCGGGTTGAGTTCAGGGGAATAGGGCGGGAGTTTGAGCAGGGTGATGTTGTCGGGTACCTCCAGCTCTGCCGAACCGTGCCAGCCAGCGCCATCCAGAATGAGAAGGGCATGTGCGCCCGATGCGACGGTTTTAGCGATCTCGGCGAGATGCGCGCTCATGGCCTGTGTGTCGGCATGTGGCATGATCAGAGCGGCCGCTTCAGCCCGTTCCGGGCAGACGGCGCCGAAAATGTAGCTCCAGATATAGCGGGTGTCGCGCGGGGCACGGGGGCGTGTTCCACGCTCGGCCCAGATACGGGTGAGCGTGCCCTGCTGGCCAACCCGCGCTTCATCCTGAAACCATATCTCCAGGGGCTTGCTGCGGGCTGTTTCCGGCAAGGCTGCTTCTACCTCTGCGGCGAAGTTTTTTTAAAAGCCTCCTGTGCATCCGGGTCGGATTTCGGATGCTGCGGGCGCACCGACAGACGCCGAAAGCCCAGGCTTGCCAATTGTTTGCCAACAGTTCGCTCATGCATGGTGACGCCGAAGCGCTCTTCGATCTTGCGTTTCAGATCAATGCGCCGCCAGCGCACAACCCCATCGGTTTCGGGGTCGGGACCCGCCCGAACCATTTCCGCCAACTCCTCCTTCTGTGCCGCGCTCAGCAGACAGGGTGGATCCGGCGGGCGACGGTTGAACAGGCCCGACACGCCCTCCGCATTGTAACGGTGGGCCCAATCCCGCAGCGTCTGCCGATCCATGCCGCAGTTTTCTGCCGCCGTCTTGCGGTCAACCCCATCCAGAACCAGGGCAATCGCCAACATCCGTCGCGCCGCTTTCCCATCCCGGCACCGCGCCGCTTCCTGGCGAAGTTCGCCTGCGGACTTGTCTTTTCGCGTAATCCTTACTGCCATCAAAGCCTCCCTTGCCTTGATGCCACTGAATCAGATCACGCCGCTCGTGGGAATCCCCTTGAGTCAAATCTGGGGGCCGTTGGTATCACACAGCAAAATCCCTGGCACCCGTAACAACCCCGATTGAATTCCACCCAATCCGCTGGCTGCTGCGTCTGGACGCCGCCTATCGTGAAGCCCGTAAATTGAAGAATGCCGAAGACCAACGCCTGGACGATATGGGCATCACCCGGAAAGAAGCGGACGCTGTGTTCTACAGCCGCTTTGGCCAGAACCGCTGGTATTCAAGGTGAACCGCTCGGGGTTGCGGAGCGCCGTTTCCTGTTGGCTACCTCAGCCGAATAACCTAACCGCCGACTTTTCGCCGCTGATGCGAATTCCGGCGCCGCTGGTGCACCATATTGCCAGATGCCATTCCTGGCGCGGTTGTCGCTAACTTTCAGCCAGCCGCTTTCTCTTCAATTGCTGACGCCAGAGCTTCTGTCCTGGCAGCAATCTCTGCCATACTGTCGCTGAGCGACGTCGGAATGACCGCAACCTCGACGGTCTGAGGTTCCGGTTTGGGTTTGTTTCGCAATTCACCAATCAGCGCCTTTTGCGAGGCGAGCTTCCCCTCCAGACTGCGCATCTTTTCTTCGATCCCGGCGGTCTTGTCGGCCAGCATCAGGCCCGACATCAACAACATGCGCGATTCCGGCAACCGACCAATCTGGCTGTTCAACGCTGCCGCCTCGCCGTCCAAAAGTGAGGCCGCAGATTTCAGATAATTTTCTTCGCCGGTCTGGCATGACACTTCATATTCACGCCCCCCGATGGTGATTTTGACTTCAGGCATGTGCGCGTCCCTCGACCAGCGGTTTCAGTTCCACCAGTATCGCGTCCAGCTCGGCCCGATCAGATTCGCGGCTGACGCGCAGCGCATCAAGCTCTGCATCCAGACCGCTGTTGATCAGGCTTGCATCGCCGACCCCCTGGTGATTGGCATCACGCAATGCGCGATTGTTTTTGCGCAGCTTGCCATTGACCCGCTTCAGATTTTGCAACTCTGCGGTATGACGCGCATGATCGTTGCGCAGTTTGGTGACCTCAGCCTCAAGCGTTTCGACCAGCGTCACCTGCTTTTCCGTTATCGCGACAACCCGTTCTTCCAGCTGCGAATTGGCGGTCTTTTCGGCATCCAGAGATTCGCGTAGTTCTGCAATTTCAGCCTTGTCCAGTTTGCCCTGGCCCGCCGCCGCCAGTCCGTCCAGGCCACTGCCGATCCGATCCAGTGCGGCCGTGATCCTTTGTTCCAACTCGGTAATGTCGGTCATTCTGGTTGATGTCTCCCGAAAATATGCTTGCCCCATTGATGAGTAAGAATTCAAAGCTGGTGGCGTAAAGTCAAGCCAAACAGCAATCCAGGGTCGTTTTTGCCGACATTTCGCCTGACAGAAGCACATCACTTGATCTTCACTGCCTGACTGTTATCAACCGGACAAATTTTCCCCTGCTGAAGGAAGCCTGCCTCGTGGATATCGCAACGCTGCGCCAAGACCATTCCGATCACTGGATAAAAGCCGCAGCGATTCGCGTGCTGGCGATGGATGCGGTGCAGGCCGCCAATTCGGGCCATCCGGGTTTGCCCATGGGGATGGCCGATGTGGCCACGGTGCTGTTTGAAAAACATCTAAAGTTTGATGTGAATAATCCCGACTGGCCGGACCGTGACCGTTTTATCCTGTCGGCGGGCCACGGCTCGATGCTGATCTACGCCCTGCTGCATCTCACCGGTTCTGCTGACATGACGCTCGATCAGATCAAGAACTTCCGCCAATTGGGGTCGATAACTGCGGGTCATCCGGAATATGGCCACGCCAAAGGCCTCGAAACCACCACCGGCCCGCTTGGTCAAGGCCTTACCAATGCAGTTGGCTTTGCCATTGCCGAAGAAGCGCTGCGCGCTAGGTTTGGCAAGAAAATTGTTGATCACAATACTTACGTGATTGTTGGTGACGGCTGCCTGATGGAAGGCATCAGCCACGAGGCGATCGGGCTTGCCGGCCGCCAAAAGCTCGGCAAACTTATCGTCTTTTGGGACCACAACAACATCTCGATCGATGGCCAAGTCAGCCTGTCTGACGTGACCGATCAGACCCTGCGATTCAAGGCCGCTGGCTGGCATGTCCAAAGCTGCGACGGCCATGACCCCGACGCCGTCGACCAGACAATCAAGGCCGCCAGAAAAACCCAAAGGCCGTCGATGATCGCTTGCAAAACCCACATTGGATTCGGCGCGCCAACCAAACAGGACACCGCCAAGGCGCATGGCGCGCCGCTTGGAGCGGACGAGGTTGCCGCCACCCGTTCCGTTTATGGCTGGAAGCATGGTCCATTTGAGATTCCGGCTGGCATCAAAGCGGCCTGGGAAAGCATAGGGGCGCGTGGATCTGCCGATCGGGACGCCTGGCTGGATCGGTTTGACGGCCTGTCAGAGGGCCGAAAGAAAGAATTCAACCGGGTCATGGCGGGCGATGCGCCACGCAAGCTTTCGGCGGCGATCAAGGCATTCAAGCGGTTTGTTTCCGAAGACCAGCCCAAGGTTGCAACCCGCAAAGCCTCGGAAATGGTGTTGGAAGTCATCAATCCGATCATGCCGGAAACCATCGGCGGCTCGGCCGATCTGACCGGATCTAACCTTACCAAAACCCGCGATCTGGGCATCTTTGAGCCGACAAACCGCAGGGGCCGTTATATCCACTATGGCATTCGCGAACACGGCATGGCCGCGGCGATGAACGGCATGGCGCTGCACGGCGGCGTGCGTCCCTATGGTGGCACGTTTATGTGCTTTGTGGATTATGCGCGTCCCGCCATGCGTTTGTCCGCGCTGATGGGAGTTCCAACCATCTATGTGATGACCCATGATTCTATCGGTCTCGGGCAAGACGGCCCCACACACCAGCCGGTCGAACATCTGGCGATGTGCCGCGCAACGCCCAACAGCTGGACCTTTCGCCCCGCTGACACCGTTGAGGTCGCCGAGGCCTGGGAACTGGCGCTGAAATCTGAACGCACGCCCTCGGTGCTGGCTCTGTCGCGCCAGGACCTGCCAACAGTTCGAACCAAACACAGAAACAAAAACCTGACCGCACAAGGCGCATATGTTCTGGCAGAAGCCGACGGCAGGCGGAAGGCGATCCTCATGGCCACCGGTTCCGAGATTGAGATCGCGCTGCAAGCTCGTGATATACTTCAGACAAATGGTATCGGCACCCGGGTCGTCTCGATGCCGTGCATGGAGCTTTTTGCGATCCAGGACGCAAGTTACCGCCGCAAGGTACTGCCTGGCGGCCCGGTTCGCGTCGCCATCGAGGCGGGCGTGCGCGATGGCTGGGACCGCTGGCTTTTGGGCGAACGTGGACGCGAGTCAAAGGCCGGATTCGTCGGGATGAATGGTTATGGCGCCTCGGCGCCGACGCCAAAACTATACGAAGAGTTTGGTATTACCGCTCATAATGCGGCTGCAAAGGTAGAGGCGCTGATTTAGGCTCTTTTTTCTTGCAGAAAATATCCACGCCGTAGGCAGATACTCTGCTTCGGCAGGCCCTTTTAGTGTTGCGGGAACATTACAATTCCCGTGTGGCTTCTAACCAAAGGGATCAAAGCCATCACCAACCGAATTGCCATTATTCTCGGCCTTTTGATTGCCGGCTTTTTCATTGCGGACGGGTTTTTCTACGACTGGCAGATGAGCCTATTTCTGGGCCGAAAATTCCTCGCGCTTACCGAATACATCAAATTTTGGCGGTGAATTGAAAATCTTGGCGAATTATTTCACCGCGAGAATTTCTGTTCCAACGCCGATTTCACTGCCGGCGTCACAAATTTCGACACATCGCCGCCAAGTCGCGCAATCTCCTTGACCAGTTTGGACGCAATCGCCTGATGCCTGGCTTCGGCCATCAGAAACACGGTTTCGATCGACGCATCCAGCGCTCGGTTCATGCCAACCATCTGATATTCATACTCAAAATCTGCCACGGCGCGCAAACCGCGAATGATCAGTGACGCGCCCACGTCGCGCGCGCAATCGATCAGTAGGTTTTCAAATGGATGCGCGACAATTTCGATGCCGATGTCACGAGCAATCGCATCACATTCGGAGCTGATCATCGCCACGCGCAAGTCCAGATCGAACAGCGGTGCCTTGTCGCCATTGATCGCGACACCGATCACCAGCCGGTCTGCAAGCGCGCGCGCCCGGCGGATGATGTCCAGATGACCAAGTGTAATTGGGTCGAATGTCCCGGGATAAAGCCCGATGCGCATGAGGCAGCTCCGCTATTATGGCGTCACGCAACGACATTGCGCGCTGAATTACAAGGCTCAGTAGCCCATGATCATGCCTTCCAAAGCATCCTTTTCCATCGCCAGTTCAGATAGCCGGGCCTTAACCACATCACCAATCGATATCAACCCGACCAATTTGCCGTCCTCTACGACCGGCATGTGCCGGAATCGCCCTTCCGTCATTTTGGCAAGAACCTGGTCAGCGGTCTCGTCACGGGTGCAGCTGACCAGCTTGGTCGTCATATGTTCCGCAACAGTCTCGTCCATGAAATCTGCACCATGTTTGCCCAGCTCCCGAACAATGTCGCGCTCAGACAGAATGCCTAGGGCGGTTTCGCCGTCCTCTGACACGACCAGCGTGCCAATTCGACGAGATGAAAGAATTTCGGCAGCTTGGGCAACGGTTACTCCGGGGGCTACGGTTTCGACGCCCTGCTCAGGTTTTCCACTCAAAATCTGGCGAACAAGCATGACGAAACTCCATCCAATGAGAGATGCCGCAGCGTCACCGCTGGCCGGACACCTGTCAAGCACCGCTTCAAGGCCTGCGGCCGCTTTTCCGATCCCTCATAAAATGAGCTTTGAAAAGCCTTCAAGACGTTCAACTTTTGCCACAGCCAGGAATATGCACATACCGTCCCAGTTCACTGTCAATTTTTATTTTTGCGAAACCGTTTTGGCAACTGGCTCTTTTCCAATCAAAATGGCAAAGCTAAAACGACTCAGGAATTCACGGAGGATCTCATGCAAGAGCTGTCTCATTTCATCAACGGCAAACTGATCAAAGGCACGTCGGGCCGGTTTGCAGATGTTTTTAATCCCGCGACCGGCGAGGTTCAGGCCCAGGTTCCGCTTGCCTCGGTTGACGAAATGGCGGCGGCGATTGCCTCTGCAGCGAAAGCGCAGGTCGCCTGGGGCGCGACCAACCCGCAAAAACGCGCCCGTGTGATGATGCGCATGGTGCATTTGCTGAACCGCGACATGGACAAGCTGGCCGAGGCGCTGAGCCGCGAGCACGGCAAAACCATCCCGGACGCCAAAGGCGACATCCAGCGCGGGCTTGAGGTCATCGAGTACTGCATCGGCGCGCCGGAACTGCTGAAAGGCGATTTCACCGACAGCGCCGGGCGGGGCATCGACATGCATTCCATGCGCCAGCCCTTGGGCGTGGTGGCCGCTGTCATGCCGTTCAACTTCCCCGCCATGATGCCGCTCTGGCACGTCGGCCCGGCACTGGCCTGCGGCAACGCGGTGATCCTAAAACCGTCCGAGCGCGACCCGTCCCTGCCGACAATGCTGGGGGAGCTGTTTTTCGAAGCCGGCCTGCCCGCGGGCGTGTTCAATGTGGTGAACGGCGACAAGGAAACCGTCGACGCGCTGCTGGACAACGACACAATCCAGGGCGTGTCCTTCGTGGGTTCCACCCCGATTGCCCAATACATTTATGCCCGTGCCACAGCCAACGGCAAGCGCGCCCAGTGCTTTGGCGGCGCCAAGAACCACATGATCATCATGCCGGACGCCAATCTGGACCAGGCGGCGGATGCGTTGATCGGTGCCGGTTTTGGCGCCGCGGGCGAACGCTGCATGGCGGTGTCGGTGGCGGTGCCCGTCGGCGACGAAACCGCCGACGCACTGATCGAGAAACTTGTACCCCGCATCGAAAAATTGCGCGTGGCCCCCTATACCGATGGCGATGATGTGGATTTCGGCCCGGTGATCACGCGCGAATCAAAGGAAAAAATTCTCGGCCTGATTCAATCCGGTGTTGACCAAGGCGCCACATTGGTGGTCGACAATCGCGATTTCAAACTTCAGGGCTATGAAAACGGTTTCTTCGTTGGCCCGCATCTGTTCGACCACGTGACCGCGGACATGGACATCTACAAGACCGAGATTTTCGGCCCGGTCCTGTCGACAGTGCGCGCCAAAAACTATGAAGAGGCGCTCGGCCTTGCGATGGACCATGAATACGGCAACGGCGTGGCCATCTACACCCGCGACGGCGACACCGCGCGCGATTTCGCCCACCGGATCAATATCGGCATGGTCGGCATCAATGTGCCTATTCCGGTGCCGCTGGCCTATCACACCTTTGGCGGCTGGAAAAAATCGGTCTTCGGCGATCTGAACCAGCACGGGCCTGACTCGTTCCGATTTTACACCCGGACCAAAACCGTCACGTCGCGCTGGCCGTCAGGCATGAAAGAAGGCGGAGAGTTCCACTTCAAAGCGATCGACTAAGATTTCTAGAGCGGTTCACCTGCAGAGCGCCCTGCCAATCGCAAACGCGCCCCACTCCCTAGGGCACAGGTCCGATTTCCAATGCTTTTCGTAGCATCGCCGCCACCGGCCGGTAGAAATGGCGATCCGTCCAATAGGCATTATGCGATGCCGGATTCCAGAATTCGGCGATATTTCCGACGTCGATCCATGTATCGGTTAATTCACCTGAATCAGCCAACGCCCGATAGCCGGAACTGGACGCCGCCAGAGGCATTCCCAAAACATCGTCCTTGTCGTTGAAGTTTCGCCATCAGGGCAACAACTGTTTGCCAGGTGAAATGCGCGCACCAGGGCGGCTGATCGGCATTATGTCTGCCTAGTCGTAGGCAAAGTTGAATATCGGGATATTACAGCCAAAGGTCACTAATCCACACATGGTTTCAAGCTTTTGAAATCGACCAGTGACGGGATGGACTGGACTGTTCCTCTGCATGTCATAGACATAGTTCGACATGATATGCCCGCCCAATGAATGCGCCAAAACCAGCAAGGGCGTGCTAACACCGGCAATGTTCTCAAGACGTTCAATGCAATCAAAGACCCGGCGATGGACCTCGCCATAAGTCGCTGCATTCGGGTCGCCCGGTATCTTTCGGTATGCAGCGGCGTCGCCCAGATTGTGCATGACAAATCGGCGCACTTTAATCCAGCGCGCCTTCCCGCTCAGGGCATTCCTGACGTAGTCTTCCTCCCGACTCTGCAGAATGTCGGACCGAAAACCTCGCGCCAGGCAATTTGCGCGTCAAAATCCGCGAGGCCCATATGGCGCTTCAATTCTCTATAAAGCCCCGCGGAAAATCTTAATGTATCCGGGTCCGGACGATTTTCGCCCTGACTGCCCATTCCATGAATGACAGCGACTGCGACGCGGTTTGTTCCTGCCATAATTACCTCCTTAAAACCGATTGTGACAATTTCTGGTTGCGCCAGTATATTATCCATAAGGCACCGTTAATTACAAAAAATCCGCCTATACGGCAGCGAAAACGAATATCTCCAGCTCCAAAAAACACCCCGCTTCCTGTGACACCGCGCTAAATTTCTTGCTCGATGGCGCCCCAACTGATTTTCTGCAGGAAACAACGCGAGCTGGCACAGATGACCATAACGGAACCGTCATTTACCCTGGGCATCGAAGAAGAGTACCTGTTGGTTGACCAAGAGACGTTGGACCTGGCCAGCGCACCCGACGAACTGATGGCGGCCTGTCAGGCGGACCTGCAGGCACAAGTCAGCCCCGAGTTTCTGCAATGCCAGATCGAGGTTGGCAGCGGGGTTTGCCAAACCATCGGCGAGGCGCGTGAGGACCTGCGCAATTTGCGCATGACCGTGGCGCGGCACGCAGCCAGCTTTGGGCTGGCACCGATTGCGGCATCCTGCCATCCTTTTGCCGAATGGAAGAACCAACTGCACACCGACAAGGAACGCTATAACGTCCTGCGAAAGGATCTGGGCGGCGTTGCGCGCCGTATGCTGATCTGCGGGATGCATGTGCATGTCGGCATCGAAGCCAAGAATATGCGCATCGATCTGATGAACCAGCTGTCCTATTTCCTGCCGCACTTGCTGGCAATGTCGACGTCCTCGCCGTTTTGGCGGGGTGAAGATACCGAACTGAATTCTTATCGCTTGACGGTCTTTGACAACCTGCCGCGCACCGGCTTGCCGCCAAAACTGGACGACTGGTCGACCTATGAGCGTTCGGTACAGATTTTGGTCGATCTGGGACTGATCGAAGACGCATCAAAAATCTGGTGGGATCTGCGCCCCTCTTCAATGTTCCCCACTATCGAGTCGCGAATCTGCGACGCCTCTCCGCTGCTGGAAACCACGCTGATGCTGGCCGCACTGACCCAGTGCCTGACCCGGATGCTGTGGCGGCTGGCGCGCAAAAACCAGCGTTGGCGGATATATGATGCTTTTCTGATCGCCGAAAACCGCTGGCGCGCGCAACGTTACGGGGTGTCGGCCGGGCTGATTGATTTCGGCCAAGGCGAGGTCGTGCCGTTTGGCGATCTGGTTGAGGAAATGCTCGAATTGATTGAGGAAGACGCCGAGGCCCTGGGCTGTTTGGCCGAAGTGCGAACTGCGCGTGAGCTGGTCAAAAATGGCACAAGTGCTGACGTTCAGCGTGGCGTCTTCGAAAGTGCTCTTCAATCCGGCAAGGATAGACCCGCAGCTTTAGCTACTGTTGTGCGTCACTTGATCGAAGAATTTCAGGCCAGTTTCTGATCCGCGTCCGCAATCGCAAATACAGCTAGTTTGTAAATGCCACGATGGCACCGCGTTGTTGGCGGGGCGAACGAAAAAAGAATCGGCAGGCACCCACACCGATGAAGAGAAAAATGAAACATGCCAATTAATGTTTCCATTTTCACAACAAATTCGTCTGGCAAGTGTCTTTTTGCTTAAATTTGCCCAAAATTCTCGCGCCAGGGTTGTGCACGGCGATATTATTTGAACGACTCGGCGAATTGTGGCAAAAATGTGATGGGAAACGCCGTTGAAAATATTCGGGTGTGTGTTTGGCTCTGCTGCCGATTTGGCCGGCGAAGTTGTAAAGTGCGTGAAGGGGTTTTTGGGATGATTAAATCTATGAGATCTCAGCATAAGGCCTCTTTTCCAGCTTGATATTACGGAGTTCGGGATGGATTTCCAGTAAAATCGGATATTTGCGACTTTGAGGGTTGGATATGGTCAATTTGACGTAGTTTTATGTCCCATTTCCAGGTTTTGGCCGCACTTATCCAGCGCAACTCTGATCGGGCAATCCGTAGAGTGTCAAGAATTTGGCCCCTTTGCGAACGTTATGAGCGATGGCTGCAATACCGTAGGCAGTCATATTCCTGGCCAACCCCATAAATCGTGTTCGGGCTAAGCCATAACGGCTTTTGTAAGTGGCAAAGGGCCGCTCGCCACCAGCACGAATAACAGCAATCTCATCATTGCGATTACGGTCATCATCCGACAGAGGTTTGTTACGGTAACCTTTGCGTTGCACCTGATCTGCAATGCCAAAACGTTTCAGTTTGTCACGCGTCTCCCGGGAACTGTAAGCCGCATCCGCGTAAAGGGCACTCTCATCGCCCAATAAAAGCGTATCGCGTTCGACGCTGTCATGCACATTACCCGCAGTGACTGTCTGGCGTTGAATGAAGCCGTCCTCATCCACACCCGTATGAACCGAGTATCCATAGGTGGATTTTAGATTGCCACGGCTGTCTTTCCTGACATGCCAGCCCGCGTCCTTATCGCGCTTTGGCTGACCATCTTTACCTTTGCCCGAGCCAGATTGTGCAGCCTCAACGGGGGTGCATCAATGATGTTGATACGCCCTTCCGTCAGAATAATGTTCTTGGCCTCAAGCTGGCGGTTGATCTCCCCCAAGAGACGCTCCCACAGATCATGTTCAACCAGTTGATTGCGGAACCGCCCCAGCGTTGACGCCTCCGGGACATCGCCGCCCAGTTCAAGGTGGCAAAATTTACGAAACAGCAGATCACGATAAAGGCATTGCGACAGCTCAACATCCGATAATCGATACCACACCCCCAACAGCAAACCGCGAAACAAGGTCAAAAGTGGATAGCTTGGACGGCCTGTTTTTGAGGCATAAATCGACGACAAAATTGGTTCGACCTTCGACCAATCCAGAACCGCTTCTGTGGCGTCAAGTGCATGAAGGGCGGGATGATCAAGCTCAGTGCTGGAAACGAAAAGTTCGGGTTGGGTGATGAATGGTTTTTGCATAACCGAACCTAACAAATATTCTTGCCTTTGGGAATCCTCAAGTTATGCTGAGGTCTCTCTATGTTAAAAATGGCTGCGGTTGCTCTCTTGGGAATGATTCCACTTTCTGCGAACGCATCAACAATTAATTTTTTCGGCGACGATGGCTTACCTAATTTACTGCGCGGTACCCTGACATGCTCATTAACCTGCGAGGGTTTGCTGACCAGTGGAGCATTCAGCCCCACGCGCGCTGATATGCGGACTGTGCACCCGCCAAGTGCTGCGAACGAATTGGCATTTGTGAACAGTGTTGTCCCAGAGACGTTTATTTCGGGAATCAAGACAGACGATCCGGGAAATTTCACGTCAAATGCGCTGTATATTTTGTTCAAAATCGGTGGCGGCAATACTTTTGCAACCACTTTGATCATGAATACGGCCGGCGCTGTGCAGAGCTACTCGTACATCCCGGTTGCCGGTACTGGGTCCGGATTAAGCCATATAAACGAATTTGGCGTGATTCCGATTCCAGCCGCCGGCGTGTTGCTGATTAGCGCCTTGGCTGGCCTTGGTTTTGCGTCTCGGCGTCGCCGCAAAGCCTGAGCCGAGATTGATCGGAATTTGAAGGGCGGTCTTTTGGGCCGCCCGTTTCGTATCAAATCTATGCATGTCGGCTTGACCCTAAGCAGCACATTTTCCAACGGTCAGTGGCAACGGCAAGTGAATGCACCGCCACTTGAATTCATGCCAATACGACGGTAATTAAACGCCTGTTCAATTCAAATTGAGGAGGCCGCTGTTGGACTTCGCCCTATCAGAAGAGCAGATCGCAATCTATGATATGGCCCGCGCCTTTGGCGAAGAACACATAGCGCCGAATGCCCGTCAGTGGGACCGCGATGGAAATATCCCGCGCGCGCTTTGGCCGCGATTGGCAGAGCTTGGGTTTGGCGGGCTTTATGTTTCCGAAGAAAGCGGCGGCTCGGGGCTGAGCCGTCTGGATGCGACACTGGTGTTCGAGGCGCTGTCGCGTGCTTGCATTTCGGTCGCGGCGTTCCTTTCGATCCATAATATGTGCGCGGCGATGCTCGACCGGTTCGGCGACCAGCAGCTGAAAGCCAAGTTTCTGGCGTCTGCGATAAGCATGGACACGATCCTTTCGTATTGCCTGACCGAACCGGGCTCCGGTTCCGATGCCGCCGCATTGAAAACCCGCGCCGACCGCACCAACGATGGTTTCGTGCTGACCGGCACCAAGGCGTTCATTTCCGGCGCTGGCTATTCGGATGCCTATGTCGTTATGGCCCGCACCGGCACCGCAGGTCCGGGCGGCATATCGGCCATTATCGTCCAAGACGGCACACCGGGCCTGTCGTTCGGCGCGCTCGAGGACAAGATGGGCTGGCGCAGTCAGGCGACCCGCCAGGTGCAACTGGACGATTGCCGTGTCCCGGCGGAAAACCTGCTTGGCGAAGAGGGGCACGGTTTCAGATACGCGATGGCGGGCCTGGACGGCGGGCGCTTGAACATATCCGCCTGCAGTCTTGGCGCGGCACAGGCGGCGCTGGACGCGACCCTGCTTTACATGAGCGAGCGCCAGGCCTTCGGCAAAACGCTCGACCAGTTTCAGGCCCTGCAGTTCCGCCTCGCGGATATGGAAATTGAGCTGCAGGCGGCGCGGGTATTTCTGCGTCAGGCGGCCTGGAAACTGGACAACGGGGTGGCTGACGCACCAACTCATTGCGCGATGGCCAAGAAATTCGTAACCGAAGCCGCCAGCAAGATCGCCGATCAGTGCCTGCAGCTGCACGGCGGTTACGGCTATCTTGCAGATTACGGGATTGAAAAGATCGTGCGCGATCTGCGGGTGAACCAGATTCTTGAAGGCACAAACGAGATCATGCGCGTCATCGTGACCCGCAGCCTCATTGATCGGCCGCGATGAGCGGCGTTCTAATTCGAAAGCTCGGCCAGGCAGGCCGGATCACCCTTAACCGGCCCAAAGCCCTGAACGCGGTCACCCATGACATGTGTCTGGCGATAGAAGCAGCGCTTGACGATTGGGCTGGTGACGATGGCGTCGCACTGGTCGTCATTGACGCCGCCGGTGACAAGGCGTTTTGCGCCGGCGGCGATATCGTGCAGATGCATCGCACCGCCGCTGCCGGAGATTACGCATATGGTCGCAGATACTGGGCCGACGAGTATCGAATGAATGCCAAAATCTTCAATTTTCCAAAGCCTTACGCGGCGTTCTTACAGGGATTTACGATGGGCGGTGGGGTCGGAATTTCATGCCACGGCTCACACCGGATCGTATGCGACAGCAGCCAGATCGCCATGCCCGAATGCAGTATCGGGCTGGTGCCGGATGTGGGCGGCAGTCTGCTGTTGTCGCGCGCGCCGGGTCGGCTTGGCGAATACCTTGGCACCACCGGCACGCGCATGGGTCCGGGGGACGCGATATTTGCGGAGTTTGCCGATTATTACATTCCGCAAGATCAGTGGACCGGCCTGATCGCCGATTTGGAAAATACTGCGGACGTACGTGCAATCGACGTCGCCGCCCAGCCCGCGCCACCAGGCCCGCTGCGCGCGCTGCAACCCCATATCGACGAGCATTTTGGCGGCGAGACCATGCGCGATATCCTGCGCTCGATGGACTATGCTCCCGTTGATTTCACCCGATCCGCGATGAAATCCCTGCGCCGCCAAAGCCCGCTGTCGCTGGCCTGCACGATCGAGATGATCCATCGGGTGCGCGGCAACCACAAAATCGAGCGCGCGCTGCAGCAAGAGTACCGGTTCACCTATCGCGCCGCCGAGCATGGTGATTTTGTCGAGGGCATCCGCGCCGCGATCATCGACAAGGACCGCACTCCGAAATGGCGCCACGAACGCATCGAAGATGTCGGGTCGCTCGAAGTTGCCAGGATGCTGATGCCGCTTGGCGCGAATGCCTTAAAATTTTAGGAGAGTGCCATGAAGGTTGGCTTTATCGGACTGGGAAACATGGGCGCGCCAATGGCGGGCAATTTGGCCGCTGGAGGCCACGACATCATCGGATTTGATCTGGTGGCGCCCTGCCCCGACCGGGTTGCGCCTGCTGCCGCCGCCGCCGATGCCGCCCATGCGCGCGATGTGGTGATCACCATGCTGCCAAATGGCGACATTCTGCGCTCGGTGGCGGCCGAGATCATACCGGCAATGGAAACGGGTGCGGTATTTCTGGATTGCTCAACCGTCGATGTGGACAGCGCGCGGTCCGTGGCGGCAGATGCTGAAGCTGCCGGACTGCTCGCCCTTGATGCTCCGGTTTCGGGCGGTGTTGGCGGCGCGACCGCGGGTACGCTCACGTTCATGGCCGGCGGCAGCGACGCCGGTTTTGCCAAGGCCAAGCCGTTGTTTGACATCATGGGCCAGAAGGCGGTGCATTGCGGCTCCTCCGGCAATGGACAGGCGGCGAAAATCTGCAACAACATGATCCTTGGCGCAACCATGATCGTCACCTGCGAGGCGTTTGCGCTGGCCGACAAGCTCGGCCTTGACCGGCAGAAAATGTTCGATGTGGTCTCTACCTCGTCGGGCTACAGCTGGACCATGAACGCCTACTGTCCAGCGCCCGGCATTGGCCCGACCTCACCTGCCGACAACGACTATCAGCCCGGATTCGCGGCTGACCTGATGCTGAAAGACCTGCGTCTTTCACAACAGGCGGCTGAAGCTGTGGATGCAGATACGCCGATGGGCCAGGCCGCGACCGCGCTGTATGAGATATTCGTCGAGCAAGAGAACGGCCGTGGTCTCGATTTTTCCGCCATGCTGCCGCGATTTGAAAAGCGCGGACGCGGTTCATGAGGCGACCTTACCACCCTTCAAAAAATCCAAACTTGCCATAATTTAGGGATTTTCTCATATCCTATGAAGCATCTGCGCAGGAATCGCAGGCCCTGTTTGAAGAGGGAGCAGAGTGATCTTCGGGTTTTGCGAATCCCCTTTTTTCGCCGCTTTCGGCGACTATTTGTTTATCTGCTGCGCCCGTTGAAACCGCCCAGTACATGGCTATTGCCATGACAAGGATAAGCCTTTCCAGTCGGTCTGGCTTTTTGATTTGGCTTTGCGCGATGCCAAATCCACGGGTCTTGAAGCCGAGAACATAGCTTCAATACCCCATCGCATTCCATAATCGAGAACCGTGTATTGTGAAGGCTTTGCATTCATAGCGATGATCCAGGGCTCAGGGTGACCATCGTCGTGCAATACTCCGATATTCGTAAACACACCTGATCCATAAAGTTCCGCGTTTATAAGCCCTTGCGGCATCAGCTCCCGGATTTCAATGCAAGACAGCTCGCCACCTTGGTGCTGCAAAGTCAGGTTGCCCTTCAGGCGAATACGATATCCCCAACCAGCGTCCTGACACCAATGGATTAACCTTTCTGTGCCATAAAATCGATCACCCGTTAACATGACATCAGCCCCTTCAGGCATCCAATCCTGAATGCTGTCCAGTAACTCTTTTTGGAGAGAAAACCCAATATTGCCTTTTGTCTTGCGCACGCGCCAAGCCACAGGCAAGGCGCGATCACGCATGCGCACTGACAGCATCAAGACTTCATGTCCGTCATTGATAGGGCTTTGATCCATCATCAAAACGATGGTCTCTCCGTTGGAGGCCAAACGGGTGAATACATCTCCAGCATAGGCCTGCATGATTTCCGCGCAATCAATGTGGGAATTGCTCAAAACACGGGAACCATACTGGTACCGATGATCTTTTGTGCCAATGTGACGCGGTAAAGCCGCCGATAATTCCATCAAATTCGCACTTCGCACATCAAGAACGATGCTCGAAAGCAGTGTAAGGCCTTCGCAGCGGGATTTATGAAACTTTGGAAGCCGCTCTATAAAATCAGCCTTGATAGCTTCGTTTACCCCAGAAAAACCCAATGAAACAACCATACAACATCTTCAATTCTATAACAGGAGACTCCTTGAATCACAGCACGTGGACAGATGGCAAGCTTAATTCCCTAAATTGAAGGGTGGTAAGTGAGGGCGACTCAAAAATTTGACAAAACCAAATCCCTCGCGGCCTGGCGCTCTCTTGATCCGTTTTCAGTGGCTAGCTATGTTCAATGCCAATGATGAAAGTCGCTTTCATGCGAATGCGTGACCCGACGTGAAATCCTATTCCCAATCCCCGACCGACGACGCCTTTGTGCAAAACCCTTATCGGTTTTATGAACATGCGCGGGCCGGGGCCGGTCAGATGTTTTATTGGCAAGAGTATGGCCTGCCTTGTGCGCTTTCTTACGCTGCGGTCTGGGAAATTCTGCGCGATCGCCGGTTTGGCCGCGAGCCGCCAGCCGGGCGGGCGCCCGAAAAACCTGCCCATCAGGCCGGGTTCTGGGCGGTCGAAGATCATTCGCTGCTGGAGCTTGAGCCGCCACGCCATACCCGGCTGCGCGGGCTGATCCTGCGGGCCTTCACCTCGCGCCGGATCGCGCTGCTGGAACCAGAGATCGCGCAACTGGCGCATGATCTGATCGACCGGATCGAGGCCGCGGAGTTCGACCTGCTCGCAACCTTTGCGCAAGCCCTGCCGGTGGTCATTATCGCGCGCCTGCTGGGGGTGCCGGAACAACGCGCCGATGACCTGCTTGCCTGGTCGCACGATATGGTCGGCATGTATCAGGCCGCCCGCAGCCGTGAGTCTGAGATTGCGGCAGCCAGAGCAGCCGGTGAATTTGCCGATTTCATGCGCGACTATGTATCGTATCGGCGCGCGCGTCCGGCGGATGACTTGATCACCCATCTGATCGGCGCAGAAGCAGACGGCGAGCGGCTGTCGACGAGCGAGCTTATCTCGACCTGCATACTGCTGCTGAATGCCGGTCACGAGGCCACCGTGCACACGTTGGGCAACGGCATATTGGCGATGCTGAGGGCCGGATCAACGTGCGCGATGTTCGCCCCGGACCGCCTTGAGCGCGCAGTCGAGGAGATGATCCGCTATGACGCACCTCTGCATATGTTCCAGAGATGGGCGTATGAGGAGGTTCAGATCGGCGATCACGTGATCCAGCCGGGCGAGAAAGTCGCCTGTCTTTTGGCCGCCGCCAACCGGGATCCGGCGCGCTGGCAGACCCCGGACGTCTTTGATCCAAACCGCACGATCCAGACCAATGCCTCGTTCGGCGTCGGCGTGCATTTCTGCATCGGTGCGCCGCTGGCGCGTCTGGAACTGCGCGCCGCACTGCCGATTCTGTTTCAACGGATGCCGGGCCTCAGGCTGGTTGATGAGCCGCGCTATGCCCCGAAGTATCATTTTCATGGTCTCGAAACTCTTACGGTCGCGCATTAGATCGGCAGCATCGTCGTCGATTTGATCTCTTCCATCGAAAGCAGTGCGGTGACGTTGTAAATCCGAACTTCGGAAATCAGCGCCTGATAGAAATCGTCATAAGCGCGCGCATTCTGCACCCGGATTTTCAGGATATAGTCGATGTCGCCGGCCAGACGGTGCGCTTCCTGGACTTCGGGGCGCGCCTTTAATGCTTTCAGAAATGACGCCTGCCATCCGGCCTCGTGCTCGCTGGTGCGGATCAGCACGAAAAAGCACGCCTCAAGCCCAAGTGCATCGGCGTCCAGAACAACCGTGTGCTGGCCGATCACACCGGCGTCCTTCAGTTTGCGGATGCGATTCCACACCGGGGTCTTGGAAGTGCCTATTTTGCGGGCAATTTCGTCCAGCGACTGGCTTGCATCGCGTTGCATCTCGGCCAGGATTTTCCGGTCAATTGCATCAAGCGAAGCGGGCATTCCAATTTCTCCTGAATAACAGAACGTGAGCGCCGTATTTACAGACAGACTGAACTTCTGTCCTTATCGATGGTCACATATAGTAAATAACCGGAACAATGTCCTATATTCAAGCAAGAATTCGACCAAGATTAAGGATCAGGCGCCATGGCCCGCCCTTTCACGCCAAAAGTTGTCACCGCCAACGCATTGTTGGAAGGCGATGTCATCTATCTGACATCAAACGACGACTGGACGCGGGATCATGCCAAGGCAGAGCTGATCGAGGATGAAGCGCACGGCCAGCTGCGCCTGCTTTTCGGCGAAGCGCAAAGTGATGTGGTGGGGGCATTTCTAGCCGACGCACAAGCGGGTCAAAATGGCCCGGAACCTGTACATTTTCGCGAAGTCTTTCGCGCAATCGGTCCGTCAAACTACCCGCACGGCAAGCAGGAGCACCAAAGTTAATGTACAATTACAACGATTTTGACGATGCTTTCGTGCGCCAGCGTGTAACACAGTTTCGCGCCCAGGTGGAACGGCGCATTGACGGATCGCTGAGTGAGGACGAATTCAAGCCGTTGCGCCTGATGAACGGTCTTTATCTGCAACTGCACGCCTACATGCTGCGCGTCGCAATCCCCTATGGCACGTTGAACAGCGCTAAAATGCGGCAATTGGCGATGATTGCCGAAAAGTGGGACAAGGGCTACGGTCATTTCACCACCCGTCAGAATATCCAATACAACTGGCCAGAGCTGCGTGATGTGCCCGACATGCTGGCGGCCCTCGCCGATGTCTCGATGCACGCGATCCAGACTTCGGGCAACTCCATCCGTAATATCTCGTCCGACCATTTTGCCGGTGCGGCTGCGGACGAGATCGAGGATCCGCGCCCGGTGGCCGAATTGTTGCGCCAATGGTCCACCGATCATGCGGAGTTCCAGTTCCTGCCGCGCAAATTCAAGATCGCCGTCACCGGCAGCCCGAATGACCGCGCCGTGACCCGTGCCCATGACATCGGCCTGCGCATGGTGCGAAACGACACCGGCGAGCCTGGGTTCGAGGTGATCGTCGGCGGCGGGCTGGGCCGCACACCGATGATTGGCAAAGTCATCCGCGACTTCCTGCCAAAGGCGGATTTGCTGCCCTATGTCGAGGCGATCCTCAGTGTCTACAACCTGCTTGGACGGCGCGACAATAAATACAAGGCTCGCATCAAGATCACCGTGCATGAGAACGGAATTGAAAAAATCAAAGAGCTGGTCGAGCAGCGGTTCGAAATACTTCGCGCTGAATTCGGCGGCTTTGATCAGGTGTTGTTGAAAGACATCGAGCGTCAGTTCGCCCTGCCCAAATTCGCGACCAAGTCAGTCAAACCCTTTGACACGGCGCGACAATTCGATCCGATCTTCCACGCCTGGAGCGACACCAATCTGGCGAAGCACAAGAATGCGGACTACGCGATTGTGACGGTCTCGCTCAAAGCGCATGGGCAGACGCCCGGAGATGCGACATCGGATCAGATGCGCGTTCTTGCCGATCTGGCCGAGCGCTACGGCCATGATGAGCTGCGGATCAGCCACGAGCAAAATGTGATCCTGCCGCATGTCCACAAAAGTGATTTGCCGGCAATTCATGCAGCACTAAAAGCGTCTGGCCTTGCCACCGCCAACATTGGGCTGGTCAGCGACATTATTGCCTGCCCGGGCATGGATTACTGCGCGCTGGCCACCGCGCGTTCGATCCCGGTGGCACAGCAAATCGCCATCCGGTTTGATGAACTGAAACTGGAGCACGAGATCGGCCCGCTGAAAATCAAGATCTCCGGCTGTATCAACGCCTGCGGCCATCATCATGTCGGCCATATCGGCATTCTGGGCCTCGATCGCGCCGGAGTGGAAAACTACCAGATCACCCTTGGCGGCGATGGCACCGAGACATGCGTGATCGGCGAACGCGCCGGGCCGGGATTTTCCTATGACGAGATCGTGTCGGCTGTCGAAAGGCTGATCTTCGCGTATCTGGACATCCGGCAGAATCCCGAAGAGACATTTTTGCAGGTCTTCCGGCGTCTCGGCTCAGAACCGTTCAAGGCAGCACTGTACCCCAAACAGGATCAGGCCCATGCCGCTTGAAGCACCCCTTGCCCCGGTCGCAGAGCGGACGCGCGAACTGAACGCCCGTTATCGTCATCACAGCGCCACGGCGGTGCTGGAATATGCTTTGTCAGATGCGCAGGTCGGAAATATCGCGATGGTGTCAAGTTTTGGCGCAGAATCGGTGGCGCTGTTGCACATGCTCTCGGTCATGGATCGCAGCGTCCCGGTGCTGTTTCTGGATACCGAGATGCTGTTTGACGAAACCCTGACCTATCAGGCCGAAGTTGCCGAGAGCTTGCGACTGACCAACGTGCAGGTCATCCGCCCGGACCGTGACACCGTGTTTCACCGCGACACCGACGGTCTGTTGCACCAGCGCGACCCGGACGCTTGTTGCGCATTGCGCAAGACCGAACCGTTGCAAAAAGCTCTTGACCCCTTTGATGCCTGGATCACCGGGCGCAAACGGTTTCAGGGGCACAAGCGGATGGATCTGGAGTTCTTCGAGAACGAAGCGGACCGCCGCATCAAGGTCAACCCGCTGGTGCATTGGACGCCGCAGGATGTGCAGGATTACATGACCAACAACCGCCTGCCCCGGCACCCGCTGGTCGCCCAGGGTTATCCTTCAATTGGCTGTGCGCCCTGCACAACCCGCGTAGCCGCAGGCGAAGACGCACGGGCCGGGCGCTGGCGGGGACGCGAAAAGCAAGAATGCGGCATTCATTTTGTGGATGGCAAAATCGTGCGTGGCGCATTGGCGGCCTAAAATGATGAGGTATGGGACATTTGGAAAACAAATCCCAAGATGAAATGGAACGCGAGAAAATGAGCGTGATTGTGCGCGATAGCGGCTTTGGTGCCGACGATTGGGTCGGCACCTTCGTGGGGCCGGATGTGCTGGCGGCCAACTCAGTGGCGCGCGGGCTGGATTTGCCTTCTGATGCGTCGCTTGATGCGCTGGCGGGCAAGCTGGAAGGCATCGATCTGATCCGCATTGATTTTCCCGGTTTCGCCGATGGCCGCGGCTTCACCATCGCCCGGCAATTGCGCCTGATGGGGTATTCGCGGCGATTGCGGGCCCGCGGCCATGTGATCGCCGACCAATACGCAATGGCCCGGCGCGCGGGTTTTGACGAGATCGAAATCAGCGCCGAACTGGCCGCCCGCCAACCCGAGGACCAGTGGCTAAATCGCGCCAACTGGCAGGCGCACGACTATCAGTCGCGGCTGCGGCGCACGCTTTAGGCTTCAACAACCACGCAAACACACCTAATGATGGGCCGGGCTGCATGCCTGCCACGAAAACATGAATGATCAAAGCACAGTGAACAAAGTATCCGCCACCAAAGTTGCGACCCTGCCCGACGCCCAGACCGTAACGCACGTTCGCCACTGGACAGACCGGATGTTTTCATTCCGGGTCACGCGGCCGCAGTCGTTGCGGTTTCGCTCGGGTGAATTCGTCATGCTGGGATTGCTGGGTGACAACGGCAAACCGCTGGTGCGGGCCTATTCCATTGCCTCGCCGTCCTGGGATGAGGAATTGGAGTTTTTCTCGATCAAGGTTCAGGACGGCCCGCTGACCAGCAAACTGCAACACATACAGGCAGGAGACGAGATTATCCTGCGCACCAAACCGGTGGGCACCCTGGTGCTGGATGCGCTGCTGCCAGCCAAACGGCTGTGGCTGTGCGCCACCGGCACCGGGATTGCGCCGTTTGCCAGCCTGATGCGTGATCCGGACGTTTACGAACGTTTCGAGCGCGTGATCATGCTGCACACCTGCCGCGACCTGGCCGAACTGGATTATGGCCGCGAGCTGGTGGAAAGCCTGCCAAACGATCCGCTGATCGGCGAATTAGTTAGCGACAAGCTGCGTTATTATCCAACCACCACGCGCGAAATCTCACCGCAGATGGGGCGCATCACTGATAACTTGACATCGGGCAAGATATTCGAGGAATTGGGCGTGTCCGGCATCAGCCCGGACACCGACCGCGCGATGGTCTGTGGCTCGCTGGCCTATAACACCGACATGAAGGAAATTATGGAAGGCTATGGCTTGAACGAGGGTTCAAATTCAGAGCCGGGTAAATATGTGGTCGAGAAGGCTTTCGTAGGATGAAGCCGTCAGCACGCTGACCATGACAAAAAGCCGCGCACTGTCTGGCGCGGCTTTTCTTGGTTCTTGCTGTAGCTAAAGGCCAAGCGCGCTTTTGACCTGATCCAACGCTATCTTGAGCTGCGCCGGATCGTCTTTGGCTTTGTCCAGAGCGATCTTGAGATCAAGTTTGACATCCGCGGAAAGGTCCGAGGCATCAATCAGGTCGCCGACCTGGATGAAGTCAAAGTTGTCCGGGTTCAGGATGTTTGCCTGCGCCGATGCGGCTGCTTCCTCGGCGGCCATTGCGGCGGCTTCGTCAGCGGCCATTGCGGCGGCTTCTTCAGCGGCCTTGGCAGCGGCTTCCTCAGCGGCCTTCGCAGCGGCCTCTTCTGCGGCTTTGGCGGCAGCTTCTTCAGCGGCCTTCGCAGCGACCTCCTCTGCCGCTTTCGCTGCCGCTTCTTCTGCGGCTTTTGCGGCGGCTTCTTCGGCGGCTTGGGCGGCTTCCTGAGCGACCCGGGCCGCAGCCAGTTCGGCAGCCAGTTCAGCCGCCTTGGCGGCTGCTGCGGCCTCTTTGGCTGCCGCCTGTTCTGCGGCGGCCTTTTGTTGGGTGTCGTAGTAATAATATCCGCCGACGGCGATCGCCGCTGCGACCAGGGCAATTATCAGGTTTCTGTTCATGCGAGGTCCTCAAAGTTCCGTGTTCGTCATTATGAATTGCGCCGCATATGGCAGAACGTGTGCAGGAAGGGAAGTGCCCAATATGCTGTGCCGCATGAATTTGGGTGTGGATAGGCATGCAAAGTTGACCCCATTATTGGGGTAATCGGCGTCCAAAAGTGACCCCCCTGATAGTTCTGTACAGATGCTCCCTCAAAGATTTGAGGGAGCGAGTTGGGGATGTTGGTTGTGGAGACGATTGCAAAGATCAGGCGCGCGCATTTCATTCAGGGGAAGTCGACCAAGCAAATATGCCGGGAGCTTCGGGTTTCACGGAACACTGTGCGCAAGGTGATCCGTTCTGGTGCGACGGAGTTCAGCTATGACCGTTCCACCCAACCGCGTCCGAAGATCGATCCCTGGCGTTCTCAATTGGATGATATGCTGGCCGACAATACTCGGCATTCTAGACGCGAACGCCTGACGCTTGTCCGGGTATATGAAGAACTGCGCAACCAAGGATACGACGGCAGCTATGATGCGGTACGGCGCTATGCGGCCAGTTGGTCGAAGGCGACGCGGGCCGCATCCGCTGATGCTTATGTTCCGCTGAGCTTTGATCCCGGTGAGGCGTATCAGTTCGACTGGAGCCAGGAAGTTGTCCTGATTGATGGCGCGACCACGACGGTCAAGGTGGCGCATGTTCGCCTCTGCCACAGCCGGATGCCGTTTGTTCGCGCTTATCCCCGCGAGACGCAAGAGATGGTGTTTGACGCACATGATAAAGCGTTCGCCTTCTTCGGCGGGGCCTGTGTGCGCGGGATTTACGATAACATGAAGACGGCGGTGGACGCGATTCTTGTTGGCAAGGAACGGGCCTACAATCGCCGGTTCCAACAGATGTGCGGACACTATCTGGTCGATCCTGTCGCTTGTACGCCTGCTTCGGGTTGGGAGAAGGGTCAGGTTGAGAACCAGGTCGGCGTGCTCCGGCGAAGGTTCTTTGTGCCGCGACCAAAGTTTAAATCCTACGCTGAGTTGAACGCCTGGCTGGAGGATCGTTGCCTGGCATATGGCCGGGCCAACACGCATCCGGACATGCGCGACAAAACAATCTGGGAAGTGTTCGAAAAAGAGCGCGCGAGCTTTGTGCCCTATGTTGGCCCGTTTGATGGGTTCCATGCTGTTCCGGCCGCTGTCTCCAAAACCTGCCTGATCCGCTTCGACAACAACCGCTACTCGGTCGATGCCCGCGCAGTTGGCCGACCGGTGGATATTCGGGCCTACGCTGACCGGCTGGAATGCTGGCAGGAGGGCCGCATTGTTGGCAGCCATACGCGCGCCTTCGGACGCGGCAAAACCATCTATGATCCCCTGCATTATTTACCCGTTCTTGCGCGCAAGCCGGGCGCTTTGCGCAATGGCGCGCCGTTCAGGGAATGGGATTTGCCTGCGGCAATCCGACGGGTCCAGCGCAAGCTGGAACGCCAACCCGGCGGTGATCGCCAGATGGTGGATATCTTAGGTGCCATCCTGACCGATGGTCTGGAGGCCGTCGAAGCCGCCTGTTCTGAGGTACTGTCGCACAATGTTCATTCCGCAGGAGTTGTCCTGAACATTCTGGCTCGGCACCGGGAACCGCCGCCGCCCCTGACAATCACAACCCCGGATGCGCTGCGGCTGAACTGCGAGCCTGCCGCCGATTGCGACCGATATGACAGCTTGAGGAGAAAAACAGATGGAACGCTCAGACCTGCTCGACGCGATGGGAAAGCTGAAGCTCTACGGAATGAAGGCTTCCTACGATGAGATCATAACGACAGCCGTCAAGCGCCGGCATGAACCGCAACAGATCATTGGGGATCTGCTGAATGCCGAGATCAGCGAGAAGCAGGCGCGCTCCATCAAATATCAGATGACAATTGCCAAACTGCCGCTGGCCAAGGAACTGGAAGAGTTCGACTTCGAGGCGACCGAGATCAACGAGACTCTGATCCGTGATCTGGCTGCGGGAGACTTCCTGGATCACCAGCGCAACCTGGTGCTGATCGGCGGAACCGGAACCGGCAAAACCCACCTCGCCGTCAGTATTGCCCGCGCCTGCATCCGCAGTGGCCGTCGCGGCGGTTCTTCAATGGCGTCGATCTGGTGAACAAGCTCGACGCCGAAGCCCGTGCAGAACGGCAGGGACGAACGGCAGATCTGATCTCTCGCCTCGACTTCCTGATCCTGGACGAGTTGGGCTATCTGCCCTTCGCCCAGACCGGCGGCCAGCTCCTATTCCACCTGATCAGCAAACTCTATGAGCGCACCTCGATCATCGTCACAACCAACCTCGCCTTTGGTGAGTGGCCGAGCGTCTTCGGTGATGCGAAAATGACCACCGCACTGCTCGACCGCCTCACGCATCACTGCGAGATCGTCGAAACCGGAAATGAAAGCTGGCGTTTCAAAAACAGAGCCTGACCCCTAACCGAAACCACGCTGGCCCGCCGCCGCTGCGTTATATGGAGACTACGCAGCAACGGGCCAGCTCAGCACAAAAGGGGGGTCATTTTTGGGCGCCGATAGGGGGTCAACATTCAATGCCGATTGACAGACATGGGCAAATGCGAAAACTAACCGGTTGAAAGCTGCGTCAAGCCAGCCTATTTTCCGCCCGCTAGATACCCCCAAGACCAAAAGGAAATTCGCTATAGCCCGCAGACCCCACAACGCCCCGCCGGTGCGTGATACTGGCCCGAGAGTGAATGAAAAAATTCGGACAGACGAAATCCGGCTAATTGGCGCCGAAGGCGAGAACGTTGGTGTCGTCACGCCAGAGCGTGGCCTGGAATTGGCCGAGGATGAAGGTCTGGACCTGGTGGAAATATCGCCGAATGCAAGCCCGCCGGTCTGCAAGATCATGGATTTCGGAAAATATAAATACGAAACGCAAAAGCGCGAATCCGAAGCCCGCAAGAAGCAGAAAATAATCGAAATCAAGGAAGTCAAATTCCGCCCGAACACCGACGTTCATGACTATGACGTCAAAATGCGCAATGTGGTGAAGTTTTTGGGAAACGGCGACAAGGTGAAGGTCACGATGCGATTTCGGGGCCGCGAGATGGCGCATCTGGAACTGGGGCGCGCGCTTTTGGAACGGGTGGCAGATGACATCGTTGAAATTGCCAAGATCGACTCGATGCCCAAAATGGAAGGCCGCCAGATGATCATGATGGTCTCGCCAAGCAAGTAGTCCGGATGTCCAAACCGGTGCGTCCAGGCAGCCGACACATGGCAAGATACCGGGCCACCGATCCGGCGGACGGCGCTGATGGACGACTGCGCTCACCATCTTTTGAGCGCAATAGCGCGCCAATCATTGCCGCACTTGCGCCGATGTTGCGCGGGCGCGCCGGGCCGGTGCTGGAAATCGGTGCAGGCACCGGCCAGCACGCGGCCGCATTTGCACTGGCGTTCCCGCAACTTGACTGGTGGCCATCGGACCCTGACGCAATCCATTGCGCTTCGATCACCGCCTGGCAAAAGGCGCTCGGCGCGCCGACGCGCGGGCCAATGAAGCTTGACGCGGCAACCAATTGGGCGATTGACAATGCCGTTCAAGTGCTTGGGCCGCTGTCGGCTGTCATCTCGCTTAACGTCATCCACATCACGCTCATTTCAGTTGCTCAAGGGATCGTGGCAGGGGCGGGGCTGGCACTTGGAGCACGCGGACTGCTGATATTCTACGGCCCATTTCGCGAAAACGGCGCCCACACCGGCGCTGGAAATGTTGACTTTGACGCGGGCCTGCGCGCCGAAAACCCGCAATGGGGCGTGCGGGATACCGCCGAAATTTCAACTCTTGCCACAAATGCCGGGCTACAATTCGCCGATCTTATCGCGATGCCCGCCAACAACCGCCTGCTGATCTTTCGCAAAGACTAGGGTTTTATGTCCGCAATCAAAATTTCACCGGCGACAGATTGCCGTCGATCGGGTGTCGAAAGCCGATATTCTGACTTTATTCACCCAAACGGTTGACTAAATCAAGCCATTCAGTTATTCACCCATATGGTTGAACGAAATGCAACCCGCCTTTCAGATATATTGAAAGCTGTCAGTGACCCGACACGGCGTTCTATCCTGACGCTGCTTGCCCAGGAAGGGCCAACCCGTGTCACCGGCTTGGCAGAGCACTACGAGATGAGCCTCAATTCGGTCTCAAAGCACATCAAAGTTCTGGAAAAGGCGGAACTTGTAACCAGGCGGACGCTTGGGCGCGTTCACCTGATCGAGGCAAACATGGAGCCGGTCGCCGAAATTGACCGCTGGTTCAATCAGCTCCGCTCGATCTGGGACATCCGCCTCGAAGCGCTTGACCACTTAATGACAAAGGAACCTGACAATGACTGATCTAACACTCAACGTATCGCGCACAATCAACGCATCGGCGGAAACGCTGTTTAATGCCTGGCTCGACCCCAAAATGCTGGCCCGTTTCATGTCACCCGGACCTGTGCGCATTCCGGGGTATTCGGCCACCCATTCCGACAGCATCTGGCCACCTAAACCGGAGTATCCGGCCACCTGTGGCGCGCTGCGTTGAGGCGTGAGTTTTTCGATATCACCTTTGGCAGTTTTCGTCACCGGTTTTGGCCATGGTCTTTCTCAGCGACTGGCCGCTGAGTTCCAGTCGATAGGCGTTGTGCACAATGCGGTCGAGGATGGCGTCGGCGAAGGTGGGTTCGCCGATGACATCGTGCCAGGTTGAGAGCGGCAGCTGGCTGGTGATGAGGGTGGAGCCTGCACCGTACCGGTCCTCGACGATTTCCATCAAATCGCGGCGCTGGCTGGCTGTGAGGCGGTCGGGCCCCCAATCGTCGAGGATCAGCAACTGCGTCTTGGTGAGGCTTCGAAAGAGGCGCGGGAAACGGCCGTCGCCGTGGGCCAATTCCAGTTCATCGAAGAGCCTTGGCAGGCGTCTGTAGAGCACGGTCACGCCTGTTCGGCAGGCAGCCTGCGCGAGCGCGCAGGCCAGCCATGTTTTGCCCACACCGCAGGGTCCGGTGAGGATCAGGTTACGGTTATCGGCAATCCATTTGCCTGTCAGAAGCTCCTGGAACAGCGCCTTGTCGAGGCCGCGCCGGGCGCGGTAGTCGACATCTTCGGGGCTGGCGCCAACATGGCGCAGGCGGGCCGAGCGCATGCGGCTCTCAAACCGTTTGGTCTCGCGGCTGGCGGTCTCCCGATCAATGAGCAGACCCAGCCATTCGGCGTGGCTGAGATCGGCGGTGCCGTCCTGTGTTTCCAATTCAGCGAAAGCCTGGGCCATGCCGTCAAGCTTTAGGGTTTGTAGTTGACCCAGAGTTGGGTGATTGAGCATTGTCTCTCCTTCAGTGGAAGTATTCGGCGCCACGGATGTTGGGGTGGGTGATCGCAGGTTCGTCCGTGGCGCGGGTACGAGGTTTGCGATCCAATCCATTCTTCAGAATGGAATGCAGGGATGAGTAAGACCGGGCGTTGATCTCCAAGGCGCGACCGCAAGCGGCTTCAAGGCGACCCCGGCCAAACGTCTTGGCGAGCCGCAACACGCCCAGACAGGTTCTGTATCCTTGTTCTGGATGTTTGCGTTCGCGCATGACCACCTCGACATAGGCCTCGGCGTTGGAGCCGATTTGGGCGGCCTGGCGGCGGATGCGCTCGGGCGTCCAGTCTGCGCGGAACCGGTGGTTCGGCGGCAAATGTTCACGGTGGGTGGAATGCTGGCGGTTGCCGGACGTCCGGGCATGGGAGGCCACACGCTTGCCTTTAAAATATGCCTCTACGGTGCGTGGCGTGATCCGCACCCACAGTTTCTGCTTCAGAAGCTGATACGGCACAGAGTAATAGTGGCGTCCGACATCGATGTGGTAATCGAGCCCGGCCCGGCACTGCTTCCATTCAGCGTAGACGTAGGGTTCCACCGGCAAGGGCTTGAACGCGGGCTTGTCCAGCGTCTCGAACAAATCCCGGCGGCTGGCGCCCAGATGCCGGGTGACCTTGCCATTGAGTTGATCCAGAAGCGGGCGGATCGCAGCGTTCAGCTCATCGAGCCCGAAGAACAGCCGGTTCCGCAGCCGGGCCACGATCCAGCGCTCCGCCAGCAGCACGGCCGCCTCGACCTTTGCCTTGTCCTTGGGCTTGCGTGGCCGCGCCGGCACGACGGCGGTATCGTAATGCGCCGCCATGTCGGCATAGGTTCGGTTGATCGCTGGATCGTAGAAGCAGGCCTTGGTGACGCCAGCCTTGAGATTGTCCGAGATCACCTGCGCCGGCACGCCACCGAAGAAGGTGAACGCCCGGGCGTGCGAGGATATCCAGTCGGACAACTTCTGCGACCAGGTCGCCTCGACATAGGTGTAATTGGAGGCGCCAAGCGCCGCGACGAACAACTGGGTGGACCTGACTTCGCCGGTCTCGGGGCAGACGACATCGATCGTCATCCCGGCATAATCCACGAATAGCCGCTCCCCGGCAGGGTGGCGCTGGCGCATGACCGGCGACAGACGGCCCTCCCAACGGGTGTAAAGTTCACAAAACCGACTGTAGCCGTAGCCGTCGGGGTGGACGGCCCGATACTCCTCCCAGAGCAAAGCCAGCGTCACCCCTTTCCGGCGAAGCTCACGGTGGACAAGAGCCCAATCCGGCTGCGGATAACTGCCCTGCACATCTCCGGCCGAGCGTGGAAACAACAGCCGCTCCAGGTCGCCGTCGGAAAGATCGTTGGGTAGCGGCCAGCCAAGACTGACAATCTCAGCACGCCGGAAATAGTCCGACATCGTCGCACGCCCCAGAGACAGGCTCTGCGCCACCTGACGCCCTGAAAATCCATCCGCACGAAGCCGCAGGGCCTCCCGTATCTTCCGCATCGGCAATCTCTTCATCTGGTCTACTCCCGCTCAAAAGAGCAGGAGGATAGACCCGTTTCAGATCGCCTCGCAGCAGCAATCGCTCAGGTGAATTTGGGGTGGCCGGATAGCCCGGAATCCCCGGCCGGATCAAATCGGAATGGGTGGCCGGATGTTATCGGAATCACCGGCCGGATGACCCCGGAATACGCAGACCTGACATGACGGTGCCCAGTGCCTCAAATGACCCGGTCAAGGGCGGGCGCTTTGACATCATCATGAAGGCCGGCGATCAGGAAATTCCGCACGCCGGCACTTACATGGAAATCGACCCGCATTCGCTCCTGGTGTTCACTTGGGAATCGCCGCTTTCGACCGATGGCAGCACCGTGACGCTCACTTTCAAAGAAGTTGACGGCGGCACCGAGGTCAATCTTCATCACGTAAAATTCCAAAACCAAGAAAGCCGCGACAACCACGCAGCAGGCTGGGAAGGTATATTGGCCAAGCTGGACGCGGCCATTTCCTGAAATCGACCAAGGAGGACATATCATGGATATTCGGATTGCATCGCGCGCAGACTGGCTGACCGAGCGAATAGCGCTGCTGAAACGCGAAAAAGAGTTCAACCGCGAGCGCGACAGATTGAGTGCCGCCCGGCGCGACTTGCCTTGGGCCGGTCGAAAAAGATTATCGGTTTGAGGGTGAAACCGGACGGCTGTATTTGGCCGATCTGTTTTCGGGCAAACGCCAGCTGGTGATCTACCATTTCATGTATGGTTCCGATTGGACCGAAGGCTGCAAATCCTGCTCATTCTGGATCGACAATTTTGACGGCATTTCGGCGCATCTTGGCGAACGCGACACCGCGCTCGCGCTGGTTTCCAAGGGGCCGTTGCAATCGCTGTTGGAATTTCGAGCCCGCATGGGGTGGAAAATCCCCTGGGTCTCTGCAGAAAACACCAATTTCAACGAGGATTACGGCGTCACGTTTTCACAGGATGACATGCAGGCGGGCGAAGTGACCTACAATTTCCGCAAAACCAAGCTGGGATCAGGCGAAATGCCCGGCACCAGTGTTTTTGCGAAAGACGAGGATGGGAAAGTATACCATACCTATTCCACCTACGCGCGCGGTCTGGACATGCTGAACGGTGCCTATCACATCCTTGATCTGACGCCGAAAGGGCGCGACGAAGACGCGCTGCCATTCACCATGTCATGGCTAAAACTCCACGACACTTACTAACCGCAAACCACAACAGAAAGGGACGGAAAATGGAATTGGGAATTGCTGTCAATCCCGGCGTAAAAAGGGGCCATTCGCCGGAGTAAAAGTGGGCCAGTTGAGGTGCCGCGCCTTGTTGGGTGTGCTCCCCATAAAGCTAACGCGTGACAAGGCGCATGTTGGCCAAAGGCCAACATCCATCAAGTTCAGACCGGGTTCAGGCTCTGGCGTTTCGGCTCTGTTTTAGCCGAAAGCTGTCGCCGTTCATCTCCAGTATATGGACGTGGTGGGTGAGGCGATCCAGGAGCGCACCGGTGAGGCGCTCGGATCCGAATATTTCGGTCCATTCGTCGAACGGCAGATTTGAGGTGATGATTATGGAGCCGCGTTCATAGCATTGGGAGATGACTTCGAAGAGCAGCTCAGCGCCGGTTTTGCTCAAGGGGACAAAGCCCAGCTCGTCAATGATCAGAAGGTTCTGGCTGGTGAGTTGTTTTTGGAACCTCTGCAGGCGGCGTTCATCGACAGCTTCGATCAATTCGTGAACCAGTGATGCGGCGGTTATGAAGCGGACCTTGAGGCCCTTCTGGCAGGCGGCCAATCCCAGCCCCAGTGCGACATGGGTTTTACCGGTGCCACTTGGCCCCAGGGCAATGATGTTCTGGTATTTGTCGATGTATTCACAGCGCGCCAGCTCCAGCACGAGCGGCTTGTTGAGTGACGGGATCGCCTTGAAATCGAAGCTGTCCAGGCTCTTGGTGGCTGGAAACTTCGCGGCCTTGATGCGCCGCTCGATCATCCGGCGTTCCCGCTCTATCAGTTCAAGTTCGCAGAGCCGCAGTAAATACTGGACGTGATCCTTCTTCTCAGCAGCGCATTGTTGCGCAAGTTTGGAATATTGCCCAGGAATGTCGGCAAGCGCAGTTTTTTTAGGTGATGCTGCAGCAGAACCTGCGGTGTATCGGTCATGCCGGCACCTGCGTCATCAGGCTCATATAGCTCGCGGGCTTGGTGGTCTCGACCAGTGCTTTGGGCAGGTAGGGGTAGATATCGAGATCGAGCCGTGGCGGGCGCCTCTCGATCCGGCAAAGCACCAGATGCTTGACCGCATCGTAGCCGATCGCGCCCAGTTTCAGCGACTGTTTGATAGCCCCGTGGACGTGCGCCATCTCGAAGCTCTCAAGGAGCCGCAGAACCTGGACGTATTCGCGCTTGCCCTTCTTGCCCATGCGCGCTTCCAGCAGCCGGTGCAGGGTGGCAAACTCCCCTGGCAGGTCCCAGCCCTGCAGCGGTGCCGCCTGGTCCAGCGCGCCAACCTTCTGTTCCAGCAGCGGCAGGAAGTGCATCGGATCGAAGACCATATCAGCCTTCTCATAGGACCGTTGGTGGCAGGCGATCACCTCGGCGCCGCAGCCGATGACGACCTCGTGGACATAGCCGCGGACCTGAACCTCGTGATGAGCGCAGGCGACCGGCACCGAGTAATCGTTGTTGCGATAGCGGACCATCGAGATCGACGTCGCCCGCGTGCTGACTTTCTCGCAGGCATCGTAGGGTACAGGCGGCAGCGCCATCAGGGCGTCGAGGTCGCGCATCAGCCGCTCGCCGATAGTCTCGGAATGACCCCGCAGAACCTCATCCTGACGTTTGAAGCATTGCTCCTCCAGCCGGACGTTCAGGTCATCGAAACTGTCGAAGCGCGGCATCGGCACCAGGAAGTTCCGCCGGCCATAACCGATTGTGCCTTCGACATTACCCTTGTCGTTGCCCTTGCCAGGACGGCCGAACCTGTCTTCGAACAGGTAATGCGACTGCAACTCAGCAAAGGTTCTGGTGCGTTGCCGTTTTCCGTCCCCGAGAATCCGTGCCACCGCGATCGTGGTGTTGTCGTAGAGCCCTGACAGCGGCACGCCGCCGAAGAACGCAAAGGCGGAGACATGGCCATCGCAAAAGGCCTCGGTTGTCTCCGCCGGATAGGCCTTGATGAAGAACGCGTCCGAGTGCGGCAGAGACATTGCAAAGTAGTGCAGCTTGCGCACGACCCCGCCAATCTCGCCAAGCGCCTCACCAAAATCAACCTGGGCGTGGCCTGGCGCGTGCGACAGCGGCACGAACACTTCCCGAGTCCGGCGCTTCTTCTCGCGAACATAGTCGGTCACAATCGTGATCCCGCCGGTGAAGCCATGTTCATCACGCAAACGCTCATATATCCGCTTCGACGTATGCCGCTGCTTCTTGAGCCGCGACTTATCCTCTTCCAATATCTGGTTGATGAGCGGAATGAACGGGTCAAGCTTTGGACGGGCTGGTGGCCCATTCCTGCGATACCCCGGTGGCACCGCATGCTTCAGGATCTTCGACACAGTCTTGCGGTCTATCCCGAAATGACCGGCCGCCGCCCGCTCACTCATCCCACCGACATGACACGCACGCCGAACCCGGCTGTACAATTCCACAGAATACATCTCCCCGCCCTCAGCTCGTTTGCCTCAGGCGTCAGAATGGCGGAGTTTTACTCCGCGACAGTCAGATTATTCGACCGTTTCTGTGGTCCAGTATTGCTCCGGGATTCACAGGTCAACATTCAATGCCGATTGACAGTCTGGCCAAAGTGATCCGGTCGCGTTTCAAACTGTTTCGCCGCGTCAAAGCGATTACCGCCGAAGCGAAATGGTCGGGAATGTTCCTGTCGATCTTTCCGTTGGCGGCCTTGGTTGGCATCAACGTGATCTCGCCGAATTATTACGATGAAGTCAAAGAAACTGCCGCATTCATTCCGGCCTGTCTGGTGGTCGCCGGCTTTCTTGTGGTGAACGTTGTCGTCATGCGCACACTAGTAAACATCAAGGTGTAACCCATGGAACAGCTGGAAACCCTCAAAGTCCTTCTGACCGATCAATTGGGCCCGTTTGGTCCGGTGCTGGCGGTTGGCATCGTGGGCATGTTCCTGGTGCTTCTTACCGTGCCGATCTTGTTGCGGAAAAAGGCCGATCCTCTGGACAAACTGCGCGCGCCAAACACGCAGGTTTCGCAGTCGAATAGCCACACACAAAAACTTCGTCACACCTCGGGTAAGGATAAACTCGCCAGATATTCAGATTTCCTGGAACCCAAAGACGAAAAGGAATATTCGGCTGTCCGGCTGAAACTGGTGCAAGCGGGTTATCGGTCAAAAAACGCCGTTCGAACATACCATTTCGCTCAGTTTGCCCTGGGTGTTGGTCTGTTGGTTGTTGGCGTCCTATTTGCGATTGTGCAAAGCACCACGGGTGATCCGTCAACGCAAACCACACTCATTTCGATTCTTGGCCCTGGCGTGGCAGGCTACATGTTGCCGAAATACTGGGTCACAAAACGTCAGCAAAAACGCCAGGAAGCTTACCACCCTTCAAAAAATCCAAACTTGCCATAATTTAGGGATTTTCTCATATCCTATGAAGCATCTGCGCAGGAACCGCAGGCCCTGTTTGAAGAGGGAGCAGAGTGATCTTCGGGTTTTGCGAATCCCCTTTTTTCGCCGCTTTCGGCGACTATTTGTTCATCTGCTGCGCCCGTTGAAACCGCCCAGTACATGGCTATTGCCATGACAAGGATAAGCCTTTCCAGTCGGTCTGGCTTTTTGATTTGGCTTTGCGCGATGCCAAATCCACGGGTCTTGAAGTCCGAGAACATAGCTTCAATACCCCATCGCATTCCATAATCGAGAACCGTGTATTGTGAAGGCTTTGCATTCATAGCGATGATCCAGGGCTCAGGGTGACCATCGTCGTGCAATACTCCGATATTCGTAAACACACCTGATCCATAAAGTTCCGCGTTTATAAGCCCTTGCGGCATCAGCTCCCGGATTTCAATGCAAGACAGCTCGCCACCTTGGTGCTGCAAAGTCAGGTTGCCCTTCAGGCGAATACGATATCCCCAACCAGCGTCCTGACACCAATGGATTAACCTTTCTGTGCCATAAAATCGATCACCCGTTAACATGACATCAGCCCCTTCAGGCATCCAATCCTGAATGCTGTCCAGTAACTCTTTTTGGAGAGAAAACCCAATATTGCCTTTTGTCTTGCGCACGCGCCAAGCCACAGGCAAGGCGCGATCACGCATGCGCACTGACAGCATCAAGACTTCATGTCCATCATTGATATGGCTTTGATCCATCATCAAAACGATGGTCTCTCCGTTGGAGGCCAAACGGGTGAATACATCTCCAGCATAGGCCTGCATGATTTCCGCGCAATCAATGTGGGAATTGCTCAAAACACGGGAAACATACTGGTACCGATGATCTTTTGTGCCGATGTGACGCGGTAAAGCCGCCGATAATTCCATCAAATTCGCACTTCGCACATCAAGAACGATGCTCGAAAGCAGTGTAAGGCCTTCGCAGCGGGATTTATGAAACTTTGGAAGCCGCTCTATAAAATCAGCCTTGATAGCTTCGTTTACCCCAGAAAAACCCAATGAAACAACCATACAACATCTCCAATTCTATAACAGGAGACTCCTTGAATCACAGCATGTGGACAGATGGCAAGCTTAATTCGCTAAATTGAAGGGTGGTAAGGCCAGGAAGAGATCATCAACGGTTTCCCGGACTCGCTTGATATGATGCTGGTCTGTGTAGAAGCCGGTCAGTCGCTTGATATGATGCTGGTCTGTGTAGAAGCCGGTCAGTCGCTTGACCAGTCGATCATCCGCGTCAGCCGCGAAATTCGCGCTGGCTACCCGGCGCTGGCTGAGGAATATGAAACCGTCGCGAACGAAATGAAGGCCGGCAAGGACCGCATTCAGGTGCTGCGCGATATGTCAGAACGCGCCGGCGTGCCGGATGTGTCAAGTTTCGTCACGATGCTGATCCAATCAGCCAGCTTTGGTACATCAATTGCCGAAGCCCTGCGGGTCTATGCCAGCGAAATGCGGGACAAACGCGTGATGCGCGCCGAGGAAAAAGCAAACACCTTGCCCACCAAGATGACACTTGCCACAATGATGCTGACCGTGCCGCCGCTTTTGATCATTCTGATCGGGCCATCGATCTACGGAATTGCCGAAACGCTTAAGGGCGTAAACTTTTGATGTGATGTTCAAAAAATCGATAGGGATGGGCGTTGCCTTGGGGCTGTTGACCGCTTGCACTGCTGCAGGCGGTCTTCCGCCATTTTCGGATAACCCTTATGCGCCAACAGGGCTGGACGCCCGACAAAAATCTGTTGACGGCCTGCTCGTCGGGCATCGCTTGATGGCTGCAGGCGTGTATGAACTGGCGCTAAAGGCCTATCTTCGCGCTGGCGGCGAGCAGGGGCTAAATGTTGACGTGCTCTCGGCGCTTGGCTCAGCCAACCTCAAGCTGGGTCGTCTTGGGCAGGCCGAAACGCTGCTGCGGCGCGCCATTGAATCGGACGAAACATTTGTCCCCGCCTGGAACAACTTGGGCGTCGTGCTCATGGAGCAGGGCAATATTGGCGAGGCAGAACGGGTCTTTCGCACTGCATTTGCGCTGGACAGTGGCGAAAGTGCCGAAATTCGAGAGAATCTGCTATTGGCACTCGAACATCTGGAAAATCCAGCTTATTCTGCGCCGGATAATTATGCGTTCGCACTGGTGCGTCGGGGGCCCGGGCAATACTTGCTTCTGTCGACACCGTAATTTAATGCGGGCCAAGAAGGCAGTAAAAGGATGCAGGCAAATGCGCCATCCAATTTTTGTGACGCTGTGTCTTACTGGCGCAGTGTTCCTTGCGGGGTGTGAAACTGACTCAACCGTCGCCGAAGTCGAGCGTGCAGTGAAGGGTCTCAACGTAATTGACGAAAGCAACCTCAACGACATCATGCTGGCGGCGGCCGACCCGAACGAGGCCGTAGCTTATTTTCAGCGCACTGTCGCCGACAATCCCAACCGCATTGATGTTTTGCGCGGGCTTGGTATTTCGCTTTTGCGGGCCAGAAAGGCAGCCGAGGCAACCACCGTCTGGGCCCGCATCGTCGCACACCCTGATTCAACAAACGATGATCGGGTAAGCTACGCCGACAGTCTGCTCCGCACCGGCGACTGGGCCGCTGCCGAAATTGAACTTGACGCTGTCCCGCCGACTTATGAAACCTATAATCGCTACCGGTTGGAAGCGATGATTGCCGACGGCAACGAAGAATGGAAAAAAGCCGACAGTTTCTATGAAATTGCCATTGGCATGACCACGCAACCTTCTGGTGTCTATAACAATTGGGGCTATTCCAAACTGATCCGCGGCGATTACGTCGATGCCGAGCGGCTGTTTGGCGAGGCTCTGAAATACAACAGCGGGATGTTTACCGCCAAGAACAATATGGTTCTGGCCCGCGGCGCGCAGGGCAATTACAACCTGCCGATCGTGCCGATGACCCAGATTGAGCGTGCGCAGTTGCTGCACACGATGGCCCTTGCGGCGATCAAACGCGGTGACATCATCACTGGCAAAGGCCTTTTGACGGAAGCGATCGAAACCCATCCGCGACACTTCGAAGCGGCGGTTCGCAGCCTTCAAGCTCTTGAAAATAATGTGATAAACTGACCATGTCCATCACGGCTTGGTCGGCGCTTTGGTTTCTGCCGTTTGTGCTGCCGATTTGCATTTGGGTAGCGTGGAGCGACATGAAATTCATGAAAATTCCGAACACGGCGGTCTATGCGCTGGCCGCGGTGTTTGTCGTGCTCGGGCTTGTCGCCTTGCCGCTTGCGGAAATTCCCTGGCGGTTTTTGCAATTTGTCGTCGTTTTCGCCATCGGGCTCGTTATGTGGGCAATCAAGGCGGTCGGCGCCGGCGACGTGAAATTCGCCGCCGTAATGGCGCCCTTCATTGCCTTGGGTGATTTGCGGTTTATGCTGTATTTGTTCGCCGGTGTCCTGTTGGCTGCCGTCGTCACACACAAAGTTTTCAAGCGCATGCCGGCCATGCGCAACCTAACGCCCGAGTGGAAATCCTGGACCACCAAGAAATTTCCAATGGGGCTGGCCCTCGGCCCAACACTCGGGTTTTATCTGTTGGCGGGCACGATCGACGGCACTTAGAAAGTGTACAGAATATACAGCGACGTTCGGCGAATCTCCGTCAACCCAATTTCATTTTCCTCAATGGTTTCGAGGATTTGCCTGCGAACCTCGGGTATGATCGGGCACAGCGGCACCAGTACATAGTCGGCCGCGCCTAGCCCCGGCAGCCCGCCGTAATACCACGGTGCGCCGCCTTTCAGCGGTTTGAAATCGCCAAACAGCCAATGGCTGGAAAACAGATCGGCGGTAAATATACTTTTATCCCCTGACAGTCCTGCGCTCTCCAGATCGGCGGTAATTACATCAAACCAGGCCGACATGCCCAATGTCAGTTCGCACTGCGCCAGCACCTCGCCCTGAAACACCGTCGGCTCAGGCCGCTCGACCATATATTCGTACGTCTCAAGCCCGGTGCCGCTGATGTCCAGCGGCACGCTGGTATCGGTGCGGATGGCGCGCAGTTTGGTGGCAAACAGATCCGCGTGCTGGTTGGATCTGGGCAGGATCGGCGTGTATTTTTCGACATCAATGTTGAAATGCCGAAACGGGCTGTATGCCAGGTTAAAAAACGACGGCGCCGCCATTGCCAAGGCTATCGCGGCGGTGACTTTCAGTGCTGTACGCATGTCCCAGCCCAAACCGTTTCTAAGCCCTACCTCTGGCAGAAAAGCGATCAGCAACACCCCCAATAGCAGCAACCACTGCGGATCATTGCCAAAATTCTGATAGGTTACGTAAAAAAATCCGGGCACCAAAAGCAGCAACACCAATCCGCCGACGGCCTCGCGCGACTGGCGCAGCAGGATCACGCCGGCGATCAGGATCAGGCTGGCCCCAAGATAGGCAGGTGCCCCGACAACGGCGCCAAACGGCTCGCTTGGATTGGGCCGGATGTCAGACAGTGCGACGGTCAGCAGGTCGCGCAAATACGCTTGCCAAAAGCCGATACCAGCCAGGGACGTAACCAGTGGCGCAGCGATCAATGCGCTGACAACAGCCATGACCAGCGCACGATATGAGCCGCGCATTACCATAGCGGCCAGCACCGGCGGCGCAAAGGCGGCGAAATAGGTGATTTTGGTCAACAAAAGCAAGCTCATCGCCAGCCCGATGATGACGCCGTCAGGCACCGCGCGCGGCCACGCAACCGGTGGAATTACGGCCGCGGATATGGCAATGAACGCCGCCGCCCAGGCCCATCTGTTGTAATGCATCGATATTGACACGCTGCGCTGCGCCTCGCCATGCACAAGCGCGGTGGCCAGAACCAAAACAATCAGACCGAACAAATAGGGCAACATGCCCTGCAGCCGGCCATAAGCGATCCACCAGACGGCAGGTAAAAATACAATGGCAACAAGCAGTTGCCCAAGAATTATCGAAATCCCTGCGCCGTATCCCAATTTCACAAAAAGCGCGATCGGCGCGAACGCCATGACCCCGATCGGGGTCATGAAATCCAGATGCGGGACTTGGCAGTCGGCGATCCGAAACACGATTTGCAGCAGGTGAAAGGTGTCGCCCTCGTGCTTGCCCAGATACAGCCCGCCCTTCAAAAGCGCAGCACCACACATTGCAACGATAACCGCCACAAAAAAGCCAAACAAAACTGCAGAATTTGGTCTGCTCATACCTGTTACCTGTTTAATTTGCAGCAAGGATACATGGCCAGGGTGGGTGATGTAAAAACCCAACAGCGTTTCTGTTGTTCAATTCCGCACCTAGCGGTAGAAACACAACAAAAACAACGAGCAGACAAAGGTAATGCGATGAATATGCAGGTCTCGCCAGTGATGGCGCCCCAAGCTCCGCGCAAGTTGGAAGATGCCGGACTTCCAATCGTGATGATGCGGGATATCCTGCTGAAAACGATGTTTCGCCAAAACCTGGATCAGGTCTCGGAATTGGCGCGCGTCATGTGTCTGCCGGTCAATGTGATTCAGGAAATGATCGATCTGGCCCGAACCCAGAAACTGGTCGAAGCGACCGGCACCCTGCATGCCAATTCTGGCGGCGAGATGGGCTATCAGCTGACCGACGCCGGAAAATCGCGGGCGCTGGATGCCCTGTCACAGTCTGAATATTATGGCGCGATGCCGGTCCCGATGGAGGTTTACGGCGAACAGGTCAAACGCCAGTCGATTCGCAACATCCAGGTCACCCGAACCCAGTTGACCGACGCCATGGGGCATTTAATCCTGCCCGATGAATTGCTGGATCATCTGGGACCGGCGGTCTCGGCTGGCCGTTCAATTCTGATGTACGGGCCTCCTGGCAACGGCAAATCCTCAATTTCATGCGGCATTCGCGACGCGCTCGGCGACACAATTTTCGTGCCGCGCGCGATCGAATATTCCGGCCAGGTCATCACCGTTTTTGACCCGATCGTCCACACTGTCGCAGAAGAGCTGACGGACGATCCCAATTCGCTGCGCCGCACGTCAAACCGTTATGATCGCCGCTATGTGTTGTGCGAACGGCCAACCGTGATCACCTGCGGCGAGCTGACGCTGGATATGCTCGATCTGGTGTATAACCCAACCTCGCGGACCTATCAGGCACCGCTGCAGATGAAATCCACCGGCGGCGTCTTTATCGTTGACGACCTTGGTCGGCAGACGGAACCGCCGCAAGCGCTGATCAACCGCTGGATTGTTCCGCTGGAAGAAAACAAGGACATTCTGGCGCTGCAATCGGGTGAAAAATTCGAGGTGCCGTTTGACACGTTGGTGATTTTCTCCACCAACTTCCATCCGAACGACATTTTCGACAAAGCCGCCCTGCGCCGGATCTTCTTTAAGATCAAGATCGATGGACCGGTTCAGGAAGACTATCTGAAAATCTTCGCGATGGTCGCGCGCAGGCGGAAAATACCGCTTGACGAAGACGCGCTGGTCTACCTGATGAAGTCCAAATATCCGACCATCGACAACGTCTATGCCAACTATCAGCCGATATTTCTGGTCGACCAGATGATCGCGATTTGTGATTTTGAGAGCATCCCCTATCAGATGAGCTCGGAACTGATCGACCGGGCCTGGGCCAACATGTTCGTCAAGGAAGAAACCGTGCCTATCCGGTTGTCACCCACACCCACTATATGTATGGCGTGGCGTCGAGTGGCCCGGGAGGGGGACAAAGCGGGGATGGATGTCTCGCAGCGTGAAGACCTTTCGTTTCCGCGGTCGCTTCCTGAGTTCCAGCGACTTTTCCCGGATGGCACGGCCTGTGCCGCCTAAATTGCTGGCGATGTCACCGCTCCCACTTACGCCCAGCTTTACTCGGGCGATTGGGAGCACCCTAGATGTAGTGGGTGTGGGTGACAACCGGATAGGCACGGAAGAAACAATCATTCACTGACATTTGCCGGCGCGGGCCGCGAAAAAACCTTCACAAGGTTTTTGCAAAACTTTTCATAAATGTTTTGACCGCCTAGACTTGGCAAATGAGTGCCCTGGCCGACCCTTTCACCAGATGGTTTTCCGCGCGCGGCTGGACAATCCATCCGCACCAAATCGAAATGCTGAATCGCGCACGCAGCCCGTCAATTCTGCTGATTGCGCCAACAGGAGGCGGCAAAACACTTGCAGGATTCCTGCCGACTTTGGCGGAATTGGGCGTAAATTCTCACAATGGCTTGCATACACTCTACATTTCACCGCTCAAAGCACTTACCGCCGACATTGGCCGCAACCTGGCCTCGCCAATTGCGGAATTGCATCTGCCAATTCGCGTTGAAGACCGCACGGGCGACACTTCGGCGACTCGCAAGAAACGCCAGCGCGCTGATCCGCCACATATATTGCTGACCACTCCGGAAAGCCTGGCGTTACTGCTGTCATATGAAGACGCACCGCGCATGTTTGGCGGGCTGCAAAGAGTAGTTGTCGACGAGATTCACGCGCTGGCCGACTCTAAACGCGGCGATCAGTTGATTCTATGTCTGGCGCGCCTGCAAACGCTGTGCCCGACTTTGCGCCGGGTCGGCCTGTCGGCCACGGTCGAGGATCCGCGGGCAATTGCCAATTTCCTCGCCCGCCACCCTGATCCGTGCGAGATTATCCTGGCTGACCCGGGCCCGGACCCCGACATTCGCATGCTTCAGGTCGACAAACCGCCGCCTTGGTCCGGCGGCGGTGGCGCATACGCGATCCCGGCGGTGCTGGAGCAAGTCAAAAACCACCGCACAACGCTGATTTTCCACAATACCCGCGCCCAGGCCGAGATTTTCTTTCACAAACTGTGGCTTGCCAACACCGATGACCTGGCGATCGGCATCCACCACGGCTCATTGGCACGCCAGCAGCGCGAGAAGGTCGAGGCGGCGATGGTCGCCGGAAAATTGCGCGCCATAGTGTGCACCTGCTCGCTCGATCTTGGCATCGACTGGGGCGATGTCGATCTGGTGATCCAGGTCGGCGCCCCGAAAAACGTCAAGCGGCTTGTGCAGCGAATCGGGCGCGCCAATCACCGCTACAACGCCCCCTCAAAGGCGATTTTGGTCCCGGCCAACCGGTTCGAAGTGGTCGAATGCGTAGCCGCGCTGCAGGCCGCCCGCGAACATGATCTGGATGGCGAACCACGGGGCCGCGGCCCGCGCGATGTGCTGTGCCAGCAAATTCTGATCACCGCCTGCGCGGGGCCGTTTGATGCCGATGCGCTGTATGAAGAACTCATAACAGCCGGTGATTACAGCGATCTTTCGCGCGCCGAGTTTGCCGACTGTATGGATTTCATCGCCACCGGTGGCTACGCGCTGCGCGCCTATGATCGCTGGCGACGGTTGCAGCAACGCGCCGACGGTAAATGGCAGCTTCGCGATCCCCGTCTGGCCGCAAAGATCCGCATGAACATCGGCACCATACAGGATACCGACCTTTTGGCAGTTCGACTTAAAAACCGTATCGGCGCCAAGCCCTTAGGCGAGGTCGAAGAACGGTTCGCAGCCTCGCTGACGCCAGGTGACACGTTCCTGATCGGCGGCCGCATCGTGGCCTACGAGCGGTTGCGGGAAATGGTTGTCGAGGTCTCGGCGCAGGCCACACGCAAGCCGAAAATCGCGGTTTTTTCTGGCACCAAATTTGCCACCTCCACGCAACTTTCCGAACGTATCCTGCGGATGTTTCAACAGCCAAACTGGCCGGAATTGCCGATCCACACCGCCCAGTGGCTGGCGCTGCAAAGAGCGGTCTCAAAACTGCCTGAACCTAACCGATTGCTGATCGAAACGTTCCCCGATCAGGGCCGTGAATACACCTGTATCTACGGTTTTGCGGGCCGCAACGCGATGCAGACGCTGGGCTTGCTGCTGACCCAACGGATGGAGCAGCAAGGCCTTAACCCGCTTGGCTTTGTCGCAACCGATTATGCAACGCTGATCTGGGGGCTGGATGCAGTCACTGACCCGGCGCCGCTGTTCGCAAAAACCGTGCTGCGCGACGCGTTCGAGGTTTGGCTTGCAGGAAATGCGGTCATGAAACGCTCCTTTCGCACGTGTGCGACGATCGCCGGGCTTATCGAGCGCAAAACCATCGGCGCGAGAAAATCTGGCCGCCAGACGGCGTTTTCTTCGGATATTATTTACGACACACTGTGCAAATACGACGCCAACCATCTGATGCTGAAAATTACCCGCCAGGAGGCGCTGAAAGGGCTGGTGGATTTTGGCCGGATCGAAGCGATGCTGGCAAGAACCCGTGGCCGGATCGACCATATCGCTGTGGATCGGGTCACGCCGCTGGCCGCCCCGTTGTTTCTGGAAATTGGCCGCGTGCCGGTGGACGGTATGGCGGCCGAGCGGATGCTGGAAGAAGAAGCAGAGCGTCTGATGACGACGGCCGGGCTTGCATAATACTTGCAATTTAGGGCGCAAATGGGCACGAAATGGTGATGAAAGGGCACAATTTCGACATTCACCGTGCCGGGCTTACGGCTTTGGCATCCGGCGCGCTGTGGTGGGCCGAGCAGAAAATTCTGACCGTGTCCGACCTGCACCTGGGAAAATCAGAACGCGTTGCGCGTCGGCACGGGCCAATGTTGCCGCCCTATGAGACGCGCGATACGCTGATGCGCATGGAAAGCGATGTTCACCGCACCGCCGCCAAGACGGTCATCTGTCTGGGCGACAGTTTTGACGATCTGCAGGCCGCCCGAAGCCTGAACGAGGACGAGACTCTGTGGATCACCCGGCTGCAGGCGGGGCGCAAATGGATCTGGATCGAAGGCAACCACGACCCCGGGCCGGTGCAATTCGGCGGCACCCATCTGGACGAATTTGCCAATTCACCGCTGATATTCCGCCATATTGCGGTCTTGAACGCCAGCGGCGAAATTTCGGGACATTATCACCCGAAACACACGATGCGCGCGCGCGAGCGCAGCATAACGCGGCCGTGTTTCATTTATGACGAAAACCGCGTGATCTTGCCCGCCTACGGCACTTTCACCGGCGGGCTGAGAAGCACCGACGCCATTTTTCAAAACTTGTTCGGTACGCGCGCCCGCGTGGTCATGACCGGGCGAATTCCGCAAATCCTGCCATTGCCGAGCGTCAGCTAAAACGCGCGCCACCCGCGCCCGGACCGCTGCGTTCAGCAAGGACAACATTCCATTTATTAAATGAAAACAATGATTAACCTGCCATTCCTCAGGCAGTTAGCCCCTCTGGTTCCGCCAGACCATTGGCTCGGCAGCAGGCCGTCAATGTGTTGGCCAGCAGGCAGGCAATCGTCATCGGCCCGACGCCGCCGGGAACCGGCGTGATCGCACCCGCAACCAGTGCGGCGCTTTCGAAATGCACGTCACCCACCAGCCGGGTCTTGCCGGCGCCCTTTTCAGGCGCATCGATGCGATTAATGCCCACGTCGATCACCGTCGCACCCGGCTTCAGCCAATCTCCGCCTATCATTTCCGCCCGCCCGACAGCCGCCACCAATATGTCGGCCCCACGGCAGAGCGCCTCGATCTCTTTTGTCCGGCTGTGCGCAATCGTTACGGTGCAGCTGTCGCGGACCAGCAGGTTTGCCATCGGCTTGCCGACGATGTTGGAGCGCCCGACCACAACGGCGTTCAGGCCGGACAGTGCCCCATGATGATCGCGCAGCATCATCAGACAGCCAAGCGGCGTGCAGGGTACCATTGATTTCTGACCGGTCGCCAGCAGACCGACATTTGAAATATGAAACCCGTCCACATCTTTGGCCGGATCGATGGAATTAATCACCAGACTTTCGTTCATATGAGGCGGCAGCGGAAGTTGCACCAGAATGCCATGAATTGCGGGATCGTGGTTCAGCGCATCGATCAGCGCCAGCAAGTCGGACTCGCTTGTTTCAGCTGACAGCCGGTGCTCGACCGATTTCATCCCGACTTCGACGGTCATCTTGCCTTTGGAGCGCACATACACCTGGCTCACCGGGTCATCCCCCACCAAAACTACGGCCAGACCGGGTGTGATCGCGCGATCCGATTTCAAGCCTTCAACATGCGTGGCAACCTGCTTGCGCACTTTGGCGGCATTCGCCTTTCCGTCAATAATTTTGGCACTCATCAGGCGATCCTTCGGACGTCGGGGGTGGTAGCATTTCTCGGCACAATTTGGTTGGAACCAGGTAAGTAATTTTTTTTCATGTCAATTTCCGCGAACTCTGGCGTCGGCCACGCAGGAGCCATACGCCTCCAATCCAGAATCCTGCCTCAAAACAACCCTTCAATATCGCCGGTGTCATTGAGCATTATTGTTTCGGCTGACGGCACCCGCGGCAGGCCCGGCATGGTCATTATCTCGCCGCAGACCACCACCACAAAACCGGCACCCGCGCTTAGCCGCACTTCGCGGATCGGCACCGAATGGCCCGTGGGCGCGCCGCGCAAAGTGGGGTCAGTTGAGAACGAATACTGAGTTTTGGCCATGCAAATTGGCAAATGGCCATAGCCTTGTTCCTCCCACTGCTTCAATTGCTCGCGGATCTTGTTGTCCGCCAGAACTGCATCGGCGCGGTAAATTGATTTGGCAATCCGCTCGATCTTGTCCATCAATGGCAATTCGTCGGCATACAGCGGGGCGAACTGGCTGGCGCCACTGTCGGCGATCTTGGCCACTCTCGTGGCCAGCTGAACGATCCCTTCAGAGCCCTTTTCCCAGTGCTGACATAGGATTGCCTCTGATCCCTGGCTAACTACATAATCCGCGATTGCCTTAATTTCGGCATCTGTGTCGGTGACAAAGTGGTTGATCGCAACCACGACCGGAACCCCAAAAGATTTCATGTTGCCGATATGACGCCCAAGGTTCGGGCAACCGTGTTCGACCGCAGCCACGTTTTCCGGCCCCAGGTCCGCACGCGCCATCCCGCCGTTCATTTTCATCGCCCGCACCGTGGCCACGATCACCACGCAATCGGGCTTCAGACCGGCCTTGCGGCACTTGATATTCATGAACTTTTCGGCCCCCAGATCGGCGCCAAACCCGGCCTCAGTCACAACGTAATCGGCCAGTTTCAACGCCGTAGTGGTGGCAATGACCGAATTGCAGCCATGCGCAATGTTGGCGAACGGACCGCCATGAACAAAGGCCGGGTTATTCTCCAGCGTCTGCACCAGATTGGGCTGCATCGCATCTTTCAACAGCACCGCCATCGCACCATCGGCCTTGAAGTCGCGTGCGTGAATCGGTGAGCGGTCGCGACGGTAGGCGACGATGATGTCGCCAAGGCGTTTTTCCAGGTCTTTCAGATCGTTCGCCAGACACAGGCACGCCATGACTTCGCTGGCCACCGTTATGTCGAACCCGGCCTCGCGCGGGAACCCGTTGGCGACGCCGCCAAGGCTGGCGGTGATCTGACGCAGGGCGCGGTCGTTCATGTCCACCACGCGCTTCCAGACCACTCGGCGAATGTCAATCTCCAGCTCATTTTCCCAGTAAATATGGTTATCTATCATCGCGCTGAGCAGATTGTGGGCACTCGTAATGGCATGAAAGTCGCCAGTGAAATGCAGGTTCATCTCTTCCATCGGCACCACCTGAGCATAACCACCGCCAGCGGCCCCGCCCTTCATGCCAAAACATGGGCCCAGGCTGGCTTCGCGGATACAGATCACCGCCTTCTTGCCGATCCGGTTCAGCCCGTCACCAAGCCCCACGGTTGTGGTAGTTTTTCCTTCCCCCGCCGGTGTCGGGTTGATCGCAGTGACAAGGATCAGCTTGCCATCTTCCCACCCGCGAACCGAGCTGATGAATGCCTGGCTCACCTTGGCTTTGTCATGGCCATATGGCAGCAGATCGTCGCTGCTAATCGCAAGTTTTGCGCCTATTTCCTGGATCGGCAGCTTGCTCGCGCCGCGCGCAATCTCGATGTCGCTTTTGTAAGCCATAGAAGTTCCCGTTGGTGGCAAATTCACAGTTCTGTCGGATGTATCGGCAGGCAACCCGATTAACCGAAACATTTCCGACATTTTCAGTTCCGTAACCGGCGAATATCGTTTCGCATGCAAACCTGCAATACCGCCCGGCGATTTCATTCGCCTGGGATCAGGTATTATTTTGGCGTCACATTTCGCCGCAATCCGGCGCGCCGAGACCCAAATGAAAAGCCCCGGAACCGGTCTGGTTTCGGGGCTTTACCTTTATTTATGGAAATCTACCCTGCCGGTTCCGGCTCCAAGCCGCCATCGGGTTTGGATTTTGGTTTGGTTTTCAGTTTGGTCTTGGGAATAGCAGTCACCGAGGTGGCATCACCTGAATCCGGCATTTCATCGTCTTCATCATCCGATTTTGGCGCCTCACCACGAATGACCCGCACCATATCCTCGCCGCTTAGTGTTTCATATTCCAGCAGACCCTGGGCCAGATTTTTCATCTCATCCTTGTGCTCGACCAAAATCCTGGTTGCCGTTTCATAGGCTTCGTCAACCAGCCGCCGCACTTCCTGATCAATGATCTCGCGCGATTCGTCGGACGCGTTGAAATGCGACTGGCTGCCCAGAAAAGTTTCCTGCGTATTGGTATAGTTGATATTGCCCAGCTTGTCGGACATGCCCCACTGCGACACCATCGCGGTGGCCAAATTGGTTACGTGCAAAATATCGCTGGAGGCACCGTTGGTTACGTTTTCAGGGCCAAATATAAGTTCCTCTGCCGCTTTACCGCCCATGGCCGAGGCCAATTTTGAAATCACTGATTCGCGTGTCATCGACAGTTTGTCGCGCTCTGGCAGGTAAAATGTCACGCCCAAAGCGCGGCCACGCGGAATGATAGTGACTTTGTGAACCGGGTCGTGTTGCGGCATGTGAAGCCCGACGATTGCGTGACCAGCTTCGTGATAGGCCGTCAGCTTTTTTTCGTCTTCGGTCATCACCAGCGAGCGCCGTTCAGGCCCCATCATGACCTTGTCCTTGGCTTTTTCGAAATCTTCCATAGTGACAAACCGGCGGCCAATTCGGGCTGCTGCCAACGCCGACTCATTTACCAGATTGGCCAGATCAGCACCGGAAAACCCGGGTGTACCACGGGCAATAATGCGCAAGTCCACATCCGGGCCCAATGGCACCTTGCGGGCATGCACTTGCAGGATCTTGTCGCGGCCCTTGATGTCGGGCATCGGAACTTGAATTTGCCGGTCAAACCGACCCGGACGCAGCAAGGCCGGGTCCAAAACATCAGGGCGGTTGGTCGCCGCGACGATGATGACACCTTCGTTGGCCTCAAACCCGTCCATTTCAACCAGCAACTGGTTCAGCGTCTGTTCGCGTTCGTCGTTGCCGCCGCCATAGCCCACACCACGAGAGCGGCCAACCGCGTCAATCTCGTCGATAAAAACGATGCACGGGGCGTTTTTCTTGGCCTGTTCGAACATGTCGCGCACCCGGCTAGCGCCAACGCCCACGAACATTTCAACGAAATCAGAACCCGAAATGTTGAAAAACGGCACGCCAGCTTCGCCCGCGATAGCCCGCGCCAGCAGCGTCTTGCCGGTGCCAGGTGCGCCGACCAAAAGCGCACCCTTGGGGATTTTGCCGCCGAGGCGCGAATATTTCTGCGGGTTCCGCAGAAACTCGACGATCTCTTCCAGTTCTTCTTTGGCTTCGTCGATGCCCGCCACATCATCAAAGGTGATGCGGCCATGCTTTTCGGTCAGCAGCCTGGCGCGGCTCTTGCCAAACCCCATGGCGCCACCGCGGCCACCGCCCTGCATCCGGTTCATGAAATATATCCAGACGCCGATCAGCAGCAGGAACGGCAGGAAAGTCATGATGATCGCAGTCAGGCCAGACTGTTGCTGCGGGCGGGCGTTAACTGCAACATTGTTTTCGATAAGCCGGTCGGTGATCTCGGCGCCGTCCGGTTTGACCGTGACATATGACTGACCGTCGCGTCCGGTGAACAAGACTTTCTCTCCGTCAAGGGTGACGCTTTGCACCTCGCCATTATCAACTGCGCGAACAAATTCAGAATAACTGATGGTGCGCGAACTGATTGTCGACTGGCCACCGCCAAAAAGATTGAAAAGCGCCAGGACCAGCAAAAATAGCACAACCCAAAAGGCGATATTTCGAGCGTTACCCAAAGCAGCTCTCCTTGCAATTCCGTAACTGACCGCAATTTAAACGGTATACCCTAAAATAAGGATGATAGCGGTCAATTCAATGCGATATAATGGATGAATGGAAATGAGTTACGCCGTGAATCAATTCTGCATGCCAGTGATTGGACAGTCCGGCCACCGGCGCGGCGACAATTTCCTCATTTTTCCAAACTGCGGGTGATGCTAGAACCACCGCCCGTTCTAGGCCGGTTTCGCGCCAGTTCGGACAGTATTTCAGACCGTTTTCACCCAAAACACGAATTAATTGCCCGGACTTGACAGGTCCTGTGAGTCGCCAGCGATTGTCCCAAATCCGGTCCGGCGATACCGACAAGTGCGCAACGGCTGCAAGCTCTCGGGTGATAAAGCAACGATCGCTTTCGCAAGTAATCAAACAACCGTGAAGGGTGGTTGTATTTCGCGCCGCCAAGGCGATTTCCAGTTCGCTCAACGCCGCGTGCCGGGGCGGATAGTCTGCGCTCGCGACCCAGCACAGGCTGTGCACAAGCAATCTACGGCGGGTTTCCGCAGGCAGTTGAAATAACCCGTCAAGCTGCAGGTGCACCGCCCCGGCCGCAACATTCGCGATGTTCTGTGCGGCCGCATACGTTGATTGATCGAGCGCTTGCCGCACGTCGGCCATGCGGCTTGCAGTATTGGCAAGACGCGCGGCCGTGATCCCTAGCGATTCCAGAGTTTTTAGCGCTGCACGGGTCTTGATCCGTTCAAACTTTACATCTTCATTGCTCGGATCTTCGGACCACGTGACACCATTTTCTTGCAGATATTCGCGCAAATCTGCGCGTCGAATTCCCAAAAGCGGGCGCAGCCAGCGGATACCGTGGGCTGAACGCGACCGCGCCATACCTGACAACCCGTCGACCCCCGAGCCACGCGCCAGCCGCATCAGCACGGTTTCGGCCTGATCATCCAGCGTATGGCCAAGTGCTACGTCAGCAATCGCATTCTCTGCCGCCCAGTCCGCGATCAGACCATAGCGCGCCCTACGTGCTGCGTCCTGAAGGTTGCCTTTGCCGTTCCAACCGGTCCAGTTCCGCACATCATGTGGAATTTCCAAAGACTTGCAGAGCCTTGCGACCGAGCGAATCTCCGGCGCCGCATCGTCTCGCAGCCCGTGGTCTACCGTGACCGCATAAAGCGCGACCCTGGTGGTTTTGCCGCAATCCGCAAGGCAATGCAGCAAGGCGGTAGAGTCACCTCCGCCGGACACAGCTATGCCCAATCGCGCCGGTTGCTCGGCCCCAAAAACCATCTCAAGGCCAAGCGCAACCTCAGATATCAGGTTCAGGGGCAACCAAGGTCCAACATCGCATTGCTGGCATCCGAAACCGCGCTTGCGTGCGGAAAACGCGCACCAACTTCGCCCAGGGAAATGCACGCCTCGTTGATCTGGCCCAGCTCGCCCAGGGCCAGCCCAAGCCGGTACAGCGCATCTGGTGCGCGCGCGCCGACGGGGGATCCGGAAAAGCTTTCCAGAAACGCGCGCGCGGCGTTGGCGGTATCACCAAGGGCAAAAAGCGCTTCACCGCGAAAAAAATGCGCCTCGGCTGACAAAGGGCCACCGGTGTAGGTTTCTGAAAATCCGGCGAAAAGCTGTGCGGCGTCGGCAAAATTGCCGTCATCCAGCGCGGCCCTGGCGCGGTCAAAATCGCCCTGCTCGCCTACCGCCAGCTCGACGCCGCCGGTTGCTTCAGCAGTCGCCGGCAGCGTTTCCAAACGGTTGTCCACGTCACCACCAAGCGTCGTCATCTCGCCAATCTGGCTGACGTCGCCGCCTTCCAGTTCGATCAGTCGAAATTCCAGATCGGCAATTCGATTGGTGCCATCCTGCACCACGCGGTTGATACGGTTTTCAAGTTCCTCGGTTTTGGCCGTCAGGCGCGCCAGTTCCGCCTCGATCAGGTCGATGCGTTCCAGCGCGGTTGCGCCGCCAATGCCGGTATTAACGCCCCCTGTGGTCGAAAGCTCGCGTTTCAGGCGTTGCATATCAACGAACAGAAACGAAAGCTCTTGGCGAATGTCGGCAAGCGTTTCATCCTGCGCCTGTGCCGGGGCGCTGACCAAAGCGGCCACCACCACGGCCAATAGCAATGTCCAAAACCGCTGCATCACCGGCGACTCCGTCAACCAATGCCGCCTGCAGCGACAACGGTCACGGCACGACGATTTTGCATATAGCACGTCTCGTCCGAACAAAGTGCAATTGGGCGTTCCTTGCCGAATGTCACGCTCTGCAACCGGCCCGGCGCCACGCCTTGCGACACCAAAAATTCCACCACCGCATTGGCCCGGCGCGCGCCAAGCGCAAGGTTGTATTCGCGCGTGCCCTGTTCATCGGCGTGGCCTTCGATTATGGCGCTGAATTCGCCATTGCTGGTCAACCAGACGGCCTGCGCCGCCAGTAACTGGCGTGCTTCTTCGCTGAGCGAGGCTTGATCGACTTCGAACAAGATCCGGTCACCAATAGCTTGTTGGAAATAGGCCTGCGATGTCGGATCACTTACGTCGCCCAGCCCGGCGCCTCCAGGGCCAAATCTGCCTTGGTCAAAACGGCCCGGATTTGTACAGGCCGTCAGCACAATGGCGACCACAAAAATTATCGACGTGCTGTAAAGTTTCATCTGGATTTTTCCATTCTGATTATTGGCTCGACTGTTCTCAGTTTATCATTTTGCCCGCACTTTGGGAATGCAGCCTATTTCAGCAGCGGCGACCATGCCGGGTCCGAGGCCGCGCCACTGGTTGGCACACGGCGCAGATTGCGCCCCGAGATATCCACGGAATAAAGCGCCGGCAGGCCAGCAGCCCCCTGGCTTTCGCGGGTGAACATTATCACCCGGCCGTTTGGCGACCAGGTCGGACCCTCGTCAAGAAACGAAGCCGTCAACAGCCGCTCTTCGGCCCCGTCAACGCGCATAACACCGATATGAAACCGCCCGTTCGCTTGCTTGGTAAACGCGATCAGGTCGCCGCGCGGTGACCAGACCGGCGTTCCATAGCGCCCCTGACCAAAGCTGATGCGCGTGGCCTCGCCACCGTTGGCGCTCATGATATAAATTTGCTGGCTGCCGCTGCGGTCACTTTCAAAAACAATCCGGGTGCCGTCGGGCGAATAGCTTGGTGCAGTTTCGATCGCAGGGGTCGAGGTCAGCCGCTGCACCCGGCCGCCATTGACGCTGGTCTTGAAGATGTCAGTGTTGCCACCCTGGGAAAGCGAGAACACAACCGTGCGGCCATCCGGGCTAAAGCGCGGCGCAAAGGTCATCGCCTCTGCCCGAACATCCAACTCACGACGCTGTACAGTTTTGACATCCAGAACATTCACGCGCGGAAATCCTGTCTCGTAGCTGGTATAAAGCACCAAGTCCCCGGCCGGTGAAAACCGGGGCGCCAGCACGATCGACGAGTCATCCGTCAGGAATTGAACATTTGCGCCGTCATAATCCATCACCGCCAGCCGTTTCTTGCGGTCATCCTTGGGCCCGCTCTCGGCCACGAACACTACCCGGCTATCAAAATAACCGGTCTCGCCGGTGATCCGGCTATAGACCGCATCGGCCACTTTATGCGCCATTCGCCGCCAACTGGACGCCGCGCCACCAAACTGCAGCCCGTCGCCCAGTTGCGCATCGGCGAACACATCAAAGACGCGGAATTTTACGTTGATCCGCCCTTCGGTGTCAGCATTTACAGCGCCGGTCACCAAAGCCTGGGCGTTGATCGCCTTCCAGTCGGAATATTGCACCGGGCTGGCAAAACTGGTCGGCGTTGAAATGAACGCACCGCGCGGGATTTCCCGAAACAGCCCGGTTCCGGTCAGATCAGCGGCGATAACCTGCGCAATGTTTGCTGCATACTCGTCTGCCGCCGGATTTTCGGCAATGAATTCAGGCACCGCGACCGGCAACGGTTCGATCACCCCTTCGGTGATCTCAATTCGCAACGGGCCTTGCTGCGCGGCGGCAGGCAGAGTCAGCAGCAACGCGGTCAGGGCGAAGGCCACAGCGAGGGTCAGGGCGTTCAGCAATTTCATTTGATTCTCATATTCTCCGGATTGAAGGTGATTTCAATGTCCTGCCAGTGCGAGTACTTCTCACTCGGCAGATTGTAGCCGCCCCGCTGGCACCTCAATATTGCACGGCGCGCCGCTTCAAAAGCGGTTTCGACCGGCCGTCCCTCGCCGCCTTCAAAGCCGAGCATGTCCAGCGAACCGGGGACAACCTTGCCGGATTTGTCCAGGGAAAATCCGACCGTAACGGTGATATTCGCGGCCATCGATCCGACGTCGACAACCCAACATTGGCGCACCGCAATGCGCAGGCTGTCTTTCTCGGCACTGCTCAGCGGCGGACCTGTAGGCACGGCCGACGCCGGCCGGCTGGGGTTCGCAACCGCCGCGGCGACCGCTTCTGCAGTCGGATCGCTTTGTGGCTTTGCCTCGGTGGCAGCCGGGCGCGGCGGGCGTGCCCGCGGCCGGAGCGATGCTGTCGGCGCAGCACCGGCAGGGGTTTCCGCCTCGGTCACAATTTCGCTTGCAGCTTCTTCCGGCGCACCCGGCGGTTTTATTTCGGTCAGGGTGTCGGCGGTCTGGTCCGGCGCCACTTCCGGCGTGACCTGTTCTGCAATCTCGCTGTCGGGCGCGGGTTCGGGCGCAGATACCGGCGCGACTCGCGGCGCCGGGGCCGGTTTGGGTATCTCGTCTGGTTCGGCTGCCACCGGCGCACTGGCGCCGTCAATCGCTGGCGTCAGCAGTTCTGGCGTGTCGTCAACAACTTCAGCCACTGATGCAGGATCAAGCTGTGGCTCTGGCGGCACAGTTACGGGCACGGGCCTTTGCACGTCTGCCGGTTGCGGAACATCCGGCGCCAGCTCAGAACTTGCCGTCACCTCGGGTGCGTCATCCTCAGTGGCCGGATCGAAAATTGACGGCGCCTCGACCGCCACGTCCGGGGCTTGGTCCGGCAGGATCAGTGCGGCGAACTCTGCACTGGAAATCAGCGACACTGCGGTGGCCTGGACTGGCAATGGATCATCGGCACGCAGGAAAATCCCGCCCAAAAGCGCCCAAAGGATCACCGCGCCGTGGCCAAGACCCGATATATATGTGCCCGCGTTCAAGGCCAACCGCCTTACCCGTCGCGCCCATCCAGGGTCGGCCCGCCGGTATCGGTTACCAGCCCGATATTGCGAAACCCACCCGCATTCAGCGCGCCCATCACCTGCATGACGCGCTCGTAAGGGATCGCCCCGTCGGCCCGCAAGAAAAGCTTGTCATCGGCGCGCTCAACCGCAATTGCGCGAAGTTTCGGGATCAGGTCGCCCGGATCAGTTTCGGTTGACTGGATCAGTAACCGGCCGTCAGCAGACAGCGTGATCGTCAACGGTTCTTCCTGACCGGTTGGCAATGCGTTGGCGGCGGTTTTGGGCAATTCCACTGGCACACCCACGGTCAACAGCGGCGCTGCCACCATGAAAATGATCAGCAAAACCAGCATCACATCCACGAATGGTGTCACATTTATTTCAGACATCGCACGCAGCTTGGCGCGGCGGCGTCCGCGGCGGCCACTGGCTGCATTTCGCATCGCACCGGCTGCCATGTCAGCTGTCCAACTGGCGGCTTAGAATGGTGGCAAATTCGTCGGCAAAGGCCTCATAGCCCGACACGATCCGCTCACTGTCTGCCGACAGCTTGTTGTAAAAGACCACCGCCGGAATCGCCGCAAGCAGCCCCATTCCGGTGGCCAACAGCGCCTCTGCAATGCCGGGGGCCACAACCGCCAGATTAGTGTTCTGTTGGGTCGCAATCTGCTCAAAGGCATTCTTGATCCCCCAGACCGTCCCAAACAGCCCGACAAACGGCGCGGTCGAGCCGACGGTCGCCAGAAACGACAGACCACCATTCAGATCTTCGGCCACTTTGGCAATCGCAACATCCATAGACCGGTCGATGCGCGCCTGAGCGCCAGCAATAAGCCCGCCATCATCACGATGGCTTCGCCGCCATTCCAGCATTCCCGCGGAGAATATCTTTTCCGACGGACCACCCGGTTGCGCGCCGATCTGGTCATAAAGCTCGTCCAGCGGCTCGCCCGACCAAAACGCCCGGTCAAACGATGCCGACGCGGTTCGCGCCCGCCGGTAGTTCAGGTGCTTTTGAAAAATGATCGCCCAGGCCCAGAACGAGGCCACAAGCAGCATGATCAGCACCATTTTCACTGTGAACGTGGCGCGCAGAAAAAGCGCTAAAAAGGAGAAATCAATCTCCTGCGCGAATGCAAGGGTTTCGGTTTCCATCTTACCTGCTCATTTACCGACCGTCTTGATGCGGCCCAATTGGCACGCAAGATAACGGAATGTGAGAGCGATTGCCAACACAAGCGCGTCAGCGGAAACAAAAATTATCCGCTATTGCAGGATTTGGCGAATATCTGCCGACATCCGGGCCGCACGACCTGCCCTGTCCAGCGCCACAAGCGTCACAATTGCACAAAACAACAACTCCGTGCCGCGCCGAATGTCCTGTCGCATAATGATCCGCGCACCGGTCTGCGCCTCTGGCCTAGTGTCCACGGTCAGTTCATCGTCAAACCGGGCGGAGGATATAAAATCAGCCTCGACGCGACGCACGGCGAACACAATTCCATGGGTAGTTTTGAGCGCTGTCTGGTCGATCCCAAGCTCGCGGACAAATTCGGTGCGCGCCCGTTCGATGAACTTCAGGTAATTGGCATAATACACAACGCCCCCCAGATCGGTGTCTTCGTAATACACCCGCAGATCAAAGCTGTGCGTCATTTCAAATCCACTGCCGCACACTGGCAGGTCACAGCCTTGAAATTCCAAATGTTCAAAATATCCTCGCAGAAGGCAAAATAAAAACGAACGGCGCTCATTTCCCAAACAGGTCGGTCTGCCCTGACGCTTTTGGCGCAACCAGGCCCAGATGCGTCCAGGCCTTTGGTGCCAGCATCCGCCCGCGCGGAGTGCGCTGGATCAGACCCTGCTGCAGCAGGAACGGCTCGATCACCTCCTCAAGCGCATCCCGGCTTTCGGACAGTGCTGCCGACATGGTTTCAATGCCGACCGGCCCGCCACCGTAGTTTTCCGCAATCACACTCAGATAACGGCGGTCCGCCCCATCAAGGCCCAGATGGTCTACACCAAGCCGGGTCAATGCGGTGTCTGCAATGGAACGGCTCAACCGTCCGTCGCCTTCGACAACCGCAAAATCAACCACCCGGCGCAGCAAACGTCCGGCAATCCGCGGCGTGCCACGGGCGCGCTTGGCAATCTCGTGCGCGCCGTCAGGGTCCGCGGATATTCCCATCAGGCGGGCGCCGCGGGTGACAATCTCGTGCAATTCCTCGACCGAGTAAAACTGCAGCCGCGTCGGAATTCCAAATCGCTCGCGCAGCGGCGTGGTTAACAGCCCAAGCCGGGTGGTGGCACCGGCCAGCGTAAACGGTTGCAATTCGATGCGCACTGTGCGGGCCGACGGCCCTTCACCGATCACCAGATCAAGTTCGAAATCCTCAAGTGCCGGGTAAAGCACCTCTTCAATGGCCGGGTTCAGTCGGTGAATTTCGTCGATGAACAGCACATCCCGGGCCTCAAGGTTGGTCAGGATCGCCGCCAGATCACCAGCTTTGGCCAGCACCGGGCCGCTGGTCATGCGAAAATTCACCCCCAGTTCGCGGGCTATGATTCGCGCCAGCGTGGTTTTGCCGAGACCGGGGGGTCCGTAAAAAAGCGCGTGATCCATCGCCTCGCCGCGCATTCGGGCACTTTCGATGAACACCTTAAGGTTCGCGCGCACCTCGGCCTGACCGATAAATTCATCCAGCTTTTGCGGGCGCAACGCCCGGTCCATATCTTCGGGGCGTTCTTCGGGTCGCAGGGTTGGATCCGGATCTTGCACAGCGTTACCCCTTTGGCGCCAGAAGTTTCAGAGCATCGCGAATAAGCGCCGAGGTATCCGTATCCGGTGCTGCTCCGGCGGCCTGTGCAACCGCACCGGCAGCCTCGCCCGGCCCGTAGCCAAGGTTTTGCAACGCAGATAGCGCGTCGGCCTGGCACGACCCGCCAGCCAGCGGGGTCGGCGCGGCCACCGGCTGCAGAGATTCGGTGATTTCAAAATCTGCGTCATCCGCAATTGTGCCACTGCCCATTGCCATCACCGCAGGCGCTTTATCCTTCAACTCGTTCACGACCCGCTGCGCAATCTTGGGGCCGACACCTTGGGCAGCTTTCACTGCGTTCCAGTCCCCCAGAGCGATGGCGCGCGAAACACCCTCGGCCCCAAGCACGCTCAGAATCGCCATTGACGCCTTGGCCCCGATCCCCTGCACGCTCATCAACAGCCGGTGCCATTCCTTTTCAACCAATGTGGTGAATCCAAACAACTGTAAAACGTCTTCGCGCACCAAAAGATCGGTATAAAACGCCACCGCTTCGCCGACTCCTGGCAACCCAGCCACTGTGCGATCGGAAACGTAAACCACATAGCCAACGCCGCGCACGTCGATCAGCACATGATCGCCTGCACGATAGTCAATTCGTCCGGCGATCTTGCCGATCATGCGCTTGCTTTCTTCAGGACGGCCGTGATTCGCCTGGCAGATTGCGAATAATGCGAATGACAGATCGCAATGGCCAACGCGTCAGCCGCATCCGGGCCGGCAATTTTTGCACCCGGCAATTGCAGAGCGACCATGTATTTGATCTGCGCCTTGTCCGCATGTCCAACACCCACCACGGCCTTTTTGACGGTGTTTGGTGCATATTCCCCGACCGCCAGTCCGGCGCACGCAACTGCAAGCATGGCCACACCTCGCGCCTGGCCCAGTTTCAGCGTCCCTGCCCCGTCTTTGCTCACAAATGTCTGCTCAACCGCAGCCGTATCGGGGTCAAATCGCGCGACAATGTCAGACAGTTGCTCAAACAGGCTCAGTAATCGCTCTGACAGGTTGTCACCATCAGATCGGCACACGCCGTTAGCGACATGGCTCATGCGTGAACCGTTAACGTCAATCACGCCCCAACCAAGGTTGCGAAGACCGGGATCGATTCCCAAAACACGCATGTTTTCGCCCTGCCCGTGTGGTTTTTTTGCGCAATTAGCACGAAACGCGAACATCCGCCAGCCAATCTTGATGACCGGCCACACCTCAGATTTGGCATACAATAGTGTGCAATTGTGCTGAAATCGTCATGATTCTGCCAGATTCCGACGTATTTCAGTCCAGTTTTTCTGTTGTTTACCAAAGATTTAGATCGCATTGTTAGTTATGCAATTATTGCATAGGTGAAATGCAAAAAATGCGACTTGTGGCATCGAATTTGCGGCCCTAAATGCACGTCGAAACGCGATAATGCGTTGCCCCGCGAATCTAAAGGACTACGACCATGGCTGCATTTGACACAACTCGCCCGACCACATTTGGCATCGGTTCCGGCATTCGCTTGAACGGTGTCATGAACGCGCTTTTGGATGCGTTTTCGACCTGGAACGACAAACGCGCAACCCGCAACATGCTTGGCAAACTAACCGATCGCGAGCTGGACGACATTGGTCTGTTGCGCGGCGATATCGACCGGATTGTCGGCTAAACATACTCTCCCCATATGCCAAAGGCCGCGCAAGAATTAGCGCGGCCTTTTTCGTTTCTTGCCTGGTCTGGGGAGGAACAAACCATCCGGCAAATTCTGCCCGTCACCCTATTGCATCAACGCGCCCATCTGTTCAGCAAGCCAGACCGTGACCGGATCGGCCTTCATCACATAGGCCCCGACTTTTTCTACCGCGGTTCCGCCTTGCAAAAGGGTCACCCGGTCCTGGTAAGATTCTGGTCCGATTTTCGCAAACAGGAAGCCTTTGAAAGCGAGCAGGATCAGTAGGCCAAGAAAAAGGCCCTGAAACGAAAAATGCGCGCTTTTGCGGCGCGGGCGCGCAATGACCAGACCGTCGTGGCTGACCGTTGTAACGTAGCCATGTGCCAGGCTGCGATTGGTCCGGTCAATTCGCCGAATTCGCTGTCCAAATTGTAATTGTTTGCATCTGCCATGATGGCCTCGAAATGCTGGCCCCCACCAACAAAGCCAAATATCCGTCAGATTATGGCTACAGTATGGCGTTTGACACACAGTGCGATGACTTGGGCGCTTTATCGCCGAGTGTTCGGAGCATTAATGTCGCCCGCCAAAAATGCCCGCGCGTCGGATCAAATTGTGTCCATAGACTACGTCCAGGATCCATTAATCCTGCACCTTGTGGCCAAGCGTTGTGACGGCCGCAATTTGGCGATTTCTCAGTCCACGCCAGCCCCTATCGGACAAGTCACCCCGGTTCCGCCGATGCCGCAATATCCGCTGGGTTTTTGGCCAGATATTGCTGGTGATAATCCTCGGCATGATAAAACGCCGGGGCGGCGATGATCTCGGTGGTGACCGCACCAAACCCCGCGCCGCTCAGACTTGACGCATAGTCCGACCGGCTGCTGTCAGCCGCACGGCCTTGTGCTTCGCCGTAAGTATAAATCCCAGACCGGTACTGCGTGCCGCGATCATTGCCTTGGCGCATGCCCTGGGTCGGGTTGTGGCCCTCCCAAAACACGCGCAACAGATCGTCGTATGTAACGATCAAAGGATTGAAGATCAGGTGCACAACCTCGTTGTGGCCGGTCTGACCGGAACACACTTCTTTGTACGTCGGGTTAGGCGTCAAACCGCCGCTGTAGCCAACGCGGGTCAGCCAGACACCATCAAGCTGCCAAAATATCCGCTCGGCACCCCAGAAACATCCCATGCCGAACATCGCCTCTTGCATCCCTGCCGACACTACACCGTTTAGCGGCCTGCCGCTCACGTGATGAAACTGAGCCGTGGGTATCGGCTCTTCCCGCCCTGCCAATGCCTGATCGGCTGAAACCATTTGCGCACTTTGTCTTCCAAAAAACATGACCAATCCCGATCTCATTTCCTAAACGACATATAGGAGCGATTTGGTGAAAAAGCTACTCCGCCGGGCTCTGCATGTAGCGCGAAAATATGGTTTCGTTGCCCGCCTCGGGGTGGCGCGGGATCAACAGCGCCAATGCCAGCGACGCCGCAGCCATGACGGCGGCAAAGGCAAAAACTGAACCCGGCGATGTCACCCAAAGATACCCCAATAACGCGGGCAGAAAGACCGCCGCAATGTGGTTGATGGTAAAGGCAACAGCCGCCGTCGGTGCTATATCACCCGGGTCGGCGATTTTCTGGAAATATGTTTTCAGCGCGAAGGCAAGCGCGAAAAACATATGGTCAATCACATACAGGCCAGCCGCCAGCACCACGCCCCAGCCAAAATAGTAAATCCCGCCATAGGCCAAAAACACAATGATCAGGCCGACATACTCGAACGTCAGTGCGTTGCGTTCGCCCCACTTGCCAACAGCCCGCCCCATGAGCGGTGCAAAGACCATGTTGGCGACAAAATTGATCAGGAATAGACTGGTAAGCTCATGAACTTCAAAGCCAAACCGTTCGACCATCATGAATGCGGCAAAGACCACGAAAATCTGCCTCCGGGCTCCCGCCATGAACTGCAAGGCATAATAAAGCCAGTAACGACGGCGCAGAATCATGGTCTTGCGCTGCGGATTGGGCGCTTCAAACTGCGGATACGCGAACAGGCAGAACACCGCCACCACAGCCGTGAAACCGCCGGAGATCAGATACACAAAGTCGTACGACAGATCAAACGTCTGCCAGGTCAACACCAGCAGACCGTAAGCCAAAAGCGACGCCGCCGAGCCGATGCCGACAATCCAGCCCAGCAGTTGCGGTGCACGCTTTTTGTCGATCCATTGCAGCTGCAAAGACTGGTTGACGGTTTCAAAATAGTGAAACCCGATCGAGCTGATCATGGTGACCGTCAGCAAGCCTGCCAGCGACGGAAACCAGGCCGTCACCGCCGTCGCCGCCCCCAGAATTGCCAACGCCACAAGGCCCAGAACCTGTTCACGAATAAACATGATCAGGGCAATAACGCCCACAGCCAGAAATCCCGGAATTTCCCGAACTGTGTGTAACCAGCCGATCTCGACCCCGGTGAATCCGGCGGCCTCGATCACAAAATTGTTCAGCAGTGCTGACCAGGTGCTGAACGCGATCGGCATCGCAAAGGCGAACACAAACAGCAACGCCACCGGCCGCCGCCAGCGCGGCAACACATGGGCGGTGTGTGTCGAGACGATCCGCATGGCCCCCACATAGGTGGAATTTTTGCAAGGGGCGAGCGCTAAATCATTTCCGTGAAATTCCGCCGCAGCGATGGTATTTTCGCGGATTCTTTAAAGTCTTTAAAGAATTTTTCGCCGGATTTTAAAGTCTTTAAACAATTCTTCGCCTGATAGTCTGCCTATTTTTTAGGCAATTCGCGCCGCCCGCACCAGTCACACTTTTTTCACACAAAACGAACTCGGCATGATCGCGTTTCGTACCCGAATTTTCGTGAAAATTTCGGCGATAGTTTCATATCGATAATTTTGCGCGAGTGACATGCGCAATCGCGTCACGTCTTCACAGACGCGCTTCGGCACCGGGTCATGGGCGCGCAGCGGCGCGGCAGCAGCAAACCCGTGCGGCCGGGACCGAGCGCCAGACCCTTGAACAGATTCGAGGATGGCAGACCTGCCGGTCAACGACCACTAAGTGTCTGATTCAAAACTCTACGGATGATTACAATGCCTTGCAATTTTACGCGTGAGGGTTCTGATATGTGCAACGAGTATCCATGCCTGTGAACTTGCGATGGATTTTTCCCAATCTTTGGCCAATCGCCGGCAGCGGTTGAGCCATGCGAAGGTGCGCTCGACGACCCATCTTCTGGGAATGACTTCGAAGCCTTCCGCAGTGTCGAAGCGCTTGACGATCTGGATTGTCCAGTAACCGATGCCTTCAAGAGCGTCGCGCAGCTTTGGTCCGGCATAACCGCCATCCGCAAAGATATGGCGCAAGTTTGGATGGGAATACCGGATGGATTTCAACACTTCCGGTGCGCCATCACGGTCTTGAATACCGGCGCTATGCACGACCAACCCAACCATAAACCCGAGCGTGTCGGTGACAATGTGGCGCTTGCGGCCCTTGGTTTTCTTGCCCGCGTCATAGCCCGAAATGCCACCGCTTTCCGTTGTTTTTATGGTCTGGCTATCAATGACACCAGCGGTGGGGCCGGGCTTCTTGCCATGAAACTCGCGCGCCGTCGCCACCAGAAAATGGCTGATCACTTCAAAGATGCCATCGTTGCGCCAGCCATAGAAATAGTAGCGCACGGTGGACACTGGCGGGAAATCATTGGGCAGCATACGCCACGCACACCCGGCGCTGGCGATGTACAAAATGGCATCCAGAACATCGCGCATCGCCGTGCTGCGCGGACGACCAGTTGTTTTAGGCGGCGGCAGGAATGGCGCGATCAAACCCCATTCCTGATCAGTTAAATCGCTTGCATAGCGTCTCGAATGCCGTTCATATCGGGCGCGAGTGGTTTCCGTCCAGGCCATTGTGATCTCCCTCGAATCTTATCAATCCGATTGAATCACAACTCGCTGAAATCACTCAATTAGTTTTGGATCAGACACTCAGCAAATCGGGCACTCCAAAAACAACGCGTATCGGCGCTGCGCCGGGCACCCCGCCGCCACCCGCTTCACTCGCCGCGGACCGGAGACAGGGTCAGCGAGGAGGCGCTGCCGTCTCGTTCACCGCAGTCTGATCTCTGGGAGGAAGAGCGGCTGCGTAACAATTTGGACCGATTGGCCCTGAAATTGATGCGGCGACGTAAGGGAGGATACGCCGCCGCCGTTCACAGGCATCCCGGGGGGTGGGATCGCCCGATCTGAAGTCTTACTGGTTGAATGCGGCCTTCGTCGCGACGAGCGAGATTTGCCCGCGGCTGATGCCCAGATCGTCCAGTTCACGGTTGCTCAGGGCTGCAAGCTCGCGTGCTGTGCGGCGAGCTACCATCGATTTTGCAATGTCGCCGACGATGCCCCGAAATGCCAACGCAATCCGGTTGGCGAGATCGATTTCAATTGTGTTTACGGTGCCTACGTATGTCATTTTCCTGTGCCTTTTGTCTGGCGTGCTGCGCTGAAGCATGATCGCTTCGTGGCACTACATAGGCCGATGCTGCAGGTGCACAATCCGCTATTTGGACAATGCCGCTATGCAGCAATCGCATATGTTAGCGCGCGCAAAAATCGGGCCGCAGCAGCAGCGACACCTCTTGTTCTTTCGCCAAAACAGGTGAAGTAATGCCTATTGGTAAACAAAGAGAAATATCATGGCGATATCGGACAAAGACATCATGGCGGTTCTGGAGCGCATCACGTTGCCAGACGGCGGTGATCTGGTGTCGCGCGATATGGTGCGGGCTTTGGGCGTTGAGGGTGACGCGGTTCGGTTCATTATCGAGGCTGAAAGCCCCGAGATGGCCGCTCGCATGGAAGCGATCCGCATGGCCGCAGAGACGGCGGTGGCCGGGCTGGCAGGTGTTGCATCGGTGTCTGTGGTGCTGACCGCGCACGGGCCGGCAGCGCCAAAAGCGCCACCCAGTTTGAAAATCGGCGGCCATCCGAAACCGCAAAAGGGGCCAGTAAAGATCGCAGGCGTGGACCGGGTTCTGGCCATAGCGTCCGGCAAGGGCGGAGTCGGAAAATCCACCGTGGCGTCAAACCTTGCGGTCGCCCTGGCTGCGCAGGGGCGCCGGGTCGGCCTGCTGGATGGTGATATTCACGGACCGTCACAGCCGCGCATGATGGGGATGAACCAACGTCCCAAGTCGCCGGACGGTAAGGTCATTATTCCGCTGCAGGCACATGGCGTGACGATGATGTCAATCGGTCTGATGCTTGAGCCTGATCAGGCGGTGATCTGGCGTGGCCCGATGCTGATGGGCGCGTTGCAGCAGATGCTCGGGCAGGTGGCCTGGGGTGATCTGGATGTGCTGCTCGTCGATCTGCCGCCCGGAACCGGCGACGTGCAGTTGACGCTGTGTCAGAAAACCGAGTTGACCGGCGCGCTGGTGGTGTCCACACCGCAGGACGTGGCACTTCAGGATGCACGCAAGGCTATCGACATGTTCAAAACACTCAACACGCCAATTTTGGGACTGATCGAGAACATGTCCACCTATGTCTGCCCTGATTGCGGCCACGAGGCGCATATCTTTGGTCACGGCGGAGTGCGGGCGGAAGCGGAAAAACTTGGCGTGCCGCTGCTGGCGGAACTGCCGCTGTCGCTGGAGGTGCGTGTGGCCGGAGACAGCGGTACGCCGATCGCCGTGGGTAAGGGTCCGGCGGCCGAGGCCTATGCACAGCTCGCGGCAAGACTTGTGGCCGAAGGGCTGGCGTAAGGGTGGTGGCCGCGCGCCGTGCCTCGCAAGACAGAGCTACAGCCGTGCCATCCCTGCCGCTGTCATTCCCGCGCAAGCGGGAATCTCGTGCCATGCTGCGCGCCCTGTGACAGGAGTTCCCCGCTTTCGCAGGGATGACAGTTTCTCACCGGCAAAAAGCATCTGAATGACCAGCCTGTTGCACGCTCATAGCTAGAGCGGTTCACCCGAATTCAGGCCCGGTCTGTTTCTTCCAAATCCAGTAGCCCGGCGTTGAACCGGCCGCAGTGCGATATGAATATCGGACCAGGCCAGTTCGGCGTCGGATGCTGGATTTGGGTGAAACCCGCAGGGACGGGTCAATTTGCCCCAATCCCGGCGCCCTCGTTCTTGCCGGTATCACGATACCGGCTGCAATCGACGGCTCGGTCCTGGGACAAATTGGCACCGGCAGAGTGGGCCTAAATTCGGGTGAACCGCTCTAATACCAACGGCCCTAGTCGTTGACCGTTTTGGCCCATTGTCTGGTAGTGATTGACGTGATTGCGGTTTTGTCGTTTGCAAAGAAGTTCCATGCTTCGCAACACCTGTCGACGATCTGCTCATAATTGTCGAAGACGGATATGGCGAGCTTGTTGGCACGCAGATAAGCCCACACATTTTCCATCGGGTTGAGTTCAGGGGAATAGGGCGGGAGTTTGAGCAGGGTGATGTTGTCGGGTACCTCCAGCTCTGCCTAACCGTGCCAGCCAGCGCCATCCAGAATGAGAAGGGCATGTGCGCCCGATGCGACGGTTTTAGCGATCTCGGCGAGATGCGCGCTCATGGCCTGTGTGTCGGCATGTGGCATGATCAGAGCGGCCGCTTCAGCCCGTTCCGGGCAGACGGCGCCGAAAATGTAGCTCCAGATATAGCGGGTGTCGCGCGGGGCACGGGGGCGTGTTCCACGCTCGGCCCAGATACGGGTGAGCGTGCCCTGCTGGCCAACCCGCGCTTCATCCTGAAACCATATCTCCAGGGGCTTGCTGCGGGCTGTTTCCGGCAAGGCTGCTTCTACCTCTGCGGCGAAGTTTTTTTAAAAGCCTCCTGTGCATCCGGGTCGGATTTCGGATGCTGCGGGCGCACCGACAGACGCCGAAAGCCCAGGCTTGCCAATTGTTTGCCAACAGTTCGCTCATGCATGGTGACGCCGAAGCGCTCTTCGATCTTGCGTTTCAGATCAATGCGCCGCCAGCGCACAACCCCATCGGTTTCGGGGTCGGGACCCGCCCGAACCATTTCCGCCAACTCCTCCTTCTGTGCCGCGCTCAGCAGACAGGGTGGATCCGGCGGGCGACGGTTGAACAGGCCCGACACGCCCTCCGCATTGTAACGGTGGGCCCAATCCCGCAACGTCTGCCGATCCATGCCGCAGTTTTCTGCCGCCGTCTTGCGGTCAACCCCATCCAGAACCAGGGCAATCGCCAACATCCGTCGCGCCGCTTTCCCATCCCGGCACCGCGCCGCTTCCTGGCGAAGCTCGCCTGCGGACTTGTCTTTTCGCGTAATCCTTACTGCCATCAAAGCCTCCCTTGCCTTGATGCCACTGAATCAGATCACGCCGCTCGTGGGAATCCCCTTGAGTCAAATCTGGGGGCCGTTGGTATAAGGCAGCGAGAATTCGCGGGAAATCCAGCCTGCCACACGAATCACTCTGGCAAAATCGGGCAAATCGGCATGATCACTGGGCGGTTGCAGATTATTTTTAGTATCTGTCAAGAAATATCAAATTCATTTGGGAATTTCCGGGAATTGCGGCAACTCTCAGAATTTTCTATATGTTGTGAAAATTGTCGTAAACTGCACTACAAATTGACGAACTATTAAAAAATCAGCGAAATTCGGATTCCGATATATATTCCCAATGGTCCTAAATTCACAAAACCGAACTTTTTCATTGATTTCCCATGATCTCCCATGTATTCCTGTTCACACGATGAGGTCGGGCGAATAGGGCAACTTAAGAACCCCAATTTTCTCCCAAGTCAGGTTCATACAGGCACCCGCTTTATCGTGATGAAGAGATCCGGCGCGCGGGCGAGCAGACATCCCCCCAGGTGGCGCGCGCAGTCGGACATACCCCAGAAATGGGACGAGGGCGGTGGATTGGGCAGTGGCAGCAGCTCAATCCACCGTTTCCTTTTCTGGAGCCGAGAATGGGGCGAAATTAAGGAACGGCAAAGCCAGTGGCACGCAGATTCAGAGGCGAAAGCCACCACAAGGTGGACGCCAAAGGCAGGGTGTCGATCCCGGCCTTGTTTCGCCGTGTGCTGGAGGCGGGCGATGCTGACTGGAAAGACGGACTGCGCCCGCAACTGGTGATCGTCTACGGCGACCACCGGCGCAAATTTCTGGAATGTTACACCATCGAGGCGATCGACGAGGTTGATGCCAAGATCGCGCGGATGACGCGCGGATCGGTCGAGCGGCGGATGCTGGAGCACATGATTCACGGCCAGTCCTATCCGACCGAGGTTGACAGTGACGGCCGCCTGGTGTTGCCGCAAAAGCTGCGCGAAAAGATCGGCCTGGGGAAAGAGGCGTTTTTTATCGCTTCGGGCGATACGTTTCATATCTGGAAACCGCAGACCTACGAAACGCTCGAGCTTGCCAGGACCGAAGCCTGGCTTGACGAGCTGCCCGACGACTTTGACCCGCTTTCGCTTTTGGATCAGGCGCAAGGGGACTAGCCGATGGCTGCGACGGCGCGCAAGACCCAGTCAGATCGCCCCCACATTCCAGTATTGTTGAACGCGCTGCTTGGCGCGCTGGCACCGGTGCGCGGGGTCTGGCTGGACGGCACCTTTGGCGCCGGCGGTTATGCGCGCGGTTTGCTCGAGGCCGGGGCCGATAAGGTCATCGCGCTTGACTGTGATCCGGCGGTGTTCGAGATGGCAGCCGATTGGGCGGGCGAGTTCGGCGACCGTCTGGAGCTTGTGCAGGGCAGGTTTGGCGAGCTTGACAGCTATGCCAATGATCTTGACGGGGTTGTGCTGGATCTCGGCGTTTCTTCGATGCAGCTTGATCAGGCGGAGCGCGGTTTTTCGTTTTTGCGCGACGGCCCGTTGGACATGCGGATGAGCCAAAGCGGTGCCAGCGCCGCGGATCTGCTGAACACCGCGGACGAAGCGGAACTGGCTGATATACTATACCATTACGGCGAAGAGCGTGCGGCGCGCCGCATTGCACGCGCAATTGTTGCTGAACGCGCCAAGGGCGAGATTAACACCACCTTACAACTGACGGCAATCATTGAAAAATGCCTGCCGCGAGCGAGGCCTGGGCAAAGCCATGTTGCAACAAGAAGTTTTCAGGCGATCCGGATTGCCGTGAATTATGAATTTGCCGAGTTGCTGGCCGGACTGGAGGCGGCGGAACGCGCCCTGATGGCGGGCGGCAAACTGGCGGTGGTCAGCTTTCATTCGCTGGAAGACCGCATCGTCAAGCGGTTTTTTCAATTGCGTGCCTCATCCGGTGGTGGCGGCAGCCGTCATGCCCCGGAACTGGCCGCCGCAGAACCGGCGTTTCGGCACCTGTCCAGGGCGATCGGCGCGGACCCGGCCGAGCTTGCGCAAAATCCGCGCGCGCGATCCGCAAGGCTCCGCATCGGTGAGCGCACCGCGGCCCCGGCGGCACCGGTGGATCGGGGCGCGGTCGGCCTGCCGGAGATCAGCAAAAGGGGACGTCGCTGATGCGGTCACTATGTTACGTGCTGTCGGCGTTTGCCGTCATGGGTCTGGCCTATTGGGCCTATCGGGAGAATTACGAAACCCAGCTGGCGCTGCGCGATGTTCAGGCGCTGCAACGCGACATTGGCGAATTGCGCGAGGATCTGGCGGTTTTGCGGGCCGAATGGGCCTATCTGAACCGCCCGGACCGCCTGCGCGAACTTGCGGATATCAATTTTGACCGTTTGGGGCTGTTGCCTTTGGCCTCAGCTCACTTTGGCCGGGTCGACCAGATTGCCTATCCGCACAAAGCCCTGGCGCCGATCACCAACGCCATTGACGTGGTCGGCCTGCTGGACGCCCAGCAATGATACGGACCCAGCTGCGACCGCTGGCGCGGGTTCTTTCAGCCCGCCAGAAGGGTGAAAACCCCGACGTGATCGAGCGCGAGAATGTTCGCCTGCGCCACGAAGAAAAGCGCGACGCATCGCGCCAGCGCGCCGAAGGCCGCCTGTTGGTTTTGGGTGCGTTTTTCCTGTTTGCTTTTGTCGCAGTTGGGGGGCGCATGGCGGTGTTGGCGGCGGTCGAGCCAACCGAGCCGCGGATGATTGCAAGCAGTTCGTCGATCATCGCGCAGCGCGGCGATATCGTCGATCGCAACGGCCGCATCCTGGCCACCAACCTGGTGACGAATTCGCTGTATGCACAGCCACCCAACTTGATCGACAAGGCCGGATCGGCGCGAGAACTGGCGCGGATATTCAACGATCTGAATGAGGCCAAGTTGTACAAGCAATTCACCGGCACCCGGAAATTCCTGTGGATCAAAAAGCGCATCAGCCCTGAGCAGCAACAGCAAGTGCACGACATCGGCGATCCCGGCCTGCTGTTTGGCCCGCGCGAGATGCGGCTTTATCCAAACGGCAGGCTTGCGGCCCATATCCTTGGCGGCTCGTCGTTCGGGCGTGAAGGCGTTCAGTCGGCCGAAGTGATCGGCGTGGCCGGTGTCGAAAAGGCGTTTGATGATTATCTTCGTGATCCGGCGACCGATGGCGAGCCGTTGCGGCTGTCGATCGATCTGATCATTCAGGCGGCGGCTGAGCGGGTGCTGCATGGCGGCATGAAGTTGATGAACGCACGTGGTGCTGCATCAGTTCTGATGGATGTGGATACCGGCGAGATCATCAGCATGGTGTCGCTGCCCGATTTCGACCCCAACACCCGACCGAAACTACCTGGCAAAGGCGTTGCCGCCGACAGCCCGCTGTTCAATCGGGCGGTTCAGGGGGTTTACGAATTTGGCTCGACCTTCAAAATTTTCGCTGTGACGCAGGCGCTTGAACAACGGTTGGTCAACCCGGCCACGATGATCGATATCACCGGGCCGCTGAGCTGGGGCAAGTATCGCATCCGCGACTTTCATTATTTGGGGCCGGAGTTATCGGTGTCCGACGTGTTGGTGAAATCATCCAACATCGGCGCGGCGCGGATCGCCCAGATGATCGGCGCCGCACGCCAGCAGGAGTTTCTGGGCAGTCTTGGGTTGCTCGCCCCGACGCCGGTTGAATTGGTGGAAGCGCCGGGAATCAAACCACTGCTGCCGACTAACTGGTCGGAATTATCGACCATGACGATCGCATATGGTCACGGAATGTCGGTAAGTCCGCTGCATCTGGCGGCTGCCTACGCGTCACTGGTGAACGGCGGCACCCGAGTCACGCCGACGTTGCTCAAACGCCAGCGCGCCGAAGCCGGCCCACGGGTGGTTTCGCGGGACACCTCGGCGATTGCGCGCGCGCTACTGCGTCAGGTGGTGGTGCGCGGCACCGCCAGTTTTGGAGAGGTTGCGGGGTACGCCGTGGGCGGCAAGACCGGCACCGCCGACAAACCGAAAGAGCGCGGTAGTGGCTATTACGACGACAGGGTGATCGCCACGTTTGCCAGCATCTTTCCGGCTCACAATCCGCGTTACGTGCTGGTGGTCACGCTGGACGAGCCGGTGGAAACGTCGGGCACCAAACCGCGCCGCACCGCAGGCTGGACGGCGGTGCCGGTGGCAGCCGAGATGATCCGGCGGATGGCGCCGCTGCTGGGGCTGAGACCCGAGATTGAACCTTCCTTGCCAGATAGGGTAACACTGACCTCAAACTGAACATTACAGAGCACCCCAGATGGCAAAGCGGGCAACGACATCATCACTGGCAGAGCTTGGACTGACCGCGCAATTCGGTCGCGAGGCGCGGATAACTGGCCTGTCGGTGGACAGCCGCACCGTCAAGGCCGGCCACCTGTTCGCAGCCCTGCCGGGCAGCACTGTGCATGGCGGCGAGTTCATTCAATTTGCACTGCGCATGGGCGCCGGGGCGGTGCTGAGCGACCGGCAAGGCGCGACGATTGCGGCCGACGAACTGGGCGCCGCGGATGTGCCATTGGTGCTGGCCGAAGACCCGCGCCAGACCTTGGCCTACGCAGCGGCACTTTGGTTCGGCGCGCAGCCAAAGGTGATGGTGGCGGTGACCGGAACCAATGGCAAGACCTCGGTAGCGACGTTCACCCGGCAAATCTGGGCCACGCTTGGCATTTCTGCGGTCAATCTGGGCACCACCGGGGTTGAAGGCGCGTATCAGGCTGCGCTTGCCCTGACCACGCCTGATCCCATCACATTGCACCGCATATTGGCGCAGGTCTCCGCGGCAGGGGTTACCCACGGCGCGATGGAAGCCTCGTCGCACGGCCTGCAACAGCGCCGCATGGACGGGGTGCAACTGAGCGCTGCCGCGTTTACGAATTTCAGCCAGGATCATCTGGATTACCACGCCGGGTTTGAGGATTATTTTGCCGCCAAGGCCGGGTTGTTTTCGCGCTTGTTGCCAGAGGACGCAGTTGCGGTCGTGAACCTCGACGATTCGCGCGGCTCTGAGATTGTTGAAATTGCCGGCACCCGCGGCCAGGACCTGATCACCGTTGGCCACAGGGCGGGTTCAAATCTGCGCATTACCGGCCAGCGCTTTGATGGCACCGGCCAGGAACTGCGCTTTACCTGGAATGATACGCCACGGCAGGTGCGTCTTGGCCTGATCGGCGGATTTCAGGGCGACAACATCATGATGGCGGCTGCCCTTGCGATTGCTGCGGGTTCCGAGCCCAAGGCGGTATTTCAGACTTTGCAGGAGCTTTCGACAGTGCGCGGGCGCATGCAACTGGCCGCATCTCGCAATAACGGGGCGTCGGTCTTTGTGGACTATGCTCATACGCCGGACGCCATCATCACCGCGCTGAAAGCGTTGCGCCCGCATGTGCTGGGGCGGCTGATCGCGATCATCGGGGCGGGTGGCGACCGCGATGCCACAAAACGCAAGCCTATGGGGCAGGCGGCGGCAGCGCACGCCGATGTGGTGATTGTTACCGACGACAACCCGCGCAGCGAGGATCCGGCGGCGATCCGCGCGATGGTGATGCAGGGCTGCCCGCAAGCCACCGAGGTCGGCGACCGGGCCGAGGCGATCCTGCGCGGCGTCGACGCGCTGCAGCCCGGTGACGCGCTGCTGATCGCCGGCAAGGGCCACGAAAGCGGGCAAATCATTGATGACGACGTGTTTCCGTTTGACGATGTTGAACAGGCCAGCGTTGCGGTTGCTGCATTGGATGGCCGGGTGTCATGACGGCGCTGTGGTCCTCGGCTGACGCTGCAGCGGCAACGGGGGGGCGGGTTACGCGAGACTGGGCGGCAACAGGCGTGTCCATTGACACGCGGTCGCTAAGCGCCGGTGATTTGTTTGTGGCGCTCAAAGACACGCGCGACGGGCATGATTTTGTGGCCCGCGCGTTACAGCAGGGCGCGGCGGCGGCATTGGTAAGCCGGGTGCCAAATGGAGTGACCGAGGACGCGCCGCTTTTGCTCGTCGACAATGTTCTGCGCGCTTTGGTGGCGCTCGGAGTCGCGGCGCGGGCCCGCACCAAGGCCAAAGTCGTGGCGGTGACCGGCTCGGTCGGCAAGACCTCGACCAAGGACATGCTGCGCACTGTGCTGGGCGGTCAGGGCCGCGTTCACGCTGCCGAGAATAGCTACAACAATCATTGGGGCGTGCCGCTGACACTGGCGCGATTGCCGCAGGACGCCGATTTCGCGGTGCTCGAGATTGGTATGAACCACGCCGGTGAAATTGCGCCTTTGGCCGCCATCGCCCGCCCCGATGTGGCTTTGATCACGTCCGTTGCCCCTGCGCATCTGCAAGCCTTTGACGATATCCAAGGCATCGCGCGCGAGAAGGCGGCGATCTTTGGCGGACTGAGCACGGGCGGGGTTGCGGTGATCAATGCTGATCTGCCCGCGCCGGTGGCCGCAGTTCTGCTGGATCAGGCCACCAAGGCTGGCGCGCGCGTCATTCAGTTTGGCGAAAACCAAAATGCAGACTTTCGCCTGATCCAGGTGCAGCTGGCCGGCGACACGACCATCGTGCACGCAATCATTGCGGGCGCGCCACTGCTGTTCAAGGTCATGTCGGCGGGGCGCCATTTTGCGATGAACGCGCTTGGCGCATTGGCGGTGGCCGAGGCTTTGGGCGCCGACCTCGCGGTGGCAGCCTGCGATCTGTCGCGTTGGCGGCCTGCTGCCGGACGCGGCACCACAGAAACCATCGTGCTTGACGTGGTTGACGATCATCTGACGCTTGCGCTGCTGGACGACGCCTATAACGCAAACCCGGCCTCGCTGGCGGCGGCGCTGGACGTTTTGGCGGCAAGTGAACCAAAGGACGGTGTTGGCCGGGTCGCGCACGGTCGCCGGATTGCGGTTCTTGGCGACATGCTTGAGCTGGGTCCGGCCGAGGGCCAGATGCACGAAGACATCGCCCATATTGGCGCGATGGAAAAGGTCGATATTGTGCATTGCGTGGGGCCAAGAATGCAGGCGCTGCACGACATCCTGGCGCCGCAAAAGCGCGGCGAGTGGAGCGACAAGGCCGAAGACATGGCCTCGAAAATTCATCGGCTCGTCGATGCCGGTGACATAATTCTGGTGAAGGGGTCGCTGGGCAGCAAGGTCAGCCTGGTTGTTGACGCGATACGAAAACTTGGCCATCCGCTGGCCCAGACTATCAAAGGATCCGAATGAATGCTTTATTGGCTGACTGCGCTTTCTGATGGTGGCGATATTTACAATCTGTTCCGCTACATTACCTTCCGCGCCGGCGGGGCGTTTTTCACGGCGCTGGTATTTGGCTTCATTTTCGGTCAGCCGCTGATCAACCTGTTGCGCCGCAAACAGGGCAAGGGCCAGCCGATCCGCGATGACGGCCCGCAAAGCCACATTCTGGAAAAAGTCGGCACCCCGACCATGGGCGGGGCGCTGATACTGGGGGCGGTGCTGTTTTCAACCGTGCTGTGGGCGCGCCCGGACAATCCGTTTATCTGGATTATTCTGTTTGTGACGATCGGTTTTGGTCTGGTCGGCTTTGCCGACGATTATCAGAAAGTGTCCAAGGGCAGCGCCAAGGGCAACTCGGGCAGGGTTCGTTTCTTGATCGGGCTAGCTATTGCCGCCGTGGCTGCCTACTGGGCCGCGGTTTTTCACCCGGACGCGCTGGCCTACAGGCTGGCGTTGCCGGTGTTCAAGGACACGCTGGTTAACATGGGCATATTCTTTTTTCCGTTCGCGGTGCTGGTGATTGCGGGGTCCGCGAATGCGGTGAACCTTACGGACGGGCTGGACGGGTTGGCGATCATGCCGGTGATGATCGCCGCCGGAACGCTTGGGGTGATTGCATACGCAGTCGGGCGGGTCGATTTCACCGAATATCTGGATGTCCATTACGTGCCGGGAACCGGAGAAATTCTGGTTTTTACAGCCGGTCTGATCGGCGGCGGGCTTGGATTTCTGTGGTATAACGCACCACCTGCGGCGGTGTTCATGGGCGACACCGGATCGCTGGCACTGGGCGGCGCACTGGGCGCCATTGCGGTGGCGACAAAGCACGAGATTGTGCTGGCCATCGTTGGCGGATTGTTCGTTGTGGAAGCGCTGAGCGTGATCATTCAGGTGCTTTATTTCAAGGCCACCGGCAAGCGAGTGTTCCTGATGGCGCCGATCCATCACCATTTTGAGCATCTGGGCTGGAAGGAACCGCAAATCGTCATCCGGTTCTGGATCATCGCTCTGATTCTGGCGCTGGTTGGTCTGGCGACGTTGAAGGTGCGGTGATTCATAGTCTTTCCAGCCCGGGCGCAAACCTGCGTCATCTGGCCGCCCGGGACATTGTCCCGGGCCGCGCCTGACCCTAGTCATCGCCGCGATACTGCGCTACCCAATTTCGCGTAATGAAGGAGTGACGCGAATTGATACCAGTGCAGGGATATGCGGGCCGCCGTGTTGCGGTCCTCGGGCTGGGCCGTTCTGGCCTGGCGGTTGCGCGTGCGCTCAGGGCGGGTGGCGCCACGGCGCTGTGCTGGGATGATAACGCTGATGTCCGCGCCAAAGCGGCCGCCGAGGGCCACACCATTGTCGATCTTTCGCGCCCGCAAGTCTGGCAGGACGTCGCCTGCCTGATCGTTTCACCCGGCATTCCGCATCTCTACCCGCAGCCAAACCCGATTGTCGCCGCCGCCATGTCGGCCTGGGTTCTGATCGACAATGATATCGGGCTGTTTTTCGGCTCGTTCGCCACCCCGGACTGGGACCGGTTCGCCAGCACGCCAAGGGTCATCGCGATCACCGGATCGAACGGAAAATCGACCACCTGCGCGTTGCTGTATCATGTCTTGAATGTCGCCGGAAAGCCCACGCAATTCGCCGGCAACATCGGTCGCGGCGTGCTCGATCTTGAGCCCCCGGTTGACGGCGAAGTGATCGTGCTTGAGCTGTCCAGCTACCAGACCGATCTGGCCCGCGTCCTGACCCCGGACATCGCGGTTTTCACTAACCTAACACCGGATCATCTGGACCGGCACGGCGGAACGGGCGGCTATTTCGCCGCCAAACGGCGCCTGTTCGCCGAAGGCGGCCCGGACCGCGCCGTCATCGGCGTGGACGAGGCCGAGGGCCGCTATCTGGCCACCCAGCTGAGCGAGGACCGCGACGACGCCCGGGTCATCCGGGTTTCCGTACGGCACCGGCTCGCCGGTCGCGGCTGGTCGGTTTTCGCGCGCAAAGGGTTTTTGGCAGAGTATCGCAAGGGCCGGCAGGTCGCCTCGATCGACCTGCGTGCCGTGCGCGGCCTGCCTCGCGCGCACAATCACCAGAATGCCTGCGCGGCTTACGCAGCGGCCCGCGCGCTTGGCTTGTCACCGAAACTGATCGAGCGGGCGTTTCACAGCTTTCAAGGCCTGCGGCACCGCAGCCAGCACATCGGCGAAAAAGACGGGGTGAGGTTCGTAAACGATTCCAAGGCCACCAATGTCGACAGCGCGGCGATGGCGCTGCAGGCGTTCAAGCGCATCCGCTGGATCGCCGGCGGGCAGGGCAAGGACGGCGGCATCGCGGCGCTGACACCGCATCTGAACCATGTCGCCAAGGCCTATCTGATCGGCGAATGCGCGTCCGATTACGCGGCGCAGCTTGGCGATACGCCTTTTGAGATTTGCGAAACGATGCAGCGTGCCGTGGCCCGCGCGGCGGCAGAGGCTCAACGCGGCGACACAGTGCTGCTGGCGCCAGCGGCGGCCAGTTTTGATCAGTATCCGGATTTCGAGAAACGCGGTGATGATTTTATCGCCCAGGTCGAAAGGCTATTTGCCGGCGTTGTTCTTGGCTTGTGAATCTAGCGCATTTCGCTCCGGTATGACCTGCTGCGCGATACCGGCGAATACCAGATAGACCGAGGTCAGGATCAATCCCCAATGGACCCAGCTTTGGGTATCAAATTCGATCCAGGCCGCCCACCCGGCGAATATTGTCCACGCCATCGTCACCGGCAAAGAAATCGCCTGCCAGCGTTCCGTCCGGACCGGGTGGATGAATTTCAACGGCACGAACATCGCAACCGCCAGCACCACGACAATGCTGAGCGTGATCCAGAAATTTGGCGACACCGCGAACAGCACCAGCACCACCATGTTCCAGCACCCGGGAAAGCCTGAAAACGAATTATCTTTGGTTTTCATTCTGTTGTCGGCGAAATACATGGCGCTTGCAAAGGTGATCACGATGATCGCGATCCAGCCGGTCCAGCCCGGCAAAATGCCGGATTTGAACAGCGCATAAGCCGGGACAAAGACGTAAGTCAGATAATCGATGATCAGGTCGAGCAATACGCCGTCAAACTGCGGGGCATTGTTCTTTACGTCATATCGGCGTGCCAGCGGGCCATCGGCACCGTCAACGATGAAGGCGACAACCAGCCAAAGGAACATCAGGCTCCACTTTTCCTCCACCGCCGCGAGCATCGCGAGCATCGCGAAAACCGCGCCTGTGGCGGTCAAAAGGTGAACGAAAAGCGCACGTGTCTGAGCGGTCATTTGACCGTCATGACCCAATTGCACGATTGGCGCAACGAATGATCGGCAAATCGAGCACAGAACCGTCAGAGCGGATGTCAAATTGCGGCGCGCGCGGCGCGCCATTAGATGCGTTTGCCCCGCTCCCTTTCCCGCTCCCTGGTTCGGCGAGAGGGGAGCGCGTGGCCGGGTTTCGCCAGGCATTGTTTCTTTGCGCGGTGTTTGCGGGGGCCGCCGATTTTGCTGAGTGTCTAATCCAAAACTAATTGAGTGATTTCAGCGAGTTGTGATTCAATCGGATTGATAAGATTCGAGGGAGATCACAATGGCCTGGACGGAAACCACTCGCGCCCGATATGAACGGCATTCGGGACGCTATGCAAGCGATTTAACTGATCGGGAATGGGGTTTGATCGCGCCATTCCTGCCGCCGCCTAAAACAACTGGTCGTCCGCGCAGCACGGCGATGCGCGATGTTCTGGATGCCATTTTGTACATCGCCAGCGCCGGGTGTGCGTGGCGTATGCTGCCCAATGATTTCCCGCCAGTGTCCACCGTGCGCTACTATTTCTATGGCTGGCGCAACGATGGCATCTTTGAAGTGATCAGCCATTTTCTGGTGGCGACGGCGCGCGAGTTTCATGGCAAGAAGCCCGGCCCCACCGCTGGTGTCATTGATAGCCAGACCATAAAAACAACGGAAAGCGGTGGCATTTCGGGCTATGACGCGGGCAAGAAAACCAAGGGCCGCAAGCGCCACATTGTCACCGACACGCTCGGGTTTATGGTTGGGTTGGCGTGCATAGCGCCGGTATTCAAGACCGTGATGGCGCACCGGAAGTGTTGAAATCCATCCGGTATTCCCATCCAAACTTGCGCCATATCTTTGCGGATGGCGGTTATGCCGGACCAAAGCTGCGCGACGCTCTTGAAGGCATCGGTGACTGGACAATCCAGATCGTCAAGCGCTTCGACACTGCGGAAGGCTTCGAAGTCATTCCCAGAAGATGGGTCGTCGAGCGCACCTTCGCATGGCTCAACCGCTGCCGGCGATTGGCCAAAGATTGGGAAAAATCCATCGCAAGTTCACAGGCATGGATACTCGTTGCACATATCAGAACCCTCACGCGTAAAATTGCAAGGCATTGTAATCATGCGTAGAGTTTTGAATCAGACACTGAGAGGTCGTTGATCGGTAGGCCTGCCATCAACGACCTTTTCAAAGGTATTGCGCTTTGTCGCCGCCTCAAGGGTTCGCGGCTGCGCCGCCGCTGCGCGTCCTTGACCCGAGGCCGGAGCGCGGCGGTGCTGATCAAAGCAGAACGGCATTATTCCGAGGCCTTGGTTTTCGCCCTTGGATGGGTCTTTTCGTAGACCTCCATCAGGCGCGTGGTATCGACCGCCGTATAGGTCTGCGTAGTCGACAACGTCGCATGACCCAAAAGCTCTTGAATGGCGCGCAGATCGCCGTCGGCAGACAGAAGATGGGTGGCAAAGGAATGGCGCATCGCGTGCGGCGTTGCGGTGGCAGGCAGCCCCAACTGCTGGCGTGACAATTCCATAACCTTGGCGATCGCGCGCCCATTCAGCTGGCCGCCGCGGGCGCCGCGAAACAGTGCCCCGTGTGGCGTGTGTGCAAACGGACAAAGCCGCGCATACCGCGCAACCGCCGCACGGGCCGCCGGAATCACCGGCACCAGCCGTTCTTTGCCGCCTTTGCCGGTGATCCTCAGAGCATTGGGCAAGGGCACATCGGCCCAGGTCAGACCCAGAGCCTCTGATATCCGCAGACCAGAGCCGTAAAGCAGCGTGACCACGGCCACATCACGGGCCCCGATCCAATCGGATTGCGCCTGCAATTCAACCGTGCCGATCATCGCGCGGGCCGCGTCTTCGCTCAAGGGGCGCGGCAGTTTGCGGTGAAATTTCGGCGCGCGCGTCGCCAGCACATTTGTCGCATCAAAACCCTCCCGTTCAGCCAGCCACAGGTAGAATGTCTTGACTGCCGACAATGACCGGGCCAGCGACCTGGCCGACACGCCGCGCCCGCGTTCATGGGCCATCCAGGCTCGCATGTCGGTGATCGCGACCCGTTTCAGCGCGCCAAGACCGGTTGCGACCCCAAAATGCCCGGTCAGAAACGCCAAATATCCCAGCACGTCACGGCGGTAGGCCGTTATTGTGTTTTGGGCCACATTTTTCAGAGCTTTCTGGCTGTCCAGCCAGCCCGCCAGTGCGTCTTGGGCGGCGAGCGAAATATGCGTCATCCCAGCCAGCGGCGCATTGCGCGTTCGAAAACGGCGCCAAAAAACACCAGCAGGTCAGCGCCCTGGGTGGCCTTGAAATGATGCGGGTCTTCAGAGCCGAGTGCCAGCATGCCTGGCAGTCGTCTGGGTCCGAAATCCAGTCTCAGACAGGCCTCGGAGCGGATCCAGTCGGCATTTTCGCCGTAAATCTGGTCGCTATCGGGTTGAATTTGCCGCAAGGTTACGGCCCTTGCAGGCGCGTGGCGGCCCTTTGAAATATAGCGATCCACCGCACCCTTTTTGGCCACCACAAGAATGCTGCCCAACTGGCGCAGTGCTGCGTCTTCGCTGGTCTGGATCGATTCCAGCACCAGACGCACACTATCGACATGCAGAATTTCAGCGACTTCTCCGCCGAGATCCCTGAGAAACTCGGTAAAATCAATCGGATCCAGCATCCGCAGAACAGCGCGGTGCACCTGATTGGTTCCGGCAAGGTTTTCATAAGCCGCCGCAATGACGCTGCGATGGGTGTCTTCCAGGCGGTCAAGGCGGGATTCAAGCCGGTCCAGCGCAATGCCGCGCAGATCGACGATATTATTGCCAAGCGAGGATTGGTTGGCGGCGATCAGCGCGCGCATGACGGTGCGGTCTTCCAGAATAAAATCCGGATCCGCGATGATCCTGTCGCGCAGTTCATCCGCGATGCTGGCCGTACTACTCATGCCCGTCCCTTTGTTGCCGTTGCTTGCCGGCATTTGGCCTTACAGTATTTTCTGACCGGTTTTTGCCCAATCAGACATGAACGCGTCTAGTCCTTTGTCGGTTAATGGGTGGTTTGCCATGGCTTTAATCACATTTGGTGCGCAGTTGCCACATCAGCGCCAATCAGCGCAGCCTGGCTCATGTGGTTGACCGATCGCATCGAAGCGGCCAAAATCTGGGTTTCAAAGCCGTAGTTGTCATAGATCGTCCGGATATCGGCGATCACCTCCATTCCGTCGAAGTTTATGTCGTCCAAACGTCCGATAAACGGTGAGATGAAAGTCGCCCCCGCCTTGGCGGCCAGCAATGCCTGGTTGGGCGAAAAGCATAAGGTGACGTTGACCGTTTTGCCCTCACCGCTCAGAACTTTGCAGGCTTTCAGCCCGTCCCACGTCAGCGGCACTTTGACGGCGATATTGTCGGCGATTTTGGCCAGTTTGCGGCCCTGGGCGATCATGACGTCGGCTTCAAGTGCGACGACTTCGGCCGACACCGGGCCCGAAACGATGCCGCAAATCTCTTTGGTGACTTCCAGAATGTCACGGCCTGATTTCAGGATCAGCGACGGGTTGGTGGTGACGCCGTCGATCATGCCCAGATCATTGAGTTCAGCAATGGCCTCGACATCGGCTGTGTCTACGAAGAATTTCATCTCTTGCGCCTCGCGAAAATTGTCCTGTGTCGGGATCACTTTTATCGTAGCTGGAAACAGTCTGAAAGGCCAAATCAGCGGAGCGGGCGGTTGAGTGCGGTGACATTCTTTGATGAAGGCGATCTGGTGAGCGTGCTGACCACGCAGCCACTGGACCGGTTTTTGGATTATTACGCGCCGGAAGGCGGCTGCATGACCGGGGCGTTCGTCGAAGTGCCGCTCGGGCCGCGCAAAGTGCTGGCGGTGATCTGGGGGCCGGGGCGTGGTGATTTTGACGCCGCCAAGATCCGCCCGGTGATCCGGGTGCTGGATGCGGCGCCGATGCAGGATGGGATGCGCGAGTTTCTGGAGCGCGTCGCCGATTACACGCTGACGCCGCTGCACGCAATGCTACGGCTGGCGACCCGCTCGCCGGGGCTGGGGGATCCGCCCTCGATGCGCAAGATCTACCGCATGGGTCGCGGTGCGCCGGACCGCGAAACCGATGCCCGGCGGCGCGTATTGGCGATTCTGCGCGACTATGGCGGGCTGGCATTCACGCTGCGCGAACTGGCCGAGAACGCCGGTGTGTCAACCTCGGTTATCAAGGGGCTGGTCAAACAGGGGGTCGTGGCCGAGGAACAAAGCCCGCGCGATCTGCCCTTTCCGGGGCTCGATGCGGCGCGCGGCGGGGTGACACTGACCGACGATCAGGCAGCGGCGGCGGACCGCTTGCGCGAAAAAGTGGCGTCGGGGAGCTATGGCACCACTCTGCTGCAGGGCGTGACCGGGTCGGGAAAGACCGAAGTCTATCTGGAGGCGGTCGCTGAATGCCTGCGCGCCGGCCGCCAGGCGCTGGTTTTGCTGCCCGAGATCGCGCTGACTGCGGAATTTCTGGATCGCGTTGAGGCGCGATTTGCGGCGCGCCCGGCGGAATGGCATTCCGGTGTCACCATGACCGAGCGGCGGCGCTGTTGGCGGATGGTGGGCGAGGCCGGGGCGCAGTTGGTGGTGGGCGCGCGATCGGCGCTTTATCTGCCGTTTCGTGATCTTGGGCTGATCGTTGTCGATGAAGAGCATGACACATCCTACAAGCAGGAAGACGGGGTGGTGTATTCGGCCCGCGATATGGCGGTGCTGCGGGCTTCGATCATTGGCGCGCAAGTGGTTCTGGCCTCGGCCACGCCGTCGCTGGAAAGCTGGGCCAATGCGCAGGACAGCAGGTATGAACGCCTGCTGTTGGCCTCGCGCTTTGGCGGCGCCGAACTGCCTGACATGGAGGCGATCGACATGCGAGATGAGGATCTGCCCGCAAACCGTTGGATTTCAGAAACTTTACGCCATGAGATCGAGGTGCGGATGGCGGCGGGTGAGCAGGCACTGATTTTTCTCAATCGCCGCGGCTATGCACCGGTGACGATTTGCCGGGCCTGTGGGCATCAGATCGGCTGCGCGCATTGCGACGCGCGCATGGTGGAACATCGGTTCCTGAAGCGGCTGGTGTGCCATCAGTGCGGTGAAACCAGGCCGATGCCGCATCAATGCCCGTCGTGCGGGGCCGAGGATCGGCTGGCCCCGGTCGGCCCCGGTGTCGAGCGCATGGCCGAGGAGGTGGCGGAGCTGTACCCAAAGGCGCGCGTGGCGGTATTGTCGTCCGACCTATTCGCGACGGCGCGGGCGCTGAAAGAGCAGATCATGGCGATTGCGCAGGGTGCTGCGGACATCATCATCGGCACGCAACTTGTTGCAAAGGGCCATAATTTTCCGCTGCTGACGCTTGTCGGGGTGATTGATGCGGACCTTGGCCTTCAGGGCTCTGATCTGCGCGCCGCCGAGCGCACTTTTCAGCTTATGCGCCAGGTCTCAGGGCGCGCCGGGCGGGTGGCCCAAAAGGGCGTCGCTTTGTTGCAGACATATCAGCCCGAACATCCGGTGATCCGCGCCATTCTTTCGGGCCGCGAAGAGGATTTCTGGCGCGCCGAAGCGGCTGAGCGCAAATCCGCGCGCGTGCCGCCTTATGGCCGTCTGGCAGGCATTGTGCTGTCGTCGCCAAATGTTAACGAGGTGTTTGATCTGGGCACTGACATGGCGCGCAACGACGCGCCGTTGCGCAAAATCGGCGCGCGCATCTTTGGCCCGGCCCCGGCCCCGATTGCGCGAATTCGTGGCCGCCACCGGGTCCGGTTGTTGGTCAAGGCTGACAAGTCGGCACCGTTGCAAGGCGCGCTGAGGGCCTGGGTGGCGCAGTTCAAACTGCCGGCAAATCTGCGCCTTCAGATCGATATTGATCCGCAGAGCTTTTATTGAGCGCGTGGTGATCTCAATGCGGCGCGCGGCGCGCGCCATCAAAGGCTTCAACCCCTCTCTGGGCATCGCGGTTCTTAAATTATCGTCGCGTCTCTGGTCATGCGTCAGCACCTAATCGCGATAGCTCGGATCGGTGCGATCCAGCATGTCTTTGAGCTGCTCAAAATGCGCAATCCCTGCGCCCTTGTAGTCAAGCCAGCTTTCGGCGGTTTTGGATGCCACGTCGTCTGACATCACGTTCAGGGGCTGCCCGCTCGCGTAAGCCAACATCAACGTTTCCGCCGCGCGCTCATAGAAATACAGGTCTTCAAAGGCCTCAGCAATCGTTTCGGCGGTGATCGTTATGCCATGATTGCCCATCATCAGAACCGAATTATTGCCAAGCGAGCGCGCGATTCTCTGGCCCTCCTCGGCCGTGTCGGCGATGCCGCCATAGCCAAGATCGACCGCGACTTTGCCGTAAAACCGCGCCGTGTTCTGGTCAATCGGCAGCATCTTCGGATCGCTTAAGGTCGCTAGCGCCGTTGCATGGCGCGGATGGCAATGCAGCAGCACCCGCGCGTTCGGCAGTGATTTATGGATCGCGCCGTGGATGCACCAGGCCGACGCATCCGGCGCATCCGCGCTTTGCATCGTGTTTTGATCATTGGCGTCCAGCAGCAGCAGGTCGCTGGCTTTGATGGTGGAAAAATGCCGCCATTTCGGGTTCATCAGGAATTTCGAGCCGTTCGGTGATACGGCGACGCTGAAATGGTTGCCGACACTTTCATGCCAGTTGAAATGAACCGCCAGCCGGAACGCGGCGGCCAGGTCGACTCGCAGGGTGGTTTCATCGGTTTGAATTTCTGATTGCTTGTTCATTTGGTCCTCTGCGTTTGTTGTCCGGACAGATAACACAAAAACACCGCCGGTCCCGTGTTTAGCGTTTACGATTTCAAAACGGCACGTCATCCCCGCGATCCGCCGCCACCACAAATTTCGCCACCACCTTTTTGCCCCCGGCTTTTTCAAATTCGATGTCCAGCTTTTCGCCCTCGATCCCCATCACGTAGCCATAGCCGAATTTCTGGTGAAATATCCGGTCGCCCTGGGTGAAAGATGAAATCGCGTCCAGGTCGATAACAGTATTGCGGGCCTCGCTCGGCTGGCCAAGGCCGCGTTGTTGGGCGCGCGCCTGCAGCCGTTTCCAGCCCGGAGAGTTGTAGCCGTCGGCTCGTGCCGCGCGATCCTCTAGCCCCGAGGCGTCCGGTGCTGCGGCGCCATAAGTACCGCCGTAAAGTCCCGGCGGGGTCAGCACTTCGACATGTTCGCCCGGCAATTCGTCGATGAAACGCGACGGCAGGGCCGATTGCCACTGGCCATAGACCATGCGGTTGGCGGCAAAGGATATGGTGCACAAAGTTTCCGCCCTAGTAATGCCGACATAGGCCAGACGGCGCTCTTCTTCCAAGCCTTTCAGCCCGCTTTCATCCATGCTGCGCTGGCTCGGGAACAGACCGTCTTCCCAGCCCGGCAGGAACACCGCCGGGAATTCCAGACCCTTGGCCCCGTGCAGGGTCATGATGTTGACTTTCTCGTCGGCTTCGTCGGTGTCATTGTCCATGATCAGCGCAACGTGTTCGAGGAAACCCTGCAGATTATCGAACTGCTCCAGCGCCTTGACCAGTTCCTTGAGGTTATCCAGCCGCCCAGGGCCTTCCGGGGTTTTGTCGTTTTGCCACATCGCGGTATAGCCGCTTTCCTCCAGGATCACTTCGGCCAGCTCGATATGCGAACGCCCTATGTCCTGGGTCTGCGCATGCCAGCGGTCAAAGCCATCCACCAGCTTGGCCAATTCGCCCTTGGCCTTGCCTTTCAAATCTCCACCAGCCAGCGCGATCCGGGTGCCACCCAACAGCGACACGCCGTTCGCGCGCGCCGTCAATTGCAAGGTCTGCAACGCTTTGCCGCCGACCCCGCGTTTCGGGGTGTTCACGATCCGCTCGAACGCCAGATCATCGTCGGGGCTGGTGGCAACGCGGAAATAGGCCATCGCGTCGCGGATCTCCAGGCGCTCATAAAACCGCGGCCCGCCGATAACCCGGTAGGGCAGACCGATGGTCAGGAACCGATCCTCAAAGGCGCGCATCTGATGCGACGCGCGCACAAGAATCGCCATGTGATCCAGCGACATGCGCGCCATCCCGCGAGTGCCGTCTTGCATCGCCTCGATCTCTTCGCCGATCCAGCGCGCCTCTTCCTCGCCGTCCCAATGGCCGATCAGGCGGACCTTTTCACCGGTTTCGGCCTGGGTCCAGAGGGTCTTGCCCAGCCGGTCGGCATTGCCCGAAATCACCCCCGACGCTGCCGCAAGAATATCCGGGGTCGAGCGGTAATTCTGCTCCAGCCGCACGACTTTCGCGCCCGGAAAATCCTTTTCAAAACGCAGGATATTGCCCACTTCGGCGCCGCGCCAGCCGTAGATCGACTGGTCATCGTCGCCCACACAGCAGATGTTTTTGTGCTCAGCCGCAAGCAGGCGCAGCCACAGGTACTGGGCGACGTTGGTGTCCTGGTACTCGTCCACCAGAATGTAGCGAAACCAGCGTTGATATTGCGCGAGAACATCCTCGTGGTTCTGAAAAATCGAGACCACGTGCATCAGCAGATCGCCGAAATCCACCGCGTTCAGGGTCTTCAGGCGGTCCTGATACTCGCGGTAAAGCTCTAGCCCTTTGTTATTGAACGCCGCGCCATCCGCCGCCGATACCTTGTCCGGCGTCTGGGCGCGGTTTTTCCAGCCGTCAATCAGATGCGCCAGTTGCCGGGCCGGCCAGCGTTTGTCGTCAATTCCCGCCGCCACGACCAGTTGCTTAAGCAAGCGTACTTGATCGTCGGTATCCAGAATGGTGAAATTCGACTTTAGCCCGACCAGTTCGGCGTGGCGGCGCAAAAGCTTCACGCAGATTGCGTGAAATGTGCCGAGCCACGGCATGCCTTCGACGGTTTCCCCCAACAGCCTGCCAACCCGCGACTTCATTTCGCGCGCCGCCTTGTTGGTGAAGGTCACGGCCAGAATTTCGTTGGGCCTGGCGGTGCCGGTGTGCAGCAGATGCGCGATCCGGGTGGTCAGCGCCTTGGTTTTGCCGGTGCCGGCGCCTGCCAGCATCAGAACCGGGCCGTCCAGCGCCTGAACCGCGTCGCGCTGTGCCGGGTTCAGATCGTCCAGATAGGGCGTGCGGCGGGCTGCCATTGCCATCGCCGACAGCGACGGTTTGGCCGCTGATTCAAACGCATCATTTTCGTCAATCCCGCTCATGGAGCGACCATATCCATAAGGTGCGCAAAGGAAAAGAGGTGTTCACATAATGTTCTAAAGCCCTGGGTGGGTTGCTTGGGTCGAAATGGCTGGCTTTTTGGGTGCGACCCGCGGCAGTGTTGGACGTCCGTGTCCGCCTTTTGGGCCTGTCTCAAGAGTAACAGAGGGCAGCGCCCGGTCCGAGGTGTGGGCGTAAAGCGCCCGCCCCGTGGGGGCGGACCGGGCGCTGCCCGGCCTGTCGGGCCGGGCGGGCTGTATAATTTATCCAGCGATTTGTCGAAAAGCCGATCTGCCAATTTCGCAATTTGGTAACACATCATCTCCGTCCGCATGGTAAATTTGAGCCTTGCCTGCTGCGGCGCAGCATCACTATACCTCTCACCAGCCGCAACCCAACGGAGCAGCCGATGCCCGAGTTCAAGAAAATCCTTATCGCGAACCGCGGCGAGATTGCCATTCGCATCATGCGGGCGGCCAACGAGTTGGGCAAACGGACGGTCGCGGTCTACGCCGAGGAAGACAAGCTGTCGCTGCATCGCTTCAAGTCCGACGAAGCTTACCGGATCGGCGAAGGGTTCGGCCCGGTTGCCGCCTATCTCAGCATCGAGGAATTCATCCGCGTCGCCCGGATGTGCGGTGCCGACGCGATCCATCCGGGGTATGGGCTGCTCAGCGAAAATCCGGCCTTCGTGGAAGCGTGCGACGCCAATGCCATAGCGTTCATCGGACCAAAAGCCGCCACCATGCGCGCCGTCGGTGACAAGGCCAGTGCCCGGCAGGTGGCGATCAAGGCCGGGGTTCCAGTGATCCCGGCGACGGACGTGCTGGGCGACGATATGGCCAAGGTGGCGGCGCAGGCGGCTGCGGTCGGTTATCCGCTGATGCTCAAGGCCAGCTGGGGCGGCGGCGGGCGCGGTATGCGGACAATCATGGGCGAGGATGAGCTGGAAACCAAGGTCAATGAGGGACGCCGCGAGGCCGAAGCGGCGTTTGGCAATGGCGAGGGGTATCTGGAAAAAATGATCCTGCGCGCCCGCCACGTCGAGGTGCAAATTCTCGGCGATCAGCACGGTAAGATCTATCATCTGTGGGAACGGGATTGTTCGGTGCAGCGGCGCAACCAGAAAGTGGTGGAGCGCGCGCCGGCGCCATGCCTGTCCGGCGCGCAGCGTGAACAGCTCTGTCTGCTGGCCACAAAAATTTGCGCCCAGGTGAATTATGAAAACGCCGGCACTGTCGAGTTCCTGATGGATATGGACGACGGTGACACGTTCTATTTCATCGAGGTGAACCCGCGCGTACAAGTCGAACATACGGTCACCGAAGAAGTCACCGGCATCGACATCGTGCGCGCCCAGATTCTGATCGCCGAGGGCAAATCGCTGGCCCAAGCCACCGGAACCGCCAGCCAGGGCGAGGTGAAACTGTCCGGACACGCTCTGCAGTGCCGCATCACCACCGAAGACCCTGCCAACAATTTTATCCCGGATTATGGCCGCATCACCGCCTACCGGGTGGCCACCGGCATGGGGATCAGGCTGGACGGCGGCACCGCCTATTCGGGTGCGGTGATCACCCGCTATTACGACAGCCTGCTGGAAAAGATCACCGCCTGGGCGCCGACCCCGGACGCCGCCATAGCGCGTATGGACCGGGCGTTGCGCGAATTTCGTATTCGCGGGGTCAGCACTAACATCGCGTTTGTGGAAAATCTGCTCAAACACCCGACATTTCTGGCCAACGATTACCATACCAAATTCATCGACGAGACGCCCGAGCTGTTTCAGTTCAAGCCACGACGCGACCGGGCGACGAAAATTCTGACCTATCTGGCCGACATCACCATCAACGGCCACCCCGAAACCCAGGGCCGGCCAAAACCCAGCGCCGAGGCGCGCGCTGCACGGGTTCCGGTTTTGAGCGGCGAGCACGAGCACGGCACAAGGCAGATATTGCAGGCCTCCGGGCCGCAAGCGGTTGCCGACTGGATGGCCGGCCAAAAGCGGCTGTTGATCACCGACACCACGATGCGCGACGGCCACCAGTCGCTGCTGGCAACGAGGATGCGCTCTCTCGACCTGATCAAGATCGCTCCGGCCTACGCTGCCAATCTGCCGCAACTGTTCAGTGTCGAATGCTGGGGCGGCGCGACCTTTGATGTCTCTTACCGATTCCTGCAGGAATGCCCCTGGCAGCGGCTGCGCGACATTCGCGCGGCCTTGCCCAACCTGATGACGCAAATGCTGCTGCGGGCGTCAAACGCGGTCGGCTACACCAACTATCCCGACAATGTGGTGCAGGCGTTTGTGCAACGCGCCGCCGCAACAGGTGTGGATGTGTTTCGCATCTTTGACAGCCTCAACTGGGTCGAAAACATGCGCGTCGCGATGGATGCGGTGATCGAGGCCGGGAAAGTCTGCGAAGGCACGATCTGCTATACCGGCGACATTTTCGACCCGGACCGCGCCAAATATGACCTGAAATATTACGTCGGCATGGGCCAAGAGCTGTTTGAAGCGGGGGCGCATATACTGGGCCTCAAGGATATGGCCGGGTTGCTGAAACCGGCCCAAGCGGGCGCCTTGATCAAGGCCCTGAAAGACGACGTCGGTCTGCCGATCCATTTGCACACGCATGACACATCGGGCCTGTCGGCGGCCACGGTTCTGGCCGCCGCAGACGCCGGTGTCGACGCGGTCGATTTGGCGATGGACGCGTTTTCGGGTGGCACCTCGCAGCCCTGTCTGGGCTCGATCGTCGAAGCGCTGAAACACGGTGATCGTGACACCGGGCTGGACGTTGCCGCGATCCGCGAGGTTTCCAACTACTGGGAGGCGGTGCGCCAGCAATACGCCGCCTTTGAAAGCGGGCTGGAGGCGCCGGCGTCAGAAGTTTACCTTCATGAAATGCCTGGCGGTCAGTTCACCAACCTGAAGGCGCAGGCGCGCAGCCTGGGGCTGGAAGACCGCTGGCACGAGGTGGCGCAGGCCTATGCGGACGCCAACCAGATTTTTGGTGATATCGTCAAGGTCACGCCCAGTTCCAAGGTGATCGGCGATATGGCGCTGATGATGGTCAGCCAGGGTCTGAGCCGCGCCGATGTGGAGAACCCGGACACCGAGGTTGCTTTTCCCGACAGCGTGATCGACATGCTGCGCGGCAATCTTGGCCAACCTCCGGGCGGCTGGCCCACAGGCATTGTCAATAAGGTGCTGAAGGGTGAAACGCCCTCGACCGAGCGCCCCGGCAAGCACCTTGCGCCGGTCGATCTGGAAGCCGCACGCGCCGAAGTTTCCGCCCAACTGGACGGGTTTGCCGTCGATGACGAGGATCTGAACGGTTACCTGATGTATCCCAAGGTTTTCCTTGACTACATGCGGCGGCACCGCACCTACGGCCCGGTGCGTACCCTGCCCACCAAAAACTTCTTTTACGGCATGGACGTCGGCGAAGAAATCAGCGCCGAGATCGACCCCGGCAAGACCCTGGAAATCCGTTGCCAGGCGATCGGCGACACCAACGAAGAAGGCGACGCCAGGGTGTTCTTTGAGCTCAACGGCCAGCCCCGGGTGATCCGGGTGCCGGACCGCAAGGCCAAAGCCTCGACTGTGGCGCGTGCGCAGGCCGACCCCGCCAACCCGGACCATATCGGCGCCCCGATGCCGGGGGTTGTGGCAAGCATTGTGGTGGTCGCGGGCGCCAAAGTGCGACCGGGCGATCTGCTGCTCACTATTGAAGCTATGAAAATGGAAACCGGCATTCACGCCGACCGGGACGCGCTGGTCAAGGTGGTGCACGTCTCTGTTGGCGGTCAGATCGACGCCAAGGATTTGCTGCTGGAGATGGAGTAGCCGGGCTGCGTTGCGGAAATTGCCCTGCCGGGATTTGTTCGCACGCGGGCTAAGATCAGCCGGATTTTACTCTTGCGCTGTCGCTGCGTGTCAGCATCGTCCGGCGTCGGAAAAAAGTGTAGATTGGCGACGCCGGCGACCCCGCATTGGTCCGGCGCGCGCGTGGGTCAGATAAATCCCAAACCGCTTTGGACCCTGCGCCGCAACCACCATTCAACCGCGATCAGGTTAGGCACCCAGCACATCCACGCCAGATAGACCGACGCCTCGGTATAACTGAAACCAGCCCCCATGAACCCGAGCAGATAAAGCCGCAGTGTCACCCCGGCAAAGGTCAGCGCAAACGACCGGATCATCCAGCGCCGGTGCAATGCAAATTGGCGCACCCGGGCATGGCGCACACCCTGCGTCGTGGCGATCAGCCACAAGATCGACAGCAACCCAAATCCAAGCTGCGCCGAAATCCCGCCCGCAGCGCCACTCGCAACAACAAGACCCGCCACCCCCGCGACCAGAACCGCGACGCCATAAAGCCGCCCGCTCCAGCGGTGCAACCCTGGCCGTTTCGCCCGCAGACGCGGCAATAGCTGCAGCGAACCCAGGATCAACGCCATTGGCGCAAACGATACATGCAGCAGGAACGCCAGCCTTCGGGCTTCAATATGGCCCAGCATGTCCGGGAATGCCAACGGCAGCCCTAGGGCGAGAAACCGGTACGATGCAAGGGCCACTCCAAAGCTGAGCAGCACCATCAGGAAAAGCTGGATGCGGGGCAGAATCATCGGGGAGTCCAATCTTGACAGTGTAAAGTTCACCGGTCATTCATACAACGCATCTTGACGCTGTCAAGTTAATTTGAGCAGATGAACCATGGCAAAAAACCAGCCCGAAAACCCGCACCATCACGGCGACCTGAAAGAAGCCCTGGTTGTTGCCGGAATTGAGCTTTTGGTTGAGGGTGGCTTGCCGGCGTTAACACTGCGCAAGTGCGCCGCCCGGGCCGGCGTGTCGCACGCAGCACCTGCGCATCATTTCGAGGGCCTCAAAGGATTGTTGACGGCAATCGTGTCGCGCGGATTTAAGCAATTTGCCGAGACAATGACCGGGGCAAGCGACAACGCCGCGCCTGATGCGCGCGCCCAATTGTTGGCCATCTGTCACGGCTATCTAAAGTTTGCCCGTGAAAATCAAGCGCTTGCAACGCTCATGTTTATGACCGACCGACTTGACACCAATCTGGAAACATTCCAGCGCAACTCCTCGATTTCCTATCAAATATTGGCCCGGGGATGTGCACCGTTTTGCACAGACTCAAAAACCCAAAAAGCGCTGGAAAATCTGATCTGGTCCCTGGTACAGGGCTACGCGGACCTGTCGCGAAACGGGCAGGTCGAAGCAAATAACGCCGAATTTGACGAAATGTTTGCGTTGCTGAACCTGCAACCGGCGGGCCCGGTCTGAGCAATTTTTGCAACCTGGCAGTTGCGGACCCTGAAAGTCCGGCACTGGCCTGCGGCGGCAGCACGCATTTGCGGCATATATCAGACATTCGTGATGATCACAGTCGCGGCCACGGTTAATTTGGCCTACGCAATTGCTGAGTGTCTGATCCAAAACTAATTGAGTGATTTCAGCGAGTTGTGATTCAATTGGATTGATAAGATTCGAGGGAGATCACAATGGCCTGGACGGAAACCACTCGCGCCCGATATGAACGGCATTCGGGACGCTATGCAAGCGATTTAACTGATCAGGAATGGGGTTTGATCGCGCCATTCCTGCCGCCGCCTAAAACAACTGGTCGTCCGCGCAGCACGGCGATGCGCGATGTTCTGGATGCCATTTTGTACATCGCCAGCGCCGGGTGTGCGTGGCGTATGCTGCCCAATGATTTCCCGCCAGTGTCCACCGTGCGCTACTATTTCTATGGCTGGCGCAACGATGGCATCTTTGAAGTGATCAGCCATTTTCTGGTGGCGACGGCGCGCGAGTTTCATGGCAAGAAGCCCGGCCCCACCGCTGGTGTGATTGATAGCCAGACCATAAAAACAACGGAAAGCGGTGGCATTTCGGGCTATGACGCGGGCAAGAAAACCAAGGGCCGCAAGCGCCACATTGTCACCGACACGCTCGGGTTTATGGTTGGGTTGGTCGTGCATAGCGCCGGTATTCAAGACCGTGATGGCGCACCGGAAGTGTTGAAATCCATCCGGTATTCCCATCCAAACTTGCGCCATATCTTTGCGGATGGCGGTTATGCCGGACCAAAGCTGCGCGACGCTCTTGAAGGCATCGGTGACTGGACAATCCAGATCGTCAAGCGCTTCGACACTGCGGAAGGCTTCGAAGTCATTCCCAGAAGATGGGTCGTCGAGCGCACCTTCGCATGGCTCAACCGCTGCCGACGATTGGCCAAAGATTGGGAAAAAACCTCCATCGCAAGTTCACAGGCATGGATACTCGTTGCACATATCAGAACCCTCACGCGTAAAATTGCAAGGCATTGTAATCATCCGTAGAGTTTTGAATCAGACACTGAGGCGGCGGATCGAACCGCGATCCCTGTGCCCCCGACCAAAAACAGATGTCCGATGGCTTACCGCGCTGCAGATCATCCAGCATCGAGGCATGCACCGTCGCCGGCAGGCTGCACAAAAAATCCCACTGACTCCTGGCGATATCCGCCTTCAGCCCCGCGACAACCGCATGCCCAACTTGCGCCGTTTCGGCCATCGAGCGCTCAAACAACGCGGCGGTCGCCGGCGTGTCGCGCAGTGGTCCCAGATCAAGCCGGGTCAGCGCCGTGATCGCGCTGAGCGAGGCCTGCATCACGAATTTCGCCCAAAGCTCATGCCGGATATTGTCGGCAATTACGGCCGTCGTCCCGGCGTCTTGCAATACCACCCTGAACCGCTCGCATCGGTCGGTGCGCTTGCCATTCGGCTCACCAAACAACAGCATGTCGTTTTCAGCTGCGTGCCGGATCACGCCGGGCGCCATCACATCCGCCGGAGTGCGCGCCACACCGGGCACCACCCGATCCTCGCCAATAATTGCGGCCAGCCGGTCCGGCGCGCTCACGCCGTTCTGGAACGTCGTTACCATCGTATCCGGCCCCAGCATCGGTTTGATTGCTGCGGCTGCAGCCTGCAGATCGTAGTTTTTCACCATGAACATGATTACATCCACCGGCCCGACATCGCCGGGATCATCGGTTGCCTTGATATCCGGCAGGTGCAAATCACCCCTGGGGCTTTGAATGCGCAGCCCTTGCTTGCGGATCGCGTCCAAATGTGCGCCGCGCGCAATCAGAGTTACGTCATTGCCGGCGGCCGCAAGCCGGCCGCCGAAATACCCGCCAAGCGCGCCTGCCCCCATGATTGCAATTAACATTTCGTCCCCCAAAACTGGCCGCCCACAAAGCAATCGCTAGCATTGATCCCGCCACCGGTCCAATAATGCCAGGCACTCAGCTCAACGGGCCGGCAAGTCCTGCGATTTTCCCCTTGCGGGCGCGCGTCAGAGTTTATATCTGACGCCACACCCAATGGACGCGGGCGTAGCTCAGGGGTAGAGCATAACCTTGCCAAGGTTAGGGTCGAGAGTTCGAATCTCTTCGCCCGCTCCAATAATATCAACGACTTACGTTGGATAGGGTGCCGGAAAACCATCTCGATTGCCAGTCAAAAACCACATTAGAAAATGTGAGGCAGGTTGGGACGGCAAACCCCAAGGTCAGCTTGACCGGTGAAACGAGCAGACGTACCGACGGTTCCGCGCCGTGATCGCCGAACCCAAGGACGTGCCGCGAAAGCGGGATACCCAATCCGTAATGGCGGCATGTGAACGGCGATCCCCGCTTGCGCGAACATGACCAAGAAACAGCTGCCGGCCAATGGTGGGCGACCCTGGAATCGAACCAGGCGTGGGTCTCCCCGGCGGAGTTACAGTCCGCTGCCGCACCTTGCAGCCCGTCGCCCGCAGCCGGGCCGTAATGATTGCCCGGCGAAGCGCTGGATAGCGCCCGGCCCAATTTGCGTCAAGGCGAAAGTCCCTTGCACAGCGCTGCGCCGCGCGCCATTGTCCGCGCCCACAGCGCGATTGGCAGGCGGCAGATGCAAAAGCCCAGATGGGTCATTCAAAAGGAACATGCGCGCCGCGGAGCAGCGGCCCAGACGGTCTGGCTTTTCGGCCTGCACGCGGTCAGGGACGCGTTGTGCAACTCGGCGCGCGAAAAACTGCGCCTGATTCTCACCAAAAATGCGCTAGACAAGCTGGCCGCGGCGGTGGCGCAGTCCGGGCTGACCGTGGAACTGGCCGATCCGCGCAGATTTCCGGCCCCGATCGATCCGGCCTCGGTGCATCAGGGTGCCGCGCTTGAGGTAAAACCACTCGATTGGGGTGGCTTGGAAGATCGCTGTCTGGCGGCGCCAGGCCAGGTGCCGCTCGTGGTCCTGCTAGACCGGGTCACTGATCCGCATAACGTCGGCGCGGTGCTGCGCTCAGCCGAGGTGTTTGGCGCGCGCGCCGTCATCGCGCCGGCGCGCCATTCCGCCCCAGAAACCGGCGCCCTGGCCAAATCGGCGTCCGGGGCGCTGGAGCGCCAGCCTTACCTGCGGGTGAAAAACCTGGCCCAAGCGATGACCAGCCTGCGCGCTATGGGATATGTGATCTTTGGTCTGGCGGGCGAGGCCGAAAGTGCGCTTGAGGACGCCATGCAAGAGGCCGCCGGGCGGCCAATTGCGCTGGTTCTGGGTGCCGAGGGCCCGGGCCTGCGCGCCAAGACGCGACAGCTCTGCGACCGGCTGGTGCGAATATCTGGGTCCGGCGGATTTGGGTCGCTGAACGTGTCCAATGCCGCGGCAATCTCGCTGTATGCGGCCAGACGGGCCCAGGGCATGAACGGATGAAGCAGCGCCAAATGCGCTTCGGAAAATTTTCGGATCACCGCGTCAAACCTGCGATTTTCATTACAGGAACAACGAAAGGGTGGCGCCCGGTCCGCGGGATGGGCGAGAAGCGCCCGCACCAATGCGGCGGATCGGGCGTTGCCCGGCCCATTGGGCCGGGCGGGCTGAAATAAACGATCCACCGATTTTCGCGGCTATTTGTTGCGCGCCGCCTTCTCGTCCAGCCCCGAAATACCCTCGCGCCGGGCCAGCTCGGCCAGCACCTCGGCCAGTGTCACATCGCGCGCCGCCAGCATCACCAGCAGATGGTACAGCACATCCGCCGCCTCGCGGGTCAGCGCCGCGCGATCCCCCTTGATCGCCTCGGCAATCGCCTCGCCCGCCTCTTCGCCAAATTTTTCCGCCGTCTTTTCAGGGCCTTGCGCCAAAAGCTGCGCCGTCCACGAGGATTTCGGATCGGCCGATCTGCGGGCCTCAATCGTGGCCGCGAGTCTGTCCAGTGCGTTCATGTCATCCTCACCGCGATACCGGCGGCGGCCATGTGTTGCTTGGCCTGTCGGATTGTATAATCACCAAAATGAAAGATCGACGCGGCCAGAACCGCCGAAGCGCCGCCCTTAATGACCCCTTCGACCAGATGATCCAGCGTTCCGACCCCGCCCGAGGCGATCACCGGCACGTTCACCGCGTCCGAAATGGCGCGGGTGAGCGGAATGTTGAACCCGGACCGGGTGCCGTCGCGATCCATGCTGGTCAACAGAATCTCACCGGCCCCCTTGGCCGCGACTTGGCGCGCGAATTCGACCGCATCAATTCCGGTGGCGCGCCGCCCGCCGTGGGTAAAAATCTGCCATTTTCCTGCACTTACAGTCTTGGCATCAATCGCCACCACGATGCATTGGCTGCCAAATCGCTGCGCCGCTTCTGCCACGACATCCGGGTTCGCCACGGCAGCGGAATTGAAGCTGACCTTGTCGGCCCCGGCCAGCAAAAGCGCGCGCACATCGTCGCAGGTCCGCACCCCGCCGCCGATCGTCAGCGGCATGAAACATTGCTCGGCGGTGCGCCGGACCAGATCAAACATGGTGCCGCGGTTTTCCTGGGTCGCCATGATGTCCAGAAAACACAACTCATCCGCCCCCGCCGCGTCATAGACGCGGGCACTTGCCACCGGATCACCGGCATCGACCAGATCGACAAAGTTGACGCCCTTGACGACCCGGCCCTCGGCCACGTCAAGACAAGGGATGATGCGGGTTTTGAGCATGGCGGCTCCGAATAGTTACCGAGTGTTACAGGCCCCGTCTCGATTAGGCCAGAGCCTGACGGGCGATGCGGGCGACCGCGTTCTTCATGATATAAATATGAAACGGCTTTATTAGCCACAGGTAAAACCGCCCAAACCGGCTGTTGATGTGGACCCAGGTCGCCGCATGAATTTCTGCCCCATCACTCAGCACCGAAATGCGGAAATCCAGATGTTTGTCGTCAAACCCGAGGATCAGCTCATTCGCTGTTTCCTGATCCAGCGGGAAAATCCCAATCCTTTGCTCCGCCGGATCTGCCCTCTTCAGTCTGAATGGCAGAACAAAGAGCTGGCGCAGGACCAGAAGGGCGTAGACCCACACCGGAAAACGCGTGGCGACGTTTGCAGCCTCGCGGGGTGACAGGGTGCTGGCACAGCAATAGCAGTCTACATAATCGCCAGGTCCAACACGACCCTGCAGCAAGCTGGTTTCGGGGAGCGAGGTTGCGCGAACCTTTGGCTGCAACATTGGATCAGGTCGCCATAAGCGCCAGGGCTTCAGCCAGATCGAGTGCCCCATCATACAGCGCGCGCCCGGAAATTGCACCGTTCAGCGGCGCGCCGCAAGCCTTGAGCGCTCGCAGATCATCCAGCGACGACACTCCTCCGGACGCGATCACCGGGATCGAGACCGCATTGGCCAGCGCCGCCGTTGCCTCGATATTCGGCCCCTGCATGGCGCCGTCACGGTTGATGTCGGTATAGATGATCGCCGCCACGCCTACGTCTTCAAACGAACGGGCCAGATCGGTCACCTGAATTTCGGTTGCCTTTGTCCAACCGCGCGTCGCCACCCGGCCGTCGCGCGCGTCCAGTCCGACCGCCACCTGACCGGGAAAGCCACGCGCCGCGTCGCGCACCAGATCCGGATCTTCCACCGCCACGGTGCCCAGAATAACCCGCGCTAAACCCTTGGATAACCAGCGTTCTATCGTGTCCATGTCGCGAATGCCGCCACCAAGCTGCGCCGGCACAGTCACCGCGCTCAGGATCGCCTCAACCGCCGCCCGGTTCACCGGCTTGCCCGCAAACGCGCCGTTCAGATCGACCAGATGCAGCCACTCGCACCCGGCATCCTGAAATGCGCGCGCCTGCGCTGCTGGGTCGTCACTGAACACCGTCGCCTGCGCCATCTGACCCTTGAAAAGCCGCACGCATTGTCCGTCTTTCAGATCAATTGCCGGGTAAAGGATCATCGTTTCCGCCGGTGGGTCACAGTCATGCGGTCTTTGGCAGAAAGTGCTGAGAATTGCAAAGCCAGGGCAGACCCCACATCACGCTTGCCCGCCAACAAGCGGTCATTGCATAGTGGGGCTGATGTTTCAGGGAGGATGACATGAAAAAATTTCTGCTGACAGTTACGCTGGCGCTTGGATTTGCAGGTGCTGCGTTTGCGGCAGATCCCCTGGAGGGGGTATGGAAATCCAAGTGGATGACGGCGCCTTTGCCCATGTCACCATCGCCCCTTGCGGCGCATTACTGTGTGGTGTGATTACCCGCACCTTTAATGCGGATGGCGAGTATAACTCTGATAACATTGGTAAAAATATTGTGTGGGATATGCAGGTCAAGGGCAGCAACAGATATGGCAGTGGCAAAATCTGGCAGCCGTCAACCGACAAGATATTCAATTCCAAAATGACCCTTGCCGGCGACGTCCTGAAGGTTTCAGGCTGCATTGCGGTGTTTTGCAAAAAACAGACCTGGACGCGGGTTCAGTAAGGCTTCGGCCCTCAGGGCCGCCAGCCGAGAAAGTTTGAGATCAGCCGCAGCCCGGCGCGCTGGCTTTTTTCGGGGTGGAACTGGGTGCCGATCATGTTGTCGCGCGCAATGATCGCGGTGATGTCACCGCCATAATCCGCATATGCTATGCGGTGCGCGCGGTGTGTCACGCGAAAGTGGTAAGAGTGCACGAAATAAGCGTGGTCGCCAGTCTGTACGCCGTCCAGCACCGGGTGATTTTGCTCGACGATCAGATCGTTCCAGCCGATATGTGGTAACTTTAAATTTTGGTCGGACGGAGTGATCTTCACCACTTCACCGTTGATCCAGTCAAACCCTTGCGTATTTTCATATTCGCGGCCCTGCGTGGCCATCATCTGCATTCCGACGCAAATGCCCAAGAACGGAACCGCCCGCCTTTTCACTGCGTCTTCAATGGCTTCAAACAGCCCGATGCGCTCGGCCAGTTGCCTTTTGCAGGCCGCAAATGCGCCGTCGCCCGGCAACACAAGTCTGTCCGCCTGCGCAATGACATCCGGCTCAGACGTGACGACAACCGCGCCCGCGTCGGCCTCTGCCGCCATGCGTTCAATGGCTTTATGCGCCGAGTGCAGATTGCCGGCACCATAATCGACGAGCGCCGTGAGCACCCTTACAGCGCCCCTTTGGTCGATGGAATCGCATCAATTGTGCGCGGATCAGTCGCCACAGCGGCTCGCAGTGCACGAGCGCAAGCCTTGAACGCCGCCTCGGCGATGTGGTGGCTGTTGATGCCGTGCAGCGTGTCGACGTGCAGGGTCATGGCGCTGTGCGTGCTAAACGCTTGAAAAAACTCGCGAACAAGTTCGGTGTCAAAGCTTTTGATCCTGGCGGTCGGCATGTCAACATTCCACACCAGAAATGCGCGCCCGGACAGATCGAGCGCGGCGCGGATCTGCGCGTCGTCCATCGGCAAGTGGCATTCACCAAAGCGCCGGATGCCTTTTTTGTCGCCAAGTGCTGCCCTTAGCGCCTGACCAAGCGCAATGCCGGTGTCTTCAACCGTGTGGTGATCGTCGATCTGATAATCGCCCTTGGCGCGGATTTTCATGTCGATCAAAGAATGCCGCGCCAGCTGATCCAGCATGTGATCAAAAAATGCGACGCCGGTTTGAATGTCGCACTTGCCGGTTCCGTCTAGGTTGATCTCTACGGTGATACTCGTTTCGGCGGTCTTGCGCGTGATCTTGGCAGTCCGCATCAGGGCTCTCCGCTAAAATTCGCCTGCCTTATAGGCTGGCGGCGGCGCAAATGCCAAGCCGGTGCAAGGTGGCGATTTGATTATTGTCTGCGGGCGTGGCTTTGTGTCATTCAGAGCGGCAGGATCAGCATAACGGAGATCGATGATGAGCGTATGTGTTTTCGTCCAGATAAGATGCCGCCCCGGCACCACATACCAGGTTGCCGACGCGATCATGCTGCGCGAGTTCCATTCAGAGCTTTATTCCACAAGTGGAAATTTTGATTTGCTGCTCAAGCTTTATATCCCGAAAGATCAGGATGTTGGGAAATTCATCAACGATAATCTTCTGGATATCGAGGGCATTGAAAGGTCACTGACGACGCTGACGTTCAAGGCGTTTTGAGCCGGTAGCAAAGAGTAATTCGAGCGCTTCCGTCCAGATGATAATTCGCGGCCCTTGCGCATCCTTTCCATGATTGCCGCGAATTTGGGCCATCTGGGTCAGAAGCTTTTTTTTATTACCAAAATGGTGCCCCCACACGGACTCGAACCGCGGACCTACTGATAACAAATCTTACGGTCTATACTTTTCCGGCCTTCTACGCATTTCTTTATCACCCCATAACACACTGATATAGTGCACTATTATGCGATAGAACTTCTACAGACTTTTCAACACTTCTTGCAAATTCGCTCGCCCGTGCTTACCTGATGCTTACCCACTCCGAAACTGTGAGCGAACGATGCCAAAGCATAGACTTTCAAAATCTGTCATCGACAAACTCCAAACTTCAACCGCAGAAACGGTCTACTGGGACTTGTCTCTCCCGGGCTTTGGGATTCGGGTTAAGCCCAACGGAACGAAATCCTACGTCGTCCAATACAGGACCCGGACCACTGGTCGATCGCGTCGAAAGACTATTGGCCAGCACGGCCCATTGATGTCGTTCACTCAAGCAAAGGACATCGCGACGGGACTGCTGTCGGATGTTCTGCGCGGCGGAGATCCAGTTTCCGAAGCGCAAGTGATCCGCGAGGCGCCCGTTATGCGAGATCTTTGTCAGCAATATCTTGCTGTCCATGCGATCCCCAAAAAGCGACCCAAGAGCGTCGCCAATGACCGCTCCATGCTCGATCGCTTGATCCTACCAAAATTCGCGACGCAAAAGATTCGCGACGTCAGGCACAAGGACGTTCAGACTTTCCACAATTCGCTCAGGGCAACGCCATACCAGGCCAACCGCACGCTTTCACTGCTTTCCAAAATGTTCGAACTTTCGGTCAAGTGGGGGATGCGTTTTGACAATCCTGCCAAGGGCATCGAGAAATTCCATGAGGAAAAACGGTATCGGTGGCTTTCTACGGACGAGTTGACCCGGCTGAGCGTGGTCTTGGATAATCATCCAAACAGAAAAGCCGCGAATGCTATCCGGCTACAACTTCTGACCGGCGCGCGAATTGGCGAGGTCTTGAATGCGACATGGAAAGACTTTGACTTCGATCGGGGTGTCTGGACCAAGCCGTCACACCACACCAAGCAGAAACGCACCGAACACCTGCCGCTTTCGAAAGCGGCCGTCAGGCTATTGAGCGGAATCAAAAGTGCATCTGGCGAGGCCAGTTTGGTCTTTCCGGGCAGGTCACCAAACAAACCGATCGTCGACCTCAAGAAATTCTGGCGCTCCGTCCTCTCTAACGCCAATATTCAAGACTACCGCATCCACGACAATCGCCATACCCATGCGTCACAACTTGTCTCAAGTGGCATGAGCCTGGCAATTGTTGGGCGCCTGCTTGGTCACACGAATCCGATGACGACGCAGCGCTATGCGCACATTGCCGATGATCCCCTAAGAGAGGCAGCAGAGATCATGGCAAAGAAGATGTGAGCTTTTAGAACCGGAACAAAACGAACAGCATTTTTGCAACATCTCCATTCATGCGCCATCCCAGCGTTAGTCAGCAGGTATCACGACGGCGAGAATATGCACTTCTACCGTAAGCGTCCGGGGTAGTGCCCCAGGGCGTGGTGTAAATTGTTCTCCGGCTGGGTGTTGAGCCGGTTTACAGGGCGGCGATTTTCGCCGGGTCGATGGTGGTATCCTCGCAGATGGCGGCGACGGTTTCCAGCGTCATGTAACGACGTGTGACTGCCCATTCGTCGTTCTGCTCCAGCATAAGTGCGCCGACGAGGCGTCTGATCGCGGCCTCGTTAGGGAAAATACCGACGACATTTGTTCGGCGCTTGATCTCTTTGTTGAGGCGTTCAAGCGGATTGGTGGAGTGTATTTGCCGCCAGTGAGCTTGCGGGAACGTCTTGTAGGCCAGCACGTCTTCCTCGGCGCGCAGCATCAGCTCGGCGAGCTTGGGATGACGCGGCTGGAAAGCCTCGATCAGCTTGGTCCAGTGTTCCTTCGAGTCTGCCAGCGTGCCTGATCGAAGGCTGTTCTGAGCGCGGCCGTGACGATGGGACGGTCCTTCTTGCCGACGCAGGCCAGGGCATTGCGCATGAAGTGCACGCGACAGCGCTGGATCGTAGCACCCAGCACTTTGGCGGCGGCCCCCTTCAGGGCTTTATGTTCGTCAGCGATGATCAGCTTTACCCCGCGCAGGCCGCGATCGGCCAGAGCGCGCAGGAATTCGTCCCAGAACACCTCGGCTTCGCTGGGTTGGATGGCGATGCCCAGAACCTCGCGCCGCCCGTCGGTGTTGACCGCAACCGCCACTATGGCTGCCACGCTGACGATCCGTCCCGAACGCCGCACCTTGATGTAGGTGGCGTCCAGCCAGAGATAGGGCCATTCGCCCTCCAGTGGCCGGTCAAGGAAGGCGTCAACGCGTTCGTCGATCTCCACGCACAGGCGGGATACCTGGCTCTTGGAGACGCCCGTCATGCACATGGTCTTGACCAGATCATCCACTGATCGCGTTGAGACGCCCTGAATGTAGGCTTCCTGGATCACCGCGGTCATTGCTTTCTCCGAGGCCCGGCGTGGTTCCAGAAACTCCGGGAAATACGTCCCCTTGCGCAGTTTCGGGATCTGAACATCAACGGTCCCGGCGCGGGTTTCCCATCGGCGCGGGCGATATCCGTTCCGGTGGTTCACCCGCCCGGCCGAGCGTTCATGCACCCCGGCACCGCACAGCTGATCCACATCCAGTGCCATCAACCGGTCGGCAACAAAACCCAGCATCTCGGCCAAAATCTGATGATCGGCGGTCTCGGAAAGAAGCGCCTTCAGCGCGGCGGTTTCTGATATCGTCTCCTTGGTCATGGGTGATCTCCTCGATCGGTAGGTCAGGTTGCAACCCAAACCCTACCGGAGAACGTCCATGGCCGCCCAGCAACCCGCGCGGACTTCGCCTGAGCTACGCGCGAGGCTCCACTCAGCCCGCGCTAACGTCGGAATTACACCACGTCCGGGGGCACTACCGCGTAGATTCTGATAGGTCTGACGCCGATACGAACCAACCAGTCCTGCATCGCCGTAGCCACGAACTCTGGTCCATTGTCGGAGCGGATGTACTCCGGCGTGCCATGACGCAGGAGCAGCGGATAAAGCCCCCGGAGCTACAGAGATATCTCCGGTTTCATTCGCCGAATATATGGATTTCGCCCTGATAGCCCGGCGAATTCCGCGACTTACGAGGACGCCTGGCAAACAGAGATAAGTGTCACGGGTGGGTGGCCGGGCGGCGCTCGAACCTGATCGGGCTTTTGATCAACAACTTTGACGACCCCGAACATCTTGAGCTTTTCCGCTTTGTCAGTTCCGAGGCTCAGAAACGCGGTTTTCATGCGCTGCTGCTGAATATCGATCAGGAGGGCCAACAGGTCGAATCCGTGGACTCAGCCCTGCAGTATCAGGTGGACGGGTTGCTGGTCTCGGCCTCTCACTTACCCGAAACCCTGGTCCAGAGGGGCGCGGAACTGGATAAACCGGTGGTGATTGTCGGCCGCCGCACCCGACGCAGCGAATACAGCGCGATCTACTGCGATAACACCGCGGGCGTGCATTGGTTGCGGATTATCTGTTCGAAAGCGGCTGCCGCCGCCCTGCGTTTATCGGCGGCTGGGCTGAGGCTACCGTGGTTAAGGAACGGCAGACCGGTTTCGTACGCCGGATCGAAGAACTCTACGGGTTTCAACCGATACTGCGGTTGGCGGGAACAAATGATTATGAGAATGGGATCAATGCCGTAAACGAACTATTGGCGTTACCGATGATCCCAGATGGGTTCTTCTGCACCAGAGATCTGCTGGCAATCGCTGCCCGAGACGCGATCTCGCTGTCGGGAATCGACCAGAAGCCGCTGGTAGTAGGTTTCGGCGGGACGCTTTTGTCAAAACTGCAATCTTACAAGTTTCCGACTGTCCAGGTGCCATTCCAAAAAATGGTGCGCACCGCTACATCGCATCTGATCGATTTGGTCGAGGGCCATGCGGAGGGCCCACAAGAATTGGCCTTCCAATGCGAGTTTTTGGTGAATTCCGAAGATTGAAGCCCAATGCGCGGCGCGTGAAATGACTGCTGGATCATGGAACAAATTGGACTACTTCTGCTGGCGTCACTGATCATCGGCGTATCAAAGGGCGGCCAGGCCTCGGCAGGCGCACTCGCAGTGCCGATACTTTCGGTCTGGATGGACCCATTGGTAGCAGCGGGATTGCTGCTGCCGATCTTCATCGTCAGCGATGTGGTCGGTGTGTGGCTCTATCGGCGAGAGTATTCTGCCAAGAATGTGTTGCTTCTGATTCCCGCCGGTCTGGTCGGCGTCATTCTGGCGTCGTTTCTTACGCCATTCATCTCGTCGACCATCGCCGCATTGGTGACCGGGCTTATCGGGCTGTTCTATTGCGCACAGAGGCCGCGCCCGGTTGCAGCCCGGGGCTTTCAGCCCAGCATGACATTCCTCCTCGCACGTGGTTTCGCCAAGTCTGAGACCGATGCGATTGCTCCAGACGGCTATGAGCGGCTGTTCTTTTGTGCAGGGAAAATGACATCGTCGGTGCTGTCATGTGTGGACGGCCCCGGTTTTGCAAGGATTGATTTGAGCTGATGTTGATCGTCGCAGGTTTCGAACAGTTTTTCGTTGGGATGGACGTTTCAATTGAACAGGTGACGCAGAGCACCGCTATCTATCTTGGCGCGCCGCCAATCGCCAAACCTTCTGCCACGACAGCCAATGACGACGCCATCCTGAAGTTGGCCCGGCTGCTTCGGATGATTTGGGGATGGAGTCGATCGGAATATGCCGAGATTTTCCTGGGTTGGCTCATGTGCTCAGTGAAATTGGGGATAGACCTTGCGTGCAAAGTCAGCGGTGATGCGGTTCTCCGCGACATCTCTTTGAACGCTCGCAACAGCGCGTTTTTCGGGCGGGCCAAAGCCACCACCGCCGGGGGTAACAATATCAATGACCTGGCCGCGCACTAAATCAATTGTGCCGAAAAACTCGCTGCGCCCGTCCCCGAAATCGAGGTGTGTATGGTCTGCGTCTGTGCCGCCAGCCAGCCCCCAAGGGCACGATGCCACACGCGAAGCCTCGACAGTCAGGCGGCACTCAACTTCAACGCGGTAGACACGGCGAATACCCATACCGCCGCGAAACTGGCCAGCGCCGGCGGAGTCGTCGACCAGCTCATAGCGCAAAAGCGAAATCGGGTATTCCGTCTCTAACGCTTCAACTGGAAGGTTTGACGTATTGGTCAAGTGCACCTGAATGCCTGACATTCCGTCCGCACTGGGGCGCCCGCCACCGCCGCCGCCGATTGTCTCGAGATACACCCAAATCGATCCATCGGGCCGCGTGCCGCTGAATATTGCACCGGTGCAGCAGCCATTGCCGGCCGCGGCGATCTTGCCAGGCATCGCCTGAGCAAGAGCACCCAAAACAACGTCCGCCACCCGCTGGCTTGCAGCGATCCGACCTTCGACGGCGGCAGGGTGCCTGCAGTTCAGGATCGATCCCTCGGGCGCGCTGACGTGCAAAGGTCGCGCCAACCCGGAATTGGGCAGAATGCTGGGATCAAGGGCAGATTTTACGGCATAATAACAGGACGCCAGCAGCGACGTATAGACGAGGTTCAGGCCTGCGCGCACTTGTGGAGGAGCTTCAAAATCCAAGGACATTTCGTCTCCCATGACGGTGATTGCGACCTTGAACTCCATGCTTTCCGGAAACTGGTTGCTGTCGAAAATGTCTGCGAACACATAAGTTCCGTCCTCGATTGCCGCGATGGCGATGCGCATTTTGCGCTCGGCATAGTCCTGAAGCGCATCACCAGCAGCCATAACGATGTCCGCACCATATTTTTCGCATAGGTCCTGCATGCGCCGGACGCCCAGTCGATTGGCCGACATTTGGGCGCGCAAGTCCGACAGGCGTTCGGTGGGAACCTGGCAATTCAGCAAAAACACTTCCTGCAGGTCAGTCTGCAATTCGCCCTGGCGATAGAGTTTGACCGGCGGGATGCGAATGCCTTCCTGATAGATATGTTGATGCCCGAGATCTGCAAAGTCAGCGTGGTGCGCTGTATTCACTGCCCAGGCTATGAGCCGGTCCTTAACAAAAATTGGTTCTGCCAGTACGATGTCGGGTAGATGCGTCGCACCGCCCTCATAGGCGTCATTTGCGATGAACACGTCGCCGGGATGGATGTCTTGGGTCGGACAACGTTTGGCGATATGTGGAATCACGCCCAAAAAACTGCCTAGATGCATAGGGATGTGCTCAGCTTGGCACAGCGTGTTGCCTTTGCGGTCGAAGAGCGCAGTAGAGCAGTCTCGCCGCTCTTTGATGTTGGTCGAATAACTGGACCGCACTAAAGTCTCACCCATTTCCTCGACGATGGAGTCTAGGGCGCTGCCAATGACTTCCACAGTGAACGGATCAAGATCGCTCATGACTTCGTTTCCAGTATGAGATTGAGATAGGCGTCTACGCGTGCGGTCATGCCGGGCAACATCAAGGTGGTGGTGTCCATCTGCTCGACGATGGCCGGACCGGTAAGTGTGTGGCCGAACACTAAGTCCGACCTCGTGTAGATGGGAGTTTCGACGGCCCCGCCAGCTTCCGGCAAGAAGACCATTCGTGAACCGATCGACACCACAGGCATCAGGTGGTCTGGCGGTTCCTCGGCGCGGAGTTCCGCTTTTTCAACCACACCAATCGCCTCGACTCTCAATGTCACCAGTTCGATCGGCTCATCAGGAACGATAAAGCCAAACCGCTGTTGATGTTCAGCCTCGAAGCCATTGCGCAACTGAACGAGGCTGTCGGAAGTCAACTGCCCGACGGGGAGCGAGACTTGCAACTCGTAATTCTGGCCGACATAACGCAGATCGGCCGTGCGCACGATGGCACGTCTGTCCCGCACGACGCCTTCGCGCCCGAACCATGCTTCGCCTTGCTCATCCAGCTCCGCAAATGCTGCTATCAAGCGCCCGAGATCGAGTTTGGTCAGGTCAACCAGGTAACCTTTTGCGAAGTCAGCCTTGAGATCCGTTAAGAGTAGGCCCAGCGCGCAAAGCGTTCCCGGGGTTGGCGGCACAATAATATTCGACATACCCAATTCCCGCGCCAACCTTGCAGCATGCAACGGACCACCACCGCCAAAAGCCATCAGCGCGTAGTCGCGCGGGTCGTGGCCACGCCGAACCGAGATCAACCGGATCGCCTTCACCATGTTTGCCGTTGCAACCGCAATGATACCCTGCGCGGTTTCGAGGACCCCAAGGCCTAGCTTGTCGGCCAAATCGCTAATGGCTTCATGCGCTAGATCGTACTCGACCTTCATCCGGCCGCCGAGGATCTCGACCGGGTTCAACGTCTTAAGGACAATATTTGCATCTGTGACCGTGGGTTCGGTGCCACCCAGACCATAGCAGACCGGACCCGGATCGGCTCCTGCGCTTTCCGGGCCGACTATCAGCAATCCACCGCTATCGATGCGCGCAATCGAACCTCCGCCCGCACCGACCGTGTGGATATCAAGCATGGGCGCCTTGATGGGATAGCCGTGAACCTTGGCCTCACCGGTTTTCTTGCAGGTTCGGCGCTCCAGCAAGGCCACGTCCGAAGACGTTCCGCCGACGTCGAAGGTGATCAGATTGTCGAACCCGGCCCCTTCTGCAATTACCTGCGCGGCGACAACGCCCGTGGACGGGCCTGAAAGCAGAGTTCGGACCGGAAGCAACGACGCCGCCTCAAGTCCGATCACCCCGCCGTTCGATTGCGTCAGATGTGGAGCGATATCCATTCCCGCCTGGGTCAACCGGTCGTCGAGGCCCGAGATATAGCTTTGCATAATTGGTCCAAGATAGGCGTTGACCACGGTTGTCGACAGCCGCTCAAACTCTCGATATTCGGGGGCCACCGCGCTTGAGACAGAAATGAACACATCGCGCATATTCTCGGCAACGACCGCAAGGGCCGCTTTTTCGTGTTCTGGGTTGAGAAACCCGTAAAGGAAACAGATCGCGACTGACTGAACGCCGGCCGCTTGTAGCGCTCGCGCGGCCTCGCCCACGGCTTGAAGATCAAGCGGCGTGTCAACGCTGCCATCGGCTCGGATCCGTTCTGGTACCTCGATACGATTTTCTCTGGACGCCAGTATTGGGGGCTTGTATGCCATCATGTCGTAAAGGTTCGGACGCCTTTGCCGGCCGATCTCAAGCAGATCACGAAATCCATAGGTGGTTATTAGCCCAGTCTTGGCGCCGTGCAATTCGATCAGCGCATTGGTGGCAACTGTGGTGCCGTGGCCGAAAAATGACAGATAGGCGATTTTCCCCCCTACTCGATTCAGACCGGCGGAAACTACGTCTGCGATGCCTCGGGACGGATCGTCGGGCGTTGAGGGAGTTTTCCATATTTCAAGCTGACCGGTCTCGTCGTTGAACAGACAGACATCGGTGAATGTTCCCCCTGAATCGACTCCTAGCCGCCATGCCATTGGATTCAGACCTTTCCTGCTACTCGCGTTGCAGTGAACCGTTCTGCGGATTTGTTAGTTCCAAATCGGCTCAGGCGGAATGGCACGGGATCAACGACCGGCGTTTCGCCAGCTACAATCTGGGCCATTAGTTTGCCCGCCCCCGGACCAATGCCAAACCCATGCCCAGAGAACCCGGACGCCAAGTACAGGCCACGCCATCCTTCGATTTCGTCGATCACCGGGATGCCATCGGGCGTGGCATCAATCAGTCCGGCCCAATTATGAGTGATGCGTGCAGCGGAAAACGCTGGAAACGCTCGGCGCAAAGTTTTCAACGCTTTTTGATTGAACGGCTGATGCGGGGCGGGATCGAGCACACGGATTCGTTCGAATGGACTATGCTCATCCAGCGACCAGCGCCGGGGCATCGCGAATTCCGTAAGGAATTGGCGCCCTACCCGAAGCCGCAATTCCTGCCATGACTTAATAATCGTCGGTAGAAATTCCGGCAACAGCCGGAAGCTGTCGGGAACGATCGGTGCGATATTTATATTGCGTTGCGCTATAGTTAATCCGCCGTCCAGGCGTCTTCGAAAGGCGAAATCAACACCACCAACCGGCATATCTGGCACGCCGGCAATATTATCGACTCGCGCCGCTGTGCCGAGGATTTTGAGTTGCGGAAAATCGACGCCGATATTGCCCAGAAAAAGGCGCGACCATGCGCCCCCGGCCACCACGATGGACGTGCACCTGATTGGCCCTCTCTCGGTTATGGCAGCCGATATCCGCCCGCCAGCGGTCTCGAGGCCCCGTACGGCGCAATTGGTAAGAATTGTGACTCCAAGGCGCCGAGCTGCGCGCGCGATCGCCGGGACGGCAACGCCCGGTTCTGCTCGACCGTCGGTTTTTGTATGCAATGCATAGCAAAACCCAGACGCAATCCCGGGAAGGAAGCTCTCGATCTGCTTGTCAGTCAGAATTTGCTGCGGCAGCTGAAACGATTTGCCCGTTTCCGCCCAGATTTCCGCCTCTTCCTTCTCTTTATCAGTACGCGCCAAGTAGGTGATACCGGTTTCGCGATAGCCGGTTTCTATTCTGTACTCGGACTTAAAGCCGCGCCACAACTTCAGGCTTTCAATCGATAACGGCATTTCCACAGGTTCACGACCCATCTGCCGGGTCCAGCCCCAATTACGCGACGATTGCTCGCCCGCAATGTGACCCTTTTCGCAAACGCAGACCGAATGCCCTTTCTGGGCGAGAAAAAACGCGGTGCAAACTCCCGCAATTCCGCCGCCGACAACAACGACATCCACGACGTCCGGTTTGGCCACATCGGTATCGATGGAGGCCAAAGAGACCTGAGCGGCGTTTGTGTCGGCGGTCGGCGTCTTCACACCATGTCTTCCAAACGGCAATTCACCAAAATCTCGGCGACGGCAACATTATTCGGCATTTCGATTGTGCTGCGCACCAGATTGGCCATCGTCTCGGGCTGGATCATATCCTCAGGCTTCACTTTTCCGGTATAGGCGCTCATTTCAGTGCGAACGAAACTGGGGCAGATGGCCGTCGCGCGCACGCCTTTGTCCCAGGTTACGTGGCGCGTGGTATGAGTCAGGCCCATGACCGCAAACTTGGTCATATTGTAGCCGACAAAGGAATTTCTGACCCGCTTGCCCGACATCGAAACGATATTGACGATACGGCCATGCCCGGTCTTTTCCAGATGCGGAAGACACAGCCGCGTCAGACGCAGCGGTGCTTTGACATTGACCGCCCAAAGCCGGTCCAGCGCCTCTTCATTGTCATCGTAGAGGTCGACCCTTTCACCTGAGCCCGCATTGTTGACCAGCGCATCGATCCGGCCAAATTTCTTGACCGTCTTGGCAACCCATTGTTCCGCAGTCGCGGGTATGAAGGCATCAAATTCCGCATAGAGACGGTCGTCAACTTCCGGGCCATGAGCCTCGATTAGATTTCCAACCTGCCGTGACCCAAGGCTGACCCTATATCCATGACGGATCAGCTCGCGCGTAATTTCGGCACCAATCCCGCGGTTCGCCCCCGATATTAAGACGACTGGACCGTCACTCGCGCAATCACTCATTGAGAATGCCTTTCCGCAAATTCGCACCCGAATCGAGCCTGGACACAAATGCGAACCCGAATCGAGCCTGGACACAAATGCGCACCCGAATCGAGCCTGGACACAAATGCGCACGTTTATGCACTTATATGGTAGAAGCACGTCAGCCACAAGAAATTTGAGTGTGATTTGGAGCTTAACGCTCATAAAGCGGGCAATATTACCAGAAAGCTATAGAAAAAGTTCATTTTATTGACAGAGTGTGACCGCTCATGCATGAATGCAAGCAGGGAGGTGCTGGCTTGGTTATGGTACCAGCCAATTGCTCATCCTATCCATCAATGGGCGGAGACTGAAGCTGCCCTGATTTCAATGCTGACTTGGGGAGAATTCGACGATGAAATTGAAACTGCACAGCTCAATCATTGCTGCTGCGAGCACACTTGCGATCGCCGCAGCTGCGGGCACCGCACTTGCCGATCCTATCAAATGGGACTTTTCGGACGAATATGGCGGCAACCCATCTGGTCTGACCTATATGGCGGCTCAATATTGCATTGCCGAGGTCGAAAAGATCGCCGGCGACGCAATAGATATCACATACCAGGGCGGCGGAGCCCTTGGCTTCAAGTCTGCGGATCATTTCGAGGCGGTTGGCGACGGCGCGGTTCAATCTGCCGTCACGCTTTTGACCCAGCTTAGCGGTGTAGACCCGCTGTTCAACCTCAGTTCCCTGCCGTTTGTCGCCAGCTCGCCCGAACAGGCCTATCAATTGTGGCAGATCGCGCGCCCTGAGTACGCAAAGGTGTTCGAAGCCAATAACCAGATTCTGCTTTGGGCTCTGCCCAATGCGCCGAGCGGCATCCACGCTAAGACACCAATCAATTCCGTTGCTGCGGTGACGGGTCTACGCATACGGACCTATGACAAGAATGGCACAGATACGCTCAAGGCCGCAGGCGCAGCGCCGCTGCAAATCGCTTGGTCAGACCTGGTACCCCTATTGTCAACCGGCGGTGTCGATGCGGTGCTGACCTCGGCTGATGGCGGAAAGCAGATTTCCGTTTGGGAATATGTCAGCGACTTCACCGAAGTCAATTACGCCATGGCCTTGTTCGTTGCGCATGTGAACAAGGATGCGTTTGACGGGCTGGCGCCCGAGGCCCAATCGGCACTTCTGGACACGGTTGCGGTTTGCGACGAATACAATTGGGGGATAATGGAGGCAAGCCGGACCAGCCCCTATCCGATCTTGATTGAAAACGGGATGACCATTACAACCGATGACGAGGTCCCGACGGAGGTCTTTAAGCTCTTGGAGGAAGCCGCTGCATCTGTGCGCGACGCCTGGCTGGAAGAAGCCGGCGAACGTGGTTCTGCCATTCTTGACGAGTTCAACAACGCCAGAATGTAGTCATCCCAGCGTTAGAGCTTGGTAAAGGAACGGGCGTTGAGTGATTCTGACCCGACGGACAGTACGAAAATTCACCGCCCGCTCCCAACCTGGCTACGCGCCATCGTTGCTATTTCCTCCACGCTCAACAGGATCGCTGCAAGCCTGGCAGCGGTCCTGCTGGTTATGATGGTGGGATTGATCCTGGTCGAGATCGGCATTCGCTTCTTCTCGCTTTCCACTTTCATGGCCGACGCTCTGGTCGGGCGTGGTGTAGCAGCAATCACGTTCCTCGCGCTTGGTTGGACGCTAGAACAGGGAAGCATGATCCGGATCAGAGTCGTCACATCGCGTCTGCCTGATATCGGTCGCTTCCTGGCAAGTCTTTTTTCGATCGTAGCGGCCGAAACCTTGATTGTCTGGTTGATGTATTACGAAGGCCGCGCGCTCACAAGATTCTGGATCAACGGGCGCACGACTGAACACCATTTGCCGATCCCGCTGTGGATCCCCGAGGGGTTCTTTTTCGTCGGGCTTACCCTGCTCGCATTGCAGCTTCTGGTAATGTTCTTGAAACTCCTCATCCAGCTTGAAGAAGAAAACCCATCGCTGAAAATCTAGAGCCTGGAACTAAGATTTCATGTCCACTTTGGCATCTTCACTCTTACTATTGGTGCTTGTATTCTTCTTTCTGGGCTCTGGTGTCTGGATATTTGCCGGGTTGACTATGGTAGGGGTCAGCGCGCTTTTTTTCGTTCTGGATTTTGACCCAGCCAGGATTGGCACGATTGCGACCAAGGTGATCTCATCCAGTGCGGTGTCATGGGAACTGGCAGCCATTCCCATATTCCTTTGGATGGGCGACATTATTTTCCGCACGGATATTTCCGACCGGCTGTTCCGGGGCCTTTCCCCCATCGTGTCGCGGGTGCCGGGCGGATTGCTGCATACCAACGTGATCGGCTGCACGATCTTTGCCGCCATCAGCGGGTCAAGCAACGCAACCACAGCCACGGTCGGCAAAATCACCATTCCTGAACTCTTGCGGCGCGGCTATGATCTGAATCTCACCGCAGGCTCGCTTGCCGGTGCAGGTACTTTCGGCCTGCTGATTCCGCCCTCCATTGCGATGATCGTCTACGGCGTTTTGGCCGAGGTTTCGATCACCAAGCTTTTGCCGCGGGCGTGTTGCCCGGGCTGATGATGGCCTTCCTCTATTCAGGTTACATTGTCATTGTTGCGTTGATTAAGCCGGGTGTCGAGCCACCGGGCGGCGATAAAGCCGGGTTCTGGGAAATGATGAGGGGTTTCCTGGAATTGCTCCCCATCGTCATCCTGATGACGACCGTGCTAGGCTCGATCTATTCCGGGCTGGCCACGCCGTCAGAGGCCGCCGCCGTTGGTGTTGCGATCGCCTTGGTCATCGTGATTGCCACCGGACAATACTCGATCGATCTGGTTGTGCAGTCGTTGATGTCAACGGTGCGCATCTCGGCCATGATCTGCATTCTGATTGCGTCGGCGTCCTTCCTGTCATCTGCCATCGCCTTTATGCATCTGCCAAACCAGGTCGCAGAAGCCATCGCCACGTTGGGGCTTTCACCCTATGGCATCCTTGCGATCTTGGCGCTGCTCTACCTCATTTTGGGAATGTTCATCGACGGCACTTCAATGACTGTGATGACCGTTCCGATTGCGGTGCCATTGATCGTACAAGCGGGGTTCGATCCCCTTTGGTTTGGCGTGTTCCTGATCATCATGATCGAATTTAGCGCACTGACACCACCGGTTGGGTTGAACCTGTACATCCTGCAGGGTCTCACGTCCGAGGGTATGGGGCGCATCATTATCGCGACTCTGCCCTTCTTCCTGATCCTGGTGGTCGGAACTGTGCTGTTGGTGGCCTTCCCACAGATTGCGCTATGGTTGCCGGGGAAACTGTGAAGCATTCGAGTTCCATTGTGGTGATCTCGTGTGGTTCATCCAATTGGATCTCCGCTTCGGTTTTTGGCAAAAGAATAGCACTGTAAGGAAGACACCACGTCTAAATTCGACCAGCCTGGGTAGGGCCTGGTTTGAAAAAATAGCTTGCTTGCGGGGAGAACGAATTGACTGGTGACCTGAAAACAAATGTAGAAGATATGCTGCCAGCTGAGAGACGGCAGCGACTTGTCGATTGGTTTGACGAGAATTTCGCCGGTGCAACACAGGATTTGGCAAGGAAATTCGGTATATCGGTGTCAACCGTCCGCCGCGACTTGGATTTTTTGTCGAGCGAGGGCTTCCTAAAGCGTACCCACGGCGGCGCGGTGCGCATCCGACAGCACGCCACGTTCGAGCCCAGCACGGACCTTGCCCGACGTACTGCCGTTGAAGAAAAAGGCGCCATTGTGAACGAGGCCTTACGCCTTGTTGAGCCCGAGCAGAGCATCCTGATCGACACCGGTGCGATTGCACATGATTTCGCCGATGGCATCGCCGAGTTGAAGTTCCCTCTCACTGTGATTTCCAACGATCTCTACGTTGCAAACAAGTTAACATACAAGGACAACATTAAGCTGTTCGTTCCGGGTGGAGACAACCGCCCGGGGGCTTTCAGTCTGCTTGGCGAACCTGGCATCTCGTTTCTGAGCGACGTTCGCTGCGACTTGTTTTTCATGTCCGCACAGGCGGTCAACGCCGATTGCGCCTCGGACACCGTTCTGCAACTTGTTGAGCTAAAAAGGGCCATGGTTGAGGCTGCGGAAAAGACCATTCTGTTGGCCGACAGCAGCCGGTTCGCCTCTAGGGCGCTTTACAGAATTGTACCGATTGACAAAGTCAGCACGATCATCACCGATGAGGGTCTTCCGAATAAAGACCGCGAAATCATTCAGCAAACTGGTGTCGAGTTGGTCTGCGTCAGCATCTAGATCTCGGCATATCTACGGAGTCTGCCTACCTACCATTGTTGGCGCAAGGTGCGCTTTTTGTTGCCTCGAACAAGCTGCGGGCCACCGCAAGTCAATTCCGGTCGAGTAGGAATCGCGGCGCCGACAGTTTTTCTATTCTTCAGTTTAGCGCTCCGGATCCGCCTTGTTGAGGTCAAAGAAGTTGATCATTTCGAGAATTACTCCGACTACGCGCAGCTGCTTTTTGAGCGCCCGCTTTTCCGCCTTGTCTTTGGCACGTGCAAGCTTGCGATTGGTAGCACGCCACTGATCCAGATAGTCCATTCGTCTCGAGATCATGTCATCCACTGCGGCCTTTTCTTCCCTTGTGCGCGGGCCGCGGATGGCAGCTGTTTGATTGTCGATATCGATCTCAATGTGATCGGGATGCGGCACCGGATCAGGGAGGTCGGTAATCCTGTGAATCCCGGAGACAAAATACCCACGGAATCGGTCGGATGATCTGACCGTCGCGGAGCAAAATTCCGCACCTTGAAGCCTGAAGCAAACGAGCTGAGGGCGGGAAGATGTATTCTGTGGAACTGTATAGTGTCAATCCCGGCGTAAAAAGGGGCCATTCGCCGGAGTAAAAGTGGGCCAGTTGAGGTGCCGCGCCTTGTTGGGTGTGCTCCCCATAAAGCTAACGCGTGACAAGGCGCATGTTGGCCAAAGGCCAACATCCATCAAGTTCAGACCGGGTTCAGGCTCTGGCGTTTCGGCTCTGTTTTAGCCGAAAGCTGTCGCCGTTCATCTCCAGTATATGGACGTGGTGGGTGAGGCGATCCAGGAGCGCACCGGTGAGGCGCTCGGATCCGAATATTTCGGTCCATTCGTCGAACGGCAGATTTGAGGTGATGATTATGGAGCCGCGTTCATAGCATTGGGAGATGACTTCGAAGAGCAGCTCAGCGCCGGTTTTGCTCAAGGGGACAAAGCCCAGCTCGTCAATGATCAGAAGGTTCTGGCTGGTGAGTTGTTTTTGGAACCTCTGCAGGCGGCGTTCATCGACAGCTTCGATCAATTCGTGAACCAGTGATGCGGCGGTTATGAAGCGGACCTTGAGGCCCTTCTGGCAGGCGGCCAATCCCAGCCTCAGTGCGACATGGGTTTTACCGGTGCCACTTGGCCCCAGGGCAATGATATTCTGGTATTTGTCGATGTATTCACAGCGCGCCAGCTCCAGCACGAGCGGCTTGTTGAGTGACGGGATCGCCTTGAAATCGAAGCTGTCCAGGCTCTTGGTGGCTGGAAACTTCGCGGCCTTGATGCGCCGCTCGATCATCCGGCGTTCCCGCTCTATCAGTTCAAGTTCGCAGAGCCGCAGTAAATACTGGACGTGATCCTTCTTCTCAGCAGCGCATTGTTGCGCAAGTTTGGAATATTCGCCCAGGAATGTCGGCAAGCGCAGTTTTTTTAGGTGATGCTGCAGCAGAACCTGCGGTGTATCGGTCATGCCGGCACCTGCGTCATCAGGCTCATATAGCTCGCGGGCTTGGTGGTCTCGACCAGTGCTTTGGGCAGGTAGGGGTAGATATCGAGATCGAGCCGTGGCGGGCGCCTCTCGATCCGGCAAAGCACCAGATGCTTGACCGCATCGTAGCCGATCGCGCCCAGTTCCAGCGACTGTTTGATAGCCCCGTGGACGTGCGCCATCTCGAAGCTCTCAAGCAGCCGCAGAACCTGGACGTATTCACGCTTGCCCTTCTTGCCCATGCGCGCTTCCAGCAGCCGGTGCAGGGTGGCAAACTCCCCTGGCAGGTCCCAGCCCTGCAGCGGTGCCGCCTGGTCCAGCGCGCCAACCTTCTGTTCCAGCAGCGGTAGGAAGTGCATCGGATCGAAGACCATATCAGCCTTCTCATAAGACCGTTGGTGGCGGGCGATCACCTCGGCGCCGCAGCCGATGACGACCTCGTGGACATAGCCGCGGACCTGAACCTCGTGATGAGCGCAGGCGACCGGCACCGAGTAATCGTTGTTGCGGTAGCGGACCATCGAGATCGACGTCGCCCGCGTGCTGACTTTCTCGCAGGCATCGTAGGGTACAGGCGGCAGCGCCATCAGGGCGTCGAGGTCGCGCATCAGCCGCTCGCCGATAGTCTCGGAATGACCCCGCAGAACCTCATCCTGACGTTTGAGGCATTGCTCCTCCAGCCGGACGTTCAGGTCATCGAAACTGTCGAAGCGCGGCATCGGCACCAGGAAGTCCCGTCGGCCATAACCGATTGTGCCTTCGACATTACCCTTGTCGTTGCACTTGCCAGGACGGCCGAACCTGTCTTCGAACAGGTAATGCGACTGCAACTCAGCAAAGGTTCTGGTTCGTTGCCGTTTTCCGTCCCCGAGGATCCGCGCCACCGCGATCGTGGTGTTGTCGTAGAGCCCTGACAGCGGCACACCTCCGAAGAAGGCAAAGGCGGAGACATGGCCATCACAAAAGGCCTCGGTTGTCTCGGCCGGATAGGCCTTGATGAAGAACGCGTCCGAGTGCGGCAGAGACATTGCAAAGTAGTGCAGCTTGCGCACGACCCCGCCAATCTCGCCAAGCGCCTCACCAAAATCAACCTGGGCGTGGCCTGGCGCGTGCGACAGCGGCACGAACACTTCCGAGTCCGGCGCTTCTTCTCGCGAACATAGTCGGTCACATCGTGATCCCGCCGGTGAAGCCATGTTCATCACGCAGACGCTCATATATCCGCTTCGACGTATGCCGCTGCTTCTTGAGCCGCGACTTATCCTCTTCCAATATCTGGTTGATGAGCGGAATGAACGGGTCAAGCTTTGGACGGGCTGGTGGCCCATTCCTGCGATACCCCGGTGGCACCGCATGCTTCAGAATTTTTGACACAGTCTTGCGGTCTATCCCGAAATGACCGGCCGCCGCCCGCTCACTCATCCCACCGACATGACACGCACGCCGAACCCGGCTGTACAATTCCACAGAATACATCTCCCCGCCCTCAGCTCGTTTGCCTCAGGCGTCAGAATGGCGGAGTTTTACTCCGCGACAGTCAGATTATTCGACCGTTTCTGTGGTCCAGTATTGCTCCGGGATTCACAGTATAGTCGGGTACGCCGTGCGTGCCATGTGGATGGGATGAGCAAGAGTGCGGCGGCCCGACATTTTGGGATTGATCGCAAGACTGTGTCAAAAATTCTGAAGCATGCGGTGCCACCGGGGTATCGCAGGAATGGGCCACCAGCCCGTCCAAAGCTTGACCCGTTCATTCCGCTCATCAACCAGATATTGGAAGAGGATAAGTCGCGGCTCAAGAAGCAGCGGCATACGTCGAAGCGGATATATGAGCGTCTGCGTGATGAACATGGCTTCGTCGGCGGCATCACCATCGTCACGGACTATGTGCGTGAGCGGAAGCGGCGGACGCGGGAGGTGTTCGTGCCGCTGAGCCACGCGCCGGGCCACGCCCAGGTTGATTTTGGTGAGGCGCTTGGCGAGATTGGCGGGGTCGTGCGCAAGCTGCACTACTTTGCAATGTCTCTGCCGCACTCGGACGCGTTCTTCATCAAGGCCTATCCGGCCGAGACAACCGAGGCCTTTTGTGATGGCCATGTCTCCGCCTTTGCCTTCTTCGGAGGCGCGCCGCTGTCAGGGCTCTACGACAACACCACGATCGCGGTGGCGCGGATCCTCGGGGACGGAACCCGGCAACGCACCAGAACTTTCTCGGAGTTGCAGTCGCACTATCTCTTTGAGGACCGGTTCGGCCGTCCTGGCAAGGGCAATGACAAGGGTAGTGTCGAAGGCACAATCGGTTATGGCCGGCGGAACTTCCTGGTGCCGATGCCGCGCTTCGACAGTTTCGATGATCTGAACGCCCTGCTGGAGGAGCAATGCCTCAAACGGCAGGACGAAGTATTGCGAGGTCATTCCGAGACTATCGGCGAGCGGCTGATGCGTGATCTTGATGCGCTGATGACACTACCCCTGACGCCCTATGACGCCTGCGAGAAGGTCAGCACCCGGGCGACGTCGATCTCGATGGTCCGCTATCGCAACAACGACTATTCCGTGCCGGTCGCATACGCCCATCACGAGGTCCAGGTTCGCGGCTATGTCCACGAGGTCATCTATCGGCTGCGGCACGGAAATCATCGCCTGCCACAAGCGGTCCTACGAAAAAGCGGACATGGTCTTCGATCCGATGCACTTCCTGCCGCTGCTGGAACAGAAGGTCGGCGCGCTTGATCAGGCGGCTCCGTTGCAGGGCTGGGACCTGCCCGGGGAGTTCGCCACCCTGCACCGGCTGCTGGAAGCGCGGATGGGAAAGAAGGGCAAGCGCGAATACGTCCAGGTTCTGCGGCTGCTGGAGACTTTCGAGATGGGCCATGTTCACGGCGCCATCAGGTAGTCACTGGAACTCGGGGCCATCGGCTACGATGCAGTGAAGCATCTCGTCCTCTGCCGGATCGAGAAACGCCCACCCCGGCTCGATCTGGAGATTTACCCGTACCTTCCAAGGGCGCAGGTCGAGACCACAGATCCTGCCAGTTACATGAGCCTGATGGCGCAGGCGCCGGCATGACCGACACCCCGCAGGTTCTGCTGCAGCACCACCTCAAGAAGCTCCGGCTGCCGACCTTCCACAGCGAATATGCCAAACAGGCCCGGCAATGCGCAGTGGAGAACAAGGATCACATCAACTACCTGCTGCGGCTTTGCGAGTTGGAACTGATCGAGCGCGAACGCCGGATGATCGAGCGCAGGATCAAGGCCGCAAAGTTCCCGGCGACCAAAAGCCTGGACAGCTTCAACTTCAAGGTCATCCCGTCGCTGAACAAGGTCCTGACCATGCAACTGGCCCGCGGTGAGTTCATAGACCGGCGCGCCAATATCATCGCATTGGGGCCAAGCGGCACAGGTAAAACCCATATCGCCCTGGGATTGGGTCTGGCGGCCTGCCAGAAGGGCAGGAAAGTACGCTTCACCACTGCCGCTGCTCTCGTCCATGAACTCATCGAGGCCGTCGACGAACGCCGCCTGCAGCGCTTGCAGAAACAACTGGTCAGCCAGGACCTGCTGATCATTGATGAGCTGGGTTTTGTGCCACTGAGCAAGACCGGGGCCGAGCTTCTCTTCGAGATCATCTCGCAGCGCTACGAACGTGGCTCCATCATCATCACATCCAACCTGCCGTTCGATGAATGGACCGAGGTCTTCGGCGCAGAACGCCTCACAGGCGCCATTCTCGATCGCCTGACCCACCACGTCCATATCCTCGAGATGAACGGCGAAAGCTACCGGTTGCGCCAGAGCAAAATCGCCAAACCGTAATCCTGAAAATACCAAAACTGCGAAAAGGTTGGCCTGCGGCCAACGCACCCTGGCACGCATCAGCTATTTGGAAAGCACACGCACCAGGGTGCGCACCTAAATCAAACCAGGTGTCCAGTTTTGCACCGGGACATTGACCCTTTTTACTCCGGGATTGACACTTGGGTGGCCGCCCAGTTGGACGCAGATCCGTACACACGCTGGTCGGAATAATGAAACGCCGTCGAAGGCTCACAACCGGGGGCTTCAGGTTTACAGAAAAGCGCCCTGATACCCAAGTGATCGTGCTTGTTCTCAATGGAACAAAGGAAATGGCATCTAGCATCAAGGAGATAATCGTGGTCAACACACCCGAACCGGCCAATGACATTGGCGATGTGTGAATCCCGGAGCAATACTGGACCACAGAAACGGTCGAATAATCTGACTGTCGCGGAGTAAAACTCCGCCATTCTGACGCCTGAGGCAAACGAGCTGAGGGGCGGGGAGATGTATTCTGTGGAATTGTACAGCCGGGTTCGGCGTGCGTGTCATGTCGGTGGGATGAGTGAGCGGGCGGCGGCCGGTCATTTCGGGATAGACCGCAAGACTGTGTCAAAAATTCTGAAGCATGCGGTGCCACCGGGGTATCGCAGGAATGGGCCACCAGCCCGTCCAAAGCTTGACCAGTTCATTCCGCTCATCAACCAGATATTGAAAGAGGATAAGTCGCGGCTCAAGAAGCAGCGGCATACGTCGAAGCGGATATATGAGCGTCTGCGTGATGAACATGGCTTCATCGGCGGGATCACGATTGTGACCGACTATGTTCGCGAGAAGAAGCGCCGGACTCGGGAAGTGTTCGTGCCGCTGTCGCACGCGCCAGGCCACGCCCAGGTTGATTTTGGTGAGGCGCTTGGCGAGATTGGCGGGGTCGTGCGCAAGCTGCACTACTTTGCAATGTCTCTGCCGCACTCGGACGCGTTCTTCATCAAGGCCTATCCGGCGGAGACAACCGAGGCCTTTTGCGATGGCCATGTCTCCGCCTTTGCGTTCTTCGGCGCGTGCCGCTGTCAGGGCTCTACGACAACACCACGATCGCGGTGGCACGGATCCTCGGGAACGGAAAACGGCAACGCACCAGAACCTTTGCTGAGTTGCAGTCGCATTACCTGTTCGAAGACAGGTTCGGCCGTCCTGGCAAGGGCAACGACAAGGGTAATGTCGAAGGCACAATCGGTTATGGCCGACGGGACTTCCTGGTGCCGATGCCGCGCTTCGACAGTTTCGATGGCCTGAACGTCCGGCTGGAGGAGCAATGCCTCAAACGTCAGGATGAGGTTCTGCGGGGTCATTCCGAGACTATCGGCGAGCGGCTGATGCGCGACCTCGACGGCCTGATGGCGCTGCCGCCTGTACCCTACGATGCCTGCGAGAAAGTCAGCACGCGGGCGACGTCGATCTCGATGGTCCGCTATCGCAACAACGATTACTCGGTGCCGGTCGCCTGCGCTCATCACGAGGTTCAGGTCCGCGGCTATGTCCACGAGGTCGTCATCGGCTGCGGCGCCGAGGTGATCGCCCGCCACCAACGGTCCTATGAGAAGGCTGATATGGTCTTCGATCCGATGCACTTCCTGCCGCTGCTGGAACAGAAGGTTGGCGCGCTGGACCAGGCGGCACCGCTGCAGGGCTGGGACCTGCCAGGGGAGTTTGCCACCCTGCACCGGCTGCTGGAAGCGCGCATGGCAA
>CBDEFR010000002.1:0-370841 GCA_965237505.1 Paracoccaceae bacterium | reverse complement strand
GCGGGCGTTGTGTTGTGGCAGGAAGACCTCCTTGAGGAAGCGGTTGGCCTCGACCATGTCGGTGATGCCGGCGAGCCTGAGTTCCTGGGGCAGGCGCTTCTGCAAGGTGCCGAACATGCGCTCCGAGCGCCCCCTTGCCTCGGGCGAGTAGGCCGGGATCAGCTCGATGCCGAGCTGCGCCAGGGCGCGGCCGACCTGGGGTCGGGGTGTCCTTGTCCACCTTGCCGCCGGCCTCGGGCGTGTTCCAGTAGTGGCTGGCGCGGTCGGCGTAGAGCGAGCAGAACAGGCCCTTGGCCCGGATCGCCTCGGACACCCCCTGGAAGCTCGACATGGTGCCCTCTTCGGCGACGAAGAAGGCCGAGTAGATATCGCTGGTCGCATCGTCCATGGTGACGATCAGGTCCCACCATCGACCGGGGACCCACTCGTGGCTCGAGCCGTCCTGGTGCAACATCATGCCGGGCAAGGCACGGCGCGGCCGCTTGCGCCGGTGCGCCCCACGCCTGGGCGCCGCGCGCCTGCGCCCATGGGCTTGCAAGCTCAGCCGCAGCCAGTTGTAGCTGCGCTTGAAGCCGTGATCGGCCACCAGCTTCTCGTGGAAGTGCTTGGCCGTGAAGTCCCAGTAGCGGGTGTCGAACAACTCCAGCACCCGCGCCACCTCGTCCACCGGCGCGCGCCGCGCCGAGAGGCGGCCCAGGCGGCGGTCGTAGAGACCGTCGGCTCCCTCCGCCTCGTAGCGGTCGCGCCAGCGCCGGAAGGTGCGCTCCGAGACACCCAAAACCTCCGCCGCCTCCGCCTGGCTCAAGCCACCCCGATGGGTGCACCCGTAAACCTCCTCGAACTTCATCAATCTCAGTCCCTGTACCTGCTCCGTCCGACGCATCGCCTCCCTCCATGGCTTGGAGGCGTTCTAAAACCGGACAGATCATCTGGTACATAAACCGGACATATCGCGTGTTACCGACATTGGACTACAATTGTATTGCCAAGTCCAGTCGAGTCGGGGTAACATGCTCCATAGAAAGAGGGCGGCCGAGTTTCCTCGACCGCCCTCCGGTGTTCGAAGCCTCTGCCTACTTGCCTTTCGGTTTCGGCTTCGTCTTGATGGTCTCAACGACGGTCGTACTGGGCCGCCGCTGTGCTTCCTTAACCGGGATATACTTACCGGTCTTGGCACTTCGACCAATCTTCCTCGTTGATGCCATACCGGCCTCCTTTCGAGGAAGGTGGAAACAGCCACCGCTCCGAGATGCCTCATACACCTCGCCCTGTATCAAGGCTTAGAGGCCTACGGATGAGCATGCAGCTTCCACGGAAACTATGCTCCATTTAGATTACAGAGTCTAGAAGGACACAACACGTTGTGCTCGCTGCCGTCAGATTACGCGATTTAACGCAGCCGCCTGAGGAGTTTGGTCTAGGAAACAGGCGGCGTCAAGAGATGGTTATAAGCCCCAAAATTAAGATGTTTCGGGCGCAGGTCAGCAAGAACAACGTGGGCAGAGTAGTCAACATTGCCGAATTGATCTATCACACTACGGTTCGCCAACTTCGCAAATCACACGGTAATGCGATGGTCGGGCTGATCACAAACATGTTGCAGGCAACGATTCTTGTCGCCGTTTTTTATGTAATGTTCTCAATATTAGGCTTGCGATCATCTGCCGTTCGGGGTGATTTTTTGCTTTACATAATGTCTGGTATTTTTCTGTATCTAACTCACACCAAGGCAGTGGCGGCCGTTGTAGGCGCAGAAGGTCCGGCATCGCCCATCATGCAACACGCCCCGATGAATACCGTCATTTCCATTTGTTCCGCCGCGCTGGCAGTGCTTTACATTCAAGTTTTGTCCTTAGCCGTCATTCTTACCATTTATTATTCGGTCAAAACTCACTTTGAGATCATGAACCCAGTCGCCGCGATGGCGATGCTCTTGCTGGCATGGTTTTCGGGTGTCGCCGTCGGGTTGGTCTTTCTGGCTCTCAAACCCTGGTTTCCCGGGTTTGTGAATATCGCCACGACAATCTATATGCGCGCCAACATGATTGCGTCCGGCAAAATGTTTTTGGCCAACACTCTGAATGCAAAGATTTTGGCACTATTTAGCTGGAACCCGTTATTTCACTGCATAGATCAGTCCCGCGGCTTCACGTTTATAAATTACAATCCTCATAATTCTTCAATAATTTACCCTGTGTTTTTGAGCCTTGCTTTGATGATGATTGGTTTGATGGGTGAGTTTTTTACGCGCAAACATGCCTCGATTAGTTGGAACGCGAGACGCTAACGAGTTGCCCCAAATGGCCAGTTTCTCGTTTTGTGGCAAATGATCGCCCGGGGTCAATTCCAAGGTGCACGTAAGCTCAAAGGCTCCACGTGTGCCACCATTGGCCCGAAAATTGATGCTTATTTTGTTGATTCTGCAGTGTCGGAACGCTTGCAGGGCCCCAACCCCCTAACTATATACCCCCAGAAGCCGGATCGGAACATTTTCCGATCCAGAAAATGGGATCGGAAACGGGTGCCTGAAGGGGCCCAATTCCTGTTGAATCGCCAAGAAGAGGAAATTTTGCATGGCTAAAGTTATTGGCATTGACCTTGGGACTACCAATTCCTGTGTCGCCATCATGGATGGATCGCAACCCCGAGTCATTGAAAACGCGGAAGGCGCGCGCACAACCCCGTCTATCGTTGCCTTCACCGATGGTGAACGACTGGTCGGCCAGCCAGCAAAACGCCAAGCCGTCACCAACCCGGAAAACACGGTTTCCGCTGTCAAGCGTATGATCGGACGCCGGATCGACAGTGCAGAGGTAAAAAAGGATAAAAAACTGGTTCCTTATACCATAGTGGATGGTGGCAATGGCGATGCCTGGGTCGAAGCTGGGGGCGAAAAATATTCGCCCAGCCAGATCTCGGCATTCATTTTGCAAAAAATGAAAGAAACCGCCGAAAGCTACCTGGGCGATGAAGTTGCCCAAGCCGTCATCACCGTGCCTGCCTATTTTAACGACGCGCAGCGCCAGGCTACGAAGGATGCCGGTAAGATTGCCGGACTGGAAGTGCTGCGGATTATCAACGAACCCACGGCAGCGGCATTGGCTTATGGTCTGGACAAAAAAGAAGCCAAGACAATTGCGGTTTATGACCTCGGCGGCGGTACGTTTGACATAACGATACTGGAAATCGACGATGGACTTTTTGAAGTCAAATCCACAAATGGCGATACATTCCTTGGTGGCGAAGACTTTGACATGCGGGTTGTAAAATACCTATCGGATGAGTTCAGGAAAGAAACCGGTGTCGATCTGACCAAGGACAAAATGGCGCTGCAGCGTCTGAAAGAAGCTGCGGAAAAAGCCAAGATCGAATTGTCGTCCAGCCAACAAACCGAAATTAACCAGCCCTTCATCAGCATGGCCCCGAATGGCGGGCAGCCGTTGCACTTGGTGATGAAGTTGACTCGCGCCAAGTTGGAGAGTCTGGTGAGTGACCTGATCAAAGCATCGATCAAGCCCTGCCAGGCCGCGCTAAAGGACGCAGGACTTTCGATCGGCGACATTGACGAAGTTGTCATGGTTGGCGGCATGACGCGCATGCCGAGAGTCACCGACGAAGTGACCAAGTTTTTTGGCAAAGAACCGCATAAAGGCGTCAACCCGGACGAAGTGGTTGCCATGGGTGCTGCCATTCAGGCCGGAGTGCTGCAAGGCGACGTTAAGGATGTTGTTCTGCTTGACGTTACGCCGCTGTCACTTGGTATCGAAACGCTTGGTGGTGTCTTCACCCGTCTGATCGACCGCAACACGACGATCCCGACGAAAAAGTCACAAATATTCTCGACCGCCGAAGATAACCAGAACGCCGTCACGATCCGGGTTTTTCAGGGTGAACGCGAGATGGCAAGCGACAACAAGATCCTTGGCCAGTTCAATCTTGAAGACATACCGCCTGCCCCGCGCGGCTTGCCGCAGATCGAAGTGACGTTCGACATCGACGCCAACGGCATCGTATCCGTGTCGGCCAAAGATAAAGGCACCGGCAAGGAACAGAACATCACGATCCAGGCCTCTGGTGGCTTGTCGGATGACGAGATTGATCAAATGGTCAAAGACGCCGAGGCCAATGCTGAGGCCGACAAAGAGCGCAGAGAGCTTGTCGAAACCAGAAACCAAGCCGAGGGGCTAATCCATTCGACCGAAAAGGCGATGGAAGAGCATGCTGACAAAGTTGATCCGACCACGATCGAAGCGATTGAGTTGGCCATTGCCAACCTCAAAGAACAGATCGAGACAGAAGAAACCGGCAAGATCAAATCTGGCATCCAGAACGTGACCGAAGCGGCCATGAAACTGGGCGAGGCGATCTACAAATCGCAGGCAGCCGAAGCAGCTGATGGCGACGGTGGTGATGCCGATGAACCGCGTGGTGTGGACGATGATATCGTCGATGCCGATTTCGAAGATCTGGACGAAGACAAGCGCGACTGACCGCGCAAGGTTCATGATGGCCAGCCCTGGATAACTTAGCGCTGGCCGCCGTGTTCGTGGAAAGATCAATCTGATGGCAAAGCGCGATTTTTATGAAGTTCTAGGAGTCGACAAAACCGCGTCGGCGGACGAACTGAAAAAAGCCTATCGCAAAAAAGCCAAGGAACTTCATCCCGATCGTAATTCGACAAACCCCAAAGCTGAAAACCTGTTCAAAGAGGTGAACGAGGCATATGACGCTTTGAAAAACCCTGAAAAAAAAGCCGCATATGACCGTTTCGGTCATGCAGCATTTGATGGCAGCATGGGCGGTGGCCAACGCGGTGGTTTTAGCAGGCAGGGCGATTTCTCAAGCGCATTTTCCGACGTTTTTGATGATTTGTTTGGCGATTTTATGGGCGGCGGACGCGGCGGCGGACGCAAGCGGGCAACCCGCGGGTCTGACCTGCGTTACAATTTGAAGGTCTCGCTGGAAGACGCCTATCGCGACAGCCAAAAGACAATCACTGTCCCAACGTCTGTATCCTGTGAGGAATGCAACGGCACCGGAGCCGAAAGTGGCGCAAAACCACAAACCTGCCCGACGTGCTCTGGCATGGGAAAAGTGCGCGCACAACAAGGGTTCTTTACCGTAGAGCGGACCTGCCCAACCTGCTCGGGCATGGGACAGATCATCAAGAACCCCTGCAAATCCTGCGGTGGTGCGGGGCGAACTGAAAAGGACCGGGCGCTGTCAGTCAACATCCCAGCCGGTGTAGATACTGGCACCAAGATCCGGTTGGCTGGTGAAGGCGAAGCTGGTTTGCGTGGCGGCACAACAGGAGATTTGTACATATTCGTCGAAGTTCGGGACCATCCGCTTTTTCAGCGCGACGGGATGCATCTATTTTGCCGGGTTCCCGTCAGCATGGCCTCGGCATCGCTTGGCGGTGACATCGAAGTGCCGACCATAGATGGTGGCCGCAGCCGTGTGAAAATCCCGGTCGGCAGCCAGTCCGGCCGCCAAATGCGCCTGCGCGCCAAAGGCATGCCCGCGCTGCGCGGTGGTGGCAAGGGCGACATGCTCATCGAATTGGCGGTTGAAACCCCAGTCAATTTGACTGTCAGACAAAAAGAGTTGATGCGCGAATTTGACAAGTTGGGCGAAGACAACAACCCCGAAAGCTCTACATTCTTTTCAAAAGTTAGAAGTTTTTGGGACGGGATGAAAAGCTAGCCCGGCGGCCTAGAATTAACCTGTTGTTCACCATGAATGCGCAACGATCCGGCGTGGTCAGATCGCTGCAATATGAGTTTTTTGAGGCCCGACGGTCGTCTTATGATTTCGATGAGGTCCACACCCCGCGCCCCAAGCAACAGCCGTCCTATATCCGCGACCACCGCAAGCGATTGCGCGAACGGTTCATGCACGGCGGCGCCGATGCGATGCCCGATTACGAATTGCTCGAATTGGTCCTGTTCCGCGCCATACCCCGCCGGGATGTCAAACCGATGGCCCGGCAATTACTGGAACGGTTCGGCGATTTGAACGGGGCATTGTCGGCCGATCCGGATCGTTTGGCCGAAGTCCCGGGCGTCGGCCAAGCTGTCGCCACCGAATTCAAGATCGTGCTGGCCGCTTCGCAACGGCTGGCGCGCTCTCGCGTCCAGAACCGCAATGTCATTTCAAGTTGGGATGCGCTGATCGACTATTGCCACACATTGGTGGCGCATAGAGAAACCGAGGTGTTTCGCGTGCTCTACCTTGATCGCAAAAACATCCTGATCGCAGACGAAGAACAGGCCCGCGGTACCGTCGATCACGTCCCTGTCTATCCGCGCGAAGTTGTCAAGCGAGCGCTGGAACTGAATGCCTCGGCGTTCATCCTTGTCCACAATCACCCCTCCGGCGATCTAACGCCATCAGACGCCGACATCAACATGACAGCGCAGATAAACGATGCGGCACAAGCACTGGGTCTGACATTGCACGACCACCTGATTATCGGGAAATCACAGGAGCTCAGCTTTCGGTCAGCGGGCTACATTTAGCGGGCCCACACTTCGACCCGACGATTTATCTGTCGGCCCCATTCGGTGTCGTCGCAAGCCATCGGCATGGCTTCGCCAAATCCTTCAACCGACAAGGTAATTTGGCTGGGATCGGCTGTTGCGGCTTCACGCAGGACAGCCGCGCGAACCGATGCCGCGCGCTGACTTGACAGACGGCGATTTGCGTCAGCGCCGCCTTCGCCATCGCTGAAACCAACAAACGTCAGTTCCCGCGCGCCGATGGTCCCGGATTCCAATGCGCGCGCCAGAAGCACAATGTTAGATCTGGATTGTCCATCCAAGGTCGCCGACCCGCCATCGAACCGAAATGTCACCGACAGCCGCCGTGCACCGTCCATCACCGACACCAGCCGCTGGAGCTCTATCAATGACACCTCTTCGCCCGCAGCGCGTATTGCATTGGCAAGACGATTACCTTGCCGGCTGATCGGCGTCCTTGATATCGCCTGATCAACGAAACCGGTACGCAGTATCGCGATTTGTGCGGCGGGTGAACGGGTAAAGCGCAAAAACTCGCGACCTACGGCAGGCAGGCGGCGCCCCTTTAGGTATAGATACATTGGGGCCGTCAACGGATAATCATCTGACTTCAACGCCTCGGGAACCGCGCTGGCCCGAAACCCGCATCCCCCGGTCAAATCCAAGGTTCTCGTGTTGCCAGGCTCTGACAAGGTCGAAAGTCCGATCGCAAAAGGGTCTTTGGCAACCGCGCTCACAAGCTGAGCGTTTGAGCGATGCCGGATCACCTCTGAAACTGGCGCCCGCCCGGACGCAAGCATGATCCGCTGCGCAAAAACCTGCAGAGCACCAGACTCATTTTCTGGCAAATGCAGGGCAATCGGCGCATCTAAGCCGCCCAGGTCCTGCCAATTATCAATCTCGCCCGCATAGACCTGTGCCAGATCTTCTGGCGCGATCGAATGCACCGGATTGCGCGGCGACACCACCGGCACCAAAGCATCAAGAGCGATCACCCGGTTCTGTCCGGGCGAAGAAAAGCGACCCAAATGCGCTTCAATTCCACGCGCGACCTCGTCGGCGGACACTTCGCGCAGCGACATGGCAATGTCGGTGTCTTCGGCAAGCAGATCGGCAAAACCTTCGTCACTGCTCGAAACACGAATAGAAAACCGCGCCGCTGTCCTGCCGGTTTCTCTTTCGGACAGGATGAAGGCAAAATCTGCGTCACTGACCACTCGCCTCTCAGCGACATAGTCCTGATCCAGCGCGAAGGCTTCTAGCAGAGCAGGCATCAGCGCATTGGCGATGGTGGCAGCGCCCGACATGGTAATCACCGCAACAAAGGCGGTCAGGTCCGGGCATCCCGGGCCGGAACACAGGACTCCGGTGCCGTCGACCGTTAACACCCCGTAAATCGACTCGATCCGATAGAATTCACCATCGTAACCCAAAAGCGATCCGGATATCTGCACAGACCCGTCTCGCGACGTCAGCGTGACATCCTGAGCCCAACCAATTCCAGCAAAAGACAGGTGTACAAAGACAACCCAAACAACTGTCCGTAAGGTTTGCATTTAGGATCCTTGACGTCGTGGATCAATTGCGCGCGATCTTCAGGTCTTGCAATAGGTTTTTCAACACCAGATATCCACCACCTTCGCCGCAGTCCGGCATTACCAGAGCGATGTTCATGGTCGACAAGCCGCCCTGGCCGGATAATTGGATCGTCCGGCCCACAATTTCCTTGCCGCAATTGGCCGGTGTTATCTCTGCCTCAACGATCAGGCGCACTGTGCCGTCCTCGGGCACCCGGTCAAATGGGAAAGAATAGACCTCTGCCAAGCGGGGATTGTATACATCGGGATTGCCCAATTGGATCAAGAAACCGCCTTCGGCTCGCACGCCGGCATCGATGTCACGTGCGGCATCGGCCCAGACATGCCCGGCATCGCCATACTCGGCATCATATTCCAATGCATGGATGTGCATGCCCGGCCCGCCCTGCCATGAGATCGCAACGCGATCATAGCCGTCGATCATTAGTGACAGTGTCTTGGCGTCCACCGTTTTTCCGTCCGCGAACGTGACCAGGAATTTCCGAAATTCGTGAAGCGCCGGAACATCAATTGTGTACGTGCGTCCGCGCCGATGACATCGGCAAACTCCAGACCGGCATGCTCAACCATGATGCGCTGATTTCCATAGCACGGTGTATTAAGTTGAAGGCGAACCATCGCTCCAGGTTCGGGAAGCGCTGTCAGATTCACGTTACATGAGGTTTGAAATAACGATGGTGTCGGTGCGTCGGTTTGAAGCGACGTATCGATCGCAAAATTAACCGCCGCAACCCGGCTTACCGCCGCTGCGCCTTGCTGCGAGAGATCGCCAGGCATGATCATTTCAATTGGCGGCGTCGGCAGTGCTGCAATCATTTCGTCTTGGACCGGTTCGGAACTCATCACCTCATTTTGCGGATTCGCCAATGAAATCCGCTCGGCGATTGCACCGCCAAATTGCATGAAGTGCCCGGCCGCTGCTGCAACTAATACCAACGGCCCCCAGATTTGACTCAAGGGGATTCCCACGAGCGGCGTGATCTGATTCAGTGGCATCAAGGCAAGGGAGGCTTTGATGGCAGTAAAGATTACGCGAAAAGACAAGTCCGCAGGCGAGCTTCGCCAGGAAGCGGCGCGGTGCCGGGATGGGAAAGCGGCGCGACGGATGTTGGCGATTGCCCTGGTTCTGGATGGGGTTGACCGCAAGACGGCGGCAGAAAACTGCGGCATGGATCGGCAGACGTTGCGGGATTGGGCCCACCGTTACAATGCGGAGGGCGTGTCGGGCCTGTTCAACCGTCGCCCGCCGGATCCACCCTGTCTGCTGAGCGCGGCACAGAAGGAGGAGTTGGCGGAAATGGTTCGGGCGGGTCCCGACCCCGAAACCGATGGGGTTGTGCGCTGGCGGCGCATTGATCTGAAACGCAAGATCGAAGAGCGCTTCGGCGTCACCATGCATGAGCGAACTGTTGGCAAACAATTGGCAAGCCTGGGCTTTCGGCGTCTGTCGGTGCGCCCGCAGCATCCGAAATCCGACCCGGATGCACAGGAGGCTTTTAAAAAAACTTCGCCGCAGAGGTAGAAGCAGCCTTGCCGGAAACAGCCCGCAGCAAGCCCCTGGAGATATGGTTTCAGGATGAAGCGCGGGTTGGCCAGCAGGGTACGCTCACCCGTATCTGGGCCGAGCGTGGAACACGCCCCCGTGCCCCGCGCGACACCCGCTATATCTGGAGCTACATTTTCGGCGCCGTCTGCCCGGAACGGGCTGAAGCGGCCGCTCTGATCATGCCACATGCCGACACACAGGCCATGAGCGCGCATCTCGCCGAGATCGCTAAAACCGTCGCATCGGGCGCACATGCCCTTCTCATTCTGGATGGCGCTGGCTGGCACGGTTCGGCAGAGCTGGAGGTACCCGACAACATCACCCTGCTCAAACTCCCGCCCTATTCCCCTGAACTCAACCCGATGGAAAATGTGTGGGCTTATCTGCGTGCCAACAAGCTCGCCATATCCGTCTTCGACAATTATGAGCAGATCGTCGACAGGTGTTGCGAAGCATGGAACTTCTTTGCAAACGACAAAACCGCAATCACGTCAATCACTACCAGACAATGGGCCAAAACGGTCAACGACTAGGGCCGTTGGTATAATACCAACGGCCCCCAGATTTGACTCAAGGGGATTCCCACGAGCGGCGTGATCTGATTCAGTGGCATCAAGGCAAGGGAGGCTTTGATGGCAGTAAAGATTACGCGAAAAGACAAGTCCGCAGGCGAGCTTCGCCAGGAAGCGGCGCGGTGCCGGATGGGAAAGCGGCGCGACGGATGTTGGCGATTGTCCTGGTTCTGGATGGGGTTGACCGCAAGACGGCGGCAGAAAACTGCGGCATGGATCGGCAGACGTTGCGGGATTGGGCCCACCGTTACAATGCGGAGGGCGTGTCGGGCCTGTTCAACCGTCGCCCGCCGGATCCACCCTGTCTGCTGAGCGCGGCACAGAAGGAGGAGTTGGCGGAAATGGTTCGGGCGGGTCCCGACCCCGAAACCGATGGGGTTGTGCGCTGGCGGCGCATTGATCTGAAACGCAAGATCGAAGAGCGCTTCGGCGTCACCATGCATGAGCGAACTGTTGGCAAACAATTGGCAAGCCTGGGCTTTCGGCGTCTGTCGGTGCGCCCGCAGCATCCGAAATCCGACCCGGATGCACAGGAGGCTTTTAAAAAAACTTCGCCGCAGAGGTAGAAGCAGCCTTGCCGGAAACAGCCCGCAGCAAGCCCCTGGAGATATGGTTTCAGGATGAAGCGCGGGTTGGCCAGCAGGGCACGCTCACCCGTATCTGGGCCGAGCGTGGAACACGCCCCCGTGCCCCGCGCGACACCCGCTATATCTGGAGTTACATTTTCGGCGCCGTCTGCCCGGAACGGGCTGAAGCGGCCGCTCTGATCATGCCACATGCCGACACACAGGCCATGAGCGCGCATCTCGCCGAGATCGCTAAAATCGTCGCATCGGGCGCACATGCCCTTCTCATTCTGGATGGCGCTGGCTGGCACGGTTCGGCAGAGCTGGAGGTACCCGACAACATCACCCTGCTCAAACTCCCGCCCTATTCCCCTGAACTCAACCCGATGGAAAATGTGTGGGCTTATCTGCGTGCCAACAAGCTCGCCATATCCGTCTTCGACAATTATGAGCAGATCGTCGACAGGTGTTGCGAAGCATGGAACTTCTTTGCAAACGACAAAACCGCAATCACGTCAATCACTACCAGACAATGGGCCAAAACGATCAACGACTAGGGCCGTTGGTATAATAGCGTGGCACCCGCCGTCAAGGCTCTGCTTTTGTCGATCATGATTGCCTCGGAAACCAAATTGACTGTAAGCGTCTGGTCTGGCTGCCCTGCCTGAGGCCGCAGATGTCAGATAGTGTCCATGATCGTTAATGGACATTATCGAGGTCAGATGTGGGCAGGAAGAAGCGCCGGAACTGGAGCAATAACGAGAAGCGGATGATCCGTGCGCAAACGCGGGTTCCGGGGATTTCGGTTAGTCAGGTTGCGCGGCGATATGATGTGAATGCCAATCTCGTGTTTACGTGGCTGAGGGATGGGCGGTTTTCGCCTGATGGCGATACACAGAAGCAGGCTTGCTTTCTGCCGGTCGAGATAATTGCGGATGTGCGGCATGAAGACGCGCCGCCGGTTGTGGCAGGCGGCAGGATTGATACCAGCGGCATTTAACATTGACCGATATGGGCCCATTTTCGCATTCCGATTGATGTGATGGTTTCGGGCTGTGCGATGAGCTTGTTCCAAGCTTCGCATCCAGCATCGACGATGGCATTGTAGTCTTCGAACACGCGGTTGGAGAGCCAATTGGCGCGCAAGTACTGCCAGATATTTTCCACCGGGTTCAGTTCCGGAGCGCGCGATGGCAGCAGGATGATGGTGAGGTTCTTCGGGACTTTGAGTTTGCCGGTGGTGTGCCATCCGGCCCGATCCATCAGCACAACCGCATGGGCCTTTCGGGCGACGTGGCGGCTGATCTCGTCGAGATGCATCTGCATGGCTTGCGCGTCCGCCCAAGGCAGCATGAGCGCCGCCCCCTTGCCGTGAGCCGGACAGATGGCGCCGAACAGATAGGCGTTGCGATAGCGCTGATCGGCCGGCTGGCGGGGCCGCGTGCCCTTTCTCGCCCACAGGCGCGTCAGGCCATTCTTCTGGCCAAGGCGTGCTTCGTCCTGGAACCAGATCTCCACCGGCGTTCCCGCTGGCAGGTCAGCTATATGCACCTGGAGCGTGTCGGTGAAGTTTTTTTAAACGCCTCGATGATCCGCTTATCCTGCCTGGGATGCTGCGGGCGGGCGCTGATATGGGCAAAGCCCAGTTCGCCAAGCAGTCTGGATATCCCGCGCTCGGAATAGATGACGCCAAAGCGCGCCTCGATCACCCGCTTCAGGTCGATCCGCCGCCAGCGGACAACCCCGTCCACCGCCGGATCGGGGCCGGTCTCGACAATCTCGCCAAGTTCTTTCATCTGGACATCGCTCAGGTAGCGCGTCCGGCCCGCGCCCCTTGCGGTTGGTGAGGCCATCCGGTCCCTCTTCGTTGAACCGGTGAACCCAGTCCCGCAGGGTTTGGCGATCCATCCCACCGATCCTTGCGGCCTCTCCACGGCTCATGCCATCGTAGACCGCCGCAAGAGACAACAGACGGCGGCTCTGCCGGGCATCCTTGCAACGGCTGGCGAGTTTACGAAGGTGGCGGGCATCAAAGTCGCGACGAAGCGGAACACTGGCTGGCATGGCGATCCTCCTTTGCCAACCTTGAATCAGATCAAAACCGATTTGGGAATCCCCACAGAGTCAGAAATTGATGCCGTTGGTATGAGTTTGATCTTGCTGGCGGGCACCGGCTTTGTGTCAGCGGGACTTACGATCCCGATGCCCTTGCCCGCCTGATCCGTGGCTTGTCCGGATGATCCCGGTACCGTCGAACACGAAGGTGTGGCTGGCTGCCGGGGTAACGGATATGCGCCGGGGGTTTGCGACGCTGGCGGCTCAGGCGGAACAGACGCTGAAGCAGAACTCTTATTGCGGCCACATGTTCGTTTTCCGTGGACGGCGTGGCGATCTGATCAAGATCATTTGGTGGGACGGTCAGGGGGCCTGTCTGTTCTCCAAGCGATTGGAGAAGGGCCGGTTTGTCTGGCCTTCTGCAAAAGACGGCAAAGTCGCATTGACACCGGCCCAGTTGGCGATGCTTCTGGAGGGCATTGACTGGCGTATTCCGCAGCGCACATGGCGGCCATTGAAGGCGGGATAATCTGGCCGGATCAGTGATTTGGGGATTCCCTAAAGCCCGTTAATTTGCTAGGTTTTGGCCATGATCGATGTGGCCCGAGCCTTACCGGAAGACCCCGATGAGTTGCGTGCTTTCACGCAGCTTCTGCTGGCCGAGGTGAAGTCTCAGGCGATGTTGATCGAGAAGCTCAGGCACCAGTTATCCGGGCATCGCACACATAGGTTTGGCAGCAAATCCGAGAGCATCGAGCAGCTGCAACTGGCCCTGGAGAGCAGTGAGATTGCAACGGCAGCGATGACAGCCAGGTTACGCCTGCCTGAAGAGGAGCCGCCAAAGACAAACCCAAGCGCCGCCCGATCCCGGATCATATACCGCGCCAGCACATCGAACTGACCACCGGAGATGATGCCTGTGCGGATTGTGGTGGCAAGCTGCGCCGCCTGGGCGAGGATGTGACCGAGGAACTGGAATATGTTCCGGGGCGCTTCATCGTGAATCGGATCACCCGGCCCCGTTTTGCCTGTTCTTGCTGTGATCACTTCACCCAGGCGCAATTGCCCTCGCGCCCGATTGAGCGCGGGCGTCCTGGACCAGGACTGTTGGCCCATGTGCTGGTCAGCAAATACGCCGACCATCTGCCGCTCTATCGGCAAAGCCAGATCTATGAGCGCAACGGGCTTGAGCTAGATCGCTCTACTCTGGCCGATTGGGTGGGTAAATCCACCGCTCTTTTGGAACCGCTGGCAAACGCCATCGGGCGACACGTGCAAGCAGGCCAGGCATTGTTTGCCGATGATACGCCGGTGAAGATGTTAACCCCCGGGGCAGGCAAAACCCAGACCGCCCGTTTGTGGACTTACGTACGCGATGAACGCCCCTGGGACAGCGAGGCGCCGCCTGCTGCCTGGTATCAGTTCTCGCCGGACCGCAGGGGTCAACATCCCAAGGATCACTTGAAGAGATACCAGGGCTGGATGCATGCGGACGGCTATTCCGGATTCAACGACCTCTACCGTTCTGGCGACATCCGCGAGGTCGCCTGCATGGCCGACATCCGGCGCAAGTTCGTCGATGTGCATAAAGCCCAGGGCTCGGCCATCGCCGAAGAGGCGATCAAGCGGATAGCAGGGCTCTACGCTATCGAGAAAGAGGCCCGTGGATCGCCGCCGGATCAGCGTACCGCCATACGGCAGGCCGAGGCCAGACCCGTCTTCGATGACCTGGGCAATTGGCTGGGTGCCCAACTGCCCGCTATCTCTGGCAAATCGCCACTTGCAGGGGCCATCCGTTATGCGCTGACCCGGTTGCCACGGCTCCGGCCATACCTTGAACATGGCCATCTCGAGATCGACACGGATGTTGTTGAACAGCCCCTTTCTCAGATTTTTTGGGTCTTTGGTGGCTTTTCTCGCCACGCCTCGACCATCTTTGCATAGGAAGCCTCGGCATTGGCAACCAGTTCCATTTCTCGATGTCGAAGTTCCTTGATCCAGTAATCACGCCCAGGACCGGCTTTCCCGTAGGCTTTAGGGGCTCCGGCGCGTAATTCTAATTTGCGCATCTTCATTGCGACAAATGCCGGACGTGCCCACTGGTAAGGGGCGTCCTTGGTGAGGAGATGCCAGATCAGGGTTGCAATTTTGCGCGCAGTGGCAACCGCCGCAACATTGGCGCCCTTTCGATCTTTGATACGCAAAAAGAACGCACGCAAAGGACCGGGGACTGAAGCGGCACCCCATGCGGCCTCAACCAGCATCGTTCGAGCGGTTGCATTTCCCTGTTTGGTGATCCTACCGTGGATGGCCTCGCGGGCGCCGGATTGGCGTACCCTCGGCGTTAAACCAAAGTAACTGGCAAGCTTCCCAGGGGTGGCGAACCGGCTGATATCTCCGATCGATGCTATCACGGCGGCAGCAATTACGGAGCTAATGCCAGCCACGGCCATCAGTTTACGCATCTGCGGATCGTCAAGAGAGATGTGGATCAGATCGCGCTCAAGCGTCTCCAACCGCCCAGCCAACCAATCCAACTCATCGAGATGCCGCTCAAGAAGATCGCGTTCGGTTTTTGGCAGAGGGGCCTTGGCCAACCAACGTCGCCCACCTTTCCCGAACAGATGGCCTGCGTATTTTGGGATTAGGTTGGCGTGCAGGACTGCCTGAACGCGACTTTTGGATCGTCGGATAGAGCGCACCACCGCTGCGCGCTCTGAAACAAGTCGCCTTAGTGCAAGCGTCTCGTCATCCGCCGCCCACACCTCAGGCAGGAACCCTGCTGCGTGAAGTTGGGCTAGGATTTTTGCGTCTACCTTGTCGGTCTTCACCCGGGCATGGGCGATTGCCTTCACCTGTAGTGGATTGGCGATCACCACCCGCGCCACGAACGGCGTCAGAAGCCGGACGATCGTTGCGGTGTTTCCCGTGGCCTCCAGAACCACCTCGTCATCTGCTCGCAGACTGCGCCCGAATTCCACGACCGCATCATGCTCCATATCGACCTTGAAACTGTATGTTATTTGGCCATCATCACAGATCGCGACTTGCGCGAAACTTCGATGGACGTCCATTCCTATTGATCTCATCATATGTACTCCTTCTCGTTGTTAAAGGAGTGCACGGGCTCGTAAGACAATTACGGATACGCGCTCGCGGCGCACACGGGCTGGTCGTAGGGGCGGCCAGATAACAACACGAGCTCGCAGCTCATTGTCTAGTCGGCCTGCCCGCTTCTTCGCACTCCGACGCCCCGATCCCGCGAAACCTGTCTAACATGACATTTGAAAAACAGGGGCGGAAATCGAAGCGCCGAAGTCAGCATGCCCGATAATAATGCGGCCGAGCGGGCCATCAGAGGTATTGCTTTGGGGCGCAAGAACTACCTCTTCGTTGGATCACCGGCAGGCGGCAAAGCCGCAGCCATCGCCTATACGCTGATTGAAACCGCCAAACTGAACGACGTTGATCCGCAGGGCTGGCTGGCCGACACTCTGGCCCGCATCCCGGATTGCAAGATCACCAAGGTCGACGACCTGCTGCCATGGAACATGGGCAGCCACCATCACATGAAAGACGCTGCATGAGCATCATCGAGATCAAAGTCACCCTGCAAGACATCGAGCCCGCTGTCACCCGCACCCTGCAGGTGCCTGCCGATATCCGGCTGGACCGGCTGCACCTGACACTGCAGGTGGCCATGGGCTGGACCAACTCGCATCTCTACATGTTCGAAGCAGCCCGCGCCACATGGGGTATCGCGGACCCCGATTTTGGCGGCGAGGACCTGCCCGCCAACAAAACCACTCTGGGCCAAGTCATCGAGGACACCGGCAAAAAGACGATCAACTACATCTACGATTTTGGCGACAACTGGGAACACAGGATCAAGATCGGCAGGATCACCGATCCCGTCCCTGGCGAACTCTATCCCAGACTAATCGAGGTCACCGGTAAATGCCCGCCCGAAGACGTCGGGGGCTTCCCTGGCTACATACGGGTTCCTCGATGCCATGGCCGATCCAAAGCACCCGGAGCACGATCATCTCAAAGACTGGTATGGCGGCACCTTCGATCCCAATCAGCCCGAAACCGACAAACTCAAACTCGAAGTCCTCAGTCTCGCAAAACGCTGGAAGCCCGGAAAACCAAGGAAATAAGGCCGTCAGACCGGACGCTTACAATTGACTTGGCAGAATTGTATAAACGAATTGGGCCATACTTAAGGCCAAGATGTGTACAAAACCCGTACATTCATATCGACCGCTGTCGGCCAAATTTCGCATTGACGAAACTCTCGTGCGAGATGCCAGAATGATCGCCGAACTGCGAATGCGGCAAAGGCGAATAATGCAAATGTTCACCGGGAAGTTTCGTTTGAATTATTCGAACCGTGGCTCTTGCTACCGTGACCAACAAGATTTGTCAGACTAGGCGCCCGTGGCAATGCTTGAATTTCTTGCCCGATCCGCACGGACATTTTTGGTTCCGGCCTGGATCGCCCCAGGTCGTCTGGTCGGATTCATCAAAGCCTTTCGCAGCCTCTCCTTGGGCCTCGGTTTCCGTTGCCGAACCACCGGCAGCCTGCCTGATCGCCTCTTGCTGAGCCACGATCTGGCGCATCATAGCCTCTTGTTCTTCTTTGGTCATCGGTCTGACTTGAGCCAATTTTTTGGTCACGTTCTCTCGAAGGGTATCGAGCAGGCCCTCGAATAGCTGGAATGCCTCGGTTTTGTATTCGTTCAGCGGATCACGTTGCGCGTAACCGCGAAAACCCACGACCGACCGAAGATGCTCTAATGTCAAAAGATGTTCGCGCCACTTGCCGTCGATCGTTTGCAGTAAGAACTGCTTTTCGATATTACGCATGGCTTCTGGTCCAAAGGCCTCGGTCTTTTCGGCCATTAATTCGTCCGAGGCTTGATAAAGCCTTTCGCGGATCTCGGCGTCGTCCACGCCTTCTTCGTTCGCCCACTCCACCACCGGAACATCGACGCCAACCTTTTCCAGAACTGCGGCGTAGAGCCCTTCCGAATTCCACTGGTCAGCGTAGGACTTTGCCGGAATGTGGGCGTCGACCAGATCATCGACCACCTGATGGCGCATATCTTCCGCAATTTCGGAAAGGTCGTTCGCTTCCATGATCTGGCGACGTTGCCTAAAGATAACTTTTCTCTGATCGTTCATCACATCGTCGAACTTCAGCAACTGTTTACGGATATCAAAGTTTCGACCTTCGACTTTTGCCTGGGCCTTTTCCAACGACTTGTTCACCCAGGGGTGCACAATCGCTTCGCCCTCTTTCATTCCAAGCGAGGACAGCACTTTGTCGAGGCGTTCTGAACCAAATATCCGCATCAAGTCATCTTCAAGCGACAAGAAAAATACCGACCGCCCGGGATCACCCTGCCGGCCCGATCGGCCGCGAAGCTGATTGTCGATACGGCGACTCTCATGTCGCTCTGTACCCAGAACAAACAAGCCGCCAGCTTCGATCACTTTTGCATTTTCATCTGCATGTTCGGCTTGGATGCGTGATCTGGTTGCTTCCGGGTCCACATCGGGATCACCAGCCAGCGCTTCCAGAACCTTCAGTTCCACGTTGCCGCCCAATTGAATATCGGTGCCGCGCCCCGCCATGTTGGTGGCAATAGTGACCGCGCCGAACTTGCCGGCGTCAGCCACAATCTGGGCTTCTTTTTCATGTTGGCGGGCGTTCAGAACATTATGAGGAATGCCCACTTTCTTGAGCATTTCCGAAAGCGACTCTGATTTTTCGATCGAAGTTGTTCCGACAAGTATTGGCTGACCGATCTGGTTGGCCTTCCTGATCTGAATAACGGCCCCGTCAAATTTTTCCTTGGCAGTGCGATAGACCTGATCGTGTTCGTCATCGCGGCAAACTTCTTCGTTTGTCGGAACTTCGACAACACCCAGGCCATAGATCTCGGCGAATTCTTCGGCCTCGGTGAGCGCAGTTCCGGTCATGCCCGCCAGCTTGTCGTACAGACGGAAATAGTTCTGAAACGTTACCGACGCCATTGTCACGTTTTCGGGTTGGATCGCTACGTTCTCTTTGGCTTCGATCGCCTGATGCAAACCGTCCGACAAACGGCGCCCAGCCATCATGCGACCGGTGAATTCATCGATCAAAACAACCTCGTTGTCGCGAACGATGTAATCCTTGTCTCGCTTAAACAGCTTATGCGCCCGCAAGCCCTGGTTGACGTGGTGCACAATGGTGGTGGATTCGGGGTCGTAAAGCGATTGGCCCTCAGGCAATATCCCCGATCGGTGCAGCCACTCTTCCAAAAAATCGTTGCCCTCGTCCGTATACGTCACGTTGCGGGTTTTCTCGTCCAGAGAGTAGTGATCATCGGTCAGTTCCGGTATTACTTTGTCCAATGTGATGTACAGTTCTGACCGGTCTTCGGCGGGGCCGGAAATGATCAAAGGCGTCCGCGCCTCGTCGATCAAAATGCTGTCAACTTCGTCCACAATTGCATAACTGTGAAAACGTTGGTTGATGTCTTTCAGCTCGGACTTCATGTTGTCGCGCAGATAGTCAAACCCAAGCTCGTTATTGGTGGCATAAGTGACGTCGGCGGCGTAAGCCTCGTGCTTTTCGCCGTCAGGCTGCTGCGGGTAGACGACGCCGGTCTTCAACCCCAGTGCCCTGTAAACCTTACCCATCCAGTCGGCATCGCGCCGGGCCAGATAATCGTTCACCGTCACGATGTGGACGCCCTTATCGGTCAGGGCATTCAGATAGGCTGGAAATGTAGCGACAAGTGTCTTGCCTTCGCCGGTTTTCATCTCGGCGATGTTGCCCCGATGCAGGAAAATCGCGCCGATCAACTGCACATCAAAGGCGCGCAAGCCTAGCGCACGTCTGGCGGCCTCGCGGCAATTGGCAAAGGCTTCCGGCAGCAAATCTTCAAGTTCTTCCCCGCCGTTTGCACGCTTTTTCAGCGCATCCGTTTTTTCGATGATCTGCGCGCCCGTCAGTTTTTCGAACTCGGGCTCAAGGGCGTTAATATTCTCGACCAGCGGAAGCGTCGCCTTGATCAAACGGTCATTGGGCGTGCCAAAGACCTTTTTCGCGAGTGTCCCGATACCCAGCATTTGCTCTCCGTTTGGACAGTCTTGACATTTTCGTGCGATAGGAACGCTTGCCCGCCCCTTCCCTGCGTCCTAGAACGGCAGGATTGACGGCCGCTCAATGACCTCTTGGCGATGTAAGGGCCCGCATCTGCAGTGTCAACGGCGCGGGCCGGCGCCACCCGATGAGAGGATATATCGATGTTCAAACGCACCAAATTTTTGGCTACAGTCGTGATGAGCTTCGCGATTACATCGACCGCTTCCGCGCAGGACTTAACAGCAGACACTGTGGCCGCAACTGTCAATGGAACTGAAATTACCATCGGACATATGATTGTTATGCGCGATGCACTGGCAGAACAATATAACAACTTGTCCAACGAAGTTCTTTTCAAGGGGATTTTGGACCAGTTAGTTCAGCAAGCGGTGCTGGCGCAAACGATCGGATCGCCGTCCCGCGCGGTGCAAATTCGGTTGGAAAATGAACGCCGGGCGCTGTTGGCTGGGGCGGCAATGAGCCTGGCAATTGACCGGGCGATAAATGACGAAGCACTGCAAGCCATTTATGACGAGCGGTTCGCTAGTGCGGAACAAACACGAGAGTACAATGCCTCGCACATTCTTGTGGACACTGAAGACGAAGCGCAGGCACTGATTAAAGCACTTGAATCCGGGGCGGATTTCGCAGATCTGGCGAGGGAAAAATCCACCGGCCCGTCTGGACCAAATGGCGGCGAACTTGGTTGGTTTGGGGCTGGAATGATGGTGCCGGCTTTTGAAGAGGCCGTTGTTGCCCTTGAAATCGGAAAAATCTCTGCACCAGTTCAGACCCATTTCGGCTGGCATATAGTGAAGCTGAACGACAGACGTCTGATTGCAGCGCCGTCGTTAGACGAAGTCCGCGACGATCTGGTCGAGGAATTAGAGCAACAAGTGATTGACAAAACTCTTGCAGATTTGACCGATGCAGCCGACATTTTTCGCCCGGACTTATCAGCAGTAGATCCGGCTATCTTAGGCGATACAGGATTGGTCCAAAACTAAGATTGTTGTGGGGAAAAGCGCAATATGGCAGGTGCAATAGTTTCTCCTTTGGCTCCGGCGGGGGGTTTTCCCGAACTTCCGACAATCGGCGGCGTTCAATTTGCCACGGCCGAGGCTGGTGTCCGTTATTCCGGGCGCCACGACGTGATGTTGGCTGAACTTGCGCCTGGCTCTGTAATTGCCGGCGTCTTCACTAAGTCCTCGACCCGATCCGCGGCGGTCCTTGATTGTCAGGCCAATCTCGGCGGCGCGCACCAGGGTGGCGCGGCCATTCTTGTGAATTCTGGCAACGCGAACGCCTTTACCGGATCATATGGTCAGGCCTCGGTAGAGGCATTGACACGTGCGGTTGCTCGCACGCTAGAAATTGACGCTGGCCGTGTGTTTACCGCGTCGACCGGTGTGATTGGCGAACTGCTGGCCCATGACAAGATCATCGACAAACTTCACGGCTTGAATGCCAACCTTTCGCCTGGCGCGCTTAAGGCTGCGGCCTGCGCAATCATGACGACGGATACTTTCCCAAAAGGCAGCAGTTCCGAAGTGACAATCGACGGCGGCACGATCAAGATTTCTGGATTTGCCAAGGGCTCTGGCATGATCGCGCCGGACATGGCGACAATGTTGGCTTACATATTTACCGACGCAAAAATCTTGCAGCCGGTGCTTCAGGCGATGCTGACCAAAGCGTCCGACGACACATTTAATTGCATCACCGTAGACAGCGATACATCCACGTCTGATACGCTTTTGGTGGCTGCCACTGGCAAAAGCGCTGTCGCCGAAATATCCAGTCTTAACACGAACGCAGGGCGAGCATTTTACGCCGCGCTGCACAGCGTCATTTTGGACCTTGCGCATCAGGTCGTCCGTGATGGCGAAGGAGCTACAAAATTTGTCGAAGTTCGGGTATCCGGTGCAGACACCGATGCTGACGCCCGAAAGGTTGCGATATCCATTGCCAACAGCCCATTGGTAAAAACCGCGATCGCTGGTGAAGACCTCAATTGGGGGCGCGTTGTAATGGCGGTTGGGAAATCTGGGGCCAAGGCGGACCGCGACAAACTGACCATTCGATTTGGCGATATTCTGGTGGCCCGGCATGGGTGGGTCGACAAGCGGTATTCCGAAGACGCGGGCGCCGCTTACATGAAACAAGACGAATTGGTCATCAACGTCGATCTTGGTTTGAGCAAAGGGCAGGCCGTTATTTGGACTTGCGATCTGACGCATCGGTACATTGAAATAAACGCTGATTACCGTTCATGAAAATCGTATTGGTGGCCGCTGTTGCACTAATCGACAAGGACGGGCGAATATTGTTGGCGCAGCGTCCCGAGGGCAAACCAATGGTCGGCTTGTGGGAATTCCCCGGCGGCAAAGTCAAGCCGGGTGAGACTCCGGAAAATGCTCTGATTCGCGAGCTTGACGAAGAATTGGGCATCGACACTTGGGCGAGTTGCCTGGCACCGCTCACTTTTGCCAGTCACTCATATGCGGAATTTCATCTTCTCATGCCAGTCTTTGCTTGTCGAAAGTGGCATGGCACGGCTCAGGCCCGCGAAGGCCAGGCACTTGCCTGGGTACGGGCCGACAAATTGCGCGAATTTTCAATGCCACCAGCCGACTGGCTACTGATTCCCATCATTCGTGAATGGCTCTGATGCCTGTTCAAGGCAAGCGATCGTTCCTAAAATTCATATATCAATGGTTGGCTGGTCAAATGTTACTATCTATGGGCGAAAATGTGCCAGAATCTGGAACAATGCACCTTACCACCCTTCAATTTAGCGAATTAAGCTTGCCATCTGTCCACATGCTGTGATTCAAGGAGTCTCCTGTTATGGAATTGGAGATGTTGTATGGTTGTTTCATTGGGTTTTTCTGGGGTAAACGAAGCTATCAAGGCTGATTTTATAGAGCGGCTTCCAAAGTTTCATAAATCCCGCTGCGAAGGCCTTACACTGCTTTCGAGCATCGTTCTTGATGTGCGAAGTGCGAATTTGATGGAATTATCGGCGGCTTTACCGCGTCACATCGGCACAAAAGATCATCGGTACCAGTATGTTTCCCGTGTTTTGAGCAATTCCCACATTGATTGCGCGGAAATCATGCAGGCCTATGCTGGAGATGTATTCACCCGTTTGGCCTCCAACGGAGAGACCATCGTTTTGATGATGGATCAAAGCCATATCAATGACGGACATGAAGTCTTGATGCTGTCAGTGCGCATGCGTGATCGCGCCTTGCCTGTGGCTTGGCGCGTGCGCAAGACAAAAGGCAATATTGGGTTTTCTCTCCAAAAAGAGTTACTGGACAGCATTCAGGATTGGATGCCTGAAGGGGCTGATGTCATGTTAACGGGTGATCGATTTTATGGCACAGAAAGGTTAATCCATTGATGTCAGGACGCTGGTTGGGGATATCGTATTCGCCTGAAGGGCAACCTGACTTTGCAGTACCAAGGTGGCGAGCTGTCTTGCATTGAAATCAGGGAGCTGATGCCGCAAGGGCTTATAAACGCGGAACTTTATGGATCAGGTGTGTTTACGAATATCGGAGTATTGCACGACGATGGTCACCCTGAGCCCTGGATCATCGCTATGAATGCAAAGCCTTCACAATACACGGTTCTCGATTATGGAATGCGATGGGGTATTGAAGCTATGTTCTCGGACTTCAAGACCCGTGGATTTGGCATCGCGCAAAGCCAAATCAAAAAGCCAGACCGACTGGAAAGGCTTATCCTTGTCATGGCAATAGCCATGTACTGGGCGGTTTCAACGGGCGCAGCAGATGAACAAATAGTCGCCGAAAGCGGCGAAAAAAGGGGATTCGCAAAACCCGAAGATCACTCTGCTCCCTCTTCAAACAGGGCCTGCGGTTCCTGCGCAGATGCTTCATAGGATATGAGAAAATCCCTAAATTATGGCAAGTTTGGATTTTTTGAAGGGTGGTAAGGTATACGCCCTATTGGACGCTGTTGAATGCAGCTGAGTTCGGCGTCCCGCAGAAACGCTCACGCACTTTTCTTATAGCCCTGAAGAAAGGTCAGACGGGGCCGCTGGAATGGCCTTTCCCGTCCACGTCAAGGCCGGTCACAGTGGGCAATGCCATTGGCGACCTCATGGCCGAAGGCGGCTGGCGCGGCGCTGGGAAATGGGCCAGGGAAGCCTCGCAACCCGCGCCCACCATCGTCGGCGGCTCAAAGAAGCATGGAGGGCCAGATCTCGGGCCGACCCGCGCGCGCCGTGAATGGGCCGAATTAGGCGTGGATGGTCGTGGCGTAGCTAACACGCCACCCGACCCTGTTTTTGACCGTTTTCCGCGACTCACGGCTCGAATGATTGCCCGGATTCAGGGTTTTCCCGATGACTGGGTTTTCGCTGGGGGCAAGACGCAGCAGTGCCGCCAAATCGGCAATGCTCTACCACCGCCCCTGGCGGCGGCGGTGGCAAAAGCGGTTGCAAAATGTCTGGCCTGAAAGGTAAGTGTCTGATTCAAAACTCTACGGATGATTACAATGCCTTGCAATTTTACGCGTGAGGGTTCTGATATGTGCAACGAGTATCCATGCCTGTGAACTTGCGATGGATTTTTCCCAATCTTTGGCCAATCGCCGGCAGCGGTTGAGCCATGCGAAGGTGCGCTCGACGACCCATCTTCTGGGAATGACTTCGAAGCCTTCCGCAGTGTCGAAGCGCTTGACGATCTGGATTGTCCAGTCACCGATGCCTTCAAGAGCGTCGCGCAGCTTTGGTCCGGCATAACCGCCATCCGCAAAGATATGGCGCAAGTTTGGATGGGAATACCGGATGGATTTCAACACTTCCGGTGCGCCATCACGGTCTTGAATACCGGCGCTATGCACGACCAACCCAACCATAAACCCGAGCGTGTCGGTGACAATGTGGCGCTTGCGGCTCTTGGTTTTCTTGCCCGCGTCATAGCCCGAAATGCCACCGCTTTCCGTTGTTTTTATGGTCTGGCTATCAATCACACCAGCGGTGGGGCCGGGCTTCTTGCCATGAAACTCGCGCGCCGTCGCCACCAGAAAATGGCTGATCACTTCAAAGATGCCATCGTTGCGCCAGCCATAGAAATAGTAGCGCACGGTGGACACTGGCGGGAAATCATTGGGCAGCATACGCCACGCACACCCGGCGCTGGCGATGTACAAAATGGCATCCAGAACATCGCGCATCGCCGTGCTGCGCGGACGACCAGTTGTTTTAGCCCGCATTCCCCAAGTAGCTGACGGATTTGTTTTCATTCAAGCCCGTATTTGTGTTATATTACAGCAGGTTAATGTGGCGGAAGGTTGTAGATCATGGATCACCCAGAGGGTGCGGGCAAATCAGGTGGTGTCAGACTGGGTTTTGACCGTCGGGTACGGCTTGAGTTCCACGGTTCCAAGCTCAGTTCTGACGGCGGGTTGCTGCTGTATTGGGAATTGGATGAAGTGCTCAGCCTGCACGATATGGCTGGCGGTCTTCTCAAGGACGTGCGCAAGGGCCGCAATTGCGTTCACACCCTTGTCGGGCTTTTGCGTCAGTCTGTCTTTGGTCGCCTTGCTGGCTACGAGGACGTCAATGACGCGGAGCGTTTAGCGCTCGATCCGGTGATGCGCCAGATTGTGGGCGGACGGGCTGTTGATGAACAGGCAGCATCCGCGAGCCAGATGGGGCGGTTTGAGACTGAGGTTCTGGCAGTGAATGATAATCGCGCGGCACTTTCTGATCTGTCGGGACAGTGGATTGACGCGGTGCATGACCGCAAAGGGCTGAAGTACATCACACTGGACATGGACAGTTCTGTCAGCCCGACCCACCGGGCACAGGAAGGAACCGCATGGAACGGGCACTTCGGCTGCATGTGTTATCATCCGCTCTTCATCTTCAACCAGTTTGGTCATCTGGAGCGCAGCGTCCTGCGCCATGGCAACGTCCATAGTGCCGATGGATGGAAAGCGCTTCTGGCTCCCGTCATCGCCCGCTATGCAAAGCGAGACCTGATGCGGTTCTTTAGGGCGGATGCCGCCTTTGCCATCCCGGAGCTGTACAAAGACCTTGAAGCGGCGGAATATTATTATGCTGTCCGCCTGAAGAAGAACGCTGTGTTGGAAAGTCGCATCGCGCATCGTCTCACCCGCCCAGTGGGGCGACCGTCAAAGACCAAGGTCAAACGCTTCTATGAAGAGTTCGAGTATCAGGCCCAAAGCTGGGATAAGCCGCGCCGGGTGGTCGCCAAAATCGAGTGGCATCCGGACGAGTTGTTTCCCCGTTTGGGTTTCATCGTGACCAACCTGCCGATGGAGCCAGAGGAGGTTGTCCGCTTCTACAACCAGCGGGGCACGGCAGAGCAACACATCAAGGAGGGCAAGCAGGCCATCACCTGGACGCGACTGTCCTGCAAACGCTTTGCCAACAACGAGGTGCGGCTTCAGCTTCACGCACTGGCCTATAACCTTGGCATCTTCTTGCAGGGCGTAGAACTGCCCGAGGAGGTGGCCGACTGGTCACTCACCAGTTTGCAGACCCGGCTTATCAAAACCGGCGCAAGAGTTGTTCGACACGCCCGTGCCATCACCTTCCAACTGGCTGAGGTTGCTATCAGTGGCTCCCTTTTCCAGGGCATCCTCAAAGCCATTCAGCGCCTACGCGCACCTCCATGTCCCGCATGAGCGCCATCGCCGCAATACCTCAACAAAAGCGGCAAAGTAGATGTGTCCAGAAATCGACGATACGGCGCGACAGGGGCAAAAAACAGGTACAGAGGCCCAGAACACAGACCAAAACATCAAAGTCACGCTCGACTGACCAAGGCAACCAGCGACAACCTTGCGAAAACAGCCAAACGCGGCTAAATTACCTCAAAGCCCAAGCTACTTGGGGAATATCAGTTTAGGCGGCGGCAGGAATGGCGCGATCAAACCCCATTCCTGATCAGCAGGGGAATCGCATGAAGGTTATGTCCGGAGAATTTGCAGTAAGAACCGATTGTTCCATCCGGCCTTTTTGCGCATGACCCTGAGCGATTTTTTATCTTTTGCCTTGTTGAGCAGATTCATTGCCATGTGTTTGATGACGGCAAAATTCTTGGGGCCGTGATCCTTACGAACACGGCTGTCATCATCGCGGAATGTGACGTCGAGCACCCAGTGGAGGCGGTTTTCAATCCCCCAATGGGAGCGTACCGCATGGGCAAAGCGCGGCGCATCTTTCGGTAGAGACGAGATGAAGTATCGGGTTTGTTGTGTTGTTTTCCCGTTGCTTTCACGGATCGAGACAACGCGACCAATACTGGTCAGACCCGCCCAACCCGGATGGCGCTCTTGCAGCCATTCTATGGTGTCACTCTGGGTGTAGGTCCGGGTCTCAATCCGACCTTTATCGCCATCAACAGTCTGTAACGACGCAGTATTTTCATGCTCCCTCTCTTCAAACCACAGTTTCACATCCTCAAAAAGGCTGCTCTGATTTCCCTTGAGCGCCAGCACGTAGTCGGCCCCCTTGTCGCGGATTTTGCAGGCAATCTGGCGTTGGCACCCCATCGCGTCCAGCGTCACGATCGCGCCCTCAACGTGGAGCAAATCCAAGAGCAATGGAATGTCCTTGATCTCGTTCTTTTTGTGCGCACTTGCCCGCTGACCCAGTACCAGACGCAGATCATCACAGTAGGCCGAGATCAAATGCAGAGGTGTTTCACCACCGGCCTTTGACCCGCGCATCGTCTTGCCATCGACGGCCACAATCGAGCCTTCAACGCGTCCCGCCAGGCCAGCAGCCCATTGCGCAAAGGCTGTACTGAACTTCTCCGGATCAAGCAGCCGAAACACCGTTGAAAGCGTGTCATGCGAGGGAATGCCGTGCTCAAAAGGGGCCAATTTGCGCAGAAACTTCAGCTTTTCTTCACCATATTCGACAATATCAACGACACTCTCGCCGCCCGAGACCACCGCACACAGGCTTAAAAGCAGGATCTCATCAAGCGGGTAAAGCACCTTCGCCTGCTGGCGAGGGTCAGGGATGGCCGAAATAACAGATTGAAATGATGTAGTCTTTTCCAAAGCAAGTCCTCCAGATGCGTGTTCTGGTGACATTGAATCAGACGTTGATGCACGTAGCAAACACGGGCCAGCTATTCATGCGATACCCCTGCTGATCAGTTAAATCGCTTGCATAGCGTCCCGAATGCCGTTCATATCGGGCGCGAGTGGTTTCCGTCCAGGCCATTGTGATCTCCCTCGAATCTTATCAATCCGATTGAATCACAACTCGCTGAAATCACTCAATGTGAATCCCGGAGCAATACTGGACCACAGAAACGGTCGAATAATACCAACGGCCCTAGTCGTTGACCGTTTTGGCCCATTGTCTGGTAGTGATTGACGTGATTGCGGTTTTGTCGTTTGCAAAGAAGTTCCATGCTTCGCAACACCTGTCGGCGATCTGCTCATAATTGTCGAAGACGGATATGGCGAGCTTGTTGGCACGCAGATAAGCCCACACATTTTCCATCGGGTTGAGTTCAGGGGAATAGGGCGGGAGTTTGAGCAGGGTGATGTTGTCGGTACCTCCAGCTCTGCCGAACCGTGCCAGCCAGCGCCATCCAGAATGAGAAGGGCATGTGCGCCCGATGCGACGGTTTTAGCGATCTCGGCGAGATGCGCGCTCATGGCCTGTGTGTCGGCATGTGGCATGATCAGAGCGGCCGCTTCAGCCCGTTCCGGGCAGACGGCGCCGAAAATGTAGCTCCAGATATAGCGGGTGTCGCGCGGGGCACGGGGGCGTGTTCCACGCTCGGCCCAGATACGGGTGAGCGTGCCCTGCTGGCCAACCCGCGCTTCATCCTGAAACCATATCTCCAGGGGCTTGCTGCGGGCTGTTTCCGGCAAGGCTGCTTCTACCTCTGCGGCGAAGTTTTTTTAAAAGCCTCCTGTGCATCCGGGTCGGATTTCGGATGCTGCGGGCGCACCGACAGACGCCGAAAGCCCAGGCTTGCCAATTGTTTGCCAACAGTTCGCTCATGCATGGTGACGCCGAAGCGCTCTTCGATCTTGCGTTTCAGATCAATGCGCCGCCAGCGCACAACCCCATCGGTTTCGGGGTCGGGACCCGCCCGAACCATTTCCGCCAACTCCTCCTTCTGTGCCGCGCTCAGCAGACAGGGTGGATCCGGCGGGCGACGGTTGAACAGGCCCGACACGCCCTCCGCATTGTAACGGTGGGCCCAATCCCGCAACGTCTGCCGATCCATGCCGCAGTTTTCTGCCGCCGTCTTGCGGTCAACCCCATCCAGAACCAGGGCAATCGCCAACACCGTCGCGCCGCTTTCCCATCCCGGCACCGCGCCGCTTCCTGGCGAAGCTCGCCTGCGGACTTGTCTTTTCGCGTAATCCTTACTGCCATCAAAGCCTCCCTTGCCTTGATGCCACTGAATCAGATCACGCCGCTCGTGCGAATCCCCTTGAGTCAAATCTGGGGGCCGTTGGTATAATCTGACTGTCGCGGAGTAAAACTCCGCCATTCTGACGCCTGAGGCAAACGAGCTGAGGGCGGGGAGATGTATTCTGTGGAATTGTACAGCCGGGTTCGGCGTGCGTGTCATGTCGGTGGGATGAGTGAGCGGGCGGCGGCCGGTCATTTCGGGATAGACCGCAAGACTGTGTCGAAGATCCTGAAGCATGCGGTGCCACCGGGGTATCGCAGGAATGGGCCACCAGCCCGTCCAAAGCTTGACCCGTTCATTCCGCTCATCAACCAGATATTGGAAGAGGATAAGTCGCGGCTCAAGAAGCAGCGGCATACGTCGAAGCGGATATATGAGCGTCTGCGTGATGAACATGGATTCACCGGCGGGATCACGATTGTGACCGACTATGTTCGCGAGAAGAAGCGCCGGACTCGGGAAGTGTTCGTGCCGCTGTCGCACGCGCCAGGCCACGCCCAGGTTGATTTTGGTGAGGCGCTTGGCGAGATTGGCGGGGTCGTGCGCAAGCTGCACTACTTTGCAATGTCTCTGCCGCACTCGGACGCGTTCTTCATCAAGGCCTATCCGGCGGAGACAACCGAGGCCTTTTGCGATGGCCATGTCTCCGCCTTTGCGTTCTTCGGAGGCGTGCCGCTGTCAGGGCTCTACGACAACACCACGATCGCGGTGGCACGGATTCTCGGGGACGGAAAACGGCAACGAACCAGAACCTTTGCTGAGTTGCAGTCGCATTACCTGTTCGAAGACAGGTTCGGCCGTCCTGGCAAGGGCAACGACAAGGGTAATGTCGAAGGCACAATCGGTTATGGCCGGCGGAACTTCCTGGTGCCGATGCCGCGCTTCGACAGTTTCGATGACCTGAACGTCCGGCTGGAGGAGCAATGCCTCAAACGTCAGGATGAGGTTCTGCGGGGTCATTCCGAGACTATCGGCGAGCGGCTGATGCGCGACCTCGACGGCCTGATGGCGCTGCCGCCTGTACCCTACGATGCCTGCGAGAAAGTCAGCACGCGGGCGACGTCGATCTCGATGGTCCGCTATCGCAACAACGATTACTCGGTGCCGGTCGCCTGCGCTCATCACGAGGTTCAGGTCCGCGGCTATGTCCACGAGGTCGTCATCGGCTGCGGCGCCGAGGTGATCGCCCGCCACCAACGGTCCTATGAGAAGGCTGATATGGTCTTCGATCCGATGCACTTCCTGCCGCTGCTGGAACAGAAGGTTGGCGCGCTGGACCAGGCGGCACCGCTGCAGGGCTGGGACCTGCCAGGGGAGTTTGCCACCCTGCACCGGCTGCTGGAAGCGCGCATGGGTGTGGATAGGCATGCAAAGTTGACCCCATTATTGGGGTAATCGGCGTCCAAAAGTGACCCCCCTGATAGTTCTGTACAGATGCTCCTTCAAAGATTTGAGGGAGCGAGTTGGGGATGTTGGTTGTGGAGACGATCGCAAAGATCAGGCGCGCGCATTTCATTCAGGGGAAGTCGATCAAGCAAATATGCCGGGAGCTTCGGGTTTCACGGAACACAGTGCGCAAGGTGATACGTTCTGGTGCGACGGAGTTCAGCTATGACCGTTCCACCCAGCCGCGTCCGAAGATCGATCCCTGGCGTTCTCAATTGGATGATATGCTGGCCGACAATACTCGGCATCCTAGACGCGAACGCCTGACGCTTGTCCGGGTATATGAAGAACTGCGCAACCAAGGATACGACGGCAGCTATGATGCGGTACGGCGCTATGCGGCCAGTTGGTCGAAGGCGACGCGGGCCGCATCCGCTGATGCTTATGTTCCGCTGAGCTTTGATCCCGGTGAGGCGTATCAGTTCGACTGGAGCCAGGAAGTTGTCCTGATTGATGGCGCGACCACGACGGTCAAGGTGGCGCATGTTCGCCTCTGCCACAGCCGGATGCCGTTTGTTCGGGCTTATCCGCACGAGACGCAAGAGATGGTGTTTGACGCCCATGATAAAGCGTTCGCCTTCTTCGGCGGGGCGTGTGTGCGCGGGATTTACGATAACATGAAGACGGCGGTGGACGCGATTCTTGTTGGCAAGGAGCGGACCTACAATCGCCGGTTCCAACAGATGTGCGGACACTATCTGGTCGATCCTGTCGCTTGCACGCCTGCTTCGGGTTGGGAGAAGGGTCAGGTTGAGAACCAGGTCGGCGTACTCCGGCGAAGATTCTTTGTGCCGCGACCAAAGTTTAAATCCTACGCTGAGTTGAACGCCTGGCTGGATGATCGTTGCCTGGCATATGGCCGGGCCAACACGCATCCGGACATGCGCGACAAAACAATCTGGGAAGTGTTCGAAAAAGAGCGCGCGAGCCTTGTGCCCTATGTTGGCCCGTTTGATGGGTTCCATGCTGTTCCGGCCGCTGTCTCCAAAACCTGCCTGATCCGCTTCGACAACAACCGCTACTCGGTCGATGCCCGCGCAGTTGGCCGACCGGTGGATATTCGGGCCTACGCTGACCGGCTGGAATGCTGGCAGGAGGGCCGCATTGTTGGCAGCCATACGCGCGCCTTCGGACGCGGCAAAACCATCTATAATCCCCTGCATTATTTACCCGTTCTTGCGCGCAAGCCGGGCGCTTTGCGCAATGGCGCGCCGTTCAGGGAATGGGATTTGCCTGCGGCAATCCGACGGATCCAGCGCAAGCTGGAACGCCAACCCGGCGGTGATCGCCAGATGGTGGATATCTTAGGTGCCATCCTGACCGATGGTCTGGAGGCCGTCGAAGCCTCCTGTTCTGAGGCACTGTCGCACAATGTTCATTCCGCAGGAGTTGTCCTGAACATTCTGGCTCGGCACCGGGAACCGCCGCCGCCCCTGACAATCACAACCCCGGATGCGCTGCGGCTGAACTGCGAGCCTGCCGCCGATTGCGACCGATATGACAGCTTGAGGAGAAAAACAGATGGAACGCTCAGACCTGCTCGACGCGATGGGAAAGCTGAAGCTCTACGGAATGAAGGCTTCCTACGATGAGATCATAACGACAGCCGTCAAGCGCCGGCATGAACCGCAACAGATCATTGGGGATCTGCTGAATGCCGAGATCAGCGAGAAGCAGGCGCGCTCCATCAAATATCAGATGACAATTGCCAAACTGCCGCTGGCCAAGGAACTGGAAGAGTTCGACTTCGAGGCGACCGAGATCAACGAGACTCTGATCCGTGATCTGGCTGCGGGAGACTTCCTGGATCACCAGCGCAACCTGGTGCTGATCGGCGGAACCGGAACCGGCAAAACCCACCTCGCCGTCAGTATTGCCCGCGCCTGCATCCGAAACGGCCGTCGCGGGCGGTTCTTCAATGGCGTCGATCTGGTGAACAAACTGGATACCGAAGCCCGTGCAGAACGGCAGGGACGAACTGCAGATCTGATCTCTCGCCTCGACTTCCTGATCCCGGACGAGTTGGGCTATCTGCCCTTCGCCCAGACCGGCGGCCAGCTCCTATTCCACCTGATCAGCAAACTCTATGAGCGCACCTCGATCATCGTCACAACCAACCTCGCCTTTGGTGAGTGGCCGAGCGTCTTCGGCGATGCGAAAATGACCACCGCACTGCTCGACCGGCTGACACATCACTGCGAGATCGTCGAAACTGGAAACGAAAGCTGGCGCTTCAAAAACCGAGCCTGACCCCTAACCGAAACCACGCTGGCCCGCCGCCGCTGCGTTATATGGAGACTACGCAGCAACGGGCCACTCAGCACAAAAGGAGGGTCATTTTTGGGCGCCGATAGGGGGTCAACATTCAATGCCGATTGACACGCATGGGCAAGAAGGGCAAGCGCGAATACGTCCAGGTTCTACGGCTGCTTGAGAGCTTCGAGATGGCGCACGTCCACGGGGCTATCAAACAGTCGCTGGAACTGGGCGCGATCGGCTACGTGCGGTCAAGCATCTGGTGCTTTGCCGGATCGAGAGGCGCCCGCCACGGCTCGATCTCGATATCTACCCCTACCTGCCCAAAGCACTGGTCGAGACCACCAAGCCCGCGAGCTATATGAGCCTGATGACGCAGGTGCCGGCATGACCGATACACCGCAGGTTCTGCTGCAGCATCACCTAAAAAAACTGCGCTTGCCGACATTCCCGGGCGAATATTCCAAACTTGCGCAACAATGCGCTGCTGAGAAGAAGGATCACGTCCAGTATTTACTGCGGCTCTGCGAACTTGAACTGATAGAGCGGGAACGCCGGATGATCGAGCGGCGCATCAAGGCCGCGAAGTTTCCAGCCACCAAGAGCCTGGACAGCTTCGATTTCAAGGCGATCCCGTCACTCAACAAGCCGCTCGTGCTGGAGCTGGCGCGCTGTGAATACATCGACAAATACCAGAACATCATTGCCCTGGGGCCAAGTGGCACCGGTAAAACCCATGTCGCACTGAGGCTGGGATTGGCCGCCTGCCAGAAAGGCCTCAAGGTCCGCTTCATAACCGCCGCATCACTGGTTCACGAATTGATCGAAGCTGTCGATGAACGCCGCCTGCAGAGGTTCCAAAAACAACTCACCAGCCAGAACCTTCTGATCATTGACGAGCTGGGCTTTGTCCCCTTGAGCAAAACCGGCGCTGAGCTGCTCTTCGAAGTCATCTCCCAATGCGTGCCTATCCGGTTGTCACCCACACCCACTATATGTATGGCGTGGCGTCGAGTGGCCCGGGAGGGGGACAAAGCGGGGATGGATGTCTCGCAGCGTGAAGACCTTTCGTTTCCGCGGTCGCTTCCTGAGTTCCAGCGACTTTTCCCGGATGGCACGGCCTGTGCCGCCTAACTTGCTGGCGATGTCACCGCTCCCACTTACGCCCAGCTTTACTCGGGCGATTGGGAGCACCCTAGATGTAGTGGGTGTGGGTGACAACCGGATAGGCACGTCCCAATGCTATGAACGCGGCTCCATAATCATCACCTCAAATCTGCCGTTCGACGAATGGACCGAAATATTCGGATCCGAGCGCCTCACCGGTGCGCTCCTGGATCGCCTCACCCACCACATGCATATACTGGAGATGAACGGCGACAGCTTTCGGCTAAAACAGAGCCGAAACGCCAGAGCCTGAACCCGGTCTGAACTTGATGGATGTTGGCCTTTGGCCAACATGCGCCTTGTCACGCGTTAGCTTTATGGGGAGCACACCCAACAAGGCGCGGCACCTCAACTGGCCCACTTTTACTCCGGCGAATGGCCCCTTTTTACGCCGGGATTGACACACTCAATTAGTTTTGGATCAGACACTAAGGTCGGTATTCGTGCGTTTCTGCTCGCACACGTTGGAGAGATTGTAACGACCGAAGAAATCAGGACCGCCAGCGGCAATCAGGGTCAGTACGGGCGTCGATTGCGAGAACTCCGCGATGAGGACGGCTGGCCCATTCAGTCGCACAATGACGCCGCTGACCTCAAGCCGGACGAGTACAGGCTCGTGAACTGGCCGCCGTCAAAACCGCCCGTGCAGTTCAAGCGTGGCATTGGCCAGCGGCTCCGCGCCGAAGTGCTTGAACGCAATCACTCCATGTGCCAGCTTTGCGGGGCCGTGGCGGGTGATCCCGACGATCGTACGGGCCGCCCCGTAAGGTTGCACGTCGGGCATATCATGGACAAGAGCCACGGCGGAGAGGACAGTCCTGGCAACCTGCGGGCCTTGTGCAGCGCCTGTAACCAAGGGGCCAGAAATACCGGCCAGGAACCGCCAAGTGCCGCCCGGCTCAAGGCGCTGATACGTAAGGCACCGAAGGATGCCCAACGCGATGTGTTGATCTGGCTCAAAGATGTGTTCAAGGAACAGGAGTACACGCCATGACAACGCGCACTGCGAAGCCAAAACCGCAAACGCTTAAGGAAAAACTGGCGGACAGAACCTATCAGCCAACAAAGGCGGAACAGAATGAAGAATGCGATATGCCCGGCGCATCGCCGGAACAGATACGCGCCGTATTCTTTACGCCGCCGATGCCATGGACGGGCAATAATTGTGTCAGAATTGACGCGACAAAATGTTACTTTTGGATATAATTCCCTAATTATTCTGGCGCAATGTGCAAGGTTGGCAGTGATAACCGCAACTGGCAGCATCCAAATCAAAACCTGAAGGCAACCATCGCGGCATGACACGACACGGCGGGCAGGTTCTGGTTGACCAACTGAAGGTGCTTGGCGTTCGGCGGGTGTTTTCGGTGCCGGGCGAAAGCTATCTGGCGGTACTGGACGGGCTTTATGGCAGCGGGATCGAGAATATCGTCTGCCGCCACGAGGGCGCAGCCGCGCTGATGGCCGAGGCGACCGGGAAGTTGACCGGCAAACCTGGCGTTGCGCTTGTGACCCGTGGTCCCGGTGCGACGAATGCAAGTGCGGGCGTGCATGTGGCGCGCCAGGACAGCACCCCGATGGTGTTGTTCGTGGGTCAGATCGCTCGCGCGCACCGGGATCGCGATGCGTTTCAAGAGCTCAACTACCGTGCGGTGTTTGGGAGCATGGCGAAATTGGTGGCCGAAGTGGACGACACCGAGCGCCTGCCGGAGTATGTAAACCGGGCCTTTCGCGTCGCCCAGTCCGGGCGTACGGGCCCGGTGGTGCTGGCGCTGCCCGAGGATGTGTTGGCTGCTAATACGGCCGTGCAAGTAACGCAACCGACCAAACTGTATCCGACAGCAGTGTCCGCCACCCAAATTATCGCAATCCATGACCTTCTGGCAGGCGCGAAACGCCCGCTGATCGTTGCCGGTGGATCGCGTTGGTCGGCAGATGCGGCCGAGAATTTGCGGCAGTTCTCGACCGACTTCAATCTGCCCGTGGCGGTCACGTTCAGACGGCAGGATTACATGGATAATCGGGCGGCCACTTATGTTGGTGACCTTGGTGTCGGGATGAACCCGAAACTTGCCGAGCGGCTGCGCGATGCTGATTTCCTGCTGATCCTCGGCACCAGATTTGGCGATATTCCAACCGGCGGATACACGTTGGTCACGTCTTCTGACGCGTCCCGAACGATTGTGCATGTGCACCCTGATCCTGACCTGCCGGGTCAAGTGCTGCACACCGATCTGGTCGTGACGGCGTGTGCTGCGGACGTGCTGGAGTTGCTGGTCAAATCGCGGGGTGATGCGAACCCTGATTGGGCAGACTGGACCCAGGCCGCGCGGGCTGAATATCTGGCATGGCAGGTTCACAAGGAAACGCCCGGTGCTGTAAAGATGGAGGCGATTGTTGGCTGGCTGTCCGACAACTTGCCCGCAGACGCAATTGTCACCAACGGCGCCGGTAACTACGCTGCCTGGCTTCACCGGTATTTTCAGTTCAAGCAGTATGGCACGCAAGTTGCCCCGATATCCGGCAGCATGGGATACGGCTTTCCGGCGGCGATTGCCGCCAAGCTGGAATATCCCGACAAAACGGTTGTCTGCATGGCCGGGGATGGGTGTTTTCAAATGACGCTGAACGAGATGTCGACGGCGCGGCAACACGGGGCGGCTGTTATCACGGTTGTGGCGAATAACGGGCAATATGGCACGATCCGCATGCATCAGGAACTCGACTATCCTGGGCGGGTCAGCGGCAGGGATCTGGCCAACCCGGATTTTGCGGCGCTGGCGCAGGCATATGGCGGACATGGTGAACGTGTTGAAAAAACGGATGATTTTCCGGCAGCGTTTGAGAGGGCGGCAAATTCGGGCGGGCCATCTGTTATCGAGTTGAAACTGGATGGCGAGGCGCTTTCAACGGGAGCGACGCTTACGCAAGTCCGCGCAGCAGCGGTTGAACGAAACGCCTAAAACTCCACCCCGATCTGCGCCTTAATCCCTGACCGGAATGGGTGTTTGACCAACTCCATCTCGGTCACAAGATCAGCGATTTCGATCAGATCGGCATGTGCGTTGCGCCCGGTCAACACAACATGGGTCATTGCCGGTTTTTCGGCCTTCAGGAATTCCACGACGTCAGCGATTGGGATGTAGTCATAGCGCAGCGCGATGTTGATTTCGTCCAGCAGCACCATTTTGTTGGCCGGGTCGCGGACCAGTTCCTTGGCCTTTTGCCATGCGGCAAGCGCCATTTCCGTGTCGCGGGTGCGGTCCTGGGTTTCCCAGGTAAAACCTTCGCCCATGGTGTGAAAGGCGCAGATATCCGAGAACCTGTCCAGGATCAGGTCGCGCTCGCCGGTCGACATGCCGCCTTTGATGAACTGCACCACGCCGGTTTGCATGCCGTGCGCGATGCAGCGAAAAATCATCCCGAACGCAGCAGAGCTTTTGCCCTTGCCCTTGCCGGTGTGGACGATGATCAGACCTTTCTGCTCGGTCTTGGTGGCCATGATCTTGTCGCGCGCGATCTTTTTCTTGGCCATCTTCATCGCGTGCCGGTCGGGATCGTGGGTCATGTCGCGCTCCTTTGTTCGCGTCAGACTGAGCTTTGCTGGCGGTTGATGCAAGCTTTGGTAACAATTGGTTAAGTATAGTTTTGCAAGGACTTGGCGATGCGGCTGCTTGTATTCCTTTTGAGCCCCTTGATCGCGGCCGCCTGTGACGGCCCGAGTCTGCAATTCGTTGGTCAGCCGGTTCACGAGGTCACCGTTGATGATCGCCACTTCCGGGTATTCATGCAAAGCGGATCAGGCCAGGTCGAGGCGCACCGTATTGGAGCGGAACCGTTGCCGAGTCTGGTTCTGACGCTTGAAAAAGCCCACTGCGCGATTGAAGCTGCCACCGGCTGCGCCGTGGTTTCGCGTAGTTTGTGGGGCGATCAGGCGATCATATTGGCAGAGGTGGATTGTTCATTGCCTAAGTGTCTGATTCAAAACTCTACGGATGATTACAATGCCTTGCAATTTTACGCGTGAGGGTTCTGATATGTGCAACGAGTATCCATGCCTGTGAACTTGCGATGGATTTTTCCCAATCTTTGGCCAATCGCCGGCAGCGGTTGAGCCATGCGAAGGTGCGCTCGACGACCCATCTTCTGGGAATGACTTCGAAGCCTTCCGCAGTGTCGAAGCGCTTGACGATCTGGATTGTCCAGTCACCGATGCCTTCAAGAGCGTCGCGCAGCTTTGGTCCGGCATACCCGCCATCCGCAAAGATATGGCGCAAGTTTGGATGGGAATACCGGATGGATTTCAACACTTCCGGGCGCCATCACGGTCTTGAATACCGGCGCTATGCACGACCAACCCAACCATAAACCCGAGCGTGTCGGTGACAATGTGGCGCTTGCGGCCCTTGGTTTTCTTGCCCGCGTCATAGCCCGAAATGCCACCGCTTTCCGTTGTTTTTATGGTCTGGCTATCAATGACACCAGCGGTGGGGCCGGGCTTCTTGCCATGAAACTCGCGCGCCGTCGCCACCAGAAAATGGCTGATCACTTCAAAGATGCCATCGTTGCGCCAGCCATAGAAATAGTAGCGCACGGTGGACACTGGCGGGAAATCATTGGGCAGCATACGCCACGCACACCCGGCGCTGGCGATGTACAAAATGGCATCCAGAACATCGCGCATCGCCGTGCTGCGCGGACGACCAGTTGTTTTAGGCGGCGGCAGGAATGGCGCGATCAAACCCCATTCCTGATCAGTTAAATCGCTTGCATAGCGTCCCGAATGCCGTTCATATCGGGCGCGAGTGGTTTCCGTCCAGGCCATTGTGATCTCCCTCGAATCTTATCAATCCGATTGAATCACAACTCGCGGAAATCACTCAATTAGTTTTGGATCAGACACTTAGAGCGGCTTACCTCATAAATCCGTCTCGCCCTCAAGCGGCGCGTCCGGCACAAGCGGTATTTTGCGGCGGATGATGATGTCGCCATTGGGGAGCACTCGGGCGCGTAATAGGCGTTCAGATCAATGATCCGGCCCTGCAATTCCAAAAATGTCGGCCCAAGCTCTTTCAACAGCCCCTCCAGCAACAGCCGCGTGCCTTCCTGAAGCAAGCTCAACCCGTCGCGCAATTCTTCATTGGGCTCTTGCGCCTGAACCGGCGGGACACCAAGGGTTAGTGCGAAAGCAACTGCCAATATCTGTCTCATGACACCAATATAGGCGAAAATGGCGCGGAATTTAAGATCAAGTAGCAGGATCAATGGTCACCGGGTAATGGTCGGATGCCGCCAGTTGATCTGCCCGTGTCACATCATGCCTGCGCGACCAGCGGCCATCTCCCAATGGCTCTGCGTCGTCGTTAAGCAGTGCATTGAACCGCTCGACATTATAAGTCGCGATGCGCATCAGCCCGTGGCCGCGCGGATCTCGTCAAAGGCCCGGTTCACCGCGATCAGACGTTTTTCGGCCAGCTTCACCATCTCTTCGGGCACCCCGCGCGCGATCATCCGGTCAGGATGGCTGTCGCGCACCATCGCACGCCAGGCGGTGCGGGCCTCCTCGATGGTTGCTTCGGGATCTAACCCCAAAACCTGATAGGGATCAGGCAACACATCAGGCACGAAGCGCGTGCGCAGGCCACGAAATTGCGCGTCAGTCAGGCCGAATATCGCGGCGACACGCTCAAGAAACACATCCTCGTTTGGATGGTACTGGCCATCTGCAAGGGCGATGTGAAACAGCCCTTCGATCAGATCGCAAAGCGTGCCCGCATCATGTTCAAACATCGCCGCGACCCGGGTCGCATATTCCTCAAACCCGGCCACGTCCTGGCGGGCAAGGTTAAAGAGGCGCGCGGCATTCTTTTCCTCATCGGCAGGAATATGAAACACTTCGCGAAAGGCGGTAACTTCGTCCCGCGTCACCAGCCCGTCTGCCTTGGCCATCTTGGCGCTCAGCGCAATCACCGCGATTGCAAATGCTACGGTTTTTTCGGGCGGGCTGCGCAAGCGGTCAAAGACCGCCGACAGTGGCTCGCCACTGGCCAGCGCCGACAGCGCCTCGGATATGCGGGTCCATAATGACATGTCTGGCGTCTTAGCGGCTTTGGTCAGGGCTGTCAGTCCGGGTTAAAGAAAATTCTGCATCAAGTGCTGGTCCAACCGGCGGTCAAACTTGCGCCCGGCTTCGGGCAGTACCGCTACCTCGCGGTCGCTTTTCTCGGCCCGGCCAATGGTCATGTGGATGTCTCGGATCATCGGGTTCCAGAACGCCACAATCGCCTGCGAATCGTCGGCCGTTGCCGGTCGAATGCTCATCGCAGCACCTTCACACCATTGGGCGTGTCGATGACGGCCTCAATCCGCACTTCGGGACCGGATTTGATGGTGACAAGACGCAATTCCATGACTGGCGGCATATACGCCCTGAGCGCTGCGGCGTCAGGATGAAAAACCCGCAACTCTTGCAACCGGCACCTGTTATCGGTCAGCCGCGCCGCCGGATGCGCCGAGCCAAGCCATGATATCAGCCCCGGATAGGCCCCGCCGAACGGCAGGCACCCATCATGCGGAACCGCCATCCGCCAGCGCAAATCACCGCGCTCAAGCTCAATCACCTCGCCGATCCCGCCGGGCGCAGTACTAATGGCAGCGGCTAAATCATTACACCGCGCGATCCAGTTGCTCAGCCGCGGCCGGCCTGCAAAGCCATCCAGATCAAACCACCGCACCCGCCGCCGCGGCTCCGCATCGGGATCAACTGCAATCACCTCAAGATAAATATCAGGCCCCAGCGACAGCAACCTGTTGTGCGTTCCCATCTGCAAATGCTGCCCGCCGGGCCCCGGAGCCACCCCTAGTATTTTCTCTACATAGGCCGAGCCCGCCGCCAACGTCTCGGCGCATACCACCAGATGATCCAGCGCTAATACCATCGCCCGTCCCCGTATCACCGCCGACTCTAAATGCGCAAACTGCGCGCGCGCACCCATATTTTGCTATGCAAAAATATCCTCGGGGGGAATCGCCCCCGACCTGCTTGGGGCAGAGGGGGCAGACAGCCCCCCGCCCGGGTCGGTTTATCAAGACCGACTAACCCCGGCCTGCCCGCACCAGCCGCAAAATATCCTTGGCCGCCTGCGGAATATTCGTCCCCGGCCCAAAGATCGCCTTCACTCCGGCTTCTGCAAGAAATTCATAGTCCTGCTGCGGAATAACGCCGCCGCAAATCACGATGATCTCTTCGGCGCCCTGGGCCTTCAGCGCCGCCACCAGCTTGGGGGCCAGCGTCTTGTGCGCCGCCGCCTGGCTGGAGATGCCGACGATATGCACGTCATTGTCGACTGCATCCTGCGCCGCCTCTTCGGGTGTCTGAAAAAGTGGCCCGACATCCACGTCAAAGCCGATATCGGCAAATGCCGTGGCGATCACCTTGGCACCGCGGTCGTGGCCATCCTGACCCATCTTGACCACCAGCATGCGCGGGCGGCGGCCCTCCTCAACCGCAAACGCCTCGACATCCTTCTGAATCGCGGCAAAATCCGCATCACCCTCATAGGCAGCGCCATAAACCCCTGCCAGCGTTTTCACTTCGGCCCGGTGACGCCCGAACGCTTTTTCCATCGCCATTGATATTTCTCCTACTGTGGCCCGCGCGCGTGCCGCCGCGATCGCCAGTTCCAACAGGTTTTCCTTGCCCGACGTCGCCGCCTTTACAAGCGCAGCGAGGGTATCATCGACCACTACACGGTCGCGTGTCTCGCGAATGTGTTTCAGCCGCGCGATCTGGTTTTCACGCACCGCCACGTCGTCCACATCCAGAATATTGACCACATCGACATTTTCGGGGCGGAACTTGTTCACCCCGACGATCACCTCGTCGCCCCGGTCAATCGCGGCCTGCCGGCTTGCCGCCGCTTCCTCGATCCGCAGCTTGGGCATGCCGGACGCGACCGCTTTGGTCATGCCACCCATGTCGTCCACTTCACAGATCAGTTTCCAGGCCGCATCCGCCAGATCGCTGGTCAGCTTTTCCACGTAATATGACCCAGCAAGCGGATCGACCACATGGCCCACCCCGGTTTCGTTTTGCAGGATCAGTTGCGTGTTGCGGGCAATGCGGGCCGAAAACTCGGTCGGCAGCGCCATCGCCTCGTCAAAGCTGTTAGTGTGCAACGACTGGGTGCCGCCCAGAACCGCGCTCATCGCCTCATAGGCGGTGCGCACGATATTGTTGTAAGGGTCCTGTTCCTGCAGGCTGACACCTGAGGTCTGGCAATGCGTGCGCAGCATTAGGCTGCCGGGCTTCTTGGGCTCAAACTCGGCCATGATCCGATGCCACAGAAACCGCGCTGCGCGCAGCTTGGCAGCCTCCATGAAAAAGTTCATGCCAATGGCAAAGAAAAACGACAGCCGGCCGGCAAACGCGTCCACATCCAGCCCGCGCGCGATCGCGGCGCGCACGTATTCGCGGCCGTCCGCCAGCGTATAGCCGAGCTCCTGCGCCAGCGTCGCGCCGGCTTCCTGCATGTGGTAGCCGGAGATCGAAATGGAATTGAAACGCGGCATTTCGCGGGACACAAATTCAATGATGTCGCCGACAATCCGCATGCTCGGCTCGGGCGGATAAATATAGGTGTTGCGCACCATGAATTCCTTGAGCACGTCATTCTGAATGGTGCCCGACAGGGCGGCGCGCGCCACCCCTTGCTCTTCGCCCGCGACGATAAAGGCCGCCAGAACAGGGATCACAGCGCCGTTCATGGTCATCGACACCGAAACCTCGTCCAGCGGAATGCCGTCAAACAGGATATTCATGTCTTCAACACTATCAATCGCCACCCCGGCCTTGCCGACATCGCCGATCACGCGGGCGTGGTCACTGTCATAGCCCCGGTGCGTTGCCAGATCGAAAGCCACCGACACGCCTTGCTGCCCCGCCGCCAGCCCCTTGCGGTAAAACGCGTTGGACGCTTCGGCGGTGGAAAAACCGGCATATTGGCGGATCGTCCAGGGCCGTCCGGCATACATGGTGGCGCGTGGCCCGCGGGTGAACGGAGCAGCACCGGGCATACTGCCGACGTGCTTAAGCCCTTTTAGATCAGCCGCCGTGTAGACCGGTTTGACCTGGATGCCTTCAGGCGTGTGCCAAGTCAGAGCGTCTAGCGGACGGTCGCGCAGCTCTTGTTGCGCCAGTTCTTTCCAATGTTTAGCGTCGCTCATTGCACCGCTCCTGATCCGGATTCCGGGTAACCGAGAATTTTCCGCGAATATTCGGTGCCCAATGTCTTCGTATTTGCCACATTTTGCCCTATATCCATTACGAACGGAGATCGCATGAAACAGATGCTAGCCCTTGTATTCGGCGGATTTCTCGGCCTTTCGGCAAGCGCGCAAGACGCCAGCGCACCGGTGGAATCTGCGCCGGTTGTGCTTGACGTGCGCGCGGCGAGCGATGCGACTTTGGCCGAATTCATCTGGCTGAACCGCCTGATCGTGGTTTTCGCCGACACAAATCGTGACCCGGCGTTCCAAAAGCAGATGGAATTGTTGCTGGAACGCCCGGCTGAGCTGATTGCGCGCGATGTCGTGGTGATCACCGACACCGACCCGGCAAACCCCTCGGATATTCGGCGGAAACTGCGCCCGCGTGGTTTTGGCTTTGTGCTGATCGACAAGGATGGCGGCGTGAAACTGCGCAAGCCTCTGCCCTGGGACGTGCGGGAAATATCGCGCTCGATCGACAAAACCCCGCTGCGCCAGCAGGAAATTCGCGAGGCGGATGTGGCGGGATAGCGGTTCATTCGAACTCCATGATCACGTCATCCACAGCCAGACTGTCGCCCACAGCGGCGTTGATTTTGCTGATGCGCGCGGTTTTTTCGGCGCGCAGGATGTTTTCCATTTTCATCGCTTCAACCGTGCACAACGCCTGGCCGTCCTGAACCTCATCACCAACGCTGACATTGACGCCCACTATCAGCCCCGGCATAGGGCACAGCAGCAGTTTGGACGTATCAGGCGGTATCTTTTCGGGCATCAGCCTGGCCAGTTCAGCCTGACGCGGCGTGCGCACCAGTACCTTCATATCCGCACCTCGAAGCCGGATGCGAAAACCATTGGGCACTTTGCCCACTTTCATCACCGTTTCGGCGCCGTCGATATCCAGAACCGCCAGACTGTCGCCCGGCACCCAGTCCGATTCGACCCGCATCCTGACGCCACCATCAAGGCTGACCGACACGCCCTGCCTGTCGGCCTCGATCACCACCGGAAACTCGACACCCTGCAGCGACACCACCCAGTCAGCGCCGATCTTTCGCTCATGATTGTCCATGCGCCCCGACACCCGGGTGCGCCGGATTTCGGCCACCCGATACATCGCGGCGGCGGCACCTGCGACCCGGCGCAACTGATCGTCTGGCAGGCTAACGCCGTCAAATCCTTGCGGATATTCTTCAGCAATGAAGGCCGTTGTCATGTCGCCAGCTACGAACGTCGGATGATCCATGACCGCCGAAAGAAACGGCAGATTATGGCCGATACCCTCGATCTCGAACGCATCAAGCGCTGTGCGCATCCGCCCAATCGCGCGCGCTCGGTCCGGCGCCCAAGTGCACAGTTTGGCGATCATCGGGTCGTAATCCATGGATATTTCGCTGCCCTCAAAGACCCCCGTGTCGTTGCGAACAGCATGATCGCGTGCCGAAATCTCGGCAGGCGGGCGATAGCGGGTCAGACGTCCGGTCGAGGGCAGAAAACCACGGTACGGATCTTCGGCGTATAGCCGGCATTCAACGGCCCAGCCATTCAGTTTCACGTCGGCCTGCGTGATGCTCAGCTTTTCGCCGTTCGCCACCCGGATCATCTGCTGAACCAGATCGATGCCGGTGATCAGCTCGGTCACTGGGTGCTCGACCTGAAGCCTTGTGTTCATCTCAAGAAAGTAGAAATTCCGCGCACCGTCGACGATGAATTCCACAGTTCCGGCACTGGTGTATCCAACTGCCTGCGCCAACGCGAGCGCCTGTTCACCCATGGCCTTGCGTGTTTTTTCATCCAGAAACGGGCTAGGCGCTTCTTCAATCACCTTTTGGTTGCGCCGTTGGATCGAACATTCGCGTTCCCCCAGATAGACGCCGTTACCGTGGCCGTCGCACAGCACCTGAATTTCAATGTGCCGCGGCTGAGTGATGAACTTTTCAATGAATATCCGGTTATCGCCAAACGACTTCGCTGCCTCGTTCTTGGAACTTTGAAACCCCTCGCGCGCCTCGTCGTCGCATCGGGCGATGCGCATCCCTTTGCCACCGCCCCCGGCGCTGGCCTTGATCATCACCGGGTAGCCGACCTGATTGGATATTTTCACCGCCTCATCAGCGTTCTTAATCAGGCCCATGTGACCGGGTATCGTCGAAACCCCTGCTTGCTGGGCAATCTTCTTGCTGGTTATCTTGTCACCCATGGCTTTGATCGCGTCCACAGGCGGGCCAATGAAAACCACGCCTTCGGCCTTTAATGCCTCGGCAAATTTCGGGTTTTCCGACAAAAAGCCGTAGCCCGGGTGCACCGCCTCGGCGCCGGTCTGGCGAACCGCCTCCATCACACGCTCGATTACGATGTAGGACTGGTTTGCAGGCGGCGGTCCGATACGAACCGCCTGGTCCGCCAATTTGACGTGCAGCGCATTGCGGTCGGCGTCGGAATAGATCGCAACCGTCGCAATCCCCATTTCGTGCGCCGATCTGATCACACGACAGGCGATCTCGCCTCGGTTGGCAATCAGGATCCTTTTGAACATTGTCGGCATCTCAGGCAGTTCGCGCAGGCCATTGCCTACTGCAAATCACATCAAAACCGGCCACCGGAGCGAAGCCCCGATGGCCGAATTTTACAGCACCGCCCCCGGATGCAGCAACGGATAGATGTTGCTCAGCAGAGCTCGGATGAGGTTTGGCAGTAAACGTTGACACCAGCGCCAAGAAGCGCACCGGTGGTTGTATCGCCACCCAGCAGAACTGCCGTAGTAGCACCTGCCCCTGCCCCATAAAGGACTTGTTCAAGCGTGGTGTCACCGCACGACGCAAGCGCGACCAGGGCGACGACTGCGCCAATCCAGGTTTTCTTTTGCATGCTCGATTAGCCTTTCGTGAGTTATTTGCTCCACTACAATCCCCGCCCGGCACCCGCGCCGCAAAGTTTTTTTTTGCACAAGCGGCGAAATCGGCGGTGCGCCGCCCAAACCACCGCAAAGCCAGAGGCCCGTCCAGGCTATGGACAGACCTCCGGGAAGCGGAAGGATAACGGTATTTAAATTCTGCGACGCGCAACGTGTTGGAGGGACCCGCCGCGCGCGCCAAACTGGTCCAAATCGGACAGTCACGATAGCCGGACCCGGCAAGGTGGGATATTTCGGCTGATATCCGCCAAGGTTGCAATGACTTAAGCATAAACACGCCGATCAACCCGGCCGGAACGCTTCTGGGAATGCTGCCTGCGCGCGGTTCACGTCAATCTGCAAGACCGCGTCATAAGACTCCACATCAAACGGGTCTTGCGCGGCAATCACCTCGCGCCCGAACAGCCACGACAGCCGACCGGCATCCAGATTGCCGCGCTCAAACGGCGCCGCACCAAACTGCGCCCAAAGTGCCGCCATGAACGCCGAATCGGCGCGCCTGTCGGCGGGCTTGCGGTCGCCGTGCCGTTCACGCCGGGCGATCGCGGTTGCACCGCGCGGGTTGGCGCGGCGCACGGTGAACTGAAAATCCGTACCCGGCAGGCGGCCCGGAAAGCCGCGGTGTTTGGTCATCTCTGTGCGGGGCAAATTATTGTCCTCACAACGGAATATTATCGTGTTTTTTCCACGGGTTCTCAAGGCTTTTGCCCCGAAGCGACGCGAATGCCCGGCTGACCCGCTTTCGGGTTGAATGGGGCATGATGACCTCGTCAATAAAGCCCCGCTCAGCAGCCACGAACGGGTTGGCAAAGCGATGCTCGTAATCGCTCGTCCGTCTGGCAATTTTGTCGGCGTCCCCCAGCTCGGCCCGATACAGTATTTCAGTGGCCCCCCTGGCCCCCATCACCGCGATCTCGGCCGTGGGCCAGGCATAGTTGAAATCGCCGCGCAGATGTTTGGACGCCATCACGTCATAGGCCCCACCGTAAGCCTTGCGGGTGATCACGGTGACCTTGGGCACCGTCGCCTCACCATACGCAAACAGCAGCTTGGCGCCGTGTTTGATTACGCCGCCATGCTCCTGCGTGGTTCCCGGCAGGAAGCCTGGCACGTCGACCAGCGTCAGGATCGGAATTTCGAACGCATCGCAGAACCGCACGAAACGCGCCGCCTTGCGCGAGCTGTCGATATCCAGACACCCGGCCAGCACCAACGGCTGGTTGCCGACAACGCCAATGCTGCGGCCCTCAAGCCGGATAAATCCGGTGACAATGTTGCGCGCAAACTCCTCCTGAATTTCGTAATAATCACCCTCGTCCGCCAGTTTTGTGATCAGTTCCTTCATGTCATACGGTTTGTTTGCGTTATCCGGCACCAGCGTATCAAGGCTGTGCTCAAGCCGCCCCGGATCGTCGAAAAACGGCCGCAGGGGCGGCTTTTCACGGTTGTTGAGCGGCAGGAAATCCACCAGACGGCGCACTTCGGTCAGCGCCTCCACATCGTTTTCAAAGGCCCGGTCGGCGATCGACGATTTGCGCGTGTGAGTGGACGCACCGCCCAGCTGCTCAGCGGTGACGACCTCGTTGGTCACGGTTTTTACGACGTCCGGGCCGGTGACGAACATGAACGACGTGTCCCTGACCATGAAAATGAAATCGGTCATCGCCGGTGAATAGACCGCCCCGCCCGCACACGGCCCCATGATCACACTGATCTGGGGCACCACGCCGGACGCCATGATGTTGCGCTGAAAGACTTCGGCGTAGCCCGCCAGTGACGCGACACCTTCCTGAATGCGTGCACCACCGGAATCGTTGATGCCAATTATTGGCGCGCCATTTTGCATCGCCATGTCCATGATCTTACATATCTTTTGGGCATGAGTTTCGGATAATGAGCCGCCAAATACGGTGAAATCCTGACTGAAGAGATAGACCATCCGGCCATTGATCGTGCCCCAGCCGGTGATCACACCGTCCCCGGCAGGGCGCTGATCTTGCATCCCAAAATCGGTGCAGCGGTGCACCACGAACATGTCGAATTCTTCGAATGATTCCTCGTCCAGCAGCAGCTCGACACGTTCACGCGCGGTCAGTTTTCCCTTGGAATGCTGCGTTGAAATCCGCTTGGCACCGCCACCTAGACGGGCCGTATCGCGGCGGGTGTCAAGCTCTTGCAGGATGTCGCGCATCTGATCGCCTCGCATGTGCATTACCGCGCAAACTAGCGAATATTCAGCACGACAGAAAGAACGAATCCGAATATTTGCAAACTATTGCCAAATATATTTACGCAAATTGCAAATCTGCAAATATATAGACCGCTGAATTCGGTTGGACCCGATTGCAATTAAGTCTAACTGTGCCGCATGACAAGTTTGCCGATGGTTCGGTTATTGGACCGCAAAACGCCGCCCCACATTGGAACGCTCGTAATCATCACCGGAATGGCGGCGATGGTCATGAATATGTTCCTGCCGTCGCTGCCGACGATGGCCGAGTATTTTCAGGCCGACTATCGGCTCATGCAGGTGTCGGTTGCGCTGTTTTTGGGGGCAATAGCGGTCTTGCAGATTTTCATCGGTCCACTATCTGACCGTTTCGGACGACGGCCAGTATTGTTGGTCGGGCTGGCGGTGTTCCTTTTGGCCACAATCGGTTGCCTGACCGCCACTTCTGCCGAGGTGTTTCTGGTCTTCCGCATGGGTCAGGCGGCGGTTGGCGTCGCAATGGTTCTGTCACGCGCCATCGCGCGCGACATGTTCGATGAATCCAGGGCCGCCTCGATGATCGGCTACATCACAATGGGCATGGCGGTGGTGCCGATGATCAGCCCCGCGATTGGCGGTGCGTTGGACGAAGCATTTGGCTGGAAAGCGAATTTCCTGGTATTTCTGGTGCTCGGCCTGGCGGTTTTCTGGCTGGTCTGGGCCGATGTGGGGGAAACCAATTCCGCCAAATCCACCAGTTTTCGCCAGCAAGTTTCCGACTACCCAGAGCTGTTACTGTCACCCCGGTTCTGGGGCTATTGCTTGGCGGCCGCGTTCGCATCCGGGGCATTTTTTGCCTATCTGGGGGGTGCACCGTTTGTCGGCAGCGTGGTCTACGGTCTGCCGCCGTCGCAGCTTGGGGTGTTTTTCGGCGCGCCCGCACTTGGCTATATGGCGGGAAATTTTCTTTCCGGGCGCTATTCGGTCACTTTCGGGGTAAACCGCATGGTGCTCTGGGGTGCGGTGGCATCCACAATCGGTGTAGCAATCTCGCTGGCGCTGTCGCTGAGCGGTCTGGGGTCGGTCTACACATTCTTTGGCTTCATGATTTTCATCGGCCTAGGCAACGGTATGATCCTGCCAAACGCCACCGCCGGCATGTTGTCGGTGCGCCCACATCTGGCCGGCACCGCCAGCGGGCTGGGCGGCGCCATCATGATGGGCGGCGGCGCGGCACTTTCGGCACTCGCAGGGGCGTTGCTGAAGCCCGGCAGCGGGCCGTTTCCGCTGTTGTGGATCATGCTGATCGTTTCGGTGCTGGCGATCGCGGCAATCCTTCTGGTGATCCGCCGCGAACGATCAATAGGGATTGCCTGACCGGGTTTGCAAAGGTTATCTACACGTGTAGCAAACTTGCAAAGGTCGCCCGATGGTCACCCAGAAACTCTATGCCGGTGCCAAGCTGCGCGAGATTCGAACGCGTCTGGAACTGACGCAAAAATCATTCGCTGAAAAGCTTGGCGTGTCGCTGCCCTATCTCAACCAGATGGAAAACAACCACCGGCCGGTCAGCGCGCGCGTGGTTCTGGGACTGGCGCAGGAATTTGGCTTTGACGTCACCGAGCTTTCGACCGGCGACGCCGAACGTCTGGTCACCGATATGCGAGAGGCGCTGGCCGATCCGGTCTTCGGTGACGCAGCACTACCGCTGGCCGACCTGCGCTTGACCGCTTCGAACGCTGCCGCCCTGGCCCGGTCATTTCTGGATCTGCACCAGGCTTATCGGCAGGCCCAGGAACGGCTGGCGTCGCTGGACGAAGCTTTGGGTCGTGAAGACAGCAGTTTCCGCCCGTCGCCTTGGGAAGATGTGCGAGATTTCTTTCATTATTGCGACAATTACATCGACGCGGTGGACCGCGCCGCCGAGCATTTCGCGGCCCCGAACGGGCAACGCCGCGACCCCCAGGCCGCCGCCGCGCAAGCGCTGGAAAAACTGGGTATCGAGAGCGAGTTTGCCAATCAGCCAGAGCTTCGCCGCTACGATCCCGCCCGGCACCAGTTAACCATTTCCAGCACTGCCGCCGCCGCCACGCAACGCTTTCAGATGCTGCATCAGGTGGCGTTGCTGACCCAGAACGACCTGTTGGAAGCGACGCTTGATCTGGCCCGGTTCCACACCGATGAAGCCCGCGCAATCGCCAAGATCGGCCTAGCCAACTATTTTGCCGGCGCCGCCCTGATGCCATACCGGGCGTTTCAGCAAGCCGCCGACGACACCCGCCACGATCTGGAGCGTCTGGCCGATATGTTCGGCGCCTCGATCGAACAGGTGGCGCACCGGCTGTCGACACTGCAACGCCCCGGCTCCAAAGGTATTCCGTTCTTTTTCGTGCGCGTCGATCAGGCCGGAACCATCACCAAACGCCACTCTGCGACGCGCCTGCAATTTGCCCGCTTCGGCGGTGCTTGCCCGTTGTGGAACGTGCATCAGGCCTTTGAAACCCCGGGCCGCTTTCTGCGGCAGTTGGCCGAAACCCCGGACGGCGTGCGCTATTTCTGCCTGGCGCGCGATGTGTCCAAATCGGGCGGATCGTATGCGGCCCAGGTGGGCCGTTACGCCATCGGCCTTGGCTGCGAAGTGCGCTACGCTGAACACCTTATCTACGCCGATGACATGAATGTCAGCAAACCACAGGCGTTTGAGCCGATTGGAATATCCTGCCGGATCTGCGAGCGAGAAAACTGTCACCAACGATCAGTTCCGCCGCTGGAGCGCAAGTTGAGCGTGAACCACGATGTGCGTGGTCTGCTGCCATATTCGATCGCAAGATAGGCTTGATCGGCGCGCCCAGTGGCGTTTAGGCTGAACGCAACCCAACCGGAGCCTGTGCATGCTGAAACTTGCCGTGCCTTTCATTCTGTTGCTGACTTACAGCGAATGGTTTTTGCGCACCAATGAGATGCAGTCGATCTATCCGTTCAACGGCACCCGCGTCGCCCCGGCGGAGGCGGGTGAGGACCGCTTGCGCGAAGTCACGCTTGAAACTCCGGATGGCGAAGTTCTGATCCTTTGGGTCGGCGCGCCGGAAAATGCCACGGCCACAATATATTACCTTCCCGGAAACGCCGGAAACCTCGCCATCCGCACGGATCGGTTTTCGCATTTTCTGGATCTGGGATATGGCGTTGTGGCGCTGGCCTATCGCGGTTCGAGCGGCAGCAGCGGTCGCCCGAACGAGGCCGCCTTGTCAAGCGATGCCCTGATGGTGTTTGACGCGCTGCACACCCTGACCGGCGCTGCCGACGGGGCGGTCATTCTGTACGGCGAAAGCCTGGGCACCGCACTCGCCACCAAGATCGCCATTCAACGCAACGCCGACGGTGTCATTCTGGAAGCACCGTTCACCTCGATCCGGGATCTGGCGAAAATTCAGTACCCGGACATCGATCTGTCCGATGTTCTCACGCAATTCTGGGACACCGCCGCGATCATTTCCGATATGGACGAACCGCTCCTGATCCTGCACGGAACCGATGATAAGCTAGTGCCCATTGCTCAAGGACAGACTGTCTTTGAACTTGCCGGGTCGACACAGAAATGGATGGAATCCTTGTCCGGCGTCGGACATCAAGGACTTTGGACAGACGACGCACTGGCCGCGCTTTACGAATTTCTGGACCGCATTTAGACGCTGCGCCTAATGCCGGACAGACTAATCGTCACGCACCGCCAGGTCAGATCGACCTGACCCTTTCCATATCTTCTGTTCAAAAATACTTCCGCCGGAGGCACGCAACCTCTCGCAATTCGCTAGTTTGGCGTCGCCATGCCGCCCAGCAGGGGCACAACGCCCACGCCGAATTTCCGATCGCGGCGGCGAATGCACCTCTGTGGTCGCGGTTTCAACACGACCCGGCGCAAAATGACTCGACACAGCCAGGCAGTTGGCCCAAATTTGATCCGTCAATCAAAAAAATCTGGGAGCTGCCTCATGTCACTGAAAACCACCCTTTCCGCAATCGCAATAAGCGCCATCACTGGACCGGCTTTTGCGCAATGCAACACTGTCACATTTTCCGATGTCGGCTGGACCGACATCACCGCAACCACCGCCGCAACCACCATTGTGTTGGATGCGCTTGGCTATGAAATCGACATCAAAGTGCTGTCGGTTCCGGTCACCTATATCTCGCTGGAACAGGGCGACGTTGATGTGTTCTTGGGTAACTGGATGCCAAGCATGGCCGCCGATATTGCACCCTACAGCGCGGCCGGCACGGTTGACACCGTGACTGACAACCTCAACGGCACCGCCTACACGCTGGCGACCAATTCCGCCGGGGCCGCGCTTGGGATCGCCACATTCGCCGATATTGCCGCCAATGCCGAGGCGCTGGATGGCAAGATCTTCGGCATCGAGGCCGGCAACGACGGCAACCGCATCGTGATGGACCTGATCGACGCCGACACATTTGGCATGGGCGCCGTTGAGATGGTTGAAAGTTCAGAGCAGGGGATGCTTGCGCAGGTTGACAAAGCCAGCCGCAAGGGCGAGCCGATAATTTTTCTCGGCTGGGCCCCGCACCCGATGAATTCCAACTTCGAGGTCACCTATCTGACCGGTGGCGAAGAATGGTTCGGCGCCGAGGGTGACGTGTATACCAACACCCGCGCAGGTTATGTGGACGAATGCCCGAATGTGGGCAAGTTCTTGAAAAACCTGAAATTCACCCTGGCGATGGAAAACGAGATCATGGGCGCGATCCTGGACGACGGCGAAGACGCGACTGACGCTGCAACGGCTTGGCTGAAAGCCAACGCTGACGCGATTAGCCCCTGGCTGGACGGGGTGACAACGATTGACGGCGGCGACGCGATGGCTGCGGTATCGGGCGCACTTGGCCTTTGACGACAACCAAGGCCCCGGTTCGCTCCGGGGCCTTTTTTGAATTCAATCAAACGGTACAGGGGGGACCGCGTGAAAAACCGCGGATGGGGCAGATATGGAATGGTTGACAGGCACCAAGATCCCGATTGGCAAGACCGCCAAGAACGGGTTTGAGTGGCTGCGCGACAATGCGGAATGGTTTTTTCAGGGGTTTGAGGACGGGCTGAGCTGGCTGATCGAGATTGTGCTGCTGCTCCTGAATTACCCTAACCCGTTGGTCATTGTCGCGCTGTTCGTGGCGCTGACCTGGGCGATCCAGAAAAACTGGAAAACCTGCCTGCTGGTGCTGGTCGGGTTTTTGTTCATCCTCAATCAGGGCTATTGGGAAGAAACCATGGAGAGCCTGACGCTGGTGGCGTTCGCCTGCCTGACCTGCATGGCGATCGGGGTGCCGATTGGCATTGCGGCCGCGCACCGGCCCCGGCTTTATGCTGGCATCAGCCCGGTGTTGGATTTGATGCAGACACTGCCAACATTTGTCTATCTGATCCCGATGATCGTGTTTTTTGGCATCGGCATGGTGCCGGGGCTGGTGGCGACGGTGATTTTCGTGGTGCCAGCACCGATCCGCCTGACTTATCTGGGCATTCACGCCACCCCCAAACCGCTGCTGGAAGCCGCCGAAGCCTTTGGCGCCACGCCGCGCCAGACACTGTGGAAGGTGGAACTGCCCTATGCGCTGCCGCAGATCATGGCCGGGCTGAACCAGACGATCATGCTGTCGCTGTCGATGGTGGTGATCGCGGCGCTGGTGGGCGCGGACGGGCTTGGGGTGCCGGTGGTGCGGGCGCTGAGCCAAGTGAACGCGGCGCTGGGGTTTGAAAGCGGGCTGGTGATCGTGGTCGTCGCGATCATGCTGGACCGGATGCTGCGGGTCGAACAGACATGAGCGCGGTGGATTTTGATAAGGTCTCGATCGTATTCGGCGACAAGCCATTGTCCGCGCTGCCGTTGATGGACCAAGGCAAAGACCGGGCCGAGGTTCAGGCGGCCACCGGGCAGGTGTTGGGCGTGCATGATTGCAGCCTGACGGTCGAAGAAGGTGAAATCCTGGTGCTGATGGGCCTGTCGGGGTCCGGCAAGTCGACCTTGCTGCGGGCGGTGAACGGCTTGAACCCGGTGGCGCGCGGCGAGGTCAAGGTCAGCGACGGCGACCAATATGTCTCGGTCACCAACGCCAGCCCCAAGGCGCTGCGCGAACTGCGCCAAAGCCGGGTGGCGATGGTGTTCCAGCAGTTCGGGTTGCTGCCGTGGCGGTCGGTTGCCGAGAACGTCGGGCTGGGCCTGGAACTGAGCGGTATGGAACGCGCGGCGCGCGAGGCCAAGGTCGCTGAACAACTGGCGCTGGTCGGGCTGGCAGACTGGGCCAATCACAAGGTCGGCGAATTGTCGGGCGGCATGCAGCAACGGGTCGGGCTGGCGCGCGCCTTTGCAACGGATGCGCCGATATTGCTGATGGACGAGCCGTTTTCAGCGCTCGATCCGCTGATCCGCACCCGGTTGCAGGATGAACTGCTGGACCTGCAACAAAAAATGAAGCGCACGATCATTTTCGTCAGCCACGATCTGGACGAGGCGTTCAAGCTGGGCAGCCGGATCGCCATTATGGAAGGCGGGCGGATCGTGCAATGCGGCTCCCCGCGCGACATATTTTCCAACCCGGTGAACGAATACGTGGCGGATTTTGTCGCCCATATGAACCCGCTCGGAGTGCTGTGCGCACGCGATGTGATGGAACCGGCGAGCACGCAACCCGCCGAAACTGTCGGCCCCGACGACCTGATACAGGACGTGATGGAACGGGTCCGCAGCAGCGGCAACCCGGTCGGCGTGGTTCAGGGCGACAAGCTGCTGGGTCAAGTCACCAAGGACACCGTGCTGGCCAAGTTGCTGGACCCCCGCGGCTAGGGGGTGTCTTCAACTCGCCTCTTGCAATGCAAATTCGCCCGCCGCGCGCTCAATCTGCGCGAGCCGCGTTGCGCTCCGCGCGTTCGGGTCTGAAACGGTCCACTGAACGGTATCCGGGACGACCCTCACTCTCAGGTCCGGAGGAACCGACTAACAGGTCGCCTCGCAGTGTCCCCAGATTTGCGCAATATCAGCGGCAATCTGCACGTTTTAGGGGCAAGCCTTATAACTGCGCCATAACCTCGTCCGACACTTCAAAATTAGCCGTCACGCGCTGCACGTCATCGTCGTCTTCCAGTGCATCGATCAACTTAATCAGCTTTTGCATGGCGTCCAGATCCATGTCCGTGGTCATCGTGGGTTTCCAGATCAGCTTGGTCGAGGTGCTTTCGCCAGCTCGGCTTCCAATGCGCTTGCCACCCCGTTCAGATCGCTGTCTGCACAGTAGATGATATGGCCATCATCAGAGCTTTCCACATCCTCGGCCCCGGCTTCAATCGCTGCCATCATCACCGTGTCAGCGTCGCCTGCCTCGGGTGGGAAACTGACTTCGCCCTTGCGCTCAAACATGAACGACACCGACCCGGTTTCGCCCAGATTTCCACCGTTCTTGGAAAATGTCGAACGCACGGTCGATGCGGTTCGGTTGCGATTATCGGTCATCGCCTCAACAATCACCGCGACGCCGTTTGGCCCATAGCCCTCATAGCGGATTTCCTCATAGTAATCACCCTCACCGGCGAGCGACTTCTTGATCGCGCGCTCGATGACATCCTTGGGCAGCGACTGCGATTTGGCCTCTTTCACGGCCAGGCGCAGGCGCGGGTTATTTGTTCGGGTCCGGATCGCCCATTTTGGCGGCCACGGTGATTTCCTTGGCAAGTTTGGAAAACAGCCTGGATCGCACCGCGTCCTGGCGGCCCTTGCGGTGCTGAATATTGGCCCATTTGGAATGGCCTGCCATGAAAGCTAGAATCCTCGGCGATTGCCCTGCCCGGCCTCTATAGGACAGGCCCGCCTCATGCCGCAAGGTGCGGCAGTGTTGCAATTGCGCGCCCAATCCGTTTGTTTGGGAGCAAACGACGAGGGTGCCGATGACCAATGAGCAATTCATCCTTTTCAGCCTGTTTGGCGCGGTATTTGCGATGCTTTTGTGGGGCCGTTTCCGCTACGATCTGATCGCGTTCTCGGCGCTCATGGCCGGGGTAGTTTTGGGCGTTGTGCCCAGCAGCGCCGCATTTGCGGGGTTCGGCCACCCGGCAACGCTGGTGGTGGCGCTGGTGCTGGTGGTGTCGGCGGGTCTGGTGCGCTCGGGTGCAGTGTTTCTGATCACCCGCACACTGGTCGACAGCTCGCGCAGCCTGGGCGGCCACACCGCATTGATGGGCGGCATCGGCGGCGTGCTGTCGGCGTTCATGAACAACGTCGCCGCGCTTGCCCTGCTGATGCCGGTGGATATTCAGACTGCCCGCAAGGCCAAGCGCGCCGCCTCGCTGTCGCTGATGCCGCTCAGCTTTGCCACCATCCTCGGCGGCATGGTCACCATGATCGGCACGCCGCCCAACATCATCATCGCGACGTTTCGCGAGCAAGCCCTGGGCGAGCCGTTCTCGATGTTCGATTTTGCGCCCGTCGGCGGCGTGACAGCGCTGGCAGGACTGATCTTTGTGGCTGTCATCGGCTGGCGGTTAATACCGGTGCACGCCGAAGATTTGGCAGACGCCGACCCGATGGCCGATCTGGCACAATATATCGCCGAGTTGACTGTGCCGGAAGGATCCAAACTGATTGGCCAGCGCCTGGGCGAACTGAACGCCACCGCCGAGAAAAACGATGTCGCAGTTCTGGGCCTGGTGCGCGACGGCAAACGCCGCTACGGCAGCCAGCGCAATACATCACTGCGCGCCGGAGACGCGCTGGTGTTGGAAGCGGCACCTGATGCGCTGGATGAATTCCGCTCGGCGCTGTCGCTTGATTTTGCTGATTCTGCGCGCCAGGACCGGCTGCGCGCCGATGGTGACGGTCTGAGCGCCATCGAAGTGGTGGTGACCGACGGCTCGCGGCTGAACGGCAGAACCGCACACGCAATTGGCCTTTCGTGGCGCCAGAACACCGTTCTTATGGGCATCTCGCGCCAGGGCCGGCGGATCAGCAAACACGTGCGCAGAACGCCATTGCGCGCTGGTGACATCCTGTTGCTCTTGGTTCCGCTGGACCGCAGCGCAGATGTGGTCGAGTGGCTGGGTTGCCTGCCCTTGGCCGACCGTGGACTGACAGTGACCGAAAACAGCAAGGTCTGGCTCGCCATTGGCCTGTTCGCGGCGGCGGTTCTGGGTGCAAGCCTGGGCCTGATTTACTTGCCGGTGGCGCTCGGCCTGGTGGTTGTGGCCTATGTTCTGGCCAGGATCGTGCCAATCTCGGACATTTACAATCACATTGAATGGCCGGTGGTGGTTCTGCTGGGCTCGATGATCCCGCTGGGGGCCGCGCTGGAAACATCCGGTGGCACCGAACTTATCGCTGGCACCATCGTGACGCTGACCCAGGGCCTGCCGGTCTGGATCATCCTGACGGTGCTGATGGTGGTGACCATGACCCTGTCAGACCTGCTTAACAACACCGCCACCACCATCGTCGCCGCCCCGGTCGCGATCCAACTTGCGCAAACCCTGAATGTCTCGCCCGACCCGTTCCTGATGGCCGTGGCGGTCGCAGCATCCTGTGCCTTCCTCACCCCGATCGGGCACAAGAACAACACCCTGATCCTCGGCCCCGGCGGCTATCGTTTTGGCGATTACTGGCCGATGGGGCTGCCATTGGAGATTCTGGTGGTGGCGGTTTCGATCCCGGCGATCCTGGTGTTCTGGCCACTTTAGAGCGAACCGTCAGCGTCGTGTTTTTCTCGGCCTGTCAACGCAGGGTAAAATGTGCAAATCAAACGCATCCGTTCTGTAACGCAGATGCGGTGCCGGTCGTGATTGTTCATTGCGTAAAGCGTGCCGGGCCCAATCTGGTGCACCTTGCCGGTGTCGAGTTCCTCAACCGTTGCCGCGCCTTCCAGACAATAACAGGCTTCCAGATGATTTTTCTGCCAGAGCGTCATGTCAAATCCGGCTTCCAAAACGCTGTCGGTCAGGGTCACGCCCATGCCGTCCTGGGCCAAAAGCAATCGCATGCTGTGCCACTTGTCGCCATGCGCCTCGCCACTGGTGCCCAGCACATCTTGCAGCGTTTTTATTAGCATGAATTTTCCCCTTTGATCATAGCGGCTTAGTAAATGTTCTAGGATAACTCCGCCTTCTTCTTGGCAAAAATACTCCCGCCGGAGGCACCGCGACGCGGGCGAAGCCAGCGGCGCAAATCCTTCATAGCGGCCACAAAAACGGAATCACCGCCGAGGCCAGCAGCCCGACAGATATGTTCAGCGGTATTCCAACTTTCAGGAAATCGGTAAACCGATAGCCACCCGGCCCGAAGACCATCATGTTGGTCTGATAGCTGATCGGGGTCGCGAACGTGGCGCTGGCGGCGATCATCACCGCAACCACCAGCGGGCGTGGATCGATGCCTATGGAAATAGCCAGGCCAATGGCCACCGGGGTCAGCACGACGGCGACCGCGTGGTTGATCAGTTCCGAAAGGAATGAGGTGAGCAGGTAGATCGACCAGACGATGAAAAATGGCGACCAATCGGTGATGAATGGCGCAAAGCCTCCCACGATCAGCGCGATGGCACCAGAAGCCTCTAGCGCCATGGCGACCGCCAGCATCGCGAAGATCAACGCCAGCAGGCGACCATCGATGAACGAAAACGCCTCATCCGAGTCGATGCAGCGAGTCAGGAACACAACTGTCATCGCGAGAATGGCAAGCAGCAGGATCGGGGCCAGGCCAAAGGCTGCCAGCACGACAATGCCTGCGAGCGCGGCGATAGCGATCGGTGCGTGGCTGCGGCGATAAGCGCGCGCCGTGGGTTTTGTGATATCGACCACATCCATGTCGGCAGCCAGGCGCTGGATATCGCCCGGCGCCCCCTCCAGCAGCAATGTATCACCAACCCGAACCACCAAATCATCCAGTTGCCGCCCGATGTTCTGATTGCGCCGGTGCACCGCCAGCAGATAGACCCCGTACCGGCGCCGCAGCCTGAGCGAGCCAAGCGAGCGCCCGATCATCCGGCAACCCGGCGAGATTAACACTTCTACCGTCGAAGTCTGGACCGAGCTCAGCGTGTCCACCATGCGCAACTGGGGGTTCTGCTTCAGCCCCAGTAGCTCGGCGATCTGGGTGCGCAGAACTACCCTGTCTCCGGCGCGTAAGCTGACGCCGCCCAGGGTGCGCCGGAGCGATGCGTCGCCACGCAGAACATCGATCAGGCGCACGCCGTCGCGGCGGAATAGATCGACCTTGGCCACCTCCTGCCCGATCAGTTCGCTGTCCTCGGGTATCGCCACTTCGGTGAAGAACTTCATCCGGTGCTTGTCCGACAAAAGCGTAGCTATCGAGTCTCGGTCAGGCAAAAGGCGCGGCGCGACGAAGCGCAGATAGAGCGCGCCCCAGGCGACCAGGATGATTGCCAGAGGCGTGACTTCGAATATAGTGAATGGCTCGAGGCCACCCGCCCGCGCCACCCCATCGACCAGCAGGTTGGTTGAGGTTCCGATCAGGGTGAGAGAGCCGCCTAGGATCGCGGCATAAGATAACGGGATCAAAAGCTTGCTGGCCGACATGTTCAGCTTGCGCGCGAGCTGCACGAAAACCGGAATCATCACCAGCACAACCGGCGTGTTGTTCACGAAAGCCGAAGCAACAACAACAAATGCCAACAGCGAACCGATGGCCAGACCCGGGCGGGTGTCCGCTTGCGCGCTTGCCAGCCGGGTAAACCATTCCAGCGCCCCCGTGCGCACCAGCGCGCCCATAACGATAAACATCGCCGCAATGGTCCAGGGCGCCGGATTGGACAGAACCGCAAGCGCGTCCTCATACGGCAGAATTCCCAGCACCAGCATCACCGCAGCCCCGGCCATCGCGACCACTTCAGTCGGATAGGTTTCGCGCACAAACAGCGCGAACATCACCACGACAACTGTCAGCGCCAGTATCGCTTCACCGGTCGAGCTTAGGGAAAGAATGTCTGTCATTTGATCCCAGCCAGCGTGTTAGGATGCATCTTCGCCGACTGCGTCCGCCTCTTCAAGTGCGCGTATGCGGTGGCGCGGCTGGACCAGACTCAAGCCCGCAAAAATCAGCGCAAGCGCCGCCCAGATCCAGCCGGAATAGCTCTCCGATAGGATCAGCATCGCCCAAAGCACCCCGAAGGCGGTCACCAAATAGGAGGTTTGCGCCGCAAAGACGCTGCCCGCCCGGCCCAGCAGCCAGATATAGGTGGAATAGGCAAACACATGGATCATCGAAGATAATACCAGTGCGGCGTCAGGTGCGCCCCAGGGTGGGCGCGGATCAATCCATTGGCCCGAATAGACCGCCAACGGTGCGGTCAGAATTGCGCCCACGACCGAGGCCCCCAACAGCACCTGAATTGGATCACACCCCGCAGTGCCCCATTTCGCCACCACGTTGCCTTCAAGTCCGTAAAATAGCGGCGCAATCATCGCCAGCGGAATGAACGCCACCACCGCGGCGTCCGGCAGGCTGGCGTCCGGCACGATCAGCAGCGACACGCCGGCCAACCCAAGCGCCAGCCCGGCCAGTCGCCACCAGTTGAACCGATCAATGCCAAAAGCCAGCGCAATCGGAAATGCAAACATCGGCATCAGCGACATCAGAATGGAAATGATACCGGCGGGCAAATGGCGCACGGCCTCATAGGACGCTGAATTGGGTATCAGGGTGCCGATCAGCGCGATGATGAAGTAAAGCCGGATCTGGCGTGCGCCGAATCGAAATCCCCGGCCGCGGATCGCCGTCAGGACCGACATCACCGCGATGCCGATCACAAATTGCCAGAATATCAGCCCGAAATGACGATAGCCTTCTGAAACCGCGATCTTGGCAAGCGGCTGGGTCATGCCCCAGCCAGCCCCCAGCAGCGCCAGAACACCGATCAGAATTGCCCGTTGGCTCATGGCCCGGATTGCCGAAGCACGCCACCGTCGCGCACCAATTCAACCCGGCTTGCCTTACCGGTCCGGTCATTGGTCTCGACATAAAGCCCCGACAAAGTCGCCTCGCCGTCTGCCGGGCTAAAGCGCACCCTGGCCATGCCGGTGACAAAGCGGCGCAGTGGTTCGGCCTTGTCCATGCCGATCACCGAGTTGTAGTCGCCACACATGCCCGCGTCGGTAATGTAGGCGGTGCCGCCGGGCAGGATCATCGCATCAGCCGTGGGCACATGGGTGTGACTGCCGGCTACAACGCTGGCGCGCCCGTCGCAATAGTGCCCCATGCCCATCTTTTCTGAGGTCGCTTCGCAATGCATGTCAATCAGGCTGGCATTCACCAGTCCGCCAAGCGGATGCGCGCGCAACACCTTATCCACCGCCGAAAACGGATCATCAAAGACGCGCTTCATGAAAACCTGGCCCAAAACCTGGGCCACCATAACCCGGCGTCCGCCGGGAACGTCAAAAATGCGCGCGCCCTTGCCCGGGGCGGCCTTGGCATAGTTCAGCGGGCGCAGCACGCGCGGCTCACTTTGAATGAATTGCAGCATGTCTTTCTGGTCAAAGGCGTGATCACCAAGTGTCAGGCAATCGACCCCTGCGTCCAAAAGCAGTTTAGCATGAGCACCGGTCATCCCAGCCCCGTTGCTGGCGTTTTCGCCGTTCACCACAACAAAATCCAAGTGCCAGTCTTTGCGCAGGCGCGGCAACCGCTCAACAATGGCGGTGCGCCCAGTGCGGCCCATTACATCCCCAAGAAATAGCAAATTCATGCAACCGGCCTAATATGAGCCGTAAAACAAGGCAATGCCAACATTTGGAAGTCAGGGTATTCTAAAATGTCCTGACGCCTGTCTCCGTCACGACAACGTCCAGACGCTGATCCGTGGGTTCCACTGGAAGCGCTGCGGCCGCTTGCGCGCTATAAGCAAATCCGACCGCAAGAAGCGGGCCAGTAGCGCGCAACGTCTCCAGCGTGCGGTCGTAATATCCGTCGCCATAGCCAAGCCGGTATCCCGCCTTGTCAAACGCCACCAGCGGCAGAATCACCACTTTGGGGATCACCAGCTCGCCACCGGTTGGAATTCTTGCGCCAAACGGGCCGTCCTGCATCTGACAGCCCAACCGCCAGCGGCGGAACTCCAGCGGCTGCCCCTCACCTAAAATAACCGGAACACCGACAGGCCCGTCGCGCGTCAAGTCTGCCATCGCCGATAAGGGGTCAACCTCGGTCCGGATCGCCATGTAACCGGCCATCGGCCTGCCGCGATATGCCGCCAAATATGTTAACAGGTGGGCCGAACAACGCGCCCCAAGGTCCGCGGAATGAACGGCCTTGCGCCGTGCAAACGCAGCTTGTCGCGCTGCTTGTTTTTGACTGTCCAGATCACCCATATCGTGCCACCGCTACAACAGCACAACAGCGGCCAGGCCAAGAAACGCCAGAAAACCAACCACATCGGTCACGGTGGTCACAAACGCCCCCGAGGCCAGCGCCGGGTCGATGCCGAAGCGGTCCAGCGAAATCGGGATCATGATGCCGGCCAGCCCGGCCACCACCAGATTAATCACCATCGCCACCGCAATCACCGCACCCAGGATCGGACTGCCGAACCACAGCGCTCCGACCAGCCCCATCACCAGCGCGAATATTAACCCGTTGGACAGACCGACCACGGCTTCGCGACGGATCACCCGCCAGACGTTCGAGCCAGTCAGATCGCGGGTCGCAATCGCGCGCACCGCCACTGTCAGCGACTGGGTGCCAGCGTTTCCGCCCATCGACGCCACGATCGGCATCAGCACCGCAAGCGCGACAAACCGGGCGATCGTGTCTTCGAATTGCGCAATCACCAGCGACGCCAGGATCGCGGTCACCAGATTGACCGCCAGCCAGGGAAAGCGCCGCTTGAGGGTGTCGCCGACCTTGTCGGACATGCTGCTCTCGCCAACACCGGCCAGCCGCAAGATGTCCTCTTCGTGTTCTTCGTCCAGAATGTTCATCGCGTCGTCAATTGTGATCACCCCGACAAGGCGCTTGTTTGCATCGACAACCGGCGCCGAGATCAGGTGATACTGATTGAACGCATAAGCCACATCGGCCTCGTCCTCGCCCACCTCAAAGGTGCGAAATTCGTCTTCGGCGATGTTGGTAAGCAAGACCTCCCGCCTAGTGGCCAACAGCCGCCCAAGCGCCACATGGCCCAATGGCTCAAGGCGCGCGTTCACCAGCACCAGATGATAAAACTGATCCGGCAACTCATCCGAAGCCCGCATGAAATCAATGGCTTCCCCGACGTTCCAATGCTCAGGCGCCATCACAATCTCGCGTTGCATCAGCCGGCCGGCGGAAAATTCCGCGTGGCTCAGCGCCTGCTCAACGGCAACCCGGTCCGCGTCTTCCAGAGCTTCAAGGATGACTTCTTGTTGCGGTTCGTCCAGATCTTCGAGCAGATCAACGACATCATCGCTTTCAAGCTCCCGCACCGCATCGGCCAGAACCTGCGGATTTAGAGCCGCAATGATTTCCTCGCGCAGCCCCTCGTCCAGCTCTGACAGGATTTCGCCGTCAAATTCGCGGTCATAAAGCAGCACCAGATTGTGCCGCTCAGCCTCGCCGATCTGTTCCAGGAGGTCAGCGATGTCGGCCGCGTGCAGCGGCTCCATCAATTCGGTCAGAACCTCGGCCCGACCCAGTTCAACCGCGTCCAGAACCGCCGAAACCGTGGCCCGATCAAGCACATAAGCGTCTTCGTCGCGCTGTTCTTCGATCACGATGTCTTCGCTCATCACCGCCCCCTACATTGTCGGGCACATTAAACAAAACAGTTTCAAAGAAATAGGGCCAAAGAGTGATTTACCCGACGATTTCCGGCCACTAGAATGAATCGCTGAGGGGACAGCGACACATGGATAACACCAGCCTGCTTCTGGGCCAGACGCTTTCATTTAACAGTGACCCGTTTCATGCGCCGATTGATGAGGCGACGACGTGGCAGCGGCGCGGCGCGGTTTTGGTGTCTGACGGTAAGATTGCCGCCGTCGGCGACGCGGATTCGATGCGCGCCGCCCATCCGGACGCCAGGCTGCACGACTACGGCGACGCCCTGATCACCGCCGGATTTGTCGATGCCCACGCGCACTATCCGCAAACCGCAATAATTGCGAGCTGGGGTAAGCGGCTGATCGAATGGCTGAATAATTACACCTTCCCGGAAGAGATGCGGTTTGGCGATCCACTGTATGCCGCATCAGCCGCGAAAACCTATTTTGATCTGACACTGGCGAACGGCACCACCACCGTGGCCAGCTATTGCACGATCCATTCTGCCAGCGTGGAGGCATTTTTCACCGAAGCGCAGGCGCGCGGCGTTCGCGCAGTGGCCGGGAAAACCTGCATGGATCGCAACGCGCCGGACGGGCTGCGCGACACACCGCAATCGGCCTACGACGACAGCAAACGCTTGCTTGAACGCTGGCATGGTCGGGGGCGGCTTGGTTATGCCATTACGCCGCGGTTTTCGCCGACCTCGACACCCGAGCAACTCGAGGCCTTGGGCACGCTCTGGTCCGAGCACCCGGATTGCCTGATGCAGACCCATCTGTCCGAGCAAACCGACGAAGTCACGTGGGTCGCCGACCTTTTCGCGGATGCGCGCGATTATCTGGACACCTATGAGCGGGCCGGTCTTGTCGGCCCCGGCGCCATGTTCGGCCATGCAATCTATTTGAGCGACCGCGAAAAATCCCGGCTGAAAGAGTCCGATGCCGCCCTGATCCACTGCCCGACCTCGAACACCTTCATCGGCTCCGGACTGTTTGACATGGCCGGTCTGATGCGCGATGGCCAGCGCATCGGGCTGGCCACCGACACCGGTGGCGGTTCCTCGTTTTCAATGCTGCGCACCATGGCCGCGGCCTATGAGGTCGCGCAGCTTCGCGGCACCGCCCTGCACCCGGCGCAGCTGTATTGGCTGGCGACGGCCGGTTCTGCGCTGGCGATGCGGATGGACGATAAAATCGGCAATCTTGCCAATGGACTAGAGGCTGATCTTGTGGCGCTTGACCTAGCCTCGACCGCGGCCATCAAACAACGCGCGGCGCGCGCTGAAGACATCTGGCAGGCGCTGTTTCCAAGTATCATGATGGGCGATGATCGGGCGGTAAAGGCGGTTTGGGTGGGTGGAGAACCGCTGACCTAACACCCCGGCTGACCCGATACCAACACCCGGTAACCACCATCCGCTGAGGCAAGGCCGAACTCGGTAGCCTCACGCGCCATCAAGTTCAGGTAATGCCCGGTGGAATTTACCCAACCGGCGAAGGTTTCGCCCAGGGTCGCGTGGCCGACAGAGATATTCTCTGCCGTCCAGCAAAACCTGTAGCCCTGCGCCAGAACCCGGTTGCCAAGCCTGCTGCCGTCAGAACTTTGATGCGTAAAAAATCCGTTTCGCGACATGTCATTGGCGTGGCCCTGCGCCGCCGTTGTTAGTTTGGCGGAGTAAGACAGCGGTGACGCACCTTTGCGGGCACGCTCGGCGTTCAACTGGTTCTGGAATGCTGGCGACGGCGCCACGACGAACCCGACCGGCGTATTCATGGCTACTTCGACTGGACCCGGAGCGCAAGCGGCCAGAACCACCAGCACAGCGCTTACAAGAATCGGCAGTGGTTTCATGAAATGACTCCGTTTCAGGGCAAAAACCTGTATTGATTTTTAATAAGTGTTGTCGGCGTTCGCCCTGTTAACGCACAAAATTCCGGCCATTGTATGGCTGAAAAACATACGCGAGCCATACAGCAAAAATCGCTACAATTCAGCCCGTTAACCATGATTCGCCGCCTCAAGCGGATTTTCGCGTTAACTTTTTTCGATCAGCGTTCGCGCCAGCCGGTTTTGCCGCTCGATCACCAACGGCAGATCGATGGTGGTGATGACGCCGTCCTGAACCACCCGGCGCCCATCCGCAAACAGATCGCGGACCCTTGTGGGTCCGGCCAGCTGGATCGCCGCCGGATCCCAGCTGCCGGCGCATTCAATGCCCGACACGTCCCAGATCGCAATATCGGCGCGCTTGCTCGGCGCGATCTGACCACAATCACCACGGCCCAGCACCGCAGCCCCTCAGCGTGTGGCAATCTCCAGCGCGTCGCGCGCGTTCACCGCGTCGGCGCCGTTCGCCACCCTTTGCAACAACATCGCCAACCGCGCCTCGGCGCCCAGATTACCGGCGTCGTTTGTCGCTGATCTATTGACGCCCAGACCAACATTGATGCGCGAGCCAAGGCGACAATTCGAACATGGCCAACAGGCAAACACGGTACCTGACCGGGCAAAAAGATCAATTTCCGAACCATCGAGCGTTACACAGTGGGCATGCCAGGGATCGTCGCCGGCCCAGCCCAGCTCCTGAACATACTGGCCCGGCCGGCAGCCAAACTGGGCCTGCGAACAGGCGATATTCTGGTCATTTTCGGCCAGATGCGTGTGCATCATTACGCCTTTGTCGCGCGCCAGAATGGCAGCGTCGCGCATCAATTCCCGGCTGACTGAGAACGGCGAGCACGGCGCTACACCGACGCGCACCATAGCCCCGGGCGACGGATCGTGAAATGCGTCAATGACCCGAATACAATCGTCCCATATGTTGTTTTCGCGCTCCACCAGACTGTCCGGCGGCAGCCCGCCGGCGCTTTCACCGATCGACATCGCGCCGCGCGTCGCATGAAGCCGCAAATCAATCTCGCGCGCCGCATCAATGGTGTCATCCAGACGCGCGACATTGGGAAAATAATACAAATGATCCGAGCTCATGGTGCAGCCCGACAGCGCAAGCTCTGCCAACCCGACCAAAGCCGAGATGCGCATTTCTTCCGGCCCGAACCGCCCCCAAAATCGGATAAAGCGTTGTTAACCAACTAAAAGCAGCGCGTCCTGGGCGTTTGGAGCGGCCCGTGTCAGGGTCTGAAATAGGTGGTGATGAGTGTTCACCAGTCCCGGTGTCAGCACGCAACGCTTGGCACTGACAATCTCGCCTTGGCAGGCAAGGTGGTGGCCGTTTTTGGCAACGACACGATCGCGGATCAGCACATCGCCACTGGCAATTTCGCGCCGTTCATCGTCCATTGTCAGGACGCAATCGGCACCCCGGATCAGGGTTTCTTTTGGCATGGGTCACCTTCGAGACCAGACTCAGAATTAGCAGTGCCCGTAGGCGTGAACAAGCCTGGTTGAGCGCGCACTGTTCAGTCCTGCGGCGCCTGGCTCAATATTTCCAGCGCCGCCGAATGCAGGCCGTCGCTGGCCGCTGCAATCACCCGACCACCTTCGTGCGCAGGTCCGCCTTTCCAGTTGGTCACGACGCCCCCGGCAGCTTCGATCACCGCAATCGGGGCCTGAATGTCATAGGCAAACAGGCCAGCCTCGACCACCAGATCAATTTGCCCGGACGCCAACAGCGCATAAGCGTAACAATCCATCCCATAGCGGGTCAGCCGCACATTTCGCGACAGCGCCTGAAATGCGTACCCTTCAGATTTTGTTCCCATTTCCGGAAAGGTGGAAAACAAAATGGCATCGCCCAGACTTGCTGCCGGGCGCACCGATAACGTTTGCCTTACCTGGCCACGATAAAGTTCCGCCAGCCCGAATCCGCCCACGAAGCGCTCGCCAATATAAGGTTGATCGATCAGTCCGAAAATCGGGCCGGTGGCGTCGCGGGCCGAGATTAATGTGCCCCAGGTCGGGGTGCCGCTAATATAACCGCGGGTGCCGTCGATCGGGTCCAAAACCCATGTCAGCCCGCTTGACCCTTCTCGCAGCCCGTATTCTTCGCCAACTATGGCATCATCCGGGCGAAGCGTTTCCAGAACTTTGCGGATCGCGGCCTCAGCTTCGCGGTCAGCTATGGTAACCGGATCAAATTCAGCTGATGATTTACTTTTGGTGTTCAGACGGTCGCTTCGAAAATAGCCTAGCGTAATACTCTGCGCCGCATCAGCAGCGGCCGAGGCAACCGACAACAACGACGCACGATCAGTCGAAGATTTTTTCGTCATAAGCGCCCGCCGTTTGATCTAATCCACTCGGGTAACGGCGGTGCAATTGGTCGTCAAGTGATGATCAGGCGGCGTCCGACAGCACCCGTGCAAGCTCGAACAAACGGCGGCGTTGATTTTCCGGGATCGAGTAATACGACCGCACCAGATCCAGCGCCTCTTTGTCGGCCATGATGTCGCCCGGTACAGTTGTGCCTGCACTCTGCTGTGATGCACCCGCCGCGATGCCGTCAAAGAAGAAATTTATCGGAACCTCCAGTGACTCGGATATTTCCCACAGCCGCGATGCACTAACCCGGTTCATGCCAGTTTCATACTTCTGAATCTGCTGGAATTTGATCCCGACCTTGCCGGCCAATTGCTGTTGGGTCATCCCAACCATCCATCGACGATGACGTATCCGTTTTCCGACATGCACATCCACAGGATGTTTCATGGCACTGCTCCTTATTCGTTAAACGTGCACAATGTTTTCCACTTTTCATCCCTGTATCTCAACATGTCTTTTTGTATAGGCTTCGGGTAAAATTTTTATTATTGTTATTATCAATACCTTATCCTCCATTTTTCGGCTCGGCGTCTAATATTAATGGTCCAGATGGGAAATCGAACATTTCAACTAACGCGGGATAGCCCAAAAACCGACCTGATTTAGGTTTGATCAGTCGCCGAACCAAGCTCACCCAATGGTTGTGTTCGCAAATGCCCTTGCTGGGCAATGCTTGTCGGCCATACTGGGTGGCGGGTGCGTCAATAAACGGGAAAGTCGTGATGCGGGCATTTCAAGTCAAAAAATTTGGACTTCCACCAGCGTTGTGCGAGGTGAATGTGCCAAATCCCGCATCAGGCGAGGTTCTGCCTGAAATCGCCGCGTGCGGGTTGAATTTTGCAGACTTGCTGATGGCCCAGGGCAGCTATCAGGATATGCCAGAGCCGCCGTTCACACTGGGACTGGAAGTTGCCGGGACGGTTGTCAGTTTGGGATCCGGCGTTACACATCTAACCCAAGGCGATCGGGTCGCCGTATTTGCAGGCAGCGGCGGTCTGGCAGAGTTTGGCTGCTATTCGGCAGATCGGTGCATTCGGTTGCCCAACACAATGTCGTTTCAAGAAGCAGGTGGATTTCAGGTTGCATATGGCACCAGTCATTTGGCGCTGCACCACCGTGCGCGCCTGCAAGCAGGCGAGACTCTGTTGGTGCAGGGTGCCGCGGGCGGCGTCGGTCTGACAGCAGTTGAGATCGGCAAACTGGCAGGTGCTCAAGTCATTGCTGTGGCGCGTGGATCCAAGAAACTCGCGGTCGCGCGCAGGGTCGGCGCGGACCATCTGATTGACAGTGAAACCGCAGATGTTCGGGCAGCGGTTAAGGCGCTTGGCGGCGCGGATGTTGTTTTTGACCCAGTCGGCGGCGATCAGTTCAAGTCGGCACTTCGCGCCTGCAAGCCAGAGGCCCGCATGGTTGTCATTGGTTTTGCAAGTGGTGATGTTCCCAGTATCCCGGCGAATATCATTCTGGTCAAAAACATCACCGTCATCGGTCAGTATTGGGGCGGGTATCTGGGGTTCAACGCCAAGCAATTGCAGGACAGCTTGGCCGAACTTTTCGACTGACACGCTCAGGGCAAACTGCACCCACATATCAGCCATACGCTGCCTTTGGAACGCGCAGCCGAGGCGCTGGAATTGTTGAGCAGCCGTAAATCCACTGGCAAAGCCGTGGTCACGCCACGGCCTGAATCGGGCGTGCCTTGAAGGCCTGGCGCACGATCTCGGCCAAATCTGCGAGCACGGGGTTGGCGGCATCGCGCGGCCCGTAGAGGTTGATTTTCTTGTCGCCCAGATCAGGCAGCGATCCGCCATGAGCAATCGGTATCATCTGATCCGGCGGTGTTCCTTCCAGCTGAGCAGAAATCGCCAGATCAGCAATAACGCTGGCCTCGACCGTACGGCTGGAATCGCTTTCGACGGCCATTTCCCAAGGAATGCCGGCGTCATTCAGGGCGATTTGCGCCGACTCGCGGAAATTGCAATTATGATCATAGGCCAGCCGCAGCGGGCGTGCCCGCCACGCCGTGCCGTTTTTGGCACCGTACCACAGCATCGGCGCCTCGATTATCACCTGGCCGCCACTGCTGCACTCACCTTCGGTAGTGAGAATCAGGTCGCATTTGCCCTTTTCGTAGAGGTCTTTCAGCACGTTGGTATAGGACGACAGCAATTGAACACGCATTCGCGGGTAGGCCATCGCGAAACGCCGCAAAACCGGCGGGATCGCGAGGTTAACAATGTCCTTCGGCACGCCGAGCGTGATTTCGCCCTCGAATATCTGATCGGTCAAACGGCCATAAACCTCATCATTCAGCACCAGCATCTTGCGCGCGTAACCCAACAGCTGCTCTCCGGCCGATGTCAGCGCGATGCGGCGGCCGGAACGATCGAGCAGTTCCACGTCCAGCAATTTCTCAAGCCGCTTCAACTGCATCGAAACTGCGGATTGCGTCAGGTTCAAATACCCGGATGCGCGGGTCACGCCGCCGGTATCTGCGACGGCGACAAACGAGCGAAGCGTGGTCAGGTCAAGATTTCTTGGCATATCACAATCCTTGATGGTTCACTTAACTTTCATTCATTTTACTTATTCTGCATTAATTGAGAAAATACATCAAGGAAAATGATTCGATTGGGGCGACCCATCACAATATGAAAAGGATAAGAAAGATGACAGCCAGAACCGATACACCGAACTTGCCAGCATTTGTCCGACCAACGGATGGCCGACGATTTCCTTCATGAGCCAGGCAATAGCTGTGCGTCGTCAAAGACTTGCGTTGCGTTCTTTAGACGATGATGCGCTTGCAGACATCGGCATTACCAAATCGCAGGCCGAAGCCGAATCCAAACGCCCAGTATGGGATGTGCCTGCAAATTGGCGCCGTTGAGCGGTTTCGTTCCAAAACGCCGGCAATTCACGCGGAAATCCTTGAAAAAAGCGCCGCCCACGCCGATATTCATGGCGAGGGCGGCCTTTTTCTTTTAGGCGCGTCCGTATGGAATAATGGAGGCAACTTAATGGCTGACTATCAAACGGCCCGTGCAGGCGCAGCTGTCCGCACAGCTGAAATCGATGCGGGCCTTCGGGCCCACATGAACAAAGTGTATGGCACCATGTCCGTGGGCCTACTTGTAACAGCGCTGGCTGCCTGGTCCGTCGGCACAAGCGACATGTTGTTGGCGATCTTGCGTGATCCGATCACGTTGCGACCTAACATCCTGGGCTGGATCATCATGTTTGCTCCATTGGGAATGGTTTTTGGCTTTGGAGCAATACTCAACCGGATTTCCGCCGCCGGCGCGCAGTTGTATTTTTACGCGTTCGCGGCTGTGATGGGGCTTTCGATCAGCTGGATTTTCGCGGTGTTTACCGGGTTTTCGATCACCCAGACGTTCCTTGTCACCGCGGTTTCATTCGCGGGCTTGTCGCTGTGGGGCTACACGACCAAGAAAGATATCTCGGGTTGGGGGTCATTCCTGATCATGGGTGTGATTGGACTGATCGTGGCGATGATCGTGAACATTTTCCTAGGCAGCCCGGCGATTCAATTTGCGATCTCGATCATTGGCGTGCTGATTTTCGCGGGGTTGACCGCTTATGACACGCAGAAAATCAAGAACGTTTATCTGCAGCACGCCCACGCGATGGATGGCGATTGGCTGGGCAAGTCGGCGATCATGGGGGCGTTGAACCTTTATCTCGACTTCATCAACCTGTTCATGTTTCTGCTGATGTTCCTGGGCAACAGAAACTAGGCACCACACAATATTGATACGAACGAAGGGCCAGCAATTTGCTGGCCCTTTTCAGTTTATCTCAACTTCCAATACCTGCGCGCGGACAGGTTCAGAACTCAATAGTCGTTAATGGTCGGCACCGGATAGTAGTTGAATCCGTTGCCGCTTTGGTTTGCTGTAAACTGGGCCACCGAGCAGCCCGCCAACGTGATCAATAGTGCCACTGCCAAGATGCGCATATTCTCTCCAAACTGAAGTCGGTTACTAATCGATGCCAACAATCCGGCATCCTGTTGAAATGCAGGTTGACCGATTTTCGCCAAACCGCAAATATTTGTCGCGCGCGGCGTTACGCAACACAAAGAAATGAAAATGCCGCGCCGGATGCGCGGCCTGGTGTGAATCCCGGAGACAAAATACCCACGGAATCGGTCGGATGATCTGACCGTCGCGGAGCAAAATTCCGCACCTTGAAGCCTGAAGCAAACGAGCTGAGGGCGGGGAGATGTATTCTGTGGAACTGTATAGTCGGGTACGCCGTGCGTGCCATGTGGATGGGATGAGCAAGAGTGCGGCGGCCCGACATTTTGGGATTGATCGCAAGACTGTGTCAAAAATTCTGAAGCATGCGGTGCCACCGGGGTAGCGCAGGAATGGGCCACCAGCCCGTCCAAAGCTTGACCCGTTCATTCCGCTCATCAACCAGATATTGGAAGAGGATAAGTCGCGGCTCAAGAAGCAGCGGCATACGTCGAAGCGGATATATGAGCGTCTGCGTGATGAACATGGCTTCGTCGGCGGCATCACTATCGTCACGGACTATGTGCGTGAGCGGAAGCGGCGGACGCGGGAGGTGTTCGTGCCGCTGAGCCACGCGCCGGGCCACGCCCAGGTTGATTTTGATGAGGCGCTTGGCGAGATTGGCGGGGTCGTGCGCAAGCTGCACTGAGACTGTCCGATCTTCTGTGTATGAGTAATTTGGTCCATGCTTCACCAATGAAGGAGCATGATGACAATGACGATTTCCAAGGAACTACTGGACGAGTTGCTTAACGGCGTTGAACGGCCCGAAGATTTGCTGGGCGACAAAGGCCTGATGAAGGAGCTGAAAGTCCGGCTGATGGAGCGGATGCTGGGCGCCGAGTTGACTGAGCACCTGGGCTATGAGCCGCACGGGGAGCCTGCCAGCCAGCAATCCAACCGCCGGAACGGGGCCACTCGCAAGGTGCTGAAGGGCAATGACGGGGCGGTGCCGATTGACATCCCGCGCGACCGAGCTGGTAGTTTTGAGCCGGAACTGATCCAGAAAGGCCAGACCCGGATCGACGGGATGGACGACAAGATCATCGGGCTTTATGCCGCCGGTCTGTCGACCCGTGATATCCGTGCCCACCTTGAAGAGGTCTACGGCCTGCGGATTTCAGCGGACCTTATCAGCCGCGTGACGGACGCAGTTTTGGAGGAGGTTTCAGACTGGCAAAACCGGGCTCTGGAGCCAGTATATCCTCTCGTATTCCTTGATGCCCTTCGGGTCAAAATTCGCGACGCTGAGAGCCGCCAGGTCAAAAACAAGGCCGTTTATGTAGCTCTGGGGGTCACGCCAGAAGGCGAGCGGGAGGTTCTGGGCTTGTGGATTGCCAATAATGAGGGTGCCAAATTCTGGCTTTCAATCATGAATAATCTGAAGAACAGAGGCGTTGAGGATATCCTGATTGCCGTCGTGGACGGTCTCAAGGGGTTCCCTGACGCGATCAACGCGGCCTTCCCTGATACTACCGTGCAAACCTGTATCGTGCATCTCGTGCGCCATTCCCTGAACTTCTGCGGCTGGAAAGATCGCAAAGTCGTGGCCAAAAGCCTGAAGCGGATTTATCAGGCCACAGATGATGCCGAGGCCGCGAAAGCCCTTGATGATTTCGAGACCGAATGGGGCTCAAAATACCCCTCGATCGCCCCAAGCTGGCGGCGGGCCTGGCAGGAGGTCATCCCGTTCTTTGCCTTCCCGCCAGCGGTGCGCAAAATCATCTATACGACGAATGCGATTGAAAGCCTCAACAGGGTGATCCGAAAAACCACCAAAACGCGCGGTAGCTTTCCAACGGATGACGCGGCAACCAAACTGATTTACCTGGCCATCCGCAATTTTGAAAAGTCGGGCCGGTGCGTCAGGGAATGGGTTGCGGCAAGAAACCAGTTCGCTATCCTATACCCCGAGCGGTTCAACAAATGACCCGTTTAAACCGCATGGGCCAAACCCCATACACAGAGTTTCGGATACTCCCGCTGCACTACTTTGCAATGTCTCTGCCGCACTCGGACGCGTTCTTCATCAAGGCCTATCCGGCGGAGACAACCGAGGCCTTTTGTGATGGCCATGTCTCCGCCTTTGCCTTCTTCGGAGGCGCGCCGCTGTCAGGGCTCTACGACAACACCACGATCGCGGTGGCGCGGATCCTCGGGGACGGAACCCGGCAACGCACCAGAACTTTCTCGGAGTTGCAGTCGCACTATCTCTTTGAGGACCGGTTCGGCCGTCCTGGCAAGGGCAATGACAAGGGTAGTGTCGAAGGCACAATCGGTTATGGTCGGCGGAACTTCCTGGTGCCGATGCCGCGCTTCGACAGTTTCGATGATCTGAACGCCCGGCTGGAGGAGCAATGCCTCAAACGGCAGGACGAAGTATTGCGAGGTCATTCCGAGACTATCGGCGAGCGGCTGATGCGTGATCTTGATGCGCTGATGACACTACCCCTGACGCCCTATGACGCCTGCGAGAAGGTCAGCACCCGGGCGACGTCGATCTCGATGGTCCGCTATCGCAACAACGACTATTCCGTGCCGGTCGCATACGCCCATCACGAGGTCCAGGTTCGCGGCTATGTCCACGAGGTCATCATCGGCTGCGGCACGGAAATCATCGCCTGCCACAAGCGGTCCTACGAAAAAGCGGACATGGTCTTCGATCCGATGCACTTCCTGCCTCTGCTGGAACAGAAGGTCGGCGCGCTTGATCAGGCGGCTCCGTTGCAGGGCTGGGACCTGCCCGGGGAGTTCGCCACCCTGCACCGGCTGCTGGAAGCGCGCATGGGAAAGAAGGGCAAGCGCGAATACGTCCAGGTTCTGCGGCTGCTGGAGACTTTCGAGATGGGCCATGTTCACGGCGCCATCAGGCAGTCACTGGAACTCGGGGCCATCGGCTACGATGCAGTGAAGCATCTCGTCCTCTGCCGGATCGAGAAACGCCCACCCCGGCTCGATCTGGCGATTTACCCGTACCTTCCAAGGGCGCAGGTCGAGACCACAGATCCTGCCAGTTACATGAGCCTGATGGCGCAGGCGCCGGCATGACCGACACCCCGCAGGTTCTGCTGCAGCACCACCTCAAGAAGCTCCGGCTGCCGACCTTCCACAGCGAATATGCCAAACAGGCCCGGCAATGCGCAGTGGAGAACAAGGATCACATCAACTACCTGCTGCGGCTTTGCGAGTTGGAACTGATCGAGCGCGAACGCCGGATGATCGAGCGCAGGATCAAGGCCGCAAAGTTCCCGGCGACCAAAAGCCTGGACAGCTTCAACTTCAAGGTCATCCCGTCGCTGAACAAGGTCCTGACCATGCAACTGGCCCGCGGTGAGTTCATAGACCGGCGCGCAATATCATCGCATTGGGGCCAAGCGGCACAGGTAAAACCCATATCGCCCTGGGATTGGGTCTGGCGGCCTGCCAGAAGGGCAGGAAAGTACGCTTCACCACTGCCGCTGCTCTCGTCCATGAACTCATCGAGGCCGTCGACGAACGCCGCCTGCAGCGCTTGCAGAAACAACTGGTTAGCCAGGACCTGCTGATCATTGATGAACTGGGTTTTGTGCCACTGAGCAAGACCGGGGCCGAGCTTCTCTTCGAGATCATCTCGCAGCGCTACGAACGTGGCTCCATCATCATCACATCCAACCTGCCGTTCGATGAATGGACCGAGGTCTTCGGCGCAGAACGCCTCACAGGCGCCATTCTCGATCGCCTGACCCACCACGTCCATATCCTCGAGATGAACGGCGAAAGCTACCGGTTGCGCCAGAGCAAAATCGCCAAACCGTAATCCTGAAAATACCAAAACTGCGAAAAGGTTGGCCTGCGGCCAACGCACCCTGGCACGCATCAGCTATTTGGAAAGCACACGCACCAGGGTGCGCACCTAAATCAAACCAGGTGTCCAGTTTTGCACCGGGACATTGACCCTTTTTACTCCGGGATTGACAGCCTGTCCTGACCTTCTGTAAAAGAGAGCTTATTTGATTTTGCCTTCTTTGTAGTCAACGTGTTTGCGCACAACCGGGTCATACTTCCGCACTACCATCTTTTCAGTCATCGTGCGGGCGTTTTTTTTGGTCACATAAAAGTGGCCGGTGTTCGCGGTCGAGTTCAAGCGAATCTTAATGGTGGTTGGCTTCGCCATTTTTTCGCTCCTCGACGAGGCGGCAAAAAAACCGCACGTGAAAACATTGAAGCTGCGTTGTACTGGGATAGCGTTGCGAGTCAACCGCAATTTGGTGCGGTGCTTACCACCCTTCAATTTAGCGAATTAAGTTTGCCATCTGTCCACATGCTGTGATTCAAGGAGTCTCCTGTTATAGAATTGGAGATGTTGTATGGTTGTTTCATTGGGTTTTTCTGGGGTAAACGAAGCTATCAAGGCTGATTTTATAGAGCGGCTTCCAAAGTTTCAGGTAGTGCCCCAGGGCGTGGTGTAAATTGTTCTCCGGCTGGGTGTTGAGCCGGTTTACAGGGCGGCGATTTTCGCCGGGTCGATGGTGGTATCCTCGCAGATGGCGGCGACGGTTTCCAGCGTCATGTAACGACGTGTGACTGCCCATTCGTCGTTCTGCTCCAGCATAAGTGCGCCGACGAGGCGTCTGATCGCGGCCTCGTTAGGGAAAATACCGACGACATTTGTTCGGCGCTTGATCTCTTTGTTGAGGCGTTCAAGCGGATTGGTGGAGTGTATTTGCCGCCAGTGAGCTTGCGGGAACGTCTTGTAGGCCAGCACGTCTTCCTCGGCGCGCAGCATCAGCTCGGCGAGCTTGGGATGACGCGGCTGGAAAGCCTCGATCAGCTTGGTCCAGTGTTCCTTCGAGTCTGCCAGCGTGTCCTGATCGAAGGCTGTTCTGAGCGCGGCCGTGACGATGGGACGGTCCTTCTTGCCGACGCAGGCCAGGGCATTGCGCATGAAGTGCACGCGACAGCGCTGGATCGTAGCACCCAGCACTTTGGCGGCGGCCCCCTTCAGGCCTTTATGTTCGTCAGCGATGATCAGCTTTACCCCGCGCAGGCCGCGATCGGCCAGAGCGCGCAGGAATTCGTCCCAGAACACCTCGGCTTCGCTGGGTTGGATGGCGATGCCCAGAACCTCGCGCCGCCCGTCGGTGTTGACCGCAACCGCCACTATGGCTGCCACGCTGACGATCCGTCCCGAACGCCGCACCTTGATGTAGGTGGCGTCCAGCCAGAGATAGGGCCATTCGCCCTCCAGTGGCCGGTCAAGGAAGGCGTCAACGCGTTCGTCGATCTCCACGCACAGGCGGGATACCTGGCTCTTGGAGACGCCCGTCATGCCCATGGTCTTGACCAGATCATCCACTGATCGCGTTGAAACGCCCTGAATGTAGGCTTCCTGGATCACCGCGGTCATTGCTTTCTCCGAGGCCCGGCGTGGTTCCGGAAACTCCGGGAAATACGTCCCCTTGCGCAGTTTCGGGATCTGAACATCAACGGTCCCGGCGCGGGTTTCCCATCGGCGCGGGCGATATCCGTTCCGGTGGTTCACCCGCCCGGCCGAGCGTTCATGCACCCCGGCACCGCACAGCTGATCCACATCCAGTGCCATCAACCGGTCGGCAACAAAACCCAGCATCTCGGCCAAAATCTGATGATCGGCGGTCTCGGAAAGAAGCGCCTTCAGCGCGGCGGTTTCTGATATCGTCTCCTTGGTCATGGGTGATCTCCTCGATCGGTAGGTCAGGTTGCAACCCAAACCACCCTACCGGAGAACGTCCATGGCCGCCCAGCAACCCGCGCGGACTTCGCCTGAGCTACGCGCGAGGCTCCACTCAGCCCGCGCTAACGTCGGAATTACACCACGTCCGGGGGCACTACCAAGTTTCATAAATCCCGCTGCGAAGGCCTTACACTGCTTTCGAGCATCGTTCTTGATGTGCGAAGTGCGAATTTGATGGAATTATCGGCGGCTTTACCGCGTCACATCGGCACAAAAGATCATCGGTACCAGTATGGTTCCCGTGTTTTGAGCAATTCCCACATTGATTGCGCGGAAATCATGCAGGCCTATGCTGGAGATGTATTCACCCGTTTGGCCTCCAACGGAGAGACCATCGTTTTGATGATGGATCAAAGCCATATCAATGACGGACATGAAGTCTTGATGCTGTCAGTGCGCATGCGTGATCGCGCCTTGCCTGTGGCTTGGCGCGTGCGCAAGACAAAAGGCAATATTGGGTTTTCTCTCCAAAAAGAGTTACTGGACAGCATTCAGGATTGGATGCCTGAAAGGGCTGATGTCATGTTAACGGGTGATCGATTTTATGGCACAGAAAGGTTAATCCATTGGTGTCAGGACGCTGGTTGGGGATATCGTATTCGCCTGAAGGGCAACCTGACTTTGCAGCACCAAGGTGGCGAGCTGTCTTGCATTGAAATCAGGGAGCTGATGCCGCAAGGGCTTATAAACGCGGAACTTTATGGATCAGGTGTGTTTACGAATATCGGAGTATTGCACGACGATGGTCACCCTGAGCCCTGGATCATCGCTATGAATGCAAAGCCTTCACAATACACGGTTCTCGATTATGGAATGCGATGGGGTATTGAAGCTATGTTCTCGGACTTCAAGACCCGTGGATTTGGCATCGCGCAAAGCCAAATCAAAAAGCCAGACCGACTGGAAAGGCTTATCCTTGTCATGGCAATAGCCATGTACTGGGCGGTTTCAACGGGCGCAGCAGATGAACAAATAGTCGCCGAAAGCGGCGAAAAAAGGGGATTCGCAAAACCCGAAGATCACTCTGCTCCCTCTTCAAACAGGGCCTGCGGTTCCTGCGCAGATGCTTCATAGGATATGAGAAAATCCCTAAATTATGGCAAGTTTGGATTTTTTGAAGAGTGGTAAGAGTCAGCACCAACGATTCTTGACAGCGTGCTTAGTTTTCGCCACTCGCTCGGCGGCGGCGGATTTTCAAGAGCTTCTTTTAGTAACTTCTTCCGCCTGTCATCCAGTTCTTTTTGCGATCTCGTGTCCCGTCTGTGACGGAAGTGATCAAGAATAAATTGCCCGACGCTACCAACCGCAACGCCAACAATTCCCAAAATGAAATTCGCCATGATCGCCTCATTCTAATTTCAGTTTAGCTTTTCCAGCGCAGTCGCGCGGGAAAAACTGTCAAAACCGCTCCGGCCTCGCTTCCTTTGCCATATGGTCCAGCACGGCATTTACAAAGTTCGGCTCCTTCCCGTCCGGGAAAAACGCTTTGGCAACATCCACGAATTCGCTGATCACCACCTTCGGCGGGGTTGCACCGTGGCTCATCTCGGCCCCCGCAGCACGGAACAACGCGCGCAGGGTGGGATCGATGCGCGCTATGGGCCATTTGGCGACCAGGGCGCGGTCGGTGAGCTGGTCGATGGCAGCTTGATAATTTACAGCCGTTTCAATGAGTTCGTGGAACAGCTTAAGGTTCCCTTCGGCCATTTCGACGCCCTCGTAGGTGGCACCAAAGCGGTGCTCTTCAAATTCCCGCCCGATCGCCTCGACGGTCTGGCCAGAGCTTTCCATCTGAAACAGCGCCTGCACCGCGTACAGCCGGGCGGCGGATCTCATTTGCCGGGTGGGCCGCGGTTTGCTCATGCAGATTTCGGGCCGTCGCCGTTGCCGGCGATCAGGATCGTATCGGGATGAAAGCCGACGCCCTTGCGCGGGCGGTTCCATTTGCGGGTGAGTCCGATCAGGTGCAGGGCCGCCGCCGCCGCGCCGCCGCCTTTGTTCTGGTCGTTCGGGTCGGCGCGCACCTTAGCCTGAGCACGGTTTTCAACGGTCAGGATACCGTTGCCGATACATAGGCCGTCCAGCCCCAACAGTTGCAGGGCGCGCGAGCTGTCATTGCACACCGTTTCATAATGGCTGGTTTCACCGCGGATCACGCAGCCAAGTGCCACGAAGCCGTCAAAGTCTGCCTGCCGCTCGGCGATGCGGATGGCGGTAGGCAGCTCAAGGGCGCCGGGCACTTCAACCACGTCATAGGTGGCGCGCGCCTGATCCAGTGTGGCCTTGGCGCCGCGCACCAGACTGTCGGCGATGTCCTTGTAAAACGGCGCCACCACGATCAGAAGTTTCACCGGATCAGAAAACTTTGGCAGATCAAGCACATAGTCGGTTGTTCTGCTGGCCATGTCAGGCCTCTCTCGGGATCGGATGGGTGCCTTCGATCGACAGGCCGTAAGCTTCGAGCCCGACGACGCGGGGTGTCGGCGAGTTGGTCACCAGGATCAGTTTGGACAGCCCAAGGGCGGCCAGTATTTGCGCGCCCAAGCCATACAGACGCAGGGTTTGCGGCGAAACCTCGCCGTCGATCCCCAGTTTCGTCGTGGTGTCGCGCAGCAGGACCACTACCCCGCGGCCCTCTTCGGCGATCAGACGCATGGCGTTTTCCAGATCGCTGGAGGTGCGGCCAATGCCCAGGATATCGCCCAGCGGTCTGAGCGCGTGCATCCGCACCAGCACCGGGTTGCCGGTGGAAATATCGCCCTTGGTCAGCACGATATGTTCGTCACCGTGGGTTTCATCGGTGAATATCCGCATCATCCAGTCACCGCCAAAGGCCGAAGTCACCGCACTTTGCGCGCTTTCGTGGACCAGGTGATCATGGCGGCGGCGATAGCGGATCAGGTCGGAAATGGTGCCGATCTTAAGCGCGTGGCGCTGCGCGAACGCCACCAGATCAGGCAAGCGCGCCATTGTGCCGTCTTCGTTCATGATCTCGCAGATCACGCCGGAGGGATTGAGCCCGGCGAGGCGTGCCACGTCGACGGCCGCCTCGGTGTGCCCGGCGCGCACCAGAACGCCGCCGTCGCGAGCGCGCAATGGAAAAATATGCCCCGGGCTGGCAATGTCTTGCGCGTTTTTGCTCGCATCGATGGCGACCGCCACGGTGCGGGCGCGGTCATGGGCGGAAATGCCGGTGGTGACGCCTTCGCGGGCCTCGATCGAAATGGTAAAGGCGGTTTCGTGGCGCGACCTATTGTATGCCGCCATCAACGGCAGTCCGAGCGCGTCAATACGCTCGCCCGGCAGCGACAGGCAGATCAGTCCGCGCCCGTTGGTGGCCATGAAGTTGATCGCTTCGGGGGTGGCCATTTGTGCCGGGACCACCAGATCACCTTCGTTTTCGCGGTCTTCATGGTCCACAAGAATGAACATCCGCCCGTTGCGAGCATCTTCGATGATCTCTTCGATGGACGAGATCGCGTCGTGCCAGTTTTCTTCGACCGGACCAGCCTGTTCGTGGCTCATTTGGGACTCACTTTTCGCCGTTTGGGGCCAGATAGCGCAATGGTGGTTGAAGTGCTAGGTCACAGCGCCATGATTTTGAGCCAAGCGCTGCACAAAGGGCCTTCGGCGAGAGTATTTTTGAACAAAAGATGCGGGGAGGCCGGCGGCGCTGGATTTGTGGCCGATCCTGCTCAGCCGCGCCAGTCCTGCAAACGCGCGATATACCGGGCAATGGTGTCGATTTCCAGATTGACCGCATCGCCGGCAGAAATGTCGCCCCAGGTCGTCACCGCCTTGGTGTGTGGGATCAGGTTGATGCCAAAGTCGCGCCCGTTGACCTCGTTCACCGTCAGCGACGCGCCGTTCAGCGCCATTGATCCTTTCGGCGCGATGAAGCGCGCGAACTCTTCCGGTGCGCGCAGCATGACGCGGGTGCTGTCGCCCTCGTCAGTGACCGAGAGCGCAGTGGCGACACCGTCCACATGGCCGGACACGATATGTCCGCCCAGCTCATCGCCGACTTTCAGGGCGCGTTCCAGATTGATCCGTCTGCCTGCAGGCCAGCCGGACTGGCCGACGCTGGTCCGCGAGACGGTTTCGGCCGACATGTCCACCTCGAACCATGCCTGCGGTTTGCGTCCAAGCGCCACCACGGTCAGGCAGACGCCGTCACAGGCGATCGAGGCGCCGATGTCGATTGCATCGACATCGTAAGACGTGGCGATGCGCAGGCGCAGATCGCCATGCTGGTCCTGATTGAGGACCGTGCCGACGTCCGTGATGATGCCGGTAAACATGGTGAGACCCCTTTCGCATCACGCCTAACGGCTGGCGTGCAACAGGGCAAGCGGTTCGAAATGCCACCATTCCCATCAAAAATGGTGACAAGCGCGCCAATTTCGCGACAATGGCGCAAAACAATACAGGCAAGATGATAAAAGCAAGCGGATCAGAGCGTCATTTTCTGCTGTTGCAGGGGCCACATGGGCCGTTCTTTCAGCAATTGGGGCGGATGTTGCGGGCCACCGGCGCGCGAGTTACGCGGATCGGTTTTAATGCCGGCGATCAGGCGTTCTGGCGCGATGCGGCCAGCTATGTTGCTTTCCTGGACCGGTTGGATGGCTGGCGCGCCTATTTGCGCACCCTGATCGATGACCGGCACGTGACCGACATTGTGCTTTATGGCGACACCCGCCCGATCCACGCCCAAGCGGTCGCGGTGGCAGAGCAAAAGAACCTGACCGTGCATGTCTTTGAAGAGGGCTATCTGCGCCCGTTTTGGGTAACTTATGAGCGCGGCGGCTCTAACGGCCATTCGCGCCTGATGCAGATGTCGGTAGCTGAGATGCAATGCGGTATGTCGAGTGCCGATGCGGACGTGGCCCCTGCCCCGGACCATTGGGGCGACATGAAGCACCACATTTTCTATGGCGCGCTGTACCACGCGATATTGTTGGGATTCAACCGGCGTTACAAGAACTTCAACAGTCACAGATCGATCAAGGTGACGCGCGAATTTCGCCTGTATCTCAACCGTTTGATCCTGATGCCGTGGCACTGGGCGGGCCGCGTGCTGGCCACCCGGCGGATCAAATGGGGCGGATATCCGTACCACCTGACGATGCTGCAACTGGAGCATGACGCCAGCTTTCAGGCGCATTCGCCGTTTGCCGACATGAGCGAATTTCTGCGGCTGGTCATCGAGGGTTTTACCAGCGGTGCACCGTCGCACCACCACCTGGTTTTCAAGTCGCATCCGCTGGAAGACGGCCGTGCGCCGTTGGCGCGCGATATCCGCGCGATGGCGGCCAAATGCGGGGTCAGCGCGCGGGTCCATTTTGTGCGTGGCGGCAAGCTGGCGCGGCTGCTGGATCAGGCCCGAAGTGCGGTGACGGTCAATTCCACCGCCGCACAGCAGGCGCTTTGGCGCGGTTTGCCGCTCAAGGCATTTGGCGCTGCGGTCTATTGCAAGCCCGAGTTTATCTCGGACCAGCCGCTGGCGGATTTTTTCGCAAATCCGAACCGCCCTGACATCGACGCCTACCGCGCTTATCGGCTGTTCTTGCTGGAAACCTCGCAGATCGCTGGTGGGTTTTATTCGGCGCGCGGGCGCCGTCAGGTGTTTCGCCGGGTCATCGATATGATGCTGCGCGCCGAGGATCCCTATGCGGTGCGCCAAATCGCAGGCGCGGCAGCCGCGCAACAGTTGCGCCTTGTGAGATAGGCTTGGGCACGGCGCGGACTGGCTTTTGCCCGGAATTGTTTGTAGCCTGCCTTACCACCCTTCAAAAAATCCAAACTTGCCATAATTTAGGGATTTTCTCATATCCTATGAAGCATCTGCGCAGGAACCGCAGGCCCTGTTGAAGAGGGAGCAGAGTGATCTTCGGGTTTTGCGAATCCCCTTTTTTCGCCGCTTTCGGCGACTATTTGTTCATCTGCTGCGCTCGTTGAAACCGCCCAGTACATGGCTATTGCCATGACAAGGATAAGCCTTTCCAGTCGGTCTGGCTTTTTGATTTGGCTTTGCGCGATGCTAAATCCACGGGTCTTGAAGTCCGAGAACATAGCTTCAATACCCCATCGCATTCCATAATCGAGAACCGTGTATTGTGAAGGCTTTGCATTCATAGCGATGATCCAGGGCTCAGGGTGACCATCGTCGTGCAATACTCCGATATTCGTAAACACACCTGATCCATAAAGTTCCGCGTTTATAAGCCCTTGCGGCATCAGCTCCCGGATTTCAATGCAAGACAGCTCGCCACCTTGGTGCTGCAAAGTCAGGTTGCCCTTCAGGCGAATACGATATCCCCAACCAGCGTCCTGACACCAATGGATTAACCTTTCTGTGTCATAAAATCGATCACCCGTTAACATGAAATCAGCCCCTTCAGGCATCCAATCCTGAATGCTGTCCAGTAACTCTTTTTGGAGAGAAAACCCAATATTGCCTTTTGTCTTGCGCACGCGCCAAGCCACAGGCAAGGCGCGATCACGCATGCGCACTGACAGCATCAAGACTTCATGTCCGTCATTGATATGGCTTTGATCCATCATCAAAACGATGGTCTCTCCGTTGGAGGCCAAACGGGTGAATACATCTCCAGCATAGGCCTGCATGATTTCCGCGCAATCAATGTGGGAATTGCTCAAAACACGGGAACCATACTGGTACCGATGATCTTTTGTGCCAATGTGACGCGGTAAAGCCGCCGATAATTCCATCAAATTCGCACTTCGCACATCAAGAACGATGCTCGAAAGCAGTGTAAGGCCTTCGCAGCGGGATTTATGAAACTTTGGAAGCCGCTCTATAAAATCAGCCTTGATAGCTTCGTTTACCTCAGAAAAACCCAATGAAACAACCATACAACATCTCCAATTCTATAACAGGAGACTCCTTGAATCACAGCATGTGGACAGATGGCAAGCTTAATTCGCTAAAATGAAGGGTGGTAAGGAAGCCTGCAAAAAAAGTAGGCAGAGTTTCAGGTCGAGGAGACCAAGCAGTGAGAATAATGTCATCGCGGATGGCGCGGATGGCGGTGCTTTTGGTGCTTGCCGTGACGCTGGCGGCGTGCGGCCTGCCACGTTCGAGCCCGACAAAACGCGAAATCTTTTCCGGTTCGGTGCAGAACCAGGGCGACGCATTCATCGTCGAAGTAAATGACCGCGTTACCCGCGCCACAGCCGTGGTGCCAGCGTTCGGGTTTTCGCCGCTGTTTATCAAGGCCGGACTGGTCGGCTCTGACACGATCCAGCCCGGTGACACGCTTGGCCTGACGATCTGGGAGAACGTCGATGTCGGGCTTTTGGCCGGTGCGGGCACCAATGCCACCACGCTTGAAGAGGTGCAGGTTGATGGCGCCGGGTTTATCTTTGTGCCCTATGCCGGGCGCATCCGCGCTGCGGGCAACACGCCGGAAGCGATTCGCCGGATCATCACCGACAAACTGGATGAGCAGACCCCGGACCCGCAAGTTCTGGTGCGGCGATTGGCGGGCGACGGATCGACGGTGTCGATCACTGGCGCGGTCGGTGGGCAGGGCATTTTCCCGATCGAGCGCCCGACCCGGACCTTGACGGCAATGCTGGCGCGCGCCGGTGGCCTGACGATCGTGCCCGAAATTGCCCAGGTGACGATATTTCGCGGACGCCAGCAGGCCAAAGTCTGGTTTCAGGATCTCTACGAGAACCCGGACTTTGACATCGCGTTTCGCAACGGCGACCGGATCCTGGTCGAAGAAGACACCCGCGCATTCACCGCACTGGGCGCGACCGGTGCGCAGAACCGGGTTACATTTACCGCCCAATCGCTGTCGGCAATCGAGGCGATTGCGCAAGTTGGCGGCCTGAGCACCAACATCGCCGATCCGACTGGAGTATTTGTATTCCGCAATGAACCGGCCGAGATTGCCAACCAGGTGCTTGGCCGCACCGATCTGATCGGCGCACAGCGCATGGTCTATGTGCTGGATCTGACGGCGCCAAACGGCGTATTCATGGCGCGCGACTTTGTCATCCGTGACGGCGATACGGTATATGTCACCGAAGCGCCGTTTGTGCAGTGGTCAAAGACGGTGAACGCGGTTTTGGGGTCGCTTAATACGGTTGACACAATCAACACATTGGCAGGTAACTGACGCCGGATATGGCGACAGACACACTTTCAATCGACACAAGCCACGAACGCCCGCGCCGGCTTTTCGTCTATAACGGCGGATTTTTGACGCAAGGCCGGGTGCGGCGGATACTGGAGCTTGCTGGCTGGTCAATTTCGCTTGGCAGGCCCGGTCGCAGGACTGGGTCGGGGTCTGGGGCAAAAGCTCGACCTCGCCACGCGGCGAGTGGGTAGCGCGGCGCCGCGATGCGCCGGTTTTGCGGGTCGAGGGCGCATTTCTGCGCTCAGTCCATACGGGCCGCTCGAAAGACCCGCCGATTGGCCTGAACCTTGACCGGCGCGGCGTGCATTTTGACAGTTCGGTGCCATCTGATCTGGAAGTTCTGCTGGCCACGCACCCGCTGGACGACACGGCGCTGTTGAACCGCGCGCGCGACGCGCTTGACCGGATCAGGCGCGCGCACCTGTCCAAATTCAACGCCTTTGACCCGGCGGCTGCGGTGCCGGACGCCCCTACGTGCTGGTCATCGACCAGACCCGCGGTGACGCTTCGATTGAACACGGGCAAGCCAATGCCGCCACATTTCACGAAATGCTGGTGTTTGCGCAGACCGAAAACCCCGGCAGCCGCATCATCATCAAATTACACCCCGAAACCACGCACGGTTATCGCCAGGGCCATTTCGGTGCGCAGAACGAGGGTGACCGGATGACGTTGCTGAGCGAGGCGGTCAGCCCGTGGGCATTGATGGACGGCGCGACCGCGGTTTACACGGTGTCTTCGCAACTGGGATTCGAGGCGATTTTCGCTGGCCATCGTCCGCGGGTTTTCGGCCAGCCGTTTTACTGCGGCTGGGGCCTGAGCAAGGACGAAAACCCGCCTGCGCGTCGCCAGCGGAACCTGAGCCGGGCGCAACTGTTTGCCGCCGCGATGATCCTTTATCCGACCTGGTATGATCCGTTTCGCGACAGGTTGTGCGAACTGGAAGACGCCATTTCGAACCTTGAGGCAGAAGTGCGCGCCTGGCGCGAAGACATGGGCGGCTACGTTGCATATGGAATGCGCCGCTGGAAACATGCGCATCTGAATGCGTTCTTTGGCCGGGATGCGCCGGTACGGTTCGTGAAATCCCCTGCGACGGCGCTGAGCGCGGCCAGCAATAGCGGGCGCAAGCTCTTGGTCTGGGGCAGTCGCGCCGATGATCTGCGCGGCGATCCAGACGTTGCCGCGATTCGCGTCGAAGATGGATTTCTGCGCTCGCGCGGGCTGGGCGCGCGTCTGGTGCCACCGCTGTCGCTGGTACGCGACGATCTGGGAATTTACTATGATCCGGCGCGCGAAAGCCGACTGGAACGACTGATCGCAGCCTCGACTGACCTGCCGGATCATGCGCTCAGGCGGGCCGAGCGACTGATCATCCGACTAAGCGAACTGAGGCTCAGCAAATACAATTTGGACGCCAGCCCGCTGCCCGATCTGCCCGCAGGTCATCGGATTCTGGTGACTGGACAAGTCGAGGATGATGCCTCGGTCCTGAATGGCTGTAGCGCGACGCGGACCAACGTGCAACTGCTGGCCCGGACCCGCGCGCAGAACCCGGCTTCGGTGATCATCTACAAACCGCACCCGGACGTGGATGCCGCTCTCAGGGCCGGGCGCATTGAGCCGGAACAGGCCCTGAACTATGCCGACATGGTGCTGCCGGATGCCGAGCCGATCGCCATGATCGAAAGGGTGGACGAGGTCTGGACCATGACCTCGCTTTTGAGCTTTGAGGCGCTCATTCGCGGCACGCCGGTGACTTGCCTGGGAACGCCGTTTTACGCCGGCTGGGGGCTGACAACTGATCTGGATGGCCCGGTAAGCCGACGGGTTGCGCGGCCCAGCCTTGCCGGGCTGGTCCACGCCTGCCTGATCGATTACGCGCGCTATTTCGACCCAGTCAGCGGATGCGCCTGCCCGGTTGAGGTGGTGGTTGACCGGCTGGCCCACGGCCCGATCCCGGCGCCGGGACGCCTGGCCGGGACACTTGTCAGATTGCAGAGCTTGTGGGCAGGATTGCGCAACTTACGCTTTGAAAATTGAGGCGTTGGCAGCGGTACCGCAGGTGCCGCAATTGAATCAAGCCTGCATTTCGGGGCGCCTGCGCCACCTGCTAAAGACATCGCCGCCAACCGCCCTGGTTTCAATCAGAGTGAAGCTGGGAGCCTGGGCCAGATCGCGCAAGCCGAATGCCGCCAGCATCGGCTGCGCGTCTGCGCCGAGGCCAATTCCGGCGGTAAAACAGACCAGCTCGTCCACCAGCCCGCGCGTCATCAGCGACGCCGCCAATGCCCCACCGCCTTCGCACAAGATGCGCGTCAGGCCGGCTTCACCCAAAGCGCTCAATCCGACCGCCGGATCGATCCGCTCGGTCTGGACCGTCGGGCAGGCGAACAGCCGCGCGCCGAGCCCTGACCAAGCTTGGCAAAGGTCGGCGCTGGCGTCGGTCGCATGCAGTATCCAAAGCGGAATATCCGCCGCCGTGCGTGCCAGTTGCCCGCGCAACGGGATATCCAGATGGCAGGACCAGACGACGCGGACCGGTTGCTGGCGCGCGCCCATGTCGCGCACGCTGAGTGCCGGGTCATCGGCCCGCGCGGTGCCGCCGCCGATCATCACTGCGTCATGGCGGGTGCGCATCGCGTGCACGGCGCGGCGTGCCTGTGGCCCGGTGATCCACTGGCTTTGACCGCCTGCAGTGGCGATGCGCCCGTCAAGACTGGCCGCCAGTTTCAGCGTCACCAGCGGGCGCCCGACGGTGACGCGCAAAATGAACCCGGCGTGTGCCAAGCGCGCCGCGTCTTCCAGCACGCCGCAGACGACTTTGATGTCGGCGTCGCGCAGGCGCGCCGCGCCCTTGCCGTTGACGTGTGGATTTGGGTCGGGTGTTGCGATCACCACGCGCTCAATCCCGGCGGCGATCAGCGCATCCGCACAGGGCGGCGTGCGGCCCTGGTGGGCGCAGGGCTCCAGCGTCACATATGCGGCGGCGCCACGGGCCTGCGATCCGGCCTGCGCCAGCGCCACGGTTTCGCCGTGCGGCACGCCACTTGGTTGGGTCCAACCGCGCCCGACAATGCGCTCATCTTTGACGATCACGCAGCCCACGGCCGGGCTTGGCCAGGTCTTGCCCAGCCCACGTGCACCAAGCGCCAGCGCGTGCCGCATATGGGTGATGTAGGTGCTGCTCACTCTTCGCTTTGGGACGGGCGCAGTTCGGACACGAATTTGTCAAAGTCGTCAGCTGCCTGGAAGTTCTTGTAAACGCTGGCAAATCTGACGTAGGCGACGGTGTCGATCCGGGCCAGTGATTCCATCACAATCTCGCCGATAATTTTCGAATCGATGTCGGTTTCGCCCATGCTCTCGAGCCGCCGCACGACGCCGGAAATCATCTGATCGACGCGTTCGTGTTCGATCGGGCGTTTTTGCAGGGCGATGCGGATCGAGCGTTCCAGCTTGTCGCGCTCAAACGCTTCGCGGCGTCCGTTGGATTTGATCACCACTAGATCGCGAAGTTGAACCCGTTCATAGGTGGTGAAGCGACCCGCACAAGCCGGACAAAACCGCCGCCGCCGAATCGCCACATGGTCTTCGGCCGGACGGCTGTCTTTGACCTGAGTATCCTGATTTCCACAAAACGGACAGCGCATGGACGATCCCCTGTTTCTCTGCGTCTGGGTGTAATTTTCCAGCAATCCACAGGGACTATAGAGGGTGCGCGACAAATTGGGTAGAGGGGTAAAATTACCCCAAGATGCGGTTATGGCAGATGCGCCACAACCTTTCGCGCGTGTGGACGGGTGCGATGTTCGAAAAGGAAAATTCCCTGCCAGGTTCCGAGCATCAATGCGCCTGAAATGACGGGAATGTGCAAGCTTGTCGGCAGCATCGCCGCCTTGATATGGGCCGGCATATCGTCCGGACCCTCCAGGGTGTGGGTCAGATAGGCCATCGAGGCATCATCCGCTGGCGGCACCAGGCGATGGAAATAGTTTTGCAGATCGGTCTGAACATTGGGGTCGGCGTTTTCCTGTATGAGCAGCGAACAAGAGGTGTGCTGAACGAACAATGTGAGCATCGCGTCGCCATGACCGTTCGTCCACTCGGCGACGCGCCCGGTGAACTCATAAAGACCCTGACCTTTGGTTTGGATGGTGAAAGTGGTTTGCATGGGTTGATTTTGCCGAAGACCAAGGCAAACACAAGAAGTTCAAAAGCGATAATGCGAAAACATGCTATTCTAATAAGTGCGGGCGGCTGCGACAACCGGCCAGATCGCCGCCATGTATTGAACCAGGGGGATATCATGAACAGAATGACCGCACAGGATTTTGATCAGGAACTGCTTGATCTTTATGACTATTATGCGCACGGGCTTATCACCAAACGGCAATTTCTAGATCGCGCCGGCAAGTTTGCGGTGGGTGGGCTTACCGCGGTGGCGCTGCTGGCCATGCTCAATCCGAATTACGCAATGGCCGAGCAGGTTTCGTTCAACGATCCCGAAATTGTCGGGCAATATATCACTTACGCTTCGCCAAACGGGCACGGTGATGTGCGCGGCTATCTGGTGCGGCCGGCAAATTCTTCCGGCCCGCTGCCAGCGGTGCTGGTGGTGCACGAAAACCGCGGCCTTAATCCTTACATCGAGGATGTGGCCCGCCGGGTCGCCAAGGCCGGGTTCATGGCGCTGGCACCCGACGGGCTGACGTCGGTTGGCGGCTATCCGGGCAATGACGCGGACGGGCGCGATCTGCAACGCACGGTAGATCGCGGCAAGCTGATGAATGATTTCTTTGCCGGCGTCGAGCATTTGCTGGCGCGCTCTGACAGCACCGGCAAGGTTGGATGCGTCGGGTTTTGCTATGGCGGCGGGGTGTGCAACGCGCTGGCTGTCGCGTTCCCGGAGCTGGCCGCCTCGGTGCCGTTCTATGGCCGCCAGGCAAACGCCGCGGATGTGCCCAAAATTCAGGCGCCATTGTTGCTGCATTACGCCGGGCTGGACAGCCGGATCAACGCGGGCTGGCCGGATTATGAAGCGGCGTTGAAAAAGCACGCCAAAACTTACACCGCGTATTTTTACGAAGGTGTAAACCACGGATTTCACAACGATTCCACGCCCCGGTACGACGAGCCGATGGCGGAGCTGGCGTGGCAACGGACGGTGGCGTTTTTTGAGCAGCACCTGGCCTGACGGTAAACCGCGCTGGTTGGCGGAGGTTGGGAAAACCGCGCATGCAGTCTGGCCGCGCTCGCAGTCTGGCCGCGCTCGCTGATGTGATCTAACGTCCCGGATATCGACGAAAAACGCTATCAGATAATCGGGTTGGTCGGATTTATCATCGCGGGTTTCGTGTTCATTGGAAACGGCATCAAAACCGGTGACCAGTTGACGATTATTGGCAGCGTTATTTGGATCATATCCTGCCTGGTCTGGATTTTTCCCTTGGTGATGTCGGGAACGGGCTGAGTGGGCCCCGGTTTTGAGACATAACGCCTCGGCATGGCGCATTACCCAGCCAGCCGACTGACCACCACGCTCACTTCGGGCTTCTTGCCGACCGCGTCTTTGGCAACTTTGCGCACAATACGGCGGATCTCCTCATCCAGCTTGGCATCATCCTTCAGCGTTTTCTTTCCGGCGCGCATCAGGAACCGGGTGACATCCGCTTCCAGAACTTCGACCAGCGGCGCGCGTGAAGTCCCACGCTCTGGCAGGCCAATGATGTCGCACCAAGCGTCGCCAAGGGGTTCGTTGTTCTCGATGATCAGCGTAACCAGCACGTGGCCGTTCAGGGCCATGCGGATGCGGTCGCGAACCACGCCATCAAGCGCGCCGATCTGCACGCTTCCGTCCAGATAGGTGCGGCCGGTTTCGACGTATTCGGCAACCGTGGGCACATTTCCTGACAGGTCGATCATGGTGCCATTTGCGGCGACGATGCCCGCCAGGCCACCGATTGCCGCAAGTTTCACGTGTTCGCGCAGGTGCCGGTGTTCGCCGTGCATGGGAATCAGGAATTGCGGCGCGATGATCTCGTGAAACGCCAGCAGATCGGGGCGATTGGCGTGGCCCGAGACGTGGTAGGTGTCGGAACTGTCGTCGACCACATCGACGCCCATTTCGGAAAACGCGTTGATGATGCGGCTGACCGATTTTTCGTTGCCGGGGATGGTTTTAGAGGAAAACAGGAACAGGTCGCCTGCTTTCAGCGACAGGCCCATATATTTGCCGCGGCTCAGTTGCGCGGTGGCGGCGCGCCGTTCGCCCTGGCTGCCGGTGGCCAGCACCATCAGGGCGCCGCGCGGGATATCTTTGGCGTCTTCCGGGGCCAGCGTTTTGGGAAAATCGGTGAGGATGCCGACCTCGACCGCGGCCCTGATCATCCGGCGCATGGCGCGGCCCAGCAAGACCACCGAGCGGCCGGCCGTTTGGCCCGCCTGCGCCAAGGTCCGCACCCGCGCGATGTTAGAGGCAAACGTGGTTGCCACCACCATGCCCTTGGCGGATTTGACGAGGTCCACAATGGCGGGGCCGACGCTGGCCTCTGAGCGGCCCGGATGGGCGGAAAAGACGTTGGTGGAATCGCACACCAAGGCGCGGACACCGGGGCGGGCGATTTCGGCCCAGAAGGCAGGATCAAAGGCTTCGCCGACGCCGGGGGTTGCGTCGAGTTTGAAGTCGCCGGTGTGGACGATACGGCCCGCAGGCGTGTCTATGATCAGGGCCGAGCTTTCCGGGATCGAGTGGGCGACGGGGGCGAAGGCGACCTGAAATGGGCCGGATTGGATAGTATCCGGGTGGGCGGTCACGGTTTCGATCTGGATCACGTCCAGCCCGTGCTCTTCGAATTTCAACAGGGCGATATGGGCGGTGAATTTGCGGGTGAAGACCGGGGCCTTGAGCCGGGGCCAAAGATGGGCGAGCGCGCCGATGTGATCTTCGTGGGCGTGGGTGATGAAAATGCCGTCCAGCCGGTCGGCGCGCTCAGCGATCCAGTCAATGTCGGGCAGGATCAGGTCGACGCCGGGGGTGCTGTCCATGTCGGGAAATGTGACGCCGAGATCGACGATGATGAAGCGTTCGCAGTCGGGCGCGCCATACCCGTAGACATAGCAATTCATCCCGATCTCGCCCGCGCCGCCGAGGGCGATATAGATCAAGCGGTCGCTGCTCATGTTCAGGCGTAGTCCTTGTTATAGGCGTGGATCACGGTGAGGCCGTGCATGGTCAAGTCATCTTCGATGACGTCAAACAGCACTTCGGCCTGCTCAAACAGTGGCGCCAGGCCGCCGGTGCCGATGATCTTCATGGGCTTGTCGTACTCCGCCTTGATGCGGGCGCAGATCTCGCGCACCAGGCCGATGTAGCCCCAGAACACTCCCGATTGCATGCAGTGCACGGTGTTGGTGCCGATCACGGCCTGCGGTTTGGTGATGTCAACATGCGGCAGCGCGGCGGCGGCGTGGTGCAAGGCTTCGAGCGACAAATTCACGCCCGGTGCGATCGAACCGCCGATATAAGCCCCGTCATGGGCGACCACGTCAAAGGTGGTGGCGGTTCCGAAATCGACCACGATAAGGTCGCCGCCGTGGCGCTCGAACGCCCCGGCGGTGTTAACCAGCCGGTCGGGGCCGACGTGCGTGCCTTGGTCAACGCGGGGATTGGCAGGCAGCAGGCAGTCGGGCTTGCCAACCACAATCGGGCGGCAATGAAAATACCGGTCACAGAGCAGGCGCAGGTTAAGCACCACGCGGGGAACGGTAGAAGAGATGATCACCTCATCAATTGTCACGTCCAGTTTTTCCGCCTCCATCAGGGTCGAAAGCCAGACGAAATACTGATCGGATGTGCGCTGCCATTCGGTCGAGGTGCGCCAGGTGGACAGAAACGACTTGCCGTCCCAGATCGCAAACACGGTGTTGGTGTTTCCGGTGTCGATACAGAGGAGCATCGCAGCCTTCCTTAAATGAACACATCGGCAGCAGGAATTGCCTGCCGTCCCTGGGCTGTTGATAGGACGAGGTTGCCTGCCGCGTCCACCGTCTCAAACCTGCCAGTGATTTCGCGCGTTCCGGTGTGGGCGGTGATGACCTCGCCAATGCGTGCAGCGCGGGCCAGCCAGGCCTCGCGGACCGGGGCGAAACCAAAAGTGGTGAATGCAAGTTCCCAATGCGCATAGGCGGGGGCGAGCAGGGCAAGGAATTCTATTGGCGTGACCCGCGCGCCGGTTTCAGCAAACACACTGACCGGGCGTGGCGCGTTTGTGCGAGCCGTGTCGACGGGTGGCGCCTGGATCAAGTTGACGCCGATGCCGATGGCCAGATGGGTGGTTTGGCGGCCCTTGCCGATGCTTTCCAGCAGGATGCCTGCGACCTTGCCGCCATTGGCCAGCACGTCATTGGGCCATTTCAGGGCAAAAGTCTCGATTCGCCCACTGGCGGCCACCAGTGCGTCGAATAGTGCCAGCGAAGCGACGAAAGAGCGCAGCGCCACCTGAGCGGGTGGCTCAGTCGGGCGCATAACATATGTCGCTGAAAAGTTCCCGTTGGGATCGCGCCAAGAACGGCCTCTGCGACCACGGCCTGCGGTCTGGCGTAATGCCAATATCCATTCCGGCCCGGCCAACGATGGCGCAAGCCGTGTGGCTTCGTCATTGGTGCTGTCGACTTGATTCAGGACCCGCCGCCCGACGCCGTCGGGCCAAGGGCCCGCAGGTGCATCAAGGTGCCAGTCAGTTGACAAGGGCGTCCGCCGCTGCTGCGGCCATGGCCTCGACGCCTAACAGGTTTACCACGCCGACCACCATGATCGCCGCAGAGGCCACCAGGAAGATCCAGGCTGCCGGAGCCATTGATCCGTCAATGCCCTCGCCCTCCTCACCGAAATACATGTAAAACACGATGCGCAGATAATAGAACGCGCCGATCACCGAGGCGATCACACCGCTCACCGCCAGCCAGGTCATGTTCGCTTCCACCGCTGCCTTCAGAACGTAGAACTTTCCGAAAAATCCGACCAGTGGCGGCACGCCGGAAAGCGAGAACAAAAGCACCAGCATCGCCAGCGCTTTCAGCGGTTCCTTGCTGGAAAACTGGTTCAGCGCGCCAATGTCGGTGACCGGGCGGCCGTCGCGTTCCATGCTGAGAATAAAGGCAAACGTGCCGACGTTCATGGTCACATAGATCGTCAAATAGATCAGCATCGCCTGCACGCCGCCGACGGTGCCCGCCGCCAGCCCCATCAGGGCAAAGCCCATGTGCGAGATCGAGGAATAGGCCATCAGGCGCTTGATGTTGCGCTGGCCGATGGCCGCGACCGCACCCAAAAACATCGAGGCCACCGACAGCAGCGCCACCACCTGCCCCCAGTCGCCGGTAACGCCGCCGAAAGCGTCAAACAGCACGCGCGCGAACATCGCCATTGCGGCGACTTTGGGCGCGGTGGCGAAAAATGCGGTGACCGGCGTTGGCGCGCCTTCATACACATCGGGTGTCCACATGTGGAACGGCACCGCCGAAACTTTGAAGGCCAGACCGGAAATCACGAACACCAGGCCGAAGAGCAGGCCGAGCGACACGTGCCCGGCGCTTGCGGTCTGGATGATGCCGCTGAACAGAGTGGTGCCGGCGTAGCCGTAAACCAGCGATGCGCCATAAAGCAGCAAGCCGGAACTGAGCGCGCCAAGCACGAAATACTTCAACCCGGCCTCGGTCGAACGGGCGCTGTCGCGGCGCAGGGCGGCGATAACATAAAGCGCCAGTGATTGCAGCTCCAACCCCATGTAAAGCGCCATCAGATCGCTTGCGCTGACCATCATCATCATGCCGACCACTGCCAGCGCCACCAGCAGCGGGAATTCAAAGCGCAGCAGGTCGCGCTTGGCCATATACGGCTCGCTCATCAGCAGGATCGCGGCGGCCGACAGCAGCACCGTCACCTTGGCAAAGCGCGCAAATCCGTCATCGGTGAACATGCCGCCAAAGGCGATATTGGTGCCTGCGCCGTTCAATCCGATCCAGCTGGCAAGAGCAAACATCAGCGCAGCGGTGGCAAAGACCAGCATCGGCGCGGTCTTGTCCTTGCCGCCGTAAACCCCAAACAGCAAGGCGCCCATAGCGAAGATGGCCAAAATGAGCTCGGGCAGGATGATGTTGAGATCGCCAGAGGTCATCGCATTACCCCTAATTATGTGCAAGTTGCGTGACGCCGGGTTTGGCGGGCACAGCGGCGTGGTAATCGGTGATCAGCGCCTGAACTGAAGGGCCGATGATATCGGTCACCAGTGCAGGGTAGACACCGAGCAGGATGGTCATGACCACTAGCGGCGCGAAAATCGCCTTTTCGCGGCCGGTCATGTCGGTGATCGAGCGTAAGGATTCCTTGATCAGCGCACCCATCACCACCCGGCGATACAGCCACAGCGCATAGGCTGCCGACAGTATAACGCCGAATGTGGCCACCGCCGCGACCCAGGTGTTGGCCTGAAAAATGCCGACCAGGGTCAGGAACTCGCCGACAAATCCCGATGTTCCCGGCAGGCCGACATTGGCCAGCGTGAACAGCATGAAGATCATCGCGTAAGCCGGCATCCGGTTCACCAGGCCGCCGTAAGCGTCAATGTCGCGGGTGTGCATGCGGTCATAGATCACCCCGACGCATAGGAACAATGCGCCGGAGATAAAGCCGTGGCTGATCATCTGGAAGATCGCGCCATCGATGCCTTGCTGGTTGGCAGCAAATATCCCCGCCGTTACATAGCCCATGTGCGCGACTGACGAGTAAGCGATGAGCTTTTTCATGTCTTCCTGCGCCAGTGCGACCAGCGAGGTGTAGACAATGGCAATGGCGCTCAGCCACATCACGGTCGGAGCCAGCAGGTCGAACGCGACCGGAAACATCGGCATCGAAAAGCGCAGGAACCCATAGCCGCCCATCTTCAGCAGGATTGCGGCCAGAATGACCGAGCCCGCAGTTGGCGCCTGAACGTGGGCATCGGGCAGCCAGGTGTGGACCGGCCACATCGGCAACTTCACCGCGAAGCTGGCAAAGAACGCCAGGAACATCAGAGTTTGCAGGCCGCCGACGACCTGGAAGCCAAGAACGCTGAGCGTGCCGCTGGAAAATTCGTGGTTGATCAGGGACGGGATGTCGGTGGTGCCGGCATCGACAAACATCGCCACCATCGCCACCAGCATCAGCACCGAGCCCAGGAACGTGTAGAGGAAGAATTTGAAGGCCGCGTAGATGCGTTCCTTGCCGCCCCAGATGCCGATGATCAGGAACATCGGGATCAGGCCGGCCTCGAAGAACAAATAGAACAGCACCAGATCCAGCGCCATGAAAACCCCGAGCATCAGGGTTTCGAGCACCAGAAACGCGATCATGTATTCCTTGACGCGCGCATTGACACTCCAGCAGGCCAAAATGGTGATCGGCATCAGAAACGTGGTCAGCATCACGAACAGGACCGAGATGCCGTCGACCCCCATCTTGTATTTCATGCCCAGCAGCCAGTCGTATTCCTCGACGAACTGAAAACCGGTATCAGACGGGTCGAACTGCGCGATCACGAACAACGAGACCAGGAACGTGGCAGAGGTGGCGAACAGGGCGAAAACCTTGGCGTTTTTCTGTGCGACCGCGTCATCGCCGCGCAAAAACAGCGCCAGAATCGCCGCCGCCACCAGCGGCAGGAAGGTGACGATGGACAGCATGTTGCCCATCAGTTGGCCCCGCCGCCAAGCGTCATTATGGTGATCAGCGCCGCTATGCCCAGCACCATCGCGAACGCGTAGTGGAACAGATAGCCCGACTGCGCGCGCCCCGCCATCCGGGTCAGCAACGGAATGATCCCCATCGCCACACCATTGAGCGTGCCGTCGATCACGTCGCCATCACCGCGCTTCCACAGGAATGTGGCCAATCCCTTGAATGGGCGGGTGATGAGCCAGTCAAAAATCTCGTCAAAATACCATTTGTTCAAGAGAAACAGGTAAAGCGGGCGCTGGTTGGCGGCCAGCCGGGCGGGCCAGTCGGGCTGGCGGATGTAGAACATCCAGGCGGTGAAGAACCCGATCAGCATGGCGACGAAGGGCGAAACCTTGACCCAGTTTGGTGAGTCGTGGGCGTTATCCAGAACGTGATTGTCGGTGGCCATGAAGATCGCGCCTTCGGGGGCGACATGAATGTCTGCAAGCGGCTGCTCGGCATGATCGCCCTCTGCGGTGCTTGTAACGACAATTTCGGCATTGGTGTTGATGTCGCCCGCGGTTTCCTCGGCATGGGTCGGGATGCCGAAGAAATCATTGAGCTTGTCATGATCACCAAAGAACGGCCCCAGCCAGATCATGCCGGCGAATATCGCCCCGACGCCCAGAACGCCGAGCGGCACGGTCATGGTCCATGGGCTTTCGCGGGCGTGTTCATGGGTATGCATGTCGCCGCGCGCGTCGCCCCAGAAGGTCATGAACATCAGCCGCCAGCTGTAAAAGCTGGTGAACATGGCGGCGACGACCAATAGCCAAAAGGCATAGCTGGAACCGGACGCAAAGGCGCTTTCGATGATCGCGTCCTTGGACAGGAAACCAGCAAAACCGATCGTGGTCAACGGAATGCCGACGCCGGTTATGGCCAGCGTGCCGACCATCATCGCGGCGAACGTGTAGGGGATTTTTTTGCGCAATGCCCCGTAGGCGCGCATGTCCCGTTCATGGTGCATCGCGGTGATCACCGAGCCTGCGCCCAGAAACAGCATCGCCTTGAAGAACGCGTGGGTCAGCAGGTGGAACATGGCGACCGAGTAAACTCCGACCCCGGCGGCGACGAACATGTAGCCAAGTTGCGAACAGGTCGAATAGGCGATGACCCGTTTGATGTCGTTTTGCACGAGGCCAACAGTGGCGGCGAAGAACGCCGTGCTGGCGCCGATCACCACCACGAACATCTTGGCCTGCGGCGCGAATTCGAAAAGCGGCGACATGCGGCAGACCAGGAAAACCCCCGCCGTCACCATTGTGGCGGCGTGGATCAGGGCAGATACCGGGGTCGGGCCTTCCATCGCATCGGGCAGCCAGGTGTGCAGGAAGATTTGCGCCGACTTGCCCATAGCGCCGATGAACAGCAGCACCGCCAGCAGGTTGGCGGCGTTCCAGTCGGACCAGAGGAAATTCAGCTCGGTTTCCGCCAGACGCGGCGCGGCGGCGAACACGTCATCGAGTTGGATGCTGTCGACCAGAAAGAACAGCCCGAAAATGCCCAGCGCAAAGCCGAAATCGCCGATCCGGTTGACGATGAAGGCCTTGATCGCGGCGGCGTTGGCGCTTGGTTTGCGGTAGTAAAACCCGATCAGCAGGTACGAGGCGACGCCGACGCCCTCCCAGCCAAAGAACATCTGCACCAGGTTGTCGGCGGTTACCAGCGTCAGCATGGCGAAGGTGAAGAACGACAGATAGGCGAAGAATCGCGGGCGGTAACTTTCGCCTTCGCGGAAGTTTTCGTCATTGGCCATGTAGCCGACGGAGTAAAGATGCACGAGGCTGGAGATCGTGGTGACCACGATCAGCATGATCGCGGTGAGGCGGTCGAGGCGGATGCCCCAGTCGGTGGCCAGGCTTCCGCTTTCGATCCAGCGCATGATCTGGATGTGCTGGGTTTCACCGTCAAAGGTCAGAAAGATGATCCAGCTGAGGAGCGCGGACAAGAACAGCAGGCCAGTGGTCAACCATTGCGCCGCCGCATCGCCAATCAGACGCCAGCCGAACCCGGCAATGATCGTGCCGATCAGTGGCGCGAAAAGAATGATGGAAACCATGCGTTCTTAGCCCTTCATCACATTGACGTCTTCAACGTCGATGGTGCCGCGGGTGCGGAAGAAGCAGACTAGGATGGCGAGACCAATGGCGGCTTCGGCGGCGGCGACGGTGAGCACGAACATGGTGAACACCTGGCCGACAAGATCGCCGAGGAAACTGGAAAACGCCACCAGGTTGATGTTGACGGCGAGCAGCATCAGTTCGACCGACATCAAGAGGATGATGACGTTCTTGCGGTTAAGAAACAGCCCGAAGATGCCGATGACGAAAAGCGCGGCGGCGACGGTGAGGTAATGTTCAAGTCCGATCATGCTGTCCCGCTGCCGGTGATACCGGCGTCTTTCATTTCCACGCCGTCCCGGACTTGATCCGGGACCTCTTGTTTTCCTTGACCTCAGCCGATCCGCGCGGATCAGTGAGGCCCCGGATCAAGTCCGGGCCGGGACAGGGCCTCATCAGAGGCCCTGTCCCGGCTTTACGTCGACCAATTCCATCGCCTTGGCCGGATCACGGTACATCTGCGTCAAAATATCCTGGCGTTTGATGTCCACACGATGCCGGATGGTCAGCACAATCGCCCCAACCATCGCCACCAGCAGGATCAGCCCGGCAAGCTGGAACAACAGTATATAGTCGTCATAGATCAGCCGGCCCAATGCGGCGGTGTTGTGCACATCGCCCAGATCGGGAGTGACCGAGGCGCGCAGGCTTGGCGCCTGGTCAGCGAATTGCCAGACGCCAATGGCCAGACCGAGCTGCATCAGGATCACTACCCCGATCAGCAAGGCCAGCGGCATGTATTGCGCCATTTCGCCCTTAAGGGCGGCGAAATCCACATCCAGCATCATCACCACGAACAGAAACAGCACCGCGACCGCGCCGACGTAAACGATGATCAGCAGCATGGCGACGAATTCCGCGCCCAGCAGCACGAACAACCCGGCCGATGAAATAAATGCCAGGATCAGCCACAGCACCGAATGCACCGGGTTCTTGCTGACCACCGTCAGCAGCCCGCCCATCACCACAGCGATCGCAAAGACGTAAAAGGCGAAGTCGGCCACGCTCATTCCGTGCCCTCCGTGCCGTTTGCGAATACCGCTTTCGCAAACTCAAGCGCGCGAGTCATCGCGGGCAGACCCCCAAGAACCGACATCTGGGTGATCACTTCGGCGATCTCTTGTTCCTTGGCGCCGCTTTGCAGCGCATGGGCGACGGTGGACTTGAACATCGGCTCCAGCGGGGCGCCCTGAACGGTCATGCCGGCGATCATCGCCATCAGGCGCGATTTGGCATCCAGCCCGTCCGGGTTGAAAGTGTTGCCCCACATCATGTCGATGAATTCTTTCGGCATAGTCGGCATCATGTTTTCAAAGCCGGACGCCTGAAATTTTTCCAGCTCGGGGTTGTAGTCACGCACCATTTTCTGGCCCTGCGCCATCATGGTTTCAAATAGTTTGCTGTAATCGTTCATCGGTAGGGCGCATCCAATTCCAAGTTGCGGGCGATCTCGGCTTCCCAGCGGTCACCGTTGGCGAGCAGTTTTTCCTTGTCGTAAAACAGCTCTTCCCGGGTTTCGGTGGCGTATTCAAAATTTGGCCCCTCGACGATCGCATCCACCGGGCAGGCCTCTTCGCAAAAGCCGCAGTAAATGCATTTGGTCATGTCGATGTCATACCGCGTGGTGCGGCGCGAGCCGTCTTCGCGCGCCTCGGCGTCGATGGTGATGGCCTGGGCCGGGCAGATCGCTTCGCAGAGCTTGCAGGCGATGCAGCGTTCTTCGCCGTTTGGGTAGCGGCGCAGCGCGTGTTCGCCGCGAAACCGGGGCGAAAGCGGGCCTTTTTCGTGCGGATAATTCAGCGTCGCCTTCGGGGCGAAGAAGTATTTCAGGCCCAACTGAAAGCCTTTGATGAAGTCAAACAGCAGGAAGTATTTAGTTGCGCGGGTGTAGTCCATCTGCGTCATCATCAAGCCTCCGGGTGGTCGAAAAGATCGAACGTTTTTTGACTCCAGTTCTGAAGTCGGCTCGCAATTTCGACTTGCGCGTTTGAGAAATAGTAGTCTTGTTTCATTCTCGAAACGACAAAGTCATGTGCTGACGAAACGCTGCCAAAACTAGCAAAGTAGTCTCCGCCAACAATGGCCGCGAAATTCTCAGGGTCTACCGATTCAATGACCAATTCTTCCCCATCTAGATTTAGGCTATAGAGGGTACCAAGCGCGTCAGTCATCGGTCAGCCCCCCACAACCCAGCGGGCATAGGCGCCGCCGAACAGTCCGTATTGCGCAAAAAACGCCACGATCACCACCCAGGCCAGGCTGAGCGGCAGGAACACTTTCCAGCCGATCCGCATCAACTGATCATAGCGGTAGCGCGGGGTGATCGCCTTGACCATTGCGAAGATGAAAAAGAAGAACATCATCTTGCCAAGCATCCAGATCACCCCGTCGGGCAGGCCGGGGATTGGGCTGAGCCAGCCGCCGAAAAACAGCAGTGAGGTCAGTGCGCACATCAGGAAGATGGCGATATATTCACCGGCCATGAACAGCAGGAACATGGTCGAGGAATATTCGACTTGATAACCGGCCACCAGTTCGCTTTCGGCTTCCGGCAGGTCGAACGGCGGGCGGTTGGTTTCGGCCAGCGCTGAGACGAAGAACAGCACCACCATCGGCAGGTGCGGCAGCCAGTACCATGAAAACAGGCCGTAATCGCCGTCCTGGGCGCGCACGATATCGCCGAAATTCATTGAACCCGTCGTCAGGATCACGCCGATGATGATCAGGCCGATTGACACCTCGTAAGAAATCATCTGGGCCGCGGATCGCAGGCTGCCCAAGAACGCGTATTTGGAGTTCGACGCCCAGCCGCCCATGATCACGCCGTAAACCTCGAGCGAAGAGACCGCGAAGACATACAGGATCGCCACGTTCAGCTCGGCCAGCACCCAAGTGTCGTTGAACGGGATCACCGCCCAGGCGATCACCGCCAGCACGAACGACACAAGTGGCGCCAGAATGAACACCGGCCGGTCGACACCGGCCGGGATCACCACCTCTTTCACAACGTATTTCAGGGCATCGGCCACCGATTGCAGGATGCCGAAGGTGCCGACCACATTCGGTCCCCGGCGCATTTGCACGGCCGCCCAGATCTTGCGGTCGCCATAGACCAGAAACAGCAGCGAAATCATCACAAATCCAAGCAGCAACAGACACTGCGCGGTGATCAGAACCAGCGTGCCGATTGGAGTTGTCAGAAATTCAGCCATAGTGCCCCAGTTGGTTAGACCGCCGGTATGCCCAATGCCGCGCAGTTTTGCACCACGACTTCAACGTCTATCGTGCGCAGCCTCCGCGGTAGCGTCGGCGAGATGGTGTAAACCGCATCTGCGCTCCAAATGCCACCCTGATTTGTAACATTGGTCCGCACGTGGCGGGCAAATCCATAGCCCCGGTTCAGGGCATATTGCGCAACCGCGCATCTGGCGTAGGCGGCAACGTCATTATTGTCGCGCGCACCGGTCATGGCGACGTGCATATTCACCAGATCGACGTCCAGAAGGTGACGCTCTACGCCGTTGTAAACAGGCGAAAAATCAGCCTGCGTGGCGGTACCGGCAGGGGCGCAGGCCAGTAGCGCGGCACAGGTGGCCACGATCACGCCGGGGTATGGCTTTTGCGCGCGCACTACTGGGCGGCAAGGGCCGATTGCACGCGCGCCGCGGCATTGGCCGAAAGCTCTGCCATCAAGAGTGAGGCGCGGGCAATTGGGTTGGTCAGGTAAAAGTCCGGCACGCAATTGCGGAACGCGGCTTTGCCGAGCTTGCGCGCGGCGACAGTGCGCCATTGGTTTTCCGGCACCTGATCGACCAGCGCCAGATGCGGCACCGCTTTGATCAATTCGCTCCGAAGAGCCGCCAGCGTATCATAGGGCAGTGGCGCGCCCAGTTCAGCGCTTAACGCCCGCAGGATGGCCCAGTTTTCCTTGGCCGCACCGGGTGCAAACCCGGCACGCATTGCCAGTTGCACCCGCCCTTCGGTATTCACGAACAGCCCGCTTTCCTCGGTATAAGCGGCGCCGGGAAGAATCACATCGGCGCGATGTGCGCCCCGGTCACCGTGGCTGCCCTGATAGATCACGAAAGCCCCGGGCGCGATCTCGATCTCGTCAGCGCCCATGTTATAGACCACCTCTGCGCCCTTGAGCGCGCGAGTCAGACCGCCGCGCGTCGTGGCACCGATATCCATCGCCCCAACCCGCCCCGCCGCCGTGTGCAGCACCATGAATTTCGACTTGGTTGCTTCGGCCAGCCGCATCGCCGTGCCCAGCACCGCCGCGCCATCCGCACCCCGCAATGCGCCCTGCCCGACGATCACGATCGACGGAACCTCAAGCACCGCGGTGAATTTGTGGCCCAGCAACCCTGCAAGGGCCGCGCGGTCAGTGCCCACATGGAAATAATCATATGTAAGATCAACGGCTTCGCCCACCAATGCCACGTCGCAGCCATTGCTCCAGGCCTTGCGGATACGGGCGTTGAGCACCGGCGCTTCAACCGCAGGATTGGTGCCGATCAGCTGGATCATCCGGGCGTCGTCAATATCTTCAATGCATGCGGTGCCGACATAGGCCGAACGGTTGCTGGCGGGCAGTTTGGCGCCGTCAGTGCGGCATTCAACGCTGCCGCCCTGCCCTTCGATCAGGTGCTTCAGTGCAAACACCGCCTCGACCGGGGCCAGATCGCCAACCAGACCGGCAATGCGCTTGCCTTTCATCGCTATGGCTGATTTGCGCAGTGCCTCGTCCCATGTCGCAGGTATTAGCTTGCCGCCATTGTGCACATAAGGCTGATCCAGTCTCTGCCGACGCAGACCGTCCCATACAAACCGGGTCTTGTCGGATATCCATTCCTCGTTCACGCCGTCATGGTTGCGCGGCAGGATACGCATGACTTCGCGGCCCTTGGTGTCCACTCGAATATTTGATCCAAGCGCGTCCATCACGTCGATGGTTTCGGTTTTGTCGAGCTCCCAGGGCCGTGCAGTGAACGCATAAGGCTTGCTGACCAGCGCCCCGACCGGGCAGAGATCAATGATATTGCCCTGCAGGTTGCTGTTCAGGGTTTGCCCAAGATAGCTGGTGATTTCCGAGTCCTCACCGCGACCGGTCTGGCCCATGACGGCGATCCCCGCGACCTCTGAGGTGAAGCGCACACAGCGCGTGCACGATATGCAGCGTGTCATGTGGGTTTCGACCAGCGGGCCAAGGTCAAGGTCTTCGGCGGCGCGTTTGGCCTCTCGGTAGCGCGAAAAATCGACGCCATAAGCCATCGCCTGATCCTGCAGGTCACACTCGCCGCCCTGATCGCAGATCGGGCAGTCCAGCGGATGGTTGATTAGCAGAAACTCCATCACACCCTCGCGGGCCTTTTTGACCATTGGCGAGTTGGTGCTGATCACTGGCGGCTGACTTTCGGGGCCGGGGCGCAGATCGCGCACCTGCATTGCGCAGCTTGCGGCGGGCTTGGGCGGGCCGCCAACCACCTCGACCAGGCACATCCGGCAATTGCCTGCGATCGACAGGCGTTCGTGATAGCAAAACCGGGGGATTTCCACGTCGGCAATTTCGCAGGCCTGGATCAGCGTCATGGCGCTGTCCACTTCCACATCAATGCCGTCGATTACGATCTTGCGCAGCTCAGACATTCATTCGCCCAGTTCTCACACGGGGCCGGAAGGCCGACGCCCTGGTGTGTTTTGATTTCAACCTATCAGCTATCATCGCCAGGACCACAAGAGTTGGCCGGTCAGCGACTTTTTGGCAATTTCAGCCCGGCCCAGCGCGCAAAATGTACTTTCCTGCCCTTCCACAACGCCATTGGCCATCAGATATGCAATAACCTCGTCCGTCATCCGCTGTTTTTCGGTCTTGCTGGAAATGAACGCCTTTATCTCGGCTTTCGAGTAGCCAAGATTCAGCGCATAGCGCTCCAGCGCCATCGCCTTGCTGAAGGCCAGAAACAGGCGCGCCGAGATTGTGCTGCAATTCCTGCGGATCGCCTCGCCGATCGCCGCTGAAAGCAGCGATTGATTGACATAGGTTTCTTCACTCAGCGGCGGCAGGGATTGCGCCGTGGCGGGTGCCGCGGAAAGTGCGAGAAATGCGCCCGCAACCGCGCCAAGAAGGGATGTGTTGAGGTCAGGAAAAGTCAGGTTTTTCAGCATGCGCATGTCTCCGCTGGTTCTGCGCGGCTGCGCAGCCAGGTAAAGTCAAAGGCCTCTGACGTCGGCCCTTTTACGCCCAGCATTTCAAGACGCTGCATCGCCTCGCTCAGATCGGGGCGATGCCCCACAGCAACCGGCCAGACGACATACGTCGGGCCAGCTTGTTTTACAAACCAGTCTGCACGGCGGCGCAGTAAACTTCCATGAACGGTGTTGTGAACGAAATTTTCCAGCGATTTTTCGCTGTGCCAGACCGACAGTGTCGCCGCCGCGCGGGCATTGTTTCCGATCGCACTACCCATTTGGGTCAGCGCTGCCTGGATCTCTTCACCCGGCATCCGCCAGATCAATCCGCCGGTGCGCTCGGCGATCAGGTTCAACCGCTCAAGGTTATCCTCGAACCCGGAAACCGCGGGCGTGCCCCAGTCGTCCCTTAGAATCGCCCAATTGAATTGCGCGATGTGATATTGGCGGCCAGAGCCCATCAGCGGATCCTGATCAGCGCGGCAAGAGCGTCGTTCTGAGCCGCTTCACCGCGCACCGCACGGCAGAAATCGGCGTCATTGTCAGGTGCTGCGTCGTATTTGGCGCGAAACGCCGCGGCGCGGGTTGCGATCTGGTCCTTGGCGAACTCGGATTCAATATGCCTGGCCGCGTCAAGCGGAGATATGCCGGCGTCGCCAAGTTGCCCATAAAGCGAAATGATATAGTCCTGCAGCTTTTTTGGACGGGTGGTGATGCCGTCGCATTTTTTTTCAGCCGTCATCGCGTAGGATATTTCGGTCACCAAATCATAGGCATAGGCGGGCAGTTCTAATTCTTGCGCATATGCCGCCGGAGCGGACGCGGCGAACAGAAAAGCACAGAGCGCGGCACCAGTCATGGTAAAGTTAGTATGAACGAGGCGATATGCGGCGGTCTCGGCCATCCACTTACTCCGCCGCCCGTGCGTCGCAATTTTTCAGGCGCCAGAGCTTGGCATCCTTAAGATACGACCAGCCGAATGCGTGCTCGCTGTCGCCGTGTTCGCGCCGGTGTTCAAGGCGCGCAACAGCTTCGTCGAGGGTCGGTCTGTGCCCTGTGGGAACCCACCACATGGCGAAGTGCATTTTGCCCAAGGTTTCAAACCACTCGGCGCGGCGTTCATAAAACTGTCGGTGCATGGTGTTCCAGACGAATTGCTCCAGCGATTGCACGTCTTTCCAGACCGTCAGGTTGGTGATCATCAGCGGATCATCACCGATATAGTTTTCGGTATTTCCGGTTCCCGCTTCGCCGGAACCCTCCATTATCCAGACAAAACCGGGGCTGCGTTTGCCAAGGCCGTTGATCCGGTCAAGGTTGGCCATGAATTCCGCCACGCGCGCGTCGCCAGTTGGCGCGACAAGCCGGGCGATGTTGAATTGGGCGAGGTGGTGGCGTTTCGGCTGCATCTCACTACTCCGCCGCCACCGCACTCACCCTGCCCGTCCGCTTGGCCTTGATACGGTCTTCGATCTCGCCGCGGAAATGCCGCACCAGCCCCTGGATCGGCCAGGCTGCCGCATCGCCAAGCGCACAAATCGTATGCCCCTCGACCTGCTTGGTCACGTCCAGCAGCATGTCGATCTCCTCAACCTCGGCCTCGCCGGTGACCAGCCGGTCCATGACACGCATCATCCAGCCAGTGCCTTCGCGGCACGGCGTGCACTGGCCGCAGCTTTCGTGTTTGTAAAACGCGCTGAGGCGCCAAATCGCTTTGATCACATCGGTGCTTTGATCCATCACGATCACCGCCGCGGTGCCAAGCCCCGAGTGCTGTTCGCGCAGCCAGTCGAAATCCATGATCCCCTCGCGGATCACATCGCCCGGCAGCAGCGGCACCGACGAGCCGCCGGGGATCACCGCCTTGAGGTTGTCCCAGCCGCCTCTGATTCCGCCGCAGTGTTTTTCGATCAGTTCCTCGAACCCGATCGACATGGTTTCTTCGACGACGCAGGGGTTGTTGACGTGGCCGGAAATCGCGAACAGCTTGGTGCCGGAATTGTTGGGGCGGCCAAAACCGGTGAACCATTCCGCGCCGCGCCGCAGGATGGTGGGCACAACAGCAATGCTCTCGACATTGTTGACCGTGGTTGGGCAGCCATAAAGCCCGGCACCTGCGGGAAACGGCGGCTTCATTCGCGGCATGCCCTTTTTGCCCTCAAGGCTTTCCAGCAATGCGGTTTCCTCGCCGCAGATATAGGCCCCGGCGCCGTGATGCAGGAACAGGTCGAAATCCCAGCCCGATTGGGCGGCGTTCTTGCCGAGAAGGTCGGCGTCGTAGCATTCATCGATGGCGTTCTGCAGCGCCTCGCGTTCGCGAATATATTCGCCGCGCAAGTAGATGTAGCAAGTGTTGGCAGCCATCGCGAAACCGGCGATCAGGCAGCCTTCGATCAGGGTGTGCGGATCGTGGCGCATGATCTCGCGGTCTTTGCAGGTGCCGGGCTCTGACTCGTCCGCATTGACCACCAGATAAGACGGCCGCCCGTCGCTTTCGCGAGGCATGAACGACCATTTGAGCCCAGTCGGAAACCCGGCCCCGCCACGGCCGCGCAGACCGCTGGCTTTGATCTGGTTAATGATCCAGTCACGGCCATTTTTGATAACGCCGTCGGTGCCATCCCAATGGCCGCGCGAGCGGGAACCGGCAAGTGTGCGGTCATGCATTCCGTAAAGATTGGTAAAGATCCGATCCTGATCCTTCAGCATATCTGCATCCTCAACTGTCCCGGTGCCTGCGCCAAATCCGAAATGTCACCAGCAATGCCCAGATAAATCCGGCCAATGCCGCCAGGTCGAACAATAGCGAATAGCGCCCCGGCAATCCCAGTTCGCGGCCCAGCCATTGTGCCGCAAGCCAGGCGACCGTTGTCGCCGCGATCACCAATGCAACCACGCGCGATTGTCGTGCCAGATGTATGTCTTGCCCGGGGTTCAATGCTGCTTGCTCCTGATGGTTGCCACCGATTGATGCGCTCAAGATTTGCTCGCGGCCAGAGATTTGGCCTGCTTGACCCAGCCGTCACGCTCGATCCGGCCCTTGAACCTCAGCCGCTCATCGACCCAGTCAATGTCCTTCTTGCTCCAGCCGGCGAGCTGATCGAAATGGTAAAATCCCAGCCCGTTCAGGGTTTTTTCCAGCGCCGGACCGACGCCCTTGAGCAACTTGAGATCATCGGCGCCACCGGCGCGGGGATTTTTGAGCGTTGCCGGTTTGCCATCTTTGGCCACTGGCTTGGCCTTGGCGGCGGGTTTTTTCGCGGCGGGTTTTTTCGCGGCTGATTTGGTCGCAGGCACGCCTTTTGCCGTCGCAGGCTCGGCTGCAGGCTGCGGGGCGGCGCGTGATGTGGTGGCAGCCGACGTGGCCGCGGCGCTGGCAGCACCGGGTGCGGCAGAACCGGCAGCCCCGTCCGCCTCATCGGCGTCGCGGTAAAACCCGATCCAAATCAGAATCGCCACCAGAACGGCAATCAGGATCGCCAGCAACACCGCAGTCCCGAAGGTATAGTCTGCCAGGACTTTCAGCGCGAAAAACGCCACAACGCCGACAATCGCCGCCAGCCCCCAGATTTTGCCCTTGGCGTTGATTTCGTCAGACCTCATGAACTATCTCCTGTTTTTGGAATTGATCTTTTGATATTCAGTTTTTAGTGCGGCGTCTGGTTTTTGGCAGCCACGGCGTCAACAACGCCGCTTCGCTGCCGTCGATCCGTTTGACAGTGTCGCCGATATCAACCGCCAGTTGTGCGCTGGCGTTATACTGGGTGCGGCCGCTTTCATATTCGGTCAAGCTGGTCAGCCCGGCCAGCGGCTCGGCGCTGTAGCGGACGTTCTGCGGCCCCGGCACCGGCACCTTGCCTGCGGCCAATTCATCGATGATCTCGCCCAGGCGCTCGGGTGTCAGGTCTTCGTAATAATCCTTGCCGATCTGCGCCATCGGCGCGTTTGAGCAGGCGCCGAGGCATTCGACCTCTTCCCAACTGAATTTGCCGTCCGGGCTGAGGTCATGCGGTTTGGCGGCGATCTTTTCGCGGCAGACGCCGATCAGGTCCTCGGCACCGCAAATCATGCAGGACGTGGTGCCGCAAACCTGAATATGCGCAAGCGAACCAACAGGTTGCAGCTGAAACATAAAGTAAAATGTCGCCACCTCCAGCGCCCGGATATGGGCCAAGCCGAGCATGTCGGCGATATGTTCGATGGCGGCGCGCGTCAGCCAGCCCTCTTGCTCCTGCGCGCGCCACAGCAAGGGGATGACGGCGCTGGCCTGACGGCCTTGCGGAAATTTGGTGATCTGCGCTTGTGCCCAGGCCTGGTTGGCGGGCGTGAACGCGAAGGCGTCGGGTTGATTGTGGTGCAGACGGCGCAGCATCAGGCGCATCCTCCGAATCTGGAAATCGCGATCGATTTGTCGTCGGCATCGGCGCTCAGGCTATCGAGACCGAACAATTCCTCCAGCGCGGCATATATCCGGCGCTGACGGATGATCTTTTCAGTACCAATGAGCGGCTGCGACATGTCGGTGCTGGTCGGGGCAACGCCATCGACCTCCATGCGCCGGAAAAAAGCGGCCTGACTCATCCGGCAACCGTTTTCTTCAAAAATCCGGTCGATGTAGGCGACGGCCGCTTGCCGGTCTTCGATCAGGATCAGGGCAGCGGCCACCGACGCCCACAGCGCGAACACGCCCAGCAGCGACAATAGCCCAAGCCAACTCACCGGTCGACCTCGCCAAACACAATATCCATTGTGCCGATAATCGCCGCCACGTCGGCCAGTTGATGCCCGGTCGCCACGTAGTCCATCGCCTGCAGATGCAAAAACCCCGGGGCGCGAAGCTTGGCGCGGTAGGGCTTGTTGGAGCCGTCGGCGACGAGATAAACGCCAAATTCGCCTTTCGGCGCCTCGACCGCTGCGTAAACCTCGCCGGCCGGGACGTGGAAGCCTTCGGTGTAAAGCTTGAAGTGATGGATCAGCGCCTCCATCGAGGTTTTCATCTCGGCGCGTTTTGGCGGGCTCAGCTTGCCGCGGGTCATCACCTCGCCGGGCTCGGCGCGCAGTTTTTTAATCGACTGGTGGATGATCTTCAGGCATTCGCGCATTTCGGCCATGCGGCACAGATAGCGGTCAAAACAGTCGCCATGCTTGCCGACCGGGATCTGAAATTCAAACTCGTCGTAACATTCATAAGGTTGCGCGCGCCGAAGATCCCAGGCCATGCCGGAGCCGCGCAACATCACCCCGGAAAACCCCCAGTCCAGCGCATCCTGCTCGCTGATCACGCCGATATCGACGTTGCGCTGCTTGAACACCCGGTTCTCGGTCAGCAGCCCGTCGATATCGTCCAGTTTGGCCGGAAATTCCTGCGCCCAGGTCTCGATATCGTCAAGCAGCGCCTCTGGCAGGTCCTGATGCACGCCACCGGGGCGAAAGTAGGCCGCGTGCAGGCGCGCGCCGCAGGCACGTTCATAAAACACCATCAGTTTTTCGCGTTCTTCAAATCCCCAAAGCGGCGGCGTCAGCGCGCCCACGTCCATGGCCTGCGTGGTCACGTTCAGCAAATGGCTCAGCACCCGGCCAATCTCGCTGTACAGCACCCGGATGAGCGAGGCTCGGCGCGGCACTTCGGTGCCGGTCAGCCGCTCGATCGCCAGACACCAGGCATGTTCCTGGTTCATCGGCGCGACATAATCGAGCCGGTCAAAATACGGCAGGTTCTGCAAATACGTGCGGCTTTCCATCAGTTTTTCGGTGCCCCGGTGCAACAGCCCGATATGTGGGTCGGCACGTTCGACAATTTCGCCGTTCAGCTCCAGAATCATCCGCAAAACACCATGCGCCGCAGGGTGTTGCGGGCCAAAGTTGATGTTAAAATTGCGACTCTTCTGCTCGCCGGTTGCGGCGTCGTCAAACTTTCCTTCCATCAGCTCATGCCCTCACCATATTGGCAGCCCAGGCCTCCGGCACACTATTCAGCGTGGCGTGCACATAGTCATACTGATCCGCCAGGCAGGCGCGCGCGTGCTGGCGCTGCACATCGTCCATCGTGGCGGCCGGGTCGGGGTTTATGCGTACCCGCAAATCCGCCTGCCGATACGCGATGCCCAGAAAATCGCAGATCAGATCAACGGCTGCACTGCAAAACAGCTCTCCGTAAAACAGCACCAGCAATTGCGACGGCGACAGTGCCGCGGTCAGCCGTTCCAGCGCGCCGCGATAGTCACCACGCACCCGGATGCCTGGATGCTGGCCCCTGCCAAAACGCCAGAAAATCCGGTTGGCGCGGCCCTGCACCTCGTCCGGAGTTTTCGCCCGGCGCGCGGCATTCATGCGGATATGTGACCACAACCGCGCCACCGGATCGCGCAAAATGTAGATAAACCGCACCTGGCGCGCGATCCTGGCCATCCTGCGCAGCCGGTCCACCGACAAAAGCGAATAGGCCGGTGTTACGTCAGCAACGACGCTTTCGGTCCGCAGGCCCGCTTTGAGATAGCTCAGGTAGCCGGCAATATCCTCTTGGTCTTGCTCATGCAGTGCAATCAGATCGCCAAAATCGGCAATCTGTCTGGACCGCTTTGCCTGATTTGCGAAATCCTTATCGCCGATGCGTTTGGCAACTTGCCGGCGTTGTCCCTGAAAGTAGTTCGCCTGCCAGTCGCGATTATTTTGGTCAATCGCATCAAAATAATGCAGCTCCTTGATCGAGCGCAGGTGACACTCCGGATGATCCTGCAAAAAGCCGAACAGCCAGCTGGTGCCGGCCTTTGTGGCGCCAACGCAGAACAGCACTGTGGGGTCGGACGCCATCAATCCGGCGCCCGGTCTTTTTCGCCGTCAGTCAGGATATATTCGGCACCTTCCCAGGGGCTCATGAAATCAAACCGCCGGTATTCCTGGGTCAGACTGACCGGCTCGTAGACCACTTGTTTCTTTGCTTCGTCATAGCGCACTTCGACATAACCGGTGGTCGGAAAATCCTTGCGCAGCGGGTGGCCGCGAAAGCCGTAGTCGGTCAGGATGCGGCGCAGGTCCGGATGCCCGGAAAACAGCACCCCGAACATGTCAAACACCTCGCGCTCGAACCAGTTCGCGCTTGGGTGGATGTCGACGATCGAGGGCACCATGTCGTCCTCGCGCACCGCAACTTTCAAGCGCACCCGGTGGTTCTGGTACATCGACAGAAAGTGGTAGACCACCTCGAAGCGCGCCGCGCGACCGGGATAATCCACTGCGGTGATGTCAATCAATGTCGAGAACCGGCAGGTGCGGTCGGTGCGCAGAAATTCCACGAACGCGTGCAGCGAGGTCAGCGTGACATTCACGCACAACTCGCTTTGCGCGACGCCCCAACTTAGCACGCAGTCGGGGCGTTTCAGTTCCAGATGCGTGCCCAGTTCGTGCATTGCCTGGCTCATGGCGACTACCTCGCGATGGTGCCGGTGCGGCGGATTTTGCGTTGTAATTGCAGAATGCCATAGAGCAGCGCCTCGGCGGTTGGCGGGCAGCCGGGCACGTAAATATCCACCGGGACGATGCGGTCACAACCCCGCACCACCGAATAGGAATAATGATAATAGCCGCCACCGTTGGCACACGAGCCCATCGAGATTACATAGCGCGGCTCGGGCATCTGGTCATAGACCTTGCGCAGGGCGGGCGCCATCTTGTTGGTCAGCGTTCCGGCAACGATCATCAGATCGGACTGGCGCGGCGAGGCGCGCGGGGCGGTGCCGAACCGCTCCATGTCATAGCGCGGCATCGCGCAATGCATCATCTCGATCGCGCAACAGGCCAGCCCGAAGGTCATCCAGTGCAGGCTGCCGGTGCGGGCCCAGTTGATGATGTCCTCGGTCGAGGTCAGCAGAAAACCCTTGTCCTGCAACTCCCGGCTCACTGTTTGTGTGGCAACTTGCGGGTCTGCGCCGGCCGTGTTCGCGGCAGTGCTCACTGCCATTCCAGGGCCCCTTTTTTCCACTCATAGGCAAAGCCAACTGTCAGCACGCCGAGAAACACCATCATCGACCAGAACCCGAGCACGCCGACATCTTTGAACGCCACCGCCCAGGGAAACAGAAACGCAATTTCCAGATCGAAGATGATGAACAGGATCGCGACCACATAGAAGCGCACGTCAAATTTCATCCGTGCGTCGTCAAACGGGTTAAAGCCGCACTCATAAGTGCTGACCTTTTCGGGGTCCGGATTGCGCACCGCAATGATGACGGCGGCAAGTATCAGAACCACGCCCAATCCGACGGCGATCACCAGGAAAATTACTATGGGAAGGTATTGACGCAGCAGGTCTTCCACCGATGGCTCCTTTTGATGGGGCGCGCAGCCTATGGCGTGGCTCTGCACGGTTTACCGCCGCGTTTTGGCAGGGTCAACCAAAGTTGGATTGAAACACCGCACCCGAGCCGCAGAATTCGCGCCGTTCAGAGCGCTTTGCAATCAGTTCAGCCAGAGATGCTCGGCCGGTTACCTTTTCCGAATCCAGGGGGCGGGATTTTTGGAAAAGAATGCGTCGATCCCCTGCCGTGCTTCGTCTGTATCCCAGCGCGTCACCAACGCCTCGATGGTCTTGTTGATCACCGCGTCATCAATGACCGGTCCAAGCTGGCGCGCCAGCGCCTTGGCTTGGCTCACCGCACCGGGGGCGCAGCTCAGATAAGGCAGGACTTCGGCCTCGATGGCGTCGTCCATCATCTCGGCCGGAACAGCGCGGGCGATCAGGCCAAGCGACACCGCTTCCTCGGCGCCGAATAAGCGCGCCGACATGAATATGCGGCGCGCCTTGGCCTCGCCCAGGCGGGCAATCACGTATGGCCCGATGGTGGCCGGGATCAGACCCAGCCGGGTTTCGGTCAGCCCGAACCTGGCATCGTTCACGGCAATCGCCACATCACAGACCGACGCCAGCCCAACCCCGCCACCAAACGCCGCGCCCTGAATGCGGCCGATCAGCGGTTTCGGCATGGTGTTCAGCGCCCGCAGCATCAACGCCAGTTTGCGCGCCTCAGCCGCGCGCGTCGTGGCGTCGGCATTCATTTGCGTTTTCATCCAGTCAAGATCACCCCCGGCGCAGAAACTTGGCCCCGCCGCCGCCAGCACCACAACCCGCACCTCAGCGTCGTTGCCAAGCTGTCGCGCTGCCGCGCTCAGCTCTGCGATCATCTGCCCGGACATCGCATTGTGCTTTTGCGCACGCTGCAATGTCAGCGTGGCAACACCGCGCGGATCGGTCTGGATTTGGATCGTCTCGGGCATCATTGCACTCCTGAATGAAAAATCTTACGCAGACTCACCCTCGCGATAGTTTTTTGGCCATTTTGGACGCTTGCTGCAAAATTTCCGACCGCAGACCTGTTTCATAGCCCAATTCGCTCAGATGGGCGTTCACCGCCTCGCTGGCCACGTTTCCGGCAGCGCCGGGCGCATATGGACACCCGCCCAGCCCGCCAATTGACGCATCAAAAACCCGCAATCCCAGAGCCAGCGACGCTTCGATATTGTCCAGCGCGCGGCCAGCCGTGTCATGATAATGCCCGGCCAGATACGATGCGGGAATATCCGCAAGCACCGCCTTCAGCATGGTGCGAATTTTTTTCGGCGTTGCGCGCCCCAGCGTATCGCCGAGTGAGACCTCGTAACAGCCCATTTGCATCAGTTCAGCCGCCACGTAGACGACCTGTTTGGGCGCTGTCGGGCCATCATAGGGGCAGTCGGTCACACAGGATACATAGCCCCTGAATTGAATTTTCGCCGCCTTTGATGCCGCCACAATGGGTTGAAACCGCTCAAAACTTTCAGTTATCGAACAATTGATATTGGCCTGGCTGAACCCCTCGGAAGCTGAGCCAAAGATCGCAATCTCATCCGCGCCTGCTGCCATTGCCCGCTCAAAGCCGCGCATATTTGGCGTCAACGCTGCATAAGACACGGTCGGCGCACGCTCAATTCCGGCCAGAACCTCGCCGCTGTCAGCCATCTGCGGCACCCATTTCGGGCTGACAAAACTTGCAACTTCAATGCGGCGAAATCCGCATTCGGACAACAGATCGACCAGCGCGATCTTGTCGGCGGTCGAAATGATCCGAGCCTCATTTTGCAACCCGTCGCGCGGCCCGACCTCGAATATTTCGACGAAATTATCCATCCCAGGGCTCATAGAAATCATTTTCGTACAAAAGCACTGCGCCTGCGGGCGGCAACGACGCAATAAACGCCGGGCGCACGCATATCCGATCATACCATTTGGCCAGCGCCGCAAAGCCATCGATGCGGGCAAAATGACGGGCCATGTATATCGCTTGCCCGACGCTGATGTCGGCCGCCGAAAACCCGCCATCCAAAAGATAGATGCGCGCGCTCAGCCGGGCGTCCAGTGCGGCGTAACATTTGCCCAGCCGTTTCGCCTCAAGCTGCATGATGATCGCACTGCGCATCGCATCATTATAAAGCGCAATATGCTGCTGGGTCAGGGTGGCGGAATGCTGGCTGATGGTCTCGGCAAAATGCAGCCAGATCAACCATTCGCTGCGCTCTGCACTCATTACTTCGCGGCCAAGCCCGGCCTTGCCGTAGCGCTCGCAAAGCACTTGGGTGATCGCGCCGCTCTCCCAGATTATTTCATTGTCCAGTTCCAATACAGGCACCCGCCCGGCTGGACTGAGTGCCAGGAAATCTTCTGATCTCAATGACTTATCGAATCGATGCACGACCACCTCGAACGCCACTTCAAGCTCATTCAACAACCATAATGCGCGCATTGAACGGGTCTGGTGGCAATGATGCAGGCGGATCACGGCGCCTCCTTTACCAATGTGATCAGCGGTGATCCGGCCTGAACCTGAGCGCCCACATCGACCAGCACTTCTGCCACGATGCCATCACGCGGCGCGGCCAGCGTATGCTCCATTTTCATCGCTTCCAATATCGCCAGCCGATCACCCGCGGCAACCGTTTGCCCGGGCTCGGCAAATAGCGCTTTCACATGGCCAGGCATCGGCGCCTCGATCACATGACCACCGTCCGCCGCGCTGGTCACCACGGCCCAGGGATCGGAAATCTCGAAATGACGCGCCGGTTGCGAAAACACATGCACGGTCTTGCCGATCTTCAACGTCCGCACGCCAGCGGTTTTGCCAACCGGCACCCAGTGATCCTTGGTGCGGCGAAATTGATGCTTGGATTCGTTCACCGTAACTTGCACGTCATCCGGGCCGAGAACTTGCAAAACCGCCTCAAACTCACCGTGCTCGCACGTGAGCCAAATACTTCGCTTCAACGGGGCCCAAAGCGAAAATCCGGTCGCCCAACCAGTGCTATCGTCAAGCCCGGCAGCCACCACCGCTGCGAGCGCATTTTCTTCATCCGAGGCCGGAACCTCCACCGTGAGCGCGTCAATATCGCGCCCGATCAGTCCGGTATCCACTTCGCCCCGCGAAAGTCCTGCATGGCGGGACAGGTTTGCAAGAAAAGTCAGATTCGTAACAGTTCCGGCCACTTCTGTGGCAGCAATCGCTGCAGAAAGTCGCGATAGTGCAATATCGCGCGTGGCGCCGCGCACAATTATTTTGGCAATCATCGGGTCATAATACTGCGAAATCTCATCGCCTGCCCGAACCCCGGTTTCAATGCGCGCAGCAGGCGGAAATGCCAGATGCGTCAGCCGTCCGGTGGCCGGCAAGAACCCTTTGGGCACGTCTTCAGCATAAAGCCGCGCTTCAAATGAATGACCGTTCAGTTTCAGTTGATCCTGGCGCAGGGGCAGAGCTTCACCGGAGGCCACGCGCAATTGCCATTCGACCAGATCGACCCCGGTGATCGCCTCGCTCACCGGATGTTCGACCTGCAGGCGCGTGTTCATCTCCATGAACCAGAATCGATCGGTGCGCAGCCCGTCAGAGCCGTCAACGATGAATTCGACCGTGCCCGCGCCCGCATAACCTATGGCCTTGGCGGCGCGCACCGCCGCGTCACCCATAGCGGTGCGCAATTCGGGCGTCATTCCGGGCGCCGGGGCCTCTTCGATGACCTTTTGATGGCGGCGTTGCAGCGAGCAATCACGCTCAAACAAATGCACGACGTCAGTGCCATCGCCAAAGATCTGAATCTCGATATGTCTTGGTTTTTCAACGAATTTTTCGACCAATACCGCGCCATTGCCGAACGCACCCATTGCCTCGGCGCGTGCCGATTGCAGCGCCTTGGCAAATTCGCCCGGCCGCTCAACCAGCCGCATACCTTTGCCGCCGCCACCGGCAACCGCCTTGATCATCACCGGATAGCCAACCCGCGCGGCCTCGGCCTGCAAATGCTCTGGGTTCTGATCGGCCCCATGATAGCCCGGAACCACCGGCACCCCGGCCTCAACCATCAGCGCCTTGACCGCATGTTTCAGTCCCATGGCGCGCATCGCATCTGCAGAGGGGCCGATAAATATCAGTCCGGCCGCCGTGCACGCCTCAACAAAGCCGGGATTTTCTGACAGAAACCCATAGCCGGGGTGGATCGCCTCGGCCCCGCTGGCCAGCGCTGCGGCGATAATCGCCTCGCCGCGCAGATAACTGTCGGCCGGGCGCGAGCCACCGATATGCACGGCCTCGTCAGCCATTTCCACATGCCGCGAGCCTGCATCCGCGTCAGAATAAACAGCCACGCAAGCCACGCCCAACCTATGTGCGGTGTCGATGACGCGGCAAGCAATCTCGCCGCGATTGGCGATCAGGATCTTAGAAAACATCACCAGACCTTTGCCAAAACGGGCGCTGCCCACCTTCTTCTTTGCAAAAATATCCTCGCCGAAGGCATCTTTTACATCCAGAACACGCCAAAGCGTGTCTCGTTGATCGGTGCATTCAGCGCCGCCATCAGGCTCAGCCCCAGCACGGCCCGGGTCTTGCGCGGATCAATGATGCCGTCGTCCCAAAGCCGCGCACTGGCATAGAGCGGATGGCTTTGGCGCTCGAACATCTCGATCGTCGGGCGCTTGAATTCGGCCTCTTGCTCGGCGCTCCAGCTCTCGCCGCCGCGCTCAATGGCTTCACGTTTCACAGATGCCAAGACCCCGGCGGCCTGCTCGCCGCCCATTACCGAAATTCGCGAATTCGGCCAGCTCCACAAAAACCTCGGGCCATAGGCGCGCCCGGCCATGCCATAATTCCCGGCTCCGAACGAGCCGCCGACAATGACCGTGATCTTGGACACCGACGTGGTGGCAACCGCCGTCACCATCTTTGCCCCGTGGCGCGCGATACCTTCATTCTCGTACTGCCGCCCGACCATGAAGCCGGTTATATTTTGTAGAAAAACCAAAGGGATACGCCGGGTGGAACACAGCTCGATGAAATGCGCGCACTTCTGCGCGGACTGCGAAAACAGCACGCCGTTGTTGGCGACTATCCCCACCGGGCAGCCCAGAACATGGGCAAAACCTGTGACCAAAGTCTCACCAAACCGCGCCTTGAACTCATCCAGTCGCGAACCATCGACCAGGCGCGCAATCACCTCACGGATGTCATATGGCGTTCGCAGACCGGCCGGCACCACCGACAATATCTCTTCGGGGTCGTAAGCCGGCTCTTCAACCGTTAAAAACTGCACGGGGTCCGGTTTGACCCGGTTCAGCGAAGCAACCGCCTGCCGCGCCAGCGCCAAAGCATGGGCATCATCTTCGGCCAAATAGTCGGCAACACCGGACAGCCGCGTGTGCACATCGCCGCCGCCCAGGTCCTCGGCACTGACCACCTCTCCGGTAGCCGCCTTTACCAATGGTGGCCCTGCCAGAAATATAGTACCTTGATTTTTAACAATAATCGAAACATCCGCCATTGCCGGAACATAAGCACCGCCGGCGGTGCAAGAGCCCATGACCACCGCGATCTGGGCGATAGCGCGGGCGCTCATCTGCGCCTGATTGTAGAAAATCCGGCCGAAATGATCGCGGTCCGGGAATACCTCGTCCTGATTGGGCAGGTTGGCGCCACCGCTATCCACCAGATAGACGCAAGGCAGCATGCATTCCTGGGCAATCTCTTGCGCGCGCAGGTGTTTCTTGACGCTGATCGGGTAATAGGTGCCGCCCTTTACGGTGGCGTCATTGCACACCACCATGACGTCCCGGTCGTGAACACGGCCAATACCGGCGATCAGGCCCGCGCCAGGTGCGGCCCCATCATACATGTCATGCGCCGCGGTGGCGCCGATTTCCAGAAACGGCGAACCGGCATCCAGCAGATTCGCCACCCGGTCGCGAGGCAGCATCTTGCCGCGCGAAATATGCCGCGCGCGGGATTTTTCGCCACCACCGGCGGCGGCAAGGGTGGCGGCGTCGGCAATCGTTGCAAGGGCTTGAAGATGGTAGTCCCGATTAGTGCGCGCAACTTCACTTGCCATAACATATTGTGAAACGAGCTTGCTCACCGCATCGCCCCCATCATCTCACGCCCGATCAACATCCGCCTGATCTCGCTGGTCCCGGCGCCAATCTCCATCAGCTTGGCGTCGCGAAAAATTCGCGCCACCGGGCTTTCGTTCATGAACCCGGCGCCGCCCAGCGCCTGCACCGCCTGATGCGCAACCTTCATCGCTTCTTCGGACGCGTAAAGCACACACGCCGCGGCGTCCTGACGCATGACAGTGCCCCGGTCACAGGCCCTGGCGACCTCGTAAACATAGGCCCGCGCGGTGTTCAGCGCGGTGTACATGTCGGCGATTTTGCCCTGCATCAGCTGAAAGCTGCCAATCGGCTGGCCGAATTGCCTGCGCTCGGCCATGTACGGCATCACCTCGTCCAGACAGGCGGCCATGATGCCAGGGCCAATCGCCGACAGCACCACGCGCTCGTAATCCAGCCCGCTCATCAGCACCGCCGCACCGCGTCCCTCTTCGCCCAGCACATTTTCAAACGGCACTTCGACATCCTCAAAAATCAGCTCGGCAGTGTTGGAGCCGCGCATGCCAAGCTTGTCAAAATGCGGGCCGGTGGAAAAGCCATACATCTGTTTTTCAACGATAAATGCCGTAATACCTTTGCTGCCCGCGTCCGGGTCGGTTTTCGCATATACCACCAGCGTGTCGGCGTCCGGGCCGTTGGTGATCCAGTATTTGCTGCCATTCAGCACATAGCGGTCGTTGCGTTTCTCGGCCCGCAGCTTCATCGACACCACGTCCGATCCGGCCCCGGCCTCTGACATCGCCAGCGCGCCGACCTGTTTACCGCTTACCAGACCGGGCAGGAATTTCTGCTTTTGTTCGTCGCTGCCGTTCAGGCTGATCTGGTTCACGCACAGGTTGGAATGCGCGCCATAAGACAGCGCCACGCTGGCCGAGGCGCGGGCGATCTCTTCGACCGCCACCGCGTGGGCCAGATAGCCCATGTCAGCGCCGCCATATTGCTCGCTGACAGTGATGCCCAAAAGCCCAAGCTCACCCATTTCGCGCCACAGATCGGCAGGAAATTCGTTGGCCTGGTCGATTCCGGCGGCCAGCGGCTTGATGCGATCCTGTGCCCATTTGTGCACCATGTCGCGCAACGCTCCTATATCCTCGCCCAGATCAAATTGCATGGTTGCGGTGAACATCGGCCTCTCCCAGCGTTTATTGAACGCTTGTTCAGTTAATAGAGACTGCTTGCAGTTGGGTCAACAGTTAGCTGCATATCAGCGCTGCTTCGCAACCTGCTGAACTTGAAAGACCGCCGACGCCTCGGCCCGGATGATTCGCGCGATCTGCGCGCAGTCTGTGAGCGAAAATGTCAGCGGCAGGCGCATGTCCAGCAGTCCTGCCAATACCTGATCGGTGTTCGGCATTCGGGCTGGGTTCGCATAACGCCAGCTATCATATTTCGATGTAAAACCAACCGGTTCGCTCGCGCCGAACCACTTCAACTCGACCCCGCGCGCCGCACATCGCGTGACGATATCCGCAATCTTTTCGGGCGGCCAGTCTGGCAGCAAAAACTGAATCGATGAGCCGACGAATTCCTCGGCCTCCGGACGTTCGATGATCTGCAATCCCGGCGTATCTCGCAGCCCGTCCTCAACCACGCGATAGCGCGCGTTCCAGGCCGCGCATTGACGCGCCAGGTTACGCAACTGCGGGCGCAGGATCGCGGCGCGCAGGTTATCCATGCGCCCGGAAATATTCGGCGTGTGGTATTTTACCCCCTCAAACGCCGCCTCCGGCGGTGCTGCGCGGTGGCGACCATAATGCATGTAAGAGCCCGAAAGAATCGTTGCGCGGGCCATCAGGTCGGCGTCATCGCTGACCAGCAGACCGCCCTCGCCAGAATTCAGATGCTTGTAGGTCTGACTCGAATAACACGCCGCGACCCCGTGCCGCCCTGACGGCGTGCCGCGCCAGCTTGCCCCCAAAGTGTGGGCGCAATCTTCGATCACCATGACGCCTGCCTGATGGCAGATTTTCATCAATCGGTCCATGTCGCAGATATGGCCGCGCATATGCGACAGCAATAGGATCCGTGCGCCGCTGGATCTGATTTTCCTTTCAAGATCAACAAGATCGATTGTCAGCGCCTGCGTCACTTCGACGAATACCGGCACCGCGCCAAGGCTGGCAATCGCACCGGGCACCGGCGCAAGCGTGAAGGCATTGGACAGAACCATGTCACTGGGACGCACCTGGGCGGCGTGCATCGCGGTGGCCATCGCATAACCGCCAGAGGCGACCGCCAGGCAGTATTTCGCCCCAATAAATGCCGCAAATTCCGCTTCCAGAAGGGCGGTCTCGCCGGCTTCGCCATCGCGCAAATTATAGCGGTGCAACCGGCCGTGGCGCAGCACAGACAGTGCCGCCTCTATCGCGTCATCAGAAATCGGTTCCTGTTGGGTAAAGCTGCCTTTGAAATTTTCTGCCATTTTACCTCCGTCGGATTTCAATTTGACGGGTTCCGAACCGCAAGGTCAATGCAGAGTTTTCCGGACTGGCCGTGGCTTTGCTCGTCCAAATTAGCGGTTATCTGCCGAGCGCTGAAACACCGTGTAACGAGTTTTGATTGCCATGACCCTTGCGAGATCACATTCTGGCGGTAAAACGGCCCCGTCGAAGCAAAAAAATGAGCCAACTATGCCAACAGCCCTGATAATACTTGCCGCCGGCCAGGGCACCCGGATGGATTCGGACCTGCCCAAAGTGCTGCACAGGCTGGGCGGGGTGCCGCTTTTTGCCCATGCGTTGGCTGCCGGGCGCGCTCTGGAGGCTGACAAAACCGTGCTGGTGGTCGGCTATGGCGGCGCCGATGTTGCCGACGCGGCACACGCGATTGATCCGAATATCGTGATCGTTGAGCAGAGTGAACAGCTTGGCACCGGCCACGCGGTGGCGCAGGCGCGCGCCGCGCTGTGGGACTTTTACGGCGAAGTTGTCGTGCTTTATGGCGACACGCCGTTTATCCGGCCCGAAAGCTTGCGCGCGATGGCCGATGCAAGAGCTAATTTCGATCTTGTGGTGCTGGGTTTTGAAGCCGCCGATCCGGGCCGTTATGGCAGGCTGCTCATGAAAGGTGCGCATTTGAAACGGATCGTGGAATTCAGCGATGCGAGCGCCGAAGAAATGAAGATAACCTTTTGTAACAGCGGCATAAAGATGGCCTCTGCCAAGGTGATGTTTGATCTGATCGACGGTGTCGGCAACGAAAACGCCGACCGCGAACATTACCTCACCGACATTGTCAACATAGCCAATCAGCGCGGACTTTCGGCCACCGCTGTGGCATGTGACGAGGCTGAAACGCTTGGCATTAACAGCCGCCGCGAGCTTGCCGCAGCCGAAGCCGCGTTTCAGCACCGCGCGCGTCAGGGCGCGTTGGCGGATGGGGCGACCCTGACCGCCCCTGACACCGTATTTTTCGCGCTGGACACGGTGCTGGGCCGCGATGTTGTGGTCGAGCCGAACGTGGTATTCGGCCCCGGCGTAACCGTTGAGACCGGCGCCACAATCCGCGCTTTCAGCCATCTGGAAGGATGCCACGTCGGATCCGGCGCAATCGTCGGGCCGTATGCGCGCCTGCGACCGGGTGCTGCGCTGTCCAATGACGCCCGGGTGGGAAATTTCGTGGAGATCAAAAATTCGGAAATTGGCGAAGGCTCGAAGGTCAATCACCTCGCCTATATCGGCGACACCTCCATCGGCGAGCACGCGAACATCGGCGCCGGAACCGTCACCTGCAACTACGACGGGGTCCGCAAGCACCGCACCATCATCGGCGACCGGGCCTTTATCGGGTCCGACACCACGCTGATCGCCCCGGTCAAAGTTGGCGATGACGCACTGACGGCCAGCGGCTCGGTGATCACCAAGGACGTGCCGGACGGCGCACTTGCGGTTGGCCGGGCAACGCAAAAAAATATGCCGGGGCGGGCACGCGATTTATTCGAAAAGTATAAGGCCGCCAAAGATAAAGTCGGAAAAGGTCAGTAAAATGTGCGGTATTGTTGGTATTTTGTCGGACACCGAAGCTGCGCCGATCATTGTCGAGGCGCTGAAACGGCTGGAATACCGCGGCTATGACAGCGCCGGAATTGCGACGTTGGACGCGGACATGTCGCTTGACCGCCGCCGCGCCGTCGGCAAGCTGGTGAACCTGTCGGACCTGCTGGCGCATGAGCCGTTGTCGGGTAAGGCCGGAATCGGCCACACCAGATGGGCCACCCACGGCGCGCCGACCTTAACCAATGCGCATCCGCACCGCGCCGGACCGATGGCGGTGGTTCACAACGGTATCATCGAAAATTTCCGCGAGCTGCGCGAAGACTTGATCGCCAAGGGCTATGGTTTTGAAACCGATACCGACACTGAAACCATCGCCCTGCTGGCGCAACACTATATCGAGCAGGGTCATTCGCCGCGCGACGCAGCACAGCGCACCATCGCCCGGCTGCAGGGCGCGTTTGCGCTGTGTTTTCTGTTTCAGGGCCACGATGATCTGCTGATTGCCGCGCGCAAGGGCTCGCCGCTGGCCATCGGTCATGGCAACGGCGAGGCTTTCGTGGGTTCTGACGCCATCGCACTGGCCCCGCTGACCGACCAGATCACCTATCTGGAAGAAGGCGACTGGGCGGTTGTCACGCGTGACAGTGTAGAGATCATCGATGCCAATCAAAGGCGCGCCAATCGCGCCGTCCACACCATTCAGATCGACGCCACGCAAATTGACAAAGGCGGCCATAAGCACTTCATGGCCAAGGAAATATTCGAACAACCGACGGTCCTGGGCGAAGCCATCAGCCACTATGTGTCGGATGACGCGAAATCTATCATTCTGCCCGGTGACGGGCTCGAATTCAGAGATTACGACCGCATCACCATCGTCGCCTGCGGCACCGCCTATTTCGCCTGCCTGACAGCGAAATACTGGTTCGAGCAGGTGGCGCGATTGCCGGTCGAGGTCGATATCGCGTCAGAGTTTCGCTATCGCGAACCACCGGTGCTGCCGCGCACGCTCGCGGTTTTCGTCAGCCAGTCAGGTGAAACCGCCGACACACTTGCCGCCCTGCGCTACATGAACGGCAAGGCCGCCAAGGTGATATCGGTTGTTAACGCCGCCGAAAGCTCGATCGCGCGTGAAAGCGACCTGGCGCTGCCGATTTTGGCCGGACCCGAGATCGGGGTTGCCTCGACCAAGGCGTTTTCCTGCCAGTTGGTGGTGCTTGCATGTCTGGCGCTGAAAGCCGCATCTGACCGCGGCCAGATTGACGCCCAGGCACTTGCCGATCACTTGTCAAGCTTGCGCACATTGCCGGGCCTGTTCAATCAGGCGCTCGATCAATCGGGCGCAATAGCGAAGGTCGCGCACGCAATCGCGCAGGATCGCGACGTGTTGTTCATCGGCCGCGGGCAAATGTATCCTCTGGCACTTGAGGGTGCGTTAAAACTTAAAGAAATCAGCTATATACACGCCGAAGGTTATGCATCCGGAGAGCTGAAGCACGGGCCCATCGCGTTGATCGATGACGACGTGCCGGTGGTGGTGATGGCGCCAACGGACAGGCTGTTCGACAAGACCGTGTCGAACATGCAAGAGGTCATGGCGCGCGACGGCCGGGTGCTGCTGATCACTGACGCGAGGGGCGCAGAAATGGCCGGACAGGACGTATGGGCGGTTTTGCAAATGCCCGAAGTTCCGGTGTTTCTGGCGCCGATCCTCTATGCGGCACCGGCGCAGCTTTTGGCCTATCATGCGGCAGTGGCCAAGGGCACCGATGTCGACCAGCCGCGCAATCTGGCGAAATCCGTGACCGTGGAATGACGCCGGACGAGGCAATTGCCCAGCTCAAATCGTGCGCACAACCGTGGCGCGATGCTGACATGGCCGCGTATCACAAGATCGCGCGGCCATATCTGGGTGTGGCCAATCCGGATACCAACGACCTGGTCAAGGCCTGGCGGCGAGAACTGAGCATCGAGGAGCGTATCGATCTGGCGCGTGGCCTGTGGGATACGAATATTTTCGAGGCCCGCCTGGCCGCCGCCAAGCTTCTGACCCAAGCCCGGATCCGGCCCGACGGCGCGGCCTGGGTGCTGATCGCATCCTGGGTGGCCGATTTTGACAGTTGGGCGATCGCCGATCACGCCGCCATTGCCGGGCAAAGCGGCTGGTTGCCGAGCCCGCCCGGCTTGATCAGGGCGCCGAATGGACAGTCTCAAAATCCATGTGGAGGCGCCGCGCCGCACTGGTCTTCACCCTGCCCTGGGCGAAACAGATCCACCCGAAAGCGTGCGAGCTTGCCGCCCGCACCCGCATCCTCGGCTGGGCCGCTTCTTACGTCGATGACCAGGACTGGTTCATCCAGAAAGCGGTCGCCTGGTGGCTTCGCGAGCTCTCAAAACACGACCCGCCGCGGGTCCGCCAGTTCCTGAGCTATTATGGCACCCGACTGAAACCATTCGCCCGCAGAGAGGCCGGTAAATATCTGAACAATTAATGAATTTCTTCTTTTCCAAAATATCCCCGCCAGAGGCCCCCGCGCGCTTCAAAAGCGCCCGCGGTCTTACCTTTCGCGCAACGCGCGGCGCATGATCTTGCCGGTCGCGGTCATCGGCAAATCGCTGACCGGCACGATCGCGCGCGGCACCAGATGCGGGCCGATCCTGGTGCGCACCCGCGCAATCAGCTCGCTTTCCAGCCCCGACCATTGCGTGCCTTCGCGCAGCACCACATAGGCCTTCACCACTTCGCCGCGCAGAGCATCAGGCACCCCGATCACCGCCGCCATCACCACATCACGGTGCCCGATCAGACAATTCTCAATCTCCGCCGGACCAATGCGGTAGCCAGCCGAGGTGATCACATCATCGACACGCGACACGAAAGTGAAATAGCCGTCCGCATCCCGCACCCCCAGATCGCCGGTCTTCAGCCAGCCGGGCGCGAATTTGGCCGCCGTGTCATCGGGCCGCTGCCAGTAGCGCAAAAACATCACCGGATTGGGCGCTTTCACCGCAATCTCGCCGATCTCTCCGGTCGGCAGGCCCGCACCCGCACCGTCAATGATCGCAACTTCAAATCCCGGCACCGCCTGGCCCATTGAACCGGGGCGCACGGCCATCGAGCCATGACACGAGGTCAGCACCAGATTGCACTCGGTCTGGCCATAGATCTCGTTGATCGGCGCGCCCAGTGCGTCACGGCCCCAGTCCAGCAGATCAGCGCCCAGACTTTCGCCGCCCGAACCGATGCTGCGGATGTCCACACCGTCGGGCACCGGCACCTGGCGCATCAGCCTAAGCGCCGTTGGCGGCAGGAACAGGTTGCGCACCCGGTGTTCAGCGATCAGTTTATACGCCGCGTCCGGGTCGAATTTGCGCATCCGGCTGCTGATCAGCGGCACGCCGTAATACAGGCACGGCATGGCCATATCCATCAGCCCGCCGATCCAGGCCCAGTCGGCCGGCGTCCAGCCGACGTCACCGGCCTGCGGAAAGCCCTCGTGATGGCATTCCAGCGACGGCAGGTGCCCGATCAGAAACCGGTGCGCATGCAGCACACCTTTTGGCGGCCCGGTGGTGCCAGAAGTGTAGATAAGCACCGCCGGATCATCAGCAAGCGTGTCAACCGGAACCAGATCACCGCGCGCCGCCTCGATCTCAGCCCAAAATCCGCGCACCGGATCGCGCGCCGGCTCGGTGACATAAACCTCGCGCAGCTCCGGCAAATCGCCGCGCAACGCCTGCACTTTGTCCAGATTGTCCACGTCTGTCACCACCACGCCGGCACCACTGTCGCGCAACCGGTAGCGCAGTGCATCTTCGCCAAACAACGCAAACAACGGCAGCACCACCGCGCCGAGTTTCAGCACCGCAAAATGGCTGATCAGAACTTCCGGGGATTGCGCCAGCAACACCGCCACTCTGTCTCCCGCATTCACCCCGCGCGCCGCCAGCGACTGCGCCAGACCGTCGGATGCATGCATTAGCTGCACGTAAGTCCACGCCGTCGCGGCACCATCCCCGCTGACATGAATAATCGCCGTTTTGTCGGGCTGAGTGCGGGCCCAGCTGTCGCAGGAGCGTTCGGCGATGTTGAAGCGTTCAGGCACGTTCCAGCGAAAGGCGGCCCGCATTGCCGCCCAGTCACCAATGTCGCGGATCAGGCGGCGATCCGGGTTAGCCGACATAGACGATCAGTTCCGGCAATCCGGTCAGCGGCGCGCCCAACAGCCGCAGCGCCGGCAGCGAAATCCGGCTGCCACTGCCTGCATCACCACCGGTTGGGATCAGATCAACCGCCACCGACTTGCCGGTGACCGGATAAAGAACCCGGCCCTTGGTCGGCTCGCTCACCAGCGGTGTCTCCAGCCAGAACCCCGGTGTTACCGGATTGCCGAGCGAGGCGATGGTGTGCCCAAGCTCGCGCTCGCCGAGCGAATTGGTGGTCGGCGCCAGCGCTGCTGCGCGCTGTTCAGCCGTAGTCGTGTCAAACTGCTCGACCGTTGTGGCGTCCGCTGGCGGCGCACCTCTCACGACATCAGGAGTATCAGTCAGACTGAACCCCGAATGATCGGTGCAACCGGCCGACGCCAGCGCCGTGGCCACAACGAATATCATGCCAAGCCGAACCATCATGGCGCAGACCCTATGGCCAATTGCCGCGCCGTTCAATCGCGCCCCAGGGCTTGCCCCGGTTTGAAGCGCGCTCTAAGTAGTCCTGCATGACTATTGCACTCATCGATCCGTTTCAGCGCCCAATCAGTTATCTGCGGGTTTCGGTCACCGACCGCTGCGATTTTCGCTGTGTCTACTGCATGTCGGAAAACATGACATTCCTGCCCAAAAAGGAACTGCTGACGTTGGAAGAACTGGATCGCATGTGCTCGGCCTTCATCGGGTTGGGCGTGAGCAAGCTGCGCATTACCGGTGGCGAGCCACTGGTGCGCCGTGGCATCATGGGTTTTTTTGCGGCCATGACCCGGCATCTGGACAGCGGCGCGCTGGATGAGCTGACGCTGACCACAAATGGCTCGCAACTGTCGCGATTCGCTGGCGAACTGTTCGCTGCCGGAGTGCGCCGGGTCAATGTCTCGCTTGATACGCTGGATGCCGACAAATTCGCGCGCGTGACCAAATGGGGCCGTCTGGCGCAGGTGCTAAAGGGCATTGATGCGGCTCAGGCTGCGGGTCTGCGCGTCAAGATCAACACGGTGGCGTTGCTGGGGTTCAATGAAAGCGAGCTTTTTTCGCTGACAAAATGGTGCGCCGCGCGCGATATGGACCAGACCTGGATCGAAGTCATGCCGATGGGCGACATGGGCGAGGTTGACCGGATCGGCCAATACTGGTCGCTGGACGACGTTCGCGCCCGCCTGCGCGAGCACTTCACCGTCACCGAGCTTAGCGAAAACAGCGGTGGTCCGGCGCGCTATGTGCTCCTGGAAGAGACCGGGCAGAAGATTGGCTTTATCACCCCGCTCAGCCACAATTTCTGCGAGAGCTGCAACCGGGTGCGGCTGACCTGCATCGGCACGCTTTACATGTGCCTGGGTCAGGAAGACAGCGCCGACCTGCGCGCGCCGTTGCGCAGCCATCCCGACAGCGACGCGCCATTGATAAGCGCAATCCACAGCGCGATTGCGCGCAAGCCCAAGGGTCATGATTTTGACTATTCGCGCCAGCGGGCTGACGGACAGGTGAGCCGCCACATGAGCCATACCGGCGGCTGAGGTCGTTAACCGGGTTTGCGCGCGATCAAATCAATCAGGGCGGATTTTCCGGAATGGCCGCGGCCTTCTTGAACATCGCGCTCATAGCTTGCCAATCGCTCGATCTGCCAGTCGCCGAAATGCTCGCGCAGCAGATCGGCCGTGTACATGTTCGCAACATACGGCGGCCCGCCGGTGCCAAGCGCCACCTGTTCGGGGCGGTAGCCATGAAGCATCAGGACACCGCCAGGCTTTACCGCGCTTTTCAGATCAGCAAACTGCTGCACGCGCGCCGCCGGGTCGGCAAACTGGATGAAGATCGCCGCCACCAGATCAAAACCCGGCGCGTCCCAGGCCCAGCCTTGCCAGTCCGACAGGTTGAAATTCACCGATACGCCGCGTTCGCGGGCCAGCGTCTGCGCACGCGCAACGGCAGTCGGCGACAATTCAAATGCGGTCATGTTCAAGCCAAGCGCTGCCATGTAGACCGAGTTTCGCCCCTCGCCGTCGGCCACGCACAGCCCCGACAGGCCGGGCCGCAACCAGCTCGGATTGTCGGTAAGAAAAACCGCCGGCTCGGTGCCGAACAGGAAATTTCCAGAGGCGCTGTATCGCTCTTCCCACATATCTCGCCCGGGGTTCTGGCGCATCATTCGCGCCGGTATCGTGTAACAAAATTATTCAATATTAATTCGGGCACGTGCACATCGGCGGCCCGGCACATCATGATCAGCCGGTCTGCATCTTCGGGCGCGAAATAGCCGGCGTGCCGGTAAATCCCGATGCGCAGTTCAAACCCGTCAGCGTCTGCTTCCGGATGAAACTGGGTGGCATAGACATTCTGCCCGTAGCGGATCATCTGAAACAGACACGGACCGGAGTTCAGCAAATGCGCGCAGCCATCGGGAAGTTCCTGCAAGGCTTCCTTGTGGCCGACAAAGGCCTCAAATCGCATTGGCAAACCGGTCAGCAACGCATCTATGGCGCCGTCTGCGGTTTGTTCGCACATGGCGGTACCAACCGCTTCGGTGTAGCGCGCCTTGCCGACCTGCGCGCCCAGATGCTGGCCCAGCACACCAATGCCGTAACAACAGCCCAGAAACGGAAAATCCTGCCCGGTGATCGCCGGCATCATGCCCAGAACCGCCGCCTCGATCCGCGCTTCGAGAGACGATTTGGCCTCCGGCGGGTCGGACACACAGCCCGGACCGCCGCCGACGATCACAGCAGAATAGGCGTCGAGGTTCAGATCGTCCGGGACCGGCTGACAATCCAGCCGGATGCGGTGCACTTCATCGGCACCCAGACCGCCTTTGCTCAGGATCGCGGCGAATTCATCATCCGAGGCCTCGGTCTCGGGGCGCAGTTGCAGAATCAGAAATGGCTTCATCAGGCCGCGGGCATTCCGGTCTCGATGATCTCGGCCCAATAGGAACAGCCAGCCGGAATGGCGTCGTCGTCGAAATTGTAAAACGGCGTGTGGACCAAAGCGGAATCGCCGTTGCCCATAAGTATATAAGCCCCCGGACGCACATTTGACATGAACGCGAAATCTTCGGCGCCCATGAGAATATCGGCCTCGGCGCAGCTTCCCGATACTTTAGTCGCAATATTTGCCGCAAATTCCGTCTGATCGGGTGAATTCACCGTAACCGGATAGCCGCGCTGATAATTCACCCGCGCCACCGCCCCGAAAATTTCTGCGGTTTTTTCGGCAACTTCGATCACCCGCTGCTCAGTCAGATCCTGAATATCTGCATCGTGAGTGCGCACGGTGCCGCGAAGTTGCACTTTCTGCGGAATGACATTGTGCGCCTTGGTATCGGTTTCAAACGATGTGACCGACACCACCACCGGTTTCACCGGATCGACCATGCGGCTGGCGACGGTTTGCAGGGCGATCACGATGTGGCTGGCGACGACTGTCGTGTCGATCGTTTCATGCGGTTTGGCGGCGTGACCACCGCGGCCCTCGACCTCAATCGAAAAATCATCGGCAGCGGCGAAAAATCCACCCGTGCGGATCGAAAATTGGCCGATTGGCGTGCCCGGCCAGTTGTGCAGACCGTAGACTTCCTGAATATTCCAGCGCTCAATCATACCGTCTTCGACCATTTCGTGGCCACCGCCGCCGCCCTCTTCGGCGGGTTGGAAAATCACCACGGCTGTGCCGTCGAAATTTCGGGTTTCGGCCAGGTATTTCGCCGCACCAAGCAACATCGCCGTGTGGCCGTCATGCCCGCAGGCATGCATCGCACCGGCGGTCTGCGAGGCATATTCAACCCCGGTGGCTTCCTGTATCGGCAGCGCATCCATGTCGGCGCGCAGGCCGATCACTTTGCCCGATGTATCGCTTTTGCCCGTGATCACCCCGACAACCCCGGTGCGGCCGATTCCGGTCACCACCTCGTCACAGCCAAATTCGCGCAGCTTCTCGGCCACCATCGCAGAGGTGCGGTGGGTTTCGAACAGAATTTCGGGGTGCGCATGAATATCGCACCGCCAGGCGGTTATTTCCGGCAGCAGTTCGGCAAATCGGTTTTTGCCCGGCATGTCTAATCCTCACACAAATGGTCGATCAGGCGCGCGATAAACCGTTCGCCGGCTTTGAGTTGTTCAATGGCCAGGTATTCGTTCGGCTGATGCGCCTGGGCAATATCGCCGGGGCCGCAAATCACCGCCGAATAGCCGCGTTCCTGAAACTGGCCGGCTTCGGTGCCATAACTGACAACATGCTGGCCATTGTCACCGGTGATGGCGCGCGCAATCGCCTCGGCCTCGCCACCGTCTTCGGGTTGCAATCCGGGGACACCGAAACTTTGCTCCAGCTCGATGCAGGCGTCCGCGTGAACGGCTTTCATTTCCGCCTCAACCTCTGCCACCTTGGCCATATAGGCGGCTTTCCAGTCGTCCAGGCGCTCGCCCGGAACCGCACGAAAGTCGAGGCCCAATATACAGTCCTTGGCGGTGATGTTATGTGCCGTGCCGCCGGAAATTGTGCCCACATGGACGGTGGTGTAGGGCGGATCGAACATCGCCGCCAGCGGGCTTGGTTCTTTGGCCATATTTGCGGCGTTCATGGCGTTCGCCCATTCGATCAGCTTGGCGCCATACATGATTGCGTTCACACCGGTGTGCATGATCGAAGAATGGACCTCAAATCCTTTTACATGGGTCTCAAATCCAGTGCCGCCCTTGTGCGCAGTGACTGCTTTCATCATCGATGGCTCGCCGATGATTGCGGCGCTGGCTTTGGGCAGAACTGTCAGCATCTCATCAATCATCGGCGGCGCCCCGACGCAGCCAATTTCCTCGTCCCGGCTGAGCGCGATCTGCAGCGGACGCTTCAGACCGCGCGCCCGGGCCAGCGGAACTGCCGCCAGGGCCAGCGCATCAAAGCCTTTCATGTCACAGGTGCCACGGCCATACAGGCGCGCGTCCTTTTCCACCACCTGCCAGGGGTCGGTGTCCCAGTCCTGGCCGTCCACCGGCACAACATCGGTGTGCCCGGACAGCACCACGCCGCCGTCAATCTCGGGGCCGATATGAGCGTAGATCGATGCTTTGGTGCCCTCGCCATTCAAGATCCGATGCGAGGCGACGCCAAAGCCGTCCAGATAGTTTTCGACCCAGTCGGCAAGCGCAAGATTGCTGTCGCGGCTGACTGTTGGGTACGAGACCAGTCTATCCAATATCTGGCGGACGCTAAGAACGGTGCTCATGCGGGTCTCCGGTCATTGTGCCGGGCAACCCTGATCCGGGCGTTTGCGATGGTCAAGGCTTGCGCCCAATTGATTGAACAAATGGTCAAATTTCTTGGTCGTTGGTCCAGAATTGGGTTGCCGAGTCAAAATATGGTGATACCTTCCGGTTCATGTCTGCGGCCGGTCAACGACCCGGTTTGCCAACAAAAAGAACATACTGCCTGGGAGTCACTCATGCCCGATGGGGGGGCTGCGCCCGTCCTTGATGTAAGGGACCTTACGACCGTGTTCAAAACCCGGTCTGGCGAAGTGCACGCCGTAAACTCGGTGAGCTTTGATTTGAAGCCCGGTGAATTGCTGGGTGTGGTTGGCGAGTCCGGGTCCGGCAAATCGGTGACGATGATGTCGCTGATCGGACTGCTGCCAATGCCGCCTGCCGAAGTGCGCAATGGCGTGGTTCAATTTGACGGGCGCAATCTTTTACAAGCCGACGAGGAAACCCTGCGCGCCATTCGCGGTGCCCAGATCGGGTTTATCTTTCAAGACCCGATGACCTCGCTCAACCCGGTTTTCACGGTCGGTTTTCAGCTTCAGGAACCGTTGCGCAAGCATATGGGGATGAACAGGTCGGCTGCCAGAATTCGGGCGGCGGAACTGTTGGAACTTGTCGGCATTCCAGACGCGGCTGAGCGGCTTAGGGATTACCCGCACCAGTTTTCCGGCGGTATGCGCCAGCGGGTGATGATCGCAATCGCGCTGGCCTGTGATCCCAAGGTTCTGATCGCGGATGAACCGACCACGGCGCTGGATGTGACCATTCAGGCGCAGATTATCGAACTGATCAAGGAGTTGCGCCAGAAACTGGGCATGGCGATTGTCTGGATCACCCATGATCTGGGGGTCATCGCTGGGATCGCGGATCGGGTGATGGTGATGTACGGCGGCCAGGTTGTTGAACAGGCCCCGGTGAAAGAGCTGTTTGGTAATCCGCAGCACCCGTATACGCGGGCGTTGTTGCAGACCATACCGTCGGTGCGCGGCGAGCGGGCTGACCAGTTGCAGGTCATTCAAGGGCAGCCGCCGATGCTGGCGGCAGAGCCTGCGTCTTGCCCATTTGCGGCCCGGTGCGCGCATGTTTTTGATCGGTGCCACCGGGAAAATTCGCTACGTGTGGCCGTCGGGTCTGGCCATGATGTGGCCTGTTTCTGGAACCCGGCAACCGGGGGGGAGCGCCATGCTTGACGACCCCGCCATCCGCAAGAAACTGGTCGAGGTCGACGACCTGAAAATGCATTTCCCGATTTATGCCGGGCTGTTTCGTCGCCATGTCGGCGATGTGAAGGCCGTGGATGGGGTGACGTTTGACATCTACGATGGCGAAACCCTGGGGCTGGTCGGCGAGAGCGGTTGCGGCAAAACCACCTGCGGGCGGGCGTTGCTGCGGCTATATGAACTGACCGGCGGCACTGTCAAAATTGACGGCTTCAACATTGCCGATGCCGACCTGGAAGAACTGCGCCGCATGCGCCCGACCATGCAGATGGTGTTTCAGGACCCGCAAGCCAGTCTGAATCCGCGCATGACAGTGGCGAGCATCATTGGCGAGCCGCTGTCGGAGCACACCAAGGGCGCCAAGGCTGAGCGCGAGGCGCGGATCTATGAATTGATGGATGCTGTCGGTTTGAACCGGGATTTCGCCAACCGTTATCCACATGAGTTTTCCGGTGGCCAAAGACAGCGCATTGGCATCGCTCGCGCCCTGGCGCTGAACCCCAAGTTCATTGTCTGTGATGAACCGATTGCGGCGCTGGATGTTTCGATCCAGGCCCAGGTCGTGAACCTTTTGGAAGACCTGCAAAAGAAATTCGGCCTGACCTATCTGTTTATCAGTCACGATCTTTCGATGGTGCGCCATATCGCCGATCGGGTGGCGGTGATGTATCTGGGCAAGATCGTCGAGCTGGCGCCGCGAGAGGCGCTGTACCACGCGCCGCTGCATCCCTACACCCAGGCGCTTTTGTCTGCGGTCCCCGAACCGGACCCCACGGCAGAGGCGCAAACTGAACGCGTAATCCTGCAGGGCGATGTGCCGTCGCCCTCGAACCCGCCCAAGGGGTGCAATTTCTGCACCCGCTGCCCGGTGGTGATGGACATTTGTAGACAGATCGACCCGGAATTTAGTGAGGTTGCGACCGGCCGCTCGGTGGCCTGTCACCGATTTACTGAAACCATAGATGAGTTCGCCAATGCAATGGCGGCAGCCGAGGAAATCGAGCTAAATCAACTAGGAGAGACATGAAATGAAGCTCAAATATGCACTATTAGGCGTAGCGGCAACTGTTGCACTGGCCCCAATGGCCAATGCCGCAGCGCACACACAGCGCGCCACCGACGGTGATGTCAAAATAATATTTTGGCAAGCCCCGTCGATCTTGAACCCGTATCTGTCGGGCGGCACCAAAGACCTTGAGGCCTCGGCCCTGGTGATTGAGCCGCTTGCCCGTTACGACGAAAACGGCTCGCTTGTGGCCTGGCTGGCGGAAGAAATACCGACAGTTGCCAATGGCGGCGTTTCCGCTGATCTGAAATCGATCACATGGAAGCTGAAATCTGGCCTGTTGTGGTCTGACGGCACGTCGGTGACATCTGCTGATGTGAAATTCACATACGAATATTGCACAGCAGAAGGTGGCGGGTGTGCGCAAGCGGAAAAATACAACGACGTCACCAGTGTTGAAACACCAGATGAGCTGACCACTGTTGTCAACTTTTCAGTTGCCAAGCCGTTCCCTTACGGACCTTTCGTAGCTTATGAAAACCCGATTATTCAGGCGGCACAGTTTGCTGATTGTCTGGGTCCAAAGGCACCGGAATGCACCGAGGCGAACTTCAACCCGATCGGCACCGGCCCGTTCACGGTGACTGATTTCCGTCCCAATGACGTGATCACCTATGCGGCGAATGAAAATTACCGCGATCCGAACAAACCGGCGTTTGCAACAGTGACGTTCAAAGGTGGTGGCGATGCTACTGCCGCCGGTCGTTCAGTGCTGGAAACCGGCGAGTTCGATTATGCCTGGAACCTGCAACTGGCACCTGACGTGCTGGCCAACATGGCCGCTGCCGGCAAAGGCGTGACGGTGTCTGGCTTTGGCACCCTAGTAGAGCGGATAATGGTCAACCTGACTGATCCAAGTGCTTCTCTGGGCGATGAGCGTGCAACCCTTGCGCACCCGCACCCGTTCCTGAGCGACATCAATGTGCGCCAAGCGCTGTCAATGGCGATTGACCGCGAATTGCTGGTGGAAATCGGCTATGGCGTGGCGGGTAAAGTGACTTGTAACGTCCTGCCGGCACCAGCGATTTATGCCTCAACCGCAAATGATGCGTGCAAAGTTCAGGATATCGCAGCCGCAAATGCGCTGCTCGAGGGCGCTGGCTGGGTTAGCGGTGCAGATGGGGTTCGTGCCAAGGACGGCGTTCGCCTCAGTATTTTGTATCAAACCTCGACAAACGCCGTGCGTCAGGACTTCCAGGCGCTGATCAAGCAGTGGTGGGGCGAAATCGGTGTTGAAACCGAATTGCGCAACATCGATGCGTCAGTGTTCTTTGGCTCGGATCCAGGCTCGCCCGATACCTACCAGAAGCTCTGGGCTGACGTTGAAATGTATGCCAACAACTTCTCGGGTTCCGACCCGGAAGCATACATGGCCAACTGGGGCAGCGATAAAATCCCAAGTCCGGATACTCAGTGGCAGGGGTCGAACATGCCGCGCTATGTCAATGCAGAATATGACGCGATGGTCGCCCAAATGGCGGTGACCGCGGATATTGACGAACGCGCTGCGCTGGCCAAGGCGATGAATGATATGCTGATGCAGGATTTTGTCATGATCCCACTGGTTTATCGTGGCCGGGTTTCGGCGCATTCCAACACGCTGGCGGGTGTTAAGCTGAACACCTGGGACAGCGAAATGTGGAATATTGCCGACTGGAGCCGGAAGTAAAACATTTGTTGCAGCCCCGGCCACCACGCCGGGGCTGCAACCTCAAAATTTCAAACCGCCTGGGATGTCCAACGTGCAAAGGCACCGCGCATGCTGACCTACGCGATCAGACGTCTGGCTATGGCGGTTCCGACGCTGTTTTTCATCGGTCTGATGATCTTTTTGCTGCTGGCGCTGGCTCCCGGCGATCCGACGGCACAAGTGCCGTTGACCGTTCCGCCCGAAGTCAAGGCAGCGATGCGCGAAGCCTTGGGTCTGGGCGAACCTCTGCATATCCGTTTCATCAAATGGCTGTGGCAGTTTTTCGTGATCGAACCGATGCATCTGATCGATGTCCTGACCGAAAGGGCAGCGTGGTTGCCCGATACCGCGTTTGCCGAGGGCAAACAGCGCGTCATCAGCTGGCAGACCCGCTCACCCGTCATGGACATTGTGGCCCAGCGCATCCCACAGACGCTGTGGGTAGTGGGCATGTCCTATGTGGTGGGCATTCTGATTGCCCTGCCGATCGGCATCTATTCCGCCTATCGGCAGTATTCAGTTTTTGACCAGCTCGGCACATTCGTGACCATGGTGGGCTATTCGGTACCGCCGTTCTTTTCCGGGGTGTTGGTGATCGTGATCTTCGCGGTTCAGCTGGGCTGGCTGCCGTCGATCTATGACACAACGCACCGGGTGGTGGATTGGGATACATTTGTCATTCAACTCAAACAAATGGTCATGCCGGTAATGGTTCTGGCACTGCAGACCACAGCGCAGATCAGCCGGTTCATGCGCGCTTCGATGCTGGACAATCTCAACCAGGATTATGTGCGCACTGCGCGTGCCAAGGGGCTGAGCGAAAGTACTGTGGTCCTTGTGCATGTGCTGCGCAATTCGATGATCCCGGTGGTCACCGTCATCGCGCTTGGCGTGCCGCAGGTTTTTGGCGGCGCCATCATCACCGAGCAGATTTTCAAAGTGAACGGGTTGGGCCAACTGCTGATCACTGCGATTCAGGCCAACGACCTGCCGATGGTGCAGACCATCGCCTTTATTTTCGCCATCCTGATCGTGGTCTTCAATCTGCTGGCCGATGTTCTGTACGGCATACTGGACCCGAGGATCCGCTATGACTGAAAGGCCAGACACCTTGACTGACACGATAAACACCGCCGCCCGCGCGCCGCGCAACCAGTGGTGGGATGTCTGGGATCAGTTCAAGACCCACAAAGGCGCGCTGGTCGGGGCGGCGTTCTTCGTCTTCATTGTGCTGGCGGTGTTTCTGGGCCCCTTCCTTTGGACGCTGGACGCAACCTTCATCGAGATTCGCGACCGCAATCAGGGACCGGGTCTGGCGCACCCGTTCGGCACCGACCAGCTGGGGCGCGACACGCTGGCGCGGATGCTGAAAGGCGGACAAACTTCGGTTTCGGTCGGCCTGACAGCTATGGGCCTGTCGCTGGTGCTGGGCACCGCCATCGGCGTGCTTGCGGGCTATTTCAAACGGCTCGACGGGCCGCTGATGCGCTTTACCGACCTGTTCCTGGCGCTGCCGCTGCTGCCGCTGCTGCTGGTCATCATCATGCTGTTCCGGGATCCGCTGCGCAACGCCTTTGGCCCGGAATCCGGGATTTTCATCCTGATCGTTTTTGTCATCGGCATCACCAGCTGGATGCAAACCGCGCGCATCGTGCGCGGCGACGTGCTGGCCCTGAAGGAACGTGAATTCGTGCTTGCGGCGCGCTCGATCGGCACCCCGAACCGGCGCCTGATCACCCGGCACATCCTGCCCAATGTGATGTCACCGATCATGGTGTCAGCCACGCTTGGCATTGCCAACGCGATCATCACCGAAAGCGCGCTGTCGTTCCTTGGGCTCGGGTTTCCGTCCGATTTTCCGACCTGGGGCCGGCTGCTGTTTGATTCAACCGATTATTTGCAGCAATACCCCGAACGGGTGATGTGGCCCGGCCTGGCGATCTCACTCACCGTGCTCAGCGTGAACTATATCGGCGACGGGCTGCGCGACGCGCTTGATCCGCGCATTCGCGGGCGCTGAGGCCCCGCGCCTCCGGCGGGGATATTTGAGCTGCAAAGAAGCAGGCGGTCTTCTTTCTGGCAGAAATACTCCCGCCGGAGGTGTTCTTGACAAAAAATCTTGACGCCGCAGGCGTTGCAATTGGACAAATCTAAGCCAAAAGCGGCAGCAGACTGTCAACGCTGGCTTTGGCATCGCCAAAGAACATCCGGGTGTTATCCTTGTAAAACAACGGGTTTTCGATCCCCGAATACCCGGTGCCCTGGCCGCGTTTGGAAACGAACACTTGTTTGGCCTTCCAGCATTCCAGCACCGGCATCCCGGCAATGGGTGAGTTTGGGTCATCTTGCGCCGCCGGATTTACGATGTCGTTGGACCCGATCACAATGGCCACGTCGGTATCCGGGAAATCGCCGTTGATCTCGTCCATCGCCAGCACGATGTCATAGGGCACCCGGGCTTCGGCCAGCAGCACATTCATGTGCCCCGGCAAACGCCCGGCCACCGGGTGGATCGCGAAACGCACGGTCTTGCCGGCGTCGCGCAACTTGCGGGTCAGCTCGCTGACCGACTGCTGGGCCTGGGCCACCGCCATGCCATAGCCGGGGATGATGATCACGCTGTCGGCGCCGTTCAGCACTGCCGCGACGCCATCCGCTTCGATGGCGATCTGCTCGCCTTCTACGGCCATCGTCGGGCCGGTCGGGGCGCCAAAGCCGCCCAGTATCACCGCCAGAAACTTGCGGTTCATCGCCCGGCACATGATGTAGCTCAGGATCGCGCCCGACGAGCCAACCAGCGCGCCGGTCACAATGAGCAGGTTGTTGCCCAGCAAGAACCCGGTCGCCGCCGCCGCCCAGCCCGAATAGCTGTTCAGCATACTGACCACCACCGGCATGTCGGCACCGCCAATGGCCAGCACCAGATGGGCACCGATCACCAAGGCGATCAGCGTCATCAGATACAGCGACCAGGACCCCGCGCCGCTCATGTACATGAACAGCAGAACCACGCATGCCGCCAGCATCAGCAGGTTCCACAGATGCCGCCCCGGCAGGATCAGCGCCTTGCCACTCAGCCGCCCGGCGAGCTTGCCAAAGGCGATGATCGAGCCGGTGAATGTGATCGCCCCGATAAAGACGCCCAGAAAAATCTCGACCTCGTGGATGGCCTTTTCGGCGCCGAGCAGATGACCCGGCTTCAGGTCTGAATTCAGCCCGATGAACACCGCCGCCAGACCGACAAACGAATGCAGCGCCGCCACCAGCTGCGGCATGCCGGCCATCTCGACCCGCTGTGCCACGATCACGCCGATGACCGCGCCGGCAATCAGCATCACAACCAGCACAATACTGATGTTGACCTGCGGGCCAAAAATTGTGGCAAACGTGGCAATGGTCATGCCGACGATGCCGTACCAGACTGCGCGCTTGGCGCTTTCCGGATTGGACAGACCGCCGAGCGCCAGGATGAAAAGCACCGATGCCGCGATGTAGGCGGCGGTTTGGATACCGAATGACATGGCTTAAACCTCCCGTCGCTCTATGATTTCTGGAACATCTGCAACATCCGCCGGGTGACCATGAATCCGCCGACAATGTTGATGCTTGCGATCAGCACCGAGACCGCCGCAAGCGTCACAACAATCCCGCTGGATGAGCCGATCTGCAACAGCGCGCCCAGGATGATGATGCCCGAAATAGCGTTGGTGATCGACATCAGCGGCGTGTGCAGCGCATGGGCCACATTCCAGATCACCTGGAATCCGATGAAAACCGACAGCACGAAGACGATGAAATGCTGCATGAAGGCTGGTGGCGCATAGTAGCCGACCACCAGGATCAGCGCGCCGCCGATTGCCAGCATTGCCACCTGGCTGCGGGTGGTGCGCGCAAATGCAGCCCTTTCCGCGGCGAGTTTTTGCGCGGGCGTGAGTTTCGGCACCGGTTCGGTCGGTTTTCGCACCGCGATCACCTGAATTTTCGGCGGTGGCGGCGGAAAAGTGATCTTGCCCTTGTAAGTCACCGTGGCCCCGCGGATCACGTCATCGTCCATGTCGTGGTTGACCTGGCCGTCCTTGTCCGGGGTCAGGTCGGCGATCATGTGGCGCACGTTGTTGGAAAAAAGCGAACTTGCCTGGGCCGCCATGCGACTGGGGAAATCGGTGTATCCGATGATCGTGACGCCGTTCTTGGTGACGATCTTTTCGTCAATCACCGTCAGATCGCAGTTGCCGCCGCGCTCCGCCGCCAGATCGACGATCACCGAGCCCGGCTTCATCGCTGCAACCATATCCTTAAGCCACAGCTTGGGCGCATCGCGCCCGGGGATCAGGGCTGTGGTGATGACAATATCGATGTCCGGCGCCAACTCGCGAAACTTTTCCAGTTGCTTTTCGCGAATTTCCGGGCTGGACGGGGCTGCGTATCCGCCGCTGGCAGCGCCGTCTTGTTGGCTTTCTTCGAAATCGAGATAGACAAACTCGGCGCCCAGGCTTTCGATCTGCTCGGCCACTTCCGGGCGCACGTCAAAGGCCAGCGTGATCGCGCCAAGCGAAGTTGCCGTGCCAATCGCCGCAAGTCCCGCAACCCCAGCCCCGATCACCAAAACCCGCGCCGGCGGCACCTTACCGGCGGCCGTCACCTGACCGGTGAAGAAGCGACCGAAATTATTACCGGCTTCGATCACCGCGCGATAGCCGGCGATATTGGCCATCGAGCTGAGCGCGTCCATCTTCTGGGCTCGGCTGATCCGCGGCACCATGTCCATCGCAATCACATTGGCACCGCGGGTGTTGACGCTGGCCATCAACGCCGTGTTCTGCCCCGGATAGAAGAATGAGATCAGCGTCTGACCTTTGCGCAAACGCTTGGTTTCAATGGCTTCCGGCGGACGCACCTTGGCGACAATATCCGCCGCATTCCAAAGCGCCACCGCTGTCTTGACGACCGTAACACCGGCTTTTTTATAGGCCGCATCCGAAAATCCAGCCGCTGCACCTGCCCCGGCCTCGACCAGACACTCATGGCCCAGCTTTTGCAGCAGCAATGCACTTTCCGGCGTCATCGCGACCCGCGCTTCGCCGTTATATATTTCTTTCGGTGCCCCGATTTTCACGTCGCAATTCCCCTGAGCTTTGGTTTCTGCCAGCGTGCAGCCTGCGACGTCTTACCATCGCGTCTGCCCGGCCCACAAGCGGGACAAATTGATGCGGCGAATGGCCTACAGCCAACGTCGGGATTTCGTTGCCCATTGCTCAAACCCATCACCGAAATGCGCCCGCATTTTCGCCTCTTCACCGTCGATAAACCGACGCTCGATCAATTTGGGAAACAGCCACAACAACGGCAGCGCCGCAACCGATCCCCACAACACGATACCGGCGCCCAGGAAAATCAGATCGGCCAGATAGATCGGGTTGCGCGTGAAGCGATAAATTCCCGAAGTCACCAAATCACTGGGGTCTTGGCGCGGTATGATCGTTGTCTTGGCGCGCCTCATTGCCATGATCGCCAGCGCCGTAAGAGCCAGTCCAACGACAAGCAACACCGCCGCCACCGGCCCCTGCAGCGGAATCTCCGCCACCGTCTGCGGAAACAGCCGGGTCAATCCCCAACTTATCGCCAGACAGCCAGCCAACCAGACCGGCGGCAAATCAAGTTTTGTCATTTCCCTTCCATTTCTTCAAAGACCCGCCCCGCATTACGCGTCGCCAGTTGTTCAAACGTGTCCAGATGCGAATATTTCGCCTGAACTTTATTGTAAACTTCGGACAGTTCGCCGCCATTGTCGATATGCTCGCCGAATTTGTCGCGCCGCTGCACGAGATCATCGCGGATGTGTCCGTGTGCCTGATCCATATTTGTCTTATGACGGTGCGCCGGTATCATATTGGCTGCGTCAAGTGAGGGCTTGCGAGCGCGCCGCAGCCGCGTCAGGTTGCGCCGTGAAAGGAGCGCAATGTGCCAGGACACCTAAAGGCGCGTCACGCGCTGGTGACAGGCGGCGGCACTGGCATCGGGCTGGCAATCGCCAAAGCGCTCGCAGGCGCGGGTGCTGCGGTTACGATCACCGGGAGGCGCCTGGATGTCCTTGAAACTGAAGCCGAAAAATCAGACCTGTTATCTGCGCAAGTGATGGATGTCAGCGACGAGGCCAGCGTGCAGAGCGGCGTCAAAGCGGCTGTGCAAATGCACGGCCCGGTGGATATTTGCGTCGTCAACGCCGGCATCGCCGAGGGCCGCGGACTGGCGAAAACCGACTTCACATTCTGGCGGCGTATCATGACCACCAACCTTGACGGCGCATTTCTGACGATCCGCGAATGCATGACGAGTATGCACGCGCTGCCTTGGGGCCGGGTGATTGCGGTGTCCTCGATCGCAGGGCTCAGAGGCTCCAAAGGTACCGCCGCCTACACCGCGTCCAAACATGGCGTGCTGGGACTGATCCGGGCGCTTTCGGTGGATTACATGGGCAAGGGCATTACCTTTAATGCGCTTTGTCCGGGCTACGTGAACACGCCGATCATCGAGCAAAACGTGACTTCGATCGCCGCGCGCACCGGATTAAGCGCAACCGAGGCGCGCGCCCTTATGGTGGGCCAAAACCCGCATGGGCAGCTTATCGCGCCCGAGGAGATTGCCGCAGCGGCGCTGTGGCTTTGCGCGCCGGGGTCCGACAGCGTTAACGGACAAGCAATTGAGATTGCCGGCGGACAGGTATGATGATGAGATGAATTTCGCCCAGACCAAAGCCATGTTCCACTTGCCCAAGGGCGTCATCTATCTTGATGGCAACTCGCTTGGCCCACTGTCCAAAGGCGCACTTGAGCGGATGCGATCCACCATGGCCGATGAATGGGGCGAAATGCTGATCACCGGCTGGACGCGCGCCGGATGGATGGCGCAACCGCGCGCGCTCGCTGATCGCATCGGCCGCCTGATTGGCGCGCCTGCGGGCACTACGGTTCTGGGGGATACGCTGTCGATCAAGGTCTATCAGGCGCTGGCTTCGGCACTTGAGCTGCGCCCGGATCGCCGGGTGATCCTGAGCGATACCGGCAATTTCCCAAGCGACCTGTACATTGCTGACGGGCTGATCCGGTCGCTGGATCGGGGCTATATTCTGAAAACCGTCGCACCCGAGGATGTCGCCGCCAACCTGAGCGACGACGTCGCGGTGCTGATGCTGACCGAGGTTGACTATGGCATCGGTCGCCTGCACGACATGGCCGCGCTCACCAAGGCGCCCACGCCGTCGGTGCCATCGCCATGTGGGACCTGGCGCATTCGGCGGGCGCGCTGCCGGTGGATGTGACCGCGACAGGCGCCGATTTCGCCGTCGGCTGCACCTACAAATACCTGAACTCCGGCCCCGGCGGCCCGGCCTTCATCTATGTCGCGCCCGAACATGCCGACAACGCCCGCCCGGCCCTGTCCGGCTGGCTGGGGCACGAGGCGCCGTTTGCCTTTGATCCCGATTACCGCCCCGGCAGCGGCATCGAGCGGATGCGGGTCGGAACCCCGCCGATCCTGCAATTCGCCGCCCATGAGGCGGCACTGGATATCTGGGATCAAGTCGACATCCACGCGGTACGGGCGCGCTCGGTTGAACTGACTGAGCTTTTCATCACGCTGGTTGAAAAAAGCTGCCCGGAGTTAAAACTCGCCACCCCGCGCGACCCAGACATGCGCGGCAGCCAGGTCTCGTTTCGCTTTCGCGATGGCCGCGCCGTCATGCAGGCGCTGATTGGCCGCGGTGTGATCGGCGATTTCCGTGCCCCTGACATCATGCGCTTTGGCTTCACCCCGCTTTACCTCGACCAGGACGACGTGCGCGGCGCGGTCACGATCCTGAGCGATATCATGACCAACCAGCTGTGGACGCGCGCAGAATACCAGACAAAGGCGCAGGTCACGTGACCTCGCGCCTGAACCGATAATATTAGAGCCAGGAAAACCCAATGCCAAAATCCTATGATCCAGCTAAGGACGGAGCCGAAATGTCCTTTGACGGCGGCATGTCCTATGGCGATTATCTTTGCCTGGAGCCTTACCACCCTTCAAAAAATCCAAACTTGCCATAATTTAGGGATTTTCTCATATCCTATGAAGCATCTGCGCAGGAACCGCAGGCCCTGTTTGAAGAGGGAGCAGAGTGATCTTCGGGTTTTGCGAATCCCCTTTTTTCGCCGCTTTCGGCGACTATTTGTTCATCTGCTGCGCCCGTTGAAACCGCCCAGTACATGGCTATTGCCATGACAAGGATAAGCCTTTCCAGTCGGTCTGGCTTTTTGATTTGGCTTTGCGCGATGCCAAATCCACGGGTCTTGAAGTCCGAGAACATAGCTTCAATACCCCATCGCATTCCATAATCGAGAACCGTGTATTGTGAAGGCTTTGCATTCATAGCGATGATCCAGGGCTCAGGGTGACCATCGTCGTGCAATACTCCGATATTCGTAAACACACCTGATCCATAAAGTTCCGCGTTTATAAGCCCTTGCGGCATCAGCTCCCGGATTTCAATGCAAGACAGCTCGCCACCTTGGTGCTGCAAAGTCAGGTTGCCCTTCAGGCGAATACGATATCCCCAACCAGCGTCCTGACACCAATGGATTAACCTTTATGTGCCATAAAATCGATCACCCGTTAACATGACATCAGCCCCTTCAGGCATCCAATCCTGAATGCTGTCCAGTAACTCTTTTTGGAGAGAAAACCCAATATTGCCTTTTGTCTTGCGCACGCGCCAAGCCACAGGCAAGGCGCGATCACGCATGCGCACTGACAGCATCAAGACTTCATGTCCGTCATTGATACGGCTTTGATCCATCATCAAAACGATGGTCTCTCCGTTGGAGGCCAAACGGGTGAATACATCTCCAGCATAGGCCTGCATGATTTCCGCGCAATCAATGTGGGAATTGCTCAAAACACGGGAACCATACTGGTACCGATGATCTTTTGTGCCAATGTGACGCGGTAAAGCCGCCGATAATTCCATCAAATTCGCACTTCGCACATCAAGAACGATGCTCGAAAGCAGTGTAAGGCCTTCGCAGCGGGATTTATGAAACTTTGGAAGCCGCTCTATAAAATCAGCCTTGATAGCTTCGTTTACCCCAGAAAAACCCAATGAAACAACCTTGCCTATCCGGTTAACGCCCATGACCGCTACATGTAGGGTGCCGCCACTCTCCCGAGTAAAGCTCGGCATAGGTTGGAGCAGAGGTGTCGCCCGCGATGCCGAGCAATGAGCGGAAGGCGTTGAACGGGTAGAACCGCCTGTTGAAGCGGAAGGTGAACTCGTTGAGGTAGGCTTGTAGGTGCTGGTGGCTAACGCCGTGGTGGATACCGATCAGCCACGTCTTCAGGTTGGCGAAAACCAGATGGATGATCGGCAGGTATTGCTCGGCAACCTCTGGATCACCACACTCGGCAACAGCGAAGTGCTCATAGCCGCGCTTACCGAGGCCAGCATAGCCGCTCCAATCGTCAGTAACGATCAGCGATCCCGGCGCGACGGTGCTCTCGACGAACCCACAGAGCGACTCGGCGCTACGGTCGAGCACGACGGCGAGCCGAACGCGTCCGGCATAGCGTCCGTCTTTCCGGTTGTCGAGCTTGGTGCCCGGCTTTCGATGACGCACCTCGATGGCACAGGAGACGGGAACCTTGTGGTGAACACCACGGCCTTCCCCACGCGTTGTTCGCCCGCCAACCCAGGTTTCGTCCACCTCAACATGGTTCTTGGGCTGTCCACCGATCCTGTCTTGGTTGGGCCGCACCATGCCCGAGCGGAGCTTGTGGAGAATTTGAAAGGCCGTCTCGTAGCGCGAAAGACCAAGTTGCCGCTGAAACTGCACGGCGGACATGCCGGGCGTCTGACTGGCGACCAGATAAGCGGCCCAGAACCAGACGTTCAGCGGAGTGTGGCTACGCTCCATCACTGTTCCCACCGTCAGCCCGGTGTTCTGGCGGCACTTGCGGCAGCGCAGGACGCCAGGGCGGTTTTCAAAGTGGAACGGCTCTCCCGCCGTGCCGCAGTGCGGGCAGGCAAAGCCGTCTCCCCAGCGGGCTTTCTCCAGGTAGGCGGCGCAGGCCGCATCATCGGGGAAAAGTCGCTGGAACTCGGGTAGCGAATGCCGGAATGGGAGATCGGCGCGGTCGAGAACATCCATGGCGCGCTCCCCTATATCCGGTTTGCGCCCATTCTAGCCCTAGTGGGTGTGGGTGTAAACCGGATAGGCAAGCATACAACATCTCCAATTCTATAACAGGAGACTCCTTGAATCACAGCATGTGGACAGATGGCAAGCTTAATTCGCTAAATTGAAGGGTGGTAAGGCCTGGAGCAGATCCTTGGCGCGCAAAACCCACATAGCGATGCGCATGACGAAATGCTGTTTATCATTCAGCACCAAACTTCGGAACTGTGGATGCGGCTTGTCGTGCACGAGCTGGCAGCGGCGCGTCATGCCCTGGACTGTGACCAATTCGGCCCGGCGTTTAAAATGCTGGCCCGGGTCGCGCGGATATTTGAACAGCTCAACTCCGCCTGGGACGTGCTGCGCACCATGACGCCGAGCGAGTACACGCATTTTCGTGAATCCCTGGGCCAAAGTTCCGGCCTGCAAAGCTGGCAGTATCGCCTGATCGAGTTCATGCTTGGCAACCGCAACCCGGCGATGCTGCGGCCCCACCAACACCGCGCCGACATCCTGGCGCGCCTGACGAGCGAGCAGGCCAGACCCAGCTTGTATGACGCCGCACTGGCAGTGCTTTCGCGCTCTGGCGTCGCTGTCCCGGATCAGGTTTAAAGCGCGATGTAACACGACCCTACGCGGCCAACGACGGCGTCCGTATCGCCTGGCGAAAGGTTTACGAGGCGCCGGACACCCACTGGCAGCTCTATGAACTGGCCGAAAAGCTGATGGACATCGAAGACTACTTCCGCCGCTGGCGTTTCAACCACGTCACCACGGTCGAGCGGGTCATCGGCTTCAAACGCGGCACCGGCGGCACGTCTGGCGTCAGCTATCTGCGCCGCATGCTGGAGGTCGAGCTTTTCCCCGAGCTCTGGCACCTGCGCACCGAGCTTTAGGGGGTGTCTTCATTTACAGTTCCGCCCACGCCCCTTGTAATTCCCGCGAAAGCGGAAACCTCCAACCATATGGCGCGACAATTGAACGAAGATCCCCGCTTGCGCGGGGATGACAGTCTCAGCTTTTCCGATCATATCCCAACGGACAACGTTCTGAAAGATCACGGCCTGCGTGGCCTAATTAATCCCGTTGGCGCGCTGCAAAGTCCTTAAATAGCCCACAATCATGCCGATTTCCGCATCACTCAGTCCCTGCACCGGGGGCATGAAGCCAAAGCTCCAGTGATGCGCACGAACTCCGTTGCGAACCGCCACGAAAAACGCCGCATCGCCGTGGTGCGAAGGTTCGTATGTTTTGTGCACCAGCGGCGGTGCGATGCCGTCACGCCCGGCGGCATTTGGCCCGTGGCAGTCGGCGCATTTGGCGTCAAACGCCCGCTTGCCGGTCACGTCGTCACCGGCCAGGTCCGGCACCGTGACCTGCACCATCGCGCCGCCACCTGCTGGTGCGTCGGCGCTGTCTTCTGCCCGTTGGTCCAGCACATACCAGCCAAAGGCCACCGCGGCCACGGCTATGACCGCCAGTCTCACCAGTCTTTGCACGCCCCACCCCCGATCAAGCGATTTTCAGCGTCGGTGTTGCCTGGCCGCGCCGCCAGGCCCGGACCGCATCACCGAAGGCCTTGAACAATGGCCGCGACACCGGATCGTTTGCCGCGTTCCATTCCGGGTGCCATTGCACCGAAATGGTGAACCCGGGCGCGCCTTCAATGTAGATCGCCTCAGCCGTGCCGTCATCCGCCCAGCCATCCATGATCACGCGATCTCCGGGCACTTTTATCCCCTGCCCGTGCAGCGTATTGGTCATCACCGACGCCGCTCCCAGAACCCGGTGAAACACGCCGCCCTCGGAAAACTTCACGCAGTGGCGCAGCGCAAATATCTCCTCCAGCGTGCCATCGGGCGGCATCCGGTGGTTCATCCGCCCTGGCAGGTCGCGAATTTCCGGATGCAGCGTGCCGCCCATCGCCACGTTAACCTCCTGAAAGCCGCGGCAGACACCCAGGAACGGCTGCCCGGACTGCACGCAGGCCTGAATCAGTGGCAAGGTGATGGCGTCACGCGCCCGGTCAAACGCACCATGCGCCTCGGTCGCCGCCTCGCCATATTCTTCGGGATGCACATTCGGGCGCCCGCCGGTGAACAAAAACCCGGCGCACACCGCCATCAGTTCATCAACGCTCACAAATCGCGGATCCGTCGGGATCAGCAACGGCATGCATTTCGACACTTCCGACACGGCCTGCGAATTCACCGTGCCACCCGTGTGAACCGGGTATTCGTCATTCATCAAGTAGCTGTTGCCGATTATACCAACGACGGGGCGGGTCATGCGGGCGCCTCTCCGGTTTTTCAGCAACATAAAAGGCAAAAGCAGATTGAAAAAGGCCTAATACCCACATTGCCGCAATAGCGCTGTATCGCCCGCTCGCCGTCCAAAGCGCCAATAATCCCGCACTCAAGGCTTGACCCCAAATTCACAGGTTAACATCGGACGGATCGGTTGAACCTGCCGACCGGTGGCCATATCGTCGTCCCGGCATCCGCTATATTCTGGAACACCGCATTGAATAGTCCCGCCCCGCATACCATCTACCTGGCCGACTACAGAGTGCCGAACTATCTGATCGACCAGGTCGAGCTGACGTTCCATCTCGCACCCAAATCAACCCGGGTTCTCTCGCGCATCGCATTTCGCCCAAATCCCCTCGCGCTATCCAAAGACTTCTTCCTTCACGGCCGGGATCTGAAACTGATCTCGGCGAGTATCGACGGCACACTGTGCACTCCATCGTTGACCAAAGACGGTTTGCGCGTGCAGGTTCCGCAGGCACCATTCGTCTGGCAGGCCGAGGTTGAGATCAGCCCCGCGACCAACACCACGCTCGAAGGCCTCTACATGTCAGACGGCATGTATTGCACCCAGTGCGAGGCCGAGGGGTTCCGCCGGATCACCTATTATCCCGATCGCCCCGACGTCATGGCGTCCTATGATGTGCGCGTTGAGGGCGACGCCCCGGTCCTGCTGTCCAACGGCAATCCAGGCGCGCACGGCGCAGGCTGGGCCGAATGGCGCGACCCGTGGCCCAAACCGGCCTACCTGTTTGCGCTTGTAGCGGGCGATCTGGTGGCGCATTCGGGCACTTTCACTACCGCGTCGGGGCGCACGGTTCAGCTGAACATCTGGGTGCATAAAGACAATAAGGATAAATGCGCCTTCGCCATGCAGGCGCTGATCCGCGCGATGACGTGGGACGAACAAACCTATGGGCGCGAATACGATCTGGATGTTTTCAACATCGTCGCGGTCGATAATTTCAACGGCGCCGCGATGGAAAACAAGGGCCTGAACATCTTCAACTCTGCGGCCGTTCTGGCCAGCCCTGAAACCGCCACCGACGCGAACTATGAGCGGATCGAGGGCATCATCGCGCATGAATATTTCCACAACTGGACCGGCAACCGCATCACCTGCCGCGACTGGTTCCAGCTCTGCCTGAAAGAGGGGCTGACGGTATTTCGCGACCAGCAATTCACTGGCAACATGCGCAGCCACGCGGTGAAACGAATTGACGACGCGGTAACCCTGCGCAGCACTCAGTTTCGCGAAGACAGTGGGCCTTTGGCGCATGCCGTTCGCCCCGAAAGCTTTGTTGAGATTGGCAATTTTTACACCGCCACCGTCTATGAAAAAGGCGCCGAGGTGATCGGCATGCTCAAACGGCTGGTCGGGGATGACGCCTATGGACGCGCGCTCAATCTATATTTCGCACGCCACGACGGGCAGGCTGCCACCATCGAGGATTGGCTACAAGTCTTTCAGGACACCACGGGCCGCGATTTCAGCCAGTTCAAACGCTGGTACGGCCAAGCCGGAACACCCCGAATAAGCGTCACTAATGACTTTAAAGACGGCACCTATACGCTTCATCTCAAACAAGAAACCCCGCCAACGCCTGGCCAGGACACCAAAGACCCTCTGCACATCCCGGTGGCCATCGGCCTGCTCAACCCAAACGGCGATGAAGTGCTGTCGACAGAGGTTCTGGAACTTACCCGGACTGAACAAAGCTTCACCTTTGACGGTCTCGCCAGCCGCCCGATCCCGTCGATCCTGCGCGACTTTTCGGCGCCGGTGATCGTCACGCGCGACACCAGCAACGCCGAGCGCGCTTATCTGCTGGCCCACGACACCGATGCGTTCAACAAATGGGACGCCGGGCGCGCGCTGGGCAAGTCCGTGCTTACCGCGATGCTCACCGAAAATGCCGCCCCCGATCGCGCCTATCTCGACGCGCTCATGCGCGTGGCCAACGATGACACGCTGGACCCGGCTTTTCGCGCCCGCGTCCTGCAGCTGCCCGGCGAAGACGATATCGCCCAATCCCTGCACGAGGCGCATCATGTGCCCGACCCGACAGCGATCCACCATGTGCGTGAGCGTCTGACCACAGCGCTCGCTGACCGCCTCTCAGGTGATCTGGCGCGCCTGTATGCGGAAATGGCGGTTGCGGGACCTTACGCACCGGACGCCACAGCCTCGGCCAAACGCGCCTTGCGGGCCGCCGCACTGGCGCTGATCACCCGGCTGGACGGTGGCGCGCAGGCACGCGACCAGTTTGAAAACGCAGACAACATGACCGAACAATACGGCGCATTTCTGCAGCTTGTGCCGACCATCCACGGACCCCGCGCGATCCAGAGCTTTTATGATCAGTGGCACACCGACCGGCTGGTCACTGACAAATGGTTTTCCGCCCAAGTCGCCCGCGCCAAGCCGCAAGTCGCGCTCGCCATCGCCCGCAAACTTGCCAGGCATGCAGATTTCAACTGGCAAAACCCAAACCGCCTGCGCGCTTTGCTGTTTCCGCTGACGATTGCAAATCAGGCGGCGTTTCACCAGCCCGACGGCGCGGCTTACGCTTTTGTTGCCGACTGGCTGATCCGCGTTGATGGCGCAAACCCGCAACTCGCCGCGCGGATGGCTAATGTTTTCAGCACCTGGCGGCGCTATGACGCGGACCGGCAGGACCTGATGCGCGCTGAACTTGTGCGGATCGCCGAAACGCCCCGACTGTCGCGCAATTCGACGGAAATGGTCAGCCGTCTTCTGATCGGCTGATCCGGCGTGCTCGCGGCCACGAAAAACGCCGGATTTCGACGCATCCGACGGATTTTGGCAAGACCGGCACCGATTTTCCGCGCTCAATTCGTTAAGAAGGCCGCGCATGTCCGACAGAGAAATTTTCGCCGCATTGCTGAGCGGGCTGGCCGATCTTTTTGCCGTCGAAAACCGCCCCGGCGGTGACGCCGCCGCCAGCGCCCTGCGCGATCTAATTAGCCGGCCTTTCAGCCTGCCGCCGGCCCAGGCACTGGACAACACCGGCAGCTGTGCAGACGCTCTGAATATTCGCCCCCATCCAATAGCCGCAACGGTGCTCGCAGCCCTGCCGCTGATTTGCTGGCGTCATTTTGGCCTCGAAAACGGCCGCGTCCCGCGCGACATCGCGCTCAGAATGGCCACCAGCGAACTGATCGGCCCGGACGGGATGCTGCCTCATGATACGGTGCGTGTCGGTCTGTTCATGCAGACCGCCGGGCTTGACTACATTCCCCACAGCCACCCGGCCGAAGAAACATTCATCATGCTGGGCGGCAGCGGCTACTGGACCTGCAACGACTCTGCCCCGATCCTGAGCGCGGCCGGGGCGATTATCCACCACCCATCGGGCGCACCTCATGCCACCGTAACCCGCGAAGAACCCCTGATAGCAGCCTGGCGCTGGACCGGAGACATTTGCTTGGTGGGGTATCGTCTGCACGGCTGACCTCATCGGCCACTCTCGACGGCTCTGTTCTTTCTTGCTTGGGCTCCGCCCGTTTGTCGCTGAAACGATCCCCCGGATCGTTTCTATCTCGCTCCAAACTCCCCGCGCAGAGCGCGCCGCGACTAGGCCAAGCCGAGGCGCAATCCATTGTGCAAGCCTTGCCCCGCTTTGCGCCCTGTCCTAGAACGCCAACCAACCCGCCACGCAGGACGATTCCCATGCTCGACGCCCCAATCAACGCCCCCAAACCCCGTGTCATCGCTGGCGCCAAACACGATTGGGAGCTGGTGATCGGGCTTGAGGTTCACGCCCAGGTTGCTTCACAAGCCAAATTGTTTTCCGGTGCCTCGACCAGGTTCGGCGCCGAGCCCAATTCCAACGTCGCCTTTGTTGACGCCGCGATGCCCGGCATGTTGCCGGTGATCAATGAGTTCTGCGTCGCCCAGGCGGTGCGCACCGGGCTCGGGCTGAAGGCCAGGATCAACCTGAAATCCGCCTTTGACCGGAAAAATTATTTCTACCCGGACCTGCCGCAGGGCTATCAGATTAGTCAGTTATATCAACCAATTATCGGTGAAGGCGAAGTGATCGTCGAGATGGGCGGCGGCCTTGCCCGCCGGGTGCGCGTTGAGCGTATCCACATCGAACAGGACGCCGGCAAATCGATCCACGACATGGACCCGAACCTGTCGTTCGTCGATCTCAACCGGACCGGGGTGGCGTTGATGGAGATTGTCGGCCGCCCCGACATCCGCAGCCCACAAGAGGCGTCGGCGTATGTCGCCAAGATCCGCCAGATCCTGCGCTACCTGGGCACCTGCGACGGCAACATGCAGAACGGCAATCTGCGGGCCGACGTGAACGTGTCGGTGTGCCGTCCGGGGGACTATGAGCGCTACCGGGAAACCAATGATTTCAGTCATTTAGGTACGCGGTGTGAGATCAAAAACATGAACTCGATGCGCTTCATTATGGCCGCGATCGAGTATGAGGCGCGCCGCCAGATCGCGATTCTGGAGGATGGTGGCACGGTCGATCAGGAGACCCGGCTGTTTGATCCGGACAAAGGCGAAACCCGGTCGATGCGGAGCAAGGAAGAGGCCCATGATTACCGCTATTTTCCGTGCCCCGATTTGTTGCCGCTGGAGATCGAACAGGGCTGGGTTGATGAGATTTCGGCGTCGCTGCCGGAGCTTCCGGACGAGAAAAACGCGCGCTTTATCAAAGAGTTCGGACTGAATGACTATGACGCCGGCGTGCTGACGGCGGAGGTTGAGAATGCCGATTACTTTGAAGCGGTTGCGCGGGGGCGGGATGGCAAGCTGGCCGCCAATTGGGTGATCAACGAATTGTTCGGGCGGCTCAAGAAAGAGGGCCGCGAGATCACCCAGAGTCCGGTCAGCGAAACGCAGTTGGGGAGTATTGTGGCGCTGATCAGCAGTGGCGAAATATCCGGCAAGATCGCCAAGGAGGTGTTCGAGATCGTCTTTAACGAAGGCGACGAACCGGCTGATATTGTTGAGAACCGCGGGATGAGACAGGTGACCGACACGGGCGCGATCGAGGCTGCGGTGGACGCGGTGATCGAGGAGAATCCGGCGCAGGTGGCCAAGGCCCGCGCCAATCCGAAACTGGCCGGATGGTTCGTCGGTCAGGTGATGAAAGCCACGCATGGCAAGGCCAACCCGAAAGCGGTGAACGAGATGGTGGCGAAAAAGCTGGGTCTTTAAACTCTTTAAAGGTTTCAGACCCGCCTGTTTAAACTCTTTAAAGCGTTCGGTGGGGGATGTTCGTTAAGACTTGGTTACCAAAACGGCGCGCCCCGCCCGCGCGGCTTGAAGTTGACTTTTCGAGGCGGCCAATCAGAATGTCTAACAATTCGTTAAGGCCGTTTTGTTGGGCAAAACTGAAAACATCGTGCACGCGTCAAAAGTCCTGATCAGCGTCGCAGTCGCCGTTGGTGCGGATACTGTGACGGCCGGGATGGCCTCGATCGTCGGTGGCGGGTTTTCGGTGCTGGCGCTGATCAAAAACCTGGGCGATATATCGACCGATCTGGAACAGAAAATTGCCGGGCAGCTTGAACAGGCTTTGAGCAAGAAAAGCCATCTTTCAGAAACGTCGCGGCTACTGATACCGCAGATGATTGCGCTGTCAGCACCGACGCCCAAAGCGATCATCCACGCGCGGAGTAATCCGAAACTTATTTGCCGGGCGATGCTGGTGGAACTCAAGGACCCGGCCCACAAGACGCCGCAAATCGAAGGCGAATTCGTTCGGGTCGTGTCGAAAATATTCGTCACGCTTCTAGCCGATTCGGAAGTCAACGACGTGCTGCGCCCGGCGTTTGAGACGGCGGTGGTTGAGCATCTTGCCCATATCAAGGGGCAGGTCGACCGGTTGGTGGCGCAATCCGATGAGGCGGCGCGAAAGTTCGGCATCAAGGAGGGGATGCTGATCGCGCTGGCGCGGCGCTACGCCGAAGGCGACCCAGTCGACTTTGACGCCGCCTATCGCGGGCTGGAGCGCGCGTTGGAAGTGGCGGCGGAAGAAAAAGCGCGGGGTGACTTGCCGTCCAATTTGGGCGACACGGTGGATGCAGTGCTGAAACGCATGGCCGAGCTGAACGAGGCGGGCGAGCTGGACGCGGCGGCGGCGGAGGTGGACCGGGCGCTAGATGCAGCGGAGGCCGAAGCTGAGGCGCTGGTGGCGCGCAAGGTGGCGTTGCTGGACGCCGGGGTGGAGCAGGACATCCTGCGTCGTAATCCGACCTCGGCGGCGGCGCGGCTGGTGGCAAGGCTGGGGCTGGAGGTGGCAGAACACGATGCGCGGTTTGCGGCACTGCGGGGATTGCGGGACGAATGGTATGAGCGCGGGCGCGACCGGGGGCTGAACTTTGACGCCGAGGTGGCGGTGGCGCTGGCGCAGGCGTCGGTTGATCTGGCGCAAGGCGCGGGCCAGACCGGCACAGCGCTGAATGATCTGGGAGTGGCGTTGGCAACACTCGGGCGGCGTGAGGCCGAGACCGAACGGCTGGAGGCGGCGGTGACCGCCTTTAGTTACGCTCTGAAGGAACGGAAGCGCGAACGGGTGCCGCTGGACTGGGCAGGAACCCAAATGAACCTTGGCAATGCGTTGAGATCCCTCGGCGAGCGCCGGGCCGGAACCGAACGCCTGGAAGAGGCGGTGACCGCCTATCGCAACGCGCTGCAGGAATTGACGCGGGAGCGGGTACCACTGGACTGGGCAGGAACCCAGATGAACCTTGGCAATGCGCTGCTAACCATCGGCGTGCGCGAGGCCGGGACCGGGCGGCTGAACAAAGCCGTCACCGCCTATCGCAACGCCCTGAAGGAATGGACGCGGGAGCGGGTGCCGCAGCAATGGGCCGGGGCCCAGATGAACCTTGGCATTACGCTGCGAAATCTAGGCGAGCGCGAGACCGGGACCGGGCGGCTGAACGAGGCCGTGACCGCCTTTCGCAACGCCCTGCAGGTATACACACGCGAACGGGTGCCGCTGGACTGGGCTTTGAGCCAGATGAACCTTGGCAATGCACTGCGCGCGCTCGGCGAGCGCTCAGCCGGGACCGCACGGCTGTACGAGGCCGTGGCCGCATTTAGCAACGCCCTGAAGGAATTCACGCGCGAGAGGGTTCCGCTGGACTGGGCCAAGGTTCAAGGCAATCTGGCCACTATGGAACTGGCGTTTTTCGACAAGACCGGTGAAGACGTGCGTCTGGATGCGGCTGAGGCCCATGTGAGGGCGGCGCTGGAGGTGTTCGAGGAGGCCGGGGCGAGCCAGTATATGCAGATGGCTGAGCAGATACTGGCGCAGATCGCGGGTCGGCGCGCTTGAAAGTCCCTCCTGCCCTGCGTAAGACAGCGCAAACCGAGCAGGAGGCGCAGATGCCGCTTTATGAGTACAAAGTCATTCCGGCGCCCAAGCGTGGCGAGCGCGCCCGCGGGGTGCGCAGTGCCGAGGCGCGGTTTGCCAATACGCTGCAAGCGGTGATGAATGAGCAGGCGGATGAGGGCTGGGAGTACCAGCGCTCTGACACTCTGCCGTGCGAGCAGCGCCGCGGGATGATCGGGCGGACCACGGTGGAGCAGACGGTGCTGGTGTTCCGGCGCGCGGTGGTGGTTGAGGATGAGCTTGGCGATGCGTCAGCGGATGCGGCCGATCAGCCGGAGGCGGAGGAGCAGTCCTTGCCCGATAACCCGGCCCCGAAGATCGAACCGCTGGTGCTGGACAATCGCGTCGAAGTGCCGACGCTCGGCGGGGTTTCAAGAAAGATGCGTGCAGAGCCTGCCAGCGACAAACGCGCCGCCGGGTAGCGGCGGGAGTTTTGCGCAGGGCGGAACACCGCTGAGCGCCATACCAAATCGATTTGCGTTTTACCTGAACTACACGCTGCCCCGGACAATGATCCGGGGCCTCGCTTTGGCCAAGAGGTCCCGGCTCGGGGGCCGGGACGGTAAGTGATTCACGTTAAACTCAGCCTGCTGTATCGGCGCGCCAGTCAGCTCAGCCACTGATCTGCAGCGCCAGCGCATGAATGCGGCCGATCAGGTCCTTGCCCAGTGCCGCGTGCACTGCCCGGTGGCGTTCAATCCGGCTCATGGCCGAAAAAGCCTCGGCGCTGAGCGCCACCCGGAAATGGCTCTGCCCGCCCTCCTGATAGCCGGCGTGGCCACGATGTTTCTCGCTTTCATCCTCAATCAATAGCTCGCGCGGCGCGAACGCCGCCTGCAGCCGCGCATGTATTTCGTCGGCAACCGTCACTTTTTGCACCCTGCCCCCTTCAATCTGCTGGCAAATGGTCTACACTCTCTGGTCCGAATCGAAAAGGCATGCGCAATGGCAAGGTCAGACCCGTTTGGATTTGATATTTCCGTCTCTGCGGACAAGAAAAAACGCACTCGGCACAAGCGCGGCATGTCTGGGGCGTTCGAAACGTCGACCCGGGCGTGCGAACATCCGGACTGTCAGAAGACCGGGCAATACCGGGCACCTCGCTCGCCGGATTCGCTGGATGATTTTCTGTGGTTCTGCAAAGACCACGTGCGCCAGTACAATCTGAAATGGAACTTTTTCCACGGCAGCACCGAGGAAGAGCTGCGCGAACAGATGGATAAAGACCGGGTCTGGGAACGTGAAACCAAACCGTTCGGCAAACACGGCGACGAGGTGCGGGCCTGGTCGCGGCTGGGCATCGATGATCCGCATCAGGTTCTGGGCGCCAATGCCACCCAAAACCCCGGGCGCTCGATCACCGGGACCCGCAAGCTGCCGCCGACCGAACGCAAGGCGATCGAGATTCTGGAAGCCAAGGACCACTGGACCAAGGCCGAGGTGCGCAAAGCCTACAAGGCGCTGATCAAGGTGCTGCATCCGGACATGAACGGCGGCAACCGAAGCCAGGAAGAGCAACTGCAGGAGGTGGTCTGGGCCTGGGATCAGATCAAGGACAGCCGGTATTTCAAGCGTTAGGGCGGTTGCCCGCAGACCAGTTTGCGTCAGCAGATAAATTTGGCTTTGCGTATGTGAAAAGGAGAACAGCCATGCTGTTCAGACAACTTTTTGACAAGACCTCCAGCACCTACACCTACCTGCTGGCCAGCCGCCAGGGCGGCGAAGCGTTGTTGATCGATCCAGTCTTTGAACAGACCCAGCGCTATTTGACGCTCCTGGAGGAGCTTGATCTGCAACTTGTAAAAGTCGTCGACACGCATATCCATGCCGATCATGTCAGCGCTATGGGAAAACTGCGCGATGCGACCCGGTGCGTGACGGTGATGGGCGAGCAATCGCCAGCCGATGTTGTTTCGATGCGGGTGCGCGACAACGATCCGCTGACCATCGAGGGGCTAAGGCTGACCGCGCTCTATACCCCTCCCTGGCCATACCTCCGAAAGTTACAGCTTTTTGATGGATGACCGGGTGTTCACCGGCGACACCCTGCTGATCCGCGGCACCGGGCGTACGGATTTTCAGAACGGCGATCCGTATGCACAGTATCACTCGCTGTTTGACCGGCTGCTGAAGTTGCCGGACCAGACAATGGTCTTTCCGGGCCACGACTATAAGGGCGACACGGTCAGCACGATCGCCGAGGAGCGGGCGCATAATCCGCGACTGCAGGTGAGTTCGGCGGATGAATATGCCGAGATCATGAACAATCTAAAGCTCGCCAACCCGGCGATGATGGACGTGGCGGTGCCGGAAAATCTGCGCCTTGGGCTGCGCAGCAGCGCCCAGCACCGGGTGCCGGTCATGGAAGTGGACGAATTGCTTGCAGACTGGCCGTGCCAGGATTGCCAACTTGTGGACATCCGCGAAGAATCCGAGCGTCACCGGTACGGCGCAATCCCAAATTCGATCCATGCGCCGTACGGGTTATTCGACCAATATTGCTGCTCTACCGGGCCGTTGGCCGGGGTGGCCAAATCAACGCGAGTTTTGCTTTATTGCGCGGTTGGCGAGCGCTCGACTTTGGCAGTGGAAATTGCCGAAGAACTTGGGCTGCGCAATGTCGCCCATATCCCCGGTGGCTTTACCGCCTGGAAAAAAGCCGGCGGTCCCGTGGAAGAGATCAGCTAAGGCCGTTCCCGCTTAATCAGGTCGGCTGTTTGGTTTTCCTTAGATACGGCAGCACGCGCTCAAATCCGCCAAATCTCGCGTTGGCGTCCTCGTCCGATACCGCAGCGGTGACAATGACATCCTCGCCGTTTTGCCAGTTCGCAGGTGTGGCGACTTGATGATTGGCGGTCAATTGCACCGAATCCAGCGCCCGCAACAATTCGTCAAAGTTTCGGCCCGTTGTCATCGGGTAAGTCAGGCTGAGCTTTATCTTCTTGTCGGGACCGATCAGGAATACCGAGCGAACCGTTTGGTTATCAGCCGGTGTGCGCCCCTCTGATGTATCGCCGGCGTCACTGGGCAGCATGTCGAAGAGCTTGGCGACTTTCAGCTCCGGATCACCGATCATCGGATAGGCGACCTCGTTGCCGGAGATTTGCTTGATATCAGCTTTCCATTTGTGGTGGTCTGCAACCGAATCGACCGAGATACCGAGGATCTTGCAATTTCGATCCGCAAACGCATCGGCCATTCCGGCCATAACCCCAAGCTCGGTGGTGCAAACCGGCGTGAAGTCCTTTGGATGACTGAACAATATGGCGTATCCGTCACCGATCCAATCATGGAAACTGATCGGGCCGTCGGTGGTATCGGCGGTGAAATTGGGCGCGGAATCATTAAGACGAAGAGACATGGCAACCCCCAGTTGCTGTTAATATTTCAACATCGTTTAGATCTGTATTTTAACATTAATGCTCTGTCAGCAGCAAGCCTGCTCGGCCCGCGGTGCCGACGCCGCCCTGTCGTTGCGCCTGTCATCGGACCGATTGACCGGTTGAGCCGACAAACTCCCGAAATGCTGCTAGCCCGACTTCTTGGCCACAATAAACACCGCGTTGTCGTCACCCGGTTGCCATTGATGGTCGATTTCAAACCCGGCCGCCCCGACAATACTGTCGATCAAGTTCTTGACGGTAAAGAACCTGACCAGCGGTAACAAACCAAGGAAGTATCCGATCGGCAGCATAACCCTCATGAACATCATCTTGCCGCCCATGCAGACCGTACTGCTGACGAAAATACCGCCCGGCTTGAGCATGTCATGAACCTTGGCAATCACCGTTTCCTTGTTGTCCAGCAGGTGCAAAATACTGTGCCCCATGACCACGTCAAAAGTTTGATCCGGCACGGTGAATTCTTCGATCCCGGATCGTATAAATGAAATGTTCCTGATATTTTTCGCGTCCGCTTTTGCTTGCGCGATTGCGAGCATTTTCGCAGAGAAATCAATCGCCTGGATGTGTTTCACGTGCGGCGCGTGGGTGACGGCAGTCGGGCCGGTTCCGCAGCCAAATTCCAGCACCTCCATGTCCGGTCGCAAATAGCCGCGCGTGACCTGCAGTTTATTCTGGTAGGCGTCTTCGTCGGCAACCGGTTTTTTGGCATAGCCTTTCGCAAATCTGTCCCAGACTTTACTTTGCTGATTCATCATCATCTCCGTTGCGTAGATCGCCGTCACGGCGCGAAACCGCGCGTTTTTTTTTGGCACCAGACGAACGGTGCGCCTGCCGGTCAGACGTCGAGACTCATTGGCCGTAACACATATCGACCTCTATTGGTTGACGGTACAGTGACGGTCAATGGCTCATTCTTCGCACAAATGGCCGGGAAAACCATGAGACAAGCGGTTCGCCTTAACATTTGGAAGCTGGCTTGTTGGTAATGCAGTATTGCTGTGCGGCCTCACGCCGCCTTGAACACCAGGCTGACGCCATTCAGGCAATGCCGTTTGCCGGTCGGCGCCGGACCATCGTCGAAAATATGGCCAAGGTGGCTGCCGCAGCGGCGGCAGTGGACTTCGGTGCGCATCCGCAGCAGGAACCGGTCGTCCATGGTGCGCACCGCATTGAGCCGTGCCTGCCAGAACGACGGCCAGCCGGTGCCGCTGTCAAATTTCACGTCCGAATTGTACACCGCCAGATCGCAGCCGGCGCAGTGGTACACACCATCGGCATAGTTTTGGTCCAGCGGGCTCGATCCACTTGGTTCGGTACCAGATTTGCGCATCACTTTGTATTGCAACGGCGTAAGCAGCGCGCGCCACTCTGATTTGCTGCGGGTTATCTCAAAGGTTTCAGCCGCCCAGGCCGCGCCGCTGACGGCAGGCGTCAATATCGCCGCTGTCGAGATTTTCAAAAATTGCCGCCGTTGCATGGCCGATCTCCGATCTGACTGTGTGATCCGTTGTCTGCAATACTAAGAGTGTCGGCCCGCGCATGAAACCGGGCTCCGCTGAACGTGAATGCTTGTCATATTTGCGCCCAAATTGGCCTGGATTCTGTAATATTTTACCCCGATCGCTCTTCTTTGCAGTTAAAATATCCAATCCGGCCGCGCAGTTCGCGTAATCCGTTGCAATGCTGAAACATGACTGGCCCACCACCGCCCAGGTTTTTGAAGGCGCGCACAGAATGCGCGGCGCTGGCGCGTTGACCTTGGCGCAGTTTTCGCCCAATACGGGCGCGTTGCCTGGCACGGGATCGGGCAAAGTTCAAACACTTGCGAAAAGAACGACGATGGCGGACGGGACGATAGGGAAATTGGCGAAACCAAGCGAAGATATTTCGGTTCGCGACGCTTTTGGCGTGGATACGGATATGTTAGTCAAGGGTTTTGCCGAACCCGGCGACCGCGTGCCCGACATTGATGCCACCTACAAGTTCGATCCCGACACCACGCTGGCGATCCTGGCCGCGTTCGCGCACAACCGTCGGCTGATCATTCAGGGCTACCACGGCACCGGCAAATCGACCCATATCGAGCAGGTCGCCGCGCGGCTGAACTGGCAATGTGTGCGGGTGAACCTGGACAGCCATATCAGCCGTATCGATCTGATCGGCAAGGACGCGATCAAGTTGCGCGACGGCAAGCAAGTGACCGAGTTTCAGGAGGGCATCCTGCCCTGGGCGCTGCGTAACCCGACAGCGATTGTGTTCGATGAGTATGACGCGGGGCGCCCGGACGTGATGTTCGTGATCCAGCGGGTGCTTGAGCATGACGGCAAGCTGACGCTTCTGGATCAGAACGAGATCATCACCCCGCACCTGTCGTTCCGGCTGTTTGCCACCTCCAATACTGTGGGCCTGGGCGATACCACCGGGCTGTACCACGGCGTGCAGCAGATCAATCAGGCCCAGATCGACCGCTGGTCGATGGTGGCGACGCTGAATTATCTTTCGCACGATGCCGAAGCGGCGATCGTGCTGGCCAAGAACCCGACCTACAACACCGAAAAGGGCCGCCGTCAGATCAGCCAGATGGTGACCGTCGCCGACCTCACCCGGACCGCGTTCATGAACGGCGATCTGTCCACGGTGATGAGCCCGCGCACGGTGATCAACTGGGCCCAGAACGCGAAAATTTTCCGCGATATCGGCTATGGGTTCCGGCTCACGTTCCTGAACAAATGCGACGAGCTGGAGCGCGAGACTGTGGCCGAGTTTTACCAGCGGTGTTTTGACGAGGAACTGCCGGAAAGTGCTGCAAATGCAGCGGCGGAGTAATGTAGTCCGCGATTTGCGGGACATTACCGGATCGCCGGGGCAATCCTGTGGGTTGCGTTTCAAGTGCAAGAGCAGTGTCGCGCCTGACCTGAGGGGGAGGCGCATCGCGCCTGCCCCGTGGGGGCAGGTCAGGCGCGACCCGGGCCACCGGCCCGGGGCGAATGCGAGATCCGGTCAAGCAAATCTGCCGAGTTGGGGGCGTCATGGCCCAGTCTGACAACCCCGCCGAGCCGTTCAAAAAGGCCCTTGCCGAGGCCACCAAGGTGATGGCTGATGACCCGGACCTGACGGTCAGTTACTCGGTTGATCCGCCGGGAATGACCGACGATACGGTGCGTCTGCCACAGGTCAGCCGTCGCATGAAAAGGTCCGAGGTTGTGCTGGCGCGTGGCACCGCTGACGCTTTCGCGTTGCAGAAAAAATTCTGCGATGCCAAGGTTCTGAACCGCTATTTGCCGCAAGGCCCGATGGCGCGTGACATCTATGAGGCGATGGAGATTGCGCGCTGCGAAGCCGTGGGCGCGCGCACCATGCCGGGCACCGCCGGCAACATCGACGCCAAGATCGCCAACGAGGCGGCGCGCAAGGGCTACGACCAGATACGCGAGCCCGCCGACGTGCCGCTGGCGGTGGCGGCGGGCTATCTTGTGCGCCACCTGGCGACCGGCCGCGCGCTGCCGCAAGGCGCTGATAACGTTATGCAATTGTGGCGCGGCTTCATGGAAGATCACGCCGCCGACACGCTGCACGACCTTGACGCAGCACTTGCCGATCAGGCCGATTTTGCCCGCTTTGCGCGCCAGGTGATCAAGGATTTCGGCTATGGCGACCAGCTCGGCGATGACCCGGACCTGGAGAACCCCGATCAGGACGAGGCCAGCGCCGAAGACGATGACGACCCCGACAATGCAAGCCAAGACGACGACCAAAACCCCGACGACGCCGAAGCCAGCCCGGAGCAGTCACAGGACGAAACCCAGGACGCCTCCGAGGCGCAAGTCTCGCTCGACGATCTGGCTGACATGGACATCGGCGACGAGTCTGACATGCCCGAGGGCGAGGCGCCGCTGGAGCCGCCGCCGCCACTGCCGATATCCGAGGCCGATCCGAATTATCAGGTCTATCTGACTGACTTTGATGAGGAAATCAAAGCTGAAGACCTGGCCGATGCGGCCGAGCTGGAGCGTCTGCGCGCCTATCTTGACCAACAGCTTGAACCGCTGAAAGGCGCTGTTTCGCGGCTTGCCAACAAGCTGCAGCGCCGCCTGCAGGCGCAACAGAACCGGTCTTGGGAATTTGATCAAGACGAGGGGATACTGGACGCTGGCCGTTTGGCGCGCGTGGTGGCCAGTCCGACCACGCCGCTGTCATTCAAGGTCGAGAAAGACATGGATTTCCGCGACACCGTTGTGACGCTGCTGCTGGACAATTCCGGCTCGATGCGCGGCCGCCCGATCTCGATCGCGGCGATCTGCGCCGACGTTCTGGCGCGCACACTGGAGCGCTGTCAGGTCAAGGTCGAAATCCTCGGCTTTACCACCCGGGCCTGGAAGGGCGGACAGGCGCGCGAGCAGTGGCTGACCGGCGGGCGCGAACAGCAACCGGGCCGCCTGAACGACCTGCGCCACGTCATCTACAAATCCGCCGACGCGCCGTGGCGCCGGGCGCGCACCAATCTGGGGCTGATGATGAAAGAGGGCCTGCTGAAGGAAAACATCGACGGTGAAGCGCTGGAGTGGGCGCACCGGCGCAGCGCCAGCCGGATCGAGGCGCGCAAGATTTTGATGGTGATCTCGGACGGCGCTCCGGTGGACGATTCGACCCTGTCGGTGAACGCCGCGAATTACCTGGAAAAACACCTGCGCGACGTGATCGCGCTGGTCGAGCGTCGCCGTCAGGTTGAACTGATCGCGATCGGCATCGGCCATGATGTGACCCGCTATTATGAGCGCGCCGTGACGATCACCGATATCGATCAGCTGGCCGGGGCGATGACCGAGCAACTTGCGGGTCTGTTTGACAACGACGCGCGCGCCCGCTCTCGGGTCCGGGGTCCAAGGGCCGGGCTGAAACGCTGATTCGTGGATATTCGTATCAAATGCCAAAAACCTGCTTGCCTCCGGCGGGGATATTTGAGCCATTTGGAAGCATAGCAGGCGGATGAGCGGCCCGATGTTTCAGACATTTGAAGTTTCCTCGCGCCCGGAGCAAGGGCCGCCGCGTCTGGCGGCGTTGCGCAGCCAGATGCGCGCCGAGGGGCTGGACGGGTTTCTGGTGCCGCGCGCCGATGCGCATCAGGGCGAATACGTGGCACCACGGGATGAGCGACTGGCCTGGTTGACCGGGTTTACTGGTTCGGCCGGGTTTTGTGCGGCGCTGTTGGACTGCGCCGGTGTGTTCATCGACGGACGCTACCGGGTTCAGGTCAAAAGCGAGATTGCGCTGGCGCATTTCACCCCGGTGAATTTGCCTGACATCGAGTTGGCCGACTGGCTGCGCGAAGCGCTTGATGCGGGCGGCAAGGTCGGGTTTGATGCGTGGCTGCATACTGCCGAGGCGATTGAGAAGCTGCGCGAGGCTCTGGCGGGCAGCCGCATTGAATTGGTAGCCACCGGCAATCAGATCGATCGGATCTGGGATGATCGGCCGCAACCGCCAAGGGGCAAGATCACCGCATATCCGGTTGAATATGCAGGGCAATCAAGCGCCGATAAGCGAAACAATCTGGCCGCTGATATGCGCACTGCCCGGCAAGCGGCGGCGATCATCACTCGGCCGGACTGCATCGCCTGGCTGCTAAATGTGCGCGGCAGCGACATCGCCCGCAATCCGGTGCCGCACAGCTTTTTGATCCTGCGCAACGACGCCACCGCCTGCCTGTTTGCCGAGAGCGAAAAAACCGCCGGTCTGGCGGCGCATTTGGGCCCGGACATCAACCTGGCAGACCCTGACGCATTCGTGGCGGCGCTGGCGGCGCTGCAAGGTCCGGTGCGGGTGGACAAGGCGTCTGCGCCTTTGACAATATCTGAAATCCTGGCCATCGCGGGCATCGAAATCGGCTATGGCCAGGACCCCTGCATCCTGCCCAAGGCCCGCAAGAACGCAGTCGAAATTGCCGGAACGGTGGCGGCGCATTTGCGGGATGCGGCGGCGATGGTGGAATTTCTGGCGTGGCTTGACGCCGCCAAGGAAAAACCGGGGTTGAGCGAGATCGACATCGTCGAGAAACTGGAAGGGTTCCGGCACGCCACCAATGCATTGCTTGACATCAGCTTTGAAACCATCTGCGGGTCGGGGCCGAACGGTGCGCTGCCGCATTACCGGGTGAGCGAGGCGAGCAATCGCACGGTTCAGCCCGGTGATCTGATCGTGATTGACAGTGGCGGGCAGTATATCGACGGCACCACCGACATCACCCGGACGGTTTGCGTCGGCACGCCGGGGGAGGATGAGCGCGCCGCATTCACGCGGGTTTTGCAGGGCATGATCGCGATATCGAATGCGCGCTGGCCAAAAGGGTTGTGTGGGCGCGACCTGGACCCGCTGGCGCGGCAATACCTGTGGGCCGCAGGGCAGGATTATGACCACGGCACCGGCCACGGTGTTGGCACGTATTTAAGCGTTCACGAAGGCCCGCAGGCGATTTCGCGGCGCGCCAAGGTGGCGCTGGAGCCGGGAATGATCCTGTCAAACGAGCCGGGCTATTACCGTGCGGGCAGCTTTGGCATCCGCACTGAAAACCTGTTGGTGGTGCGCGAGGCGCCGCCGCTCAAGGGTGCTGATGCGCGCTACATGCTGTGTTTCCAGACCCTGACCTTCGTGCCAATCGGTCGCCGACTGATCGGGGTCAATATGTTGACGGCGGATCAGCTGGCATGGATCAACGCCTATCACGCTGAAGTTCTTGACAAGATCGCGCCTCGGGTGGGGCGAAAGGCGCGCCAGTGGCTGACCCTTGCGACGGCGCCATTGTGATATATATCTGGTGCAGACAAGCCGATAAATCTTTGCACTGAACAAACCGGGGGTTGCATGGCCGATCACATCAAAATCAGAGAATTGGACGGCACCTGGGTGATGCGCGCCAGCGGCTCGGTTCTGGGCGAAACCGCACACGCATTGGAGTTGCGCGAAGGCGACTATCTGCCAGTGATCTATTTCCCGCGGGCCGACATCGCGATGGCGCTGCTGGAACCGTCTGACACTGCAACCGTGTGCTCGTACAAGGGTGATGCGAGCTATTTTTCGATCCAGACCGAATCTGTGCTGATCAAAGATGCCGCATGGTCCTATGAGGCCCCGAAAGACGGCGTGACCGAGATTTCCGGGCACCTGGCTTTTCATGCAGATCGCGCGACGGTGGAACAGCTTTAGGCGAACTTGCGGTATCGGCCCAATTCAACACGCGCGCACCACTTGGACAGGTCATGGTGTCAATCCCGGCGTAAAAAGGGGCCATTCGCCGGAGTAAAAGTGGGCCAGTTGAGGTGCCGCGCCTTGTTGGGTGTGCTCCCCATAAAGCTAACGCGTGACAAGGCGCATGTTGGCCAAAGGCCAACATCCATCAAGTTCAGACCGGGTTCAGGCTCTGGCGTTTCGGCTCTGTTTTAGCCGAAAGCTGTCGCCGTTCATCTCCAGTATATGGACGTGGTGGGTGAGGCGATCCAGGAGCGCACCGGTGAGGCGCTCGGATCCGAATATTTCGGTCCATTCGTCGAACGGCAGATTTGAGGTAATGATTATGGAGCCGCGTTCATAGCATTGGGAGATGACTTCGAAGAGCAGCTCAGCGCCGGTTTTGCTCAAGGGGACAAAGCCCAGCTCGTCAATGATCAGAAGGTTCTGGCTGGTGAGTTGTTTTTGGAACCTCTGCAGGCGGCGTTCATCGACAGCTTCGATCAATTCGTGAACCAGTGATGCGGCGGTTATGAAGCGGACCTTGAGGCCCTTCTGGCAGGCGGCCAATCCCAGCCTCAGTGCGACATGGGTTTTACCGGTGCCACTTGGCCCCAGGGCAATGATATTCTGGTATTTGTCGATGTATTCACAGCGCGCCAGCTCCAGCACGAGCGGCTTGTTGAGTGACGGGATCGCCTTGAAATCGAAGCTGTCCAGGCTCTTGGTGGCTGGAAACTTCGCGGCCTTGATGCGCCGCTCGATCATCCGGCGTTCCCGCTCTATCATACCAACGGCCCCCAGATTTGACTCAAGGGGATTCCCACGAGCGGCGTGATCTGATTCAGTGGCATCAAGGCAAGGGAGGCTTTGATGGCAGTAAGGATTACGCGAAAAGACAAGTCCGCAGGCGAGCTTCGCCAGGAAGCGGCGCGGTGCCGGGATGGGAAAGCGGCGCGACGGATGTTGGCGATTGCCCTGGTTCTGGATGGGGTTGACCGCAAGACGGCGGCAGAAAACTGCGGCATGGATCGGCAGACGCTGCGGGATTGGGCCCACCGTTACAATGCGGAGGGCGTGTCGGGCCTGTTCAACCGTCGCCCGCCGGATCCACCCTGTCTGCTGAGCGCGGCACAGAAGGAGGAGTTGGCGGAAATGGTTCGGGCGGGTCCCGACCCCGAAACCGATGGGGTTGTGCGCTGGCGGCGCATTGATCTGAAACGCAAGATCGAAGAGCGCTTCGGCGTCACCATGCATGAGCGAACTGTTGGCAAACAATTGGCAAGCCTGGGCTTTCGGCGTCTGTCGGTGCGCCCGCAGCATCCGAAATCCGACCCGGATGCACAGGAGGCTTTTAAAAAAACTTCGCCGCAGAGGTAGAAGCAGCCTTGCCGGAAACAGCCCGCAGCAAGCCCCTGGAGATATGGTTTCAGGATGAAGCGCGGGTTGGCCAGCAGGGCACGCTCACCCGTATCTGGGCCGAGCGTGGAACACGCCCCCGTGCCCCGCGCGACACCCGCTATATCTGGAGCTACATTTTCGGCGCCGTCTGCCCGGAACGGGCTGAAGCGGCCGCTCTGATCATGCCACATGCCGACACACAGGCCATGAGCGCGCATCTCGCCGAGATCGCTAAAACCGTCGCATCGGGCGCACATGCCCTTCTCATTCTGGATGGCGCTGGCTGGCACGGTTCGGCAGAGCTGGAGGTACCCGACAACATCACCCTGCTCAAACTCCCGCCCTATTCCCCTGAACTCAACCCGATGGAAAATGTGTGGGCTTATCTGCGTGCCAACAAGCTCGCCATATCCGTCTTCGACAATTATGAGCAGATCGTCGACAGGTGTTGCGAAGCATGGAACTTCTTTGCAAACGACAAAACCCCAATCACGTCAATCACTACCAGACAATGGGCCAACACGGTCAACGACTAGGGCCGTTGGTATCAGTTCAAGTTCGCAGAGCCGCAGTAAATACTGGCGTGATCCTTCTTCTCAGCAGCGCATTGTTGCGCAAGTTTGGAATATTCGCCCGGGAATGTCGGCAAGCGCAGTTTTTAGGTGATGCTGCAGCAGAACCTGCGGTGTATCGGTCATGCCGGCACCTGCGTCATCAGGCTCATATAGCTCGCGGGCTTGGTGGTCTCGACCAGTGCTTTGGGCAGGTAGGGGTAGATATCGAGATCGAGCCGTGGCGGGCGCCTCTCGATCCGGCAAAGCACCAGATGCTTGACCGCATCGTAGCCGATCGCGCCCAGTTCCAGCGACTGTTTGATAGCCCCGTGGACGTGCGCCATCTCGAAGCTCTCAAGCAGCCGCAGAACCTGGACGTATTCGCGCTTGCCCTTCTTGCCCATGCGCGCTTCCAGCAGCCGGTGCAGGGTGGCAAACTCCCCTGGCAGGTCCCAGCCCTGCAGCGGTGCCGCCTGGTCCAGCGCGCCAACCTTCTGTTCCAGCAGCGGCAGGAAGTGCATCGGATCGAAGACCATATCAGCCTTCTCATAGGACCGTTGGTGGCGGGCGATCACCTCGGCGCCGCAGCCGATGACGACCTCGTGGACATAGCCGCGGACCTGAACCTCGTGATGAGCGCAGGCGACCGGCACCGAGTAATCGTTGTTGCGATAGCGGACCATCGAGATCGACGTCGCCCGCGTGCTGACTTTCTCGCAGGCATCGTAGGGTACAGGCGGCAGCGCCATCAGGCCGTCGAGGTCGCGCATCAGCCGCTCGCCGATAGTCTCGGAATGACCCCGCAGAACCTCATCCTGACGTTTGAGGCATTGCTCCTCCAGCCGGACGTTCAGGTCATCGAAACTGTCGAAGCGCGGCATCGGCACCAGGAAGTTCCGCCGGCCATAACCGATTGTGCCTTCGACATTACCCTTGTCGTTGCCCTTGCCAGGACGGCCGAACCTGTCTTCGAACAGGTAATGCGACTGCAACTCAGCAAAGGTTCTGGTTCGTTGCCGTTTTCCGTCCCCGAGAATCCGTGCCACCGCGATCGTGGTGTTGTCGTAGAGCCCTGACAGCGGCACGCCGCCGAAGAACGCAAAGGCGGAGACATGGCCATCGCAAAAGGCCTCGGTTGTCTCCGCCGGATAGGCCTTGATGAAGAACGCGTCCGAGTGCGGCAGAGACATTGCAAAGTAGTGCAGCTTGCGCACGACCCCGCCAATCTCGCCAAGCGCCTCACCAAAATCAACCTGGGCGTGGCCTGGCGCGTGCGACAGCGGCACGAACACTTCCCGAGTCCGGCGCTTCTTCTCGCGAACATAGTCGGTCACAATCGTGATCCCGCCGGTGAAGCCATGTTCATCACGCAAACGCTCATATATCCGCTTCGACGTATGCCGCTGCTTCTTGAGCCGCGACTTATCCTCTTCCAATATCTGGTTGATGAGCGGAATGAACGGGTCAAGCTTTGGACGGGCTGGTGGCCCATTCCTGCGATACCCCGGTGGCACCGCATGCTTCAGAATTTTTCACACAGTCTTGCGGTCTATCCCGAAATGACCGGCCGCCCGCTCACTCATCCCACCGACATGACACGCACGCCGAACCCGGCTGTACAATTCCACAGAATACATCTCCCCGCCCTCAGCTCGTTTGCCTCAGACGTCAGAATGGCGGAGTTTTACTCCGCGACAGTCAGATTATTCGACCGTTTCTGTGGTCCAGTATTGCTCCGGGATTCACATCACAGTGAACATGGACTTCTTCGGGCAATCGTTGCAACGGTGCGTCATGCTTTTGTGCGGAACACCGACCTTCACATTGAGCGAACCGCAGCGCGGGCAGTGCGGATTTCCGTTCCAGCGTTGTTGCTCCAGCCATAAACGGGCTTTTTCGTTATCACCAAACATATCGACGACTTGCATCAACGAAATGCCTTTGCGGTGCGTTTTACCCGGACCCTTTTGTGCCATGGCGCGGTTTCCCTTTCTTACAGAATGTGACTCTAAGATATCTTCCAAATCGGGGGAAGTCAACGACAGAATGTTACTTTTGGATATAATTCCCAAAGATTGGGGACAATCGCAATCTCGATTGGGTAATCAAGTGGGCGATGCAAGCGGCCATTCGTCCAATGCCCGCAACTGGCGCAAAGCCGCGCATTCCCATCACGAATGCTCCTCGGCCGCGGTGTCCGCCAGCGCCCGGTTAAACGCCGTGAGCGCGTCGACGTGGAACAGCGCGCCCAACAGCTCCGGCAGCGCATCATCGTCGCCAAGCGCCACCACCGGAATGAACGAAACGCCGGATTTCTCGAAAACCGGCAGTGCGGCTTTCAGCGTGGCGTTGCCGTCGATGTAAATCCCTTGTTCGACCATCGCCAAGCATTCCTTTTCGTCTGCCGCTTTGGGGTGATCCGTCGGGCGCATGATCCTGGCGCATCGAAACGTTGCCATCAGATAGCCCTGCGGTCCGCCGCCAGATGGATATTGCGCCGTTCCAGCAAGGTCAGAAAGAACGACCGGTGCACCAGGCGGCTGGCAAGTGCGGTCGAGAGCGAGACCGCGACCATGACGGCGAGGCCGGTTTGCCAGTCGCCGGTGAGTTCAACACGATCAGCGTGGTCGAGATCGGCGCACCCAGCACCGCGGCGGCCACCGCACCCATGCCGGCCAGTGCATACAGGGTTTCCGAGCCGGACACCTCGGGGAAGATCGGCGTCGCGATCAGCCCGAACGCCAGCCCGGTCAGCGCACCGACCATGAGGGACGGCGAAAAGATGCCGCCGCCCATCCGCCCGGCCATCGTGATGGCGACAGCGACGGTCTTGAGCAGCGCGAACACGATCGCCTCCCACAGCAGCAGCTCGCCGGTCAGCGCGGCCGAGGTGGTCTCGTAACCGACCCCGATGATATGCGGGAAATAGAGCGCCAGCCCGCCCAGCAGAGCGCCCGCAAGTGCCGGGCGCAGATAGCGCGGCAGGCGGATCGACCGTTGCACGTAGCTGCCCAGATCGTCGGCCCAGAAAACCGCGCGCATCAACAGCACCGCCACCAGTCCGCAGACCAGACCAAGGATCACGAACGCCGGCAGCTCGACATAGAATTCCAGCGTGTTCTCGGCCGGCAGCATGAATTCCGTCACATCGCCGAACTGCCAGCGCCCGATGATGGTGCCGGCAGCGGCGGCGATCACGATTGGTGCGAACGCGTGCACCGCGAAGTGGCGCAGAACCACCTCGAGCGCGAATATCGTCCCGGCAATCGGTGCGTTGAAACTGGCCGAAACCGCAGCCGCAACCGCACAGCCCAGCAGGTCACGCCCGGTGATGCCGTCGGCGTGAATGCGCGTCGATACCCAGCTCGATATGACCCCCGCCATATGCACAACCGGCCCCTCGCGCCCGGTAGACCCACCTGAGGACAGCGTGATCAGCGAGGCAAGGGCTGATGCGATGCCGGCTTTCCTTTCGACCCTTCCTTCGTGCAGCGCCGCCCCCTCGATCACATCAGCGACCGAGCGCACCCGGGCATCATTGGTGAAAAAATGCAGGATCAATCCGACCAGCAGGCCACCAGTGATCGGGACCAGCAGGATCCAATACCAGGGCAGGCTTTCGGTAATAGTGTGCAGCGCGCCCTGATCAGGCGTGCGGTAAATCCAGCCTTGCAGGGCAAAGATGCTTTTGCGAAATACCACTGCCGCCATTTCGGAGGCAACGCCAACGGCCAGTGCGATGAACCAGAACTGCACCTGGCTGGGGCCGCGGCGGCGCAAGACCTGCCAGCCGTCACGGCAGGCGCCGACGAAATCATCGCTTAGGTTTGCGATCACGCTGCGGCGCGGCTCTGCCATCCGGCACCTGCTTGGCGGGACGAATTGGTTTTGCTTTCCCAGGGCGCCCATCGCCTAGGCTCGCGTTCGGGTGATGCGAGGGGGACACAAGATTGAGCATCGATACCGCAGTTTCCGAACTGTCCACGATTCTAGGCAATCGGCTGAGCTGTTCCAAGTCCGATCTGAATGCGCATGGCCAGTCCGAGACGCATTTTGCGCTGACCCCGCCGGACGCGGTGGCCTATCCCGGATCAACCGAGGAGGTCGCGCAAATTGTGACGATTTGCGCGGCACACGGTTGCCCGGTGATCGGCTGGGGCGTCGGCACTTCGCTGGAGGGTCACGCGCTAGCGGTGCAAGGCGGCGTGGTAGTGGATTTCAGCCGCATGAACAAGGTGTTGCAGGTCAATGCCGAAGATATGAATGTGGTTGTGCAACCGGGGCTGACCCGCGAAGAGCTGAACATTTATTTGCGCGACACCGGGCTGTTCTTTCCGGTCGATCCGGGCGCCAACGCCAGCCTTGGCGGCATGGCAGCAACGCGGGCCAGCGGCACCACCACGGTGCGCTATGGCACCATGCGCGACAATGTCATGGCGCTCGAGGTGGTGCTTGCCAGCGGACAGGTGATCCGCACCGGCAGTCAGGCGCGCAAATCATCCGCCGGGTATGACCTGACCGGACTGATGGTCGGCTCTGAGGGCACGCTGGGCTGATCTGCGAACTGACCCTGCGCCTGCACGGCCAACCGGAAGCGATCGCATCCGCAGTGTGCGCCTTTCCGTCGATCGAGGCGGCGGTGAACGCGGTGATCGCCACCATCCAATTTGGCATCCTGATGGCGCGGATCGAATTTGTCGATGCCGCCACCGCGCGCGCCTTCAATGCTTACGCGCAGGCCGATTTTGCACCGTCGCCGCATTTGCTGGTCGAATTTCACGGCTCGGACCAGGCGGTGGCGGACGACGCGCAGCGATTTGGCGAGGTCGTGCACGAATTTGACGGTGCTGATTTTAACTGGTCTGCGCAGGCCGAGGACCGCAAAGCGCTGTGGTCCTTGCGCCACAATGCCTTTTATGCCTGTCTGAGCCTGCGCCCCGGCGCACGTTCCGTGGTCACCGACATTTGCGTGCCGATTTCGCGGCTGGCCGAGGCGGTCGAGGAAACCCGCGCCGATATTGCGGCGTCTTCGCTGCAAGGCCCGATCCTTGGCCATGTAGGTGACGGAAATTTCCACGCCATTTTGCTGGTTGATCCGGACAGCCGCTCGGAGATGGACGAGGCGATGCAGATTACCGAGCGGCTGGCGGCGCGCGCGTTGCACCTTGCAGGCACGGTGACCGGCGAGCACGGGGTCGGGATCGGCAAGCTCGACTATATGGGCGCTGAGCACGGCGCAGCCTGGGCCGTCATGGCCGACCTCAAGCGCGCGCTGGACCCGAAGAACATCATGAACCCGGGCAAGGTCGTGCGATTAAATTGAGGCGCTGACGGGCCACGGCATTTCGCACCGGTAATTTCGGGCTTGGATTTGCCTCCGGCGGGGATATTTATCAACATTTGGAAGGCAAATATCAAAATTCAATCTTGCGAAATTATCTGCGCCGCATTTGTCTTATGTCGGAAAGCCGCAGCGCGGGATGGTTATCCGTCGAGCAAGACCTTCGCAGCCGCGCGTGCCTCATCGGTGACCGTGTCGCCGGCCAGCATGCGCGCCACCTCATCGACGCGGGCCGGATCATCCAGCGCCGTGACGCGTGACAGGGCCGTGGTCTTTGAGACCTGTTTTTCAACGCGCCAGTGGTGCTGGCCGCGGGCCGCAACCTGCGGTGAGTGGGTGACGATCAGCACTTGCGCGCCTTTGGCAAGCTCTGCCAGGCGGCGCCCAACCGCATCCGCCGTTGCGCCGCCGACGCCGCGGTCAATTTCGTCAAAGATCAGTGTCAGGCCGCTGGCGCCGCGCATCAGGCACACTTTGAGCGCCAGAAGAAACCTGGAAAGCTCGCCGCCAGAGGCGATCCGGTTAAGCGGGCCGGCCGGTGCACCCGGGTTGGTCGCAACGCTGAACACCACCGCGTCCTGACCAGTTGGTCCGGGCTCCTGGCTGGCAATCCCGGTCATGAACCGGGCCCGCTCCAGTTTCAGCGGGGCCAGTTCGCGGGCCATCGCGCGGTCCAGCCTGGCGGCCGCCTTGCGGCGCAAGTCGCTGAGCGTGCCGGCCTGTGTGTAGTATTGTGACTGCGCCTTGGTCACGGCGTCGCGCAGCGCGATCATGTCGGCATCGCCCGCCTCCAGTGCCGCCAGTTTTTGGCGCAAACCATGCGCGAACTCGCCGAGCGCGTCCGGCAATACATCATGCTTGCGCGCCAGCGCGCGAATCGCGAACAGGCGTTCCTCGGCGTGCTCCAGTTCGGCCGGATCGTGGGACAGATCGCGTATGCAATCGGCGACGCCCTGCTGCGCGATGCCAAGCTCATTCATAGCGCGGCTGAGCGCTGCCAAGGGCGCATCCAGGCTTCCGGCGGCCTGGTCGGCGACGTTTGCCAGCCAGCGGCTGGCGTCGCCCAGCAGCATTTCCGCGCCTTGCGTGCCGAGCGCAGCGTCGGCGCGCGCAATATCGTCGCCGATGCGCTCAGCGGCCTGCATCAGCCGGCGCCGGGCAGCAAGGCTGGCCTCTTCGCCGGGCTGCGGATCAAGCTGGTCAAGTTCCGCCACCGAGTGGCGCAGGAAGTCCTCTTCTCTGCGAACCTCAGCTAAGGTCTTTTCGGATTCTGCCAGATTTCCTTTGGCCGCCTCAAGGGTGCGCCAGGCCCGCCGCGTAGCATTAATATCGTCCTCTAACCGGCCGAACTCATCCAGTAAATTACGATGTCCGCCCGCATTCAGCAGCCCGCGATCATCCTGTTGGCCGTGCAATTCCACCAGGCAGTCCGAGAGCGCGCGCAGGATCTCGGCGCTGGCCCGCCGGTCGTTGACCCAGGCGGTTTTGCGGCCGTCCAGCGCATTGGTCCGGCGCAAGATCAGCTCGTCACCGGTCGGCAGCCCGGCGTTTTGCAGAATGGCTCTGGCGGGATGGTCCTGGGCCAGATCAAACACCGCCACAACCTCGCCCTGGGTGGCCCCGGCGCGCACCAGCTCGGCGCGGCCGCGCCAGCCGAGCACAAAGCCCAGAGCATCGAGAAGAATGGATTTTCCAGCTCCGGTTTCGCCGGTCAGCACATTGAGGCCGGGTTGAAATTCCAGCACCAGCCGGTCGATGATCAGCATGTCCCGGATGTCGAGACTAAGCAGCATTTGCCCGCCCCCTAGATCATGAACATATCGGTTGGATCAAAGCCATTCGCCGCGCACCATCTGCCGGTAGATCTGTGCCAGCCAGCCGTTGCCGCGCGAATCCGGGTCCAGCCCGCGCCCGGTCAAGAGCGCATAACTGTCTTGATACCAATCGGTGGACCGGAAATTGTGCCCCAGAATCGCGCCCGCGGTCCGGGCCTCGTTGTCCAGCCCAAGCGCCAGGTAGCTTTCCACCAGCCGGTGCAGTGCTTCGGGTGTATGGGTGGTGGTCTGAAACTGCTCAACCACCACGCGGAACCGGTTGGCGGCGGCGGTGTAGTGGCCGCGTTTGAGGTAAAAACGACCCACTTCCATCTCTTTGGCGGCCAGATGGTCAAACGCCAGATCAAATTTCAGCATCGCGGAGCGCGTAAATTCGCTGTCAGGATAGCGCTCGATCACACCCCGCAGGGCCTGCAGGGCCTGAAATGTCAGGCCCTGATCGCGCCCCACATCATCGATCTGATCATAATAGCTCAGCGCCACCAGATACTGCGCGTAAGGGGCATCGCCATCGGCGGGGAAAAAATCCAGATAGCGCTGTGCACTGGCGCGGCTGTTGGGATAGTCGCGATCGCTGTGATAGGAAAATGCCTGCATGATCAGCGCGCGCTTGGCCCATTCCGAATAGGGGTAAAGCCGCTCGATCTCGCCGAAAAAATGCGCCGCGTCGTCCGGGTTGCGGGTGGACAGTTCAAATTCCGCGCGCTGGTAGATTTCCTGCGCGGTGAAATTTTCCAGCGGTAAATTTCTTTTTGCGCCATCGCCGCAAGCCGCCAGGAGCGCCACAGCGAACACGCGACCGAACCAGATGCTGACAACTTTGGCCGATGCCATCAAACGCCTACCCCATCGATGCATGTCACGAAACCTGGTTGCGCGCTGGTTTCACAGACGGTCCTAGCACAGATAAAACCGGTGCAAAACGACTTTGAACGGGAAATTTAGTGCCGTCAGGCGACGGCCGGAATATCGGCGCGGCGCACACCAACGCCGGGCAGGCGAAGCGAGGTTTCTTTGTCACACAGCTTCATCCGATAAGCGTCGGGACGCGCAAACAGGGCATGCAACAACTTGTTGGTCAGCGAATGGCCGGCGCGATCGCCGGTGTAGCGCCCGATAAGCGGTGCACCGGCAAGCGAAAGGTCGCCCAAAGCGTCGAGCATCTTGTGGCGAACCGCCTCGTCAGAATAGCGCAAGCCGCCTGGCGTCAGCACACTGTCCCCGTCAACAACAATTGCGTTGGCCAGATTGCCACCGCGCGCCAGACCATCGGCGCGCATCGCCAGAATGTCGCTGTGGCGGCAGAACGTGCGGCTGTCGCACAGTTCTTGCACGAACGCACCGTTGGCCATGTTCAGGGTTTTTCGCTGACGGCCAATTGCGGCATCGTCAAAATTGATCAGGAATTCGATTTCAAACGTGTCCGCGGGGCTAAGCCGCGCCGTGGCATCACCGTCGCGCACTTCAACGTCTGTCAGAACCTCGATCACCCGCACAGGTGCTCCGAGCGAGCGGATGCCACGGCTCAGGATGCCACGGACAAATTCGGCAGCGCAGCCATCAAGGATCGGCACCTCCGGCCCGTCAAGTTCGATCAATGCGTTTTGGATACCGCAACCGGCAAGTGCCGCGGTGATATGTTCAACGGTCGATATTTCGACGCCGGACCGGTTTACCAGTTTTGTGCAAAGCCGCGATGGCGCGACGGCATCCCACCTGGCCGGAACCAGCGCGTCGCCGGTTTCGATGTCGATGCGGTGAAACCAGATGCCATATTCAGCCGAAGCGGGCTGAATTGTCAGTTCCGAGCGGATGCCCGAATGCAAACCGACTCCGGTGAACGCAACGGATGATTTGATTGTTGTCTGCAAGTCGCTTCCCAGATTGCCCCAGCCGCAACTTTCCGCATCACGGCCATTGCTGCACTAGCGTCGGTTCCTGCCAGGCTCAATTCAAACTTTGTAACGGACTGAAACATGGCCGAATCATTTGCGCGATATTTTGCCGAACGCCGGAGTTACTGATTGCAACACCATGTTTTTAAAGCAAAAGGATCGGCTACTACCGATCCTTTTTTGAGATTTTGTGACGTTAACTAATTGGCCTGGCGCCGCAGGAAGGCAGGTATTTCGATGCGTTCGTGTTCCGCGTCGGACTCTGCTTCGTCTTGCGCCGCTTTCGCCGGCGGCTTTTGTTGGGCCGGATTGACTGCCCGCTCTGACGGGTTCTCGGTCTGGTGGCCGGTCATCCGGTTGATCAAAGAATTGATGCCAAAACGCGGTTTTTCGGCGGCGTGGGTTGTTGGCACCCCCGGGGCCGGCGTCTGGCGCGCCGGCGCGCTTTGAACGGCGGCGTGCAGGCGGGCCAATGCTTCCGGCGAAGGGGTTCCTGCAGCTGCTGACTTGGGTGCCTCAAATTCCGCTTCGCCCGGCTCTTTGCCACTGTCGTTTTTCTGCGGCTGATAGGCCGGTGGCGGCAGGTCACTGTTGTCCTCGCCAATGGAAACTTCGGCGCGTCCGGCGACAGTGGTCTGCGTATCCATGCCTTGGAACAGGCCCGGCTCTTGCTGCGCGCTCGCAGGCTCAAGGCTCGCTGACGCGGCGACCGCAGCCGCCGAAAAACCTGCCTCGATGGCTTCTTCGACCTGCTCTGGTGCTTTCAACGGCTCTGACAATCGGCGGCGCGGCACCGGCACGTCGCCCACCGTTTCGCTGGCGTCGATGCCGGTGGCCACCACGCTGACCCGCATCATATCTTCGATTTCGGAATCCAGCGTAGAGCCGACAATTATATTGGCCTCGGCGTCGACCTCTTCACGAATCCGGTTGGCGGCCTCGTCCAGTTCAAACAGCGTCAGGTCGTAACCGCCGGTGATGTTGATCAGAACACCCTTGGCACCGCGCAGCGATATTTCATCCAAGAGCGGATTGGCGATGGCTTTTTCGGCCGCCTGAATGGCGCGGTCTTCGCCGGTGGCCTCACCGGTGCCCATCATCGCCTTGCCCATCTCGTCCATCACCGCGCGAACGTCGGCAAAGTCGAGGTTGATCAGGCCCGGACGCACCATCAGGTCGGTGACCCCCTTGACGCCTTGGTAAAGCACGTCGTCGGCCATGCTGAACGCTTCGGTGAAGGTGGTCTTTTCATTGGCCAGCCGGAACAGGTTCTGGTTGGGAATGATGATCAGCGTATCGACCATCTTTTGCAGCGCATCAACACCGTCTTCCGCCTGACGCATGCGCTTGGCGCCTTCAAACTGAAACGGTTTGGTGACGACACCGACGGTCAGCACGCCCAGTTCTCGCGCCGCTTGCGCGATGATCGGCGCTGCCCCGGTGCCGGTGCCGCCGCCCATTCCGGCGGTGATAAAACACATATGCGCGCCAGCGAGCTGATCGACAATATCTTCAATGGCCTCTTCGGCGGCCGCCGCACCGACCGCCGGGCGCGCCCCGGCGCCCAGCCCCTCGGTCACTTTCACGCCCATCTGAATCTTGTTCGGTGCGGTTGATTGCTGCAACGCCTGCGCGTCGGTGTTGGCGACGACAAACTCGACCCCGTCAAGCTGTTTGTCGATCATGTTATTGACCGCGTTGCCACCGGCACCACCGACCCCAAACACGGAAATTCGTGGTTTCAATTCATCCTGTTGGGGCATCATCAGGTTCAATGTCATCGCTCTGTCCGCCTGCTGTTGTTTTTAGGGCCGCCATATCGGCCAATTTTCCCTACTCGCGCCCATTCCTAAGCGGAGTCGCGCGCTCAGTCACCCCAAAACACGATTTCGCCACAAAATCTGGGGTCGATTCTGCGTTTACTAGCGGGATTTCGCCGAAATCCCGACATATAGTATTTACCAATTCTCCTTACCACCCTTCAAAAAATCCAAACTTGCCATAATTTAGGGATTTTCTCATATCCTATGAAGCATCTGCGCAGGAACCGCAGGCCCTGTTTGAAGAGGGAGCAGAGTGATCTTCGGGTTTTGCGAATCCCCTTTTTTCGCCGCTTTCGGCGACTATTTGTTCATCTGCTGCGCCCGTTGAAACCGCCCAGTACATGGCTATTGCCATGACAAGGATAAGCCTTTCCAGTCGGTCTGGCTTTTTGATTTGGCTTTGCGCGATGCCAAATCCACGGGTCTTGAAGTCCGAGAACATAGCTTCAATACCCCATCGCATTCCATAATCGAGAACCGTGTATTGTGAAGGCTTTGCATTCATAGCGATGATCCAGGGCTCAGGGTGACCATCGTCGTGCAATACTCCGATATTCGTAAACACACCTGATCCATAAAGTTCCGCGTTTATAAGCCCTTGCGGCATCAGCTCCCTGATTTCAATGCAAGACAGCTCGCCACCTTGGTGCTGCAAAGTCAGGTTGCCCTTCAGGCGAATACGATATCCCCAACCAGCGTCCTGACATCAATGCATTAACCTTTCTGGCCATAAAATCGATCACCCGTTAACATGACATCAGCCCCTTCAGGCATCCAATCCTGAATGCTGTCCAGTAACTCTTTTTGGAGAGAAAACCCAATATTGCCTTTGTCTTGCGCACGCGCCAAGCCACAGGCAAGGCGCGATCACGCATGCGCACTGACAGCATCAAGACTTCATGTCCGTCATTGATATGGCTTTGATCCATCATCAAAACGATGGTCTCTCCGTTGGAGGCCAAACGGGTGAATACATCTCCAGCATAGGCCTGCATGATTTCCGCGCAATCAATGTGGGAATTGCTCAAAACACGGGAACCATACTGGTACCGATGATCTTTTGTGCCGATGTGACGCGGTAAAGCCGCCGATAATTCCATCAAATTCGCACTTCGCACATCAAGAACGATGCTCGAAAGCAGTGTAAGGCCTTCGCAGCGGGATTTATGAAACTTTGGAAGCCGATCTATAAAATCAGCCTTGATAGCTTCGTTTACCCCAGAAAAACCCAATGAAACAACCATACAACATCTCCAATTCCATAACAGGAGACTCCTTGAATCACAACATGTGGACAGATGGCAAGCTTAATTCGCTAAATTGAGGGGTGGTAAGCCAATTCTCCTTAAACCATTTGACGGCCCGCTTAAAGGACCGCGCCGGATACCGTTCCGCAGCCAAGTCAAAATCCCACCATTCGTCCTGCGGGTGCGCCGCAAACAGGCACAGACCGACGCAAGCAGCGAACGCCGCCCCGGTCGCGGCCTGCGGCAGGCCCTGCACCCGCAAGGGTCGGCCAAGGCGCACTCGCTGGCCAAGAATTTTTGGCGCCAGCCCGTCAAGACCCGGTATCTGGCTGGCACCCCCGGTCAATACGATCTGCTGGCTGGGCAGATGCTCGAACCTTGCGGCGTCGAGCCGCAGACGGACTTGTTCCAGAATTTCCTCGACCCGCGGGCGGATAATGCCGATCAGTTCGGCCCGGCTGACGGTGCGCCGGTCGCGTTCCCAATCGCCGGTGTCGCCGCCAATCTCGATCATTTCGCGGTCGTCCATGCCGGTGGCAATCAGCCCGCCATAAAACGTCTTGATGCGCTCGGCGGCGGCAAACGGCACCTGCAGGCCTTTGGAGATGTCATCGGTCACGTGATCGCCGCCGATGCGAACGCAATCGCCGTAGATCATGTGTTTTCTCATGAAAATCGACAGGCCGGTGGTGCCGCCGCCCATGTCGATACAGGCCGCGCCGAGTTCCTGTTCGTCCTCGACCAATGAAGAAACACCTGAGACATAGGCCGACGCTGCCAGTCCGGCCAATTCAAGATCGCAGCGCTTGACACAATAGAGCAGGTTCTCGACCACGTTTGAGTCCACCGTCAGCAGGTGCAGATCCACCGCCAGCCGGTTGCCGATCTGGCCGCGCGGGTCGGCCAGGCCAGAGCGGTGGTCGATGGCAAAATTCACCGGTTGCGCGTGCAGGGCTTCGCGCCCGTCGCCATAATCCGGCACCTGGCATGACGCCAGAACCCGGCCCACATCCTGTTCTGTGACCACGCCATCCTGCAATTCTGCGTCTCCGGCCAGCCCGTAAGAGCGCGGCTCGGCCCCGGCAAAACATGCAATCACATGATCAACCCGCACGTTGGCCATTTTCTGCGCCGCCTGCACCGCGGTGCGGATGGCGCGCTCGGTTTCCTGCATCGCGTTAATTTCGCCAAAGCGAACCCCGCGCGAGCGGGTGGTGGCCGCGCCGATCACGCGAAACGACGATTGGCCCGCCATCGGCCCAACACTGTCGCCGTCGCGATACTGGTCGGGGCCATCAAAGCGGAGTACCAGACAAGCGATCTTGGAGGTGCCGATATCCAGAATGGCAATGACACCGCGCTGCATCGCGGCGCGGCGCATGTTGCGCATCGCCCTCTGGGTGGCATAGAGGTCGGTCATTCCAAAATGTCTCCGAACTTGATTTTTCTGATCCGCCGCAACGCTTCTACAGCGTCTGGCGCCATGCGCAGCGTCGCGCGGGCCGGGTTGCGCATGTCCACCGCAACAATATCGCGGGCCATTAGATCCTGGGCTTCGTGCAGTGCCATGACTTGCTCAAGCGCGCGAACCGGGTCTGATGCAGGAAGCAAAATGCGTTGGTCGCGATCAAGAACCAGATCCCATCGGCGTTCACCAATGCGCACCAGCCCGCGCACCCGGCCCGCAACCGGGCCCGATGCGGCAAGAATCGCCAGCGCTTCGGGCACGCTCTGCTCGGCCCCGAGGCCTGCCAGCAGCGGCAGATCAGCGCGTTCGGTTCTTGACGCGATGGTTGCGACCCGGTGGCCCTGGGCATCCAAAAGCTCAATATCGCGGCCCACCCGCCAGACGGCGGCAGGGACTCGTTCGGTTATCTCGACCTGCAAGACGCCGCGCTGGCGAATGCGGATATCGGCCCTGGCCACCGCATCAAGTTCCAGAATGCGGGCCTGCATGCCGTCCAGATCAAGGTCAAACGAGCTGACCGGGAAATCAACCGGAACGATTTCGCGAATGTCGTCGCTGACCGCATCGGTGGCCCCGTCGATGGCCATAAGATTGACCATGAATTCCGGGCGCTCCTCGATCGAGCGGCGAATTTCGGCGACCTTTTCGGTGATTGCATCGCGGTTGGATTGCTGGTTGAAAAACCAGCCGACCGCGACAATGACCGCCAGCGTTGGTAGGCCAAACCGGCAAATAGCCCGGAAATAAGGCGTCAGCCACAGCCGCTGCAGCCGGTATGCAATTCGCGACGGGGCCGGATCGCGGCGGGGGCGTGCTAGAGCGCTTTTCATCTATCCAGACCCACTCTGACAGCCCATTTTGCCGCAAGTTCAAGCCTTGGATTGCAGGGGATATCGGGGATATCTGCAAAAACCAAGGCGCCGGAATTGAGACAAAATGGACCGTCCCGTGGGGCTTGGGCCCAAATGCGGCATCCGACGCCGAACTGGCCTTGTCCGATATCCATATCGCACGGCGGCCAGTTCAACGCCGGGCTACCGCATTTGGAACAAGCAGAGAGGGTCTGGATAGATGAAAAGCGCTCTACCGATCGCACGACGCATCCTCGACCATCCAGGCGCAGAATTTGGGGAAAGTTATGCCGCAAAAGGCGGCCTGTTCGGGTGACAGCGAGGTTGGCGTCATGCCGGGCTGGGTGTTGGTTTCCAGCAGGATCAGACCGGCGAGGCCGCGGCGCGCGTCCCATCGGTAATCGGTGCGGCTGACGCCACGGCAGCCAAGCACGCGGTGGGCACGCAACGCGTACTCCATGCAGGCGTCATGGATTTCGCGCGGCAGTTCGGCGGGGATCACGTGGCGCGAGCCGCCTTCGTCGTATTTGGCGTGATAGTCATACCAACCGTCGGTCAGAATGTCGGTGACCGCCAAGGGCCGCTCACCCATCACCGTGGTGGTCAGTTCCCGCCCCGGCGCGTAGGCCTCGACCATCACGGTCTCTGGCATGTCGGGGCCAAGACGCGGCGGGCTGTTGGCGTTTTCATTGACGATGAAGATGCCGACCGACGAGCCTTCGTTGTTGGGTTTCACTACGTAAGGCGGGGTCATGACGTGATCGGCCATGACGGCCTCGCGAGGCACCAGCACGCTGTCGACAAACGGCAGACCGGCGGCGCGATAGACGTCCTTGGTGCGTTGCTTGTCCATTGTCAGGGCCGACGCCAGCACCCCGGAATGGGTGTAAGGGATGCGCAGCCATTCCAGCAGGCCCTGAACGCAGCCATCCTCGCCCCAGCGCCCATGCAGCGCGTTGAACGCAACGTCCGGGGAAATGTCGCCAAGACGCGCGGCAAGGTCCGGCCCGGCGTCCAGTTCCACAACCTCATATCCTGCTTCCCGCAGGGCGGCGGCGCATTCGCGCCCCGAAGACAGTGACACCTCGTGTTCGCGCGAGGGGCCACCCATCAGTACCGCCACTTTGCCGGGTGTCCTGCTCGACTGACCCACCTTGGTGCCTTATTGGTCGGGGCCGATTTGGCCGACCCTCAGTTATTATTGTTCAGGGGCCGGTTCGCCGACCCTCATAATCTCCCATTCTAACCATATGCGGCTGTTTTGGAATACCTTTTTTCGAACATCTTCACCCAGTTCTTCCAGCTCTGTGGCGCTCGCGGTGCCGGTGTTCACCAGAAAATTCGGATGCTGCGGGGACATTTGCGCAGCCCCCCGGCGTGCCCCGCGCATCCCGGCGTCAGCGATGACTTTCCAAGCTTTCAATTCGTGGCTGTCATCGCCGCGCCCGGTGCTGGAATATCCGGCCGGGTTGCGGAACGTGGAGCCTGCAGTGCGCAGCTTGGTGGGCTGGGTGGCATTGCGTTGGGCAAGTTGCGCGGTCATGGTCGCCTCCAGTTTCGCTGGTTCGCCGATCTCGCCTTTGAAGGTGGCCTGGGTAATCACCGATCCGCCTGGCAGGTCGCTTTGGCGGTAGCGAAAGTTGAGGTCGCCGGCATGCAGCGTCACGATTTTGCCGGCCCGCGTCACCGCCTGCGCGGACACGAAATGATCCGCCACATATGACCCGTAACACCCGGCATTCATCGCCACCGCACCGCCAATTGCCCCCGGAATTGTGCGCAGAAAGGTCAGATCGAGCCCGCCAGCGGCGGCTTTGCGCGCCACATGCGCGTCTAGTGCCGCCGCGCCTGCCGTCACCTGAGTGCCGTCGGTCTCGATCCGGTTAAAACCGCGACCCAGACGGATCACCACCGCGCGAATACCACCATCGCGCACGATCAGGTTCGAGCCGACGCCCATCGGGAACACTGCGACTTTTGGGTCAAGTGCCGCCAGAAACGTGGCCAAATCTTGCGCATCAGCCGGTTGAAACAGCCAGTCCGCCGGGCCACCAACGCGCAGCCAGGTTAGGCCGGCGAGCGGGCGGTTGGCGGTCAAAACACCGCGCACCGATGGCATGTCGCTCATTCGGCCTGTCGTCCGGTGATCCGTCTCAGCCACCGCCACCCATAGATCAGCGGCCAGCGCAGAATCGAAGCCCCGGCGACCAGCGCCAGCAGGCCGAAGACCGGACCGGACTCGTAGGTGACATAGCCCAGGATCGGCACCCCGACGGCGATCAGCACGTAGGCCGCTGGCCAGTGGTTCTTTTTCGATGGAAACATCGCAATGACATTGGCCAGAACCAGCCACAGCAGCGCGATGATCAAAGAGGTGTTCATGGTTTGCGGTTTTCAAGCTCTTTGGGCAGGCGCGCCGGAAGCCCCAGCGCTTTGCGGCCCAGATAGATCAGCGGGTTGCGGAACATCGACGCAAAAGCCAGCAGGCCCAGCAGGGTGATCCAAAACCCGTGCTGATAGCCGATGAACACCAGCAAAACTGGCGCCGAAAACAACAGCGCGGCACCGGGCAGGAACTGGCGGCGCATCGGCAGCATCGCGACGATGGTTGTGGCGATGGCCCATATCGATGCCAGAATCAAGGACAGGCTCATCGCGCAGCCGCCTTCAGGCGTTCAGGCAGCGCGTTGGCCCAAGCCGAGATGGTACCGGCGCCGAGACATACGACAATATCCCCGGCGTGCGCCCGCTCGCGCACCAGTTGCGCCAGATCATCTTCGTCCCTGAGCGCGCTGACCTGCCGATGACCGTGGCTGATCAGCCCAGCAACAAGGTCGTCGCGCGACGCCCCCGCTATCGGCTCTTCGCCGGCGGCAAAAACCTCGGCGATCCCAACCACGTCGGCATCGTTGAAACAGGCGCAAAAATCCTCAAACAGCGATGACAGCCGCGTATAACGATGCGGCTGGTGCACCGCGATGACCCGGCCGTCGCAGCACTGGCGCGCCGCTTTCAGAACGGCGGCGATTTCCACCGGGTGGTGGCCGTAATCGTCGATGATGGTCACACCATCCACCACGGCGACCTTGGTGAAGCGCCGGTTGACGCCCTTGAAATTTGCAAGTGCTGCACGGATTTCGCTGGCCTTCATGGCCAGATGGCGCGCCACCGCCACTGCCGCCAGCGCGTTGGACACGTTGTGATCGCCCGGCATCGGCAACGTGCATCCATCGATCATCATGTCGTCGTTCTGCAAGGCGATGTCAAAATGCGCGACGCCGTTCTTGTAGGTCAGGTTTTCGGCCCGCACATCGGCCTGCGCATTGAAGCCATAGGTCACCACCCGGCGATCGGTGATCTTTCCGACCAAGGCCTGCACTTCCGGATGATCGGTGCAGCACACGGCGAGCCCGTAAAACGGGATGTTGGACACGAAATCGAGAAATCCCTGGTGCAGGTTTTCGATGCTGCCCCAGTGTTCCATATGCTCGGGGTCGATATTGGTCACGATGGCGATGGTGGCGGGCAGCCGGGTGAATGTGCCGTCGCTTTCGTCGGCCTCGACCACCATCCATTCGCCCTGGCCCATGCGCGCGTTCGAGCTGTAGGCGTTGATGATGCCGCCGTTGATCACCGTGGGGTCAAGCCCGCCTGCATCCAGCAGCGTCGCCACCAGCGTGGTGGTGGTGGTCTTGCCGTGGGTGCCGCCCACGGCCACGTTGGATTTCAGCCGCATCAGTTCGGCCAGCATCTCGGCCCGGCGCACCACCGGCAATCCTCGCGCGCGGGCGGCGTCAAGCTCTCGATTACCGGCCTTGATGGCCGATGAGATCACCACAACTGCGGCGTTTTCCAGATTTTCGGCGCGCTGGCCTTCAAAAATTGTCGCGCCAAGCCGTTGCAACCGGTCGGTGATCTTGCTGGCCTTCAGATCCGAGCCCTGCACCGTGTAGCCGTGGTTGAGCAGCACCTCGGCAATGCCCGACATGCCGATGCCACCGATGCCGACAAAGTGGATCGGTCCCATTTCGGTGGGAAGTTTGGTGGCGGCAGCACTCATGGTTTTGGCCGCCGATCTGCCAGTGTTTCAACAAATTCGACCAGCCGGTCGGTGGCATCCGGTTGCCCCTTGGCCAGGGCGGCATGGGCCATTTTGACCGCCGCCTTGGGGTTTGAAAAAACCGCCTCTATCTGCTCGGTCAACGTGTCAGGTGCGAGCCTTGATTCCGGGATCAGAATCGCGGCGTCGGCCTCGACCAGCCCGCGGGCATTGGCGGTTTGATGGTCGGCCGCAGCCGCTGCAAAGGGCACCAGAATCGACGGTCGCCCGATCACCGCGATATCAGCCACCGTAGCGGCCCCGGCCCGGCTGATCACCAGCTGGGCTTCGGACATGCGGCGCGCAATGTCCTGAAAGAATGGTTGCACGTCAGCATTAATTGCGTGATCGGCGTAGAACTGGCTGACGCGTTCGTGGTCTTCCTCGCGGGCCTGATGCGCGATGCGCAGATTGGCAAGCAGTTGTGCGGGCAGTCGCGCGATCGCCTGCGGCACCACATCGGACAGCATGCGCGCGCCTTGCGATCCGCCGATGACCAGCAGGGTCATCGGATAGTCACCGGGCGGGATATAGGGCGCGCCTTCGCGCTTGATCACTGCGGCGCGCACCGGATTGCCGGTGAACTGACCGCGAACACCGTCCGGAAGCGCGGTCGGCCAGGCGCCGCAGGCAACCCCGTGGACGCGGGCCGCAAAGACCTGATTGACGCGCCCCAATACGCCGTTCTGTTCGTGGATCATCCTCGGGCATCGCAAAATCGTGGCACCCGCAAGCGCCGGGATCGACGGATAACCGCCAAAACCCACCACCATCGCCGGGCGGTCCCACAGCATTTTCCACACCGCAGCAAAGGTGCCGCCCGTGATCAGAAATGGCGCGATAATCTTGGCACCCAGGCCGCCACGGGCAAAAGTTGCGCTGGCCACTTCCTCGATCCCGACCACATGCGGAAAGCCGCCGGTGTAGCGTGCACCGCGCGCATCGGTGGACAGTTTGACCCGCCAGCCATTGCGCAGCATCGCCTCGGCCAGGGCCTGGGCCGGGAACAAATGCCCGCCGGTGCCGCCTGCGGCAATGATCAGAAGCGGTGCTTGCTTCATGTCCTGGCGCCCCGCCGCGCAAACAGATCGCCGATCTCGCCCTGTGGGCGCACCCGGGTGAAGGCCAGCAACATCCCCACCGCGATGCCCCCGGCGATCAGTGACGAGCCGCCGTAGCTGACAAACGGCAGGGTCATGCCTTTGGCGGGCAACAGGCGCACCGCGACGCCGGTATTGATCAGCGCCTGAACACCGAACATGCACGCCATGCCGCTGCCCGCCAGCCGAATAAACGGATCGCGTTCACGCATCAGCCGCAGCAGCGAGCGCACGGTGATCAGCAAGAACAATGCCAGGATGAACAGCACCAGGATCAGGCCATATTCCTCGGCCGCCACGGCGATAATGAAATCGGTGTGCGCGTCAGGCAGCGACCATTTCACTTGGCCCTCGCCGACGCCGACGCCGAAAAAACCACCCTCTTGGATCGCGTTTGCGGCATAGCCGAGCTGGGTCGTCGGATCCAGTTCGCTGGACAGAAAGCTGTCAATTCGCTTGGCAAAATGTTCTGAATTATTATATGCAACCGAGCCTGCAAACAGAGCGCCGCCAGCAAGTACCAGCAGGATCATGATCGGCGCACCGGCGATGAAATACATCACCCCCCAGCCAAACAGGATCAGAATCGCCTGACCGAAATCCGGTTGCACCGCCAGGAACATGACGATCACCAGCGTCAGGGCGAGCGAATAGCTTTTGCCGGGCGGGCCGTTGATCTCTTGGCTCGCTGACAGCAACCAGGCGGCGACGATGACATATCCGGGTTTCAGGAATTCCGATGGCTGAAAACTGCCCAAGCCAAGCGAATACCAGCGCACCGCGCCCCTGCCAAAGTCGGTGCCAAAGACCGGCAGGAACGCCAGTGCAATGAATGCGATAACAAAGCCAATGACCCCAAGCCGGCGCACCAGTTGCGGTTGCATCATCGTGGTAAAGATCATCAACAGCATCGCAGCCGCGCCAAAAATCGCCTGCCGCTGCACATAATAAAACGCCTCAAGGCCATTTCGCTCGGCCAGTGGCGGCGATGCGGCCAAGCCTAACAGCAAGCCGATGCCAAACAGAATAAATATGCACGACATCGACAATTTGTCGAGCGTCCGCCACCACCGCGGCAGGATCGGCTCAGCTTCGCGCGCGGGAAGAGTGCCATAGACCATTTCCGTCATGGAGTGCCGCCCAATTCTGCCTCAGTTTGCGCCCGTTTGCCGGGTCTGGTGGTGATTCTAAACAATTTGGCGGCGTGGCGCTAGGTGTGATTTCTCAGCATGCCTTTTGATCGGTTCTGATCCGGCACTTTCGCGAAATATCCTAGCCAAGCGCCTTTTCGCAGCGCGCGCAGACATCGGTATGGCTGTGGCTCCCGACATCGGGCAGAATTTTCCAGCAGCGCTGACATTTGGCCCCTTCGGCCTTTTCAAAGACCACGCCGACACCGTCAATATCTGGCACACGAAACGCCTCGACAGGGCTTGGATCGCCCGTTAGTGCCAGGTCCGAAGTGACGCAGATGTCCGCAAACGCCACCGTCTTCAGGTCCGCCAAAGCTTGCGCGTCCCGCACATGCACCACCGGTGCCGCCTCGAGCGACGCGCCGATCACCTTGTTCTGACGCTGCACTTCCAGCGCTGCGGTCACGACCCGGCGCACCCGCCGGATGCCGGCCCATTTCGCCGCCAGCGGCTCGTCCAGCCAGTCCGCGGGCGTGTCGGGAAAATCGACCAGATGGACTGAGCTTTGATCGCCGGGGAAGCGTTCCAGCCAGACCTCTTCCATGGTGAACACCAGAATCGGGGCCAGCCAGGTTGTTAGCCGGTGATAGAGGATGTCCAGCACGGTGCGGGCGGCGCGGCGCGCAGCACTGTCGCCGTCGCAATACAGCACGTCCTTGCGGATATCGAAATAAAACGCCGACAGATCGACGGTGGCAAAGGTGAAAATCGCCTGGAAAACGCCTTGGAAATCGTAAGCGGCATAGCCGGTGCGCACCGTGTGATCCAGCTTGGCCAGCCGGTGCAGAACCCATCGTTCCAGCTCCGGCATATCCGCGGGCGCCACCCGGTCGGCTTCGGAAAACTGCGCCAGTGAACCGAGCAGGAACCGCATGGTGTTGCGCAGGCGGCGATAGGCATCGGCCGCGCCCTTCAGAATCTCCGGGCCGATACGCTGGTCGTTGGTATAGTCGGTCTGCGCCACCCACAGCCGCAGAATATCGGCGCCGTATTGTTTGACCACAGCCGCGGGCAGAACCGTGTTGCCCAGAGATTTGGACATCTTGACGCCCCTCTCGTCGAGCGTGAAGCCGTGCGTCAGCACCCCGCGATAGGGCGCGCATCCCTTGGTGCCGACCGATTGCAGCAAGGAGCTGTGAAACCAGCCGCGATGCTGATCGGTGCCCTCCAGATACAGGTCGGCGATGCCGTCGGGTGCGCCATCGGCGCGGTCGCGGATCACGAAGGCATGGGTTGAGCCCGAGTCGAACCAGACATCCAGAATGTCCGTCACCAGGTGCCATTCGTCCGGATCATAGTCGTTGCCAAGGAATCGCGCCGCCGCACCGTCCTCGAACCAGGCATCAGCACCTTCGGCGCGAAACGCCGCTATGATCCGGGCGTTCATCGCCGCATCGCGCAGAACCTCCACGCTGCCCTCACCTCTGTCGCGGATGAAACAGGTCAGCGGCACGCCCCAGGCGCGTTGCCGACTCATCACCCAGTCGGGGCGGGCCTCGATCATCGAAGTGAGCCGGTTGCGCCCGGTTGGCGGGGTCCATTTGACCCGGTCAATCTCGGTCAGGGCGCGCTGGCGGATGCTGGTGCCGTGCTCGTCCATGCCGTCGTTCAAGGGCGTGTCGATGGCGACGAACCACTGCGGGGTATTGCGGAAAATCACCGGAGCTTTGGAGCGCCAACTGTGAGGGTAACTGTGGGTGAGGCGGCCGCGCGCGATCAGGGCGCCAACTTCGACCAGTTTGTCGATAATCCGCTTGTTGGCATCCTTTTCTTTACCTTTTTGGTCGAAAATCACCGCACCACCAAAGAAAGGCAGGTCCAGCCGGAAAGAAGAATCCTCCAGCACATTGTAGGTCATCGGCAGCCCGTGCCTGACGCCTATGTTGTAGTCGTCAACCCCGTGACTGGGGGCCGTGTGTACGAAACCTGTGCCTGCTTCGTCTGTGACGTGATCGGCAGGCAGTATGGGGACGTCGTAGTCCCATTCGCCGTTTGCGCCCTCGACTGCGCGGAGCGGGTGGGCGCAGGTCAATGCGCTAATCGCGCCCTGACCAACCTGAACGACTTGTCTGAATTGATCAACGCGAGCTGCGGCGAATACTTCTTCGGCGAGATTATCAGCGACGAACAGCCGATCGCCAATCCTTGCCCAGTTATCAACGGGTGCGTCTTGCACTTCATAAAGCGAGTAGTTGATAGTCGGATTGAAGCAGATTGCTCGGTTTTGCGGAATGGTCCAAGGTGTTGTCGTCCAGATCAGGACGGACGCAGGTCTATCGGAGATCGAAAAACCTTCGGCACCAGGGCCAAAATCTAACACAGGAAACCGCACCCAGACCGTATGGCTCTGGTGATCATGATACTCGATCTCCGCTTCCGCCAGCGCCGTCTTTTCCACCGGTGACCACATCACCGGCTTGCTGCCGCGATACAAGCTGCCGTTCATCACGAACGTCATGAATTCCTCGGCGATCACCGCTTCGCTCTCGTAATCCATCGTCAGATACGGATCGTCCCACTTGCCGGTCACCCCTAACCGCTTGAACTCGTCACGCTGGATGTCCACCCACTCCTCTGCGAACCTGCGGCACTCGCCGCGCAGCTCGTTTACCGCCACGTCGTCCTTGTTCTTGCCGCAGGCGCGGTACTGTTCCTCGATCTTCCATTCGATCGGCAGGCCGTGACAGTCCCAGCCCGGCACATAGCGCGCGTCGCGCCCCAGCATCTGTTGGCTGCGCACCACCATGTCCTTCAATATCTTGTTCAGCGCATGGCCGATATGCAGGTTGCCGTTCGCGTACGGCGGGCCATCGTGCAGGATAAAAGCTTTGCGCCCCTGCAATTCGCGCAGCCGGTCGTAGATGCCCATCTTTTCCCATCGCGCCAGCCAGTCCGGCTCGCGCCTGGGCAGTCCGGCGCGCATCGGAAAATCGGTCACCGGCAGGTTCAGCGTGTCCCGGTAGTCAGTCTTTTCGGCGCACATTCGTGGCGTCCTTACGGCGTGTGTCGGTAATCAGGTGAAAGGCGCGGCGCGGTCATCCATACGCCTGGTCCCGGCGGCCCGTGAGCTTCAGAGCGCCGGGGTGCTAATTCGAATGATGATGGTGCGTATCATCGTCATGGCCCGGGTTATAGTCAGCCCCCGGTAAGGCGTCCAGCGGCTAATTCTGTGGTGCGTCGCGCACCCATTGCCGCGACATTTGCCGGTCGATCCAGCCGAGGGCGGCCAGCGACAACCCAAGCCCAAGGAACGACACCACCCGCAGCAGCCCGGCCAGCCCGGCCATGTCGATCAGGAAAACCTTGGCAATCGTCAGCCCGATGCCGATCGTCGCGATCCGGCGCAAAGGCACCGAGCGGCGGCTGAACGCAAGAAACAGGATCGCCACCGAGATCAGCAGCAGCGCCAGCGTATAGGTGTACAGTTCGGCATCGGTGGTGCCCGGCACGTTCAGGTCGCGGCCGCGCCACAGCCGGCGGATTTCCAGCCCTACATAGGCAGCGGCAAATACCGCGGACAGGCTGATGAAGCTGAGGCGCAGGATGCGGTGAAGTTCTGGCAGCTTCCAGACTCCGAGCGCGAGTATCAGCGCCGGGGTGCCAAAGGCGACCAGCAGGCTGTCAAAAATCGGCGCTCCGACAACCGGCTCGTTGAAAGTGGTCAGCGGGTTTGCAAAAACAAACAGCAGCGCAAAAATGAATGCCGCCGCAAAAGCATATATTGCGGCCAGTGCGATCCGCACCCAGCGCATAACGCCCCCCGCCCGCAGCCGGTAGATCTGCACCAGCATCAGCATCAGCCAGATCGAGGCGAACAGGGACAGGCCCCAATGACTCTCGAAATCTGCGCCCAGCGCCCGGTTCAGCAAAACGCTCGCCAGCACGCCCAGTGTGGCCCAGATGCCGCTTTCAACAGTCAGGCGCGCGGTGGCGCGATTGCGGTCCGCCAGCGTTATCCACGCCGCGCCAAGCAATGCGGCACTGCCGACGTAGGCAAGCGCAAGCTCCCACAGCGGCGCGTCGCTGGCCCAGAACACCCCCGGATCGAGCACCAGCCGCCAGCCGATGACAATGACCCCGACCTGAATGAACAGACTCAAGAGCGCCAGATCAAGCCGCTTGTCGATCAACGCCGCCGCCAGCACCATCACCGCAAGCGCCACGGTCAGCGCCGCCGAGGACAGGATGATGACCAGAGCGAAGGCGATCATGGTCAGGGCGGACAGGCTAAAATAGGCGACCCGGCGCTTGTCGTCGCCGTCGCGCCGGGCCACGGATTGGGCGAAATACACCATTGCAGCGGCGATAATTATGGCGTGCGCGGCCCAGCGCCCTGCCCCCAGCACCGGTTCCGGCGTCCACAGCATTTCCAGCGCCACCAGCGCCAGTGGCGCCAGCAACGCCGCCCCGGCCGCCCAGACCTGCGCCAGCGGCCCGCCCCAAAGCGTGCGCCAGAACGCCAGCGCCGAGCCAAGCAGCGCGATCCCGGCAAGGATCGAAACGGTGGCTGGCGGGGCGGTTTCTGGCGGGCGAAACTGACCAACCTGGAACTGAGCATGTATCGTGCCGCCATCCACCGCCTGAACGACGATAACCGCCAGCAGCAGAACCGGCGGCAACACCGCAAAGTCGCTCAGGGCCGGGGCGCGGCGAAACCAGACCACAGCCGCGACATAGAGAGCCGATAGCGTGGCCACGGCCAGCCAGACTTCGGCCTGACCTGCGTCCTTCAGCGCGACAAGCAGCGCCGCTGCAGCCGCCGCGCCAAACGCGCCCGCCGCAAGACGGGTCGGAAATTCTGGCCAGATCGGCGATTTGCGCCACATGCCGCCAAGGATCGCGTGCACCATCGCGCCATCGTGGCGCGGCGACAGTGCCAGCGGCGGAATGGTCATGGCGCCGACTGCCACAATAAGCGCGAATGCCAGGAAATGTTCATCGCCAGCGCCGCCGGAATAGAACATCCAGGCCGCCACGTAAGCAAAAATCAGCGCCAGCGTGCTTACCCAGGCCCAGCGCTTGATCGCATCGACTGAGAGCGCTGCCAGCGTGATCACGGCAAAATAGTAAAAGAATATCTGCGGGCTGTCGCTGTCGCCGGCCACCAGAAATGGCGCCGCGATTGATCCCAATATGCCCACAACCGCCAGAAAGGGCCCGTAAAACCAGCCCACCACCGCCGCGACCGCCGACACCAGAACCAGCAAGACAAGCGCCGCTTCCGGCCCGATCAGCCCATACAGTTGGCGCGCCGCCAGCACTGCCGCAAACAGCGCCACCAGCCCGGCGCCGGAAAACGTCGACGGCAGAAAGGCGGTGCCTTGTTCACTTGCGTCGGTTGATTTGCGGCGCACGAGCTCGCCCGCCAGGATCAGTGCAATACCAAGAGCCGCCGCGCCAATGACCCGCCAGAACGGCGTCAGCAGACCTTTTTCCACACCGTACTGGACCAGAAAAACCCCGGCCAGCGCCAGCGACAGCGCCGCGATCGCCAGAAACCAGTTGGCCGCCAGCCAGCGCCGGGCCTGATCGATGTTGCGCGTATGAAAAACGAATGCCCTGGGTTGCGGCCGGCCGGACGGCGCCACGCTCGCCGGCTCCGCCACCGGACTTTGCCACGGTCCTTTTGCCGTGGTCGCTTGCACCTGCGCCGCATCCTCGGCGCTTGCTGGCATCTTTGACGAGCGGGCTGTGGGCGTTGCAGGTTGCACGTCAGGCTGTGCTGCCAGCATATTTTCCAGCGCCGCGACCTTACGTTTCAACCCGGTATGGCTGATGATCAGGTAAATCACCGCGGCAATGACTGCGGCTGGCACCAACGCCACAAGAAATATCAATGCATCCAATATTTCGTTCCGGCCAAATCATTTCCCGCTTGGCCGGATACCTACTTCGCTGAAAACAGTCCGGCAAGGGCTCGTTTTACTAGGCTGGTCACCGACGGCCTTTTGAGCAGGCGAAACGGCAGCGGACGGCAAACTTCCATTGCCGCAACGCCGACCCGGGCGGTCAGCGCGCCGTTGATGATGCCTTCGCCGAAGCGGCGCGAAATTTTGGACAAAACCCCGCCCCCGGCGATCGAACCGATCAGGTCGTCAGCCGCCGCCACCGCACCGGTTGCTGCCAGATGGGTCAGCACCGTGCGGGTCAGCCGCCAGCTGCCGAGGGTTCCGGCGCGGCCACCGTAAATCTCGGCAATGCGGCGGATCATCCGCAGGTTGGCGACCAGTGCGGCGGCTACATCGGCCAGCGCCAGCGGCACGATCGCTGTCACCAACGCGACCTGACGCGCCGCTGTATCGACTTGCGCGCGGGCGCGCCCGTCAAGCCCGGCCAGAAGCTCGACCTCGGCAAGGCCGATCTGCCCGTCGGCGTCAAATACATCGCCCTGGCGCTCGATCATGCGCGCTTGGCCCCATTCCAGCTCTTTGCGATCTGCGTAAAGTGCCGCCAGCTTGTCGGTCACTTTTCGCGCCGCGGCCAGATCATCGGCGCCGATTGCCGCCTCTGCCGCCTGATGAATTGCATCGATGCGCCTGAGCCTTGATATTGCGGCCCATTCGCGCAGGACTATCGCGAGGCAGACCAAAAGGAACGCCGCCACAAGCCCGGTTGCCGCATATCCGAGATAGGTGTTGCGCGCGATCAGAGCGGTGACAAATTCCCAGGCCCAGAGCGAAGCCCCGAATGCAATCAGCGCCCCAAGCAGCCGCCAAAACCAGCGCGTCAGCTTTGAGGCCGGGCGCGCGCCAATCCGCACCACCGACTGCATGGCGCGCCCGGTCGCAGCCTTGTCATCGTCCGGCAGCGGCGGGGCTGTGTCTGGCCCCACGGGTTGCTCGTCGTCCAGCTCAATCAGCACCGGGCTCTTGCCATTGCTCATTCTAATTTCCTCACCCAACTCATATGCACATCGGGAAGTTTTTCGTCATTGCCCTGCCGTCGGTCAGTTGATCCTCGACAAATCCATTTTGCGCATAGAACCGGCGTGCGCGCATGTTGGCCTGAAACGTCCAGAGCCCAAGACTTTCGCTTTGCTCTTTTGCCATCTCTAACAGTCCGCGCCCGACACCCTGCCCGCGCGCGGTCGGGGCCAGGTAAAGCGCCTGAATATCGCGCTCCTGACGCGACAGAAAACCGATCACCGCGCCTTGGTGCCTGGCCACTGACACATCGGTGACCTCGATCAGCCAAGAACCATATGCCTGATCCTGCTCACGGGTATGAATGCGCGGCATCCAGGGGGTTTCATCGATCCAGTTTGACTGGATCAACGCGATCGCTGCGCCGTCCCCGGCAGCGGCAGCATGATAACTGACCCTCACAGCCGGTCGCCGATCAGATACTGCGCCGCCCGGTCCAGACGGATATGCGGCGGGCCTTCGCCGGGCAACAGGCGCAGGCGTGCCGGAGCGAATGACATACACTGATAATCGGCATCCAGCCACTTTTCGGCACCATCACGCGCGGCGCTGAGCAAATGGGTGGGATCGACCGGCAATTCGCCGGCGAAAAACGCCGCCTGCTTGCCGCTGGCCAATGTGCCCCGCACGCAATCCAGCGCAGCGCCGTTGTGATCGATGGTTTGCTCGACCGTGGCGCGCAAGGCAGCGATTGACATGGCAGCGGTGCCGGCACCTTTGAAATCGGCGCGGGCACGGGCATCTTTCATGAGTGCTTCCATGATCGCCGTCAATTGCGGGTGCTGGCGGTGATGCAGATGGTCGGCCTTGGTGGCCGCGAACAGAATTTTCTCGACCCGTTTTCCCAACAGCAGTTTGGACAGAATCGCATTGCGCCCGAGCCGGAAGGCGCCGAGTATTTCGGCCATAGCGCGGCGCAGGTCTCCAAACGCTTTGGGTCCGGCATGGATCGCGCCAAGCACATCCACCAGCACGATCTGGCGATCGATGCGGGCGAAATGGTCGCGGAAAAACGGCCTTACCACTTTCGACTTATAGGCCTCAAACCGGCGCTGCATCTCGCGCCACAACGTGCCACGGCGGGCGCGTTCGGGATTTTTCAACGGCGCGAAGGTCAAAACCGGCGATCCCGCCAGATCGCCCGGCAACGAGAACCGCCCCGGCGTGCAATCCGAATACCCGGCCGCCTTGGCGGATGTCAGATAGCCGGTATAGCTTTGGGCCAGTGATTTTGCGGTTAACTCGTCAAACTGTGCGGCGCCATCGGTTCCGCCAGCTTGCGCCAGATAATCAGCGGCGATTGCCCGCCCCGCAAGGCGCGCAAAGGTATCGGCGGACCATTTGGCATAGCTTTTGCCTAACAGCACCAGATCCAGCAGCCACTCGCCCGGATAGTCGACGATATCGATGTGAACGGTCCTTGGCCCCGAAACCGCACCCAGAATGCCGGTCGGCTGCACCCGCAGCGACAGCCGCAGCTCGCTGACTGCGCGAGTGCTGTCAGGCCAAACGGGCGCGCCCGCCAACAACGCGCCAAGATGGCCCTCATAGTCAAACCGCGCCACCGTGTCGTCGGGCTGCGGGCGCAGATAGGCCGCCCGGATCGCGCCGTTGGCTGCCGGCAAAAGCTGCACCATGCGGGCGCGGTCGATCAGGTTGGCAACCAGCGAAGTGATGAACACGGTCTTTCCGGCGCCCGACAGACCGGTAACGCCAAGCCGGATCACCGGTTCAAAAAACGCCTCGCTGACGGTGCTTTGCACGGTGTCCATCCCGCGCGTCAGCCGGTCCGCCATATCGCTGAATACCAAAGTGCCTGCCCCCGGATTGGTTGTCCGGAACATAAGGGCGGGCGTGATGTTTCGCCAGAGGGCACGCTTGCCGCTGCGCAGCGCCCGCGCTATGGGCAGGTCATGCCAAGATACGCACTCAAAATCGAGTATGACGGCGGGCCTTTCGTCGGCTGGCAATGGCAGAAAGACCAGGCGTCCGTGCAGCAGGCGCTGGAAACGGCGCTCAGCAAACTGCAACCGGACACGCCAGCGATCACCGGGGCCGGGCGCACCGATACCGGGGTGCACGCGCTCGCCCAGGTCGCCCATTGCGATCTGCGCAAGGATTGGCACCCGTTCCGTCTGTCGGAAGCGCTGAATTACCACCTGAAACCGCTGCCGGTGGCGATTTTGGCCGCGGCGCGGGTGCCGCAGGACTTTCATGCCCGGTTTTCCGCGACCAGGCGCGAATATCTCTACCGCCTGATTTCACGGCGGGCACCGGCGACCCATGACAGAGGGCTGGTGTGGCAGATCGCACATGATCTGGAGCTGGAACTAATGCAAGCCGCCGCGCAGCACCTGCTGGGCAAGCACGATTTCACCACCTTCCGCTCGACCGTATGCCAGGCCGACAGCCCGGTGAAAACCCTGGACGAGTTGCGCATCGAGAGCTTTGAGATCCCGCACGGCCGGGAATTCCGGTTTCATGTGCGCGCCCGCAGTTTCCTGCACAATCAGGTGCGCAGCTTTGTCGGAACGCTGGAACGGGTCGGGGCGGGCAGTATGGCTCCGGCAGACGTTCTGGCCGCGTTGAACGCCCGTGACCGTGCCGCCTGCGGGTCGGTCAGCCCGCCGCAGGGTCTGTATCTGGCGTATGTCGGCTATCGGCAAGACCCGTTTGCGGGCTGACCGCAGACCGCCGCCGGAATGAAATCGTGCGAAATGGGGCAGGAATGTGGGCGGATAATTCTGCCCGCCGGTCGAATTTTCAGACCAAGGGATGCAGAATTCTTGGTTAACGCGGGTGTCGCCGTGGCGTCAAAACGCCAAATTTTTACCTATGAAATCAAAATCTTAAATTAGGGTGCAGCGCGCCGTGTGCAAATATGCCACGGTGCAAATCTACAACACCGCCAGAAGAGCGAAAGCCACGTTTGTGCCCTGAAACATTGGGAAAACCGATGCAACAAGAACGAACCCGACCCGAGGAACTGCCAAATGGAATTCACCGCCATCACATTCGATCAACTGATCCTGGCCGCCATGACCTGCGTCGCGATCCGCGAAGCCATGATCATGTCCTTGCCCAATTCAATCGCTGGTCCGGGTGGCTGGCTGGTGAATACCGGCAAAGACACCTAAGCCCTATTCTGCTGCCACAGCGCCGACGGGTCTGATCCGAGCGGCAGAAAACTTAAACTCCGGGATCTTTCCGATCGGATCAAGCTGAGGATTAGTCAGCACGTTCGCCGGAGCCTCGGCAAAACAAAACGGCATGAACAACATGCCCTGGCTCACATCCCGGTCCGCCCGCAGCGTCAAAGTTATCGCCCCGCGCCGGGTTTCCACGGTCACCATCTGCCCGCGCTCAAATCCCATCTCGCCAATATCGCGCGGGTGCATCGCCACCACGGCTTGGGGTTCCTGTGCGTTAAGTGCCGGCGATGTGCGCGTCATCGCCCCGGTGTGCCAATGCTCCAGCAAACGCCCGGTGCTCAAAACATAAGGATAATCGTCGTCCGGCAGTTCATCCGGCGGCAACAGATCGGCGGGCACAATCGTTGCGCGCCCGCTCTCGGTTGGAAATCCGTCGCAGAAAATCACCTCTTCGCCCGGCAGGTCGGCGGCTTTGGCCGGATACGTGACCACACCTTCGGCAACGATGCGATCCCACGAGATATTGTCGAGCGACGGCATCATCGCAGCCATCTCTGTGTAAACTTCTGAAATGTCTTTGTAATTCCAGTCCAGCCCGACACGGTTCGCCAGGTCCATGATCAGTTCCAAGTCTTGCCGCGCCTCGCCCGGCGGGTCGATCGCGGGTCGGCCGATCTGCACCTGACGGTTTGAATTAGTGTAGGTGCCGGTCTTTTCGGCCTGGCTGGATGCGGGCAGGATGACATCGGCGTGCCAGGCGGTTTCGGTCAGGAAAATGTCCTGCACGACCAGATGCTCCAGCTTGGCCAATGCCGCGCGTGCATGGGTCTGATCCGGGTCCGACATCGCCGGATTTTCGCCCATGATATACATGCCCTTGATCTCGCCGTCGTGAATCGCGTGAATGATCTCGACCACGGTCAGACCGCGCGCTGGGTCAAGGCTGCGGCCCCAGGCGTCTTCGTATTTGCCCCGGATATCAGCCGATTCCACCGACAGGTAATCGGGGAAAAACATCGGGATCAGGCCCGCGTCAGAGGCGCCCTGGACATTATTTTGGCCACGCAGCGGGTGCAGCCCGGTGCCCGCGCGCCCGATCTGCCCGGTGATCAGCGACAAAGCGATCAGGCAGCGCGAATTGTCGGTGCCATGCACATGTTGCGAAATCCCCATGCCCCAGAAAATGATCGAGCGCTCGCTGGTCGCATAAATCCGGGCAATCTCGCGCACCGTGTCGGCGGTAACGCCGGTGACCTCGGCCATCGCCTCGGGGGTAAAATCGCGCATCTTTTCGCGCAACGCCTCAAAGCCATCGACATTGGCCTGAATGTATTGCTCGTCATATAGGCGCTCTTCGATGATCACGTTCATCATCGCATTCAGCAACGCCACATCGCGCCCCGCGCTCAGCACCACCGGGTGGCTGGCGTGCCGCATCAGGCGCTGGCCGCGCGCGTCAATCACGATCAGCTTCACGCCGCGTTTCGCCGCTTGTTTGAAATAGGTCGCCGCAACCGGGTGGTTCTGTTCGGGCCGGGCGCCGATGATCATGATGCAGTCGCTGGCATCTGCATCGGTGAACGGCGCCGACACGGCACCCGATCCGACGCCTTCCAGCAGCGCCGCAACGCTGGAGGCATGGCACAGCCGGGTGCAGTGATCGACGTTGTTGGTGCCAAAGCCTTGGCGGATAAGTTTTTGGAATAAATAAGCTTCTTCGTTCGACCCCTTGGCCGAACCAAAGCCGCACAGCGCCCGCCCGCCGTCCGAGCCGAGGATCGCGTTGAACCCGTCGGCAGCGGCCTCCATCGCCTCGTCCCAGGTCGCTTCCTGGAACACATCCATCATGTTGGCCGCGGTAACCCGGATGTCACCGCGTTTGGGTGCATCATCACGCCGGATCAGCGGCTTGGTCAGCCGGTCCCTGTTCAGCACATAGTCAAAGCCAAACCGGCCCTTGACGCACAGCTTGCCGCGATTCGCGGGGCCGGGGCGGCCGTCGACCTTGATGATCGTGTTGTCCTTCACTGATATTTCGGTCTGGCAGCCGACGCCGCAGAACGGGCAGACCGAATTGACCACCTTGTCGGCGTAGACTTCGCGCTGGGTGGCGTCGCCGTTCAGCAAAGTCTTTTCCATCAACGCGCCTGTCGGGCAAGCCTGCACGCATTCACCACAGGTCACGCAGGTGGAAAGACCCATTGGATCAGCCATGTCAAAGACCGGGTAAGCGGCCATGCCGCGCGCGCCCATGCCGATCACATCGTTGACCTGCACCTCGCGGCAGGCGCGTTCGCACAAGGTGCAGGAAATGCAGGCATCCAGATTGACCGCGATCGACGGATGACTGGCATCGCGAAAAATACTGCTCAGCGGAATATCCCCGCCGGAGCCGGGGCGACCGGGCGGGAAATGCGCGCCCTGCAGTCCGGCAAGTGCGGCCTGCGCCCAGAAATGTGCTTCCGGGTCCGGGCTTTGCTCGCGCGCAGGCATGTCGGATGCCAACAGGTCAAACACCAGACGGCGGTTGGTGTCGACCCGCTCACCGCCGATGGTGACGCGCATCCCCGCAGCCGCCAGCCGCACACAGGACGCAGCCAGCACTCGCTCGCCTTCGACCTCGACCATACAGGCCCGGCAATTGCCGTCAGCGCGGTATTCCGGGTCGTCTTTGAAGCACAGATGCGGGATCATGGTGCCCTGCCGCTTGGCCACCTGCCAGATGGTTTCACCGGGGCTGGCGGTAACCTCTGCGCCATCCAGCGTGAATGTGATCTGGTCGCTCATGCCAGCTCCTCGGGGAAATACTTGATCAGATGGGCGATGCAATTGCCCGCCGCCTGGCCCAGCCCGCAGATCGAACTGTCGGCCATCACCGTCATCAGGTCGCGCATCAGCGGCTGATCCGGGGCCGTGGTCTTGAGAATGCGCACCATCTTGTCGGTCCCAGCCCGGCACGGCGTGCACTGGCCGCAGCTTTCGTGTTCGAAAAATTCCATCGTGTTCAGTGCTGCGTCGCGAATGCTGTCCTGATCCGACAGGATCACCACCGCGTGGCTGCCGATAAAGCCGCCATGCGGTTCGAACACGCCGAAATCCAGGTGGCTGTCGGCCATCGCGGCCGGGAAGATGCCGCCCGAAGCGCCGCCGGGGAAAAAAGCCTTGAATTCATGGCCCTCGGCCATACCGCCGCAATAATCCTCGATCAGACGGTTTAACGGAATCCCGGCGGGCGCGACCTTGACGCCCGGCTCCTTGACGCGGCCGGACACCGAATAAGACCGCACGCCGGTGTGCTTTTCGTCCCACCCCTGATCGGCGAACCACTTGGCGCCATTGGCCAGAATATCCGGCACCCAGGCCAGGGTTTCGACGTTGTGGTTGAGCGTTGGGCGGCCGAACAGCCCGACCTCGGCAATGTAGGGCGGGCGGTGCCGCGGCAACCCGCGCTTGCCTTCGATGCTTTCCAGCATCGCGCTTTCCTCGCCGCAGATATAAGCCCCGGCACCGCGGCGCAGCTCGATCGGGGTGCTGAGCAGATCGGCAGCCTCAAGTGCCGCAATCTCGCGGCGCAGAATTTCCAGCACCGCCGGATATTCGTCGCGCATATACAGGTATATTCGCTCGCAGCCGACCAGATGCGCCGCGATCAGCGCGCCTTCCAGCATCGTGTGCGGCCTGGTTTCCAGCCACCAGCGGTCCTTGAAGGTGCCCGGCTCGCCCTCGTCACCGTTGATCGTCATCAGGCGCGGGGCAGCGTATGCGCGCACAAAGCCCCATTTGCGCCCCGCCGGAAACCCCGCCCCGCCAAGCCCGCGCAGATCAGCCTCAGACATCGTGGCGATGGCATCCTCAGGGGTGATCTCGCCGGCCAGAACCCGCGCATGAACCGAATAGCCGCCGCCGTCACAGTAGCCATCCAGCCTTTCATAGGCCGGAATTTCCGCATCCAGCGACCCATCGACCGCCTGCGTCAGGCGCGCCACATTGGCGTGATTCACCGCCCGCTTGCCGACCTGTGCCGCCGGGGCAGTATCACAGCGTCCAATGCAGGGCACCGGCTGAATGCGCACCCGTGCCGGGTCATGGGCGTCGCGCAGCGCAGCGATCAGACCGTTTGCCCCGGCCATCGCGCAGGACAGCCCGTCGCAAACCCGGATCGTGACCGGCGCCGGCGCATCCTCGCCCTCTTTGATGATGTCAAAGTGATGGTAGAAACTGGCCACCTCGTAGACTTCGACCTGAGACAGGCGAAATTGCTCGGCCAACGCCGCCAGATGGCGCACATGCAAACAGCCGACGCCGTCCTGAACCAGATGCAGCGCTTCGATCAACATGTCCGGTATGCGCGGCAGATCGCCGAGCAGCTTGGCCACATCAGCCAGGCTCGCCTCGTCGACCTGCCGCCCCTTGGGCAGGCTGACATCGCGTTTCTGGCTCCGGGATCTAACGCTTGCAGCCATCAGGACCTCCCCCTTAGTGATGCCAGCCAATATGCCTGAAAATTACGCGCACGAAAGAGGTCGGGCGACATTTTTGGCCTTGGTATCGACTTTTGCCCGGCACTGCGATGACAGAGCTGCCCATTCGGCGCGATCCTGGGTAACCTTTTACAGGCCTCCGGCGGAAGTATTTATCAACAGAAGAAGGTGAACAGGTCATCCTTTGATCTTGGCGCGGGTCACGGCATCGCCTGATCCGATCAGTCTGATCGCCCGCAGCACCCGGTCAAAACTGGCACGCGCGCGCGTTACCGTGTGGCGGGCGCGCAGATGGCCGTGAACAAGGCCTTTGTCATTGATCCAAACCGCAACGCCGCCGGCCGCGTTGATCGCCAGTGCGTAGTCTCTGGCGTCATCACAAAGCGGATCACATTCTGCCGAGATCGCGACCGTGGGCTGCGCCGCGGAAAAATCACTGTCCCAAAGCGGCGCGAAAGAGGCGTCGCCGTCGTGCCGCACACCGCCGCTGCGCAACCCGGAATAACCCAGAACATCGGCCAGAGTCAGCATCGGCGCATCGGCCATTACTCGGTAGGAGCCGTTGTCAGGGTCACCGCCAAGGCCGGGATAGCTCAGCACCTGGCCCAAAATTTCCGCTTGGCCGCGCACCGCGTGCGCCACCGCAGCCGCCAGGTTGCCGCCGGCACTGTCGCCAACCAGGATCAGCGGTTCATCGAACCTCTTGCGGGCCCATGCGCAGGCGGTCATGGCGTCATCAAAGGCCGCCGGGTGCGGATGCTCGGGGCAGCCGGTAGTCAACTGACACCACGTCAAACCCGCATTCTGCACAGATCTCAGCGCAGATATCATCGTGGCTATCCAGCCCGCCGACAACATATCCGCCACCGTGAAAGTACAGCACCAACGGCCCGCCATCTTGGCCCGGGTTGGGGTAGTGACGCACCGGAACACCGTGCGCATTGCGGTCGTTGGCGCTCACCCCTTGCGGATAACCGGCAAAGAACTCCCGACACATCGCATCATAGATATCGCGCTGTTCCTGAACGGTTTTTTCAACCGTATCGGGTGGATACCACCGTCCGGTTTCGCGAATAAATTTCCAGATTTACGCGTCGATAAGGCGGGCAAAATCCGGCATCTCAGTCGACACCCTGAAACAGCGCTGCAGGCATGGTTTCGGGTAGCTCAGCCGCCACCCGGCCCAGCTCAGCGTTTGCGGCCTGGCCCGGGCGCTGCCGTGGCGAATTTGTCATTGTGAATCCTTGCATTCTTAGTAAGCGATCGACCATCGCCAGCTAGGACTAAATACCCAGAGGCTGTTTGATTGCCAGAAAAATCGGCCCGCCGACAAGTGCCGCAAAAATGTCGATTGCAACCGGTGAGCAGTCAGGAAAGAGTGGCCAAGAGCGGCAGGCAGATACGACGTCAATTCACCTCGGAGCAGGACGATGACCAAGCAACCCCAGGACGGCCTTATTGAAACCGGCCTGCGTGTCCTGACCTGGAATATCTGGTGGCGCCATGGCGCCTGGCAAGAACGCGCGCCAGCCATTGCCGACACCCTGTCGGCGTTGGATGCCGATATTATCGCCCTGCAGGAAGTCTGGAGCGATGCCAGCAGCAATTACGCCGCCATCCTTGCTGCTGACCTCGGTTATCATCATGTCTACGGCACCGGAATGGAGCAAAAAGGATTACTCCTGGGCGACGCGATCCTGTCGCGCTGGCCGATTGTGCGGCACCAGATGACCAGGCTCTATGACCAGACCGGCATCGAAGAAAATCGCATCGCGATCTTCGCCGATATTGACGGCCCGCGCGGCCGGTTGCCGGTTTTCTGCACCCATCTCAGTTGGAAACAGCAACACAGCCACATTCGCCAATGGCAAGTCGCCGACATTGCGCGATTCGTGCAGAAAAACCACACGTGCAAATACCCGCCGGTTGTCTGCGGCGACTTTAATGCCGACCCGCAATCGACCGAAATCCGCATAATGACCGGCCAGACCACCTGCCCGGTGGAGGGTATGGTGTTTCACGATGCCTGGGCGTTCGCGGGTGCCGATGGTCCCGGATATACTTGGGACAATGCCAACCCGTTTGCGGCTGAAGTTTTGGAACCCAGCCGCCGGATCGACTATATATTTGCCGGTTGGCCCGGGCCACGCGGCGTCGGCCACATCGTTGAGTGCCGGATCACCGGCAACAAGCCGGTCAAGGGCGTCTGGCCAAGCGACCACTACGGTCTGCTGGCCGAGCTGCGATACTGACCGGCGGGCCAAAGGATGCATTAACATTATTCACCGATCCGAAACCTCCCATCTGGGGTTGATCCAGACTTGCGCGTTTTCAGGCGCAAGTGGGTCTTTGCCAAGAATATGATCGGCGATTTTTTCACCAACCATGATCGAGGGAGCGTTCAGGTTGCCATTTGTGATGCGCGGAAAGATCGACGAATCCGCCACCCTGAGGCCGTCAACGCCAATAACGCGCCCCTGCCGGTCCACCACACTCGCGCTGTCGGACGCATCTCCCATCCGGCAGGTCCCGCAGGGATGAAATGCGCTTTCAATATGCGCACGCAAAAAGTCGTCGATCTCGCCGTCGCTCTGAACATGCTCACCGGGCTGGATTTCGCGGCCGCGATAGGGCGTGAATGCAGGCTGGCCCAGAATCTCGCGCCCAACGCGCACTGCGTGCCGAAAATCGATCCAGTCCTGTGCCTGAGACATATAGTTGAAACGGATCACCGGCTGGGCCTGCGGATCGCCGCTTTTCAGCGTGACCGACCCGCGTGAGGCAGACCGCATTGGCCCGACATGGGCCTGATACCCGTGTCCCTCGGCGGCCACTTTACCGTCATAGCGCACCGCAATCGGCAGAAAATGAAACTGAATGTCGGGATACTCGATGTCGGCGCGCGACCGGATGAAACCGGCACTTTCAAAATGGTTCGATGCGCCAAGCCCGGTCCGGTTCAGCAGCCAGCGCAACCCGGACCAGCCTTTGCCAAACAGGTTCCAGTGTTTGTACAGCGTGATCGGCAGGAGACTGGCCTGTTGGATGTAGACCTCCAGATGGTCCTGCAAATAGGCCCCGACGCCAGGGCGGTCCGCGACAATTGCGATCCCGTGCTCGCTCAGATGCGCAGCCGGGCCGATGCCGGACAACATCAGGAGCTTCGGTGAATTGATCGTCGACGCCGCCACCACCACCTCGCGCCGGGCATGAATGATGTCGCGCCTGCCCTTGCGATCAACTTCGACCGCAACCGCGCGGCCCTCTTTGATGGCCACCCGGCGCGCAAAACACCGCACCAAACCGACGTTGGCGCGCCGCAGAGCGGGCCGCAGATAGGCGTTGGCCGCAGACCAGCGCCGCCCCTTATAGATCGTCGCATCCGCCGGGCCGAAACCTTCTTGCTTTTCACCGTTGTAATCGCCGGTCCGCTCAAACCCGGCTTGCACCGCGGCCTCGACGAAGGCCTGATGCAGCGGGTTGGCACGCGCGCCGCGTGTCACGTGCAGCGGCCCGGCGCAGCCGCGCCAGGCCGGGTCGCCGCCGTGGCCGCCACTGTCCCAGCTTTCCATCCGCTTGAAATACGGCAGCACATCTGCATAGCCCCAACCCGCGGCACCGCTCGCCGCCCACTGGTCAAAGTCGCGCCCGTGACCGCGCACATAGACCATGCCGTTAATCGAAGAAGACCCGCCGACCACTTTTCCGCGCGGACACGCGAAGGATCGCATGTTAAGATGAGGCTCCGGCTCGGTGGTGAAGCGCCAGTCATACATCGCCATGTTCATCGGATATGAAAGTGCTGCGGGCATTTGAATGAACGGCCCCGCGTCACTGCCGCCGTATTCCAGCACCAGTACCGAATTCCTGCCGTCCTCGCTCAACCGGTAGGCCAGCGCGCAGCCAGCCGAGCCGGACCCGATGATGATAAAATCCGCCTCCATCAGGCGCCCTCGACCCGAAGCGGCGCATACGACACCATGACATGCTCACGAAACGCAGGTCGAGCGCGAAGGCGTTCATAATATTCATAAATCAGTGGCCGGTCCTGCCGCTGGATCGCCATGTCAAAATACCGGTACAGCACATGGCCAACGACAATATCGGCGAGCGTGAAATCATCGCCCGTCACGAATCTGCGGCCCCCAAGCTGCGCCTGCAATATCGCCAGGCGTCCGTCAAAGACCGCCAGACCCTCGCGCAGCGCCGCTTCATCGCGGTCCTTCGCCGCGGTGCGCACCCGCAGCCAGAAAATCGGTTTGGTGAACGCCGCACAGAACGAGGTCTTGCCCCACTCGGCCCACATGTCCACACCGGCGCGCGTGGCCGCATCAGCCGGCCAGAACGGCGCGGCGCCATACCGTGCGCCCAGATAACGCAGGATCGCGCAGCTCTCCCAGATCACCACATCGCCGTCGCGCAATACCGGCACCAGTCCGTGCGGCGTCAGTGCGCGGAATTCCGGGCTGTCCAGGCCGCCATAGACATGGCCGTAATCCAGCCGCTCAAAGGCCAGTTTAAGCTCGGCCAAGCCCCACAAAACCGCCTGCACATTGCTGGACGTCGCGCGTCCGTAAACCGTGATCATGCCAAAACGCCCCCGAATACGTGATTCTTTGATGGGTCAAGGATGCGAAGCACCCCGCAAAGCGGGGCTTGTCCTTGAGGCTTCAAAGAATCGCACCAAAAAATTGTTCAGGCTCGCTGAGGGCAGACCTGACCCTTAGCAGCCTCTCAGCTAACTTCATTTTTCCGCGCGCCGCCGGCGCGCGCCCGCCGACCTGATCACAAGCGCGCCGGCGCGCCGGGGTCGGGGCGGAATTCCTTGCCCAATTCATCTTACTCCCGCTCGGAAATCGCTGCGTGTCTTCCAGCAGGTTCAGATCCATGTGATTGCGCATGTAGCGCAGGCTTGCTTTTTGCAGCGGCTGATAATCCCACGGAAAATACCCGCCATTGCGCAACGCCCCATACACCAGCAACCGGCGCGCCTGAGACTGTCGCACTTCGCCGTCAAACGCCGCCATGTCCCACCTCTGGCGCACTTTCTCGGCCAACATGCGCGCGGTTCCGGCCTGCGCCGCCTCACGCGCCAGATTTCGCAATTCCTGCGGATCAGTATCCAGATCAAACAGCAGCGGCGGGTCCAGCTCGCAGTGCACGTATTTCCATTTGCCATAACGCAGGCACACGATCGGCGCCTCTGACGCCTCGGCCGAGTATTCGATTGCCACCGGCGCATCGCGCCCGCCGCCATTTGCCAGCGCCACAAGGCTTTCGCCATCGCTCCAAGGCGCCACCTCGCCCAGATCAATCCCGGCAAGCTCCGCCAGCGTCGGGGCCACGTCCAGCGTTGAAACCGGCGCCGCCACCGGCCCTGCCGCCATGCCCGGCGCAGCAAACATCAGCGGCACCCGAACCGCGCCTTCAAAGAAACACATCTTGAACCACAGCCCGCGCTCGCCCAGCATATCGCCGTGGTCCGACACAAACACGATCACCGCCGCCTGCCCAGTGCTCTCCAGCGCGTCCAGAACCTCGCCGATCTTGTCGTCAAGATAGGAAATATTGGCAAAATATGCCCGCCGGGACCGGCGAATGTCAGCCTCGGATATGTCATGCGACCGCCAGTCACTGGCGTCGTATATCCGGCGCGAATGGGCGTCCTGACCGTCATAGCCGATCGCCTGAACTTTCGGCAGCAAATGCTTGCAATCGCGATACATTGTCCAATATTTCCGCCGCGCCACGTAAGGATCATGCGGGTGTGTAAAACTCACCGTCAGGCACCAGGGCCGGGCGTCCGCGCCGCGCGCCAGGTCGTAAATCCTGGCGCGCGCGTGAAACGCCACCTCGTCATCATATTCCAACTGGTTGGTGATCTCGGCGACCCCAGCGCCGGTGACCGAACTCAGGTTGTGATACCACCACGCAATCCGCTTGCCGGGCGCGCGATAATCCGGCGTCCAGCCGAAATCGGCCGGGTAAATGTCGGTGGTCAGGCGCACTTCAAAGCCGTGCAGCTGATCCGGCCCGACGAAATGCATCTTGCCGGCCAGACAGGTCGCATAGCCGGCCCGTCGCAGATGATGCGCAAAGGTCGGAATATCCGAGGCAAACTCGGCCGCGTTGTCATAAACCCGGGTGCGGCGCGGCAGTTGCCCGCTCATAAAACTGGCGCGGCCCGGCGCACATAAGGGTGACGCGGTGTAGGCGTTGGCAAACCGCGTCGAACGCGCCGCCAGCGCCTTCAAATTCGGTGCATGCAGCCAGTCTGCCGGGCCGTCAGCAAACAGCGTACCGCTCAGCTGATCGACCATGAAAATCAGGATATTTGGACGCTCAGCGCTCATCATGCGCAGTCCACAAACTTGCGGCCTGCAGCCGCTCAACATCCCGATATGCCCACATCAGTTCATCTTTCCGTTGCGCACCTTGGCCTGGGCCACCATCACGCCCAGGTATTCCTTCACCAGATACCCGGCATCTTTATACGCCGCGCTGCCATCAAATAGCGCCCGCCGAATGTAGATGCCTTCGATCATCGCCGCCGCACCGCGGGCGATCTGGCGCGCGGCACCAAGTGCTACCATCTGGCGCAGATCGTGAACCAGATTGCTGTGTAGCCGGGCCGCATAAATGCGCAACAGCCGCGCGGCCTCTGGCGAACGCTGCGCCTCGACATAAAATACCAGCCACGCCGAAACCACGTGCTCGGCAAACTGGTCGCGCCCAAAAGAGGCATCCACAATGGCATTCAGGCGCGCACGTGGCGTGTCGGCCTTTTTCAGACGGCGTCGCACAGAGGTTGCAAATTCCCGCAGAATATGGCGCATCGCCGCCAAAAATAGCGCGTTCTTGGATTCAAAATAGTAATGCACAAGCGGCTTACCACCCTTCAAAAAATCCAAACTTGCCATAATTTAGGGATTTTCTCATATCCTATGAAGCATCTGCGCAGGAACCGCAGGCCCTGTTTGAAGAGGGAGCAGAGTGATCTTCGGGTTTTGCGAATCCCCTTTTTTCGCCGCTTTCGGCGACTATTTGTTCATCTGCTGCGCCCGTTGAAACCGCCCAGTACATGGCTATTGCCATGACAAGGATAAGCCTTTCCAGTCGGTCTGGCTTTTTGATTTGGCTTTGCGCGATGCCAAATCCACGGGTCTTGAAGTCCGAGAACATAGCTTCAATACCCCATCGCATTCCATAATCGAGAACCGTGTATTGTGAAGGCTTTGCATTCATAGCGATGATCCAGGGCTCAGGGTGACCATCGTCGTGCAATACTCCGATATTCGTAAACACACCTGATCCATAAAGTTCCGCGTTTATAAGCCCTTGCGGCATCAGCTCCCGGATTTCAATGCAAGACAGCTCGCCACCTTGGTGCTGCAAAGTCAGGTTGCCCTTCAGGCGAATACGATATCCCCAACCAGCGTCCTGACACCAATGGATTAACCTTTCTGTGCCATAAAATCGATCACCCGTTAACATGACATCAGCCCCTTCAGGCATCCAATCCTGAATGCTGTCCAGTAACTCTTTTTGGAGAGAAAACCCAATATTGCCTTTTGTCTTGCGCACGCGCCAAGCCACAGGCAAGGCGCGATCACGCATGCGCACTGACAGCATCAAGACTTCATGTCCGTCATTGATACGGCTTTGATCCATCATCAAAACGATGGTCTCTCCGTTGGAGGCCAAACGGGTGAATACATCTCCAGCATAGGCCTGCATGATTTCCGCGCAATCAATGTGGGAATTGCTCAAAACACGGGAACCATACTGGTACCGATGATCTTTTGTGCCAATGTGACGCGGTAAAGCCGCCGATAATTCCATCAAATTCGCACTTCGCACATCAAGAACGATGCTCGAAAGCAGTGTAAGGCCTTCGCAGCGGGATTTATGAAACTTTGGAAGCCGCTCTATAAAATCAGCCTTGATAGCTTCGTTTACCCCAGAAAAACCCAATGAAACAACCATACAACATCTCCAATTCTATAACAGGAGACTCCTTGAATCACAGCATGTGGACAGATGGCAAGCTTAATTCGCTAAATTGAAGGGTGGTAAGTCTCGACAGGTTTCATCGTGCAATTTCCTGATGTGCCGGAACTATAGGGATTTAGGTATCCTTCGCAACGCGCGCCAGAGCCAAAACACAAACCCGTGTTGCGCCTGCAGCAAGGCTGGCTTCTGCAGCGGCGGCCAGAGTGGCGCCAGAGGTCATGACATCATCGATGAGCAGCACATTTTTGCCGATCAGGGCGCTGCCGTATTGCGGATGCGGCGCAATCGCGCGCGCCATGTTCTGGAACCGTTGGTCGCGGCCCATACCATCCTGAACCGCGGTGCGCCGGGTTCGGATCAGAGAGTCGGGCAGAAACGTCGCACCGGTCAAGCACGCCAGTTCTTTGGCCAAGAGTGCAGCCTGATTGTAGCGTCGGCGCAAAAATCGTGACCAATGCGCAGGCACCGGAACCATGACCTGACCCGGCTCCAGCAATGGTCCGGCGGCAGATTGCATCCATCGTGCGGCAGGCCTGGCCAGCTCCAGCCGGTCGCCGTGTTTCAGCGCCAGAACAATCCGGCGCGCGTTATCGCGGTATAGCAACGCGGCGCGGCCACTGGCCCAGGGCCGCGCGACGGTCAGGCAGTCGTCGCACAGGTCAACCTGTCCCTCATCTTCGCCCGGCAACGGCACGCCACATGCGTCACAGACATGGCCCGAAATAAACGGTGTGTCGCGCCAGCAGGTGCCGCATAGCGACATATACTCGGCCAGCAAGGCCTCGCAACTGATGCATTGCGGTGGATAGATCAGGCGCAGCAGGCTTTGCATTTCGCACAATCGCTCCTAAGTTCCGCATCCAACAAAAGGACGCTCCATGCAGACCCCGCCACAACTGACAGACCGCGCGGCGCTGGCGCGCAACCGGGCCCGCGCGATGGCGATGGACGCGCCGGCAATGTTTCTGCAGCGCGAGGCCGTCGCTGAAATTCAGGAAAGGCTAAATCTGGTTAACAGAAGCTTTACGAAGCCGGCTATCGTCACACCTTTTCCAAGCGAGTGGGCTGAAACAGTCCCCGAGGCTGTCGTGGTGCCGGACGCGGACGTGCTTGATCTATCGGCAGGCGCCCATGATCTGGTGGTCCATGCGTTATCGCTGCACTGGGCCAACGATCTGGTCGGTCAATTGGTGCAGGCGCGCCGGGCATTGCGGCCAGACGGGCTGTTTTTGGGCGTTCTGTTTGGCGGGCAAACGCTGTATGAGCTGCGCGCGGTTCTGGCCGAGGCCGAGGTTGCCGTGACCGGCGGACTCTCGCCGCGGGTGGTGCCGATGGCTGAGATACGCGATCTTGGCGCATTGCAGCAACGCGCCGGTTTTGCGCTTCCGGTAGCCGATTCCAGAACCCTGACGGTGTCCTATGACAGTGCGCTGCACCTGATGCGGGATCTGCGCGCCATGGGCGAGGCGAACGCACTGGCCGATCGCGCCCGAACCCTGCTGCGGCGGGCGATTCTGGACGAAGCGGTTATGCGGTATCAGGCAGGCTTTGGCGTCGGCGGAAAAATAGTGGCGACCTTCGAAATGATCTATCTGACCGGTTGGGCACCGGATGCGAGCCAGCCAAAGCCATTGCGCCCGGGATCTGCGATGCACCGGCTGGCTGATGTGCTTGGTACAGATGAAAGGCCGCTGATCAACCGATCAGACAGTTGACCGGTTTGCCCTCGGTTCTAAACTCGGTATGTCAAAAAATGACTGACGAAGGAAAATCCTCTGGCTGAAACTTTGAAAAACCATCCTGAGCAAACCGCCGCCGATCACCCGGAAATTCCGGCAGCCAAGATCGGCGTGCTGCTGGCAAATCTGGGGACGCCGGACGCGACTGATTATTGGTCGATGCGCAGGTATTTGAATGAGTTTCTGTCTGACCGGCGGGTGATCGATTATCCGCCTTGGCGTTGGCAACCGATTTTGCAGGCGATCATTCTGACCAAACGGCCCTTCAGCTCTGGCAGAGCCTACAGGTCGATCTGGAACAATGCGGCTGACGAAAGCCCGTTGATGACCATCACCAAGGCCCAGACGTCGAAGATTGCGGCGGCAATTTCGCAACGGTATGAAGGGCAAGTGGTGGTTGATTTCTGCATGCGTTACGGCAACCCCTCGACCCGTTCGCGCGTCGACGCGCTGATCAAGCGGGGCTGCCGCAAGATATTATTCTTTGCGCTTTATCCGCAATATGCCGGGGCAACGACCGGAACCGCGAATGACCAGTTCTTTCGGGCCTTGATGGATCACAAGTGGCAGCCGGCGGCGCGCACGGTTCCTGCGTATTTTGACGAGCCCGGCTATATTGATGCGCTTGCCCAGTCTGTTGAGCGCGCCTACGCAAAGCTGGACCAGCGGCCTGACATTCTGGTGGCCTCGTATCACGGCATGCCCATTCGATACCGCAGCGACGGCGACCCCTATTGCGACCAGTGCCAGAAAACGACGCGGCTGTTGCAGGAACGGCTTGGCTGGCCGGACGGCGATATTATCACGACCTTTCAGTCGCGGTTTGGGCCAGAGGACTGGCTGCAGCCCTACACGGTGGACGAGGTCGCCCGCCTGGCGATAAGTGGCAAGAAAAACATCGCGGTGATCGCCCCAGCATTTTCGGCTGATTGCATCGAAACACTGGAAGAGATCAACGGCGAGATCCGGGAAAGTTTTACAAAGGCGGGCGGCGAGGCCTTTACCTATATTGCGTGCCTGAACGATGAAGCGGCGCATGTGGATGCGCTGATCAAGATAATCGTGGCAAACCTGTCAGGATGGATTTAGGTCATCTGACAAGTGAAAAGGGCAGTCGAAATCCGGCCACTCTTTTTTGAATTCTGAATTCTGCCGATTAGCTGGCAGCGACTGCTACAGCAACCAAGAGCAACAGAAGCAATGGCAAAAGCAGACCACCAGCCATTGTGCCCGCTGATTCTTCCATGACGACCATTTCTTCCATCACCGGGGCTTCCATGCCACCAGCGTAGGCGGTGGTTGCAGAAACAGCGATGATCGCGGCGACAAGAGCGATTTTCTTCATTTCTTCCTCCAGGAACGCCGACGTCCATATACACTGCATCGGCCAAATTAGGGTGCGTTGTAAGAACCGTATATGCAGGTAAAGGAACTAGAATCCAGCAAAAATTTGAATAATTCGGCGGACATTTGCCGATTTGTGGTCAAATCAGCAACACCTGCGTTCCCACCTGCACGATGTCAAACAACTCGGCAATATTCTCGTTGAACAGCCCAATACATCCGTTTGAAGAGCGGCGGCCGATCTTGCGTGTATCATGAGTGCCGTGAATCCGGTAATACTTCCATGACAGGTAAAGCGCGTGCGTGCCAAGCGGGTTTTCCGGCCCCGGCTCGACATAAGACGGCCAATCCGGGTTTCTTTTCACCATCGCCGGAGTCGGGCTCCACGACGGGCCGATGACCATGCGGACAACTTTGGTGCGCCCGCGGCGGGTCAGGTCTTCGGACAGCGGAACACTTGTTGGGTAGAGCTTGTAGATCGACAAATCTTCAGACCAGAAATGCAAGGCCCGCGACGTGGTGTCGATCAGGATCGCGCCACGACGAAGGTTATCAAAATACGGCTCCCAACTCAGGATTCGAAAACTGGAAATATTGCGGCGAATTGTCTGCGAAATCTCGGCCTCTATTTCAACCGTATCATCGGACTGCGCCAATGCGGGCGTCGCCAGGCCGCTCGCTGCAGCCGACACCAGAAACCCCCGCCTGTTCATCAGAATGTTCTTCACATCAGACATGTTCGCGAAACTCCAAATCACATTCCGAATTCTGCGGCGCATACTATGGCGCAATTACGGCGGTCGCAATTCAAACAACTGTCATTTTGGCACTCGCCACCTTGGATTTGAACCTTGGGCCACGTCGCGTTAGTGCTAATCGAATCAACCTTGCCTATCCGGTTTACACCCACACCCACTAGGGCTAGAATGGGCGCAAACCGGATATAGGGGAGCGCGCCATGGATGTTCTCGACCGCGCCGATCTCCCATTCCGGCATTCGCTACCCGAGTTCCAGCGACTTTTCCCCGATGATGCGGCCTGCGCCGCCTACCTGGAGAAAGCCCGCTGGGGAGACGGCTTTGCCTGCCCGCACTGCGGCACGGCGGGAGAGCCGTTCCACTTTGAAAACCGCCCTGGCGTCCTGCGCTGCCGCAAGTGCCGCCAGAACACCGGGCTGACGGTGGGAACAGTGATGGAGCGTAGCCACACTCCGCTGAACGTCTGGTTCTGGGCCGCTTATCTGGTCGCCAGTCAGACGCCCGGCATGTCCGCCGTGCAGTTTCAGCGGCAACTTGGTCTTTCGCGCTACGAGACGGCCTTTCAAATTCTCCACAAGCTCCGCTCGGGCATGGTGCGGCCCAACCAAGACAGGATCGGTGGACAGCCCAAGAACCATGTTGAGGTGGACGAAACCTGGGTTGGCGGGCGAACGCGTGGGGAAGGCCGTGGTGTTCACCACAAGGTTCCCGTCTCCTGTGCCATCGAGGTGCGTCATCGAAAGCCGGGCACCAAGCTCGACAACCGGAAAGACGGACGCTATGCCGGACGCGTTCGGCTCGCCGTCGTGCTCGACCGTAGCGCCGAGTCGCTCTGTGGGTTCGTCGAGAGCACCGTCGCGCCGGGATCGCTGATCGTTACTGACGATTGGAGCGGCTATGCTGGCCTCGGTAAGCGCGGCTATGAGCACTTCGCTGTTGCCGAGTGTGGTGATCCAGAGGTTGCCGAGCAATACCTGCCGATCATCCATCTGGTTTTCGCCAACCTGAAGACGTGGCTGATCGGTATCCACCACGGCGTTAGCCACCAGCACCTACAAGCCTACCTCAACGAGTTCACCTTCCGCTTCAACAGGCGGTTCTACCCGTTCAACGCCTTCCGCTCATTGCTCGGCATCGCGGGCGACACCTCTGCTCCAACCTATGCCGAGCTTTACTCGGGAGAGTGGCGGCACCCTACATGTAGCGGTCATGGGCGTTAACCGGATAGGCAAGGAATCAACTTTCCTTCGGTGGCCCATGCTTCGTGTATTTGTGTTATTTCTGACGTCTGTCTTTTGGCTCGCCGCATGTGAAACGCCGATCGTTTCTTTGGGCACCGACGGCAAGCCGCTGCCGCGGGTTTACAAAATAGCGGCCCGTGACAGTGGCGCAATTCAGTTTCGCGTGCTTGATGCTGTCAACGTGTTGCGGCAGGCGGCGGGCACGACGCCGGTAAAGCTGAACGCCCAACTTACGGCGGCGGCAGCCACGCACTCGCGTGACATGTCGGTTCAGAACCGGCCCTGGCATTTTGGGTCGGACGGGTCTTCGCTCATTGATCGCGTGCAGCGCACCGGCTATCCGGGGCGAGCGCTTGGCGAGAACATATCCGAAACCTTCGAGACCGAGCTTGAAACCCTGTCCGCCTGGATGGTCTTGGCGGACACCCGCAACGTCATTCTGGACCCGGATGCGCGTGATCTGGGATTTGCCTGGTTTCAGGAAGAAAGTGGAAAGATCTGGTGGACTATGGTCACCGGCGGCTGAGCCGGTTTCAAGGGTTAAGATCGACTTGCGTGCCTTTGTTGACCATCGAATATATCTCTTCGATTTCCTGATTGGTCACTGCAATGCAACCGTAGGTCCAATCGGTTCCGCGCTTTCCAAGCCGCCCGCTTGCGCCGTGAATGAAAATATCGCCGCCGGGTTCCAGACTAAGTGTTCTGGCTTCGGCCAGGTCTTGCTGGTTGGGGTATGAGATTCCAAGCGACAGGTGGAAGCTGCTTTTGGGGTTTTTGCGGTCAATGTAATAGGCGCCCTCGGGCGTTTTCCCGTCGCCGGCGATCTGTTTGGCGCCTTTCGGGGCAAAGCCCAGATCAATGTCGTAGACCCTGAGCACTGTCGATCCGTTCAACAGAAACAGCCGCCGCTGCGCCTTTTGCACGACAACGCGCGTCACTTCGGGCCCCACGTGGCTGGGAATCGGCGAGCAACCGACCAGCGCTGTGGCCAGCCCGCTTGCTATTGCACTTCGTCGATTCAGCATGGTGTCGTTTCTGCCCGCGTGATCTATGTCTTTTTTACCGCAGCTTGCACTTCCAGAATACGAATTTCTAGGCTCATTTGTGACGTTTTCGAGATATCTGCGCCAACAGTTTCACAAGCGGTAGCCAAAGTGTTCAGTCCGCACCCGTCTTGTCAAGCTGCAGCCACTCAAGAAACGTCTCTGCGCCCTTGGTGGTGCGGATGTGGTGGACCGTCAGATGCGGCGCGTCGGCAATCGTTTGGGCGATTTTTCGCGGCCTGTGTTTCGGGTGCGGACGATGTATGCCAGGAACTCCGGGAGCAGCCGTTCCGGGCAGTTTGCCGGCAGGTCGGGGCGGGTTTTTCCGTGGAGTTGCACCCGGCGTTTCAGGATGCGGCCCATGCGCAGCGTCACCGGCAGGTCGAGCCAGATCACGGTATCCGCCCTGGCGCAGCGGTTTGGGTATGTGGTTGACAGGCCGCCCTCCAAAATCCAGCAGTGCCTGGCTTCAACTGCGTTGACCATTGGAATTTTTTCTTCCAGCGGTCGTTCAATCCAACCCGGCTTATGGTGGATAGTATCCATGTGATAAACCGGCAGTCCGGTAATTTCGCCCAAGGCAATTGCCAAAGTGGATTTGCCAGCACCTGGGCCGCCGACGATCATCACCCGTTTCACTCGGCAGCCTGCGCAATTCCGATGAAACCGCCTGACTGCCGGTTCCAGAAGCGGGCATAAAGCCCGCCACGCGCCAGCAGTTCTAGGTGCGCGCCTTGTTCGACGATCCGCCCCTGATCCATCACCACGATCCGGTCCATTCGTGCGATGGTCGACAGACGGTGAGCGATGGCAAGGACAGATTTACCTTCCATCACGGTGGCAAGTGCTGCCTGAATTTCGGCTTCTATTTCGCTGTCAAGCGCGCTGGTGGCTTCGTCCAGCACCAAGATCGGCGCGTCTTTCAGGATCGCACGCGCCAGGGCAATGCGCTGGCGCTGGCCGCCGGACAACTTCACCCCGCGCTCGCCAAGATAGGCGTCATATCCGGTGCGGCCCTTGTGATCTTGCAGGTCCTGGATGAAGTCATGCGCCACGGCGCGTATGGCGGCATCCTGCATGGCATTTTCGGAGGCATCGGGGCGGCCATAAAGGATGTTGTCGCGCGCCGAGCGGTTGAACATCGAAGTTTCCTGGGTGACCATGCCAATCTTTCGGCGCAGGCTTTCCTGTGTCACGTCGCGCAGGTCCTGGCCATTTATGGTGATCGAGCCACCCTCGGGGTCGTAAAGCCGCAAGACCAGCGCCACCAAGGTGGATTTACCGGCGCCCGAGGCCCCGACGATGGCCAGTTTTTCACCGGGATCGATGCAAAGCGATATGCCGTCGATGCCGCCCTGTCTTCGGCCATAGGCAAAACTGACGTCGTTGAACCTGATGGCGCCGCTGCTGGTCAGTTCAACCGCGTGATCGGCGTCGGTCAAGGATAGCGGCGGCGTCAGGGTGCGAATGCCGTCTTCAACCTCGCCGATGCTGGAATAGATGCCCATGAGCGCAAAACTTACCCACCCCGTCATTTGCGCAATTCGGATCGCCACCGCACCGGCTGCTGCAATATCGCCGGCAGTCGCGGTGCCTTGCGCCCATAACAGCAGTGCGCCACCGATCAGAAGCACCGGCAAAGCACCCGCCACCGTCATCAGCGAAAAGCGGAACACCACGGCAAGCGTGCCAAACGCCAGTGCGCGTTCGCGAAATTCCTGCATGGCGGACAAGGCCACGCGATCTTCGTGATCAGCGTGAGCGAAGAGTTTGACGGTTTTGATATTGGTGATCGTATCGACGATTTGCCCGGTCAGCGCGGCGCGGGCATTGGCGCGCGCACCGGACCGCAGGCGCACCCGCGGCATGAACCAGCGGATCATGGCAAGGTAACAAATCAGCCATACCGCCAGGACCAGCGCGATGCGCCAGTCGATCGTGGTCAGCAACAAGGCCGAGCCGATCAATGACGCCAGCGCAAAAGCGACCACGTTGATCAGTTCCACTGCCACATCGGTCAGCGCCCGCGCGGTCTGCATCTGTTTCTGGGCAATTCGCCCGGCAAAATCATCGTCAAAGAATGTCACCGACTGACCCATTGTCCAGCGATGCAATCGGGACAGCACCAGCGGCGTCACGTTGGGGCCGACCACGATACCGTTGGCGGCGGCGGAAATACCAAAAATGACCGGGCGCAGGACAAGGAAGAAGACGATGAGCGCCGCCATTAGCCAGACGTTTTCACCAAAGAAAAATGTGTTGGGGCCGCTGGCCAGCGCGCTGTCAATCACCGCACCCAACAGCAGCGCGGTCACGACCTCTAACGTCCCGGCAAGCGCCGACAAGACGGCGGCGATGCTTAGAACCGGCATTGCGCCCTGCAGTGCCCACATGAAAAACGCCGCAAGCGTTCGCGGCGGCGCCCGGTCTGCACGCTGAAACGGATCGATCAGATCGCCCAATCTCATGCCGCGACCTCTTCGGTCTGGATGAACCCGCCGGACTGCCGGTTCCAAAACCGCGCGTACAGGCCGTTTGATGCAAGCAGGTCGTTGTGGGTGCCCTGTTCCACAATCCGGCCTTCATCCAAGACAATGATACGATCCATTCGGCTGATGGTAGACAGACGGTGCGCAATGGCAATGACGGTTTTTCCCTCCATGACGCCATAAAGCGTATTTTGGATGGCGGCCTCGACTTCGCTGTCTAGTGCCGAGGTCGCTTCGTCGAGCACCAGAATCGGCGCGTTCTTGAGGATCATCCGGGCAATGGCGATACGCTGGCGCTGACCGCCTGACAGCTTCACACCACGTTCGCCGACATGGGCGTTGTAACCGCTGCGTCCGGTCGGGTCCTGAAGTTCCAGTATGAATTCGTGCGCCTCGGCCCGCCTGGCGGCAAGGATCATCTGGTCGTCGCCGGCATCACTTTGACCATATAGAATGTTGGCACGAACCGAGCGGTGCAATAGCGAGCTTTCCTGCGTGACTACACCGATTGCGCGGCGCAGGCTGTCTTGCGTGACCTCGGCAATGTTCTGGCCATCGACAAGAATCGCACCCCCTTCAGCGTCGCGAAAGCGCAGCAACAGGTTTACCAACGATGACTTGCCGGCACCCGAGCGCCCGATCAGCCCGACCTTTTCGCCCGGATGGATGGTAAGCGAAACATTATCAAGTCCACCGTGGTCGCGGCCATAGTGGTGGCTCAGGTTCATGAACCGGATTTCACCTTTGGACACCTTTAGCTGCGTATCGCTCTGGTCGACGACGGAATGGGCAACGGCCACACTGCGCAATCCTTCGCGGATCACCCCGGCATGTTCAAACATTTCGATCGTCACCCACATGATCCAGGCGCTCATGCCGTTCAAGCGCACCGTCAGCGCCGACACCGCCGCGACTTCGCCGATGCTCACCTGGCCAAGGGTCCAGAAATAGGCTGCAGTGCCGATGACACCGACAAACAGCACCCCGTTGATCAGGTTCAGAACCAGATTCAGCTCGGTCATCAACCGGGTAAAGCGTTGCAGGCGCAGGCGCAGCCGGCGCATCGCCGACAACACATAGGCCTCTTCTTGCGGGCCGTCGGCAAACAGCTTGACCGTTTCAATGTTGGCGTAAGCATCCACCACCCGTCCGGTCACCATTGAACGCGCATCCGACCACTTTTCCGACGCAACCGCGACGCGGCCCGCGATCCATTTGGTATACGCCAGATAGGCCGACAACCAGACCAGCAGCGGCACCGATATTCGTGGATCAATCGTGATCAGAATGATCAGCGCCCCGGCGATGTAGGTTAGCGAATACCAGATGCCTTCGAACATCATGTAGACGCTGTCCTCAACCGCCGGACCCATCTGCATGACCCGGTTCGACAGGCGCCCGGCAAAGTCGTTTTGAAAAAAGCTCATCGACTGGCCCAGCATGTGCCGGTGCGAACGCCAGCGCACCCGTTCCTGCATGTTCCCGGCCAGCGTCTGTTGCAGAAACAGCTGATTTAACACGATCAGCGCCGGGCGCAGAAACATCACCAACAGCGCCACGATCAGCACTTCGCCTTTATGCGTGGCCCAGAATTCAGCAGGCCCGGCGGCGGTCATGATGTCAATCAACCGGCCGGCATAAAATATCATCCAAGCTTCAAACATGGCCACCATCAAACCAGTCAAAAGCATCAGCGGAATCCAACGCCTGAACGGGCGCAGTTGCTCTTTGAAAAACGCCCAAAGTGTCGCGGGCGGGGGTCCGGATTCGTATTCCTTAAATGGATCGACGAGGTTCTCAAACAGCCTGTACATGCCGTTCACCTATGATTTTAGCGATGTAGAAAAACGTTAAGGTCGGGTTTGGCGGGCTCTTACGCGGTATACATTTTACCGGTGCCGATGCCTGACGCTCCTGCCCCAAGCACAAGACAGACTCCGCCCGCGGGCGCAGCCGGAAAGCCGCCATGAAAATCGCGCCCGCCCGGATATGTCTTATGACCTTTTAGCATTCGCGGCAGCATAGCCAAAACTTCAGCAATGGCAATTACTGGTTATGCGGTGCGGCAAATTATCGTCGCGTCATGACGAAATGAGAGCCTTGCAGTGCCTATTCCAAAAACAGGAACAGCACCGATAGCGCAATCAGCAGTGCCATTGTTCGATTGAACCACGCCAGACGCCCCGGGGTTTTCAACCACCGCGTCATTGCGGTGCCAAACCCAGCCCAGCCGGTGGCGCTGGTCAGGCCGACGGCCGAAAACACCAGCGCAATGATCGGGATGGTGGTGTAGGCGTTGTCGCCGGTGACGAACTGAGAAGTCACCGCAATGACCATTGCCCAGGCTTTGGGATTGACCCACTGAAACGCCGCCGCTTCGTGAAACCGCATCGGTCGCGCGCCGCCCTTTGCCGACGACATTCCACCTGCCGACAGGATTTTCCATGCGATCCACAGCATGATCGCAACACCGAGCCAGCGAATTACCTCGCGAACAGTGGCGCTGGATTCAAATATTTGCCCAAGGAAAAACCCAACCCCAATTATCATCACCGGCAAACCGAAAACGATGCCCAGAATATGCGGTGCGGTTCGTCGCATACCAAACGTCGCGCCCGAACTTGCAAGCATCACGTTGTTGGGTCCCGGCGTCCAGGTCGTGGCAAAGGCCAGCATGACAAGAGACAATAATGCTTCGGCGCTCAAAGGGTTCTCCTTTAGGTCACATTGTGTGACCTTTTTTGAGTTTTGTTCATGCGACCAGGTGCGTCAAGTCAGAAGCTGTGATCGGGTCAATTCGAAATCGGAATGGATCCAGCGCTCTTCGAGCCGTTTCAGCCGTTGGCCAAGCGCTTCACCTTGCAGCACCTCCACCAGGTCTGCGGCTTGCACCGGAAACACCTGTGCAGCGCCTCTTGCCGCGGCATGGCGAAAATCCTGCGGTGGCTCGCGTTCGAACATTGCGGCCTGCAGCATCACGATGTCGATCGCCGCGCGCGCGCCCAGACTGTAACCCATCGCTGCAACGCTGGACGTGCTTGCAACGCCACCGCGCAGCACCGCAAGTTGCCGGTCTTCTTTGCGGCTCAGGCGCAACCGCTGCGTCGCATCCTGGCCACCCAGAGCCGCAAGGCGGCGCATTGGGTCAGCGGGTTCGTCAGCTTCGGCGTGAACCAGCAAAGCCAGCGGGCGACTGTCGGCACCGGGCAGTATTCGGCCAAGAACCCCGGCGTGATCCATCGCGGCGACTGCCGGTGCGGGGTCGGGTGCAGACAACAATTTGCGAAATTCATCCCCAATGCGTTCACTCGACAGTCTGTCCAGTCCATCCAAATTTGCGGCAATGGCAGCCAAAGCCTCGGCGTCCAGCCCGCCTGAGGGATCGCCGTACCAGGCGTGGAACCGGAAAAACCGCAAGGACCGCAAGTAGTCTTCTTTGATCCGCGCACCGGCATCATCGATGAAGCGAACTTTTCCTGCCTGCAGATCGCCAAGGCCGCCGATTGGGTTCAGAACCGTGCCGCGTCGGTCTGCATAAAGCGCGTTCATGGTGAAATCGCGGCGTCGCGCATCGTCGTTGATATTGTCCGAAAACGACACGATGGCGTGCCTGCCGTCAGTTTCGATATCCTTGCGAAATGTTGTGACTTGGTGCGCGATGCCCTTGGACACGACGGTCACGGTGCCATGCTCGATGCCTGTCGGAATTGTTTTCAGACCGCGCGCTGCGGCAAGTGCAATCACGCGATCCGGCACAGCGTCGGTTGCAATATCAACATCCGCTACCGCGACGCCGAGAAGCGCGTTGCGAACACAGCCGCCGACAAAGAATGCCTGGTGGCCGGTATCCGCCAGCATCGCCATCACATCTTGTGTGGCCGGGTTCTCAATCCAGTAGCCCTTAATTTGCGTCACTGTGCCATTCTTTCGGCTAGACCGCGCAGGATGCGTGCGGTTGCGCCCCAGATGTAATACGGTCCGTAGGGCACTGTGTAGTAGTAGCGGTTCACGCCCTGCCACACGCGCGACTGAATTTGAAACCGCTCAATGTCGGTGACGTGGGCAAATGGCACGGTAAAGACCTCTTCCACCTCACCCGGTTCTGGCACGAATTCAAACGGCTCTCGAACCAAGCCAAGCACCGGTGTGACGTTAAAGCGTGTGATGGTTTCGTGGTCCGGCAATGTGCCCAGCACTTCCACATTTTCCGCCTGCAACCCGATCTCTTCGCTGGCTTCCCTGAGTGCGGCCGCAACTGGGCCACCGTCGGCCCGGTCCACCTTGCCGCCCGGAAAGGCGATCTGGCCTGGATAGTGGTTCAGGGCAGATGATCGTTTGGTCAGAATCACTCTGGCCTCGTCGCCAAATTGCAGCAGCGGCACCAACACGGCGGCCGGACGCAGCTTGCGATTCGGCGGCAGGCGCACATCCGGGTTCAGGTCAAAATCCGATGAGCCCGCGGTTGAAACCGCAAGCGCGCTTCGGATCAGGTTGCGCAGTTCAGGCCCCGACACCAGCGCTACTCTGTGCCTCAAATCCAAGCGTGTCTGGATCAAATTCATAATGCTGGCCACAGAACTGGCAGTCGGCGGTAACGATGCCTTGGTCTGTCGTCATGTGCGTGATGTCGCGTGACGAATAGATCGACAGGCTTTCGCGCACCCGATCCGGCGTGCAGATGCAGCCAAAGACAACCGCCTGCGGATCAAACACGCGCGGTGCTTCTTCATGAAACAACCGAACCAGCAGTTCCGTTGGCTGCACCGTGGGGCCGATCAGTTCCAGTTCTTCGACCGTATCAAGCAACAGGTTGGCCCGGCGCCAGTTTTCCGCATCGTCGCCCTGCAGAATGTCGCTGGCATCCAGAAGACCGCCGTCACCGGACCCGCATTCGTTGGCCAGCAACGGTGAAGCCTTGGGCATGTGCTGCAACATCACCCCGCCGCCGCGCCAGTGCATATTATCACCCGGCGTCTGAGACTGGCCGAAAGACAGCGCGAACCTGGTCGGCAATTGTTCGGATTGGGCAAAATACGCCTCGGCGCAGACAGCCAAAGCGCCGCCGGCAATCGGCGTTATGCCCTGATAGGGCGTGGTTCCCTGCCCCTGATCAATCAGCAAAGCAAGATAGCCCTGCCCGATCTGTTCAAATGGCGGTGCGTCCACGTCGAGCCTGTCGGCATCGTAACTGGCGTAGGCCCTGATCAGTGCTGGTTCGCCATCTGCCGCCGGTCCAAAGTAGTCGGTAGCGATCAGACGCACCGCACGATTGCCACGAATTTGCAGCGACAACTTCCAGCGCAGTTTGATGGTTTGGCCGATCAGGGCGGTCAGCAGGACGGCCTCGGCCACCAGCGGCTCTATCGGTTGCGGATAGTCGTGCTGCGCCAAAACGTCGTTGAGCACACCGTCCAGGCGGGCCACGCGCCCGCGAATGTCTGCCCGATCGAGCTGAAATGGCAAGATCGTGTCGTCCCACGCGATTTGTGATCCCAGTGACATGAGGTTCCCTCGCCTGCCGCAGATTGGCATACCGCGTCTATATAGGTGCGGCAACCAAGAGCAAAAGGGCAATGCGGCGATGATCTGACGTTATGGTGAGCCGGTCTAATCCGGTCGGCATGAACAGGCCCGCTCCGGCGCATATGCAATCCTGGCTCGTGCTAATAACTTGTTGCTGAACCGCCAGAACCATCCTGAGCCGGAATTCCAGCTGACTGACGGCGGCATCAATGCCGGAGAGTCGCCGGTTTGGGCCGCCACGCGGGATGAATTTCTCATTCGGGCAGACGACGGCGGCCGGGATATTGTGGCGAGTATGTTTAACTAGGTCCGGAATATTCCAACAGAACGCCGGAAACATCATCTGGAAAATTCTTATCACCCGCGAATTTCGTCAGATCCCAGACCAGTGCTTCGAAAAATGCGCTGCCGTGCACGTGGGCGTTGCTGTGCAGTATTTTCGTCAGCCCGTCTTCCTGCAACATCTCACCGTTGTGTACCGGACATTCAATAATTCCATCTGACAGCAACATCAGCCGGTCGCCCGGAGCAAGCTGCACTGTAAAGTCAGACCATTCCGCCGCAGCGATCAGCCCAATCGGCAGCCCGCCATCGCCGCAAAATTCCACGACGCCGCTGGCCCGCTGAATAACCGCGTTGGGATGCCCGCACTGCACCAAAGTCGCGAGACCTTTTGTCATGTCAAAATGCCCCAGAAGCATGGTAAAGTAGATTTCCGTTTCCATCTCTTTCTGAATCAGTTCATTGACTTGGGCCGCAGCAGCTGCAGGTGATCGGGCAGCCACATTGCCGTTTTCGTCACGGCAGAGTGCAATGTTTTGCTCAACTGACGAGCCGGACAAGTAGGCGGCAAGCCTGGCAGTCATCAGCGCTGAGGCTACCCCGTGACCCGACACATCAACCGAGAGTAAACCAAATTGGCTGTCAGAGATTGGAAAGAACCCGACCAAGTCTCCGCCGACATGTCCGCTGGGGCGCAACAGCAAAGACACCTGCGCCGCACCGAAATCTCGATAACGCTCGCGCACAAGTGATTGCTGCAGGTTTCGTGCCTCTATCAAATCCTGATCGAGAGCGTCGTAAAGGCTACTGATCTCGCATATTGTCTCATTGATCAGCAGGTTTTTTTTGGTCAGCTCGCGCTCCATCGTCAATATTCGCTCGCCTGCGCGGATGCGGGCGCGAAATTCGTTGGCGGCAACGGGCTTGGTCAGAAAGTCGTCGGCCCCGACATCCAGCCCGTGCGCAATCTCGGATTTTTCAGAGTTCGATGTCAGAAGAATAAAGCGTGCTTATCCGGTTGTCACCCACACCCACTATATGTATGGCGTGGCGTCGAGTGGCCCGGGAGGGGGACAAAGCGGGGATGGATGTCTCGCAGCGTGAAGACCTTTCGTTTCCGCGGTCGCTTCCTGAGTTCCAGCGACTTTTCCCGGATGGCACGGCCTGTGCCGCCTAAATTGCAGGCGATGTCACCGCTCCCACTTACGCCCAGCTTTACTCGGGCGATTGGGAGCACCCTAGATGTAGTGGGTGTGGGTGACAACCGGATAGGCACGGAATAAAGTAGCCATACCGGTCCTGGCGCAAGGCCCGGAACGCCTTGCAAAAGTCCAGTCCGTTCATGCCCGGCATCATCCAGTCGCTGACTACCAGATCAACCCCGTTGGATTTGCATATCTCGAGCGCCTCGGCGCCAGATCCGGCCTCTAGCACCGTGTATCCCCAACGGGCCAGATTTACCGACAGGATGCGCCGCTGCGCTTTGCTGTCGTCGACCACAAGGACGACTTTTGCGCTAATCTGGATGTGATCCTTGGATGCATTAGCGACATTTTCACAAGCGAATTTCATTCCGGGCTATCCAATGCGCTATGCAAAAATGCTGGTCGACTTTGCGATGTTTGCGTTCACAGGCCCTTAACGCTAAAATTGCGCCAATTCTGACGCGACCGCACATCGGTCATTAACACCCCAACTCTAAATTGCAAATTCTGTGGGGGCGCTACCGGATTGGTTAGGGTGCGCTAATGATTTGTTGGGAGCGTGTGGACGAACTGCGCGAAGAAGTCGGTGCGGAAGATTTTCAGGAAGTTGTCGATTTATTCCTCGAGGAAGTCGCGGAAGTGATAGAGCGACTGCGCCAGCGACCTGATCCAAAGACATATGAGGCTGATCTTCATTTTCTGAAGGGCTGTGCGCTCAATCTGGGATTCGAAGCTTTTTGCACACTGTGCACACGGGGTGAAAAGCAGGCCCGCGAGGGCGAGGCCAACGCCATCGACTTGCCAGCCATCCTGCTGATTTACGAACAATCAAGGCGTGAATTTGTCAATTGGCAGGCAAATTCCAGCAATGCTGCCTAAGACTTGTGTTCGGGCTGTAACAAAACACAAGATGGGAAATTTCCAAGGAAAGCAGCTGCGTGGACAATTCGCCGTTATTTTTATAGCGCAAGACGCAACATTTACAGATTTGATTAACAAAACTGTTGCATATCAGCTTCATTTTTTGTCAACAAAGTTTCGCCACTCTTTCGCTTGGTTGGCGCCCCACTCCTCATCGAAAGTCGATCTCGCCAACACAGTGAAGGGGATGACTGTCTTCTGGATTCAAAAGGACCGCCGCCGCAATCGCAATGTCCGCTTTTGTCATTGCTCCAATCGCCACGGCTGGGCTGGTGCTGACGACTGACGCGGCGTTTGCCAAATCCGCCAAAGGCGCAAGTAAAAGCAGCGGAAAGAACGCGCGTGGCATGTATGCCCGCGAGCTCAAGAACATGAACGCCGTGAATTCATGGAAAAATGGCCAAGGAAAATACCATGCGAATGCCACCAGCAATATTGGGTTGATCGCAACATACTATGATTTCGCAGTGTTGCTTACGGCGGCCGAATTGGCGCGCGATAATTTCTATATTGCGGAGGGTGTTGCTGCAGCTGAGGAGATTGTCGGAGCCTGCGGTGGCGATCCAGTTTGCTTAGCTACTATTCCCACCGAATTGGGAATTGTCAGTGCTTATGCGGACCTCGTTACCTTAGTCCCTTAGTGGTAGTGCCCCAGGGCGTGGTGTAAATTGTTCTCCGGCTGGGTGTTGAGCCGGTTTACAGGGCGGCGATTTTCGCCGGGTCGATGGTGGTATCCTCGCAGATGGCGGCGACGGTTTCCAGCGTCATGTAACGACGTGTGACTGCCCATTCGTCGTTCTGCTCCAGCATAAGTGCGCCGACGAGGCGTCTGATCGCGGCCTCGTTAGGGAAAATACCGACGACATTTGTTCGGCGCTTGATCTCTTTGTTGAGGCGTTCAAGCGGATTGGTGGAGTGTATTTGCCGCCAGTGAGCTTGCGGGAACGTCTTGTAGGCCAGCACGTCTTCCTCGGCGCGCAGCATCAGCTCGGCGAGCTTGGGATGACGCGGCTGGAAAGCCTCGATCAGCTTGGTCCAGTGTTCCTTCGAGTCTGCCAGCGTGTCCTGATCGAAGGCTGTTCTGAGCGCGGCCGTGACGATGGGACGGTCCTTCTTGCCGACGCAGGCCAGGGCATTGCGCATGAAGTGCACGCGACAGCGCTGGATCGTAGCACCCAGCACTTTGGCGGCGGCCCCCTTCAGGCCTTTATGTTCGTCAGCGATGATCAGCTTTACCCCGCGCAGGCCGCGATCGGCCAGAGCGCGCAGGAATTCGTCCCAGAACACCTCGGCTTCGCTGGGTTGGATGGCGATGCCCAGAACCTCGCGCCGCCCGTCGGTGTTGACCGCAACCGCCACTATGGCTGCCACGCTGACGATCCGTCCCGAACGCCGCACCTTGATGTAGGTGGCGTCCAGCCAGAGATAGGGCCATTCGCCCTCCAGTGGCCGGTCAAGGAAGGCGTCAACGCGTTCGTCGATCTCCACGCACAGGCGGGATACCTGGCTCTTGGAGACGCCCGTCATGCCCATGGTCTTGACCAGATCATCCACTGATCGCGTTGAGACGCCCTGAATGTAGGCTTCCTGGATCACCGCGGTCATTGCTTTCTCCGAGGCCCGGCGTGGTTCCAGAAACTCCGGGAAATACGTCCCCTTGCGCAGTTTCGGGATCTGAACATCAACGGTCCCGGCGCGGGTTTCCCATCGGCGCGGGCGATATCCGTTCCGGTGGTTCACCCGCCCGGCCGAGCGTTCATGCACCCCGGCACCGCACAGCTGATCCACATCCAGTGCCATCAACCGGTCGGCAACAAAACCCAGCATCTCGGCCAAAATCTGATGATCGGCGGTCTCGGAAAGAAGCGCCTTCAGCGCGGCGGTTTCTGATATCGTCTCCTTGGTCATGGGTGATCTCCTCGATCGGTAGGTCAGGTTGCAACCCAAAACCCTACCGGAGAACGTCCATGGCCGCCCAGCAACCCGCGCGGACTTCACCTGAGCTACGCGCGAGGCTCCACTCAGCCCGCGCTAACGTCGGAATTACACCACGTCCGGGGGCACTACCGCCTTAGTGGACGCCGCAATGGTTGGCAGTGACCTTGCGTTCGGTGCTGTCGCTCCTGACGGATTGGATCCGGATGGGGATGCAATGGCTTATTTTTTTGACACCGCGCTCGGCTTCTAAGTGATTCTATTTTTCAACAAAGGGGCGGCCCGTTGGGTCGCCCTCATTGTTTCAATACCCACACTTGCCCGCATTTCCAAAATCCAATAGAGACGGCGCGAATTTCTGCACTGGTGGAGTCAGCGAATGCCCGCGCCCAAGAAAGTCGTCCTGGCCTATTCCGGGGGCCTTGACACGTCGATCATCCTGAAATGGCTGCAGATCGAATACGGCTGCAAGGTGGTGACATTCACCGCCGATCTTGGTCAGGGTGAAGAACTGGAACCAGCGCGCGTAAAAGCCGAGCTGCTGGGGATTGACCCGGCGAATATCTTTATCGAAGACCTGCGTGAAGAGTTCGTGCGCGATTTCGTCTTTCCGATGTTTCGCGCCAACGCGGTTTACGAGGGCCAGTATTTGCTGGGCACTGCGATTGCGCGCCCGCTGATTGCCAAACGCCTGATTGAAATTGCCGCCGAGACCGGCGCCGATGCGGTGGCCCACGGTGCGACCGGCAAGGGCAATGATCAGGTGCGGTTTGAATTGTCAGCCTACGCGCTGAACCCGGACATTCAAATTATCGCACCCTGGCGCGAATGGGATCTGTCCGGCCGCGCCAAACTTATTGATTTTGCCAAGAAAAATCAGATACCGATTGCCACCGACAAGCGCGGCGAAGCGCCGTTTTCGGTGGATGCGAACCTATTGCACACATCAAGCGAGGGTAAGGTTCTGGAAAACCCGGCGGTTGACGCGCCGGACTATGTTTATCAGCGCACCGTGAACCCGGAAGACGCACCCGACACACCGGAATTTGTTGAGATCGAATTCGAACGCGGTGACGCGGTGTCGGTCAATAGCGCGGCGATGTCACCGGCTGGGGTCCTGACCAAATTGAACGAACTGGGCGGCAAACACGGCTGCGGCCGGCTTGATCTGGTCGAAGGTCGGCTTGTCGGCATGAAATCGCGTGGAATTTATGAAACGCCAGGTGGCACCTTGCTGCTGGAGGCGCATCGCGGGATTGAACAGATTACGCTCGATCGCGCTGCGGCGCACTTGAAGGACGAGCTGATGCCGCGCTACGCCGAGATCATTTACAACGGCCTGTGGTTCAGCCCGGAACGCGAAATGCTGCAGGCTCTGATCGACACTAGCCAGGAACATGTGACGGGCACCGTTCGCCTGAAACTGTACAAGGGCTGTGCACGGACGGTCGGCCGCTGGTCGGATCATTCGCTGTATTCGGAAAAGCACGTGACATTCGAGGAGGATGCCGGGGCCTATTACCAAAAAGATGCCACCGGTTTCATCAAGTTGAACGCGCTGCGGCTGCGGCTGATTGCGATGCGTAACCAGAAGCTAAGCGGCTAATTCTGGTAGAGCTCGCTTGCCTCCGGCGGGGATATTTCCATACATTTGGAAGATCAGAGTTCTGCCGATTTCATAGCTTTGTAATACGGCATTGCCTTTTCCGCGAGCGCAGCAGCGCTGCCTTCCAGTTCGGGCAACCGCCTCTCCGGGCCGGCAAAACCGGTGCTTTTGTGAACCGCGCCATACCAGTGCCGCGCCCAGATACCGTCTGCCGGATGGCCGCCGGCGGGCCAGTGCAGCATTGCCGGATCCCAATCCAGCCCGATATCCAGGCATAGTTGTTTTAGCGCGCTTGCGGGGTTCTGCCGTATCGCCGACGAGTCGATAACCACCGGCCGCCCGCCCTGAGCCTTGACCAGCTCAAATAGCTCGGCCTGTTGGGCAATACCGATATCTTCCAATATTGGGTTGTCATATTTGGCCGAAAAGCTTGCCACAACGCGCGCCGGATGGCGGATCAGGAACACGTTTTGCACATCACGCATCCAGTCTCTTGGCACCGATGGAAGCATGTGTTGTGTCATGTGCTTTTGATAGATATGCGCGGTATCTGATGAATTAGAGCCTGATAATTGGTCCACAATCTGTTTAGCGTCGGTATCCTGAGCGGCCAGTATTTCGTCGCGCATCGGATGTTGCAGGCCGGTGGCTGCCAGATAGGCCGCGTAAAACGGTTCATCAACCACGGCGCAGTCTGCCCGCGCGCCAAAGGCATACATCATCGCTGTGGACAGGTTGCGCGGGCCCGACCACATGGCAATGCGCATCAGGCGACCTCTCGCTCGATCATTTCTTTGTAAAGCTGGCGCAGACGGGCAGTAACCGGGCCCATCTTACCGTCACCGATCTGGCGGCCGTCAATTTGCGACGCCGGGGTCTGGGCGCCGAATGTGCCGGTCAGAAACGCCTCATCAGCGCTGTAGGTGTCGACCAGCGAAAAGTTGCGCGTAAAAACCGGAATGCCGTTGGCGTGGCACAGGTCGATGACCTTGGCGCGGGTGATCCCGTTCATGCAGTAATCGCCGGTCGAGGTCCAAACTTGGCCGTTGCGCACGATAAAGAAATTACAAGCGTTGGTGGTGTTCACAAATCCATGCACATCCAGCATCAGGGCCTCATCCGCGCCAGCCTTTTCCGCCGCAATACAGGCCAGCACACAGTTCAGTTTGGAATGGCTGTTCAACTTTGGATCCTGGCTCATCGGCAGGCCGCGAATGTGGGGCACGGTTGCGAGCCGCATCGGGCGCGGGATCCGGGGGCGCGAATGTTCGATGATGATCGCAATGGTTGGCCCGGATTGTGACAGTGAGGGGTGCTGAAACGGGCGGGATTTTACGCCGCGGGTGACCATCAGCCGGGCATGGGCGTCAGTTTTCATGGCGTTGGCGGCGCGCGTAGCTTCCAGCGCTGCAATGATACCGGCCCGGTCCATTGCAATATCAAGTTCGATGGCCTTGGCGGCGCCGAACAGCCGGTCCAAGTGTTCGCCCAGAAACGCCCACTTGCCTTTGAACAGCCGCAACCCTTCCCAAACGCCGTCGCCGAGCATGAAACCGCTGTCATAGACACTGACCTTGGCTTCTGCCTTTGGCACGATCTGACCATTTACATAGATCAGAACCGATCCGTTGCGGGCGTCTTCTTCGGCTTGGTGGGTTGCTATCTGATCTGTCACACTAGGCCTTCCGTAATTAACGGTAGCGACGTGGGCACCTGCCGCCAAGCAGTAAAGTCTGCTCAACTGAGCGTGACAACGAACCGGGAAGGTTGCGTTTTAGGCTGGCTTGCACAATGTGCGGCAAAAGGAGACCGAAATGCGATTGATCCCTATGAGAATTCTTGCGCTTGCCGGTGCGGCATTTATCGGACTGATGGCTTTGCCAAATTACGCCGCCGCAGCGAAGCTGGAAACCGCAGTTTTGGCGGGCGGCTGCTTTTGGTGCGTCGAGTCTGATTTTGAATCAGTGCCTGGCGTTGTCGATGTGGTCAGCGGCTATGCTGGCGGCACAACCGCCGATCCGACATACAAGCGAGTCTCAAAAGGCGGCACCGGGCATTATGAGGCGGTGGAGATTTCGTATGATCCCGATCGGGTATCCTATGCGCAACTGTTGCACATGTTTTTGCGGAGTGTGGACCCGACGGATGCGGGCGGGCAATTCTGTGACCGCGGCGAAAGCTATCGAACCGCGATATTCGTCGACGGCGCTGATGAGAAAGGTGCGGCAGTGGCGGCGATCGCTGAGGCGCGGTCAACGCTGGGGCGAAATATCGTAACGCCGATCCTGGCGGCATCCAGGTTTTACGACGCCGAGGCATATCACCAGGATTACTACAAAAGCAAAAAAATCATCCTCACCCGGCGTGGCCCCAAGTCGAAAGCCGAAGCGTATAAATTCTACCGCCAAGGCTGCGGTCGGGATGCGCGCGTAGAAGCGCTTTGGGGAAATGCTGCGCCATTTGTCGGGCATAACTAGCGCCGAAAGTTTGCGAACGTCATGACCGAAAGGGTGTTTCGGCAGCTGATTCGCGCTTGGCGTGCGTTATTATCCGTATTCAAAACATTATTTGTGATTTCCCTTCGTTATCTTTATCTGGCGAGCACGCTGGATTGCCGCGCAACACGGGTTCGAGGGGCGCATTACCATGACCGACACCAAAGAGCACGCGGCTGGCCCGCTGTCCGGGCTGCGGGTCCTTGACCTGACGCGGATTCTGGCCGGGCCAACGTGCACGCAGCTTTTGGGTGATTTCGGCGCAGATGTGGTCAAAGTGGAGAAACCCGGTTTGGGCGATGACACCCGCGGTTGGGGACCGCCTTATGTGCGCACAAAAGACGGACAAGACACCCGCGAGAGCGCCTATTACCTGGCTTCCAATCGCAACAAACGCTCGATTGCGGTAGATATCGCCACACCTGAAGGGGCGGATACCGTACGCACGCTGGCCCGCCACTGCGATATTCTGGTTGAAAACTTCAAGCTGGGTGGGTTGGCCAAGTACGGGCTCGATTACGTAACTCTGAGGACCGTCAGCCCGGAGATTATCTATTGCTCGATCACCGGGTTCGGCCAAACTGGCCCCAACGCACCACGACCCGGCTATGATCTGATGGCACAAGGTTATGGCGGCATGATGAGCCTGACCGGCGCGCCGGATGGCGAGCCGATGAAGGTCGCGGTCGGTATTTCCGACGTGATGTGCGGGATGTATGCGGCGACAGCCATTTTGGCGGCGCTGCGCCACCGCGACCGCACCGGCGAGGGCCAGTATATCGACATAGCGCTGGTGGACACCCAAATCGCGTGGCTGGTCAACGAGGGCGTCAACTATCTGACTTCGGGCAACTTGCCGGAGAGGCGCGGCAACCAGCACGCCAATATCGTGCCTTACCAGGCGTTTGAGGCATCGGATGGGTTTGTGATCATAGCTGTCGGCAACGACGCCCAATTCGCCCGGTTTTGTGAAGTGATCGAACGAGGTGAATTGGCAAGCAATCCGGCCTACGCAAATAATACTGCGAGGATTGAAAATCGGACCGCATTGATTGACACTTTGATCCCGATTTTGATGCGGTTTTCAAAAGACGAGCTGATTGAGAAATTGCAAGGCGCTGCTGTGCCCTGCGGGCCAATCTATGATCTCGAAGAGGTTTTCGCCAGCGATCAGGTTGCAGCCCGTGAGATGAAGATCACAATGGATCACCCCCTGGCCGCGTCAGGCAAAGTTGATCTTATTGGCAATCCGGTGAAGTTCTCGGCAACCCCGGTCAGCTACCGCCGCGCCCCGCCTGTTTGCGGTGCCGACACTGATGAAATATTGCAAGATTGGCTGGGCATAACGTCGCCGACCGCAACAGTGGTCACGTGATGTTCCAACTCACGCAGAAACAGCTGGAACTCAAAGAACGCGCGCACTGGCGCAGGGCCCGATCAAAGCGCGGGCGGCGGATGTGGACCGAAGCGAAGAATACCCCTGGGACAATGTCAATTTTCTGACCGAAGCTGGATTCATGGGCATGGCGATACCCAGGGAATATGGTGGGTTGGGGTTCAGTTATCTGGATGTGGTGCTGGTGGTCGAGGAAATGGCCAAGACCTGCGGTGTGACTGGGCGCATTGTTGTCGAGGGTAACATGGGGGCCCTTGGGGTGTCCGCCTCAATGGTCTTCGTGTTCGTGCTGCTCGGCTCGCTGTTGGAAAAAGCCGGGGCCGGCAATTACTTCATCAAACTCGCGTTTGCGCTGATGGGTCACCTAAAAGGCCGCCCGGCGAAAGCGGCAGTTGTGGCGTCTGCGACGACTGGTCTGATTTCCGGCTCCTCGATCGCCAACACGGTGACCACCGGAACCTTCACGATTCCGCTAATGAAACGGGTCGGTTTTTCGGCCGAAAGGGCCGGAGCCGTCGAAGTGGCGTCGTCCACCAACGGTCAACTTACGCCACCGGTGATGGGCGCGGCGGCGTTTCTGATGGTCGAGTTTGTCGGCATTACCTATCTGGAAGTCGTCAGACACGCCTTTCTGCCGGCGGTATTTTCCTACATCGCGCTGATTTACATCGTGCATCTGGAAGCCTGCAAAATGGGCCTTGAGGGCCTGCAGCGCAGTGGCGTCAGGAAAACTGTCGCACAAAAGATGATGGGATTTGCATTGGGGGTTGCGGTATTTTGCGGGCTTGGTCTGGCGGTTTTTTACGGGTTGGGATGGCTCAAGCCGCTGCTGGGCGACTACACGCTCATTGGCATGATCGGCGTTTTCGTCGTTGCCTATCTTGGGCTGATAAGATGGGCTGCGGGCTATCCGAATCTGACGATAGACGATCCCAACGCGCCGTTCACCGAACTGCCAGAACCGGGCCCGGTTGCCAAAACTGGTGCCTATTTCATTCTGCCGGTGATTGTTCTGATCTGGAATTTGATGATCGAGCGAATCTCGCCGGGTCTTTCGGCGTTTTGGGCGACGCTTTCGATGATCTTCGCGATGCTCACCCAACATCCGCTCAAGGCGATGTTCCGCGGCGATAACCAGGCAGTCAATTCCTTTAAGTGTCTGATCCAAAACTAATTGAGTGATTTCAGCGAGTTGTGATTCAATCGGATTGATAAGATTCGAGGGAGATCACAATGGCCTGGACGGAAACCACTCGCGCCCGATATGAACGGCATTCGGGACGCTATGCAAGCGATTTAACTGATCAGGAATGGGGTTTGATCGCGCCATTCCTGCCGCCGCCTAAAACAACTGGTCGTCCGCGCAGCACAGCGATGCGCGATGTTCTGGATGCCATTTTGTACATCGCCAGCGCCGGGTGTGCGTGGCGTATGCTGCCCAATGATTTCCCGCCAGTGTCCACCGTGCGCTACTATTTCTATGGCTGGCGCAACGATGGCATCTTTGAAGTGATCAGCCATTTTCTGGTGGCGACGGCGCGCGAGTTTCATGGCAAGAAGCCCGGCCCCACCGCTGGTGTGATTGATAGCCAGACCATAAAAACAACGGAAAGCGGTGGCATTTCGGGCTATGACGCGGGCAAGAAAACCAAGGGCCGCAAGCGCCACATTGTCACCGACACGCTCGGGTTTATGGTTGGGTTGGTCGTGCATAGCGCCGGTATTCAAGACCGTGATGGCGCACCGGAAGTGTTGAAATCCATCCGGTATTCCCATCCAAACTTGCGCCATATCTTTGCGGATGGCGGTTATGCCGGACCAAAGCTGCGCGACGCTCTTGAAGGCATCGGTGACTGGACAATCCAGATCGTCAAGCGCTTCGACACTGCGGAAGGCTTCGAAGTCATTCCCAGAAGATGGGTCGTCGAGCGCACCTTCGCATGGCTCAACCGCTGCCGGCGATTGGCCAAAGATTGGGAAAAATCCATCGCAAGTTCACAGGCATGGATACTCGTTGCACATATCAGAACCCTCACGCGTAAAATTGCAAGGCATTGTAATCATCCGTAGAGTTTTGAATCAGACACTAAGGTCGGCTGGCAGGCGAAACGCTTGGCGGAAGAGAGGTTGAGACAACGGTTGCCCTGCCGCTTGGGCCAATGGCCGACGGCGATGGTGCAGCGCGGCTTAACAAACACGCCGGGCTTTCGTTTCGAACCGAAGATGACGGGTCAGTGCTGGTCGACATTGTTACCTTTGGCGGCTTCGCCCAGCAGAAGAGCATCGATTTGGATTGGGTTGTGAAACACATCGAAGTCAAGGCAGAGCACCCGCCTAAAGAATTGTTCTATATTCCTGCGCTGGCGCTATTGGCGTTGATTTGCTGGCTGCAACTGGGCCGGGCGGCAAACACCAGGCCGCAGTGTCGTAAGGCGAAGAAAATGTCGAAGCCGATCCTCATTTCCGTGGATCTGAACCATGAGAGTTCTTGGGAAAAGGCGCTGCCACAAGCGATTTCTCTGGCGCGTGCTGGCGCAAAGAAACTGCATGTTCTGACTGTCATCCCCGATCATGGCATGTCTATGATCGGCTCTTATTTTCCGGATGACTTTTCATAAAATGCCGTAACCGAGACCAAAGCGGCGCTGGAGAAGCTCGTGCAGGACCATGTGCCCGCCGACATCGATGCGACACCGCACGTTTTGCACGGAGCGATCTACAAGGGTATTTTGGACACCGCGGATGCCACCGGTTGTGGTGTGATCGTGCTGGCTTCGCATCGGCCCGAGATTACCGATTATTTGCTGGGCCCTAACGCTTCGCGCGTTGTGCGCCATGCAAGTCAATCTGTTTTCGTGGTGCGTGGCGACTGAACCAGACGCCGTTAAAGATGGTAGCCCCAGGGGCTTGGCCTTGGCTTTGGTTCAGGCTGCCTGACCCAATTTGCAAGCCGCGATAACGGCCATGTTTAGAATGTCGTTCACTGTCGAGACGTTTGAACAAATCTGAATCGACTGATCGACGCCTGCAAGAATTGGGCCGATCACGGTTGCTCCGACCATTTCCTGCATCAATTTGACAGAAATCGAGGCCGAGTGGCGCGCCGGGACCACCAAAACGTTCGCCGGGCCGGTCAAGCGACAAAATGGGTATTGCGCCATAACGCTCGGGTTCAGCGCCACGTCCACGGTCATTTCGCCGTCATATTCAAAATCGACGCCGCGCGCGTCCAGAACGCCAGGTGCCAGGTACATTTTCGTGGCGCGTTCGCTAACCGGATATCCAAACGTCGAAAAGCTCAGAAACGCAACCCGCGGTTCGATCCCCATGCCGCGGGCCACCGCAACGCCGCGTTCTGCAATGTCTGCCAGATCGTTTTCGTCCGGCCACTCGTGCACCAACGTGTCGGCGATAAAGACAATCCGGCCTTTGTGCAGAACTGCGGTGACGCCGACAGCGCCGTCTTCGGCCCTGGCGTCAAAAACATGATTGATCAATTCCAGCACATGCGCCGATTTCCGGATCGCCCCGGTGATCAGCGAATCGCCGTGGCCGTGGGCAAGCATCAGGGCTGAAAAGACGTGCCGGTCGCGCGCTGCGAGCCGATGAACGTCGGACCGGTCGTGGCCGCTGCGCTGAAGCCGCTGATAAAGAAACTCTTTGTAGCTGTCCAAATGATCGGTGTTCGCCGCGTTTACCACTTCAAGTTCGGATACCGCATCGGCCATGCCCTCGGCTTGCAGCTTTCGCTCAATATCCGGCTCGCGGCCGATAACCAGCGCGTGGCCAAACCCCGCACGCTGATAAGCAACGGCCGCCTTCAGCACGCGCACGTCGTCACCTTCGGCAAAAATCATCCGCGCCTGAGCGGCCCGTGCGCGCGCGTTCATCCCCTGAAGAATTGAAGCGGTCGGATCCATCCGCGCCTGCAAGCTGAGCCGATACCCCTCCATGTCGATGATCGGTCGCCGGGCCGCACCGGTATCCATACCTGCCCGCGCCACCGCTGGCGGGATACGATGGATCAGTCGCGGGTCAAACGGCGTAGGGATAATATAATCTCTGCCGAAGACCAGTTTACGCACGTAGACTATTGCAACCTCGTCAGGAACTTCCTCTCGGGCAGCAGCGCCAGCGCCTCGGCACAGGCAACTTTCATGCTGTCGCCCCACTTAATGGCGCGGGCGTGAATATCCAGAGCGCCGCGGAAAAGATACGGAAAGCCCAGAACATTGTTGACCTGGTTCGGGTAATCAGAGCGCCCCGTGGCCACGATCGCATCATCGCGCACTTCATGCACCTCTTCGGGGGATATCTCCGGGTCTGGGTTTGCCATCGCGAAGATGACCGGGTTGTCGGCCATGCTCGCCACCATATCGGGCGTTACGGCGCCTTTGACCGAAACGCCCAAAAACACATCGGCCTGCCGCATTGCATCGTCCAATGAGCGGGCGTCGGTTTTGGCGGCGTGCGCCGATTTCCACTGGTTCATGCCCGCTTTCCGACCCTGGTATATGACGCCTTTGGTGTCGCACATGATGTAGTTGTCGTGGCGCGCGCCCATGGTCTTGAGCAGCTCAAGACAGGCAATGCCCGCAGCACCGGCGCCATTGAGGACGATCTTGCAGTCTTCAATATTTTTGCCGGAAATGTGCAGCGCGTTGATCAATCCCGCCGCACAGATTACCGCGGTTCCGTGCTGGTCGTCATGGAAGACCGGGATGTCCATTTCTGCTTTGAGCTGTTGCTCGATAATGAAACACTCGGGTGCTTTGATGTCTTCCAGGTTGATGCCACCAAAAGTCGGGCCCATCAGTTTTACCGCGGCGATGAACGCGTCAGGGTCTTCCGTGTCCAGCCCTATGTCGATAGAATTCACATCGGCAAAGCGTTTGAACAAAACTGACTTGCCTTCCATCACCGGCTTGGACGCCAGCGCGCCCAGATTGCCCAGGCCCAGAACAGCGGTGCCGTTGGTAATGACCGCCACTAGATTGCCCTTGTTGGTGTAGTCATATGCGGTTTCCGGGTTGTCCGCGATTTCCTCGCACGGCACCGCGACGCCGGGACTGTAGGCCAATGACAGATCGCGCTGGGTTGTCATCGGAACCGTTGCGACAATGTCAAATTTCCCCGGCCGGGGTTCCATGTGAAAGGCCAAGGCCTCTTCGCGGGTGTGTTTGATCCTGGGCATATTTCCGAACCGATCCTGTTTGCAGGCCAGACCGTAATAGCTGTGCGCTTGGGCAGGCTCAACAATTTAGCGAATTTGCAGCTTTTCCCGGAATCTCGGTGTTGTATGGTCGATCACAGGATCCGTGGAGGTTGGCTTGACCGTCGCAAACGCCGCCATAACGCCGATGATGGCGCAATTTTTTCAGATCAAGGCGCAGCATCGTGATGCGATACTGTTTTATCGCATGGGCGACTTTTATGAGATGTTTTTTGATGATGCAGTCGCTGCTGCTGCTGCGTTGGACATTGCGCTAACCAAACGCGGCAAGCATCTGGGTCAGGACATTCCAATGTGCGGGGTTCCGGTTCATGCCGCCGAAGGGTATCTGCTGACGCTGATCCGCAAGGGCTTTCGCGTGGCGGTTTGCGAGCAGCTGGAAGACCCGGCAGAGGCGAAGCGGCGCGGTTCCAAATCGGTGGTGAAGCGCGGCGTGGTTCGACTGGTGACGCCCGGAACGCTGACCGAAGATTCGCTGCTGGAGGCGCGCCGAAACAACTTTCTGGCGGCGTTTGCAGAAGTGCGCGACGAAGCGGCGCTGGCCTGGGTCGATATTTCGACCGGGGAGTTTCATGTAACGCCTTGCCCGCCGGTGCGACTGGCACCGGAACTGGCCCGCCTGGCCCCAAGCGAAGTGTTGGTGTCGGAGGCGAAGGAGGCCGAATTTGCTGAAATAGTATCTGATTCCGGTGCGTCGCTGACGCCGTTTTCGCGCGCAAGTTTCGACAGCACTGCTGCCGCCAGACGGCTGACCGGCCTGTTCAATGTCGCCACTCTCGATGCGTTTGGCGCATTTAGCCGGGCCGAAGTGGCTGCTTTGGGTGCGATTGTCGATTATCTGGACATCACCCAGAAGGGTAAGCTTCCGCTGTTGCGCCCACCGGCGCGCGAGACAGTCGGCCATGCGATGCAGATGGACGCGGCAACACGGCGAAATCTGGAACTGACCAAAAGCCTGTCAGGCGGGCGCGAGGGTTCGCTTATTGGCATTCTGGACCGCACTGTTACCGCAGGCGGCGGGCGGTTGTTGGAGCGTCGTATTTCCGGCCCCTCGCGCGATCTGGTAGCCATTCGAGCCCGCCACGACGCTATCGCTTATCTGATCGCAGAGCCGCGTTTGCGTGGCGAGTTGCGCAATGGATTGCGAAAGTCGCCGGATATTGACAGAGCGCTGTCGCGATTGGCATTGGATCGCGGTGGACCGCGAGATCTGGCGGCGATTCGCGCTGGTCTGACCCAGGCCAAGTGGATTGCCCAAAGGCTGGTGGGCGAGACCGTGCCGGATTTGATTGCCAAATCGGCTGATGCGCTGCGCGGTCACGACGATCTGGTGGCGCTTCTGGACGCCGCGCTGGTGGCAGAGCCGCCGCTGCTGGCACGGGATGGCGGATTTATTGTGTCCCGTTACGACGCCGATCTGGACGACGCCCGAAAGCTACGCGATGAAGGGCGCAGTGTGATCGCAGGCATGCAGGTGGATTATGCGCGCCAGGCAGGTATCCAAGCATTGAAGATCAAGCACAACAATGTGCTGGGGTATTTCATTGAAACCACCGCCGCTCATGCCAAAAAAATGCTGTCGCCGCCGCTTTCAGAAGTCTTCATCCACCGGCAAACAACTGCCAACTCGGTGCGCTTTACCACGGTGCCCCTGGCCGAGATGGAGACCAAAATATTGAACGCCGGCAATCTGACAATGGACATTGAATTGCGTCTCTATACCAGGCTTTCCGATGCAATCTTGGGTGCCTCGGCATCCATTGGCGATGCGGCACGCGCCCTGCCAGACGTCGATCTGGCAGCGGCTTTGGCCGATCTGGCGGTCGGTGAGAACTGGGTGCGGCCGGTTCTGGACGACAGTCGAACGTTCCTGGTCAAAGACGGTCGGCATCCGGTGGTCGAGGCAGCGCTTCGCAAGCAAAGTGGCGAGCCTTTCATCGCTAACGACTGTACGTTGTCGGACGCCTCGGCCCGGGCCAATATATGGCTGCTGACCGGCCCAAACATGGCCGGCAAGTCAACGTTCCTGCGCCAGAACGCCCTGATCGCCCTGCTGGCGCAGATGGGATCCTATGTGCCGGCTTCTGCCGCCCATATCGGGTTGGTCTCGCAACTGTTTTCCCGCGTTGGTGCATCCGACGACCTGGCCCGCGGACGATCCACGTTCATGGTCGAAATGGTGGAAACCGCAGCGATTCTCAACCAAGCCGATGATCGGGCGTTGGTGATTCTGGATGAGATTGGCCGCGGCACCGCCACCTATGACGGCTTGTCGATTGCCTGGGCCACGCTGGAGCATCTGCACGAGGCCAACAAATGCCGTGCCCTGTTTGCTACGCATTATCACGAACTTACATCGCTCGCTGACAGGCTGACTGGCGTCCAGAATGCGACCGTCGCAGTCAAAGAGTGGGAAGGCGATGTAATTTTCCTGCATGAAGTGCGCAAAGGCGCCGCGGATCGGTCTTATGGGGTTCAGGTTGCGCGACTGGCCGGGCTTCCGGCATCGGTGGTTGCCCGCGCCCGGGTGATTCTCGATGCATTGGAAAAAGGTGATCGCGAAGGCGGCAGCCCGAAACAGGCGTTGTTTGATGATCTGCCGCTGTTTTCCGCCAATCCCGCACTGGCGCCAGTGAAATCCGGGCCATCTGCCGCAGAAAAATTGCTCGCCGAAACCCTGCCCGACGAACTGACGCCAAAAGCGGCGCTAAGTCTGATTTATGAGCTTACTTCGCTTTTGAAGTCGGGGTCGAGCTGACGCCAACCTGCGCCGGGCGCAGCAGTCGCTCGTGCAGCATGAAACCTTCTGTCATCACCTGAATAATGTCGCCTGACTTGGTGTCCGGCAGCGATGCTTCGAACATCGCCTGGTGATGCTGCGGATCGAACCGGTCGCCGATTTCCGGCGCGATGCATTCGATACCGTGCTTCTTGAACACATTGAGTATCTCGCGCATTGTCAGTTCGACACCTTCTACAAGCGCTTTGGACCCGGCTTCGTGATCTTCTTTCACTGCATCCAGTGCTCGTTTGAGGTTGTCATAAACCGGCAACATGTCGCGGGCTAATTTCGAGCCACCATATTGCTCGGCCTCGCGCCGGTCGCGCTCGCCGCGTTTGCGAGAATTTTCCGCGTCCGCCAGCGCGCGCATGAATCGGTCGCGCATGTCGTCGCGCTCGGCGGTAAGAATTCCAAGCTCGTCAATTTCTTCTTCATAGGCATCCGCACTTTCAGCGAATCCTTCTGCCTCGATCGTCGCTTCGACCTCTTCCACAAGCTCTTTTTTGGCTTCTGCCATATCTTGACCCTTTAATCCCGCCCGCGGACAGCAGCCGACCTACCAGCTGCGCCGTATAATCTACAATCGGTACGATCCGCCCGTAATTCAAACGCGTTGGCCCGATCACGCCAACAGCGCCGATAACTTTTCGATCAGCGTTCATATAAGGAGAGACAACCAAAGAGGAACCCGAAAGTGAGAAAAGTTTGTTCTCAGAACCAATAAAAATGCGCACACCTTCGCCGCCTTCGGTTAATTCAAGGAAATTCGCGATGTCACGTTTGCGTTCGAGATCATCAAACAGCGTTCTGATCCGGTCAAAGTCACCTTCCTCGCCCTCTGGACCTACCAGGCTTGCCCGGCCACGGACGATCAGGCGTTCATAAGATTGGCCCTCGCCGTCCCAAAGCGCCATACCATTTTCAACCAGCCCTCGGGCCAGGCCGTCAAGTTCCTGGCGATGCGTGGCAATGTCCTGCCGGATGGTTTTTTGCAGCGCGCTCAGAGTCTTGCCATCGGCGACATTATTCAGGAAGTTTGCCGCTTCGCGCATCGAGGCTGGCGTCTGCCCCGGTGGCGGTGTGAAGATCCGGTTTTCAACGTGCCCGTCAGCCTGGACCAGAACGACCAATGCCCGGTCCGGTGCGAGGCTGACAAACTCGATGTGTTTGATCGGGGCTTCGTGCTTTGGTGCGAGCACAAGGCTGGCGCTCTGGGTCAGACCAGACAATGCTGATCCAATCCGGTCCAGCATTATGCCTACGTCGCGTTCGTTCGATCCAAGCGTCGCATCAATTTTTTCCTGATCGTCCGCATCCAGATGTCCGACTTCTAGTATTCCGTCAACGAACATCCGCAAACCTTGCTGAGTTGGGATGCGGCCTGCTGAAACATGCGGCGAATCCAGAAGACCCAGATATTCCAAGTCCTGCATGACATTGCGAATCGTCGCGGCACTTACCTTTTCGCTCATGCTGCGCGTCAATGTCCGTGATCCAACGGGTTCACCCGAATTCAGATAGCTTTCGACCACGCGGCGAAACACTTCGCGGGTGCGGTCGTTCATGTCGGAAATGATGTTGGCTCGATCAGACATCGGGACCCATTTTCAAACGGCTTGCCAATTAAAGGGATTGCGGTGCCGACGTCAATCGGGGTTGCGTCGCTTGTGCGTGGGCGGGTATGTGAGCATTTCAAATTCGGGAAGGAAATTTCATGCGGCCTTCTGGCAGAGCAACAGACGCGATGCGCCCGATTGCGATTGAAGTCGGTGTGGCCAAACACGCCGAGGGATCCTGCATGATCAGGTGCGGTGACACGCATGTTCTGTGCACAGCTTCGCTGGAGGCTCGTGTGCCGCCGTTTCTGAAAGGCACCGGGCTGGGCTGGGTTACCGCGGAATACGGGATGCTGCCGCGCTCTACTGGTTCGCGCATGCGCCGCGAGGCCGTTGCCGGAAAACAGGCTGGCCGCACGGTTGAAATCCAGCGTCTGATTGGCCGGTCTTTACGCGCCGGTATCGACCGGGTGGCGCTTGGCGAGCGTCAGATCACCGTGGATTGTGATGTGATTCAGGCCGACGGCGGCACCCGTTGTGCTGCCATCACCGGTGGCTGGGTGGCATTGCGGCGCGCAGTGAACAAGCTGATGAAAGCGGGCGATATTTTCAGTGATCCGATCCTGGATCACGTCGCCGCGGTCAGTTGCGGGGTGTATGCTGGGCAGCCGATCCTTGACCTGGATTATGCCGAGGACAGCGAGGCCGGCGTTGATGGCAATTTTGTTGTGACCGGCGGCGGGCGTTTGATCGAAGTTCAGATATCTGCCGAGGGCGCAACATTTTCACGCGATGAAATGACGCAGCTTCTTGATCTGGCCGACAAGGGCGTGGCAGAATTGGTGGCGGCGCAGAAGGCCGCGATTGTCTGACATGCGCAGGTTTTCCGGCGACAAGTTGGTGATCGCGTCGCACAACACGGGAAAGTTGCGAGAGATCGCAGCACTTGTGGCGGCGTTTAGCGTTTCGGCGATCTCGGCCGCTGAACTCGGGCTTTATGAGCCGGAGGAAACCCATGACACCTTCGCAGGAAACGCTCGCATAAAGGCGCATTTTGCCGCAAGTGAGTCGGGCCTTCCGGCTCTTTCTGATGACAGTGGGATCATGGTGGATGCGCTTGGCGGCGCACCTGGTGTATACACTGCCGATTGGGCCGACACCCCAAACGGGCGGGATTTTTCTATGGCAATGAGCAAAGTCTGGACAATGCTGGAAGACAGAGGTGCGCCCGAACCCCGCACGGCCCGGTTTTTTTGCGCGTTGTGCATGGCCTGGCCTGATGGCCACGATGAGTTGTTCGAAGGCAGCGTCGCTGGCCGACTTGTCTGGCCGATGCGTGGCGAGTTGGGCTTTGGGTTTGACCCGATCTTTCTGCCGAACGGTGAATCCGAGACATTTGGCGAGATGGTGCCGGCCAGAAAACATGCGATGAGCCACCGCACTGATGCCTTCGCCAAACTTGCGGCTGGCTGTTTTGTTTGAGAACTGGCAATCGGCTGGCTTTGGGCTTTATGTCCACTGGCCATTTTGCCAGGCCAAGTGCCCCTATTGCGATTTCAACTCTCATGTGGCAGCGGAAATTGACCAATCGCGCTGGATTAGAGCCTATTTAACCGAAATTCGGCGTGTTGGCTCGGAGACCCAGGACCGGGTGCCGAATTCTTTGTTTTTTGGTGGTGGCACGCCAAGTCTGATGCGCCCAGACCTTGTTGCGTCCATATTAGAGGCGGTTCACTCCGAGTGGGCGACTTCGAACGATTTTGAGGTGACGCTGGAAGCAAATCCGACATCGGTCGAGGCAGAGCGATTTGCTGCATACCATGACGCCGGGGTAAATCGCGTTTCAATTGGCATTCAGGCGCTGAACGACGCTGACCTAAAGGCCCTTGGGCGGCTTCATTCGGTGTCTGAAGCGCGCGCCGCATATGATCTGGCGCGTAACACATTTGAGCGGGTAAGTTTTGATCTGATCTATGCCCGCCAATTCCAGACGCTTCGCGACTGGCGCGCAGAATTGACCGAAGCCCTGTCGATGGCGGCAGATCACATGTCGCTTTATCAGTTGACCATCGAAGACGGCACCGCATTTGGGGATCGCCTAGCACTGGGCAAGTTGCGCGGCCTGCCAAAGGACGACGACGCAGCCGATATGTATCTGGCGACACAGGACATTTGTCAAGCTGCCGGACTACCCGTGTCGGTAACACGCGATATGTCCGGTTTATGTACCAGATGATCTGTCCGGTTTTAGAACGCCTCCAAGCCATGGAGGGAGGCGATGCGTCGGACGGAGCAGGTACAGGGACTGAGATTGATGAAGTTCGAGGAGGTTTACGGGTGCACCCATCGGGGTGGCTTGAGACAGGCGGAGGCGGCGGAGGTTCTGGGTGTCTCGGAGCGCACCTTCCGGCGCTGGCGCGACCGCTACGAGGCGGAGGGAGCCGACGGTCTCTACGACCGCCGCCTGGGCCGCCTCTCGGCGCGGCGCGCGCCGGTGGACGAGGTGGCGCGGGTGCTGGAGTTGTTCGACACCCGCTACTGGGACTTCACGGCCAAGCACTTCCACGAGAAGCTGGTGGCCGATCACGGCTTCAAGCGCAGCTACAACTGGCTGCGGCTGAGCTTGCAAGCCCATGGGCGCAGGCGCGCGGCGCCCAGGCGTGGGGCGCACCGGCGCAAGCGGCCGCGCCGTGCCTTGCCCGGCATGATGTTGCACCAGGACGGCTCGAGCCACGAGTGGGTCCCCGGTCGATGGTGGGACCTGATCGTCACCATGGACGATGCGACCAGCGATATCTACTCGGCCTTCTTCGTCGCCGAAGAGGGCACCATGTCGAGCTTCCAGGGGGTGTCCGAGGCGATCCGGACCAAGGGCCTGTTCTGCTCGCTCTACGCCGACCGCGCCAGCCACTACTGGAACACGCCCGAGGCCGGCGGCAAGGTGGACAAGGACACCCCGACCCAGGTCGGCCGCGCTCTGGCGCAGCTCGGCATCGAGCTGATCCCGGCCTACTCGCCCGAGGCAAGGGGGCGCTCGGAGCGCATGTTCGGCACCTTGCAGAAGCGCCTGCCCCAGGAACTCAGGCTCGCCGGCATCACCGACATGGTCGAGGCCAACCGCTTCCTCAAGGAGGTCTTCCTGCCACAACACAACGCCCGCTTCGCGACCCCGGCCGAGGACCGGGGCACCGCCTTCGTCCCCTTCACCGGCGCGCTCGACGACATCCTGTGCATCCACGAGGAACGCACCGTCTCAAACGACAACACGGTGCGCTACAAGCGCCTGGCACTTCAGATCCCCGCCGGCCGCCACCGCCGCCATTACGTCAAGGCCAGGGTCCGCGTCCACGAATACCCCGACGGCACAATGGCCGTCTTCCATGGACCGCGATGTCTGGCGCGATACCACGCCGATGGCCAACCGATCGACAGCCAAACCCGCGAGGCCGCGTGACCCGCTTCGACGCGACCGACCGGCGCCCTGTGGACAAGTGGACAGCCGCTCCGCGACCGACCACTTCCCCACAGGGCCAGAAACCGCAACAGAAGCGGTCAACTCATATGGTACATAAACCGGTCAACTCAGAATGTTCTCGACAGCTGCCGGACTACCCGCTTATGAAGTATCCAACCACGCCGTTGCCGGCGCCGAATCGCGCCACAACCTGATTTACTGGCGAAATGGTGACTACGCTGGCATTGGTCCGGGTGCTCATGGCCGACTGACTTTGAACGGACAGCGCTTGGCGACCGATACGCCATTGTCGCCCAGCCGGTGGTTGCAACAAGTCGAAAGAACTGGCAATGGCGAGTATCCGCGCCAGAGCCTGTCGGGTGCTGATCAGGCCGCGGAGTATTTGATGATGGGCCTTCGGTTAAGCGAGGGTATTTCGCTTGATCGCTACGAGGCGCTGGCGGATTCTCCTCTAAACTCCCGTGATATCAATATGTTACAAGACTTATCGTTGGTCGAGGTCGATCCGGGCAGGATGCGAGTTACACAGTCCGGCCGACCCGTTCTGAACGCCATCATTCGAGAGCTTCTAATTTCGTCAGTCTAGATAACCCGGCTACCCCGACGACAAGACCCGGCAAATATTGTCCAGTTGGTCCATGTTTTTGTATTTAATTACGACTTGGCCGGTTCCATCGCTAGCCCTGTGCTCGATCGAGACCTTCATTTTGAGACTGGCTGAAAGATCCTTTTCCAAGGCAGTGGTGTCGGCGTCTTTTTCTTTGCGACTGGCGCGGCGCGGCGCTTGTTTGGTATTTGCCCGCTTTGCCAGCCGCTCTGTTTCGCGAACCGAAAGACCTTTGGCGACAATCTGGCGCGCCAGCTTTGACGGATTGTCAGTGGTGATCAGTGCGCGCGCATGACCGGCCGAAATGTCACCGGCGCGCAGAAAATCAAGCACGTCGTCGGGCAACTGCAGCAGTCGCATCAGATTGGCGATGTGGCTGCGGCTTTTGGCAAGCACTGTTGCAAGTTTTTCCTGGGTATGGCCAAACCGATCCATCAGCTGCCGATACCCGGTGGCCTCTTCCACCGGGTTCAGATCTGAGCGCTGCACATTCTCGATGATGGAGATTTCGAGCATCTCGTTATCGCTGTAATCGCGCACCAAAACCGGCAATTCGTGCAGGCGGGCCATTTGCGCGGCGCGCCAACGTCTCTCGCCCGCGACAATCTCGTAACTATTTGTTTTGCATGGATTTATTCTAACAATCAGCGGCTGCAGCACGCCCTTGCTCAGGATAGATGCCGCCAGTTCTTCCAGGTCTTCCTTGGTGAACCGCCGGCGCGGCTGATCCGGATTTGGCTGGATGTATTCGATCGGAATGGTCACGTCAGAGCTCTGTCTGCCAATGTCGGCGCTCGTTGCCGCCTCGGGCAACGCTACGTCAGCCATCAGTGCTGACAATCCGCGCCCCAATCCGCGTTTTACGTGCGTGCTGTCCGTCATTTCTACCCCCTTAGACTGCCCCGTGCCCGTTCAATGCCACCAATTCGTCGGCCAGCGCCCGGTAGGCGCAGCTTCCTTTGGACCGGCTGTCATAGTTTAGCACCGGCAAAGCAAATGACGGCGCCTCGCTAATCCGGACATTTCGTGGAATAACTGTATGAAAAATCAGGTCGCCCAGATTTTCCCGGGCGTCTGATTCGACTTGCCGCGACAAGTTGTTGCGCCCATCAAACATTGTCAAAACGACACCTTCGATACGCAAATCCGAATTTGCTTTCGCCCGAACCTCTCGCACTGTCAGCAACAGTTGCGACAGACCTTCCAGGGCATAAAATTCGCTTTGCAGCGGCACCAGAACCGAATGCGCAGCGACCATCGCATTGACCGTCAAAAGGCTGAGCGACGGCGGACAGTCGATGAGCACATAGTCAAGACCATACGTGTCGATCGCGGGTTGCCGCAGCGCATCGCGCAGCAAATAGCTCCGCCTCTCAATCGCCACCATTGCCATGTCTGCGGAGCTTAGATCGGTGGTTGACGGGGCAATCCAAAGTCTTTCAAAACCTGTGCTTTGTACCACATCTTGTATTGACACATCAGAAAGCAGCAAATCGTAGGTAGTCATCGCGCGATCTTCTTTGCCGACGCCCAAGCCGGTAGAAGCATTGCCCTGCGGATCCAGATCGACAAGCAAGACGCGATATCGCTGCTCCGCCAGGGCCGCTCCAAGGTTGATCGTGGTTGTGGTTTTCCCAACCCCGCCCTTCTGATTCGCCACCGCAATTATCTTGGGGCCGGTCGGCCGGGTTTGGTCAGACACGCTTGATGTCTCCAAGGCTAAGAACAACGGCCGCGCCGTCGGTTATGCTGGTGTATTCATTGCTCTGAAACGTCCACGATTCAAGAGCTTCGGACAGTTCCCGGCGAAATGACGCGCCCTTATGAAATAGCGCCTGTCCAGACGGATTGAGGTGCGATTCGGCGTATTTTAGCAACAATTTCAATGGCGCAAGCGCACGTGCAGAGATTATGTCGGCTTGCAATGGGTCAAGATTTTCAATTCGGTCGGCAATAATATTCACCGGCAAATCCAATTCACGCGCCACCGTTCGCAGAAATGTGGCTTTGCGCAGATTGCTTTCTATGAGCGTAAATCGCCTGTCTGGGTGCTTTTCAGCGGCCAGAATCGCCACCACAATCCCCGGAAATCCGCCGCCAGACCCAATATCAACCCAATGCTCACCGCAATTGCCAGCTAGATCATATATCTGCGCTGAATCAATGATATTTCGCCACCATAGATCGTTCAGTGCCGATCGAGACATCAGGTTTATCGTTGGCGTCCACTTACGCAACAGAATATTGTATGTGTCCAGGCGCGCCAATGTTTCACGTGAAACAATGAATATATCACAAAACGCCTGGCGCCCGTCTTTTTGCTGCATCAAGCAGTCCGCTTCCATTTGGCTTGCCGAATCCTGACGAGAATTAGTGTCAAGGCTGCCGGGGTCATCCCTTCTATTCGGCCAGCCTGGGCCAGCGTCGCCGGGCGCACTTGGGACAATTTAACAAGCAGTTCGTTGGACAGTCCCCTGAGCAAAGCGTAATCAAAATATGCTGGAATTTCATGAGCTTCGTCGCGCATAACGGCGTCAACATCACGTTGCTGCCTGGCAATGTAATTGGCATAGAGCGCGTCCCGCGCCAGTTGCGCACGTGTATTTGCATCGACTTTTGCAAGTGATGCGTCCAGCTCACACAGGTGTTCAAAAGTGACGTCTGGAAACGACAGCAATTGGTAGGCAGAGCGCCGCGATCCGTCTTCACTGACCCGAATTCCAGCCGCAATTACTTGTTGTGGCGAATACTTGGCGCTCTCAAGCTGTGACCGGGCCCGTTCAAGCAAGTCCATTTTCCTTGCAAAGGCCTGCGCGCGTCGCGAAGACACCCAACCTAGGCGGATCGCCAGCGGTGTTAGTCTTTGGTCGGCGTTGTCGGCACGCAGCGACAACCGGAATTCGGCGCGTGACGTGAACATTCGGTATGGCTCGGTGACGCCGCGGGTGACAAGATCATCGATCATCACACCGATGTAAGAAATTGACCGGCTGAATGTTACCGGCTCGCTACGCATTGCTTTGCGGGCCGCGTTCAAACCTGCCACCAACCCTTGTGCGGCCGCCTCCTCGTAGCCTGTCGTGCCATTAATCTGGCCTGCCAGAAACAAACCTGGCACATCGGCGAGCTCTAACGATGGAGTCAACGCGCGCGGGTCAATATAATCATACTCAATCGCGTAGCCCGGTTGAGTAATCTCTGCGTTTTCAAGCCCTTGAATGGAATTTACGTATTCTGCTTGCACATCCAGCGGCAGCGATGTCGATATGCCATTTGGGTATATTGTGGGATCATCAAGTCCCTCGGGCTCCAGAAAAATCTGATGCGATGTCTTGTCGGCAAAGCGGACAACTTTGTCTTCAATCGACGGGCAGTATCTTGGCCCGACACCATCAATTTTCCCGCCGTACATCGCCGATAGCGAAAGATTTTCACGGATTATTTCGTGCGTCCTTTCGTTTGTGTGGGTGATAGCACAGCTGACCTGGCGTGCCGATGGAGCGTTTGACAAATATGAAAACATCACCGGGTCGTCGTCGCCCGGCTGGCGTTCAAGTCTGTCCCAATTGATGGTTCGGCCATCAAGCCGTGGCGGAGTTCCGGTTTTCAGACGGCCCAATGACAGGCCAAAACTGTCGATACGTTCTGCCAGCCTCACGGATGGCCAGTCACCAATACGCCCGCCGGGGCGCGATTCTGCGCCAATATGGATCACCCCGCGCAGAAAAGTTCCGGTCGTCAAAATCACGGCGCCTGCCAGGATCTCGGAACCATCCGCAAGAATCAGGCCTTCCACGTCCCCGTTTTTCATCAGAAAATCAACGGCTTCGCCCTCGATGACGGTAAGATTTTGCTGATTGTTGAACTCGGCATGCATGGCCTTCATATACAGACGCCGATCTGCTTGAGCCCGCGGACCCTGCACCGCCGGGCCTTTGCGCCGGTTCAGCAGACGAAACTGGATCCCTGCCCTGTCAGCCACCCGACCCATCACGCCGTCCATTGCATCAATTTCGCGAACCAAGTGGCCCTTGCCGAGCCCGCCAATGGCTGGATTGCACGACATCACGCCGATACTTTCGCGCTTTAGCGTAACCAATGCCGTGCGCGCACCAAGCCGCGCCGCCGCATGGGCCGCCTCAGCGCCGGCATGACCGCCACCAACGACAATGACATCAAAGTCTCGATGTTTCACGTGAAACACACCTACTTTCCGACGCAAAAATTGGCGAAAATTTCGTCCAAGATATGCTCTACATCGACGCGGCCCACAAGGGATTCCAATGCGCGAACGGCACTGCGGACCTCTTCCGCCGCCAGCTCTGCCCGATCGGGGCCGTGACTTAGCTCAATATGGGCGGCGTCCAGGCTTTTCATTGCTGATTCAATAGCCAGTCTGTGCCGCTCGCGGGTGGCTGTCGCAGCATTTGCGGCGCGGGATTCCAGACTGCCTGTAATGTTTTCGACCAATTCAGAAATGCCCTGCCCGGTTTTCCCGGAAATCGCCGGGCCGTTGCTTGGGATCAAATCAGCTTTTCCGCGCAGCTGTATATCGTGTTCACTTGGCCTCAGACCACGATATATTGACATTCCGTCGCTCAGAAATACCCGCAGGTCCGCAGCTTCGGCCCGATTAATTGCACGCCTCACGCCAATTGCCTCGATTGCGTCTTCCGCGTCTCTCAGGCCTGCCGTGTCCAGGAACGTAACCGGCAATCCACGCAAATCCATACGAACTTCGATGACATCACGCGTTGTTCCTGCGAATTCAGACGTTATGGCGGCATCGCGACCGGCAAGAGCGTTCAACAGCGTTGATTTTCCGACGTTCGGCGGACCCACGATCGCGACTTCGAAGCCGTCGCGAATGCGCTCTGCAACCAAGGCTCCCTGTGCTTCGTCACGCAATTCGCTCTTGACTGCGTTCAGCAGGCTCTCGACTTCCGGGCCAACATCAACCGGCACGTCTTCGTCGGCAAAATCAATTGTGGCTTCCAAAAGCGCGGCCGCACGGATCAATTGAGTGCGCCAATTTTCTGCCTTTTCGCCAAGCGCGCCCGACAAGACCCTCAGCGCCTGACGACGTTGCGATTCCGTTTCGGCGTCGATCAGATCTGCCAGGCCTTCTACTTGGGTCAGATCCAGGCATTCGTTTTCCAGCGCGCGCCGGGTGAATTCGCCCGGCTCGGCAAGGCGCAATCCGTCTATCCGGCTTAAGCTTCGCAGCACAGCGTTGATCGTGGCGACGCTGCCGTGCAAGTGCAACTCCACGACATCCTCGCCGCTGAAACTATGGCCAGCACGAAACGGCAGGACCAGCGCGTGGTCCAGAACGCCGCCCAGTCCGTCACGCAGAATTCGCACGGCTGATTGCCGAGGCTCAGGAAGAGAACCGGCCAAAGAACATACAGCGGCGAATGCCCGCGATCCGGAAATGCGAACCACAGCAATGCCAGCCTTACCGCGCGCGCTGGCGAGGGCATAGATCGTATCCATATCTACGTAACCAATTGTTATTCACAATAAGTTAAGCGTTCATAAAATCGAAAAAATCAGCGTTGGACTTGGTCTGCTTCAGCTTTGAAAGCAGAAATTCAATTGCGTCGATGGTACCCATAGGGTTCAGAATGCGGCGCAAGACATAGGTTTTCTGCAGGTTGGCCTTTTCGATCAGCAGCTCTTCTTTTCGGGTCCCGGATTTGAGAATGTCCATCGCCGGATACACCCGTTTATCGGCGATCTTGCGGTCCAGCACAATCTCGCTGTTGCCCGTGCCCTTGAATTCTTCGAAAATCACTTCGTCCATCCGGCTGCCGGTGTCGATCAGGGCGGTGGCGATGATCGTCAGTGAGCCGCCCTCTTCAATATTTCTGGCGGCACCAAAGAACCGCTTGGGGCGTTGCAGCGCGTTGGCATCTACACCGCCGGTCAGCACCTTGCCAGAGGACGGCACAACGGTGTTAAAGGCACGCCCCAGGCGGGTGATTGAATCGAGCAGAATGACGACGTCGCGCTTGTGTTCGACCAGGCGCTTGGCCTTTTCAATTACCATTTCCGCCACTGCAACGTGGCGGGTTGCTGGTTCGTCAAAGGTTGACGATATCACTTCGCCCTTTACCGAGCGCTGCATGTCGGTAACTTCCTCCGGTCGCTCATCGATCAGCAGCACGATCAAGTAACATTCCGGGTGGTTATATGCGATCGAGTTGGCGATGTTCTGCAAGATCACTGTTTTACCGGTGCGCGGCGGTGCGACAACAAGGGAACGCTGGCCTTTGCCGATTGGGGCCACCAAATCGATTATGCGCCCGGTGCGGTCTTTCATGACCGGATCTATCACTTCCATCGTCATAACCTCATCCGGGTAGAGCGGCGTCAGGTTGTCAAAGTTAATTTTGTGCTTGGCTTTTTCGTGGTCTTCAAAATTTATCAAGGTGACTTTTGTTATCGCAAAATAGCTTTCCGTTTCGTTTGGAGCTTGAATGACGCCGTCCACAGTGTCGCCGGTTCGCAAAGAATGCTCGCGGATCATATCCGGCGATACATAAATATCATCAGGGCCCGGAAGATAGTTTGCCTCTGGCGAACGCAGAAAGCCAAATCCGTCCTGCAGAATTTCAAGCGCACCATCGCCAGAGATTTCCCAGCCTTCCTCAGCACGTTCTTTAAGAATTGAAAACATCATATCGCCCTTGCGCATGGTCGTTGCATTTTCAATTTCAAGGTCTTCGGCCATAGCCAAAAGGTCTTGCGGGGTGTGTGCCTTGAGATTAGACAGATTCAAACGTTCTTGGATCATGGGTATATTCCGGGACCGACCAGAAATGGCGTACGGTCATTTTGATCATGGGATTGAACACGGTCGGACGACCGATGCCGGGCTAAATAATAGCGACGATTGAAGGAGTCAATGTTTGATCAGAACGGACGCGCGATGACCGAGACAACAATAATGATCACCAAAACAGTAGGCACTTCGTTTATCAGGCGAAATTGACGGCCTGTCAAAGTGTTCCTTTGTTTCAAAAATTCCTTGCGGCGCAGACCCAGCCATTGGTGGAACCAGGTCATCGCCAGGACCGCACCGGTCTTGGTCCAGGGCCACACAGCAGCCCAATCGACGATCTCAGGCGTGAAAACCAGCATGATTCCAAAGACCCAGGTGGCAATCATGGCCGGGGTCATGATCACACGCAGCAATCTATGCTCCATAATTTGAAAAAGCGCATCACCGTCGCCGTCAGATTTATCCCGTTCAACGTGATAGACAAACAGGCGTGGCAGATAGAACAGGCCTGCCATCCATGCGATGACAGAGATCACATGCAAGGACAGGACCCAGGGGTAGGCCGATGTCAGGAACGTACCCATCTTTTCCCTGCGGTTCAGGCAATTTCGCCGGACCCTATCTAATAAATAAATATTAGAAAGAAAAAGATGATGATTTAGTTGGGGCAGTGGATAATGGGGATTATCAATTTGTTAACCCGCCTATGCACAGCGGGAATATTATGGGGATAAAGCAGAAGTGCTCAAGGGACTTTAATTTAGTGAAAATTAATAACGTATTATCAAAGCGTTACCTAGTATCACCTTGTATGAATCAGGTATGAAATTATATTATTTGATCTGCATTCTACCTATCCACAAGCCGCGTTATTGCGCAATGCACCGTGGATGATTCATTTAGACTTCTTGACAAAGTTCAGGACATTTATGATCACCTAATGCTTATGCATTTTGTCCCCAAATTCTCCCCACAGATACGTCCGCGCAGTGCACAGAGTTATGCATGTGGTTGAGCGAATTGTTCTGGCTTCGGAGTCGCAGGCCCGGCAGACGCTCTTGCAGAGTGCCGGGGTCAAGTTTGAGGTTCGCGTTGCGCGGGTCGACGAGGATGCCATCCGCGCCTCGATGCAAAATGAGGGCGCAATCTCGCGGGACATTGCCGATGCACTGGCACAGGCGAAGGCTCGCAAAGTCAGCATAAAAGACCCTGACACGCTGGTGATTGGGTGCGATCAAGTGCTTGATCTGGCCGGAGTGATGTTGAACAAGCCGCATGATCTGGCCGATGCGGTCAACCAATTGCAATACTTGGCTGGCGAGCGGCACAGTTTGCACTCAGCAGTTGTAGTCTGTCAAAATGGTGAGCCGCAATGGCGTCATGTCGGTCGCGTCCGAATGCATATGCGACAACTGTCACCTGAATATTTGGCGGAATATCTGGAGCGAAATTGGCACAGCGTTCGTCGTTCTGTAGGGTGCTATAAGCTGGAAGAAGAGGGAATTCGGCTGTTTTCCGGCATCGAAGGCGACTATTTTAGCGTTCTGGGCTTGCCGCTGATCGAACTGCTTTGCTATCTGACGCAAAGAGGAGCTGTGACCGGATGAGCGCCAACAAAATTCCACTCGCTGCTGTCATAGGTTCTCCGATCGCGCACAGCCGGTCACCGGCTTTGCATTCGCATTGGCTAAAACGCTATGCGATACGCGGATATTATGTCCCGTTGGATGTTGCCCAAAGAGATGTCGCAGCGGTAATTCAGGAAATGCCGAATATGGGATTCGTCGGCGCGAATGTGACGATCCCGCACAAGGAAACCGTGCTTGGGCTGGCCGATATTATTACCGATCGTGCCGCGCTGATCGGCGCTGCAAACACGCTGATATTTCGTCAGGATGGGAAAATCCACGCCGACAATACAGACGGTTACGGGTTTATAGAGAATCTGCGCCAGGGTGCGCCGGACTGGGATCCGAAATCAGGGCCGGCTGCGGTGTTTGGGGCAGGCGGAGCGGCCCGGGCGGTGCTGGCATCGCTGTTGGATGTCGGCGTGCCCGAGGTTCGGCTGTCCAACAGAACCCGGGCGCGGGCAGATGCTTTGAAGTCGGAATTTGGCACCAAAGTTCAGGTATTTGATTGGGTCAAGGTCGGCAACATGCTGGATCAGGCCACCGTAGTGATCAATTCCACGTCGCTTGGCATGGATGGAAAGCCAGAACTTAGGGTGCCGCTTGACGCGCTGTCGGCCAAGGCCGTGGTGACCGATCTTGTGTACACGCCTTTGGAGACCGGGCTATTGCGCCACGCAAGAGAACGCGGCTGCACGACGGTTGATGGCCTGGGGATGCTGATTTATCAGGCTGCTCCGGGCTTTGAGCGCTGGTTTGGTGTTCGCCCGGACATCGACGAAGAAACCCGACGTGTCGTTTTGGGATATTGACGTTGCAACGGCCGTTTGTGATCGGCCTTACCGGGTCCATCGGTATGGGAAAAACAACCACAGCGGATATGTTCGCCGCCGAGGGCGTTTTGGTCTGGGACGCTGACGCAGCAGTTCACCGGTTGTATTCTGTGGGCGGAGCGGCGGTTGAGAGCATTGCGCGACTTCATCCAGCAGCCGTAATCGACGGCGCTGTAAGCCGCCCGGCATTGAAAAAATGGATGGCGAACGATCCTTCGGCACTGGCACGGATCGAAAATGTCGTTCACCCGCTTGTGGTCGTGGACCGAGCTGAATTCCTTACCAGTTCTCGCGCGCTGATCGTCGCTCTGGATATTCCACTATTGTTTGAAACCGGCGCGGGCGAGGACATGGATATGGTTGTTGTTGTGTCGGCGCCAACGGACGTTCAACGCGCCCGCGTTCTTGAACGACCGGGAATGACGGAAACCCAACTGAACGTTATCCTTTCAAAGCAACTGCCGGACGCAGAAAAACGTGCCCATGCGGATGTTATCATTCCGACCAAGTCGCTTGCAGAAGCACGTGCGGCGGTGCATGATTTGGTGCTTCAGATCAAAGGGCAACTGGCCAATGCGTGAAGTCGTTCTGGATACAGAGACCACCGGGTTTGACCCAGAAGGCGGTGACCGGATTGTCGAAATTGGCGCGGTGGAGCTGCTCAACCATCTGCCGACAGGGCGCATATATCATCAATATATTAACCCGGAACGGGCGATGCCCGCCGACGCGCTTGAGGTTCATGGCTTGGACGATGATTTTCTTCGCGACAAGCCGGTTTTTGCCAAGATCGGGCAGGCGTTTCTGGATTTTATTGGTGATGCGCAATTGGTGATCCACAACGCCGCTTTCGACATGAAATTTCTGAACGCTGAGCTGGGTTGGATGGATCTGCCGCGCCTGCCCTGGGAACGAGCCGTGGATACGCTTGCCATCGCCCAAAAAAAATTCCCCGGATCTCCGGCATCACTAGACGCACTTTGCCGACGTTTCGGTATCGACAATTCCAACCGAACATTGCACGGCGCACTGCTTGACAGCGAAATATTGGCTGAAGTCTATCTGGAACTTATCGGCGGCCGGCAGCCAGATTTAGCATTGGCCGGAACTTCGCACGATTTATCCGGATCGAGCAAAGGCGATGAATGTCACCCGCGGCCACGGCCAAAGCCGATAGGATCAAGGTTGACAGAGCAAGAGACCGCCGCCCACGCCGCATTTATCGACGGCTTGGGCGATGGTGCGCTCTGGAAAAAATCCGGCTAGGATTTGGCCGCGGCTGACTTGGCAGCCTTGGCAATCTCAGTCTGACGGGTGAGATTTTGGCGATACAAAGCGACCCAGTCGATCGTATCCAAGTTCAGCGGCGGAAAACCACCGTCACGGATAACATCGTGCACGATGCGACGGGCAAACGGGAACAGCATCCGAGGGCATTCAATCATCAAAAACGGGTAAATCTGCTCTTTTGGAACATTCTCGATCTGGAAAACTCCGCCATAGTCCAGCTCCATCAAGAATAATGTGGTTTCGGTACCTTTGTTTTTAGCGGTAATCTTGAATTTGCAGTTCACTTCGTACTGAGAATCGTCCGGGCGTTTTTTGCCGTCAAGGCTGACTTGAACGTTAACATCCGGCGCGACATCACCGGTTATGCTTTTTTGCGCGACGATGTTTTCGAACGACATGTCCCGAATGAATTGTCCGAGCACTTTTAGTTTAGCTTGGGTTGCGTCTTTGGCTTCGGTAGAGCCGTTTGATCCGGCTTTGTCGGCCATTCATTTTCTCCTGCAAAAAATGTCGCGCCGGTGCTATCAGGTCAGGCGGCAGGCCTCAATGCTTTGTCTGGTCAGGACAACCCGATTAATGAGCATCACGGTTCGGGTCCAGTTCATGGTATTCGCCGTCAATGACTGTACCCGAAGTGTCGCTGCGCGGCGTCGGCTGACCGCCGACTGTGAAATTCTGCACTTTTACGCGGGACCGTAAGTAGGCGTAAATCGCGCTTCGCACCGGTGGCACCAGCAATGCAAAACCGACCGCATCAGTAAAAAACCCCGGTGTAAGCAACAACGCGCCTGCAATCAGAATCATTGCACCATGCGCCAGTGGTTCGGTAGGGTCGCGCAGCTCGTTCAGCGAAGAGCGAAGGCGGTTGATCGCCAAGACGCCCTGCGCGCGCATCAGCCAGGCGCCCAGAAACGCGGTGAAAACGACAATTGCCAGCGTCGGCCACAGCCCGATTGCGCCGCCAACCTGAATGAACAACGCAATTTCGATCAGCGGGATAGCCAAAAACAACACAAACAACCACATATAAACCTCTTGTCATCATTCTGCGCTGCGGTGGACTTGACTGTAGCCCTGCCTTACATAAGTGCCAATGACGTCCGTTACCACCCAATCATCCTTTGCGAGGTGAAGATGAATTCTGCTGTAATCCAACTTCTGGTGCTTGCTGGAATTGCGATTTTTTTGATATTGCGATTGAAAAACGTGCTTGGAACCCGAGACGGGTTTGAAAAGCCACCAATTACTGCGGAAAGACGTGGTAGAACCCGTGGTGATTTTGAGGTGATCGAGGGTGGTGCCGACCGCGACATAACGGATCACGTGTCTGAGGGCAGCGATCAGGCCAAAGCATTGGTGGCGATGAAGGCTGCAGATCCATCGTTTAGCGTCAGCGAGTTTCTTGGCGGTGCCCGGGGTGCCTATGAAATGATTTTGATGGCATTTAAAAGCGGCGAGCTGGATCAGATCCGGCCATTCCTTTCGGACGAGGTTTATGAAACTTTTGCCGACGTTGTGGCTGCCCGGAAAAAGGAAGGCCTTAAAATCGAGGCGAAATTTGTCGGCGTTCGCGAACTTACCCTGACCGGTGCGCGGTTTGACAAAAAGATCAAGCAAGGCGAGGTTTTGGTGAAATTCGTTGGCGAGCTGACGTCGGTCGTGCGCGACAAATCGGATGAAATCGTTGAGGGCCATCCCGACGAGGTAAAACGCCAGAAGGACATCTGGACATTCGCTCGCAAAATGGGCGCTGATGATCCCAACTGGAAATTGGTTGCAACCGGGGAATGATGCGTCCGGCGCGTGCGGCAATAGTCACAGCCCTGTTGGCCATGACACCAGCCACCGCCCAGAATGCCGCCAGCTATACGATCCTTTCATTTGACGACCTGAACGGTTGGCAAAATGACGACCATCAAGCGGCGCTCGGCGTTTTTCGCGTAACGTGCGGCGATATGGCGGCACCGGAATGGGTGTCGATCTGCGCGTTGGCGACAAGCCAGCCAAACGCCCGCACGTTCTTTGAACTGTTCTTTCGCCCGGTTATGATCGATGACGGTGATCCAGGCCTATTTACCGGCTATTTTGAACCTGAATTGAACGGATCGCTGACACCCACGGATCGCTATCGCTATCCGATTTATCGCAAGCCGCCAGAGCTGAGTGACGGCGAGGTTTGGCATTCGCGGACCATAATCGAGACCGAGGACGTATTGTCCGGGCGCGGTTTGGAAATTGCCTGGGTCGATGATCCGGTGGATGTTTTCTTTTTGCAAGTGCAGGGTTCGGGCCGGTTGCAATTGCAGGACGGGGCGACGATACGGTTGGGATATGGCGGTGCGAATGGCCATTCGTACCGGTCGATCGGTGAAGAGTTGGTGCGCCGGGGTACCTATCAGCCGCATCAGGTTTCGGCGCAGGTGATCCGAAACTGGGTGCGGCGAAATCCGGTGGACGGCGTGGCGCTGCTGCGCACGAACCCATCATATGTGTTTTTCCGAGTGATCCGCGGCGCGTCGGCAGATCAGGGCCCAATGGGCGCGATGAACCGCGCGATCACGGCGCATCGGACACTGGCTGTAGATCCGAGATATATTCAACTTGGCGCCCCGGTCTGGGTTGAAAAGGGCGGCAGCCTTGGATTTCGACGTTTGATGATCGCGCAGGACACAGGCTCTGCGATCAAGGGCGCACAGCGAGCCGACATTTTCTATGGCACCGGGGAACAAGCTGGCCGTGCCGCGGGCCGGGTGCGTGATCCCGGGCGGATGATTGTTCTTCTGCCGATTGAATTGGCCTATGCAAAGGCAAACAGGCTTAGCGAATGAAGCGCGGTGGTCCACGTGGATTGCGTCCGGACGAACAACAGCTGTGGGACAAAATTCGCCAAAACGCGACGCCGCTGCACACGCAAAAACGACAGGCGATGGAAGCTGCGGTTGAAAAAATAAACGCACTTTCGAAGCATTCAAGACTGCCGCAATTCCGGGTTGGCGTAAATTCGCGAATGCAGCCGCCGCAGCTTACCTACTCGCGCGGACTCTCCGAACATCTTGCAAGCGCTCCTGTGCAGATGGACCACAAGAGATTTGGACGAATGAAAAAAGGCAAGTTGAAGCCCGAGGCACGCATTGATTTGCACGGGATGACGATCGCCCAAGCACACCCGGCGCTCGCCGAGTTCGTTTTGCGGGCTCACGCCGACAGCATGCGTTTGGTTTTGGTCATTACCGGCAAGGGAAAAGCCGGTGCAGATGACGGTCTGATCCCGGATCGAAAAGGCGCACTTAAACGGCAAGTGCCGCAGTGGCTGCACGCTGCACCGCTAAAAACGGTTGTTCTGCAGGTGAGTGAAGCGCATATCAAGCACGGCGGGACGGGGGCCTATTATGTGTATTTGCGCCGCCACAGGTAGTAATGGCGGCGAGGATAACATATCGAGAGACCTCAGCATAACTTGAGGATTCCCAAAGGCAAGAATATTTGTTAGGTTCGGTTATGCAAAAACCATTCATCACCCAACCCGAACTTTTCGTTTCCAGCACTGAGCTTGATCATCCCGCCCTTCATGCACTTGACGCCACAGAAGCGGTTCTGGATTGGTCGAAGGTCGAACCAATTTTGTCGTCGATTTATGCCTCAAAAACAGGCCGTCCAAGCTATCCACTTTTGACCTTGTTTCGCGGTTTGCTGTTGGGGGTGTGGTATCGATTATCGGATGTTGAGCTGTCGCAATGCCTTTATCGTGATCTGCTATTTCGTAAATTTTGCCACCTTGAACTGGGCGGCGATGTCCCGGAGGCGTCAACGCTGGGGCGGTTCCGCAATCAACTGGTTGAACATGATCTGTGGGAGCGTCTCTTGGGGGAGATCAACCGCCAGCTTGAGGCCAAGAACATTATTCTGACGGAAGGGCGTATCAACATCATTGATGCACCCCCGTTGAGGCTGCACAATCTGGCTCGGGCAAAGGTAAAGATGGTCAGCCAAAGCGCGATAAGGACGCGGGCTGGCATGTCAGGAAAGACAGCCGTGGTAATCTAAAATCCACCTATGGATACTCGGTTCATACGGGTGTGGATGAGGACGGCTTCATTCAACGCCAGACAGTCACTGCGGGTAATGTGCATGACAGCGTCGAACGCGATACGCTTTTATTGGGCGATGAGAGTGCCCTTTACGCGGATGCGGCTTACAGTTCCCGGGAGACGCGTGACAAACTGAAACGTTTTGGCACTGCAGATCAGGTGCAACGCAAAGGTTACCGTAACAAACCTCTGTCGGATGATGACCGTAATCGCAATGATGAGATTGCTGTTATTCGTGCTGGTGGCGAGCGGCCCTTTGCCACTTACAAAAGCCGTTATGGCTTAGCCCGAACACGATTTATGGGGTTGGCCAGGAATATGACTGCCTACGGTATTGCAGCCATCGCTCATAACGTTCGCAAAGGGGCCAAATTCTTGACACTCTACGGATTGCCCGACCAGAGTTGCGCTGGATAAGTGCGGCCAAAACCTGGAAATGGGACAAAAAACTACGTCAAATTGACCATATCCAACCCTCAAAGTCGCAAATATCCGATTTTACTGGAAATCCATCCCGAACTCCGTAATATCAAGCTGGAAAAGAGGCCTTATGCTGAGGTCTCATCGATATATCTAGAAACAACCGGCGCAACCCCTTCCCCGAGATTTCCGGGAAAGGAAATCGACTTCAAAGCATATAGCGACCTATATCGGCGGACTTAGCAATGTCGCCAAGGTGGTCCTCTACAAACTTCGCATCTACCGTCACCTTGTCACCGGCGCGGTCCGGTGCCGTGAACGAGAGCTCTTCAAAGACCCGCTCCAATACTGTGTAAAGGCGGCGCGCGCCGATGTTTTCAACGCTTTGATTCACTTCGGCGGCGATATGAGCCAGCGCGGCGACACCGTCTTTCTCAAACGTCACGGCGACATCTTCGGTGCCCATCAGGGCGGAATATTGCAGGGTGAGAGCGTTGTCGGTTTCGGTCAGGATACGCACAAAATCCTCTTCTGTCAGAGCGCGCAGTTCGACCCGGATCGGCAGCCGACCCTGCAGTTCGGGCAACAGGTCTGATGGTTTGACATTGTGAAATGCACCGGATGCGATGAACAGCACGTGGTCGGTTTTGACCGGGCCGTGTTTGGTGGAAACGGTTGTGCCTTCGATCAACGGCAAAAGATCTCGCTGCACACCTTCACGGCTGACATCGGCGCCGCGCGTATCAGAGCGGGCACAAACTTTGTCGATCTCGTCCAGAAAGACGATGCCGTTCTGCTCGACCGCGTCAATGGCGGCGCGGGTGACGGTGTCATCGTCAAGCAGTTTGTCGGCCTCTTCGCTGACCAGTACCTCGTAGCTTTGCGCGACCGTCAACTTGCGCCGCACCGTGCGGCCCTGAAAGGCCTTGCCGAAAATGTCGCCCAGGTTCATCATGCCACCCATTTGCCCAGGCTGGCCGGGAATTTCGAACATCGACATCGGGTTTGACGTGTCGGCCAGTTCAAGCTCGATCTCGGTGTCGTCAAGCTCGCCCCGCTTTAGCTTGTCGCGGAACATATCGCGGGTCTGTTCGCGGGCATTTTCCCCGGTGAGCGCAGCCAGCACTCGTTCTTCCGCTGCTTGGCGTGCGTTGGCCGTAACTTCTTCACGCATATGCTCGCGGGTCATTACAATTGCCGCATCCAGAAGGTCGCGAATGATCTGTTCCACGTCGCGGCCGACATAACCGACTTCGGTAAATTTCGTCGCTTCCACTTTAATGAATGGCGCGCGAACCAGTTTTGCCAGGCGACGGCTGATCTCGGTTTTGCCGACGCCGGTCGGGCCGATCATCAGAATGTTCTTTGGATAGACCTCGTCACGCAGATCATCCGGTAGCTGCTTGCGCCGCCAGCGGTTACGCAATGCCACGGCGACGGCACGTTTGGCGTCGTTTTGGCCGATGATGAAGCGGTCAAGTTCCGAGACGATCTCACGCGGGGTCAGGTCGGTCATTTGGCAATCTTTTCTACCGTCAGGTTGCCATTGGTGAAGACGCAGATTTCGGCGGCTATCGCCATTGATTTGCGGGCAATGTCTTCGGCGGTCAGGTCGGCGTCCATCAATGCGCGCGCCGCGGCCAGAGCGTAATTGCCGCCCGATCCGATCGCGGTTACGTCATGTTCCGGGTCCAGAACATCGCCAGCCCCGGTGATGACCAGCAAGTCCTTGCCATCGGTGACGATCAGCATCGCTTCCAGTTTTTGCAGGTATTTGTCGGTGCGCCAGTCTTTGGCAAGCTCAATCGCGGCGCGCGCCAATTGGCCGGACGATGCTTCCAGTTTCGCTTCCAGGCGCTCCAGCAACGTGAACGCATCTGCCGTCGATCCGGCAAACCCGGCCACAACATCCTGACCACCAGAACTCAATCGACGAACCTTGCGGGCGGTGCCTTTTATCACGGTCTTATCCAGGGTGACCTGGCCGTCACCGGCAATCACAACCTCGCCGCCTTTTCGGACACCAATGATCGTCGTTCCATGCCAGCCGGGAAAATTGTCGTCCGCCATCCGGGCCTCCGTTTTTACTTTGCGTTATATGGACATCGCCCGCGCATCGCACAAGCGTCTTTCCCATGCCGCGCGCTTATCGGGGAGTAATCGATGCGGCAAATTTGACAGCGAAATCGACTTGATTTTCTGTAATAAATTTGGAGCGGACGGTAATCGGGACGACAAACAACTTTATCGCTCACCGAATTTTAACGGGCCTTCCCGCCTCAAATCGCCTCTTCGATCCAGTTTTGCAACGCGGCTTTTGGCGCAGCGCCGATTTTGTTGGAGACAACTTCTCCATCCTTGAATAAGAACAGTGCCGGAATCCCACGCACGCCCAATTGCGCGGGAGCGTTCGGGTTATCGTCGACGTTGACTTTTACGAATTTCACTTTGCCATCAAAGTCACTCGAAAGCTCTTCCAAAGCAGGGCCAATCTGTTTGCACGGCCCGCACCATTCTGCCCAAAAATCCACAACTACGGGCAGGCCGGAATTGCGAACCTCTACATCAAATGTGTCGTCGGTAACTGCAACGGTAGACATTTCTATTCTCCAAAGAATGACAGGTTGGATTGGAACCTATGGTCGGGTCCGGGGATCGTCAAGATGGGGCCTTTGCGTTCAGCGCTGCCCTCACGAGGTCGTGCGCCAGAGGTATCAGTGTGGCGGTGTGCGTCCACAGGATTGCGATGTCTACGTTTCTGTCGGGATAGACCTGCTCCAGAGCTGCAAGATAGGCACCCATTTGTCGCAACAGTCCGTCCGGAACCTCCTGCGGACTGGCAGGAACCATTTGATTGGACTTGAAGTCCACTGCCAACACCCGATCCGTTGCAACGATCACGCGGTCAATTGTGCCGTGAATGCGCTGGCCGTCAAGATCGGGCAAATTGGCGGTAATGTCGACCTCTGTCAGGGCATCTTGGCGGAACAAATGCGCCAGTTCCGAGCTTTCAATAACCGCTGATGCTTCGGACAAAAGTTCTGTGACCACATTAGCCGGCGCTGCGTCTTCGCCAAATGCCAAAAGCTGGCGGGCGATGTCGGGCCATTCAACGTTTGGTGAGCGCGGCAAATGCTCCAACAAACGGTGAAGTCGGCGGCCGCGCTGCATGGCAGCCTCCTCGTCCAGCCCGCTACTTTCGCCGTCCAGCGATTTCGCACCGGCCAAGTCCGACGGTGTCAATGCAACAGCCCGGTCCGGCGGGGACCCGGCTCGGCTTGTCGCCCAATTCGGCAAATCCGCGACCGCTGGCCGGGCATCTTTTCTCTCGGCTTTCTTTGGCGTCGGCCATTCGCCGTGCTGCAGCCGAAGCCCGACACCGGTTGGCATTTCGACTGCCTTGGCGCCTGACGCCACCAATCCGGTTTCGATATGCGTATACCAACTGTTTCCGCCATCAGTGACTTGGCCGGACGCGCAGACGATCAACCAGTTCTTGGCGCGCGTCAGCGCCACGTAAAGCAAGCGCAGCCTTTCGTCATCCTGGGCGCGTTTCGCCTTTGCTAGAGCCCTTTTCGTCATCGCTGGTTGCAGCGCGGTGTTCGCCCGCCACATCAGCGGCGCGCCGTCGGAACTCACAATCTCGTCGCCCTGGTTCGGCTTTCGATCCGCCGTGTCCGGCAGAATCACAATTGCAGACTCCAAGCCTTTGGCCCCATGCGTTGTCATGACGCGAATACGGTCGCCGACGGCGTCGGGCTGACGTTTTATCTCAACTTCTTCGACCTGAAGCCAGACCAGAAAACCCGTCAGGCTTGGGGTTTCGGTCTGCTCATAAGTGATGGCCTGAACTAGAAGCGCATCGATGCCATCTTCAGCCTCGGACCCAAGCCGCGCCAACAGCCGTTTACGCCCGTGGTGCCGGGTCAGGATGCGTTCGAGCAGTTCAAACGGACTGAGAAAATCGGCAATATTGCGGAGTGCGGTTATGGTCTCAAATATGTTCGCGAAATCATCCTTGCGACGTGCCAACGCGCGCCAAAGTCTTGGCTCTTGCCGTGTGTGCGCAAGGTCGTAAAGTTCGGCCTCACACATTCCGAACAACGGTGAACGGAGCGCAGCAGCCAGCGACAGGTCATCGTCCGGCAAAGCCAGAAAAGCCAATAGCGCCGTCAGGTCTTTCACCGCCAGCTCCGCCCCGACCTTCAGACGATCCGCGCCGACAATCGGCAATTCCCGCGATTTGCAGGCGCGAATGATCTCGTGAAAAAGTGCGGATCGACGCTGAACCAGAATTAGAAAGTCACCGTATCGAATCGGACGAAATGCGCCCGTCTTGTCCGGTATAGAGCCGGAAACTGCCATTTCCCGAATTGTGTCGGCCAACCTGTCCGCAAGAATAATACGATGATCATTGGCGGCCAGCTTGGTGGTCGGATCGTACCATTCCTTTTCTTCTGGCGTCTCGGATTTGGGCACAATCGGCCACAGGTCGACACGCCCAGGCATAGCGCTGTAAAACGCGATGTGACGCGGCGATCCGCCAACGCCCTGGCCGCCCGCTACGTGAAAAGTAGCGTCAACAAAGCCAAGAATTGCTGGCGACGATCGAAACGAATAGTTCAGCGACCGTTCAAACAAGGTCTGATTTGCCGCCGCTAGACGGGTCGAGAAGTGTTCTCGCATCTGGTCAAACGCACGCGGATCGGCGCCCTGGAACGAATAGATCGACTGTTTCAGATCCCCGACGACAAATATTGTTCGCCTTATGTCTGGTCGCGCGCCCTGCCCGGTGCTGAATTCCTGTGCCAAGAGTTTGATCACCTGCCACTGATTCGGGCTGGTGTCCTGCGCTTCGTCCACGAGAATGTGGTCAATGCCACCGTCAAGCCGGAACAGCACCCATTGCGCAACTGCCGGGTCAGAGAGCAGCGCCCGCGCCCGGTGAATCAGGTCGTCGAAGTCAAGCCAGCCGCGTGCGGCCTTTCGAGCCTCGCATCTGGGCAGAAATATCGCTGAATATTCACGCAAAGCGAATGTTCTTTGCGCTGCGTTGAGACAATTCTGGCGTTCCTTTGCGGCCTCGACCCGCGCCATTAATGCGTTCAGATTTGCCACAACTTCGGGATTGAAGTCGCGAATATCCTTAGTCGGAAAGCTACCGATTTTCGCGGTGAATGGCGTCTTGCCGGACTGGGTCAAAAACACTGAAATGAGCTGATCCAGGGCCGATTGGTTCAGTTGCGTCAAGTCTATCGCTGCCAGAGATTTGGCGGCTTTTCGGTCCGTGGCCTTTTCGCTCGCCTCAAGAATCGGGACTAGCGCTGTGACCAATTCTCGCTCGCCGCCCAAAAACGCATCCGAAAGCAGGCGCTCGGCGTCGAAACCTTTAGGCAATCCAAATTGCGCCCAGACATCAGACTGCTCAACCGGAGCGGCAAGTGCTTCGCGGTTTTTTAGAATTTCACCCATCAACTTGCCAAAGTCGTCGCCTGTGTAATGCCGTGCGATTCCGTGTACGACGTGGGCGAAATCACCGTTGGCGAGCTCTTCGACAATCTCTTCGCGCAAAAGCTTGGCCGCCCGGTCTTCAATTTCGCGAAATACCGGAGAAATTCTGGCTTCGAGCGGGAACCGTCTGAGCAGCGACGAGCAAAAAGAATGAATTGTCTGGATGCGCAGGCCTCCGGGGGTTTCGATTGCACGGGCAAAAAGGGTTCGGGCATGCGCAAGCTGTTCCGCGTCGCCATCAAAGCGGGAGCCCAAGTTTCCCAAATCCACCGACAAGTTTTCGTCGTCCTTCATCGACCATGCACCGAGCCGCTGAAACAGCCGGTTCTGCATCTCGCTGGCCGCGGCCTTGGTGTAGGTCAGGCAAAGGATGTGTTGCGGTGACACGCCTTCCAGCAGCAAACGCGATACCCGGTCGGTCAGAACCCGCGTCTTACCTGAACCGGCATTTGCCGACAGCCATATCGAAGCGTTTGGATCAGCCGCGTCGTTCTGGCGCTGAGTGACGTCGTCGAGTGTCATTCGCCCACCTCTTGGCCGAGCGGATCCTGGGTTTCATCCCATTCACCGAACCGCGCCAAATGGTCGTAGTCACCGTCGAACCGCACTGCGGTCATGGCGCGGCGCGACATGTAGCCTTGCGCACGCCGTTGGTATTGCGCGATAAGCTCTAACAGTTCGGCCCGAATTTCGTCGGTCGCGCCAGGTTCGAGTGTCACCAGATTGAATTTCGGCTGAGCGCCAAGGCCGATATGCGCGACGGCCTCGACCCGACCGGGCGGCAGCGCGCCAAAAGCGCCATCTTCGGCCATCACCGCTTCGAGCAGCAACTGTTTGTCGAATTGGCGCAGCTGTTTCGCGCTTGGCAAACCGCCGGTTTTGTAGTCGTAGATAACAAACTGGCCCTCTGGGGTTCTGTCGATGCGATCAGCCTTGGCTTTCAAGGTGAAATCCAGATCCTGAAACCAGCGCGCGCCATACTCCTCCAGGAGCAGTGGCTGCGCGCTGGACTGTCGGCCAACCTCGTCATTCAGAAAGACATCGGCAACGCGCGCCAGCTTTGCGCGCCAAAGAATGCGCGCCGCAGGCCAAGGGGCTTTGGCAGCCAAAACCGTGTCTGTAATTGCCCAAAGCTTATTCCTGGCCTCGTCCAGCCCGAGCGATATGTCAGTGTTGCGAATGAATTTCTCTAATATGCCATGCAGTACGGTGCCGCGCAGCGGGGCGTCGGGTTGCTGGCGGAGCGGGTCGATTTTTTTCAGGCGCAGCACGTATTCTGCGTAAATCGCGTATGGGTCGCGGATCAGACGAGAGATTGCAGTCACCGACAATGAACGCGGTCGGGCATCGACAGGCGGGCAGGGCGACGGGCGCGGCTCTGGTTCCGTGTGATCAGGAGTTTCAAGCTGTTTGGCCAGATCCACCCAAGCCCGCCCGCGGCCGCGCATTTGCTCAAGCGCCACGCGGCCGTCATCCGACATGCCGCTCATCAGATTGGTCAGCCGATTGAGCCAACGAGAGGGCACCGTTTCGGCATCGGCGCTGCGAACCGACCGGGATAGGATCACCTCTTTGGCGGCGACCGCTTGTTGAAAGTCGTGCGCAGATAGACCGATCCGGCGCTCTGGCAGCAATAGCCCGGCCTTGAGGCGCATTTCCCGGTTGAGCCACGGATCAGGAGCAGGCAGCGCTGGCCAGGTGCCATCATTCAGCCCGCCGAGGATCACCAGCTCTGCGCCCTGAACGCGCGCCTCCAAAGTGCCCCAAATCATGATGCTTGCGTGTGGACGCACGGGATCGCGGACTTCACCACGTTTCAATACGGCGTGGAACAAAGTTACGAAATCCGAAGCGCCAAGGCATCCGCCGTGCACCGCTTCGCGCGACAGTTCCATCACAAATTTGTGTGCCTCGAGCCCGGCAGCGCCTTGCCACAAGCGGCTCGCGTCGTCAGCGTCAGGTCCGGCCACAAGCGCGCCAGCCAGCGCGATCAAGTGTTCATGGTGTTGGCTTAGTGTACGGTCACCAATGCCGTCATGTCCCAGCACTGTTTGGATGACCCATATGGCCCATGCCTGGCGATTGCGGTCAACGTTGTCTTTGGTTGCCCACTCAAGAATGTCACTTTTGCGCGGAAATGGCGGCCCATTACGGCGAAATCTTAGCTCTAACTCGCGCGTGAATAACAGATGCTGCCCGCGTTCAGGCCCGGAGTTGACCAGAGGATGCTTGAGCAGGGCCAACAGCGCCTCGGACGTCAGCGTCCTGCCAAAAAGCTCTGCAACTTGGCGCAACAATCGCCCAGGGGCAGAGTGATCGAGCGGATCGCCGACACTTACATCCGGTATGATGCGCCAGCGATCAAGAGCCGCCGTGACCTGGCGCGTCAACAAGCGGTCCGGAGTGACAAGTGCTGCAGTCTTGCCCAGCTCTGCTGCCTCGCGCAGCGCCAGTGCGATGGCAACAGCCTCGGTGCGTTCGGACGGTGCCTCAATGAGCGACATGTGTCGCGCGGCGTCATCAATGCCGTTCAGTGCGGGCCCTTCTTGCATCCATTGGTCGGTGGCGGGTGCTGGTCGCAGGGCAAGGGAAATAAGACGATTTCGAGCCGGGGAGGGCGGCTTTGTATCGGATTGCCATTGGCGCACGTCTTGCGCCGAAACGCCAAGTGCATCGACAATTTGCGCAAGTCGAAACTGCGGATGGTCCTCGGCCGTCAGCGCGTCGTTCAGTTGCGCCCAAACCGTGGGCGGAAGATCGAAATCAAATCCGGGCAGGACGACGGCGCCTTGCGGCAACCAGGCCACGGCGTGCATCAGCAATGCAGTGGAGCCGCGTGATCCGGTTGAGCCGACGACGATGATTGGATGTGTGGGCGGCTTGCACGTCCACTCCCTGATCATGTGTTCTGTGACCCGGCGCTGGCGCGCGGAAATATCCGGCGGCTCGCTGCCGGTGCCGCCGAAATATCGTTCGACGATGTCCAGAAACATCTGGCTGCGTTGCCAGTGCCCGGAGCGGTCGGTGACATCAAGCGCACGTATCGCATCCGGCGAAACGCCTTCGTCCTGCATTTCGCCCAACAACAGCGCCAGGCTGTCGGCGAGATCAAAAATCGCGGATCGTGGTGCAAGATCGGGCTCTTTGTCCAAAAGCCGTGCAATGAGTTGGCTAAGTTCCAGCCTTCGGCGAAGCGGCGATACGGCTGGTGCAAGATCACGACCGGCAGTATCGTGCGCGAGGTCCGTGACAAGCCGGATCTTCGGCAGCAGCCGGGCAGGACCGTCGTCAAACAGACGACTGATCCGGCGATGCATTCGGCGGGTATTCACGAACACTGCGGTTCGCGCCAGATGCTCCGGGGGATAGCCCTGTGAGCGGGCAATCAGCCCTGCGACCAATACCTTTGGAAAGTCGGCGCCCGGCGGGCAGGCAAAAACACGCGGTCGGTCAGATCGCTCAAACATCGCTTGTGGTCACGCTGTCAAGCAGTGGTAATAGTTGCGACCACCGTGGTGCCGCTGCATGAAAAATCAGCACTCGGGCATCAGGTTTGTCGCGCGTTTCAAACTTTATCAATAGCGCGCCGTCCGGGCGATGCCCAGCCAGCCGATCCGGCCACTCAACGATACAAATTGCGTCTCTGAATGCGTCATCCAAGCCAAGATCGGCGACTTCTTCGGGCGCTGTCAGTCGAAACAAATCAACGTGCAAGATGTCGACGATGCCATCGGAATAGGACTGCACCAGAGTGTATGTCGGCGACGGCACATCTTCGGCGCGGCCCACTCTGGCTAGGCGCGCCTTAATAATCGCACGAGCGAAATGGGTCTTTCCAGTGCCAATTTCGCCGTCCAGCAGCAACGTGTCGCCGGATTGCAGAAGAAGCGCGAACTGAGCGGCAAAGGCGGCCGTATCGGCAGGCGATGAAAATGTGCACGGGATTGGAAAGGCGGCAGTCATGACCAAAGTCATACTCGAGCCCGGTCGCGCCGCAAAGCCGATCAGGCGGTAAATGCATCCGCGCCAAGGACTGAGGTGGTATCTGCGCGAAATTCAACGCGGGCCACGTCTGGCCGGGTCACGGTGAACCCTGCGAGCGTTGCGCCACCCGAAATTGGGGTAAATCGGCAATGAACACAGCGCCCGTCTTTCAAGCGAACGTCCGAGGTCCACTCTGCCCGCTCGCTCATGGTGCCGACAAACTCTCGGGCATCGCCCCAGACCGGTGTGGGCGCGCATTGCTCGCCCCATGCGCGGGTGGCGTCTATGATACCGAAATTGCCCAGTATCGTGGTTTGATCGATCCCCCAAAGGCGGGAATATGCCGCGTTTGACAAAGTGAGAATACCGCTTGGTGAAAACACCGCAATCGCTTCGTCCAGGCTGTCGATAACGGCTTGGCCATTTTCCAGTTCGGCCCGGAAGCGGCGGGTCAGTGAGATTTCGGCGCTGATATCTTCGAACAAGAACGCCACCGCACCATCCGGGTGCGGGCGACCGGTCACGCGATAGGTCTGCCCCGATGCAAGCGACCAGGTTTCTTCATATGTACCGTTGGCCGCAGCAGTTTCCAACTCGTACAACCGCCGGCGCCAGGATCTGTAATCTTTCGGCTCCGGCAGCATCATTTTTTCGCGCAACTGGTCAAGGACGGCCCGAAGAGTGGGGCGCGCGGACAGGAATTCGGGCGACAGCGATGTCAGGTCTGTCAACGCAGGATTAAACAGCGCCAGGCGGCGCTGCTTGTCAAAGATGCCAGACCGATGGTCAAATGGGCGAAAGTCTTGGTGAGCGTTTGTAGAAAATCCCGCAGCGCGACTTCTGCTTTTACGACCTTGTCTGCGGCAACGGCGGTAAACAGCTTTTCTTCACTAAGTGTCTGATCCAAAACTAATTGAGTGATTGCAGCGAGTTGTGATTCAATCGGATTGATAAGATTCGAGGGAGATCACAATGGCCTGGACGGAAACCACTCGCGCCCGATATGAACGGCATTCGGGACGCTATGCAAGCGATTTAACTGATCAGGAATGGGGTTTGATCGCGCCATTCCTGCCGCCGCCTAAAACAACTGGTCGTCCGCGCAGCACGGCGATGCGCGATGTTCTGGATGCCATTTTGTACATCGCCAGCGCCGGGTGTGCGTGGCGTATGCTGCCCAATGATTTCCCGCCAGTGTCCACCGTGCGCTACTATTTCTATGGCTGGCGCAACGATGGCATCTTTGAAGTGATCAGCCATTTTCTGGTGGCGACGGCGCGCGAGTTTCATGGCAAGAAGCCCGGCCCCACCGCTGGTGTGATTGATAGCCAGACCATAAAAACAACGGAAAGCGGTGGCATTTCGGGCTATGACGCGGGCAAGAAAACCAAGGGCCGCAAGCGCCACATTGTCACCGACACGCTCGGGTTTATGGTTGGGTTGGTCGTGCATAGCGCCGGTATTCAAGACCGTGATGGCGCACCGGAAGTGTTGAAATCCATCCGGTATTCCCATCCAAACTTGCGCCATATCTTTGCGGATGGCGGTTATGCCGGACCAAAGCTGCGCGACGCTCTTGAAGGCATCGGTGACTGGACAATCCAGATCGTCAAGCGCTTCGACACTGCGGAAGGCTTCGAAGTCATTCCCAGAAGATGGGTCGTCGAGCGCACCTTCGCATGGCTCAACCGCTGCCGACGATTGGCCAAAGATTGGGAAAAATCCATCGCAAGTTCACAGGCATGGATACTCGTTGCACATATCAAAACCCTCACGCGTAAAATTGCAAGGCATTGTAATCATGCGTAGAGTTTTGAATCAGACACTAAGATCGGTTTCAAAGCATTCAAACCGTCGCGACTCAGCCTCGCCCGGCAGATGGGCGGTTACCCTTTGAGACCCCCGGCCCTGGCCAGAATGAGATATTTGCGACATGTCAAACAGCCGAGCGGGAGGCCATACCGGAACCAAAGCATCCGGATCGCTCAGGCGCGCAAGCTCCAAATAGGAATTGTTGGCCCAGGTCACGGTGCCATCCTGGCGCTGACGCCACACAAGAAATGATGCAGTCTGGGTCGTTGCACGCAGTGTTTCAAGCTCTTGCTCGATTGCGTGCAGGCTGTGTTGATCCAAATGTGCACTGGCAATCGCAGTTTCGGAATCTATCAGGCAAATCCGCGCCAGTCCGTCGCGCCACTCGGCTTCAAGATAGGTGATGCCATCCGGTGATTGCAGAGTAATCTTGCCCTGCTCGGCCAGCCCGGCGATCTGTTGGGGAAGATCGGGAAATCGCGGCAATAACAGCGTCAATAACCGCACCCAGTCACTCGCGCCAACTGGGGCGGCCGACAGCATATGGCTGGCGCCCTCTGTGGCATTAACCAGAGTTTCATCATCAAACAAAAAGGCAATTGAATTGTCAGGCTGGTCCATGAACCCAATCGCCTTGCGACGCGTGCGTTTGCCCATCAGCATCAAGAGCCACAGCACGGCGAACGCAACTGAAAATGACGCCGCCACCATTCCGGCCAACTGGATAACTGGTAATTGGGTCATGAACCGCAGACCTGAGCAGATATTGTCCAACACCGAGAGTCATTCACAAAGATTAAGGGGTGTATCCCCTTGAACCAAGTGATCGGTGACCTTATATTGAGGTTATGGAACAGAAAAGCAAATCAGTTACACTCGATTTTAGCGTCCGCGATCTGTTCAAACGGTTCCCGGATGATGAAGCCTGCCTGCAACACATCTTCAACGTCCGCTTCGGCGAACGCCACGTATGCACGACCTGCGGAGTTGATACCACGTTCCATCGCATGACCAATCGCCGGGCCTGGGCCTGTGCCGCCTGTGGCGCGCACCTCTACCCCACGGCTGGCACCATCTTTCAGGACACCCGCACCCCTCTGCGAGTCTGGTTCTATGCTATCTACCTCTTTGTCACCACGCGCCATGGCGTGAGCGGGAAGGGACTGCAACGGCAACTGGGCGTGACCTACAAGACCGCTTGGCGGATCGGGCACAAAATCCGCGAACAAATGGACAAAGGTGAAATCAAATCTTTCCTGACTGGCCATGTCGAGATCGACGAGGCTTATGTCGGCGGTAAACGTTCAGGCGGCAAGCGTGGGCGCGGTGCACCCGGCAAAACGATTGTGATGGGCTTCCAAGAACGCGGCGGACGGCTGGTTGCGCAGATCATTCCCGATGTGAAAATGAAAACCCTGCGCGCTGAGACGCTGGCGCAAGTTGAGCGCGGTTCGGTCATATCGACCGACGAACTGCTTTCCTACGGTTTACTGAAACGCGATGGTTATACGCACGTCGCCGTCAAACATGGCCGAAAACAGTGGGTCGTATTTGATCAGGAAACCCGCCAGCTTCACCACACGAATTCGGTGGAAAGTTTCTGGCGTCAGTTCAAGCATTCAGTGAGGGGCACTCACACGTCGATTAGCCAAAAGCACATGAAACGCTATCTGGACGAGTTTACTTTTCGCGCGAACCACCGCGACGAGGTGAATGGGATGTTTGATCGGATTGTGGCAGCGTTTTGATAATTGTAGCGGCGGTTTCATCAAATTCCGCTGCGGTGATTGGGCCGGTGCCACGGGCTTCCTGTTGGTCAATAAACTCATTAAGACGCTTTTCAGCTATCGCCTTGCTTAGCGGTAAGACCGTCATGACACCGCTCGCTTGTAAACTTCGTCACTCTGACTGATTTCTATTACCCGACCCGCTTGTGCAAGAATGCTATGATTTGGCCCCATTTCCTTCTTGCTAGCAACGACAGAGATCAGGTTTGGTGGGTCTTCAAGCGCTGAAATATCATGGAAGGCAGTGCTGGCCTTATAAACGGCTACAGGGTAGTTGGACACGGCCTGAAAAACCGCTGATTTGCCGTTGATTTTTGCCACGGCCGATACTTCCCATTCTGTGGACGAAGCACCAATCACTTTGCTCTCATATTCCACGGTCGCAGGGAACAAATGGTCAAGTTTTTCATGAAGCGCATCGGATATATTTGCTTCTGCGAACGCAGAAGCCCGGGATACGATACGTTCAGCAACTGAGTGAGAGGCGGCGCTCACATCAAAGATGGCTCGCTCGACTTCATGATTTTGGACATCCACGTAGATTGATCGCTTCCCGACCTGAAGTTCAGTCGCATCCGCAACCGATCTGGCCGTTTTGGAGAATGAACGCCCCGCACCGAAACTTTCAGCTTCACGATATGCAAACCCCGAATCGCTTACCCTGATTCCCCCGCTAATATGAGTCATGCGGACGGTTACAAATGACCCGCTAGGGTACACCATTGGCAGGCTAATAAAGCTTGCATCACCCCAGTTGCGACAAGATACAAGTTTGGGTGCGATCAACGCGCTTATTTCTGAGAGGGGGACCTGTTCGGACATCACATCATTCCTCCTGAAAAGAAATCATACACCCATTTTGGCTCCAAAACAACGTCCATGTTCTTGATTCTAAGCCTTTTCCCGAAAAAGTCCCTCGCTTCGATAAAGCTTTGAATTGGTTCATCAACCTCACGAGCAACGACTAAACCGCCGTTGCGCAATCGCTGCTCGGTTTCAGACCAATTCAACCAAAAGTCGTGGAGATGTGTCGCAGAAACGCGCCTACCAGACCATTCCGATCGTGGTTTTCGCTGGTTTGAATGTCCGCCCTCCAATGACATCCAGTCAAGACGATCAATCGGCAAACACCGTCGCGCAGGTGATCTTGAAATATGCAATTCGAAAGTAACATGGCAGTCCGGGCGATGTGCAAAGCAACCACCGTGCAGCACAAGACCGGTCTCTGTAACTCCGCCGATCTCAATTGGCGCATTGAACCAAATGTAGTCGGTTTCATCTTCTGGGATTGACCAACCAGGGAAGTGCCCGATCTGTTTGTCAGCCAAAAATATATCTTTGACACTTACCATCCCTTCGGGGTAGCGGATTCGGATGGCGTAAGCGCGTCAAACTTGTGTCAAGGGGATACACCCCAAGATTAATGTGCGGTTAACCACCTTTCATGTTGCAGTTGGCCGATTTTCTCCAAGGCCGCTGCTGGCTGAGTCGGTGCTCAAGCGGATTTCTGATATTGGCCAGATAACTTCGACGATAGCGCCACAGCTATGGCCGGGCGTTCGTGGTCCGGAATATGAATCCCGGGCGTTGGCAAATGACAGCTCGGCACCGGATCGTTCAAGCAGCGTCTTGGCGATGAACAGGCCCAAACCCATGCCTTGATATTCGGGGCGCTTTTCCTGATCGGATTCGGAGCGCCGAAAACTGACAAACGGGTCGCCGATACGGCCGATGACTTGCTGCGAAAACCCGCGTCCGTCGTCGATGATCCGCACGGTGACGTGTTGGTCCGTCCAAATGACATCAATCCAAACTTTTGACGTAGCAAAATCGACGGCATTTTGAATGAGATTTCGTAGTCCATGAATAATTTCCGGGATTCGGATGACGGCTGGTTGCTGATCGGTTCCATTATCGGTAATGGCCGTTGAAAATTCGATCAATATCCCGCGGTCCATATGGGGTTCCGCGGCTTCCCGAATTATCGTTGCCAGCGGTGCCTGACGGATATGCAGATCCTGCTTACCGGCTCGGCCCATAGACCGCATGAGAACGCCGGAGCAATAATCCCTCACTGAAGCGGCCGGAGAGTCTGGTTGCGCCGGAGCAAAATTCCGTCAGCGATAGCCCTTTGCATTTTGGAGCGAAGGGTGGGGGATGAAGCGAGTGGAACTGTATGGGCGGGTTCGCCACGCGGTAATGATTGAGGGTCTGAGCCAACGCGAAGCGGCTCGTTGTTTTGGGATCGACCCGCGCACGGTCAGGAAGATGTTGAGCTATTCGGTGCCACCGGGTTATGTCCGGACGCGGCCTCCGGTCCGCCCGAAGCTCGATCCGTTCATCGGTATTATCGACCGTATCCTGGAAGAGGATAAGGATCGTCCGAAGAAGCACTGTCACACATCGAAGCGGATATTCGAGCGGCGGCGTGATGAGTACGGCTTTACGGGCAAGATCACCATTGTGAAGGACTAGATCTGCGGTGTCCGACAGCACCGGCGGGAGATGTTTGTTCCGCTGACGCATCCTCCCGGCCACGCCCAGGTTGATTTTGGCGAGGCCCTGGCCGTCATCGGCGGCGTGGAACGCAAGATCCACTTCCTGGCGATGAGCCTACCCCACTCGGACGCCTGCTTTGTGAAGGCCTATCCGGGGGAGACCACGGAGGCCTTCTGTGACGGCCATGTCTCGGGGTTCTCCTTCTTCGGCGGTGTGCCGCGCTCGATCCTTTATGACAACACCAGGATTGCGGTGGCCCGCATCCTCGGTGACGGCAAGCGTCAGCGGACACGTGTGTTCAGCGAGTTACGATCCCATTACCTGTTCGAGGACCGCTTTGCCCGCCCCGGCAAGGGGAACGACAAGGGCAAGGTCGAGGGGATCGTCGACTATTGCAGCCGGAACTTTCTGGTGCCGATGCCAAGGTTCCGGAACTTCGATGATCTCAACACGCATCTTGAAGCCTGCTGCGCCAAGCGATGGGCGGAACAACTGCGTGGCCACGACCAGACGGTCGGCGAACGCCTGGAACGGGATCGTGCGGTTCTTCAGCGCCTTCCCGCAATCGCCTACGACGCCTGCGACAAGCGCCCGGGGCGGGTCAGTTCGCTGTCGCTGGTGCGCTATCGCGGCACCGATTACTCCGTCCCCACACGGTTCGGCCATTGCGAGGTGCTGGTCCGCGGCTATGTCCACGAGGTGGTCATCAGTTGCGCCGCAGAGGTGATTGCCAGGCACCCGCGTTCATACGAGCAAGAGGACTTCGTCTTCGATCCGCTGCACTATCTGTCCTTGCTGGAGCAAAAGACCAACGCGCTGGATCAGGCGGCTCCCTTGGCCGGCTGGCTGTTGCCGCCGGTGTTCGGCGATCTCCGCCGCCTACTTGAAGCGCGGATGGGCAAAGCCGGGAAGCGCGAATACGTCCAGGTGCTGCGGCTAATCGAGAGCTTCTCCCTCGACGATGTTCGAGCCGCCATATCGGAGGCGCTGGAGCGCGGCGTGATCGGCTTCGATGCGGTCAAGCACCTGGTGCTGTGCCGGATCGAGAAGCGGCCGCCACGCTTGAACCTGCTGGCCCATCCCTATCTGCCGCGCGCCGAGGTGGCAACAACCTCGGCGCGCTCGTACATGGGGCTCCTGAAGGGGGCAGCGCCATGAGCGATACGCCACAGCTCTTGCTGGCCCATCATCTGAAGGCCCTCAAGCTGCCGACCTTCCTACGGGAATACGACAAGCAGGCCCGCCAATGCGCTGCCGAGGGCGTCGATCATGTGCGTTACCTTGTTCGCCTGACCGAACTGGAGTTGATTGATCGGGAACGCCGCATGGTCGAGCGGCGGATCAGGATGGCCAGGTTCCCCGCCGTCAAAAGCCTGGACAGCTTCGACTTCAAAGCCATGCCATCGCTCAACAAGATGATGGTTCTGGAACTGGCGCGTTGTGAATACATCGAGTGTCGTGAAAACGTCATCGCACTTGGCAATAGCGGCACCGGCAAAACCCATATCGCCCTCGGCCTCGGTCTGGCGGCTTGTCAGAAAGGCCTCACCGTCGGCTTTATCACGGCGGCGGCTTTGGTCCACGAGCTCATCGAGGCCAGGGACGAGAAGCGCCTGTTGCGGTTCCAGAAGCAGTTAGCAAAATACAAGCTGCTGATCATCGATGAGCTCGGCTTCGTGCCGCTTGGCAAAACCGGGCCCGAGTTGTTGTTCGAGGTGTTCAGCCAACGTTACGAAGGCGGCTCCACCCTGGTGACCTCCAATCTACCGTTCGATGAGTGAACCGAGGTGTTCGGTTCCGAGCGCCTGACTGGGGCGTTGCTGGACCGGCTCACACACCACGTTCATATCCTGGAGATGAACGGCGACAGCTACCGTCTCAACCAGAGCCAAAAACGGCGGAAACCCCCAAAAACCTGACAACCCAGCCCATGGTTGACCCGATGGGCCCACAGGCACCTCCCACGCTGCTTCGCTTCGCGTAACGCAAGCGCTACACGAAGCAGCGCGGGTCCCTCCTATGGACTACCGGGACAACCGCCAACGCTGGGCTGAATCGCATCAAGTGGTGCATTTTTACGCCGACCAGTGGTGTACTTTTATACCAACGGCCCCCAGATTTGACTCAAGGGGATTCCCACGAGCGGCGTGATCTGATTCAGTGGCATCAAGGCAAGGGAGGCTTTGATGGCAGTAAGGATTACGCGAAAAGACAAGTCCGCAGGCGAGCTTCGCCAGGAAGCGGCGCGGTGCCGGGATGGGAAAGCGGCGCGACGGATGTTGGCGATTGCCCTGGTTCTGGATGGGGTTGACCGCAAGACGGCGGCAGAAAACTGCGGCATGGATCGGCAGACGTTGCGGGATTGGGCCCACCGTTACAATGCGGAGGGCGTGTCGGGCCTGTTCAACCGTCGCCCGCCGGATCCACCCTGTCTGCTGAGCGCGGCACAGAAGGAGGAGTTGGCGGAAATGGTTCGGGCGGGTCCCGACCCCGAAACCGATGGGGTTGTGCGCTGGCGGCGCATTGATCTGAAACGCAAGATCGAAGAGCGCTTCGGCGTCACCATGCATGAGCGAACTGTTGGCAAACAATTGGCAAGCCTGGGCTTTCGGCGTCTGTCGGTGCGCCCGCAGCATCCGAAATCCGACCCGGATGCACAGGAGGCTTTTAAAAAACTTCGCCGCAGAGGTAGAAGCAGCCTTGCCGGAAACAGCCCGCAGCAAGCCCCTGGAGATATGGTTTCAGGATGAAGCGCGGGTTGGCCAGCAGGGCACGCTCACCCGTATCTGGGCCGAGCGTGGAACACGCCCCCGTGCCCCGCGCGACACCCGCTATATCTGGAGCTACATTTTCGGCGCCGTCTGCCCGGAACGGGCTGAAGCGGCCGCTCTGATCATGCCACATGCCGACACACAGGCCATGAGCGCGCATCTCGCCGAGATCGCTAAAACCGTCGCATCGGGCGCACATGCCCTTCTCATTCTGGATGGCGCTGGCTGGCACGGTTCGGCAGAGCTGGAGGTACCCGACAACATCACCCTGCTCAAACTCCCGCCCTATTCCCCTGAACTCAACCCGATGGAAAATGTGTGGGCTTATCTGCGTGCCAACAAGCTCGCCATATCCGTCTTCGACAATTATGAGCAGATCGTCGACAGGTGTTGCGAAGCATGGAACCGTGCCTATCCGGTTGTCACCCACACCCACTATATGTATGGCGTGGCGTCGAGTGGCCCGGGAGGGGGACAAAGCGGGGATGGATGTCTCGCAGCGTGAAGACCTTTCGTTTCCGCGGTCGCTTCCTGAGTTCCAGCGACTTTTCCCGGATGGCACGGCCTGTGCCGCCTAAATTGCTGGCGATGTCACCGCTCCCACTTACGCCCAGCTTTACTCGGGCGATTGGGAGCACCCTAGATGTAGTGGGTGTGGGTGACAACCGGATAGGCACGCATGGAACTTCTTTGCAAACGACAAAACCGCAATCACGTCAATCACTACCAGACAATGGGCCAAAACGGTCAACTACTAGGGCCGTTGGTATTACTCCGGCGTTGACACCGCAGAATATCACTGCAGCGATCCGCCTGTTCGCCAATCAATTGGGCATCCTCGCGCAAGTCGGGGGTTTCCGACAGTTCTTCGATCAACTCGGTGCTGGCCAGTTTTATTGTGGCAAGCGGGGTTCCAAGCTCATGTGCCGTGGCCGCAACGACGCCAGCCAAATCGGCAATTTTCTGTTCGCGTGCCAGCGCCATTTGGGCCGCCAAGAGTGCCTCTGCCATTGAATTCATTTCAAAGGTCACACGACGCGCATGGGCCCCCAAAAAAAGCACGCCGATGACGATGGCTGCCCAGAACCCTAAAACAAGATCGCGCGGCATGCGCATGATCAATCCGGCCTCGGTGCGCAGCGGCAGATGGAACCACATCACAAAGGTCACCAGTGTAATTGCAACAACGCCCACCAGGATGGTCGATTTTGTGCTAAGTGCTGTGGCCGAGATGGCCACCGGGGCAAGTATCAGCAGAGCAAATGGGTTGTGCAAACCGCCGGTAAGATAGAGCAGCGCAGCTTGCTGAGTAACATCAAAAATTAGCATCGACGTCACTTCGGTCTCGGTCAGGCGCTTGTTCGCAGGGTAGACAAATATCGCGACCAGGGTGGCGATCACCGAGACACCAATGACAACAAAACACAGAGCCAGATCAATACCAAGATCGAACAGGCGCTGCGCCTCCAGGATTGCCGAAAGCTGCCCCGTAATGGCGATCCAGCGCAGAACAATCAGTGTCCGCAGGCGCACCCAGTTGCTACGCCGCTCTGCATTCAGCAATCCAGTCGTGGCAATCACCATTTCGTGTCCCCATCTGTGTTGTGTCAACACCACCACTTGATAAACAGGCGCGATCCGCGGATCAATGCACCGACCGAAACACCGGGGGGTTTAAGAATTGGATCGAGGTCGATTTTTTGTCAGTGTGGCGGCGGCGTCAATTGTCGTGATGCTTGGCGCGGGCCTGTGGATTGCGACTTTGGGCACGCCCGGTGACAAGTTTGCGAAATGCCGCAGATCATCCATTGCCGGCGGCTCTGCGCTTATTGGCGGACCGTTTACATTGGTTGATGAAACTGGCCGGACGGTAACAGACACGCAGGTGATTACGCGCCCGTCTTTGGTGTATTTCGGTTATACATTCTGTCCCGATGTATGCCCTCTGGATAACGCGCGAAATGCTGAGGCGGTGGAAGTTCTGGCCGAGCTTGGACACGATGTTCAGCCGGTGATGATCTCCATCGATCCGGAGCGGGATACGCCCGAGGTACTGGCCGAGTACACAGATATTATGCATCCCGAATTGCTGGGTCTGACCGGGTCTGCGGAACAGGTCAAGGCAGCCTCTCAGGCCTATAAGACCTACTATCGAATACAAGATAGCGGCAACGAATTCTATGAAATGGATCATTCGACATTCACGTATCTGGTTTTCCCAAATACCGGGTTTGCCGAGTATTACCGCAGGGATGTGAGCGCCGAGCAGATGGCCCGGTCTGTGGCCTGTTTTGTGGAGCGCTCGGGCTAGGAAATTGACCCGACACCGGGCCGGTAATAATGTTGCCCGAAGGCCGCACAAAGGGTAAGCGATGGCCGAGATGGAATCGCCGGACTTGGGCCCCGACAAATCGTTGCTGCTTGTTGATGATGACGAGCCATTTTTGCGCCGTCTGGCAAGAGCAATGGAGAAGCGCGGATTTGCGCCGGAGATGGCCGGATCGGTGGCGGCAGGCAAGGCATTTGCAACCGCGCGACCGCCTGCCTATGCAGTGGTTGACCTTCGCCTTGAAGACGGAAACGGCTTGGATGTAGTTGAAACCATCCGCGAAAAGCGGCCCGACAGCCGGGTGGTGGTGCTAACCGGCTATGGTGCGATTGCCACGGCGGTTGCTGCGGTCAAGATCGGGGCGACGGATTATCTTTCCAAACCTGCTGATGCCAATGACATTATGAACGCTTTGCTGGCCACCGGCGACAAGATGCCACCGCCACCGGAAAACCCGATGTCAGCCGACCGGGTCCGGTGGGAGCATATTCAGCGGGTTTATGAACTTTGTGACCGGAATGTCAGCGAAACGGCGAGACGGCTGAACATGCATCGCCGGACCTTGCAGCGGATCCTAGCCAAGCGCGGCCCGCGGTGATTCACAGGAAATTTGGCGTATGGCTCGTATATGGCTGGCGTATGGCTATTTGCCATCTGATCTGAGCAATCATGGTGCGCGGCGTTGGATGTTAACACAACCTAAGATGTCCGGACGTTGCTTGGTTTTTTGAGTTCGGATGCCTCCGGCGGAAGTATTATTAACAAAAGAAAATGGCGGCGATGTTCTGGCGCTAGGCCGGTGGAGCGGTAGCGACGAAGCGGCCGCCAAGTCTGCCAGACCGGACCGGTCGCGTTGAATTCCGTTATCTGCGTAGATTCGGGAAAGACAGCGGTTGAAGCGGCACCGATGGTCCTTTGTATTGCTTACTATCCTGCGCGTCCCCGACCTTCGCAATGCGCGCGAAGCGTGAGTCGGGAAAGCAGGTACGCTGCGCCTCAGCCAGCTCAGAGTTCCGCCAACAATGTTGCATGGCGCGCAGTGAATTCATCGCGTGCTTCGATCGGCGGGCGCAATTTGATCGAAAAACCCTTGGTCAGAGACATATTGTGCCGACCAAAAAGCCTGTCAGCCTCGGCCGTGCTGAAACCTGCGATTTGCGTGGCTTCGATCCACGCGCTGGCCTTGTCGGCGCGTTTGATCTGGCGATTGATCTCGACAGGAATATGCGCCGGCAGGCCAAAGCGCAGGTGCACGGCGGCAGCCAATCGGTCATCCATTGCACGATAACCCGGGCCCACGGTTGCTTTAACCGGGCTGATCATGTCGCCGATGACATATTCCGGCGCATCGTGCAGCAACGCCGCAAGCTTCCAGCGCGCCGCTGCGCCGGGGTTCTTGCGAGAAAAGAGCTGTTCGACCAACAGCGAATGTTCAGCAACCGAATAGGAATATTCGCCAATGGTTTGCCCGTTCCAGCGCGCCACGAAGGCCAGGCCATGCGCGATATCTTCGATCTCGATGTCCATTGGCGTCGGGTCCAGCAGATCCAACCTGCGGCCCGAAAGCATTCTTTGCCAGGCACGTGCGACCATGTCAGAGCCCTGTTTTTGCGCGTAGATTGCTGCCTGTTTCCAATTGAGAGCGTTTTGCCAGCTTTTCTGATTGAACCCGCGAGTCAACCGTACAAGCGCCCGAATCTGGCTTTCGGCCAGAAAAGGACAAGATATTCGCCACAAATTCGCCCAAATTGCCGTGTTTGATACCCAAAAGTGGGCCGGGCAGGCCGATGCTTCGCAGGCGCAAACGACAATGTGAGCCGCTGTTTATTACAATCGGCCGAGTCGGACCCCACATAATGACTATGCATGGAAAATGGGCGCGACCGCCCCAATTGGTGACGCCCGATTGTGAAAGGAGTTCGCCATGTTTAAACGTGTTGTCGCGTCAGCACTAGTTTTTGGCGCAGCCGCGCTGGCCCCACCTGCGCATGCACAGGCACAAATCAATTGTCTGGACCGCTTACCACCCTTCAAAAAATCCAAACTTGCCATAATTTAGGGATTTTCTCATATCCTATGAAGCATCTGCGCAGGAACCGCAGGCCCTGTTTGAAGAGGGAGCAGAGTGATCTTCGGGTTTTGCGAATCCCCTTTTTTCGCCGCTTTCGGCGACTATTTGTTCATCTGCTGCGCCCGTTGAAACCGCCCAGTACATGGCTATTGCCATGACAAGGATAAGCCTTTCCAGTCGGTCTGGCTTTTTGATTTGGCTTTGCGCGATGCCAAATCCACGGGTCTTGAAGTCCGAGAACATAGCTTCAATACCCCATCGCATTCCATAATCGAGAACCGTGTATTGTGAAGGCTTTGCATTCATAGCGATGATCCAGGGCTCAGGGTTACCATCGTCGTGCAATACTCCGATATTCGTAAACACACCTGATCCATAAAGTTCCGCGTTTATAAGCCTTGCGGCATCAGCTCCCGGATTTCAATGCAAGACAGCTCGCCACCTTGGTGCTGCAAAGTCAGGTTGCCCTTCAGGCGAATACGATATCCCCAACCAGCGTCCTGACATCAATGGATTAACCTTTCTGGCCATAAAATCGATCACCCGTTAACATGACATCAGCCCCTTCAGGCATCCAATCCTGAATGCTGTCCAGTAACTCTTTTTGGAGAGAAAACCCAATATTGCCTTTTGTCTTGCGCACGCGCCAAGCCACAGGCAAGGCGCGATCACGCATGCGCACTGACAGCATCAAGACTTCATGTCCGTCATTGATATGGCTTTGATCCATCATCAAAACGATGGTCTCTCCGTTGGAGGCCAAACGGGTGAATACATCTCCAGCATAGGCCTGCATGATTTCCGCGCAATCAATGTGGGAATTGCTCAAAACACGGGAACCATACTGGTACCGATGATCTTTTGTGCCGATGTGACGCGGTAAAGCCGCCGATAATTCCATCAAATTCGCACTTCGCACATCAAGAACGATGCTCGAAAGCAGTGTAAGGCCTTCGCAGCGGGATTTATGAAACTTTGGAAGCCGCTCTATAAAATCAGCCTTGATAGCTTCGTTTACCCCAGAAAAACCCAATGAAACAACCATACAAAGTAAGCGTCTGGTCTGGCTGCCCTGCCTGAGGCCGCAGATGTCAGATAGTGTCCATGATCGTTAATGGACATTATCGAGGTCAGATGTGGGTAGGAAGAAGCGCCGGAACTGGAGCAATAACGAGAAGCGGATGATCTGTGCGCAAACGCGGGTTCCGGGGATTTCGGTTAGTCAGGTTGCGCGGCGGTATGATGTGAATGCCAATCTCGTGTTTACGTGGCTGAGGGATGGGCGGTTTTCGCCTGATGGCGATACACAGAAGCAGGCTTGCTTTCTGCCGGTCGAGATAATTGCGGATGTGCGGCATGAAGACGCGCCGCCGGTTGTGGCAGGCGGCAGGATTGAGTTTGATCTTGCTGGCGGGCACCGGCTTTGTGTCAGCGGGACTTACGATCCCGATGCCCTTGCCCGCCTGATCCGTGGCTTGTCCGGATGATCTCGGTACCGTCGAACACGAAGGTGTGGCTGGCTGCCGGGGTAACGGATATGCGCCGGGGGTTTGCGACGCTGGCGGCTCAGGCGGAACAGACGCTGAAGCAGAACTCTTATTGCGGCCACATGTTCGTTTTCCGTGGACGGCGTGGCGATCTGATCAAGATCATTTGGTGGGACGGTCAGGGGGCCTGTCTGTTCTCCAAGCGATTGGAGAAGGGCCGGTTTGTCTGGCCTTCTGCAAAAGACGGCAAAGTCGCATTGACACCGGCCCAGTTGGCGATGCTTCTGGAGGGCATTGACTGGCGTATTCCGCAGCGCACATGGCGGCCATTGAAGGCGGGATAATCTGGCCGGATCAGTGATTTGGGGATTCCCTAAAGCCCGTTAATTTGCTAGGTTTTGGCCATGATCGATGTGGCCCGAGCCTTACCGGAAGACCCCGATGAGTTGCGTGCTTTCACGCAGCTTCTGCTGGCCGAGGTGAAGTCTCAGGCGATGTTGATCGAGAAGCTCAGGCACCAGTTATCCGGGCATCGCACACATAGGTTTGGCAGCAAATCCGAGAGCATCGAGCAGCTGCAACTGGCCCTGGAGAGCAGTGAGATTGCAACGGCAGCGATGACAGCCAGGTTACGCCTGCCTGAAGAGGAGCCGCCAAAGACAAACCCAAGCGCCGCCCGATCCCGGATCATATACCGCGCCAGCACATCGAACTGACCACCGGAGATGATGCCTGTGCGGATTGTGGTGGCAAGCTGCGCCGCCTGGGCGAGGATGTGACCGAGGAACTGGAATATGTTCCGGGGCGCTTCATCGTGAATCGGATCACCCGGCCCCGTTTTGCCTGTTCTTGCTGTGATCACTTCACCCAGGCGCAATTGCCCTCGCGCCCGATTGAGCGCGGGCGTCCTGGACCAGGACTGTTGGCCCATGTGCTGGTCAGCAAATACGCCGACCATCTGCCGCTCTATCGGCAAAGCCAGATCTATGAGCGCAACGGGCTTGAGCTAGATAGCTCTACTCTGGCCGATTGGGTGGGTAAATCCACCGCTCTTTTGGAACCGCTGGCAAACGCCATCGGGCGACACGTGCAAGCAGGCCAGGCATTGTTTGCCGATGATACGCCGGTGAAGATGTTAACCCCCGGGGCAGGCAAAACCCAGACCGCCCGTTTGTGGACTTACGTACGCGATGAACGCCCCTGGGACAGCGAGGCGCCGCCTGCTGCCTGGTATCAGTTCTCGCCGGACCGCAGGGGTCAACATCCCAAGGATCACTTGAAGAGATACCAGGGCTGGATGCATGCGGACGGCTATTCCGGATTCAACGACCTCTACCGTTCTGGCGACATCCGCGAGGTCGCCTGCATGGCCGACATCCGGCGCAAGTTCGTCGATGTGCATAAAGCCCAGGGCTCGGCCATCGCCGAAGAGGCGATCAAGCGGATAGCAGGGCTCTACGCTATCGAGAAAGAGGCCCGTGGATCGCCGCCGGATCAGCGTACCGCCATACGGCAGGCCGAGGCCAGACCCGTCTTCGATGACCTGGGCAATTGGCTGGGTGCCCAACTGCCCGCTATCTCTGGCAAATCGCCACTTGCAGGGGCCATCCGTTATGCGCTGACCCGGTTGCCACGGCTCCGGCCATACCTTGAACATGGCCATCTCGAGATCGACACGGATGTTGTTGAACAGCCCCTTTCTCAGATTTTTTGGGTCTTTGGTGGCTTTTCTCGCCACGCCTCGACCATCTTTGCATAGGAAGCCTCGGCATTGGCAACCAGTTCCATTTCTCGATGTCGAAGTTCCTTGATCCAGTAATCACGCCCAGGACCGGCTTTCCCGTAGGCTTTAGGGGCTCCGGCGCGTAATTCTAATTTGCGCATCTTCATTGCGACAAATGCCGGACGTGCCCACTGGTAAGGGGCGTCCTTGGTGAGGAGATGCCAGATCAGGGTTGCAATTTTGCGCGCAGTGGCAACCGCCGCAACATTGGCGCCCTTTCGATCTTTGATACGCAAAAAGAACGCACGCAAAGGACCGGGGACTGAAGCGGCACCCCATGCGGCCTCAACCAGCATCGTTCGAGCGGTTGCATTTCCCTGTTTGGTGATCCTACCGTGGATGGCCTCGCGGGCGCCGGATTGGCGTACCCTCGGCGTTAAACCAAAGTAACTGGCAAGCTTCCCAGGGGTGGCGAACCGGCTGATATCTCCGATCGATGCTATCACGGCGGCAGCAATTACGGAGCTAATGCCAGCCACGGCCATCAGTTTACGCATCTGCGGATCGTCAAGAGAGATGTGGATCAGATCGCGCTCAAGCGTCTCCAACCGCCCAGCCAACCAATCCAACTCATCGAGATGCCGCTCAAGAAGATCGCGTTCGGTTTTTGGCAGAGGGGCCTTGGCCAACCAACGTCGCCCACCTTTCCCGAACAGATGGCCTGCGTATTTTGGGATTAGGTTGGCGTGCAGGACTGCCTGAACGCGACTTTTGGATCGTCGGATAGAGCGCACCACCGCTGCGCGCTCTGAAACAAGTCGCCTTAGTGCAAGCGTCTCGTCATCCGCCGCCCACACCTCAGGCAGGAACCCTGCTGCGTGAAGTTGGGCTAGGATTTTTGCGTCTACCTTGTCGGTCTTCACCCGGGCATGGGCGATTGCCTTCACCTGTAGTGGATTGGCGATCACCACCCGCGCCACGAACGGCGTCAGAAGCCGGACGATCGTTGCGGTGTTTCCCGTGGCCTCCAGAACCACCTCGTCATCTGCTCGCAGACTGCGCCCGAATTCCACGACCGCATCATGCTCCATATCGACCTTGAAACTGTCTGTTATTTGGCCATCATCACAGATCGCGACTTGCGCGAAACTTCGATGGACGTCCATTCCTATTGATCTCATCATATGTACTCCTTCTCGTTGTTAAAGGAGTGCACGGGCTCGTAAGACAATTACGGATACGCGCTCGCGGCGCACACGGGCTGGTCGTAGGGGCGGCCAGATAACAACACGAGCTCGCAGCTCATTGTCTAGTCGGCCTGCCCGCTTCTTCGCACTCCGACGCCCCGATTCCGCGAAACCTGTCTAACATGACATTTGAAAAACAGGGGCGGAAATCGAAGCGCCGAAGTCAGCATGCCCGATAATAATGCGGCCGAGCGGGCCATCAGAGGTATTGCTTTGGGGCGCAAGAACTACCTCTTCGTTGGATCACCGGCAGGCGGCAAAGCCGCAGCCATCGCCTATACGCTGATTGAAACCGCCAAACTGAACGACGTTGATCCGCAGGGCTGGCTGGCCGACACTCTGGCCCGCATCCCGGATTGCAAGATCACCAAGGTCGACGACCTGCTGCCATGGAACATGGGCAGCCACCATCACATGAAAGACGCTGCATGAGCATCATCGAGATCAAAGTCACCCTGCAAGACATCGAGCCCGCTGTCACCCGCACCCTGCAGGTGCCTGCCGATATCCGGCTGGACCGGCTGCACCTGACACTGCAGGTGGCCATGGGCTGGACCAACTCGCATCTCTACATGTTCGAAGCAGCCCGCGCCACATGGGGTATCGCGGACCCCGATTTTGGCGGCGAGGACCTGCCCGCCAACAAAACCACTCTGGGCCAAGTCATCGAGGACACCGGCAAAAAGACGATCAACTACATCTACGATTTTGGCGACAACTGGGAACACAGGATCAAGATCGGCAGGATCACCGATCCCGTCCCTGGCGAACTCTATCCCAGACTAATCGAGGTCACCGGTAAATGCCCGCCCGAAGACGTCGGGGGCTTCCCTGGCTACTACGGGTTCCTCGATGCCATGGCCGATCCAAAGCATCCAGAGCACGATCATCTCAAAGACTGGTATGGCGGCACCTTCGATCCCAATCAGCCCGAAACCGACAAACTCAAACTCGAAGTCCTCAGCCTCGCAAAACGCTGGAAGCCCGGAAAACCAAGGAAATAAGGCTGTCAGACCGGACGCTTACCGCGCAACATCTCCAATTCTATAACAGGAGACTCCTTGAATCACAGCATGTGGACAGATGGCAAGCTTAATTCGCTAAAATGAAGGGTGGTAAGGGCGTATCCCCAAGGTTCTCCAACGCGACATTGATGCTTTCACGAATCGCCGCGAACTTCGCGGTCAAGAGGCCGCGCACATTCTCGACCAATACAGCGCGGGGTTGGACGCTGGCGACAATCCGGAGCATCGTCGGAAACAAGTCACGCTCATTGTCGCTGCCATGCTGTTTCCCCGCCAACGAATAGGGCGGGCAAGGCAGACCGCCGGACAAGAGGTCAACGCCATGCCAGCCCGAAAGATCAAACTGTCGCAGGTCGGCCTGCACCGTGTTCCACGCGGGACGGTTCTGGCGTAAGGTCATGCAAGTGTGCAGGTCGTTGTCTATCAGCAGCGCCGGGCGAAACCCGGCTTGCTCAAGGCCAAGAGACGCGCCGCCCGCACCGGCGCAGAGTTCGACAGATGATAACATCAGACCCGTGCCCCGCTCGATAAACCGTTGTCTGCAATCAGATCAACGTAGCGAAGACGCTTACCTTCCATTCCATCAACGACACCCTTCATCTGGGCGATGGTATCCTTTGGGCGGTTGTTGTGGCGACCAGAGAACTCGTTCACGTACCGATCAAGATGCTTCGGAGACATCTTGTGGTATATACCGTCATGACCGCGCTTCAACCCAGCCCAGAAACTTTCCAACCCGTTCGTGTGCGCCTGATCACGAACGTATTCTCCAACCGAATGTTTCACTGCCTCATGGACTCGATCCGCAAGTCCGCGATAGGCTAGGGCTTCATCCGTGTAGACAGTCGTGCCCGCAGCGGTGTGATCCGTCACAAAACCTTGCAGGGTTGGCGCGTCGGTTTTCTCAACCACCTTGGCCCTGATCTGTCCTGTTGGCCGATCCCGAACACCGGCAATGGCGGTTTTGCCCACCGGCCCGCGACCTGCCCGCAGCTTCTTCTTCGCATGCTTGTTCTTTTCCTTGCCACCCATGTAAGTTTCGTCCGCCTCGACAGGGCCGGAAAATACCGATGCATCGGTCTGGTATGCTTCGCGCAACCGATGCAGCATGAACCATGCCGCTTTCTGTCCAATCCCCAATTCACGGTGCAGTTTCATGCTGGAGATACCTTTAATATTTGTAGTGAACAGATAAATACCAATTGCCCATATGCGGTAGGGCAATTTGGACCCCTCCATAACTGTGCCGATCTTAACAGTGAACATGGACTTCTTCGGGCAATCGTTGCAACGGTGCGTCATGCTTTTGTGCGGAACACCGACCTTCACATTGAGCGAACCGCAGCGCGGGCAGTGCGGATTTCCGTTCCAGCGTTGTTGCTCCAGCCATAAACGGGCTTTTTCGTTATCACCAAACATATCGACGACTTGCATCAACGAAATGCCTTTGCGGTGCGTTTTACCCGGACCCTTTTGTGCCATGGCGCGGTTTCCCTTTCTTACAGAATGTGACTCTAAGGTATCTTCCAAATCGGGGGAAGTCAACGACAGAATGTTACTTTTGGATATAATTCCCAATAATTACCTGCCGTAGCCAATCGATTGCACAGGACATCGACAATGGCACAATATCATCTGCTTGGCATCTCGGGTGCGCTGCGTAAAGGGGCTGCGAACCGAAAATTAGTGCACGAGGCGGCACGCCTTTTTGATCCTGAAATTTTCAACGATGGCGACCTAAATCTGCCGCTGTTTGATCAGGATATCGAAGATAATATTGGCATTCCGGCCGAGGTTCAGCGCCTTGCAGACGCGATTGCGGCGGCGGACGCGGTGGTAATCTCGACCCCCGAATACAACAGTTCGCTGTCCGGTGTTCTAAAGAATGCCTTGGACTGGGTCAGCCGGACAAATGGCAATCCATGGCGCGAAAAACTGGTGGCGATCATATCGGCGGCGGTCGGTCGTGCGGGCGGCGCGCGCGCTCAATCGGCGCTGCGGCTTTGCCTGAACCCGTTTCGCCACGCCTGCTGGCCGGGCCAGAAATGATGCTGGCGGATGCAGGTCAGGCGTTTGACGAGAACGGTCGCATCACCGATGAACGCTCGATCAGGAATTTGACCGAGCTGATGGATCAGCTGCGCAGCGCCGTGACTTAAAGGTTCGCTTCGACGCGAAAGTCATCGGGGATGCAGTCGTTTCCGTTCAACACCAGATCGGCCATAACTTCCGCGATTTTCGGCGCCATGCCATAACCTATTTTGAATCCGCCGTTGGCGACATATTCGCCCGGCCTTCCCGGATAAGCGCCCAATATTGGTGCCCGGCTTTTGGAGCGTGGCCGCACCCCGGCCCATCTGGATATGACCGGCGCATCGGCAAGGCACGTCAAGGCCGCCCTCGCCCCGCTCAAAAGATCATCAAGTTGCCCGTCCGTGCAATTTGGGTCGTCAAAATAACGCTCGCTGGTTGATCCGATGGCAACCGTGCCATTGTCATGTGGAACAAAATGCACGCCGTCCGCAAAAATCTGCGGTTTTTCAGGCGCATCAAAATCCAGCAAGGCTGCTTGTCCCTTGACTCCGTTTCCGATCAGGCGGGACAATTCGTTACAGAGGCGCTCCAACCCCTTGATTCCCGTGGCCCAGACGATGTTCGTCGATGCTTCACCCTGGGTTTCGATCGTGCCGCCAAGCGCCCGGATCGCCTCCGCCAGACTTGTGTAGGCACGACGCGGATCGATGCGCGCCGAAAGCGTGTCATGAATCAGCATTCCCGTCGGACTTGCGGGTGCCCAGCCGTGAAAGTCGCTCACCGGACGCACTTGCCAATTGGCCTTGCTCTGCCATAGCTCGGCAGCCTGGCCAATCCGCTCCTCGGCAAGCGCCAAAGTGTGACTATCGATGATCGGCTGCAGCCGCCCCGTGCGCCCATAGCCCGAACTCAGCCCAGAAAGCGCATCAACCTCGGCCCAAAACGCTTCAGCCATGATCAGGCTTTCAAACTGAAAGGCCTTTTTCTGGTCCCAGCGTTCCGGCGTGTGCGGCGCCAGCGCGCCGACAACGCCGCCGCTTGCGCCGCTGCCCGGTCCATTGGGGTCGATGACCAGAACCCGTGCGCCACGGCGTGTGCAGACATAAGCAATCGACAGGCCAAATATGCCCGCACCCATTACCGTGACATCGACCGTTGCCAATCCAGTGCCCCTTGCCCATTGTCGCCCGCGATTGACGCAGGGTTTAGGGCAAGTGCCGATAACAAACCAGACGGCCAAGATTGCGTGGCGCGGCGCACGAACGCCGGTGTCGCAGCACTTTTACGATCCGTATTATTCCCTTGCCGATGGACTGGCAGAGTCCCGGCATGTGTTTCTGGCCGGCAATGGACTGCCTGCTCGTTTTACCCCCGGCTTTCATATCGCCGAGCTGGGGTTCGGAACCGGGCTGAACATGTTGGCCGCGTGGACGGCCTGGCTGGATGCGGAAATAAGTGGCCCTTTGCACTTCACCAGCTTTGAAGCTCTTCCGATGACAGCCGATGATATGGAATACGCGCTGGCTGCGTTTCCCGAGCTGGAAAATATAGCGCATCAATTCTTGTTAGTTTGTGGCAAGGGTGAGCACAAATTTGAGCTGCCGCACCTAAGAGCGGAAATCATCATCGGTGACGCCCGCGACACGCTTTTCAATTGGCCCGGCGCCGCCGACGCCTGGTTTCTTGACGGGTTCTCACCGGCCAAAAACCTCGAACTATGGGCGCCGGAATTATTGTCGGAGGTTGGCAAACACACTGCGCCTGGCGGCACATTCGCCACATACACCGCCGCAGGCCACGTCCGACGGGGGCTGCAACAAGCCGGGTTTTCAGTCAGCCGCGTAACCGGTTATGGGCGCAAAAGGCACATGACCTGCGGCCGCATGGACGCGGGCGAATGAACGAAAGCAACACCCGGCTCGGGATCGTGCTGATGATCTCAGCGACGCTCGTGTTTGCAATGCAGGACGGCATATCGCGCCACCTTGCCGGCAATTACAACGTGCTGATGGTGGTGATGATCCGCTACTGGTTCTTTGCGGCCTTTGTCATTTCGATCGCGCGGCGTCAGTCCGGCGGCGTGCGCCGAACCGCCGCCACCACGCAGCCGCTGCTGCAAATCATCCGCGGCGCCCTGCTGGCTGGGGAAATATGCGTCACGGTGCTGGCCTTTGTGCTGCTCGGGCTGGTTGAAACCCACGCGGTATTCATCTGCTACCCGTTGCTGGTTGCCGCGCTGTCCGGGCCGGTTCTGGGCGAATTTGTAGGCTGGCGGCGCTGGATGGCCATTGGCATTGGCTTTGTCGGCGTGCTGATCATACTGCAGCCCGGTCGCGGGGTGTTTTCCGCCGTTGCTTTGGTGCCTTTACTTGGTGCCTTCATGTTCGCTTTCTACGGTCTGCTGACCCGCTACGCGGCGCGCAAGTACAGCACTGCCACCAGCTTTTTCTGGACCGGCGTCGTTGGCGTCGTGATCATGACAGCGGTCGGCATCTGGAACTGGGAGCCGATGACAGCACCAGACTGGGTGTGGATGGGAATTCTCAGCATCTCGGGCGTTTTGGGGCACTGGCTGCTTATCCGCTGTTATGAGGTGGCCGAGGCCAGCGCGGTGCAGCCGTTTGCCTATTTGCAACTGGTGTTTGTGTCGGCTCTTGGCATCAGCGTGTTTGGCGAAACGGTCCACGCAAACGTGGCTTTTGGCGCATTTTTGGTGGTGGCCGCCGGACTGTTTTCGCTTTGGCGGGCACGGCAAAAGCAAGGCCTGGACACCGGTTGACACACGGTCTTGCTATCGGCCAACAAGCTCTTGTGACAGGCGCAGCGGCGATATCTCGCCGGACAGGCGGGCGCGATACACGGCGAGCGATTCCATCACCCGCATCACGTAATTCCGGGTCTCGCGAAACGGGATCTGCTCGATCCAGTCCACCGCGTCTTCGGTGGATCGTTGCGGATCGCCAAACAGCCGCACCCATTTTCTTGCCCGGCTTGGACCGGCATTGTACCCGACCGCGACAAAAGGATAATAGGCATCAAATTCTTCCACCAGATCAGCCAGATAGGCACTGCCAAGCCTAGCATTGTAAGCCGGATCATTCAGCAGCCGGTCGGTTTCATATTTAACCTTCAGCTTTTTCGCCATGGCTCTACCGGTCCTTGGAATCAGTTGCATCAATCCACGTGCTCCGGCGGGGCTGGTCGAGAACGCATAGAACTCGCTTTCACGCCGCATCACTGAAAGTGTAAGTTCGGCAGACACCGGCAAATCGCCATTCGCAATTTCTGTGACAGGATAGTAAGGCCGCATCAGCACTTCGCCGTTGTCGGCGGCGTATTTGGCCATGTAAAGCGCCGCGAATGGTTCATCCAGGTCCAGTGCCAACTGCGCCAGCGCACCGCGTTCCTGCGGTGTCAGAATCTCGGCCAGATGCCGCGTAAAGCGTGTGAAAAGCAGCGGGTGACCAGCCTTTTGGAACAACAGCGCAGCCTGCAAGACCGAGCCATGACCATATTGGGTTCCGCGAAAATCGGGATAGATTTCAAGTCCCGTAAGCGCCGGATCCATTGGCAGTCCGGCCTTTTCGGCGGCCAGCTGACCGTAAAAGCTGGACTGGTATTCACCGCCAAAAGCATAGGCAAGCCGAGCCGCTTCGGATTGGCCAAGCGCCTCATGCGCACGCCCCTCCCAATATCCCGCGCGGCCCAGACTGATCGGCGTAACAACAGCCGCACGAAAGGCCAGAAAATGCGCCAGCGCCCGTTTCGGATCATCCAGGTCCGAAAGTGCAATAAACCCCGACAACCATTCCAGATCGGCGTATTCGTCGCCTTCGCTCAAGAAATGTTGGCTTGCCAACTGGTAAGCTAATTCTGGCTTTCCATCCTGCATCATCAATCGCGCGTAAAAGCGACGCCGATCGGCCCAGGCCTCAGGCATGCCCAGTGCTTCGGCCGAAGTCGAACGCTCAAGCATCAGTGCAATGGCATCATCGGCAGACTTTTTGGCCACCCGCCATTCAAACCGCGCATAGGCAAGGCCGGGATCGTCAGCCAAACCATCCGGAACCGCCTTTATCAGCCTGCTGACGCCTCCGGACAACTTGATAAGCCCAATGCGCGCTTTGGCCAGTTTCACGTGGTCCGCATCGACAAGCTTGTTCAGACGCTCGGCCTCTTTGGTCAGACCGCGCCATAACAGCATGTCCTGGCGTGCCTCGTGGTGACCGGCCAGCACTGCGCTGTAAGCCGCAAGCAGCTTGGCCTCGGTGCCTTTGGCAATTGACAGAGTGCGCCAGGCGCGCACAATCTCTGCATCTGCCTTGTTATCTTCGCCTTTCCTGGCCCACGCAGCAGCAAGGCGCAGCGCGCCGGTGCCGGTGCGCGGCGGCTGATCAGCGAAAAAGGCAATTACCTGATTCGGATTGGCGTTTTCGGGTATTCTGGATTCGCCTTGCTGGCGCATCAATGGCAGGCCGGGCCAGTCTGCGCGGCGGTCAAGGAATTCAATATACTCCGGAAATAGGCCGACAGAGGCGCGCAGCCGGTGCCACTGCACAATGTCCTGGCCCACCTGACCAGCAGCGTCAACGGCAGTTGCGGCTTTGCTCCACTGGCCTTTCTGCACGGTTTCCATTGCGGCAGCAACAGCGGTCACTGCGCGATCATCCTGCGCGATGGCAACCGCAGTGCTCATAATAAGAAAAATCAGGCCAGCCAGGAGGTGTTTCATTAAAGCTTTCCGTCGGCGTGGCCCCCACAAATACGCAATCTACCGCAGAAATCCTGTCTCGCAACACACAATCTTGGCAATTCTGACAATGGCGGCTAGTTTCCGCCGCGTTGGCACAGGGTGACTCGTTGCCCGCCAGAGACAGGAGTGCACGTCATGATCAAAGGCTCGCTTCCAGCCCTGGTGACACCGTTCAAGGACGGTGCCGTGGATTTTGACGCGCTCAATGGGCTTGTTGAATGGCATATCGAACAGGGTAGTCATGGCTTGGTGCCTGTTGGCACGACCGGCGAAAGCCCGACCCTCAGCCATGCCGAACATGAAGCGGTGGTCGAGGCGGTGGTCACGGCTGTCGCCGGGCGCATACCGGTGGTTGCTGGAGCGGGATCAAACAACACCGCCGAAGGGATCGGCCTGATCCGGCACGCAGCGCGCATCGGCGCCGATGCGGCGCTGGTTGTCACGCCTTATTACAACAAACCTACCCAAGCTGGCTTGATCGCGCATTACACAGCCATGCATGACGCGGCCGATCTGCCGATCATTATTTACAACATCCCCGGACGTTCGGTTGTGGACATGAGCCCTGCAACTATGGGCGAACTGGCAAAATTACCACGCATAATCGGGGTGAAGGATGCCACCGGCGATGTCACCCGCGTGTCACATCAACGCGCGGCATGCGGGGCCGACTTTGTGCAACTGTCGGGCGAAGACGCATCTGCGCTTGGGTTTAATGCTCAGGGCGGGGTGGGTTGCATTTCGGTCACCGCGAATGTCGCACCGCGGCTTTGTGCTGACTTCCAGACTGCCACGCTGGAAGGTGACTATGCGACAGCGCTCGCCTTACAAGACCGGCTGATGCCCTTGCACTGTGCGATCTTCCTCGAACCCGGACTGGCTGGAGCAAAATACGGGCTGTCTTTGCTGGGCAAGTGCCGCGACGAGGTGCGCCTGCCACTCGTGGCGCTGACCGACCCGACCCAAGATGCCATCCGCGCGGCAATGATCCATTCCGGTTTGCTGAACTGAGCCTGACAATGGCCAGAAAATCCGACCCTAACTACAAAGTCATCGCCGAAAACCGCCGCGCGCGCTACGATTATGCGATCGAGAGCGACATCGAATGCGGCATTCAGTTGCTGGGCTCCGAGGTCAAGTCGTTGCGCGTCGGTCAGGCCAATATCGCCGAAAGCTATGCCAGTGTGGACGGCGGTGAATTGTGGCTGATCAACAGCTATATCGCGACCTATGATCCGGCCAGAACCTGGGGCCACGAGGAACGACGCAAGCGCAAGCTTCTGGTGTCAAAAAAAGAGCTGTCCAAGCTCTGGCAAGCGGCGGCGCGGGCCGGGATGACGCTGGTGCCGCTGGTGCTGTATTTCAACCACAAGAGCATTGTGAAGCTCAAGATCGGCGTGGCCAAGGGTAAGAAAACCCGGGACAAACGCGACGTCGAAAAGAAACGCGACTGGCAGCGGCAGAAAGCACGACTGTTGCGCCAAAACGGATAATGTGGACAAAATTTCCACGATTGTTGCCGATTTGGCATAATTTGTTAGAATCGCCCTAACTGAGGCGGCTGGGTCGCGCTTTGGGCGAAACAAGATTTTGACCCTACAGGAAGGACTGAGCATGGAATGGATTATTCAGCTATTGGCAGGTGCTGTCGGTGGCTTTATTGGCGGTATGACCCTGAAAAAATACAGCATGGGCACAACTGGCAACACGGTCGCCGGCGTTGTGGGCGGCGTTATTGGCGGGCAACTGCTGGGTGGCACATTTGGCGGCGGAAATGTCGGCCTGATCATCGCTGGTGTTATTGGTGGCGTCCTGGTCATGGCAATTGCCGGTGTCATAAAGAATATGATGGCCAAATAGGAATATTCGGGGCGCCCAATTTGGGTGCCCCGACCTTGCCAGCGCCGTCCCCGCTCGTTAGGCAAACAGCGCAAACATTTTCGGGGATTCCGATGCCACATAGTGATCCAAAAACGCTGATATCCACCAACTGGTTGGCCGGGCATCTGAAAAACCCCGATTTGCGGATATTGGACGCCTCCTGGTATCTGCCCGCGATGAATCGTGACGCCCGCGCAGAATATGACGCAGGTCATATCCCGGGCGCCAGATTATTTGATATCGACGAAATATCGGATCACCGCTCGGACATTCCGCACATGGCGCCGCCGCCCGAAAAATTCATCAGCCGGACCCGCGCCCTGGGCGTTGGCGACGGCCATCAGGTGGTTGTCTATGACGGCGCTGGCCTGTTTTCGGCCGCCCGTGTCTGGTGGCTGTTTCGCCTGATGGGCAAAACTGACGTCGCAGTACTGAATGGCGGCTTTGCCAAATGGCAATCCGAGGGGCACCCGGTTGAAGACTTGCCACCGCTGGTTCGCGATCGTCACGTTACCGTACAGCGCCAGGCCCATATGGTGAAAAATGTCACTCAGGTCGCCGCGGCGTCCAAACTAGGCGACCACGAGATCATCGATGCGCGCATGCCGTCCAGGTTTCGCGGCGAAGATCCGGAACCGCGCCCGGGGCTGCGGGCCGGCCATATTCCAAATTCGCGCAACGTGTTCTTTCGAGATGTGCTGAACGGCGACGGAACCATGAAATCGCCGGGCGACATTAGACTGGTGTTCGAAGACGCTGGTGTCGATCTGAGCAAACCTGCGATCACCTCGTGTGGTTCGGGGATAACGGCGGCGGTGCTGAGCGTTGCGCTGGAACGAATCGGCCATCGCAATCATGCGCTCTACGATGGTTCATGGGCCGAATGGGGCATGTACAACGACCTGAAAATCGCAACCGGAGCGTGATCAGATGCTGACAAATCTGAAACCACAACCCGCCGACAAAATTCTGGCGCTGGTGCAGATGTATCGCGATGACCCGCGGACCGACAAGATCGATCTGGGCGTCGGGGTCTACAAGAACGCCGAAGGCGTGACGCCGGTCATGCGTGCGATCAAGGCGGCCGAACATCAGCTTTGGCAGACCCAAACCACCAAGGCCTACACCGCGCTTGCCGGTGATCCGGTCTATGCTGCCGCATTTGGTGAGCTAATTCTTGGCGACAGCGTAGACAAGGCTCGTGTTGCCGCCGTGGCAACACCCGGCGGTACCTGCGCAATTCGGCAGGCGCTTGAACTTATCAGGCTGGCCGCCTCAGACGCAACAGTCTGGATATCTGTGCCGACCTGGCCGAACCATCCGTCGATCATCAGATACCTCGGCATGAACATGGCCGAATACCGCTATTTCGACGACGCCACGCGCGACGTCGATTTCGCCGCGATGATGGATGATCTGAAGGGCGTGAAATCTGGCGATGTGGTCTTGCTGCACGGTTGTTGCCACAACCCGACAGGCGCCAACCTGACAGGTGCGCAATGGCGGCAGGTCGTCGCGCATCTGCAAAAAACCGGCGCAATTCCGTTGATCGACATCGCTTATCAGGGCTTTGGCGACGGTCTGGACGCAGACGCCGAAGCGACCCGATTGGTGGCCGTAAGCTTGCCAGAGGTTCTGATCGCCGCAAGCTGCTCAAAGAATTTCGGCATTTACCGCGAACGGGCCGGTTTGTTGATGGCGATTTCTGAAAATTCGGCAACGCAACCGGTCACGCAAGGCACGCTCAATTTCTTGAACCGGCAGAACTATTCTTTCCCGCCGGATCATGGCGCGCGCCTGGTCACGATGATCCTGAACGACGACGCGTTGCGCGCCGACTGGAAAAGCGAACTTGAAGAAACCCGCATGGCCATGCTTGGACTGCGCGAACACCTGGCGTCCGAACTGCGTCAGCGCACCAATTCCGACCGGTTTGATTTTATCGCCCGGCATCGGGGCATGTTTTCACGGATCGGCGCGACGCCGGAGCAAGTGGCAGCCATGCGAACAAAAAACGGCATCTATATGATTGGCGACAGCCGGTTGAATATTGCCGGGCTGAATGCGCAGACCGTCCCAATCCTGGCCGAAGCAATCGTCGCGACAGGGGTCTGACCGCTCATACCTATTGCCAGGACATTGCTGCCTGCGGGCGCGAATTTTCTGCACGCAGAATCCGCGCCCTGATCACAGTTAGCTGTGATAAGCCGCCTCGCCATGCACGCTCAGATCCAGCCCCTGGGATTCCGCCTCTGCGTCCACCCGCAAACCAATGGTCATATCGACGATCTTGTAAAGCACGAAGGAAATGACGCCGCACCAGACGATTGTTATACCGACGGCCTGGAATTGAATAATCGTCTGACCAACCAGCGAATAGTCGTCGCCGCCGGTTCCGCCAAGGCCGGGTGCCGTGAATATGCCCGTGCCGACTGAACCGATGATACCGCCAATGCCGTGGATGCCGAAGACATCCAGGCTGTCGTCATAACCAAACCTGTTTTTGATCGCTGTCACAAAATAATAGCACCCCGCCGAAGCAATCGCACCAAGCGTGATTGCCCCAATCGGACCCACAGAACCGGCCGCAGGGGTGATCGCAACCAGACCCGTGATCATGCCCGAAGCCGCACCCAGCATCGAGGCTTTGCCCCGCGTCATGGCCTCGATCGCGGTCCAGGCAAGGATCGCGCCAGCGGTGGCAGTAAAGGTATTGAGCAACGCCAGCGCAGCGCCGCCATTTGCCTCCAAGTTGGACCCGGCGTTAAAGCCGAACCAGCCGACCCACAGCATCGAAGCACCGACCATTGTCAGTGTCATCGAGTGCGGCGCCATGTTGTCGCGCCCAAAGCCGCGGCGTTTGCCGACCAGCAGGCAACCAACCAGGGCCGCGATACCTGCGTTGATGTGGACCACCGTGCCACCGGCAAAGTCGAGCGCGCCGAGATTGAAGATATAGCCGGCGCCGTCCCAAACCATGTGCGCGATCGGGAAGTAAACGAATGTGACCCACAGGGCCACAAACAGCAGGACCGCAGAAAACTTGATACGTTCTGCGAATGCGCCAATGATCAGCACCGGGGTGATCGCGGCAAAGGTCATCTGAAATGCGATGAACACGAATTCCGGGATCACAACGCCGTCGGTAAACGTCGCGGCCATCGAATCCATCGTGACGCCTGCCAGGAACAACTTGCCAAAGCCGCCCCAGAATGGGTTGGTGCCGCCGCCAAACGCCAACGAATAACCGTAGAAAACCCAGATCACAATGACCACGGCGGTGATCAGCGTGCTCTGCATCAGCACCGACAGCATGTTTTTGGTGCGAACCAGGCCGCCGTAGAACAAAGACAGTCCCGGCAGGATCATGAACAGCACCAGAATGGTTGACACCATCATCCAGGCAACATCGCCCTTATCCATCGTGGCTTCCTGCGCGAACGCCGGCAAACCTGCAACTGACGCAGCGCCTGCCAAACCCGTGATTTTCGAAATTTTATACATTTTGATCTCTCTTGTTGGTTGGTCTGGCGCGCCTAGAGCGCGTCCTCATTGGTTTCACCGGTGCGAACGCGCACAGCACTTTCAACATCCAGTACAAATATCTTCCCGTCGCCGATCTTTTCGGTCTTGGCAGTGGCGGTGATCGTCTCGACCACTTGGTCAACCATCGATGCTGCCACAACCAGTTCCAGCTTGACCTTGGGCACAAAATTCACGGCGTATTCAGCACCACGGTAAATTTCGGTGTGGCCGGACTGCAATCCGAAGCCTTTGATCTCGGTCACCATCATGCCGCGCACACCGATTGCGGTGAGCGCCTCGCGCACCTCATCGAGCTTGAACGGTTTGATGGCTGCTATGATTAGATTCACGTCATTCCCCTTTTGATGATCCGGAACCCTGCAAAATCTTGACAAGGAAGAATTGCTGCGATGCGGCGAAGGTCAAGGAATCCGGCGCTTCAAAGGTGACGAAATCGGCGCAAATTGGATAATTTTCGCACAAACTGCGTGCATTGCACAAAATCTAGGCACCAAAATAATGCTGTGGACGTTATGGCGCCAACCTGACATTTCGGGCTCAGGCAACTATTCTAACAAAACCGAGCGGATTCTAGACAAGTCGATGAGTGGAAATGGCAAAAAGCGCCCGCCTCTTGTTGCGGACAAGCGTTATCCTTCCAAAACAACGGCAGCTCGCAAGCCGACGGCGAAAAAACCCGCGCCAAAGACCACGGCCGAGCGACAAACGCCCAAAAAGGGCAACCGCTGGCTAAGAATGTCCGCCAGCGTGATCAGCTGGGTGTTCCGTCTGACCTGGCGCCTTGCCTGGCGTAGTGCGGCAATTTTGGCGATCATTTTGGCGGTTGCGGTTCTGTATTTTGCGGCCACGCTGCCACCGGTCGCGGATTTGCTCGATGCCCGCGCCAAAGGGTCTGTCACCTTGCTGGATCGCGACGGCGCGGTCTATGCTTGGCGCGGTGAACAGTTCGGCGGCCAGATCGCCGCCGACACCGTGTCTTTGTATCTGAAAAACGCTGTAATCGCGACCGAGGACAAACGGTTCTACCGCCACCTCGGCCTTAGTCCGCGTGGCATTGCATCTGCGGTGCGCATCAATCTGCGCGAAGGGCGCGGACCATTGTCCGGCAACGGCGGATCAACGATCACCCAGCAATCGGCCAAGCTTCTGTGTCTTGGCGTGCCATTTGATCCCACAACTGGCGTAAGCGAGGCGGATTACGAGGCCGACTGCCGTGAAGGCTCAATCTGGCGCAAGGTCAAGGAAGCTGTTTACGCGATGGCGCTGGAAGTGCGCTATTCCAAGGATGATATCCTGACAATATATCTTAACCGCGCCTATCTGGGCGCCGGATCGCGCGGCTTTGAAGCCGCCAGCCAGCGCTATTTCGGAATTTCCGCGGCCCAGGTCGGCCCGGCGGAATCTGCGATGCTGGCAGGGTTGTTGACGGCACCATCGCGATTTGCACCGACGGCCAATCTGCAACGCTCGCAGGATCGCGCTGCGGTGATTGTCAATCTGATGCGCGACCAGGGTTATCTGACCAAAGCGCAGGCCCTCGACGCGCATCTGAACCCGGCAGAACTATCGCAAGCGGCAGAGGCGCGTGCCGGTGGCTATTTCGCTGATTGGGTGATGGACAGCGGACCGTTGTTTCTAACCCGTGAAACGACCGAAGATGTGGTGATCCGCACCACCTTTGATCAGCGCATCCAGAACGCAGCCGAAGAAGCGCTGCAACTTGTGTTCGACAATTTGGTTCGCGAAGGCTCTGAAGCGCAGGTTGCAATCGTTGTCATGTCAGCCGACGGCGCGGTGCGGGCGATGGTTGGCGGGCGCAAGTTCCGCGGCATTTCCGGTCAGTTCAACCGGGCCATTCAGGCCAAGCGGCAAACCGGATCATCTTTTAAACCCTTCGTCTACGCGACCGCGCTGGATCTTGGTTACACCTATGCCGACACCGTTTTGGATGAACCAATTACCATCGACATCCCCGGTTCCGGCCCCTGGACGCCGCGCAATTACCGCAACGAATTTCTGGGCCCTGTCACCCTGACCGATGCTTTCAAATACTCGCTGAACATCCCGGCAGTGCGGGTGTCAGAGGACGTTGGACGCGACAATGTGCGCACCGTTGCGCAAGGCTTTGGCATCCAAAGCGATCTTGCGCTTGGCCCGGCTCTGGCACTTGGGGCGTCGGAATCCACTTTACTGGAAATGACCGGGGCCTATGCGGGCATTCTGAACGGCGGATCCAGCGTGACACCGTACGGGCTGATCGAGTTGCGACTGCAAGGCGACAAATCGCCCCTGATGGGTCAGGACGGCGGTATTGGCGAGCGCGTCATCACCCAGAGCGCAGCTGAGCAACTGATCTATATGATGAACCAGGTGATGAACGGCGGAACCGGGTCGCGCGCACGCCTGCCAGACCGCGAGGCCGCCGCCAAGACCGGCACAACCCAGGCGGCACGCGACGCGTGGTTTCTGGGCTTTACCGCGGATTACGTGGCCGGAGTCTGGATGGGCTATGATGACAACACGCCACTGACCGGCGTGACCGGTGGCGGCCTGCCCGCCGAGATTTGGCGCGAAACTATGGTTCGCGTGCATGAAGGCCTGCCTGCAAGACCATTGCCAATGCTTCGGCCGTCCGAACCCCCGGTGGCAATAGACCTGACCGGGCTTAACGATCGGGCCAGGCCGCGGCGGAACGGACAGAACCCCAATGTGGCCGAGCAAATCATTTTAGAGGTTCTTGGGGCTATCTTCGGCAGGCGAAACTAACAAGGCAACACATAAATTACACAGCGCGTCTCAGCCCGCCTTCTTCAAATCTTCGATCATCTTGCCCAGATTGCCGCGGCGCCGGTCCAGCATTGCGCTGATTTCGGTTTTCTCGACCTTCAGCAGACTGATCCCCTCGATCAACATATCAAAGAACAAATCCTTGCCGCTGACATCCGACACCATGAACGTCACTTCAAACGGCGCCACACCGGCCAAAGTCGCAGACGTGTTGACCTGATAAAAGGATTTCAGCTTTTTCGCACCATCGACGACAATCCCGCCGCCAATGAACTCGCGAAAGCGTTTGCCGTATTTCCGGCCCATATAGCCTCGAAATGCAAGCGTGAATGCGCTTAGTTCGGCGCTGCTGGCTGATCGGGCAGGCGGGCCAAGAACCGTGCGGGCAATGCCGGGAACAAAGGCATATTTCGCGAATATACCCTCAAATTCGACATACATCGTGGTTTCGGGCTTACCCGAATTGATTACGCCGTTGATCTCATCCACCATCCGGCCAATCAGCGCCCGCGCCTGATCAGTGTTAAGCGCCTGCGCAGGCCCAAAGACCATTGCAGTCGTTGCGAAGGCAGCCGCGCCCGCCAGAAACCGGCGGCGGTGGATATCATTCGACGATAAGGTCATCGTAAAGCCCTTCATACAGGTCTTCATCGTCTACCTCCACGCCCAACCGAAAACGGCGGTTTTCAAGATACAATAGCCGCGACTGGGCATAACTGTCGGCACTTTCATACAGAATGGAGTCAACCGTGCTGCTAAACCGGTACCGATCACCGACTCTCGCTACCACGGCCATAACCGGCGCCAGATAGCGCTCTGGTGCCGGAACAAGCGTATTGATTGGATCCAGAAACAGATCAACCACGCCGCCAAACGTGTCTCGCACTGTCGATGGCCCCAAAAGCGGCAATTCGACATAAGCACCCTCGCCGATGCCCCATACGTGCAGGGTTTCGCCAAAATCGCTGTCGCGCGGCTCGACACCGCCTTGCAAGGCCGGGTCAAGAATCCCGCCAAGACCGAATGTGGTGTTCACCAAAAATCTCACGGTATTGTGCAACGCGTCTGCCAGATTGAATTGCAGCAGATCATTAACCACCGACCCGGGGATTGACAGGTTAGAAGCAAAGTTACCGACACCGATACGCAGCGGTTCTGGCAGCGTTTCACCGTATGCGCCGGAAACCGGGCGCAACACGGCCTGGTCGATCTTGCGGTTGACGGCGTGGATTTTCCGGTTTTGCACTTCAAACGGATCATAAATACCGCCTGCCACATCTGGTCCTGCGCAGGCGGCAAGACCCGTAAGTAACGGCAGAATAATAATTATTCGCTTCAGCATCCCAGTAAATGGCATCGCAAACCCGACAATCGCTTCATTCAATGGCAATCTCTGTCTCACATAATATGTGCCGTTGCAAAACACACCAGTTAACCAAGCGGAAGCGAAAACTGTGGCTAAATGGGGCAGCACGCTGCAACCGGCCGCGCGCCGCAAAGATCCACGTCAGCGAAAGAATCTGAGTTTGAGCGGAACAGACACAATAAATTGCTCGTCCGGGCCACGGGCGGCGTTACTGGCTCAGCATGGTCCGTTTTGGGCGGTCGGGATATTCGGGTTTTCGTCAATCTGTTAATGCTGACCAGCCCGATCTTTGCCTTGCAGGTTTACGACCGTGTTCTTGGCAGCAGGTCCGAAGAAACGCTTGTAGCGCTGACCCTGCTGATGGCGTTTTTGTTCATCGTAATGGGCATTCTGGATCACATGCGCAAACGCATCGCCGCTCGGATCGGCGAGCGCATGGTATCACGGCTCGACCACAAGGTCTTTCATGCGGCACTTGAAAAATCCGACGCCAGGACGGACAGACTAAACTATCTTCGGGATCTGGATGCTGTCCACCAGTTATTTGCGTCGTCGGTGTTCACCGGCATCGTCGATCTGCCTTGGGTGCCCTTTTTTCTGCTCGGCATTGCGTTGTTTCACCCGATACTGGGGTGGTTCGCGCTCTTTGGTGCCACGGTGTTCATGCTGCTGGGCCTGATGAATTTCGCGTTGCGCGGCACCGGACGGACGCAGGATTCTGCGAAATACGTTCAGGCGAACCGGCTGGCAGGTCTGGTTATGTCCGACCCCGACATGACGCGTGCTTTTGGGCTTCAGGCACCGGTCTTTGATCGCTGGCTTGGGATGCAACTGGTGGCGCGCGGCAACGCTATGGGGGTGCAGGACCGTCGCGCCGCACTGACCACGGTCGCGCAGACATTTCGTATTTTCCTGCAATCGGCGATGATTGCACTTGGCGCCTATCTGGTCGTGCAGAATGAACTCACGGCAGGGGCCATTTTTGCCGCCACTGTGCTTCTGGCACGCGCGCTTGGACCGCTTGATCTGATTGGGCAGAATTGGCTGATCCTGCAGTCGTCGCTGCGTGGCTGGCGGCGGCTTTCGGCGTTGTTGGCTGAGCCGCTGACTACGGCAGCAACCCTGCCGATGCTCAAACCTGGCCCCGGCCTGCACGTCGAACAGGTGACCATTTGCCCCTGGTGCGCGTCAGGCCGCGCTGCGCCTGATCAGCTTTGAGCTTCGTCGCGGGCAGGCCGTCGGGATCATCGGGCCCTCTGGCGCCGGGAAAAGTGCACTGATCATGGCGGTGGCAGGCATTTGGCCGGTGGCCGGCGGCCAAATCCGTCTGGGCGGCGCACCGGTCGGCCATTTCGACGCCAAATGCCTGGCTGAACACGTCGGATACCTGCCCCAGGATCAGCGTTTTTTCGACGGCACAATCGGCGAAAATATTGCCCGGTTCCAGACTTCAGGCGGCAGCGGCAGCATCACCCGCGCAGCGACATTGGCCGCAGCCCACGACATGATCCTTGATCTGCCGCACGCGTATGACACCCGTTTGGGCCCGTGGACCAACACGCTTGCCGCCGGTCTGTTGCAACGGATCGCCCTGGCCCGCGCCATATACCATGACCCGGATATACTGCTGCTGGACGAACCCACGAACAATCTTGATGCCGAAGGTGCTGTGGCGCTGAACGAAATTGTGCACGACGCTAAAATGGCGGGAAAGTCCGTAATCATCGCCACCCAGCGGCCCTGGGCGTTGCAGGGCTGCGATCTGGCACTGGTTCTGGAAAACGGGCTGCAAAAGGATTTTGGCCCTGCCGACCGGGTGTTAAGCGGTGCGGTGCAGACCATGCCACCGCTGCGTGCGGCAGGCGGTCAGGCGCGCGGCTCATGAAGAATGCCGCCACTGGCGCTGCCTGCTGGCCGGTCCGCAGATACGTTCTGTCCGGCCTGCTGGCGCTGACCTGGCTTGGCGTCGGATTTGGCAGCTGGGCGGCGCTGGCCAACATATCGGGTGCCATCATCACCGTCGGCCGGATTGAAGAGGCGCGGACAAGGCAGGTGATCCAGCACCCGCAGGGCGGCGTGGTCGCCCGGGTTCTGGTGCGCGAAGGTGACAGAGTTGCCGCCAACGCACCGCTCATTCTGCTCGATGACCGGGCCCTGCAAACTGAACTTAACATCGTCGAGATCCAGTTGTTTGAAATCATCGCCCGGCGCGGCAGGCTGCAGGCCGAACGTGACCAATCCGAGCACATCAGCTTTGACTCGGCGCTGGCGGCGCTTGGTGCACGTGATCCGAACACCAAACAGATCATGGCCGGTCAGCGGCAACTTTTTGCCGCGCGAAACGTGTCGCAAGACCGGCAGGCCCAGGCGCTGGCCCGGAAATCCCGGCAGATCGAAATACAAATCTCAGGCATGAACGTGCAATTGCACGCCCTGGATGCCCAGCTTTCACTGATATCTGACCATTTAGCAAATCAGCAGGTGCTGCTGGAACGCGGCCTGGCCCAGGCAGCCTCGGTGCTGTCATTGAAACGTGACGCCGCCGCCCTTCAGGGCCGGATCGGAGCACTTAGTGCAGATCGCGCAGAGGCGCAGGAACGGATAACCGCCGTTGAAATTGAAGGATTGCGGACACAGTCGGCGCGCCGCGAACAGGCAATCGCGCGGCTTCGCGATCTGGAGTTTCGCGAGCATGAACTGGCAGAACGCCGCCAGGGCTTGCAACAAAGTCTGGACGCACTGGTTCTGCGGGCACCCGCTGCGGGCGTGGTTCTTGGGCTTCAGGTCACCTCTGCCGGTGCCGTCATAAAACCGGCGCAAGCGCTGATGCAAATCATCCCGCAGGACCGGGTGTTCGTCATTACCACCAGAGTTTCGCCGCTGCACGTTGACCAGCTTTATGTCGGGCAGGCAGTGCGACTGAAATTCGCAACGCTTGATCTGGGCGCTGCACCTGACCTGTCGGGCCAAGTCACGCGAATATCTGCTGACGCGCTGATCGATGCACGGTCCCAAGCGCCCTACTACAGGGTTGAGATCACCCCGTCCGACGACGCACTGGAACATCTTGCCGGGCGCAACGACATCATCCCCGGAATGCCGGTCGAATCCTATTTCCTGACCACCAGGCAGTCGGCCTGGGCTTATCTGGTCAAGCCGCTGACCGCGTATTTTTCGCGCGCCTTCCGGGAAAGCTGAATTAGCGGTTTTCTCTGCCCGAATTCCCCGTTAGCGTCCTTGCAAACGATAAAGCCAAAGGACCGGAAATGAGCGGAACGATTGAAGCACGACTGGCTGAACTGGGCGTGACCCTGCCCGACGCACCGGCCCCGGCGGCAAACTATGTGCCTTTTGTTCAGGTCGGCGACACGGTCTACGTGTCGGGCCAGATCTCAAGCCGTCCCAGCGGCCTGATCACCGGCAAACTGGGCGCCGACATGTCGCTGGAAGATGGCGCAACGGCGGCACGCAGCTGCGCGATCAGTTTGCTTGCCCAGGTCAGGGCGGCCTGTAATGGCGATCTCGACCGGCTGGTCCGCGTCGTCAAGCTGACTGGTTTTGTCAACTCCACTGCCGATTTCACCGACCAGCCAAAGGTCATCAACGGCGCCTCTGACTTTCTGGTCGAAGCGCTCGGTGACGCAGGCCGCCACGCCCGCGCTGCCGTCAGTGCCGTCTCGCTGCCACTTGGTGTGGCCGTCGAAATTGAAGGCATTTTTCAGATCAGATGATCGCACTTCCTGACGAGTTTCGCACACGTCCGCTGGCGCATCGTGGCTTTCACGATGTCGCCAAAGGACGGCCCGAAAATTCAATCACGGCATTTCGTGCTGCAGTTGGTCTGGGATATGGCATCGAGCTTGACGTTCAGCTTTCTGCAGACAAGCACGCGATGGTCATACATGACTACGACCTTGGTCGCCTGACGGCGCAAAGCGGCCCGGTTCGCCAACGCAGGTCTGCAAACCTCGGCGCCATCCCGCTGCGTGGCAGTCGTGAAACGATACCGACCCTTGCCGAAGTTCTGAGCGCCGTGGCCGGTCAAACCCCCTTGCTGATCGAAATCAAGGATCAGGATGGCGCTATGGGACCCAACATCGGCGATCTGGAACGCGCTGTCGCTGATTCGTTAGCGGGGTACACCGGACCAGTCGCGGTGATGTCGCACAACACACACTCGGTTGACTTGATGGCCAAACTTGCGCCCTTGCTGCCGCGTGGTCTGACGACCGGAGCTTTAAAATCCCGCAAATGGCAACTTATCCCGGCAGCCACCCGTGACCGGATGCGCGCCATCCCGGATTACATTGAAGTCGGGGCCTCTTTCATCTCGCACCAGATCATTGATCTGAAACGGCCACGGGTGGCAGAGCTTAGGGCGCAAGGTGCCACGGTTTTGTGTTGGACGGTCAAAAGCAAATCCACCGAGCGGAAAGTGCGTAAGTTTGCGGACAACATCACCTTCGAAGCGTATCGCCCTGACACGCCTGCCGCTTGACCTGCACCTGCGCTATGCCAAATATCACCACATGATCACCCCGGAAATTCGATGAGCATTGCGCAGATCGAGATCGATGTTTTGGCCGACGTCGCCGAAGTCGGCGCTGCTGTATGGGATGCCTGCGCCTGCCCTGAAACCGCAGATAGCGGACGCCCGTTTGACCCATTTACCACGCACCGGTTTCTTTCAGCTTTGGAAACATCGGGTTCTGTCGGCCCCGGCACTGGCTGGTCACCGCGCCCGATTGCTGCTTCCATTGATGACCAAGTGATCGCCGTCGCTCCGCTTTACGCAAAAGGCCACAGCCAGGGCGAGTATATTTTCGACCACAGCTGGGCGCATGCCTATGAAAACGCTGGCGGACAGTATTACCCGAAACTGCAAATTGCCGCTCCGTTCACACCTGCAACTGGCCGTCGTTTGCTCACTCGACCCGGGTATGAGGCCACCGGACAAGCCGCGCTTGTTCAAGGCGCAGTTCAGCTTGCAGTCGAAAACCGGCTCTCTTCGCTCCACATCACGTTTTGCACCCAAGCAGAGGCTGTTGCGGGTGCAAAAATGGGCCTGCTGCACCGCACCAGCCAGCAATTTCACTGGGAAAACCCCGGATACTCGGACTTTGACGATTTTCTGCGCAGTTTGTCGTCCAGAAAACGCAAAAATATCCGCCGTGAACGCGCCACGGCGCGCGAATTTGGTGGTCAGATCTTCAGCCTGACCGGCGATCAGATCGAACCGCAGCATTGGGACGCATTCTGGCAGTTTTATCAGGACACCGGGGCGCGAAAATGGGGCACCCCCTATCTGACCCGCAGATTTTTTGACTCGGTTCACGAACACATGCGCAACGATGTGTTGCTGTTGCTGGCAGAGCGGGACGGCAAATTCGTGGCCGGCGCGCTGAACTTCATCGGCCGCGAAACGCTTTATGGCCGCTATTGGGGTTGCCTTGAGCACCACCGTCACCTGCATTTCGAACTGTGCTATTACCGCGCCATCGACTTTGCCATTCATCATCGGCTGGGCCGCGTCGAAGCAGGGGCGCAGGGCGAACACAAACTGGCGCGCGGCTATTTGCCGATGACAACGCATTCGCTGCATTGGGTGGCTGACGAGGGTTTTCGCAGTGCCGTTAAACAGTTCCTGGAAGCAGAGCGCACCGCTATTGATGAAGCAAACGAAATCCTCACCAGTTATGGACCATTTCGCAAGACCGGAAAGGAAGACCGATGAATGAACCGCTGACACCAGAGGCCCGCAGAACCGAACTTGCACCGCTATTTGACAACGGCTGGCGCAGCGTTGACGGGCGCGACGCGATCACCAAATCATTCGCTTTTCGCAATTTCGTTGAAGCCTTCGGATGGATGACCCGGGTCGCGATCTGGGCCGAAAAGTTGAACCACCATCCGGAATGGTCGAACGTCTACAAAACCGTCGATGTAACGCTAAGCACCCATGACGCGGGCGGGTTGACCGCGCTTGATGTCAAACTGGCGCGCAAGATGGACGCTCTGATCAGCACCTGATCACATCTGAGCCAAAAGAACCTCGCCTGCCGACAATTCACAGACACCGCGCGACACTTCGGTATTCAGAAATTTGACCGTGCCGTCCTCGACCAGCATCGAATATCGCTTTGAGCGGGCAAAGAAGCCGACAATCGGCGCGTCAAACTGCATCCCAATTGCGGTTGTGAATGCGCTGTCTGCATCAGCCAGAAACGATATTCCTGCAGCACTTCCGCCGGTCTCCTCGCCCCAAAGCTTCATCACATGGACGTCGTTCACGGCGATGCAGATAATGTCCTGAACACCACCAGCGAAAAACCGGTCGGCGGTGCGGATGAAGCTCGGCACATGTGCCGAACTGCAGTTCGGTGTAAACGCACCCGGCAATCCAAATATTACAACCTTTCGGCCACGCAGACGCGCGGCCAGATCAACCTGCTCCGGCCTGCTTTCGCCCATGCGTATCAACGTTGCATCCGGCAATCTGTCACCCACAGATAACGTCATGATGCGGTCCTGTTTGATTGCGTTCGCATAGCGCGACGATATAGGGTCCGCCGGCAGGCTGACCAGAGGAAATCGGAGGGTTGCATGAGCCATATTGTGGTTGTCGGCGCCGGTCAGGCTGGCCAGTCGCTAGTGACTAGGCTGCGGGTCCTTGGATTTGACGATCAAGTGACCCTGATCGGCGAAGAGCCGGTGCCACCGTATCAGCGCCCACCGCTTTCAAAAAAGTATCTGCTGGGCGAGATGGAGGTGGAACGACTCTACCTGCGGCCTGAAATATTCTACACCGATCACGACATAGATTTGCGTCTCGGCACACCGGTGTCGGTCATCGACCGGGCCGCCAAATCCTTGCGCATTGGCGATGACGAAATCAGCTACGACCAGCTGGCGCTGACCACCGGAGCGCTGCCGCGCCGCCTGTCGGCGGCAATCGGTGGCGATCTAACCGGCGTCTACACCGTGCGAACCCTTGCCGATGTCGATGCCATGGCGGTCGAGTTTCAACCGGGCCGCCGGGTCCTGATCGTCGGCGGCGGCTACATCGGGCTGGAGGCTGCCGCGGTGGCCGCGCTCAAGGGGCTGCAGGTCACCATTGTCGAGGTGGCCGACCGCATCCTGAAACGCGTGGCAGCACCTCAAACTGCAGACGTCATCCGCGCCGCGCATGATTCACACGACGTGATCGTCCGCGAAGGCGTCGGGCTGGATCAGCTGACTGGCAAAGGGCAGGTGGATGGGGCGGTCCTGGGTGATGGAACTGCTCTGGCACTGGATTTTGTGATCGTGGGTGTCGGCATTGAACCCGACACCAAGCTGGCAGAAGCCGCCGGTCTGAGCATTGAAAATGGCATCCGCACCGATGAGCTGGGCCGGACCGCTGATCCGTCGATCTGGGCCGCGGGTGACTGCACGTCTTTTCCCTACCGGGACACACGCGTGCGCCTGGAAAGCGTTGGCAACGCCATCGATCAGGCAGAAGCGGTGGCGGCCAACATGCTCGGCGCCGGGCAAACTTATGCGGCCAAGCCGTGGTTCTGGTCGGATCAATACAGCCTCAAACTTCAGATTGCCGGGCTGAACACCGGCTACGACCGTGTCGTGACACGCCCGGGAAGCACTCAGGACACGGCATCGTTCTGGTACTATCAGGGCGCAACCCTGCTGGCCGTCGATGCCATCAACGATCCACGCGCCTATATGGTCGGTAAACGGCTGATCGAAATGGGCAAGTCTCCGACGCCCGAAGCGATTGGCGATCCTGCAACCGACCTGAAAATTCTGCTGAAACCCTGATGCGCATCATCGCGGGCAGACTGCGGGGTCTAAAACTGGCACCGGTCGGCAAGGGTGACGCGGCTGCGCACCTACGCCCCACGAGCGACCGGGTGCGCGAAAGCATCTTCAACCTGCTGATGGGTGGAGTATACGGCGACCCAATCGCGCACGCCCGGGTGCTCGATCTGTTCGCAGGCACCGGCGCGCTTGGGCTGGAAGCGTTGTCGCGCGGGGCCGCGCATGTAACCTTTGTCGATGATGGTGCCAGGGCGCTGGCGCTGACCCGCAAGAACATTAATCTCTGCCGCGCGCAAGACGACACCCAAATCCTGCGCCGCAATGCCACGCGCCTTGGTGACCGGCAGGGCGCGCCGTTCGATCTGATCTTCGTTGATCCGCCATATGGTAAGGGTCTGGGTATTGGGGCGCTGACCTCTGCGCTGGCCGGTGGCTGGCTGGCTGACGATGCGTTGGTTGTATTGGAAGAACGTCGTGCCGGGCTCCTGCCGCCAGCCTTCAATCAGCTCGACCAGCGCCGCTACGGCGACACCCATGTCACAATTTTCGAACTGGAGGGTGAATACTGAACCGCCCCAATTCGCCGCCTGATCCACCGATCCGCAGTCCCGGACTTGGTCTGGGACCTCAAACGCAACTCAGCCTGTCAATTCTTGGAAAGTCGGGTGAAACGCCCCCGCCGGTGACAGCGTGAATATTTCAACCCCATCGGCCGTAACTCCGACCGAATGCTCAAACTGCGCCGACAGCGATTTGTCGCGCGTGACCGCGGTCCAGTCATCGGCCAGAACCTTGGTTTCCGAACGGCCCAGATTGACCATCGGTTCGATGGTAAAGAACATGCCTTCTTCCAGCGTGGCCCCAGTTCCGGCGCGCCCGTAGTGCAGCACATTCGGCGGCGCATGAAACACCCGGCCCAGCCCGTGCCCGCAGAAATCACGCACCACCGACATCCGGTGAGCTTCCACATACGCCTGGATCGCCGCGCCAATATCGCCAAAGGTATTGCCCGGCTTCACCGCCTCGATCCCGCGCATCAGCGCGTCGTGGGTCACCTGAAGCAACCGTTCTGACTTGCGTGAAAGCCCGCCCGCCACATACATCCGGCTGCTATCGCCATACCAGCCATCGACGATGACCGTGACATCGATATTCAGAATGTCACCGTCCTTAAGTACCTTCGCCCCCGGAATGCCATGACAGACCACGTAATTCACGCTTATGCAGCTGGCGTGCTGATAGCCCTTGTAGCCGATGGTCGCCGACTTGGCGCCAGCGGTTGCAATCTTGTTGGTGATGATCTCGTCAAGCCGCCCGGTCGTCTCGCTCGGCATCACGAACGCCGCGATCTCATCCAGAATTTCCGCCGCCAGACGACCTGCCACGTGCATACCGGCAAAATCCGAGACCTCATAGATCCGAATGCCGTCTTTGGTCAGCCGACCACGGTTACGGTCTTTCACTTCAGTCTCCACATCAACACGTCTTGGCATTACATAAGCAACGTCGCGCTCAAGGACCAGAGGCTGCCTATGCCGCAACCCTCAAACGCCGCCCAAGTGCCACGCCCTCGGTGCTGATCACTGTATCGTAACACAATACCCCGACCCCGGCCTGCTCTGCCGCGGCAAACGCTTGCGCATATTTCGGGTCTACGTCGCCCGCCAGCCGGAACCGGGCACAATCGGTTCGCTGCACCAGATAGAACATCACCGCGCGGTGCCCCTGCCTAGCCATATCCGCCAGCTCAGCCAGATGCTTTGCGCCCCGCACCGTCGGACTGTCTGGAAATTCCGCCCAGCCATCTGCCCGACTCAGATGCACGTTCTTGACCTCGACATAAGCATCCGGCAGGCCCGCCTCACTCAGCAGAAAATCGACGCGCGATGATTGTCCATAAGGCACCTCGGCTCGAATGCCTTTATAGCCGGCAAGCTCGGCAATCTGCCCTGCCGCCAGCGCCTCGCGCACAACCCGGTTGGGCACCATCGTGTCGATCCCGGCCCAATGGCCACCCGCAAGCTCCAGCAACCGCCAGCCAAACCGCAACTTCTGACCCGGATCATCATTCGGCTCAAGCCAGACCCGCATCCCCGGCGTGTTCAGCCCGGTCATCGCGCCAGGATTGGCACAGTGGGCAGTTACTTCGCGCCCGTCTTCCAAGATCACATCCGCCAGAAACCGTTTGTAACGGCGGATCAGGCGGCCCGGCACAAGAGGGGTTTGAAAGCGCATGAGCTGCGACCTATACCGACAATGATGGCCCTGCAAGGAACCCGCCTCATGCCAAACCCCACTGCCGCAATTCTGGTGATCGGTGACGAGATTCTGTCGGGCCGGACCCGTGACACCAACACGCATTTCCTGGCCCAGGCATTGACCCGCGTGGGGATCGACCTGAAAGAGGTGCGCGTCGTAGCAGACGATTCCGAGGCGATCATTGCCGCGGTAAATTCATTGCGCCGGGCGTTCGGGCAGGTCTTTACGTCCGGCGGTATTGGCCCCACCCACGACGACATCACAGCCGACAGCATCGCCCGTGCCTTTGGCGTCAGCATCGACGTGCGCGATGACGCAAAGGCGATATTGACAGCGCGTTACCGCGCGATCGGGACCGAAATCAACGCCGCGCAACTGCGCATGGCGCGAATACCCGATACCGCAACGCTGATCGAAAACCCGGTGTCAGGCGCGCCCGGATTCAGCATCGAAAATGTCCATGTGATGGCCGGCGTGCCGTCAATCTTTCAGGCGATGGTGGCGTCTGTCATACCGACACTCGTTAGCGGTACGCCGCTGCTAAGTCAGACCCTGCGGATCAACCGCGTCGAAAGCGAAGTCGCGACTCCGCTTGCCGATATGGCTGCCGATTACCCCGACCTGGCCATCGGTTCATATCCTTTCCGGCACAAAGGTTCGTTTGGCACCAATATCGTGATCCGCGGCCGCGATCGCACTTTGATTGACGCCGCCATGACCCGGCTGGCCAAACTTTTCCCAAGCCATCGCTCGTGACGCTGCCGACTGCCCAAGACCTGTATGCCGCGAGCGAGCACACCTGGCCACCGCTTGCGCAGCAAACCGTTGGCCCCTGGACCATCCGCGATGGCGGCGGCGGTGGCAAACGGGTATCCGCGGCGACCGCCGATGCGCGCGTCTCTGAGGGCGATATCGAGCTGGCGGAAACTGCGATGATCGCCCTGAACCAGCGTGTGCTGTTCATGATCCGCGAACCAGACGAAAAGCTCGATCGGATATTGGCGGCGCGTGATCATGTCATCGTGGATCCGGTAAATCTCTATGCCTGCCCGATCCACATCCTGACCAAATCACCACCGCAGAAAATGTCCGCATTCACCATCTGGCCGCCCCTGGAAATCATGCGCGAACTTTGGGCAGAGGGTGGCATTGGGCCGGGTCGAATGACGGTGATGAATCGGGCGACTGGCGCCAAAACTGCGGTCCTTGCGCGCTGCAAAGACAGTCCCGCAGGCGCGGCATTCGTCGCGATTCACAACCATATTGCGATGATTCACGCCGTCGAAGTTACAAAATCGCTGCGGCGCAACGGCGCAGGCATCAACATTATGCGTGCCGCCGCACATTGGGCACAAAATCAGGGAGCACGCTTTTTTCCGTGCTGGTAACAGATGCAAATGCTGCTGCAAATGCGCTATACAGCAAATTGGGTATGACGGTATTGGGCCACTACCACTATCGGATGAGGCAAAAACAATAAACGAACCGAGGCGGTTACGTGACGACAAATCCCCAGCAGGCCACTGCGCTTGATCTGCCGATGTTGGACCCCTTGCCGGGTGCCACACAAAAGTATTTTAACGTTTGTGTGGAAAAACTCGGGCTCATTCCAAACGTCCTAAAGGCCTATGCGTTTGACATCGCCAAGTTTGATGCCTTCACCGGCATGTACAACGATCTGATGCTCGGCGACAGCGGACTGAGCAAACTGGAACGTGAAATGATTGCCGTTGTCGTGTCTTCGATCAACCGCTGCTGGTATTGCCAGGTCGCCCACGGTGCGACGGTGCGAAAATTGTCCGGAAGTCCGGCCCTGGGCGAGGCGATGGTGATGAATTATCGTGCCGCAAATCTTGACGCGCGACAACGGGCGATGCTTGATTTCGCGGCTAAGCTGACCGCGTCCAGCGCCGAGATCGAGGAAGACGATCGCGCCACCCTGCGCCAGGCCGGGTTCGACGACCGCGATATATTCGACATCGCCAGCGTCGCCGGGTTTTTCAACATGACCAACCGCGTCGCCTCGGCCATCGATATGCGGCCCAACGACGAATACCACGCCCAGGCACGATGACGCTTCGCCTCGCCATATGTGCCTCGCTCGCTGCGATGATGCCGTCGGTTGCAGACGCGTTCACGCTGGAACTGCCAGCTGGATCGGTGCAAACGGCCAGAGTGCTAATCCCCAATGGCAGCGCGGCTGTGCCGATCGCTGAATTTTCCGCGGGCGTGGTGCCGACGGTTGCGGCCGAAGGCAGCATTCTTTCCGAAGCCTGGCGTTTTACTTCAGGCACTATTTCAACAATGCAGATCATGGGCGTGCTGCGCGACCAACTGGCGGGCGCAGGATTCGACATCATTTTCCAATGCGAGACCGAGCGCTGCGGCGGCTTTGATTTTCGGTTCAAGATTGATCTGCTCCCGGAACCGGAAATGCATGTCGATCTGGGCGATTTCAGATATCTGTCTGCGCGCCGGTTTACCGACGAAGGCCGTTCCGAATTCGTAAGTCTGACCGTTAGCCGCAGCACAAATACCGGATTTGTTCAGATGACGCGCGTGGGCAGGCCCGAAGATCAAGAAGCGGTGATCGTCGCGTCGAGCAAATCTTCCGAACCGACAGTCGCGCCCGCGCCAGACGCTGTTGGTCCACTGGCGGTGCAACTGGCCTCGCTCGGGCGGGCGTCACTGGAAGGTCTGAGCTTTCAGACCGGATCATCAAAGCTAAGCGACGAGCGCTTTCAATCGCTGGAAGATCTGGCAGCTTATCTGCAACAAAACCCCGACCTGACCGTCGCACTGGTCGGACATACCGATGCCGAGGGCGCTTTGGCGAGTAACCTGAAATTATCTGAAAAGCGCGCTGCCTCGGTTCTTGAACGGCTTGTGTCCGGCTACGGAGTCCTGCGCGAACAGTTAGAAGCCGCAGGCGTCGGCTATCTGGTGCCACTCGCGTCAAATCTGACCGAAGACGGCCGCACAAAAAACAGACGGGTCGAAGTGATAATTACCTCGACCCGCTGAAAACCTATTCGCTCATTACGAGGTTCAATTTACCAGTTCTCCGGTCCCTTGTCGGCAAACGCCTGAACCAGAAAATCTATGAAAGCGCGCACTTTCGGCTGTGTAAACCGGCCCGGCGGGTAAACGGCGTAGATACCCTGTGTCTCGACCGGCAATTCCGGAATGGCCTCTTCGACCAGACCTTCTTGTAATGCATCCGCATAAAGGAACGAGGGCAGATAGGCTATTCCAAGGCCCGATATGGCGGCATTCAACAGCGATTGTCCGTCATTGACCGTCAGCCAACCGCTGGTGCGTACTGACGTTTTTCACCGGAAGGCGCGGTCAATTTCCAGACAGCGCTATTGGCCTGATTGGAATAGTGCAGCAGTTTATGCTCGTTCAAGTCGTCGATCTTTGCAGGCCGTCCGTATTTTTCAAAATACTCCGGCGAGGCAATCATGCGCTTTGTCGTTTCGGTCAGCTTGCGGGCGCGCAGCGTGCTATCCTCGAGCTCGCCGATCCTGATCGCCATGTCGAACCCTTCCGAGATCAGTTCAACATAGCGGTTGTTCAGCACCATATTGACCGTGATGTCGCTGAATTCCTGCAGGAAATCCCCAAGCACCGGCGACAGGTGGTTCACGCCAAAATCCGTCGCCACCGATATACGCAGCAAACCCGATGGCGCAGATTGCATCGAGGTTACCAGCGCATCGGCCTCGCCGGCGTCATTGAGCACCCGGCGCGCACGATCATAATATGCCAGTCCTATTTCAGTGGGGGACACCCGGCGGGTTGTCCTGTTCAGCAGCCGTGCACCCAACCTCGCCTCCAACGAGGATACATGCTTTGAGACAGCAGATTTTGAGATCCCCATCTTCCTGGCCGCGTCCGTGAAACCGCCTTGATCTACCACTGTGGCGAAGGCTTCCATTTCAGTAAGTCGGTCCATAACGTTACCTTAATCTTCGCCCCTCACCAAACAGGTATCGCGGCCAATTCAGGCGAGATTGCGGAGGGCAACAGACAATACTGGGGATTTATGGGGAAGTGTGCATCAATTGGAAACAGAAGTGGTGTGTTTTTGCCACATTGGTTGATTTACCGTTTACCTTCAATATATTACAAGTTCGATGCAACGCGCGCTCCGTGGTCGATTGCGCGTTTCGCATCCAACTCTGTCGCCAGATCAGCGCCACCGATGACGTGAACATTGGCGTCCTGTTGCCTCAATACATCGGCAAGAGAATGCGCACATACCTGGCCCGCACAAAGAATTACGTTTTCTGCCACAATTAAGTGCGGATTCTTCCGCGCCTCACCGTATGAAACGTGCACACCATCAGAATCAATCCGCTCATAGTTCACGCCACCGATCATTTTTACATTTTTCCTTTGCAGTGTCGTCCGGTGTATCCAGCCGGTGGTCATTCCCAGACTGCGGCCAAATTTGTCGGACTTGCGTTGCAGCAGTGTGATCTGGCGCGCCGGCGCTACCGGCTTTGGGCAACCAGGTGCCAAGCCAGCCCGATCCACCTCGGGATCCGAAATTCCCCATTCGGATTTCCAGGCATCCAGATCCATTGTCGCGCTTGGCCCGTCCTCGGCCAGATATTCGGCCACGTCAAAACCAATTCCCCCGGCCCCGACAATTGCGACGGTTCTGCCCACATGCGCCTTGCCGCGCAGCACATCCAGATATGTCAGCACATTCGGCGCGTCCTGCCCCGGTATCCCGGGGTCACGCGGCAACACGCCGGTGGCGACGATCACATCGTCAAAACTGCTCAGGTCATCGGCGCTCGCCTCGGTATCCAGACGCAAGGCAATGTCTGACTGCTCGACCATCGTTTGATACCAGGCCACCAGACCGTGAAATTCCTCTTTGCCGGGGATCACCCTGGCCAGGTTCAACTGACCGCCGATCTCATGCGCTTTTTCAAACAGTGTTACGCGATGCCCACGCTCAGCCGCCACTAATGCCGCCGACAATCCCGCAGGCCCGGCCCCAACCACTGCCACGGAAATCCCAACCCTGGCAGGGTCATAGCGCAGCTCGGTTTCAAAACAGGCCCGCGGGTTGACCAGGCAGGTGGATATCTTGCCGTTGAACGTGTGGTCCAGACAGGCCTGATTGCAGGCGATACAGGGGGCGATTTCGTGCGCCCGTCCCGCCGCAGCCTTGCGAACGAAATGCGCATCCGCCAGGAACGGCCGCGCCATCGACACCATATCAGCGCAGCCCTCGGCCAGCACCGCCTCGGCCACATCGGGCGCATTGATGCGGTTGCTGGTAATCAGCGGGATCGACACCTGCCCCATTAGCTTTTTGGTCACCCAGGTGAAGGCCCGGCGCGGAACCGATGTGGCGATCGTCGGAATTCGCGCCTCGTGCCAGCCGATGCCAGTATTGATCATCGTCGCCCCGGCGGTCTCGACCGCATGCGCCAGTCGCACAACTTCCTCCCAGGTGGAGCCATTTGGGATCAGATCAATCATCGACAGGCGGTAAATCATGATGAAATCATTGCCCACAGCGGCGCGCACCCGGCGAACGACCTCAATCGGCAGCCGCATCCGGTTCTCATAACACCCGCCCCAGCGGTCGCTGCGCTTGTTGGTGTGGGTTACCAGAAACTGATTCAGAAAATACCCTTCTGATCCCATCACCTCGACACCGTCATACCCGGCCTCACGGGCCCGCGCCGCCGCCATGACAATATCTGCGATCTGCTTTTCAATACCCGCCTCATCCAGCTCTGCCGGCGCAAACGGCGAGATCGGCGACGTCAGCGGCGACGGCGCCACGCATTCCGGCCCATAGGCATAACGGCCCGCGTGCAATATTTGCATCGCGATTCTGCCGCCCGCATCGTGCACCCGCTCGGTGACAATCCGGTGATTGTCGATGTCTTCGGCCGAAAACAGCCCCGCGGCGCCCGGAAACACCCCGCCTTCGCGGTTCGGCGCCATGCCACCGGTCACCATCAGCCCCACATCGCCCCGCGCCCGCTCGGCGTAAAACTCCGCAATGCGGTTCCAGTCGCCGGTCTCTTCCAGATTGGTGTGCATCGAGCCCATCAGCACGCGATTTTTTAGCGTTGTGAAACCCAAATCCAATGGCGCCAAAAGATGCGGATAATCTGACATTGAATATTCCCTTACCCGCCGACTCTGGCAAAGTCGGCTGCCCCTGTCACCCACTACACCGGGCAATCAGAAAACCATCCTTCATTCTTTCTTGCAAAAATATCCAATCCAACCCTGACCAAACACGCGACGGTCCGCTCACCCTTTCATCGTCTCCAGACAGTGCCTGCGGAAGGCGCGCTTGAGCATATCCAGTTCGGCCCGCAAAAGCTCTGTTTCGGCGCGTATGTCATCTTCCAGCGGCTCGCCGGTGAGAATCGTGAATGCCGCCAGTTTTTCCTCGGTTTCCTTGTCGCTGATCAGGAACACCTGAACGCCGTCCGACAATAATTCCGGCGGAATTGCGATGCGTAAATCCCAGATGCTCTTGTCTGACCCGCTTGCGGTCAGCGACACACTTTGGATCGGTTCACCCAAATGGGTTACCTCGATGTCCGGCGCAGTGTCGCCGTCGCCTTGGCTGGTAACCACGCCTTCCCAAATTCCGGCATAAATGCGTGTTTTTGTGATTGCATAATCCGACATCTGCCCGCGCCCACCTAAACCTCTGCCCGCGGCCGGCGGCTCAGCGTCACGTCACGCAATATGATCTGGTTCATTTCCGGGCCCTCAAATATCAGATCAATCCAGGCACGCTCGACGCGCTTTTCATTTAGGTTGGTGTAGGCCAAATCAAACTCCACCGACGTTTCGCCCTGCACTTGGGACAACTCGCGCACCAATTGCTCGCTGTTTGGGCCGTGCTTGATGTTCAGCCGTGCGAATATTTCCAGCTCCTTTTCCATCTCAAAGGCGGTGGTCAGGCGCAGCAAGTGGCGTCGCTTCAGTCCCTGAACCGCACTGTCGGGCAGATTGATCACCAGCGAAAGAAAGCTGCCGTCAAACCGGAAAACGTCCATTCGCAGCCCGAACGGCGCCAGGTCGTCCTCGCGGGTGTTGCGAATTTGGCGAACCGTCAGCTCTGAAATCTTGCAGTCGTGATAAAGCGTCACCTCGTCGCCAATCCGCGATTTTGAATCGATCGCCACCATGCCGGGCGGGCTGAGCGGCCCGCGCCACAATTGTGGCCGATAAGACCAGTCCGCATGCAGTGGTTTCTGAATCGCATTGGTGCCGATCAAAGGCAGTGTCAGACGGGCATCCGCCTGATGCAGCACCTGATCCATTCGCCGGCGAACCTCGCGGGCCTGGGTGCGCATTGTGCGCAGCGCCATAAGGTCAACCGAGGGAGCACGGTCAAACGCCCGACCCCATCTGCGCAATACGCGTTGGTGAAAAAGTCGATCGATCAGTCTGCCCATCTGGCCCGCCAAATCCGCCTCATGTCATTTTGCCAAACACATTGCCCGGTTAACAGTCTTATTGGATTTATCCTAAATTTTCGTTCAGTCCGTCAACATCAGCCCCGGGGTTCAGATCAACCAGCAGCGCCTGGCTCTCACGCTTGATCCTGGTCACAAACATATCCAGCGTCGCAAAACCAACTGCCTTCGACATCGGCCTGTCTTTGAAACCGGTCACAGTCACCGTCACAATGCGACCACGAACATCAAACAGCCCGCGCCAATAATCCGAGACCAAACTGGCGACGCGAATTTCGCTTTCGTCGCTCATGTGAAGGTAAAACGCGCCGTTCTTGCGCTTGGTTGCCAGTATCCTGACCGACCCCGCCTGCCCGTCGCGTGCCAGCGCCGCCCGCCCCGCGGTCGAGGTAAAGAACGCCTGCAATTCATCCAGTGACGCGCTGATGTCGGCGCTGCTTGCCTTTGATACGGATGCCGTCAATACGCCCGGAATGCGCGGCGCCGCAGCGCGGGCGTTGTTTTCAATCGACGCACAGCTGCCCAACAGCACAAACACGCCATCGGCGCCGTCGCGCGTGGCTGATCGGTCAACGCAATATCCGGGCGGCCCGGCGATGACGATGCTTTTGCTTGCCACCACGATTCTGTCGGGCGCACGCGCAAAGCCGAATGCGCCCATGCCGACCTCTGGCCCGCCCGCGCATGCGGCCAATAAACCGATGGTCCAAATCAGATATGCCCGCCGAAACCGCAGCAATTCAGAGTTCCATGTAAACATGACGCTCGGCCTTACCGCCGGGATGGGTGACCGCGCCAAATTTGGTGGCCCCCACAAGCTGCGCATATTTCCAAAGCGCGCCGCTGCCATAGATGGTTTCACGGGGGCCTGCCCAGTCTGCTTTCCTCGCGGCAAGCTCGGCGTCGCTCAGATCGACCGACAGCTCGCCGTTGATCGCATCAATGGTAATCACATCGCCGTCGCGCAACAATGCGATCGGCCCGCCATAGGCCGCTTCAGGGCCGATGTGGCCCACGCAGAAGCCGCGCGTGGCGCCAGAAAAACGACCGTCGGTAATCAACGCCACCTTCTTGCCCATGCCCTGCCCGGAGATTGCCGCCGTCGTGGCCAGCATTTCGCGCATCCCAGGACCCCCTGCGGGACCTTCGTTGCGGATCACCAGAACTTCGCCTTCGTTATAGCTGCGCGCCTTTACCGCCTCGAACGCGTCTTCCTCGCACTCAAAAACCCGCGCCGGTCCAGTGAACACGATCTCTTCGTCCGACATGCCGGCGATTTTTACAATTGCACTTTCGGGCGCCAGATTGCCTTTCAGCCCGACCACACCACCGGTTCGGCTGATCGGCGTCTCAACCGGATAGATCACCCGGCCATCGGCGTCTCTTTGCACCAGATCAAGCTCTTCGCCGATACAGCGACCAGTCGCTGTCACGCAGTCTTCGTGGATCAGCCCGGCCTTGCGAAGCTCTTTCATCACCACCGGGACGCCGCCTGCCTCGAAAAGGTCTTTGGCAACATAATCACCACCCGGCTTCAGGCTGACGAAATACGGCGTGTCGCGGAAAATCTCGCACACATCGTCCAGATCAAAATTTATCCCCGCCTCATGGGCGATCGCCGGCAGGTGCAGCCCGGCATTGGTCGACCCGCCGGTGCAGGCGACGATCCGCGCCGCATTTTCAAGCGCCTTGCGGGTCACAATATCGCGCGCCCGGATGTTCAGCTCCAACAGGCGCATGACCGCCTCGCCGCTAGCCTCGGCATACTTGTCGCGGGATTCATAGGGCGCTGGCGCACCGGACGAATTTGGCAAAGCCAGCCCGATTGCCTCTGACACACAAGCCATTGTGTTGGCGGTAAACTGCCCACCGCAGGCCCCTGCCGACGGACAGGCAACGCGCTCCAGAGTGCGCAACGCCTCTTCGGACATCTGGCCTGCCTGAAGTTTGCCGACGCCTTCAAACACGTCCTGGACCGTTACATCTTTTCCGTCCAGGCGCCCCGGCAGTATAGAGCCGCCATATATAAAGACAGATGGAACATTCAGGCGAACCATAGCCATCATCATTCCCGGAAGCGATTTATCGCAGCCCGCGAGTCCGACAATCGCGTCATAACAATGGCCACGCATGGTCAATTCCACGGTATCGGCAATCGCGTCCCGGCTGGCCAGCGATGACTTCATGCCTTCATGGCCCATGGCAATCCCGTCGGTTACCGTGATTGTGGTAAATTCGCGCGGCGTGCCGGATCCGGCTTTGACGCCAATTTTCACCGCCTGTGCCTGACGGTTCAGCGAGATGTTGCACGGCGCCGCTTCGTTCCAACAGGTCGCAACGCCAACAAATGGCTGCGCAATCTCGTCCTCGCCCAGACCCATTGCATAGAAATAAGACCGGTGCGGCGCCCGCTCGGGGCCTTCGGTCACATGTCGGCTTGGCAGTTTCGATTTGTCGAATTTGGCTTTCAGCATGGCCGTTTCCCCGCAACTGAGTTTGCAGATCGCAATAGAGCGGGCAGGTGTAATTCACAAGGGTGCGGCCGATCATTGCTCCGCCCACGGCTTGGCCGTATTCATGGTCAAAACAGACCGGCACACGTCATGATGACCAAACATTTCAGGCGCTTCGTGGCGCCCGCCAGACGCCGCGCTCAGATCTGGCGGCTGATCCTGGGCGTTGTTGTCATGACGGCGGTTTATCTGGCCGGCGTCACCGTCATCCTGGTGGCGATCTGGCTTGGTGTCGGAAATCGGGCCTGGTCCGGCTGGGCCGTTGAAATGGTCGCCGCCGTCACACCTGTTGGCGCGCTTCTGCTGTTGGCCAGTTTCATCGGCATGGCGCTGGCGCCAATGGTCGCTGTGCGCCTAGTTCACAAACGTTCGGTCAGATCCCTGTTTGGCCCGGCTGTCACTGTCATCCGCGACTTCGTTGTCGCTGCAAGCATTGTCACGGTTATCGTCGCCGCGCTGTTGCTTGTCTGGTCGTTTCAATTCGACGCGGTGCCTAACCTTGGCTTTGAACGGTGGCTGTCGTTCCTTCCGCTCGCGGTGACGGGCCTTCTGGTCCAGACCGCCGCCGAAGAGCTGGTGTTCCGCTCCTATCTGAGTCAGCAACTGGCGGCGCGGTTCAAATCGCCGCTGATCTGGATGATCCTGCCAAGCTTGGCCTTTGGACTGGTTCACTATAGCCCGCAGTCGACTGGCGATAATGCCTGGCTGGTTGTCGCTGCGGCTGGCACTTTCGGGCTGATCGCAACTGACCTGACTCGGTTAACCGGCAGCATTGGGGCCTCCTGGGGGTTTCACTTTGCCAACAATTTTGCCGCTATTCTGATCATTGCGGTTGACGGCACCATTCCCGGACTGGCACTTTACCTGACGCCGTATGGGGCCGATGATACAACTTACCTGCCGACGCTGATCATCGGCGATCTGGCCCTGATGGTGCTTGCCTGGCTGATCCTGCGCCGCCTGCTGCAGCGCTGATTGCATTTCTGTCCGGGCCAGCTTATCTGAAATAAACCAACTGGCAGGCTAGGTCATGAACTGGATTTCCAATTACGTCCGCCCGACGATCAACTCTTTGTTCTCGCGGCGCGAAGTGCCCGATAACCTGTGGACCAAGTGCCCCGAATGCGGAACTATGCTGTTTCATCGCGAGCTGTCGGAAAACCTGAATGTCTGCGCCAGCTGCGACCACCATATGCTGCTGACCCCACGCGACCGGTTCAAATCGCTGTTTGACGATGGCAGTTTTGTCGAACTCAAGGTGCCCAAGCCGATCGCCGACCCGCTAAACTTTCGCGATCAAAAGAAATACTCCGAACGTATGAAAGCCGCGCAGAAAGCAACCGGCGAGCAAGAGGCGATATTGGTGGCCGAAGGCGAAATCGGTCGCACCCCGATTGTGGCGGTTGCGCAGGATTTTTCGTTCATGGGCGGCTCGATGGGCATGTATGTCGGCAATGCCATCGTGACCGCCGCCAACCACGCGGTTAAACTGAAACGCCCGCTGATCCTGTTTTCTGCCGCCGGTGGTGCGCGGATGCAGGAGGGCATTCTTTCGCTGATGCAGATGCCGCGAACCACCGTTGCCGTGGAAATGCTGAAAGATGCTGGGCTGCCCTATATCGTGGTGCTGACCCACCCGACATCCGGCGGTGCCACCGCTAGTTACGCGATGCTTGGTGACGTGCATATCGCCGAACCCAATGCGCTGATCTGCTTTGCCGGGCCGCGGGTGATCCAGCAAACCATTGGCGAGCAACTGCCCGAAGGGTTTCAGCGTGCCGAATACTTGCTTGACCACGGTATGCTGGACCGGGTCACGCATCGTAGCCAAATTCGCGCCGAACTGATCATCATCACCCGCATGTTGCTCGGTCAAAGCTCGGCGGTGAAGGGCGCGCTTCCGGCGCCGGAGCCTGAAGTCGAAAAACCCGAAGAAAAGCCCAAAGTGAGCGCTAAAAAGTGACGCCAGCCGCCTCTGACATCATCCTTGAACGGATGATGTCGCTGCACCCCAAAATCATTGATCTGTCGCTCGACCGCGTCTGGCGCCTTCTGACAGCACTCGATCACCCCGAACGCGCCCTGCCGCCGGTGATCCATATCGCCGGAACCAATGGCAAAGGCTCGACCCTGGCGATGATCCGCGCCGGGCTGGAGGCTGCGCAAAAGAGCGTCCACGCCTACACATCACCGCATCTGGCGCGATTTCATGAGCGCATCCGCATCGCCGGCAAGCTGATTTGCGAAGATCACCTGACCCGGGTGCTCGAAGAATGCGAACGCGCCAACGGTGACACATCCATCACCTATTTCGAAATTACCACCTGCGCGGCCCTGCTGGCCTTCGCCCGAACGCTGGCAGATTACACACTGCTCGAGGTCGGCCTTGGCGGCAGGCTCGACGCCACCAATGTCATTGAACGCCCAAAGCTTTCAATCATCACGCCGGTCTCGATCGACCATCAGCACTATCTGGGCGAGACTTTGCCCGAGATCGCCGGTGAAAAGGCCGGCATCCTGAAACGCGGTGTTCCGTGCATTGTCGGCGCGCAACCGGATGCAGCGCTTGAGGTCATTGAAAGCTGCGCCGCGCGCCTCAGCGTCCCACTTCTGGCAAACGGCCAGCACTGGCATGTCGGCGAAGAGCGCGGACGACTGGTGTATCAGGACGACACCGGCCTGCTTGATCTGCCGATGCCGAACCTGATCGGCGCGCATCAGGTGCAAAACGCCGGCATTGCAATCGCCGCCCTGCGGGCGCTTGGTTTTAACGAAAGCACATGCCAGACCGCCATCACCGGCGCAACATGGCCCGCGCGCCTGCAACTGCTGCGCACAGGCCCGCTGGCAGATGCCGCCCAAAACGCGGAGCTTTGGCTGGATGGTGGCCACAACCCGGCAGCGGGCCGGGCCCTAGCCGAGGCGCTCACCCGCCTGCCATCGCGCCCATTGCACCTGATCTGCGGCATGCTGAATACCAAGGATGTCGCAGGCTACCTGCGGCCGCTGTCGCAGATGGCCCAAACCCTGCACGCCGTTTCAATTCCCGGCGAAACGGCAACGCTCAGCGCCCAAGACACCTGCGCTGCGGCCAAAAGCATCGGATTTCGCGCTCACCACTCCAAAAACATCAAAGCCGCGATCCACGCGATTGCTTCTAACGCCCCAAACGCCCGCATCCTGATTTGTGGCTCGCTGTATCTGGCCGGGCAGGTCCTACAGGAAAACGCCTAGAATTCTCATGCTTGCATGAAAATCCTCGGGGGAGCCCGGCCAACGACCCGGCGGGCGCAGACAGCCCCAAAAACTTTCTGAAAGTTTTTCGCAAAAGTCTTCACCAAGACTTTTCGCCCGGCGTCCCCCAGCCCGCACTTTGCATTTCGCGCAATCGCGACGCAGTGCGCTCAAACTCAAATGCTCCGGCACCCTCCAGATACAGGCGTTCGGGCACTTCCGCCGCGCTCATCACTAGACGCACCTTGGCCTCGTAAAGTGCGTCAATAAGCGTCACAAAACGCTTTGCCTCGTTGTAATTGGACCGGCTCAGGCACGGCACGTTCTCAAGGATCAGAACCCGAATGAATTCGGCCAATGCCAGATAATCCGCGGGCCCCAGCGGATTGCCGCACAGGTCCCAGAACGTCGCCCGCGCCACACCGTTGCGAAACGCCGGCAGCATCACCTCGCGCCCTTTGACGGTCAGGATCAACGGTTCGCCGACACCACCGCTCAACTCGTTCCACAACCGCTCGATGGCCCGATGCGCCGCAGCGTCGGCGGGTGAAAAATACACTGTTGCGCCGGCCAGTTTGTCTTGCCGATAGTCGGTAGGCGATGCAAGTTCGTGCACCACCATCCGCACCTTCAGCATGTCAATGAACGGCAGGAACAACTGGCGGTTCAAGCCATTCTGATAAAGATCGTCCGGCGCCCGGTTCGACGTGGTCACAATAATCACGCCAGCCCGCAACAAGTGCTCAAACAAGCGCCCCACGATCATCGCGTCTGTGATGTCGTTGATCTGCAATTCGTCAAATGCCAGCAGCCGAACCTGCGCCGCCACCGCTTCAGCAACCGGCTTCAGGGCATCGTCAACCTCAGTTTTCCGCACTTCGTGCATCCCGGCGTGAATTTCCTGCATGAAGGCATGGAAATGGACCCGCCGCTTGGGGACCTGCACTGCGCCCACAAACAGGTCCATCAACATGGATTTTCCACGCCCGACGCCGCCCCAAAGGTAAAGGCCGCGGGACAACTCTTGGTCTTTCGCAAATAATCCGCGCAGCCCGCGTCTTTGCGGCGCCACCAATCTGGCCCGCATATCTTCCAGGATCGGCAGAACAGCTTTTTGCGCCGGGTCCACTGTCAAATCCCCCAGTTTCACAGCGCGCGAATATACCTGCTGAACCGTCTTGCCCATTGCGGCAGATAATCCCAAGACTTGCCGGAAGAAAAGCCATCAATGCGGCCCATGCCACGCCGCGCCGCGCCATTGCCGCCGCCGGGCCGCGATAGCCGCCCGCGAATCCTCTGAGGCCGCAAAAGCGATCACCACAAAACCCGCTGGCCGGAATTCGGTCCGCGCGTCGTAGACACCCAAACCGGGCCACCCGAATATGCGCAATTAGGTCAGAATCAGTGACCAAAAATCCCAAATTCCCCTCTTTAAAGACTTTAAAGTTGCCGGACCGAGACCTTTAAAGACTTTAAAGAACTCACCCGTTTTGTGGCCAAATCACCGGAAACCAGTCCTTACGCAGCCGCTGCCCAGCCAACATTCCATGCCCCGGAAACGGCGGCGAGGTTCGCCCCGGACGCTCAACGTAACGTGCGTCATCGCCCAGCCATCTGAGTGACAGCGCCCGGCGTCGCGTGGTTGACATGTTGCCACGCGCGCCATGCACCGTGCGATAGTCGAACAAAACCACATCGCCAGGTTCCATTGCCCATTCCAACACCTTGTTTTCATTCGGGTTTGCATCCGGGTCTGGCACCGGCTGCCAGTCCTGATCAGCGTCGTAAAAATCGCTGTCATCGGCCCAGCTGACGGGCCTGACCTTGCGCTTCCACTTGTGCGATCCGGCGATCAGACGCAGGCTTGCATCGCGCACCGGATCAAGCGGGATCCACAGGCTAACCGTTTGTTCACCCTCAACAAAATAATACGGACTGTCCTGGTGCCAGGGCGTCGGCTTGGGTGTGCCGGGTTCCTTGACCAGCACATGATCATGGAAAATCTGCGCCGAATTCGATCGCATCGTTTTCGCCGCCAGTTCCGCCGCCGGGCTGTGGCGAATGACTTGCTCAAATTCATCGATCCGCTGCCAGTTGCAGTAGTCGTCGAAAAACCGCCCCTCACTCACCGCGTTTTCACTGCCATAGGGGCCGGGTTCAGCCAAATTGCGCTCAACCCCAGCCGCCATCACGTCGACCCAGTCCGCGAACACCCCCCGCACGACAACCGCTCCATCATCCTGAAATGCCTGAATTTCCTTTTCACTGATCATCTCGCTCTCCAGGCTTGCAGAATATAACGACTGGTCATCAGGTCCAGATGCGCACCGCCACCGTTCTTGAACAAGGTAATCTCATCGTCCGAGGTTCGGTTGAAGTCGCCAGAGGCCAGATCGTAATAGTCTGCAATAATAGACTTTTTCGAAATCGCGCCGGACTCCAGCGGCGTCATCAACTCACCAATATGGACCAGTGTCGTCTCGCGGCTGTCAACGAATATCCGGGCCCGGCGCAGCGCCTCGTCATCCGCTTCCCGCATGTCCGAACGGTACGCTCCAATCAAGTCAACGTGCTGGCCCGGATGAAGCCAGTTGCCGTGGATCAGCGGCTCTCGGGTCATGGTGACGCAGGTGACGATATCGGCGCCCCGAACAGCGGATTCCAGATCACCTATCACGTTCAGCCCTGGGCAGGCGGCGGCCAGCGCTTCAGCCGATTTTGCGGTCCGGCTCCAGACCGAAAACCGCGCCTGCGGGTAGATCGAGCCATAGGCCTGCAACAGCGACCGCGCCACGGTTCCAGCGCCAACAATCAGGATGTCTTGGGCGTCATGTCGCGCGAGCTTTCTTGCCGCCAGCAGGCTGTCGGCGGCGGTTTTCCATTTGGTCACAAGATGAAAATCTATCACCGCCTCAAGTGTTCCGTCGGCGTCGGAATAAAGGCTCACGCCACCGTTGATCTTGGGCATGCCAGCCTGGGCATTTTCCGGAAAAATCGTGGCCGATTTTACCGCGATGCCCAACCCATCAATCCAGGCGCAACGCGACAGCAGCGTATCGGAATCCCGCGACAGAAGTGAATCGGTGATCTTAGCCCGTGGCAATCGGTGGCCGGCTTCAAGCGCCTCAGTCAGTGCCAGCCAGTTCAACAGCACGTCGCATTCGGCAAACGGGACAATCTCGGCGATCACGCTGCCGCCTCCGCATCGCTCAAAAGCCCCGTTGCTACCAGCCGGTCGGCCCATCCTTGCGCGCTCTCAAACAGATGAACCTTCCAGCCGCGCGCCTCGGCCGCCACCACGTTCTCGCGCTGGTCATCGGCAAACAGCAACCGCTCCGGCGCAATGGCGCAGTCATCCTCAAGCATCTGATAAATCGCCGGATTTGGCTTGGTCACCGCCAAGTGGCCAGATATATACCGGCGGTCAAACTCGCCCAGAAACGAATAAACTGCCTCGGCATGGGCCAAACTTCCAACGCCAAAATTGCTCAGCGCAAAGACTGGGACGCCGTTGCGCCGAAGCGCTCGCAGCATCTGCACCGAATGTTCAATCAACGGCTTTGCCAGCTCGACCCAGTTGTCGTGCCACTGCCGGATTTCAGCACGCCAGCCCGGGTGTTGATCAGCCGTTTCATAGATCGTCCGGGTGAAATCAGCACCCACATCGATCTTCTCGTTCATGCCATGCAGATCAACCTCGGCAAACAGCATCCTGCGACGTTCTTCACCAATAGTCCGGTCGTAATAGCGCTCTGGATTCCACTCGATCAGAACGTTTCCAATGTCAAATACGACAGCCTCGATCGCAGGCATAGGCGCGATCCTTCTCAATCGCTTCGCCCCAATCTATAGCCGCGCCGCGCCCATTGAAAATCAGATAATCGCTTGGCTAACGATCTTTGTGTGGGCCGCGTGCCAGACTGCCATGTGGTGACAGCGCCTCGCGCCAGAACATGTACAGCCCGCCGACTATGATCAAACTAATGCCGAACCATGACACCGCGTCGGGCCACTCGCCAAACACGACGACGCCCCAGAAAATTGCCAGCGGCAGGGCGATATATTCAAACGGCGCCGCCAGACCGGCCTCGCACAAACGATAGGCCTGGCTGATCAGGTAGGCACCGCCGGTGCTGCAGGCCCCAAGCAGCAGGAATATCAGATAATCGCCGGGGTCAGGCCTAACCCATTGCCGAAAGAAGAACTCCAGCGACGGATCGCCGCTTCCGGCAAAACGTCCATTCCCGACCGCCAGCCCAATGCTCAAACTGACAAAAATGAACACAAGCTGGACGTAAAAGGTCATCGTCGCGGCGCGCTCGGTTTCACGAATGCGGCGGGTCATCATGTGCAGCAGCGCATAGCCACAGGCCGCCGCCAACGGCAAGAGTGCCGCCAACTGGAACGCCGACGTGCCCGGACGCAGCATGATCAGAACACCGAACAAGCCAATGCCCACAGCCAGCCAGCGGCGCGGCCCGACATGTTCGCCCAGCAGCAAGACTGACAGCGCGGTAATGATCAACGGGCTGACGAAGAATATAGCCACCACATCGGCAAGCGGCATCGCCGCCAGCGCCATGAAAAAACAGAAATTCGCAAAAACGACACACATGGCGCGCAGGAAATGGGCGCCCAGCCGGCGGGTTCGGAACAGCATCAAGCCGCCCTCGCGCGGGAATATGAGAACCAGAAGAAACGTCATCCCGATCATCGACCGGATCAGCACGACCTGATGCAGGGCATAGTCCCCGCTCAGAAATTTGATCGCGACATCGTTGATCGAAAAGAAAACCGCGGCACCGACCGCAGACAAGACACCAATCAGGTTGGTCCGGTTGTCGACCAAGGTGACCATTGAAACTGTGCTCCTGCTTACCGCAGGATTGAGCGGGTTTTGAGCGCTCAGGTCTGTTCAGAAAGCGACCGTAGCATCAATATTTCTACGACCGTTTCGCAACCTGCACCGCTCGCTCCAGAGCGTCCAGAAATCTTGACCTGTCAGCCTTGGAAAATGGCCGTCCGCGGTCGTGGCGGAACGGATCCGCAGCCCGAAGTTCGGTCATCAGATCATGGCCTGCCAGGACGTTGCCGATGTTGGCCGAGCTGAGTGACTTGCCGTCGTGCTGCAAAACTCTGGCACCTGCCGCAAGGCATTTCGGAGCCAACTGAATGTCACCGGTGACCACCACGTCGCCCGGCCCGGCGCGTTCAGCAATCCACATATCCGCGGCATCCGGGCGGTCGGCCACAAAGATGGTTTCGATCAGCGGGTTTTGCGACAGGCGCAGGCCGCCGTTGGACACGATGAATACTTTGCATCCATGCCGCGTCGCCACCCGTTCGACCTCCGCTTTCACCGGGCAGGCGTCTGCATCGACATAGATCACCCGGCCTACCCGCCGCCGATCAACACACCTGCCGCAAAAACCAGCGAGCCGCCCAGCACCACCTGAAACGTCGCCCGCAGGAACGGCGTGTCCATGAAACGGTGCTGGATCCAGACAATCGCCCAAAGCTCGACAAACACGACCATGATCGCCATCACCGTCGCGGTCCAGAAATCGGCGATCAGATAGGGCATGGCGTGGCCCAGCCCACCGATCGTAGTCATGATGCCCGCGGCAAAGCCGCGTTTGACCGGTGAGCCGCGGCCGGAAAGTTCGCCGTCATCAGATGCGGCTTCGGTGAAGCCCATTGAAATCCCGGCACCAATAGACGCGGCAAGACCGACCAGAAATGTGGTGTGGGTATCTTGGGTGGCAAATGCCACAGCGAAAATCGGGGCCAGCGTTGACACTGACCCATCCATTAGACCAGCCAATCCCGGCTGAACCCATTCCAGAATAAATTTCCGGTGCGCAGCGCGGTCTTCAGAATCGCGGGCCTCGTGGCTCAGATGCTTTTTTTCTAACTGATCCGCCTTTGCCGAATGCCCAGCCTCAGCCGCCGCCAGATCGCCCAGAAGTTTTCGGGTATCTGCATCTCCGGTTAGTTCAGCTGCTTTGCGGTAAAACCGCTCGGCATCACGCTCCATCGCCTCGGCCTCTTCTCGAATGCGATCGAGGCTCAGGTTTTCAACCAGCCAGACCGGGCGGCGCGCATAATATCCCGACACATGTTCGCGCCGAATAAGCGGAATAACGTCGCCAAACCTTTGTTTGTGCAAATCAATCAACTGCTGCCGGTGGCCGTCTTCTTCTTCGGCCATACCATCGAAAACCTTGGCCGACGCTGGAAATTCGGCCCGCAGGCTCTCGCCATACTGCCGATATATTTGCGCGTCGTCTTCTTCGCTCGATATGGCGAGCGCCAGCACTTCCTGCTCGCTCAGATCGGAAAACCGCTTGCGGCTTGTAACACCGGGGATCATGGCAACCTCTGAATTAGAATGGTTCTAAAATAATCTTGATCACGGTGACTGCAAGCCAGAAATCTTGGTAAAACCTTCTTGAGTCGGCGCAATTTGAATGCCTTGTGGAAAGTGAACCGTTCAGTTTAATCTGATGAACATCCAGTAAGGAATACCGATGAACGTTGTCAGTGAAAGCATCACCAAAGGCCGCAAGTATGAGCAGGTGCTGCGCGGCGCCCGCCAGGTCTTTTTGGCTGACGGGTTCGAGGGCGCCAGCGTTGACGACATTGCCAAGACTGCGGGTGTGTCCAAGGCAACGCTTTATAGTTATTTTCCGGACAAACGCCTGCTGTTCAGCGAGGTCGTTCGCGTTGAATGCCGGCGTCAAACCGATCAGGCAACCGCCAACATAGACATGAACGACGACGCCGGAACGGTTCTGCGCGCAGCGGCATCCCACATGGTGCGGTTTGTTTTGTCCGACTTTGCCCAAAGCGTTTATCGCATCTGCGTCGCCGAGGCTGAAAGGTTCCCCGAACTGGGCCGCGAATTTTACGAATCCGGCCCGCGCGTCGGCAAGGAAACCATCGCCGCGTTTCTCAGTCTGGCCATTGCAAGGGGCGAATTACGGATCGATGACATCGACCTGGCCGCCTACCAGTTTGCCGAGCTTTGCAAAGCAGACATTTTTCACAAACGCGTCTTTGGCGTGCGCGATGAATTCACCAACGACGAAATCGACCGGGTGATCGATGGCGCGGTCGCGATGTTTCTGGCGCGTTACGGGGTTACGCGCTCTTGAGATTGCGGCCGTACCCGCTCATTTTTTAATGTCATTCCCGCGCAAGCGGGAACCTCGTGCCACAGGGCGCGTCGCGTGAGCGGAGATCCCCGCTTGCGCGGGGATGACAGCGCTCAGACAGCGCTCTGCCGGAAAAATCGGCCTAACTGCCCAGCTCATCAATCGAAGATATAACCGACCCCAGCAGCCCGTATTTAAGCGCGTCGTCGGTGGTCAGCCAGAAATCCCGCGCGGTGTCTTTGCGGATTTTCGCCGGTGCCTGGCCGGTTGCCTCGGCAAACAAATTGTCAAAACGCTGGCGCATCAGCGCAATCTGCTCGGCCTGAATATTTATTTCCGTCGCTGTGCCGCCGATGCCGCCACTGGGCTGGTGCAACAGGAACCGGGTGTTGGGCAGGCAATACCGGTTCTTCCGTTTTGCCCCGACAAAGATCACCGCTCCGGCACTGGCCACCCAGCCGCTGCCGATGGTACGAACCTCGGGGCGGATAAAGCCGATCATGTCATGTACCATGTCGCCCGATTCAACATGCCCGCCGGGCGAGCTGATATACAGGTTGATCGGGTCGTCACTGTCTTGTGCCAGCGCCAAAAGATGCCTCACCGTTTTCTGCGCCAGCTTGTCGTTAATCTCACCGGTAATGATCACATTGCGACTTTTGAAAAACAGCGCATCAACCGCCGAGGTCGGCAATTTGTTCGTTTCTGTATCGCCGTTGTCCAGTGGTTTGGTATCCATTTCAGCTCTCCTGCTCAATTTTTGCGGCCACAAAGCATTAACGCTGTATGACCGTTGGCCCTGTTAATCGGCCGGGGCGGGCAATTTGTATGGCCAAAAGCCATACGCGAGCCATACGCCAGCCATACACAGTATTTTGTTCAATATCAGCCAATTAACCCCGATTCCCGCCAATTTTAGGTTTTTTCGTCAATAAACCACCACCGAGCGGATCGATTTGCCCGCGTGCATCAGATCAAATCCTTCGTTGATATTGTCCAGAATCAGACTGTGGGTGATCATCGGATCAATCTCGATCTTGCCGTCCATATACCAGTCCACGATCTTGGGCACATCGGTGCGCCCGCGCGCGCCGCCAAATGCCGTGCCCCGCCACACCCGTCCGGTGACCAGTTGGAACGGTCGCGTGACGATCTCGGCGCCTGCCGGTGCCACGCCGATGATCACGCTTTCGCCCCAGCCCTTGTGGGCCGATTCAAGTGCTACTCGCATCACCTCGACATTGCCGGTGGCGTCGAATGTGTAATCCGCACCACCCTTAGTTAGATCCACCAGGTAGGCCACCAGATCGCCGTCAACCTCGCTTGGATTGACAAAATCGGTCATGCCGAACCGCCCGGCCATCGGCTTTCTGGCGGCATTGATGTCAACCCCCACGATCTGATCCGCCCCGGCCAGCCGCAGCCCCTGAACGACGTTCAGACCAATGCCGCCAAGCCCAAAAACAATCGCCCGGCTGCCGATCTCAACCTTGGCGGTGTTCATCACCGCGCCAAGCCCGGTGGTCACACCGCAACCGATGTAGCAAATCTTGTCAAACGGCGCATCCTGGCGCACTTTGGCCAGCGCAATCTCTGGTAAAACAGTGTGATTTGAAAATGTTGAACACCCCATATAGTGCAGGATTGGATCACCGTCCAAGGAGCTGAACCGGCTGGTTCCGTCGGGCATCAGGCCCTGGCCCTGGGTGGCCCGGATCGACTGGCACAGGTTGGTTTTGGGGTTCAGACAATATTCGCAGGTCCGGCATTCTGGCGTGTAAAGCGGGATTACATGATCGCCGGGAGCTAGGCTGGTAACGCCTTCGCCAACCTCAAGCACCACACCGGCGCCCTCGTGGCCCAGGATCGCCGGGAAAAGCCCCTCGGGGTCGGCGCCCGACAGGGTGAATGCGTCCGTATGGCAAATCCCGGTGGCCTTTAGTTCCACCAATACTTCACCGGCGCGCGGACCGTCCAGGTTTACGTCCATGATTTCCAGTGGTTTGCCGGCAGCAACGGCCACCGCGGCCTTGGTGCGCATGATTAATTTCTCCCAAATCCTTTGGCCTCACCTTAGACAAGAAGCTCCGGTTATCAATAGAGCCCCGTGGGCGCGGCCCTGCGGGCCGGACTCGACTCTGATCCCGGCATGTTCTAAATTAGAACAAATCAGGAATATTGCTGCCCGAATGTCCAGTCGCCGTATTCTTTCCTTGTGGTTTCCCCGCCTCGAGGCCGAACGGCTGTTGCGGGCCGAACGCGGCCTGCCGGACGCCCCACTGGCGGTGGTGCAGGATCGGGGAAACATGCAGGTGCTGGCCAGCCTGTCGGTCCAGGCCGAGGCCGAGGGCCTGCGCCCCGGCCAGCCCCTGCGCGATGCGCTGGCGATGTGCCCGGCGCTGGTCACCCGGCTTGCTAACCCGCAGGCAGAACTTGCTTTTCTGGCCATCCTGCGCAGGTGGGCCGGCAAGTATTCACCTTGGGTATCCGATCAACCGCCGACCTCGCTGGTCATCGACCTGACCGGATGCGCCCATCTTTTTGATGGCGAAGAGCCATTGCTGGCCGAGGTTGAAGGCGACTGCGTAATGCTTGGCCTGACGGTGCATGCCGGGATTGCCGACACCATAGGTGCGGCCTGGGCGCTGGCCCGTTATGCCGGGCAACCGGTGCAGATGGCGCGCACCGGGGATGCGGTGGATCAAGAGGCTCATGCCACCCGTGCGCGGGCCACAAAACGGCGCAACTGGGAACGTGGCGGGCCGCCGCCGCGGCTGGCCCCGCCGCCAAACCGCGCGCATCGGATCGCAGCACCCGGGCAGACCCGCCAGGCCATCGCAGCGCTACCAATCGCTGCCCTGCGCCTGCCAGAGGATGCGGTCACCAACCTGACCCGCCTGGGGTTGCGCAAGGTCGGCGATCTGATCGGCACCCCGCGCGCTGGGCTGGCGCGCCGGTTTGGGCGTGACGTGGTGCGACGGCTGGATCAGGCGCTTGGGGTCGAGCCTGAACCGGTCTCGCCAGCCCGACCAACCGCGAATTTCGCGGTGCGCTTGACTCTGCCCGATCCGATCGGGCTGGAGAGCGACATCATGGCCGGGATCGACCGCTTGCTGCCCGCCTTGGCAGAGCAGCTGCAGCAAAAGGGGCGCGGCGCGCGGCGGATCCGCCTGCAGCTTTTCCGTACCGACCAGACCATGCAGTGGTTCGAGGTCGGCCTGGCCCGCCCTTCGGCTGACCCCGACCGCATCCGCCCGCTGCTGGCAATGAAGATGGGCGACGTGGACGCCGGGTTCGGCATCGACATGCTGCGCATCGAGGCGCCCGTCACCGAACCCCTGCACGCCCACCAGCACAAGGGCCATCTGGATGCGGCGTCCAAGGCTTCGGCCCGGCTGGCCGCCGACACTGCAATTGATGACCTGATCGGCAAGGTCGGCGCAAGGATCGGGCTGGATAACATCACGCGCCTGCATCCAGCCGACAGTCACATCCCGGAAAAGACCTCGCATGCGTTGGCCGCCGCCTGGTCCGAACCCGCCGCTGACTGGCCCAGGTCCGCCACCCCGCGGCCACTGATCCTGTGGCGGCCGGAACCGGTGAGCGCTGATGCGGCCCCAACCCTGCCGCTGTGTTTTCGCTGGCGCGGGCGCAGTCTTGCCACGCTCAGGGCGTCCGGGCCGGAACGCATCGCGCCCGAATGGTGGCTGGACGAGGCAGATTGGCGCTCTGGCGTGCGGGACTATTGGCAAGTCACGACCAAGTGCGGTGAGCGGCTGTGGCTTTACTACGCCCACGGTGCCGCGATGTCGTCCGGTTGGTTTTGTCATGGCGGTTTTGCATGATCCAAACACAACGAATTTTCCCAGAAATTCGGGGCGGGCTTGATTTCACACCAGGATAGCGCCAAACTTTTACCTATGAACGTGCAATCTCCAACGCCCTTTCCCGGCGCGCCGCGTATTCCAGAACAAGTTACATTCGACAGAACCGAGCTTGCAAAGATCATGACGCTTTACGGACGCATGGTCGCCACCGGCGACTGGCGCGATTACCGCGTGTCATTTCTGAAGGATGCAGCCATAATTGCCATCTTCAAACGCACTGCAGATCACCCGCATTACCGAATAGAGAAACGCCCGCAGCTACGACACAAGCAGGGTATGTTTGCGGTCATCGGATTGGATGGTCAAATCCTGAAACGCGGGCACAATCTGAAAACCGTGCTTCGGGTGCTGGAACGCAAACTGATCCGCGCCGTGACCTAAAGACGTTTTCGCGACGTCACCGGCCCGCCGCCCTGGTTTGCAATTCGAGCGATAGCGGCAGCAATTGGTTCATATGCCACTGCCATATGATGCGCATTCGCGTGGATCAGAATATCGGCATTCACCGCCATAGCCACGTGGCCCTGCCAAAAAATCAGATCGCCTCGTTCAGCTGCCTCTCCCTCGTCCAGCTCCGCTCCGACCGCCTGTTCCTGCAGATCACTGTCGCCCGGGCAATTGTGACCACAGGCCAGCAACGCCGCTTGCACAAGACCGGAACAATCCAGCCCCCAACAGCTGTTGCCACCCCACAAATATGGTGTTCCCAGCAACAGTTCGGCCACCGCTGCAGGGTCTTTCATCGGGGCGTCGATCCGGCGCAGGTGTGCTTTAGCGACAAATCCTGCGGTACCGGTTATCCAAAACCGGTCAACTTCGCCTACCACGCACAGCCGACTGCCGAACGACAAAGCCAGCGCGTTCGCTGATTTGATGTCAGGCGATGAATAAAGATGCGACGCGCGCGCGCATACAAAGTGTGTGACGTCAGCCGGTGCCGTCAGATACGCCGCATCGATATAGCCGACATAGCCATCCTTTTCGGCTTGCCCGAATGCAACTCCGGCTTCAGTCTCAAGAACCGTAAACCCGTCTCCATACACCAATTGCCGCTCTGCAATTTCGCCATCCCTGTGCCGCCGGATGGTCGCGCAGCCGACACCAATTTGGCGCATCTCACCTTCAACAAACCGTTCTGCCACGACCTGCCCTTTCAGGGACTTGGCAGCCACGCGTCCGTTTGCAGGTGTCAGCCGCCGGTCCATCAGAGGTCAAGAAGCTCTGGCAATGCCTCCAGCACCGCCCGCGCACCCTGACCTACGCCGCCTTTGGATCGCGCTGGTGCTGCCACGGGCTGCCAGCCGTAGATGTCGAAATGTATGTAGCGCGGCGTGTTAGTTACGAATCGGCGCAGGAACAGTGCCGCGGTAATTGATCCGGCCATGCCACCCCTGGGCGCATTATCCAGATCAGCGATCCCGGGTTCTATCAATTCTTCGTAAGGTTCCCAAAACGGCAGCTGCCAAACCGGATCGCGCACCCGGTCGGCCGCAGCCGCGACGGCCACAGCGTCCGATCTCTTTGTTGCGAAAAACGGCGCAATATCAGGGCCGACAGCAACCCGCGCCGCGCCGGTCAATGTTGCCATCGACACAATCAGATCCAGATATTCTTCATCTGCCAGTGCCAGTGCCAGTGCATCGGCCAGAACCAACCGGCCTTCGGCGTCAGTGTTGTTTACCTCGACCGTAAGACCTTTGCGCGATGTCAGAATATCCTGCGGTCGAAACGCAGTGCCGCTTATCGAATTTTCCACTGCCGGGATTAACACCCGCAGCCGGATCGGCAATTTCAGCGCCATGATCATTCGGGCCAGTCCCAGAACCGTCGCGGCACCGCCCATGTCTTTTTTCATCAGGCCCATTGACTTGCCGGGCTTGATATTCAGACCGCCAGTGTCAAAACACACGCCCTTGCCCACCAGCGCCAGCCCTGGGCCAGCCTTGCCCCAAGTCATTTCAATCAGCCGGGGCGACCGTTCAGACGCGCGGCCCACAGCGTGGATCATCGGCAGGTTGTTGGTAAGCAGGTCATCAGCGCCCACGACGGTAATCTCCGCGCAAAATTCGCTTGCCAGGCCTCGCGTTGCTGCTTCCAGTTCATCCGGACCCATGTCAGCGGCAGGCGTATTGATCAGGTTACGCGTCAACGCCTCACCCGCTGCAATCGCTTCGAGCCTCGCTGCGTCCAAACCTGCAGGAACAACCAACCGAGCCTGCGGTGCAGGTGCCTTGGCGTAGCGATCAAACCTGTAACCGGCCAGCAGCCATCCAAGCGCAGCCTCTTGCAGTTCACCGTCTTCGGGTTGGTCGCGCAATTCATAGATACCATCGGGAAGTTTGGCACGCGCAGCAGCAAACAGAAAACGGCTCCGCATTCTCGCCTTTTCATCACCCATGCCGACAGCTGCGGCGGCGATTGATCCGTCCTGATTTGGCAGCGTCAGAACGGCTCCAACGGCCGCGTCAAATGCAGCGGATTTGGCCCAGACAGAATGGCGCGGTGCCAAGCCTGCGAGCCAATTTTCGAGGCCTTCGCTCGTGACCGCGCTTAACGGGACCGGTGGTGATTTTGCTTTTGCGAAAGTCAGTGGCATCTGCAGGCTTCATGCGATTTGGAACCGGGTCAACCTAAACCCAATCCCGCCACCTGCAAGAGGCTAGAGCGAAAGATCCTGCAAATCCCACACCATCATCTGCGAACTTTCCCCGACCCGCGCCAGGCGTGCAGCGGTTGCGGCAAGTGCTGCGCTGTCTCTGGAAATCGCAAGTTTGGCCACATCGCCGCCAACCCGACCCAATCGATTCAGGCCAATATGGTGCGATACTTCTACGATGGTCTTGGCGGCGATATGCACTTCGGCCAGGCGGCTTTTATCCAAGGCCTTGTGAACCTTGGCCAATTGGACGGCGAGTTCCTCCATTGCCCTGGAAACCGTTTCATCCGCCCCGCGTGGCCCCAATCGGGCCCGCAGCTCGGTCAGGCGGATTTGGTCCAACCGGATATTCTCCATCGGTGCAAATTTTTGAATCACTGCCGCTCACCCTTGCTATCTGCACCCCCGTGCGCCGGAACATTGTTGCGGCGTTATCAAGAAAAGGTTGATGGGACGGCGCGAAATAGCTCGAATTGCCAGCAAATGCCACTTAGTGTCTGATTCAAAACTCTACGGATGATTACAATGCCTTGCAATTTTACGCGTGAGGGTTCTGATATGTGCAACGAGTATCCATGCCTGTGAACTTGCGATGGATTTTTCGCAATCTTTGGCCAATCGCCGGCAGCGGTTGAGCCATGCGAAGGTGCGCTCGACGACCCATCTTCTGGGAATGACTTCGAAGCCTTCCGCAGTGTCGAAGCGCTTGACGATCTGGATTGTCCAGTCACCGATGCCTTCAAGAGCGTCGCGCAGCTTTGGTCCGGCATAACCGCCATCCGCAAAGATATGGCGCAAGTTTGGATGGGAATACCGGATGGATTTCAACACTTCCGGTGCGCCATCACGGTCTTGAATACCGGCGCTATGCACGACCAACCCAACCATAAACCCGAGCGTGTCGGTGACAATGTGGCGCTTGCGGCCCTTGGTTTTCTTGCCCGCGTCATAGCCCGAAATGCCACCGCTTTCCGTTGTTTTTATGGTCTGGCTATCAATGACACCAGCGGTGGGGCCGGGCTTCTTGCCATGAAACTCGCGCGCCGTCGCCACCAGAAAATGGCTGATCACTTCAAAGATGCCATCGTTGCGCCAGCCATAGAAATAGTAGCGCACGGTGGACACTGGCGGGAAATCATTGGGCAGCATACGCCACGCACACCCGGCGCTGGCGATGTACAAAATGGCATCCAGAACATCGCGCATCGCCGTGCTGCGCGGACGACCAGTTGTTTTAGGCGGCGGCAGGAATGGCGCGATCAAACCCCATTCCTGATCAGTTAAATCGCTTGCATAGCGTCCCGAATGCCGTTCATATCGGGCGCGAGTGGTTTCCGTCCAGGCCATTGTGATCTCCCTCGAATCTTATCAATCCGATTGAATCACAACTCGCGGAAATCACTCAATTAGTTTTGGATCAGACACTTAGACAGGCGCAGCCAGCAATGAATGCCAAAATTGTCATGAACCGAGCAAAGCCGTTACCGTCCTACCTGATTCAGCGCTACCACGGCTGGAAAGCGACGACATTTTCCGACAACAAGGCCTGGTTTCGTCGGCTGGCGGATGACGGCCAGCATCCACGAGCTATGGTCATTTCCTGTTGCGACAGCCGGGTGCATGTCACGTCAATCTTTGGAGCCGATCAGGGGGAATTTTTCATCCATCGCAACATCGCTAATCTGGTGCCGGCTTACGCGCCGGACGGCGACCGCCACGGCACTTCGGCGGCGGTCGAGTATGCGGTTACATCGTTGAAAGTAGCGCATATTATCGTCGTTGGTCACTCAAACTGCGGTGGCGTGAACAGCTATCATGACTTGCGCACCGGCCACGCCCCGGACCTTGAGCATCCGACCAGTTTCGTTGGTCTCTGGATGGATATATTGCGTCCGGGATTTGAACGCGTGTCGGCCATTTCGGACCCTACAGAACGGCGCAAAGCACTGGAAAAACAAGCCGTTCTGATCTCGTTGGAGAACCTGATGACATTTCCGTTCGTCGCCCAGGCGGTCGAGGGCGAGATGCTGACCTTGCACGGGTTGTGGACCGACATTGGCGAGGGCGGGTTGGAACAATATGACTCTGATGCCGGGGCGTTTGTGAACATCTAGGCGGTGCGCGCAGCGGCGGCCAGACGGGCTCCTGAACTTCAAGAATCGACGCGTTCTTTAAAGTCTGTACAGACTATTTGCCCCTGACTTTAAAGTCTTTACATGTAAGTTCGTGGTTTGTATTGCCGGTTTTTAGGCAGAACGGGCCGACCGGTTGAGTTACGTGATGTTTATGAGTTGCGGTATGGCCAGCGAGTCGAGTTTTGCAAATTTGTCGGTGAAAAATACAGCTAAATTTTCATTGACCGGCAAAACAGCGCCGCCGGTTGGTGCGTGTTAACACGTACCCTTAGTGTCTGATCCAAAACTAATTGAGTGATTTCAGCGAGTTGTGATTTCAGCGAGTTGTGATTCAATCGGATTGATAAGATTCGAGGGAGATCACAATGGCCTGGACGGAAACCACTCGCGCCCGATATGAACGGCATTCGGGACGCTATGCAAGCGATTTAACTGATCAGGAATGGGGTTTGATCGCGCCATTCCTGCCGCCGCCTAAAACAACTGGTCGTCCGCGCAGCACGGCGATGCGCGATGTTCTGGATGCCATTTTGTACATCGCCAGCGCCGGGTGTGCGTGGCGTATGCTGCCCAATGATTTCCCGCCAGTGTCCACCGTGCGCTACTATTTCTATGGCTGGCGCAACGATGGCATCTTTGAAGTGATCAGCCATTTTCTGGTGGCGACGGCGCGCGAGTTTCATGGCAAGAAGCCCGGCCCCACCGCTGGTGTCATTGATAGCCAGACCATAAAAACAACGGAAAGCGGTGGCATTTCGGGCTATGACGCGGGCAAGAAAACCAAGGGCCGCAAGCGCCACATTGTCACCGACACGCTCGGGTTTATGGTTGGGTTGGTCGTGCATAGCGCCGGTATTCAAGACCGTGATGGCGCACCGGAAGTGTTGAAATCCATCCGGTATTCCCATCCAAACTTGCGCCATATCTTTGCGGATGGCGGTTATGCCGGACCAAAGCTGCGCGACGCTCTTGAAGGCATCGGTGACTGGACAATCCAGATCGTCAAGCGCTTCGACACTGCGGAAGGCTTCGAAGTCATTCCCAGAAGATGGGTCGTCGAGCGTAAGCGTCCGATCTGACAGCCTTATTTCCTTGGTTTTCCGGGCTTCCAGCGTTTTGCGAGGCTGAGGACTTCGAGTTTGAGTTTGTCGGTTTCGGGCTGATTGGGATCGAAGGTGCCGCCATACCAGTCTTTGAGATGATCGTGCTCTGGATGCTTTGGATCGGCCATGGCATCGAGGAACCCGTAGTAGCCAGGGAAGCCCCCGACGTCTTCGGGCGGGCATTTACCGGTGACCTCGATTAGTCTGGGATAGAGTTCGCCAGGGACGGGATCGGTGATCCTGCCGATCTTGATCCTGTGTTCCCAGTTGTCGCCAAAATCGTAGATGTAGTTGATCGTCTTTTTGCCGGTGTCCTCGATGACTTGGCCCAGAGTGGTTTTGTTGGCGGGCAGGTCCTCGCCGCCAAAATCGGGGTCCGCGATACCCCATGTGGCGCGGGCTGCTTCGAACATGTAGAGATGCGAGTTGGCCCAGCCCATGGCCACCTGCAGTGTCAGGTGCAGCCGGTCCAGCCGGATATCGGCAGGCACCTGCAGGGTGCGGGTGACAGCGGGCTCGATGTCTTGCAGGGTGACTTTGATCTCGATGATGCTCATGCAGCGTCTTTCATGTGATGGTGGCTGCCCATGTTCCATGGCAGCAGGTCGTCGACCTTGGTGATCTTGCAATCCGGGATGCGGGCCAGAGTGTCGGCCAGCCAGCCCTGCGGATCAACGTCGTTCAGTTTGGCGGTTTCAATCAGCGTATAGGCGATGGCTGCGGCTTTGCCGCCTGCCGGTGATCCAACGAAGAGGTAGTTCTTGCGCCCCAAAGCAATACCTCTGATGGCCCGCTCGGCCGCATTATTATCGGGCATGCTGACTTCGGCGCTTCGATTTCCGCCCCTGTTTTTCAAATGTCATGTTAGACAGGTTTCGCGGAATCGGGGCGTCGGAGTGCGAAGAAGCGGGCAGGCCGACTAGACAATGAGCTGCGAGCTCGTGTTGTTATCTGGCCGCCCCTACGACCAGCCCGTGTGCGCCGCGAGCGCGTATCCGTAATTGTCTTACGAGCCCGTGCACTCCTTTAACAACGAGAAGGAGTACATATGATGAGATCAATAGGAATGGACGTCCATCGAAGTTTCGCGCAAGTCGCGATCTGTGATGATGGCCAAATAACAGACAGTTTCAAGGTCGATATGGAGCATGATGCGGTCGTGGAATTCGGGCGCAGTCTGCGAGCAGATGACGAGGTGGTTCTGGAGGCCACGGGAAACACCGCAACGATCGTCCGGCTTCTGACGCCGTTCGTGGCGCGGGTGGTGATCGCCAATCCACTACAGGTGAAGGCAATCGCTCATGCCCGGGCGAAGACCGACAAGGTAGACGCAAAAATCCTAGCCCAACTTCACGCAGCAGGGTTCCTGCCTGAGGTGTGGGCGGCGGATGACGAGACGCTTGCACTAAGGCGACTTGTTTCAGAGCGCGCAGCGGTGGTGCGCTCTATCCGACGATCCAAAAGTCGCGTTCAGGCAGTCCTGCACGCCAACCTAATCCCAAAAACTGGGTATCCACTTCGCTCTCGTATCCCCTACATTTGGTTTCCGAGGCTGCGATGACCGCCGACTAGGCCCTTGTAGGGGACCGGCTCGTGCTGCACCGCCTGCGGGAGCAGTCGGAAGAAAAGCAGGCCACGAGCCTGCGAACGGCGGCGATTGAATCGGAAAGTGAACTCGTCGAGATAGTAGTCGAGATGGTCGGCATCGATGGCACCATGGTGGATGCCCAGCCACCAGCGATCAAGCAGAGCGGCCACGCGATGCACTCGTGGCATGACGATGTGGGCCGGGTCGCCACTGGCGGAAATGGATCTCGGCTGGTGGTCATAGCCTTGGTTCGCCAGACCACTGTAGGCTGACCAGCCATCGGTTCGGACGGTCGCGCCAGGCGCCACGGTTGTTTGGACAAACGGGATCAGGCTCCTCGCAGCCACATCCTCGACGCGGCTCATTCGGATCCGGCCAGTGCCCCGCCCTCGGACTTGCGCCGCAATCGCGACGATCGACTTGGTCTTCGTCTGTCGCCCCACGACGCCGGTTTCCCGGCCGCCCACATAGGTTTCGTCCACCTCGACCGCGCCGCCCAGGAGATCACGCCCCGGCCTCACCATGGCGCGCCGCAACTTGTGCAGCCAAGCCCAGGCGGTCTGATAACTGCCCAGGCCAAGAATGCGTTGCAGGCCGAGCGCACTGACCCCGTGCTTCTGGTTGGTCACGTACCACATCGCCTGGAACCAAAGGCGCAATGGCTTTCGAGTGCCCTCGAAGATCGTCCCCGCCGTCACCGATGTTTGACGCTGACACCGGTTGCATCGCAACTGACCCCGCGCCGTCGGCCAGGCGTCGGTTCCGCAGCAAGACGGGCATCGAAAACCTTCCGGCCAACGAACACGCCCAAGAAACTCCGCACACGCCGTCTCCGACACGAACCACGCGTCGAATTCAGTCAGGGTGCGCGGGTAGTCGACCCCGCCTTCGGGATGGGATGCCGGGTTCGCCATCCCAACATATTGACATCACGAGAGCGAAGTGGATACCCTATATCCCAAAATACGCAGGCCATCTGTTCGGGAAAGGTGGGCGACGTTGGTTGGCCAAGGCCCCTCTGCCAAAACCGAACGCGATCTTCTTGAGCGGCATCTCGATGAGTTGGATTGGTTGGCTGGGCGGTTGGAGACGCTTGAGCGCGATCTGATCCACATCTCTCTTGACGATCCGCAGATGCGTAAACTGATGGCCGTGGCTGGCATTAGCTCCGTAATTGCTGCCGCCGTGATAGCATCGATCGGAGATATCAGCCGGTTCGCCACCCCTGGGAAGCTTGCCAGTTACTTTGGTTTAACGCCGAGGGTACGCCAATCCGGCGCCCGCGAGGCCATCCACGGTAGGATCACCAAACAGGGAAATGCAACCGCTCGAACGATGCTGGTTGAGGCCGCATGGGGTGCCGCTTCAGTCCCCGGTCCTTTGCGTGCGTTCTTTTTGCGTATCAAAGATCGAAAGGGCGCCAATGTTGCGGCGGTTGCCACTGCGCGCAAAATTGCAACCCTGATCTGGCATCTCCTCACCAAGGACGCCCCTTACCAGTGGGCACGTCCGGCATTTGTCGCAATGAAGATGCGCAAATTAGAATTACGCGCCGGAGCCCCTAAAGCCTACGGGAAAGCCGGTCCTGGGCGTGATTACTGGATCAAGGAACTTCGACATCGAGAAATGGAACTGGTTGCCAATGCCGAGGCTTCCTATGCAAAGATGGTCGAGGCGTGGCGAGAAAAGCCACCAAAGACCCAAAAAATCTGAGAAAGGGGCTGTTCAACAACATCCGTGTCGATCTCGAGATGGCCATGTTCAAGGTATGGCCGGAGCCGTGGCAACCGGGTCAGCGCATAACGGATGGCCCCTGCAAGTGGCGATTTGCCAGAGATAGCGGGCAGTTGGGCACCCAGCCAATTGCCCAGGTCAACGAAGACGGGTCTGGCCTCGGCCTGCCGTATGGCGGTACGCTGATCCGGCGGCGATCCACGGGCCTCTTTCTCGATAGCGTAGAGCCCTGCTATCCGCTTGATCGCCTCTTCGGCGATGGCCGAGCCCTGGGCTTTATGCACATCGACGAACTTGCGCCGGATGTCGGCCATGCAGGCGACCTCGCGGATGTCGCCAGAACGGTAGAGGTCGTTGAATCCGGAATAGCCGTCGGCATGCATCCAGCCCTGGTATCTCTTCAAGTGATCCTTGGGATGTTGACCCCTGCGGTCCGGCGAGAACTGATACCAGGCAGCAGGCGGCGCCTCGCTGTCCCAGAGGCGTTCATCGCGTACGTAAGTCCACAAACGGGCGGTCTGGGTTTTGCCTGCCCCGGGGGTTAACATCTTCACCGGCGTATCATCGGCAAACAATGCCTGGCCTGCTTGCACGTGTCGCCCGATGGCGTTTGCCAGCGGTTCCAAAAGAGCGGTGGATTTACCCACCCAATCCGCCAGAGTAGAGCGATCTAGCTCAAGCCCGTTGCGCTCATAGATCTGGCTTTGCCGATAGAGCGGCAGATGGTCGGCGTATTTGCTGACCAGCACATGGACCAACAGTCCTGGTCCAGGACGCCCGCGCTCAATCGGGCGCGAGGGCAATTGCGCCTGGGTGAAGTGATCACAGCAAGAACAGGCAAAACGGGGCCGGGTGATCCGATTCACGATGAAGCGCCCCGGAACATATTCCAGTTCCGCGGTCACATCCTCGCCCAGGCGGCGCAGCTTGCCACCACAATCCGCACAGGCATCATCTCCGGTGGTCAGTTCGATGTGCTGGCGCGGTATATGATCCGGGATCGGGCGGCGCTTGGGTTTGTCTTTGGCGGCTCCTCTTCAGGCAGGCGTAACCTGGCTGTCATCGCTGCCGTTGCAATCTCACTGCTCTCCAGGGCCAGTTGCAGCTGCTCGATGCTCTCGGATTTGCTGCCAAACCTATGTGTGCGATGCCCGGATAACTGGTGCCTGAGCTTCTCGATCAACATCGCCTGAGACTTCACCTCGGCCAGCAGAAGCTGCGTGAAAGCACGCAACTCATCGGGGTCTTCCGGTAAGGCTCGGGCCACATCGATCATGGCCAAAACCTAGCAAATTAACGGGCTTTAGGGAATCCCCAAATCACTGATCCGGCCAGATTATCCCGCCTTCAATGGCCGCCATGTGCGCTGCGGAATACGCCAGTCAATGCCCTCCAGAAGCATCGCCAACTGGGCCGGTGTCAATGCGACTTTGCCGTCTTTTGCAGAAGGCCAGACAAACCGGCCCTTCTCCAATCGCTTGGAGAACAGACAGGCCCCCTGACCGTCCCACCAAATGATCTTGATCAGATCGCCACGCCGTCCACGGAAAACGAACATGTGGCCGCAATAAGGGTTCTGCTTCAGCGTCTGTTCCGCCTGAGCCGCCAGCGTCGCAAACCCCCGGCGCATATCCGTTACCCCGGCAGCCAGCCACACCTTCGTGTTCGACGGTACCGGGATCATCCGGACAAGCCACGGATCAGGCGGGCAAGGGCATCGGGATCGTAAGTCCCGCTGACACAAAGCCGGTGCCCGCCAGCAAGATCAAACTCAATCCTGCCGCCTGCCACAACCGGCGGCGCGTCTTCATGCCGCACATCCACAATTATCTCGACCGGCAGAAAGCAAGCCTGCTTCTGTGTATCGCCATCAGGCGAAAACCGCCCATCCCTCAGCCACGTAAACACGAGATTGGCATTCACATCATACCGCCGCGCAACCTGACTAACCGAAATCCCCGGAACCCGCGTTTGCGCACAGATCATCCGCTTCTCGTTATTGCTCCAGTTCCGGCGCTTCTTCCTGCCCACATCTGACCTCGATAATGTCCATTAACGATCATGGACACTATCTGACATCTGCGGCCTCAGGCAGGGCAGCCAGACCAGACGCTTACAGTCGAGCGCACCTTCGGATGGCTCAAACGCTGCCGGCGATTGGCCAAAGATTGCGAAAAATCCATCGCAAGTTCACAGGCATGGATACTCGTTGCACATATCAGAACCCTCACGCGTAAAATTGCAAGGCATTGTAATCATGCGTAGAGTTTTGAATCAGACACTAAGGGATCACCCCTTTCGCAGCACCCTTTGCCCCAGCGGATTGAGCCTAGGGTCAGAATATATTATCGGCCGCGATTAATGTCTGCTTCTCTAATTGGGTGTTTAGGTCAAGCTCATTTTCCTTCTTTGTCTTGGGGTCTTGCCGCTCATCCGGGTCACGCTTCTCTTCGCAGTCTGGTTGATGCCGTGATGGCACCGCTGCATGCATGTGTCGGATTGGCCGTGGAGAGCCTTGCTTTGAGACGCGCTTCAAGTGGCGCAGCAGCCATTTTCGGCTTCATCCACAAACCTCGTCCGGTGAGGACGACCCCGTCAAGGTTAGGTGGGTTGGTTATTTGATCATGCTACGCCTCCCACCTTTTCCTGACGGAACTCTGTACCATCGATCCACATGCGGTGCAGCAGCACGGCCAGTTTGCGCGCGACTGCAACGACCGCGCGCCGTCGGCCCTTGGTGCGCATCAGCCGCATGCCCCAAGATTTTATCTGTGAGCCTGCCATTGTTCGTATAATACCAACGGCCCTAGTCGTTGACCGTTTGGCCCATTGTCTGGTAGTGATTGACGTGATTGCGATTTTGTCGTTTGCAAAGAAGTTCCATGCTTCGCAACACCTGTCGACGATCTGCTCATAATTGTCGAAGACGGATATGGCGAGCTTGTTGGCACGCAGATAAGCCACACATTTTCCATCGGGTTGAGTTCAGGGGAATAGGGCGGGAGTTTGAGCAGGGTGATGTTGTCGGGTACCTCCAGCTCTGCCGAACCGTGCCAGCCAGCGCCATCCAGAATGAGAAGGGCATGTGCGCCCGATGCGACGGTTTTAGCGATCTCGGCGAGATGCGCGCTCATGGCCTGTGTGTCGGCATGTGGCATGATCAGAGCGGCCGCTTCAGCCCGTTCCGGGCAGACGGCGCCGAAAATGTAGCTCCAGATATAGCGGGTGTCGCGCGGGGCACGGGGGCGTGTTCCACGCTCGGCCCAGATACGGGTGAGCGTGCCCTGCTGGCCAACCCGCGCTTCATCCTGAAACCATATCTCCAGGGGCTTGCTGCGGGCTGTTTCCGGCAAAGCTGCTTCTACCTCTGCGGCGAAGTTTTTTTAAAAGCCTCCTGTGCATCCGGGTCGGATTTCGGATGCTGCGGGCGCACCGACAGACGCCGAAAGCCCAGGCTTGCCAATTGTTTGCCAACAGTTCGCTCATGCATGGTGACGCCGAAGCGCTCTTCGATCTTGCGTTTCAGATCAATGCGCCGCCAGCGCACAACCCCATCGGTTTCGGGGTCGGGACCCGCCCGAACCATTTCCGCCAACTCCTCCTTCTGTGCCGCGCTCAGCAGACAGGGTGGATCCGGCGGGCGACGGTTGAACAGGCCCGACACGCCCTCCGCATTGTAACGGTGGGCCCAATCCCGCAACGTCTGCCGATCCATGCCGCAGTTTTCTGCCGCCGTCTTGCGGTCAACCCCATCCAGAACCAGGGCAATCGCCAACATCCGTCGCGCCGCTTTCCCATCCCGGCACCGCGCCGCTTCCTGGCGAAGCTCGCCTGCGGACTTGTCTTTTCGCGTAATCCTTATTGCCATCAAAGCCTCCCTTGCCTTGATGCCACTGAATCAGATCACGCCGCTCGTGGGAATCCCCTTGAGTCAAATCTGGGGGCCGTTGGTATTATACCAACGGCCCTAGTCGTTGACCGTTTTGGCCCATTGTCTGGTAGTGATTGACGTGATTGCGGTTTTGTCGTTTGCAAAGAAGTTCCATGCTTCGCAACACCTGTCGACGATCTGCTCATAATTGTCGAAGACGGATATGGCGAGCTTGTTGGCACGCAGATAAGCCCACACATTTTCCATCGGGTTGAGTTCAGGGGAATAGGGCGGGAGTTTGAGCAGGGTGATGTTGTCGGGTACCTCCAGCTCTGCCGAACCGTGCCAGCCAGCGCCATCCAGAATGAGAAGGGCATGTGCGCCCGATGCGACGGTTTTAGCGATCTCGGCGAGATGCGCGCTCATGGCCTGTGTGTCGGCATGTGGCATGATCAGAGCGGCCGCTTCAGCCCGTTCCGGGCAGACGGCGCCGAAAATGTAGCTCCAGATATAGCGGGTGTCGCGCGGGGCACGGGGGCGTGTTCCACGCTCGGCCCAGATACGGGTGAGCGTGCCCTGCTGGCCAACCCGCCTTCATCCTGAAACCATATCTCCAGGGGCTTGCTGCGGGCTGTTTCCGGCAAGGCTGCTTCTACCTCTGCGGCGAAGTTTTTTTAAAAGCCTCCTGTGCATCCGGGTCGGATTTCGGATGCTGCGGGCGCACCGACAGACGCCGAAAGCCCAGGCTTGCCAATTGTTTGCCAACAGTTCGCTCATGCATGGTGACGCCGAAGCGCTCTTCGATCTTGCGTTTCAGATCAATGCGCCGCCAGCGCACAACCCCATCGGTTTCGGGGTCGGGACCCGCCCGAACCATTTCCGCCAACTCCTCCTTCTGTGCCGCGCTCAGCAGACAGGGTGGATCCGGCGGGCGACGGTTGAACAGGCCCGACACGCCCTCCGCATTGTAACGGTGGGCCCAATCCCGCAACGTCTGCCGATCCATGCCGCAGTTTTCTGCCGCCGTCTTGCGGTCAACCCCATCCAGAACCAGGGCAATCGCCAACATCCGTCGCGCCGCTTTCCCATCCCGGCACCGCGCCGCTTCCTGGCGAAGCTCGCCTGCGGACTTGTCTTTGCGCGTAATCCTTACTGCCATCAAAGCCTCCCTTGCCTTGATGCCACTGAATCAGATCACGCCGCTCGTGGGAATCCCCTTGAGTCAAATCTGGGGGCCGTTGGTATAAGGAGCGCGTTAGCGGCGGCATAGAGCGTCGCGCGAACATCTCGGTCACCGGCTTTTGATATTCGGCCAGGGTTGTCTGTCTCGCCTGACTGGTATCGTCGGGGCGTCAGTCCAAAGTGTGCGGCAACTGTGCGAGAGCGTTTGAAGCGAGAGGGGTCATCGACGGCAGCCTTGAAGGTCAGCGCTGCAATCGGTCCTACCCCCGGGACGGTCATCATCCGCATGCAGACCTCATCGTGGCTCGCCGCGCGCTTGACCCGTCGATCCAGTTCCAGAAAGTGCTGATACAGGGCGAGACGTGCATCCAGCAGTGGGAGCATCGCGTGAGCAAGGACATCATCGATTTCGATCATTGGCCGGACAACGCCATCAAAGCTGCCATGCTTCACGCATTTAGGCAGGCGGATACCAAAGATCTTCAGCAGTCCGCGCACCTCATTGGCCAGATCAATCGTCTTGTTCAGCAGTGCTTTGCGGGTGCTTAACAGCGCGCGTTGACCATGGGCCTCCCGGCTCTTCATGTGGACCGCGCTGAACCAGCCGGTGCGCAAAACCTGGGCAATCCCATATGCGTCGTTCTTGTCCGTTTTGTTACGCATGGCGGAAAGCGCCGCGTTCACCTGACGTGCTTCCATACACACGACGTCAAAGCCTTCACTGGTCAGGCCAAAAAACAGGTGCTGGCTCATTGTTCCGGCCTCAAAGCCAACCCGCAGGGGTATCGCATGAATAGCTGGCCCGTGTTTGCTACGTGCATCAACGTCTGATTCAATGTCACCAGAACACGCATCTGGAGGACTTGCTTTGGAAAAGACTACATCATTTCAATCTGTTATTTCGGCCATCCCTGACCCTCGCCAGCAGGCGAAGGTGCTTTACCCGCTTGATGAGATCCTGCTTTTAAGCCTGTGTGCGGTGGTCTCGGGCGGCGAGAGTGTCGTTGATATTGTCGAATATGGTGAAGAAAAGCTGAAGTTTCTGCGCAAATTGGCCCCTTTTGAGCGCGGCATTCCCTCGCATGACACGCTTTCAACGGTGTTTCGGCTGCTTGATCCGGAGAAGTTCAGTACAGCCTTTGCGCAATGGGCTGCTGGCCTGGCGGGACGCGTTGAAGGCTCGATTGTGGCCGTCGATGGCAAGACGATGCGCGGGTCAAAGGCCGGTGGTGAAACACCTCTGCATTTGATCTCGGCCTACTGTGATGATCTGCGTCTGGTACTGGGTCAGCGGGCAAGTGCGCACAAAAAGAACGAGATCAAGGACATTCCATTGCTCTTGGATTTGCTCCACGTTGAGGGCGCGATCGTGACGCTGGACGCGATGGGGTGCCAACGCCAGATTGCCTGCAAAATCCGCGACAAGGGGGCCGACTACGTGCTGGCGCTCAAGGGAAATCAGAGCAGCCTTTTTGAGGATGTGAAACTGTGGTTTGAAGAGAGGGAGCATGAAAATACTGCGTCGTTACAGACCGTTGATGGCAATAAAGGTCGGATTGAGACCCGGACCTACACCCAGAGTGACACCATAGAATGGCTGCAAGAGCGCCATCCGGGTTGGGCGGGCCTGACCAGTATTGGTCGCGTTGTCTCGATCCGTGAAAGCAACGGGAAAACAACACAACAAACCCGATACTTCATCTCGTCTCTACCGAAAGATGCGCCGCGCTTTGCCCATGCGGTACGCTCCCATTGGGGGATTGAAAACCGCCTCCACTGGGTGCTCGACGTCACATTCCGCGATGATGACAGCCGTGTTCGTAAGGATCACGGCCCCAAGAATTTTGCCGTCATCAAACACATGGCAATGAATCTGCTCAACAAGGCAAAAGATAAAAAATCGCTCAGGGTCATGCGCAAAAAGGCCGGATGGAACAATCGGTTCTTACTGCAAATTCTCCGGACATAACCTTCATGCGATTCCCCTGAGCCAACCCGTTCAATCGGGCGTGAGAAAGCACGCAAACACTCAGCGATATCAACGACTTCACAAGGCAACTCGCGCTCAAGAAGCACCTTTCCCCTGTTATCGACAATACACAGCGCGCACGACCGCAGCGATACGTCCAAACCGACAAAATATTCCATCATCTTCTCCCTTTTTCACAGCTATCCTGTGATCCTATCGGGAGCTCGACCTCAGAACAGAGGTAGCCCAATTACGCATGCTTCGAGCCCATAGTCGACATTCATGATGCCTTCACTGAAGAAACTGAGGGTTGCCTATGAGCCGAATAGAATACCCCTGTTCCGATAGCTGCAAACCGGTGTAGATATCGCAAATGGCAATTAGGTTCCCAATCTCCGTCTTGAAAACTCTTTGGAGCCGCCGGGCGGATGGTCAGTGGGCGATTAGTGATTTGAAAGGGCTGGATCTCACGTCAAAGAGCGAACCCGACAAACGATTTTTCGTTCTGCGCGGCGATGTACAACTTATGACCAACTCGCCAAACGGCAGCCTGGAAGATGTGATGTCGTTGTTTGGGCCGCCGGAGTTTCTGATGCAGCAAAGCATCGTTCCTGTTGTCGCGTGGCTTAACGGCGAACACGCCATAAGGTGCATTGGCACCGCTTCGATCATCAGTTGCACCGGTTACTTGCTGACTGCCGCACATGTTTGCGCATTCCGGAACATTCGGCCACTTATTCCAGCGACATCCGGCCACCCATACCGGGGGATCCGGCCACCTTTGACACGCTGCTTTGAGGCGCATGTTTTCAGTGTCAGTTGACGGGCGTTTCGTCAACGGTCTTGATTCTGGTCTTTCGCATGGAGTGACCGTCGAGATTGAGGCGATAGGCGTTGTGAACAATCCGGTCCAGGATGGCATCTGCGAAGGTCGGTTCGCCGATCACATCGTGCCACGTGTCGACAGGCAGCTGGCTTGTGATCAGGATTGATCCGGCCTCATACCGGTCTTCGACGATCTCCATGAGATCGCGGCGTTGGGTGGCGTTCAGGCGATCTGGACCCCAGTCATCGAGGATGAGCAGCCCTGTTTTTATGAGGCTTTTGAAGACGCGCGGGAAGCGGCCATCGCCGTGGGCCAGCTCCAACTCATCGAACAATCTGGGCAGGCGTCTGTATAGAACCGTAACGCCGTCCCGGCAGGCGGCTTGTGCCAGGCGCATGCCAGCCAGGTTTTGCCAACGCCGCAAGGGCCGGTGATCATCAGGTTACGTTTGTCGCGTATCCATTTGCCGGTCAGCAGTTGCTGGAAAAGGGCTTTGTCCAATCCTCGGCGCGCCCTGTAATCCACATCTTCCGGAGCTGCTCCCACATGGCGCAATTTGGCGGTACGCATGCGGCTCTCAAAGCGCCTGGTGTCACGGCTGGATGACTCGCGGTCGACCAGCAGGCCCAGCCATTCAGCGTGACTGAGGCTGACCGTTCCGTCCTGTGTTTCCAGTTCGCTGAAGGCTTCCGCCATTCCGTCAAGTTTTAGCGTTTTCAGCTGATCCAGGGTTGGGTGATTGAGCATATGTTTGTCCTCTTCAATGGAAGTACTCAGCGCCACGGATGTTGGGATGGGTCAGGGGTATCGCATGAATAGCTGGCCCGTGTTTGCTACGTGCATCAACGTCTGATTCAATGTCACCAGAACACGCATCTGGAGGACTTGCTTTGGAAAAGACTACATCATTTCAATCTGTTATTTCGGCCATCCCTGACCCTCGCCAGCAGGCGAAGGTGCTTTACCCGCTTGATGAGATCCTGCTTTTAAGCCTGTGTGCGGTGGTCTCGGGCGGCGAGAGTGTCGTTGATATTGTCGAATATGGTGAAGAAAAGCTGAAGTTTCTGCGCAAATTGGCCCCTTTTGAGCACGGCATTCCCTCGCATGACACGCTTTCAACGGTGTTTCGGCTGCTTGATCCGGAGAAGTTCAGTACAGCCTTTGCGCAATGGGCTGCTGGCCTGGCGGGACGCGTTGAAGGCTCGATTGTGGCCGTCGATGGCAAGACGATGCGCGGGTCAAAGGCCGGTGGTGAAACACCTCTGCATTTGATCTCGGCCTACTGTGATGATCTGCGTCTGGTACTGGGTCAGCGGGCAAGTGCGCACAAAAAGAACGAGATCAAGGACATTCCATTGCTCTTGGATTTGCTCCACGTTGAGGGCGCGATCGTGACGCTGGACGCGATGGGGTGCCAACGCCAGATTGCCTGCAAAATCCGCGACAAGGGGGCCGACTACGTGCTGGCGCTCAAGGGAAATCAGAGCAGCCTTTTTGAGGATGTGAAACTGTGGTTTGAAGAGAGGGAGCATGAAAATACTGCGTCGTTACAGACTGTTGATGGCGATAAAGGTCGGATTGAGACCCGGACCTACACCCAGAGTGACACCATAGAATGGCTGCAAGAGCGCCATCCGGGTTGGGCGGGCCTGACCAGTATTGGCCGCGTTGTCTCGATCCGTGAAAGCAACGGGAAAACAACACAACAAACCCGATACTTCATCTCGTCTCTACCGAAAGATGCGCCGCGCTTTGCCCATGCGGTACGCTCCCATTGGGGGATTGAAAACCGCCTCCACTGGGTGCTCGACGTCACATTCCGCGATGATGACAGCCGTGTTCGTAAGGATCACGGCCCCAAGAATTTTGCCGTCATCAAACACATGGCAATGAATCTGCTCAACAAGGCAAAAGATAAAAAATCGCTCAGGGTCATGCGCAAAAAGGCCGGATGGAACAATCGGTTCTTACTGCAAATTCTCCGGACATAACCTTCATGCGATTCCCCTGTGGGGATGGGTGATCGCAGGCTCGTCCGGGGCGCGGGTTCGAGGTTGGCGATCCAGACCATTCTTGAGAATGGAATGCAGAGATGAGTAGGAACGGGCGTTGATGTCGATTGCCCGTGTGCAGGCGGTTTCCAGGCGATCCCGGCCAAAGGTCTTGGCCAGCCGCAAAATACCCATGCAGAACCGGTAGCCCGGTTCCGGATGACGGCGCTCACGCATGATAACCTCGACATAGGCTTCGGTGTTTGGGCCGATCCTGGCGGCCTGTCGGCGTATTCTTTCGGGCGTCCAATCTGTCCGGAACCGGTGGTTTGCTGGCATGTGATCACGATGGGTGGAATGCTGGCGATTGCCGGATGTGCGCTGATGCGCCGCCACGCGTTGCCCTTTAAAATATACCTCAATTGTTCGCGCGGTGATCCTGGCCCACAGCTTTTGCTTCAACAGCTGATGCGGAACAGAGTAATAATGCCGTCCCACATCTATGTGGTAATCAAGGCCAACCCGGCATTCTTTCCATTCAGCGTAAACATAGGGCTCGACCGGCAAGGGCTTCAGGGCAGGCCTGTCCAGCGTCTTAAACAAATCCCGGCGGCTGGCCCCCAGATGCCGGGTCACTTTCCCATTCAACTGGTCCATTAAGGGTCGGATCTCAGCGTTCAACTCATCGAGACTGAAGAAGCGCTGATTGCGCAGACGTGCCAGAATCCAGCGTTCGACCAAGAGCACAGCCCCTTCGACCTTTGCCTTGTCTTTGGGCTTTCTTGGCCGGGCCGGAACAATGGCAGTATCGTAATGGACCGCCATATCCGCATAGGTGCGGTTGATGGATGGTTCATAGAAACAGGCCTTGGTCACACCGGCCTTGAGATTGTCCGATACCACTTGCGCGGGCACCCCGCCGAAGAACCCAAAAGCCCGGACATGGCTGGATATCCAGTCGGGCAATGATTGCGTCCAGCTGGCTTCCACATAGGTGTAACTGGACGCCCCCAGCGTGGCGACAAATAGCTGCGCCGTCCTCACCTCGCCTGTCTGAGGGCAGACCACATCCATGGTCGCCCCGGCATAATCCACAAACAGACGCTCACCGGCAGGATGCCTTTGGCGCATCACCGGCGACAGCTTGCCCTCCCACCGTGTATAAAGTTCACAAAACCGGCTATACCCGTAACCGGTGGGATGGACGGCCCGGTACTCTTCCCAGAGCAGCGAAAGTGTCACGCCCTTCCGGCGCAACTCGCCATGCATATAGGCCCAGTCTGGTTGCGGATAAGACCCGCATACATCGCCAGCCGTGCGGGGAAACAGCAGGCCTTCAATATCTCCATCGCTAAGATCTGCTGGCAAAGGCCACGACAGGCCAGCCACATCGGCGCGGCGCAAATAATCCGACACGGTTGCCCGCCCCAAAGACAGGCTCAGCGCCATCTGACGATCTGATAATCCATCCGCCCGAAGTCGCAGGGCTTCTCGTATCTTCCGCATTGGCAATCTCTTCATTCGACTCCCTCTCGTTCAAAAAGAACGGCAGGATAACCGCGTTAAGGATCGCCTCGTGGCAGCAATATCTCAGGTGAAAACAGGGTGGCCGGATGCCCCGGAATCCCCGGCCGGATCAAATCGGTATGGGTGGCCGGATGTTAGCGGAATCACTGGCCGGATCGCCCCGGAATACGCACATGTTCTCATGGACCCTTTGGAAAGCCGCTACGGTGCGGTGCGCCAAGGGAATCAGGTTAAGCATCACGACAATCTGAATTTTGGTGTCTGATCCCTTTTTGGGCCTCCGGAAATGGAATGACATTTCAAAAAGCGTTTCGGTTCTTCCCCTTCGAAAAGATGTGGAACTGGGGTGAATGGAAGCAAAGCCCTTTGCTCCACGAAGATGACCGATGGGAGCATTCGACCGATGTGGTTGTATGTAAAATCGCGGAAATTCCTGATGGCAAAGCACACCAGCCGCTAAATGTGTCGTTGAACCCGTTCGTTCCTGGTGAGGATGCCTATGCCCTTGGCTATGCAGAGATGCCAGACATACAACTGAACCCAACGAACGGCGGCATTGCGGATATCAATTTTCGACTGAACATTCATGTTTCGGTCGGCAGTATCATCAGTACATTCCCACAGAACCATATCGAAAGGGAAGTTTCCACGCCCGGGCCCTGTTTTGATTTCGATGCCCGCATTCCCGGTAAAATGAGCGGCGCGCCGATCTTCGGAGCAGGAGGTGCAGTGATCCGGGGCGTCGTCAGCCGCAGCTTCTCGGGCGAAGATCATGCATATGGATCAATGTTGGGGCCAACATTGGATTTAAGGTTGGATGAACCACAGATCACAAACCGATCACTGCGCAACTTGATTGAGAACGGCAATGAAGGTATGGCTAAAATCGAAGGCACGGGACTTTAACTGCACTGAACAACTTGCCGCGAATTCGCGCATTCTGAGTGAGTGCTTTCATCCGTTTTGACCAAGGACGGACACTTTCCGAATGGCTGGTTTGTCCGGAGGCTGTGTGAAAAGTCGAATACTTTAAAGAAATCGCTACGCTCGTAGTGGCAATGTGCGAAAGTATTGCCTCAGCTCGATCAGAGAGCCCGAAATTTCGAGGATTTTGGCCCCTCTCATATGACTTGCAGAGTTTTCACACAGCCTCTCCGCATAGCCGCCATTGGTATTGAGGGGTATTCCCCTTTGTCTCACGGCGTGATTCAGAGGCGGCAGGAGGATTGCCTAGGTCACGCTTGTGTTGGCTCGCCGAAGAGCAAATAGGGCAGGCGAATATTTCCTGCAAAAATTACCGAGGCCTGATCACCCCTTCTCCAGCACCTTTCGCACCAGCACTTCCGCAATCTGCACGGCATTCAGCGCCGCGCCTTTGCGCAGGTTGTCAGACACGCACCACAGGTTCAGGCCGTTTTCGATCGTGCTGTCCTGCCGGATGCGGCTGACAAATGTCGCGTAATCGCCGACGGATTCAACCGGGGTGACGTAGCCGCCGTCTTCGCGCTTGTCGACCACCAGAACACCGGGTGCGGCGCGTAGAATATCGCGGGCCTCGTCTTCGTCCAGAAAATCCTTAAACTCGATGTTCACTGCTTCCGAGTGTCCGACGAACACCGGCACCCGCACGCAGGTGGCGGTGACCTTGATCGACCTGTCGATGATCTTTTTGGTCTCGGCGGCCATTTTCCATTCTTCCCGCGTAGTGCCGTCTTCCATAAACGCGTCGCACTGCGGAATTACGTTGAAGGCGATCTGCTTGGGGTAAATTGACGGCGCAACTTCCTGGCCCGGAACATACATGCCCTTGGTCTGGTTCCACAATTCGTCAGTTGCAGCCTTTCCGGTCCCGGACACGGCCTGATAGGTCGAAACGACTATGCGCTTGATCGTGGCGCGGTCGTGCAGAGGTTTCAGCGCAACCACCAACTGGGCGGTCGAGCAGTTCGGGTTGGCGATGATGTTCTTCTTTGCGTACCCAGTGATCGCGTCGGCGTTCACCTCTGGCACGATCAGCGGCACGTCCGGGTCATAGCGATAGAGCGAGGAATTATCGATCATCACGCAGCCGGACCGCGCGGCTCCGGGGGCGTAGGTCTTCGTGGCTTCAGCGCCGACCGCGAAAAAAGCGATGTCCCAGCCGGAAAAATCAAAGCTGTCCAGATCCTTGGTCTTGAGCGTCTTGTCGCCAAAGCTGACCTCGGTGCCAAGCGATTTGCGCGAGGCCAGCGCGACAATCTCGTCGGCCGGGAACTGACGTTCGGCCAATATATTCAGCATTTCGCGGCCCACGTTTCCGGTGGCGCCTGCGACCACGACTTTGTATCCCATCAAGGATCTCCCTGGGTCTGCTAACCGGGGCGGTGATTAGACCAATCGCGACGCCGGCGAAAGGGTCAATTACCAGTGGAAACCGCATCATACGCTATTCGCAAATCTTCAGCCGGGAATCCCGGTCTGCAAGAGCCGTGAGCCATGCTTTTTCGGCAGCAAGATCATGCGGCACCTGCGCGGCGGTGCGGCGGCCGGTCAACGACAAGGACGCAAAAAAGTCAAAGCCATATATATCAATGGACCTGGCGGTCGACGAAACAACAAAATCGATGATCATCGCGCCGGTTGTCGGCGGTGCCCCAAGTTGCTTGGAGAGGGCAGAATAATCGCCGTGCGGGTAAAGGAAAAACCCGCGCCGACGAGCGACCCAAAATGGCAGCCGTTTGCGCTTGTGAGACATCCACAGGATGCGGTCAGGATTGATGCGCCGGCCTTCTGAGATCTTCAACGCCGTGGCGAGAGCCAGCCAGTGGGTTTTTGTCCCATGCGACATTTGGCTCGGCATCGGCGCACGGTTAATTCGTATGACGACATCTGCCGCGTCGATGTCTTCACCGAAATTTTCATGAGCCAATGCACGGGAGTTGCCGACGATGGCGACATCTCGACCCGCAAGATCGTCGTGCAACCCGTCCAGGTTCGAAGAATACTTGGCAATTTTCTGAGCCTGAAATGTACGATGAAACAAAAACCAGAGCCATTCCATCATAGCCGTCCCTATTCCTGAGACTTCAATAAGGATCGATACACATCAATAATTGCTGCGGCTTCGTCTTCAATTCGAAATTCCTTGTCCACATGATTTCTCGCAGCAACGCCTTTTCTGACCAGGGACTCACGATCTTTGGTGATTGTCTCGATAGCGTAGCAAATCTCCGCAGCGTCGCCGTTATCGACAATCAATCCGGTCTCGCCGTCTAATATCTGTTCTTCAAATGCGCCCACGCGTCTTGCAACAACGGGAACGCCGCATGCCATTGCTTCAAGCGGTGTCAATCCATATCCTTCCGATCTTTGCGGAGCGACAAATAGATCAAGCAATTGGAACCACTCAGCCATCTGGCTAACGCCAACTTCCGGCAAGAAAACCAATCGATCTGATAAACCCGCCCGAGCTGTTTTTGTCCGGAGATCGTTCAAAAAAATAGTATGGGCTTTGGTTGCGCGTCCCATGATAATTCCGTGAAAATCCGAGTGTCGCGGCAACAACTCGATCATTGCGTCAACAAAGAGGTCAGTGCCTTTTTGGCGGCGGATGCGACCGTAGCACCCGATAAGCAAACCACCTGGCAGGCCTAACTGAATGCGCAAAGTGTCCTTGTTTCTCGCCGGCGTGAAGTCATTCGTATCAATGCCGTGGACTATGACAGTTGCGGGACGCTCCAGAAATCCCGCAGTTTTTTTTGATGTTGCTATAACTGCATCCATTTTCGAAATCAGCCACTTGGTAAATCGGGTGTGATTGCGTTGCGACGCAGATGTAAAAAGCAATGCCAGGTTTCGACGACAGATTTTTGTTAAAATCAGGCCGAGCAACATTTCTGTATTTCGCCTGGCGTGCCAAACGCGCCGCTTGCTGATTGGCAAATACGGCAGTCTCCATAAGGAAATATGCGGCACAGTGTTGGGAAGACCAGGGCCAGTTGCGA
>CBDEFR010000001.1:0-536891 GCA_965237505.1 Paracoccaceae bacterium | reverse complement strand
GCGAACCGTCGGCTTTCATCGATATGATCGCGGCATTGAATTTGTCACGCAATTCATTGTCGCTTTCACGTATGCCCATGCCAACACCGCCGCCGATCATCACTTCCTGTTCAAGCAGCATAAGATCGGGGTCTTCGTTGGCAATCGGTGCCAGCTAGGCGTTGTCGGCCAGAACCGCGTCCGCCTCACCGTTTTTCACCGCAGCGATAGTTTCGTCCGGGGTCGCGAATTCAACCAACATTGCACCGGACGAGGCGACGAAACTGGCTTGAATGGTGTTGGTTTGGGTCGCGATTACACCATTCTCTACGTCAACATCCAGCGACAAAGCCAAATAGGAAGACGGGTCGGGCAGAGTATATTGCTCAGTGAAATCAATCACTTCGTCACGCTCGTCCGTCACCACATGCCGGCGATGATGGTGTCATAGTTGCCGGACACCAGGTTGGGGATGATCGAATCCCATTCGTCGGTGACCCACTCGCACGTGAGGCCCGCGCGCAGGCACAGTTCGTCGCCAAGCTCGCGCTCGAATCCCTCGACTTCGCCGTTGTCATTGATAAAATTCCACGGCGGGTAAGCGCCCTCCGTGCCCATGCGGATGACATACTGTGCCATTGCAAAACTGGCCGAAAGGGCAAGTGTGAATCCCGGAGCAATACTGGACCACAGAAACGGTCGAATAATCTGACTGTCGCGAAGTAAAACTCCGCCATTCTGACGCCTGAGGCAAACGAGCTGAGGGCGGGGAGATGTATTCTGTGGAATTGTACAGCCGGGTTCGGCGTGCGTGTCATGTCGGTGGGATGAGTGAGCGGGCGGCGGCCGGTCATTTCGGGATAGACCGCAAGACTGTGTCGAAGATCCTGAAGCATGCGGTGCCACCGGGGTATCGCAGGAATGGGCCACCAGCCCGTCCAAAGCTTGACCCGTTCATTCCGATCATCAACCAGATATTGGAAGAGGATAAGTCGCGGCTCAAGAAGCAGCGGCATACGTCGAAGCGGATATATGAGCGTCTGCGTGATGAACATGGCTTCACCGGCGGGATCACGATTGTGACCGACTATGTTCGCGAGAAGAAGCGCCGGACTCGGGAAGTGTTCGTGCCGCTGTCGCACGCGCCAGGCCACGCCCAGGTTGATTTTGGTGAGGCGCTTTGCGAGATTGGCGGGGTCGTGCGCAAGCTGCACTACTTTGCAATGTCTCTGCGCACTCGGACGCGTTCTTCATCAAGGCCTATCCGGCGGAGACAACCGAGGCCTTTTGCGATGGCCATGTCTCCGCCTTTGCGTTCTTCGGCGGCGTGCCGCTGTCAGGGCTCTACGACAACACCACGATCGCGGTGGCACGGATTCTCGGGGACGGAAAACGGCAACGCACCAGAACCTTTGCTGAGTTGCAGTCGCATTACCTGTTCGAAGACAGGTTCGGCCGTCCTGGCAAGGGCAACGACAAGGGTAATGTCGAAGGCACAATCGGTTATGGCCGGCGGAACTTCCTGGTGCCGATGCCGCGCTTCGACAGTTTCGATGACCTGAACGTCCGGCTGGAGGAGCAATGCTTCAAACGTCAGGATGAGGTTCTGCGGGGTCATTCCGAGACTATCGGCGAGCGGCTGATGCGCGACCTCGACGCCCTGATGGCGCTGCCGCCTGTACCCTACGATGCCTGCGAGAAAGTCAGCACGCGGGCGACGTCGATCTCGATGGTCCGCTATCGCAACAACGATTACTCGGTGTCGGTCGCCTGCGCTCATCACGAGGTTCAGGTCCGCGGCTATGTCCACGAGGTCGTCATCGGCTGCGGCGCCGAGGTGATCGCCGCCACCAACGGTCCTATGAGAAGGCTGATATGGTCTTCGATCCGATGCACTTCCTGCCGCTGCTGGAACAGAAGGTTGGCGCGCTGGACCAGGCGGCACCGCTGCAGGGCTGGGACCTGCCAGGGGAGTTTGCCACCCTGCACCGGCTGCTGGAAGCGCGCATGGCAAGAAGGGCAAGCGCGAATACGTCCAGGTTCTGCGGCTCCTTGAGAGCTTCGAGATGGCGCACGTCCACGGGGCTATCAAACAGTCGCTGGAACTGGGCGCGATCGGCTACGATGCGGTCAAGCATCTGGTGCTTTGCCGGATCGAGAGGCGCCCGCCACGGCTCGATCTCGATATCTACCCCTACCTGCCCAAAGCACTGGTCGAGACCACCAAGCCCGCGAGCTATATGAGCCTGATGACGCAGGTGCCGGCATGACCGATACACCGCAGGTTCTGCTGCAGCATCACCTAAAAAACTGCGCTTGCCGACATTCCTGGGCGAATATTCCAAACTTGCGCAACAATGCGCTGCTGAGAAGAAGGATCACGTCCAGTATTTACTGCGGCTCTGCGAACTTGAACTGATAGAGCGGGAACGCCGGATGATCGAGCGGCGCATCAAGGCCGCGAAGTTTCCAGCCACCAAGAGCCTGGACAGCTTCGATTTCAAGGCGATCCCGTCACTCAACAAGCCGTTCGTGCTGGAGCTGGCGCGCTGTGAATACATCGACAAATACCAGAACATCATTGCCCTGGGGCCAAGTGGCACCGGTAAAACCCATGTCGCACTGAGGCTGGGATTGGCCGCCTGCCAGAAAGGCCTCAAGGTCCGCTTCATAACCGCCGCATCACTGGTTCACGAATTGATCGAAGCTGTCGATGAACGCCGCCTGCAGAGGTTCCAAAAACAACTCACCAGCCAGAACCTTCTGATCATTGACGAACTGGCTTTGTCCCCTTGAGCAAAACCGGCGCTGAGCTGCTCTTCGAAGTCATCTCCCAATGCTATGAACGCGGCTCCATAATCATCACCTCAAATCTGCCGTTCGACGAATGGACCGAAATATTCGGATCCGAGCGCCTCACCGGTGCGCTCCTGGATCGCCTCACCCACCACATGCATATACTGGAGATGAACGGCGACAGCTTTCGGCTAAAACAGAGCCGAAACGCCAGAGCCTGAACCCGGTCTGAACTTGATGGATGTTGGCCTTTGGCCAACATGCGCCTTGTCACGCGTTAGCTTTATGGGGAGCACACCCAACAAGGCGCGGCACCTCAACTGGCCCACTTTTACTCCGGCGAATGGCCCCTTTTTACGCCGGGATTGACAGGCAAGTGCTGCGGTAACTAAGATCAGTCTTTTCATGTTTTTCTCCCTTTATTTAACGCTGTTATCAAGCTGCAACAGACGCGCTTAGAAACTGTTGCAGGCGGTTTGTTTTTGGGGTTCTTAAGACTTCAGCCGACGGGCCTTGTTCTTCGATCTTGCCCTGGTGAAGAAACACGACATGGTCGGATACATCGCCAGCAAGGCGTATGTCATGGGTAACCAGGATCATCGTCCGGCCCTCTGCGGCTAGGTTCTTGATCACCTTAACGACTTCCTGTTCCAGTTCCGGGTCCAGTGCCGAGGTCGGTTCGTCAAACAACAGCGCCTTGGGCTCCATGCACAATGCGCGCGCGATGGCGGCGCGCTGTTGTTGGCCACCCGAAAGCTAGGCCGGGTAGGCGTCGGCCTTTTCGCCGATGCCGACCTTGTCCAAAAGCTGCCGCCCGCGGGCCTCCATTTCGCTGCGCCCGTGACCCAGAACGGTGATCGGCGCTTCGGTCACGTTTTGCAGGATCGACATGTGTGACCAAAGATTGAACTGCTGAAAGACCATCGAAAGATTGGTGCGAATTCGGGTAACCTGCGCCTTGTCCGCAGGGTGTCGCGCGTGGCCTGTGCCACGCCATTTTATCGGTTCGCCTTCAAACAGAATCTCGCCCTGCTGGCTGTCTTCCAAAAGATTGGCACAGCGAAGCAGCGTCGATTTTCCCGACCCTGACGATCCGATAAGCGAGACCACATGCCCCTTTTGTGCCACAAGGTCCACCCCTTTCAGCACCTCCAGCGCTCCGAAAGACTTGTGAAGGTCCCGGATTTCAATGACCGGCGTCGATGTGTTTGTCACTCAGGCAACATTCTTTCGTTGGTCGGTGACATAGTTGCGCCGAATTTTCGAACAATTGCAACGGCCAAAGCGATCCTTACGCCGCGAAAACGGATCAATACGGCACAGAATCATGCCAATTGGTCAAGGCGCGGCGGGTGTCGGAACTTCCAGATATTCTGCTGCCGGGATGCTGACGATGCCTTTAAGGCGCAGAGTTTTGCGATGCTCCGGGCCAATTTCTTCAATGGCAGACCGAATCGCCGCGAGGATCACACCAGCGTTCTGGCTGTTTGAAGTGATCAATGGCAGACCGGGGGTGTGGGCGGTTTTGCCGATCATCGTCAACTGGCTGGCGACATCTTCGTACTCACAAATCATCTGCCAGGTGACCGCATCAAGTGCGGCAATATCGGCGTCGCCATTGGCCACGGCAACGGCGCTGGCCAAATGGCCGCCACTGCAAAATAGCTGCTCAAAGCGAAAACCCAGTTCGCGCGCGTGGGTCTGCGGTGCGGCCCAGCCAGATTGTGACTCGGGGCCGTTGTAGGCCAGCACCCGGTCCCTGTAATCGGTCACATCGGTCGCATCCCCAACGCGCGCCAACAGCACCGAAAAATAATATCCGGGCGCCACATCGGGCAGGGCATAATCCGGGGTGCCGACCAGTTGCACGTGGCCGTGCAACCTGGTCCGATACGGCATTCCGCAGGTCTGCGACAACAACAGGTCCGGGCTTTGCCAGATATCTCGGAACGCCATCGTTCGATCAAGTTTTTCGGGCCCAAAGCCCAGGATCTGTCTGATCCGCTCCCAAAATGCATCGTTAGAGGCGGCTGTTTCGGCGCGGTCGTACATGCCGAGCGATGCGATCAACACAGCCCCGCCTCGACCCTTTTGCGGGCCAGATGGCTGTCGCGGTCATTGACCCCCAACAGATCGGCAACCAGACGCAGCAACGCATCCTCTTCATTGTCGCGCACCCCGTCCGCCAGGACCACATCCCAAAGTGCTTCGATCACGCCCTCGCGGTCCACGTACGGAACCGCCTCCTTGATCGCGCGGGTAAAGCGCACTGTGTCCGGTGCTTCCTTTTCCAACGCTTCGGCCTGGTGTCTCAGTTCGGCGGCCTGCACCGGCGACAAATCGTGGCGCGTCATGTTGATCCGGTCAATGCGGGCAATTTCACTGTCGGCGTATTCGCCGTCAGTTCTGGCAATCCGCACCAGCAGTGCCGACAGCGCCAGACGCGCGTCAGTGTCGGGCAATTCCGCAGGTTCAGCCTGGCTCAGCCGTTTTAATAAATCCTGGAACATTATCTCAACATAAGACGCCGCCGCAAAAACCGAAAGAGGCGTGTCCGGGCTTGGCACCCACCGGCTTTCTTTCTTGCCTTTGGGCTCCGCCCGTTTTCCGCTGAAACGCTCCACCGGCGCGTTTCTATTTCGCTCCAAACTCCTCGCCGAAGGCAATACTCACCTCAAACCAGCCGCGAAACCTCTTTGGCCGCCCGCACAAAATCGGCGAACAACGGATGCGGCGCAAACGGTTTGGACTTCAGCTCGGGGTGAAACTGCACCCCGATAAACCAGGGATGGTCTTGCCACTCGACAATCTCCGGCAAACGGCCGTCGGGCGACATGCCGGAAAACATCAGCCCCTGCTCCTCAAGCTGCGCGCGGTACTTGTTGTCGACCTCGTAGCGGTGACGATGGCGTTCCTCGATCTCGCACCTGCCATAGATTTCCGCCACTTTGGACCCCTTGGCCAAGATCGCCGAGTAGGCGCCAAGCCGCATTGTGCCACCTTTGTCGTCGCTTGGTTTCCGGCTTTCCATGCGGTTACCCTGCACCCATTCCTTCAGATGGTAAACGACTGGTGTAAAACGATTTTTTCCGGCCTTCTGGTCAAATTCCTCGCTCCCCGCATCGGGCATTCCGGCCAAGTTGCGTGCCACTTCGATCACCGCCATCTGCATGCCCAGACAGATGCCCAGATAGGGCACGCGCTTTTCACGGGCAAACTGTGCCGCCTTGATTTTGCCCTCGGTGCCGCGCTCGCCAAAGCCGCCGGGCACCAGAATTGCGTGATAGCCTTCCAAATGCGGCGCCGGGTCATCGGATTCGAAAATTTCGGCGTCAATCCATTCGGTCTTGACCTTCACCCGGTTGGCCATGCCGCCGTGGGTCAGCGCCTCGGCGATCGATTTGTAAGCGTCTTCCAGCTGGGTGTACTTACCGACGATGGCGATTTTCACCTCGCCCTCGGCATTGAATATCCGGTCCGATATATCTTCCCACACCTCCAGCGCTGGCGGGGCTTCATCGGACATGCCGAAGGCATCAAGCACTGCCTTGTCCAGCCCCGCGCGATGATAGGCCAACGGCGCCTCGTAGATGCTTTTCAGATCCGGCGCCGCAATCACATCCTCTTGGCGCACGTTACAAAACAGCGCAATCTTGTCGCGTTCCTTTTGCGGTATCGGCTTGTCAGACCGGCACACCAGCACGTCTGGCGCCAGCCCGATCGAGCGCAGTTCCTTCACCGAGTGCTGGGTCGGCTTGGTCTTCAACTCGCCGCTCGCCCCTAACCAAGGCAACAGCGTCAGGTGCATGAAAACGCACTGGCCGCGCGCCTTCTCCTGGGCAAACTGCCGGATCGCCTCAAAGAACGGCAGACCTTCGATATCGCCGACCGTGCCGCCGATCTCGCAGAGCATAAAATCGACTTCGTCCTCGCCGATGGCGATAAAATTCTTGATCTCGTCGGTCACATGCGGAATCACCTGAATGGTCTTGCCCAGATAATCGCCGCGGCGCTCTTTTTCGAGCACCGTCGAATAAATCCGCCCTGAACTGACCGAGTCTGACTTGCGCGCCGCAACCCCGGTGAAGCGTTCATAATGACCCAGATCAAGATCGGTTTCGGCACCGTCGTCGGTGACGAAAACCTCGCCGTGCTCAAACGGGCTCATGGTGCCGGGATCGACATTCAGGTAGGGGTCAAGTTTGCGCAACCGCACAGAATATCCACGCGCCTGCAAAAGTGCGCCCAGCGCCGCCGAAGCCAGCCCCTTGCCAAGCGAAGACACCACACCGCCGGTGATGAATACAAATCGCGCCATAGGGTTGAATTCTCCCGCGACAAGTGCCCAATTCAGTGCGATTTGCGGCCCAAATATCCGCTGTATCACGGGATTTAACGCCTAACAGATTCGCCCACCCGGCGCAACCGGACGGCAATATTATGCGCGCACCATACGCGCGCAATCAACTGATTGTAGGCGTGCATCTAGTCTGCCCGCGGCTGGGTCAATGGCTCGTCGCTGGTTGAGAGCGGTAAAAGGTCCTCGCCCGCAGGCCCCGCTTCTTCGGCTGGCTGCTGAATACCCAGCCGATCCACCACCGAACTGGTCGCCGAATTTTGCGCCGAGATGATGGTCAGCGTGATCGAGGTGCCGATAAAGGCGATCGCAAAGGCCCAAGTCAGTTTACCAAGCGCAGTTGCTGCGCCGCGCGATGACACAACCCCGCCGTCGCCACCGCCAAGCCCCAGCCCGCCGCCTTCAGAACGCTGCAAAAGCACAATCGCTATCAGGCAAATTGCCAGTATCAGGTGAATGACCAGAACGACGTTTCCCATGCCAGACCTTTGGAGAATGAACGAGGCGTATCTAGTGGCTTGGCGCAACCTCTGCAACCCCCGGATGCCATATCGCGGCGCGCCGGCATTGCCGTTTCAGCTACAAACCCGCATAGCCCAATTTCAAGAAAGACGCTGCAATGCGTCCTGAAATTCTTCTTTGCAAAAATATCCCCGCCGAAGGCAAGCCGAGCGTCTGACAAGACGCGACAATATAAATGTGGCGCCGCAGGCGTCTCAATTTGATTGCGGCCCGCGTAACCGGTCAGCCGGATATCAGCACGGTTCGGCACCAGAACCGGGTCATCATCGTGACCCAGGCCACCAGCAGGCCAATGACCAGACCCAGCCAAATGCCGACCCCGCCCATATCGAAGTTGAAGCCGAGCACATAGCTGGCAGGCACCCCGATCAGCCAGTAGCTGACGGCGGCGAATATCATCGGGGCCTTGGTGTCGCGCAGTCCGCGCAACAGCCCCAAGGCCATCACCTGCCCGGAATCCGCCATCTGAAACAGCGCCGCAACATAAAGCAGCGCGACCCCGGCCGTCAGAACCGCCGGGCGCACCGGATCCTGCGGGTCGATGAACAGGCCGACCAGAACCCGCGGAAAGCTCACGAAGATCAGCACCGCTGCCAGCGCAATGGCGACCGATATGGCTATGACCACCAGCGCGCCACGCCGCAGTTCCGCCTCATCCTTGCGCCCCAGCGCCTGCCCGGCGCGGATTGTCGCCGCATTCGCCAGGCCAAGATGGATCAGAAACGACAGCGACGCCAACTGGATCGCAATGCCGTGCGCGGCCAGCTCGACAGTGCCGATACAGCCCATCATGATCGCGGTCGCCGAAAACAGCCCGACCTCGGCCAGCAACGTCAGCCCGATCGGCCAGCCAAGGCTAAAGATGCTGCGAAATGCGTCCCAGTCCGGTCGCCAGAGCCGCTGGAACAACGCGTGTTCCGGCGTCACCAGCGCCGCATAGGCGACCATTGCGGCCAGGCTCGCGACTTGCAGGACCACCGAGGCGATCGCAGCACCACGAATGCCCAGTTCCGGCGCCCCCCAATTGCCAAAAATCAGCGCATAATTGAGCAACCCATTCAGCACTGCCGCCGCGACGGTGATCCACAACACGATCTGGGTGCGCTCCAGTGCCGCCAGGTAGGATTTCAGGACCATCACCAGCAGCGCCGGAATCAATCCCCAACCGGCAATCGCCAGATAGCTGCCTGCCATTGCCGCAATCTGTGCATCCTGTCCGATGCCCAGCAACAGTCGCTCTGCGAAAATGAACACCGGCATGACCAGCACCCCGAAAATCAGCGACAGCCACAACGCCATCCGGGTAACCCGGCGCACCTGCGCATCTTCACCCGAGGTCGCCGCCGCCGCCACCACCGGCATCACCGCCAGCGCGAACCCCGAGCCCATGATGAACAGCACGAAAAAAAACGTGCCACCCAGCACCAGCGCCGCCAGCGCACTGATTTCATACCAGCCCAGCATCACCGTGTCGGTCATCTGCACGGCGAACTGTGCCAGATGGCTGCCCACCAACGGCAGGCCCAGCATCATGACCGCGCGGGCATGTTGCCGATTTGTCAACGGCGTTTTCATCCGCCCCGATTAGGTGGAAATTGGCCGACCAGCAACCCATGCTGCCCGCCCATCGCCTTTTTGGAAACAAATTGTTTTCGCAATATGCTTGGTTCACGCCTGCATTGATTAAATCGTTACATTACTGGTACTTACACGCGCCTTGACATCCTGAACGCTCTCAATATTCGGCGAGCTGCCGCATTATTGTTCAGAATCCTGCACAATCCCGCCTTATTGAAACGATTTTGTGTCCTTAGTGAAACGGAGAGACGGACATGAAAGTCATCACTATTATCATGATTGCCGGGGCCATGAGCATTGTAGCGTCGGCGGCAGTAGCCGACGGCAAGAATTGGAGTTCCGAGAAATCGGCGAAGATTAAGGTCAACCGCGAATCCAATGCTGGCATCGGCAATGGCGGCGAACGGTATTTCCAGGACGATTGGCAAGCAACCCTTTATGGTGAAGACGGGCCGATGGATCGCGATCCTGGTGGGTCTGAAGGCATGAACCAGTCCTGTTCTGACGAAGGTCTGACCGCGACCTACTTTATGGAAACCAGCTGCTAAAGCGATTTGCGTATTATCTGAGCCACCCGCCGCCCCGGACAATGATCCGGGGTCTCGCTTTGGCAAACTGGTCCCGGCTCGGGGGCCGGGACGGCCAGTGATTCACATTGAACGCTATCTGCTCTAGGTCACATACCCATAAAGGGGATTCCCAAACTGGTTGTGTTGTGATTCAGTTCTCCAAAACAATGGAGGCAGGCATGGCGCGGTTCGATTTGACGGATTTTGAGTGGTCGATTATCCAGCCGCTACTGCCGCAAAAGTCACGCGGCGTTAAGCGCGTGGACGACAAGAGAGTGCTGAACGGTATTTTCTGGCGGCTTCGAACCGGCGCGCCGTGGGCGGATATTCCGGCGCGATATGGCCCGCACACGACTTGCGTAAACCGTTTCAACCGCTGGCGCAAGGCGGGCATTTGGGCGATGCTTTTGCGAGAGGTATCAAAGGCTTACGACGGTGACATCCAGATGATCGACAGCTCATCGATCCGGGTGCATCAACACGCCGCCAATGGCAAAAAAAAGCGCAGCGATCCCGTAGCATGGGCCGTTCGCGCGGCGGGCTGACGACGAAAATTCATGCGCTGGTGGATGCCGTGGGCCGACCCATCCGGTTGAAACTGACCGAAGGCCAGGCGCATGACGGGCGTTCGGCGGCGGATATGTTTGCAACGCTCGGGCCGGGGTCTGTCCTGCTGGCCGACCGGGCCTATGACAGCGACGCCTTGCGGGCGCGTCTCGCCAAACAGGGCGCGTGGGGCAATATCCGGTTGATGCCGAACCGGATCCGTTTGCAGGAGTTCTGTCCGGAGCTTTACAAAGAAAGGAACTTTGTCGAACGGTTCTTCAACAAACTCAAACACTTCCGGGCAATCGCAACCCGATACGACAAGCGTGACGACAACTTCCTCGCCTCCGTGCAATTGGCTTCACTGCGGATTTGGTTGCGATCTTATGAGTCGGTGACCTAGACCGGCCAATCTGATACGGCCTGCCAAAGGTCCCGGCGGTCGCGATTTGCGGCGCCATTTCGAGCTATCCGATTGCCGCGCTGGCGGTCATGATCATGGTGCAGGGAAATTTCTGGCGCCGACATTATGGCGCCGACAACAAGCAGGTAGGCGGCAGCGCAGCGTGATCCGGGGCTATTGTGCTTTCATGCAGCCGCCGGATCGGTCCGGGACGGCGGGGATTACCTCGTCGCCTATTGCATAATACATATTCGCGTTTATCCCCTTGACATACGTTCTCACCGCCCTAGAGTCGAGCCATGTATCGACATATCGGTACCGCCATCTGGGCGGTCGGGCTCATTGCCTTGGAAAGGGCCTTAGAAATGAAGTGGCCAAACGTCTCCGCAATCACTTGGTGGAGTGTGGCTGCTGCGCTATTCGTTCTGGGGCTTTTAGTCGTCTATTTGCCGGTATGGTGGTCATGGTGGTCCAAGAGCCGGAGGACCAGGCCGGCCCCGCAGACTGAAGACAGCGGACCCAATTGGACAATGCCGGAACTTGTCCGGCATGTGCGGAGTACGGGCATTGTCGTTCCGTGCATGAGAGAGATCGAAGACAAAGCGCGACGCGGACAGTTGGCGTTCTGGGGGCGGAAATTCTCTGTTGCCTCCCCCCATGAAAACCCCAATCCTTTAAAGCCCATCGCGACAGACCACTGGGATCACTATTGCTTGGATGCAATTCGGTGCGCATACGCAGAAGATACGAGTACGTGCTGCACTGAGCCTAGGTCACCGAACCTTTCGGAGCACGGCTACACGGATTCATTTCAAGACCTGCGAGCGAACCAAGCGCAAGCCACGGCTTTGTGGCGGTCCGGTGGGGGCGATGATGTCTCGGGGTAAGTACCTATCTCTAGAAGAGGCCCGGAGGGCCGGGCAGATCAGACAGTTTTGCAAGGAGCACCCCTCAGAAGGCGAGCGTTCGCGGTTTGATAAGGCTCTGTCGGCGATGTCTAGAAGGCAGCCAGCAGACGGTCAAACATCTTCTCGGGGCGTGCACGCATATTGTAGCGATACTCAAACTCCTTCACGTACGTCTGAAGGTGTTTCCGGGAAACGTGAACGTGGGTCCCACGGATCGACAGTTTCAACCGCGCCCAAAACCCCTCGATCCCGTTGACGTGGCAATCGCCGTCAACATATTCGCCCGCACCATGGTTCACCGTCTCATGCCCAAAACCGGCCTTGGACAATCCGCCGTAAGATTTCAGTTCGTCGGTGTGAACCGCGCTGCCTGCCATGACGTTTTCTTCGATGATCGGTTGAAGCGTTTTCTTGCGGACGTTGGGAACCACGTTGGCCATCACGTCGCCGTCGCGTTCCAGCATTCCGAACACCACGGTTTTGTTAGGAGCGCCGCGCCCGCGTTTGCCGCCAGTAGTGCGCCCACCGATGTAGGTTTCATCCGCTTCAATAGCACCGCCGTCAGGCCCGCCCAGTGGCCATTCACCGTCCACGCGAGCCATGTACTTGCGAATTTTGTGCCCCATGCGCCACGCCGTCTTGTAGGTTACGCCAAGCTGGCGCTGAAGCTCCTTCGCAGCTACGCCGTGGCGCGTCGTTGTGAACAGATACATAGCGTAGAACCACTTCTGAAGAGGCGTGTGGGAATTCTCAAACGGCGTGCCGACCATCGGGTGAATGTGGTGGCCGCAACGTGGGCAGGAATAGGCCAGCTCTTTGCTCAAGCGATAGAACTGTCCCACCTTGCCGCACTTCGGACACTCGACTTCATCGCCAAAGCGAGCCTCCCAGAGATGCTCCAAACAGGCATCATCGGTCGGGAACTGGCGGAAGAAGTCGGTAACGGTGAATGTCATGAGATCGCCTCCTAACTCTCAATATAGGAAGCCTTTCCACGTATGTCAAGGGGATAATAGCGTAGTCTTATGTACGTTTTGCGGACGCCGCCCCCACCCCGGCACCTCACGGTGGCGGCCACGGGCGCGTGACTTAGGGTATGGTCTACTTATACCGAGACATCATCCCCGCGGACGGTTCACGTGATCATGATGTCAATTTGCCTGAGAATATAGTCCGCGCTAACTACCCGCCCAAAACGCGATTTGGCCCCCCCTCGAACGACAATTCCTAACAATCGGACTTGGAATCCATCTTGGCCTTTGTAGACCTCAAAAAGCGGCGATTCACTCATTCCATCTTCAAAATATCTGTCTTCGGCGACCGTCTTGAACTGAAAAACATTCTCCGATGACGTTTTCCCGATAAGCTCAACGTAGCTAGATACAACGAGTAGATCGACTCTACGTTGGTGGTAGTCAACATTCTGTAGTCGTGTTGGGTACCCAAGGTTCAGAGCTATCCGACCGACGGCTTGGCCCACACCACTATCGAAATCGACCCGAAAAAACTGCGAACTGAGCTGGCGATTAGGATATTTTTCTGGCTCATATTCAAGCACTGTAAAGTCATGTTGGTCTTCGCGGTCAGCCTCGTTTGGAAAATTCAGCGTGCGCATGAAACTTGGCGTGATCATAGATTGCCCCGGATCGCAAACAATGCCTAATTTTCCGTCTGCACCCAACCTGCGCTGGTGATCGGTTGAAATTGCAAAATGCCGCCCACGATATCTGATTCCTGTCGCCGTCCCAATATGTTGGAATTCATAAACATTGTCATCTCGGTATGACACAAATCGTTGAGCATATCGGCCAAGATGCTTTTGAAGTTCTTTGGGTCTAACAAAGAGATCGCCAACTTTGATCGACGTCGCGAGAGAAGTTCCGGTAATTCCCAAAAGGCGAAGCAAGTCTAACTCGGACAAGTTTAATCCCCAATATATTGATACCAAACGGTATCGTCTGCTTTCCCACGTAAGGAAATACTGTCATAACCGTCCTCAACAACAAAACCAACAAGAGCAGCCCTCATGGCCGACGACCTCCTGACCGGCGCAACGGAGCCCACCTACGACGCCCATTCCATCGAGGTCCTCGAAGGCCTGGAGCCGGTGCGCAAGCGCCCCGGCATGTATATCGGCGGCACCGACGAGCGGGCATTGCACCATCTGGTGGCCGAAGTGCTGGATAACGCGATGGACGAGGCGGTGGCGGGGCACGCCACCCGGATCGAGGTGGAGCTGCACGCAGATTATTCGATCACCATCCGCGACAACGGCCGTGGCATTCCGGTCGATCCGCATCCCAAGTTTCCCGAAAAATCCGCCCTAGAGGTGATCATGTGCACCCTGCACGCGGGCGGCAAATTCAGCCGCCAGGCCTACCAGACCTCGGGCGGTCAGCACGGGGTTGGGGTGTCGGTGGTGAATGCGCTCAGCGATTACGTGCGGGTCGAGGTGGCCCGCAACCGCGAACTTTACGCGCAGGAATTCTGCCGTGGTCTGCCGCTGGGCCCGCTGAGGCGCGAAGGCGCGGCGCCGAACCGGCGCGGCACCGCGCTCACCTTCCATCCCGACGCCGAGATATTTGGCCACCTTAAGTTCAAACCGGCCCGTCTGTTCAAAATGGCCCGTTCCAAGGCCTACCTGTTTTCAGGCGTCGAAATCCGCTGGAAATCGCACCCCGATGACGGCGAAACGCCGACCGAGGCGACCTTCCATTTCCCCGGCGGGCTGGCCGATTATCTCAACGAAACACTCGGGGCCGCCGCGACCTACGCGCAAGCGCCGTTCGCCGGGAAAGTCAGCTTTCAGGACAAGTTCAACACCCCGGGATCGGTCGAATGGGCGATCAACTGGACACCTTCGCGCGACGGCTTCATCCAGTCCTATTGCAACACCGTACCGACACCCGACGGCGGCACCCATGAGGCCGGGTTCTGGACCGCGATCCTGAAGGGCATCCGCGGCTACGGCGAATTGGTGAACATGCGCAAGGCCGCAAGCATCAACCGCGACGACCTGTTGGGTGGCGCCTGCGCGCTGGTCAGTTGCTTCATTTCCGAGCCCGAGTTTGTCGGCCAGACCAAGGACCGTCTGGCCACCGTGCAGGCCGCGCGACTGGTGGAGAACGGCGTGCGTGATCATTTCGACAACTGGCTGGCGGCGGACACACGCGCCGCCGGGGCGATCCTGGATTTTCTGGTGCAGCGGGCCGAGGAACGGCTGCGCCGCCGCGCCGAAAAGGACACCGCCCGCAAGACCGCCACCAAAAAGCTGCGCCTGCCCGGCAAGCTGGTGGATTGTTCGAACGGCAGCCGCGCGGGCACCGAGCTGTTTATCGTCGAGGGTGATTCAGCGGGTGGCTCGGCCAAGATGGCGCGCGACCGCCGAACCCAGGCGCTGCTGCCGCTGCGTGGCAAGATCCTGAACGTGCTCGGCGCGGGCTCCTCGAAGATCAACACCAATGCCGAGATTTCCGATCTGTGTCAGGCGCTTGGCGTCGGCATGGGCAGCAAGTTCAACCTCGATGACCTGCGCTATGACAAGGTGATCATCATGACCGACGCGGATGTGGATGGTGCCCATATCGCCTCGCTTCTGATGACGCTGTTCTTCACCCAGATGCGCCCGCTCATAGACCACGGCCACCTGTACTTGGCCTGCCCGCCACTGTATCGCCTGACCCAGGGCGCGCACCGTGTCTATGTGGCCGATGACGCCGAAAAAGACGCCGCGTTGGCCAAGGGCCTGGGCGGCAAGGGCAGAATTGACGTGCAGCGCTTCAAGGGGCTGGGCGAGATGGACGCCAAGGACCTGAAGGACACCACGATGAACCCGGCGACGCGCACCCTGATCCGGGTGACGATTGACGAGGACGAGCCGGGCGAGACCCGCGATCTGGTCGAGCGGCTGATGGGCAAGAAGCCGGAACTGCGGTTCCAGTATATTCAGGAGAACGCGCAGTTTGTGGAGGGGTTGGATGTTTAGTGAGACCTCAGCATAACTTGAGGATTCCCAAAGGCAAGAATATTTGTTAGTTTCGGTTATGCAAAAACCATTCATCACCCAACCCGAACTTTTCGTTTCCAGCACTGAGCTTGATCATCCCGCCCTTCATGCACTTGACGCCACAGAAGCGGTTCTGGATTGGTCGAAGGTCGAACCAATTTTGTCGTCGATTTATGCCTCAAAAACAGGCCGTCCAAGCTATCCACTTTTGACCTTGTTTCGCGGTTTGCTGTTGGGGGTGTGGTATCGATTATCGGATGTTGAGCTGTCGCAATGCCTTTATCGTGATCTGCTGTTTCGTAAATTTTGCCACCTTGAACTGGGCGGCGATGTCCCGGAGGCGTCAACGCTGGGGCGGTTCCGCAATCAACTGGTTGAACATGATCTGTGGGAGCGTCTCTTGGGGGAGATCAACCGCCAGCTTGAGGCCAAGAACATTATTCTGACGGAAGGGCGTATCAACATCATTGATGCACCCCCGTTGAGGCTGCACAATCTGGCTCGGGCAAAGGTAAAGATGGTCAGCCAAAGCGCGATAAGGACGCGGGCTGGCATGTCAAGAAAGACAGCCGTGGTAATCTAAAATCCACCTATGGATACTCGGTTCATACGGGTGTGGATGAGGACGGCTTCATTCAACGCCAGACAGTCACTGCGGGTAATGTGCATGACAGCGTCGAACGCGATACGCTTTTATTGGGCGATGAGAGTGCCCTTTACGCGGATGCGGCTTACAGTTCCCGGGAGACGCGTGACAAACTGAAACGTTTTGGCATTGCAGATCAGGTGCAACGCAAAGGTTACCGTAACAAACCTCTGTCGGATGATGACCGTAATCGCAATGATGAGATTGCTGTTATTCGTGCTGGTGGCGAGCGGCCCTTTGCCACTTACAAAAGCCGTTATGGCTTAGCCCGAACACGATTTATGGGGTTGGCCAGGAATATGACTGCCTACGGTATTGCAGCCATCGCTCATAACGTTCGCAAAGGGGCCAAATTCTTGACACTCTACGGATTGCCCGACCAGAGTTGCGCTGGATAAGTGCGGCCAAAACCTGGAAATGGGACATAAAACTACGTCAAATTGACCATATCCAACCCTCAAAGTCGCAAATATCCGATTTTACTGGAAATCCATCCCGAACTCCGTAATATCAAGCTGGAACAGAGGCCTTATGCTGAGGTCTCTAGAAAAGATATTCGCGATTTTTTGTTTCGCGGTCTCCTGTTTGAATCAGAAGCTGGAGAGTTCCAAAGAGCAGGTATCGAAATTGGAGCTAGATCGACGGCGGCCGAGGAAAATCTTTTGATAGAAGCTTTGGCGCCGTTTTCGATCCAACGAAGGAATTCCGCACTTGAGATGGCGAGACTCTATGCGTTGCTATTTTGTTTTGAGAACGAAATTCGAGACTTTATCCGTCAAACATTGCTAGAAAAGGAGGGTGCAGGCTGGATGGATAAATTGCCTCCAAAAATAAAATCCAATGCCGAGAGTCGAAGAGAAACGGCACTCAAAGACAACTGGCTAGAAGGGGAGAAAACTGATCTTCTCGGTTTTTCAGATTTTGGAAATCTAGCTCAACTCATTGTCGACAAGTGGGATTGTTTCAAAGATTTGTTACCGTCTCAACACTGGATTAAGCAGCGCATGGATGAAATCGAAAAAGCCAGAAATTTCATTGCTCACAATAGACTATTGCTTCCCAGCGAGTTTCAAAGACTTTACATGTATATTTCGGACTGGAATCGAGTGATCGGTTTATGAGCAAGCCGTAGCGCTCCTGCTCGCGCGCATCCTACCACCCGCACCCCGCAAAGGGCAGCGCCCGACCGCGCGTGGGCGCATCCACCGCATGTTGTCCCCGCTTTATGGCCCCGCCACACCCCCGACCAATCCCCCGCACCAACACCAACAAAGCGCCCGCCCTCCGGGGCGGTCGGGCGCTGCCCGGCGGCACTTCGTGCCTTGTTCCGGGCCAAGGCCAAACAACCCGTAGCTTGCGTGATATCACGCACCGCCCGTCGGTCTCGGCAAAACGGTGCGCAAAATGCGCACCCTACCACTCAGCCCAACAAAGGTTCACGTCCCGACAGGAAACAAAGCGACCACTCCCAATGTCATCCCCGCGCAGGCGAGGACCTCGTGCCACAGGCGCGGCGCTCACGACCGGAGATCCCCGTGTCAATCCCGGCGTAAAAAGGGGCCATTCGCCGGAGTAAAAGTGGGCCAGTTGAGGTGCCGCGCCTTGTTGGGTGTGCTCCCCATAAAGCTAACGCGTGACAAGGCGCATGTTGGCCAAAGGCCAACATCCATCAAGTTCAGACCGGGTTCAGGCTCTGGCGTTTCGGCTCTGTTTTAGCCGAAAGCTGTCGCCGTTCATCTCCAGTATATGGACGTGGTGGGTGAGGCGATCCAGGAGCGCACCGGTGAGGCGCTCGGATCCGAATATTTCGGTCCATTCGTCGAACGGCAGATTTGAGGTGATGATTATGGAGCCGCGTTCATAGCATTGGGAGATGATTTCGAAGAGCAGCTCAGCGCCGGTTTTGCTCAAGGGGACAAAGCCCAGTTCGTCAATGATCAGAAGGTTCTGGCTGGTGAGTTGTTTTTGGAACCTCTGCAGGCGGCGTTCATCGACAGCTTCGATCAATTCGTGAACCAGTGATGCGGCGGTTATGAAGCGGACCTTGAGGCCCTTCTGGCAGGCGGCCAATCCCAACCCCAGTGCGACATGGGTTTTACCGGTGCCACTTGGCCCCAGGGCAATGATGTTCTGGTATTTGTCGATGTATTCACAGCGCGCCAGCTCCAGCACGAGCGGCTTGTTGAGTGACGGGATCGCCTTGAAATCGAAGCTGTCCAGGCTCTTGGTGGCTGGAAACTTCGCGGCCTTGATGCGCCGCTCGATCATCCGGCGTTCCCGCTCTATCAGTTCAAGTTCGCAGAGCCGCAGTAAATACTGGACGTGATCCTTCTTCTCAGCAGCGCATTGTTGCGCAAGTTTGGAATATTCGCCCAGGAATGTCGGCAAGCGCAGTTTTTTTAGGTGATGCTGCAGCAGAACCTGCGGTGTATCGGTCATGCCGGCACCTGCGTCATCAGGCTCATATAGCTCGCGGGCTTGGTGGTCTCGACCAGTGCTTTGGGCAGGTAGGGGTAGATATCGAGATCGAGCCGTGGCGAGACTGTCCGATCTTCTGTGTATGAGTAATTTGGTCCATGCTTCACCAATGAAGGAGCATGATGACAATGACGATTTCCAAGGAACTACTGGACGAGTTGCTTAACGGCGTTGAACGGCCCGAAGATTTGCTGGGCGACAAAGGCCTGATGAAGGAGCTGAAAGTCCGGCTGATGGAGCGGATGCTGGGCGCCGAGTTGACTGAGCACCTGGGCTATGAGCCGCACGGGGAGCCTGCCAGCCAGCAATCCAACCGCCGGAACGGGGCCACTCGCAAGGTGCTGAAGGGCAATGACGGGGCGGTGCCGATTGACATCCCGCGCGACCGAGCTGGTAGTTTTGAGCCGGAACTGATCCAGAAAGGCCAGACCCGGATCGACGGGATGGACGACAAGATCATCGGGCTTTATGCCGCCGGTCTGTCGACCCGTGATATCCGTGCCCACCTTGAAGAGGTCTACGGCCTGCGGATTTCAGCGGACCTTATCAGCCGCGTGACGGACGCAGTTTTGGAGGAGGTTTCAGACTGGCAAAACCGGGCTCTGGAGCCAGTATATCCTCTCGTATTCCTTGATGCCCTTCGGGTCAAAATTCGCGACGCTGAGAGCCGCCAGGTCAAAAACAAGGCCGTTTATGTAGCTCTGGGGGTCACGCCAGAAGGCGAGCGGGAGGTTCTGGGCTTGTGGATTGCCAATAATGAGGGTGCCAAATTCTGGCTTTCAATCATGAATAATCTGAAGAACAGAGGCGTTGAGGATATCCTGATTGCCGTCGTGGACGGTCTCAAGGGGTTCCCTGACGCGATCAACGCGGCCTTCCCTGATACTACCGTGCAAACCTGTATCGTGCATCTCGTGCGCCATTCCCTGAACTTCTGCGGCTGGAAAGATCGCAAAGTCGTGGCCAAAAGCCTGAAGCGGATTTATCAGGCCACAGATGATGCCGAGGCCGCGAAAGCCCTTGATGATTTCGAGACCGAATGGGGCTCAAAATACCCCTCGATCGCCCCAAGCTGGCGGCGGGCCTGGCAGGAGGTCATCCCGTTCTTTGCCTTCCCGCCAGCGGTGCGCAAAATCATCTATACGACGAATGCGATTGAAAGCCTCAACAGGGTGATCCGAAAAACCACCAAAACGCGCGGTAGCTTTCCAACGGATGACGCGGCAACCAAACTGATTTACCTGGCCATCCGCAATTTTGAAAAGTCGGGCCGGTGCGTCAGGGAATGGGTTGCGGCAAGAAACCAGTTCGCTATCCTATACCCCGAGCGGTTCAACAAATGACCCGTTTAAACCGCATGGGCCAAACCCCATACACAGAGTTTCGGATACTCCCGCCGTGGCGGGCGCCTCTCGATCCGGCAAAGCACCAGATGCTTGACCGCATCGTAGCCGATCGCGCCCAGTTCCAGCGACTGTTTGATAGCCCCGTGGACGTGCGCCATCTCGAAGCTCTCAAGCAGCCGCAGAACCTGGACGTATTCGCGCTTGCCCTTCTTGCCCATGCGCGCTTCCAGCAGCCGGTGCAGGGTGGCAAACTCCCCTGGCAGGTCCCAGCCCTGCAGCGGTGCCGCCTGGTCCAGCGCGCCAACCTTCTGTTCCAGCAGCGGCAGGAAGTGCATCGGATCGAAGACCATATCAGCCTTCTCATAGGACCGTTGGTGGCGGGCGATCACCTCGGCGCCGCAGCCGATGACGACCTCGTGGACATAGCCGCGGACCTGAACCTCGTGATGAGCGCAGGCGACCGGCACCGAGTAATCGTTGTTGCGATAGCGGACCATCGAGATCGACGTCGCCCGCGTGCTGACTTTCTCGCAGGCATCGTAGGGTACAGGCGGCAGCGCCATCAGGCCGTCGAGGTCGCGCATCAGCCGCTCGCCGATAGTCTCGGAATGACCCCGCAGAACCTCATCCTGACGTTTGAGGCATTGCTCCTCCAGCCGGACGTTCAGGTCATCGAAACTGTCGAAGCGCGGCATCGGCACCAGGAAGTCCCGTCGGCCATAACCGATTGTGCCTTCGACATTACCCTTGTCGTTGCCCTTGCCAGGACGGCCGAACCTGTCTTCGAACAGGTAATGCGACTGCAACTCAGCAAAGGTTCTGGTGCGTTGCCGTTTTCCGTCCCCGAGAATCCGTGCCACCGCGATCGTGGTGTTGTCGTAGAGCCCTGACAGCGGCACGCCGCCGAAGAACGCAAAGGCGGAGACATGGCCATCGCAAAAGGCCTCGGTTGTCTCCGCCGGATAGGCCTTGATGAAGAACGCGTCCGAGTGCGGCAGAGACATTGCAAAGTAGTGCAGCTTGCGCACGACCCCGCCAATCTCGCCAAGCGCCTCACCAAAATCAACCTGGGCGTGGCCTGGCGCGTGCGACAGCGGCACGAACACTTCCCGAGTCCGGCGCTTCTTCTCGCGAACATAGTCGGTCACAATCGTGATCCCGCCGGTGAAGCCATGTTCATCACGCAGACGCTCATATATCCGCTTCGACGTATGCCGCTGCTTCTTGAGCCGCGACTTATCCTCTTCCAATATCTGGTTGATGAGCGGAATCAACGGGTCAAGCTTTGGACGGGCTGGTGGCCCATTCCTGCGATACCCCGGTGGCACCGCATGCTTCAGAATTTTTGACACAGTCTTGCGGTCTATCCCGAAATGACCGGCCGCCGCCCGCTCACTCATCCCACCGACATGACACGCACGCCGAACCCGGCTGTACAATTCCACAGAATACATCTCCCCGCCCTCAGCTCGTTTGCCTCAGGCGTCAGAATGGCGGAGTTTTACTCCGCGACAGTCAGATTATTCGACCGTTTCTGTGGTCCAGTATTGCTCCGGGATTCACATCCCCGCTTGCGCGGGGATGACGAATCGCCTGCCCCTTGACCGACCCACCGGTTCCGCTCACTCTCGCCACCAACCCAACCGGAACCACTCCATGCGCCACTTCGACGACATCTTCGACATCGCCGCCGCCCGCAAAGGCGGCGCAACGGCCCTCAACGCGCAGCTCACCAAACCCCTCACCCACCCCGAACTCGCCGCAATCTCCGAAGACCGCTGGCTTTCGCAACTCACCAAAAACATCTTCAACGCCGGGTTCAACTGGAAGGTGGTCGAGGCCAAATGGCCCGGCTTCGAGGCCGCGTTCAACGGCTTTGACGTTGGCCGCTGCTCGATGATGGACGACAACACCTTCGACGCGCTCTTGACCAACGCGCAAATCATCCGCAACGGCGCCAAGATCGCCGCCGTGCGCGACAATGCCGTCTTCTTACTGGAACTGCGTGATGAGGGCGGTGCCGGCACGGTTCTGGGCGGCTGGCCGTCGACCGATTTCATCGGCCTGCTGGACACCCTGAAAAGCCGCGGCAGCCGGCTCGGCGGCGCCACCGCCCAATACGCCATGCGCTTCATCGGGCGCGACGCCTTCATCCTGTCGGGCGATGTCACCGCCCGGCTGATCGCCGAGGGGGTCATCGACAAACCCGCCACTTCGAAATCCGCTCTGCGCGCCGTTCAGGGCGCGTTCAACACCTGGATGGCGCAATCGGGCCGTTCGCTGACCGAGGTCAGCCGGGTGCTCGCGATGAGCCTTTAGCGAGCCGTAGGGTGGCTGATTTCACCCACCCTACAATCTGAGCGCCGGCCCCGGTGTACCAACCACGCGACTCTCTGATAAAAACGACCTGATTCTCGACTTTAAAGACTTTAAAGTCCGGGGTTCAAATTCTTTAAAGACTTTAAAGAAATCGCCGTTTTACCCCGCCAAACCCGCCAAACCGCTCACACCAGCCGCCCGCCATCCATGTGCACCACCCGGTCCATCCGGCTTGCCAACTCCCGGTTATGGGTCGCAATCAGTGCCGACAATCCGGTGTCACGTACCAGCTCCATAAGCGTTGCAAACACCTGATCCGCAGTCTCCGGATCGAGGTTGCCAGTTGGCTCATCGGCCAGCAACAGCCGCGGCCCATTGGCCAGCGCGCGGCAGAACGCGACCCGCTGTTGCTCACCCCCTGACAGCTCTGCCGGGCGGTGGTTGCCGCGCTCTGCAACCCCCACCTGGCCCAATAAATCAAGGGCGCGCGCAGCGGCCACACCTGGCGCAAGTCCGTTGGCCAGCTGCGGCAGGGTGATGTTTTCCAGCGCCGAGAATTCCGGCAGCAGGTGGTGAAATTGGTAAATGAAACCAATGTCCTGGCGTCGCGCACGGGTGCGCCTGCGATCCGAAAGATCGCTCATGTCGCTGCCATTCAGGTGCACCGCGCCAGCGTCGGCGGTGTCCAGCAGCCCGGCGATATGGAGCAGCGTTGACTTGCCCGCGCCGGACGGCGCGACCAGGGCCACGACTTCGCCCTTGGCCAGCGCCAACGACGCACCGCACAGCACGCTGACCGCACCGGGCTGGCCCTGATTGTAGGATTTTTCGATTGCGTCAAGAACCAGCACCGCGTCATTCATAGCGCAACGCCTCGACCGGGTTCATCCGCGCCGCGCGCCGGGCCGGAAAAATTGTCACTAGAAATGACAGGCTGAGCGACAACACGACCGCACCCACCACGTCGCCCAGCAACAACTTGGCGGGCAGCAGGTAGATGCCCCGGATCGACGGATCCCAGATGCCGCCGCCGGCGACGTAATTCACAAACGAAAAGATCGGGTCGATATAGAGCGCGAACAGGCAGCCGAAGATGACGCCGAACAGCGTTCCCAGCACCCCTATGAGGGAGCCGCAGATGAAAAATATCCGCAGGATGGAGCCCTGCGACAGGCCGATAGTGCGCAAAATCCCGATGTCGCGACCCTTGTTCTTCACCAGCATGATAAGGCCGGAAATGATGTTCATCGCCGCGATCAGCACCAGGATCGCCATGATGATGAACATCACGTTATCCTCGATTTTCAGCGCCCGCAGAAAGCTGCCGGAGCGGTCGCGCCAGGTCCAGATCAGGGCGTGCTCGCCGCCGGCATTCAGAAAATCGGCGGCCAGGTTGTCGATGGCTTCGGGGTCCTCAACCATCACCTCAATTTCATCCGCCACGCCTTCGCGGTTGAAATAGCTCTGCGCCTCGGCAAACGGCATGTAGACGCGGGTGCGGTCGATGTCATAACGCCCGGCGGTGAAGATATAGACCACCTCGTATGCGTTGACGCGCGGCGAGGTGCCAAAGGCGGTCTTGACGCCGTTGGGCGAAATCAGCTTGATCCGGTCGCCGATGGAAACGCTGAGCTGACGGGCAACGCCCGAGCCGATCGCGATGCCTTCGCCAAAACGGGCCAGATCGCCGAGAGTCTGCTCGGCCCGCGCTACCCGCGGAATGCCCTGAATATCGGCAGCAGAAATGCCGTAAACATCGACACCGGCGGTATTGTCGCGGTTGTTGGCCATGACCTGGCCGCGCACCAGCGGCGCGGCGCGGGTGACGCCGGGGATTTTGGCCAGCTTTGCCGCGACTTCGCGGTAGTCAGGCAGCACGTCGGTCCGGCGGCCATTGTCATCCGTATAGAGCGAGTTGTACACAGTGACATGGGCGTTAGCACCGAGGATCGTGTCGACAAATTCCGCCCGAAACCCGGCCCGCACCGACATGGTGGCGATCAGCGCGAAAACCGCCAGCGTGATGCCGATCAGCGAGATCCAGGTCATCACGCTAACACCACCATCGGCGCGGCGGGCGCGCAGATAGCGCCAGGCGATCATCCATTCAAATCGGGAAAACGGGGCGGTTCGGCTGGCCAAGGGATGTTCCTGTTTCTTGGCGCAAACTGGGCCTGATCATCGCCAGCGTCAAGGATACGGGCGTCAATTAAGCGCCGCACGCCGACGCGGTCCATTCACCGATGCACGACGCAAATCTGATAGGCAGGGGTTATTCGTTTTGAAGCCATTCAATCACTTTGGTGGCACTCTCATCCGGCGGAAACACCGGATAAAATGTTTTCGTGATCACGCCATCATCAATGATCAGCGTCATCCGGTTCAAAAGCCATTCGTTGTTTGCTTCAAATCCGGGCAGGGATAATGCCCTGCCAAAGCGGTGGTCTGCGTCCGAAATCAGTGCAAACGGCAGGTGTAATCGCGTGGCTGCCTCGGCTTGATATTCGGTGATTTCGGTGGACAGCCCAAACAGTTGATCGACCCCCAAGTCCGTGAGTTCAGCGAAATGATCGCGAAAGGCGCAGGATTGCGGCGTGCAGCCAAGCGCACCGGAGATCATGTCCCAACCTTCGGGCAGGGCCTGATCGGGGTGGCCGGTGCGTGGGTAGATGTAAACGACGCTGCGTCCGGGCAGGCCCGACAAATCCACTTGGCTGCCATCAGTCGCGCCGAGCGAGAGTGATGGAAGTTTCACCCCCGTCAAATGCGCTGCCCCGCCGTCATCTGATGGCGCGGGAATTTTGCTCCAATCGACGTCGTTCAGGCTCATTTGGGCACCCTAATTTTCGGCGTAATTTTCGACAATCCGCGCCACCGCCAACTCTGCCGTCAGATCTTCGCTCTCACCGGTCTGCCGGCTGGTCAGTTCTACGATCCCCGCCTTCACCCCTCTTGGACCAACTGTGATTCGCCAGGGCAGGCCGATCAGTTCCATGCTGGCGAACTTGGCCCCGGCGCGTTCATCCCGGTCGTCATAAAGCGGCTCGCGCCCGCGGGCGACAAGCGCTTTGTAAAGCGCTTCGCAAACCGCGTCGGTCCCGGCGTCGCCGTAGAGCAGGTTCACAATGCCGCAATGAAACGGCGCGACCGCCTGAGGCCAGATGATGCCCCTCTCGTCATGGCTGGCCTCGATGATGGCGCCGACCAGACGGGACACCCCGATGCCGTGGCTGCCCATATGCACCGGCACCTGTTCGCCCTGATCGTTGCGCACCGTGGCGCCGAGCTTTTCTGAATATTCGGTGCCGAAATAGAATATCTGTCCAACTTCGATGCCGCGCGCCGAGCGGCGGCGATCCTTGGGGATCTCGTTGAATGCCGCCTCGTCGTGGGTTTCGCCGGTGCGCGCGTAGAGCGAGGTGAATTCTTTCATGACACTGTCGCACTGGTCGACGTTTTGATAATCGATATCACGGCGGCCGAGCGATATTTCGGTGACCCGGCTGTCATAGAACACCTCGCTTTCACCGGTTTCGGCGAGCACCAGAAATTCATGGGTGTAATCGCCGCCAATTGGCCCGCTGTCGGCGCGCATCGGGATCGCCTGCAGCCCCATGCGTTCGAACGTGCGCAGGTAGCTGACCAGATGGCGGTTATAGGCGTGCAGCGCATCGGCCTTGGTCAGATCGAAATTGTAGCCGTCTTTCATAAAGAATTCGCGTCCGCGCATCACCCCGAAACGCGGTCGGATTTCATCGCGAAACTTCCACTGAATCTGATAAAGCGTCAGCGGCAGGTCTTTGTAACTGCTGACATGGGCGCGAAATATATCGGTAACCATCTCTTCTGCGGTTGGTGTGTACAACATGGCGCGGCCATGCCTGTCGCTCATCCGCAGCATTTCTTCGCCGTAGCCGTCATAGCGCCCGCTTTCACGCCAAAGATCAGCCGACTGCAAGGTTGGCATCAGGATCGGAACATGACCGGCGCGAACCTGTTCCTCGTGCACGATATTTTCAATCTTCTTCAGCACCTTGAGCCCGAGCGGCAACCAGGAATATATGCCCGCGCTAGCCTGTTTGATCATGCCCGCGCGCAGCATGTAGCGGTGCGAGATGATCTGGGCCTCGGACGGGATTTCCTTTAAGACCGGCAGGAAATAACGGGAAAGACGCATGCTCGGGCGACCTTTTTGGTGTTTTGTCGTTAAAGAGTGCGTCTAAGCGAAAGGATCGCGCCAAGCAATGCCACGGTGGCCTGTCACGCCTGCGTTTCTTTTTGGCTCGAAACTCCCGCCGGAGGCGCCGCGCGCGGGGCGCGGTGCAAAATCTTGGACTTGGCGCAGAATGCACCGCAATTTTGCTGCGGGGGCCGTCTGGACTTGCTATGTAGCGCTAAAATGAAGGGGTTGCGGATGGGTTTGCCGGTCACGGTTCAACTGAAATACTGGGGTATCGCTGCTGCGGTGTTGTTTGTGGTGCTCTGGGTTTTAGGCGACGTGTTGCTGCCTTTTGTGCTGGGGGGTGCGATTGCCTATTGCCTGGACCCGATGGCTGACCGCCTGGAGGCCATCGGGCTGAACCGGGTGCTGGCAACCGTGACCATCACGCTTTTTGCCGCCGTGATATTTGTTCTTGCGGCTTTGCTGGTGGTGCCGACACTGATTCAGCAAACAGCCGATCTGGTGGATGCCGCGCCGCAACTGGTGCAGGATTTTCGCACCTTTCTGACCGAGCGCTTCCCGTCACTTCTGGACAGTGAAAGCCGCCTGTACAAATCTCTGGTGGCCTTTGGCGAAACCCTTCAGGCGCGCGGTGGTGCCCTGTTGAGCGGCCTGCTCAGTTCAGCTACGAGCCTGGTCAGCGTCCTTGTTTTGCTGGTTCTGGTGCCGGTGGTGACGTTTTATTTGTTGCTGGACTGGGATCGGATGATCAGCCAGATCGACAGACATCTGCCGCGCGATCATGCCCCGGCCATTCGTGAACTGGCGCGCGAAATTGATCGAACGCTTGCGGCGTTCATTCGTGGCCAGGGAACCGTGTGTCTGATCCTTGGAACTTATTACGCAGTCGCGCTGATGATTGTTGGCCTGCAATTTGGCCTAGTGGTCGGATTTGTGGCCGGGCTGATTTCATTCATCCCTTATGTCGGGGCGCTGGTGGGTGGCGCGCTGGCCTTTGGGCTGGCGTTGTTTCAATTCTGGGGCGAATGGCTGTGGCTCGGCGCAGTCGCGGCGATTTTTTTCGCCGGGCAGTTTTTCGAGGGCAATATCCTGACCCCGAAACTTGTCGGCGGCAGTATCGGGCTGCACCCGGTCTGGCTTATTTTTTCGCTGTCCGCGTTCGGCACATTGTTCGGCTTTGTCGGACTGCTTGTCGCGGTTCCGGTCGCTGCAGCCATAGGAGTGATTGTCCGTTTTGCCCTTCGCCGCTATGGCGACAGCCGACTTTATCAAGGTGTCTCTGGGCGCACCGATGACTAATTTGCGGCAGGTCAAACCTGTGAGCGAGAAGTGCGGGCGGGCACACACGGATTTGGGCACCGATTACCGCGCGACGCGCAGTCGCTTTGCGCGTGGTTGTACCACGCTTTTGTTTCGCCTGCTTATTCGCGGCTTGCCGTTTGCCATAGATTTTGGTGACGGCGATTTGCGACCGATGTCGGACCAAGGTGCGAAATTCCACTTTGCACCGCCGCGTTTCCTGACGCTGTTATCGATTCTGGTCAACCCCGGCCTGCGCCTCGGTGAAACTTTCATGGCGGGCAGTTGGTATCTGACCAAAGGCAGTCTGGCGGGTTTTCTTTTGATGATGGTGACCGAGAACCGGTCAGCCAAAAAGCAGCATGGTCTGACATTCGGCCTGTTGCAGGCAATTAACCATTATTACAAGCAATTTTTGACGACTTTCACCGCGACTCGCAAAGTCGCCAAGCATTACGACGAGAGCACGCGGTTCTTTGAACTGATGATGGACCGAGATCTTGTCTACACATGTGGCTTTTTTGATGAGACCCACAAAAATCTGCACGATGCGCAGCAAAACAAATTCGACGTTATATTCAAGCGCCTGCGTCTCACGGAAACCGCCGAACTGAATATTCTCGATATAGGCTGCGGCTGGGGGTCGTTTGAAAACTTTTTCCCGTCCGACCTTGCTGCCAATATCGACGGAATATCATTGTCACAAGTTCAGGTCGACCATGCACGCTCCACTCTCAAAACCCAGAGCGAAAACAAGAACTTGCGGGTCAATTTCATAAAAGAGGACTACCGGACATTCTGCTTGCGACCGGGTAAGAAATACAATCGGATCGTGTCAGTTGGCATGCTCGAAGCGGTAGGGCGGTCGAAATACAAACATTTTTTCCAGGCCGTTGAAAACATTCTGACCGACGACGGCATCGCACTGATCCATTCGATCGTAAAACACCAGCCTGGGGCGACCAATCTTTGGGTTGACCGCTACATATTCCCTGGTGGTTATTCTCCGCAAGTGTCGGAAGTTGTTGCCGGAATTGAAGGCGCAGGTTTGAAGACTTGCGCTGTTCATTTCCACAGCGGCGACAATTATATCAAGACATTGCGCGCTTGGCTGAAGAATATCGAGGACCGCGAAGGCGCCTGCCTTGACGTGCTGGTCCAGGAACAATCGGGCGGCTCAGTAGAGGAAAAACAACTTCGCGCTCGGACAACATTTAGGATGTATCAATTTTTTCTCGCAGCGCTGCAAACGATGTTTCATCGAGAATACCTGGGCAATGGCGTCGCCCATTTTGTGGTGACGCGATAGCTGTTAGTGTTCGGAGTGCCAAATTAGCGTAGAAGATTTCGATGACGCAGCAACTCACCTTTGATCTGCCAGCCAAACTAGCGCTTGGGCGCGACAACTTCTTTGTCTCACCAGTCAACGCGGTCGCGGTAGAGACCATTGAGAATTGGCCGCTCTGGTCAGATCGCAAGTTGGTCCTGACCGGGCCAAATGGTTCTGGCAAGACCCACCTTGTGCATGTCTGGGCACAGTTGGCTGGTGCCAGGGTCATCTCGGCCGACGATTTAGATAACCGAGATGTGGCCGGGCTGGTGACCGAAAACCACGCCGTCGCGGTCGAGGACGTTGAAACCATCGCCGGAAATGACGATGCCGAACGGGCGCTTTTTCATTTGCATAATCTGCTGTTGGCCGAACACGGCCACCTGCTGATGACCAGCGCCTCGGTGCCTGCAAAGTGGCCGCTGTCACTCGCGGATCTGAAAAGCCGCGTTCAGGGCACCACCCTTGCCACGCTGAACCCGCCTGATGACCGGCTTTTGGCTGCGGTGCTGGTGAAACTTTTTGCCGACCGTCAGATCAGCATTTCTGCCGGCGTTATCCGTCACTTGGTGGCTCGGATGGAGCGCAGTTTTGATTGCGCGCAGCGGCTGGTGCGCGCGTTGGATCAACAATCGCTGTCCGAACGCCGCGCGATCACCACGTCGCTTGCGACCGGCGTTCTGGACAATCTATCAGGCGAAGCGACATGATGCGCCACGAAACCGCCAAAACATGCGCAGATACTCCGGCCATGAACCAAGCCAATTTTCTAAGCACATCTTTTGAAACACCGGTTGAATTGCCAGACGCTGACCTGTCCGGGCGAAGCGTTTTTTCAACCGCGAACTTAGTTGGTTGGCCTTTAACCGGCGGGTTTTGGAGGAGGCGGACAATAGCCGGGTTCCGCTATTGGAAAGGCTGCGGTTCCTGTCGATTTCGGCCACCAATCTGGACGAGTTTTACACCGTGCGCGTGGCCGGATTGCGCAGCCTTGAGCGCGCCGGCAACACCACCCCCGCGGCGGACGGTCTGACACCGGGCGAGCAGCTGGTTCTGATCAACAAGGAAGCCCGCGATCTGATCCAGGGCCAACAGGACGCGTGGATCCGAATTTGCGTTGCATTGAAGGCCGAAGGAATCAGCCTTTGCTCGCGCTTGCAATTGGACAAGTCTGACAAAATCTATCTGGAGAAAATCTTTTTAAATCAAGTCTTTCCGGTTCTGTCACCGCTTGCCATCGATCCCGCGCACCCATTCCCGTTTATTCCGAACGAAGGCTTTGCGCTGGCGTTGCAGCTTGAGCGCGCGTCAGACAAGAAACCCTTGAAAGCATTGCTGCCGATACCGCAGCAAATCGACCGGTTTGTCCGTCTGCCGTCAAAAAACGACCACGACCGGTTCATGCCGATGGAAGAGCTGCTGCTGGTCCATCTGGACAGCCTGTTCCCGGGATACAAATCCACTGGCGACTGCGCCTTCCGGGTGCTGCGCGACAGCGATCTGGAAGTCGAAGACGAGGCCGAAGATCTGGTCCGGGAATTCGAAGTCGCTCTGAAGCGGCGGCGCCGCGGCGAGGTGGTGCGCCTGAAACTTACTGCTGGTGCGCCCACAGCACTGCGCAAAACCATCATGCGCGAACTGCACGTTGACGAAAGCGAGGTTGTCGAGGCCGGTGGTATGCTGGGCCTGTCCGATCTCAGCGAACTGGTGCTTGAAAATCGCCGCGACCTGTTGTGGCCAACTTTCACCCCAAGGGTTCCAGAGCGGGTGCAGGACCACGAAGGCGACATGTTTTCCGCTATCCGGCAAAAGGACATGCTGTTGCACCATCCGTATGAGACCTTCGACATGGTGGTGCGGTTTTTGAAACAGGCAGCCAATGACCCGGATGTGCTGGCGATCAAACAGACGTTTTATCGCACCTCGCGCGACAGCCCGATTGTCGCCGCCTTGTGCGAGGCTGCAGAGAACGGCAAATCGGTAACCGCGCTGGTCGAGCTAAAGGTGCGCTTTGACGAGGCCGCCAATATTCGCCAGTCGCGCCGACTAGCTGTGGAGTCTCATGAGGTTGTTCACGTCCAAGCCTGATCGGCTGATTGGTGTTTTCCTTTTTATGCCGACATGAGGCCGGTGCCAATTGTAATGATGCAGCCAGTACGGCAGCTCGGCTTTTCTTTGCTCTGATGTCTGATAGGCGCGGGCGTAGGCCCATTCACGCAGGGAAGACTGAATGAATCGTTCCGCTTTGCCGTTTGTTTTGGGTGTGTAAGGTCTGGTGCGGATATGGCGCAGACCAAGCGCTTTACAGGCGGCTCTGAATGCGTGGGATTTATAGCAACTGCCGTTGTCTGTCATCACCCTTTCGATCCCGATCTCCAGCTTGCGATACCAGGCAACAGCCTCGTTCAGGAAGGCCACCGCGTCTTCCTTGCGTTCCGAGGCCAGCACCTGGCTGAACCCGAGCCGCGAATAATCGTCTATACAGACGTGCACGAACTCCCAGCCGATGCCGCGGGTGTTGCTCTGGCCGGTGCGGTCGCCGGTGATGCGATGACCCGTGCGGGTGAACTTGCCCAGCTTCTTGATGTCGATGTGGATTAGGTCGCCGGGGCGGTCGCGTTCGTATCTTACGACCGGCTCGGAGGGTTCCAGATCGCGCCAGCGGTTCAGGCCGTGGCGGGCCAGAATACGCCCAACCGTGGCGCGCGACACGCCGGTTTCCTCTGCGATTCGCTCCATAATGCGCCGTTCCCTGCGCAATTGAACAACCCGTGCCTCAACGCTTGCGGGTGTCCGGCCCGGGGTCTGTGACGGGCGGGATGACCTGTCTTGCAACCCTTCCGACTCATAATCGCGATATCTTCCGCGCCATTTGTAAACGGTGCGAAGGCTAATCCCCATCGCGCAGGCAACATCGGCCAGGGGAATCGCATGAAGGTTATGTCCGGAGAATTTGCAGTAAGAACCGATTGTTCCATCCGGCCTTTTTGCGCATGACCCTGAGCGATTTTTTATCTTTTGCCTTGTTGAGCAGATTCATTGCCATGTGTTTGATGACGGCAAAATTCTTGGGGCCGTGATCCTTACGAACACGGCTGTCATCATCGCGGAATGTGACGTCGAGCACCCAGTGGAGGCGGTTTTCAATCCCCCAATGGGAGCGTACCGCATGGGCAAAGCGCGGCGCATCTTTCGGTAGAGACGAGATGAAGTATCGGGTTTGTTGTGTTGTTTTCCCGTTGCTTTCACGGATCGAGACAACGCGACCAATACTGGTCAGGCCCGCCCAACCCGGATGGCGCTCTTGCAGCCATTCTATGGTGTCACTCTGGGTGTAGGTCCGGGTCTCAATCCGACCTTTATCGCCATCAACAGTCTGTAACGACGCAGTATTTTCATGCTCCCTCTCTTCAAACCACAGTTTCACATCCTCAAAAAGGCTGCTCTGATTTCCCTTGAGCGCCAGCACGTAGTCGGCCCCCTTGTCGCGGATTTTGCAGGCAATCTGGCGTTGGCACCCCATCGCGTCCAGCGTCACGATCGCGCCCTCAACGTGGAGCAAATCCAAGAGCAATGGAATGTCCTTGATCTCGTTCTTTTTGTGCGCACTTGCCCGCTGACCCAGTACCAGACGCAGATCATCACAGTAGGCCGAGATCAAATGCAGAGGTGTTTCACCACCGGCCTTTGACCCGCGCATCGTCTTGCCATCGACGGCCACAATCGAGCCTTCAACGCGTCCCGCCAGGCCAGCAGCCCATTGCGCAAAGGCTGTACTGAACTTCTCCGGATCAAGCAGCCGAAACACCGTTGAAAGCGTGTCATGCGAGGGAATGCCGTGCTCAAAAGGGGCCAATTTGCGCAGAAACTTCAGCTTTTCTTCACCATATTCGACAATATCAACGACACTCTCGCCGCCCGAGACCACCGCACACAGGCTTAAAAGCAGGATCTCATCAAGCGGGTAAAGCACCTTCGCCTGCTGGCGAGGGTCAGGGATGGCCGAAATAACAGATTGAAATGATGTAGTCTTTTCCAAAGCAAGTCCTCCAGATGCGTGTTCTGGTGACATTGAATCAGACGTTGATGCACGTAGCAAACACGGGCCAGCTATTCATGCGATACCCCTGCAACATCGGCAGGGCGTTCGCCTCGTTCAAGGCGGCGAACCAAAATCTCTCGACCTTTTGGCGCAAGACGGGCATTCTTATGGCTGTTCATTCGGTTCTCCCTCAAGAGCTTCTGTTTTTGCAAACTTCAGCTTCTCAGGTCTGGATCGAATGAACAACCTTGTGAGAACTCACAACTAGAGCGCGCTGGGGCGCATGTGGTTTATGGCTTCATCAACTACAAGACCCATGCCAAGATCAGCACTGTGGTGCGCCGTGAGGGCGCAAAACTGGTCACCTACACGCATTACGGCACTGGCAATTACCACCCCGAAACCGCGCGCATCTATGCCGATCTCAGCCTGTTTACCTGCGACGCCGCCCTAGGGCGGGATGCGACCAAGGTCTTCAACTACCTGTCCGGGTATGCGCAACCCGAACAACTGGAAAACCTGGCCATATCGCCGCTGACGCTGAAATCCACGTTGATTGGTCTAATCGAACGCGAGGCACAGTTTGCGAGCGATGGCCGCCCGGCCGAGATCTGGGCCAAGCTGAATGCGCTGATCGACGCCGAGGTTATCGACACGCTTTACACCGCCAGCCAGAAAGGCGTGAAAATCTCGATGGTGATCCGAGGCATTTGTGGGCTGCGGCCCGGCATAAAGGGCCTGTCAGAAAACATCCGCGTAAAGTCGATTGTCGGGCGATTTCTGGAACATTCACGGATGGTTTGTTTTGGTAATGGCCACGGTCTGCCATCCAAAAAAGCCCGCGTTTTCATGTCGTCGGCCGACTGGATGGGGCGCAATCTGGTGCGCCGGGTGGAAACTCTGGTGGAAATCAAGAATCCGACCGTAAAAGCCCAGATTGTCAGTCAGATCATGGCCGCCAATCTGGCGGATGAGGCGCAGAGCTGGGTGTTGGCGCCCGATGGCCGCTTTGTGCGCGCTACCGCTTCTGATCCTGAGCATCCGTTCAGTTGCCACCGGTTTTTCATGGAAAACCCGTCACTTTCCAGGCGCGGTACTGCCGGGGCTGGCGATGTGCCGGAACTTACACATTCAAAAGATTGACAATTCAACCTGCCGATGCAGGATCACGCAACAACTGTGGAGTGCTGGTAATGGATGGCAATGGCGATGGCCAGCACGACGACTGGGGGCCCTTCAGGCGGCCGCTGTTTGCTGACCCTGAAGCGCGGGCATTGTCGCGGGTCGGGGTTGTGGATGTTGGTTCAAACTCAGTGCGCCTGGTGGTTTTTGACGGTGCTGCGCGCAGCCCGGCCTACTTTTACAACGAAAAGATCATGTGTGCGCTCGGCGCAGGCCTTGATGAAACCGAGTGCCTGAGCCCCAAGGGGCGAATGCGCGCTTTGGCGGCACTGCAGCGCTTCCAGCTTTTAGCCGATGGCATGGGGCTGGCGCCGCTTACCGCGGTGGCAACGGCGGCGGTGCGCGAAGCCAGCGACGGTGCCGATTTTCGCGATCAGGTCGAACGCGAAACCGGACTTCAGCTATGGGTGATCGACGGCCAGGAAGAGGCGCGCCGGTCAGCGCAAGGTGTGTTGCTGGGCTGGCCCGAAGCCAAAGGGCTGGTCTGTGACATTGGTGGCTCATCGATGGAACTGGCCGAGGTCGGTAATGGTCGGGTCGGGCGGCGCGTCACTTCGCCCCTGGGCCCGCTGAAACTGCAAAACATCGAGGGCAGCAAACAGGCGCTCAAATCTCAGATAAAAAAAGTCATGGACGATCTCGCCAGCCAAATGGGCACCGATCACAAACGCCTGTTCCTTGTCGGCGGCAGCTGGCGCGCCATCGCCCGGCTGGACATGGAGCGGCGCTGCTATCCACTGCATGTGCTGCACGAATACCGGATGACGCCCCAAGCTGCGCGCGCCACGCTGCAATGGATCGCCGGCAATGACATGTCCAGTCTGCGCAAACGAACCGGCACCTCAGCGGCGCGGATGTCGCTAGTGCCGATCGCCTGCGAGGTGCTTGGCCAGTTGCTCAAATCCTTCCAGCCAAAGGAGATTGCGGTGTCCGGCTTCGGGCTCCGCGAGGGCATGCTGTATGAGCAGATGCCAGAGCGCGCGCGCCGTCGCGACCCTCTGATCGAGGCCTGCCTGTTTTCCGAAGCCAAAGACGGCCGGCGCCCGGGTTTCGGGCGGGTGCTGAACCGCTTTATCGCGCCGTTGTTCGTCGGCGAAACAGCGGCCACCAAACGCCTGATCGAAGCCGCCTGTCTGCTCCATGACGTTACCTGCCGAGCGCACCCGGATTTCCGCGCCGAGGTTTGTTTTGACAACGCCACACGGGCCAATCTGGGCGGCCTGACCCACCAGGAACGCGTCTGGCTGGAGCTGGCGCTGCTGCACCGTTACAAGAATAACCGCGACGGCTTTCGTTTCGTGAACTCTTTGAATTACTTGACGAAAAACACATCCATCAGGCAGAGATTGTCGGCAGGGCGATGCGATTCGGCTCGATGTTTTCGGTGGCAGCTCCGGAAAGCATCGCAGCGCTGGAATGGCATCCTAAACGGCAAGTCCTGACCCTGACACTGGCGCAACAGGGCACCGTCCTTTTCGGCGAGGTGGCGGAGGGTCGTTTCATTTCGCTGGCGGCAGCGCTTGGCGCAGAGCCGGTGATCAGAAGGCCTAAGTGTCTGATCCAAAACTAATTGAGTGATTTCAGCGAGTTGTGATTCAATCGGATTGATAAGATTCGAGGGAGATCACAATGGCCTGGACGGAAACCACTCGCGCCCGATATGAACGGCATTCGGGACGCTATGCAAGCGATTTAACTGATCAGGAATGGGGTTTGATCGCGCCATTCCTGCCGCCGCCTCAAACAACTGGTCGTCCGCGCAGCACGGCGATGCGCGATGTTCTGGATGCCATTTTGTACATCGCCAGCGCCGGGTGTGCGTGGCGTATGCTGCCCAATGATTTCCCGCCAGTGTCCACCGTGCGCTACTATTTCTATGGCTGGCGCAACGATGGCATCTTTGAAGTGATCAGCCATTTTCTGGTGGCGACGGCGCGCGAGTTTCATGGCAAGAAGCCCGGCCCCACCGCTGGTGTCATTGATAGCCAGACCATAAAAACAACGGAAAGCGGTGGCATTTCGGGCTATGACGCGGGCAAGAAAACCAAGGGCCGCAAGCGCCACATTGTCACCGACACGCTCGGGTTTATGGTTGGGTTGGTCGTGCATAGCGCCGGTATTCAAGACCGTGATGGCGCACCGGAAGTGTTGAAATCCATCCGGTATTCCCATCCAAACTTGCGCCATATCTTTGCGGATGGCGGTTATGCCGGACCAAAGCTGCGCGACGCTCTTGAAGGCATCGGTGACTGGACAATCCAGATCGTCAAGCGCTTCGACACTGCGGAAGGCTTCGAAGTCATTCCCAGAAGATGGGTCGTCGAGCGCACCTTCGCATGGCTCAACCGCTGCCGGCGATTGGCCAAAGATTGGGAAAAATCCATCGCAAGTTCACAGGCATGGATACTCGTTGCACATATCAGAACCCTCACGCGTAAAATTGCAAGGCATTGTAATCATCCGTAGAGTTTTGAATCAGACACTAAGAGAACGCTCCACGATGGCCAATGCCTCCATGAGGTCTGGCAGCTGCTCCAGTCGGATTGCCAGGCCCTGTTTACCAGGGCGCATGTCTCCGTTCCCTGCATCGTAAAAAACGCGAATGTTGATTAAGTCGTGCCCGTTGAATTCATCGAGTGAAATGTGGACTTCTTCACGGGCATTTTTGCGAAATGACGCGAGGCAGCTCATATTGCCATCACGGGCAATGGAGGTATCTTGCTCTTGAGGTGATAGACTCCGTATCGTTTCTGGCCCTCGTCCTTTTGCTTTCGCATTTCGGTTTCAATCTGAACGCCAGCCTAGCGAAAAGTTAGTATGTGAGCCGACACCCGTGTCAGAGACGGGGCTGGAAATGGCCCCGTCAACAGGCCCTTCCACGTTTGGTGAAAACGGCTGCCGTCCTTCACTTTGAATGTGAAAGGTTTCTGTCCTTCGTTCTCTATCATGAACTGTCTGTATTTAGTCATTGCTTGTTACCTTCAGGGTTGAAGGACACGGCAAAAAACGCTATTCTTCCGGTGCACAAACCTAAGAAATCGCGCCCGCCCATGTCCGTTTGGATTGGGTGGGCGCTTTTTTAGGCGGCTTCCAATTGAACATTGGCCATCGCGTCGTCTACCTGGTCTTCGATCCAGTACAGACGACCGCCGAGTTTAATTGGTTTGGGCAAACGACCGAACTCAATGTCACGATAAACGGTAGTGCGACCGCGACCTCCGAGTTTGGCGCGCAGCTCTGTGAAACTGAGATATTTCATGGATTTTGGGCCCCGCAGTAATTTCTACGTGCCCATTGTGCCCCATGGTGCGTTTAGGCGCATGGGTGAGACTGAATTAGCGGTTTTACACACAATGCCGCGTTCGAAATCGTGTCCTAAGGGTGTTGTATTTTGAAGTACAACTTCTTGACGGTTTCATAACTTGTCACACCGCGAAGCTTCGCTTCACGCGCCGCCTTGGCGACAGCATCACACCCGCTGGATTCGTCAAAACTTGCATCGTTGCGGGTCGGATTGATTCCGTGGCGGTTCAGGTTTTGAATTAAGGCGAAAAGCATATGGTCACGCGGCGTGTTTTTCCAATACTCGGGCCGCTTTCCGGGTCGACTTCTTAAGCCATTTATTAGGGAATTATATCCAAAAGTAACATTCTGTCGTTGACTTCCCCCGATTTGGAAGATATCTTAGAGTCACATTCTGTAAGAAAGGGAAACCGCGCCATGGCACAAAAGGGTCCGGGTAAAACGCACCGCAAAGGCATTTCGTTGATGCAAGTCGTCGATATGTTTGGTGATAACGAAAAAGCCCGTTTATGGCTGGAGCAACAACGCTGGAACGGAAATCCGCACTGCCCGCGCTGCGGTTCGCTCAATGTGAAGGTCGGTGTTCCGCACAAAAGCATGACGCACCGTTGCAACGATTGCCCGAAGAAGTCCATGTTCACTGTTAAGATCGGCACAGTAAGAAAGGGAAACCGCGCCATATGGAGGGGTCCAAATTGCCCTACCGCATATGGGCAATTGGTATTTATCTGTTCACTACAAATATTAAAGGTATCTCCAGCATGAAACTGCACCGTGAATTGGGGATTGGACAGAAAGCGGCATGGTTCATGCTGCATCGGTTGCGCGAAGCATACCAGACTGCGTATTCCGGGGCGATCCGGCCAGTGATTCCGCTAACATCCGGCCACCCATACCGATTTGATCCGGCCGGGGATTCCGGGGCATCCGGCCACCCTGTTTTCACCTGAGATATTGCTGCCACGAGGCGATCCTTAACGCGGTTATCCTGCCGTTCTTTTTGAACGAGAGGGAGCCGAATGAAGAGATTGCCAATGCGGAAGATACGAGAAGCCCTGCGACTTCGGGCGGATGGATTATCAGGTCGTCAGATGGCGCTGAGCCTGTCTTTGGGGCGGGCGACAGTATCGGATTATTTGCGCCGCGCCGATGTGGCTGGCCTGTCGTGGCCTTTGCCAGCAGATCTGAGCGATGGAGATATTGAAGGCCTGCTGTTTCCCCGCACGGCTGGCGATGTATGCGGGTCTTATCCGCAACCAGACTGGGCCTTTATGCATGGCGAGTTGCGCCGGAAGGGCGTGACACTTTCGCTGCTCTGGGAAGAGTACCGGGCCGTCCATTCCGACGGTTATGGCTATAGCCGGTTTTGTGAACTTTATACACGGTGGGAGGGAAAGCTGTCGCCGGTGATGCGCCAAAGGCATCCTGCCGGTGAGCGTCTGTTTGTGGATTATGCCGGGGCGACCATGGATGTGGTCTGCCCTCAGACAGGCGAGGTGAGGACGGCGCAGCTATTTGTCGCCACGCTGGAGGCGTCCAGTTACACCTATGTGGAAGCAAGCTGGACGCAATCATTGCCCGACTGGATATCCAGCCATGTCCGGGCTTTTGGGTTCTTCGGCGGGGTGCCCGCGCAAGTGGTATCGGACAATCTCAAGGCCGGTGTGACCAAGGCCTGTTTCTATGAACCATCCATCAACCGCACCTATGCGGATATGGCGGTCCATTACGATACTGCCATTGTTCCGGCCCGGCCAAGAAAGCCCAAAGACAAGGCAAAGGTCGAAGGGGCTGTGCTCTTGGTCGAACGCTGGATTCTGGCACGTCTGCGCAATCAGCGCTTCTTCAGTCTCGATGAGTTGAACGCTGAGATCCGACCCTTAATGGACCAGTTGAATGGGAAAGTGACCCGGCATCTGGGGGCCAGCCGCCGGGATTTGTTTAAGACGCTGGACAGGCCTGCTCTGAAGCCCTTGCCGGTCGAGCCCTATGTTTACGCTGAATGGAAAGAATGCCGGGTTGGCCTTGATTACCACATAGATGTGGGACGGCATTATTACTCTGTTCCGCATCAGCTGTTGAAGCAAAAGCTGTGGGCCAGGATCACCGCGCGAACAATTGAGGTATATTTTAAAGGGCAACGCGTGGCGGCGCATCAGCGCACATCCGGCAATCGCCAGCATTCCACCCATCGTGATCACATGCCAGCAAACCACCGGTTCCGGACAGATTGGACGCCCGAAAGAATACGCCGACAGGCCGCCAGGATCGGCCCAAACACCGAAGCCTATGTCGAGGTTATCATGCGTGAGCGCCGTCATCCGGAACCGGGCTACCGGTTCTGCATGGGTATTTTGCGGCTGGCCAAGACCTTTGGCCGGGATCGCCTGGAAACCGCCTGCACACGGGCAATCGACATCAACGCCCGTTCCTACTCATCTCTGCATTCCATTCTCAAGAATGGTCTGGATCGCCAACCTCGAACCCGCGCCCCGGACGAGCCTGCGATCACCCATCCCAACATCCGTGGCGCTGAGTACTTCCATTGAAGAGGACAAACATATGCTCAATCACCCAACCCTTGATCAGCTGAAAAAGCTAAAACTTGACGGAATGGCGGAAGCCTTCAGCGAACTGGAAACACAGGACGGAACGGTCAGCCTCAGTCACGCTGAATGGCTGGGCCTGCTGGTCGACCGCGAGTCATCCAGCCGTGACACCAGGCGCTTTGAGAGCCGCATGCGCACCGCCAAATTGCGCCATGTGGGAGCAGCTCCGGAAGATGTGGATTACAGGGCGCGCCGAGGATTGGACAAAGTCCTTTTCCAGCAACTGCTGACCGGCAAATGGATACGCGACAAACGTAACCTGATGATCACCGGCCCTTGCGGCGTCGGCAAAACCTGGCTGGCATGCGCCCTGGCACAAGCCGCCTGCCGGGACGGCGTTACGGTTCTATACAGACGCCTGCCCAGATTGTTCGATGAGTTGGAACTGGCCCACGGCGATGGCCGCTTCCCGCGCGTCTTCAAAAGCCTCATAAAAACAGGGCTGCTCATCCTCGATGACTGGGGTCCAGATCGCCTGAACGCCACCCAACGCCGCGATCTCATGGAGATCGTCGAAGACCGGTATGAGGCCGGATCAATCCTGATCACAAGCCAGCTGCCTGTCGACACGTGGCACGATGTGATCGGCGAACCGACCTTCGCAGATGCCATCCTGGACCGGATTGTTCACAACGCCTATCGCCTCAATCTCGACGGCCATTCCATGCGAAAGACCAGAACCAAGACCGTTGACGAAACGCCCGTCAACTGACACTGAAAACATGCGCCTCAAAGCAGCGTGTCAAAGGTGGCCGGATCCCCCGGTATGGGTGGCCGGATGTCGCTGGAATAAGTGGCCGAATGTTCCGGAATGCGCATACCAGACCGATGCATCGGTATTTTCCGGCCCTGTCGAGGCGGACGAAACTTACATGGGTGGCAAGGAAAAGAACAAGCATGCGAAGAAGAAGCTGCGGGCAGGTCGCGGGCCGGTGGGCAAAACCGCCGTTGCCGGTGTTCGGGATCGGCCAACAGGACAGATCAGGGCCAAGGTGGTTGAGAAAACCGACGCGCCAACCTGACCTGCTCCCCGAAAACTGGTCCATTTGAAAGGAGGATCTGTTCGCTTAATGTTCACGAGAACGAGGAGAACAGAGAATGCGCAAGTCACGGTTTAGCGAAGAGCAGATTGTTCGGATCATTCAGGAGTATGCGGCGGGTGCGAAAGTGTCCGAGTTGTGCCGTAAGCACGGTATGTCGGATGCCACCTTTTACAAATGGAAAGCCAGGTATGGCGGCCTTCAGATTTCCGATGTCAGGCGGCTGAAAGACCTGGAATCGGAGAACGGCAAGCTGAAGAAGCTGCTGGCCGAAACCATGCTTGATAATGCTGGCCTGAAAGGGCTTCTGGCAAAAAACTTCTGAAGCCTGCAAGCCGCCGGGAAGCAGTCATGGTTCTTTGCCGTGACTATCAGTTTTCAACTCGGCGGGCCTGTGGGCTGATTGGGTTTTCCAGATCGAGTAATGAATACAGAGGAAGGCCGGATCGCCATGCGAGGATACGGGAACGGCTGGTCACGCTTTCCGGCAAACACCGACGCTATGGCTATCGCATGTTGCATGCCAAGCTTGGCCAGGAGGGTTTCAAGGTGAACGTGAAAGTGGTGGAGCGACTTTACCGAGAGGAGCGCCTGACCCTGCGCCGCCGCAATCGCAAGAAAATCCCCAAGGGCGTGCGCGAAGGCGCCTGGTGCCCGATCGCCGCCAACCAGCGGTGGAGCCTGGACTTCACCATGGATGCGCTCGCCAACGGCAGGAAGTTCCGCACCGTCAATCTGAAAGACGACTGCACACGGGAATGTCCGGCGATTGATGTGGCCCTGTCGATCCCCGGCTCCCGCGTGGTGGAGTGGAAATGCTGGAACGGGTGGCTCGTGAGCGGGGGTACCCGGATGTTCTGACCGTTGACAATGGGCCTGAACTACGAGGCCGCGCGCTTGATGGCTGGGCAGATGATCACGGCGTGCAGCTCTACTTCATCGACCCGGGCAAGCCGACCCAGAACGCCTACATCGAAAGTTTCAACGGCCGGTTTCGCGAAGAATGCCTGAACTTGAACTGGTTCACCTCGCTGGCCGAGGCAGAAAGGATCATCGAGGACTGGCGGATCGATTACAATCAAAACCGGCCCCACTCTTCGCTGAACTATCAAACCCCGGAAGAATTTGCCGCAAACAGGCCTTTCCATAAACCGCAATGGGCAGCGACGCTTGAGCTATCTGAAGGCTCCGCGCCACCGCCCATTGCTCACGCCGCCGAATAATGGCAAACAAAAGAGGAACAGAGTCTACCTAAAAGTGGCCCTCAAATTGGGGGCAGGTCAAACCCTGCAAGGTTTTGTGACGGATCACACCGCTGCGGGCACGACTGTCTACACGGATGAAGCCCTAGCCTATCGCGGACTTGCGGATCGAGTCCATGAGGCAGTGAAACATTCGGTTGGAGAATACGTTCGTGATCAGGCGCACACGAACGGGTTGGAAAGTTTCTGGGCTGGGTTGAAGCGCGGTCATGACGGTATATACCACAAGATGTCTCCGAAGCATCTTGATCGGTACGTGAACGAGTTCTCTGGTCGCCACAACAACCGCCCAAAGGATACCATCGCCCAGATGAAGGGTGTCGTTGATGGAATGGAAGGTAAGCGTCTTCGCTACGTTGATCTGATTGCAGACAACGGTTTATCGAGCGGGGCACGGGTCTGATGTTATCATCTGTCGAACTCTGCGCCGGTGCGGGCGGCGCGTCTCTTGGCCTTGAGCAAGCCGAGTTTCGCCCGGCGCTGCTGATAGACAACGACCTGCACACTTGCATGACCTTACGCCAGAACCGTCCCGCGTGGAACACGGTGCAGGCCGACCTGCGACAGTTTGATCTTTCGGGCTGGCATGGCGTTGACCTCTTGTCCGGCGGTCTGCCTTGCCCGCCCTATTCGTTGGCGGGGAAACAGCATGGCAGCGACAATGAGCGTGACTTGTTTCCGACGATGCTCCGGATTGTCGCCAGCGTCCAACCCCGCGCTGTATTGGTCGAGAATGTGCGCGGCCTCTTGACCGCGAAGTTCGCGGCGATTCGTGAAAGCATCAATGTCGCGTTGGAGAACCTTGGGGATACGCCCTTACCACCCTTCATTTTAGCGAATTAAGCTTGCCATCTGTCCACATGCTGTGATTCAAGGAGTCTCCTGTTATAGAATTGGAGATGTTGTATGGTTGTTTCATTGGGTTTTTCTGGGGTAAACGAAGCTATCAAGGCTGATTTTATAGAGCGGCTTCCAAAGTTTCATAAATCCCGCTGCGAAGGCCTTACACTGCTTTCGAGCATCGTTCTTGATGTGCGAAGTGCGAATTTGATGGAATTATACCAACGGCCCTAGTCGTTGACCGTTTTGGCCCATTGTCTGGTAGTGATTGACGTGATTGCGGTTTTGTCGTTTGCAAAGAAGTTCCATGCGTGCCTATCCGGTTGTCACCCACACCCACTACATCTAGGGTGCTCCCAATCGCCCGAGTAAAGCTGGGCGTAAGTGGGAGCGGTGACATCGCCAGCAATTTAGGCGGCACAGGCCGTGCCATCCGGGAAAAGTCGCTGGAACTCAGGAAGCGACCGCGGAAACGAAAGGTCTTCACGCTGCGAGACATCCATCCCCGCTTTGTCCCCCTCCCGGGCCACTCGACGCCACGCCATACATATAGTGGGTGTGGGTGACAACCGGATAGGCACGGTTCCATGCTTCGCAACACCTGTCGACGATCTGCTCATAATTGTCGAAGACGGATATGGCGAGCTTGTTGGCACGCAGATAAGCCCACACATTTTCCATCGGGTTGAGTTCAGGGGAATAGGGCGGGAGTTTGAGCAGGGTGATGTTGTCGGTACCTCCAGCTCTGCCGAACCGTGCCAGCCAGCGCCATCCAGAATGAGAAGGGCATGTGCGCCCGATGCGACGGTTTTAGCGATCTCGGCGAGATGCGCGCTCATGGCCTGTGTGTCGGCATGTGGCATGATCAGAGCGGCCGCTTCAGCCCGTTCCGGGCAGACGGCGCCGAAAATGTAGCTCCAGATATAGCGGGTGTCGCGCGGGGCACGGGGGCGTGTTCCACGCTCGGCCCAGATACGGGTGAGCGTGCCCTGCTGGCCAACCCGCGCTTCATCCTGAAACCATATCTCCAGGGGCTTGCTGCGGGCTGTTTCCGGCAAGGCTGCTTCTACCTCTGCGGCGAAGTTTTTTTAAAAGCCTCCTGTGCATCCGGGTCGGATTTCGGATGCTGCGGGCGCACCGACAGACGCCGAAAGCCCAGGCTTGCCAATTGTTTGCCAACAGTTCGCTCATGCATGGTGACGCCGAAGCGCACTTCGATCTTGCGTTTCAGATCAATGCGCCGCCAGCGCACAACCCCATCGGTTTCGGGGTCGGGACCCGCCCGAACCATTTCCGCCAACTCCTCCTTCTGTGCCGCGCTCAGCAGACAGGGTGGATCCGGCGGGCGACGGTTGAACAGGCCCGACACGCCCTCCGCATTGTAACGGTGGGCCCAATCCCGCAACGTCTGCCGATCCATGCCGCAGTTTTCTGCCGCCGTCTTGCGGTCAACCCCATCCAGAACCAGGGCAATCGCCAACATCCGTCGCGCCGCTTTCCCATCCCGGCACCGCGCCGCTTCCTGGCGAAGCTCGCCTGCGGACTTGTCTTTTCGCGTAATCCTTACTGCCATCAAAGCCTCCCTTGCCTTGATGCCACTGAATCAGATCACGCCGCTCGTGGGAATCCCCTTGAGTCAAATCTGGGGGCCGTTGGTATTATCGGCGACTTTACCGCGTCACATTGGCACAAAAGATCATCGGTACCAGTATGTTTCCCGTGTTTTGAGCAATTCCCACATTGATTGCGCGGAAATCATGCAGGCCTATGCTGGAGATGTATTCACCCGTTTGGCCTCCAACGGAGAGACCATCGTTTTGATGATGGATCAAAGCCATATCAATGACGGACATGAAGTCTTGATGCTGTCAGTGCGCATGCGTGATCGCGCCTTGCCTGTGGCTTGGCGCGTGCGCAAGACAAAAGGCAATATTGGGTTTTCTCTCCAAAAAGAGTTACTGGACAGCATTCAGGATTGGATGCCTGAAGGGGCTGATGTCATGTTAACGGGTGATCGATTTTATGGCACAGAAAGGTTAATCCATTGGTGTCAGGACGCTGGTTGGGGATATCGTATTCGCCTGAAGGGCAACCTGACTTTGCAGCACCAAGGTGGCGAGCTGTCTTGCATTGAAATCAGGGAGCTGATGCCGCAAGGGCTTATAAACGCGGAACTTTATGGATCAGGTGTGTTTACGAATATCGGAGTATTGCACGACGATGGTCACCCTGAGCCCTGGATCATCGCTATGAATGCAAAGCCTTCACAATGCACGGTTCTCGATTATGGAATGCGATGGGGTATTGAAGCTATGTTCTCGGACTTCAAGACCCGTGGATTTGGCATCGCGCAAAGCCAAATCAAAAAGCCAGACCGACTGGAAAGGCTTATCCTTGTCATGGCAATAGCCATGTACTGGGCGGTTTCAACGGGCGCAGCAGATGAACAAATAGTCGCCGAAAGCGGCGAAAAAAGGGGATTCGCAAAACCCGAAGATCACTCTGCTCCCTCTTCAAACAGGGCCTGCGGTTCCTGCGCAGATGCTTCATAGGATATGAGAAAATCCCTAAATTATGGCAAGTTTGGATTTTTTGAAGGGTGGTAAGGTATACGCCCTATTGGACGCTGTTGAATGCAGCTGAGTTCGGCGTCCCGCAGAAACGCTCACGCACTTTTCTTATAGCCCTGAAGAAAGGTCAGACGGGGCCGCTGGAATGGCCTTTCCCGTCCACGTCAAGGCCGGTCACAGTGGGCAATGCCATTGGCGACCTCATGGCCGAAGGCGGCTGGCGCGGCGCTGGGAAATGGGCCAGGGAAGCCTCGCAACCCGCGCCCACCATCGTCGGCGGCTCAAAGAAGCATGGAGGGCCAGATCTCGGGCCGACCCGCGCGCGCCGTGAATGGGCCGAATTAGGCGTGGATGGTCGTGGCGTAGCTAACACGCCACCCGACCCTGTTTTTGACCGTTTTCCGCGACTCACGGCTCGAATGATTGCCCGGATTCAGGGTTTTCCCGATGACTGGGTTTTCGCTGGGGGCAAGACGCAGCAGTGCCGCCAAATCGGCAATGCTCTACCACCGCCCCTGGCGGCGGCGGTGGCAAAAGCGGTTGCAAAATGTCTGGCCTGAAAGGTAAGTGTCTGATTCAAAACTCTACGGATGATTACAATGCCTTGCAATTTTACGCGTGAGGGTTCTGATATGTGCAACGAGTATCCATGCCTGTGAACTTGCGATGGATTTTTCCCAATCTTTGGCCAATCGCCGGCAGCGGTTGAGCCATGCGAAGGTGCGCTCGACGACCCATCTTCTGGGAATGACTTCGAAGCCTTCCGCAGTGTCGAAGCGCTTGACGATCTGGATTGTCCAGTCACCGATGCCTTCAAGAGCGTCGCGCAGCTTTGGTCCGGCATAACCGCCATCCGCAAAGATATGGCGCAAGTTTGGATGGGAATACCGGATGGATTTCAACACTTCCGGTGCGCCATCACGGTCTTGAATACCGGCGCTATGCACGACCAACCCAACCATAAACCCGAGCGTGTCGGTGACAATGTGGCGCTTGCGGCCCTTGGTTTTCTTGCCCGCGTCATAGCCCGAAATGCCACCGCTTTCCGTTGTTTTTATGGTCTGGCTATCAATCACACCAGCGGTGGGGCCGGGCTTCTTGCCATGAAACTCGCGCGCCGTCGCCACCAGAAAATGGCTGATCACTTCAAAGATGCCATCGTTGCGCCAGCCATAGAAATAGTAGCGCACGGTGGACACTGGCGGGAAATCATTGGGCAGCATACGCCACGCACACCCGGCGCTGGCGATGTACAAAATGGCATCCAGAACATCGCGCATCGCCGTGCTGCGCGGACGACCAGTTGTTTTAGGCGGCGGCAGGAATGGCGCGATCAAACCCCATTCCTGATCAGTTAAATCGCTTGCATAGCGTCCCGAATGCCGTTCATATCGGGCGCGAGTGGTTTCCGTCCAGGCCATTGTGATCTCCCTCAAATCTTATCAATCCGATTGAATCACAACTCGCTGAAATCACTCAATTAGTTTTGGATCAGACACTAAGGTCGGTATTCGTGCGTTTCTGCTCGCACACGTTGGAGAGATTGTAACGACCGAAGAAATCAGGACCGCCAGCGGCAATCAGGGTCAGTACGGGCGTCGATTGCGAGAACTCCGCGATGAGGACGGCTGGCCCATTCAGTCGCACAATGACGCCGCTGACCTCAAGCCGGACGAGTACAGGCTCGTGAACTGGCCGCCGTCAAAACCGCCCGTGCAGTTCAAGCGTGGCATTGGCCAGCGGCTCCGCGCCGAAGTGCTTGAACGCAATCACTCCATGTGCCAGCTTTGCGGGGCCGTGGCGGGTGATCCCGACGATCGTACGGGCCGCCCCGTAAGGTTGCACGTCGGGCATATCATGGACAAGAGCCACGGCGGAGAGGACAGTCCTGGCAACCTGCGGGCCTTGTGCAGCGCCTGTAACCAAGGGGCCAGAAATACCGGCCAGGAACCGCCAAGTGCCGCCCGGCTCAAGGCGCTGATACGTAAGGCACCGAAGGATGCCCAACGCGATGTGTTGATCTGGCTCAAAGATGTGTTCAAGGAACAGGAGTACACGCCATGACAACGCGCACTGCGAAGCCAAAACCGCAAACGCTTAAGGAAAAACTGGCGGACAGAACCTATCAGCCAACAAAGGCGGAACAGAATGAAGAATGCGATATGCCCGGCGCATCGCCGGAACAGATACGCGCCGTATTCTTTACGCCGCGCGATGCCATGGACGGGCAATAATTGTGTCAGAATTGACGCGACAAAATGTTACTTTTGGATATAATTCCCATTTATTACATCGTCGAACCAATTTCGAAAATGTGTCGGTTGCATATCAATTTGCCCGTTCTCCAAGCATTGAAGTCCAATTTCTTGAAGAATCATGTAAGCGTCAATATTCTTCTCGGAGTCACCTTACCACCATTCAATTTAGCGAATTAAGCTTGCCATCTGTCCACATGCTGTGATTCAAGGAGTCTCCTGTTATAGAATTGGAGATGTTGTATGGTTGTTTCATTGGGTTTTTCTGGGGTAAACGAAGCTATCAAGGCTGATTTTATAGAGCGGCTTCCAAAGTTTCATAAATCCCGCTGCGAAGGCCTTACACTGCTTTCGAGCATCGTTCTTGATGTGCGAAGTGCGAATTTGATGGAATTATCGGCGGCTTTACCGCGTCACATCGGCACAAAAGATCATCGGTACCAGTATGGTTCCCGTGTTTTGAGCAATTCCCACATTGATTGCGCGGAAATCATGCAGGCCTATGCTGGAGATGTATTCACCCGTTTGGCCTCCAACGGAGAGACCATCGTTTTGATGATGGATCAAAGCCATATCAATGACGGACATGAAGTCTTGATGCTGTCAGTGCGCATGCGTGATCGCGCCTTGCCTGTGGCTTGGCGCGTGCGCAAGACAAAGGCAATATTGGGTTTTCTCTCCAAAAAGAGTTACTGGACAGCATTCAGGATTGGATGCCTGAAGGGGCTGATGTCATGTTAACGGGTGATCGATTTTATGGCACAGAAAGGTTAATCCATTGGTGTCAGGACGCTGGTTGGGGATATCGTATTCGCCTGAAGGGCAACCTGACTTTGCAGCACCAAGGTGGCGAGCTGTCTTGCATTGAAATCAGGGAGCTGATGCCGCAAGGGCTTATAAACGCGGAACTTTATGGATCAGGTGTGTTTACGAATATCGGAGTATTGCACGACGATGGTCACCCTGAGCCCTGGATCATCGCTATGAATGCAAAGCCTTCACAATACACGGTTCTCGATTATGGAATGCGATGGGGTATTGAAGCTATGTTCTCGGACTTCAAGACCCGTGGATTTGGCATCGCGCAAAGCCAAATCAAAAAGCCAGACCGACTGGAAAGGCTTATCCTTGTCATGGCAATAGCCATGTACTGGGCGGTTTCAACGGGCGCAGCAGATGAACAAATAGTCGCCGAAAGCGGCGAAAAAAGGGGATTCGCAAAACCCGAAGATCACTCTGCTCCCTCTTCAAACAGGGCCTGCGGTTCCTGCGCAGATGCTTCATAGGATATGAGAAAATCCCTAAATTATGGCAAGTTTGGATTTTTTGAAGGGTGGTAAGCGGAGTCACGGATAAGGCTCTCAAATAGGCTCTGCGGCAATACAATTTCTTGGCCTATCATACCATTCGGTGCAACCATAGGACGTCCCAAGAATGCATCAGGCAAAAACTCCACGCATTCGTACATAACATGTCGGTAAGCACTCTTTTGATGATCGTTGCGCCGCAACAAAGTCATTTAGTTGTCTGACGCAGTAGTAAAAAGCACGCTCGAATGCCCACACACCTGTTTCATCTGCTGGTACAACCATTTTCATGTCCAATTCGCCGGGACCGGTCAAATCGGCCTGGCTCGGCATTCCAGTCTTGGCAATATGGCGCGAATGGATCGGAATGATCACACTGAGATTTGAATCCGCCCGTGCCAAGCGCGAATAGTGCCTTGGCAGAAACCTTACCCACAGCTCAGTTTCCACGGTTGGGGTTTCCATGTTTGATATCCGGCAATTCGCCAGCCGAGTTAATTGGCATGCTCGACTCCACTCACCAACCTCACGGCGGCGCCCGACCCACCGGTCACATGATCCGCCCACCGTTCCATTAATACACGACGTTGCTCAAGGAAGTCCGTCCTCCGATATGTCCGCTCAACTTTATTGCCTACTGTATGCGCCAGCGCTGTTTCGGCCACCTCCCACGGCGCGTTGGTATCCGCTGCCCATGTTCTAAAACTTGAGCGAAATCCATGTGGCCGCGCAGTCATGCCTTTTCGCTCCATATATCGACTCATTGTTGCATCTGAGATTACGCCACGCCGAACGCTTGGAAACAAATATCCGTCGCGCACAAATGGTATAGCTTGCTCAATTACCCTCATTGCTTCGCCAGACAACGGAACCCGAAAATCGCTGACATGCCCCCTCAAGCCTTTCATATTCTCTGCCGGAACGGTCCAGACATCTCCATCGATTTGCTCGGGGCGGAAAAACCGGATCGGTTTGGATCTGGTGCCAGCTGTTAGAATTAACAGCCTAAGGGCAAGCTGTGTAATGGTTCCGTCTGACAGGCTTTCATAGAATGCAGGAACTTCATTCCAGGCCAGCGCCGGAGTCGGCTTTGCTATGTGTCGGGACTTTCCAAGGAGAGACTTGGCCTTTTCCGTAGCTTGTAAATCAACGCCCAGGCCCATTGCGGCGGCATAGCGAAATACAATCCCTAAGCGGTTCATGGCCTTTCGGGCCGTGTCTGACTTGGTGTGCCAGATCGGCGCCAGAGTATTTCTGATATCTTGCTGGTCGACTTCTTCAATTGGCACTTTCCCAATCTTCGGTAAGACGTGCAGCTCAAGAGGCGTAAACCAGCGGCCAGCTTTGCCTTCGGCCTTCAGTTCAGCTTTGCGGGCTTCAAATGCTTCATGCGCGATGTTTGTCAGCGTTCGGTCAGCCTTCGCGGCATCTCGCTTCTGTCGGTCCCGCTCTTTGATAGGGTCCTTGCCCTCTCGAACAACAGCGCGCCACTTCTCAGCTGCGTATCTGGCTTCCTTGAGGGATACGTCAGTGAAGCTGCCCAAGCCCATTTCCCGGCGTCTGCCATGCACAGTCACCCGCAGCACCCACTGTGCGCCGCCGTCTGGACGTTTGAATAACCAAAGCCCGCCGCCATCCGAATATTTACCAGTCGCAACGCTTTTGACCTTCGCATTTGTAAGTCGATGTAGAGCGATCATTTTCTATCCCCGGTAGTGCCCCCGGACGTGGTGTAATTCCGACGTTAGCGCGGGCTGAGTGGAGCCTCGCGCGTAGCTCAGGCGAAGTCCGCGCGGGTTGCTGGGCGGCCATGGACGTTCTCCGGTAGGGTTTGGGTTGCAACCTGACCTACCGATCGAGGAGATCACCCATGACCAAGGACACGATATCAGAAACCGCCGCGCTGAAGGCGCTTCTTTCCGAGACCGCCGATCATCAGATTTTGGCCGTGATGCTGGGTTTTGTTGCCGACCGGTTGATGGCACTGGATGTGGATCAGCTGTGCGGTGCCGGGGTGCATGAACGCTCGGCCGGGCGGGTGAACCACCGGAACGGATATCGCCCGCGCCGATGGGAAACCCGCGCCGGGACCGTTGATGTTCAGATCCCGAAACTGCGCAAGGGGACGTATTTCCCGGAGTTTCCGGAACCACGCCGGGCCTCGGAGAAAGCAATGACCGCGGTGATCCAGGAAGCCTACATTCAGGGCGTCTCAACGCGATCAGTGGATGATCTGGTCAAGACCATGGGCATGACGGGCGTCTCCAAGAGCCAGGTATCCCGCCTGTGCGTGGAGATCGACGAACGCGTTGACGCCTTCCTTGACCGGCCACTGGAGGGCGAATGGCCCTATCTCTGGCTGGACGCCACCTACATCAAGGTGCGGCGTTCGGGACGGATCGTCAGCGTGGCAGCCATAGTGGCGGTTGCGGTCAACACCGACGGGCGGCGCGAGGTTCTCGGCATCGCCATCCAACCCAGCGAAGCCGAGGTGTTCTGGGACGAATTCCTGCGCGCTCTGGCCGATCGCGGCCTGCGCGGGGTAAAGCTGATCATCGCTGACGAACATAAAGCCCTGAAGGGGGCCGCCGCCAAAGTGCTGGGTGCTACGATCCAGCGCTGTCGCGTGCACTTCATGCGCAATGCCCTGGCCTGCGTCGGCAAGAAGGACCGTCCCATCGTCACGGCCGCGCTCAGAACAGCCTTCGATCAGGACACGCTGGCAGACTCGAAGGAACACTGGACCAAGCTGATCGAGGCTTTCCAGCCGCGTCATCCCAAGCTCGCCGAGCTGATGCTGCGCGCCGAGGAAGACGTGCTGGCCTACAAGACGTTCCCGCAAGCTCACTGGCGGCAAATACACTCCACCAATCCGCTTGAACGCCTCAACAAAGAGATCAAGCGCCGAACAAATGTCGTCGGTATTTTCCCTAACGAGGCCGCGATCAGACGCCTCGTCGGCGCACTTATGCTGGAGCAGAACGACGAATGGGCAGTCACACGTCGTTACATGACGCTGGAAACCGTCGCCGCCATCTGCGAGGATACCACCATCGACCCGGCGAAAATCGCCGCCCTGTAAACCGGCTCAACACCCAGCCAGAGAACAATTTACACCACGCCCTGGGGCACTACCCTATCCCCTCGCCAATCCACCTCTAGATATAGTATAGAATAGGACGGGTTGAAACAGTGTGAAACACCAAAGCGGGTTATTTCATGGAGATTGTGAGAAATTCGGAACAGGATGGAACCGCATGATATAGATATTCAATGCCCTTCTGCGGCACCAGTGATCTAAATAAGCAGGGGTGTGATGTTTGCCGTCAGCGACGATGGATCGGCCCACCACTGGGCGCGGGCGCGGACCAAACTAGGCGCGAAGTTCGTTTGGGGCGGCTCAACCTAATGCGCATCTTCTGGTTGTGATTTGTTGCGTAATGTATTTCAGAGAGAGCCAACCGTTGGAGAATTATTGGAATTTGGTCAAGATTGGCCACCAAATTGAATGTTAATATTGGCTCACTTGAGTAGCCAGATTGCAAGCAACATGGAAATCCTGCATTTTGCGTCAATCAGGGAAGTGGCAGGCCACCTGGGAGGTTCCGGTTGTCAGCAATTTCGGCTGCGTGTCCCGGCATAACGCTTGTGCTTTTGGGCATCTGTCGGCAAAGGCGCTGCCATTTGGCGGGTTGATCGGGCTTGGCGGATCACCGGAAATATTCGTCGGCCGCACATAGCCTTTGGACTTGCGCCGCGCCGATGACGGTGCGGATGACAAAAGCGCCTGTGTGTAGGGGTGGCGCGGGTGGTCAAACAGGTCTTCGCGCGCAGCACTTTCGACAATCTTTCCCAGATACATCACCGCCACGTCGTCACACACATGGCGCACCACACCCAGATCATGGCTGATGAACAGATAGGACAAGCCAAGGTCTTTTTTCAACCGTGCCAGCAGATTCAGAATCTGCGCCTGAATAGCAACATCCAGAGCGCTGACCGGTTCATCGCAAACCTGCAGTTTCGGGTTGGCGCTCAGGGCGCGCGCGATCGAAACCCGCTGGCGCTGACCGCCTGAAAACTGATGCGGGAACAGGTTAAGCTGATCCGGGCGCAGGCCAACCAGGGCAAACAGCTATTGCACCCGTTCAAGCCGGCTGGCGGCACCCCCGATGCCAATCAGCTCCATCGGTTCACGGACAATATCAACGACGCGGTCGCGGGGGTTCAGCGATGAATAGGGGTCCTGAAAGATGATCTGCACATCCCGGCGGCGCTGACTCATGGCCTCATCGTCCAGTTGCAGAAGATCCCGATCATCGAACATCACCTGACCATGGGCCGCTTTCGCCAGCCGAATTGCCGCCATCGCCGTTGTTGTTTTTCCAGAGCCACTTTCGCCCACAATGCCAAGAGCATGGCCCGCCTTCGGCATAACGGACACCTTGCACACCGCTTCCAGATAGGGGTGCGGGGCGAAAATGCGGGGGCACGGCATGGGAAAGCGAGCCGCCAGGTCTCTGACTTCCAGCAGCGTGGTCATAGCCGTGCCTCTTCGACGCCAAAGGAGGCGGCGGGGTGATGGCCGGCTGTGGTTAGAACTGGTTTGACGTTGGTGCAGCGCTGGTTGGCGTGGCCACAGCGACCGGCAAACGCACTGCCCGCTCCAAGCAGGTGCAGCGGTGGCACGACACCGGGGATCTCAGCCAGCTCGCCCATGTTGTTGGCTTTGGCCATGGCGGGAGTACAGTCGATCAGGCCACGGGTGTAGGGGTGCTGCGGATGATCCAGCACGTCATCGGCAGACCCCTCTTCGATCACCCGGCCCGCATGCATAACCGCCACCGTGTCGGCCATTTCTGAAATCGCGCCCATGTCGTGGGTAATCAGGATGATGGCGCCGCCGCTGAGATGGCGCGGCACTTGAGTTGATTCGATGACCAGCGTGCCACCGTCGGCAAAGATAGGCGTCGCAACCATTGCCGACGCGGCGATGGCCGCAGCCCGCGTCATTTTGGAGAATAGTTTCATGTAAACCGCCCAGGGTTTTCTGGATTCAAGCTACGGAAGAAGCGCTTCCGGTTCAAACCAAACGGATTAGGCTGACGTCATGAATTCATTTTCCCATATATTAATGTTGGTGTAGTCCTGAGGTTCAGCAGTCGGGGGCCGGAATGTCTGAAATCACTGTTTTCAAGGCGAACGACATTGTCACGATGGACCCGAACCGGCCCAATGCCACCCATGTGGCGGTGCAAGACGGGATGATCCTGGCCGTTGGCGGGGCGAGTTGTGCCGACCAATGGGGGGCCTCAACGCTCGACACCGGGCTGGCCGACACCATCCTGATGCCCGGGTTTGTCGAGGGCCACGCCCACATGATGGCCGTGTCAGTCTGGAACTACGCCTACGCCGGTTATCACGACCGGATCGCCCCTGACGGCAAGTTGTGGACCGGGATGGCCGAGATCGGTCAGGTCATCGCTGGTCTGCGCGCCTATCAGCAGGGTCTGAGCCCTGATCAGCCGCTGATCGGTTGGGGGTTTGACCCGATTTTCCTGCCCACGGAACGGCTGAACAAATCGCATCTGGATGCGATTTCGACCGAGCGCCCGATTGCGATCATCTATTCCAATTTTCATCTGATGTGCGTGAATTCCAAAGCGCTCGAAATGGCCCAGTACACTGCTCAATCCAATGCCCAGGGCGTCCTGAAACGCGACGACGGCGAGCCAACCGGCGAGCTGCTGGAAATGGCCGCAATGTTCCCAGTGATGCGTCGGCTTGGCATTGATTTTCGAAAGCTGACGCAAAATGAAGCGGCGATTCGCACCTACGGCGAAGTCGCTTGTCGCGCCGGGGTGACAACGGTGACGGATCTGTTCAGCTCGCTACAAGCCGATGATCTGGCGCAGATGCTGCGCCTGACCAGCCAGGCCGATTTTCCGGCGCGCATCGTGCCAGCGCTGAGTGCGATGGACGTGGCCCCGGATGACATCGCCCGGACGGCACTGGATCTGAAAGCGCAATCCACCGACATGCTGCGCCTGGGGGCGGTGAAGCTGATGACCGACGGCTCGATCCAGGGCTGGACCGCGCGCACCAAGTGGCCGCATTACGTTGGTGGGCAGCCAAACGGGCTGTGGAACACCGCGCCCGAGCAGATTTTTCAGCTGGTGAGCATACTGCACAAAGCCGGAGTGCAGATACATATCCACGTGAACGGCGATGAGGCATCGGAAGTGTCGATTGACGCGATTGAGGCCGCCCTGGCCGACACCCCGCGCGCTGATCACCGCCATGTCTTGCAGCATTGCCAGATGATGGGAACGGACCAGTTCCGCCGCTGCGCGAGTCTTGGCATCTGCACCAACATCTTCGCCAACCATATCTATTATTTCGGTGATCAACACGCCGCCCTGACCATCGGCCAGGAACGGGCCGAGCGGATGGACGCCTGTCGCGCCGCACTGGATGAAGGGGTGCGCATGACGATCCATTCCGACGCGCCGGTGACACCGATGGGACCGCTGTTCACTGCGTGGTGTGCGGTGAACCGAAAAACCGGCAGCGGGCGTTGTCTGGGCGACGCACAAAGGATCACGGTGCAGGAAGCGCTTTGCGCGATCACCCTTGGCGCGGCTTACACATTGAAGATGGATGGCGAGATCGGCTCGATCGAGGTCGGCAAAAAGGCCGACTTTGCAATTCTTGGCGATGATCCCACAGCAGTGGACCCAGCAACCATCAAGGACGTGCCGGTGCTGGGCACGGTTTCCGGCGGCCGGGTTTTTTTGCTGTGACCCTGGCGCCGCTGCCCCTGATTGTCATCAGCGGTTACCTTGGGGCCGGCAAAACCACGCTGATCAACCGATTGCTGAGGGACGCAAGCGGCCAAAAATTCATGGTTCTGGTCAATGATTTTGGCGCGATCAATATAGACGCTGACCTTTTGGAAAGCGCTGACGAGGACATGTTGACGCTGACCAACGGCTGCGTGTGTTGCACAATGGGGGCCGATCTGTTCATGGCCCTTGGCGACGCCCTTGACCGTCGCCCGCGCCCGGACATTCTGGTGATCGAGGCCAGCGGCATCGCTGAACCCCGCAATATCGCCGAGACCGCCAAGGCCGAACCCGATCTGCGATACGGCGGTATTGTCACGCTGGTTGACGCCTTGAATTTTTTGGCGACAGAAGCTGATATTCAAATTGGCCGGCAAGTGCGCGATCAGGTCACCGCAGCGGACTTGCTGGTGCTGGCGAAATCAACGGGCGTGGATAGGCCTGTTCTGGAGCGGCTGTCCATGCTGACCACAGCAACCGTATTATCTGCCGACACTGTGGGATTGTCTGATCTTCTTTTGAACGATCCTGACCCGGTAAAGGCGGCAATCACGCCCCATCCCAGATATGCCCAATGGTCCCACAGGGGTGCCGATTGCCTGTCCTTCAACGAACTGTCCGGCAAGTTAACGAACCCGCCAAAAGGTGTTTTCCGCATTAAAGGGCATGTGCTGGAATGCGGCGGCGGTGGTTGGGAGGTTCATCTGGTCGGCAACACAGTTGACATTCGCCGCGCAAACCAGGTGCGAGAGACAGCTCTGGTGGCGATCGGACCAAACAATCTGTTTGATCCGCGCTCAGCTGACATTTGGTGGCGCTGAGTGTCATGGATACGCGTGGGCCCCGCGAGCCGAATGAACCAACAAAACTGCCTGACATCAGCGCTTATGGGACCATATTGCGGCATTTGATCAGAGGGAGTAACAGGTTCATCGTAACCACCAAGGAGTGGAGATAAGACAAAAGCTCGCAACACCGCGATCGATTTGAAATTTGGACCGAACAGCGCCGCCAAGACGCCCACGGGTTCGCCCGATACCGCCGCGATCCGCGCCGAATCTGCGCTTGTTTTAGTGCACAGGTCAATCAGACGTGATCACAGTTGCGCGATGTGCCCGCCTGCCGCAAGATCAACGCGATGTTTTGGATTTCGGAAATGCCCGTAAATGCGCCTTTCGCGATTGTTGCCGTCGCCCTGCTGGCGGCGTCCGCTGCGGCGCAGGACAATGCGTTCGCGGCCTTTGACATTGCCAGCGAGCCGGTTCTGAACGACCCGCATGACCTTACAATCGGCCCAAGCGGGCTGCTCTATGTCGCTGACAAGTTTGGCGACAGCATCAAGGTGCTGGACCCGGACACATTGGAAATTCTTGGCTCTTTTGGTGACGGGGCGCTGTTTGGCGTGCACGACATTTCGTTCGGACCGGACGGGCGCGCCTATATTGCCGTCACCGGGCTGAGCCGCGTGGATGTTTACGAAGTGGACGGCGTGCAGGGAAAATATGTCGAAAGTTTCAGCGGCATGCCGCGCACGGAAGGAGCGTTTGCGCACCCGAACGGGCGCCTATACGTGGTTGCTGGCGGGCTCGGTGCAATGGTGGTCATCGAGGACGGTAACCCGATTGCCGCAGTCAGGGGTCTAAATGGCGCGCATGATGTTGCAGGCGCACCGGACGGGTCGGTCTGGGTGGCCGACAATCGGTCACGCCGCCTGGTGCAGTTTGACGCTGATCTTAACTTTCTGCAGATCCTTCAGGGTCCTGAATTTGGCTTTGCCGGTCCGCGCTATCTGGCGGTCGACGATTTCGGACGACTGGTGGTGGCCGATCAGGACGCCCACCGGATTTTGTTGATCGATCCATCTGCCCCTGTGGGCAGCCGCCTGCAAGGGGTCATCGGTGATGGCATACCTGGTGTCGGGCCGGGCAAGTTTGACGACCCGGAAGGTATCGAGATTTTCGGAAATTCCTATTTTATCTCTGACTCAGACAACAACCGGATTGTCAAATACACGGTCGTCATAAACTGAACCGCTTATCACAATCATGAGTTTGTCGTTCGGTGTCTGAAGCCGGGGATTTGACGTCACACTGAGCCGGACGCACTTTTGTCAGATCAGCGCCGCGGCGTCGCACATCACCCGCAACTTTGCTTCGGCCAGATCCGCAGGCAACAGCCCGAGGCCGCAGTCAGGCGCGACAACCAGCCGGTCACGGTCGATATGGTCAAGCGCCGAACGGAGCCGCGATGCGACATCTTCCACTGTTTCAACGCGGCTGCTGGCAATCGCGACGGCTCCGAAAATCACCGTTTTGGTTTGAAATTTGTCCAGCAGGTCAAGGTTGTTGCAACAATGCGCGTCCTCGATTGATATCTGGTCGAACGCGGCGGCGTCGATGGCGCTGGCGAGGCGGTGATAGCTGTTCGGGTCGGCCTTTTTGTAATCGACATCATCCAGATGATCGGGATAACCGCAGCACATATGGACCACGCGAATGACCGAGTCTGGCACGCCGCGGAAACAACGCTCCAGACCGTCCATGCCAAAGCTTAGAGCGTCATCGAGGGCACGGGCGAATAGCGGCTCGTCGACCTGGATATACTGACAACCTGCATCGACAAGCGCGAGGATTTCCCTGTTCACGGTTTCGGCCAGCGCCGCGTTCAGTTTCGGCCGGTCGTCATAAAAACAATCCGCCGTTGTATCCATGATGGTCAGCGGGCCGGGCAAGGTGAACTTCACCGGGCGCCGGCTGACGCCCTGGCTGGCCAGATAATCATGTGCGCCGTAAAAATTGCCGCTGTGGCAGATCGGTTCGCGAATCGCGGGCAGATCGGTTTCATAGGCACCGTCGCGCAGCACCCGGTGTTCCAAATTGTCGAAATCAAAGCCGTCCAGATGCCGGCAGTGATAGTGGATGTAATTTTCGCGCCGCACCTCGCCGTCGGTCGGGATCGTGATGCCGGAGCGCAGCTGAATGTCGATGACTTCCTTTGCCGCGCGGATAAACAGGGCTTCGTACGATGCACCAGCTGTTTGGGTGTCTGCCGTGTAGTCAAATGTCGTCTTGCTGCTGTTCATGCCGCCGGTTTCGCGCGCCATATCGAACCAGTCGCGCACCGGAACATAGGCCGGTTTGGGGAACGATCCGAGCGTTGTGGTTTCAACGGGTTTTTGATTTTTTGGCATGTTGCTGATCCCAACAGAGCAGATATTCTCACGATGACGGTATCACGAACCCTTCAGATAGACGCCAGGTTATCGCGAATATAACGGGCCAACGCTGCGCTGGTTGTCCTTGCACGCACAGTTTTCAGAGCCTCGTCGACGTCCTGATCAGGGAATACCGTGCCACGGCGGTTTTCCAGCAGTGCAAGAGCGTAGACGGGTGAAATTTCAGGGTGGCCCTGAACGGTAAGTGCAAATCCCGGGTACCACAGGGCGGCGTATTCGCAGAATTCGGAACTGGCAATGCGCGACGCGGCCGATGGTGGCTGTTTTACCTGATCCTGATGAAATGCCTGAAGGCGAAGGTTTTTGGGCTCAGGACCCAAGGCTTCGGGCCAGTTCGCCGTGGTGTATTCGTGCACGCCCAACCCCCAGCCTTTGTCGGAGTTCTCTACGATCCCGCCCAGGGCCTGCGCGATGATCTGGTGACCAAAGCAGATGCCGATCATTTTGCGGCCAGCGTCGCGGCAGGCGCGAATGAATTCTTCCAACCGGCGGATCCAGTCATGATCCTCGTACGCTCCAAATTTGGATCCGGTGATCACCCAAAAATCGCATTCGTCCGGGTTGTCCGGCAGCACGCCGTCAAGCACCGGAAAGATTTCGAATTTCGCATCGAACGGGGCAAGCCATTCGGCCATCATTTTGGGATAGTCACCGTGGGCAGGTTGCAATTCATCCGGCAGGCGGCCGGTCTCAAGAATACCGATTGTCAGGGTTGGGTCGGCCATGCGGGCAATCCTGGGATCATAGTCGGCTGAGGTAGTAGCGATATTCGACAGGAGAGATTTCTGCTGACAGGGCGGCGATTTCGTCGCGCCTGACAGCCACATAGATATCACGGTAGGATTTGCCAAACAGTTTTTCGGCGAATTCGGACTTTTCAAACAGATCAACCGCTGTGATCCAGTCATGGGTCAGCGGTTCGCTTGGGTCTGAATTGGGATCGTCGAGCGGCAGAGGCAATGCGGGGTCGGTATCCAGCCCGTGCAGAAGCCCGCCAAGGATCGCGGTCAGGGCAAGGTAGGGGTTCACGTCGGCGCCCGATATCCGGTGTTCCAGTCTTGCAGCTTTGCCGTTGGTCTCAGGCAGACGCACGGCGGCGGCGCGGTTGTCCAGACCCCAGTCAGGCCTTGACGGGGCGAAGCTATTTGGCTGAAAGCGGCGGTATGAATTCAGGTGCGGGGCAAAGACCGCCTGCATGTCGCGCATCGTGCCGAGCACACCGGCAACCGCGGCGCGCAATTTGGGCGCGACACCGGTGGGTGACGCAAAGATGTTGTCACCATCGTTGTTCAGGACCGACACATGAACGTGCATCCCGTTGCCGGGCTCGCGCGCGTAAGGTTTGGCCATGAACGTGGCCTCATAGCCGTGGCTCGCAACGACTCCGCGCGCAAGGCGGCGAAACAGTAACGCCGTGTCTGCAGCGGAGAGCAAATCGCCGGTATGATGAAAATTGATTTCAAACTGACCAGGGCCGAATTCTGCAATCAGGGTGTCGGTCGCCAGCCCCTGCTTGGCCGAGGCGTCCTGAATATCGGTCAGTATCGCTTCGTATCGCGACAGGACCTCAAGATCGTAATTTTGCGCATCCGGCAGGCGATCTGGCGGCATTGGCGGATCGGAGTAGTTTACGCGTTTCTTGACGATATAAAATTCCAGTTCCGTGGCCACCACCGGGCGCAGGCCAAGCGCCGCGAACCGATCCAACAGATTTTGCAAAATGCCGCGGGTCGAGAGCCGGCTGATCTGGTTGCCCTCTTGCATTTCCACGAGCACCTGCGCAACGTTGCGATTGGACCACGGAACGCGATGCAGCGTGCCGGGTGTTGGCGTGATGATGCCATCCGGGTCGCCCACGACGATGCCCAGCCCGGTGTCTGGCGGTTCCGACCCCATAATGTTGGGCGCGTAGGTCGATATCGGCAGGCGCACGCCGCCCGTCATCAGTTTGTCCACTTGATCGCCGGGCAGCCATTTGCCGCGCAGAATTCCGTTCAGGTCGCAGAGCATCAGCTCAACCCGGTCCGGGACGCCATGACGCTCGCAATAGGTACGGTATTATGACCTGAAATCCGTCACTGTTGCAGCGCCATCTGCTCATCTGCGCGTTGCCGGGCAATGGCGCGTTTGGAGACAAGCGAGGCCGAGACGACGCCGACGGTGACGATCAGTATCAAGATCGTCGAAAGCGCGTTGATCTCGGGGCTGACGCCCAGACGCACCGCGCTGAATATCCTGATCGGCAGCGTGGTTGATGCCGGGCCGGAGGTGAACGACGCGATAACCAGATCATCCAGCGACAGCGTGAAGGCCAAAAGCCAGCCGGAAATGACCGCGGGCGCGATGATCGGAAGGGTCACGCTTTTGAAGGCGTCAAACGGCGTGCACCCCAGGTCAAGTGCCGCCTCTTCCAGCGACCGGTCAAAGCTGACCAGCCGCGACGATACCACGACCGACACGTAGCACATCGAGAACGTCGTGTGTGCAAGGACGATGGTCACGATGCCGCGGTCAAGACCAATGGCGATGAAGAGAAGCAATAGCGACAGGCCAGTGATCACCTCGGGCATGACCAGCGGCGCGTAAATCATCCCGGAAAACAGCGTGCGACCATAAAATCGCCCGCTGCGAACCATCACATAGGCGGCCATTGTGCCCAGAATCGTTGCCAGCGTCGATGACATTGCGGCGACTTTCAGCGTGACCCAGGCGGCGTCCAGGAACGCGTCATTTTGAATCAGCTCACCATACCATTTGGTTGAAAACCCGGCCCAGACGGTGACCAGGCGGGACTTGTTGAAGCTGTAGATGATCAGGATGACCATCGGCAGGTAAAGAAACGCAAAGCCAAGCGTCAGCGAGGTGGCGTTGAACCAGGAAAACCGCCGGGTCATTGTGCCTGTTCCCGCTGTTTCTGTTCATTGCGCTGGAACAGGATGATCGGGATGACCAGCACCAGCAGCAGTATCACCGCCACCGCCGAGGCCACCGGCCAGTCGCGGTTTGAGAAGAACTCTTCCCACAGCACCTTGCCGATCATCAGGGTTCTTGAGCCGCCCAAAAGCGACGGGATGACGAATTCGCCGATGGCGGGGATGAACACCAGAAAACAGCCGGCAATGATCCCGGCTTTTGACAGTGGCACGGTGATCAGCCAAAACGCCGAAGTCCGCGAGCATCCCAAGTCTTCGGCTGCTTCCAGCAGGGATTCGTCCAGTTTTTCCAAGGTCGCGTAGATCGGCAGGACCATGAACGGCAAGTAGGTGTAGACGATGCCGATATAGACCGCCACGTTGGTGTTGAGGATAATCAACGGCTCATTGATTGCGCCGATGCCAAGCAGAAACTGGTTCAGGTATCCGTCCCTGCTGAGAATCCACATCCAGGAATATACCCGGATCAAAAAGCTGGTCCAGAACGGCAGGATCACCAGCATCAGCAGGGTTGGCTGCCACTCGGACGATGCTTTGGCCATTCCATAGGCAATTGGGTAGCCAACAATGAGTGTCGCAATTGTAGAGATGGTGGCGATCCTGAGGCTGGACAGATAGGCGCGCCAGTAAAGTTCGTCCGTAGTTAGAAAAATAAAATTTTCGAAATCAAGTTTCGCGAAATAGGCTTTGAATCCCTCCCACCCAGCACTCAGATCAAAGGTTGGCGTGTAGGGTGGGATTGCCAGCGCGATGTCGGAGAACGCGATTTTCAAGACGATACCAAATGGGACCAAGAACAGCGCCAAAAGCCAAAAGTACGGCACCCAAATCAGAAACAGGCGGCGGAAATTCATTGCTGATCGCTATTCTGTCAAAATGACACCGGCGGTGTCGGTCCAGGACAACCAGACCCGGTCTTCCCAGTTAAAGCTGCGCCGCGCGATCCGGCGATTGTTGGCGGTCTGGGCTTTGATAATCTGGCCGTTTTTCAGTTCCACATGGTAGGTCGAAATATTCCCGAGGTAGGCAATATCATGGACCCTGCCCTGAACCGAATTTGCACAATTGTCGGGCTTATCTGCCGAAATAGACACTTTTTCCGGTCGGATGGCAAAATGACAGCGGGTGCCTTCGGCGATCGGAGCGTCGGCAGTGCCAAGTATTGCCGGCTGACCTTCGGCCCAGTGGATTTCGGTCAGCGCGCCGTTTTTCGGGGTGGCGTTGCCGGCGATTATGTTCACCTCGCCGATGAAATCAGCCACATAAACCGATTTTGGCGTTTCATAAAGCCGATCCGGAGTAGCGACCTGAACGATCTTGCCCTCATCCATCACGGCTATGCGGGACGCGACGGTCATCGCCTCTTCCTGATCGTGGGTCACAATCACGAACGTCGTGCCGGTCTTTTCCTGAATATCCATCAGTTCAAACTGTGTGTCCTGGCGCAGCTTTTTGTCGAGCGCGCCCATCGGCTCATCCAGCAGCAAAAGCTTTGGGCCTTTGGCCAATGCGCGGGCCAATGCGACGCGCTGGCGCTGGCCACCGGATATTTGGTGCGGTTTGCGTTTTGCAAATGCTTCCAGCCGGGTCAGGCGCAGCATTTCATTGACCCGGCCCTGAATTTCCGATTTCGGCATTGCTGAGCGTTTCAGGCCAAAGGCGATATTGTCAGTGACTGACAGGTGCGGGAACAACGCGTATGACTGGAACATCATGTTGGTGGCACGCTTGTTGGGCGGCACCGACTTCATATTCTGACCGTCAAGCAGGATCGTGCCCTCGGTAGGATCCTCAAAGCCCGCCAACAGCCGCATTAGAGTCGTTTTGCCACACCCTGACGGGCCAAGAAGAGCGAAAAATTCTTCGTTGTAAATGTTCAGAGACAGATCGTCGATGGCAACGAAGTCACCAAACCGCTTGGTGACAGATTCAAACCGGATCAGCGGTTTCTGGTCCGGGTCCTGCCATGGGGCAAACACGGCGCTTTCGTTCGCTTTTGACATTCTGTCCCACGCTCAGATTTCAGGTCTCCGCGCCGGTAACCCGCCGCGGAGCTTGTTGGCTCAGATTTATATACCTGATTTTATCCTGGTCCACAGACGCGTTACGACACGCTGGATTTTAGCGTCGTATGGAGACGTGGTGTAGAGGTTTTGCAGCGTGGCCTCGTCCGGATAGATTGCCGGATCACCGATCACATCTTCTGCCAGCAGCGGTTGCGACGCGAGGTTGCCGTTGGCGAAATAGACGTAGTTTGAGGCGTCGGCCATGTTCTGCGCGTCCATGATGAAATTGATGAACTTATGCGCGGCGTCGACGTTTGGCGCATCGGCCGGAATCGCCATCTGGTCAAACCACATCAACGCCCCTTCGGACGGCGCGTTATAGGCAATCTCGACGCCATTGTCGGCTTCCCAGGCACGGTCGCGCGCCTGCAACACGTCTCCGGACCAGCCAAAAGCCGCACAAATGTCACCATTGGCCAGCGCGTTGATATATTCCGAGGAGTGGAATTTCAGCACGTAGGGACGAACCGCTGCCAAAACCGGCTCGGCTTTGGCGATCACATCCGGGTCCTGGCTGTTGGGATCTTCACCGATATAGGCCAGTGCCGCCGGGATCATCTCGGTCGGTGCGTCAAGAAAATGCACGCCGCATCCGGCCAGCTTTTCCATATTCGCAGGCTCGAAAATCAGCGCCAGCGAGCCGATTGGGGCGTCGTCGCCCAGAACCTCGGCCACGCGGCCGGTGTTAACAGCAATGCCGGTCGTGCCCCACATGTAGTTGATCGAGTAAGCGTTGCCGGGGTCATATTGTTCGGTGCGGTCCTTGATCACGTCCCAGAGATTGCCGGAATTTGAAAGTTTCGAGAAATCCAGGCTTTGGAACGCGCCGGCGGTGATCTGGCGCTGCAGGAAAGTTCCTGAAGGAACGACAACATCATAGCCGGAGCCACCCGCAAGCATTTTCGTTTCAAGAACTTCGTTAGAGTCAAAAACGTCGTAGATCAGATCGATCCCAGTCTCATCTTCGAATTTGGTCAGCAACTCTTCGTCGATATAGTCGGACCAGTTGTAAACCCGTACTTCTTCTGCTGTCGCGACGCCTGCGCTTAGGGCAAGGGCGGCGGCCAGTGGTAGCCAGTTCTGTTTCATTGTAATTTCTCCCGTTGATTTGGAGAGCGGTCGCCCTCAACAAAAGATTTGATCAAAAAAATTGACAAAATGCAACAACAAGTTTTCACTGTGGCTGGAATATTGCCTGGACTGCCGGGTTTCGACATGATTTGGTCGCGAAAAATGAGAGAAATGATATGGACGGGGCAGTGCAAAACCTACCGACACATGAACTGGTCTATCGCCAGATCAGGGAAATGATTCTGTTTGGAGAACTGGCGCCTGGCCAAGCGGTCACGATCCACGGTCTGGTGAATGAACTTGGCGTGGGCATCACGCCCGTGCGCGAGGCTATTCGGCGATTAACGGCAGAAGGCGCGTTGGTCTTTCAGGGCAACCGGCGCATTTGTCTGCCGGTGCTTTCGCTTGAACAGCTGGAGGAGCTGTCATTTGCGCGTCTTGCAATAGAGCCTCATTTGGCGTTTCTTGCAACAAACAATATGGAAATCGCCGATATTGAGCGCTTGCAGAAAGTCGACGAATTACTGAACGTTGCTATCGCGCAAGGCAATGTGCGCGCCTATCTGGAACACAATTATCGCTTTCACGAATTGCTGTATGGGCATTCTGACGCGCGCATCTTGATTGCCATTTCGTGCACACTTTGGTTGCGCGTTGGGCCATCGTTGCGGGTCGTTTTGGGTCGGTTCGGAACAGCGAACCTGCCTGACAAACACAAGGAAGCGGTGGCCGCGTTGCGCGCAGGTGACGCGCAAGCAGTCGCGCAAGCGATCAGCGAGGACTTGGGCCAAGGGCACGAGGGCATTCGGTGGTCGCTGGAGAATGCTCCGCAAATGGAATCAGATTGACAGCAAATAATTTGATCATATTGTGAATATTGCTGTCGCGTTGTGACCAAATTCCCGGCTGACCGACGGTATTGGAATACGAAAATGGTGCAATTGTGGCTTCAAAATTGAAATCAAACTGGGCTGATTCGCTGCCGCATGCTTTTACCGAGTATCAGGCCGGGCGACGCATTGAAGAGGTAGAGTGCATTATTCCCGACCTTGCCGGCATGTCGCGCGGCAAGTCGATGCCGATTTACAAGTTTGCCCCGGACATGACAATTTACCTGCCCATTTCGCTGTTTTATCAGACCATCACTGGCGAGTACGTTGATTTGGACGAGATCGAGAATCAGTGGACCGAGTACGATGTGGTTTTACGCCCCGATATGGCGACGGCTTCGGCGGTGCCGTGGGCGGATGATGTCACGTTGCAGGTTATTAGTGATCTTGAATCCCGCGACGGTGAACCGCTGGCCATAGCGCCGCGTAACATGCTCAAGCGTGTGATTGGTCTATACAGGGACAAAGGTTGGCGTCCGGTGGTCGCGCCGGAGCTGGAATTTTATCTGACCAAGCCCAATGTCGACCCGAATGAGCCGATCGAGCCGCAGGTGGGCCGCACCGGGCGGCGCGGTGCGGGACGGCAGGCGTATTCGATGGTGGCCGTCGATGAATATGGCCCGGTGGTGGACACCATTTACGACTATGCCGAGGCGCAAGGGCTTGCAATAGACACGCTTATTCAGGAAGGGGGCGCCGGTCAGATGGAGATTAATCTGCTGCACGGTGATCCGTTAGAATTGGCGGATCAGGTTTTCTACTTCAAACGGGCGATCCGCGAGGCGGCGCTGAAAAAAGGCACGTTTGCCACATTCATGGCCAAGCCGATGCGCGATGAGCCCGGCAGCGCGATGCACATCCACCAAAGCGTCGTCGACCTTAGGACCGGGCAAAACATTTTTTCCAACCCGGACGGCGGCGCGACGGCTGCGTTCCGTTACTACATCGGCGGCTCGCAGCGGCATTTGATATCGACCATGCCGCTCATTGCACCGTTCGTGAATTCATACCGCAGGTATACCGCCGGGAAAAGCGCACCGATAAATCTTGAATGGGCCGCCGACAACCGCACGACCGGCTTGCGAATTCCAAATTCAACGCCTGCGGCACGCCGGATTGAAAACCGGGTCATCGGCATCGACAGCAACCCTTACCTTGCCATCGCCGCCAGCCTTGCCTGTGGCTACCTTGGCATGGTCAACAAGATTGAACCCAGTGCTGAAGCCGAAGGTGAAGTTTACCAGGAGGGCGAAGTGTTGCCCCGCAATCTGGACGAAGCGCTGGACGCCTTTGCGGGCGATAGCGTCGTGCACGATATTTTGGGCGGCGAATTTTGCCAGCTCTATTCGGCCATCAAACGCGCCGAACTGGAGGAGTTCCAGCGCGAAATATCGCCGTGGGAACGTCAGCACCTGCTTTTGAACGTCTAGGCCCAGCGCCGGAAGGGATACATGAATTGAACATGATTACGAACCATTTGCCCACCAGCGAACTGCAGGCCCTTGATGCCGCGCACCACATGCACCCGTTTACCGCGGACGCAGAGCTTGCAGAGGCCGGCGTTCGCGTCATCACCGGCGCCAAGGGCGCAATGCTGACCGATTCCGAAGGTAACCAAATCTTTGATGCAATGGCCGGGCTTTGGTGCGTCAACATTGGCTATGGGCGGCCCGAGTTGGCCGACGTTGCGGCCCGTCAAATGCGCGAGCTGGCGTTTTACAACACGTTTTTTCAAACCACCCATGTGCCGGCGATTGCCTTGGCCAAAAAGCTGGCAGATCTGGCTCCCGGGGACTTGAACCACATCTTTTTCGCCGGGTCGGGGTCAGAAGCGAATGACACCAATATTCGCCTTGTCAGACACTATTGGGCGGCCAAAGGCATGCCGGAAAAGAAGGTGATTATCAGTCGTAAGAACGCCTATCACGGCTCGACGATGGGTGCGGCCAGCCTGGGTGGAATGGCGGCGATGCACGCCCAGGGCGGGCTGCCGATTGCAGATATCCATCATATTGACGAGCCAAACTGGTACGCTGACGGCGGCGCGTTAGGCCGGGATGAATTTGGTCTGGAGCGCGCCCGCCAGCTTGAGACCTCGATCAACGATCTGGGTGAAGACAGGGTGGCGGCGTTTATCGCCGAACCAGTGCAGGGCGCAGGCGGCGTGATCATTCCGCCGAGCACCTATTGGCCGGAAATTCAACGCATTTGCGATGCGCACGAAATCCTGCTGATCGCCGACGAAGTGATCTGCGGCTTTGGGCGCACCGGCAATTGGTTTGGGTCGGATACTTTCGATATTCGCCCCGACATCATGACGATTGCAAAAGGTATAAGCTCTGGTTACGTGCCAATCGGTGGATCGATCGTCAGCGACGAGGTCGCAGAAGTCATCGCCAACGCCGGCGAATTCCATCATGGATACACCTATTCCGGGCACCCGGTCGCGGCTGCCGTTGCGCTTGAAAACATTCGAATTCTGGAAGAAGAGCGCATTATCGAGACGGTGCAGAAAGAAACCGGCCCTTACCTGGCCGAAAAGTGGAACCAGCTTGCGGACCACCCATTGGTGGGTGAGGCCTGTATCACTGGCATGATGGGGTCGATCGCCCTGTCGCCGGACAAGGCATCGCGGGCCGCGTTTGCCACAGAGGCCGGCACCATAGGACTGCGCTGCCGCGAGCGCTGTTTCGCCAACAACATTATCATGCGCCATGTCGGTGATCGCATGGTCATTTCGCCGCCGCTTGTGATCACAAAATCCGATATTGATACGCTGATTGACCGGGCAGTGCGGGCGTTGGATGAAACCCATGCGTCGATCAAGGACGATGGCATGTTGAAATCGGCCTGAGCACGGTCGCGGACAGCTTGTGGATATTCTGACAGCAAACGACACGGTCGGGCAGTACCCCAAGTCCTGGTATGCGACGACGGCGAGCGGGCCTGCGCCGTTTGACGCGGCAAAAGGTGCCTTGTCTTGCGACGTCTGTATTGTCGGGGCCGGGTTTACCGGGCTCTCGGCGGCTCTTTATCTCGCTGACAAAGGCTATGACGTTATTTTGCTGGACGCGCATCGCGTGGCGTTTGGCGCATCCGGGCGCAATGGCGGCCAAGTGGGCACCGGTCAGCGCGTCGACCAGCTTGGCCTAGGTCACATACCCATAAAGGAGATTCCCAAACTGGTTGTGTTGTGATTCAGTTCTCCAAAACAATGGAGGCAGGCATGGCGCGGTTCGATTTGACGGATTTTGAGTGGTCGATTATCCAGCCGCTACTGCCGCAAAAGTCACGCGGCGTTAAGCGCGTGGACGACAAGAGAGTGCTGAACGGTATTTTCTGGCGGCTTCGAACCGGCGCGCCGTGGGCGGATATTCCGGCGCGATATGGCCCGCACACGACTTGCGTAAACCGTTTCAACCGCTGGCGCAAGGCGGGCATTTGGGCGATGCTTTTGCGAGAGGTATCAAAGGCTTACGACGGTGACATCCAGATGATCGACAGCTCATCGATCCGGGTGCATCAACACGCCGCCAATGGCAAAAAAAAGCGCAGCGATCCCGTAGCATGGGCCGTTCGCGCGGCGGGCTGACGACGAAAATTCATGCGCTGGTGGATGCCGTGGGCCGACCCATCCGGTTGAAACTGACCGAAGGCCAGGCGCATGACGGGCGTTCGGCGGCGGATATGTTTGCAACGCTCGGGCCGGGGTCTGTCCTGCTGGCCGACCGGGCCTATGACAGCGACGCCTTGCGGGCGCGTCTCGCCAAACAGGGCGCGTGGGGCAATATCCGGTTGATGCCGAACCGGATCCGTTTGCCGGAGTTCTGTCCGGAGCTTTACAAAGACAGGAACTTTGTCGAACGGTTCTTCAACAAACTCAAACACTTCCGGGCAATCGCAACCCGATACGACAAGCGTGACGACAACTTCCTCGCCTCCGTGCAATTGGCTTCACTGCGGATTTGGTTGCGATCTTATGAGTCGGTGACCTAGAGCGCATGGTCAGGCAGCAACACGCTCGCGCCTTGTGGGATCTGGCGCTTTAATCTGTGCAGCTGGTGCGTGATCTGATCGACGAGGCCGCGATCGATTGCGGGTTTTCTGATGGGATTATTCACGCCGACCACCGCAAACGGCTTGTGCCTGCAAGCCACGCATATGCAGAGCATTTGCGTGACGTTTATGGGTACGAGAAAATTCGCGCTGTGGCGCACGATGAAATGCGTCATCTTGTCGGCTCGAATGCCTATTATGGCGGCACGCTTGATACCGGCGGAGGGCACATTCACCCGCTGCGGTTCGCCTTTGGACTGGCGGGCCTTGCTGCAAAACGCGGTGTTCGGATATTTGAGCGGTCAATGGTGAGTGAGCTGGTGGAGGAATCGCCTGCCATTGTGCGCACCGAGCAGTCGGTAATTCGCGCGCGCCATGTCATACTGGCCTGCAATGGGTATCTTGGGCGCTTGCAGGGCAATGTCGCCAGACGGGTCATGCCGATTAACAATTTCATCGTCGCCACCGAACCGCTGGGTAATACTGCTGCCGAGGCGCTGATACGCAATAACCATGCGGTGGCGGACAGCAAGTTCGTGATAAATTACTTCCGCCTGTCCGAGGATCGCCGGTTGCTGTTTGGCGGTGACGAAAGCTATGGCTATCGTTTTCCGCGCGATATTGCGGCACTTGTGCGGGCGCCAATGCTTAGGATATTTCCGCAACTGCAAGACACCCGGATTGATTATTCATGGGGCGGCACTCTTGGCATCACGATGAACCGAATGCCGCATTTCGCGCGCATTCGCGGCAATATCCTTAGCGTCAGTGGCTATTCGGGCCACGTCGTTGCGATGGCAACCCTTGGTGGCAAGCTGGCAGCGCAAGCAATTGCCGGACAGGCCGAGAAGTTCGACCTGATGGCGGATGTGCCCACGCCGCGCTTTCCCGGTGGCGTTGCGCTGCGCTGGCCGCTGCTGGTAATGGCGATGGTCTGGTATTCCCTGCGTGATCGCATTTGAACCGCAAAGTGACTTTCGGTGATTGCGAATGAACCCTTTTACCCGCATACGGCACCTCTATATTGATCTAAAGTGAAATTGACGCGCGGTCATGCTGTTTGCCGTCGCGCAAATGGTATTGTTGCTGCGCGCCGAGGAGGCGGTATTCGACGTGAACCAAGTCTTGCAGCGCCTGTCATGGTTTTTCGGGGCAATTCCTGATGCACTGCGGCCCTTCCGGGTGCCGATTGCGCTGATTGTTTTTGTCGGCACTGCGTTTCTTGCGTTCGGGGTCACCAAATTTCAGTTGGATACCAGTTTTGACGCCTGGCTGTCGGACGACGATCCGGCGGTGCAGGCGCTGGACGATTATCGACGCCAGTTTGGCAGCGATGACGGGCTGTTTCTGGTGTATCGCGCGCGCGACGGGGACGTGTTTTCACCGGCCTCGCTTGCCGCCGTTCGGGCGCTAACGGAGGCGCTGGAAAACTGGCAGGACATTTCGGCGGACGATATCGGCGTTGAAACCGATGTATTTGAGGCGCTGGATCATATCACCCGGGTGCAATCGCTTGCCAATACCCGGTATCAGGTGAGTTCAGAAGATACGCTGGAAAGCCGTCTGCTGCTGCCTGCTACAGGCGACATCACCCTTGATCTGGCGGAAAACGTGCGGGCGATCGCACACGAGCAGCGAAATCTGAAGCTGCTGATGTTTTCGGACAACAACGAATTTGGCGCGATTGTTCTGTCCACGGATTTCGGCACGATCCCGGTTCTGGATGCCAGCGCTGGCAGTGGTGACAGCGAGTTTGCCGCGGACGATTTGGATTTTGCGCTGGAATCATTCGAGATTGAAACCGATGAAACCGCTGTCATCCAAGAGGTCGAGTTCGAGGACACGAAACCGAGTGTCTACATGGGATTTATCAAGGCGCTGAAGGGCATCTATTTGCAAGACACCTATGCTAGCGCCTTTGAGTTCTACCCGATCGGCACCGCCGGAATGATCGATTTCTCGATGCAAACCATGAAGCAAGCCGGGGTGCTGGTCGGGGTTGCGATCTTCATTATCGTGCTGCTGCTTTACACGCTGTTTCATACCGGATCGGCGGTGTTGTGGCCGGTGCTTACAGTGGTCAGCAGCTGTATCTGGGTGTTTGGCGGTATGTCCTGGCTGGGCATACCGTCGACCCAGCTGATCGCGCTGACGATCATGCTGGTTCTGGCGGTCGGTATTGCCGACTGCGTGCATGTGATGAGTGAGTATCTGTTGTTCAAGCGCGAGGGGCTGAACCACCAGCAGGCGATCCGAAAGTCATTTGAAAAAACCGGCGTACCGATATTGCTGACCTCGATCACCACGATGGCCGGAATGCTGGCGATTGCGTTTGGCGGTGTCGGGCAGTTCGTGACATTCGGCGTATCGTCGGCCTTTGGGGTGTTTGCGGCGTTTCTGTTCACGATATTCGTGCTGCCGGTGTTGCTTGAATTCTGGTATCCGCATGCGCCGAGACCTGAGCCAAAGACAGAAACGCAGTGGAGGCGCAATTTGAACCTGATCTTGGCGCCGCTACGCGCCATTCGCTGGGTGTCGCGCCAGACCGGTCTTAGTTGGTTGCTGGGCGCGACATGGTTGCAGCCTATGCTGGACCGGGTGCCGGCCGTTGCACACAAGGCCAGATATCCGATTGTTGCGATATTCGTCGGCGGTTTCGTGCTTTGCGCCTATGGCACGACCCAGGTTCGGATCGATTCAAATCTGGTCGAACTGTTCAAAAAGGGCACCCCGCTGCGCACGGCTTACGAGATTGTCGATGAACATATGGCGGGCACCGGCGCGATGCAGATCATGCTAGATTTCGGCCGCTCGGACGCGTTTGCGGATGCACAAGTTCTGAAAGCCGTAGATGGTCTGCAGGAAGATTTGCAGTCCCGGTACGGTGACTATGTTGTCAGAACGCATTCACTGGCGGATCTGGTCAAGGCGACCAATCAGGCGATGAACGACGACGATCCGGCGTTTTACCGCATTCCCGACAGTTCCTTAGCGGTGTCGCAGTTGCTGTTCCTGTTCAACAGTTCCAACCCCGAAGACCGGCGCGCGATCGTGTCAGATGATTATTCGCGCAGCCACGTGACGATCCAGTTGCGCAACGCAGGCAGCCACGAATACGCGGTGCTGTTTGCCGATATTGACGAGGTAATAGACGCGAGCTTTCAGGGGCTGACGGCGGCCTATCCGAACTGGGGCGTCGAGCTGACCGGAACGTTCGCCCTGATGATGCGGATGAGCGATGTGATCTCGAACAGTCAGGTTAGATCACTGACGCTGGCCGCCATTATCATATCGTTGATCCTGACATTGACGCTCGGCTCATTGCAGGGCGGGCTGCTGGCGATTGTGCCCAACATGCTGCCGGCGATCCTGGCGTTTGGGCTGATGGGGTTGCTGGGCATTCCGCTGGACACCGACACGTTGATGATTGCGCCGTTGATCATTGGCATCGCGGTCGATGACACGATCCACTTTGTTACCCATTACCGAATGGCGCTGGCGCGCGGCAGGTCAGCCACCGAATCGCTGATCCAGACGGTAAAAGAGGTTGGCCAGGCGGTGACATTCACCACGCTTGTGCTGGGGGCGGCGTTCCTGATGCTGGGTTTCAGCAACTATCTGGGGATTGCCAAGGTCGGAATTTTCGGGTCGCTTGCGATCTTTGTGGCGCTGTTGTGCGATCTGCTGTTTCTGCCCGCGCTGATCTACATTTTCCAACCCAAATTTGGCGTCAAGACCGCCGGAATTGCGCATTACCAAACCGAAAGGCCATAGGATAATGCGGCGCGAAATTCGAATTCTTGTGGCGGTTCTGGCGGTTGGGCTGACGATGTTTGGAGCATTCGGAGCGGTGGCGCAAGATGCGCGCGCGATCATGGAGCGTATGGACGCCAACAGTCGCGCGCAAAACGACGCTTCGTTTTCGATCATGCAGATCGCGACCTGCAAGTTCGGGATCAGCGGCGGAAAGGTCAAATGCGCGGTAAAACCGACGATCAAGAAAATCGAAAGCGCCTCGATCAACACCGGCGCGGGCGGCAAGGATTCCAAAGCGATCGCCATTATTCTGGAACCCGCGTCAGAGCGCGGTATCGGGATGCTCATCTATACTTATGACAACCCGCGAAAAGACAACGAGACCTGGCTTTACCTGTCCGCACTTGGCAAAGTGAAGCGCCTGGTTGCGTCCAATTCGGATGCCGACAGCGAACCTGTCAGTCTGTTTGGATCAGAGTTTACCAGTGAAGATCAGGAAACCGGCAAGCTGGATGACTACACGTACAAGCTGTTGGACACAGTGACATATCAGGGCCGCAAGGCATTTGTGATCGAGCAAATACCGACCAAGGCAAGGGCGCGCAAAACTCGCTATGCCAAAACTTTGGTCTGGGTTGATGCACAGCGTTACGTGATGCTCAAGGCCGAGATGTATGACAAGCGCGGAAAGGAAATTCGCCGAATTATCACCGGGAAAGTCGAAAAAATTAAGGGCGTGTGGCTGGCGCGCAGTATTACCATCATGAACCTGATGACCAACCGGTTGTCCAACATGAGCCTTGGCGCCATCCATTTTGGTGTAAGCATCGACCCGGAGCTTTTGACCAAGCGCGCGCTAACCGACAAGGCGTTCCGCGAGCGTCAGTTGAACGCACTGCGCGCCCAGGCAAGATAGATGCCTATGCGCGTTGCTTTTTTGCTGGCGCTTGTGCCTGTTGTGGTTGCCACAACGCAGCTGCAAGCGCAGGAATTCGAGCTGGACCTTGAGTTTGACGACGACAGCTTTTTCGAAGACGCGACGAGCGAGGCGGCGGTAGCGCGCCCGACCGTTTCAGTCACGCTGTCTTATGACTCGCTGCTATCAGGCGGGGTGGCCACTGAGACCTGGGCGCTGCAAATCAACCTGTCCGATAGTCACGATCTGGTCGGCCTGGGAATTCTGGATTGGTCTGGGCATCTGGCCCTGCAAGATACCGGCCCTGCGGCCACGTCGACTGTTGCGCTTGACCGGCTGACGTTACAAAACTCGGCCGGCAATGTCAGTTGGCAGGTCGGCAAATACCGCATCGGCTGGGGCGAGGTTGAGGGCATTCCAGTTCTGGATGTGCTGAATTCCGGCCTGTCGGTGACGACGATCGGCGCGGCTTCGGCGGAACTGCCGGGCCAATGGTTCGCCAGCGCCGAGGTGTTTGCGGGCGACAACACGTTTTCAGGATTTGCCGGACTGGCACCCGAAGTTGCACACATGCAGCCTGCAGCGCCCGCGGCGCACGCATACGAGTTTGGCGTGTCGGCGAACTTGCCGATAAATAACGGGCAGGTGAGCCTTTACGGCGCCCGCCTGTTGCCGCAATCGGGCGTCGTCGAACTGGTGACACTGACCAGCAGTGCCGTACCTTACACCTTGCTGGGGATCAGCGCCCACCGTGCCTTTGACGCGGTTTTGCTTGAGTTCGATCTGGCGGTGAAATCCGGGCTGCAACGCGCCGAGGCAGCCGGTCTTTCATCACACCGCCGCGTCGATGCGGCACTTGGCGTCGAATACGCAGCGTCGGACACTGCGCAACTGTCGGCCAGTGTGATGGCGCAGCACTGGCTGGAGCAATCGGCGAGCTATTTCGATTATGTGCCGGGTGGTGCGGTAGCGTCCGGGCAGACCATGGCCAACTATCTGCTAGGCGCCAGCAATTCATTTCTGGATGGCATGTTAAGCGTGTCGGTGAATGTTGGCGGCGCTCTGGACGGCAGCACGACGTTTGGCGCACTGAGTGCAGATTACAGCGTGTCCGATGCCCTTAAATTGTCGGCCACGGTTACCCAAATCGCGGCTGCAGCGGGATCATTACTTGGCACATTGGACGGTGCGCGGACCGCCAGCATCGCGGCCAAATATTTTTTCTAATCGGCAGGTGATCCGAAGTATTTTTCGTAGTCCGAAACCAGCAGTCTGACAGGATCGGCATCTTCTTGAATGTCTGAAAACCGCCCGATGTCGTCCAGAAAGACATTGTCGGTCAAATCGTCATTTACCGCCGACACTTCGCCAATCAGGCAGTCTGCCCCTTCCGCCCAAAAAGCGTGCCACTGGCCGGGGAACAGGGTCACGCTTTCGCCCACTGCCAGACGAATGCGCCCGCCGGCATCGACGCTGCGCCTCATGCCGTCTGTCAACAGGTTAACCGGATTGTTGCGGTCAGGTTGCCCCGTGCCAGCCAGCGCCATCCAGAATGAGAAGGGCATGTGCGCCCGATGTCCGGCCCGGCCGCATAAAGCTTGACAACCAACCGGCCACCGCCGCGGTTGATGATGTCTTCGGTCTTGAGATTATGCCGGTGCATGGGACTGACTTGATCAACCCGCGAGATCATGATTTTTTCAGCATAGACTTGGCCGGTACCGGAATTCAATTCCGCCGTCGTGCCGTTTCGCAGGGTGAACAGTGTCAGGCCCAGCGTTTCAAACCGGCCCTTGCCGTAATCGGTGATGTCCCAACCCAATCGCCTGTCGATGATGTGATGGGCAGAGCGCGCAAAGTCCTCTGGTCCCCAGTCTGCAAACGGTGGCAGGGCAAAGCCGAATGAGCGGATGAATGCGTCGGCTTCCTGGATGATCTGGTTGATCTCACTGCGAAACATGTAGTGCCCCTGAATTGTCGCCGATCGCGTTGGCTTGGCTTTGGCGCTGCATCTGTTCTAGTTATGGCGCATAGGGTGACACAAGTGTGCAAGAGGCAAATGTCATGTTTCGTTGGGGTATCTTATCAACAGCCAAAATTGCGCGGCAGCAGATCGTGCCTGCAATTTTGCAGTCAGAAAACGGCGTGCTTCACGGTGTCGCCAGCCGGTCACTGGACAGCGCGAAGTCGTTTGGCCAGCGCTTTGGGGCTGCGAATACCTATGGAACGTATGATGAGCTGCTGGCGGATGATGACATTGACGGTGTTTATATCCCGTTGCCATCTTCGATGCATGTGGAGTGGACGATCTGGGCTGCCGAGGCTGGAAAACACGTTTTGTGCGAAAAGCCGATCGCCATGCAGGCCGCGGACATCGATCGGATCATTGTTGTGCGCGACAAGACCGGGGTGCTGATTTCCGAAGCCTTCATGGTCCACTACCACCCGCAATGGCGCAAAGTGGCCGAGCTTTTGTCGGCTGGAGCCATTGGCGATCTCAAGCATGTGCACGGGGCATTCACCTATTTCAACAAAGATGTGTCAGATTTTCGCAACCAGCCGGATCTTGGTGGCGGAGCGCTCGCCGATATTGGCGTTTATCCAGTCGTCACAACCCGGATCGCGACCGGGAAAGAGCCGATAAATATCAGCGCCAAAGTTGAAATATCCAAGGAATTCGGAACCGATACCTACGCCGCCGTGCGGGCTGAATTTGATACGTTCGATTTGAATTTCTACTGCTCAACTCAGATGTCTTTGCGTCAGATCATGGTGTTTCACGGTGCGCAGGGTCAGATTACTGTGAGCGCGCCATTCAATGCGGGCGACTACGGGTTTTCTGAGGTTCGGCTGACCAAACTAGGGCGTGACGAGGTTCATACATTTCGGTTTGCTGAGCAAAATCAGTATGTTCTGCAAGTTGAGGCGTTTGCAGATCATGCCGTGACAGATAGCGGGCAAACATTCACGCTGGAAAACTCACTGCGCAACCAACGGGTGATTGACGAAATCCGGGCATCTGGGCGGCGATAGCGGGTGTGAATATGCTAACGTGGTGATCTATGAGAGTTGGCTTCAGATTTCCTGACAAAGACGCGCCATAGAATTGCGGAACGCCTGATTTATCTCGTCTTCGTGTGCGTGGTGCCCGGCATACAGCACAAGTTTGCCGCCAACGACGACCTGCCCGACGGCGCGCGGGTACTGCGCAAAAACCCGATAATCCAAAATCGCGTTGTCTGAATGCCAGTGGTAAGCGCCGCTTTGATCCCCCGTCAGCTCAACAAAATCGGCGCAATATCCCGGCGCAATCATGCCGGCCTTGCGCCCGGTCGCGCGGCCACCGCCAATCGCTGCATTTGCCACCAGATTTTGGCCGGTGTTCGGGTGATCAGACGAGGCCAGAACCGTGCGCTGGCGGTTGGCCAGACGCTGGCTGTATTCGAGCATCTGCAACTCGGCAAACGGGTCTGTGCAGACATTGGAATCGGTGCCGATGCCGAAATATCCGCCGTTTTCCAGATACTTTCGCCCATTGAAAATCCCGTCGCCCAAGTTCGCCTCGGTTAGCGGACACAGCCCAACGGTGGCACCGGATCGCGCGACTTTCTCGGTTTCTTCAGCCGTCATGTGTGTCGAATGGATCAGGCACCAGTTTTCATTCACGTCGGCCAGATCAAACAGCCGCTCCACCGGGCGCTGGCCGGAAAATGCCAGCGAGGCCTCGACTTCTGGCATCTGTTCGGCGGCATGAATGTGAATCGGCGCATTGGCTTCTAGGCTTGCATGCAATTCGCACAGTGCTGGCAGCTCAACATCGTCGACGGCGCGTAGCGAATGCGGGGCGAGACCAAGTGTGACGCCTTGCTTGCGGCACGGCGCTGACAGATTTTCGAGCATTTGCGCGAAGCCATCCAGCGACGTCACGAACCGGCGCTGAGCATCTGTTGGCGGCTGACCGCCGAAATCTGAATGCGCGTAGAAGACTGGCAAAAGCGTGAGCTGAATGCCGGTTTGCCGTGCCGCGCGCAGCGTCGCCAGCGACATTTCTTCGGCGCATGAATACGGCGACCCGTCAGGCGCATTATGGATATAGTGGAACTCGGCGACTCCGGTAAAACCACGTTTCAGACATTCCAGATACAGCTTGGCGGCCACCGCTGTTTGGTCATCGGGCGACAGCCTCAGGGCGAAATGATACATCATCCTGCGCCACGACCAAAACGTATCCACCGGGTCATAGCGGGCCTCGGTCAACCCTGCCATTGCATACTGAAATGCGTGACAGTGCAGGTTGGTGATGCCCGGCACCACCGGTCCGGCAATCGATGGCAGGGCGTCGGGATTATCGTCATGTGTCGCGTGGGTGATGAGGCCGTCGGAGCCAATATGAACCGACAGGCCATGTATCCAGCTGGATCCGGTGAACGCCCTTTTTAGGTGGAAACCGTGGCTCACTGGTTATTCCTTTTTTCATACTATGCTCTCTCATGTCCGATTACAAGGTTTCGGACAAGATTTCCGTCCACCGGTGTCGAGAACATTCTGAGTTGACCGGTTTATGTACCATATGAGTTGACCGCTTCTGTTGCGGTTTCTGGCCCTGTGGGGAAGTGGTCGGTCGCGGAGCGGCTGTCCACTTGTCCACAGGGCGCCGGTCGGTCGCGTCGAAGCGGGTCACGCGGCCTCGCGGGTTTGGCTGTCGATCGGTTGGCCATCGGCGTGGTATCGCGCCAGACATCGCGGTCCATGGAAGACGGCCATTGTGCCGTCGGGGTATTCGTGGACGCGGACCCTGGCCTTGACGTTATGGCGGCGGTGGCGGCCGGCGGGGATCTGAAGTGCCAGGCGCTTGTAGCGCACCGTGTTGTCGTTTGAGACGGTGCGTTCCTCGTGGATGCACAGGATGTCGTCGAGCGCGCCGGTGAAGGGGACGAAGGCGGTGCCCCGGTCCTCGGCCGGGGTCGCGAAGCGGGCGTTGTGTTGTGGCAGGAAGACCTCCTTGAGGAAGCGGTTGGCCTCGACCATGTCGGTGATGCCGGCGAGCCTGAGTTCCTGGGGCAGGCGCTTCTGCAAGGTGCCGAACATGCGCTCCGAGCGCCCCCTTGCCTCGGGCGAGTAGGCCGGGATCAGCTCGATGCCGAGCTGCGCCAGGGCGCGGCCGACCTGGGTCGGGGTGTCCTTGTCCACCTTGCCGCCGGCCTCGGGCGTGTTCCAGTAGTGGCTGGCGCGGTCGGCGTAGAGCGAGCAGAACAGGCCCTTGGCCCGGATCGCCTCGGACACCCCCTGGAAGCTCGACATGGTGCCCTCTTCGGCGACGAAGAAGGCCGAGTAGATATCGCTGGTCGCATCGTCCATGGTGACGATCAGGTCCCACCATCGACCGGGGACCCACTCGTGGCTCGAGCCGTCCTGGTGCAACATCATGCCGGGCAAGGCACGGCGCGGCCGCTTGCGCCGGTGCGCCCCACGCCTGGGCGCCGCGCGCCTGCGCCCATGGGCTTGCAAGCTCAGCCGCAGCCAGTTGTAGCTGCGCTTGAAGCCGTGATCGGCCACCAGCTTCTCGTGGAAGTGCTTGGCCGTGAAGTCCCAGTAGCGGGTGTCGAACAACTCCAGCACCCGCGCCACCTCGTCCACCGGCGCGCGCCGCGCCGAGAGGCGGCCCAGGCGGCGGTCGTAGAGACCGTCGGCTCCCTCCGCCTCGTAGCGGTCGCGCCAGCGCCGGAAGGTGCGCTCCGAGACACCCAGAACCTCCGCCGCCTCCGCCTGGCTCAAGCCACCCCGATGGGTGCACCCGTAAACCTCCTCGAACTTCATCAATCTCAGTCCCTGTACCTGCTCCGTCCGACGCATCGCCTCCCTCCATGGCTTGGAGGCGTTCTAAAACCGGACAGATCATCTGGTACATAAACCGGACATATCGCGTGTTACCGACAGATTTCCGTCCACCGGTTGTGCCGGTGTCGAGGTCGATATAGAGTCGGCGCGCATGGCGGGAGGCGGGGCCATCGTAACGGCGGTTGGTCCATCTCTGATGCGCGGGTGAGTACCGCATGTCCCTGGGTTCGTCGCGGGGCTGCCTCGGTCTGGCGTCGAGCATGGGAGCGATCTCCCGCTCATAGAGCAATCGAGGGTTCCCCTGACCGTGGTCCCGCCTCCGGGCATGGGCGCCGGCGGCATGTTGGATTGGTTTGCGGCCCTCCTTTCAGGTTGCTTTCACGATCGTGTCGCGGTTCGCTCAGTCGGCCTTTCGCGGCGTCACGGCCCCATCGATGACCCAGGCGATGGCCCAGGCGAAGCCGAGCATCTCGCGGGCGATGGCCACCGTCACCACAGGGACCGGCTTGCCGGCGGCGATCAGTCGGCGATAGCGGGCGCAGAGTCGGCGTTGCCCCTTCCAGGCGATGTCACGAACCTCCTTGGGAAGCCCTTCCAAGCGATTGAGGTGGGGGCGGGCGACCCTGGCCGGCAGGCGGTAGGTCCAGGCGGCCTCGACCAGGACGCGGCGCGCCGCGCTGTTGCCGGTCTTGGTGATGCCGCCTCGGCGCCGGGTTTGGCCGCTGGAATGTTCGCTCGGCACCAGGCCGAGATAGGCCATCAACTGGCGGGGAGTGTCGAAGCGGGTGAGGTCGCCGACCTCGGCCACCAGGGTCACGGCGACGATCAGCGCCACCCCACGCATGGCTTGCAAGGCCTCGACCACTGGCCCCAGGGACCACTGGGGGAGCAGCCCAGCGATCTCCGCCGTCAGCGCATCGCGTCGCGCGGTGGCGTCTTCGACCGCATGGATATAGTCCTGCAGCACGATCTGCTGCGCCGCATGCTCGAAGCGGACCGTCGACAGCCAGCGCCGGTGCGCCAGGGTCCAGTTCTTGCCGCCACGAACATGGCCATGGCGCAGCAGAAACCCCGTCAGTTGCTGGCGTGCCCGGCGCAGCGCGCGCACCGCTGCCCCGCGCGCCCGCACTAGATCGCGCATCGCCTCGTGGTCGGCGTCGGGAACCCACACCGGCGTCAGCTCACCGGCCCGGTGAAGCCGGGCGAGGTTCACCGCGTCGCGCCGGTCGGTCTTCACCCGATCGCCCGGACGCCGGGGGATCAGCGATGGCGCCACCTCCACGCAGTCATGGCCCAACCCCCGCAGGTGGCGGTAAACCCCATAGCCGCAGGGACCGGCCTCGTAGCAAAAGCTGAGCACCCCGCCCTTGCGCGCCAGCCTGTCGGCCAGCTTCGTCAAGGCGCCGGCGGTGTTCGATATCGTCCCTACGAACCGCACTTCGCCACCCACACCGCCGTCCGCAACCGCCACCGAAAGGCTCTTCTTGTGAACGTCCAGACCGATAAACGTGATAGTCTTCTCCATGACCCGTCTCCTATGCATGAGGCAAGGCGCCGGACCATCCGGCGCAACCCTCGACACATGCATATCGTGAGACGGGTCACCCGTGTCCTGTTCGGACATGGGGTCTGGCCCCTATCAAGCGGAGCAAATCCGAATTGGTCAAGAATTTGAATGTCAGCGTCAGAATTGGGGCCTGCTAAGCGTTCGCTGCACCGCGTCTTTCCAGCCTGCATAGCGCTCATCGGCCACGGCTGTCGCCATAATAGGCTCAAAACGCCGCTCCAAAGCCCAGTTCTGGGCGAATTCGGACTGATCAGGATAAAGTCCGGTCCGCATCCCGGCCAGCCATGCAACGCCAAGCGCGGTTGTCTCAAGAACCTTTGGGCGATCCACCGGGGCGCCGGTGATGTCGGCCAGAAATTGCATCGTCCAGTCAGATACCGTCATGCCACCGTCGACCCTAAGTGTGCTTTTCTCACCGGCACCGGTCCAGTCAGCGCGCATCGCTTCCAGCAGGTCGCGGGTTTGATAGCCGACGCTTTCCAGGGCTGCGCGGGCGAATTCTTGTGGGCCAGAGTTGCGTGTCAGCCCATAGATCGCGCCGCGACACTCGGCGTCCCAATACGGTGCGCCCAGACCAGTGAACGCTGGTACTAGGTAAACCGATTGCGCCGGGTCAGCCTGTTCGGCCAGTGCCTGTGTTTCGCTGGCGTCGGCGATGATGCCAAGCCCGTCGCGCAGCCATTGCACAACCGCGCCGGCAATAAAGATCGACCCTTCCAGGGCATACGTGGGCTTGCCGTCCAGCTGGTAGGCAATAGTTGAAAGCAGCCGGTATTGCGACCGCACGATATCAGCGCCGGTATTGAGCAGTGCAAAACAGCCAGTGCCATAGGTGGATTTCATCATGCCGGTGTCAAAACAGGCCTGCCCGATAGTGGCCGCCTGCTGATCGCCCGCCACCCCAAGGATCGGGATTGCCCGACCGAACAGAGCCGCGTCGGTGACGCCAAAGTCCGCCGCGCAGTCGCGCACCTCTGGCAACATGGCGAGCGGGATATCCAGCGCGGCGCAGATCTCCGCGTCCCAGGTGCCGCGCCGAATGTCATACAGCATCGTGCGCGCGGCATTGGTGGCGTCAGTGGCGTGGGTGTGCCCGCCGGTCAGGTGCCAGATCAGGTAACTGTCGACGGTGCCGAACAGAAGCCTCCCGTTGTCTGCCCGTTCGCGCGCACCATCGACGTTATCCAGTATCCATTTGACTTTGGTGGCCGAAAAATAGGGGTCCAGCAGCAGACCGGTGTGTTCTGTCACCAGGTCCTCCAGCCCGTCGGCCTTCAACGTGCGGCACATCTCGGCGGTACGGCGGTCTTGCCAGACAATGGCGTTGTGGATCGCTTTGCCAGTGTCGCGGTCCCAGATCAGGGTGGTTTCACGCTGATTGCAGATGCCGATCGCAGCGATCGCGTCTGGCCCGCCGTTTGTTTTAGCCATAGCTGCGCGACCGGTGGACAGAACCGATTGCCAAATTTCTGCGGGATCGTGTTCGACCCAACCCGAGGCCGGGAAGTGCTGGGTGAATTCCTGCTGAGCCACGGCGACAGTTTTCATTGTATCATCAAATACTATCGCACGGCTGGATGTCGTTCCCTGATCAATGGCCAGGATGTGGTTCATTGCACGGCTCTCCGTTGTTTTCGTTTTGCACGCATCCACACATCCAGGCCTTTGGCCTCGGCATCACTCATCCGAAGCCCCAATTTCGTACGCCGCCACAGCACGTCGTCAACGCTTCTGGCGAATTCCTTGGTCATCAACCAGTGCAATTCTGCTTCGCACAGCGTTGCACCAAAATCGCGGCCCAGGTCGGCGGCGGTTTCGGCGTCGCCCAGAATTTCCCGTGCGTCTGTGCCGTAACATCGTATCAGTCGCCGTGCCCAGGCGGGCGTCAGAAATGGATAATGCTGCAGCAAGTCACCGGTGATATTGGCCACTTGATCGACCGCGAAATCGCCACCCGGAAGTGGCACTCCCGCAGTCCAGGCTGCGCCGGGAACCGGCATGACCCGCGACAGCTTTTTCAAAGCCACTTCTGCCAGTCGGCGATAGGTTGTGATCTTGCCGCCGAATACATTGAGCAACGGCACACCGTCGCCTGCGTCAAGCGACAGCACATATTCGCGGGTGGCCTCGGTGGCCGAAGACGCACCATCATCATAAAGCGGGCGCACGCCGGAATAGGTCCAGACCACGTCGTCGGGGGTGACCGGCTGTTCAAAATATTCGCTCACGAAATTGCAAAGGTATTCGATCTCTTCGCCGGTGCATTCGGTTTGCCCCGGCGCGCCAAAATGTTCACTCTCGGTGGTTCCGATCAGGGTGAAATCGTCCTCATATGGAATTGCAAACACAAAGCGCCGGTCCGAACCCTGCAGGATATAAGGCTGGTCATGTTCAAACAGGCGGCGGGTCACGATATGACTGCCGCGCACCAACCGGACCTTGTCCGGCGATCTGATGCCAAGCCGGTCCGAGATTACCTCGACCACCCAGGGACCGCTTGCATTGACCAGCGCCCGGGCCTCGATCTGGCGGGCCGCGCCTGTGTCGGCATCTTCGACGGAAACCTGCCAAATGGCGCCTTTTCGCTGGGCGCCGGTCACCCGTGTGCGGGTCAGAATTGTGGCCCCCCGATCCGCCGCATCGCGCGCGTTCAGCACCACCAGACGCGCGTCTTGCACCCAGCAATCAGAATATTCGAACGCCTTGACGAAACCGTCCTTGAGTGTGGTGCCGCTCGGATGTGTGCGCAAATTCAGCGTCCGGGTGGCTGGCAAGATCTTGCGTCCGCCAAGATGGTCGTAAATGAACAGGCCCAGCCGGATCAGCCATGCCGGGCGCAGGCCACCATGATACGGCAACACAAACCGCATCGGCCAGCTGATATGCGGCATCGCGCACAGCAAACGCTCACGTTCGATCAGCGATTCACGGACAAGCCGAAATTTGTAAAATTCCAGATAACGCAATCCGCCGTGGAATAGTTTGGTCGAAGCAGACGAGGTCGCCTGCGCCAGATCGCCCTGTTCAGCCATCACCACCCGCATTCCACGCCCAGCCGCATCGCGCGAAATACCGCAGCCATTCACGCCGCCACCGATAACGAACAGGTCGTATGGCGTGTTGGATTTTGCAGCTGCGGCCATAGCGAAGTCCAATGGGTTTAGGTGTGAGCGGCGTTGATTCGGTTAACGTAGGCTTGCTTTGATCCTGGCGTCAAAGATCGCAGATTTTATGAGGTATCTCGTTGGTTGCGCACGGCTATGCAGGGTCTGGATTCCGCGTCAACGACGTAACGTGTCACCCGGTGACAGTTGCGGCTTAAGGACGATTTTTTCGCCCGCCTTCGCGCCTGACTCGGCCACTCTGCGAGCGATTATTTCGGCCGCAGCGCGGCCAATTTCGGCGCGGCAGGAATCCATCGTTGCCAGTTGCCGCGGCAGGCCATCCAACAACTCAACACCATTGAATCCGGCAAGCCCGATCTGGCCAGGAATATCCATGCCTTTTTCAAGGCAATACAGCAGTCCGCCCGCGCCGATCATGTCGTTCGAGTAATAAATGAAATCCAGATCGGGGGTGCGCTTCAGTATCGCCGCAGTCATCTCTCGTCCTTTGGCCAGCGCCGAGCCGCCGGAATAAAAGTCCTGAACCGCAACCTCCAGCTCGGCCTTTGCCAGGGCCTCGGTAAACCCTTCGAAACGCTTGCGCGCGCGATGATCCAGCGGCATTTTGGTGCCCAGAAATCCTATTCTCTTGTAACCAGCTTCGACAATTTCCTGCGCCATCTCGCGCCCCGCCCGACGGTGTGAAATGCCAACTGCGGCATCGATTGGCTCGCCATCGACATCCATGATCTCAACCACCGGAATTGCAGCCGCGCGCAGCATCGCCTTGCTGGTGTCGCTATGTTCCAGCCCTGCAATGATCACGCCGGACGGCCGCCAGGACAACATTTCATAAAGAACTTTTTCTTCGCGCTCTGGCAAGTAGTTCGTGACACCAACAACCGGTTGCAGCGGCGTTTCATCCAGAACATCGGAAATGCCGGTCATGACTTCGGGAAAAATCATGTTCGAGAGCGACGGAATGATGACGGCCACTAGGTTGACGCGCTGGCTGGCAAGTGCTCCGGCGATCTTGTTTGGCACATAACCAAGCGCCTTGGTGGCCGCCAATACTTTTGTGCGCGTGGCGCGTGAGACATCGCCACGATTGCGCAGAACCCGCGATACGGTCATCTCGCTGACGCCCGAGGCTTCGGACACGTCGCGCAGCGTGAGCGGACGATGCGGAGTGTTTGCTGGAGAATTTGCCACAGTGCTTGCCTTTTCCTGATCCACGTTTCGACTTTTAGCCGCAAATTCGGCGCTTTTTCAAGCGATGTGAATATCGAGCGTTATCGCTAACAAAAAAATCCAGATGGCCTTGCAGGCATCGCTGTCTAGGCAGACCGGATTTATGAGCGCGGACCCGCAGCCAAACTCGCGCCAGTTCTGTTTTGCAATGAGCCGCGAGCCCACTGAATTTCAAAAACATTTGCAGTTAAGCAGGTATTCACACCGCCCTGTTAGCCCTGATGACGGGTGAATAATGAGGCGGTGGGATGAGCGCAAAATCAAATGCGCCAGTTATCATAAAGCGCAAGAAGGTCGTCAGCGGTGGCGGACATCACGGCGGGGTCTGGAAAGTGGCCATATGAATTTCCTTTGGTCCGATGACGCTTTTGCGTCAGATTGAATTGTCCGCCCTTGTGGGCGTCTTGGATGTCATTCTGACGTTTACGGAAGTCCGACACTTCATCGGCCGTGCCACCCCTCGGGATGCGTGGGCAAATCTGGGTTCGAAGTGCTAAGGGAAGCCTAAAGAACCAGCGCTCAATGCCCGGCATTTTAGGCAAATACGATGGTCACTGGCCCTAGGCCCGGCGCTCCATACTGCTCTTGCGCGCGGCATGCGCCTGGCGCTGTCCGGACCGGCTGTAGGTGAGCAACGGTTTGTCGGCCTGACCCGCCTTCGCCAGGTGATCCGATACGGCTCGAATGCCCTGTGTCGCAGCTTTTAGCATATTCTGATTGCGCTCGGCTTTTTGCTTCAAACGCGCGACAGATTGTGCTGGTGTGGCACTTTGCGCGGCAGCAATCAGGCGTTCCTTTTCGGCCATCATCCGGCGAAGGACGTCAAAATCGCCGTCCAGAATCGCCCGGCGTTCCTTGTCCAAAAGAACTTCGAGCGCCTCAAAGACGCCGCGTATTCTAAACATTGGCATTGTCTCGCTGCTTCAAAGCCTCAAAAAGCGATTGCGCCAGCCCGATGCCGTCGGCCTGAACCATCAGGTCAGCCTGGGCCTGGCGCAGGAAAGAAGCGAATTGTTCCTCGCCCTCACCGCCGCCAAAGCTTTCCCGCGGCGCGCCCAAGCCGACGGTTTTCAGCATTTCGGCAAGAAAGGTTGCTTCCAGTTTCTGCGCCGCGATCCAAAGCGCCTGATCCCTTTTCGGGCCTTGCAACGCGGTGGTGCCGGACAGGGCAGAAATCTCGGACATTGGATTCTTCCAATTGAATACAGATTTCTGGTTATGGACCGGTATTGGTAAAAAAGCGGTAACCAGATGCGGCCATAGTCTGCCTGATCGGCGAAGAATTCCCGGATGGCACATGAATATCGAAGCGATTTTTTCTGCATTTCCCGGCCCCAAGGTCCAAGCGAAACTCGCGTCGTCAGTAGTTCAGGAAACCGATTTTCTTGGCGCCGTCTGGGGCAGTGACGCCGGTGCTAAGATAGTTGACCCGGTCGCGATCTGGCCGAAGGCGATCATCAAACTGCCCGACCGCAGGAAACCCGGCCCGACATGTCCCGGATTTTAACAGAACAGGCTCTGGCGATTTCCCAAAATGGCCATTTCACGGTGCCAAAATCTGCGATCCAGCCAACGCTGTTATCCGCCGAATTGTCGGCATCAGTCGTTGCTGTTGCAGCCGTCGCACCAGTGATTGTGCAGGCGGCGCTGCCATTGGTGCCTGACGACGACACCTTTCTGCCCACCAAACCGGACGAATCCACACCGGACAAGCAATCATCCGGCGCCCGACCGCAGAGCCAGGTCGCATTAGCAGCCAACGTCGATATGACGGCCCCTGAACTTCCCACGCAAACGAAAATTACGCTATCTGCCGGCACCTTAGTTTCAGACACGCCTGAGCTTGGGGAATTTCCACTTCCTCGCATAGCCGCAGCGCCGCCCGAATCGCGACAGCGGGTCAATCCTACTGTGGATTCGGATCCTCCTGAGGTTGCGCGTGCTGGGCGTTCAACGCAGGCATCCACCGAATCAGCCCTCGAAAAAGCGCTGCCAGCGGTCGCAAAAGGCGATCCGTCGCCGCAGATCGCAACGCCAAGCGCGGCGCCTGTTCCTGCATCGCCGCCACAAGCGCCGGTGACCGGCGATACGATACCAAAGATTAATCCCTCAGTTTCGGAGCCAACAGAAACCCCGCCGTCACGCCGGCGTGCGCAATCGCCGGTGACCGGCGATACGATACCAAAGATTAATCCCGCTATTTCGGAGCCAACAGAAACCCCGCCGTCACGTCGGCGGGCGCAATCGCCGGTGACCGGCGATACGATACCAAAGATTAATCCCGCTATTTCGGAGCCAACAGAAACCCCGCCGTCACGTCGGCGTGTGCAATCGCCGGTGAGCGGCGAAACGATACCAAAGATTAATCCCGCTATTTCGGAGCCAACAGAAACCCCGCCGTCACGTCGGCGTGCGCAATCGCCGGTGAGCGGCGATACGATACCAAAGATTAATCCCGTTATTTCGGAGCCAACAGAAACCCCGCCGTCACGTCGGCGTGTGCAATCGCCGGTGAGCGGCGATACGATACCAAAGATTAATCCCGCTATTTCGGAGCCAACAGAAACCCCGCCGTCACGTCGGCGTGTGCAATCGCCGACAGCGACTAAACCGTCGCTGACCAGACCGATCCACGACGCCGCAGTTGCCCCGGACAGGCGCGTCCAAAACCAGCCGGATCTGCCCCGCCCGCCGCGCATTTTGCAAGGCCGTGCCCTTGGGCAGCGCAACTAAAGTACTGCAAGCCATCCAACGTCCCGGCATGCACCCGAAAATGCCGCGAACCCAAACATCGCACCTGCACAAAAAAGCCAGGCAACCGCACACCCGATTGCATTCGCCCATACATCGAAAGCAACCAGTTCGAGAAATCCTCAAAGCGGGTTTGCGCGTTCCGAACTGATGATGCCGACGGCAGAATATTCTCCATTACGCGCGCGCCATGCAGGCCAAAACGCCCAGCACCAATCGGCGGGCGCCTCAACACCTGCCGCTCAACCGCCAGCAACTCCGCTCGCCTCGCACGCCGCCCTGTTGAACGACGGTGCGCCCCGCGCGGCAAAGGCAGAAACGTTCGTGTTGCCAGAGCTTACGCCCGCGGAGCCCCCGGTCACTCCGGCAACCGGCACGGTCGAAAATCCGCCACCGGCCCAACCCCGCATCGATAATGCACCGCGCGTCATTCAGCTGATCGCTCAGGCTGCGCGCGCGCTTCAGGATCGCCCGGTCGACGTGACGCTCGACCTGCTGCGCCGCAATATCGACATGCTGGCCAGCCAGTTGCGAGAGCTTGGCTACAAGGACCTGTCGTTCAGTTTTGCCGGTGAGGGCGAAGGTTTTGGCAGCAGCGAAGATCACGGCAACGACCGCCAAACGCCCGCACCAGGTGATCCGGTCAGCCCCGATGAAACACCGCAGTTTACCCCCATGCAAATCGCTGTCACCGACGCAGGCGGCATAGACATCAGACTGTGAAGGAATCCAACAATGGAAATCAACACGTTACAAAACCCGTCCGCCAGCAATTTCGTCAGCCCGATTGCCGAAGCGCCGGCAAAAGCCACGATCAGTTCGGATTTCGAGACGTTTTTGATAATGCTAACCACTCAGATGCAAAATCAGGACCCGCTGAATCCAATTGATTCGTCTGACTTTGCGGTCCAGCTGGCCACGTTTTCGAGCGTCGAGCAGCAGGTCAAGACCAACGATCTGCTGACTTCGCTGGGCCAGCAATTCGGATTGATGGGCCTGTCGCAGCTGGCCGGATGGGTTGGAATGGAGGCGCGCGTCGCCGCCCCGGCCTACTTTGACGGCAGCCCGATAACGGTTTACCCCAGCGTCGCGACCACCGCCGACAATGCCATTCTTACAGCCACCGATGAAAACGGGCTGGAAGTGATGCGCCAGCAGATCGGCCTGACCGGCAGCGCCGTGCCATGGGCAGGTGTTGGCACTGACGGTCAACCGTTGCCTGCGGGCCTTTATCACTTCAACGTGGAAAATTATTCCAACAGCAACCTGATCGCCACCGACCCTGCGCAAATCTATTCTTTGGTGACAGAGGCGAAATCAGAAAACGGTGCAACCATTGTTGTGCTGGCGGGCGGAGCAGAGGTTCCGTCCGATGACATCAAAGCACTTCGCGCGCCTGCACTTTAGACAGAACCGAACCTGGCAGCGCTAAAACAGCCCCGCAGCCCAATAGCCGGCACCGGCCAATACCGCACCCAGGATCATGTAACCAGCCGCTTGCCACAGCGATCTTGTGGGCCGGACCACCCGCTCTTCGGACTGCCGGATCAACGCCGCCTCGGCCATCTGCGGCAGCTTTGGCCCAAAGCGCGCCAAAACGACCGCCGCGCGGCTCAGATCACGCAACAGCGCTCTGGGGCCGATATTGTCCCGGATATACCGCTCGACAACCGGCTTGGCGACATCCCACATGTTGATATCCGGGTCCAGCGAACGGGCCACACCTTCGGTCACCACCATGGTGCGCTGCAACAGGATCAGTTCGGTGCGGGTTTTCATGCCAAAGCGTTGGGTCACTTCAAAAAGATAACTCAGCAACCGCGCCATCGAGATTCCGGCAGCACCGACGCCAAAAATCGGCTCGCCAACAGCGCGCAACGCCCGGGCGAATTCATCGACATCCTGATCGGCGGGCACATATCCGGCCTCAAAATGCACCTCTGCCACACGGCGGAAATCGCGCCGGATAAAGCCATACAGTATCTCGGCATAGACCCGGCGGGTGTAGTCGTCGATATGCCCCATGATGCCAAAATCAAGCGCAATAATATCGCCGTTGGCCGCAACTTTCAGGTTGCCCTGATGCATGTCGGCATGAAAATAACCATCCCGCAGCGCGTGCGTAAGGAACAGGTTCAGCACCCGCCGCCCAAGTGCCGCCCGGTCATGCCCGGCGTCATCCAGCGCCGCCAGTTCGTGGATCGGAATTCCTTCGCCCCAGCCAAGGGTCATCATGCGTCGCGCCGACAATTCCCAAACCACTTTTGGCACCTGAAAGCCGGCATCGTTTTCGGTGTTGGCGAGATATTCGGCGGCGGCCGATGACTCCAGCCGCAAATCCAGTTCGGCCATGACGATGCCTTCAAAATGGGCAATAACGTCGGTTGGGCGAAGCCGCCGTGACGCAGGCGAAAGAATTTCAATAACCCAGGCGGCAAAATAAAAGGCGTCGATGTCCTTGCGAAAGGCCCGCTCTATCTTTGGCCGCAACACCTTGACCGCCACCTCTTGCCCGGTATCAACGCGCCGCGCTTTGTGAACCTGGGCAATCGAGGCCGCAGCAACCGAATCGCTGAATTCGCTGAACAGCGTGTCAACCGGCTTGCCAAGCTCTTCAGCCACCGTGTCTTTGGCGATTTCGGTGGCAAACGGCGGCAGCTTGTCCTGCAATATCTGCAATTGCTGCGCCAGTTCGTCGCCCACCACATCGGGCCGGGTCGAAAGCAGTTGCCCGAATTTGATGTAAGCTGGGCCAAGTGCGGTCAGCGCCCGGGTTATCGGCGGCAACGATGCATCGCCCTTGTAGCCGAGCCATTTGAACGGCCAGCCCAGCACCCGCGCGGCAATGCGCAACGATACCGGTGCATTCAACGCATTCAGTGCGACGCGCATCGCGCCGGTCCGCTCCATCGTGGCGCCGGTCCGCACCAGCCGCCATATGTTATGCGGTCCGCGCACCTAAAGCTTCCAACCCGAGTGCAGCGCCGCGACGCCCATACTCAGGTTGCGGTATTTGACGTTCTCAAAGCGCGCGTCACCAATCATCGCGGCAAACTGGTCCTGATCGGGAAACTTGCGGATCGATTCGACCAGATACTGATAGCTGTCGCGATCGTTGGCAATTATCTGGCCCAGACGCGGGATCACGTTGAATGAATACAGATCATAGACCTTTTTCAGCGCCGGGTTCGGCACCTGGCTGAATTCCAGCACCATCAGCCGCCCGCCGGACCTGAGAACGCGAAAGGCCTCGGCCAGCGCGTCGCCGATCCGGGTCACATTCCGAATGCCAAAAGAGATCGTGTAAACGTCAAAACTTCCGGCCTCAAACGGCAGCGCCATCGCATCACCGACGATCCAGTTCAGCCGCTCGGCCAGTTTGGCGGCCTCGGCGCGCTTGCGGCCCTCGACCAGCATGTTTTCGGTCAGATCTAGCACAACCGCTTCGGCCTCCGGCGCCCGCTTCAAAAACCGGAACGCAATGTCGCCGGTGCCACCGGCCACATCCAGCAGTCGCTGAGACGACCGCGGCGCCAGCCAGTCCATCATCGCATCTTTCCAAACTCGGTGAACGCCGCCGGACATCACATCGTTCATCAGGTCATATTTGCCGGCCACAGTGCTGAAAACCCCATGCACCATCCCGGCTTTCCGGTCTTCGGGCACCTCTTGGTTGCCGAAATGGGTGGTTTTTGCAGTATCTTCAGTCATCGGCCTTGCCGTCCGTCCAAAACTCACCCTTCTTATAGGTCTCTCAAGGGGCGTGACAATGCGCCCGCATGTCCAAAAGGATGACAAATGCCTGAATTGCCAGAGGTTGAGACTGTGCGGCGCGGGCTGCAGCCGGTCATGCAGGGCCAGGTCATCGCCCGCGCCAATATCCGCCGCCCCGATCTGCGCTGGCCGTTTCCGCAGGCGATGGCGGAACGCCTGACTGGCAAGCGTGTCGATCACCTGCGGCGGCGCTCAAAATACATCCTCGCTGATCTGAATTCCGGCGAAACGCTGATCATCCACCTGGGCATGTCGGGCCGTATGCTGGTGTCAACACCGCCCCACCCGGCACTGCAAAAGCACGACCATGTCGTGCTGGACATGGCAAACGGCGGGCGCGTGACCTTCAACGATGCCCGCCGCTTTGGTGCAATGGATCTGACGCCCACCGACACCGCCGACATACACCGCCTGCTGGCCAATCTGGGGCCGGAACCGCTCGGAAACTCGTTTGACACGGATTATTTGGCCCGCCGCCTTAGGGGCCGCAACATGCCGATCAAGGCGGCACTGCTGGACCAGCGCATCGTCGCCGGGCTCGGCAATATCTACGTCAGCGAAGTGCTGCACCGCACCTCCATTTCGCCCAAACGCAAAGCCGGGAACATATCTGCCGCGCGCGTTGCCGCCCTGGTGCCGGCGATCCGTGACGTGCTGCACGAAGCCATCGCATCCGGTGGCTCCTCGCTGCGCGATCATCGTCAAACCAGTGGCGAACTGGGTTATTTTCAACACAATTTCCGGGTCTACGATCGCCAGGGCCAACCCTGCCCGACGCCCGATTGTAACGGCCAAATCACCCGCATTGTCCAAACCGGCCGCTCAACATTCTACTGCCCGCAATGCCAAAGATAGCTTGATCGACCGCTCAGGACTGCTATGGATTTGCCTCTGACTGGAACAATTGGGGCATTCCTGATGGCTTACAAAACGATCATAGTGAAGATCGAGGATGATGTGTGCCTGATCACGTTGAACCGTCCGGACGCCCTTAACGCGCTGAACTCAGAGCTGTTGGGGGAACTGGTGGACGCCATGCAGGACGCCGACAAAAACGGCAAAGTGCGCGCAATTGTCCTGACCGGGTCCGAAAAAGCCTTTGCCGCCGGGGCCGACGTCGCGGAAATGGCTGAAAAGTCATACGTTGACATGTTCAGCGAGGACTTCTTTGCATCCGAATCCGAAGCAATTCAGCGCATCCGCAAGCCAATCATCGCGGCCGTTGCGGGCTTTGCGCTTGGCGGCGGCTGCGAACTGGCGATGATGTGCGATTTCATAATCGCCGCCGACACCGCCAAATTTGGTCAGCCAGAGATTAACCTGGGCGTGGTTGCCGGCATCGGCGGCACCCAGCGCCTGACCCGGTTCGTCGGTAAATCGAAAGCGATGGACATGCATCTGACCGGCCGTTTCATGGATGCGACCGAAGCTGAAAGCTCCGGCCTGGTCAGCCGCGTTGTGCCCGCCAAAAAGCTGATCGAAGAGGCCCTGGGCGTGGCCCAGAAAATTGCCGAGAAATCAGCGCTGACAGTGATGACGGTCAAGGATGCGGTCAACCGAAGCTATGAAACCACCTTGCGCGAGGGCCTGCTTTATGAACGCCGGGTTTTCCATGCCTTGTTTGCCACCGAGGACCAGAAGGAAGGGATGCAGGCGTTTCTGGAAAAACGAGAACCGCAGTTTCGCGACAAGTAAGTTCAGGGCATGATTTTTCCGCAACAAATCACTTCAATTCTTCGCGGAAGAATTGCCACCGCCGAAACAATAATCTTCCACCTACCCCGTTGACTTGCACCCGGTGACGACCTAGAAGCGCGGCTTCAGATTTGCACCGCTAATAAACTGTGAGAACGACACGCATGGCCAATTCGCCACAGTCCAAAAAACGCGCCCGCCAGAATGAACGCCGCTTCAACGTGAACAAAGCGCGCCGTTCGCGCATCCGCACGTTTCTGCGAAAAGTCGAAGAGGCGATCGCGTCTGGCCAAAAAGACGCCGCGTCAGACGCATTGCGCGCCGCACAACCAGAACTGATGCGTGGCGTCACCAAGGGCATCTTTCACAAAAACACCGTGGCGCGCAAAATGTCGCGGCTGTCGGCCCGCATAAAGGCCATCGTCTAGCCCCAACTTACTAAAAGAATCAGCTCAAAGCGCGCCAACTGGTGCGCTTTCGTGTTTTCGGACTGTGGTATTTTTCCTGCGCGATTATCGCGATTCAAGGACTTACGAGATTCGCCACGACAAAGATCGAGTCAAGCGCGAAGTTCTGTTGCGTCAGCGGCGATCACCTTGCTAGCTTAGCGCAACGATTCACATCGTCTTTGGGGGACAATCGATGAACTCGGGCAGCGGTCCGCGTGTTGGTGAAATTCTGCCAACCGACGCCTGGACAATTCTGGAAACAGAACAAGATGCCCGTCTAGTCGATGTCAGGACGCAGGCCGAATGGGCTTTTGTCGGTGTTCCTGACCTTGCGGGGCTGGGCCAGACGCTGATTTGCGTCGAATGGGTGCAGTTACCGGGGATGTCTAACAACCCGCGCTTTGCGGATGCGGTGATCGAAGCACTTGGCGACGCTACGCCAGGCAAGCTTCTGTTCATCTGCCGTTCCGGGGGGCGATCTCTGCACGCTGCAGGGGCAATGGCCGCGCGATTTGCTGACAGCAATGCCGCGACCCAGTGCCTGAATGTAGCCGAAGGATTCGAAGGCGACCTGAATCAAGATGGGCACCGGGGTTTTCACAATGGCTGGAAACATCGGGGGCTGGCTTGGCGCCAGTATTGATGAAAATTTATAAATGCGGGTCGAATAAAATGACTGATGATACCTGGGGACAAGTGCAGGACGAGTTACTAAAGACAGTCGGTAAGAACAACTACAAAAACTGGATCGAACTGCTCGAATTTTCGAATATGAAAAATGGTGTGGCGACGTTTTTGGTGCCGACGAATTTCATGGGCAATTGGGTGTCGCGCAATTTTGGTGACCAGATATTGAACCAGCTTTCCCGGGCCGGGGCGGCAGTCAGCCGGGTTGAATTCAATGTGCCAAGGGCGGCGCCAAAGGCGATCGATGCACCGGCAGTTGTGCGCAAGTCGAACAAGCCAGATGGCGATCTTCCCGGTGCACCGCTGGATGCCCGCTTTACCTTTGACAGTTTTGTCGTTGGAAAACCGAACGAACTTGCCCATGCCGCCGCGCGCCGGGTTGCCGAAGGCAGCGATGTCGCGTTCAATCCGCTGTTTCTTTATGGCGGCGTCGGGCTTGGCAAGACCCACCTGATGCACGCTATCGCCTGGCAGCTGCAAGGCCAAAACCCGGATCTGCGGGTGGTATATCTGTCGGCAGAGCAGTTCATGTATCGCTTCGTGCAGGCGTTGCGCGAAAAGCAGATGATGGATTTCAAACAGCTGTTCCGCTCGGTCGATGTGCTGATGGTGGATGACGTGCAATTCATCGCCGGCAAAGACAGCACCCAGGAAGAGTTCTTTCACACCTTCAACGCGCTGGTGGATCAGGGCAAACAGATCATCATTTCCGCCGACCGCGCCCCGGTTGAGATCAAGGATCTTGAAGAACGGATCAAGTCGCGCCTGCAATGTGGTCTGGTCGTCGACCTGCACCCGACCGATTACGAACTTCGCTTAGGCATCCTGCAACAGAAAGTCGAACAATACCGGCAACAGTATCAGGAGCTGGTGATTACCGATGGTGTTCTGGAATTCCTTGCGATTCGCATATCCACCAATGTTCGGGTATTGGAAGGCGCATTGATGCGGCTGTTTGCGTTCGCCTCGCTGGTGGGCCGCGAAATCACGCTGGAACTGGCGCAGGACTGCCTGGCTGACATCCTGCGGGCATCAGACCGCAAAGTCACGGTCGAGGAAATTCAGCGCAAAGTGGCCGAGCACTACAACATCCGCCTGTCTGACATTATCGGTCCGAAACGGGTGCGCACCATCGCGCGGCCGCGCCAGGTTGCGATGTTTTTGGCCAAACGCATGACCACGCGAAGCCTGCCTGAAATCGGCCGCCGCTTTGGCGGACGTGATCATACCACCGTCATGCACGGGGTGCGGCGGATCGAAGAGTTGAAAGCCCACGACCACCAGATCGCCGAGGATCTGGAACTGCTGCGCAGGACGCTGGAAGCCTGACCATCTGCCCTTGACGGTCGCTCGCGTTAATCGGACATATCAGAAAACTGTTGAGCCGGGCGGTGAATGCGCTACATTCACCGCCCCGGCACATCTGGGCCCGGCACATGCAGGAGTGGGACATGAAGATCAGTATCGAACGCAGCGCCTTGCTCAAGGCCCTGGGGCAGGCGCAATCGGTTGTCGAACGCCGCAATACCATCCCGATCCTTGCCAACGTGCTGATCGAGGCCGAAGCCAGTAACGTAACTTTCCGCGCCACCGATCTGGATATCGAAGTGGTTGACCGGGCTGCAGCGCAGGTCGAACGGCCCGGCGCCACGACGGTTTCGGCGGTGATCCTGCACGAGATTGTCCGCAAACTACCCGACGGCGCGTTGGTTGCGCTGAGCGATGATGGCGCATCCGGCCGTCTGACCATAGAAGCCGGGCGTTCAAACTTTTCACTGGCGATGCTGCCGCGCGAAGATTTTCCGATCATGACCTCGGCCGAATACGATTGTAACTTCTCGGCCCCTGCGGCGCTGCTGCGGCGGCTCTTTGACAAGTCCAAGTTCGCAATCTCGACCGAGGAAACGCGGTATTACCTGAACGGCGTCTATATGCATGTCAGCACTGCCGACAGCGGCCAAGTTCTGCGTTGCGTGGCGACAGACGGGCATCGCCTGGCGCGTATTGATGCGGTCCTGCCCGATGGTGCAGAGGCCATGCCCGGCGTCATCGTGCCGCGCAAAACCGTGGCCGAGCTGCGCAAGTTGCTTGAAGATGACGATATGACCATCGCGGTCTCGGTGTCCGAGACCAAGGTGCGGTTTGCGACCCCCGACGTCACCCTGACCTCGAAAGTCATCGACGGCACGTTTCCCGACTACACACGGGTCATTCCGCAAGGCAACACGCGCAGAATGGAAGTCGACGCCGCCGAATTCGCACGCGCCGTTGACCGGGTGGCGACGGTGTCATCCGAGCGCTCGCGCGCGGTGAAATTGTCGCTGGACGAGGACCGTCTGGTGCTGTCCGTAAATGCCCCGGACAGCGGTGCGGCAGAGGAAGAAATGGGCGTCGCCTATGGTGATGAACACTTGGATATTGGCTTTAACGCCAAATACTTACTGGAAATCGCCAGTCAAGTTGATCGTGAAAACGCGGTGTTCCTGTTCAACTCTTCCGGCGATCCGACCCTGATGCGCGAGGGCGACGACGATACTGCGATTTACGTGGTGATGCCGATGCGGGTGTGACCGGCGAGCGAGAGAATCTTGTCTCCGGCGGGAGTATTTTTGAACAGAAGAAGGGCGGTCGGATGACAGGCTTGGCTGTGCAGAAGCTCACAGTTTCGCATTTTCGTTCACACAAGCTGGCGAGGCTTGCGCTCGATGGCCGCCCGGTGGCGATCTATGGTGCGAACGGGGTTGGCAAGACCAATTTGCTTGAAACAATATCGCTGCTGTCGCCGGGCCGCGGTCTGCGCCGCGCAACCCTGGACGAAATGTCCAGAAACGCCGATTCAGTGGGCTGGAAGGTCTCGGCCAGACTGCAGAGCTTGCACCAAACCCACGAGGTTGAAACCTGGGCCGAGCCCGGCAGGCTGCGGCAGGTCCGCATCGACGGCAAGTCCGCGACCCAGGTGGCGTTAGGGCGGATCGCCCGGCTGCTGTGGCTGGTGCCCGCGATGGACCGGCTCTGGATCGAAGGCGCTGACGGGCGGCGGCGGTTTCTTGACCGGATGACCATGAGCTTTGAGCCCAGCCACGCCGAGGCGGTGCTGACGTATGATAAGGCGATGCGCGAACGCAACCGGCTCCTGAAGGATCGGGACAGCGATGCAGCGTGGTATCGCGCACTGGAATCGCAGATGGCGCAAGCCGGGGCCGCGATAATGACCAACCGCGCATTTGCGATAGACCGTGTAATGGGCGCGCAGAGCGACGCGAAATCTGCATTTCCAACGGCCGATTTGACGATGGTCGGCCCGGACGGCACCGATATACCCGACATAAAGGAAGACCTTGCCTCCGTGCTGTCACAAGGCCGCTCACGCGACATCCAGGCCGGCCGCACTTTGAGCGGCGCGCATCGGGTTGATCTGGGCGCGATCTACAGCGCCAAGGGGATCGAGGCCCGGCAATGCTCCACTGGCGAGCAGAAGGCGCTGTTGATCTCGCTGATCCTTGCCAATGCGCGGGCGCTGAGAGAAGATTTCGGCGCGCCACCGATGCTGTTGCTGGACGAAGTGGCCGCCCATCTGGACGCAGAACGACGCGCCGCGCTTTATGAGGAAATTTGCAGCCTGGGCGCGCAAGCATTCATGACCGGCACCGGATTGGATCTGTTTGCAGGAATTGGCAACGCCGCACAGTATTTCGAAATGTTCGAAGACGCTGGCACATCCCGAACTGTTGAAAGGAACGGCGCATGACCCCACAACGCGTCAGCCTGATTACCCTGGGCGTCACCGACCTTGATCGTTCACGCGCGTTTTACGCAGCACTCGGCTGGACTCCGACCAGACAGCAGGACGGCGTCGTGTTTTACCAAATCCACGGCATGGTGCTGGGTTTGTTTGGCATTGGCCCGCTGGCCGCGGATCAGGGCCGCCCGGACGTCAAGCTTGGCACCGGGGCGATGACTTTGGCGCAGAACTTTGCGACGACGGCCGAGGTTGACGCCGCCTATGCAGCGGCACTTGCCGCCGGGGCGAGCGCGCTGAAGCCGCCTGAAAAGGTCTTTTGGGGTGGCTATTCCGGCTACTACGCCGACCCTGACGGACATGTCTGGGAGGTCGCGATGAACCCATTCTGGCCACTGAACAAAGACGGCAGCTTGGCTTTGCCGGTGTAATCGTCTTGTCCTGCCCAACTTGAAGTCATCCAGCGGTAACGCGAATTACATGACGGTCACAGCCTATGAGTTACTGCTTTACGCGGGCGCGGTAGCAATCCTGTTTCTGACCCCCGGTCCGGTCTGGGTTGCGCTTACTGCGCGCACGATATCGGGCGGCTTTCGTTCTGCCTTGCCGCTGGTATTGGGCGTCGTGATCGGCGACGCGCTGTGGCCGTTTCTGGCGATCCTTGGCGTCAGTTGGATCGTCTCGGTCTTTGCCGGCTTCATGACGGTTCTGCGCGGCGTTGCGACGGTGATATTCATCGCAATGGGCGCGTTGATCATCCGCAATGCGTCCAACAAGATCACAACCGATACCCGCCTGACCCGCCCAGGCATGTGGGCCGGTTTTGCCGCCGGGGTCGCGGTGATCCTCAGCAACCCCAAGGCGATCCTGTTTTACATGGGGGTGCTGCCGGGGTTCTTTGATCTGACCCGCTTGACGCGCTCGGACATTCTCGGAATCGTTGCGGTTTCGATGGTTGTGCCACTGATCGGCAACGTCCTTTTCTCGCTATTTGTCGAACGCGCGCGCCGGTTGTTGACCTCTCCCGCAGCGCTTCGCCGCACCAATCTGACAGCCGGATCAATGTTGATTTTTGTGGGACTTGTCATTCCCTTCGCCTAACACCAAATCTTGTGTCACACCCGTGACAATCCCCCCTAAATCTCGTATAAATACGTGAAAATAGTCAGAAAGGCAGGCATGGCCGAAGACGCCCAGCAGCCAACAGAATACGGCGCAGATTCCATCAAAGTTCTCAAAGGCTTAGAAGCCGTCCGCAAACGCCCCGGCATGTATATCGGGGACACGGATGACGGCTCTGGCTTGCACCATATGGTGTACGAAGTCGTGGACAACGGCATTGACGAGGCTTTGGCCGGTCACGCCGACGCCGTCACTGTGACAATTCTGGCGGACAGCAGTGTTTCCGTCACCGACAACGGGCGTGGCATTCCGGTCGGAATTCACGAAGAAGAAGGTGTCAGTGCCGCCGAGGTGATCATGACCCAGCTTCACGCCGGCGGCAAGTTCGACCATAACTCCTACAAAGTATCCGGAGGCCTGCACGGGGTCGGCGTTTCGGTTGTAAACGCGCTCTCAGAGTGGCTCGAGTTGCGCATCTGGCGCGACGGCAAGGAGCATTTTGCAAGATTTGAACACGGCGACACCACCGAGTCTCTGAAGGTCGTCGGCGACGCCAACGGCCGTCAGGGAACCGAAGTGCGGTTCCTCGCCACGACAAACACGTTTTCCAATCTGGACTTTTCATTCAAGACGCTTGAACACCGACTGCGCGAACTTGCCTTTCTGAATTCCGGCGTCCGCATCATTCTGCGCGATGAACGGCCAGCCGAAGCACTGGAATCCGTGCTGTTCTACCAGGGCGGGGTGCGCGAATTCGTCCGTTACCTTGACCGGTCAAAATCGCCGATGCTGGACGAGCCGATCTATTTTGTGGGCGAAAAAGACGGCATCACTGTCGAGGTCGCGATGTGGTGGAACGACAGCTACCACGAAACCGTGCTGCCCTTTACCAACAACATCCCGCAGCGCGACGGCGGCACCCACCTGGCCGGTTTTCGCGGCGCGCTGACCCGCACCATGAACCTTTATGCAGGCTCAAGCGGGCTCGCGAAAAAAGAAAAGATCAACTTTACCGGTGATGATGCCCGCGAAGGGCTGACCTGCGTGCTGTCGGTCAAAGTCCCCGACCCCAAATTTTCCAGCCAGACCAAAGATAAACTGGTCAGCTCCGAAATTCGCCCCGCCGTCGAAGGCCTGGTGAACGAAAAACTCGGCGAATGGTTCGAAGAACATCCAACCGAGGCCAAGCTGATCGTCGGCAAGATGGTCGAGGCCGCGCTGGCCCGCGAAGCCGCCCGAAAAGCACGCGAGATGACCCGCAAGAAATCGGCGCTCGACATTGCATCCCTGCCCGGCAAACTGGCCGATTGCCAGGAGCGCGACCCCGCCAAACGCGAGCTGTTTCTGGTCGAAGGCGACAGCGCTGGCGGCTCGGCCAAACAGGGCCGGGCGCGCGCCAATCAGGCGGTTCTGCCTCTGCGCGGCAAGATCCTCAACGTCGAACGCGCCCGCTTTGACCGGATGCTTGGCAGCCAGGAAATCGGCACCCTGATCACCGCCCTTGGCACCGGCATCGGGCGCGATGAATTCGACATCACCAAACTGCGCTATCACAAGATCATCATCATGACCGATGCTGACGTTGACGGCGCCCACATCCGCACGCTTCTGCTGACCTTTTTCTTCCGCCAGATGCCCGAACTGATCGAAGGCGGTTACCTGTATATTGCCCAGCCGCCGCTTTTCAAAGTCGCGCGCGGCAAATCCGAAGTCTATCTCAAGGATCAGGCGGCACTGGACGACCACTTTGTCCAAATCGGCGTTGAGGCCGCGGTTCTGCGTCTGTCAACCGGAGAAGAGATTGCCGGTGCCGACCTGGACCGCGTCGTCGAAGGCACCCGCGCCTTTCGCCGGGTGCTCGATGTCTTCCCAACCCATTATTCGCGCGACATCCTGGAACAGGCCGCCATCGCCGGGGCTTTTGACCCGGGCCGCGCTGATGCGGATTTGCAGGCCGTGGCCGATACGGTAGCACGCCGGCTGGACCTTGTGGCGTTGGAATACGAGCGCGGCTGGCAGGGCCGCATCACCCAGGATCACGGCATCCGCCTGAGCCGCATCCTGCGCGGCGTCGAGGAGATTCGCACCCTTGACGGCGCGGTCCTGCGCTCCGGCGAAGCCCGCCGCCTAAGCCAAGTGTCCCAGGGCATCCGCGAGGTTTACGCCGACCCGGCAAGCCTGGTGCGCAAAGACCGCCAGATCGCCATTCATGGCCCCACAGACCTGTTGGATGCGATCCTGAAAGAGGGTGAAAAAGGCCTGTCGCTGCAACGCTACAAGGGGCTGGGGGAAATGAACCCGGACCAGCTCTGGGAAACCACGCTGGATCCGGAAGCCCGCACCCTGTTGCAGGTCAAAGTGCCGGACGCGACCGAGGCCGGCGACATTTTCACCAAGCTGATGGGCGATATGGTCGAACCGCGGCGCGATTTCATTCAGCAGAATGCGCTGAGCGTGGAGAATCTGGATTTTTGAGCAAATTGAGCGCCTACGGCGCATTTCTATGAGAACTTCGTGCGGATTTGCGCACCGCGCGGGGATACTTGGACCATTTGGAATTGGGAATATGGCGACATCCCACCACATTCACCGGGTTCCCGCCGCCCTGAATTGATCCGCGGCGTCAGATTGCCGGGCCGATGTGTTTCTCACACCGCGCTGCCGCCAACACCATCTGTTTCTGTCGCTCGCGAAACCGCGCTTTGTCACTGTCTGATGTCTTGGCCACGCAATGATGACACGAAACCCCCAGCTCAAACTCGGCGCGCTTCATGTCAGTAGGCATTATCGGCAACCGGCAGGCATGGCACAGCTCATGCGGCCCCTCAACCAGCCCGTGCCCCACCGACACGCGCCGGTCAAAGACAAAACAGTCACCGTGCCAGAAACTTTGCTCTGTCGGCACGTCCTCCAGATATTTCAGAATGCCGCCCTTCAGGTGATAAACATCCTTCAGGCCTTGGCCCAGCAAGTAGTTGGTGGATTTTTCGCACCTGATGCCGCCGGTGCAGAACATCGCAATGCGCTTGCCGACAAACCGGTGCTTGTTGGCCTGCCACCAGGCTGGAAACTCGCCAAAACTTTTTATCTTTGGATCGACAGCGCCATCAAATGATCCGATGGCAAATTCATATTCATTGCGTGTGTCGATCACTGCGACATCAGGTGAGGTGATCAACGCGTTCCAGTCCGCAGCGTAAACATAGTAGCCGACCGCCAACGCCGGGTCCACATCTGGCTGACCCATGCTTACAATCTCGCGCTTCAGGCGCACTTTCATGCGGTTAAACGGCTGATCGCGGGCTTGGCTCTCGGTCCAGACCATATCGGCGCATCCGGGCAAAGCCCGCACATGCGCCAGAACCGCGTCAATCCCAGACCGACTGCCCGCCACTGTGCCGTTGATGCCCTCACGCGCCAACAATACCGTGCCCCTGATCCGCTGCCCGCGGCACAGGTGCAGCAGCGGCGCGCGCAGGTCGGCGGGCGTGTCAAAGCCGGTGAAATGGTAAAATGCGGCAATCGTGAACATGGGCGCGGAATACGGCAAGCACGGCGGCGATTGCAAGCGTGCCGGTTGACGCCGGGCGGGGCTCTGCTTACCCAATTGCGAATAAGTGAGGATTTGCCTGTGCAACCCGCCAACCAAGCATTGATCGTTATCGACGTGCAAAACGACTTCTGCCCCGGCGGTGCGCTGGCCGTGGCGGGCGGCGACCAGATTATCGAGGCGATCAACGATCTGGCGGGCGCGTTTCAGGCGGTGATCTTCACCCAGGACTGGCACCCGCCCGATCATTCCTCCTTCGCGACGAACCATGACGGCAAAGCGCCGTTTGAAAGCATCGCCATGCCCTATGGGCCGCAGGTGCTCTGGCCGGTTCACTGTGTGCAAGGTTCGCCCGGTGCCGCGTTTCATGCGCGATTGCGCACCGAACCGGCGGATTTGATCGTTCGCAAGGGGTTTCGTGCCGGGATCGACAGCTACTCGGCGTTTTTCGAAAACGACCACAGCACCGCGACTGGCCTGCACGGCTATCTGCAGAATCGCGGCATTGATGCGCTGACCCTGGTTGGCCTTGCCACCGATTTCTGCGTGAATTATTCAGCCGTAGACGCGGCCAAACTGGGTTATGCTGTGACCGTTTCGGAAAACGCCTGCCGCGCCATTGACCTTGATGGGTCGCTCAAGGCCGCGCACGACGCAATGCGCGCCGCTGGTGTGGTGCTGGAGACCTGATATGGTAGATGTCAAACCAAAGGTTCGCGAATGGTAGACATAGCAACCCGTGTCTATAACCACAAATGGAAGATCGACCCGATCATCCGCTCGCTGATCGACACCGACTTTTACAAACTGCTGATGTGCCAGTCGGTATTTCGCAACAAGCCCGACACCACCGTCACCTTTTCGCTAATCAACCGAAACACCTCGATCCGGCTGGCCGATTTGGTGGACGAGGGTGAGTTGCGTGAACAGCTTGACCATGTGCAATCCTTGTCGCTCAGCCGCGGCGAAAGCACTTGGCTGCGGGGCAATACATTTTATGGCAAGCGCCAGATGTTTCGCCCGGATTTCATGGAGTGGTTCGAGAATGTGCGCCTGCCGCCCTACCACCTGGAACAGCGCGACGGCCAGTTCGAACTGTCGTTCGAGGGCAAATGGCCGAGCGTCATGCTGTGGGAGATTCCGGCGCTGGCGGTGCTGATGGAGCTGCGCTCGCGCGCCGCCGTCAAGGATATGGACCAGTTCGAGCTGCAGATCCTCTACGCCCGCGCGATGACCAAACTTTGGCAAAAAGTCGAACAACTGCGCGGGCTTGCTGACCTCAGGATCGCCGATTTCGGCACCCGGCGGCGGCATTCCTTCCTGTGGCAGGACTGGTGCGTGCAGGCAATGATGGAAGGGCTGGGCGAAAGTTTCGTCGGCACCTCGAACTGCCGCATCGCCATGCGCCGCGATATCGAGGCGATCGGCACCAACGCCCACGAATTGCCGATGGTTTACGCGGCACTGACCGACACCGACGAAGAGCTTCGCGAGGCCCCGTACAAGGTTCTGGCCGACTGGCAGGATGAACACGATGGCAACCTGCGCATCATCCTGCCCGACACCTACGGCACCGAGGGTTTTCTGCAGGCGGCACCTGACTGGCTGGCGGGCTGGACCGGGATCCGCATCGACAGTGGTGATCCTGCGCGCGGCGCAGAAACCGCGATCCGCTGGTGGCAGGATCGCGGCGAAGATCCGCGCGAAAAACTGGTGATCTTTTCCGACGGCCTGGATGTGGACAGCATCCAGGCGTTGCAGACGCAGTTTTCAGACCGGGTTTCGGTATCCTTCGGCTGGGGCACGCTTTTGACCAACGATTTCCGCGGCCTGGTCGCGCTGGACGCGCTGGCGCCGTTTTCGCTGGTCTGCAAATCGGTCAGCGCCGACGGGCGAGCGACGGTAAAGCTGTCAGACAATCCGAACAAAGCCTTGGGTCCGGCCGATGATATTGAACGCTACCGGCGCGTGTTCAATGTCGGGCAGCAAGAGGTGATGGAACTGGTCGTCTGAACCCGGACCCGCGCCGTCAGTTGCGCCGCCTGCGGCGTCATTTCTTTTATCTCGCGGCCTGACGGGCGCCCGGGGCGGGATATTTTGACAAATAAGAAGCCGACGCGGTGCCGAGCGCCGTTCTCCCTTAGTCACACCCGCTCAGGAAATTAGATGCGCAACCGACCGCCCTTTGCGCGAACTGCCTTTTTCGCGGGTCGCCTGGCGCGACGCGCGACATGATCCAGCCGCAAGACGCAAATGCGCGCAGCATGATAAACATTTGCAGCCGGCTGATAGCGTGATCGGGCAGATCTCGCGCGCTTTGATAGCCGCTGATCAGGGCGCGGCTCAGCGTCGGCGCGTGCGGCTCTTGCAGGTTTTGCGACAGCGCCGCGCCAAGGTCGTAGATCCGAAACCCGAAACCACAGTCGTCAAAGTCAATCAATGCCAGCCCGGCAGCGTCGATCAATACGTTTTCACGCAAAACATCGGCATGGATCAGGCCAAAATCCGCGCCATCGCGGCGAAACGCGGCCAGTTCATCGCGCGCCCTGTCGCGGGCCTGCAACAGCAGCTCTCGTTCGGTTGCCGCAAGCGTCGGGTTCTCCCAAAACCGGCCCCAAAGCGGCGTCCGGCCCAACAAACCATCTTCGTCCCAACAGGGCCGCACGAAACCGGCCGGCAGCGCCAGTTCGTCGGTGGCCGTGTGCAGCCTGGCGATCATCGCGCCGAGTGCCGTAAACAGCCCGACCTGTTGCGCTTTGCTGCCCGTCAGCGCCACGCCGGACGCACCAAGCGGTGCACCGTTCAGCCACCCTACTGCGCTGACCACCAGGCCATGCGACCGCGCCGTCAATGCGCCGCTCAATGTTGCCACCGGCGCGCAGCAGCGAAACCCCGAGCCCGCCAACAGCTGCATCCAGACCAATTCCGATCGAATTGCCGCGTCCGACTGATATCCCGGCCGGTGCAAGCGCAAGGCCACATGCGCGCCATCCGCGAGCTGCGCCCTGAACACCGCGTTTTCGCGATTGCCGATCAGCTGCGGTGGGTGCTTGGCGCCGCCCCAGTCTGCCAGCGCTGCGACCGCGACCGCATGGGCCTGCTCATCGGTCATCGCGGGCCTCGCGCAGTACACCCGCCAGCGTGTCGATCGCCAAGTCGGCATTCTCGCGGCTGAACACCAGCGGCGGGCGCAGCTTCAGAATATTGCCGTGCCGCCCGATACTGCCCAGCAGCACGCCTTCGCGCTTCATGGCTTCCACAACCCGGTGGGTGAATTCGGTCGCAGGCTTGCCGCGGTCGACAAACTCGATCGCAAAGAACAAACCATTCCCGCGCACTTGCGCGATCAGCGGGTGTTTCAGCGCCCGCATCCGATTCAGCGCATAGGCCCCGACGACGCGGGCATTTTCAACCAAGCCTTCGTCTTCGATGACCTGCAAGGTTGCCAGCGCGGCCGCGGCCGAAACCGGATTGCCGCCAAAAGTGTTGAAATATCCAAACGCCTCGCGAAATGCCGCCATCACATCCGGCCGGGTCACCACCGCGGCCACCGGATGTCCGTTCGCCATCGGTTTGCCCAATGACACCACATCAGGTGCAAATCCGGCCCGCTGGTGGCCCCACCAATGCGACCCAACCCGGCCAAATCCCGGCTGCACCTCGTCACACAATACCAGCCCACGGGCCCGATGCACGACCCCGATGGCGGGCTCCAGAAATCCACGCGGCAGGTCCGGCAGCCCCTCGTTGGCAAACTTCGGACACAACATGAAGCCGGCAAATCCAACGCCGGTGTCCTCCAGTTCGACGATCGCAGCGGCAATATTGCGCGCAAACGCCTCGGCCTGTCCTTCCAGACTGCCACCGACCGGGCGCAGCGAATCCGGTGCCGGGATCAGCCGCACATGACCCGGATAACCGCCAATTGGCGGGCGCCGGGCGTTTAGCTGACTGACCGCGGCGGTATTGCCATGATAGGTGTTGTCGGTGGCAATGATGCCGCGCTTGCCGGTCACCGCCTGGGCCATGCGCAGCGCTATGTCGTTGGCCTCGGACCCGGTGCAAACCATGATCACCTAGCTCAGATCATCGCCGAACTTGCTGGTCAGCGCTTCGACATAATCCAGCACGCCTGCGTGCAGATAGCGCGAATGGGTATTGAGCGCTGCCGTCTGCGCCGCAATCGCCGCAACCACCTTGGGGTGGCAATGCCCGACATGCGGCACATTGTTGTAACAATCCAGATACTTGCGTCCATCCGCATCCCACAGCCAGACCCCCGAACCACGCACCAGATGCAGCGGCTGGTCATAGAATGTTGCCAGTTTCGGCCCCAACAGCCGGGCCCGCCGTTCGATCAGAGTTTCGCTCATGTTCCACCTATGGACGATGTTCCGGCCCGTCGCCCATGCGCCGCGCCGTTGCCGCTAATCCTCCCCCGACACCTTCCCCCTCAAACCTTTCACAACCCCCCGCCGGGTCTTGTCATCCATTCGCCGCCGCTTGCTCCCCAGCGTCGGTTTCGTCGCCACCCGCCGCTTCACTCGGTGCGTCGCCGCCAGCACCAGGTCCACCAGCCGCTCGCGCACAATCTCCCGGTTGCGGGCCTGGCTTCGGGTTTCGTCGCAATACAAAACCACCGCCCCATCTTTGGTCCAGCGCCGCCCGGCATTGCGCTTCAGCGCCGCCTTCACCCAGCCGGGCAGGTTCGGCGACCGCTCGGCCTCGAACCGCAGTTCCACCGCTGTGGCCACCTTGTTCACATTCTGCCCGCCGGGACCCGAGGCGCGAACGAACTGTTCGTCAAGCTCCCGGTCCTCGATCGTTATGGTTTCGTTAATTTTCAGCATCCCACCACCGTGCGGTGACCTTTAAAGATTTTAAAGAGCGGCGTCTGCCATCATTAAAGACTTTAAAGTTTGCTGCCAAACCGGCATCAAAAAGGGCCGCCAGATACCGGCGGCCCTTCGAGTATCTTGGGAGACGGGCCAGTTAGGGTCTTGGCCCAATCAGTGGTGTACTAACCGTCCGGATTGCCCTCAGGCCGTTGCTCCTCTGACTGTTTTGACCGCTCTCTCCAATATCACTCTGGACACTGGACCACCTCCTTTCGTTGATTGACGTTGGCCAGATGGTGGCACAATTTATCCAATTGTCAAAAGCTTTTACGCGGCGGCTGCCATCATCATCCTGGCGATGATGCGGAAAGGGATCAGTGCGCTTAGCGCCAGCGACCGTTTTGCGAACTATATCAAACTATTCCGCCACCCGGTACTCGACAAACTCCGTCCGCTGAAAGGCCCGGTAATTGTCGTCCGAAATCATCGTGATACGGATATCACCATCCCCGGCGCGCCAAACTGCGATGCCTTCCAGATTGTCATGCTCGCCGACCGCCGAACTGAACACAACCTCCTCTTCGCTCACACCATCTTGCGAAAACACAAATCGGCGCACCCTGCTCTGAAAACCGAGCATGCCGCTAAGGTGCCGTTCCAAAAGGTAAAACCTTCCATCAGGTCCGAAATCTGCACCAACCGGCAAATACGGTGGACGCCGCTTGACGGCAAATGGCTGGTCCCATTTGCCATCCCGATACCGGTAGACCGGAAACGGCCGGTTCAGAACGCCGGAACGCTCAGGCAGTGTGAACAGGGCGCCCGCGGCATTCATGGCCAAAGCCTCTAGGGCGGAATTATTTTGCAAGTCGGCAAAATCCGAATGCGATGGAATTTCCACGGCGTCGCCACCCGCCTCGTCGTAGCGCCAAATCCGGTGAATGCCCTCAAAGCTCACAAATATTTGGCCGTTCTTGGCAACCGCCAAGCCCTCCGCATCGTCCCAGATATCTTTGGTTGCAGCCCCTTTGGTGGTCTTCAGAGTCAGCGGTTCAAACCCGGATACGCCGATAATCACACCAGTTTGCGGATCACGCTGAAACCGCCCCTGCGCCAATATCCCGCCGTCGCTTACCGTCCAAAAACGTATACCATCGTCGCTGATTTCCAGACCGGAAAAACCACCGAATTTTCCATGCGTGCTGGTCCAGCGATAGCTGCCGACATAGACGGCCTTGCCAGGCGCCTCGGCGCCGCTTCCCAAAGTCAGCGCCGCAACTGCCAGCGCGATCAGCGCGATTGTAAGACGGCGGTGCATTGGTTCGGAAGATCGGCCAGCAACAGCTCTGGGCGCGGCGGTCTTGGCGGCCGATCAGGCGGATGCAGGATATCCTCAACCCATTTGTCGGCAGCAGCACACCCGTCACCGGGCGGTGGTGGAGCTTGGTTTACACAACCCGCAGTGCCTTTCGGGCACGCCAGCCGGACATGGAAATGAAAATGATGGCCCCACCAGGGCCTGATCTTGCGCAGCCAGTCGCGGTTGCCTCGCGCGTCCTTGCACATCTGCACCTTGGCGCCGGGAAACACAAATATCCGTGCCACCGCTTTGTCGCGCGCCGCAGCTTTCAGGATGTTGTGGTGCGCCTTGGTCCAGTTGTCGTTGACATAAGCGCCCAGCTCGCGCCGCGTCGAAATAGACGAAAGGTTTTCGCGCGCGTTACGGCTCAGGTTTAGCCGCTTCGGCGGCAGCATCCAGATGTCGACGTCCAGCCCGGTCTGATGGCTGGCATGGCCGGTCAGCATCGGGCCACCACGCGGCTGCGACATGTCGCCAACGTATAAGCCTTTCCATCCGTTTTGAAGGGCCGCCATTTTCGACAACCGCTCGATAAATGCAATGGTCTCGGGATGCGCCCAGTTTCGGTTCCGGCTCAGCCGCATGGTTTGCCAGGTCGTGCCGGTCTCACCCAACTGTTCGGCCCCGGCCAGGCAGCCGCGCGCATAGCCGCCATAAGCCGCCGGTGTCTGGGCCGAAGACGACCGCGCCACGCCAAATAGTTCCTTGGCAATCGTCTCGCCGCTTGCCGGTGCAACCAGTGACATGGCAATGGCTAGCGCAAGAAATAACCGATCCATCAGACTGCTCTATCGGGGTCAGGTTTCACCCAGATTAACAGGATCAGACCGACAAGAAATAGCGCGATCAGCGGGCTGACCCCAAGCCTTGCACTGCCGGTCAGGAAGGTCACCGCACCAATCAGCATGGGCGCCAGAAATGCCGTGGCTTTTCCCGAAAGTGCATAAAGCCCAAAGGCTTCAGCGGCGCGATCCGGATGCGCGTGGCGCACCATCATGGTGCGCGATGATGCCTGCAGCGCGCCACCGGCGGCGCCAATGATCCCGCCACAGATGAAAAATACAGTATCGGGCAATCCAGATTCCGCCGCCAATGCAATGCCAAAAAAGCTTTCTCGTGACATGCCCACGATAATCGCGCACACGACAATCAACGCATAAATACAAACACTTATCACCGGCTTGGGTCCGTATTTGCGGTCAAATTTGCCACCAATCCATGAAAACACCGCCGCCGTCAGCGCCCCGATAATGCCAAATATGCCAATGTTGATGATCGACCAGTGCAAAACCAGCGTCGCATAAACCCCGCCAAATCCGTACAGCCCGTTGAGCGCATCGCGGTAAAACAACGACGATCCCAGATAGGTCGCCAATGACGGGTTCCTGGGCAGGTTCTTGATCGTCCTGCCCAGTTCTGACAACGCGTTTCCGACCGTTGCGGCGGTTTTGGACGGTTTGGGAACCTCGCGCACCCACAGGAAAAAAATCATCATGAAGATCACGAACCAGATCGCCGAAAACGGCCCGACAAATCGTGTGCCCTCACGCGCTTCGGCATCCAGGCCGAACAGGGGTGAAAGGCCGATCAGCGTCTTGCCAGTTTCGTTCTCGGCGAAAAACAACAGCATGACAAAAAGCGAAATCAGCCCGCCCCAATAACCAAACGCAAAGCCGGAACCCGAGATTTGTCCGATCACCTCTTTGCTGCCCAGCTCAGGCAGTATGGCGTTGGTGAATATCGTGGTAAATTCCATACCAATGAAGCCAAAAATAAATGCCGCCAGCATGATCGCTGTGTTGGAGGCATCCGGCACCATCCACCAAAGGCTGGCGGCACCGATCACATAAAACGCAGAAAACAGATATATCCACGGCATCCGGCGCCCGGAAATGTCGGCCATCGCGCCCAGAATGGGTGCCGACAGTGCGATCATTATCCCGGAAATCGTCAGCCCCAGCGACCACAGGCTTTGGGTGCGGGCACCGGCCAGTTCCGCGTCCATCCCGTCCGCAACATATGCATCGGCGACCACGGAGGCGAAATAGGGCCCAAAGATAAATGTCAGCAACAGCGTGTTGTAAGGCTGGCTTGCCCAGTCAAACATCATCCAGCCAAGTATCCGCCGCTTCGCGGTTTGAACTGCCATGCCTGTCCCCTGCTATGTTTTGGCGATAGAAACGCGAAAATCGCTCGCGTGCAACCGTGCTGCGGGAAAGTGCTAGGCCATGTCAGGCGGCCAGGGCCGTTTCGCGTCCCCTGTAATCCAGGCCTGAACCCAGTCAGGAAGTGTTGGCGAGGTTTCATCAATACCCATAGCTGCGGCCACTTTCGCCGACGCGACAATGCCGCTCTCGTCGGTGACCGCCATCCGGTACAGCCCGTGGGTGGTGCATTGTCCGCGCCGGTTCCACATCGATTGCTCGACATACATGAACCGCGCGTCCCAGCCCAGCGCGCGACTGCGCATTTCAACGCGGCGAAACAAACGGATCCGCTGGCGGTAGCGGACCGACACACCGGCCACCGTCATCCCCCACTTGTTTTTCGCGATGACATCGACCAGCCCGGTCCGGCGGGCCAGCGGAATGCGCCCCAGATCGAACAACGTTAGCGTGCGGCCGTTGTTCAACTCCATCCATAAATCCAGATCCCACGGCCAGCACATGTGATGCGACAAATGGATACCGCCGACATCCAGCGGCGGGTCATTGCGGTGAACATACAGCTCTTTGGCCATGCGGAAAAACGGATACATGCGGGCGCTCCTTTGGGTGCTTTTCAAATGCGCCGCGCGCGCAAACGCAAGTCAAACGTTACGTACACGCAGACTTGTCACGGCCCGCGGCGGCGCTTAGGTGTCTGGCAGCCAAAATGAACGGAATGCCGGATGACCAGTATCTATCAAATCCTGAACCTCATACTTGATGTTCTTTGGTTCATCCTGATCGCCCATATCATCATGAGCTGGCTGATCAATTTTCAGGTCTTGAACCTGCGCCAGCCGATTGTCGCGCAAATTTGGCATGGTCTGAACCGCCTGCTTGAACCGATCTATTCGCGTATTCGCCGGTTTCTGCCAAATATGAGCGGGCTCGACCTGGCGCCGCTGGTGGCGCTGCTCGGCATCATTGTGATCCGGATTATTCTGCGCAACAACGCGGCGTTTTTCTTCTGATCTGACCGCCACCACCAGACACGCGGCGGGTTTGGATATTTTGACTGCAAAGAAGCAGGCGGTTCGCTCTTGTTCACCGAATCTTCATGTGGAATGGTTCAGCTAACAAGAGCAGTTTGACTAAAATTTGCAGGGCCATGCCGCAGGCGTCCGATCTACTTTCAAGCGTATTTGGGTTTGATGCTTTCCTTCCCGGACAGGCAGAAATAGTCGAAGCCGTAACGGCAGGCCGCAACGTGCTGGCGATCATGCCCACGGGTGCCGGCAAATCGCTGTGCTTCCAACTTCCGGCCCTGATGCGGGATGGCGTCACCGTGGTGATCTCGCCGCTTATTGCGCTAATGCGCGATCAGGTGCGCAGCTTGCGTGAAGCCGGGGTTGAAGCCGGGGCGCTGACCTCGGGCAATACCAACGAGGAAACCGACGCGGTTCTTGCGGCCCTGAATGCGGGGCGGCTGAAACTGCTTTATATGGCCCCTGAACGGCTGGCATCGGTTGGCACGCTGAATCTGCTGCGCCGCATCGGCACTTCGCTGATCGCGGTGGCGAGGCGCATTGTGTCTCGCAATGGGGCCATGATTTTCGCCCCGACTATCTGCGCATCGGTGATCTGCGCCGCGCCCTGGGGGTGCCATTGGCGGCCTTCACTGCGACAGCGGACAAGGAAACCCGCGCCGAAATTGTCGCGCGATTGTTTGACGGCCAGGCCCCGGAAATATTCCTGCATGGCTTTGACCGCCCCAACATCCATCTGGCCTTTGCCGCCAAGGATCGACCGCGCCGTCAGATCCTTGATTTCGCCAATTCGCGGCGCGGCCGGTCCGGCATCGTCTATTGCGGCACTCGCGCCAAGACCGAAACGCTGGCGGCGGCATTGCGCGAGGCTGGTCATGTGGCGTGCCATTATCACGGCGGCATGGGCGCACAAGACAGGCGCAATGTTGAAGCCCGGTTTCAGCGTGAAGACGGGTTGATCGTGGTGGCCACGGTGGCGTTCGGAATGGGCGTCGACAAACCCGACATCAGATGGGTGGCGCACGCCGACCTGCCGAAATCGATCGAGGCGTATTATCAGGAGATTGGCCGCGCTGGCCGCGATGGAGCGCGCGCTGAAACGCTGACCCTGTTCGGTGCCGACGACATCCGCTTCCGCCGTTCCCAGATCGAAGAAAGCCCGGCCCCACCCGAACGCCGCGCCGCCGATCACGGGCGTCTGAACGCGCTTCTCGGGCTGGCCGAGGCGCTGAAATGCCGACGTCAGACCCTGCTGGGATATTTCGGCGAAAAGGTCGATGCTTGCGCCAATTGCGATCTGTGTGACCAGCCGCCGGAACATTTTAACGCAACGCAGGCGGTGCGCAAAGCCCTGTCTGCGATGCTGCGCACTGGCGAATATTTCGGTGCCGGGCATTTGATCGACATTCTGACCGGCAAAACCACCGACAAGGTGCGTCAGCGCAGACACGACCAGCTGCCGACCTTCGCGATCGGGCAGGAGTTTGAACGCCGCCAGTGGCAGGCAATATTCCGCCAGATGATGGGCCACGATCTGGTGCGCCCTGACCCGGAACGCCGCGGCGGCCTACGAATGACCGATCCTGCCCGCTCGATCCTGCGCGGTGATGAAAAGATCACCTTGCGCAAAGACAGTCTGAAGCAGGCGAAATCCCGACAAACGGTGAAAACTCTGGTGTCCGAGGAAGACGCGCCGCTGTTGAGTGCGCTGAAAGCCAAACGACGCGCGCTGGCCGAGGCCGCCCGGGTTCCGGCCTATGTGATCTTTAGCGATCGCACATTGATCGAGATGGCCGAGAACCGCCCCGCGAACTTGGCCAATTTCGCGCGGATCAACGGTGTCGGCGCGACCAAGCTGGAGCGCTACGGCAGCATATTTCTGCAGATCGTCACCGGCACCCCGGTGACAGAGCCGCACCCGATGCGCCGCAAGTTGGCGGGCAAAGCGAGCGGCGCGTTATACGACCGGTTGCTGGAGGTGCAGGTCGCTCTGGCCCGCGGTGCCAATGGCACCGACAAGCCGCTTTTCTGTTCCGCGTCTTTGCTGGCCAAGGTGGCTGGGTTGCAATCACAGGACACCACCACTTTGGCGCGCCTGCTTGGGGAGCGCCGGAGCGAACGCTTTGGGTCAGCGTTTCTGGACGTGTTATACCAGCGGCATTTAACATTGACCGATATGGGCCCATTTTCGCATTCCGATTGATGTGATGGTTTCGGGCTGTGCGATGAGCTTGTTCCAAGCTTCGCATCCAGCATCGACGATGGCATTGTAGTCTTCGAACACGCGGTTGGAGAGCCAATTGGCGCGCAAGTACTGCCAGATATTTTCCACCGGGTTCAGTTCCGGAGCGCGCGATGGCAGCAGGATGATGGTGAGGTTCTTCGGGACTTTGAGTTTGCCGGTGGTGTGCCATCCGGCCCGATCCATCAGCACAACCGCATGGGCCTTTCGGGCGACGTGGCGGCTGATCTCGTCGAGATGCATCTGCATGGCTTGCGCGTCCGCCCAAGGCAGCATGAGCGCCGCCCCCTTGCCGTGAGCCGGACAGATGGCGCCGAACAGATAGGCGTTGCGATAGCGCTGATCGGCCGGCTGGCGGGGCCGCGTGCCCTTTCTCGCCCACAGGCGCGTCAGGCCATTCTTCTGGCCAAGGCGTGCTTCGTCCTGGAACCAGATCTCCACCGGCGTTCCCGCTGGAGGTCAGCTATATGCACCTGGAGCGTGTCGGTGAAGTTTTTTTAAACGCCTCGATGATCCGCTTATCCTGCCTGGGATGCTGCGGGCGGGCGCTGATATGGGCAAAGCCCAGTTCGCCAAGCAGTCTGGATATCCCGCGCTCGGAATAGATGACGCCAAAGCGCGCCTCGATCACCCGCTTCAGGTCGATCCGCCGCCAGCGGACAACCCCGTCCACCGCCGGATCGGGGCCGGTCTCGACAATCTCGCCAAGTTCTTTCATCTGGACATCGCTCAGGTAGCGCGTCCGGCCCGCGCCCTTGCGGTTGGTGAGGCCATCCGGTCCCTCTTCGTTGAACCGGTGAACCCAGTCCCGCAGGGTTTGGCGATCCATCCCACCGATCCTTGCGGCCTCTCCACGGCTCATGCCATCGTAGACCGCCGCAAGAGACAACAGACGGCGGCTCTGCCGGGCATCCTTGCAACGGCTGGCGAGTTTACGAAGGTGGCGGGCATCAAAGTCGCGACGAAGCGGAACACTGGCTGGCATGGCGATCCTCCTTTGCCAACCTTGAATCAGATCAAAACCGATTTGGGAATCCTCACAGAGTCAGAAATTGATGCCGTTGGTATTACGCGAAGCCTAGGCGGCAATACCTGCACGTAATTGTGCGCATGCGCCACTGCGCGGCAGGGCCTTTCAGGCGTCTTCCTGATTTTCGCACCCGACCGCAGTGGCCAAGTCGTGCTCAAAGACAGGCAAAACCTCGTCCGGCGACGCCTCTGCAATGCGTTCAAAAATCGCCGCCTTGCGCAGCGGCTTGGACAAGTAATACCAACGGCCCCCAGATTTGACTCAAGGGGATTCCCACGAGCGGCGTGATCTGATTCAGTGGCATCAAGGCAAGGGAGGCTTTGATGGCAGTAAGGATTACGCGAAAAGACAAGTCCGCAGGCGAGCTTCGCCAGGAAGCGGCGCGGTGCCGGGATGGGAAAGCGGCGCGACGGATGTTGGCGATTGCCCTGGTTCTGGATGGGGTTGACCGCAAGACGGCGGCAGAAAACTGCGGCATGGATCGGCAGACGTTGCGGGATTGGGCCCACCGTTACAATGCGGAGGGCGTGTCGGGCCTGTTCAACCGTCGCCCGCCGGATCCACCCTGTCTGCTGAGCGCGGCACAGAAGGAGGAGTTGGCGGAAATGGTTCGGGCGGGTCCCGACCCCGAAACCGATGGGGTTGTGCGCTGGCGGCGCATTGATCTGAAACGCAAGATCGAAGAGCGCTTCGGCGTCACCATGCATGAGCGAACTGTTGGCAAACAATTGGCAAGCCTGGGCTTCCGGCGTCTGTCGGTGCGCCCGCAGCATCCGAAATCCGACCCGGATGCACAGGAGGCTTTTAAAAAAACTTCGCCGCAGAGGTAGAAGCAGCCTTGCCGGAAACAGCCCGCAGCAAGCCCCTGGAGATATGGTTTCAGGATGAAGCGCGGGTTGGCCAGCAGGGCACGCTCACCCGTATCTGGGCCGAGCGTGGAACACGCCCCCGTGCCCCGCGCGACACCCGCTATATCTGGAGCTACATTTTCGGCGCCGTCTGCCCGGAACGGGCTGAAGCGGCCGCTCTGATCATGCCACATGCCGACACACAGGCCATGAGCGCGCATCTCGCCGAGATCGCTAAAACCGTCGCATCGGGCGCACATGCCCTTCTCATTCTGGATGGCGCTGGCTGGCACGGTTCGGCAGAGCTGGAGGTACCCGACAACATCACCCTGCTCAAACTCCCGCCCTATTCCCCTGAACTCAACCCGATGGAAAATGTGTGGGCTTATCTGCGTGCCAACAAGCTCGCCATATCCGTCTTCGACAATTATGAGCAGATCGTTGACAGGTGTTGCGAAGCATGGAACTTCTTTGCAAACGACAAAACCGCAATCACGTCAATCACTACCAGACAATGGGCCAAAACGGTCAACGACTAGGGCCGTTGGTATAATGGTCCATACCAGCGGCCAGAATGTCGGCGTCATCGCCGCTCATCGCATGTGCAGTCAGCGCCACAATCGGCGTATGTCGCTCCGGCCCCTGGGCCTCGATCTCGCGTATCCGGCGGGTGGCGTCCTTACCGTCCATTTCCGGCATCGAGATGTCCATGAACACCAGATCAGGCCGAAAACTCTCCCACTTTTGAACCGCTTCCAGTCCATTTTCGGCGAACTCAAGCTCGATATTCAGGTTTCTGACCAGCTTGCTGAACACCAGCCGGTGTCGAGAACATTTCGATTTGTCCGGTTTATGTACCATGGCAATTGTCCGCTTCTGTCTTCCTTACTCTGTGGCTGTGCGAGCCGAAGGCGAGCGCTGCCACAGAGTAAGGTTAGGCTGGTCAAAGCGGTTCACGCAGCCTGTTTTTCTTCTGAACTGATTTCTCGGCCTTCGCCGTCGTAGAGCGCCAGTTTGCGGGGGCCGTGAAACAGGGCAATCCGGCCGTCTGGATATTCATGCACCCATACGCGCGACTTGACGTAGTGATGGCGATGCCTGTCATCGGGGATTTGCAGGCAACGGTTTTTATAACGAACCGTATTATCCCTGCCCACGACACGCTCTTCATGCACACACAAAATGTCGTGCAGTTCCCCTGCGAATGGAACAAAGGCTTCCCCGTGTGCAGAGGGGGTCACTGCAAAGCGCCTGTTGTGGGCGGGCAAGAAGACATCCCGCAGGAAGCGATTGGCTTCCTGCATCGTTGTGATCCCGTTCAATCTCAGTTCCTGCGGCAACCGGTTCTGCAGTGTTCCGAACATGCGTTCAGACCGTCCGCGCGCTTCGGGGGAATAGGCTGGGATCAACTCTATGCCCAGGTGGGCCAATGCGCGGCCCACCTGGGTCGGGTTTGACTTGTCGACCTTGCCGCCAGCCTCGGGCGTATGCCAGTAGTGACTACCCCTGTCGGCATAAAGCGAGCAGAAAAGCCCTTTGGATCCAATCACGTCCCCTATGCCGGTGAAGCTGCTCATTGTCCCTTCCTCATCCACGAAGAACGCGGAGTAGACCTCACTGCTCGCATCATCCATGGTCACGATCAGGTCCCACCACCGGCCCGCAACCCAGTCGTGGCTTGACCCATCCTGATGCAACATCATCCCGGGAAGAGCGCGACGCTCACGCTTGCGGCGGTGTTTGCCCCGGTTTGCAGCTTTGGTTATTCGTCCCCGCGCCTGGAGTGTCAGGCGGACCCAGTTATAGCTGTGTTTGAAATCATGGGCCTCAACCAGCTTCTCGTGGAAATGCCTGGGCGTGAAATCCCAGTATCGGGTGTCAAAAAGACTCAGAACATCTTTTATCGTGTCCACTGGCACACGGTTATGCGCCGCTTTGGAAAGGCGGCGATCAAAGAGCCCGTCCGCCCCATCAGCTTCATAACGCGTACTGTAGCGTCGAAAGCTGCGCTCCGACATGCCAAGAAGACCCGCCGCGTCAGCCTGTGTCAGCTGCCGCGATTTCGTTCGCTCATAATAATCTGAAAACTTCATTCGTCGTAGGTCCTGTAAAATGCCTGTCCTAGTCATAAAGCGCTCCCTTTCGGAGCACCCTAAAACCGGACAGATCGCATGGTACATAAACCGGACATATGCCTTGTTAGCGACAGCTGAACACCAGCCGGTTGGTTTTGTTGTCCTCAGCGGCCAATATTCGCATCTGGCGTGCAGCCACCGTGGATAATTTTTCTTTCGGCGCGCCCACGTCCTTGGCCGTATCAGCCGCGATTTGCAGGTCGTCAGGCATATCGATGGCCGCGATGGCGCTGAGCAATGCCTTGCGCGATAACTTCCCGTCCAGGACAGTGACAAATGGGTCGTCAAATTCCACCTCGTCTGCGTTATCGGTCTGCATCACGATAACCTGTGTTGCGATCGCGCCTTGGGCTACGTGCCGCACCACATTTTGTGCAGTGTCGCCGCTGCGACCCGCCTCAACCACGACAATGTCGCCCGGCTGCGCCCCGGCGCCGACTGCGAATTCTTCCCACGACGGCTTGGTGACTTTGGTGCCAAGCGCCGAGATCTGTTTGCAAAGTATTTCTGCCGCTTTACCACGCGCCCCAACCATTATCAGCCGTGACACCCAGTCCGGTATCGAATCCACTTCGGAGTTGGCGCCATCAGGTGCCGGCATGGTGATGACAAAGCCGAAGCTCGACCCCTTGCCAACTTCGCTGTCTACCCAGACTTTGCCACCCATCAGATTAATCAATTGCCGGGTGATCGCTAGGCCAAGCCCGGTGCCCTCAAATTTGCGGTTCATTTCGTCTTCGACCTGATTGAACTCGCCAAAAATGTGCTCGACCATATCGGCCGGAATGCCGGGGCCGGTGTCTTCGATTGTAACGTGAACCCTGAAATCGCGGCTCTCGCCATGAGGGCGTCCGGCGACGTGGATCAAAACATGCCCACCGGAGATGAACTTGACAGCATTTCCGATCAGGTTGGTCAGCACCTGCCGGACCCGGCCCTGATCGCCAACAAAACGGACCGGAAGCGTATTGTCGTAATCGACCAACAGGTCAACATCCTTGGCCAGGACCACCGGCTGAAACAGCAAGACAACATCGTTCACCGTGCGTTCCAGATCGAACACTTCACAGTGAAGCACTAGTTTTTCGGCTTCGATCTTTGAGAAATCCAACACATCGTTGATCAGTACCAGCAGCGCCTCGCCAGACGTCCTTATCGTTTCAGCGAACAGAGATTGTTCCTTGGTCAACGGCGTGTCAGCCAACAAGTCAGCCATTCCCACAACACCGTTCATCGGGGTGCGCAACTCATGGCTCATCCTGGCCAGAAACGCCGATTTAGCGCGGTTCGCCGATTCTGCCCGAACCCGGGCCTGTTTCAGTTGCTGTTCGCGGCGCATCGTGTCGGTGATGTTCAGCGCCAGCGACACCGTGTCGCCATTTTCAGACCGCCGATCAGCCAGTTTGATGAATTGACCATTCCAAAGCTTGATCGTCTTGGGTTCTGGTGCGCCATGTTCCCAGCGCTCCAGCATTTCGGCGCACCATTCACTTGGCAACTGGTCGCCAATATCGACAATTCCCTCCTCGACCAGGATCTGCACGATCTCGCTGTAGCGCACCCCGGGGGCCACGCAGTCGATACCGTCAAATACCGACAGAAACGCTGAATTTGGCGCCACCAGAATACTGCCCGGATCGAAAACCGCAAAGCCATCGTCAATGGTCTCGACCGAATCCCAAAGCCGCCGCTCGGCAATATCGACCGCGTAATGTGCCTGTTCCAGCTCCTCAAGCGCCAGTGAATTCTTGCCCCGCAGTTCTTCTGCCTCGGTGCGCACAATGGCGACCTCTTCGCGCTTGTCGACAATCTCTTCAGACAGCGCCAAAGCATGCTTTGACAATTTGGAATTGGCAGCGAACAGCTCATTTTGCTTCAACTCAAGCAAACCTTCGGCGGCCAGACGCGCGCGGTGCTCCTGGGCAAGAACGTCAGAATGGTTCATCGCAAGCCTCCGGTTAGGCGCGCCCTTGCACACGCGCCTGTTGCCGGTATTTTTAGACGAATTGAGGTGAACAAGACCTTAACCGCGTGCGGCTGTGGTTCGCCTGACCCATTTCAGCGCGGTGTTCACGTCATATCCGCTCAATTGCCTGTGCAATGCCCTGACCGCCAACGATGCACATGGTGATCAGCGCTTTGAAGCCGCCGATCCGCTCCAGCTCATGCAGCGCCTTGATCGTGATGATCGCGCCGGTCGCGCCAACCGGATGGCCAAGTGCAATTGCACCGCCGTTCGGGTTGACTTTGGCCACCTGCAGCTCCAATTCCTTGTTGACCGCCAAGGCTTGCGCAGCAAACGCCTCATTGGACTCGATCACATCAAAATCATCGACCACCAGCCCGGTTCGCGCCAGCAGCGCCTTGACCGCGGGCACTGGTCCGATGCCCATCACCTCGGGGCGCACCCCGGCATGGTCATAGCCCAATATCCGCGCCCGCGGCGGCAGCCCGGCACTCTCAGCCGCATCGCTGCGCGCCAGAACCAGCGCACCAGCCCCATCATTTATGCCACTGGCGTTGTCGGCCGTCACTGTGCCGTCCTTCATTAACATTGCACGCAGACCCGCAAGCGCCTCTAGCGTTGTCGCCTTCGGGTGCTCGTCGGTGTCAAAAAGCACCGTCGCGCCGCGATTTTATCTCGACCGAAACGATCTGATCCGTGAACCGAGCCTCGGCGATTGCCTTTGCAGCCCGGGTCTGGCTTGCCAGCGCAAACGCATCCTGCGCGTCGCGGCCGATGTCATGTTCAGCGGCAACATTTTCCGCCGTCACCCCCATGTGGCCGGTGCCAAACGGGCAGTTCAGCGCGCCCAGCATCATGTCCAAGGCTTCAACATCGCCCATTTTCTGGCCCCATCTGGCTGCGGGAAGAATATAGGGCGAACGGCTCATGTTTTCCGCACCGCCAGCCAGGCCAAATTCCGCATCGCCCATTGTCAAAGCCTGAACCACAGACACAATCGCCTGCGCCCCAGATCCGCACAGCCGATTGACATTCATCGCTGGCACAGAATCAGGAATGCCAGCCTAAATCGCGGCAATCCGGCTGAGATACATGTCCTTGGGCTCGGTATTGATGACATGGCCAAAGACCACATGACCGATCTGAGCAGGCGCGACACCAGAGCGCTGCATCACCGCCCCGGCAACGATCGCCGCCAATTTGCATGGCGGCGTCCCGGCAAGAGCGCCGCCAAATGTGCCAATCGCGGTGCGCGCGCCGCCCAGAATTACAACATCGGTCATAGTCCTGCCTTTCTTTCGGACGTCAATTCTCGCGCCCATTTCCGTCCAATAATGTCTCTAACGCAGCCCGAAACGCAATAATGTCCCGCCCAAGCCTGGCCAGAAACACCCGCTCAAACTGCAGCGCAATCGGCGTCATCTCTCTGATCAAATCGCGCCCCGTCGCACTTAGCGACAGCTCCACCAACCGGTGATCTGAACGGCTCTTGGTCTTCAGCACATAGCCGCGTTTTTCCAGTCGCGATGCCGCGCGGCTGACCTTAGACTTATCCATATTCACCCGGTCAAAAATTTCGCGCACGCTGACCGGACCTTCTGTCTGGCTCAAATGCGCCACGATGCGCCATTCGGAAACCGAAATGCCGAACCGTTCACGGTAATGCGCCGAGAATTCCTTGCTGATCCGCGCCGACAGAACCGATAGCTGGTAGGGCAGGAAGTCATTCAGAACAAAGTCAGCCAAGCTCACCCCCACTGGGTCAATGCAAATGCAACAAAGCCACGGATGCCGCGATTGTTCAAGGCTTGCAACAGCGTTGCTCACGCTTGCCCTTGACTTCGTTGCAAATGCAACGATAATCACCCGCGATCCCGAATTCCGAGCGCAACAGACGCTCAACCTGCACTCAGGAGTTTCAGATGAACAGGCAACCCACAGCCCGAGATATGACCCAGGCAACGTCAGTTACCGGCACACTTGCCGGCTACATGCCAGGATTTGGCAATGATTTCGAAACCGAAGCCCTGCCAGACGCGCTGCCGCAAGGCATGAATTCACCGCAAAAATGTGCCTACGGACTCTATGGCGAGCAGCTTTCCGGCACCGCCTTCACCGCGCCCAGCCATCAAAACGAACGCACTTGGTGTTACCGCATCCGCCCGTCCGTCAAGCATACCCACCGGTTTGAAAAACTTAACATTCCGCACTGGAAGTCAGCGCCGAATATCGACCCTGACGTTGCCTCATTAGGCCAATACCGATGGGATCCGCTGCCCCATTCCGACGACCCGCTCACATTTCTGACCGGAATGCGCACCATGACGACGGCAGGCGATGTGAACACTCAGGTCGGCATGGCCACGCATATCTATCTGGTCACATCATCGATGGAAGATGACTATTTCTACTCCGCCGATTCCGAACTTCTGATCATCCCGCAAGAGGGCCGCCTGAGGTTTCACACCGAACTTGGCACGATTGATCTGGAACCCAAGGAAATCGCCATCATCCCGCGTGGCCTGGTGTTCCGGGTCGCGCTGAGCGAAGGTCCCGCGCGCGGATTTGTCTGCGAGAACTACGGTCAGAAATTCGCCCTACCGGTGCGCGGCCCGATCGGCGCCAACTGCCTGGCCAACCGCCGCGACTTCAAAACCCCGGTGGCGGCTTTTGAGGATCGCGAGACGCCCTCGACCGTCACCGTCAAATGGTGCGGCCAGTTTCACCGCACGAATATCGGCCACTCGCCGCTCGACGTGGTTGCCTGGCACGGCAACTACGCGCCAGTGAAATACGACCTGCGAACCTACTGCCCGGTCGGCGCGATCCTGTTTGACCACCCGGATCCCTCGATCTTCACCGTGCTCACCGCGCCCTCGGGCATCGAAGGCACCGCCAATATTGACTTCGTGCTGTTCCGCGAACGCTGGCAGGTCGCCGAAAATACCTTTCGCCCGCCCTGGTATCACAAGAACATCATGTCCGAACTGATGGGCAACATCTACGGCCAGTATGACGCCAAGCCCAAGGGCTTCATCCCCGGTGGCCTGAGCCTGCACAACATGATGCTGCCCCACGGCCCCGATAAGACCGCATTCGACGGCGCTTCCAATGCGAACTTGGGGCCCGACAAGCTCGACAACACCATGTCATTCATGATCGAAACCCGCTTTCCCCAACACCTCACAAGTTTCGCCGCCAACGATGCCCCGCTGCAGGACGACTACATCAACTGCTGGACCTCGCTGGAAAAGAAATTCGACGGAACGCCGGGAACCAAGTAATCCGACTCAGCCCCGGCGCAGTGGGCCGGTCAGCGTCCGACCCGCACGGTGGGCGCTGCCGTTTCGGTGCTCCTGAAATGGCACCCGCATGACTGATGTGGTGGTCCAGCAATCTCTCGAAATGCGCTTATCTCACCGGCAATAACGGCGTCCGCCCGGCACCGGTCAGGGTCCAGACCTGACGGCGCTCGATAACAACCACGCTCAGCGGCCCGCCAAACGCAACCCCGGTATCAATATTTATCCGGTTACCATAGTGCGTGACCGCTGGCACCGGCGAATGGCCGTGAATGATCAGCGGCCCGTGGCTGCGCGTTGCACTCAGAAACGGCTCGCGTATCCAGATCAAATCGTCTTCGATCTGAACTTCCAGCGGCAATCCCGGCCGAATGCCGGCATGGACAAGAACAACGTAATCGGTACAGTAAATAGTCTCTAACCCGGCCAATAACGCCCGATGATCCACAGACACCGCAGCCAAAGCCGCAGCATGTCGTTCGGGTTCACTTAGATCAGGATTGTCGACGCCATAAGACGCCAGTGTCGTCAGCCCGCCCAGCCGCGGATGCAGCCAGGTGTAGTCGTTGCGCAGCCGGTGATCCTGCCGGGCGGGGCTCTCCAGATACCATGACATCATCCGATCATGGTTGCCTTTCAAAATCACCCAAGGCTGACCTGCCGCCAATCCGTCGATCAGCCAACTGATCACACCGGCACTGTCCGGCCCGCGATCCACCAGATCACCGACAAACACAACCACATCGTCACCGCCGTGCTGACCGCGATCCTGCTCGATCCACTCATGAACCTCGCGCAATCTGTCCAGATGCCCGTGAATATCGCCGACCGCGTAGATGCGCTTGGCCGCCGCCATCAAGCGACCTCGAATTCCAACGGCCTGACCTGCCCAAACAGCCCGGTCGCCCGCAATCTGTCCAGAACCGGTTCCGGGATCACGTCATCGACATACAAAAGCGCAATAGCACTGCCGCCCCGATCCGCGCGCCCCAGGGTAAAATTGGCGATGTTTACGCCGGCTTCGCCAAGCGTCTGGCCAAGAGCTCCGATAATCCCCGGCACATCCTGGTTGGTGGTGTACAGCATGTGCTGGCCGATCTCGGCGTCGATATTGATGCCCTTGATCTGAATGAACCGTGGTTTGCCGTCCGAAAACACCGTGCCGCCGATCGACCTTTCCCGCCTAGACGTCACAACCGTCAATTTGATATAGGCGTCAAACACGCCGGTCTTGCCTTGCGTGGTGGTCGAGATATTCACCCCCCGCTCTTTGGCGATAATCGGTGCCGACACCATGTTCATATCGGGATTGGTCGCTTTCATGATCCCGGCAACGGCGGCGGCATTCATTGCGGCAGTATTCATCTCGCCAACCGCACCATCATAAAGAATGTTGATCGCCTTGATCGGCTCGTCCGTCAGCTGCCCGACAAATGCCCCCAAATGCCCGGCCAGCTTCAGCCACGGCCCCATGACAGCGGCCTCTTCCGCAGTAACAGAGGGCATGTTCAGAGCGTTAGACACGGCTCCGCTCAGCAAATAGTCCGACATCTGCTCCGCCACCTGAAGCGCCACGTTCTCCTGCGCCTCGGTTGTCGCGGCACCCAGATGCGGCGTGACAACCACGTTGGCAAGATTGAACAGCGGGCTTTCGGTCGCCGGTTCCACTGCAAAAACGTCAAACGCCGCGCCCGCCACTTGGCCCAATTGCAAGGCCTCGGCCAACGCCTCTTCGTCCACCAGTCCACCGCGTGCACAGTTCACAATCCGCACCCCCGGCTTCAGCTTGGCAATTGCTGCGCGCGACAGGATGTTGCGGGTTTTGTCGGTCAGCGGCACATGAAACGTGATGAAATCGGCGCGATGGAGCAATTCTTCAAACTCGACCTTGGTCGCCCCGATCTTGCCCGCGCGTTCCTCGCTCAGAAACGGATCATAAGCGATCACTTTCATCTTCAGACCCAAAGCGCGCTCACAAACAATAGACCCGATGTTGCCCACGCCAATCACGCCAAGCGTTTTCGCGGTCAGTTCGACCCCCATGAATTTGGATTTCTCCCATTTACCGGCATGAGTTGAGGCATTGGCCGCCGGTATCTGCCGCGCCACCGCCATCATCATCGCAATCGCGTGCTCAGCCGTGGTGATCGAATTACCGAACGGCGTGTTCATCACAATCACACCTTTTTTTGAGGCCGCCGGAATATCGACATTGTCCACCCCGACTCCGGCGCGCCCCACGACCTTCAGATTTGTCGCCGCGGTCAGAAATTTTTCGGTCACTTTCGTGACCGACCGGATCGCCAGCCCGTCATAGCTGCCGATCACCTCCAGCAGCTTGGCCTTGTCCTTGCCAATGCTTGGTTCAAACGTGACATCGATGCCGCGATCGCGAAAGATCTGCACGGCGGTTTCAGATAGATTGTCAGAGACAAGTACTTTGGGTGCCATTTTCGGCTCTCCGGATGTTTAAAGACTTTAAAGTCTGGGGTGCAAAATGTTTAAAGACTTGCAAGAACTGATCGTCAGGCGGCCTGCGACTGCTTTTCAAGCTCGATCTGGAACGCCCACTCCAGCCAGGGCATCAGCGCTTCCAGATCGGATGTTTCCACCGTCGCACCACACCAGATCCGCAACCCCGGCGGGGCGTCGCGATAGGCGCCAATGTCAAACGCCACGCCTTCGGCCTCCAGCCGCATGGCAATCGCTTTGGCAAATGCAGCGCCATCCAAAATGCGGGTGTCGGTGAACTTCAGGCAGACAGATGTAGTCGAGCGTGTTGCCGGGTCCTCGGCCAGAAATTCGATCCAGTCGTGCGCCGCACAAAACGTCTCTAACACAAGCGAATTTGCGTCTGTACGGGCAATCATGCCGCGTAATCCGCCAACCGAGCGCGCCCATTTCAGGGCCTGTAAATAGTCCTCGACGGCAAGCATCGAGGGCGTGTTTATCGTTGCTCCTTCGAAAATCCCGTCGATCAGCTTGCCGCCTTTGGCCAGCCGAAATATCTTAGGCAGCGGCCATTCAGGCGCATAGCTTTCCAACCGCTCGACCGCCCGCGGGCTCAGGATCAGCATCCCATGCGCCGCCTCGCCGCCCAGAACCTTCTGCCAGCTGAAAGTTGTCACATCCAGCTTGTCCCAGGGCAGGTCCATTGCGAACGCAGCGCTGGTCGCGTCACATATTGTAAGGCCTTGACGATCAAGGGGAATTGCGTCGCCATTCGGAATACGCACACCGCTGGTGGTGCCGTTCCAGGTAAACACAACATCGTTGTCAAAATCGACCTCGGCCAGATCCACGATCTGCCCATAACTGGCAATTCGAACCGTTGCATCCAGTCTTAACTGCTCGACAACATCGGTGACCCAACCAGCGCCAAAACTCTCCCAAGCCAGCATCTCGACCGGGCGCTGCCCGAGCATCGACCACATTGCCATTTCCATAGCACCGGTGTCGGAAGCAGGTACAATTGCGATCCGGTAGTTGGCTGGAATTCTTAGAATTGCCCGCGTCGTCTCAATTGCTTCCTTAAGTTTCTCCTTGCCGATCGCGCTGCGATGCGACCGGCCCAATGCGGCGTCGGAAAGCGAATTCAAGGTGAACGAGGGGGGTTTTGCACACGGTCCGGACGAAAAACGCGGACTGGCCGGCCGCGCGGCCGGGGTATTGGTACTCATAAGTGCTATCCTTACAGATAATCGCCCCTCGTTGGGGAGGGGTGTCCCACGGGCGGCAATACGCGGCCCGACGGCCTTTCACAAGGGCCAAAACGTCGCTATAGCGCGGCGTGAGGCGTCCAGATCGACGCAGTCACTCATGATCGGGCGATTGTCGATGAATGTCGTAACACTGCTGACCAACCCCATAAAACCAGTGTTAGAGCCTGAAATAATCGGCAAATTGCGCGATGCCTGGGGCGGAGGCGAAATCAATTGGCTGGCAGCGGGCGAGGCGGCGGAATTTCATGTTGCTGATACCCCCGATAATTTTTGGGACAGTTGGGCACGGTTGCAAAACTTGGCCATAGATTTGGTGCGTCAGCCGGCAAAGGGCCGCAAGAAAAAGATGCTGTTGGCGGATATGGATTCGACCATGATCCAGCAAGAATGCATCGACGAGTTGGCTGACGCGGCTGGCGTCGGACCGCGCGTGGCCGAAATTACCGCCCGCGCCATGAATGGAGAGCTGGATTTTGAAGATGCCGTGAGGGAGCGTGTGGGTCTGCTGAAAGGTCTAAGCTCCGCAGTCATAGAAGGCGTTGTGGCCAACCGAATTACTTTGGCACCGGGCGGTCGGACGTTGGTGGCGACCATGAAGGCCAGTGGCAGCTACTGCGCGCTCATATCAGGCGGTTTCACGGATTTTGCTGCCAAAGTGGCGGCCGATCTGGGATTTGATGAAAATCGCGCCAACACTCTGCTTGTGAAAGATGGGATATTGACTGGGCAAGTTGCAGACCCGATTCTGGGCCGTGACGCCAAGATGTCGGCATTAAAGGATATTTCCAAGCAATTGAACCTGACGCACGATCAAATCATGGCCGTCGGCGACGGCGCCAACGATTTGGGCATGTTGCACCTGGCCGGCACTGGTGTGGCGCTTCATGCCAAACCCTCGGTTGCGGCAGCGTGCAAAATTCGCGTCAACCACGGTGATCTGACCGCGCTGCTTTTTCTGCAAGGTTATGGAAAAGATGGGTTCGCTATCTAGCCCGGAAAGCCAACTGCGGGCCGCAGAATACCAGTCTCTAATCCAACTAAATTCCACTGTTTGACCGTCATCCACCGGCTGACTGCTTGATGGTTCGCGTCCAAAACGCCAAGGCGAACCAGAATCGCGGCCATGGCACATTCTGACGCGCGCAGCGCACCATCCCGAATCTTGAGCGCAACGCCAAGTCCCCGCTCAGGCAGGATCGCAACATACACGCCTTCGGCGCCGTTTTTTATCGCCACCCGTCCGCCCATTGCACGCATCAGTTCGGTGCAGGCACTGCCCTCGCCGGCGACCAGTTCTGGAAATGCGAGCATCGCCCGGACCAGCCGGGCTGCCGCCTGTTTTCGCACCGCACAATCATCGCGAGCTCCAGCAAAGAACGCCACGGCACGGCAAGCCCATGCACGGTTGTCGCGAAATTCGGGGCTGAACATCCGTCAATTCCAAGCCCTCGGCTTTGCAGCCCTGTCACTTCTTCGAATGCCTCGCGCACAGCCAATTGCACCGGATGCGCCAGATCAACATAGTCGAGACCGGCCTGCAGGTGTTTTGTGACAGTTAGAAATCCGGAATGTTTACCCGAGCAATTGTTGTGATACGTGCAGGGGGTGTCGTTTGCCCGGATCATGATGTATTCGGCACCGGTGTCTCTTGGTACCTGCGGGCCACAAAGTAAATCGCTGTCGCTTAAATCCAGATCCGATAACCAGCGTCTCACTATGTCGGTATGGATCGCCGCGGCCTGATGCGAAGCACAGGCAAGCGCCAAGTGGGTTTGTTTCAATCCAAACGCATCAGCAGCGCCGCTTTCGATCAGCGGCAGCGCCTGGATCATTTTGCCCGAGGAGCGCGGCAGTATCACGGCGTCCGGATCGCCCCAGGCCTGCACGATCTGTCCTGAAGCATCGCAAACCACAGCGTGACCGCAATGCAAACTTTCCAGAATATCGCCGCGCCAGACTTCGGCCATCGGAATAGGTTTAGCCACGGGCTATGCTCTCCTCTCGTCTGCGCGAATTATCGCCAACGGGTCTGTCGAGAACATTCTGAGTTGACCGGTTTATGTACCATATGATACCAACGGCCCTAGTCGTTGACCGTTTTGGCCCATTGTCTGGTAGTGATTGACGTGATTGCGGTTTTGTCGTTTGCAAAGAAGTTCCATGCTTCGCAACACCTGTCGACGATCTGCTCATAATTGTCGAAGACGGATATGGCGAGCGTGTTGGCACGCAGATAAGCCCACACATTTTCCATCGGGTTGAGTTCAGGGGAATAGGGCGGGAGTTTGAGCAGGGTGATGTTGTCGGGTACCTCCAGCTCTGCCGAACCGTGCCAGCCAGCGCCATCCAGAATGAGCAGGGCATGTGCGCCCGATGCGACGGTTTTAGCGATCTCGGCGAGATGCGCGCTCATGGCCTGTGTGTCGGCATGTGGCATGATCAGAGCGGCCGCTTCAGCCCGTTCCGGGCAGACGGCGCCGAAAATGTAGCTTCAGATATAGCGGGTGTCGCGCGGGGCACGGGGGCGTGTTCCACGCTCGGCCCAGATACGGGTGAGCGTGCCCTGCTGGCCAACCCGCGTTTCATCCTGAAACCATATCTCCAGGGGCTTGCTGCGGGCTGTTTCCGGCAAGGCTGCTTCTACCTCTGCGGCGAAGTTTTTTTAAAAGCCTCCTGTGCATCCGGGTCGGATTTCGGATGCTGCGGGCGCACCGACAGACGCCGAAAGCCCAGGCTTGCCAATTGTTTGCCAACAGTTCGCTCATGCATGGTGACGCCGAAGCGCTCTTCGATCTTGCGTTTCAGATCAATGCGCCGCCAGCGCACAACCCCATCGGTTTCGGGGTCGGGACCCGCCCGAACCATTTCCGCCAACTCCTCCTTCTGTGCCGCGCTCAGCAGACAGGGTGGATCCGGCGGGCGACGGTTGAACAGGCCCGACACGCCCTCCGCATTGTAACGGTGGGCCCAATCCCGCAGCGTCTGCCGATCCATGCCGCAGTTTTCTGCCGCCGTCTTGCGGTCAACCTCATCCAGAACCAGGGCAATCGCCAACATCCGTCGCGCCGCTTTCCCATCCCGGCACCGCGCCGCTTCCTGGCGAAGCTCGCCTGCGGACTTGTCTTTGCGCGTAATCCTTACTGCCATCAAAGCCTCCCTTGCCTTGATGCCACTGAATCAGATCACGCCGCTCGTGGGAATCCCCTTGAGTCAAATCTGGGGGCCGTTGGTATGAGTTGACCGCTTCTGTTGCGGTTTCTGGCCCTGTGGGGAAGTGGTCGGTCGCGGAGCGGCTGTCCACTTGTCCACAGGGCGCCGGTCGGTCGCGTCGAAGCGGGTCACGCGGCCTCGCGGGTTTGGCTGTCGATCGGTTGGCCATCGGCGTGGTATCGCGCCAGACATCGCGGTCCATGGAAGACGGCCATTGTGCCGTCGGGGTATTCGTGGACGCGGACCCTGGCCTTGACGTAATGGCGTCGGTGGCGGCCGGCGGGGATCTGAAGTGCCAGGCGCTTGTAGCGCACCGTGTTGTCGTTTGAGACGGTGCGTTCCTCGTGGATGCACAGGATGTCGTCGAGCGCGCCGGTGAAGGGGACGAAGGCGGTGCCCCGGTCCTCGGCCGGGGTCGCGAAGCGGGCGTTGTGTTGTGGCAGGAAGACCTCCTTGAGGAAGCGGTTGGCCTCGACCATGTCGGTGATGCCGGCGAGCCTGAGTTCCTGGGGCAGGCGCTTCTGCAAGGTGCCGAACATGCGCTCCGAGCGCCCCCTTGCCTCGGGCGAGTAGGCCGGGATCAGCTCGATGCCGAGCTGCGCCAGGGCGCGGCCGACCTGGGTCGGGGTGTCCTTGTCCACCTTGCCGCCGGCCTCGGGCGTGTTCCAGTAGTGGCTGGCGCGGTCGGCGTAGAGCGAGCAGAACAGGCCCTTGGCCCGGATCGCCTCGGACACCCCCTGGAAGCTCGACATGGTGCCCTCTTCGGCGACGAAGAAGGCCGAGTAGATATCGCTGGTCGCATCGTCCATGGTGACGATCAGGTCCCACCATCGACCGGGGACCCACTCGTGGCTCGAGCCGTCCTGGTGCAACATCATGCCGGGCAAGGCACGGCGCGGCCGCTTGCGCCGGTGCGCCCCACGCCTGGGCGCCGCGCGCCTGCGCCCATGGGCTTGCAAGCTCAGCCGCAGCCAGTTGTAGCTGCGCTTGAAGCCGTGATCGGCCACCAGCTTCTCGTGGAAGTGCTTGGCCGTGAAGTCCCAGTAGCGGGTGTCGAACAACTCCAGCACCCGCGCCACCTCGTCCACCGGCGCGCGCCGCGCCGAGAGGCGGCCCAGGCGGCGGTCGTAGAGACCGTCGGCTCCCTCCGCCTCGTAGCGGTCGCGCCAGCGCCGGAAGGTGCGCTCCGAGACACCCAGAACCTCCGCCGCCTCCGCCTGGCTCAAGCCACCCCGATGGGTGCACCCGTAAACCTCCTCGAACTTCATCAATCTCAGTCCCTGTACCTGCTCCGTCCGACGCATCGCCTCCCTCCATGGCTTGGAGGCGTTCTAAAACCGGACAGATCATCTGGTACATAAACTGGACATATCGCGTGTTACCGACAATTATCGCCAACGGGTCTTTCAAAGACAGGAACTTTGACGTTAAACTAGGCTCATCGAGTTGCAAACGGGCCAAACCCGAATAAAGGTTCGAAAAAAGCCGGACCTGGATACCGAAGTGAGGCGAAAACAGCTGGAGGCTGTGAAACAGATGACATCACACTTATTGCGCGGTTTGGTTGGCGTATCGCTTGCGCTGGTTGCATCGTCTGCAGTTGCGCAGGATCAGTCCACCAATCGTGTGGCTGCCAAGACTGACTGGAGCGTGTTCGTTGAAAGCGATCCGACGTCCTGCTGGAGCGTGTCCAGCCCCAAGGAAACTGTAAACACAAAAGACGGCCGGGTGGTGGCTGTGCGGCGTGGCAATATATTGCTGTTTGTATCTTACATCCCAAGCCAGAATGCCAAGGGCCAAGTCTCTTTCACCGGCGGTTATCCTTTCGCGCCCGGATCGCAAGTGGCGCTGGAGATCGGCAGCCAGACGTTTCAGCTGTTCACCGACGCGACAACGCACAAGGAAATGGCCTGGTCGCCAACCGAAGCGGATGATGCCAAGATACTTACTGCCATGAAGCGCGGGGCCGAAGCGGTTCTGACGGCAAGGTCAGCACGCGGTACCACAACCAAAGACACGTTTTCCCTGCTTGGATTTACCGCCGCACAGGCCGAAGCCGAAAGTCGCTGTAGCGGCTGATACGACGAGTTCGGCGTCAGTCACCACTAAATTATCTGTAGTTGTTGGCAGTCGGGGGTGTTTATCGGCATCCCCTAATCCTATATGAGCGCAACTAAACCGTTCAGGACTGTTCTTATGTCGGCGCCAGCGCCCATCACACAAGACGTTCATACGATCCGGCGGATCTTGCCCGACGGACCGGTGAACATTGTTGGCCAGACGCGGCAGCAACTGCGCGAAACTTTGATCCTTGCCGGAACACCTGAAAGGCAGGCTCGGATGCGGGTTGGGCAGATCTGGCAATGGATCTACCACAAGGGTGTGCGCGACTTTCAGGCAATGACAAATCTAGCGAAATCCTATCGGGCCGAGCTTGCTGATCGGTTCGTGATCGAAGTGCCGGAAGTTGTGACGCGTCAGGTCTCGGTGGACGGGACCCGCAAGTATCTGGTGCGGATCGCCGGCGGGCACGAAGTGGAAACGGTCTATATCCCGGAAGAAAATCGCGGCACATTATGCATTTCCGCGCAAGTTGGGTGCACTCTGAATTGCCCATTCTGCCACACCGGCACGCAAAAACTGGTGCGCAATCTGACCGCAGCGGAAATTGTCGGGCAAATCATGCTTGCACGCGATGATCTGGGTGAATGGCCAGACCCGGGGGGCGGGCGCAGGATCGAGGCACGTTTGCTGTCAAATGTGGTTTTGATGGGCATGGGTGAACCGTTATACAATTTTCATGCGGTGCGGGACGCGATGAAAATTGCAATGGACGGTGAGGGTATATCGCTCTCGCGCCGTCGAATTACCTTGTCGACCTCTGGTGTGGTGCCAGAGATTGCCAAGACCGCACAGGAGATCGGCTGCCTGTTAGCGGTGTCTTTCCATGCCACCACCGACGCGGTGCGCGACACACTGGTGCCGATCAACAAAAAGTGGCCGATTGCGGTGTTGCTGGGTGCGCTGCGCACCTATCCCAAATTGTCCAACTCAGAGCGGATCACCTTTGAATACGTCATGTTGAAAGGCGTCAACGATAGTGACGACGATGCGCGTCGCCTGGTGCATTTGATCCGCGGTATTCCGGCCAAAATCAATCTGATTCCGTTCAACGAATGGCCAGGTGCACCCTACCAACGATCGGATCAGGATCGGATCAAAGCCTTTGCCGACATCATATACAAAGCAGGCTACGCGTCACCGGTTCGCAAACCGCGCGGCGAAGATATCATGGCCGCTTGCGGTCAGCTTAAGTCGGCATCTGTGCGGGCCAGGAGATCCCGCAAGGAAATCCAAGCCGGGATCGGTCTTTAACGTTCTGGTAACAATTATGGTGGCAAGTTTCGTGCCATGGGAACCATGACGATGAAACTTCCTTTGCCCACGCACAGCGCGCTTGCCGCACTGGCGGCGGAGCAAGAGGTGTCAGTGGGCCGGATCATTCGCGTTGCCATTGACCGGGAAATTCGACGCCGGGCCAAAACAAGGATGCCTACAAAAGCGGACGAGCGGCTCGTCGCGAAATTGCAGAAACGTGTGATGGATGAATTCGCAAGCAGCGAAAATTGGCAAACACTGCAATATCGCCTTAGTGAAAAAGGTTATGGTTTAAGGCACCCCGGTGGCGGGCTTGTGTTGACAGACCACGCGATGGGCAATCAATTGTGCAAGACCTTGGAACTTGGCTACAGTTATTCACATCTGCTGCGAAAATTCCGGGCACCATTTCCACGCGATAACCACACGAGCATTTACAATCAAGTGATGTCTGCGCAGCACGCTTAGCGGCCGGGAATGATGCCGCGCTTTTCGCCGACGCCCTCCCAGGAATCCATAACAATCACAGCCTGTTCGGCCGTTTCAACAAACCGGAATAATTCCAGATCCTCAGGCGAAATTGTTCCGGCGTCTGACAATGCTTCCCAATGCACCACGCTGCGCCAAAATTCTTCACCGAAAAGCAGAATGGGCACGCGTTTCATGCGGCCTGTTTGAATAAGTGTCAGGCTCTCAAACAGCTCATCAAAAGTTCCAAAGCCGCCGGGAAAAACCGCAACCGCCTTGGCCCGCATCAGAAAATGCATCTTGCGGATGGCGAAATAGTGGAAGTTGAAGCACAAATCGGGCGTCACAAATTCGTTCGGCGCCTGTTCATGCGGGAGCACGATATTCAACCCAATGGACACGCCACCGGCTTCCACGGCGCCGCGGTTGCCTGCTTCCATCACACCGGGTCCGCCACCGGTTACGATGACATTGTCCCGGTAGGCGTTTTTCTTGGCCCGCAGAGTCATCAGCCGCGCAAATTCCCGCGCCTCGGCATAATATTTTGAAAGCTCGGCAAGTGTCTTGGTGCGGGCGGCGTTCTTTTTGTCAGGTTCGGGAATGCGGGCACCACCAAACAGCACAACGGTCGATTCAATGCCGTATTCGGCCATCAACATTTCTGGCTTCTGCAATTCTAGCTGCCAGCGAACCGGGCGCAATTCGTCCCGGCACATGAAATCCGCGTCATCAAAGGCAAGCCGGTATGCCGGTGCCCGGGTCTGCTTGGTATCGGGCGTTTGATGACTGGCCTCGCGGTCTTGGTGGGAGTCGCGAAATGCGTGCGTACGGAAATCGTCGTCCAATGCCTGCTCCTCGATTGCGCGTCCGTTTGGTTGTGACTATAGCCTGCCACCATCACAGGCTACATGACAATCTGGAGACCGCAATGTCCAACGCACAGCTTGAAGCCGCGATCGAGGCAGCATGGGACGCGCGTGAAACGATCACATCTGACACAACCGGCGAAGCTCGCGACGCAATTGAAGACACGCTGAATGGGTTGGATTCCGGCGTTCTTCGGGTCGCAGAGAAGCAGGCGGATGGGTCCTGGCAGGTAAACCAGTGGGCCAAAAAAGCCGTGCTCTTGGGATTCCGGATCAATGAAATGGAAAAGCAGGACGGTGGCCCGCAGAACGGTGGCTGGTGGGACAAGGTAGACAGTAAATTCAAGGGCTGGGGCGACAATCAGTGGAAAGCCGCCGGCTTTCGCGCGGTGCCTCACTGCGTGGTGCGCAAGTCGGCATTTGTTGCGCCTGGTGTGGTGCTGATGCCGTGTTTTGTAAACGTCGGTGCCTATGTGGACGAAGGCACGATGGTTGACACCTGGGCGACCGTCGGGTCGTGCGCGCAGATCGGCAAGAATGTGCATTTGTCGGGCGGTGTCGGAATAGGCGGCGTGCTGGAACCGATGCAGGCCGGGCCGACGATCATCGAGGATAACTGTTTCATCGGGGCGCGATCCGAAGTCGTCGAAGGCTGTATCGTGCGCGAAGGCTCGGTTCTTGGCATGGGGGTCTTTATCGGCCAGTCGACCAAGATCGTTGACCGCGAGACCGGCGAGGTGATGTACGGCGAAGTGCCGCCCTATTCAGTGGTCGTCGCTGGCTCGATGCCGTCCAGGAACGGGATCAGCTTATATTGTGCGGTGATCGTGAAACGCGTTGATGAACGCACGCGTTCCAAGACTGCAATCAATGAACTTTTGCGCGACTGACGTGGCTGGTAAATCGAAAAAAACCGCACAAAATAACCGGCAGAAAGTCTATACCTTGCTGGTCGAAGTAGGCCGCAAAGACGGCGACGATCTGCCAAAAGGCGCAACTGGCGCCGCGCTCATGTGCTACGCTTGCGGCGTTGATGAACCTGAAGCGGTTCGCGAAACTGTGGCAATTCTGAAGCAGGCCGATTTGGCGCCGCTAGATGTCTCGGGTTACGGCACACTGGACGAACGCCTGGCCGAGGGGCATGATATTGGCGAGGATGAACGCGCATTGATGGCCCGCGCATTGGACGAAAACGCAGTGATTGTCGCTCAGATGACGCCGTTTTTCGAATACAAATAGCTGTGAACGTCTTTTTCAATCTGGACGGAACCCTGACCGACCCCAAGGCCGGGATCACCCGATCGGTGCCGATGGGCTGCAAGAGCTTGGGTTGCCGCAATTTCGAAAGTGCTGGCAACCTAAGCTGTCAGGGCGGCAAGCAACGTTCGCGACTCGTAATCCCGCAGCACTGGCCGCGCAAATTCCTGGTGTATGGGAACCGCAGAGGGTGACATCGGCGCCAGTCCGGTGGTCGCCAAAACCTCGGGTGAATGCGCCAATCGCCCAACAAACAGGCTTTCGCACCAAGCGCCTGACAGGCGAATGTATTCATGGTTATCCAGAAGAATTTGATAATAAGAGACCTCAGCATAAGGCCTCTTTTCCAGCTTGATATTACGGAGTTCGGGATGGATTTCCAGTAAAATCGGATATTTGCGACTTTGAGGGTTGGATATGGTCAATTTGACGTAGTTTTATGTCCCATTTCCAGGTTTTGGCCGCACTTATCCAGCGCAACTCTGGTCGGGCAATCCGTAGAGTGTCAAGAATTTGGCCCCTTTGCGAACGTTATGAGCGATGGCTGCAATACCGTAGGCAGTCATATTCCTGGCCAACCCCATAAATCGTGTTCGGGCTAAGCCATAACGGCTTTTGTAAGTGGCAAAGGGCCGCTCGCCACCAGCACGAATAACAGCAATCTCATCATTGCGATTACGGTCATCATCCGACAGAGGTTTGTTACGGTAACCTTTGCGTTGCACCTGATCTGCAATGCCAAAACGTTTCAGTTTGTCACGCGTCTCCCGGGAACTGTAAGCCGCATCCGCGTAAAGGGCACTCTCATCGCCCAATAAAAGCGTATCGCGTTCGACGCTGTCATGCACATTACCCGCAGTGACTGTCTGGCGTTGAATGAAGCCGTCCGCATCCACACCCGTATGAACCGAGTATCCATAGGTGGATTTTAGATTGCCACGGCTGTCTTTCCTGACATGCCAGCCCGCGTCCTTATCGCGCTTTGGCTGACCATCTTTACCTTTGCCCGAGCCAGATTGTGCAGCCTCAACGGGGGTGGCATCAATGATGTTGATACGCCCTTCCGTCAGAATAATGTTCTTGACCTCAAGCTGGCGGTTGATCCCCCCCAAGAGACGCTCCCACAGATCATGTTCAACCAGTTGATTGCGGAACCGCCCCAGCGTTGACGCCTCCGGGACATCGCCGCCCAGTTCAAGGTGGCAAAATTTACGAAACAGCAGATCACGATAAAGGCATTGCGACAGCTCAACATCCGATAATCGATACCACACCCCCAACAGCAAACCGCGAAACAAGGTCAAAAGTGGATAGCTTGGACGGCCTGTTTTTGAGGCATAAATCGACGACAAAATTGGTTCGACCTTCGACCAATCCAGAACCGCTTCTGTGGCGTCAAGTGCATGAAGGGCGGGATGATCAAGCTCAGTGCTGGAAACGAAAAGTTCGGGTTGGGTGATGAATGGTTTTTGCATAACCGAACCTAACAAATATTCTTGCCTTTGGGAATCCTCAAGTTATGCTGAGGTCTCAATAAGATTGTGTTGTGTGCCCAGCCTGAATCGTCGCCGCCGGAAGCCCGGTCAGTTGCCGCGCTTCAATCAGAACCGAATCCTCGCCAAAATTATATTCGGCTTCGACGCCCGATATCACGACGCTTACCACCCTTCAATTTAGCGAATTAAGCTTGCCATCTGTCCACATGCTGTGATTCAAGGAGTCTCCTGTTATAGAATTGGAGATGTTGTATGGTTGTTTCATTGGGTTTTTTTGGGAGTAAACGAAGCTATCAAGGCTGATTTTATAGAGCGGCTTCCAAAGTTTCATAAATCCCGCTGCGAAGGCCTTACACTGCTTTCGAGCATCGTTCTTGATGTGCGAAGTGCGAATTTGATGGAATTATCGGCGGCTTTACCGCGTCACATCGGCACAAAAGATCATCGGTACCAGTATGTTTCCCGTGTTTTGAGCAATTCCCACATTGATTGCGCGGAAATCATGCAGGCCTATGCTGGAGATGTATTCACCCGTTTGGCCTCCAACGGAGAGACCATCGTTTTGATGATGGATCAAAGCCATATCAATGACGGACATGAAGTCTTGATGCTGTCAGTGCGCATGCGTGATCGCGCCTTGCCTGTGGCTTGGCGCGTGCGCAAGACAAAGGCAATATTGGGTTTTCTCTCCAAAAAGAGTTACTGGACAGCATTCAGGATTGGATGCCTGAAGGGGCTGATGTCATGTTAACGGGTGATCGATTTTATGGCACAGAAAGGTTAATCCATTGGTGTCAGGACGCTGGTTGGGGATATCGTATTCGCCTGAAGGGCAACCTGACTTTGCAGCACCAAGGTGGCGAGCTGTCTTGCATTGAAATCAGGGAGCTGATGCCGCAAGGGCTTATAAACGCGGAACTTTATGGATCAGGTGTGTTTACGAATATCGGAGTATTGCACGACGATGGTCACCCTGAGCCCTGGATCATCGCTATGAATGCAAAGCCTTCACAATACACGGTTCTCGATTATGGAATGCGATGGGGTATTGAAGCTATGTTCTCGGACTTCAAGACCCGTGGATTTGGCATCGCGCAAAGCCAAATCAAAAAGCCAGACCGACTGGAAAGGCTTATCCTTGTCATGGCAATAGCCATGTACTGGGCGGTTTCAACGGGCGCAGCAGATGAACAAATAGTCGCCGAAAGCGGCGAAAAAAGGCGATTCGCAAAACCCGAAGCTCACTCTGCTCCCTCTTCAAACAGGGCCTGCGGTTCCTGCGCAGATGCTTCATAGGATATGAGAAAATCCCTAAATTATGGCAAGTTTGGATTTTTTGAAGGGTGGTAAGATCACGACGTGCTGATCTTGGGCGACGGTAATGTCACATGACAGTCCTAAATATGGCGCGCGCAGGCAAACCGGTGCCAAATACCCAAGGGCTGGAAGCTCTGATTTGATAATCCATCTGACAGGTTGCGCACCACGAGCAGCAGTAACGATCATGTCGCCCAATCGAAGGCTCTCAATCGGGCGAGGTCCGGCAGGCGTTTCCACCAGAGCACCTGCAGCAATGGTCGGCGCCGGCCGACCGGCTCGATCCGGTCAGACAGGGCCAGCGCGCAAATGCGATCGTCTACGTGCACCGTGCCGCCGACCTGCATGATCGCCGCCGCATCGAACAGCGGCAGCGGTATTGGCGCTTGAAACACCGCCTGATGAATCGCGCCGTTTTGCAGATCTTCCAGCGTAAACAGCCCGATCCGGCGCGGCGCATTCCAGGAATATGTAATACCAGCGGCATTTAACATTGACCGATACGGGCCCATTTTCGCATTCCGATTGATGTGATGGTTTCGGGCTGTGCGATGAGCTTGTTCCAAGCTTCGCATCCAGCATCGACGATGGCATTGTAGTCTTCGAACACGCGGTTGGAGAGCCAATTGGCGCGCAAGTACTGCCAGATATTTTCCACCGGGTTCAGTTCCGGAGCGCGCGATGGCAGCAGGATGATGGTGAGGTTCTTCGGGACTTTGAGTTTGCCGGTGGTGTGCCATCCGGCCCGATCCATCAGCACAACCGCATGGGCCTTTCGGGCGACGTGGCGGCTGATCTCGTCGAGATGCATCTGCATGGCTTGCGCGTCCGCCCAAGGCAGCATGAGCGCCGCCCCCTTGCCGTGAGCCGGACAGATGGCGCCGAACAGATAGGCGTTGCGATAGCGCTGATCGGCCGGCTGGCGGGGGCGCGTGCCCTTTCTTGCCCACAGGCGCGTCAGGCCATTCTTCTGGCCAAGGCGTGCTTCGTCCTGGAACCAGATCTCCACCGGCGTTCCCGCTGGCAGGTCAGCTATATGCACCTGGAGCGTGTCGGTGAAGTTTTTTTAAACGCCTCGATGATCCGCTTATCCTGCCTGGGATGCTGCGGGCGGGCGCTGATATGGGCAAAGCCCAGTTCGCCAAGCAGTCTGTATATCCCGCGCTCGGAATAGATGACGCCAAAGCGCGCCTCGATCACCCGCTTCAGGTCGATCCGCCGCCAGCGGACAACCCCGTCCACCGCCGGATCGGGGCCGGTCTCGACAATCTCGCCAAGTTCTTTCATCTGGACATCGCTCAGGTAGCGCGTCCGGCCCGCGCCCTTGCGGTTGGTGAGGCCATCCGGTCCCTCTTCGTTGAACCGGTGAACCCAGTCCCGCAGGGTTTGGCGATCCATCCCACCGATCCTTGCGGCCTCTCCACGGCTCATGCCATCGTAGACCGCCGCAAGAGACAACAGACGGCGGCTCTGCCGGGCATCCTTGCAACGGCTGGCGAGTTTACGAAGGTGGCGGGCATCAAAGTCGCGACGAAGCGGAACACTGGCTGGCATGGCGATCCTCCTTTGCCAACCTTGAATCAGATCAAAACCAGGGGAATCGCATGAAGGTTATGTCCGGAGAATTTGCAGTAAGAACCGATTGTTCCATCCGGCCTTTTTGCGCATGACCCTGAGCGATTTTTTATCTTTTGCCTTGTTGAGCAGATTCATTGCCATGTGTTTGATGACGGCAAAATTCTTGGGGCCGTGATCCTTACGAACACGGCTGTCATCATCGCGGAATGTGACGTCGAGCACCCAGTGGAGGCGGTTTTCAATCCCCCAATGGGAGCGTACCGCATGGGCAAAGCGCGGCGCATCTTTCGGTAGAGACGAGATGAAGTATCGGGTTTGTTGTGTTGTTTTCCCGTTGCTTTCACGGATCGAGACAACGCGACCAATACTGGTCAGGCCCGCCCAACCCGGATGGCGCTCTTGCAGCCATTCTATGGTGTCACTCTGGGTGTAGGTCCGGGTCTCAATCCGACCTTTATCGCCATCAACAGTCTGTAACGACGCAGTATTTTCATGCTCCCTCTCTTCAAACCACAGTTTCACATCCTCAAAAAGGCTGCTCTGATTTCCCTTGAGCGCCAGCACGTAGTCGGCCCCCTTGTCGCGGATTTTGCAGGCAATCTGGCGTTGGCACCCCATCGCGTCCAGCGTCACGATCGCGCCCTCAACGTGGAGCAAATCCAAGAGCAATGGAATGTCCTTGATCTCGTTCTTTTTGTGCGCACTTGCCCGCTGACCCAGTACCAGACGCAGATCATCACAGTAGGCCGAGATCAAATGCAGAGGTGTTTCACCACCGGCCTTTGACCCGCGCATCGTCTTGCCATCGACGGCCACAATCGAGCCTTCAACGCGTCCCGCCAGGCCAGCAGCCCATTGCGCAAAGGCTGTACTGAACTTCTCCGGATCAAGCAGCCGAAACACCGTTGAAAGCGTGTCATGCGAGGGAATGCCGTGCTCAAAAGGGGCCAATTTGCGCAGAAACTTCAGCTTTTCTTCACCATATTCGACAATATCAACGACACTCTCGCCGCCCGAGACCACCGCACACAGGCTTAAAAGCAGGATCTCATCAAGCGGGTAAAGCACCTTCGCCTGCTGGCGAGGGTCAGGGATGGCCGAAATAACAGATTGAAATGATGTAGTCTTTTCCAAAGCAAGTCCTCCAGATGCGTGTTCTGGTGACATTGAATCAGACGTTGATGCACGTAGCAAACACGGGCCAGCTATTCATGCGATACCCCTGAGATCAAAACCGATTTGGGAATCCCCACAGAGTCAGAAATTGATGCCGTTGGTATAAGCCGTGCCTTGCCGGTCGGGGCGGTCGGGGTGTCGGTGAGGCGGACATATGATCGAGCGCGACCCTGCTGGGCTTCAACAGACAACGAATAATCGGCGTTCAGGTATATGGTGAACCGGCGCCTCCAGTCCTGCGTCGCTTCAAAGCGCAAAAGCATCGCCGGGGTTCGACTATCGATCGCAAAGTCAATTTCGACCAAAAGCGATCCGCGGGCCAAAAGCTCGCCGTTCGCGCCTTTGTTTTCCGGACTGATGGCCACGGCGTCCAATTGGCCCGCCGCCACAGCACTGCCTGCATCTGACGAGGACAAGTCTGTTACACCCAGCCAGGTCACGCGACGTCCGATGCAATATTATGGCAATCACCTGCCAAATCGACATGTGTTTTGCCAGCGTGATGGCAATGAAATAGCCCCGTCGACATTCCTGCTCCTTTAGGGGCAGGACGTCAGAACACGACAAAACGCCAGCCGGGCGTTTTGCCAAATTCCAACCACTCGAACGGGCCGATCTTTACGTCAGTCCCTGCCCTGCCTCTGGACATTATTACGGCGCCGACTATGGCGCATTGCTTGCAAGCTGTTAACCATTTGAAAACAGTTGCGCCGTCTGACCGCTACATTGGTGCCATTTCGCCACATTCGTCCGTTGCGGCGCGCTAGTCTACCGGCTAACCAAATGCAACCGGGGATGCCATGAATAACACACTTACAGATCCAGTTGCGCTCACGGCGGCACTGGTGCGTTGTGCGTCGGTTACGCCAGCAGAAGGTGGTGCGCTGGTGCTGCTTTCAGATATTTTGTCCAGCGCGGGGTTCGCCTGTAACCGCACCGACCGCGGCGGTGTTTCGAACCTTTTTGCCAGATGGGGCACTGCGCGGCACAAGCGGACTTTTGGCTTTAACGGGCACACGGATGTTGTGCCGGTCGGTGACGAAAATGCTTGGAGTGTCGACCCATTCGGCGCCGAATTACGGGACGGATATTTGTGGGGCCGCGGTGCGACGGATATGAAGTCCGGCGTTGCCGCATTTGCCGCCGCAGCGATGGATTTTGTGCGCGAGACCCCGCCCGACGGCGCCGTGATCCTGACCGTGACAGGCGACGAAGAAGGCGACGCCGAGCACGGGACCGTCGCGATCCTGGACTGGATGGCAGCGCAACAAGAGGCGATGTCGGTCTGCCTCGTGGGTGAGCCGACCTGCCCGCGAGTTATGGGCGAGGCGATCAAAATTGGCCGGCGCGGTTCGATGAACACCTATTTTGTCGCGCGCGGCGTGCAGGGGCATTCGGCCTATCCCGATCAAACCTTGAACCCGGTTCCTGCCATGGCCCGGCTGATGGATCGGCTAAACACGCATCCGCTCGACAACGGCACCCGGCATTTTGATGCCTCAATACTTGCGGTCACCACGATCGACACCGGCAATCCGGCGACAAATGTCATTCCGGCGGAATGCCGGGCGACGGTGAACATCCGCTTTAACGACGCGCATTCTTCAAGCGATTTGACCGGTTGGATGCAGGCTGAAGCTGACAAAGTTGCGACGGAAACGAAAGTCTCGTTCAAATTGACAACGCAGGTTTCGGGTGAAAGTTTCCTGACGCCGCCGGGGCCGTTGTCAGATCTGGTCGCTGCTGCGGTCCGAGCCGAAACCGGCGTGCAGCCGAAGCTTTCAACCGCTGGCGGCACGTCGGACGCGCGGTTTGTAAAAGACCACTGCCCGGTGGTGGAATTCGGCCTTGTCGGCAAAACCATGCATCAGGTGGATGAACGGGTTGAAGTGGCGCAGGTTCACCAGCTCAAGGACATTTACAGCCGGATTTTGCGTGACTATTTCGCCTGAATACCGGCAACGGCTGGTCGTGATGGTCAGGGAACCAAGACCGGGCCGTGTCAAAACCAGACTGGCAAGCAACATTGGTGTAATCACGGCCGCGTGGTGGTTTCGTCATCAATGCAAAAACTTGATCCGCATATTGCGTGATCCGCGATGGCAGACGATACTGGCTGTTTCGCCTGATCGGGAAGGGAAGCAAAGCCGCATCTGGCCTGCCGATCTTTTACGTCTGCCCCAGGGTCGCGGCGATCTTGGCAACCGTATGGCTGGCGTATTTGACGCGATGCCAAAGGGTCCGGTTCTGATCATCGGGGCCGACATTCCGGGCGTTCAGAAAGGCCATATAGCGCAAGCGTTCCGGGCGCTCGGGTCCAGCGACGCTGTATTTGGCCCGGCCACCGATGGCGGCTACTGGCTGGTCGGGCTAAAGCGAACCCGTTCGCGCCCGCCTGGCATGTTTGCAAATGTGCGGTGGTCCAGCGAACACGCGTTGGCCGACAGTATGGCCACCTTGCCCGGCTACTGGATTGCGCTGGTTGACAGCCTGAGCGACGTGGATTCAGCCAGCGATCTCTGATCACCGTTTTGCCGCGACGAGAACGGTTGAACATGTTAGGCGGGCGCCATGAAGCGCAATCCGACGAAAGCGGAAATCCGAGACTGGATTTCCGATAACCCAACAAAATCTTCCAAACGCGAAATCGCCCGGGCATTTGGCATCAAGGGTTCGGATCGGATCGATCTGAAGCGGCAATTAAAGGAATTGGAATCAGCGGGGCATCTGGAAAAGCGGCGAAAGGCCTATCGCGACCCTGATAAGTTGCCACCGGTATCTGTGCTTGTGGTTTTGGAGCCGGACGGCGACGGTGATTTGTTTGCCCAGCCCGCGGAGTGGCGTAGCCAGGGTGCCGAGCCCCGCATACTGGTTGTCACGCGCATATCAGATCCGGCACTTGGAAAGGGCGACCGTATTTTGGCCCGCCTGACCGAGATCAAGGGCGATGATCACACGCATGAGGCGCGGCTGATCCGCCGTATTGGAACTAGTCCGCAATGTATCCGTGGGGTGTATCGCAAGGATTCCAAAGGCGGGCGGATCGTGCCGATTGAACGCGGCGCTGACAAGGAATGGCAGGTTGCCCAAGGCGCAACCAGTGGCGCACGCGACGGTGAATTGGTGCAGGCCGAACAGTGCGGGCCTAAAGGGCGCCTAGGCATGCCGTCGGCGCGCATTGTTGCCCGTCTTGGCGATACGTCAGTGCCCAAAGCAGTGTCGCTGATCTCGATCCACCAGCACGGTATTCCCGATGTCTTCCCGGACGATGTAGTGGCCGAAGCGGACCGCGCCAAACCTGCCGCATTAGACGAACCCAAGGATCTGCGTGATTTGCCATTAGTGACGATCGATCCGGCAGATGCACGCGACCATGACGATGCGGTCTGGGCGCATCCCGATGATGATCCAAAGAATGCGGGCGGGCATGTCGTCTGGGTCGCAATCGCCGATGTGGCGCGTTACGTGCGCCCCGGGTCAGCGCTGGATCGGGAAGCACGCAAACGCGGCAATTCCACCTATTTCCCGGATCGGGTGGTGCCGATGTTGCCGGACCGGCTGTCGGGCGATCTGTGTTCTTTGCACGAAGGGGTGGACCGGGCCTGTCTGGCGGTGCGTATGGTGCTGGATGCCAGCGGGCGCAAGGTCAGCAACCGGTTCACGCGGGCCCTGATGAAATCCGCCGCAACATTGACCTACATTGAGGTCCAGGCGGCCCGCGACGGCAACCCAAACGACAAAGCCGCACCGTTGCTCGACGCTGTGATCAATCCGCTATTCGATGCTTACGAGGCCGCAGCCAAGGCTCGCGCCAGCCGCCAGCCGCTGGACCTTGATCTGCCCGAACGGCGCATTGTGCTGGCAGATGACGGCACGGTTTTGTCGGTTGCGTTTCGTGACCGGCTGGACGCGCACCGGATGATCGAGGAGTTCATGATCCTGGCCAATGTTGCGGCGGCAGAGGAGCTGGTTGCCAGACGCCGCCCGCTTTTGTTCCGGGTTCACGAAGACCCCGCGCCGGAGAAACTTGACGCGTTGCGCGATGTCGCGCGGGCGTCCGGGTTTAGGCTCGCCAAGGGGCAGGTCCTGAAAACCCAACATCTCAATTCGCTGCTCGGGCAGGCCAAAGACACCGAATTTGCCGAGTTGATCAACCTGACGACCCTGCGATCCATGACTCAGGCCTATTACAGCGGCCAGAACTTCGGCCACTTTGGGTTGGCGCTGAAATCATATGCGCATTTCACCTCGCCGATCCGCCGCTACGGCGATCTGGTCGTCCACCGGGCGCTGACCCTGGCGCATGGTTGGGGCGATGACGGTTTGTCACCGGACGATATTGACCAGCTCGACCAGACCGCCGCGCATATATCAGCGACTGAACGACGCTCGATGGCCGCGGAACGCGACACCACGGATCGTTATCTGGCGTCATATCTCACTGACCGCGTTGGCAGCGAATTTGCGGGCAGGGCCAGTGGAATCGCCCGGTTCGGGGTGTTTGTGAAGCTTGATGATACCGGTGCTGACGGCCTCATTCCGGTGCGCACCCTTGGGCGCGAGTATTTCAACTTTGACGCCGCAGCGCAGGCGTTGATCGGGGCTGACACCGGGCTGACAATCGGGCTTGGCCAGCGCGTCATCGTGCGATTGTCCGAAGCAGTGCCTGTGACCGGCGGTTTGCTGCTGGAACTGCTGGCGATCGATGACAAAGTATTGCCGAAGACCCGGACAAAGGGTCGCGGCAAACCAGTTGCGCGCAAAGCAGCCGCTGCCCGTCGTGAGCCAAAAAAAACAAAACGCAAAGTGTCTCGAAAGCGCAGTTGATGCGGCTGCGGTGTCATGAGGCGAATGGAAAATGTCAGCGCCGTGTCTAGTGAATTCTTAGGATGGCTAGTTGCCTTCAGGGCAAGGGCAATGCGGCAAGGTATATCTGCCAGCACGCTAAACGTGGCATTTTCTGATTTTCAGCCCCATGCTGACATCATCGCCCGTGATGTTCGCCAGCCAGAGCACACCCAGACGATCTGGGACTATCTGGACCGCGCCGTATCACGCGAACGGATCACGCATGGTCAAAAAGTGTTAGCGGATTATGGCGATCTGTTGCTGCAGATCGAGAAGCATTTCGGCGTCGACAAAGAAATCATCATCGCGAACTGGGGCTTGGAAAGCGCCTACGGAAACTGTCGCGGGAGTTATCCGACCATTGAGGCTTTAGCCACACTTTCATTTGAGGGACGGCGCCGCCGCCTGTTTGAGGCGCAGCTGATTGCCGCACTCAAGATCGTTCAGGCCGGGGACACAACCTTAAGCCGGATGACCGGCTCATGGGCCGGTGCCTCAGGTCATACCCAGTTCATGCCGAAGAGCATTCTGCGCTACGCTGTGGACTTTGACGGGGACGGCAGACGGAATATCTGGGGTGACGACCCCGCGGATGCGCTTGCCTCGACTGCCAATTATTTGGCGCGGAACGGATGGAAGTTCGGGCAGCCTTGGGGGGTTGAAGTCACCTTGCCGCATGGGTTCGACTACGCGCTGACCGGACCCCAAACCAGCAAGAGCGCGCAAAATTGGGCGCAACTTGGCGTTGTTCGGGCCGACGGCAAACCCCTGCCGACGGGCGCACCAGCCTCGGTTCTGCTGCCTGGTGGCGCGCGCGGACCGGCCTTGATGATTTTTGCAAACTTCCACACGTTGACTAGCTACAACGCCTCGGACGCGTATGTGATTGCCGTCGGGCATCTTGCCGACCGGATCAAAGGCGGTCGTGCATTTTGCGCCGGCTGGCCCCGCCAGCAGGCCGCGATGACACCCGCGGAACGCCGCGAATTTCAAGAACGGCTGAGCGCGGCGGGGTTTGACACCGAAGGCATTGACGGGATTTTCGGCCCCAACACCTTCGCCGCGCTGCGGGGCTTTCAATCCTCCGAGGGTCTTGTCGCCGATGGCTATCCGAGCAACGAAATCCTGCATCGGCTGCGGGTTAGGGAGATCAGCTGATTGATGAGATGATAATCCCAGCACCAGCTTTTTTCTTGCCTAAATATCTCCGCTGGAGGCAGTGCTTAGTGTCCGCAGGACACGAGGTAAGAAAACCGTGGCCCGAACGGCCTCAATTATCGAACCTCTGGTCTGATTGAGTCCACTTCCGGCGTCAGGCGGTGCCGCAACAGCGCCATCGGGTGTGCGCGCAGCGTCAGCCGCATGGCGACGTAGTCTTCGACCACCTCTTCGCCCTCGCTCATCGCAGGCAAGTGCACCGCGGGCTCAACGATGCCTTCGCCGTCCAGATCACCGGCAAACAGCGGCAACGGGTCGGCCGAGGTGAAAGCGCGGGCTTCCCAGAGCGCCTCGCGGCGCGTGAGGTCAAGGCTGGCAAAGACGTCGGCCTCTGCCAGCACGCGCAGCATCCGGGGTTCAGTTCCGGCGCGGCGCCAGACGTCCCCAAGCGAGGTGTACCCATTGGCGCGCGCACCGGTAATCCAGCCCGCTTCCTCTTCGCGCATCGCCTTGATCTGCCGGAAGCCGAGGCGCACAGCCAGTGCGCCACGCCCGTCTGGTTCCATCACATTGTCCCAGTACGAGTTGTTGATACAGACCGGCAGCACCGTGACCCCATGTTCGCGCGCATCGCGGACGATCTGGGCCGGGGCATAAAACCCCATGGGTTGGGAATTCAGCAAGGCGCAGGCAAAGATGCCCGGCTCATGGCATTTCAGCCAGGCCGAGGCATAAACCAACAGGGCAAAAGACGCCGCATGGCTTTCGGGGAAACCGTAAGAGCCGAAACCTTCGATCTGGGAAAAGCAACGCTCGGCAAACGCGTCGTCATAGCCATTGGCGCGCATGCCGCGCATGAAGCGGCCGTGGAACTCGCTGACCGAGCCGTGCTTTTTGAAGGTGGCAAGCGAGCGGCGCAAACGATCCGCCTCTTCCGGGGAAAACCCGGCGCCGATAATGGCGATCTGCATGGCCTGTTCCTGAAACAGCGGAACACCTAGGGTTTTACCGAGCACCTGACCAAGCTCATCCGAGGGAAAGCTGATCTCTTCCTCGCCATTGCGGCGCCGGATGAACGGATGCACCATGTCGCCCTGAATCGGCCCCGGTCGGATAATCGCGACCTCGATCACCAGATCGTAAAAACAGCGCGGCCGCATCCGCGGCAGAAAGTTCATTTGCGCCCGGCTTTCGACCTGAAAGACGCCCACGCTGTCGGCCTTGCAGAGCATATCGTAAACCGCCGGATCCTCGGGCGGCAGGGTGGCAAGGCTGTAGTCAACCTGCTGGTGCTGGGCGATCAGATCAAACGCCTTGCGGATGCAGGTCAGCATGCCAAGCGCCAGAACATCGACCTTAAAAATACCAAGGCTGTCGATATCGTCCTTGTCCCAGCAGATGACGGTGCGGTCCTCCATGGTGGCATTTTCAATGGGAACCAGTTCATCCAGCCGCCCATCGGTCATGATAAAGCCGCCGACATGCTGGGACAGATGACGCGGGAAGCCCTGAATTTCCTGTATTAGGTCAAGGATTTGCTTAAGACGCCGGTCGCTCGGGTCCAGGCCGATTTCGCGCAACCGGCGTTCCTGAATGCCGTCTGAGGAAAAGAACCCCCAGAGCTGTGAGGACAGGGCCGAAAGCGTATCCTCCGACAGCCCCATCGCGCGGCCGACCTCGCGCACCGCGCGCTTGCCGCGGTAATGCACCACGGTGGCGCAAAGCCCGGCACGGTGGCGGCCATAGCGTTCATAGATGTGCTGGATCACTTCTTCGCGGCGCTCGTGCTCAAAATCGACGTCGATGTCGGGCGGCTCATCGCGGGCTTCGCTCACGAAACGTTCAAACACCATAGAGCCGATTTCGGGGGACACCGAGGTGACGCCGAGGCAATAGCACAGGACCGAATTGGCCGCCGAGCCGCGCCCCTGGCACAGGATATCGCGCGCCCGCGCGAACGCAACAACGTCGTGGACGGTCAGAAAGTAGGGCTCGTATTTCAGCTTGGTGATCAGGTCGAGCTCATGGGCGAGCATGGTTTTGACCTTGTCCGGCGCTCCCGACGGATAGCGCCATTTGAGGCCCGCATGGGCAAGGCGTGACAGGCGGGCGGCAGGGGGTTCACCTGCGGCGACTTCGGACGGGTATTCGTAGCGTAACTCGTCTAGTGAAAAGGTGCAGCGTTCGGCGATTTCACTGGTTCGATGCACCGCGTGCTCGTGGCCTTTGAACAGGTGCAGCATTTCGGCCTGCGACCGCATCCGCCGTTCGGCATTGGCAAGTGCGGCACGGCCCAGATCATCAACCCGAATGCCGGTGCGCACGGCGGTCAGCACATCGGTGAGCTTGCGCCGTGCCGCGTGATGCATGATCGGGGCGGCCGAGGCGATTGCGGGGATGGCGAGCGCACGGGCGGTCTTGGCGAGCCTGTCAAAGTGCGCCGCGTCTTGGCCGTCATAGCGCGGCGCCATCAGCAGCGAGACCTGGCCAGCAAAGCGGCGCGACAGCCGACGCGCCTGTGCCAGCCAATCACCCGCGCCGGGCGGCGCTGTGCCTCGCTGTGGATGCAGCAGCAGTTCCAACCCCGCGCTCCAGTCCAGAAGGTCACCGAAAGTGAGATGGCAGCTGCCCTTTTCGGCACGCAGGCGGCCCTTGGAAATAAGGCGGCAGAGATTGCCCCAGCCCTTGCGGTCTCGCGGGATCGTTGTGACGGTAAACCGGTCGGTCAGCACAATACGGGCGGCGGGGATCAGGCGCGGGGTGGTGGTGATGTCGGCCGAGGGCGGCTTGGGGATATGGGCGGGCCGGGGCGGGCCGATCGGGTCTTTGTCGGCTTCGCGACGCAGCTTTACCAGGCGCGCAACCTCGCGGGCTTGCGCGTGGGCGCGCACGATGCCGGCGACCGAGTTTTCATCCGATATGGCAATCGCGGGAATGCCGATGAGCGCGGCGCGGCGGATGTAATCCTCGGGATGCGAGCCGCCGGTGAGGAAGGTGAAGTTCGAGGTTATGTTGAGTTCGATGAACATTGCAGGTGGACAGTATATTCACGTTTTGTTCTTTTTGGGAGTCTTTTGCCAAACTGCGGGAGGGGGCCGTCCGCCCCCACGCCCATTGGGCGCCCCCCGAGGATATTTAAGCAACGAAGAAGCGCAAGCAGACCTAAGTGCGTTTGAGGCGTAAGATAAGGTATTTGTTGAATTTCTTGAAGACTTCGCTGGTGCGGGTCTGTTGATTCAGGCGGCGATTCAGGCGCAAGCGTTTCCGCTTGCCCAGGAAAACCCGAAAGGCGCGGTGCAAGAGCCAGCGGGCGCCGGGGCGCTTGACTGCGAGCTCCGAATCAACCCGGCTCAGCGCATAGCCGATCACGTTGAACAATCCCTGTTCCAGCTCGATTGAGGCGGCGACAGAGGCGGTGATGTCCTCTTCGCTCACCAGGTTCAGCGGAAGCCGGGATAGTTCGGCTTGGAATGCACCGATCGGGTGACCACCGCCGGCAATGCCGCCCTTGCCGGAGCCTTGAAAGGCCTCTGAGCGAAAGCAGTCGGCGATCAGAATCTCGCCGCCGCCGTCCAGAAGCGACAGCGCTTTGGACAGGCCGATGTCTAGCGGAAAGTATTGAAAACTTTCGGAAAAAAGACAGAGATCGAAGCGATCAGTGGTGCTGAAATCCTCGAACTTGCATTCGTGGACCAGAGAATTTGGGGCATTTGCGCGGCATCGCTCGGCAAGCAGTGCACTGGGCACCACGATCTGAACCGAGTGGCCGAGTGTTAGCAGTTTGGCCGCGGTTTCACCGGCGCCGCCGCCGATATCCAGGATGCGAAATTTGCCCATTGGCAGATAGCCAAACAGCTTGTCGGTATAGGCGTCCTGGGCGGCGCGCAGGTTGCCGGCTGTTACCTCGAGACCGTCCCAGAGCCCGTAGTGCAGGTTTTCGGCTCCGGTCAGCCAGCGGACGAATTCCAGCCCGGCGTCGAGGCCGATCGCACGTGTGTCCAGATTCCGGTTCATTGCGATTTCATTAGCCCGCAACTGCCAGTGCCGAAAGCAAAAAGTTGAACTGGTCGCAGCTTCATGCGGGTCCAAACCAGAGCGCAGGCGCCGCGATTTGTTCGGTATGAGGGTCTTGCCTCCGGATGCGCGATCGGCGAAAAATGTGAATTATCCAGAGCGCAGGCGCCGCGATTTGTTCGGTATGAGGGTCTTGCCTCCGGATGCGCGATCGGCGAAAATTTTGGTGTTTCGGTGCGATGTGAATTATCACATTTTTTCTGCGAATCCGGGTTAACGCGCTGATTTTGTGAGCAAAGTCCGGTATTGCTCGCGTGCGGCTTGCGTATGGCCATTTTGCCATCGCGGCGTGGTTAACACAGCGCGCGGCGGGCTGGTCGGTTGATAAACTGTCAACCGGCGTTCAGGTCGGTATGACCGCGCCGGCGGCCCTCAATTTTTGCTATCAAAATACCGGCGCTTGTTGTCTTCATCTGGCGGATAAAGGCCAGCCAACGATGCGCCGCCCCGGACCTCGTTCAAAATCCACTCTTCGAGATTCTCCTGTTCGCGCGCTGACTCAAGAACTTCACTGACAAGGTTAGCGGGCACAACGACCGCGCCGTCTTGGTCGGCCACCACAAGATCGTCCGGGATAACTGCGACGCCGCCACATCCAACCGGGTCCTGCCAGCCAACAAACGTCAGACCAGCCACCGAAGGCGGCGCAGATGTTCCTGCCGCCCAAACATCGAGGCCCGTTTGCAAAACGCCGCAGAGCCAAATTAAGCGCGCGCCTCAAGAATCATGTTTGTCGGCGTTTCGCTCGCGCGCCGGACGCGGGTAAAACCGCCCTGGTTGAGGACTTCGGTTAACTTCTTCTCTCCGGCCTGTGCTCCAATACCAAGTCCGACCTCTTGCGACAGCGATGCAGGTACGCAGATCGTCGTTGAGAAGGCATAGAATATTTGGCCAAAGGGGTGCAGGTTTTCTGCCAGCGTATCGCCCGCGAGAGGTTCAACCAACATGAATGTGCCGTCCGGTTTTAGCGTTTGCTTGATGTGCCGGGCTGCGCCGACCGGATCGCCCATGTCGTGCAACGCATCAAATATGCAGGCAAAATCGAAATCCGTGCCCTCAAAATCCTGCGCGGTGGCAATTTCAAATTCGATATTTGTAAGCCCGGCCTCGGACGCTTTCTTGCGCGCAATGTCGATCGACGGGGCGTGGAAATCGATGCCCACGACTTGTGAGTTTGGATAAGTCTGCGCCATCAGAACGGTCGAGCTGCCGTGGCCACAGGCGATATCAGCAATCTTTCCGCCAGCCTGGAGCTTTTGTTTCACACCGTCCAGCGACGGAATCCAACTTTCGATCAGATTGGCTACATAGCCGGGTCGAAAAAACCGATCCGTCGCACAAAAACAGCAAGACGACTGTTCGCTCCACGGACGCCCCTTACCGGACTTAAAGGTCGCGACTGCCTGCTCATGGGTCTCGTACTGCGAAACCACGGCTTGAAAGAAACCTTGCAAACACTCAGGCTGGCCTTCGCGGCTGAAAACTGTTGCCTGCTCTGGGCTTAAGTCAAACAAGTCTGAAACAGGATCATAATTGACGTAACCGGAACCTGCATTGGCGCTCAACCATTCACGCAAATACCGGGCATTCATTCCAGTCCGCTCTGCAAGGTCTTCTGCCGAAAGCGGGCCGGCTTCATCCATTGCAGCGTAAACACCCGCTTGATCGCATATGTAGGCCATCAGCAAGCCCATGGCGCCTGAAATATCGCCGACCACTTTTCCTAAAAGATCGTCTACTTTTTCCTGATCCACACCGGTCATGATACCCTCCCCAGGTTTTCCGTTGCAATCTTTTCGATCTGTTACTGCCGGAGTATAGCGCAAAACACTCTAACTCAACCGATCGCCAAACGCCGCCAGAACCTGCGCATAAACCTCGCGCTTGAAGGGCACGATATTTGCCACCAGGTCAGCCGGATCAAGCCAGGTCCAGGCGGAAAATTCAGGCTGTTCGGTGCGGATGTTGATCTGCGCGTCGGTGCCGTTGAACCGCATCAGGAACCAGCGCTGTTTCTGGCCGCGAAACCGGCCCTGCCAAAGATTTGGCACCAGGTCGTGCGGCAGATCGTAGGTCAGCCAGTCGGGCATCTGGGCCTGGACCGTCACCAGATCACCCGTCACACCGGTTTCTTCCCGCAATTCGCGCAATGCAGCATCATTTGGGTCTTCGCCCGGCTCGATCCCGCCTTGCGGCATTTGCCAGGCAGCGGAGTCGCTGTCGATGCGCTGGCCGACAAAGACACGGCCCGCCGGATTGGCCAGCATCACCCCGACGCAAGGCCGGTATGGCAGCGCAGAGATGGCTGGCGGCGTCATGCAATACGCGGCCGGATTGACCCGGCCACCGCGATCAATCTTGTGGCGCGATGACCGACAGGCCCTTGAGAATGTCGATTGCATAGGCCAGCTGGTAATCATTTTCGCGCAGTTCCGCAGCCTGCTCGGCGGCGGTGCGTTCTTCCTCGATCCGACTGCGCTCGTCATCGCTCAGGCTGTCATTGTCGAGACTTCCGCGCAGGTCAGCCTCGGTCCGGGTGCGACGGGGCTCGTCTGTTTCTTCTTCATCTGACGGCGGGCGGCGCGGCGGCTGTTGGACCACAATGTCGGGTGACACCCCAAGCGCCTGGATCGACCGGCCCGAAGGCGTGTAATAGCGCGCCGTGGTCAGCCGCATGGCACCGTCAGAGCGCAACGGCATGACCGTCTGAACCGAACCTTTGCCAAAGCTCTTGGTGCCGACGATGATGGCGCGGCGGTGGTCCTGCAGCGCACCGGCCACGATTTCCGAGGCCGACGCAGAGCCGCCATTGATCAACACGACAATTGGCTTGCCCTGGGCCAGATCGCCATCGGTCGCATTGAACCGGTCACCGTCTTGCGGGTCACGGCCGCGGGTCGAGACGATCTCGCCTGCATCAAGGAAGGCGTCGGACACTTTGATGGCCTGGTTCAGCAGGCCGCCGGGGTTGTTGCGCAGGTCCAGCACAAAGCCATCGACGTTGTCGATGCCGCCGAGTTCTTCGACGGTCTCGCGCAGGCCGTCTTCCAGATTGGGATAAGTCTGGTCGTTGAACGTCGATACCCGCATGACGACGGCATTGCCTTCGGCGCGGGTTCGAACCGCGGTCAGTTTGATGATGTCACGGATGATCGAGACGTCAAACGGCTCGTCCGCGGTTTCGCGCACCACGGTAATAATGATCTCAGAGCCGACCGGGCCTTTCATCAGCTCGACCGCTTCGGAAAGCGTCAGGCCAAGCAAGCTCTCGCCGTTGACGTGGGTGATATAATCGCCGGTTTGCATACCAGCGCGGTCCGCCGGGGTGCCGTCCATCGGCGCGATCACCCGGACCCAACCGTCTTCCTGTGTAACCTCGATACCAAGCCCGCCAAATTCACCGCGGGTCTGTTCGCGCATTTCAGCCGCATCATCGGGCGAAAGATAGCTGGAATGCGGGTCAAGCGAGGTCAGCATGCCGTTGATCGCCGCCTCGATCAGGTCGGCCGCCTCAACCTCTTCGACATACTGCGCGCGGATGCGTTCAAAGATGTCGCCAAACAGGTCGAGCTGTTCGTAGATGGTGGTGTTTCGCTGATTATCCTGCGCGATCAACGGCCCTGCCACCTGGGTTGTCAGAACCGCCCCCACCAGAGTGCCGCCAATGGCAGCCATCACGAACTTTTTCATCGCATCCTATTCCTTTGTCTCGGCGAACCAGCCTGCCGGATCCACCGGCTTGCCGCCCAATCTGAGCTCTATATAGAGCGTTTCTGTCTGATCGGAACCCGCGCCAGTCACTGCATCGATAAAAACCCGCTCGGCATCCGGTGATGCACCGCCCATCAAGCCCAGTGCGGTGCCGGGCACCAGCACCTGTCCAACCTCGCCATAGACCGTATCAAGCCCGGCAAGAACCATCAGAACGTCTGCCTCGGGTTCAAGTATCATCACATTCCCGTAGTCCAGCAAGGGGCCGCGATAGCGCAGGGTTGCGGGCCAGGGCGTGGTGACCAATGACAACGGGCGCGTGGCCAGCAACAGGCCGGGCCGGCGCACGCCGACGGCGTCGGGTTCGTTGAACCGGCGCAGAATGTTGCCCGAGACCGGCAAGGCAAGCGTGCCCTTGGCGGCCCGAAAATTGCGGATCGTACCGGCGACGAAATCGCTGATATCCATGTCCGACAGGCCGGAGGCGAAACCTTCAAGGGTTTCCGAGTTGTTGATAAGGGCTTGAAGCTGCGCCGGATCGGACAGGAAGCGGCGTGGCAGTTCGGTGCGGTTTGATATAGCCTGGCTTAGCTCGGTGCGGGCCTGTTGCACGCCGATCAGTCCGCGCTGCAAGGTGTCGGCAGCGCTTTCCTGAAGCGCGCGCAGCACGGCAACTTCTTCAAGCCGGTGGCGCAGGCCCTCGGCCTGCTGCTGGATCGTGGGCGTAATCTCTGCCACGATCATCGCTGATCTGGCAGTGTCAACGGGTCCCGCCGGATGCAGCAGCGCCAGCGGGCCTGCCGATGACTGCATGCTGAGCAATACCCCCAGAAGCCGCGAAACCTGCGCGCTTTCGGCGTCAAATTCGCGCCGCAGCGCGGCCTCGCGCAATGCGGCACGGCGCAGGCCGTCGCGCAGGGCGTTCAGGCCGTCTTCGTAGCCACGAATGGTCTGGCTGAGTGCGGCAACGCGGTCGCCTGCACCTCTGGCGTCATTCAGCGCCATATGAGCGGCTTCCAGTTGGTCAATTGCAGCGCGCGCCAGCGTCGCCGGGTCACCTTGCCCGTGCGCCCAAGCGTTGCTCAAAAGCAACAGTGCCAGAAGCCGGGCAATCAGGCGGATCATCGTTGCAAAAGGCTTTCTCCGGTCATATCCGGCGGCTTGGGAATATCCATCAGATCGAGCAATGTCGGGGCAATATCGGACAACCGGCCGGGCTGCAATCCGGTCTTATCCGGCGCTCCATAGACGATTATCGGCACCAGATTGGTGGTGTGCGCCGTATGCAGCCCGCCGGTGCGCGAATCGATCATGACCTCGCAATTCCCGTGATCGGCAGTCACGATCATCGCGCCGCCGGCGGCTTGCAACGCGCACAGCGCGCGGCCCAGGCATTGGTCGACCGTTTCGCAGGCCTTGATCGCCGCGGCCAGATCACCGGTGTGGCCAACCATGTCCGGGTTGGCATAATTCACGATGATCAAATCATAGGCATTTTCAATGGCTTGGATGAGACTGTCGGTCACCTCGGACGCCGACATCTCCGGCTGCAGGTCGTAGGTGGCGACGTTCGGGCTTTTGGCCATAAAACGGTCTTCGGCAACCTCGGGCGTTTCATTGCCACCGTTGAAGAAGTAGGTGACGTGCGGATATTTTTCGGTTTCGGCAACCCGGAACTGGCGCAGACCCTGTTTGGCGACCCAAGCACCAAGGGTGTTTTCGATCCTCTGTTTTGCATAACACGCGGTCATATAGGCGTTATGGTCCTGCGAATAATCGACCATCCCCAGCATCGCGGCCAAAGCTGGGCGGCGGCCAGTATCGAAGCGGTCAAAATCCGGCTGGCCCACGGCGGCAAGTATTTCGCGAACCCGGTCGGCGCGGAAATTCAGGCAGAATAAGCCGTCGCCGTCGCGCGCGCCAGCGTATCCGGATATGACCGAGGGCGTCAGAAATTCATCGGTTTCGCCGCGCCCGTATGCGCCCTGAACGAGCTCGCCAGCTGAAGCGTATCGGTCGCCCTGCCCGCCGATAATCGCGCCATATGCTTTGGCAATTCTTTCCCATCGGTGATCGCGGTCCATGGCGAAATACCGGCCCGACACAGATGCTATATGCGCGCCTTCGGGCAATGCGCCTTGCAGTTCGGCAATAAATACACCGGCGGATTTTGGCGACACATCGCGGCCATCGGTGACGGCGTGAAGCGCCACCGCAACACCCGCTCCGGCGATCGCATTCACCGCCGCCCGGATGTGGGTGATATGCCCGTGCACGCCACCGTCAGAGGCCAGACCCATCAGATGGGCGCAGCCGCCGCTGCGCTGCAATGTTGCAATGAAGTCCTGCAACGCCAGGTTTTCTGAAAATGAGCCATCTTCAATGGCAAGATCAATCTGGCCCAGATCCATTGCAACGACCCGCCCGGCCCCGATATTTGTGTGGCCAACCTCGGAATTGCCCATTTGCCCGGTCGGCAACCCAACTTCCGGGCCGTGGGTGATCAGCGTCGCGTTCGGACAGCTGGCCAGGATGCGGTCAAAATTCGGAGTGTCTGCCAGTGCCGGGGCGTTGGCGGTTCGGTCCGCGCGCAGGCCCCAGCCATCAAGGATGCACAGAACAACGGGTTTTGGCGTCGGCATTGGCGGCCTCTTGAATAGTCGGGGTCTTCTAACGCGCCTCGCGCAGGCACCGCAACGCGCGGCACGCGCGTTGCACTAAGGTCTGTGATACCGACCGCCTGCCAGGATCGTTGCGGCGCGGTAGAGTTGCTCGGCCAGCATGACGCGCGCCAGCATGTGCGGCCAGACCATTTTGCCGAACGACAACGAAGCATCGGCGCGGGCCCGCAGGCCATGCTCGATGCCGTCAGCGCCACCGATCACAAAGGCCACGTCGTGCCGGCCATCGTCGCGCCACCGCGCCAGTTGGGCGGCAAATCCGGCGGAACTCATCACTGTGCCGCGTTCATCAAGGACGCAGCATAGCGCGCCTTGTGGAATTAATTTTTGCAAAAGTGCGGCTTCGGCGGACGGTCCGCCAGCTTTTTTAGCCTCGACCTCTGTTACCGACGCAGGCCCAAGGCCAAGCGCGCGCCCGGTCCGCTCAAACCGGCTGAGATAATCGTCGAGCAGTTCGCGCTCCGGCCCCGCCCGCAGGCGGCCAACAGCGCAGATATGCACACGCATCAGGCTTTCGCCGCGGCCTGGCCCGGAATATGGTTCGGTGGCATCCACAGCTTTTCAAGCTGATAAAATTCCCGCACCTCGGGGCGGAAGATGTGGACGATCACATCGCCCGCATCGATCAGCACCCAGTCGCCCTGATTCTTGCCCTCGACCTTGCTGCGAATATTGAATTCCTGCTTGATGCGATCTGTCAATTTGTCCGAAAGCGCTGCCACCTGGCGCGTTGAGCGGCCCGAACAGACGACCATATGGTCGGCAATTTCGGATTTGCCGCGCAAATCAATCGAAAACACGTCCTCGGCCTTGTCGTCATCAAGTACTGTAAGAATTCGCGCAAGCAGTTTGTCGCTTGTGATGGATTTCGGAAGGCTGTTCGTCGCCATTTCCGCTGCGGTCGTATCAGCAACCGCTTCGTCAGGTTGAGACAGGATTTTGTCCTCCTACGCAAAGTACCGATCCGGCCCCGGCACAGGGCTTGTGGAAAAAGTAGCATCGCGATTGCCGAATCTCAATGATCGCGGCGATAAAAGTCTTCACGAACGCGGGAAATCCGCCACATTCGGCCGGGTTTGGTTCAGTTGGCGGTTTTCGGGACCGGCACGCTGCCATCCAGCAGTCGAACCTCGCGTTGCGGGAATGGAAAGGTTATGTCGTTGGCCCGGAATATGTCCCAGAGCGCCAGATAGACTTTACCTCGGATGTTGGTCAGCCCGCCGGTCGGGTCATTGATCCAGAAGCGCAGCACATAATCCACCGTGCTGTCGCCAAAGACGACAACGTGGCACACCGGAGCGCGGCTGACGAGTACCCTGTCCACGGTTTTGGCTGCCGCACCGGCAAGTTCGCGCACCTTGTGCGGATCGTCGCTGTAAGCGGTGCCAAAAAAGATTTCCAGACGCACGAAGTTGTTGGAATGCGACCAGTTCACCACCTGCCCGGTGATCAGGTCTTCGTTCGGGATCAGGTATTCGCGCCCGTCCCGAGTTACCACCGAGACGTAGCGTGCCCCCAGAGCGTTGATCCAGCCGAAGGTATCGCCAAGCGATATCACATCGCCGGGTTTTACCGACTTGTCGATAAGGATTATGATGCCGGATACCAGATTGGACACGACCTTTTGCAAGCCGAAACCAATGCCAATTCCGATGGCGCCAGACAGGAATGTTAACCCGGTCAGATCGAAGCCCACGGCCTTCAGGCCAAGAAAGAACACCGCCGTGTAAAGGATGAATTGCAGGGCCTTGACGCCCAGCACCTGCATGGACGGAGATATTTCTTTGTTTGCGCGGATGCGCGCTGAGACGGTTGTCGAGATCAGCCGGGCGACGGTGAAAAGCAGCGCTGTCGCGACCAGCGCCTTGACGATCGCCAGCACGGACAGCCGGAAATCGCCGAACTCGACAGCCAGACCGTCAAGAAACGCGCTGAATGCGTCGATCAGACCCAGATAATAAAGCGTGATGTAAATCCACAGACCCCAGGTCACGGTCCGCCGTAGAAAGGCGTTTTTAACCAGCCGCGCTGCAAAGCTGACCAACAAGAACCCGGTCGCGATTGTTGCGACCAGCCCGAGGATATTTCGCCAGGACCCGAAAACAAACGCCTGCAGCATGATCGCATAGGCGCTCCAGGAAAAAACCACGAAAAAGATAAGCTGCATCCGCTTGTGCAAGACTACCAGCGTGCGCAGGCGCCACTTTGGCCAGCCTTCCAGGGTGCGCATCCAGTGGTGCATCCGGGGGCCGAGTGCGCGGCGCAGAACAAAGGCAAGCGCGAAACAGACGATCAGGATGGCGGCCTGAATTTGGCCGCGCGGCAGGATGATGGTGCGAAGGCGCGCCTCGATACTGCCCCACAGGGATGCGGACTGTTCCAGAATGGTTTGCAGCTCGGTTTCCATCACGCACCTTTTTCCCAAACAGTGGCACGCAGTGTTTGTGATTGACAAGGAAGATGTCGATGCGTTCGCACGACCCAGTCATGCCGATTCCACGCCTGCCACTTGATAGTGGCGGTGTGGCGCGGTATTTCGAACCTCATGACACGTGTTTTCGACATCGATGACCACGCCCGCCTACCCTGGCGGTTCTTTGGCGCCACAATGACAGTGCTGGCCCGGCTGTAGGGCTGCGCCACGGACCGACGCCGCTCGAAAACCGAATTCCGCCCCGGGAGAGGATGAAATGACCGCCCCGAAAACGCTCTACGATAAAATCTGGCATGCCCACGTGGCCCACGAGGCCGAGGATGGCACCTGCCTGTTGTATATCGACCGCCACCTGGTCCACGAGGTCACCAGCCCGCAAGCCTTTGAGGGGTTGCGTCTGGCCGGGCGCAAGGTGCGTGCGCCCGACAAGACCATTGCGGTGCCCGATCACAATGTACCAACAACGCTGGATCGCGCCAAGGGCATCGAAGACGAAGAAAGCCGTATTCAGATCGAGGCGCTGGACAAGAACGCGCGCGATTTTGGCATTCACTATTACCCGGTGAACGATATTCGCCAGGGGATCGTGCATATTGTCGGGCCCGAGCAGGGCTGGACCTTGCCGGGGATGACCGTTGTGTGCGGCGACAGCCATACGGCCACGCATGGGGCGTTTGGCGCTCTGGCGCATGGCATTGGCACCTCAGAGGTCGAGCATGTGCTGGCCACGCAGACCCTGATCCAGAAAAAATCGCTCAACATGAAGGTCGAGATTGCCGGGCAATTGCGCCCCGGCGTGACGGCCAAGGACATCACCCTGTCGGTGATCGGTGTAACCGGCGCCGCCGGCGGCACCGGCTATGTCATTGAATATTGCGGCGAGGCGATCCGCGCGCTGTCAATGGAAGGTCGGATGACGGTGTGCAACATGGCGATCGAAGGCGGCGCCCGGGCCGGTCTGATCGCGCCGGACGAAACCACCTATACTTACGTCATGGGCCGCCCGCACGCACCCAAGGGGACCCTGTGGGAGGCGGCGCTGGCCTGGTGGAAGACGCTTTACAGCGATGCGGGCGCGCATTTCGACCAAGTGATCACATTGAAAGCCGATGACATCGCGCCGGTTGTGACCTGGGGCACCAGTCCGGAAGACGTTCTGCCGATCACCGGGGTGGTCCCGGCGCCGGAGGATTTTGAGGGCGGCAAGGTCGAGGCGGTCAAACGGTCTCTGGAATATATGGGCCTGACGCCGGGCACCAGGCTTGCCGACATCAAGATCGACACCGTATTCATCGGCTCCTGCACCAACGGCCGGATCGAAGATTTTCGCGCCGTCGCGGCGATCCTGAAAGGCAAGAAAGTCAAGCCAGGCTTGCGCGCCATGATGGTTCCGGGCTCCGGCCTGGTGCGGGCGCAGGCTGAAGCAGAAGGGCTTGCGGATATATTTGTTAAAGCCGGGTTTGAATGGCGTCTGGCGGGCTGTTCCATGTGTCTGGCGATGAATCCGGACAAGTTGTCAGTTGGCGAGCGCTGCGCTGCGACCACCAACCGCAATTTTGAGGGCCGGCAGGGCCGCGGCGGCCGCACCCATCTGATGTCGCCACAAATGGCGGCAGCGGCGGCGCTGACCGGGCGGCTGACGGATGTGCGGGAGATGATGTGATGGAAAAGTTCGAAAATATCACCGGAGTTGCGGCGCCGATGCCGCTGGTGAACATCGACACCGACATGATCATCCCCAAGCAGTTCCTGAAAACCATCAAACGCTCCGGGCTGGGGGTAAATCTGTTTGACGAGATGCGCTATGACGGCGACGGCAATGAAATTGCCGACTTTGTGCTGAACCGGCCAGCCTACCGGAACGCGCAGATTCTGGTGACCGGAGACAACTTTGGCTGCGGCTCCAGCCGCGAACATGCACCTTGGGCGCTCAGGGATTTCGGCATCCGCTGCGTCGTGTCCGCCAGCTTTGCCGACATCTTTTACAACAACTGCTTCAAGAACGGCATTTTGCCGATTGTGCTGCCCGCCGTTCAAGTGAGCGCATTGATGAAAGAGGCGGAAAAAGGCGCAAATGCCCGAATTTCGATTGATCTTGAAGCGCAACTGGTCACCACTTCCGAAGGCGGCGTTTTCAACTTCGAAATTGATGCTTTCAAGAAACATTGCCTGCTGAATGGTCTGGATGACATCAATCTGACCCTGGAAAAGGCCAATTCAATTGCCGAATTTGAGGCGAAAGCGGCCACAGAACGGCCTTGGGTCTGAAACCCGTTAAGCCACAATATATGGTGTCAGAACCTCCGATAGGCCCAATTTCGTTGAGAAATTGATGCAAAGCCGCACCAGTTTCTCCACGATTTGGCCGCAAACTTTTTATTAACCTTAACCGAACCTTGCTGGACAGATTGAAAGAAGGCAAAAGTTGGGCAACAATGAGGCACCCCGCCACAATTGGCGGGATCATTTTGGAAAAAGGGCGCGGCATTGTACCGCGTTCGGCCAAATTGAGGGTTCGTGGCAGTGATTGCACGCCTACCAAGCGCCATCGCGCGCGCCATGTTTGTGGTCTTGCTGATCGCAACCCCGTCGCTGTTCTAGCTAGGCGTCAGTGCCGACGGCAAACAGATCGTGGCGCTCGTCGCAATCTTCGGAGCGGCCCTGACATTATTCGAATATGCCTCTGCTTATCCCGGTCTTGTCGAGTTTCGCGACGCGCTGCGTATTCCGGGGCGATCCGGCCAGTGATTCCGCTAACATCCGGCCACCCATACCGATTTGATCCGGCCGGGGATTCCGGGGCATCCGGCCACCCTGTTTTCACCTGAGATATTGCTGCCACGAGGCGATCCTTAACGCGGTTATCCTGCCGTTCTTTTTGAACGAGAGGGAGCCGAATGAAGAGATTGCCAATGCGGAAGATACGAGAAGCCCTGCGACTTCGGGCGGATGGATTATCAGGTCGTCAGATGGCGCTGAGCCTGTCTTTGGGGCGGGCGACAGTATCGGATTATTTGCGCCGCGCCGATGTGGCTGGCCTGTCGTGGCCTTTGCCAGCAGATCTGAGCGATGGAGATATTGAAGGCCTGCTGTTTCCCCGCACGGCTGGCGATGTATGGTAAGCGTCCGGTCTGACAGCCTTATTTCCTTGGTTTTCCGGGCTTCCAGCGTTTTGCGAGACTGAGGACTTCGAGTTTGAGTTTGTCGGTTTCGGGCTGATTGGGATCGAAGGTGCCGCCATACCAGTCTTTGAGATGATCGTGCTCTGGATGCTTTGGATCGGCCATGGCATCGAGGAACCCGTAGTAGCCAGGGAAGCCCCCGACGTCTTCGGGCGGGCATTTACCGGTGACCTCGATTAGTCTGGGATAGAGTTCGCCAGGGACGGGATCGGTGATCCTGCCGATCTTGATCCTGTGTTCCCAGTTGTCGCCAAAATCGTAGATGTAGTTGATCGTCTTTTTGCCGGTGTCCTCGATGACTTGGCCCAGAGTGGTTTTGTTGGCGGGCAGGTCCTCGCCGCCAAAATCGGGGTCCGCGATACCCCATGTGGCGCGGGCTGCTTCGAACATGTAGAGATGCGAGTTGGTCCAGCCCATGGCCACCTGCAGTGTCAGGTGCAGCCGGTCCAGCCGGATATCGGCAGGCACCTGCAGGGTGCGGGTGACAGCGGGCTCGATGTCTTGCAGGGTGACTTTGATCTCGATGATGCTCATGCAGCGTCTTTCATGTGATGGTGGCTGCCCATGTTCCATGGCAGCAGGTCGTCGACCTTGGTGATCTTGCAATCCGGGATGCGGGCCAGAGTGTCGGCCAGCCAGCCCTGCGGATCAACGTCGTTCAGTTTGGCGGTTTCAATCAGCGTATAGGCGATGGCTGCGGCTTTGCCGCCTGCCGGTGATCCAACGAAGAGGTAGTTCTTGCGCCCCAAAGCAATACCTCTGATGGCCCGCTCGGCCGCATTATTATCGGGCATGCTGACTTCGGCGCTTCGATTTCCGCCCCTGTTTTTCAAATGTCATGTTAGACAGGTTTCGCGGAATCGGGGCGTCGGAGTGCGAAGAAGCGGGCAGGCCGACTAGACAATGAGCTGCGAGCTCGTGTTGTTATCTGGCCGCCCCTACGACCAGCCCGTGTGCGCCGCGAGCGCGTATCCGTAATTGTCTTACGAGCCCGTGCACTCCTTTAACAACGAGAAGGAGTACATATGATGAGATCAATAGGAATGGACGTCCATCGAAGTTTCGCGCAAGTCGCGATCTGTGATGATGGCCAAATAACAGACAGTTTCAAGGTCGATATGGAGCATGATGCGGTCGTGGAATTCGGGCGCAGTCTGCGAGCAGATGACGAGGTGGTTCTGGAGGCCACGGGAAACACCGCAATGATCGTCCGGCTTCTGACGCCGTTCGTGGCGCGGGTGGTGATCGCCAATCCACTACAGGTGAAGGCAATCGCTCATGCCCGGGCGAAGACCGACAAGGTAGACGCAAAAATCCTAGCCCAACTTCACGCAGCAGGGTTCCTGCCTGAGGTGTGGGCGGCGGATGACGAGACGCTTGCACTAAGGCGACTTGTTTCAGAGCGCGCAGCGGTGGTGCGCTCTATCCGACGATCCAAAAGTCGCGTTCAGGCAGTCCTGCACGCCAACCTAATCCCAAAATACGCAGGCCATCTGTTCGGGAAAGGTGGGCGACGTTGGTTGGCCAAGGCCCCTCTGCCAAAAACCGAACGCGATCTTCTTGAGCGGCATCTCGATGAGTTGGATTGGTTGGCTGGGCGGTTGGAGACGCTTGAGCGCGATCTGATCCACATCTCTCTTGACGATCCGCAGATGCGTAAACTGATGGCCGTGGCTGGCATTAGCTCCGTAATTGCTGCCGCCGTGATAGCATCGATCGGGGATATCAGCCGGTTCGCCACCCCTGGGAAGCTTGCCAGTTACTTTGGTTTAACGCCGAGGGTACGCCAATCCGGCGCCCGCGAGGCCATCCACGGTAGGATCACCAAACAGGGAAATGCAACCGCTCGAACGATGCTGGTTGAGGCCGCATGGGGTGCCGCTTCAGTCCCCGGTCCTTTGCGTGCGTTCTTTTTGCGTATCAAAGATCGAAAGGGCGCCAATGTTGCGGCGGTTGCCACTGCGCGCAAAATTGCAACCCTGATCTGGCATCTCCTCACCAAGGACGCCCCTTACCAGTGGGCACGTCCGGCATTTGTCGCAATGAAGATGCGCAAATTAGAATTACGCGCCGGAGCCCCTAAAGCCTACGGGAAAGCCGGTCCTGGGCGTGATTACTGGATCAAGGAACTTCGACATCGAGAAATGGAACTGGTTGCCAATGCCGAGGCTTCCTATGCAAAGATGGTCGAGGCGTGGCGAGAAAAGCCACCAAAGACCCAAAAAATCTGAGAAAGGGCTGTTCAACAACATCCGTGTCGATCTCGAGATGGCCATGTTCAAGGTATGGCCGGAGCCGTGGCAACCGGGTCAGCGCATAACGGATGGCCCCTGCAAGTGGCGATTTGCCAGAGATAGCGGGCAGTTGGGCACCCAGCCAATTGCCCAGGTCATCGAAGACGGGTCTGGCCTCGGCCTGCCGTATGGCGGTACGCTGATCCGGCGGCGATCCACGGGCCTCTTTCTCGATAGCGTAGAGCCCTGCTATCCGCTTGATCGCCTCTTCGGCGATGGCCGAGCCCTGGGCTTTATGCACATCGACGAACTTGCGCCGGATGTCGGCCATGCAGGCGACCTCGCGGATGTCGCCAGAACGGTAGAGGTCGTTGAATCCGGAATAGCCGTCCGCATGCATCCAGCCCTGGTATCTCTTCAAGTGATCCTTGGGATGTTGACCCCTGCGGTCCGGCGAGAACTGATACCAGGCAGCAGGCGGCGCCTCGCTGTCCCAGGGGCGTTCATCGCGTACGTAAGTCCACAAACGGGCGGTCTGGGTTTTGCCTGCCCCGGGGGTTAACATCTTCACCGGCGTATCATCGGCAAACAATGCCTGGCCTGCTTGCACGTGTCGCCCGATGGCGTTTGCCAGCGGTTCCAAAAGAGCGGTGGATTTACCCACCCAATCGGCCAGAGTAGAGCGATCTAGCTCAAGCCCGTTGCGCTCATAGATCTGGCTTTGCCGGTAGAGCGGCAGATGATCGGCGTATTTGCTGACCAGCACATGGGCCAACAGTCCTGGTCCAGGACGCCCGCGCTCAATCGGGCGCGAGGGCAATTGCGCCTGGGTGAAGTGATCACAGCAAGAACAGGCAAAACGCGGCCGGGTGATCCGATTCACGATGAAGCGCCCCGGAACATATTCCAGTTCCGCGGTCACATCCTCGCCCAGGCGGCGCAGCTTGCCACCACAATCCGCACAGGCATCATCTCCGGTGGTCAGTTCGATGTGCTGGCGCGGTATATGATCCGGGATCGGGCGGCGCTTGGGTTTGTCTTTGGCGGCTCCTCTTCAGGCAGGCGTAACCTGGCTGTCATCGCTGCCGTTGCAATCTCACTGCTCTCCAGGGCCAGTTGCAGCTGCTCGATGCTCTCGGATTTGCTGCCAAACCTATGTGTGCGATGCCCGGATAACTGGTGCCTGAGCTTCTCGATCAACATCGCCTGAGACTTCACCTCGGCCAGCAGAAGCTGCGTGAAAGCACGCAACTCATCGGGGTCTTCCGGTAAGGCTCGGGCCACATCGATCATGGCCAAAACCTAGCAAATTAACGGGCTTTAGGGAATCCCCAAATCACTGATCCGGCCAGATTATCCCGCCTTCAATGGCCGCCATGTGCGCTGCGGAATACGCCAGTCAATGCCCTCCAGAAGCATCGCCAACTGGGCCGGTGTCAATGCGACTTTGCCGTCTTTTGCAGAAGGCCAGACAAACCGGCCCTTCTCCAATCGCTTGGAGAACAGACAGGCCCCCTGACCGTCCCACCAAATGATCTTGATCAGATCGCCACGCCTTCCACGGAAAACGAACATGTGGCCGCAATAAGGGTTCTGCTTCAGCGTCTGTTCCGCCTGAGCCGCCAGCGTCGCAAACCCCCGGCGCATATCCGTTACCCCGGCAGCCAGCCACACCTTCGTGTTCGACGGTACCGGGATCATCCGGACAAGCCACGGATCAGGCGGGCAAGGGCATCGGGATCGTAAGTCCCGCTGACACAAAGCCGGTGCCCGCCAGCAAGATCAAACTCAATCCTGCCGCCTGCCACAACCGGCGGCGCGTCTTCATGCCGCACATCCGCAATTATCTCGACCGGCAGAAAGCAAGCCTGCTTCTGTGTATCGCCATCAGGCGAAAACCGCCCATCCCTCAGCCACGCAAACACGAGATTGGCATTCACATCATACCGCCGCGCAACCTGACTAACCGAAATCCCCGGAACCCGCGTTTGCGCACAGATCATCCGCTTCTCGTTATTGCTCCAGTTCCGGCGCTTCTTCCTGCCCACATCTGACCTCGATAATGTCCATTAACGATCATGGACACTATCTGACATCTGCGGCCTCAGGCAGGGCAGCCAGACCAGACGCTTACGATGTATGCGGGTCTTATCCGCAACCAGACTGGGCCTATATGCATGGCGAGTTGCGCCGGAAGGGCGTGACACTTTCGCTGCTCTGGGAAGAGTACCGGGCCGTCCATCCCGACGGTTACGGCTATAGCCGGTTTTGTGAACTTTATACACGGTGGGAGGGCAAGCTGTCGCCGGTGATGCGCCAAAGGCATCCTGCCGGTGAGCGTCTGTTTGTGGATTATGCCGGGGCGACCATGGATGTGGTCTGCCCTCAGACAGGCGAGGTGAGGACGGCGCAGCTATTTGTCGCCACGCTGGGGGCGTCCAGTTACACCTATGTGGAAGCCAGCTGGACGCAATCATTGCCCGACTGGATATCCAGCCATGTCCGGGCTTTTGGGTTCTTCGGCGGGGTGCCCGCGCAAGTGGTATCGGACAATCTCAAGGCCGGTGTGACCAAGGCCTGTTTCTATGAACCATCCATCAACCGCACCTATGCGGATATGGCGGTCCATTACGATACAGCCATTGTTCCGGCCCGGCCAGGAAAGCCCAAGGACAAGGCAAAGGTCGAAGGGGCTGTGCTCTTGGTCGAACGCTGGATTCTGGCACGCCTGCGCAATCAGCGCTTCTTCAGTCTCGATGAGTTGAACGCCGCGATCCGACCCTTAATGGACCAGTTGAATGGGAAAGTGACCCGGCATCTGGGGGCCAGCCGCCGGGATTTGTTTAAGACGCTGGACTGGCCTGCCCTGAAGCCCTTGCCGGTCGAGCCCTATGTTTACGCTGAATGGAAAGAATGCCGGGTTGGCCTTGATTACCACATAGATGTGGGACGGCATTATTACTCTGTTCCGCATCAGCTGTTGAAGCAAAAGCTGTGGGCCAGGATCACCGCGCGAACAATTGAGGTATATTTTAAAGGGCAGCGCGTGGCGGCGCATCAGCGCACATCCGGCAATCGCCAGCATTCCACCCATCGTGATCACATGCCAGCAAACCACCGGTTCCGGACAGACTGGACGCCCGAAAGAATACGCCGACAGGCCGCCAGGATCGGCCCGAACACCGAAGCCTATGTCGAGGTTATCATGCGTGAGCGCCGTCATCCGGAACCGGGCTACCGGTCCTGCATGGGTATTTTGCGGCTGGCCAAGACCTTTGGCCGGGATCGCCTGGAAACCGCCTGCACACGGGCAATCGAGATCAACGCCCGTTCCTACTCATCTCTGCATTCCATTCTCAAGAATGGTCTGGATCGCCAACCTCGAACCCGCGCCCCGGACGAGCCTGCGATCACCCATCCCAACATCCGTGGCGCTGAGTACTTCCATTGAAGAGGACAAACATATGCTCAATCACCCAACCCTGGATCAGCTGAAAACGCTAAAACTTGACGGAATGGCGGAAGCCTTCAGCGAACTGGAAACACAGGACGGAACGGTCAGCCTCAGTCACGCTGAATGGCTGGGCCTGCTGGTCGACCGCGAGTCATCCAGCCGTGACACCAAGCGCTTTGAGAGCCGCATGCGCACCGCCAAATTGCGCCATGCGGGAGCAGCTCCGGAAGATGTGGATTACAGGGCGCGCCGAGGATTGGACAAAGCCCTTTTCCAGCAACTGCTGACCGGCAAATGGATACGCGACAAGCGTAACCTGATGATCACCGGCCCTTGCGGCGTCGGCAAAACCTGGCTGGCATGCGCCCTGGCACAAGCCGCCTGCCGGGACGGCGTTACGGTTCTATACAGACGCCTGCCCAGATTGTTCGATGAGTTGGAACTGGCCCACGGCGATGGCCGCTTCCCGCGCGTCTTCAAAAGCCTCATAAAAACCGGGCTGCTCATCCTCGATGACTGGGGTCCGGATCGCCTGAACGCCACCCAACGCCGCGATCTCATGGAGATCGTCGAAGACCGATATGAGGCCGGATCAATCCTGATCACAAGCCAACTGCCTGTCGACACGTGGCACGATGTGATCGGCGAGCCGACCTTCGCAGATGCCATCCTGGACCGGATCGTTCACAACGCCTATCGCCTCAATCTCGACGGCCAGTCCATGCGAAAGACCAGAACCAACACCGTTGACGAAACGCTCGCCATCTGACACTGAAAACATGCGCCTCAAAGCAGCGTGTCAAAGGTGGCCGGATCCCCCGGTATGGGTGGCCGGATGTCGCTGGAATAAGTGGCCGAATGTTCCGGAATGCGCAACGCGCCGCCGTTCAACCGAATTCGCTTTATCTCGCTGTTTGCCACGGTATTTCTGCTGACCATCATCAGCCGTGGCAGGATCGAACCAACGACCTTTACGCAGTTTGTCGAGGCGGTTGGCGCGCTGATCGGTTTTGCCATCGACTTTCCATACAGTCCGGAGCGCCTTGTGGTGCTGATGTTGCCCGAGGATGCCAGCGCGGCACAGGTGTCGCTTGTGCGCACAGCGGCGGGGATGAGTTATTTGATCTCGCTGCTGACGCTGGCGTTCTTCCTGATCGTGATGCGCCTGACCAAATGGCCATCTGCCAGCGGCACTTTCAACGTCTGGGTCAATCTGCCGACATTTGATCCGACCGCAGGCAAGGATGTTGTCCAGCGCCTTGGACGCGACGCGAGCTTTAACATTGTGTTAGGGTTCCTGCTGCCATTCTTGGCACCAGCAGCGGTCAAGGCGGCGGGCTCGCTTTTCGGGGCGCTGTCGCTGGAAAATCCGCAAACACTGATCTGGACCGTTTCAGCATGGGCGTTTCTTCCGGCAAGTCTGTTTATGCGCGGTATCGCTATGGCTCGTGTCGCCGAGATGATCGCCGCCAAGCGCCGCGACACCTACGCCAAGGCCGACGAAAAAGTTGTGCCCGCTGTCTGATCTTATGCGCGGCGGTTTTCGTGGCTCACGCCGCCTGCGCTGCCGACACCGTTCGAATCGCAACGCTAAACTCCGGTCTCAAGCGCGCCGGCCCCGGACTGTTGCTGCGTGACATCCTGAAAGCAAATGATCCGCAGGTGACTGCGGCACGGGACATGATTATTGCGGTTGATCCGGATGTGCTGCTGTTGACCCGGTTTGATTTTGACCTTGGGTTGCACGCCCTTTCTGCCTTTGCAGATGCATTGGGTCAGGCCGGATCAAGCTATCCTTACCGTTTTGCCCTGCCACCAAACTCCGGGGTGGCCACTGGGCTAGACATGGATGGCGATGGGCGGACCGGCACCGCGCGGGACGCGCAGGGTTACGGAGATTTCGCCGGTCATGGCGGCATGGCGCTGTTGTCGCGCCTGCCAATCGATACCCGGAACGCGCGCGATTTTTCGAAACTTTTGTGGCAGGACTTGCCAGGCGCCCGGCTTGCCAGCCTGCCTGTCGGCGACCAGTCTATGCCCGGCGCAAATGACCTGCAGCGCCTATCTTCCGTTGGCCACTGGGACGTTCCGGTGATCTTGCCGGATGGCGCGGCGTTGCACCTTTTTGCTTACCACGCAGGCGCGCCTGCCTTTGACGGGCCCGAAGATCGCAACGGGCAACGCAACCATGACGAAAACATGTTTTGGCTGCGGTATCTAGAGGGTGCGCTGATCTGGCCACCACCGCAATCGGCATTTGTGATCCTGGGGGACGCAAATCTTGATCCGTCAGACGGTGACGGTGAGCGCACAGCAATCCGGGCGTTGCTTGAGCATCCGGACATTCAGGACCCGCAGCCTATGAGCGCGGGCGCAGCAGAAGCAGCGCTGGCGCAGGGCGGCATCAATGCGCGGCATAGCGGCGATCCGGCACTTGACACAGCCGACTGGCGGGACGTGAACGGGCCGGGAAACTTGCGGGTCGATTACGTGCTGCCGTCGCGGGATATGGAAGTTCTGGATGCAGGCGTTTTCTGGCCTGCATCCAATGAGGATGGCGCGGCGATCCTAAGTCAGCGCGACCCGGCGGTTTCCTGGCACGGGCTGGTTTGGGTGGATGTCCGTTGGTAGACCAGCAGTCATGACGGTGCGCAAATCAGTCGGCTCAAATCCCGGCAGCAGGCGCGCCAGTTTGGCGCCGTCAAGCTGGTGGTCGGTGTTCCACAGATAGCGCATTTCATTCAGCTCGCGCGCCAGTTCCCAGAACGGCGCCGCCAAGGTCATGACCAGCCAGGGAAAACGGGTGATGCTGATCTTGCGCCTCAGGGTCTGCTGCAGTTCCTGCTGTAAGTCGAGCACAGTGAAGGCATGACCAGCAAACGGAATGTCTTCGAAAGTTTGCAACCGGTCACGCAATTCGGCGAGCGCAACAGCGGCGCGGGCCCAGTCGGGCAGATAGCAATAGGCCTGCATCACGTCGGTCTTGCCGGCGGCGGTGATCTTGCCCTTGGCGATAGCGCGCAGGTAAATCAGGCTCATCACATCGCCGTTTTGGTCAGGGTCGATAAAGTTGTCGGCCCGCAGAATCACGGTTTGCACATTGCTGGCGCGATAGGTCTGTTCCATCTCAATGCGAATGCGGCCCTTGCGCGTCGTCGCCTGTTGCGGGGTGGTTTCCGACCAGACACCGGGGGTGGCGCCGAAATTATAGACATTGCCGGGAATTATTACGGTGGCGCCGGATGCCTTGGCGGCGGCGATGACTTGGCGCGAGATTTCCGGGATTAGTTTGGCCCAATTGTGATAGGCGGGCGGGTTCAGGCCGTTGACGATCACATCGACGCCTTTGGCTGCCGCCGTCATATCACCCGACTTGCGGTCATAAAGACGCACCTGCCATCCGGCGTCGCGGAATGCGGCGGCGGAGTGCGCGCCGATCTTGCCGGATGCGCCGAGGATCAGAACGGTTTTGGTCATCGGATTTCCTTCCATTGTTTTGTGTTGACGCCAATCTGGACCATTCAGTGGTGAATAGGAATTGACTAAAACTGGTAGATTGATATTCATTAATGAATGGATAAATCTCCAAATGCTTTGGACTGGACGCTGATCCAGTCGTTTGCGGCGGTCGCGGCGGCGGGCTCATTGTCCGCAGCGGCGCGAAAGCTGGGCCAAAGCCAGCCCACCATCGGGCGTCACATCAAGGCGGCTGAAGCGACGCTTGGGGTCGAGCTGTTTCGCCGGGTGCCGCGCGGGCTGGAACCGATCGCGGCGGGGCTGGAAATACTCGGCCATGCGCGCGACATGGAAGCAGCGGCGGCGCGCCTTCGGCTGGCCGCTGAAGGGCAGGCCGAGGATTTGCGCGGCACGGTGCGGATCACCGCCAGCGTGGTGGTTTCGCATTTCATCCTGCCGCAGGTCATCGCCGACATGCGCACACGGCTGCCCGAAGTGCAGATCGAACTGGTGCCCTCGGACACCACCGAGAACCTGATTTTCCGCGAAGCTGACATTGCGATCCGCATGTATCGCCCGATCCAGCTTGACGTGATCACCCGCCACGTCGCGGATCAGGAGTTTGGGCTCTACGCCAACCCGGCCTATCTGGATCGGGCGGGCAGGCCGTCCAGCCAGGACGAACTGGCGGCGCTGGATTTTGTCGGGTTTGACCGCAGCGATGTGATCATCCGCATGATGCATGATGTGGGGCTGGACGTGGGCCGGGATTTCTTTGCGGTGCGCTGTGACGATCAGGCCGCCTATTGGCATCTGGTCTGCGCCGGTTGCGGTGTGGGGGGTGCGCAGGTGGTGATCGGCGAGGCCACGGCGATGGTCGAGCGTGTCTTGCCGGCGCTGAAGCTGCCAAGCCTGCCGGTCTGGCTGGCGGCCCCCGATGCGCTGCGCACAAACGCCCGCATTCGCAAGGTTTGGGATCTGTTGGCCGAGGCGCTGGCGGGCGCGCGGAACGCTTGACCCTTGCCGGCTGGAAGGTTACCCGAAACCAACGAATTCTGCACAAGGAAAGCGCATGAGCAACCCTTCCCTTTTGATCCTGGCGGGCGACGGAATTGGCCCCGAGGTCATGGCCGAAGTGACCAAGATCATCGATTGGTTCGGCGCCAAGCGCGGACTGAAGATCGACCTGTCCCAAGACCTTGTGGGTGGTTGCGCGTATGACGCGCACGGCACGCCGCTGACCGATGAAACCATGGCCCGCGCGCAAGCCGCTGATGCGGTGTTGCTGGGTGCCGTCGGCGGGCCGGCCTACGACGATCTGGATTTCAGCATAAAACCAGAGCGTGGTTTGCTGCGGCTGCGCAAGGAGATGGACCTTTACGCCAACCTGCGCCCGGCCCAGTGCTTTGACGCGCTGGCGGATTTTTCGTCGCTGAAACGCGAGGTGGTGGCGGGGCTCGACATCATGATCGTGCGCGAGCTGACCAGCGGCATCTACTTTGGCGAGCCGCGCGGTATCATGGACGACAACGAAGGCGGGCGTGTGGGCATCAACACACAGCGCTACACCACCAACGAAATCCGCCGCGTGGCACGATCAGCATTTGAACTGGCGCGCAAACGCTCGGGCAGGGTCTGCTCGATGGAAAAGGCCAACGTCATGGAAAGCGGCGTTTTGTGGCGCGAAGAAGTGACCTGGGTGCAGGAAAACGAATACCCGGATGTCGAACTCAGCCACATGTATGCCGACGCCGGCGCCATGCAGCTGTGCCGCTGGCCCAAGCAGTTTGATGTGATCGTGACCGATAACCTGTTCGGCGACATGCTGTCGGACATGGCGGCAATGCTGACCGGATCGCTGGGCATGTTGCCCTCGGCCAGCCTGGGAAATCCGATGCAAAACGGCCGCCCCAAGGCGCTCTATGAACCGGTGCACGGCTCGGCCCCGGATATCGCCGGGCAGGGCAAGGCCAACCCCAGCGCCTGTATCCTGAGCTTTGCGATGGCGCTGCGCTATTCGTTCGATCAGGGCGATGAGGCGACGCGGCTGGAGGCAGCAGTCGAGGCGGTGCTGGCAAGCGGCATCCGCACCCCAGATTTAATGCAGGCAGCTGGCGGCACCCCGGCGACGACCAGCGAGATGGGGGACGCGGTGATTGCGGCGCTGGAGGCGGGTTCTTAGTGACTCCTACAAGGAGTCATGCTAGATTGAATCTGGGTAGGTGATTGCTAGAACAGCACCGGATACGCCACAAGGAGCTCAGAAAACTCTTTGCGGGAAAGCCTTACCACCCTTCAATTTAGCGAATTAAGCTTGCCATCTGTCCACATGCTGTGATTCAAGGAGTCTCCTGTTATAGAATTGGAGATGTTGTATGGTTGTTTCATTGGGTTTTTCTGGGGTAAACGAAGCTATCAAGGCTGATTTTATAGAGCGGCTTCCAAAGTTTCATAAATCCCGCTGCGAAGGCCTTACACTGCTTTCGAGCATCGTTCTTGATGTGCGAAGTGCGAATTTGATGGAATTATCGGCGGCTTTACCGCGTCACATCGGCACAAAAGATCATCGGTACCAGTATGGTTCCCGTGTTTTGAGCAATTCCCACATTGATTGCGCGGAAATCATGCAGGCCTATGCTGGAGATGTATTCACCCGTTTGGCCTCCAACGGAGAGACCATCGTTTTGATGATGGATCAAAGCCATATCAATGACGGACATGAAGTCTTGATGCTGTCAGTGCGCATGCGTGATCGCGCCTTGCCTGTGGCTTGGCGCGTGCGCAAGACAAAAGGCAATATTGGGTTTTCTCTCCAAAAAGAGTTACTGGACAGCATTCAGGATTGGATGCCTGAAGGGGCTGATGTCATGTTAACGGGTGATCGATTTTATGGCACAGAAAGGTTAATCCATTGGTGTCAGGACGCTGGTTGGGGATATCGTATTCGCCTGAAGGGCAACCTGACTTTGCAGCACCAAGGTGGCGAGCTGTCTTGCATTGAAATCCGGGAGCTGATGCCGCAAGGGCTTATAAACGCGGAACTTTATGGATCAGGTGTGTTTACGAATATCGGAGTATTGCACGACGATGGTCACCCTGAGCCCTGGATCATCGCTATGAATGCAAAGCCTTCACAATACACGGTTCTCGATTATGGAATGCGATGGGGTATTGAAGCTATGTTCTCGGACTTCAAGACCCGTGGATTTGGCATCGCGCAAAGCCAAATCAAAAAGCCAGACCGACTGGAAAGGCTTATCCTTGTCATGGCAATAGCCATGTACTGGGCGGTTTCAACGGGCGCAGCAGATGAACAAATAGTCGCCGAAAGCGGCGAAAAAAGGCGATTCGCAAAACCCGAAGATCACTCTGCTCCCTCTTCAAACAGGGCCTGCGGTTCCTGCGCAGATGCTTCATAGGATATGAGAAAATCCCTAAATTATGGCAAGTTTGGATTTTTTGAAGGGTGGTAAGGAATGCGCATGATTAAGTTGACTAAAAAAGCATTGGTGATCTGCCTGGCAGCGCAAATGGTGGCTTCAAACAGGGCCTGCGGTTCCTGCGCAGATGCTTCATAGGATATGAGAAAATCCCTAAATTATGGCAAGTTTGGATTTTTTGAAGGGTGGTAAGGAATGCGCATGATTAAGTTGACTAAAAAAGCATTGGTGATCTGCCTGGCAGCGCAAATGGCGTTGGCGACACTGTTGAGTACGGTGGCTCAGGCGGAAATGCTCAGCACCGAAGCCGCGATTGCAAAATACGCCGCCTACGCCAACCGCGACTTCCTGCTTGGCGAGGTCAGGAAACAGGAAATACGCGACGAGATCATCGCCCTCGGTGTCGATCCGGCGGAAGCCGAGGCGCGTCTTGCGGTGCTGTCCGATGCGGAAATCGCGTCGATCATCGCTCAGATGGAGCAAGATTCGGCTGGCGCCGGGCCCAGTATCGTCGGCACACTTTTTACGGTGTTTGTCATCCTGCTGGTGACTGACTTTCTCTGCCTGACCAAGATTTTCAAATTCACCCGTTGCATCTAAAAAGCTTCTGCCGGTTCGCGTTTCGCGGCACGCTTGTTCTCCTGGTTCCGGCGCTTCTTCTGGGATGTGCTCAGACCTTTGACCGCGCGGCTGCGGTGCCGGGTGACATGCCGACGCGTGCCGCAGTGGCGGACGTTCCGCTGATCAAACAGGACGACTTTTATTGCGGGCCGGCGTCGCTTGCGATGGTCCTGCGGTGGTCTGGTATGGAGGTCACGCAAGCGGATATCGCGGCGCAGGCATTCAGTACCGGCGCGAAGGGCACGTATCTCGCCGACATGACCGGCAGTGCACGGCGTCGTGGTCAACTGGCAGTCGAGCTTTCGACTTTTCCCGACCTGCTTGATGAAATCGCCGCAGGTCATCCCGTTATTGTTTTTCAGAACCTCGGCTTGAGCTGGGTTCCGAAATGGCACTACGCAGTCGCTGTCGGCTACGACCTGGAAAACGATCAGATCTTCCTCCATTCCGGCGAATTTGACCGCATGACGATGCCCCTTGGGCTTTTCGAACGCACATGGCGGCGTGGCGAATACTGGGCGCTCGTAGTCCTGCCGCCAGACCAACTGCCGGCGAGCGCCGATCAGTGGGATGTTCTCCGCGCGGCCGCAGCGCTGGAACGTTCAGGACACACAGTCGCAGCAGAAAATGTCTATGCAAACGGGTCCTCGCGCTGGCCACGAAATTGGATTTGGCCATACGGTCTTGGAAATTCACGTTATCGGCGCGGGGATTTGGAAGGCGCTAGAAGCGCATTTGAAAGGGCGGTTGCACTTGACCCTTCAATTCCCGAAATCCAACACAATCTGGCGCACGTAAACGCGGACCTCGCAAAATCCGCTGAGCATTCGGCCTAGATGTGAGTTCTCACAAGGTTGTTCCTTGCTATCCGGTTTACACCCACACCCACTAGGGCTAGAATGGGCGCAAACCGGATATAGGGGAGCGCGCCATGGATGTTCTCGACCGCGCCGAGCTCCCATTCCCGCATTCGCTACCCGAGTTCCAGCGACTTTTCCCCGATGATGCGGCCTGCGCCGCCTACCTGGAGAAAGCCCGCTGGGGAGACGGCTTTGCCTGCCCGCACTGCGGCACGGCGGGAGAGCCGTTCCACTTTGAAAACCGCCCTGGCGTCCTGCGCTGCCGCAAGTGCCGCCAGAACACCGGGCTGACGGTGGGAACAGTGATGGAGCGTAGCCACACTCCGCTGAACGTCTGGTTCTGGGCCGCTTATCTGGTCGCCAGTCAGACGCCCGGCATGTCCGCCGTGCAGTTTCAGCGGCAACTTGGTCTTTCGCGCTACGAGACGGCCTTTCAAATTCTCCACAAGCTCCGCTCGGGCATGGTGCGGCCCAACCAAGACAGGATCGGTGGACAGCCCAAGAACCATGTTGAGGTGGACGAAACCTGGGTTGGCGGGCGAACAACGCGTGGGGAAGGCCGTGGTGTTCACCACAAGGTTCCCGTCTCCTGTGCCATCGAGGTGCGTCATCGAAAGCCGGGCACCAAGCTCGACAACCGGAAAGACGGACGCTATGCCGGACGCGTTCGGCTCGCCGTCGTGCTCGACCGTAGCGCCGAGTCGCTCTGTGGGTTCGTCGAGAGCACCGTCGCGCCGGGATCGCTGATCGTTACTGACGATTGGAGCGGCTATGCTGGCCTCGGTAAGCGCGGCTATGAGCACTTCGCTGTTGCCGAGTGTGGTGATCCAGAGGTTGCCGAGCAATACCTGCCGATCATCCATCTGGTTTTCGCCAACCTGAAGACCTGGCTGATCGGTATCCACCACGGCGTTAGCCACCAGCACCTACAAGCCTACCTCAACGAGTTCACCTTCCGCTTCAACAGGCGGTTCTACCCGTTCAACGCCTTCCGCTCATTGCTCGGCATCGCGGGCGACACCTCTGCTCCAACCTATGCCGAGCTTTACCCGGGACAGTGGCGGCACCCTACATGTAGCGGTCATGGGCGTTAACCGGATAGGCAAGGGTTGTTCATTCCGTGCCTATCCGGTTGTCACCCACACCCACTATATGTATGGCGTGGCGTCGAGTGGCCCGGGAGGGGGACAAAGCGGGGATGGATGTCTCGCAGCGTGAAGACCTTTCGTTTCCGCGGTCGCTTCCTGAGTTCCAGCGACTTTTCCCGGATGGCACGGCCTGTGCCGCCTAAATTGCTGGCGATGTCACCGCTCCCACTTACGCCCAGCTTTACTCGGGCGATTGGGAGCACCCTAGATGTAGTGGGTGTGGGTGACAACCGGATAGGCACGGTTCATTCGATCCAGACCTGAGAAGCTGAAGTTTGCAAAAACAGAAGCTCTTGAGGGAGAACCGAATGAACAGCCATAAGAATGCCCGTCTTGCGCCAAAAGGTCGAGAGATTTTGGTTCGCCGCCTTGAACGAGGCGAACGCCCTGCCGATGTTGCCTGCGCGATGGGGATCAGCCTTCGCACCGTTTACAAATGGCGCGGAAGATATCGCGATTATGGGTCGGAAGGGTTGCAAGACAGGTCATCCCGCCCGTCACAGACCCCGGGCCGGACACCCGTGTCAATCGGCATTGAATGTTGACCCCCTATCGGCGCCCAAAAATGACCCCCCTTTTGTGCTGAGCTGGCCCGCCGCTGCGTAGTCTCCATATAACGCAGCGGCGGCGGGCCAGCGTGGTTTCGGTTAAGGATCAGGCTCGGTTTTTGAAACGCCAACTTTCGTTTCCAGTTTCGACGATGTCACAGTGATGCGTGAGGCGGTCGAGCAGTGCGGTGGTCATTTTCGCATCACCGAAGACGCTCGGCCATTCGCCAAAGGCGAGGTTGGTTGTGACGATGATCGAGGTGCGCTCATAGAGTTTGCTGATCAGGTGGAATAGGAGCTGGCCGCCGGTCTGGGCGAAGGGCAGATAGCCCAACTCGTCCCCAGGATCAGGAAGTCGAGGCGAGAGATCAGATCTGCCGTTCGTCCCTGCCGTTCTGCACGGGCTTCGGCGTCGAGCTTGTTCACCAGATCGACGCCATTGAAGAACCGCCCGCGACGGCCGTTTCGGATGCAGGCGCGGGCAATACTGACGGCGAGGTGGGTTTTGCCGGTTCCGGTTCCGCCGATCAGCACGAGGTTGCGCTGGTGATCCAGGAAGTCTCCCGCAGCCAGATCACGGATCAGAGTCTCGTTGATCTCGGTCGCCTCGAAGTCGAACTCTTCCAGTTCCTTGGCCAGCGGCAGTTTGGCAATTGTCATCTGATATTTGATGGAGCGCGCCTGCTTCTCGCTGATCTCGGCATTCAGCAGATCCCCAATGATCTGTTGCGGTTCATGCCGGCGCTTGACTGCGGTGGTAATAATCTCATCGTAGGAGGCCTTCATTCCGTAGAGCTTCAGCTTTCCCATCGCGTCGAGCAGGTCTGAGCGTTCCATCTGTTTTTCTCCTCAAGCTGTCATATCGGTCGCAATCGGCGGCAGGCTCGCAGTTCACCCGCAGCGCATCCGGGGTTGTGATTGTCAGGGGCGGCGGCGGTTCCCGGTGCCGAGCCAGAATGTTCAGGACAACTCCTGCGGAATGAACATTGTGCGACAGTGCCTCAGAACAGGCGGCTTCGACGGCCTCCAAACCATCGGTCAGGATGGCACCTAAGTGTCTGATTCAAAACTCTACGCATGATTACAATGCCTTGCAATTTTACGCGTGAGGGTTCTGATATGTGCAACGAGTATCCATGCCTGTGAACTTGCGATGGATTTTTCCCAATCTTTGGCCAATCGCCGGCAGCGGTTGAGCCATGCGAAGGTGCGCTCGACGACCCATCTTCTGGGAATGACTTCGAAGCCTTCCGCAGTGTCGAAGCGCTTGACGATCTGGATTGTCCAGTCACCGATGCCTTCAAGAGCGTCGCGCAGCTTTGGTCCGGCATAACCGCCATCCGCAAAGATATGGCGCAAGTTTGGATGGGAATACCGGATGGATTTCAACACTTCCGGTGCGCCATCACGGTCTTGAATACCGGCGCTATGCACGACCAACCCAACCATAAACCCGAGCGTGTCGGTGACAATGTGGCGCTTGCGGCCCTTGGTTTTCTTGCCCGCGTCATAGCCCGAAATGCCACCGCTTTCCGTTGTTTTTATGGTCTGGCTATCAATGACACCAGCGGTGGGGCCGGGCTTCTTGCCATGAAACTCGCGCGCCGTCGCCACCAGAAAATGGCTGATCACTTCAAAGATGCCATCGTTGCGCCAGCCATAGAAATAGTAGCGCACGGTGGACACTGGCGGGAAATCATTGGGCAGCATACGCCACGCACACCCGGCGCTGGCGATGTACAAAATGGCATCCAGAACATCGCGCATCGCCGTGCTGCGCGGACGACCAGTTGTTTTAGGCGGCGGCAGGAATGGCGCGATCAAACCCCATTCCTGATCAGTTAAATCGCTTGCATAGCGTCCCGAATGCCGTTCATATCGGGCGCGAGTGGTTTCCGTCCAGGCCATTGTGATCTCCCTCGAATCTTATCAATCCAATTGAATCACAACTCGCTGAAATCACTCAATTAGTTTTGGATCAGACACTTAAACAAATCCCGGCGGCTGGCGATCACCGCCGGGTTGGCGTTCCAGCTTGCGCTGGACCCGTCGGATTGCCGCAGGCAAATCCCATTCCCTGAACGGCGCGCCATTGCGCAAAGCGCCCGGCTTGCGCGCAAGAACGGGTAAATAATGCAGGGGATCATAGATGGTTTTGCCGCGTCCGAAGGCGCGCGTATGGCTGCCAACAATGCGGCCCTCCTGCCAGCATTCCAGCCGGTCAGCGTAGGCCCGAATATCCATCGGTCGGCCAACTGCGCGGGCATCGACCGGGTAGCGGTTGTTGTCGAAGCGGATCAGGCAGGTTTTGGAGACAGCGGCCGGAACAGCATGGAACCCATCAAACGGGCCAACATAGGGCACAAGGCTCGCGCGCTCTTTTTCGAACACTTCCCAGATTGTTTTGTCGCGCATGTCCGGATGCGTGTTGGCCCGGCTATATGCCAGGCAACGATCCTCCAGCCAGGCGTTCAGCTCAGCGTAGGATTTAAACTTTGGTCGCGGCACAAAGAACCTTCGCCGGAGCACGCCGACCTGGTTCTCAACCTGACCCTTCTCCCAACCTGAAGCAGGCGTGCAGGCAACAGGATCAACCAGATAATGCCCGCACATCTGTTGGAACCGGCGATTGTAGGTCCGCTCCTTGCCAACAAGAATCGCGTCCACCGCCGTCTTCATATTGTCATAGATACCCCGCGCACAGGCCCCGCCGAAAAAGGCGAACGCTTTATCATGGGCGTCAAACACCATCTCCTGCGTCTCGCGCGGATAGGCCCGAACAAACGGCATCCGGCTGTGGCAGAGGCGAACATGCGCCACCTTGACGGTCGTGGTCGCGCCATCAATCAGGACAACTTCCTGGCTCCAGTCGAACTGATACGCCTCACCGGGATCAAAGCTCAGCGGAACATAAGCATCAGCGGATGCGGCCCGCGTCGCCTTCGACCAACTGGCCGCATAGCGCCGTACCGCATCATAGCTGCCGTCGTATCCTTGGTTGCGCAGTTCTTCATATACCCGGACAAGCGTCAGGCGTTCGCGCCTAGGATGCCGAGTATTGTCGGCCAGCATATCATCCAATTGAGAACGCCAGGGATCGATCTTCGGACGCGGCTGGGTGGAACGGTCATAGCTGAACTCCGTCGCACCAGAACGTATCACCTTGCGCACTGTGTTCCGTGAAACCCGAAGCTCCCGGCATATCTGCTTGATCGACTTCCCCTGAATGAAATGCGCGCGCCTGATCTTTGCAATCGTCTCCACAACCAACATCCCCAACTCGCTCCCTCAAATCTTTGAAGGAGCATCTGTACAGACTATCAGGGGGGTCACTTTTGGACGCCGATTACCCCAATAATGGGGTCAACTTTGCATGCCTATCCACAGTCGGGACGCTGGTTGGGGATATCGTATTCGCCTGAAGGGCAACCTGACTTTGCAGCACCAAGGTGGCGAGCTGTCTTGCATTGAAATCGGGGAGCTGATGCCGCAAGGGCTTATAAACGCGGAACTTTATGGATCAGGTGTGTTTACGAATATCGGAGTATTGCACGACGATGGTCACCCTGAGCCCTGGATCATCGCTATGAATGCAAAGCCTTCACAATACACGGTTCTCGATTATGGAATGCGATGGGGTATTGAAGCTATGTTCTCGGACTTCAAGACCCGTGGATTTGGCATCGCGCAAAGCCAAATCAAAAAGCCAGACCGACTGGAAAGGCTTATCCTTGTCATGGCAATAGCCATGTACTGGGCGGTTTCAACGGGCGCAGCAGATGAACAAATAGTCGCCGAAAGCGGCGAAAAAAGGCGATTCGCAAAACCCGAAGATCACTCTGCTCCCTCTTCAAACAGGGCCTGCGGTTCCTGCGCAGATGCTTCATAGGATATGAGAAAATCCCTAAATTATGGCAAGTTTGGATTTTTTGAAGGGTGGTAAGCGTCGTTACCTTTTGCCACCAGAACCCCTCCAATGGTCACTACAGCATAGTTTATCCGCGCTAGTCAAGAATGCCATAGCCTCTGTTCCACCGCCAGCGCTACCCGCTCGGCTGCCAGGCTCAGGGTCGCGTCGTCAAGGTGAACGTAGCGATTGATCGTGGACGCCCGGCGATGCCCGAGCAGGCGCCCAGCGACATGCAGGCTCTCCCCGTTCATGACCGCATGCGAGGCGTGCGCATGGCGTAGATCATGCAGCCGCGCGTCCGCCACGATCTCCGCCGCATCGCGCGTCGTGATCCAGAACCTCCACAGATCATTTGTGCTCAACGGCCCATGCCCCTTGTCGCTGGGAAACACCCACTCCCCGGACGCTGACACGGCGAGTCTGCGCAAGAGCTCCCGCGCCGCCTCGCCGAGCAGAACGTGCCTCGGTCCAATCTTCGCATCAATCAGGGTCAAGCGGTCGGGCTTGACCTCGCACCAGCGCAGGCCGCGAATCTCGCCCGGCCTGCATCCGGTCAGCAGGAGCAGCCGCACCGCCGCGACGCAGACCGGGTTCTCGCCTTCGCGCAGGCGCAAGATAACGCCGAGCTTCGCCAGATCGTCCGCACCGAGCAGTCGCCCGCGCGGTGGTCGCCGGTAGCGGACGATGCCCTTGCACGGGTTCCCGGCGGCTTCGGGCCGATGGCCCCACGCGATGGCGCAGTCGAACATGTTGCGCAGTATCTCATGACTTCGATTCGCGCCGCCCGGCTTTCTGCGTCCGTATTCGTGGAAAAAGCGGGCAATATCGGCGCGCACGACCGAGCCGACGCGGAGATGGCCGAGCGCGGGCAGGATGGCGCTGTTGAGATAGCTCAGGGTCGCCTTCACCGTGGACGGCTTCCACGAAGGCGAGCGCCGCTCGACGTATTCGGCGGCGAACTTCGTCAGCGTCGGGCCGGAAGCGGGAACGGGCAAGGGACTCCCGCCGCCCTTCTCGCGCGAGAGGAAGGCGAGCGCAGCGGCCCTCGCCTGGTCGGCCTCACGGTGTCCGGCTTGCCGAGAGTGACCCGGCGCGGCTTGCCGTCGCGCCGGAAGCGAAACACCCAGGATCGCGCGCCGTTCGGCTGGACCCTCAGCATGAAGCCTTGCAGGGCGGCATCGTGGATCGCGTATTCGCGCTCGCGGGGCCGGGCCGCGAGGGCGAGCGCATCGGTCAGGCGGACGCGCTCGGTCATTTGTCCGCCTCCCCGCCGTCGAGCATCGCGGCGAGTCCACGCGAGACCCGGTTCGCCGCGTCGAACACGGAACCCTCGGCGAGATGCGCGTAGCCGAAGGTGGTCGCGATGTCGGCATGGCCGAGCAGCCCGGCGACGACGCGAAGGCCTTCGCCGCCATTGACCGCGACCGCCGCATGGCCATGGCGCAGATCGTGAATGCGGAGCGTCCGCAGCCCCGCCGCTGCGCGGATCGCCTCCCATGCCTTGTCCAGCGCGATAGGTGTGCCGTCCAGAGACGCGAACACCCACGGACAATCGTCGCGGCGAGGGAGCGCGGGCAGGACTGCGCGGGTGGGCGATGCGAGCCAGATCGTGCGCGGGCCGGTCTTGCTGTCGGGCAATACCGCGCGGTCGCCGTGAACGTGCTCCCACCGCAGCCGCAGCGCCTCGGACTTGCGCGAGCCGGTGTAGAGCAGGAAGCGCAGCGCGGCGACGGCGACCGGGCGATCCGCTTCCGCATCGTCGAGCGCCCGTCCGAGCGCCGCGAACTCGTCGTCCGACAGGTAGTGCGCCTCGAAGCCCGTCTTGCGCCACCGCAGGCCCCGGCACGGATTGGAGTCCTTGGAGCCGCAGTCCGAGCGCCTCGGCGTGTTTCATCATCGACGACAGCACCGCCAGCGCCCGGTTCGCCGATCCCGCGCGCGTGACGGAGAGATCGTCGAACCAGTTGCGCACGTCCTTCGCGGAAACCGCATCGACGCGTCGATCGCCGAAGGCGGGCAGAATGTATCGGCTCATGCCGTCCGCGTGCGAACGCCTTGTCGCGGGCTTCCATCGTTCGGCGCAGTCGGCGAGGAACGCCGGGCCGAACGTCCGCATCGTCGGAACCGTCGCCGGTGCGCCGTCCGCTTGCGCCTCGCCGATCAGCGCTCGCGCCGCGTGCCGTGCGTCCTCGACCGTCAGCGCGTCCGGCGTTCCGAGCGTCCGCCTGATGACGGAGCCGTTGCACCGCCGATGCACGATCCACGTCCTCCGTCCGTTCGGTCGCGCCCGCAGTCCGAGTCCCGGTGCCGCGCTGTCCCACAGCACGGCCTCGCGTCCGTCCACAGGCGCGAAGGCGCGCGCGCGCGCCATGGTGATCTTCGTTCTGTTCGTCATGTTCCGATCCCTTCCGTTCGTTTCGGTCGCGACCGGCGCGGCACGGGTGCCCCATGTTGGGGAACACCCAGGACACGCCGGGTAACGGCGCTGGGTTCGGAGATCGGAAAGGTCGGAAGTGTCGCGCTCAATCGCCGCGCGGGCTGCAAGCCGTTGCTGCAACTGGGCTTTCACCACATCGCGAATGCGTCGGCGTTAGAGGATTTCTTACGCCATGGGGCGCGGTCTCATCACACCCCACTCACCGGTTGCGCTATCCCACTCGGCCCATGCATCGGCGCGGACATCAAAACTGCCGCAATGGCTGCAAATCATATGGCTGGTCATGCCTCGACCTCCGTGTTTTGGAGTTTGTCGGCTGCACCCGCTCCGGCCTTGATAAAATCAACCGCTTTCTGCGCCTCCGACGCTGCACGAAAAATCATTCCGGTGTCATCGTTCAGGGCTTTCAGCCAGATTTCGACATAAGCTGCGGATTGTTCAAAATCGGGGCGGAACCCCATTTCAGCGCCAAGCATGCAGACTGTCAAGATAAAGCCACCAGTTTGTCTGTAACACGCGATATGTCCGGTTTATGTACCAGATGATCTGTCCGGTTTTAGAACGCCTCCAAGCCATGGAGGGAGGCGATGCGTCGGACGGAGCAGGTACAGGGACTGAGATTGATGAAGTTCGAGGAGGTTTACGGGTGCACCCATCGGGGTGGCTTGAGCCAGGCGGAGGCGGCGGAGGTTCTGGGTGTCTCGGAGCGCACCTTCCGGCGCTGGCGCGACCGCTACGAGGCGGAGGGAGCCGACGGTCTCTACGACCGCCGCCTGGGCCGCCTCTCGGCGCGGCGCGCGCCGGTGGACGAGGTGGCGCGGGTGCTGGAGTTGTTCGACACCCGCTACTGGGACTTCACGGCCAAGCACTTCCACGAGAAGCTGGTGGCCGATCACGGCTTCAAGCGCAGCTACAACTGGCTGCGGCTGAGCTTGCAAGCCCATGGGCGCAGGCGCGCGGCGCCCAGGCGTGGGGCGCACCGGCGCAAGCGGCCGCGCCGTGCCTTGCCCGGCATGATGTTGCACCAGGACGGCTCGAGCCACGAGTGGGTCCCCGGTCGATGGTGGGACCTGATCGTCACCATGGACGATGCGACCAGCGATATCTACTCGGCCTTCTTCGTCGCCGAAGAGGGCACCATGTCGAGCTTCCAGGGGGTGTCCGAGGCGATCCGGGCCAAGGGCCTGTTCTGCTCGCTCTACGCCGACCGCGCCAGCCACTACTGGAACACGCCCGAGGCCGGCGGCAAGGTGGACAAGGACACCCCGACCCAGGTCGGCCGCGCCCTGGCGCAGCTCGGCATCGAGCTGATCCCGGCCTACTCGCCCGAGGCAAGGGGGCGCTCGGAGCGCATGTTCGGCACCTTGCAGAAGCGCCTGCCCCAGGAACTCAGGCTCGCCGGCATCACCGACATGGTCGAGGCCAACCGCTTCCTCAAGGAGGTCTTCCTGCCACAACACAACGCCCGCTTCGCGACCCCGGCCGAGGACCGGGGCACCGCCTTCGTCCCCTTCACCGGCGCGCTCGACGACATCCTGTGCATCCACGAGGAACGCACCGTCTCAAACGACAACACGGTGCGCTACAAGCGCCTGGCACTTCAGATCCCCGCCGGCCGCCACCGCCGCCATTACGTCAAGGCCAGGGTCCGCGTCCACGAATACCCCGACGGCACAATGGCCGTCTTCCATGGACCGCGATGTCTGGCGCGATACCACGCCGATGGCCAACCGATCGACAGCCAAACCCGCGAGGCCGCGTGACCCGCTTCGACGCGACCGACCGGCGCCCTGTGGACAAGTGGACAGCCGCTCCGCGACCGACCACTTCCCCACAGGGCCAGAAACCGCAACAGAAGCGGTCAACTCATATGGTACATAAACCGGTCAACTCAGAATGTTCTCGACAGATAAAGCCACCAGTTCCTCAAACGCATAGTCGGTTTTGGCTTGGCACTTTTTGAACCGATCAAGCCGGGTTTGATGGCCGGTCGCATGCGCAGTCTCATGGGCCAGTGTTCCATAATATCCGGCGACATCAAAGAAGGTCGCGACTGGTGGCATATGGATGCGGTCGTTTTGGCGGTTGTAATAGGCCCGTGGGTCTTCGCTTGTATCTATCGGAACCCCAAGACCGTCAAAGAACGCCTCAAGAGCGGGATCAACAGTTGTGCCCAGATCGCGGGGCGGTCCCGGTTTTCGATAAAACTCCTCCGGCAAGCCCTCAATCTGATCGGCGTTGAACACCCGGTAGGCACGCAAGTAGGGAATGTTCTGCTCTGCGCCCTGTTCATCCTCGCGCTCTATGGTGCCATATTTGACCACCGTTGAAGCCTTTTCGCCTTTCCTGACCTGTGCGCCCTGATCGCTGGCCTGCTTGTAGGTGAACCAATGGGCGGACGCATAGCCGCGCTCATGGGCGACACACCACAGCAACAGAATGTTGATGCCGCGATACTGCTCACCGGTTGAACGAATAGGGAATGCAGCACCTGCGGTTGAGCCGGTCCAGGGTTTGCGCCACGGCGGTGTGCCTGCTTCGATGGTTGATATGATTTTCTGGGTAACGCTTTCGCGGATATCGAATTTCTTTTTCATGGCATGTCTCCTCACCACCAGCACGAATAAATGACGGTTTCACCTGCGGTGATCTGGGATTTGGCCCACGCGCAAAACGCCGCATCCTGCTCGGCGTATTCCGCCGCCGCCTCCTCCTGAAACTGGTGACCGTAAAAGAAACCGCCGTCGCAATGGGGCAAATCAACATTGACAATCAGCCGCTCCAACGTGCTCAGATCGTCCAGCGTTAAGGTCATTTCCTGGCAATTGAGTTCATGTGCGCCCTGCCCGGTTTTACCGGCGAACAGAATTTCCATGAACACCTGCAGCTTGGAATGCTTGCGCCAGATGAATTTCGGTGTTGCGTCTTGCCCGGCCGATTTAAGATAGGCGAATTGATCAAGTCCCATGGTGTACGTCCCTTTTGCTCTGGTTTTGAGCAAGCGCTGAAAGCGCAAGCCTCTAAAACCTGACCCACTGGCGAAGTGCCGGGGTGAGCAACTGCCATGAAAATCGCCCCGGGGTGGTGCGGCCCGCAGGCGCCAGCCGAGGACACGGCCCGGGTCTGTTTTCGTTGCGGGCGGGAGGACCCTGCGGGTCCTAAAGCATCGCCACTGCGGCGTTCGGCTTGTCCGAACCCCGGTGGCAAAAGATAGGAAAAGTCTTCGCGTGCGCATGGCGCGTGTCCACTGCCAATCGCAGGAATGGGGGCCGGGAAACCGGCGCACCGTCCTTCCGCTCAATGTAACCAATTCAGCCAGGTGGCCGTTCAGAGATCGAGATATAGCCGCGCATAAGCGGCTTTATCCAGGATCACCAAAGAAAGGGGCGATCCTGGGACCGCCCCCGATTATCTGGCTTGTTATTCGTCGGCAGTTTCATCCGCCTTGGGCGGGAAGCCCACCAGCTCTGTGACACCAATCGGAAAATCCAATTTGATGTTCAGGAGTTTTTCGCCGGAACCATCATTGCGGGTGTTTTCAAACACCACGCCGACGCGGCGGAAAGTTTTCTTCTCGACGTCGGCTTTGTCTGTGTAGGCGACGGGAATGGTGAGAATGTAGTTGGTTATTATCGATCTCCTTTTGTTTTCGATGGATTGTGAACCGCTCGGGCGCAAAAGGTCGGGGCGCAAGCTGAATGTCGGAGGCTCCGCCCTATGGGTGGAAACCGTCATTCTGCTTGCCGAGGCGAAGCCGAGGGAACGACCGGACCGCGCCCGAGCGACAAACCATCTGCCAGAAAACAAAAGGGGATCGGGGATGACCGGGCGTGAAGTGCAATTCCCGAAGTGCAGCCGCAGGCACGGGCTTGAGAAAACCATACACAGCCTGGATGGCCCCACCCAAACAACGATGGCGACTGATCAAGGACCAACACTCAATCCGTTGCCAGGTGAACCACGGCCGAGGCAAAACCAACTGGGATAAGTCGTAAGCTGACGGCGACAAATATGGGTTGGTGGTCGCAATCGCCCCTGAGAAAAGGATCCGGGTTCAAGTCGAGTCCCACGCCAACAAGAAAGAATTTCTGCCTGCAGCCCCTGCCACGATACCAATATCAAAACTCACCATGAAAAACTTCCGATCTTCACCGCAACTTGGGGACAAGACCGTCAACGGCACACACGGGTTCGATATGAAATAAGGTAGTGCCCCCGGACGTGGTGTAATTCCGACGTTAGCGCGGGCTGAGTGGAGCCTCGCGCGTAGCTCAGGCGAAGTCCGCGCGGGTTGCTGGGCGGCCATGGACGTTCTCCGGTAGGGTTTGGGTTGCAACCTGACCTACCGATCGAGGAGATCACCCATGACCAAGGAGACGATATCAGAAACCGCCGCGCTGAAGGCGCTTCTTTCCGAGACCGCCGATCATCAGATTTTGGCCGAGATGCTGGGTTTTGTTGCCGACCGGTTGATGGCACTGGATGTGGATCAGCTGTGCGGTGCCGGGGTGCATGAACGCTCGGCCGGGCGGGTGAACCACCGGAACGGATATCGCCCGCGCCGATGGGAAACCCGCGCCGGGACCGTTGATGTTCAGATCCCGAAACTGCGCAAGGGGACGTATTTCCCGGAGTTTCCGGAACCACGCCGGGCCTCGGAGAAAGCAATGACCGCGGTGATCCAGGAAGCCTACATTCAGGGCGTCTCAACGCGATCAGTGGATGATCTGGTCAAGACCATGGGTGACCTGCCCCCAATTTGAGGGCCACTTTTAGGTAGACTCTGTTCCTCTTTTGTTTGCCATTATTCGGCGGCGTGAGCAATGGGCGGTGGCGCGGAGCCTTCAGATAGCTCAAGCGTCGCTGCCCATTGCGGTTTATGGAAAGGCCTGTTTGCGGCAAATTCTTCCGGGGTTTGATAGTTCAGCGAAGAGTGGGGCCGGTTTTGATTGTAATCGATCCGCCAGTCCTCGATGATCCTTTCTGCCTCGGCCAGCGAGGTGAACCAGTTCAAGTTCAGGCATTCTTCGCGAAACCGGCCGTTGAAACTTTCGATGTAGGCGTTCTGGGTCGGCTTGCCCGGGTCGATGAAGTAGAGCTGCACGCCGTGATCATCTGCCCAGCCATCAAGCGCGCGGCCTCGTAGTTCAGGCCCATTGTCAACGGTCAGAACATCCGGGTACCCCCGCTCACGAGCCACCCGTTCCAGCATTTCCACCACGCGGGAGCCGGGGATCGACAGGGCCACATCAATCGCCGGACATTCCCGTGTGCAGTCGTCTTTCAGATTGACGGTGCGGAACTTCCTGCCGTTGGCGAGCGCATCCATGGTGAAGTCCAGGCTCCACCGCTGGTTGGCGGCGATCGGGCACCAGGCGCCTTCGCGCACGCCCTTGGGGATTTTCTTGCGATTGCGGCGGCGCAGGGTCAGGCGCTCCTCTCGGTAAAGTCGCTCCACCACTTTCACGTTCACCTTGAAACCCTCCTGGCCAAGCTTGGCATGCAACATGCGATAGCCATAGCGTCGGTGTTTGCCGGAAAGCGTGACCAGCCGTTCCCGTATCCTCGCATGGCGATCCGGCCTTCCTCTGTATTCATTACTCGATCTGGAAAACCCAATCAGCCCACAGGCCCGCCGAGTTGAAAACTGATAGTCACGGCAAAGAACCATGACTGCTTCCCGGCGGCTTGCAGGCTTCAGAAGTTTTTTGCCAGAAGCCCTTTCAGGCCAGCATTATCAAGCATGGTTTCGGCCAGCAGCTTCTTCAGCTTGCCGTTCTCCGATTCCAGGTCTTTCAGCCGCCTGACATCGGAAATCTGAAGGCCGCCATACCTGGCTTTCCATTTGTAAAAGGTGGCATCCGACATACCGTGCTTACGGCACAACTCGGACACTTTCGCACCCGCCGCATACTCCTGAATGATCCGAACAATCTGCTCTTCGCTAAACCGTGACTTGCGCATTCTCTGTTCTCCTAGTTCTCGTGAACATTAAGCGAACAGATCCTCCTTTCAAATGGACCAGTTTTCGGGGAGCAGGTCAGTTGCATCTCTAAGTTCCCGGCCCGCCAGATACAGATCGAGGGCTTGCGCCAAGGTGATCGACCTCGCGCGCGCCTCAGCCTTTGCCGCGTTCGGGTCAACGTCTGCTGCCATTTGCCCCAATAACTTTTTAGCTTCCCTTCTGGCATCATCGACCCCTAGAGCATTTCCGGTTTAGTTTGGTCCATATCCGGATGCTGCGAAGAAGTTTGCACATTCCTGTTTTGAGAACAGTTCGAGGATTTCGCCGACACCTTTCCACAAGGTGTCAACGGTTCTCGCGGCCAATCTCTTCATGTGTGCTTTGAGCTTTGAGAAAGCCAGCTCGATTGGGTTCAGATCCGGCGAATATGGTGGCAGGAATAGCAGCCATGCGCCGCGCTCCCTGATTGCTGCATTGGCTGCGGCAACCTTGTGAGCGGGCAGATTATCCATCACCACAACATCGCCCTTTTGCAGGGTCGGTGCGAGTTGGGTTTTGATGTAGGTGATGAATGCGGGACCATCCATCGGGCCGTCCAGTACCCATGGAGCCGTCATGCCATCATGGCGCAGACCGGCAATGAAAGTCATGGTTTTCCAGTGGCCATGGGGGATTGAAGCTATCAGCCGCTGACCTTTTGCAGACCGCCCTCGAAGCCGGGCCATTTTTGTGTTCAACCCGGTTTCATCAATGAACACGATCCTGCCCAACAGATGCAGGTGATGCTTCAGCCAATCCTGGCGTTTTCGCCAACGGCGGCGTTTGGCCCGCACATCAACCCGCTCCTGTTCACTGGCGTGAGCCGTTTTTTTTATAAGTGATCTGATTAGCACGCAGCCAGTCATCCAGCGTTGAAGAGCCGGCACGCAGGCCATATATCTCATATAAGCGGGCACATAGTTCGGCCAATGTCAGATCCGGCTGTTTGCCGATCCAACCAATCATGTCAGCGCGATACGGATCAAGTTTGCTCTTGCGTTTCTTCGGCGCTTTCAAACCAACATGGCCAACTTCCATGGCCTGCCTGACAAACCGAATGGCCGAACTGGCGCTTACTTTAAACTGCCGTGCCGCTTCGCGACGCGATACACCCGACGCAACCAAATCAACAATACGAAGTCGTAAATCCTGAGATAAAGCCATGATAACACCTCCTGATTCCTTGAATCAGAAGAAGCTCAATTCGTAAACCCGAGTTTGATTCTAAGCTGGCCGGAAATGCTCTAGTGCGGTGCTTGATCCGATGGTAACACGGCGTTTTCGTCCTGATACTCGGCTTTCCGCAATATAGCTTTTTGATGCCTTGGTCACACGGACACCTTACCACCCTTCAAAAAATCCAAACTTGCCATAATTTAGGGATTTTCTCATATCCTATGAAGCATCTGCGCAGGAACCGCAGGCCCTGTTTGAAGAGGGAGCAGAGTGATCTTCGGGTTTTGCGAATCCCCTTTTTTCGCCGCTTTCGGCGACTATTTGTTCATCTGCTGCGCCCGTTGAAACCGCCCAGTACATGGCTATTGCCATGACAAGGATAAGCCTTTCCAGTCGGTCTGGCTTTTTGATTTGGCTTTGCGCGATGCCAAATCCACGGGTCTTGAAGTCCGAGAACATAGCTTCAATACCCCATCGCATTCCATAATCGAGAACCGTGTATTGTGAAGGCTTTGCATTCATAGCGATGATCCAGGGCTCAGGGTGACCATCGTCGTGCAATACTCCGATATTCGTAAACACACCTGATCCATAAAGTTCCGCGTTTATAAGCCCTTGCGGCATCAGCTCCCTGATTTCAATGCAAGACAGCTCGCCACCTTGGTGCTGCAAAGTCAGGTTGCCCTTCAGGCGAATACGATATCCCCAACCAGCGTCCTGACACCAATGGATTAACCTTTCTGTGCCATAAAATCGATCACCCGTTAACATGACATCAGCCCCTTCAGGCATCCAATCCTGAATGCTGTCCAGTAACTCTTTTTGGAGAGAAAACCCAATATTGCCTTTTGTCTTGCGCACGCGCCAAGCCACAGGCAAGGCGCGATCACGCATGCGCACTGACAGCATCAAGACTTCATGTCCGTCATTGATATGGCTTTGATCCATCATCAAAACGATGGTCTCTCCGTTGGAGGCCAAACGGGTGAATACATCTCCAGCATAGGCCTGCATGATTTCCGCGCAATCAATGTGGGAATTGCTCAAAACACGGGAACCATACTGGTACCGATGATCTTTTGTGCCGATGTGACGCGGTAAAGCCGCCGATAATTCCATCAAATTCGCACTTCGCACATCAAGAACGATGCTCGAAAGCAGTGTAAGGCCTTCGCAGCGGGATTTATGAAACTTTGGAAGCCGCTCTATAAAATCAGCCTTGATAGCTTCGTTTACCCCAGAAAAACCCAATGAAACAACCATACAACATCTCCAATTCTATAACAGGAGACTCCTTGAATCACAGCATGTGGACAGATGGTAAGCTTAATTCGCTAAATTGAAGGGTGGTAAGCACGGACACCAAAACCTCTAACCTTTGTATCGAACTGAGCCACTCCCCAATCATTGGACAGGGTTCGGCGTAAAATAAGCTACTTTTTGCATCTGCTGATCTGGATTGTTTGTTTCATTTGTTTGCCAATAGACCACGGCTGGCGGCTTGCCGCCAAGAGCCGAATGCGGGCGTTTGTGATTGTAAAATTCCATCCATTTCTTGATCCCTGCCTTTGCTTCTGAACCACTTTGCCATGCATACAAGTAAACGCACTCGTATTTCATCGATCGCCAGAGCCGTTCTATGAAGATGTTGTCGAGGAACCGACCCTTGCCATCCATCGATATTCTGGCCCCAGCCCGTTTCGCACAATCGGTCCAGGCAAAGGATGTGAACTGGCTGCCTTGATCGGTGTTCACGATCCCGGGCGGGCCGAAGCGGTGGATTGCCTCAGTCAATGCCTCGACGCAGAAGTGGCCTCCAGTGTGTTCGAGATACGCCAGGCCAGTACCTTACGGGTGTGCCAGTCCATGATGGCTACCAGATAGAGAAACCCACACCGCATCGGCAGGTATGTGATGTCTGCGCACCAGACCTGATTTGGACGATCCACCCGCAGCCCCCGCAGCAGGTAGGGGTAAATCTTGTGCCCCTTTGCCATCTTGCTGGTGTTAGGCTTCTGGTAGATCGGCATCAGGCCCATGAGCCGCATCAGACGACGGATACGTTTCTCGTTCACCAGATGGCCCTCGTTCCTCAGATGCCAGGTCATCTGGCGGACACCGTAGAAAGGCGTTTCAAGAAATTGTTCGTCGATCTGCCGCATCAGCCCGAGGTTCAGCGCTGTCTCGCCCTTCGGCGTGTAGTAGAACGACGATCGCGAGATCGACAGCAGTTGGCATTGTTTACCGACAGACAGACCAGGATGGCCGGGTTCAATCATCCTGCGCCTCACTTTCCGGTCCACGGCTTGAGCTTTCGTTCCAAAAAATCGTTGGCGACGGCCAGCTCCCCGATCTTGGCATGCAGTTCTTTGACCCGCTCTTCGTCGATCTCACGGATCCTCTTGGCACTGCATTCAAACACACCCGATGCGCCTTCAAGCAAGGCCCGTTTCCATTGATGGATCATTGTCGGGTGAACGCCAAAGCGGCTCGCCAATTCCGATACCGTTTCCTCGCCCTTCAAGGCTTCCAGTGCGACCTTGGCCTTAAATTCTGGATGATGTTGCTTTCGTTTCGACATTTCTGATCTCCTTCGTGTTGAAGATCAGCAAACAACAAATCGTAGCTTACGTCAGTGTCCGAATTTCGGAGAGTAGCTCAAAATAAATTTTTTGCCCGGCGTCAGGGTGCGGCAACTCAGCAATGACGTTTGCATTTAGAGTTAGTTGGGCCACTTAATTTCTCCCCAGTGATTCATGCATGTAGCCATGGTGTAGCCAACTCAGAGCGCGGAATGGAGTTGTATGAAATGGAATGAATTGTGCTAAGTCAATGAATTAATGCCATGAATTTGGGCATCGCAAAGAATGGCAAGCAACCGCGGTATGATTTCAACCGCCTACGAATCAAGGGGTCGGGGGTTCGAATCCTCCCCAGCGCGCCACTTATCAGCTCTATGGGCACGTCGGTACTTTTTGCCCTTCGTCTCAATAAACAGTCTGTGAAAATACATTTTGCAAAAAGAACAATCCAATAAAACAAATCATGCCTGCAATAAAGGGCGTGACAATCCATCCCAGCACAATTCGGCCAAGTAGCAGCCAGCGAATTCCGGCCATGCCTTTTAGAACAGCGATGCCTACCACCGCGCCAACCACAGCCTGAGAACTGGAAACCGGCACCAGCGGGATTGTGGGCAAGCCAAGACCGGCAAGCCAGGATTCCAGTCCCCTGGACGCAAACACAAACAGCACAATTGAATGCGATGTCACCGCGACAAACGCTGCCACCGGGGATATCCGGCTCAGACCTGCACCGACCGTCAGCATCACACCTTTGGAATAGGTCAACACGCCCACACCGATGGCCAGACCACCCAAGAGAAACAGTTGCTGGGCCGCGGAAACAGAATAAAAATCACCAATATCGAACTCTCGAAACGGCGAAGATGGAACAAAAACACCGACCACATTGGCAATATTGTTTGCCCCAAGTGAATAGGCACCAAAAGCACCGGCGACAAATAGCCCGATGCGCGTATAGGCATCAACACGCAACAGGTGAAGTTTGCTGCGTCGCATGATCTTGGTGATCACACTGTAAAGGATCATGGCGATTGCAGCGGCCAACAATGGGCAAATAATCCAGGTCGAAAGGATTGTTGTCAGGACTTTGGTGTCTGTCGAAGTGCCCGAAAACAGGTTCCAGCCGACAATGCCTCCGACGATGGCTTGCGTTGTCGAGACCGGCAATCCGGCTTTGGTCATGCTAAATACGGCTATGGCTGCCGAAAGTGCTGTCATGAATGCACCGGCGGGTTCTGAAATCGCGCCAAGCCTACCCAAAGTGTGCGTCGCACCTGCACCAGAAATAACGGCACCAAGAACAAGAAAAACCGAACAAATCAGTGCCGCAGTGAGCCAGGGGATCATGCGGCTGCCAACGGCAGTTCCAAAAACATTGGCCGCATCGTTTGCGCCCAACGCCCATCCCAGGAACAGGCCGCTGGACAGGAAAATAATTATTGAAGGGTCAAGCTGCACAAAAACCTAAGCCGTTCGCTTGATGGCATAGATTTCCAGCCGGTCGGCGACATCTTCGGCCCAGTTTGCCACGTTATCTATGTGCTCGACAAAATCGCGCAAATGCATCTTGTGGGAAAGTTCCAGATCAGAATTAAATATCGCCTGCTTCAACTTGCTCGAGATCTTGTCGGCTTCTTTCTCGAAAAGCAACACTTTGTGGTTGTAATCGGTCACCGCAACCGGCGTGTGAAAAAATGCGCGCGCCGCCATGACAAGCGAATCCACTGCGGAAACGACCATGTTGGTCAATTGCTTGAACCCTGGTCTGAAAGTATCAGGTATCTCGGGGCGTTCTGCATGAAAGGCCAGCAACGTGCCCTCAAAGTAATTCAACAAATCATCAAGCGTTTCGATCAACCCAAGAACGTCACCGCGCGAATCTGGGATCAGAGTGTGCATGTAGAGTTCGGTTTTGATCCGGCGACGCAATCCGTCTGCTGAGCTTTCCAATGCAACAATTTCGGTCAGTTTACCGCTGAATTCATCCAGACAGCCTTCGCGCAGATAGGCTTTGACCGCCAGTTTGAACAGAATTGCAGATTCTGACAGCTTGCTCAGATACTCATCAATATTGAACTCTATACCCCTTGTACGACGAAATAACCGAAACTTCTCCATTCAATTCATCCCAGTTTATATTTCCACGCCGATAGGACGAATCGTTATGCATTGCCGCAAAGCGATTCAGTCCTTCGTGTATTTTGACTACCTCAGTGTTATCAGTTTTCATTTTGAATTGTTAACCCATGATATCCCAATGGTGTAGTCAGGCAATATCCGCGCCTGGCAGCATTTAGGTCCAGATGTCCCGGCAAATTAAGGAAAGTCGAAGGCTTCGCCCACTTGGAATTCTCTATCTGCCAGGCGCATTTCGGATATTTTCCGGCAGCCATGTTGCCAGTTCGGGAAACGCAACGAGAACACCAACCATCAAGACCATGACCGCAAACATCGGCAGTGCTGTCTTGGCGATATAGCCAATCTCGTAAATGCCTTGCATGACGAACAGGTAATCCAATTCGCTGATCTGTGCCATCTCGACGACCACGACGGAAGATGGCGAACCCGGCACATCAATGCCACCTGACGAATCATGGCAACGATGGCCATAGTCGAAACAACCGAAGAAATGCCGTCAAGGAACATGCCAATGACGATGTAAAATATCGTCACGGCGTGCGTTCAAAGCAATTGGTCGGAGATTTCGGCGATGTGCGGCCAATTCTTGAGGCAGTGTTCGGTAAAGCCCATGGAAACGACAAAAACGATGCGCCCATTAAGTCAATGCAATCATTGCGGTCCGACGGCCCCTAAGTGTCTGACCCAAAACTAATTGAATGATTTCAGCGAGTTGTGATTCAATTGCGATTGCAAGATTCGAGTGAGATCACAATGCGTGGACGGAAACCACTCGCGCCCGATATGAACAGCGGGACGCTACAAGCGATTTAACTTCAGTGCAGGGCAATCGCATGAAGGTTATGTCCGGAGAATTTGCAGTAAGAACCGATTGTTCCAGGCCTTTTTGCGCATGACCCTGAGCGATTTTTTATCTTTTGCCTTGTTGAGCAGATTCATTGCATGAACGGCAAAATTCTTGGGGCCGTGCCTCGAACACGGCTGTCAATCGCAATGTCGTCGAGCACCCAGTGGAGCGGTTTTCAGATCCCCCAATGGGAGCGTACCGCATGGGCACAAGTTGCGGCGCATCTTGGTAGAGACGAGATGAAGTATCGGGTTTGTTGTGATGTTTTCCCGTTGCTTTCACGGATCGGACAACGCGACCAATACTGGTCAGAACCCGGATGCGACGCAACCATTCTATGTGTCACTCTGGGTGTAGCCGGGTCTCAATCCGACCTTTATCGCCATCAACAGTCTGCGACAGTATTTTCGCTCCCTCTCTTCAAGACCACAGTTTCACATCCTCGCTGATTGATTTCCCTTGAGCGCCAGACGTAGTCCGAGCCCCCTTGTCGCGGATTTTGCAGGCAATCTGGCGTTGGCACCCGAATCGCGCCAGCGTCACGATCGCGATCAACGTGGAGCAAATGCAAGAGCAATGGAATGTCCTGATCTCGTTCTTTTTGTGCGCACTTGCCCGCTGACCAGTACCAGACAATCATCACAGTGGCCGAGATCTGCAGAGGTGTTTCACCACCGGCCTTTGAACCGATCGTCTTGCCATCGACGGCCACACGAGCCTTCAACGCGTCTGCCAGGCCAGCAATTGCCAAGGCTATGAACTTCTCCGGATCCAGCCGAAACACCGTTGATGTCATGCCGCTCAAAAGGGGCCAATTTGCGCGAAACTTCAGCCTTCACCATATTCGTATCAACGACACTGCCGCCCGACCACCGCAGGCTTAAAAGCAGGATCTCATCAAGCGTGTAAAGCCCTTCGCCTGCTGGCGAGGGTCAGGGATCCGAAATAACAGATGGTGTAGTCTTTTCCAAAGCAAGTCCTCCAGATGCGTGTTCCATTGAATCAGACGTTGCACGTAGCATCACGGGCCAGCTATTCATGCGATCCCCTGCGATCAGTGTTAACAAGGCATATGTCCGATGTACCATGCGATCGCCGGTTTTAGGGTGCTCCGAAAGGGAGCGCTTTATGACTAGGACAGGCTCGTACAGGACCTACGCGAATTTTTCAGATTATTATGAGCGAACGAAATCGCGGCAGCTCCAGGCAGCGGCGGGTGCTTGCATGTCGGAGCGCGGCTTTCGACGCTACAACGCGTTATGAAGCTGAGGGTCGGACGGGCTCATCGCAGCCTCGGAAACCATAACCGTGTGCCAGTGGACACGATAAAAGATGAGTCTTTTTGACACCCGATACTGGGATACGCCAGGCATTTCTCGTAATTGGTGATGCCTTGCATGACGAACAGGTTGAATCCAATTGGCGCGGTGATCTGTGCCATCTCGACGACCACGACGATGCGAGATACCAAACCAGATCACATCAATGCCGACCTGACGAATCATGGGTTCAACGATGGCCATAGTCAAAACAACCGAAGAAATGCCGTCAAGGAACATGCCAATGACGATGTAAAGTATCGTCACGGCGGCGATCAAAGCAATTGGTGACAGACCCATTTCGGCGATCCAAGCGGCCAATTCTCGAGGCAGGCCGGTAAAGCCCATGGACAACGACAAAAACGATGCGCCCATTAAGATCAATGCAATCATTGCGCTTGTCCGAGTGGTGGGCAGGGATAATAGTGTCTGATCCAAAACTAATTGACAGGCATGATTTCAGCGAGTTGTGATTCAATCGGATTGATAAGATTCGAGGGAGATCACAATGGCCTGGACGCTTTGACCAGCCTAACCTTACTCTGTGGCAGCGCTCGCCTTCGGCTCGCACAGCCACAGAGTAAGGAAGACAGAAGCGGACAATTGCCATGGTACATAAACCGGACAAATCGAAATGTTCTCGACAGCGATTTAACTGATCAGGAATGGGGTTTGATCGCGCCATTCCTGCCGCCGCCTAAAACAACTGGTCGTCCGCGCAGCACGGCGATGCGCGATGTTCTGGATGCCATTTTGTACATCGCCAGCGCCGGGTGTGCGTGGCGTATGCTGCCCAATGATTTCCCGCCAGTGTCCACCGTGCGCTACTATTTCTATGGCTGGCGCAACGATGGCATCTTTGAAGTGATCAGCCATTTTCTGGTGGCGACGGCGCGCGAGTTTCATGGCAAGAAGCCCGGCCCCACCGCTGGTGTCATTGATAGCCAGACCATAAAAACAACGGAAAGCGGTGGCATTTCGGGCTATGACGCGGGCAGGAAAACCAAGGGCCGCAAGCGCCACATTGTCACCGACACGCTCGGGTTTATGGTTGGGTTGGTCGTGCATAGCGCCGGTATTCAAGACCGTGATGGCGCACCGGAAGTGTTGAAATCCATCCGGTATTCCCATCCAAACTTGCGCCATATCTTTGCGGATGGCGGTTATGCCGGACCAAAGCTGCGCGACGCTCTTGAAGGCATCGGTGACTGGACAATCCAGATCGTCAAGCGCTTCGACACTGCGGAAGGCTTCGAAGTCATTCCCAGAAGATGGGTCGTCGAGCGCACCTTCGCATGGCTCAACCGCTGCCGGCGATTGGCCAAAGATTGGGAAAAATCCATCGCAAGTTCACAGGCATGGATACTCGTTGCACATATCAGAACCCTCACGCGTAAAATTGCAAGGCATTGTAATCATGCGTAGAGTTTTGAATCAGACACTAAGAGGCTTTCGCGGAATGTTGAGAAGTTCAGAGAGCCTTGAAAGCCTGCCAGAACCAGTGCGCCGATAACGCCTATCTAGGCTGCCCCGATTGCTGTGGGAAAACCGCCATACATGGAACCGATCACGGTTAGCACCAATGCCACGACTGGAATCAAAAATCGCGAGTTGTACATTTTCTCTTTGAAGCTCATCGGCGGTTCCGGTTTGGCACGCTCGTTCGGACGCAGATAATGCCAACCAACTATATAGAGCATGAACATCAACGCGAGTGTCAGCCCGGGGAATACCCCGGCCATAAACAGCTTCAAAATCGATTCATTGACCGTCATGCCATAAACAATCAGCGTCAGTGACGGCGGGATCATCAGACCGAGAGTGGCCGATCCGGCGAGTGTGCCAATGGTCATGAACTCCGGATAGCCGCGTTTTCGCAGCTCGGGGATCGACATTTTGCCAACCGTCGTCAGCGTCGCCGCAGAAGAGCCGGACACAGCGGCAAAGATGGTGCAGCCGACCACGTTGGTGTGCAACAGCCCGCCGGGCAGGCGGGCCAGCCAGGGGGCCAAGCCTTTGAACATATCTTCCGATAATTTCGTTCGATATAGGATTTCGCCCATCCAGATAAACAACGGCAAGGCGGTCAGCGTCCAACTGCTGGAAGACCGCCAGATCACGGTGATCATGGCGTCACCAGCCGGGCGAACGGTGAATAGTTCCGTACCAACGTAGGCCACGCCCATCAGTGCCAATCCGACCCAAACGCCGGTGCCGAGCAGCAAGACAGGACAAAAAGGAAAACGATTGTAAGGGTAAACTGGTCCATCGCTCTACTCCGCTCCCGCGGCAATGTCTGGATCTGCGACGCCTTGGTGATCGGTAAATAAGATCCGCACCAGATGATCCCAGAGTGCCACCGCCAACAGCACAGTGCCGATGGACATCGCCAATTGTGGAATCCAGATCGGCGTGGCGTCTTGGCCCTGTGAAATATCGTGCAATTTTTCCGATAGGAAATTGGCCTTGATGGCAAATCGCGCAAAAAACGTCGCGGTGACCGAAGCAACAAAATAATCCCAAATCTCGCGATAGCGGCGATGTCGGCCTAGGGCGGACAGCATCAGCGACACCCGAATGTGAGCGCCGTGATTGAGCGCATAGGCCAGTGCAAAAAATGAAGCGCTCGCCAATCGGGGCTTGGCCGGTTTGAACCGCACGTTGGATGTCAGCGCCACTGAACAGCGAGCCACCAGCATGGACCGTAATCGTCAGATCCCCGCCGGTGCTAATGCCAACCGCTTCGGCGAATAGTTTGCCGTTCTGGCTGTGGAAGTTGCTGTCGGAATAGGCCATAGGCATATCCCAGTTTTCTGCCGTGGCGATGTTTGCTGCAACGCTAAGAGCCCCTGCAGTCAGGATGGTCGAAAGTTTCAGTAGTGGTGCTTTCGTGGTTAATTCTCCCTTTGGTTAAGCACAATTTGATTTGCTCAGGCCCCCTTGACGAACCGCTGCGGTTCATAAGGGCTCATATCGTTATTGGGGCGCTTGCCGGTCATCAGATCGGCAACCATGCGCCCGGTCTTGGGGCCGCCTGTCAGCCCGATATGGTGATGCCCGAAGGCCGCGAAGACGCGAGTGTTTCCCACCTCGCCGATCAGGGGCAGGCTGTCACTGGGTGAAGGGCGAAAGCCCAACCATTCTGCTTCGCTATCTGCGGTCATTTTTGGAAATGTCTCGCGCACTTTCTTGCGCAGAAGTCTAAGTGGCGCTTTGGACAGTCCGGCGTCAATACCGCCAAATTCGACAACTCCGGCGCAACGCAAACCGTTGTCCATTGCTGTCGCCACGAATTTTCCCGAGGCGATCATCATGGGATTATTAGGTTGTTCGCTTGGGTTTTATACACAATGTGATAGCCGCGCTCGGCTTCTATCGGCACATTTATCCCAAGTTTCTGCATCAACGGTTTTGACGATACGCCAGTTGCCAGGACCGCTTGGTCGCAAGTAAATCGACCCTGATCAGTGTCGACAGAGCTGATTTGTCCGCCGCTCAGATCAAAATCTTTGACCGCTGCCTGGACCAATGTGCCACCCATATCCTGAAAGACTCGCGCGAGATCGGCCACATATGAACCAGGGTTCAAAATGAAGCCGTGGTTCTTCATTACAGCGAGCAACTTAATGTCACGGCTTAGGATCGGCTCAGCGTCTTGCACTGAGGGGCCTTCTATTAATTCGGGGATAAATCCGGCCTGTCGACGCAGTTCCCAAGTATAGGCATCGGCGTCAAAAGTGGCTCGGTCTTAATAGGCAAAGTTATAGTCGCTTTCCTGGATCTATTTTTGGGCACCGGTGCCCGATGTCAGCGCCTGATGCTGTTGCAGGGAATCCCCGATGATCGGGGCCAATCCGCGTGCGATACGACGGGTGTCGTTGTCGTTGGCATGCGACATATAACGCATCAACCAAGGCGCGAGTTTCGGCAGATAGGTCCAACGCAGGAACAATGGGAAATTCGCGTCGAACAGCAACATCGGGCTCTTCAGCGCCAGACCCGGCGTGGTGATCGGCACCACCTTACCACCCTTCAAAAAATCCAAACTTGCCATAATTTAGGGATTTTCTCATATCCTATGAAGCATCTGCGCAGGAACCGCAGGCCCTGTTTGAAGAGGGAGCAGAGTGATCTTCGGGTTTTGCGAATCGCCTTTTTTCGCCGCTTTCGGCGACTATTTGTTCATCTGCTGCGCCCGTTGAAACCGCCCAGTACATGGCTATTGCCATGACAAGGATAAGCCTTTCCAGTCGGTCTGGCTTTTTGATTTGGCTTTGCGCGATGCCAAATCCACGGGTCTTGAAGTCCGAGAACATAGCTTCAATACCCCATCGCATTCCATAATCGAGAACCGTGTATTGTGAAGGCTTTGCATTCATAGCGATGATCCAGGGCTCAGGGTGACCATCGTCGTGCAATACTCCGATATTCGTAAACACACCTGATCCATAAAGTTCCGCGTTTATAAGCCCTTGCGGCATCAGCTCCCTGATTTCAATGCAAGACAGCTCGCCACCTTGGTGCTGCAAAGTCAGGTTGCCCTTCAGGCGAATACGATATCCCCAACCAGCGTCCTGACACCAATGGATTAACCTTTCTGTGCCATAAAATCGATCACCCGTTAACATGACATCAGCCCCTTCAGGCATCCAATCCTGAATGCTGTCCAGTAACTCTTTTTGGAGAGAAAACCCAATATTGCCTTTGTCTTGCGCACGCGCCAAGCCACAGGCAAGGCGCGATCACGCATGCGCACTGACAGCATCAAGACTTCATGTCCGTCATTGATATGGCTTTGATCCATCATCAAAACGATGGTCTCTCCGTTGGAGGCCAAACGGGTGAATACATCTCCAGCATAGGCCTGCATGATTTCCGCGCAATCAATGTGGGAATTGCTCAAAACACGGGAACCATACTGGTACCGATGATCTTTTGTGCCGATGTGACGCGGTAAAGCCGCCGAAAATTCCATCAAATTCGCACTTCGCACATCAAGAACGATGCTCGAAAGCAGTGTAAGGCCTTCGCAGCGGGATTTATGAAACTTTGGAAGCCGCTCTATAAAATCAGCCTTGATAGCTTCGTTTACCCCAGAAAAACCCAATGAAACAACCATACAACATCTCCAATTCTATAACAGGAGACTCCTTGAATCACAGCATGTGGACAGATGGCAAGCTTAATTCGCTAAATTGAAGGGTGGTAAGGACCAAATGTTGAAATCTTGCTAATCCCCGCGCCTCATGCGACGCTTTCGCCCTGAGCCTCGGAGGGTCCCTTGCATACCAAATTCCTTGATACGGCGCAGACCACGGTGAGTCCGCAACTGCCGCAGCTGCACGAGGCCCGCAATGCCTGGACCGACCTGGATCTGGACTGGGTGGCGTCGGTTCAGGCCAATACGTCCGCCATCGAACGCCGCGCCGCCACATTGCCGGGGCGTCGGTCTGTAAAGAAGGACTATCAGGCAGCGTGGCTCCTAAAGGCAATCTCGCTGATCGATCTGACCACGCTTTCAGGCGATGATACAGCGGGCCGGGTTGGTCGGTTATGTGCCAAGGCCGCCAACCCGGTGCGCCGCGATATTCTCGATGCACTCGGCGTAAACAGCATCACCACCGGCGCGGTCTGCGTCTACCACGACATGATCGAAACCGCCGTGCAAGAACTTGCAGGCACCGGCATCCCGGTCGCTGCGGTTTCCACCGGGTTCCCGGCTGGCCTGTCTCCGTTCAACCTGCGGGTCGCCGAAATTGAGCAAAGCGTCAAGGCCGGGGCCGCCGAGATCGACATCGTCATTTCACGCCGCCATGTGCTCACCGGCAACTGGCAGGCGCTTTATGACGAGATGCGTGAATTCCGCGCCGCCTGTGGTGACGCCCATGTCAAGGCGATCTTGGCAACCGGCGAACTGCAGACCCTGCGCAATGTCGCACGCGCGTCGTTGGTCTGCATGATGGCAGGCGCCGATTTCATCAAAACCTCAACCGGCAAGGAAAGCGTTAACGCCACCCTGCCGGTGTCGCTGACCATGATCCGGGCCTTGCGCGACTACTGCGACCGCACCGGCTTCAAGATCGGCTACAAACCCGCGGGTGGCATTTCCAAGGCCAAGGATTCGCTGACCTATCTGGCGCTGATCAAGGACGAACTGGGCAATCGCTGGCTGCAGCCCGACCTGTTTCGCTTCGGTGCCTCGTCGCTTCTGGGTGACATCGAACGGCAACTCGAACACCACGTCACCGGCCGCTATTCGGCCCAGTTCCGCCACCCGATCGGATGAAACGATGGAACGCCGCACGCCCATTCGCATTATTCTGACCATCACTCTGACACTTTGGGGCGTAATGTCGCCGGCTTATGCCGACGACTGGAACTACAGTTGCCAAGGGTGGGTGCCGTCCAGCCTTCTGCACCGCGGGCCGGTCGCAGTTGTGCTGTCAGACGATCAGCTGACTTGGTCTAACGGGCGCAAGAATTACACAGCCAAATTTGTGACGGCAGCCGGACCAGAAAAACCTATATCGACGATGCTTCTGTATATTTTGTCTACGGCCTTTGGCTTAGAGCAACGTCCGTTAAGGCTCGACTGAAAATTGTCCGGGTATTTTACAACAGCGCAAGCGTCCAATTTTCTGAATTAACCTGTCAGGAAAATTAATGAACATATCGGAAATATTCGAAACTATGGATTACGGCCCGGCCCCCGAAAGTGCTGCCGGGGCGCTGGCGTGGCTGGTGGACGGCGGTAATAAATTCGGCCATTTCATCGACGGCAAGTACACCAAGGCGGGCAAATGCTTTGAAAGTAAAAACCCGGCCACCGGCGAAGTTCTGGCGCTGGTCAGTCAGGGCAGCAAAAAAGACGTTGACACCGCCGTGTCCGCAGCCCGCAAGGCGCAGGGAAAATGGGCCAAACTGCCCGGCCATGAGCGGGCAAAATACCTTTATGCGCTGGCCCGCCTGCTGCAAAAACACTCCCGCCTGTTCGCGGTGCTGGAAACGCTTGATAACGGCAAACCGATCCGCGAAAGCCGCGACATCGACATCCCCCTGGTGGCGCGGCATTTCTACTATCACGCCGGCATGGCGCAACTGATGGCGAGCGAACTGCCGGGCGCCGAGCCGCTTGGCGTTTGCGGCCAGATCATCCCCTGGAATTTCCCACTGTTGATGCTCTCATGGAAAATCGCCCCGGCGATTGCAATGGGCAACACAGTGCTGCTGAAACCAGCGGAATACACTTCGCTCACCGCGCTTTTGTTCGGACAGATTTGCCAGGAAGCGGGCTTGCCGAAAGGTGTCGTCAACATCGTCACCGGCGACGGTGCCACCGGCGAGGCGATCGTCAATCACGCGGGCATCGACAAGATCGCATTCACCGGGTCCACGTCAGTCGGGCGCCGCATCCGCGAGGCGACCGCCGGATCGGGCAAATCGCTCACCTTGGAACTGGGCGGCAAGTCCCCTTACATCGTCTTTGACGACGCCGATATTGATTCAGCCATCGAAGGGCTGGTTGACGCGATCTGGTTCAATGCCGGGCAGGTCTGCTGCGCCGGCTCGCGCCTGATCGTGCAGGAAGGTATCGCCGACCGGTTCTACACCAAACTAAGGGCGCGGATGGACGCACTCCGGATCGGCGATCCGTTGGACAAATGCATCGACGTGGGTGCCGTTGTCGACCCGGTGCAACTGGAAACCATCACCCGGCTGGTCGACGAAGGCGGTCAGGAAGGCGAGATCTATCAGGCCGGAACGATCCCGAGCGCGGGCTGTTTTTACCCGCCCACCCTGATCACCGGATTGCACAGTTCCGCGCGCCTGATGCAGGAAGAAATATTCGGCCCGGTGCTGGTGGCCACCACCTTCCGCACCCCGTCCGAGGCCGTCGAGCTGGCCAACAACACCCGCTACGGGCTGGCCGCCACCCTGTGGACTGAAAACATCAACCTGGCGCTCGATATCGCCCCGAAACTCGTGTCCGGGGTGGTCTGGGTCAACGCCACCAACCTGTTTGACGCCGCCGCCGCCTTTGGCGGGGTGCGCGAAAGCGGCTTTGGCCGCGAAGGCGGCTGGGAGGGGCTGCGCGCTTACACGCGACCCAAAGTCGCCACCAAACCGCTAAAGAAAATTGCCGCCGAGCCGGCACCGGCGCAAGGTGAAATCGCCGGGCTCGACCGCACCGCCAAGCTTTACATCGGCGGCAAACAGGTTCGCCCCGACGGCAATTATTCCGCCGCCGTCTGGTCGCCGCGCGGCAGGCTTCTGGGCCACAAGTCGCTGGCCAACCGCAAGGATGTGCGCAATGCGGTCGAGGCCGCTGCGGCTGCCAGCGGCTGGTCCAAAACCACCGGCCACATGCGGGCCCAAATCCTGTATTTCATTGCCGAGAACCTGTCGGCGCGCAAAGCTGAGTTTGTGCATCGCCTGCACGACCTGACCGGCGTGCACGATAATACTGCTGCCACTGAGGTCGACTGCGCGATCTCGCGCCTGTTCAGCTATGCGGCCTGGGCCGACAAGCTCGACGGTGCCGCCAAAGGCGTGCCATTGCGCGGCATAGCGCTGGCGTTGAACGAGCCAGTTGGCGTCATCGGTTGCTTTTGCCCGGACGAAGCCCCGCTGCTCGGGCTGGTGGCCACAATGGCGCCCGCCATCGCGATGGGCAATCGCATCGTCGCGGTCGCGTCAGAACCTCACCCTTTGGCGGCCACCGATTTCTATCAGGTGCTCGAAACCTCGGACCTGCCAGTCGGCGTGGTCAACATTCTGACTGGATCGCACAGCGAATTGGCCGCCCAGATTGCCGGTCACGCGAATGTAGATGCGGTGTGGAGCTTTTCATCATCCGATCTATCGGGCGAGATCGAAAAAGAAAGCGCGCGAAACCTCAAACGCACATGGGTCAACAACGCGCGCAAACGCGACTGGCTGGGCCGCACCGGCGAGGGCCGTGAGTTTCTGAACCAGTCAACCGAAGTCAAAACCGTCTGGGTGCCGTACGGCGAGTAAGAAACACCCCGCCCGCTTGCGCAACACGAGGTGCCTTCTTCCTTGACGGTCATCGGCTTCCCAGCCTGTACCGCGCGTCAACAATTTGTCTAAAAGTGTTTCTTTCTTGTTAAAATATCCCCGCCGGAGGCATGAAAGTTACGATTTTTCTGCGATAAATCGGGCCTCCGGCGGGGATATTTGCGGCAAGAAAGAATGCGGAACTTATTTTCCCGGCTTCCCGCGCATGGCCCCAAGCCAACCGGTGAACCGCCCCCAAACACCGGTCGCACGGCTGCGCGCGGCATCGGACGCGTCACCAATATCCTCCAGAACCGGATCGATCCTGCGCCTACGGAACCGCCGCCACTTGCGCCACAGCATGAACACCACAATCGTCAGAGCGGTCAAGATCACGATGTTCACCCAAGGAATGATTCGCGTGTCCGGTCCCGCAACAGCCCGCACTGCGATCGCATTCGGATAAATCGAAATCAGCTCATTGCGCCAGCCATAGTGGGTGATCATCACCCATTGCGGGTTGTCTTTCACCGACTTCAGGTCAGCGGCCTCGGTTTGCAGGTTCGATGTGTTGAACTTGAAATACGGCGGCCATCCCCAGGCGGTATCTTCGTTGCGATACACCATCGGCCTGCCGTTTAGCCGGATCGTCTGAAAAAAGAATACATCCCGGTTGGCGGACGCTGCACTTCCGGCATCGGACCCAGCCCAAAAAATTGAATTTCCGCCGAAATCAATGCGTTTTTCGTAAGTTTCCGTGATCCGCACAATATCATGCTGCGGCAGCGTGTAGTGAAAGAAGCCGAACACAGTGAGTGTCAGTAAGCCCCAAATCGTCCATTTTACGTATCGCATTCGTCCCCCACGTCAGGTTCGCAGCCAAATCGGGTCATCCGCCTGCCCTATTTCGCATCCGGCCGCGCCAAATATTCACCCCTGCGCTTTTCTACACCTTGCACCATTACAAACCAAACCAGCGCCAATATCGGCCCCCAGGCCAGCGCCGCCATGCCGGACAGTCGCACAAAGAACTTCACCGCGACCGTCGGCGTTTGGTCGAACACCAATCCCACATCGGCACCCCTCAATAAATATATGGCCGCAAAAATCGCGGCTCCCGAAACAATCAGGCTGATCGCTGTTGACAGGATCGCCACAGACACCACCAGATGCGAGCGCGTGCCGGCACCAGACAACAGTTTCGGCAACAAAATCGCGCCCCCGACCAGCAGCACCAGTGGCAGTCCGGTGTTGATCCAACCGATCGGCTCGGGATTGAGCATAAATCCTCCTGGTCAGCCGCCAAAGATCGCCAGATTCTCGAACCCAGCTCGTTCAGGACATATAGGCGCGCCGGAACCCAGCGACAACGCCGCCTCAGCCCACGACGTTGAAGTCCGGCCCATACGGGTAGCCGGTGATGTTTTCGGCGCCGTCTTCGGTCACCACCAGAATGTCATGTTCGCGGTAACCCCCGGCGCCGGGCTGGCCGTTTGGTATGGTCAGCATCGGCTCCATCGATATGACCATGCCGGGCTCAAGCACCGTGTCGATGTCCTCGCGCAATTCCAGCCCCGCCTCGCGGCCGTAATAATGGCTGAGAAGCCCGAATGAGTGGCCATATCCAAACGACCGGTATTGCAGCAAATCACGCTCTTCAAAAAACCGGTTAACGCCCGCAGTGATCTCGGAACATGAAGCGCCGGGCTTGATCAGGCTGATCCCCAGCTCATGCGCCGCAATATTTGCCTGCCAAATCGCCAGCGAGGCCGCATCGACCTCATGCACGAACATCGTCCGCTCTAGCTGTGGAGTCTCATGAGGTTGTTCACGTCCAAGCCTGATCGGCTGATTGGTGTTTTCCTTTTTATGCCGGCATGAGGCCGGTGCCAATTGTAATGATGCAGCCAGTACGGCAGCTCGGCTTTTCTTTGCTCTGGTGTCTGATAGGCGCGGGCGTAGGCCCATTCACGCAGGGAAGACTGAATGAATCGTTCCGCTTTGCCGTTTGTTTTGGGTGTGTAAGGTCTGGTGCGGATATGGCGCAGACCAAGCGCTTTACAGGCGGCTCTGAATGCGTGGGATTTATAGCAACTGCCGTTGTCTGTCATCACCCTTTCGATCCCGATCTCCAGCTTGCGATACCAGGCAACAGCCTCGTTCAGGAAGGCCACCGCGTCTTCCTTGCGTTCCGAGGCCAGCACCTGGCTGAACCCGAGCCGCGAATAATCGTCTATACAGACGTGCACGAACTCCCAGCCGATGCCGCGGGTGTTGCTCTGGCCGGTGCGGTCGCCGGTGATGCGATGACCCGTGCGGGTGAACTTGCCCAGCTTCTTGATGTCGATGTGGATTAGGTCGCCGGGGCGGTCGCGTTCGTATCTTACGACCGGCTCGGAGGGTTCCAGATCGCGCCAGCGGTTCAGGCCGTGGCGGGCCAGAATACGCCCAACCGTGGCGCGCGACACGCCGGTTTCCTCTGCGATTCGCTCCATAATGCGCCGTTCCCTGCGCAATTGAACAACCCGTGCCTCAACGCTTGCGGGTGTCCGGCCCGGGGTCTGTGACGGGCGGGATGACCTGTCTTGCAACCCTTCCGACCCATAATCGCGATATCTTCCGCGCCATTTGTAAACGGTGCGAAGGCTAATCCCCATCGCGCAGGCAACATCGGCAGGGCGTTCGCCTCGTTCAAGGCGGCGAACCAAAATCTCTCGACCTTTTGGCGCAAGACGGGCATTCTTATGGCTGTTCATTCGGTTCTCCCTCAAGAGCTTCTGTTTTTGCAAACTTCAGCTTCTCAGGTCTGGATCGAATGAACAACCTTGTGAGAACTCACATCTAGCGCCGTGTAATAGCCTGAAATCATCGGAAAAGCATTCAGCGACAGAATGTCGCCAGGTTGCAAAATGCGGCCCGTCACCGGATTGTGCGCCCCATCAGTATTGATGCCCGACTGAAACCAGACCCAGGTGTCGCGATATTCGCAATTCGGGAACTTGGCCGCGATTTCGGCCTCCATCGCGTCACGCCCGGCCATCGCCACGTCTATTTCGCGCGCGCCTGCTCTCACCGCATCGCGGATCGCATAGCCGCCCACGTCGGCCACTTTCGCGCCCGCACGGATCAGCGCAATCTCGCCCGCGCTTTTGTGCATTCGTTGCTGCATCGTCGCGGGCGCCAGATCCACCACTCTGGTCGGTTCCAAGAATTCTTGCAATTTGTCCCGCTGCAGCAGCGTCAGGTGGTCGCGTTCGATACCGACGACGGTGCCCTTGCCAGCCACTGACCGCACCGCGCGCCAAAAATTGTCACGCCGCCAATCGGTATAGGTGATGTTGTCGCCATGACACCGCCGCCAGGGTTGGCCGGCATCGACTCCGGCGCTGATTGTCACGCTGTCGCTGGCGGTCACGACCAAGCCATAGGGGCGCCCGAAACTACAGTAAAGAAAGCCCGAATAATATGCGATATTGTGCATCGAGGTCAGAACCGCCGCGTCCACGCCCGCCTCTCCGATAATCCTTCTTAGACCTTTTAGGCGGGCATCATGCTCGGCGCCGGAAAACTGGTGTTCAGCTTTTTCGCCGTTGTGAAAACGCGTAAATTCGGTGCGGGTAATTGTCATTTCGACCTCCAGGATACAACAGGGGTCCACCCCCTGCTGTAAAAAGATCCCGGCGTTCAGGACGGCGGGCTCCAGAAAATACGACGACGCCATCGTCCAAACCCAGCCCCTGTCTAGCCAATTCACGGCGCAAGACAAGCCACCAGTTTGCCTGCGGCCATTTGGCTAAGACGGGCCGAGCAATGCCCTCATCAACGAGCTGTCCGGCTCCGCCAATTCATCAATCACGTCGAAATGATGCCGCCCCGAAGCCACATGCAGCTCTGCATTCTCCCAGGCCGCCGCCAGCCACATCGCCTGATCCAGAAACGCCGGACGCTCTTCGGCCCCGACCCAGACCGTCACCGCAACATCCGCGCGAGCCGTACAAAGCACCGGACTTTCCGCCGCAGCATCCGCCGCATCCAGCCGCAAGTCCTGGTTCAACTCAAGCTCGATCAAGGGACGCAGGTCCGACAACGGAGAGATCGGCACCACCCGATCAATCCGTTCAGAAACCGGTGCGGGCAGGCTGACATCCGGGCAAATCATGCGCGCGCACAGTTGCCCGCCCGCCGAATGGCCGCTCAGCACGACCGGCCCGGGCACCATTTCGGCAGCCGCAGTCACCGCAGTCGCGATATCGCGGGTAATCTCGGCAATCCGCACCCGCGGCGCCAGCCGATAAGACGGTATAGCAACCGCCCAGCCGCGCGCGGTCGCGCCAGCCGCGAAATGCGACCAGTCACTGCGCCCGAAAGCGCGCCAAAATCCGCCATGAATAAAGACCACCAGACCCTGCGCGCGACCGGCCGGATAGAACATGTCAAAGCGCTGGCGCGGATCGACGCCATAGGCCTGGTTGAGCCTGGCCCGGCCGACCGCATGTTCAACTTCGCGCCAGGCGCGCGCCGCCCGCTCCCAGTTCGCCGGATAATCGGCGCCGTTCGCAATAAACGCCGCATTCTCATATGCTGCGTTGGGGTCCATCCTTGCCTCCGAATTCACAGTTATATAACTGGACAAACCCGCGTTGCCCATGCTTTGCCACGGGTGCGCAAAAGGAGACCCGCCATGCTTGATTCCCCGACCAATCTTGCCAGCCTGCTCAAAGATCCAGAGCTTTTGGCCACGCGCGGCTATGTTGTCGGCGCGTGGGCAGACGCCGAGAGCGGTGCAACATTCACGGTCATCAATCCGGCCCGCGGCGACGTGATCGCCAATGTTGCCGACCTCAGCCGCACTGAGGCCGCCAAGGCCATCGATGCGGCCTATTTCGCGCAAAAAGACTGGGCCCAGTGGACCGGCAAGGAGCGCGCCGCGGTATTGCGCAAATGGTTCGATCTGATGGTGCAGCACGCCGACGACTTGGGCACAATATTAACCGCCGAACAGGGCAAACCGCTGACTGAGGCACGCGGAGAAATACTCTATGGCGCCTCGTTCATCGAGTGGTTCGCCGAAGAGGCCAAACGCGTCTACGGCGAAACCATCCCCGGTCATCAGCGCGACAAACGCATCACCGTGATCCGCCAGCCGATCGGCGTCGCGGCCTCGATCACGCCGTGGAACTTCCCCAACGCGATGATCACCCGCAAGGCCGGGTCGGCCCTGGCCGCCGGCTGCGCCTTCATCGCCCGCCCGGCCAGCGAAACGCCGCTGTCAGCGCTCGCACTCGGGGTGCTGGCGACACGCGCCGGAATTCCCAAAGGCGTTCTGTCGATCATCCCGTCCTCGCGATCCAGCGAAATTGGTAAGGAATTTTGCGAAAACCCAAAGGTCCGCAAACTGACCTTCACCGGCTCCACCGAAGTCGGCAGCATCCTGCTGCGTCAGGCCGCCGATCAGGTGATGAAATGCTCGATGGAACTGGGCGGCAACGCGCCGTTCATCGTCTTTGACGACGCCGATCTGGACGCAGCGATCGACGGCGCGATGATCTCAAAATACCGCAACAACGGCCAGACCTGCGTCTGCGCCAACCGCATCTACGTGCAGGCCGGAGTCTATGATGCATTTGCCAAAAAACTCGCCGCCGCAGTCGCAAAAATGCACGTTGGCGATGGTTTGGAGCACGGCACCACGCTCGGCCCGCTGATCAACCAGGCGGCGGTTGCGAAAATTCAGGAACATATCGCCGATGCGACCGCAAAGGGCGGCACAATCATAACTGGCGGCCACGCATTGGAGGGCACTTTCTTCGAGCCCACAATCATCACCGGCGCCACCCCTGACATGTTATTTTCCACCGAAGAAACATTCGGCCCGCTGGCACCGCTGTTCAAATTCGATACAGTTGACGACGTCATCGCGCTGGCCAACGACACCATTTTCGGCCTCGCCGCCTATTTCTACGCCCGCGACCTGAGCCGGGTTACAAAAGTGGCAGAGGCACTTGAATACGGGATTGTCGGCGTCAACACCGGGATCATATCAACCGAGGTCGCGCCGTTCGGCGGGGTGAAGCAGTCGGGGCTGGGGCGCGAAGGCTCGCGCCACGGCATGGATGACTATCTTGAGATGAAGTATATCTGCACGTCGATCTAACCATCACAGGGCCACCCCCGGCCCGCTGTCATCGCCACCCAGCCCCCGTCTCATCCCCACCCACCCCTGTCATCCCCGCGAAAGCGGGGACCTCCCACCACTGGCGCAGCCCAACACCAAACAGCGATTTCAAGCACCCCACCCGCCCCCAATCCGAGGGCAGCGCCCGACCGCGGGTGGGCGCTCCGCCCTCAGTGATCAACGCTTTATGCTCCCGCCACCATCCTCGCTCAATCCCCGCACCAACTGCAACAAAGCGCCCGCCCTCCGGGGCGGTCGGGCGCTGCCCGGCGGCAATTCGTGCCTTGTTCCGGGCCTCGGAAAGACCGCAACGTAGGGTGGGCAATCTGCGCACCTTTTGCACCACAACATCTCACCCAATTGGTGGGCGGATTGCCCACCCCACACTTCACCCCAAGGTCTCCGCCCGTTTGAATCCAAATCGGTCCCCCAGACAGTTTCCTAGACGGATCAAAATCCGCCCAACCGTCACCAGCGCCCCACGCACCCCGGCCGGGCATTGACCGCCGCCGCGATCTCATCCGCCTCCAACCCGTAAATCCGCGCCAGGTCATCCATCGACACCAGCGCCGCCGTCGGCATCCCGAACCGCTCGATGACGATTTTCTCGCCACCGAATTCCACCTTGCCAAACAACTCGCTCTGATTGGCACGAAAGTCAGAAAGGCTGACCCGAATTTCCATCAAATTCCCCTGTACAAAGTTCAAACATGGGTGGCTAATTTCTGTACAAAGTTTAAAGAAATCGTCATATCAGCGCCCGCCCGGCCCGTTTCCGGCCCAAAACAAATTTCAGAATATTTTCCAAGGATTGACCTGGCGCGCGCGTCATACCCATTGTAATGCGCATGACGACAACCGACGAAGCCCTGGCAAGCGCCGCCGCAAGCGACGACCGCGACCCATTCGCGACCTTGCTGGAACGCTGCTACGACGACCTGTTTCGCCTCACATTCCGCCTCACCGGGCGGCGCGCCAAAGCCGAGGATCTGACCCAGGACATCTGCGCCGCCCTGCCTGCAAAACTGGCCGGATATCGCGGCCAGTCGCGGTTTTCCACCTAGCTGTACCGGGTTGCCGTCAACGCCGCCCACGACCGCCGCCGCCGCGCCGCCGCGCGCGCCAAAGCCGCCGATGGCTGGGGCGACTGGGAACTGGGCCGCCGCGCCGACAACACAGAATATGCCGGAAAAATCAGGTGGTTAACCAGAACAATGGCGGCGCTGCCCGCCGATATTCGCGACACGCTGGCGCTTTTGATTGACGGTGAAATGACCCACGCGCAGGCCGGCGAGGTTTTGCAGGTCAGCGAAGGAACCATTAGCTGGCGCATGTCCGAGGCGAAAAAACGCCTTCGTGCGCTGGCCCAAGAGGAGCAGAGATTATGACCGATGACTTTGATAATCTGCGCCGCGCGCTGGATGTATCCACACCGGCACCAAATGCCGGTGCCAAGGCGAAAAACCTGCGCCTGGCGCAGGAAAATTTCGACCGCCTCCAAGGATCGCTGATCCAGCACCGTCCTACCTCTGATCGCCGCCCAATTCTGGCGCGGCTCATTTCAGGAGTAGCAAAAATGTTTCAAACAATGACCAGCCGCGGCGGGCTCGCCGCAACCACCGCACTTGTGGCCGTTGGCCTGTTCGTCATAACCCCGCAGGGCCGCAGTCTGCTGACCCCGCCACCGGTCATTCCGGCAGGCGACGAGATTTCTGTCACCGGCGGCGCGGAAATTGTGAATGGCAAAGTTGCCGCGCTGAACGAACTGGCCGATCGCCGCCGCTCCGATGACGGTGACGCATCCGCGGCGCCAGCCCTCAAAGCGGTTCGCGATCAGGAAGAATTAACCGCTGCGGACGCACCGGATTTGCAGCGCGCCGTTGCGCAGGACGCGATTTCGAAATCTGAGCCATCTGTTGCGGGAGCGATCGCAAGCATGCCAACCGTTGGCCACGGCTACGTGGCAGAAACCGACGCCTACAGCGTGCCAGAAGAAAACACCGAAGCCTTCGCCAATGCGGACCCGAACCCGCTCAAGGTCACTATCGAAGAGCCGGTGTCAACCTTCTCCATCGATGTCGATACCGCATCGTACGCAGTAATCCGCTCGTCGCTCACGGCGGGAATGCTGCCACCGCAAACCGCCGTCCGGGTCGAGGAAATGATCAACTATTGTCCATATGACTACCCCGGCCCGTCCCTGGGCGAGGCGCCGTTCCGCCCGACCGTTTCGGCCATGCAAACCCCCTGGAACCAGGACACGCGCCTGATTCATATCGCGCTGCATGGCCGGATGCCCGACGTTGACGACCGCCCGCCGCTCAATCTGGTGTTTCTGATCGACACCTCCGGCTCGATGCACAGCCCCGATAAACTGCCGCTGCTGAAACAAAGTTTCCGCCTGATGCTGGGCCAGTTGCGCCCCGCCGATCAGGTGGCCATCGTCACCTATTCCGGCAGCGCCGGTCAGGTGCTGGAACCGACCGATGCGGCCGAGCGCTCGACAATATTGCGCGCGCTTGATCAGCTTCAGGCCGGTGGTTCCACCGCTGGACAGGCAGGGTTGCAACAAGCCTACTCGGTGGCCGAGAGCATGTCCCAAAACGGTGAAGTCACCCGTGTGATTCTGGCGACTGATGGCGATTTCAATGTCCGGCTGTCCGACCCGGCAGCGCTCAAAGACTACATCGCCGCCAAGCGCGATAGCGGCACCTATCTGTCTGTGCTTGGCTTTGGCCGTGGAAATCTGGATGATGCCACGATGCAGGCGCTGGCCCAGAACGGCAACGGTCAGGCCGCTTACATCGACACGCTGCAAGAGGCGCAGAAAGTGCTGGTTGATCAGTTGACCGGGGCATTGTTCCCGATTGCCGGTGACGTAAAGGTGCAGGTCGAATTCAACCCGGCCACGGTCGCCGAATACCGCCTGATCGGCTATGAAACCCGCGCGCTCGCACGCGAAGATTTCAACAACGACAAGGTCGATGCAGGCGAAATCGGTGCCGACCATTCGGTCACCGCGATTTACGAGATAACGCCGGTCGGCTCGCCCGCCGTCCTGAACGGCCCGCTGCGCTACACACCGGAAACTGCCGCGCTCAATGCCGCTGAAGAGCTGGGCTTTTTGCGCCTGCGCTACAAGGAACCCGGCGAAAGCGTCAGCAAACTGATCGAAACCCCGATCCCGGTCGATACCGGCCCTGCCAGCAGTGACGCACTGTTCGCCGCCGCCATCGCCGGTTTCGGCCAGCTTCTGCGCGGCTCGAACTATCTTGGCAACTGGTCCTGGGGCGACGCCATCGCCCTGGCACGCAGTAACCTGGGCGAGGACGAATTCGGCTACCGGCGCGAAGCCGTTGGCCTGGCACGCAGTAACCTGGGCGAGGACGAATTCGGCTACCGGCGCGAAGCCGTTGGCCCGATGCGGCTGGCGCAAAGCCTGTCGCAGTAACTAACCCCCGAGCAAGAAAAAGGGCGCGTGGTAACACGCGCCCTGGGCATTTTCGCTAACCTGAATGCTCAGGCAGCTTTCTTTTTGTTCTCGACAACCTTGCCTTCAACCATATTGGCCGATGCAATCTCGATCCTGCGCGGTTTCAGCGCATCGGGCACTTCGCGCTGCAACTCGATGTTCAGCATGCCGTTCACATGGCTGGCACCGGTCACCCGCACATGGTCGGCCAGATGAAACCGGCGTTCAAAGGCGCGCGTTGCAATGCCGCGGTGCAAATAGCTGTGCGCGCTATCTTCCTTGGCTTTCCTGGCCGAGATAATCAGCGAGTTTTCCCGAACTTCGACGTTCAGTTCATCCTCACCAAAACCAGCCACGGCGATCGAAATACGCCAGGCATCTTCGTCGGTTTTCTCGATATTGTAGGGTGGATAGCTGGGCTGGGCGACATCATTTGTCAAAACCCGGTCCATTAGGTCGGCAATTTGGTCAAAACCGACGGACGCACGGTAAAGCGGTGCAAAATCAAATCCTCGCATGGGTCATCCTCCAAGAAGCGATAACGATATGAATGCCTTCCAACTGGACAGGCGGTGATACGGGCCCGGTTACCGGCACCCGCATTGCTCAGATAAGTTCCCGGTTTCGGGCTTTCAAGACCCTAGTTTTGGGCGGAATAATAGGCCTCCAACAGCCCGGCCAAACTTGCGGACAACTCCACCGCCAGCGCGGTCGGCTGCGCCTTGTTTTGCCAGCGACTGGTAATCACCGCCATAACCTGCAGCTGACCGTCGGAAAATACCAGATAGGGCGCGCCGGACTCGCCGCTTTTGACTTCGCAGCCCAGTTCCACCACGCCGCTGCTGGCCGCTATTTTCAAACACGCGCGCTGCCGGGCGGGGCCACCACCACGACCGCGAAAAGACACGACAAACCCCTTCTGGTGCGCATCATGCAGCCGGCCCGTGGGAATTGGTGAGGCAATACTTTCGGGAACCGGGCGTTCCAACTGCATCAGACCGATATCGCGTGATAATTTGCTGCTCGTCGGCAGGCCCGGCAACTCAAAGACCGGGTGCACGAGCAAAAGTCTGGCGCGAAACTCCTGCCCCGGCGCTCCATTTGATGTCGTCGGGTGAAATGTGAGCTTCGCAGCCGCCTCTGGCCCGCCGATGTGTGGCAACCGACAGTGGCCTGCGGTAAGCACAAGATCGGCCTGAATCAAAGTTCCGGTGCAACCCCCTGCCAGCCCAAGATCAATCAGCCCCACACCACGCAGATCGAGTTCGCCAGACTGGGCCAAGCCAGACAGCGTGCCGGTTATCAATGCAAACAGGAGTGCGAAAACAAGACGCGCCATGCGAGCGATCATGACGCTCAGGGTTTGATGAATCTAGCCCCGCCAGTGTTCCGATCTTCGCCAACCACCAATCGCCTCGCACTCGGTAATACCGCCGGAAAAACCCCGCGCCCGGCGCGAAAATCCGCCAGCACGTCGGCCAACGGTTCTTCGATATCCATACCAAAGGAAACCTGTCGTCCGTTCACCGTGCCCATCGCCGACACCAGCGAGACGATCCTGGGCCGCCCCAGGCGGATCGCGAACACCGGCGACCCGGATGATCCCGGCACCACATCGCATGACATCACGACCAGGCCCCGGTCGGCTTCCAGAACCTCGCAGGCGCGTTGGCGCGACGGCGCGTCGTTGCGCCCTGCACCATAAGACACCACACTCACCTCGCTGCCCGTGCGCACGCCTCCATCAGCGCGAAACGGTTCAGCATGGGTGGACAGGATCGGATCAACCAGTTGCAGCAGCGCCACATCGTATCGGATCTGCTCGCCCGACAACCGGTCGCCGTCGGCGTATCGCGCGTGGATTACCGCCGCTTTGCCCATGCGCAGGGCAATCGACTTGCCACCGCGCCATCCGGCGCGAAATTCAACCTGGCGCGGGTCCACCCGTTCGCCGGTCTCGCTGTCATACAGGCAATGCGCCGCGGTCAGGATCATATCGGGCTGGATCATCACGCCGGTGCAACTGGTCTGACCGGCAATATTCAATAGCCCGACACCTTCCCAGCCGCGGTTGCGGCCCCAGGTATCCAGGCGCTCCAGGGTTGAGTCCTGCGCCATCGCCGACAGCCCCAGCAACAATACCAATGCCGGCAGAACACCGGCACAAAACTTCAGAGCCATCAATTCACCTCGTTCATGGCCGCACAAACTTGGCACCGGACCCGGCACCTGGCCCGCTAAGGGATAAAACACGCAGCCCGGGCTCAGACACACCGATCTGAGTGTTCGCCAGCAGCGCCATCAGATCAGCGAGCGGTTTCTCCAGATTGGTGCCAAGCGCCACGTTGCGCCCGCTGACCTCGGCTTTGGCGGAAATCACCGAAACGATCCGCGCGACGTCGGCCTCATCGATGCTGAATATCGGCGCGCCGGACGATCCGAAATCCACCTCACACGACAAAACCAGCGTGCCAGAGCGGCGCGCCAAAACATGGCATACCTCTTGCAATGCAGCACTCTCGGCTCGGTTATGACCGTAAGACACCACTCCCACCTGCGCGCCCTTGCGCGGGCGGGCCTGTATTTCAAACGGTGTTATCGAGGCGTTGCGCACCGGCCGGTCCAGCTGCAGCAACGCCACATCATAGGCGACGCGAACCCCCCGGTCGCCGCCGGAAAACTCAAACTCCGGATGCGCGATCGCCCGTTGCACACCGCGATGGGCACTGGCACGCCCGCTGCGCAATCCAACTAAAAATTCAATTTCGCGCGCCGCAAACTGGCGGCCGTTTTGCTTGTCATACAGGCAATGCGCAGCCGTCAGAACCAGATCAGGCGCAATCAGGGCACCGGTGCAGAAATTCCGTCCGGCAAAGTTCAGCCGCCCCACGGCCTCCCAGCCTTTACTGTCATTTCCGGTCATCAGGGTTCTAATCGCCGACGCTTCACCCGCGCCTGCCGCATGGCCCAGCAACGCCCAAATCGCCACAATGATCCAAAGTATCCGCATTCTGCCCTCTCAGGTGGTGCAAAAGAGCTAAATGCGGCTTCGGGCGGAATTATGGCCCGATTGTGGATATCGCGCGCGGTCTCGGCCCGCCCGTGGCCCAGTCCAGCAGCTCGACCGTATGCACCGCCGGCACGCTGGTGCCGCTGCCGATCTGGATCATGCAGCCGATGTTTCCAGCGGCGATAACCTGCGGCTTCTTGGCCTCTAACGCATTGATCTTGCGCTCTTTCAGCTGCCCGGAAATCTCCGGTTGCATGATGCTGTAAGTTCCGGCCGAGCCGCAGCACACATGCGCATCCGCCGGTTCCACAACTTCAAATCCGGCCCGTTTTAACAGGGCCTGGGAATAGGTCTTGATCTGCTGCCCGTGTTGCAGCGAACAGGCGGCGTGATAGGCGATGCGCAGCCCCATGTCGGCGCCCGGCGCCGTCGGCGCCCGGCAGATCAAGGTTGATCAGCAATTCGCTGACATCCACCGCCAGTTCAGACACCCGCGCCGCATCCGCCGCCAGCGGCTCGTTGCGAAACATATGGCGATAATCCTTGACTGTGGTGCCGCAGCCACTGGTGTTGATCACAATTGCGTCCAGACCCTCGCCGCCTAATTCGGCCATCCAGGCCATGATATTACACGCCGCAGCCGCGTGGCTTTCGCGCTTTTTACCCATGTGATGCACCAGCGCCCCGCAACAGCCCATGCCGCGCGCGATCACCACCTCGCAGCCTAACCGGCGCAAAATTCGGATCGTGGCATCGTTGATATCGGTATTCAGGGCTTGCTGCGCGCACCCGGTCATCAGCGCCACCCGCATCTTGCGCTCGCCCTGGGCCGGAAATACCTGTGGTTTGTCATTCGGGCTCACCGGCGGCACCTGTCTGGGCGCCATATCCAACATCGCGCGCAGGCGCGCATCAGGTATCAGGGCGCGCAACGGCCGGCCAATCCTGGCCGCCAACAGTGCGATCCGAAAACGCCCCGGATACGGCAGAATGCGCGCCAGCGTCCAGCGCAAAGCGCGATCCATCAACGGCCGACGATAGGTATTTTCGATATGCACGCGGGCATGATCGACCAGATGCATGTAATGCACGCCCGACGGGCAGGTCGTCATGCACCCCAGACAGCTAAGGCACCGATCGATGTGCTTGACCGTCTTGGCATCCGCCGGGCGATCGTTTTCCAGCATGTCCTTGATCAGATAAATCCGCCCGCGCGGGCTGTCCAGCTCATCGCCGAGCACCAGATAGGTCGGGCAGGTCGCGGTGCAAAAGCCGCAATGCACGCAGGAACGCAGGATCGCGTTGGAACGTGCAATGTCCGGGTCAGCCAGTTGCTCGGGGGTGAATTCTGTCTTCATGACCTACCCCATCAAGCCTGGGTTCAGGATGCCACGCGGATCGAATTTCTCGCGCAGTCCAGCCGAAATGGCCGCTAGCGGCGCAGCTTCCGGTTGAAAGGCGGGAATGCACGCGCGCGTCGCCGCACTTGCCCGCACCAGCGTCGCATGTCCCGCAAAAGCGCCAAGCCGGGCGCGCGCATCAACACCTTCAGGCAACAGCGCCCAGATCAGCCCACCGCCCCAATCATACAACAGATTATCCGCATCCAACCGCGCCGCCGTTTCCGGCCCCTCAGTTGGCTTGACCGATACCCGCCAGACGTCCCCGCGCTTGCCCTGAAATGCCCCCACATCGCGCACCCATGTCCACAGCGCCGCCACTTTGTCTGGTTCGCTTTCAACCCGCACCGCACCATAATCGGCCAGCAGATCAACCAACTGGCCAGCCCGATACCCAACCGAAGCCGCGCTGCCCTCAACCCGCAGCATGGTCACCGCCGCACCATCAGGCCCAACCGGCGCATGCGCAGCACCAGTCACTTCAAATGGCGACCCAAGTGCCGCCGACATCGCACGCACCGCCGCACCATCCGCCAATCCTTCAATCAACACCGATCCCACCACGTCCGGCCTCGGCAAAACCTTCAGCGCCACTTCGCTCAGCACCCCCAAAGTGCCAAAACTGCCCGCCATCAGCTTCACCAGATCATAGCCGGTGACGTTCTTCATCACCCGGCCACCGCTTTTGATCACGCATCCGCGGCCGTCGACAAACCGAACCCCAAGCAGGAAATCCCGACAGGCCCCAACCTGTACCCGGCGCGGACCGGAAACGTTTGCCGCCACCACGCCGCCAATGGTCGGCTCGCCACTGGTGCCCAGCAATCCCCGGTGATCCATCGGCTCAAACGCCAACCGCTGCCCCGCAGCCGTCAGCACCGCCTCTACTTCTGCCAGCGGCGTGCCGACGCGCACCACCATCGTCAGCGCGCCCGGCTCATGAAGCTCGATCCCCGACAAGCCGTTTGTGGACAACACTTGCCCAGCGCTGGCGACGCCAAACGCCCTTGTCCCGCCACCCCTGATCGCCAACGCGCCCTGCGCATCCGCCACGATCGCGGCCAGTTCAGTTTCATCCAATGGCGTCACGCAGAAGTCTTCCAAATGTTGCAAATATCCGCGGGGGTGAATTGCCCGCCAGGGCAAGCGGGGGCGGCAAGCCCCCGATCTTTTGCCTTGGACATCACGCCGCCCGTCTTTTCTCAGTTGCGGCCAGCGGAAACACCTTGGCCGGGTTCAACAGCCAGAGCGGATCGAACACGTCCTTGACGCGCAACTGAGCCTCAATATCGTCGCCACTGAACTGGCTGTACATCAGATCGCGTTTTTCAACGCCAACCCCGTGCTCGCCGGTCAAACAACCGCCAACCTCGACACATAACTTCAGGACCTCCGCCCCGAACGCCTCGCACGTTTCAAGATCCCCCGGCTTGTTGGCATCATACAGGATCAACGGATGCAGGTTGCCATCCCCGGCGTGGAAAACATTGCCCACCTCCAGCCCATATTGCTTTGACATTTCGCCAATCCGCCGCAGCACATCGGGCAAGGATGACACCGGGATCACGCCGTCAAGGCACATGTAATCGCTGATCTGCCCCATCGCCCCAAAGGCCGACTTGCGACCCAGCCAGATCGCAGCACTTTCCGCTTCCGACTTGGATTCGCGCAATGCCACCGGTTGATGGGTGCGCGCGATCTGCATGATGCGCCCAAGCTGTTCGTCGATCTCAGCCTCAGACCCCTCGACCTCGACAATCAACAGCGCCTCGCAATCCGGATACCCAGCCTGCGCAAACGCTTCGGTCGCGCGAATGCAGGGCCGGTCCATGAATTCGATCGCCACCGGCAACACACCGGCCCGGATAATATCGGACACACAGGCGCCCGCGACCTCGTTTGCGTCAAATCCGATCAGCACGGGTCGCGCACCTTCCGGTTTGCGCAATATCCGCAACGTCGCTTCGGTCACCACGCCCAATTGCCCTTCGGACCCGCAAATCAGGCCCAGCAGGTCCAGCCCGCCCGCATCCAGATGCGCGCCGCCGATTTCGACCACCGCGCCGTCCATCATCACCATCGTCACGCCGAGCAGGTTGTTGGTGGTCACACCGTATTTCAGGCAATGCGCCCCGCCGGAATTCATTGCGATATTTCCGGCAATCGCACAGGCCAATTGCGACGACGGATCAGGCGCATAAAAGAAATCGTTCGCCTCAACCGCATGCGTCACCGACAGGTTCGTGCGCCCCGACTGAACCCGTATGATCCGATTGTCATAATCGGTCTCCAGAACCGCATTCAGCCGCGCCACGCCAAGGATCACGCTGTCCGCCGTCGGCAGCGCCCCGCCCGACAGCGAGGTTCCGGCGCCGCGCGGCACCACCGGAACACCTTCGTCGTGGCAGATTTTCATCACCGCTGACACGTCCTGCGTGGATGCCGGCAAAAGCGCAGCCAACGGCGGGCATGTATAGGCCGTCAGTGCATCGCACTCATAAGCAAGGGTCTCGGTTGGATCATGTATCACCGCATCTGCCGGAAGAACCGATTGTAATCGCTCCACAATATGCGCCTTCTTGCTCAATATCTTGCGGCTCGGAGCAGGCATTTCCATTAGAATTTACCATTAATGAAGCAAATTGGTAATAATTTAGAACCAATTTTCCCATTAAGCAAGAAATATGCCGGATTGTGCCCGGACATTCGCGCAAAATTCTGCCAGTCTTCAACGATGCCAAAAACATTCCCATTCGGCCTTGCCGCCTGGCTTATTTTCGCCGCATCGTCGGTCCTTGCCGACCCGCCAGTGATCGAAGCCGTAACCGCCGAGCAGCGCGGCGACGGCTGGACCATTTCAGTAACACTGCGCCACGCCGACACCGGCTGGGATCACTACGCCGACGGCTGGCAAGTGCTGACTGCAAGCGGCCAAAGCCTCGGCTTTCGCGGACTGCTGCACCCGCATGTGAACGAACAGCCGTTCACCCGCTCGCTGGCCGGCGTCGATATTCCGCCAGCCAGCGATCACCTCATCATCCGCGCCCGCGACAATGTGGATGGCTGGAGTTGCAAGCATTTTCGGCTTGATTTCGGGAACTGACCAATCGTGAACCTGTGAAGCTAGGGATCTGTGCCTAACGCCGCCCCTCGCGCAGCCAGCCGGTGATTGACAATGCCGTCACCAGCAACAGCAGCAGCCAGCCCGGAACCAGTGATCTGATCGTCACATCCGTGGTCAAGTAGGCCGCACGCGGGGTCAGGCCGATCCAGCCGCGCCCGGCGGCGGCGCGCCCGGGGCGCACCGTGCGAATATCCGGCAGACCAGCCTCCAGCGCCAGAATGCCGCCACGGGTTTCGCGCACCGCCTGTGCCAGCTTCACAGCTGTCGCAATCGTCTCTTCAAACTCGCGCGGCGCGGCAGGGCCAAGCGCGATCACCGCCTCGGCATCGCTTTGCCTGAGCCGGTAAAGCCCGATGTCGGGTGCATCAAAGCGGGCCACAAAGCGCCCCGGTGCCGCCGCCTCCATCGCGCGAACAGTTACGGTGCCGTCCGGCGCTGTGATCTCCACCTCGCGCGGCCCGTCGCCCAGCGTGCGGCGGGTAATCGTCATGGTCTGGCCTTCGCCGATCGCCGCAAGCGCCTCTTCCTCAAGCTCGGGTTCTTTCATCATCCAATGCGCCAGCCGGCGCAACAGTTCCAGTTGCGGCCCGCCGCCCTCAAAGCCCCGGCTCCATAGCCAGGCGTGATCCGACGCCATCAGCGCGATCCGGCCCTCGCCAACCCGATCCAACACCAAAAGCGGCCGTCCATCGGTTCCCGTCATCACCGTGTTGCCCGACTTCTGCGCGATCTCGATCAACCGAAACCACCGTCCCCAGGCCGGGCCGTCATCCGATTGCGGCGCCAGCGCGCTCAACCCCTCGGTCACCGGATGGCGGGCGCCAAGTTCGGAAATTTCCGGATAGAATCCGCCCTCGATAATGCGCGACGTCGGCTCGGCGGGCAGAATCTCACCCAGAGGCGAGCGATACAGACTATCCGCCGTTGCATAGTCCGGCCCAGCCGCAATAAGCACCGCGCCGCCATCTTCGACATAGCGGCGCACACTGTCCAGATACAGCCCAGGCAATATACCGCGCCGCTTGTAGCGGTCGAAAATGATCAGATCGAATTCGTCGACCTTGTCCAGAAACAGCTCACGCGTCGGAAACGCAATCAGCGACAATTCAGCGAGCGGCACGCCGTCCTGCTTTTCCGGCGGACGCAGAATGGTGAAATGCACCAGGTCCACCGAACTGTCGGATTTCAGCAAATTGCGCCAGGTTCGCTCGCCCGGATGCGGCACGCCGCTGATCAGCAGCACCCGCAACCGGTCGCGCACGCCGTTGATCTGCACTACGGCTGCGTTGTTTCGGTCAGTCAGTTCGCCGTCGGCCCTGGCCACCGAAAACTGGATAACGTTGATGCCGCCATGCGCCACCGTAATTGGAAACTCAAAGTCCTGGGCAACCGGCACCCTAATGGTCTGCGCGGCATCGCCATCCACCGAAATGCTCAGGCTCACGAGCTGCCCTGCGCCGCCCGGCACCCGCCCCTGATCTTCAACGCGCAACACCAATGTCACCGGCTCGCCCAGTATCGCGAACGACGGGGCGTTATTGACAATCAATCGCCGGTCCCAGTCGCTGTCATGACCGGTCAGCAACACGTGCAAAGGCGCAGGCATGACCGGCGCGCGCATCATGTCATGCACTTGCCCATCGGTCAGCAGGATCACCCCGGCGATCCGGCTGCGCGGCTCTTCCGCCAGCGCATCGCTCAAGCGCGACATCAAAAGCGTGCCACCGTCGCCCTTGGCGTCCTCAAGCGTCACAATCTTCAGCTCGGTATTCGGGCGCGCGGCAACACGGGCGCGCAGCCCGGCCACAGCCGCCTCAACCTGTTCCCGCCGATCAGAAATACCCTGGCTTGCGGTCTCATCAACGACAAGCAATACGATGTCGCTCAGCGCCGTGCGGACTTCCTGTTGCAACGACGGGTTGATCAGAGCCGCCAAAAGCACCGCCGCTGCCATGCCGCGCAGCCACCAGCCCACCAGTCCGCGCCACACCGCATAGATCAGCAGCACAAACGCAAATCCCGCGATGCCGCCAAGAACCGGCCACGGCAGCAACGGATCAAAGATGACTGCGCCCTGCATCTACTGCCCCAATCTGTCGAGCAATGCCGGCACATGCACCTGATCGGACTTATAGTTCCCGGTCAGCACATACATGATCAGGTTTACCCCGAACCGATAGGCGATCTCGCGTTGCCGATCACCGGCGCGTCCGCGCCCGACCGGGAACATCCGGTTGCCAGCACGATCAACCGCCCAGGCCGCCGCCCAGTCATTGCCGCCGATGACCACCGGCGTCACATTGTCGTTGAGGTTGCGAAATGGCATGCCGGCGACCAGTTCAGCGTCCGGCGGCGCCGCCTCGACCCAGACATCACGTGACACATAGCGTCCGGGAAACTCCTGCAGCAGATAAAACGTCCGGGTCAGAATGTGGTCGGACGGAACCGGTTCCAGCGGCGGAATGTCCAGCGGCCGCGCCAGTTGCTGCAACTTGCGCCCGTTCGGCGACGACGTGCCAAACCGCGCTATGTCTGCGTCGCGGGTGTCAAACAGGATCATGCCACCGGTGCGCAGATACCGGTTGAGCTTGGCATAGGCGTCTGCAGACGGCAGCGGCTGATCAGACGTGATTGGCCAGTAAAGGATCGGAAAAAACGACAATTCGTCGATCTCCAGATCAATCGCGATCGGATCGGCAGGCTCAACCGAGGTGCGGGCAGACAGGATATCGGACAGGCCCCTCAGCCCGGCCTCGGCAACCCGGTCAACAGAATCGTCCCCGGTCAACACATGCGCAAGCACCACCCTGGCGGTGGCGTCCATCGCAAATGCGTCGGATTGCGCCTCTGCCTCGTTAGGCTGCAGGACAAACACCGCCAGCATGGCCGCCGCAGCGCCGGATCGTGGCCCGGTCAGACGCCCCGAAACCCACAATGAAAGGACCAGGTCCGCGGCCAGCAATGTCAACGCCAACGTCAGAAGATAGGCCCTAAGCGCTGTTTCGCGGGTCACTTCCAGCCCTTCGATTTTCACTCCGGCGGGCCAGCTTGCGGGGTTCAAAGTGGTATCCGGGCCGATCACATTCAACGCGATGCGTCGCTCCTGACCGGCATAAAGCCCCGGCGGCATCTTGGCGCTCAGGCGCGCCGCAGCGATATCTTCGCCCGCCACACCCGCCATCGCCTGCGCATCCTGCACTTCGCCAAATCCGTCCAGAACCTCGCTCGCCACCCAGGTGGTGCCAGCAAGATCCGCAGCATCGGGGCGCTTTGGCTGCGTTGACACCGCCAACCGTTCAAGCATCTGCACGAACAGACCCGACAGCGGCAGGCTCGACCATTCAGCATTGGCGGTGACGTGAAACAGAACCACCTGCCCAGCGCCCAATGACTTTCGCGTCACCAGCGGCGTGCCATCGGCCAGCGCCGCAATAACCCGGTCGGACAGGTTCGGATCAGGTTGCGCCATGACCTGGGCTGTGACCCGTACATCATCAGGCACCGAAAGCCCAAAAAACGGCGAGCCCGGCGCAAAATCTCGCAACGACTTTGGTTCACCCCAGCTCATCGCGCCGCCCACGACGCGCCCGCCCTGGCGCAAGCGCACCGGCATCAGCGCGTCCTCTGCATCGCGGCTGACGTCGCTTGCCGCCAGTCGCGGCCCGGCGAACCGCAGCAACAGCCCACCCGTTTCAACCCACTCGGTGATCGCCTCGGCTTCGGACGGCGCCAGCGTGGCCACATCAGCCAGAATAATCACGTCCGGGTTGGCCAGAATAATGTCGCTCACCGATCCGTCAATCAGGTCCGCGGTCGGCTTCAGCGCCTGTTCCAAATAATGCGTCGGCGACAATAGCTGCAGCCCCTCGCGATGCTTGCGCCCGGCGATCAGCGCCACTTCGCGGCGTTTCAGGGCATCGTCGGTCAGGCTGACCGCGCCCGCCGACCGGACCCCGGCAACCGCGAACCGCCCAACCCGATTGCGCAGCTCAGGCGGCAGTGACAGCGCAGCCTCGCCCAGCGCCTCGCCTGCTCCAAATGCAACATGCGCGCGCGCCAGCACCCGTTCGGTGCCTGCCGGGTCCAGCCCATGCGCCACCAGCTCGACTTCGGCTGCCGCAAATGTGTCAGCACGCAGCACGGTCAACCTGACAGCACCGTCTTCAAAAACCGCCGGGCGCAACCCATATACCGGCCGCGCGCTCTCAAATACCGTGACCGATCCGTGCGCCTGCAATGCCCGCAGCACCGCCGCGCGGCTGTCCCGATGCAGCCCATCTGATATCCAGAACGTCTCAAACGGTCCCGCAAGGCTTGCCGCCCAATCAGCAACTGCTGCGTCATCAGGCTGCCACGGATGCGGCTGCAATCCCGGCAGCCGCGAGCGCCAGCTTTCGGCGGTCTGGAACGGCAGCTCTCCCGGCCCCAGATCGGTCAGTTGCACGACCGCAACCGGGCGCGCAGCGCGGCTGGCCTCGTCCAGCGCCACCTCGATCCGCTCAATCCGCGCCTGCCAGTCGCGCGCATCCGCCCAGGTGCCGTCGATCACGATCAACAGCGGCCCGGACCCGGGCGTTTCTGCATTCGGGTTAAGGATCGGCCCGGCAAACCCGATAATGACGGCTGCAATCGCCAGGGTGCGGATCAAGAGCAGCCACCACGGCGTCTTGTCGGTCTGACTTTCCTCGTCACTCAGGCCCAGCAACAGCACCACGCCCGGAAACAGCCGCCGGATCGGCGCAGGCGGCACCGCGCGCAGCAACAGCCAAATGATCGGCAATGCCAGCAGCCCCAGCAGCAGCAGGGGCGACGCAAAACCGATGCCAAACGTTGCCAGCATCAGCGCCGGTGCTCCAGTGCACTGTAAATCCAAAGCAGTGCAACTTGCGCCGGCTCGGACGTATGATGGCATCGGTATTGCCACCCGGTGCGCAGCGCCAGTTCACTCAAAGCGCCTTTGCGCTCTACCAGACGCTGCAAATACCGGCTCCGAAGATCCGACGCTTTAAGCGTTTCATGCTGCACCGACCGCCCCACGCTCTCAAATATCGTGCGGCCGTCAAACGGGAACGCCTCTTCCTGTGGGTCAAGAACCTGCAGAATGGCGCCTTTGATGCCGCGATCGGCGGCCTGGGCCAGTTGTTCCGTTACCGCATCGATGTTGCCAAGATAATCGGAAATCAACAAAGCGCGCGAATGAGCCTGCGTTCGCCGCAAATCGGGCGCACCATAGTCCGGCCCGTCATGCGCCGCGCTCAGCGACCGGGCGATCCGCATCAGTTGTGCCTCACCGCGTCTGGGTCGCTCCTCAAGCGTGGCTAAGGTCACCCGTTCACCGCCACGGATCAGCAGGAGCGACGCCGCCAGCGCCAATAACGTCCCTCGATCCGCCTTGGTCGGCAGGTTTTTGTCCGATGAAAACTCCATCGACTTGGCATTATCGAACCAAACCATCACGCTTTGCGCGGCCTGCCACTCTTTTTCTTGCACAAAATGCGCATCCGACCGGGCCGAGCGGCGCCAGTCAATTTGCCGCGCCGAATCACCGGGCGCCGCCGCCCGGTACTGCCAGAACTCGTCACCCATTCCCGACCGCCGACGCCCATGCGCACCCAACATGACCGTGGCTGCCAGATATTCTGCCTCGGCCATCAGCGGCGGTAGGGCACCGGCCAGTGCCTCGGCGCGGCTGCGAAGGGTGGCGGCCTGGCTCACGCTGCGGCCTCGACCTGGCCGACCTGCGACGTCGTTGTGTCGATCAGATCGGCCAGCGTCTCGCCACGAGCACGGGCCGAAAATGACAGTGCCATGCGATGCGACAGCACCGGGCGCGCCAGCGCTGTCACGTCCTCGCTTGACGGCACCAGCCGCCCGCCCAGCAAGGCCCGCGCCCGCACGCACAACATAAACGCCTGCGCCGCGCGCGGCCCCGGGCCCCAGATAACACTTTCACGCACCGCTTCCGGTGCGCTCGGATCTTCGGGCCGGAACGCCCGCACCAGCGACAGGATATGTTCCACCACCGAGTCCCCAACCGGCATCCGCCTGAGCAGTGTCTGCGCCGCGATCAATTCGCCAGCGGTAAAAACCTCATGCGCCGCCTCTTCCTCCAGCCCGGTGGTGGCCAGCAAAATATCGCGCTCTTCATCGCGCGACGGATAGTCGACGTCGATCTGCAGCAAGAACCGGTCGAGCTGTGCCTCAGGCAACGGATAGGTGCCTTCTTGTTCAATCGGGTTTTGCGTGGCCAGCACGTGAAACGGCACACCAACCCGATGCTCCTGTCCGGCCACCGTGATCACCTGCTCCTGCATCGCCTGCAACAGCGCTGACTGGGTGCGCGGGCTGGCCCGGTTGATCTCGTCGGCCATCAGCAACTGGCAAAAAACCGGCCCCTTGATGAACCGGAACGAGCGCGTGCCATCATCAGCCGTTTCCAGCACTTCCGAGCCCAGAATATCGGCCGGCATCAGGTCCGGGGTGAACTGAATACGGGCACCATCAAGCCCCAGCACCGTTGACAACGTGTCCACCAATCGGGTCTTGCCCAGACCCGGCAGGCCGATCAACAGGCCATGCCCGCCGCACAAAAGTGCTGACAAAACCAGATCAACCACGCCCTCTTGCCCGATAAACCGCTTGGTGATGCTGGCCTTGGCAGCCGCCAATTTGCGCTCCAGCGCCTCTATTTCGGCCACAAGATCGGCGTCGGCCATGACAATTCTCCAATGATCGCTGTATGTACATGTTTAACGGGACTATTGCACAGCTTACAAATGGCAAAAGACATGCGCGGACAAAACATCGTGACCCCAAGTGCCGAAGGCATCGCCGCGGCCGCCCGCACCGCCTCCAAACGCGGACCAGCACCGGTGCACCTGTGGGATCCGCCGTTCTGCGGCGATCTGGAAATGCGGATCGCCCGCGACGGTAACTGGTTCTACCTGGGCACCCCGATCGGGCGCAAGGAACTGGTGCGCTTGTTTTCCACCATCCTGCGCCGCGACGGCGACGACTATTTCCTGGTCACGCCGGTCGAAAAGGTCGGCATCAGGGTTGATGACGCTCCCTTCGTCGCGGTCGATTTCAATGTGAAAAACCCCGGCCGCGATCAGATTTTGACCTTCACCACCAATGTCGGCGACACCGCCGCCGCAGGCCCCGACAACCCGATCCGAATTGAACGCGACCCGGCAACCGGCGAACCCGCACCTTACGTCCTGATCCGCGCCAATCTGGAAGCCCTGATCGACCGCAAGAGCTTTTACCGGCTGGTCGAGATCAGCACGCACGAGGTTCTCGACGGTGAAAACTGGTTCGGCGTCTGGTCCGGCGGCGAGTTCTTCGCAATAATTCCGTCTGCCGAGCTGGGTTGAACTGGCGGAATCAAATTGAGCCCTTCGGGCAAGACTATGATTGCGCCGCGCTAACGCGCGTCGCGGTGCCTCCGGCGAGGATATTTTGAAAAGAAGAATTTGCCCGAAGGACGGATACAGCGCCAAACGGCTGGTGCCCAAGCAAGAAGGATTATCCAATCTTCTTTTCTAAATATCCCCGCGCGGAGCGCAATCCGCACGAAGTGCCAGAAACCGTGGCACCGCAGGTGCCTCAATTTAACAACGTTTTCAGTGTGCCTCAGCCCAGTTCGCGCCCTGCCCGGCATCAACACTCAACGAAACATCCAGCTTCACCGTCGGCATCGCGGCATATTCCATCACCTCGCGCACCCGCTCAATCGTTGCATCCACTGCCGCCTCTTCGACCTCGAAAATCAGCTCATCATGAACCTGCAGCAGCATCTTCGCCGGCAAATCATCAATCGCCGCGTGCATCCGGATCATGGCGCGCCGGATCACGTCCGCCGCCGTGCCTTGGATCGGCGCGTTGATCGCAGCACGGCGAGCAAATCCTGCGTGCGGGACGCGTGCGTTGATCTCGGGCGTGTTAATCTTGCGGCCAAACAGCGTCTGCACAAAGCCATGTTCGTGCGCAAACGCCACGGTGTCGTCCATATAGGCGCGAATGCCTGGAAACCGTTCAAAATACCTGTCGATAAACGCCTGTGCCTGTTGGCGCGGAATCCGCAGATTACGCGCCAGCCCAAAGCCGGAAATCCCGTAAATCACCCCAAAATTGATCGCCTTGGCCTGACGGCGAATATCCGGCGTCATGTCTTTTAGCGGCACATCGAACATTTCGGATGCGGTCATCGCGTGAATATCCTGACCGGCGCGAAACGCATCTTTCAAGGCATCAATCCCGGCGATATGGGCCAGAATTCGCAACTCGATCTGCGAATAATCAAGCGACAGCAAGACGTTACCAGGCTCCGCCACAAATGCCTCGCGAATACGGCGCCCTTCTTCGGTGCGCACGGGGATGTTTTGCAGATTTGGATCGGTCGAGGCCAGCCGCCCGGTGTTGGCACCGGCAATCGCATAAGATGTGTGCACCCGGCCGGTCTCAGCGTTGATATGGTCCTGCAACGCATCCGTATAAGTGGATTTTAGCTTGGCCAACTGGCGGTAATCCAGAACCCGCGCCGGCAACTCATGCTCGGTGGCCAGATCGCCCAGCACGTCAACACCGGTGGAATAAGCCCCAGTCTTGCCCTTTTTGCCGCCCTCAAGGCCCATTTTGTCGAAAAGGATCACGCCTACCTGAGCGGGCGACTGAACATTGAACGTTTCACCGGCAAGTTCGTGAATTTCCACCTCCAGCCCGGCCATTTTCTGGGCAAACGCATTGGACATCCGGCTCAGCGTATCGCGGTCCACGCGAATCCCGTCCATCTCCATGCGCGCCAGCACCGGAACCAGCGGACGCTCCAGCGTTTCGTAAACGGTAGTGACCTGCACCCGGTGCAGTTCTGCCTTGAACTGCTGCCACAGGCGCAAGGTAATATCAGCGTCCTCGGCAGCGTATTTGACCGCCTCGTCCACCGGCACCCGGTCAAAGGTGATCGCTAATTTCCCGGTCCCGAGCAGCTGCTTGATCGGGATCGGCACGTGCTCCAGATAGCGATTGGACAGCGTGTCCATGCCGTGATTGTGCAGCCCGGCGTGCATCGCATAAGACATCAGCATCGTGTCATCGATCGGCGCGATACTCACCCCGTTGCGAGCGAATATTTTGGCGTCATACTTCATGTTCTGCCCGATCTTCAGAACCGCCGGGTCTTCGAGCACGGGGCGCAGCATGTCCAGCGCCTCATCCAAGCCCATCTGCCCCGCCGCCAGATCGTCAGAGCCAAACAGATCATCGGTCGTCGCTGCCTTGTGGATCAGCGGGATGTAGCAGGCTTCTCCCGGCTCGACGCTTAAGGAAATGCCGACCAGCTCTGCCACCATCTCGTCCAGGCTGGTGGTTTCGGTGTCTACCGCCACATAGCCCCGCGCTTTGATCCGGTCGACCCAGACCTTCAGGGCCGCCGCGTCGCGCACGCATTCGTATTTTTCCGGATCAAACGGCACCACCGCAGGCGCCTCGGCGTCCCCGGCAGGTGCGGCGTCCGGAATTGTCGGGCTGTCCACCTCCAGCTTTTCGGCGATCCGCTTGGTAATGGTGCGAAATTCCATCGATGCAAGGAACGCCAACAATGTATCGGCGTCCGGGTCCTTGACCTCAAGCGCATCCAGGCCAAAATCCAGCTCCATCGCGCAATCAAGCTCGACCAGCCGGCGTGAAATGCGGATCAGATCGGCATTCTCCTGCAACGACGCGCGCCGCTTTGGCTGTTTGATCTCGCCCGCGCGTTCCAGCAACGTATCCAGATCGCCGAATTCATTAATCAACAGCGCTGCGGTCTTGATCCCGATCCCCGGCGCGCCGGGCACATTGTCGACGCTGTCGCCCGCCAGCGCCTGCACATCGACAACCCGCTCTGGGCCGACACCGAATTTCTCCTGCACGCCATCGCGGTCAATGCGTTTGTTTTTCATCACGTCCAGCATCTCGACGCCATCACCAACCAACTGCATCATATCTTTGTCCGAAGAGATGATCGTCACCCGCCCGCCGGCATCACGGGCCTGACAGGCAAGCGTTGCGATAATGTCGTCGGCCTCAAAGCCTTCTTTCTCGATACAAGTGATATTGAACGCCCGCGTCGCATCGCGGGTCAACGGAAACTGCGGTATCAAATCTTCCGGCGCTGGCGGGCGGTTGGCCTTGTACTGATCATAAATCTCGTTACGAAATGTCTTGCCGGAATAGTCGAATATCACCGCCACATGGGTCGACGCATCATCGCCCTTGGCGTCCTCCACCACCTTGAACAGCATGTTGCAAAACCCGCTCACTGCCCCGATCGGCAGCCCGTCGGATTTGCGTGTTAGCGGTGGCAACGCATGATAAGCGCGGAAAATAAACGCCGATCCGTCAATCAGATGCAGGTGGTGACCCTTGCCGAAATTCACATGCTTTGCCTTATGAATCTGCTACTCCGCCTGATCGCTATAGTCCCGATGAACGAACTTCTTGTCGCAATAGCCGCATTCAACAAAGCCGGTGTCTTGGGGGATTTGCAACCAAACGCGCGGATGGCCGTGCGCCGCGCCGCCGCCGTCACACGCGACGCGATCGCTATCCACAATCTGGGTTTCTGGCGATTCAATCGTCATAAATGCTCCGTTGGCTCGAACCGGGGTGACGCCTATGTCGGCTACATGATACCAAGGCGCACCCCAGCCGCAATACCAATGGCGCAGCCCTCGCGCCGGTTCATTGCATCCGCCCCAGCATCCGCCCCAGCATCCGCCCGCCAAGAATGTGAACATGCATATGCGGAACTTCCTGCACGCCATCATGCCCGGCGTTTGAGATCATCCGATAGCCGCCGCCGCGGTCCGGGCTAATCGATGTCATCTGACACACCTGACCCACAGCGCGGGTGAAATCTGCGATTTCCGCCACACTCGCCTCGGCCGCGAAATGATCGAAAGTTACATACGCGCCCTTGGGAATAACCAAGACATGCGCCGGCGCTTGCGCAGAAATGTCGCGAAAAGCCAGCGAATGCTCGGTCTCCAGCACCGTCGCGTTCGGAACCTCGCCGCGAAGGATTTTGGCGAATATGTTTTGATCGTCATACGCGTAAGCCATAGCTCCCCTCAGTCAGCAAACAGGTGTGTGCTCGCGGCCAGCGCGCGCGCCTGCTCTGGTGTGATGTCCAGAAACGACGCCAGCGGCAAGGCGTTTTCGTTCACTGACGCCTGCTCGCTGATGCGGTGAAAATGTGCGAAATTCGCGTCCCTGATCCGATCGGCCTGAAAATAAACATCGGCCCGGATCGTCGGCAACAACCGATCGATCGTCTCCTGCTTGGTGCGGGCGCCCAAAAGTCCGACGCGCTTGGCGTGATCCGGCAGGAACGCGTCGGAAAACGAGCATTCAATCTGCAGCAGGCTGGTCTTGCTCCGATCGGTATAGAAATCCTGCAACAGGTCCATGTTGTCCGGATCAAGGCAAAAGATCAGCCGGTCGGTTTCGTAAAAATCAAACAGCATCCGCATCAGCGCGCGCCGGTGCCGGGTTCGTTTGCCCAGGGTTTTCTGAATGCCGCCCAGATCGGGCAGCAGCGTATCTTCCTCGTCAAACACATATTCGATCGCCGGAACATTGGTGACCTGCCGAATTTGGTTCAAAAGCCGCTTTGCCACATGCCACTTTTTGCACGTCACAATCAACAGTTCCCGGTCCCGCCCCAAAGTTGATTCTGTTTCCCAGAACCGCGGCGCGAACCGCCTGCCTTCGCGGCCCCGGCCGGTCAGATACTTGAACTGGCTGGCGCCCTCGTTGGCAATCTGAAACTCGACCCCCCTGGCCGCAAAAAGATCGCCAAGCCTGGCCTTCAACTCGTGCGCTTCGGGCGAAATTTTCCGGGCAAACAGAAAATCCTGACTGAGCAAAAGGTCATAATGATCATCGTAAAAAGACACCGGCATCCCATAGTCGGAAAACATCAGAAAGGTCAGCGTCCGCGCACGAATTTCTGTTTCCGGAATCAGATGCCGGACCAGCGTCTGAAAAAACGTTTCATCCGGGATCCATGTGGTGCGAAAGAACCGGACCACCTCGGGCCGGTCGCGGCAGAAATCCAAAATCCACTCGATGGTCCTGCGCCGCAGGCACCACCACTGGCTGCCGATCATGATCTGTAAATCCGCGGGTATCGAGCGGGTCAACCGCAATTTCTTCTGAATGTTAAAAGATGCGTAAAACCGTCGCCGCTGGGTGCGTTCGTTGAAAAAATGACGGTAGATCAACCGCTCTTCCTTCATCCCGGTCTTGATCCAGTCGCTTTCGAAATAATCAAGGCTCTCAATGTAATCCACATCGTTCTGGTCAAGAAACCCGTGCGCAAACTCCGAAGACTTGATCGCCATGCAATCCCCCGACAGCATGTAAAAATGCGTGGCCCGCGAAAATGCCGCCTCTGCCGCCTGCACCGCCAATAACGTTGCCTGAACCAGGCTCCACTGGCCCCAGCCGCATTTGATCCGTTTTCTGGCAAATACGATATTCGGATTGTCCGTCAACGCCTCGCGAACCCGCGCAAATTGCTCGCTGTTGGCGCGCGCATCAAAGTGAATGGCCATATAGTCGCCGGCTGCGGTCAGCCGGGTTGCCTGTTTGATAATGGCGTCCGGGTCCTTGTGGCAAAGCAGGATGAAGGCGATTTTCCCATTTCCGAAACTAAAACCTGGTTTTCAAGGATTGTTGGCATAGATAACGTGAATAACCATTGAAAAAACAGGGGTTCTTTGCTTTTTTCGGTTTATGTAGTCCTGACGTCGGAAAACACGGCGCGGGATCAGGAGGCAGATAATTAATGGGCTTTCCAGGAACCTGGATGACCGAAAGCGAAAGCACCGTCTATCGGGTGGTGCCCAAGTGTGCCTGCTCGACCATCGGCCAGATCATGTATTACTCGGATCACGGCGAATTTTTCGACGGCGATATCCATGATGCAACCGGCGGCATCCACAAATGGGCGATTGAAAAAAGCCAACCGCTGATCGAGGCCAACGTAAAGCGGCACAAATCTTATGCGTTCACCTGCGTGCGAAACCCCTACAGCCGCATTCTGTCATCGTTCTTTGACAAGATCTGCGGCATCCAGCGCAACGGCAAGCGTTATCGCGGCAATCTGGTGCCATTGCTGATCCAGAAATACGGCATCCGGGTTGACGGCGATTTTGATCAGATCCAAAGCTTTCGCCGTTTTCTGCTGTTCGCCCGTGACACGATCCGCTGGCGCAAGCCGATGGACCCGGACATTCACTGGTCGGCAATGGCCGGCCATGTTTCGACCTTCATCGTCAATGGCGGCACCTACGACAACATCATTTTCACCGAGAAATTAAATGACGGCATGCAGTCAGTGCTCGACAATATCACGACCAAACACGCCGTTGATCTGGAAAAAATCCCGCGATTCAACGAAAGCCAAGGTCACGGCCCGAAACGCGCGCATCCCGTCGGGGATTTTTTTGACGACCTGTCGATGCACCTGATCCGCGACATGTACAGGCGCGATTTTGACCTGTTCAAATACGATTTTGACAACCCCGGCAACAAAATGCCGCTGAGCGAGGTTGATCTGGACGAAGTGCATGCGAAACTGGGCGATTGACTGATCCAATTGCGCGGGCTTCGCCCGCATTAAATATATAAGGACAAGGGGCTATCCGCCCCCTCTTCGCCTGCGGTGAATTCACCCCCGGAGGATATTTCGGCTGCAAAGAAGCAGGCATTAACCATAAATTAAGGTTGATAGCGGCCACCTGCTCGCACGGTACAGGCTGGGAAGCCGATGGCCGTCTGCGAAGAAGGCACCCTGCCGCCGGGCTGTGTTCCGGGCAGGGTGCCGACTCGCTGGCTTCTTTGCAGCCGATATATCCCCGCCGGAGGCAGGAATACCGCCCGCCTGTCAGATCACAGCAGGCCGTGCTTGCGGAACAATTGCCGCAAATCCGCCTCTGACCGGGCGCCGATATGGCTGATCACTTCGCCCGCCGCCACGCAGGCCATGCGCCCGCAGATGTCCAGCGCATAGCCATTGCTCAGCGCCCACAGAAACGCCCCGGCAAACAGATCGCCGACACCGGTCGCGTCAACAATATCGGTGGCAATCGCCGACACATGCCAGCGGTCGCCGCCCGACAGCACATACGCACCGTTGTCACTGTCGGTGCAGGCCACAATGCCGACCTCAGCCGCTGCCGCAGCCAGTGCGTCGTCAAATTCATCGGTTTGATACATCGATTTGATCTCGGCCCGGTTGGCGAACAAAAGATCCACATCATTGCGCAGCATCTGCGCGAACGCAGCCCGGTGGCGCTCGATGCAGAACTGGTCGCTGAGCGTGATCGACACTTTGCCGCCGGCGCCCTTGCAGGCCGCGATTGCCTTGGCAAAGGCGGCGTGGCTGTCGGGCCCGTCAAACCGGTAGCCTTCCAGAAATATCCATTCCGCGTCGCTCATCATGGCTTCGTCAATATCCGCGGGGCCCAGGTGCTCCGACCAGCCCAGATAGGTGTTCATCGAGCGCTCGCCATCGGGCGTCACCAGCACGATGCAGCGCCCGGTTTCGTCCGCACTGTCGCGCGCCGCCAGAGCGGTATCATAGACTGCACCCTGGGCCCGCAGATCATGCGCGAATATCGCTCCCAACTGGTCAGCCTTGACCTTGCCCACATAGGCCACGCGCCCGCCCAGGTGCGCCGCCCCGGCAATGGTATTCGCTGCCGAACCGCCGCTGATTTCCCTGGCCGGGCCGACCCGCGCGTAAAGCGCCACCGCGCGATCCATGTCGATCAGCTGCATGATCCCCTTGCTGACACCGTTGGCGCGCAGAAACTCGTCCGAGCAATGGGACAGCACATCGACCATCGCATTGCCGATACCAACAATTTGAAAACGCTTGCTCAAACGGTTTTCTCCTCGTACCGGCACAGATCGCGGATAATGCAGGCCCCGCATTTGGGCTTGCGCGCCACGCAAATGTAGCGCCCGTGCAGGATCAGCCAGTGGTGCGCGTGCTGCTGAAACTCAGTCGGCACATTGTCTTCAATGGCGCGCTCAACCGCCTCGACGTTCTTGCCCACCGCGATGCCGGTGCGATTGCCGACCCGCAATACATGGGTGTCCACCGCCTGCGCCGGGTGCCTGAACCACATGTTCAAGACCACATTCGCGGTCTTGCGCCCGACCCCCGGCAGCGATTGCAGCGCGGCCCGCGATGACGGCACTTGACCGCCGTAATCCTCGGCCAGGATCCGGCTCAGCCTGATGACATTCCTGGCCTTTTGCCGAAACAGACCGATGCTCTTGATGTGCGCGATCAACCCGTCCTCGCCAAGCGCCAGCATCTTGTCCGGGGTATCGGCAATCTCAAACAGCGCGCGGGTGGCTTTGTTCACGCCAACATCGGTGGCCTGCGCCGACAGCGCCACCGCCACCACCAGCGTGAAAGCATTGACATGCCGCAGCTCACCTTTCGGTTCCGGCTCGCTCGCCTGAAACCGGGAAAACACCGCGTGGATCGCGTGATAGTCCATTTGCCTTGCCATCCCGGCTGGTATGCCTTGCCACGATAAAAGTCGCAAGAATCGGATCGACCGGACGGAACATTTCGCTAATGTGGCTGGGCAAGGAGAGACTGATGAACGCCGAAACCGTATACCACTACAACGTCATGCGCCGCGCGATCGACGCGATTGATGCTGCCGACGAAGTGATTTCGCTGGAAACGCTGGCCGCGGATCTCTCGATGAGTCCGGCACATTTTCAGCGGGTGTTTTCCAGATGGGTCGGGGTGTCACCAAAACGCTATCAGCAATATCTGACGCTTGACCATGCCCGCAGCCTTTTGGCGGACCGGTTCACCACCTTGGATACCGCGCATGAACTTGGCCTGTCCGGCACCAGCCGCCTGCACGACCTGTTCGTGAAATGGGAGGCGATGAGCCCCGGTGAGTTCGCCCGCAAAGGCGCCGGGCTGACCATCAGTTACGGCTGGTTTGACAGCCCCTTTGGCCGGCTGCTCGCGATGGCCACAGGCATCGGGATATGCGGTCTGGCATTCACCCAGGAAACCGGCGACGAGGCAGCGTTTGCAGACATGACTTCGCGCTGGCCAGCCGCGACTTATGCGCAGGCGCCAGAGGCGATTGAGGACTGGGTCAACGCTGCATTCGGCGGCGGCGGCGACACCCGGCTGCACCTGATGGGCGCGCCGTTTCAGATCAAGGTGTGGGAGGCGCTCCTGGACATTCCGTCAGGCTATGTCACGACATACTCTGAAATCGCCGACGCCATCGGCAATCCGCGCGCCGCACGCGCCGTCGGCACCGCGGTGGGCAAGAACCCGATCAGCTGGCTGATCCCCTGCCACCGGGCGTTGCGAAAATCCGGCGGACTGGGCGGCTATCACTGGGGCCTGCCGGTCAAACGCGCCATGCTGGCCTGGGAAAGCGCGCGCGCCGACACTTCCGCGTGAAGGCGCTTGCGGAAATCCGCCGACTGCTGCCCTAATGGGTTTTGAAGTGGAAGCAATCCACGGCTAATATCACAAAGCTGGGTCAACCCAACCGAGGATCAAAATGACATTTCTGAAAAATTCCGCGCTGGCCGTTTCGGTCAGCCTTTTCGCTGTGACTGCCTGCACAGACATCAATACCGTCACCGGTGACCCGGGCACCCGCACCAAAGAAGGGATCGGCGCGGGGGCGCTCAGTGGCATCCTGTTTGGCCTCGTAACCGGCGATAACCCCAAGGAGCGCCGCACACGCGCCATCGTTGGCGGGATTGTCGGCGCTGCGGCCGGCGGTGCCATTGGCGCACAGCTCGACAAGCAAGCGGCAGAGCTTCAGGCCGCCATTGGCGATGACCGGGTGCAAATCATCAACACCGGCAGCGAGCTTATCGTGATCATGCCGCAGGACATCCTGTTTGCATTTGACAGCACCGTGGTGCGCAACACATTGCGCCGCGACCTCGGTGCCCTGGCCGATAACCTGCAGCGCTTTCCCGGATCCACGGTCGATGTGTTCGGGCACACCGACAATACCGGCACCGCCGCCTATAATCAGGATCTGTCGGCGCGCCGCGCCAGCGCCGTGGCGGCAATTCTGATCGCCAACGGTGTTTCGAGTTTCCTCCTGCGCACCATCGGTATGGGTGAAGACGACCCGATTACCTCCAACCTGACCGCCGCCGGACGCACCCAAAACCGGCGGGTCGAGATTGTGATCCGTCCGACAGCCTAGATGTGAGTTCTCACAAGGTTGTTCCTTGCCTATCCGGTTTACACCCACACCCACTAGGGCTAGAATGGGCGCAAACCGGATATAGGGGAGCGCGCCATGGATGTTCTCGACCGCGCCGAGCTCCCATTCCCGCATTCGCTACCCGAGTTCCAGCGACTTTTCCCCGATGATGCGGCCTGCGCCGCCTACCTGGAGAAAGCCCGCTGGGGAGACGGCTTTGCCTGCCCGCACTGCGGCACGGCGGGAGAGCCGTTCCACTTTGAAAACCGCCCTGGCGTCCTGCGCTGCCGCAAGTGCCGCCAGAACACCGGGCTGACGGTGGGAACAGTGATGGAGCGTAGCCACACTCCGCTGAACGTCTGGTTCTGGGCCGCTTATCTGGTCGCCAGTCAGACGCCCGGCATGTCCGCCGTGCAGTTTCAGCGGCAACTTGGTCTTTCGCGCTACGAGACGGCCTTTCAAATTCTCCACAAGCTCCGCTCGGGCATGGTGCGGCCCAACCAAGACAGGATCGGTGGACAGCCCAAGAACCATGTTGAGGTGGACGAAACCTGGGTTGGCGGGCGAACAACGCGTGGGGAAGGCCGTGGTGTTCACCACAAGGTTCCCGTCTCCTGTGCCATCGAGGTGCGTCATCGAAAGCCGGGCACCAAGCTCGACAACCGGAAAGACGGACGCTATGCCGGACGCGTTCGGCTCGCCGTCGTGCTCGACCGTAGCGCCGAGTCGCTCTGTGGGTTCGTCGAGAGCACCGTCGCGCCGGGATCGCTGATCGTTACTGACGATTGGAGCGGCTATGCTGGCCTCGGTAAGCGCGGCTATGAGCACTTCGCTGTTGCCGAGTGTGGTGATCCAGAGGTTGCCGAGCAATACCTGCCGATCATCCATCTGGTTTTCGCCAACCTGAAGACGTGGCTGATCGGTATCCACCACGGCGTTAGCCACCAGCACCTACAAGCCTACCTCAACGAGTTCACCTTCCGCTTCAACAGGCGGTTCTACCCGTTCAACGCCTTCCGCTCATTGCTCGGCATCGCGGGCGACACCTCTGCTCCAACCTATGCCGAGCTTTACTCGGGAGAGTGGCGGCACCCTACATGTAGCGGTCATGGGCGTTAACCGGATAGGCAAGGGTTGTTCATTCGATCCAGACCTGAGAAGCTGAAGTTTGCAAAAACAGAAGCTCTTGAGGGAGAACCGAATGAACAGCCATAAGAATGCCCGTCTTGCGCCAAAAGGTCGAGAGATTTTGGTTCGCCGCCTTGAACGAGGCGAACGCGATCTGGCCACCAAGATGGGTGTCTCGCCCCCAGCCTGCGGCAGGCGATTGCAGACCTTCAGGAGCGCGGCCTGCTGACCAGCAAGGCCGGTGCCGGCATATTCGTGGCAGACGTGCTGGGATCAGCATTTTCCGAAGGTCTGGTGAAATTGTTCGCACGCCGCGACGAAGCGGTCTTTGACTATATCGAGTTTCGCCGCGACCTCGAAACCCTCGCCGCCGAACGGGCGGCGCGTCTGGCCTCTGACACCGACCTGAAAGTGATCAATTCGATCTTCAAGAAAATGGAGGCGGCGCATTCCAAACGCAACCCGTCAGATGAGGCACGCCTGGACGCCGACTTTCACATGGCGATCATCGAGTCCAGCCACAACGTGATTATGCTGCACATGATGCGCTCGATGTTCCAGCTTCTGCGCGAAGGCGTATTTTACAACCGCCAGATCATGTTCGCCCAAAAGACAACGCGCGCATCGCTGCTCGGCCAGCACCGGGCGATAAATGACGCCATTCAGGCGCGCGACCCTGCCGCCACGCGCAACGCGGTTGAGGCGCATCTGGATTATGTGAAAACCGCGTTGGCAGCTGAGCAAAAAAATGCGAAAAACGAGGCCATCGCAAAGCTGCGCTATCAAAGCGAAAAATCACGCTAAACTTGCGCGTTAATGATCGCGTCCAAATCTTGTCGTGCCGCAGGCGTATCGTGTTTTGGACAGACTGCTTAACACTTGGCAGACGTTAATGATCTCGCCCTGTTCAGTGTCTACGCGCCGCCAAATCAGGTTTGTCGTTTGATTTCATGCCGGTGAATGCGTGGATTTCATGCCCGTGAGCGGAATGCCGAAATATTTCGTGCTTTGCCCGCCACAGCGGCTGATCATTGGCCTGACAATACCCACAACAGAATGTTTCCAAAATCATAACTTATCCGCGCGAATCCGTCGAAAATTTGGCGGTATTTCTCGGCAAATTCATCTCACCGCTTCGGAATTGTTGTCAAGACGTGCCTGACATAGCGGGGCGCATAACGAGTGGCTTTTTTATCTGGTTTGGGTAACGAGTAATTTGAGTAATATGGGCGGCGCGCATATCGCGTTGCCGCCTATTTACTCTGCACCCGTGTGGGAGTCAGGCCCGGCCAGCAGCGCAATTCTTTTTGGGTCAAACTCGGCGTTGATTGACCGGATGTATTTTTAGGGGATTATATACGAAAGTGACGAAAAACTCGTTGACAGCACCGTCACTATGCTATAATGTTTTCTTAGATCAAGAGGATATGACATGGCACAGAACGCACCAGGCAAACACTTCAGAAAAGGAATCTCCCTCGTCGAGATATTTCGTATGTTCCCCGACGATGCAGCCGCCGAAGCGTGGCTGAGCGAGCGGCGGTGGCCGGATGGTGTGTTTTGCCACTACTGCGGCTCGATCAACGTTCAATCCGGGTCGGCTCACAAGACCATGCCGTATCTGTGCCGGGAAAAGGAGTGCGGCAAGCGGTTTAGCCTCAAGACCGGAACCGTTATGCAGTCTAGCAAGCTGGGCTACCAAGTTTGGGTCGTCGCCCTGTACCTTCTTCTGACGAATCTCAAGAGCGTGAGCAGCATGAAACTGCACAGGGATCTGGAGATCACCCAAAAAACAGCTTGGCACTTGGCACACAGATTGAGAAAGGCCGTGTCGGGCAAGGCGATAGGGATGTTTCAGGGGCCGGTCGAGGTAGACGAAACTTACATGGGTGGGCAGCGCAAGAACATGCCGAAGGCTAAGCGGGCGAAGCTCGAAGGGCGCGGGATTGCTGGCAAGACGGCTATCGTCGGGGCGAAGGATCGCGCCACCAAGGCCGTGAGCGCCCAGGTCGTGCAGGAAACCGACGCCAAGACCCTACAGGGCTTTGTGGCCGACCACGCCGCGTCGGGGGCCACGGTCTACACGGACGATGCCAAAGCCTACAGGGGCATGCCCTTCAAGCACGAAGCAGTGAAGCACAGCGTCGGTGAATACGTCCGTGATATGGCCCCACACCAACGGCATCGAATCGTTCTGGTCGATGCTCAAGCGCGCTCACAAGGGAACGTTTCACAAGATCAGCCCAAAGCATCTTGACCGATACGTTCAGGAGTTTGCCGCCAAGCACAACATCCGGGATCGCGACACCATCGACCAGATAAACGCCGTTGTTGCCGATATGGAGGGCAAGAGGCTCAGGTACTTCGACCTGATTGCCGACTAGGGGCCCCGTTCGCTAGGCACAGGGCGGCAATCTGGTGGCCAGCTATGATTGAGCTTGCCAGTAAGATCAATGAATCAAAATTGTCGCTCAACAATTGCGGGTCAGACTAGCTTGAACTCGTATGGATTGGCGACTGATACCTTAGCAACAGACCCGAGAACCTATAGGATCTGGTCTTCTCTGAGGGAACGGTTTGCAATCTGCTCACGCACGTCTTCACGATTGAGTGGGGGAATGCGAATCGCAAAAAATGGCCAAAGGTGTCCCGAACGATATTCTTGGCCCATCATCGGAAATGTGTCAATCCCGGAGTAAAAAGGGTCAATGTCCCGGTGCAAAACTGGACACCTGGTTTGATTTAGGTGCGCACCCTGGTGCGTGTGCTTTCCAAATAGCTGATGCGTGCCAGGGTGCGTTGGCCGCAGGCCAATCTTTTCGCAGTTTTGGTATTTTCAGGATTACGGTTTGGCGATTTTGCTCTGGCGCAACCGGTAGCTTTCGCCGTTCATCTCGAGGATATGAACGTGGTGGGTTAGGCGATCGAGAATGGCGCCTGTGAGGCGTTCTGCGCCGAAGACCTCGGTCCATTCATCGAACGGCAGGTTGGATGTGATGATGATGGAGCCACGTTCGTAGCGCTGCGAGATGATCTCGAAGAGAAGCTCGGCCCCGGTCTTGCTCAGTGGCACAAAACCCAGCTCATCAATGATCAGCAGGTCCTGGCTGACCAGTTGTTTCTGCAAGCGCTGCAGGCGGCGTTCGTCGACGGCCTCGATGAGTTGTGAATCCCGGCGCAATACTGGACCACAGAAACGGTCGAATAATCTGACTGTCGCGGAGTAAAACTCCGCCATTCTGACGCCTGAGGCAAACGAGCTGAGGGCGGGGAGATGTATTCTGTGGAATTGTACAGCCGGGTTCGGCGTGCGTGTCATGTCGGTGGGATGAGTGAGCGGGCGGCGGCCGGTCATTTCGGGATAGACCGCAAGACTGTGTCGAAGATCCTGAAGCATGCGGTGCCACCGGGGTATCGCAGGAATGGGCCACCAGCCCGTCCAAAGCTTGACCCGTTCATTCCGCTCATCAACCAGATATTGGAAGAGGATAAGTCGCGGCTCAAGAAGCAGCGGCATACGTCGAAGCGGATATATGAGCGTCTGCGTGATGAACATGGCTTCACCGGCGGGATCACGATTGTGACCGACTATGTTCGCGAGAAGAAGCGCCGGACTCGGGAAGTGTTCGTGCCGCTGTCGCACGCGCCAGGCCACGCCCAGGTTGATTTTGGTGAGGCGCTTGGCGAGATTGGCGGGGTCGTGCGCAAGCTGCACTACTTTGCAATGTCTCTGCCGCACTCGGACGCGTTCTTCATCAAGGCCTATCCGGCGGAGACAACCGAGGCCTTTTGCGATGGCCATGTCTCCGCCTTTGCGTTCTTCGGCGGCGTGCCGCTGTCAGGGCTCTACGACAACACCACGATCGCGGTGGCACGGATTCTCGGGGACGGAAAACGGCAACGCACCAGAACCTTTGCTGAGTTGCAGTCGCATTACCTGTTCGAAGACAGGTTCGGCCGTCCTGGCAAGGGCAACGACAAGGGTAATGTCGAAGGCACAATCGGTTATGGCCGGCGGAACTTCCTGGTGCCGATGCCGCGCTTCGACAGTTTCGATGACCTGAACGTCCGGCTGGAGGAGCAATGCCTCAAACGTCAGGATGAGGTTCTGCGGGGTCATTCCGAGACTATCGGCGAGCGGCTGATGCGCGACCTCGACGGCCTGATGGCGCTGCCGCCTGTACCCTACGATGCCTGCGAGAAAGTCAGCACGCGGGCGACGTCGATCTCGATGGTCCGCTATCGCAACAACGATTACTCGGTGCCGGTCGCCTGCGCTCATCACGAGGTTCAGGTCCGCGGCTATGTCCACGAGGTCGTCATCGGCTGCGGCGCCGAGGTGATCGCCCGCCACCAACGGTCCTATGAGAAGGCTGATATGGTCTTCGATCCGATGCACTTCCTGCCGCTGCTGGAACAGAAGGTTGGCGCGCTGGACCAGGCGGCACCGCTGCAGGGCTGGGACCTGCCAGGGGAGTTTGCCACCCTGCACCGGCTGCTGGAAGCGCGCATGGGCAAGAAGGGCAAGCGCGAATACGTCCAGGTTCTGCGGCTGCTTGCGAGCTTCGAGATGGCGCACGTCCACGGGGCTATCAAACAGTCGCTGGAACTGGGCGCGATCGGCTACGATGCGGTCAAGCATCTGGTGCTTTGCCGGATCGAGAGGCGCCGCCACGGCTCGATCTCGATATCTACCCCTACCTGCCCAAAGCACTGGTCGAGACCACCAAGCCCGCGAGCTATATGAGCCTGATGACGCAGGTGCCGGCATGACCGATACACCGCAGGTTCTGCTGCAGCATCACCTAAAAAAACTGCGCTTGCCGACATTCCTGGGCGAATATTCCAAACTTGCGCAACAATGCGCTGCTGAGAAGAAGGATCACGTCCAGTATTTACTGCGGCTCTGCGAACTTGAACTGATAGAGCGGGAACGCCGGATGATCGAGCGGCGCATCAAGGCCGCGAAGTTTCCAGCCACCAAGAGCCTGGACAGCTTCGATTTCAAGGCGATCCCGTCACTCAACAAGCCGCTCGTGCTGGAGCTGGCGCGCTGTGAATACATCGACAAATACCAGAACATCATTGCCCTGGGGCCAAGTGGCACCGGTAAAACCCATGTCGCACTGAGGCTGGGATTGGCCGCCTGCCAGAAAGGCCTCAAGGTCCGCTTCATAACCGCCGCATCACTGGTTCACGAATTGATCGAAGCTGTCGATGAACGCCGCCTGCAGAGGTTCCAAAAACAACTCACCAGCCAGAACCTTCTGATCATTGACGAGCTGGGCTTTGTCCCCTTGAGCAAAACCGGCGCTGAGCTGCTCTTCGAAATCATCTCCCAATGCTATGAACGCGGCTCCATAATCATCACCTCAAATCTGCCGTTCGACGAATGGACCGAAATATTCGGATCCGAGCGCCTCACCGGTGCGCTCCTGGATCGCCTCACCCACCACGTCCATATACTGGAGATGAACGGCGACAGCTTTCGGCTAAAACAGAGCCGAAACGCCAGAGCCTGAACCCGGTTTGAACTTGATGGATGTTGGCCTTTGGCCAACATGCGCCTTGTCACGCGTTAGCTTTATGGGGAGCACACCCAACAAGGCGCGGCACCTCAACTGGCCCACTTTTACTCCGGCGAATGGCCCCTTTTTACGCCGGGATTGACACAATTCGGCTTGGAGTCGCCGTGTATCTCCTCTTGTGCGGCAGTCTAGCCATAACTCTTTCCCACCGCTCATCACTCATCGCGTTCTGCTGAGATTACTGGGCTGAGTTGCTTGTGAAACCCCCGCTTTCTCCGGACAGCGACGCCGACCACCCCGGAAAGGCGGGCACGCTGTCGATTGCAGGGAAAATGGTGGACACGAATCGTGTCGGGTGTCAACCTTTCCGCGGAACACATGGAGGTCGCGCGATGACCAAGCCGACGAAGGAAAAGCACACATCATTTGTGGCGGCGAAGGACCAGCCCACAGTGGAGGTTGTCAATTACGGCTACCAGCCGTCAAGAACCGAACTTGCAGAAGACTTGCGGTTTGAAGGGTCGTTGGAGAAGGTGGCCAAGGCGCTAGTGCAGCCTGTCAATGTCCGCCGGGCTACGAGGCCGCGCTAGGGGCAACTTCGTCACTTTCCTATATAATCCCCTTTTTTTATGCCCAAATGGCGCGCGTGCAGACTAAGATCAGGCCATGACGCTTTTTGTCCCACAAACCATAACACCGCCGACAAAACCGCTAGGCATACTGGCAAGCCTGCGCGAAGTTCGCCGCAATGTGCTGAGCATCCTGCCCGCCATCGCGTTCAGCCAGCCAATTGTCACCGGCACAACCGGACCGGCGCGCTGGCACATGGTTCAGGGACCCGAAGGTCTGAAACGGGTGTTTCTCGACAATGCCGAAAATTATCCGAAATCCGAAGTGATGATCCGGATGCTGCGCAGCGCCGTCGGATCAAGCCTTTTCACCTCCGAAGGGCCGCAGTGGCGCTGGCAAAGGCGCGCCATCGCGCCGGTGTTCGCCGCGCGCAACGTGTCCGCACTGGCCCCGATCATGACAAAGACCGCTGAACGCGCCACCGCGCGCCTGCTTGAAAACCAGGGTCCGTGCGAAATTGTGCGCGAGATGCTCTCGGCAACATTCGACGTGATCTGCGAGGTTGCTTTGTCGGGTCGTGAGCACTTTGACGCCGAGGCCTACGGAGAAGCCATTACCCGTTATTTCCTGACCGTCGGGCGCGCATCGCTGTTGGATTTTCTTGAAGTTCCCCGCTGGGTGCCGCGGCCAGGCGAAATCCTCGGCCGCGGCGCGGTCAAAACCATGCACCAGATGGTCGCCAAAGCGATCGAGGCGAGGCGCCAGCAGTGCCGCGGCGCCAGCGAGGACCTGCTCGATTACATGATCCAGGCGCAAGACCAGGAAACCGGGCGCACCATGACCCCGCAGGACCTGTTGCATAACATGCAGTTCTTTATCGTGGCCGGGCACGAGACCACGGCGCTGGCGCTGGCATGGTCGCTGTTCCTGCTGGCCCACGATCCGGCGGCCCAGAAAAAGGCGCACGCGCAAGCGCGCGAAGTCTTGGGCACAAGGGCTGCCAGTGCGGCGGATCTCGACGCCATGCCTCATGTGCACAGCGTCTTGCAAGAGGCGATGCGGCTTTACCCGCCGGTTGGAATGGTGGCCCGAAATGTGCTGGCGCCAGACCAGATTTACGACCGGGAAATTCGCCCCAATGATACGGTATTCTTGAACATATTCTCGCTGCATCGGCATCGCATGCTTTGGAAAAATCCTGACGCCTTTGATCCTGAGCACTTTGCACCCGCGCAAGTGGCCGACAGGGACCGGTATCAATACTTGCCGTTCGGCGCCGGTCCCAGGATATGCGTCGGTGCGAATTTCGCGATGATGCAGGCGCAGATCATTTTGGCAACACTTCTGGCGCGGTTTGAATTCGCCCCGGCAGGAGCTCAACCCATGCCGGTGATGCACATGACGATCCGGCCAGAGCCGGGCGTGACACTGATTGCGCGCCCAGTGGCCGCCTAGAGCGGTTCACCCTAATTCAGGCCCACTCTGCCGGTGCCAATTTGTCCCAGGACCAAGCCGTCGTTTGCAGCCGGTATCGTGTTACCGGCAAGAACGAGGGCGCCGGGATCGGGGCAAATTGACGCGTCCCTGCGGGTTTCACCCAAATCCAGCATCCGACGCCGAACTGGCCTGGTCCGATATTCATATCGCACTGCGGCCGGTTCAACGCCGGGCTACTGGATTTGGAAGAAACAGAGCGAGCCTGAATTAGGGTGAGCCGCTCTAGGTGTGAGTTCTCACAAGGTTGTTCATTCGATCCAGACCTGAGAAGCTGAAGTTTGCAAAAACAGAAGCTCTTGAGGGAGAACCGAATGAACAGCCATAAGAATGCCCGTCTTGCGCCAAAAGGTCGAGAGATTTTGGTTCGCCGCCTTGAACGAGGCGAACGCCCTGCCGATGTTGCCTGCGCGATGGGGATCAGCCTTCGCACCGTTTACAAATGGCGCGGAAGATATCGCGATTATGGGTCGGAAGGGTTGCAAGACAGGTCATCCCGCCCGTCACAGACCCCGGGCCGGACACCCGCAAGCGTTGAGGCACGGGTTGTTCAATTGCGCAGGGAACGGCGCATTATGGAGCGAATCGCAGAGGAAACCGGCGTGTCGCGCGCCACGGTTGGGCGTATTCTGGCCCGCCACGGCCTGAACCGCTGGCGCGATCTGGAACCCTCCGAGCCGGTCGTAAGATACGAACGCGACCGCCCCGGCGACCTAATCCACATCGACATCAAGAAGCTGGGCAAGTTCACCCGCACGGGTCATCGCATCACCGGCGACCGCCTGAATGAGCAGAATCCACGAATAGTTGTTTCTAAGCCGGCGTCCCACCGCACGGACAAAACTGATGTGATAGTGCGGCGTCGTGTAGTCATCCGCCAGCATGGCATTCCAGGCACCGCCAACTTCAACTTTCTCGCCTCTCAGTATCGGCACGTAAAAATCGGTCTCCAAAAGCCGCGCGCGGGCGCGAAAGAAGTTGTAATAACGGTAGCGGCGCGCCTCGAATATCAAAAAAATGTTACCAGGAACCCGACCAGCACCAACGGCAGCGGTGAAGCATCCGAGCTGCTGAATGTTGCAGAAAGCGCAATCCCGGTGGTCAGCACCGCCCAGTTGGTCGAGTTGTCAAGCCGGGTCCGCCAGTGGGTGCTGCGAAAGACCTCTGCCCGATACAGGTGTGCGAGCGTGCCCAGAACCGCCGGGTCAATATCCTGGCTCGGCCATTTTTGTTGGTCTGTGTTGTCAGCCATGCTTTCGCTCTAATGCAGCTTTTCCTCAACCGTAACTATGGCCTCTTCGATCAGCCTGTCACCATCATCAGCGCTCATATTTGCGGCGATAACATCGCCGGCGGCGGCAATGGCGACCTGAACGGCGGTGTCACGCACCTCTTTCACAGCCTTCGCCTGAGCTGAAACAATCTGATCCTGCGCCGCTGCCAGACGGCGGGCGATCGATGCTTTCAGGTCATCCTTGGCCCTTTGGGCAGCCTCCTCCGCTTCGATTCTGGCGTGTTCGACGATGCGGTCAGCCTGGCCCTGAACTTCTTTGTGCTTGCGCTCGTACGAGGCCAGGATGGTCTGCGCCTCTTCGCGCAGCGCCTTGGCCTGGTTCAGTTCGTCCCGAATAGCGTCGGCGCGCGCGTCCAGCATCGCCATCAGCACGCCAGGCACTTTCAGGTAAAACAGCACCCCCACAAACAGCAGAAACGCCAGGATCACAACAAAGTTGGTGTTAAACAGCGAAAAGAACGGAATCCCTTCGGCGGCCAAAGCAGGCGTCGCGGCAAATGACGCCAAAAGTACGAGTTTTTTCATTCCATTAGCCTTTCAACCGGGTGGCCACGGCTGCAGTTATTGTGTCCACATCGGCCTTTTCACCAAATGCCATGACAATTTCATTGGCCGTATCCCATGACACCTCCACGATACTGTCCATCGCACTGGCGCGGATTTCGGCAATCGCCATTTCCGATTCTGCCGCTTTGGCGGAAATCTCGGCATCGGCCTTGGCGACTGCCACGTCCAGATCAACCTTTATGGCGGCGCGCGCTTCGGCGACGATCCGGCCAGCCTCGGCGCGGGCATCTGCCAGCGCCTTGTCATAAGCCTCTTCCGCTTCAACCGCCTTTTGCTTCAGGTCTTCGGCAGCCGCGATGTCGTTGGTGATGGTGCCCTGGCGTTCTGCCAGAACCGAGCCAATGCGCGGCAACGAAATGCGGGTCAGAACCAGGTAAATGACCACCAGCGTAATCAACAGCCAGAAAATCTGGTTCGGGAACGACGCAAAATCGATCTGCGGCATGCCGACTTTTTCGGCCGCGTGATCGGCAACTTCTGCAGCGTGCTCTACAACCTCGGTCGTATGCTCTGCCATATTGTCCTCCTACCAAAACCCCGGATTACACCGGGCCGGCGTGCCATTTCAGCCTGCCCGACTGCAACGACGCCGCAAAGGCTATACAGCAAACATCAGCAAAAGGGCGACCAGGAACGAAAAGATCCCAAGCGCTTCTGCAAACGCAATACCGATGAACATCGTCGCCAGCTGGCCACCGGCAGCCGACGGGTTGCGCAGCGCGCCGGCGATGTAGTTGCCGACCACGTGGCCCACGCCAACGGCAGCGCCGCCCATGCCGGTACAAGCAAAACCGGCGCCGAGAAAGGCCATACCCGTCTGCAGTGTGAGTGCTACTTCCTGTTCCATTCCGAGGTCTCCTTACGTGGAATTGGTTGTGATGATTGGGTTTCGGGTGCGCCCGCGCGTCAGTGGCTCGGATGCAGCGCATCCTTCAGATAAACACAGGTCAGGATTGCAAACACATAGGCCTGAATGAAGGAAACCAGTGTTTCCAGCGCGTAGACCGCGGTGATGGCCAGGATCGGCATTACCGCGCCAACCCCCAGAACGCCCGCGAAGCCGGCGAATACTTTGATCACCGCGTGGCCCGCCATCATGTTACCCGCAAGACGGATCGAGTGGCTGACCGGGCGCACGAAATAGGAAATCACTTCGATCAGGGCCAGCAAGGGCCGCAGCACCAGCGGTGCCGCCTTGATCCAGAACAGTTCCAGAAATCCGAAACCGTTCTTGACGATCCCGACGATGGTCACCGTGATGAAAACCGCGATCGCCATGATCGCCGTGACAGCAATATGGCTAGTGGTGGTAAATGCCAGCGGAATAAGGCCCAGAAAGTTGGCAAACAGGATGAAGATGAACAGCGTCATGATGTATGGGAAGAACTTGAGCCCGTCCTTGCCGGCCACATCCTCGACCATCTTGTGGACAAAGCCATACAAAAGCTCGGCGACCGATTGAACCCGGCTCGGAATGATTGCCCGTCTGCGGGTGCCCAGAACCAGCAGCGCGATGATCCCCAGAACCGCCAGCGCCAGCCACAGGGTGACGTTGGTGGGCGTGTAGAAACTGATCTGCTCGCCACCGAACAAGGGCGTGACGATGAATTGATCCATCGGGTGAATCTGCAGGCCTTCGACACCGCTCTTGGTGAAGAAGCTGAAAATAAACAACACTGAAATGACACCAAACAAAACCATGCTTACTGGCGAAACCGACTTGGATTTCTCACTTTTCGGCGCTGATTCTGCCACCTCTAGTCCCCTTCCCTGCCCCCGGCACCTGCCGCAGTTTCGTCCTGCACCTCACGCGCCGAGCGCATCATCACCCGCACCCCGGCCGCAAAGCCAAGCAATACAAACAGCACCAGGAAAATCGGCAATGTGCCCAACAGCACATCCAGCCCGTACCCGATACCAAAGCCGATCACGATTCCCGCCACCAGCTCGATCACCATCCGCCAGGCCAGATGCGCCTGGCTGTGATGTTCTTCTATCTTCGAGACCGGCGCGGCCGCGCCCTTCAGCTCTTTGATCCGCTTATCAAGTCTTTCAAGCCGGTCTTTTTCGGCCGGATCAACCATTTGAATAGCCCCGTGGACAGTCGGGCGGACACTAGGAATGGGCAAAGGCAGAGTCAAGCACGCAAAGCGCTCGCCCGCTCCTAGATAACATGTTGTATTTATTAAGTATTTTTGAACAAGAGAAGTTGAAGAATGGCAATATAAAGACCCGGTCACGGGCATTCGGAAGATCGGCCATATTCAACCAATCGGTTGACGATGACAACGGCTCAGGGTTTACCACAGACATGGATACCCGCCTTGATGCCGTCTTTGCCGCCCTGTCAGACCCGACCCGCCGCGCCATCCTGGCGATGCTGCTGGAAGACGACATGGCGGTCACCGATGTGGCCGAGCCATTTGCGATCTCGCTCGCGGCGATATCCAAACACCTGCGCGTGCTGGCCCGCGCGCGCCTGATTGCCCAAGAAAAACGCGGCCGGGTGAAATGGTGCAAGCTGGAGCCCGACGCGCTGCGCGATGCCTCGGTCTGGATGCAGGGGTTCGGCCAGTTCGAGCCGGTGAATCTGGATGCTTTCGAACGGTTCTTGCAGGCCGAATTACCCGAGGCAACCTGACATCTTCTTCTTCTGTTGATAAATACTCCCGCCGGAGGCACCCGCACGCAGGGCACAATCAGCACCGCTTGACTCATATCGCACGCGCACGTAAACGCCGCGCAACATCCGGAAGTGGCCAAACTTCCGGCCCCGGGCTTGATCCGGGGTCGCCCCCCGTCAGCGCGTCGCGCCCGCGGGGGAAATTGGCGTTTTAGCGTCCCAGCTTGCAGGTTGGGACAAATGGCAACCGGCGCAAAAGGCCGACGATATGTTTGAAAACCTGTCCGAACGCCTTTCCGGTGTCTTTGACCGCCTGACCAAACAGGGCGCGCTCTCCGACGACGACGTCAAAACCGCGCTGCGCGAGGTTCGCCTCGCGCTGCTTGAGGCCGATGTGTCGCTCTCGGTAGCGCGCGATTTTTTGGCCGCAATCCAGGACAAGGCCACCGGACAGGCGGTGACCAAATCGGTGACCCCGGGCCAGCAGGTCGTCAAAATCGTCCATGACGAACTGGTGCATGTGCTGGCGGGTGACGATCCGGACCCCGGCGAGCTCAAGATCGACAGCCCGCCCGCGCCGATCCTGATGGTCGGCCTGCAGGGCGGTGGCAAGACCACCACAACCGCGAAACTGGCCAAACGTCTGAAGGAAAAATCCGGCAAGCGCGTGCTGATGGCCTCGCTTGACATGAACCGCCCTGCGGCGATGGAACAGTTGGCGATTCTCGGCACCCAGATCGGCGTGGACACGTTGCCGATCGTCAAAGGCCAATCGCCGGTCCAGATCGCCAAACGCGCGCGTCAGCAGGCCACCTTGGGCGGTTATGACGTCTATATGCTCGACACCGCCGGCCGTCTGCACATCGACCAGGTGCTGATGGACGAGGTGCAGGCCGTAAGCGACGCCACCAAGCCCCGCGAAACCCTGCTGGTGGTTGACGGGCTCACGGGCCAAGACGCGGTCAACGTGGCGGGCGAATTTAACGCCAAACTCGCCATCACCGGGGTCATCCTGACCCGGATGGACGGCGACGGGCGCGGCGGTGCGGCGCTCAGCATGCGTGCAGTGACCGGCAAGCCGATCAAATTCGTCGGACTGGGCGAAAATCTCGACGCGCTGGAAGAATTCCACCCCGAACGGATTGCCGGGCGCATCCTTGGCATGGGCGACATCGTCAGCCTCGTTGAAAAAGCCCAGGAAACCATCGAGGCCGCCCAGGCCGAACGCATGATGAAGCGTTTCCAGAAAGGTCGCTTCAACATGAACGACCTGAAGATGCAGCTTGAGCAGATGCAAAAGATGGGCGGCATGGAAAGCGTCATGGGGATGATGCCGGGCATGAAAAAAATCGCCAAACAGGCAGAGAAGGCCGGCTTTGACGACTCGATCATCCGCCGCCAGGTGGCGCTGATCCAGTCGATGACCAAACGCGAACGCGCCAACCCGCAGCTGTTGCAGGCCAGCCGTAAAAAGCGCATCGCGCGCGGTGCCGGTCTGGAAGTCAGCGAGCTGAACAAACTGGTGAAAATGCACCGCCAGATGGCGGACATGATGAAGAAAATGGGCAAGGGCGGGATGCTGAAACAGGCGATGCGCGGCATGTTCGGCAAGGGCGGCGCACCCGCCGATATGGGCGCCGGAATCGACCCAGCGGAGATGCAACAGGCCGCCAAGGCGCTGGGCAATATGCCCGGCGGATTGTCCGGGCCGGGTGGCGGCGGCCTGCCGCCGGGCCTGTCAGGTTTTGGAAAAAGGAAATGAACATGATCCCAACAGACTGGCTTTATGGCCTTGGCGGCGGTTTGCTGATCGGGCTGGCAGCGACGATGTTCCTGCTGATCAATGGCCGTATCATGGGCGCCAGCGGCATCCTTGGCGGCGTCATCGATGGCTCAGGCAAGGCAAACCTGGCAGAACGCCTCACGTTTATCGCCGGCATCATCGGCGCCCCGTCGGTCGTCGCGTATTTCGGCAATGCTCCGTCGACAAATGTCTCAAGCAATATGGCCGTTTTGGTCAGTGCCGGACTGATCGTCGGCGTCGGAACCCGCATGGCAAATGGCTGCACATCCGGCCACGGCGTTTGCGGCATATCGCGGTTTTCGCTTCGCGGTATTGTGGCCACCCTGATTTATCTGCTGTTCGGCGGCATGGCGATGCTGGCGCTGCGCCACGGATTGGAGGTGATATGATGCGATTGCTGTTTTCGCTCATTTCCGGCGCGATCTTTGGCCTTGGCCTGATGATCTCGGGCATGACCAATACCGATAAAGTGCAGGGCTGGCTGGACGTATTCGGCGCCTGGGACCCGACGCTGGCCTTCGTGCTGGGCGGCGCGATTCTGCCGATGGTCTTTGCCTGGCAACTGACCAACCGGCGCCCGACATCAGTGCTCGGCACCCCAATCCCAGCCCCATCTAACCCGATCCTTGACCGGCGTCTGATCGTCGGCTCGGCGCTGTTTGGCATCGGTTGGGCGATGTCCGGGTTCTGCCCGGGCCCGGCAATGGCGTCGCTGTCCTATGGCGGCACCGGCGGTGCGGTCTTCATGATCGCGCTGCTGGTCGGCATGTATGTGCAGCCCAGTCTGAAGTTCGGAAATCCGTCGGCTGTTGCCACATGATGTCTGCGCCCACCCTTGAGACCGAGCGCCTGATCCTGCGACCCCACCGGCAAGACGATTTCGAGGCGCTGGCGAAAGTCCTTGGCTCAGACCATGCGAAATTCATGGGCGGGCCCAAGACCCGCAGTGAGGTGTGGCTGTCGTTTTGCAGCGACATTGCCCAGTGGCCGCTGCTGGGGCACGGCGCCTGGGCGGTCGACCGGCGCGACACCGGCGCGTTCGTCGGGCAGATCAGCATTATCAAACCGCCACATTTTCCCGAAGTTGAAATTGGCTGGGTACTTTTTCCGCATGCCGAGGGCGACGGCTATGCTTATGAGGCCGCCCGCGCCGCGCTGACCTTCGCTTTCAACTCACTCGGGCTGCAATCGCTGGTCAGCTACATTGATCCGAAAAACGCCCGCTCCATCCGGCTCGCTGAACGCCTTGGCGCCAAGCCCGACACAACCGCGGCGCAGCCCTACGCGCAAGATGTGGTCTATCGCCACCCATCCCCGGAGTCCCTGGCATGACCATGCAAATCCCGATCCTTGAAACCGCCCGCCTGATCCTGCGCGGCCCGCGCGACGGCGATTTCGAAGCGTTCGCCGAATTTTGCGAAACCGAGCGCAGCCGTGGCGTCGGCGGCCCGGCCGACCGGCCAGAGGCGTGGCGCGGCATGGCGATGATGATCGGCCACTGGGAATTGCGAGGCTATGGCATGTGGTGGCTGGAAGACCGCAAAAGCGGCGCCCCGGTCGGCCGGGTCGGCCTGTGGCACCCCGAAGGCTGGCCGGAACCCGAACTGGGCTGGGTGATCTACGATCGCTTTGAAGGCAAGGGCTACGCTTACGAGGCCTCGGTCGCATCGCGCGACTACGCCTATGAGACGCTCGGAATGCGCACCCTGATCAGCCTGATCGCGCCCGACAACGCGCGCTCGATCACGCTCGCTGAACGGCTGGGTGCTGTTAACGAAGCGACCTGGATCTCGCCCTTGGGAATAGAGTCGCTGGTCTATCGGCATCCCGGACCGGCGCTGCCGAAATCATGACCAAACACCCTGCCATACGCCGGCCATACGCCAGCCATACCCAAGCCATACCGCCCGGAGACCGCAAATGACCGACGCCACAGCCCACGCCGAAGCGCTCCTCAAAGAGCATCGCGAAAGCATCGACCGCCTTGACGCGATCATCATTTACGCGCTCGGTGAACGGTTTTCACGCACCCAGGCGGTGGGAAAACTGAAAGCCGATCACGGGCTGCCAGCGTCCGATCCGGCCCGCGAAGCGGTGCAGATCGCGCGCCTGGAAGACCTTGCGCGCCAAGCCAATCTGGACCCGGAATTTGCCCGCAAATTCCTGACTTTCATAATCGACGAAGTCATCAGGCATCACCAGAAACACCAAGAATAACAACTACGTAGGGTATGCATCCCTGCGCACCGAACCACGCCAATATCAGGAGAAACACCAATGGCTATGAAAATCCGTCTCGCCCGTGGCGGCAGCAAAAAGCGCCCGTTCTATCGCATCGTTGCGGCTGACAGCCGGATGCCGCGTGACGGCCGATTCATCGAAAAGCTCGGCACCTACAACCCGCTGCTGCCCAAAGACAGCGAAGAGCGGGTGAAAATGAATCTCGACCGCATCAAACATTGGATGGATCTGGGTGCAAAACCCACGGACCGGATCTCGCGGATGCTGGAAGCTGCTGGAGTCATTGACAAAAAACAGCGCAGCAACCCCAAGAAAGCCGAACCCGGCGAAAAGGCCAAGGTCCGGGTTCAGGAAAAGATCGACAAAGCTGCGGCAGCCAAAGAAGCCGCCGCTGCGCCTGTGGCGGAAGCTGTGGTCGAGGCAACCCCGACCGGCCAAGCCGCCGCCGTGGACGCCCCCGCAAAAGCAGTCGCAGCGAGCGAGACTGCGAGCGACGAGGCCGCTGCGCCCGCTGAAGCGCCTGCCGCCGAACCAACCGCGGCCGACCAAGCCGCCGCCGCGGACGCCCCTGCAAAAGAGGCCGCGGCAGAGGAAACGGCGACAGCAAGGGGCGCCGAGGCGCCCGCTGAAGCGCTTGCCGCCGAGCCAACCCCGACTGGCGAGGCCGCTGCCGCAGACGCCCCGGCGGATGAGGTCGCAGCAGAAGCGGACCCGACGGAAAAAGAAGCCGCCGAAGCGCCTGCTGACGAGCCAGCCCCGACCGACACCGCCACCGCAGACGTCTCGGCAGACGAGGCCGCAGCAGAAACACCTGCTGAGGATAAGCCAAAAAAGAGCACCGCAGAGTAATCTGCCCAGCGTTCTCAGCCAAGTGACTGACGGCGCGGGGTTTTCCTCGCGCCGGTGGCAATTGAAAGGAAGCGGATGAGCAAGGATCGGGTATGCGTCGGCGCCATCGCGGGCGCTTTCGGGCTCAAAGAAGAGGTGCGGCTGAAAAGTTTTTGCGCCACCCCTGCAGCCATCGCCGACTACGCACCGCTATTTACCGAAACCAGTCCGACAGGGATTTCGGTCACCATCACCGGCGCCATCAAAAATGGCTTTTCGGCCCGCCTGTCCGGGGTTGAAACCAAAGAACAAGCCGAAAAACTGCGCGGCGCCCAGCTTTTCGCTGACCGCGATAAGTTGCCTGGATTGACCGATGATGAATTCTATCATGCTGATCTTATTGGACTTTCGGTCATCGATACCGGCGGGCAACAGCTCGGCACGGTCAATGCGGTGCTCAACTACGGCGCCAGCGATCTACTGGAGGTTTGCTTAACCGAAGGGTCAGCGACCGTTCTGGTGCCGTTCACGCGCGACGTGGTTCCAACGGTTGATCTGACCGCCGGCCGCATCATCATCGACCCGCCTGCGGGGTTATTTCCCGATGACTGAGCGCCCGAACCCTGCGGACATCTGGACCGCCAAAATCATCACCCTGTTCCCGGCGTCGTTTCCCGGCGTTCTGGGCCAGTCCCTGACCGGCAAAGCCTTGGCCGACGGGCTCTGGCAACTTGAAATCATCGACCTACGGCGCTTTGGGATCGGCAAACATCGCAGCGTCGATGACACCCCCGCCGGTGGCGGTGCCGGCATGGTGCTGCGGGCGGACGTTCTGGGCAATGCGTTGGCAAAGGCGGGCGAAAATACCCCCGCAGACCGGGTGCGCTGGCCGGTTATCTACCTGTCACCACGCGGAAAACCGCTGACCCAGGCGGTGGCAGAGCGGCTGGCCCAGGCAGACGGAGTGACCCTGCTGTGCGGCCGTTTTGAAGGCGTCGACGAGCGCGTGATCGAGCATTTCGGCATCGAAGAAATCTCGCTCGGCGATTTCATCCTGACCGGCGGCGAGATCGCTGCACAGGCCTTGATTGACGCCACCGTCCGGCTTATACCCCGCGTGCTTGGGAATCAGGCATCCACTCAGCAGGACTCGTTCTCGGATTTTTTGGTTGAACACCCGCAGTATACCAAGCCCGCCGTATGGCAGTGCCGTGAAATACCCGAAGTTCTTCGCTCGGGCCACCACGCCCAAATAGCTGACTGGCGACGGGCGATGGCCGCAAGGCTGACAAAGGAACGACGACCTGACCTCTGGCGGGCTTATTGCGGGGCGCACGATATGGACCCGGACGAAGATGCAGAGCTCTGAGGACGCGCACAAGACTTCGCGGAGAAAACCGCGAGCACATGAGGAGACACTGCGATGGATCTGATCGCACAGCTGGAAGCTGAACACGTCAAGGCACTCGGGGCTGAGATTCCGGATTTCAAAGCCGGTGACACCATCCGCGTCGGCTACAAGGTCACCGAAGGCACCCGCTCGCGCGTGCAGAACTACGAAGGCGTATGCATTGCCCGCAAGAACGGACATGGCATCGCCGGCTCGTTCACGGTGCGAAAAATATCATTTGGCGAAGGGGTCGAGCGGATGTTCCCGCTGCATTCCGCCAACATCGAAAGCATCACCGTGGTGCGCCGAGGCAAGGTCCGCCGTGCCAAGCTGTATTATCTGCGCGCACGCCGCGGTAAATCGGCCCGGATCGCAGAAGACAGCCATTACAAGCCGCTGAAAAGCGCCAAGACCTAAAGGACCGGAGCGCATGAAAAAAGACCTGCATCCCGACTACCACCTGATCGACGTTAAGATGACCAATGGCGACATCGTTCAGATGAAATCAACCTGGGGCAAAGCGGGCGACACCCTGGCGCTGGAGGTTGACCCCTCGGTGCACCCGGCCTGGATCGGCGGCGGCACGCGGCTGCTCGATACCGGCGGCCGGGTGTCCAAGTTCAAGAAGAAATACGAAGGCCTGGGGTTTTAAGGCAACACCGATTTTTCGCGAGTTTTATCGGCGCCGCTCCTGAAAGGGGTGACCTGCCCCCAATTTGAGGGCCACTTTTAGGTAGACTCTGTTCCTCTTTTGTTTGCCATTATTCGGCGGCGTGAGCAATGGGCGGTGGCGCGGAGCCTTCAGATAGCTCAAGCGTCGCTGCCCATTGCGGTTTATGGAAAGGCCTGTTTGCGGCAAATTCTTCCGGGGTTTGATAGTTCAGCGAAGAGTGGGGCCGGTTTTGATTGTAATCGATCCGCCAGTCCTCGATGATCCTTTCTGCCTCGGCCAGCGAGGTGAACCAGTTCAAGTTCAGGCATTCTTCGCGAAACCGGCCGTTGAAACTTTCGATGTAGGCGTTCTGGGTCGGCTTGCCCGGGTCGATGAAGTAGAGCTGCACGCCGTGATCATCTGCCCAGCCATCAAGCGCGCGGCCTCGTAGTTCAGGCCCATTGTCAACGGTCAGAACATCCGGGTACCCCCGCTCACGAGCCACCCGTTCCAGCATTTCCACCACGCGGGAGCCGGGGATCGACAGGGCCACATCAATCGCCGGACATTCCCGTGTGCAGTCGTCTTTCAGATTGACGGTGCGGAACTTCCTGCCGTTGGCGAGCGCATCCATGGTGAAGTCCAGGCTCCACCGCTGGTTGGCGGCGATCGGGCACCAGGCGCCTTCGCGCACGCCCTTGGGGATTTTCTTGCGATTGCGGCGGCGCAGGGTCAGGCGCTCCTCTCGGTAAAGTCGCTCCACCACTTTCACGTTCACCTTGAAACCCTCCTGGCCAAGCTTGGCATGCAACATGCGATAGCCATAGCGTCGGTGTTTGCCGGAAAGCGTGACCAGCCGTTCCCGTATCCTCGCATGGCGATCCGGCCTTCCTCTGTATTCATTACTCGATCTGGAAAACCCAATCAGCCCACAGGCCCGCCGAGTTGAAAACTGATAGTCACGGCAAAGAACCATGACTGCTTCCCGGCGGCTTGCAGGCTTCAGAAGTTTTTTGCCAGAAGCCCTTTCAGGCCAGCATTATCAAGCATGGTTTCGGCCAGCAGCTTCTTCAGCTTGCCGTTCTCCGATTCCAGGTCTTTCAGCCGCCTGACATCGGAAATCTGAAGGCCGCCATACCTGGCTTTCCATTTGTAAAAGGTGGCATCCGACATACCGTGCTTACGGCACAACTCGGACACTTTCGCACCCACCGCATACTCCTGAATGATCCGAACAATCTGCTCTTCGCTAAACCGTGACTTGCGCATTCTCTGTTCTCCTCGTTCTCGTGAACATTAAGCGAACAGATCCTCCTTTCAAATGGACCAGTTTTCGGGGAGCAGGTCAGGGGCGGCGTTTTCAAATCAGAGATGTTGCGAAGGGTCTCTTAAATCGTGAAATTCACGAAGGCCTTCGCGCGGTATGCGTTAATGCTTTTAATACCTGGATACTGCTAACTACAAATTGTAACTTTTGATGCGATTTGCTTGTGACTGCAGTACACGCAAGTGGCGACGATGGTCAGTGCCACCCTTCGCTACCGGATTTCGATGTTCGATTTCCCAACTTTTGTCGCCTTGCATTCCGTACGAGGGTTTGTAGATTTCGTTGCCCATTTCGTCGCGGCGATACAAGTCTGGGGACTTGCCACGAATATTTTAAGCTTGTTCCCAAGCCCAATTTTTGTCGTCATTTGAAATTCCCATTATGAGTCCTTTCTCAATTGGGAACCATCATGAAACTTGATATTGGAAAGCAAACGCGCTAATTCTGGCGTGTTAATTAACAAAACTTGCGCCCCACAGTGGAGTTACGGTAAGCGCAGCTTGGCCTAGGTCACATACCCATAAAGGGGATTCCCAATCTGGTTGTGTTGTGATTCAGTTCTCCAAAACAATGGAGGCAGGCATGGTGCGGTTCGATTTGACGGATTTTGAGTGGTCGATTATCCAGCCGCTACTGCCGCAAAAGTCACGCGGCGTTAGGCGCGTGGACGACAAGAGAGTGCTGAACGGTATTTTCTGGCGGCTTCGAACCGGCGCGCCGTGGGCGGATATTCCGGCGCGATATGGCCCGCACACGACTTGCGTAAACCGTTTCAACCGCTGGCGCAAGGCGGGCATTTGGGCGATGCTTTTGCGAGAGGTATCAAAGGCTTACGACGGTGACATCCAGATGATCGACAGCTCATCGATCCGGGTGCATCAACACGCCGCCAATGGCAAAAAAAAGCGCAGCGATCCCGTAGCATGGGCCGTTCGCGCGGCGGGCTGACGACGAAAATTCATGCGCTGGTGGATGCCGTGGGCCGACCCATCCGGTTGAAACTGACCGAAGGCCAGGCGCATGACGGGCGTTCGGCGGCGGATATGTTTGCAACGCTCGGGCCGGGGTCTGTCCTGCTGGCCGACCGGGCCTATGACAGCGACGCCTTGCGGGCGCGTCTCGCCAAACAGGGCGCGTGGGGCAATATCCGGTTGATGCCGAACCGGATCCGTTTGCAGGAGTTCTGTCCGGAGCTTTACAAAGAAAGGAACTTTGTCGAACGGTTCTTCAACAAACTCAACACTTCCGGGCAATCGCAACCCGATACGACAAGCGTGACGACAACTTCCTCGCCTCCGTGCAATTGGCTTCACTGCGGATTTGGTTGCGATCTTATGAGTCGGTGACCTAGAGTTCCAGTCTGCGTTTTCATTTTAACATTCACTAACGGTTGAGTCCAGACGTGCGCACTATATAGACAAAATCTTGGAACGTCCCGTGAACATTTCTATATATTGCGGATTTCTGGGTATCCAAGTAATGCTGTAAACGTGGCCACGCCTATTCAGCAACTCTGAACAACACCGCGCCCGAACCGAGGGGTGGGCGAGAAGCGCCCGCGTCACGCTGATAGCGTGCCTCTGGCACGATGGGGGCACCTCAGACGCCCGCCCGTGCCGCGCACGGGCATGGTTCACCCACACCCCAAAATCTCACAACGTCCCGGCCACCTCCGCCCTGTATGACGCACCGCAACCGGCCACTTGACCAACCACGAAGACTGGAGCGAAAACCTCGCCGCCGCGCTGGCCGCCGCCGATAACTTTGAACTGACCGCGCGCCACTGGGACCTGATCACCTACCTGCGGACCGAGTTTTTCGACGGCCGCGAAAACCAGCCCAGCACCCGACACATCGCCAAGGCAATGGGCAAGGTCTGGGGCGGCAAACCGTCGTCAAAAGACCTCTACGATCTGTTTCCGGGCGATCCCTCCAAACAGGGCAGCAAAATCGTCGGCCTGCCCGAAAGCCGGCGCAAGGGTGGCTACTGACCGCCGCCACGACGCGCCCGTGAAATTTCCGGCTCAGTTTTCACACGCCGAGTCGTCGCCCCAAGACCCAGAAAACCCTGAACAACCAATGTCGCCACCGCCCGCAACTGTTCGCCCAAATTTCAGGCAAATTTCACCGCCAAATTTTCTTTAAACTCTTTAAACACACCCCTCAAAAACTTTTAAAGAGTTTAAAGTCCATGCCTTTTTCCGCCCCAAACCATCCGCCACTTTCTATTCCCCAAAACACCCCATATACTCCCGCAAAAGCCATATTTCGGTAAAAAACCGGCAGCAGGAACAGGCACGTGGCGCATATTATCGTCGTCGGAAATGAAAAGGGCGGATCCGGTAAGTCCACCGTTTCGATGCATGTCGCGACCGCCTTGTCGCGCATCGGGCACAAGGTTGGGGCACTAGATCTTGATCTCAGACAAAAGACATTCACCAGATATATTGAAAATCGGCTGACATATTTCGAACGCCACGGATTAAACCTGCCGACACCAGACTACCACGCGCTGCCGGAAATTGACCGTTCGGCGCTGGCGACGGGCGAAAACGTCTATGACCGGCGGCTGTCATTGGCCGTATCGGCCTTGGAAAAGTCCTGTGAATTCATACTGATAGACTGTCCCGGCTCGCACACCCGGCTGAGCCAGGTGGCCCGCTCATTGGCGGACACTTTGATCACACCGATGAATGACAGTTACCTCGATTTTGATCTTCTGGCCCATGTCGACGGCGAAACCAACACAATCGTCGGACCCTCGGTATATTCAGAAATGGTGTGGAATGCCAGGCAGTTACGCTCGCAGGCGGGATTGAAGCCGGTGGATTGGGTGGTTGTCAGAAACCGGCTTGGCGCCCAGCCAATGCATAATAAAAAGAAGATCGGCGAGGCCCTGACGCAATTGTCCAAGCGTATCGGGTTTCGCATCGCCCCCGGCTTTGGCGAGCGGGTGATCTTTCGCGAGCTTTTTCCACGCGGCCCTTACCACCCTTCAATTTAGCGAATTAAGCTTGCCATCTGTCCACATGCTATGATTCAAGGAGTCTCCTGTTATAGAATTGGAGATGTTGTATGGTTGTTTCATTGGGTTTTTCTGGGGTAAACGAAGCTATCAAGGCTGATTTTATAGAGCGGCTTCCAAAGTTTCATAAATCCCGCTGCGAAGGCCTTACACTGCTTTCGAGCATCGTTCTTGATGTGCGAAGTGCGAATTTGATGGAATTATCGGCGGCTTTACCGCGTCACATTGGCACAAAAGATCATCGGTACCAGTATGTTTCCCGTGTTTTGAGCAATTCCCACATTGATTGCGCGGAAATCATGCAGGCCTATGCTGGAGATGTATTCACCCGTTTGGCCTCCAACGGAGAGACCATCGTTTTGATGATGGATCAAAGCCATATCAATGACGGACATGAAGTCTTGATGCTGTCAGTGGGTAGTGCCCCCGGACGTGGTGTAATTCCGACGTTAGCGCGGGCTGAGTGGAGCCTCGCGCGTAGCTCAGGCGAAGTCCGCGCGGGTTGCTGGGCGGCTTAGCAAAATAATTGAAGGTGGTCTCAGGCAACGATCGCATCAGATGTCCCACGACCAGTTTGATCTCTGGAAAGCCGGTGCAACAGTTCCATTTGGCCGGATGTGTCGGTTTTTGAGTGTATCGAGTGAAGGTGAGAGTGAACCGCGGATTCCTGAATATCCAGCTCGCCAGCGATCTTTTTCGCCGCCATGCCTTCCCGGATCAGACAGCAAATCCGGTATTCGGAGCGGCTGAGACCCGCCGGATTGTCGACGTCAAGAATTGCGACGCCGCGATATTCGGTCACAGGGCGAGATCTGGTGAAACGAGAAAGATGTTGTAGTTTCAAAGCGATGCCAGGCAGTCGCGAACGCCAGGTTTTGGCAAGTGAGTGGGCCAAAAGTTCAATCAATGCCCGTTCATTTGCTGAAATATATGCGGCAAATTGCAATTCAAGGAAATCCCATTTTCCACAATGCGATTGCAATGCCACCAGCGCCAAGTCGCGAACAGAATGCGCCTTCATCCGCTCGTTCAGTTGATATGATTTTTTCCACAATGCGCGGTCGTCGGCATCGGAATGCGTCCAGACAGCCCCCGGCTTTGCGATACCAAGGTGCGCGCTCAGCATGTTCTGGGCAAATGGTAAGGCGACGCGCGGTGGGAAAGCTTGCTGCGGAATACTTACCGCCCTTGCCAGGCAAATTGGGTGTTGGGATCCCTGGGCGAATCGCACCAATATCGCGGCCTCGCATTTGAACAGCAGGACAAACTCATCCAGAGCTGCGGACACTTCGCCATGCCCATGCAGCGCCTCGACCCAATCAGCCAAGGTTTCGAAACATTTTGCAGCGGTTTGCGCCCCCACCCAGGCGTCAGTTACAGACATCAAATCGTACTCTACACTCGTTAACCATTTATCCGCATCGAATGGCGGACGAACTCGCGAAATGCGTTGGGAATACTTCGGATATCCGGCCTGTCTAAAGCAAGCCTCGATTCGCCGATGTGCCAGCCAATATAATCTCAATTCAAATCCAAATCGCCTTAACCGTTTATTTTCGCACATTTTTTCAATTGATTTGGTGTCCAATGAGGACGCAACAACCTGGACAATTCGCTGTTTTGTAATGTCGCCCAATTGTCACAGGAAGGACACATTATCGCCTTTTTTTGAGTGCCCGCGCTCACGCTATCCGATTCGCAATATCCGAATATTTCGCGGGATCACGGCAAATATTTCGTGAATCTCAGCCTCTGAATCACGCCAATTACAACTGTGGCGTGTAATATTCATTGCTTTGGTAGATGCGCGACATCTGACGCCGACATTAACATAACGCGGGCTTCGGAGGTCACGGCTTTCGAAGCGTGGGCGGGGCGTGGTGCCCTTGCCGAAATTAACGTTCGGACCTTAATGGAGGGTTAAATAATGATTACCAAGCTTTATTCAGTATACGCACGTTTTCTTACGGACGAAGACGGCGCATCGATGGTCGAATACGGCGTGGCTTTGCAGGTTGTGGCAGCGATCGGCGTTACAGCCATGTCGCTGTTGGGCGGTGGCGTGTATGCCAATAATCAGTCTGCTTGCACGGCATTCGGCATCCTTACTTGCTGATCTGAAGAAACGGTTATCTGCGCCGTCAGTTTATCTAAGTGTCTGATCCAAAACTAATACCAACGGCCCCCAGATTTGACTCAAGGGGATTCCCACGAGCGGCGTGATCTGATTCAGTGGCATCAAGGCAAGGGAGGCTTTGATGGCAATAAGGATTACGCGAAAAGACAAGTCCGCAGGCGAGCTTCGCCAGGAAGCGGCGCGGTGCCGGGATGGGAAAGCGGCGCGACGGATGTTGGCGATTGCCCTGGTTCTGGATGGGGTTGACCGCAAGACGGCGGCAGAAAACTGCGGCATGGATCGGCAGACGTTGCGGGATTGGGCCCACCGTTACAATGCGGAGGGCGTGTCGGGCCTGTTCAACCGTCGCCCGCCGGATCCACCCTGTCTGCTGAGCGCGGCACAGAAGGAGGAGTTGGCGGAAATGGTTCGGGCGGGTCCCGACCCCGAAACCGATGGGGTTGTGCGCTGGCGGCGCATTGATCTGAAACGCAAGATCGAAGAGCGCTTCGGTGTCACCATGCATGAGCGAACTGTTGGCAAACAATTGGCAAGCCTGGGCTTTCGGCGTCTGTCGGTGCGCCCGCAGCATCCGAAATCCGACCCGGATGCACAGGAGGCTTTTAAAAAAACTTCGCCGCAGAGGTAGAAGCAGCCTTGCCGGAAACAGCCCGCAGCAAGCCCCTGGAGATATGGTTTCAGGATGAAGCGCGGGTTGGCCAGCAGGGCACGCTCACCCGTATCCGGGCCGAGCGTGGAACACGCCCCCGTGCCCCGCGCGACACCCGCTATATCTGGAGCTACATTTTCGGCGCCGTCTGCCCGGAACGGGCTGAAGCGGCCGCTCTGATCATGCCACATGCCGACACACAGGCCATGAGCGCGCATCTCGCCGAGATCGCTAAAACCGTCGCATCGGGCGCACATGCCCTTCTCATTCTGGATGGCGCTGGCTGGCACGGTTCGGCAGAGCTGGAGGTACCCGACAACATCACCCTGCTCAAACTCCCGCCCTATTCCCCTGAACTCAACCCGATGGAAAATGTGTGGCTTATCTGCGTGCCAACAAGCTCGCCATATCCGTCTTCGACAATTATGAGCAGATCGTCGACAGGTGTTGCGAAGCATGGAACTTCTTTGCAAACGACAAAACCGCAATCACGTCAATCACTACCAGACAATGGGCCAAAACGGTCAACGACTAGGGCCGTTGGTATAATTGAGTGATTTCAGCGAGTTGTGATTCAATCGGATTGATAAGATTCGAGGGAGATCACAATGGCCTGGACGGAAACCACTCGCGCCCGATATGAACGGCATTCGGGACGCTATGCAAGCGATTTAACTGATCAGGAATGGGGTTTGATCGCGCCATTCCTGCCGCCGCCTAAAACAACTGGTCGTCCGCGCAGCACGGCGATGCGCGATGTTCTGGATGCCATTTTGTACATCGCCAGCGCCGGGTGTGCGTGGCGTATGCTGCCCAATGATTTCCCGCCAGTGTCCACCGTGCGCTACTATTTCTATGGCTGGCGCAACGATGGCATCTTTGAAGTGATCAGCCATTTTCTGGTGGCGACGGCGCGCGAGTTTCATGGCAAGAAGCCCGGCCCCACCGCTGGTGTCATTGATAGCCAGACCATAAAAACAACGGAAAGCGGTGGCATTTCGGGCTATGACGCGGGCAAGAAACCAAGGGCCGCAAGCGCCACATTGTCACCGACACGCTCGGGTTTATGGTTGGGTTGGTCGTGCATAGCGCCGGTATTCAAGACCGTGATGGCGCACCGGAAGTGTTGAAATCCATCCGGTATTCCCATCCAAACTTGCGCCATATCTTTGCGGATGGCGGTTATGCCGGACCAAAGCTGCGCGACGCTCTTGAAGGCATCGGTGACTGGACAATCCAGATCGTCAAGCGCTTCGACACTGCGGAAGGCTTCGAAGTCATTCCCAGAAGATGGGTCGTCGAGCGCACCTTCGCATGGCTCAACCGCTGCCGGCGATTGGCCAAAGATTGGGAAAAATCCATCGCAAGTTCACAGGCATGGATACTCGTTGCACATATCAGAACCCTCACGCGTAAAATTGCAAGGCATTGTAATCATGCGTAGAGTTTTGGATCAGACATTAAGTGTCTGATCCAAAACTAATTGAGTGATTTCAGCGAGTTGTGATTCAATCGGATTGATAAGATTCGAGGGAGATCACAATGGCCTGGACGGAAACCACTCGCGCCCGATATGAACGGCATTCGAGACGCTATGCAAGCGATTTAACTGATCAGGAATGGGGTTTGATCGCGCCATTCCTGCCGCCGCCTAAAACAACTGGTCGTCCGCGCAGCACGGCGATGCGCGATGTTCTGGATGCCATTTTGTACATCGCCAGCGCCGGGTGTGCGTGGCGTATGCTGCCCAATGATTTCCCGCCAGTGTCCACCGTGCGCTACTATTTCTATGGCTGGCGCAACGATGGCATCTTTGAAGTGATCAGCCATTTTCTGGTGGCGACGGCGCGCGAGTTTCATGGCAAGAAGCCCGGCCCCACCGCTGGTGTGATTGATAGCCAGACCATAAAAACAACGGAAAGCGGTGGCATTTCGGGCTATGACGCGGGCAAGAAAACCAAGGGCCGCAAGCGCCACATTGTCACCGACACGCTCGGGTTTATTGTTGGGTTGGTCGTGCATAGCGCCGGTATTCAAGCCGTGATGGCGCACCGGAAGTGTTGAAATCCATCCGGTATTCCATCCAAACTTGCGCCATATCTTTGCGGATGGCGGTTATGCCGGACCAAAGCTGCGCGACGCTCTTGAAGGCATCGGTGACTGGACAATCCAGATCGTCAAGCGCTTCGACACTGCGGAAGGCTTCGAAGTCATTCCCAGAAGATGGGTCGTCGAGCGCACCTTCGCATGGCTCAACCGCTGCCGGCGATTGGCCAAAGATTGGGAAAAATCCATCGCAAGTTCACAGGCATGGATACTCGTTGCACATATCAGAACCCTCACGCGTAAAATTGCAAGGCATTGTAATCATCCGTAGAGTTTTGAATCAGACACTAAGGGCGGCGCGGTAGCCCTTTTCAATGAGTGTATGGACCTTAACGGAGGGTTTATTAATGATTACCAAGCTCTATTCAGCATACGAACGTTTTCTTACGGACGAAGACGGCGCATCGATGGTCGAATACGGCGTGGCTTTGCTCGTTGTGGCAGCGATCGGCGTTACAGCCATGTCGCTGTTGGGCGGTGGCGTATATGCCAACATTCAATATACCTGCACGATGCTCGGCATCCTTACATGCTGATCTGAAGAAATTGTCATCTGCGTTGTCAATATTTCTACGACAGCGCCTTACCACCCTTCAATTTAGCGAATTAAGCTTGCCATCTGTCCACATGCTGTGATTCAAGGAGTCTCCTGTTATAGAATTGGAGATGTTGTATGGTTGTTTCATTGGGTTTTTCTGGGGTAAACGAAGCTATCAAGGCTGATTTTATAGAGCGGCTTCCAAAGTTTCATAAATCCCGCTGCGAAGGCCTTACACTGCTTTCGAGCATCGTTCTTGATGTGCGAAGTGCGAATTTGATGGAATTATCGGCGGCTTTACCGCGTCATATCGGCACAAAAGATCATCGGTACCAGTATGTTTCCCGTGTTTTGAGCAATTCCCACATTGATTGCGCGGAAATCATGCAGGCCTATGCTGGAGATGTATTCACCCGTTTGGCCTCCAACGGAGAGACCATCGTTTTGATGATGGATCAAAGCCATATCAATGACGGACATGAAGTCTTGATGCTGTCAGTGCGCATGCGTGATCGCGCTTTGCCTGTGGCTTGGCGCGTGCGCAAGACAAAAGGCAATATTGGGTTTTCTCTCCAAAAAGAGTTACTGGACAGCATTCAGGATTGGATGCCTGAAGGGGCTGATGTCATGTTAACGGGTGATCGATTTTATGGCACAGAAAGGTTAATCCATTGGTGTCAGGACGCTGGTTGGGGATATCGTATTCGCCTGAAGGGCAACCTGACTTTGCAGCACCAAGGTGGCGAGCTGTCTTGCATTGAAATCAGGGAGCTGATGCCGCAAGGGCTTATAAACGCGGAACTTTATGGATCAGGTGTGTTTACGAATATCGGAGTATTGCACGACGATGGTCACCCTGAGCCCTGGATCATCGCTATGAATGCAAAGCCTTCACAATACACGGTTCTCGATTATGGAATGCGATGGGGTATTGAACCCGCATTACCCAGATGATCATGTAATTTGACGACACCACACCCGGATTCTGCTATAAGCATCATGCGGTTGGAGCAGATATGGATCAACGGATATGGCACACCAGACGGGTGAATCGAAACAGGGGTGCCTTCGGGTCGATTTTGACCGCCGTCTGAAGCTGGAGTTCCACGGGTCCAAGGTCACTACTGACGCCGGTTTGCTCGCCTATCGAGAGCTTGATGCCTCCGTTGAACTTACTGCGATGGCTGGCGATGTTCTTGCCGACAGTCGTACCGGCAAGAACGGGCGGCATGGCATGGTCGGGCAGTTCCGCCAGTCCGTTTTCGGACGCCTTGGCGGCTACGACGACGTGAACGACGCCGACCGGCTCAGCCTCGACCCGGTCATGCGGTGGATCGTCGGGGGCCATGCCGTCACCAAACAGGCGGCCTCGAGCAGTCAGATGGGGCGCTTCGAGACGGAGGTTCTGGCCACCGAGGAAAACCTCGCCGCGCTTGGTGATCTTTCCGGCCGATGGATCGACCGCGTTCATGACCGTTGCCCGCCGAAGAAGATCATTCTCGACATGGACAGCAGCGTCAGCCCAACCCACGGTGCTCAGGAAGGCTCGACCTACAACGGGCACTTCGGTTGCACCTGCTATCATCCCCTGTTCCTGTTCAACCAGTTCGGCGATTTGGAACGGTGCGCCCTGCGTCCCGGCAACGTTCACAGCGCCGATGGCTGGCGCAAGGTGCTGGAGCCGGTAGTGGCACGCTACAAGGAAAGGGATTTGCGTCGGTATTTCCGGGGCGATGCGGCTTTCGCCTCACCGGACATCTATAAGTTTCTGGAAGACGAGGGCTTCCTGTACGCGATCCGTTTGCCGAAGAACCAAGTTCTTCTGGAAAGCATCTGCCATCTGCTCACGCGACCCGTTGGCCGTCCGCCGAACCATGTGCGGCGCTATTACGCCAGCTTCAGCTATCGGGCCAAAAGCTGGGACAAGGCCCGCCGCGTCGTCGCCAAGGTGGAGTGGCACCCCAGCGAGCTGTTTCCCCGTGTCGGGTTCATCGTCACCAACCTGTCGCGATCCGCCGAGCAGGTGACATTGTTTTACAATCAGCGGGGCAAAGCGGAGCAATACATCAAGGAAGGCAAGAACGCGATCAAATGGACGCGGCTGTCGTGTCGCAAGTTCCGCGACAACGCCGTCCGGCTGCAGCTTCACGCCCTGGCCTACAATCTCGCCAACTTCATGCGGACGCTGGCTTTGCCAAAGGAGGTCCAGCACTGGTCGCTGACCACGCTGCGGGAGAAGTTGGTGAAGATCGGTGCCAAGGTGGTCAGCCATGGCCGCTACGTCACGTTCCAATTGGCCGAGGTGGCGGTGCAGAGGGAACTGTTCCGGAAAATCCTGAGCCTGATCGATGATCTGCGACCAAGACCCGCTCCGGCGTAGACCGGGGACATCGACGGCGAGGTGAAAACGACAGGAGGAGTGTGTCTGGATGGCGGAAAAACTGGGCAAATGAGCTTCCAACCGAGGGCTGATCTCCAAAATCAGGCCATCGGATGGCTGCAAAGGGGATACGGTTCCCTCGACGGTGGTACGGGGGTATGATCTCTGCAAACCTGGAGGTCATCTGGGCAATGTCGGTTGAAGCTATGTTCACGTCTCACTCCGACCCATCCAGTCAATGGACAGCGGCCCGCAAAGGTCCTGCGTTCCTTGCCTATCCGGTTTACACCCACACCCACTAGGGCTAGAATGGGCGCAAACCGGATATAGGGGAGCGCGCCATGGATGTTCTCGACCGCGCCGAGCTCCCATTCCGGCATTCGCTACCCGAGTTCCAGCGACTTTTCCCCGATGATGCGGCCTGCGCCGCCTACCTGGAGAAAGCCCGCTGGGGAGACGGCTTTGCCTGCCCGCACTGCGGCACGGCGGGAGAGCCGTTCCACTTTGAAAACCGCCCTGGCGTCCTGCGCTGCCGCAAGTGCCGCCAGAACACCGGGCTGACGGTGGGAACAGTGATGGAGCGTAGCCACACTCCGCTGAACGTCTGGTTCTGGGCCGCTTATCTGGTCGCCAGTCAGACGCCCGGCATGTCCGCCGTGCAGTTTCAGCGGCAACTTGGTCTTTCGCGCTACGAGACGGCCTTTCAAATTCTCCACAAGCTCCGCTCGGGCATGGTGCGGCCCAACCAAGACAGGATCGGTGGACAGCCCAAGAACCATGTTGAGGTGGACGAAACCTGGGTTGGCGGGCGAACAACGCGTGGGGAAGGCCGTGGTGTTCACCACAAGGTTCCCGTCTCCTGTGCCATCGAGGTGCGTCATCGAAAGCCGGGCACCAAGCTCGACAACCGGAAAGACGGACGCTATGCCGGACGCGTTCGGCTCGCCGTCGTGCTCGACCGTAGCGCCGAGTCGCTCTGTGGGTTCGTCGAGAGCACCGTCGCGCCGGGATCGCTGATCGTTACTGACGATTGGAGCGGCTATGCTGGCCTCGGTAAGCGCGGCTATGAGCACTTCGCTGTTGCCGAGTGTGGTGATCCAGAGGTTGCCGAGCAATACCTGCCGATCATCCATCTGGTTTTCGCCAACCTGAAGACGTGGCTGATCGGTATCCACCACGGCGTTAGCCACCAGCACCTACAAGCCTACCTCAACGAGTTCACCTTCCGCTTCAACAGGCGGTTCTACCCGTTCAACGCCTTCCGCTCATTGCTCGGCATCGCGGGCGACACCTCTGCTCCAACCTATGCCGAGCTTTACTCGGGAGAGTGGCGGCACCCTACATGTAGCGGTCATGGGCGTTAACCGGATAGGCAAGCTGCGTTCTTTGCCTATTCAACCAATTATCTGATCGATACTGATCACGGTGTCATCGTGGACGTGGAAGCCACACTATCAATCCGACAGGCGGAGGTCGGGTCTGTGCGTACAATGCTGGATCGGGTCAAAGAAGGGTTTGGCCTGCATCCAGAGCGCATCATTGCTGACACGGCTTATGGTTCAGGCCCCATGCTTGGATGGTTGGTGGATCGCGGCATCGCTCCGCATATCCCGGTAATCGACAAAGCTGGCCGAACCGATGGCACCTGGACACGAGCCGATTTTGAATGGGACGCTGAGAACGACCAGTACATCTGTCCCGAGGGACAGGCGTTGAAGCAGTTCCGCCGCAACTACTCAGACTCCAAGCGTGGCCCGTCCGACAAAGGCACTGCCAAGTATCGCGCGCTGAAACTGACTTGCCAAAGTTGCCCGTCCAAGGCGCGCTGCTGTCCCAACATGGATGCCCGATCCATCACCCGCGAAGAACACGAAGATGCCAGACAAGTTGCCCGAGACATCGCAAAAACCAGGCAATATGAAATCTCGATGAAGCTGCGGAAAAAAAGTCGAGATGCTGTTTGCTCACCTCAAACGCATTCTTGGCCTTGGACGGCTCCGATTACGCGGCCCATGCGGCGCAAACGATGAATTCCTCCTCGCTGCCACCGCCCAGAACCTTCGGAAACTGGCCAAGATCTTTCCTGCACCGCAGAAACCGCGAACAGCCTGACCAGAAAGGTGTTCGGGCTCACATACAACGGCCACTTTCTGCACCTGCAACACGTTGTTTTTCAACAGAATCGGCGGAAAGCCGACCTTCGCTGCGGGTGCACCCAATCCTGACCCTTTCTCCGAAGCGAAAGTTCGAGACTGTGTCGCACAAGCCGAAAACTACCCTTAACATTTAACTCGGAATCTGATCGTTTGACTGAATGCACTCGGAGGGGAAAGTGAGTAAATGGCTGACGTCAAAGTACTGATTGTGTCGTCGATGATGACGAGAAATGTCCTGGAGTCGATTGCAGACGCACTTTCGAACCGGGGTCTATCCGTCGCAGTTTCCGGTGATGCCGCCGCGGAAATTACGGGGGTGGACTGTGTCATTGTCCGTGGGACGGGCCTGGAATTGCCGATCCTAACGCACCGCCTTGAAGCGCAGGAGCCTGACCGACCTGCCGTCATTGCCTGGTTGAGTGAACCGCTGCCGCCAGACGGGACGACCAGGGCCATGCTGGGCATAGGAAGGGCACTCAGCCCGGCGCGTTTCCCGGCGCGTTGGGTGATGCAACTTGAAGCTATGTTCTCGGACTTCAAGACCCGTGGATTTGGCATCGCGCAAAGCCAAATCAAAAAGCCAGACCGACTGGAAAGGCTTATCCTTGTCATGGCAATAGCCATGTACTGGGCGGTTTCAACGGGTGCAGCAGATGAACAAATAGTCGCCGAAAGCGGCGAAAAAAGGGGATTCGCAAAACCCGAAGATCACTCTGCTCCCTCTTCAAACAGGGCCTGCGGTTCCTGCGCAGATGCTTCATAGGATATGAGAAAATCCCTAAATTGTGGCAAGTTTGGATTTTTTGAAGGGTGGTAAGGTCAACGACTGGAGAGCGGGACGAAGCTGACGGTGGTACAGACCTGCAAAGAGCATTGGTGCAATCCGGAGCGTCGCTCGATCCCACTTTTTGCACTCATACCATGCACTCTGGTTTTTCTCGCGCGATCTCCGTCAGTCGGGGCTGTCGCGGATCGCTTCCGCTCGGGCCTCCATGACCTCTGCCTCTTCGGCCCTGCCAGTATCGCGGAGAAGCCGGGCATAACTTTCAAGTATCTTCGCGATATTCGGATGCGTCGGCCCGAGCGCCGCCTCCCAGATTTCCAGCGCCGCTGGAAGAGCGGCTCGCCCCGGCGTAGTTGCCCTGGGCCTGAAGAAGTGCCGCCAGGTTGTTGAGGCTCGTCGCCAACTCCGGATGCGTCGGCCCGAGCGCCGCCTCCGTGATCTCCAGCGCCCGCTTGAACAGCGGCTCTGCCTCGGCGTAGTTGCCCTGGGCATGATGGGCCTTTCCGAGGTTCCCCATCAGCAATCCCACGATCGGGTGGTCCGGGCCGAACTCCTGCAAAGCCAGCGTCTGCGCGTGGCTCCAGCCCTCGACTGCCTCGGCGTATCGACCTTGCTGATAACTGGACAGGGCCTGCTGATGCGCGTCAATCAGGGCATGGGACTGTGCCAACGCATTCGTTGAGCCCTGCATCACCAAGAACATCGCAAAGATCAGACAACCGAGCTGTCGGCGAAATTTCAATTGCGCCTCCTGATCTGGATCTCGTGCCACATCGGCGCCGACGGCATACCATGAATCAGGGTCCCAGGCGACTTTCAGTGGCGCTGCGGCGTACCGGCGGATCAGCGTTTATCTCGAATTGACGCCGAAGAGTTATTGGTCGCAAGAGGCGAAGCCCCGAGTGGCTCGGTCGACCGGCGATCAACGCAGCCGTTTCGGGATCTGATACCAACGGCCCCCAGATTTGACTCAAGGGGATTCCCACGAGCTGCGTGATCTGATTCAGTGGCATCAAGGCAAGGGAGGCTTTGATGGCAGTAAGGATTACGCGCAAAGACAAGTCCGCAGGCGAGCTTAGCCAGGAAGCGGCGCGGTGCCGGGATGGGAAAGCGGCGCGACGGATGTTGGCGATTGCCCTGGTTCTGGATGGGGTTGACCGCAAGACGGCGGCAGAAAACTGCGGCATGGATCGGCAGACGTTGCGGGATTGGGCCCACCGTTACAATGCGGAGGGCGTGTCGGGCCTGTTCAACCGTCGCCCGCCGGATCCACCCTGTCTGCTGAGCGCGGCACAGAAGGAGGAGTTGGCGGAAATGGTTCGGGCGGATCCCGACCCCGAAACCGATGGGTTGTGCGCTGGCGGCGCATTGATCTGAAACGCAAGATCGAAGAGCGCTTCGGCGTCACCATGCATGAGCGAACTGTTGGCAAACAATTGGCAAGCCTGGGCTTTCGGCGTCTGTCGGTGCGCCCGCAGCATCCGAAATCCGACCCGGATGCACAGGAGGCTTTTAAAAAAACTTCGCCGCAGAGGTAGAAGCAGCCTTGCCGGAAACAGCCCGCAGCAAGCCCCTGGAGATATGGTTTCAGGATGAAGCGCGGGTTGGCCAGCAGGGCACGCTCACCCGTATCTGGGCCGAGCGTGGAACACGCCCCCGTGCCCCGCGCGACACCCGCTATATCTGGAGCTACATTTTCGGCGCCGTCTGCCTGGAACGGGCTGAAGCGGCCGCTCTGATCATGCCACATGCCGACACACAGGCCATGAGCGCGCATCTCGCCGAGATCGCTAAAACCGTCGCATCGGGCGCACATGCCCTTCTCATTCTGGATGGCGCTGGCTGGCACGGTTCGGCAGAGCTGGAGGTACCCGACAACATCACCCTGCTCAAACTCCCGCCCTATTCCCCTGAACTCAACCCGATGGAAAATGTGTGGACTTATCTGCGTGCCAACAAGCTCGCCATATCCGTCTTCGACAATTATGAGCAGATCGTCGACAGGTGTTGCGAAGCATGGAACTTCTTTGCAAACGACAAAACCGCAATCACGTCAATCACTACCAGACAATGGGCCAAAACGGTCAACGACTAGGGCCGTTGGTATGAAACGAGGATTCCCAAAATCCACTGCACCGAAAGGTGGGCGTACAGAAAACTGGCTTAAAAACTAAGCACCTGCCGGTGTGTTCGAATAACAAGCGATCACTGAACCGAATAGTCGGAAGAAACCCTTCGATTTTTCACTACCCGGCGGGATGCCTTGCGAAATGGTTCCTCGATCCAGCGGTAGGTCTGGGCTGAGATCAAAATGATCAGCAACAGCGCACCGACATTGATAAGGGGCGCGAAGGGTGTCAGCACGAATAGTTTTGGAATGCCGGATTCTGAAATCACCCAAACCTGCGGCAAGGCAAATATCCATTGCGATAATTCCAAAAAAACCGTGAGAACCAGCGCATGCACCAGATAGATCGAGTATGAAATTTTGCCCAAATAGGTGGGCAATCGGTGCGCCAAGAGCGCGCTGATCACACCGTGCGAACGCGCGAATACAAGGACAAGCAGACCAAATGCGAGAAACGTCGCCAACTGATTCAGGATCAAGCCTGGTGGTCGAGTTATACCAACGGCATCAATTTCTGACTCTGTGGGGATTCCCAAATCGGTTTTGATCTGATTCAAGGTTGGCAAAGGAGGATCGCCATGCCAGCCAGTGTTCCGCTTCGTCGCGACTTTGATGCCCGCCACCTTCGTAAACTCGCCAGCCGTTGCAAGGATGCCCGGCAGAGCCGCCGTCTGTTGTCTCTTGCGGCGGTCTACGATGGCATGAGCCGTGGAGAGGCCGCAAGGATCGGTGGGATGGATCGCCAAACCCTGCGGGACTGGGTTCACCGGTTCAACGAAGAGGGACCGGATGGCCTCACCAACCGCAAGGGCGCGGGCCGGACGCGCTACCTGAGCGATGTCCAGATGAAAGAACTTGGCGAGATTGTCGAGACCGGCCCCGATCCGGCGGTGGACGGGGTTGTCCGCTGGCGGCGGATCGACCTGAAGCGGGTGATCGAGGCGCGCTTTGGCGTCATCTATTCCGAGCGCGGGATATCCAGACTGCTTGGCGAACTGGGCTTTGCCCATATCAGCGCCCGCCCGCAGCATCCCAGGCAGGATAAGCGGATCATCGAGGCGTTTAAAAAAACTTCACCGACACGCTCCAGGTGCATATAGCTGACCTGCCAGCGGGAACGCCGGTGGAGATCTGGTTCCAGGACGAAGCACGCCTTGGCCAGAAGAATGGCCTGACGCGCCTGTGGGCAAGAAAGGGCACGCGCCCCCGCCAGCCGGCCGATCAGCGCTATCGCAACGCCTATCTGTTCGGCGCCATCTGTCCGGCTCACGGCAAGGGGGCGGCGCTCATGCTGCCTTGGGCGGACGCGCAAGCCATGCAGATGCATCTCGACGAGATCAGCCGCCACGTCGCCCGAAAGGCCCATGCGGTTGTGCTGATGGATCGGGCCGGATGGCACACCACCGGCAAACTCAAAGTCCCGAAGAACCTCACCATCATCCTGCTGCCATCGCGCGCTCCGGAACTGAACCCGGTGGAAAATATCTGGCAGTACTTGCGCGCCAATTGGCTCTCCAACCGCGTGTTCGAAGACTACAATGCCATCGTCGATGCTGGATGCGAAGCTTGGAACAAGCTCATCGCACAGCCCGAAACCATCACATCAATCGGAATGCGAAAATGGGCCCATATCGGTCAATGTTAAATGCCGCTGGTATTAGTAACAGTAACGTCACCGCAATCGCCACAACTTCGGATCCGGTTCCAAATACCCGGCTTGGGCCGATCCGGTCATGCACGGCGAAAAAAGCGACCCCAAGAAAAAAGCCACCAAGGCACCTGAGAAGGCCAAAGTCAAAAGTTTTTTGCAATGTCGTCTGGCCGCAGTATGCCAGCGCCAGATAAAAGACTGCGGATATTATTAGCGCTGTTGTGGCATTCAGGCGACGACCAAAAACCACAACGGCAAGGAAGAAACCCAGATAGGCGAATAACTCGGCGCCGATGCTCCAAGACGGATAATTCCAGCTTAAGTAAGGCTGCAGTGTCAATCCCGGCGTAAAAAGGGGCCATTCGCCGGAGTAAAAGTGGGCCAGTTGAGGTGCCGCGCCTTGTTGGGTGTGCTCCCCATAAAGCTAACGCGTGACAAGGCGCATGTTGGCCAAAGGCCAACATCCATCAAGTTCAGACCGGGTTCAGGCTCTGGCGTTTCGGCTCTGTTTTAGCCGAAAGCTGTCGCCGTTCATCTCCAGTATATGGACGTGGTGGGTGAGGCGATCCAGGAGCGCACCGGTGAGGCGCTCGGATCCGAATATTTCGGTCCATTCGTCGAACGGCAGATTTGAGGTGATGATTATGGAGCCGCGTTCATAGCATTGGGAGATGATTTCGAAGAGCAGCTCAGCGCCGGTTTTGCTCAAGGGGACAAAGCCCAGCTCGTCAATGATCAGAAGGTTCTGGCTGGTGAGTTGTTTTTGGAACCTCTGCAGGCGGCGTTCATCGACAGCTTCGATCAATTCGTGAACCAGTGATGCGGCGGTTATGAAGCGGACCTTGAGGCCTTTCTGGCAGGCGGCCAATCCCAGCCTCAGTGCGACATGGGTTTTACCGGTGCCACTTGGCCCCAGGGCAATGATGTTCTGGTATTTGTCGATGTATTCACAGCGCGCCAGCTCCAGCACGAGCGGCTTGTTGAGTGACGGGATCGCCTTGAAATCGAAGCTGTCCAGGCTCTTGGTGGCTGGAAACTTCGCGGCCTTGATGCGCCGCTCGATCATCCGGCGTTCCCGCTCTATCAGTTCAAGTTCGCAGAGCCGCAGTAAATACTGGACGTGATCCTTCTTCTCAGCAGCGCATTGTTGCGCAAGTTTGGAATATTCGCCCAGGAATGTCGGCAAGCGCAGTTTTTTTAGGTGATGCTGCAGCAGAACCTGCGGTGTATCGGTCATGCCGGCACCTGCGTCATCAGGCTCATATAGCTCGCGGGCTTGGTGGTCTCGACCAGTGCTTTGGGCAGGTATGGGTAGATATCGAGATCGAGCCGTGGCGGGCGCCTCTCGATCCGGCAAAGCACCAGATGCTTGACCGCATCGTAGCCGATCGCGCCCAGTTCCAGCGACTGTTTGATAGCCCCGTGGACGTGCGCCATCTCGAAGCTCGCAAGCAGCCGCAGAACCTGGACGTATTCGCGCTTGCCCTTCTTGCCCATGCGCGCTTCCAGCAGCCGGTGCAGGGTGGCAAACTCCCCTGGCAGGTCCCAGCCCTGCAGCGGTGCCGCCTGGTCCAGCGCGCCAACCTTCTGTTCCAGCAGCGGCAGGAAGTGCATCGGATCGAAGACCATATCAGCCTTCTCATAGGACCGTTGGTGGCGGGCGATCACCTCGGCGCCGCAGCCGATGACGACCTCGTGGACATAGCCGCGGACCTGAACCTCGTGATGAGCGCAGGCGACCGGCACCGAGTAATCGTTGTTGCGATAGCGGACCATCGAGATCGACGTCGCCCGCGTGCTGACTTTCTCGCAGGCATCGTAGGGTACAGGCGGCAGCGCCATCAGGCCGTCGAGGTCGCGCATCAGCCGCTCGCCGATAGTCTCGGAATGACCCCGCAGAACCTCATCCTGACGTTTGAGGCATTGCTCCTCCAGCCGGACGTTCAGGTCATCGAAACTGTCGAAGCGCGGCATCGGCACCAGGAAGTTCCGCCGGCCATAACCGATTGTGCCTTCGACATTACCCTTGTCGTTGCCCTTGCCAGGACGGCCGAACCTGTCTTCGAACAGGTAATGCGACTGCAACTCAGCAAAGGTTCTGGTGCGTTGCCGTTTTCCGTCCCCGAGAATCCGTGCCACCGCGATCGTGGTGTTGTCGTAGAGCCCTGACAGCGGCACGCCGCCGAAGAACGCAAAGGCGGAGACATGGCCATCGCAAAAGGCCTCGGTTGTCTCCGCCGGATAGGCCTTGATGAAGAACGCGTCCGAGTGCGGCAGAGACATTGCAAAGTAGTGCAGCTTGCGCACGACCCCGCCAATCTCGCCAAGCGCCTCACCAAAATCAACCTGGGCGTGGCCTGGCGCGTGCGACAGCGGCACGAACACTTCCCGAGTCCGGCGCTTCTTCTCGCGAACATAGTCGGTCACAATCGTGATCCCGCCGGTGAAGCCATGTTCATCACGCAGACGCTCATATATCCGCTTCGACGTATGCCGCTGCTTCTTGAGCCGCGACTTATCCTCTTCCAATATCTGGTTGATGAGCGGAATGAACGGGTCAAGCTTTGGACGGGCTGGTGGCCATTCCTGCGATACCCCGGTGGCACCGCATGCTTCAGGATCTTCGACACAGTCTTGCGGTCTATCCCGAAATGACCGGCCGCCGCCCGCTCACTCATCCCACCGACATGACACGCACGCCGAACCCGGCTGTACAATTCCACAGAATACATCTCCCCGCCCTCAGCTCGTTTGCCTCAGGCGTCAGAATGGCGGAGTTTTACTCCGCGACAGTCAGATTATTCGACCGTTTCTGTGGTCCAGTATTGCTCCGGGATTCACACTGCAGCCCGAAGCTGTTCAATAAAGCGAAGTTCAATAGAAAACTGTCGGCGCCATGATGAAGCACGTAGTCTTCGCCACCAAAGCCCGTCTGGAATCGAATTAGAACCAGCGGCACCCACACCAACAACACCACTGCATGGAGCGGAAACAGCCGACCAAGCCGCAGGATGCGAAATCTGTGAAGCGCATCCCTTTCGCGATCCGCTCGCGATAGGCGTAAGTCATCACGAAACCTGAGAGGATAAAAAAGAAATCGACGGAAAGCGCGCTATTATTTAGCAGCAGCGAGCGTTCGCCGACCAGAAATGCGGAATGATACAGTGCTACCATCAAAGCTGCCACACCTCTGAGCGATTCCAGAGCTTTGAATTGCATTACCCATGCCTTTTACGTTCTGCTCAATTGCGCCTGACCTATCGTTCAATTCTGGCGGATTATTGTTCGTCGAGTGAATAATCCGGTTGCCCCACCCTAAGTTGCTGGACGCACGCATGCGCATTGCTGCACGGGTGCGTTGCCCTAGGTGCGACGTACGGCGCCAGAAAGCCTGGTACTAGATCCAGAACATCGTTGTTCAATTGGCCGATCGGCGTGAAAATCAGAGCAGGTTTGGAAAGTTGACAGGACAGTAGCAGAAGGATCTCGGTCTAACCCACACCGACGTTCAATCAATCTCACCTATGCCTCTATCTGTTGATGTCGCCACAGAGTTGTCCATACGAGCCAATAGTCGAACGAAATCCTAATAGGTCAGTTTCGGACGGTAGCTCAGCGAGTGTTGGACGCGATTTTTGGGGTTCATTGACTGTCCGCTACTCCGTCACCGGCTGCGTATTCCGGGGCGATCCGGCCAGTGATTCCGATAACATCCGGCCAGCCATACCGATTTGATCCGGCCGGGGATTCCGGGGCATCCGGCCACCCTGTTTTCACCTGAGATATTGCTGCCACGAGGCGATCCTTAACGCGGTTATCCTGCCGTTCTTTTTGAACGAGAGGGAGCCGAATGAAGAGATTGCCAATGCGGAAGATACGAGAAGCCCTGCGACTTCGGGCGGATGGATTATCAGGTCGTCAGATGGCGCTGAGCCTATCTTTGGGGCGGGCGACAGTATCGGATTATTTGCACCGCGCCGATGTGGCTGGCCTGTCGTGGCCTTTGCCAGCAGATCTGAGCGATGGAGATATTGAAGGCCTGCTGTTTCCCCGCACGGCTGGCGATGTATGCGGGTCTTATCCGCAACCAGACTGGGCCTTTATGCATGGCGAGTTGCGCCGGAAGGGCGTGACACTTTCGCTGCTCTGGGAAGAGTACCGGGCCGTCCATTCCGACGGTTATGGCTATAGCCGGTTTTGTGAACTTTATACACGGTGGGAGGGAAAGCTGTCGCCGGTGATGCGCCAAAGGCATCCTGCCGGTGAGCGTCTGTTTGTGGATTATGCCGGGGCGACCATGGATGTGGTCTGCCCTCAGACAGGCGAGGTGAGGACGGCGCAGCTATTTGTCGCCACGCTGGAGGCGTCCAGTTACACCTATGTGGAAGCCAGCTGGACGCAATCATTGCCCGACTGGATATCCAGCCATGTCCGGGCTTTTGGGTTCTTCGGCGGGGTGCCCGCGCAAGTGGTATCGGACAATCTCAAGGCCGGTGTGACCAAGGCCTGTTTCTATGAACCATCCATCAACCGCACCTATGCGGATATGGCGGTCCATTACGATACTGCCATTGTTCCGGCCCGGCCAAGAAAGCCCAAAGACAAGGCAAAGGTCGAAGGGGCTGTGCTCTTGGTCGAACGCTGGATTCTGGCACGTCTGCGCAATCAGCGCTTCTTCAGTCTCGATGAGTTGAACGCTGAGATCCGACCCTTAATGGACCAGTTGAATGGGAAAGTGACCCGGCATCTGGGGGCCAGCCGCCGGGATTTGTTTAAGTGTCTGATCCAAAACTAATTGAGTGATTTCAGCGAGTTGTGATTCAATCGGATTGATAAGATTCGAGGGAGATCACAATGGCCTGGACGGAAACCACTCGCGCCCGATATGAACGGCATTCGGGACGCTATGCAAGCGATTTAACTGATCAGGAATGGGGTTTGATCGCGCCATTCCTGCCGCCGCCTAAAACAACTGGTCGTCCGCGCAGCACGGCGATGCGCGATGTTCTGGATGCCATTTTGTACATCGCCAGCGCCGGGTGTGCGTGGCGTATGCTGCCCAATGATTTCCCGCCAGTGTCCACCGTGCGCTACTATTTCTATGGCTGGCGCAACGATGGCATCTTTGAAGTGATACCAGCGGCATTTAACATTGACCGATATGGGCCCATTTTCGCATTCCGATTGATGTGATGGTTTCGGGCTGTGCGATGAGCTTGTTCCAAGCTTCGCATCCAGCATCGACGATGGCATTGTAGTATTCGAACACGCGGTTGGAGAGCCAATTGGCGCGCAAGTACTGCCAGATATTTTCCACCGGGTTCAGTTCCGGAGCGCGCGATGGCAGCAGGATGATGGTGAGGTTCTTCGGGACTTTGAGTTTGCCGGTGGTGTGCCATCCGGCCCGATCCATCAGCACAACCGCATGGGCCTTTCGGGCGACGTGGCGGCTGATCTCGTCGAGATGCATCTGCATGGCTTGCGCGTCCGCCCAAGGCAGCATGAGCGCCGCCCCCTTGCCGTGAGCCGGACAGATGGCGCCGAACAGATAGGCGTTGCGATAGCGCTGATCGGCCGGCTGGCGGGGGCGCGTGCCCTTTCTTGCCCACAGGCGCGTCAGGCCATTCTTCTGGCCAAGGCGTGCTTCGTCCTGGAACCAGATCTCCACCGGCGTTCCCGCTGGCAGGTCAGCTATATGCACCTGGAGCGTGTCGGCGAAGTTTTTTTTAAACGCCTCGATGATCCGCTTATCCTGCCTGGGATGCTGCGGGCGGGCGCTGATATGGGCAAAGCCCAGTTCGCCAGGCAGTCTGGATATCCCGCGCTCGGAATAGATGACGCCAAAGCGCGCCTCGATCACCCGCTTCAGGTCGATCCGCCGCCAGCGGACAACCCCATCCACCGCCGGGTCGGGGCCGGTCTCGACAATCTCGCCAAGTTCTTTCATCTGGACATCGCTCAGGTAGCACGTCCGGCCCGCGCCCTTGCGGTTGGTGAGGCCATCCGGTCCCTCTTCGGTGAACCGGTGAACCCAGTCCCGCAGGGTCTGGCGATCCATCCCACCGATCCTTGCGGCCTCTACACGGCTCATGCCATCGTAGACCGCCGCAAGAGACAACAGACGGCGGCTCTGCCGGGCATCCTTGCAACGGCTGGCGAGTTTACGAAGGTGGCGGGCATCAAAGTCGCGACGAAGCGAAACACTGGCTGGCATGGCGATCCTCCTTTGCCAACCTTGAATCAGATCAAGACCGATTTGGGAATCCCCACAGAGTCAGAAATTGATGCCGTTGGTATGATCAGCCATTTTCTGGTGGCGACGGCGCGCGAGTTTCATGGCAAGAAGCCCGGCCCCACCGCTGGTGTCATTGATAGCCAGACCATAAAAACAACGGAAAGCGGTGGCATTTCGGGCTATGACGCGGGCAAGAAAACCAAGGGCCGCAAGCGCCACATTGTGTCAACGCCGGAGTAAAAGTACACCACTGGCCGGCGTAAAAATGCACCACTTGATGCGATTCAGCCCAGCGTTGGCGGTTGTCCCGGTAGTCCATAGGAGGGACCCGCGCTGCTTCGTGTAGCGCTTGCGTTACGCGAAGCGAAGCAGCGTGGGAGGTGCCTGTGGGCCCATCGGGTCAACCATGGGCTGGGTTGTCAGGTTTTTGGGGGTTTCCGCCGTTTTTGGCTCTGGTTGAGACGGTAGCTGTCGCCGTTCATCTCCAGGATATGAACGTGGTGTGTGAGCCGGTCCAGCAACGCCCCAGTCAGGCGCTCGGAACCGAACACCTCGGTTCACTCATCGAACGGTAGATTGGAGGTCACCAGGGTGGAGCCGCCTTCGTAACGTTGGCTGAACACCTCGAACAACAACTCGGGCCCGGTTTTGCCAAGCGGCACGAAGCCGAGCTCATCGATGATCAGCAGCTTGTATTTTGCTAACTGCTTCTGGAACCGCAACAGGCGCTTCTCGTCCCTGGCCTCGATGAGCTCGTGGACCAAAGCCGCCGCCGTGATAAAGCCGACGGTGAGGCCTTTCTGACAAGCCGCCAGACCGAGGCCGAGGGCGATATGGGTTTTGCCGGTGCCGCTATTGCCAAGTGCGATGACGTTTTCACGACACTCGATGTATTCACAACGCGCCAGTTCCAGAACCATCATCTTGTTGAGCGATGGCATGGCTTTGAAGTCGAAGCTGTCCAGGCTTTTGACGGCGGGGAACCTGGCCATCCTGATCCGCCGCTCGACCATGCGGCGTTCCCGATCAATCAACTCCAGTTCGGTCAGGCGAACAAGGTAACGCACATGATCGACGCCCTCGGCAGCGCATTGGCGGGCCTGCTTGTCGTATTCCCGTAGGAAGGTCGGCAGCTTGAGGGCCTTCAGATGATGGGCCAGCAAGAGCTGTGGCGTATCGCTCATGGCGCTGCCCCCTTCAGGAGCCCCATGTACGAGCGCGCCGAGGTTGTTGCCACCTCGGCGCGCGGCAGATAGGGATGGGCCAGCAGGTTCAAGCGTGGCGGCCGCTTCTCGATCCGGCACAGCACCAGGTGCTTGACCGCATCGAAGCCGATCACGCCGCGCTCCAGCGCCTCCGATATGGCGGCTCGAACATCGTCGAGGGAGAAGCTCTCGATTAGCCGCAGCACCTGGACGTATTCGCGCTTCCCGGCTTTGCCCATCCGCGCTTCAAGTAGGCGGCGGAGATCGCCGAACACCGGCGGCAACAGCCAGCCGGCCAAGGGAGCCGCCTGATCCAGCGCGTTGGTCTTTTGCTCCAGCAAGGACAGATAGTGCAGCGGATCGAAGACGAAGTCCTCTTGCTCGTATGAACGCGGGTGCCTGGCAATCACCTCTGCGGCGCAACTGATGACCACCTCGTGGACATAGCCGCGGACCAGCACCTCGCAATGGCCGAACCGTGTGGGGACGGAGTAATCGGTGCCGCGATAGCGCACCAGCGACAGCGAACTGACCCGCCCCGGGCGCTTGTCGCAGGCGTCGTAGGCGATTGCGGGAAGGCGCTGAAGAACCGCACGATCCCGTTCCAGGCGTTCGCCGACCGTCTGGTCGTGGCCACGCAGTTGTTCCGCCCATCGCTTGGCGCAGCAGGCTTCAAGATGCGTGTTGAGATCATCGAAGTTCCGGAACCTTGGCATCGGCACCAGAAAGTTCCGGCGGCAATAGTCGACGATCCCCTCGACCTTGCCCTTGTCGTTCCCCTTGCCGGGGCGGGCAAAGCGGTCCTCGAACAGGTAATGGGATCGTAACTCGCTGAACACACGTGTCCGCTGACGCTTGCCGTCACCGAGGATGCGGGCCACCGCAATCCTGGTGTTGTCATAAAGGATCGAGCGCGGCACACCGCCGAAGAAGGAGAACCCCGAGACATGGCCGTCACAGAAGGCCTCCGTGGTCTCCCCCGGATAGGCCTTCACAAAGCAGGCGTCCGAGTGGGGTAGGCTCATCGCCAGGAAGTGGATCTTGCGTTCCACGCCGCCGATGACGGCCAGGGCCTCGCCAAAATCAACCTGGGCGTGGCCGGGAGGATGCGTCAGCGGAACAAACATCTCCCGCCGGTGCTGTCGGACACCGCAGATCTAGTCCTTCACAATGGTGATCTTGCCCGTAAAGCCGTACTCATCACGCCGCCGCTCGAATATCCGCTTCGATGTGTGACAGTGCTTCTTCGGACGATCCTTATCCTCTTCCAGGATACGGTCGATAATACCGATGAACGGATCGAGCTTCGGGCGGACCGGAGGCCGCGTCCGGACATAACCCGGTGGCACCGAATAGCTCAACATCTTCCTGACCGTGCGCGGGTCGATCCCAAAACAACGAGCCGCTTCGCGTTGGCTCAGACCCTCAATCATTACCGCGTGGCGAACCCGCCCATACAGTTCCACTCGCTTCATCCCCCACCCTTCGCTCCAAAATGCAAAGGGCTATCGCTGACGGAATTTTGCTCCGGCGCAACCAGACTCTCCGGCCGCTTCAGTGAGGGATTATTGCTCCGGCGTTCTCACCCGATTGGCTCGTGCCCGCCGGATTGATTGCGCTCAGTTTGATCCCGGTCGCGGCGGGCGGCGTCCGCTTGACGGATCTCGCCGGCGGCGCGGAAATCACCCCGGAAAACGCGCGCTTCTTTGCGTCACCGGTGCCGGTGGTGACGCACATTATCAGCGTCACGATCTATTGCATTCTGGGAGCGTTTCAGTTCCACCCCGGCTTAAGGCGACGCCGCCCCAAGTGGCACCGCACCGCCGGGCGGATACTGATCCCGGCGGGCTGGTGGCCGCAGCCACTGGCCTGTGGATGAGCCATTTCTATCAACTGCCCGCCCATGACGGAGAGCTGCTGTACGTTTTGCAGCTGATCTTTGGAACTGGCATGATCTTGTCGATATTGTTGGGCTTGGCGGCCATCCTGCGGCGCGACATTGCCCGCCATCAGGCCTGGATGATGCGCGGCTATGCCATTGCTATTGCCGCCGGGACCCAGGCTTTTACCATTATGCCGTGGATCCTGATCGCAGGGATGCCGGGCGAGATCGCAAAAGCTCTGCTCATGCTCGCGGGCTGGCTCATCAACCTTGCCGTGGCGGAATGGTTCATTCGAAGACGGCGACCTGGGTCAGTCGGTCTGGCCAAAAAGTACATTCGAGCAAACCGCACGGTTGCTGCCAATGCACCATCCACCCGACCGGCCTAAACGCCCCGCTCGCTACCTGGCACCCGGCCGGTTCGCGCCCGGTGCTCCGCCCGTCTCGGTCGTCAGCTCGGCCAACAGGAAGTCGCGGAAGGCCTGGACGTTGGGCCGTTCGAATGCGCGTGGCGGGGCGACCAGGTAATAGGCGTTGTCGCGGTCCAGGTCGACGTCGAAGGGCTTGACCAGACTCCCGGCCTCCAGGTCGGCGCGGATCAGAGTATCCGATTCCAGCGCCACCCCCTGGCCGTCGATGGCGGCCTGATGCAGGACGCTGGGATCGTCGATGACCGGGCCGCGCCGGGCCTCGACGTCGTGGGCGCCGGCGACGGCCAGCCACTGCGTCCATTCCACGAAATCGTCATGGTGCAACAGGGTGTGATGGCGCAAGTCAGCGGGCGCGCAGAGCGGATGGGCGCCTTCGAGCAGCGCCGGACTGCACACAGGGACCAGGCCGACGCGCATCAGATAGACCGCCTCCACTCCCGGCCAGGCGCCACCGCCCCAGCGCACCGCCGCATCCACCTCGTCGCGCGCGAAATCGACCAGATGAATGGAATGGTGCAGGCGCAGGTCGATGTCCGGGTGCGCCGCCCAGAACCGGCCCAAACGCTGTGCCAGCCACTTGACGCCGAAGGATGGGGTCAGGCTGAGCGACAACGTGCGGCCACCGGGCCTGTCGCGCAGGCGCGCCGCCTCCCCGGCAATGGCGTCGAGCGCCTCGCCGGCCACGTTCATCAGCGCCCGGCCCTCTTCGGTCAGCGCCAGCTTGCGGGTCATGCGCCGGAACAGGGATACGCCAAGGTTCTCTTCCAACACCTTCACCGAGTGGCTGACGGCCGCCTGGGTCACATGCAACTCCTCCCCCGCCCTTGTGAAAGACAGATGCCGCGCCCCGGCCTCGAAGGCGCGGAGCGCGTTCAGGGGCGGCAAACGGCGTGCCATTGATGCTCTCCTATGGATGAATTTTTTTTGTTCATAGTATAAAATTCATCGTTTGTCGTCAAGAGCAGACATGGCTATTTCCAATGCAACACGAACTCAACGACGCGGGTTTAAGCCAATCAACCGGCGTTTTATGGATAAGGAGAATCTATCATGAATATCTGGTTCAACGCGATTGCCCGAGCTGGCGGCATCGAGATCGCCCCAGGCACCGGTTCGACCAACGCAGGCCAATCGACCCGGCGCAGACGCCGCGCCGCGGTTCGGGATTTGAGCGCCCTCAACGACCACATACTCAAGGACCTCGGCCTGCACCGAGGCGATATCCGTTCGGTGGTCCATGAGATGATCCCGGTCGCCCCAGACACCGGTTCGACCCCCGCAGGCCTTTCGAAGGCACATCGAAATGGCCCAGCGCTCGCCTGGCGCGTCTTGGCCGACATCGGCGGTGGCGCCTCGGCGCAGGCCCTGGAGAGGTGGGTCTCGCGCCTGGGCCAGTCTCTGAACACCCGGCACAGACGCCGCGCCGCGGTTCGGGAGCGGCGCGCCGCGGTTCGCGAGTTGAGCGCCCTCAGCGACCACATACTCAAGGACATCGGCCTGCACCGAAACGAGATCCCTTCGGTGGTGGATGAGATGATCCCTGTCGCCGCGGCCACACCCGGAGGGTCGCCGGCCGAGAGGAAACCGGCGCGGCGCCTGCCCCTGACCGGAGCCATCATCAGTGCCCAACCCTGCGAGCAGCCGTGCTAGAAAACGGCGCGTGCCCGCAGACGAAGGCAGCCAAATAATCTGGGCCAGCGCGTGACGCGACGTGCTGGCTCGCTGCACGTTGATTGCGCATTGCACGCAGACACCCCACGTCTTTTGCTGACCCCAATTTCAGCACATCCAAATATGAGGAAGAGTCATGACTGCATACGTAATCGCCAGCCTTGCCGAGCTGATGGATTCCGATCTGATGAGCAAGTATTCGGAATCCGCCACCCCGACGGTCGCAGCTCATGGCGGCAAATTCTTGGCGAGCGGCGATATCGAGAAGCTCGATGGCGAGTGGAACGCGTTCTCAGGGGTCGTCATCGAGTTCCCAAACAAAGAGGCAGCCAAGACCTGGTACAACTCGACCGAGTACCAGGCGGCGCTTCCCATGCGGCTCAACGCGACACGGAGCAGTTTGCTGCTATTCCCCGGCGACTGAGGCTGCACTGCCGGACGCAAGATCGGCTGCGCGAATGGAACGGGTGCCGGTTTCATGGCGTAGGGGGTGCTTGGATCAAAAGTAATGGCGAATGCCAAGGACCGCAGCTTTCGCCGACTTCGGCAAGTTTTTGCCTGACCGCTGTAAATGAGGACTTCCACCATGCCAAAGACAAAAAGACCCGATTGGCTCGTGCCCGCCGGATTGATCACGCTCAGTTTGATCCCGATCTCGTTCGGCGCCGGCCGCTTGACCGATCTCGCCAGTGGCGTGGAAATCACCCCGGAGAATGCGCGCTTCTTTGCGTCACCGGTGCCGGTGGTGACGCACATTATCAGCGTCACGATCTACTGCATTCTGGGGGCCTTTCAGTTCCATCCGGGCTTAAGGCGGCGGCGCCCCAGGTGGCACCGCGCGGCCGGGCGGATACTGATCCCGGCGGGCCTGGTGGCGCCGCGTCGGGCCTGTGGATGAGCCAGTTCTCCCAGCTGCCCGCGAATGACGGACAGCTACTGTACGTTTTCCGGCTGGTCTTTGGATTTGGCATGATGTTGTCGATTATTCTGGGACTGGCGGCGATCCTGCGGCGCGACAGTGCCCGCCATCAGGCCTGGATGATGCGCGGCTATGCCATTGCTGTTGGCGCCGGGACGCAAGCCTTCACGATCATGCCTTGGGTCCTGATCGCAGGCGAGCCGGACGGAATTGCGTGTGCACTGCTGATGGCCGCGGGCTGGTTCATCAACCTTGAGGTGGCCGAGTGGTTCATTCAAGGACGGTCGCCTGGTTCAAATGTAGTGGTTCCGACCTGATCTGACAGTTACCGTATATCGGGTGGCATTTGGACCCGAAACTTCGGCCGACGGACAATTACATTCAATATAGATTGCGACAAGTCCATTCGGCTCGAAAGTCATTGGATTCGCACAGTTCATAGCCCTCGCTGGATATGTGGGTCCGATCAACCGACGATCGACAGCCGCTAAAAAATGTTTGCAACAAAGCCGCGTTCTGCTGGGATTCCCAACGCGCCATTTTCCAGGGCTGTTTTAACGATAATTTCCACCAGCTCAAAATTCGTCTCCGAACTGATATCTTCGAAATAAACGGAGCCCGGCCAGGGCGGAATTCTGCTGTTATAACCATTTTCTGAAATAGCCGCCGCCACCTTTTTGATGGCTGCTACATATTCCACGGACACGGCTTTGATACTTATTCGCTTGGCATCCATATCGCTGATACTGTTGCGATCAATTTGCGAAGCCCCGATGCCCGCCACCAAAGGAACAATACGCTCAATCGCCTGTTCTTCATAAAAAGACATCGGCACTTGATCGTCATCAAGCCGAATGATGAAGTCGGGGCAAATGCTGTGTTTTAAGTCTGTCAACTCTTGCAGTGACACAGCGGCGGGATTGATATCATTGGCGCTGCGTCGCCTTGATCTGCGGTCTTTTTTCTCCGCCAAAGTAACATAATCGCCGCGAAGATTCGCGTCATAGACCCGGCGGCCCCAGGGATTTTCGTCAACCAGTCGAAGCGAAGATCGTATGGCCATGTCTCTGCAATTTTTCGGTCCAATGAAAAACGGCGATCCGGATGCGTCGGACAATTCCATCCAACCGTTGGGGAAACGTTTGAAGAAATAATCAATCCAGGGCTGAATAACTTTGTCCGTCAATTGATCAAGCAACTCATTGGCGAAATCAGGTTCGTGGATCAACGCCGCAAGCAGCGGTTCCTGACCAAATGTATCGGCGGCAAGGCTATAGGCAGCACTCAGATGAAGTATCGGTTCCAGCCCGGTAAGCCGCCGGTAAAAGTCGAGCATGTCGATGATGATCTTGGGAATGCCACTGTCAAAATCCGGGGTTGGCATGTCCTGCCAATTGTCCCGCGTCAGCAGCATTTTTTCGGGGTCGGCCCCGGGCGGAAACTTGTCCGGGTACATCATTTCCTGGCCCATGGCCTCGGCGGTGAATCCGTAAACCGGCCAGCTCAGATACAATTTATTCATGCCCAGCAGGCGCCGTGACAACAATGTTGTACGGACGTAGCGTTCCGGATCACCTTTATAAAATTCGGCCGATTCATGTCCGTAAAGATCGTGCATTATGGTCAGGGTCATCAAATTCAATGACCCCCCTATGTTCACGGCATCCGGCGGGGAGGGTTGCGAAAAATTCTTGTCATGGTTGCCGGCAATACAGGCATCAAAGATTTCTTTCAGCCGGCTGATCGCCTTCGGGTCATTGGCTTGCCACCCGGCCAGCAGATGACAGCCTGTAGGGAATTCAAATTCTTTGATCATCGCCGTTCGCCCCGCCAGTTGCTTTGCAAGTTGTGCTTCACTCTCAATGCCTTTTTCCGGCTCAAGTTTTCGACATTACACATCCCGATAGACGCATCCAGATTGGTTTGCCAATCGCGGGTCACGCGATCGTATTGTCAAGGGCCGCCCCGCCAACACGTCCAGAACATGCGCTGTCAGTTCGTCCTGCAACCTGTCCCATGTTTCGACTGTCCAGGCGGCCAGATGCGGCGAAATAACCACATTTTCCATCGACAACAGCGCTCGCAACGTGTGGTCGACCCCGTTTAGCGGCTCCTGCGAAAAGACATCCAGACCACAGCCGACGATTTGCCTGCTTTCCAGCGCGTCCAGCAGCGCCGCCTCGTCAATCGTCGCCCCCCGTCCGATATTGATCACAAATGCAGACCGTTTCATGCGGCCCAGAAAACCTGCGTCAATGATATGGTGAGTGTCGGGATTGAGCGGCACGCAGATCATCACAACATCGGATGTCTCTGCCAGCGTGTTAAGATCGTCAATTTTCAGCACGCCCTTGGCGTCCATCGCGCCAATATCTGTGCCCGGGTCATAGGCCTGAACCACCATCACAAACCCCTGACACATCCTGGCAACGCTGGAATTGATATGGCCAATACCGATCAGCCCCACCGCTTAGCGAAAAGTTCTTCGCCTTTGGTTTCTTCCGTGGCGCCCAGCCAGCCGGATTTCTGCACTGCATTGTGCATCATGATGAACTTTTTCAGGCAATTCATCATCAGCATGAATGCGTGTTCCGCCACTGCGTATTTTCCATATCCCGGGCAGTTTGTGATGCTTACATTATGCGCTCTTGCTGCCGCAAAATCGATTGAATCGATACCGGTGCCCATCTTGATCACAGCTTTCAGCGTTGGCATTCCGGATTTGATCACGGCTTCGCTGACGTTGCCGTAGGTGATCATCAACACCGTCGCACCGTTGGCGGCAGCGATCAATGATTGTTCGTCCTCGTCCTCGGTGATCAGAATGCGGGCATGGGCGCGCAATGCGTTCAGGCATTTGGGAATGGGATAAGACATTCCGGCGGCCGGATCTGGTGTTTCGGTCCCTGCTTTGACAATCAGTGGCTTAGCCATCTTGAATCTTGCCCAGGTCTAGCGGGATAGACAACAGAACGCCGAATTCCCTCGGAAAATCAGCCGCCACCCGGGCATGAACCGCCCCTGTTTGTCATAAAACCGGGCCATTGGTGACAATGGCGTGATGGCTTCGTGCCAGATACCGGCGTCCAGGCATACGCCAAAACTGCCATCGCAATAAAAGGCAATCCAGTCCTCGGGCTTCATGTCATCGCCCGTACAAGCAAGTGCTGCGACGAACGGTCGGTTGTCCAGCGGGTAGAATAGCTGGCCGCCATCCGGATGGTGATTGGCGTGCCAAATCCGCCGTTTGCTGCGATCGGGGTTCGGATTGTCAGTGCGCGCGGCTTCCGGGTTCGTGGACCACCCCAGAATATACTTGTCGTTGACGGCTTTGTTTTCGCCAAACAACATGTCGCCTTCCCACCAGAATTCAAAAAACCCATCCATATAGCCGCCCTCGTCGCCGGTTCCTGCATCCACCGGGCGCCAGCCGCTGTGTGGCCACTGGGTGATCGGCACTGGGTGGTTCATGAAGTCAGTAACAATGGTTCCGTAGGGCGCGAAATTATCCGGCGTCGCGCGGATCAGCGGCATGTCAAAATGCGGCAGACCGGCTGGAACATCCGGATTCATGAAATCAAAACGTTGGTTATTGTCCGTCGCCATTACACCGTTCCAATCCCACATTGCTTGCCCATTCTATTAGGACTCGATTACGCTTTTTAAAGCTTGAATAAATATACGGGGGTAATACATTTATTATATGTCTAATACTCGAAGGATTCTACCATTGCTGAACGCCCTTCCGGTATTCGAGGAGGCCGCGCGCGTGAACAGCTTCACCCGGGCAGCCAAAACCTTGGGCATGGCTCAGCCTTCGGTGAGCAGGTTCATTGCCAATCTGGAAGAACAGTTGGGCGTTGTTTTGTTCGATCGGCGCCACAACAAAGTATCATTAACGCCGGAAGTCGAACAGTTTTTCGAAGCGACCAAACTTGGACTTGGTCACATCCGACTAGCGATAGAGAATCTTGATAAAACTGTTGCGGCCAATATTCTGACAATCCTTTGCACACAGGGCTTTGCCCACCTGTGGTTTTTGTCGCGCCGTTCCAGCCTGATGGCACATTTGCCGGGCTATGAAATCCATCTGTCCACGACCGACACACTTGCTGATCAAAGCTCCCAGAACAGCGACATTGAAATCTTGTTTGGCCGCGGGGACTGGAAGAATAAAGAGTCTCACCTGCTATTTGATGAAGTCGTATTTGCTGCCTGCTCTCCGGGATTTGCATCACACCACAACTTGACTGGCCCAAATCTGACCTTGCAGTCGATTCAGGATTTGCCGTTACTTGTGCAGGACCGGGGAGAAATGGGCTGGATGGACTGGCAAAGCTGGTTCACCTATTTTGGCGGCGAATTCGTGTTCTCAAAAGATCAGTATATATTCAATAATTATGCCCTGGCGCTACTGGCTGCGATGGAAGGCAAAGGCATTGCGCTGGCCTGGGACGGCCTGACGGATTCCCACTTGTCCAACAACTGGCTTGTGGCTTTGGATGGGATGCGCATTCGAACCGGTCGGGGTTATCATCTGGTATTTTCACCATCCAACCCGGTGGCAGAAGGTTTGCGCCACTGGGCCGCTGAAATCGTCCAGCGCAGGGACCGGGTGACTTTGTGATGTTTGCGGTGATGCCAGGTGGCCGGCAGCGGCTGAATCAATCAACTTATTTCCAGAAGAATTTGGCCTGCCGTTGTCTGTTCTGCTTGGTCCGAGCAAAATGCAGGAGGGGTCGGACGATAGCAAGTTACGAAAGGTGGGAACCGATTTTCGCAGTTAATTGCACATAAGAACCAACAGATGCGGCATCACGTCTAAGTGTCTGATCCAAAACTAATTGAGTGATTTCAGCGAGTTGTGATTCAATCGGATTGATAAGATTCGAGGGAGATCACAATGGCCTGGACGGAAACCACTCGCGCCCGATATGAACGGCATTCGGGACGCTATGCAAGCGATTTAACTGATCAGGAATGGGGTTTGATCGCGCCATTCCTGCCGCCGCCTAAAACAACTGGTCGTCCGCGCAGCACGGCGATGCGCGATGTTCTGGATGCCATTTTGTACATCGCCAGCGCCGGGTGTGCGTGGCGTATGCTGCCCAATGATTTCCCGCCAGTGTCCACCGTGCGCTACTATTTCTATGGCTGGCGCAACGATGGCATCTTTGAAGTGATCAGCCATTTTCTGGTGGCGACGGCGCGCGAGTTTCATGGCAAGAAGCCCGGCCCCACCGCTGGTGTCATTGATAGCCAGACCATAAAAACAACGGAAAGCGGTGGCATTTCGGGCTATGACGCGGGCAAGAAAACCAAGGGCCGCAAGCGCCACATTGTCACCGACACGCTCGGGTTTATGGTTGGGTTGGTCGTGCATAGCGCCGGTATTCAAGACCGTGATGGCGCCCGGAAGTGTTGAAATCCATCCGGTATTCCCATCCAAACTTGCGCCATATCTTTGCGGATGGCGGTTATGCCGGACCAAAGCTGCGCGACGCTCTTGAAGGCATCGGTGACTGGACAATCCAGATCGTCAAGCGCTTCGACACTGCGGAAGGCTTCGAAGTCATTCCCAGAAGATGGGTCGTCGAGCGCACCTTCGCATGGCTCAACCGCTGCCGGCGATTGGCCAAAGATTGGGAAAAATCCATCGCAAGTTCACAGGCATGGATACTCGTTGCACATATCAGAACCCTCACGCGTAAAATTGCAAGGCATTGTAATCATGCGTAGAGTTTTGAATCAGACACTAAGTCAGACAAAGAGCGCGAATCTCTGGGGATTATTATGTCTCCACGACTTCACGGATTGCAGACGCAAGTGCATCAATGCCTTTGCGAAGCTTATCCGGTGGAGAACTCGCAAATCCCAGCAAGCCCGCCGCATGGCGCCTTGCCCTGGTAGCAACTGGACAACGGAGTAATTTCGAACCCACGCGCGGCGGCGGCGGTGGACACAGCGACATCGTCGACGCCATCGGGCAACCAGCCGATCACCTGTATCCCGGAATCACTTGGTGTAGCCGTAAGCATCCCGTCCAGCTTTGATTGCACTGTCTCAAGCAAAACCTGTTGGCGTTCTTTATATATCTTTCGCATCCGGCGAATATGCCGCGCAAAATGACCCTCGGTCATGAATTCCGCCACGGCGGCCTGTAAATGGGTCGGCGGCCCCTTCAGTATGATGCCGTTGGCCGAGGTAAACGGTTCCGACAGGCCTGGCGGGACCACAAGATAGCCAAGCCGCAGCGCCGGGAAAAGGACTTTGCTGAAAGTTCCGACATAGATCGTGCGCCCATGCTGATCGAGCCCTTGCAAGGCCGACAACGGTCGACCGGTGTAACGAAATTCGCTATCGTAATCATCCTCGATTACCCATGCGCCCGTGCGCCGAGCCCGATCGAGAACTTCCAGACGGCGTGCAACCGGCATGACCATGCCGAGCGGAAGCTGTTGTGAAGGGGTTATTTGCGAGCCGGGCATTCGGCCCCAGAGCCTGGCCTGCTTCCACGTTCAGGCCGTATTCATCGACGGGAACCGGGACCAAATTCAATCCCCCAGCCACAAAAGCGCCGCTAGCCCCACCGTATCCGGGCTCTTCAACCCATACAGAGTCACCCGGATCAAGCAGCATATTGGCGATCATGTGGATAGGATGCAAAGTTGACCCCATTATTGGGGTAATCGGCGTCCAAAAGTGACCCCCCTGATAGTTCTGTACAGATGCTCCTTCAAAGATTTGAGGGAGCGAGTTGGGGATGTTGGTTGTGGAGACGATTGCAAAGATCAGGCGCGCGCATTTCATTCAGGGGAAGTCGATCAAGCAGATATGCCGGGAGCTTCGGGTTTCACGGAACACAGTGCGCAAGGTGATACGTTCTGGTGCGACGGAGTTCAGCTATGACCGTTCCACCCAGCCGCGTCCGAAGATCGATCCCTGGCGTTCTCAATTGGATGATATGCTGGCCGACAATACTCGGCATTCTAGGCGCGAACGCCTGACGCTTGTCCGGGTATATGAAGAACTGCGCAACCAAGGATACGACGGCAGCTATGATGCGGTACGGCGCTATGCGGCCAGTTGGTCGAAGGCGACGCGGGCCGCATCCGCTGATGCTTATGTTCCGCTGAGCTTTGATCCCGGTGAGGCGTATCAGTTCGACTGGAGCCAGGAAGTTGTCCTGATTGATGGCGCGACCACGACCGTCAAGGTGGCGCATGTTCGCCTCTGCCACAGCCGGATGCCGTTTGTTCGGGCCTATCCGCGCGAGACGCAGGAGATGGTGTTTGACGCCCATGATAAAGCGTTCGCCTTTTTCGGCGGGGCCTGTGCGCGGGGTATCTATGACAATATGAAGACGGCGGTGGACGCGATTCTTGTTGGCAAGGAGCGGACCTACAATCGCCGGTTCCAACAGATGTGCGGGCATTATCTGGTTGATCCTGTTGTCTGCACGCCTGCTTCAGGTTGGGAGAAGGGTCAGGTGGAGAACCAGGTCGGCGTACTCCGGCGAAGATTCTTTGTGCCGCGACCAAAGTTTAAATCCTACGCTGAGCTGAACGCCTGGCTGGAGGATCGTTGCCTGGCATATAGCCGGGCCAACACGCATCCGGACATGCGCGACAAAACAATCTGAGAAGTGTTCGAAAAAGAGCGCGCGAGCCTTGTGCCCTATGTTGGCCCGTTTGATGGATTCCATGCTGTTCCGGCCGCTGTCTCCAAAACCTGCCTGATCCGCTTCGACAACAACCGCTACTCGGTCGATGCCCGCGCAGTTGGCCGACCGGTGGATATTCGGGCCTACGCTGGCCGGCTGGAATGCTGGCAGGAGGGCCGCATTGTTGGCAACCATACGCGCCTTCGGACGCGGTAAAACCATCTATGATCCCCTGCATTATTTACCCGTTCTTGCGCGCAAGCCGGGCGCTTTGCGCAATGGCGCGCCGTTCAGGGAATGGGATTTGCCTGCGGCAATCCGACGGGTCCAGCGCAAGCTGGAACGCCAACCCGGCGGTGATCGCCAGATGGTGGATATCTTAGTGTCTGATCCAAAACTAATTGAGTGATTTCAGCGAGTTGTGATTCAATCGGATTGATAAGATTCGAGGGAGATCACAATGGCCTGGACGGAAACCACTCGCGCCCGATATGAACGGCATTCGGGACGCTATGCAAGCGATTTAACTGATCAGGAATGGGGTTTGATCGCGCCATTCCTGCCGCCGCCTAAAACAACTGGTCGTCCGCGCAGCACGGGATGCGCGATGTTCTGGATGCCATTTTGTACATCGCCAGCGCCGGGTGTGCGTGGCGTATGCTGCCCAATGATTTCCCGCCAGTGTCCACCGTGCGCTACTATTTCTATGGCTGGCGCAACGATGGCATCTTTGAAGTGATCAGCCATTTTCTGGTGGCGACGGCGCGCGAGTTTCATGGCAAGAAGCCCGGCCCCACCGCTGGTGTCATTGATAGCCAGACCATAAAAACAACGGAAAGCGGTGGCATTTCGGGCTATGACGCGGGCAAGAAAACCAAGGGCCGCAAGCGCCACATTGTCACCGACACGCTCGGGTTTATGGTTGGGTTGGTCCATGCCTATCCGGTTGTCACCCACACCCACTACATCTAGGGTGCTCCCAATCGCCCGAGTAAAGCTGGGCGTAAGTGGGAGCGGTGACATCGCCTGCAATTTAGGCGGCACAGGCCGTGCCATCCGGGAAAAGTCGCTGGAACTCAGGAAGCGACCGCGGAAACGAAAGGTCTTCACGCTGCGAGACATCCATCCCCGCTTTGTCCCCCTCCCGGGCCACTCGACGCCACGCCATACATATAGTGGGTGTGGGTGACAACCGGATAGGCACGGGTTGGTCGTGCATAGCGCCGGTATTCAAGACCGTGATGGCGCACCGGAAGTGTTGAAATCCATCCGGTATTCCCATCCAAACTTGCGCCATATCTTTGCGGATGGCGGTTATGCCGGACCAAAGCTGCGCGACGCTCTTGAAGGCATCGGTGACTGGACAATCCAGATCGTCAAGCGCTTCGACGCTGCGGAAGGCTTCGAAGTCATTCCCAGAAGATGGGTCGTCGAGCGCACCTTCGCATGGCTCAACCGCTGCCGGCGATTGGCCAAAGATTGGGAAAAATCCATCGCAAGTTCACAGGCATGGATACTCGTTGCACATATCAGAACCCTCACGCGTAAAATTGCAAGGCATTGTAATCATCCGTAGAGTTTTGAATCAGACACTTATACCAACGGCCCTAGTCGTTGACCGTTTTGGCCAATTGTCTGGTAGTGATTGACGTGATTGCGGTTTTGTCGTTTGCAAAGAAGTTCCATGCTTCGCAACACCTGTCGACGATCTGCTCATAATTGTCGAAGACGGATATGGCGAGCTTGTTGGCACGCAGATAAGCCCACACATTTTCCATCGGGTTGAGTTCAGGGGAATAGGGCGGGAGTTTGAGCAGGGTGATGTTGTCGGGTACCTCCAGCTCTGCCGAACCGTGCCAGCCAGCGCCATCCAGAATGAGAAGGGCATGTGCGCCCGATGCGACAGTTTTAGCGATCTCGGCGAGATGCGCGCTCATGGCCTGTGTGTCGGCATGTGGCATGATCAGAGCGGCCGCTTCAGCCCGTTCCGGGCAGACGGCGCCGAAAATGTAGCTCCAGATATAGCGGGTGTCGCGCGGGGCACGGGGGCGTGTTCCACGCTCGGCCCAGATACGGGTGAGCGTGCCCTGCTGGCCAACCCGCGCTTCATCCTGAAACCATATCTCCAGGGGCTTGCTGCGGGCTGTTTCCGGCAAGGCTGCTTCTACCTCTGCGGCGAAGTTTTTTTAAAAGCCTCCTGTGCATCCGGGTCGGATTTCGGATGCTGCGGGCGCACCGACAGACGCCGAAAGCCCAGGCTTGCCAATTGTTTGCCAACAGTTCGCTCATGCATGGTGACGCCGAAGCGCTCTTCGATCTTGCGTTTCAGATCAATGCGCCGCCAGCGTACAACCCCATCGGTTTCGGGGTCGGGACCCGCCCGAACCATTTCCGCCAACTCCTCCTTCTGTGCCGCGCTCAGCAGACAGGGTGGATCCGGCGGGCGACGGTTGAACAGGCCCGACACGCCCTCCGCATTGTAACGGTGGGCCCAATCCCGCAACGTCTGCCGATCCATGCCGCAGTTTTCTGCCGCCGTCTTGCGGTCAACCCCATCCAGAACCAGGGCAATCGCCAACATCCGTCGCGCCGCTTTCCCATCCCGGCACCGCGCCGCTTCCTGGCGAAGCTCGCCTGCGGACTTGTCTTTTCGCGTAATCCTTACTGCTATCAAAGCCTCCCTTGCCTTGATGCCACTGAATCAGATCACGCCGCTCGTGGGAATCCCCTTGAGTCAAATCTGGGGGCCGTTGGTATTAGGTGCCATCCTGACCGATGGTCTGGAGGCCGTCGAAGCCGCCTGTTCTGAGGCACTGTCGCACAATGTTCATTCCGCAGGAGTTGTCCTGAACATTCTGGCTCGGCACCGGGAACCGCCGCCGCCCCTGACAATCACAACCCCGGATGCGCTGCGGCTGAACTGCGAGCCTGCCGCCGATTGCGACCGATATGACAGCTTGAGGAGAAAAACAGATGGAACGCTCAGACCTGCTCGACGCGATGGGAAAGCTGATGCTCTACGGAATGAAGGCCTCCTACGATGAGATCATAACGACAGCCGTCAAGCGCCGGCATGAACCGCAACAGATCATTGGGGATCTGCTGAATGCCGAGATCAGCGAGAAGCAGGCGCGCTCCATCAAATATCAGATGACAATTGCCAAACTGCCGCTGGCCAAGGAACTGGAAGAGTTCGACTTCGAGGCGACCGAGATCAACGAGACTCTGATCCGTGATCTGGCTGCGGGAGACTTCCTGGATCACCAGCGCAACCTGGTGCTGATCGGCGGAACCGGAACCGGCAAAACCCACCTCGCCGTCAGTATTGCCCGCGCCTGCATCCGAAACGGCCGTCGCGGGCGGTTCTTCAATGGCGTCGATCTGGTGAACAAACTGGATACCGAAGCCCGTGCAGAACGGCAGGGACGAACGGCAGATCTGATCTCTCGCCTCGACTTCCTGATCCTGGACGAGTTGGGCTATCTGCCCTTCGCCCAGACCGGTGGACAGCTTCTGTTCCATCTGATCAGCAAACTCTATGAGCGCACCTCAATCATCGTCACAACCAACCTCGCCTTTGGCGAATGGCCGAGCGTCTTCGGTGATGCGAAAATGACCACCGCACTGCTCGACCGCCTCACGCATCACTGTGACATCGTCGAAACTGGAAACGAAAGCTGGCGTTTCAAAAACCGAGCCTGATCCTTAACCGAAACCACGCTGGCCCGCCGCCGCTGCGTTATATGGAGACTACGCAGCGGCGGGCCAGCTCAGCACAAAAGGGGGGTCATTTTTGGGCGCAGATAGGGGGTCAACATTCAATGCCGATTGACAATCAGGCCAAATGCCTGCTGCGCCCCCGCAACAATAATTACCTGTTCCCAGGAACAAGTGATCCCGCGTGCGGTCGCCAGATAGTTGGCGATCACTTCCCGAAATGGCTGATATCCGCCCAGATCACCGTAGCCCATTGTTCCGTCATCATACCGGTGCCATTGGCGGGCCAGAACTCGCGCCCAGGATTTATATGGAAACTGATCCAAACCCGGGTTGCTGCTGACAAACGGCCGCGCGTGGCTGTAACCCCGGACCGCGGTCGCCCCCGCGATCCTGTCGCCGCGTCTGAAAAGCGCTGCGGGTGAATCGGATTTTGCGGTTCCAGCAATTACCTTGACCGACATTGGCAATGCCAAAGCGTCTTTGATTTCCAAAGCGACACGGGTGCCCGAGCCGCGTTGGCAGAACAAATACCCCTCTGCTATGAGCCGGTCAAAAGCGTGCCGCACAGTCGCTCTTGAAACACCAAGTTCAGTCGTCAGAACCCGGGTGGACGGCAGCCGCGTACCCGAAGACAGTGTTCCTGAAATAATGAGTTTTCGCAGTTTATCGTAAATCTGCACATGCAGCAAAGCGCTGGATTCTGGATCCAGACCAATCGCTTCTAAAAATGCATCGTCGGCGGATTTGGGCATGAATATTCTACCGGGACAGGCATATCCGAAAGGTGATATTAGGCTCGTCATGTAGTAAAAATCTGGGCCTCGACAAAAGGCCAAGTTGGAAGCATACTGAACTCAGTAAAAAGGCAGCTTTAGTGATGCCTAGAAACGCGCGCCACACTCGTTCCTGAAATTGGCCTACCCTTGGGTGCTGTCTTTTCATGTGATCGCGGTTATCGCATGGATGGCCGGGCTGTTCTATCTGCCGCGTCTGTTTGATTATCACGTCGAGCGGTACACGGTATTTTGAAATTTTTTTTGGGAGATGATCAATGAAAATTCTAAATGCAGTCCTTCTGTCGACCGCACTTTCGGTGCTGCCGATATCTTTGGCCCAAGCTGAGGGAACTTTCCTTACAGCGCATGATCTGGGCTGGGGTGGGACGGAAAATGCTGACCCGCTTCACCCGAACCGGTTCTGGCAGGTCACCGAAAAGATAATGAACCGGCTGGTCCGACCTGCTCCATCCGGGGAACCGGTGCCTGACCTTGCGGTGTCGTGGTCCGCCAATGACAGTGCTGATGTCTGGACATTCAACCTGCGCGAAGGCGTCAAATTTCACGATGGCACCGACTTTGATGCAGCGGACGTCGTTGATCTGCTGAACCGGATCAAAGACCCTGATCTTGACTCGCCGGTTGCGTCAGTTCTGGCGGTGATGGAGACGATCGAAGCGGTTGATCCTTTGACCGTCAAAATCACGCTGTCGACATCGCACGCGGATTTTCCGCTCCTTATGATGGATTATCGTATCCGGATGACCCCGTCGGGGTCGGGTGACACCATAGGTCAAACCGGCATCGGGACCGGTCCGTTCATGCTCGAAACCCTTGATCCGGAGGGCACCACAGTGCTGGTCGCCAATCCTAACTATTGGGAAGGTGCGCCGGACCTTGACGAGATCAAAATCATCTCCATCCCAGATGCGCAGGCCCGGGTTCAGGCGTTGCTCAGCGGTCAGATTGATATGCTGCGCCACATCTCGGCTCAGGAAAAGGTTCTGTTTGACAACAATCCAAAATTCAAAATCCAGCAGGTCGCTACCGGTGATTGGCTGGCGGCGATTGTTTTCAGAACCGATACGGCGCCCTATGATGATGTACGGGTGCGCCGGGCATTGCGCATTGCGACGGACCGTGAAGAAATGGTAAACCTGTTGCTTGGCGAGGGCGGCGGTGTTGTGGTCTGTGACAATCCGGTCTGGTCCGGCGATCAGTACCGGGCAGACATCGATTGCCCGCAGCAGATTGCCGAGGCAAAACGGTTACTTGCCGAAGCTGGCTATCCTGATGGCATCGAAATTGATATTGTCACCAGTGATCTGAGAGCACTTTGGGTCAACCTGGTTCAGGTGTACCAGCAGCAGGTTGCGGAAGCGGGCATCAAAGTCAATCTGGTGAAGGCGCCGGCCGACGGATACTGGTCGGACGTCTGGATGAAAGAACCGGCTGCCACGACAAGCTGGGGACAGCGCCCCGCCGATCAGGTCTTTAACGAGGCGTTTCGCAGTACCGCAAATTGGAACGAGAGTTTCCTGGACAGTGCGGTTTTCGACGAAAAACTGGATATGGCGCGTCTGGAACTGGATCTCGGGAAACGCACGGCACTGTACCAAGATCTGCAGATGTTTCTGTACGAGGAAGGCGGAACATTCACCCCGTTCCATGTCAATCAGGTTGTGGTGACCAGTGCCCGGGTTTCAGGCTTGCCGGCAATTTTTGACGATGGTGTGACGTACAACAATGTGAGTGTCAGCGAGTAGCGCCCAGCGTTATTTGGACGTAACTTGATGAGCAAGAACGAAAGGGGTTTCCTGGGATGGAAACCACTTTCGCAGCTCTCCAGGCTCCGCGACTCGACGGGAAAATCACAATGAAACTCGTGAGTTATAATATCCGGTTTGGTCTTGGTCTGGATCATAAAGTTGATCTGGGACGGGTTGCAGATACCGTAAGAGACGCCGACATTATCGCCCTGCAAGAAGTCGAGCGTCACTGGAAACACAGTGGAATGGCGGATCAGCCGGATAAAATTTCGAGCCATTTGAAAGAATACTACTGGCTCTACTTCCCGGCGTTTGATGTGGATGCAAGTGTCGCCAACGGCGACGGATCCGTGCTAAATCGGCGCCGCCAATTTGGCCCGATGGTGCTTTCACGCTGGCCGATTCGAATGGCGCGTTACATTTTGTTACCGAAATTGGGCACGACCGACAGTTTTACTATGGATACCGGGGCTATTGAGTGCGTTGTTGATACGCCTTCGGGACCGTTAATGGTTTATTCCCTTCATCTTTCTGCGGTCTCAGTCCGCAACCGCCTGTTGCAGATTGATCATTTACTCGAATTCTACCGGAATGGGCCGGTCAGCGGCGGTTCCTGGACCGGTGGCGGCGAGGCGGTGACCGATCCGGTCGAGATCAAACATTTGGCCGCGCTCAACTGGAATAACGACGAGCCGGTTCCGGTCATCCCGAAAGAAGCAGTCGTGATGGGTGATTTCAACATGATGCCCGACTGCGAAGAATACGACAGGATGGTCGGCACGCCGGATCCCTGCTCTGGCCGGGTCGGACATTTGGACAGTTTCCTTGACAGCTGGACCGTGGCCAAGGAGCGCTCGGAGGATCGTTTGAGTTGGTTTCCTGATCCGCCCGATCGTGAACCGCGCCACCCTTTATGCTTGGATTACTGCTTCATTTCACCGTATTTGTCGCAAAAGGTCGAGCGCGTCTGGGTCGATCAGGCCGCGCATGGCTCTGATCACCGGCCCTATTGGGTTGAGCTGAATTCTGAATTTGCGCAGCGCAATGCGGCTTGACGTAGATGCCATATTCCAGGTCGTTTGGATTTTCACGACGGATAGGAAGACGGGGGCACCATGTTAAGACTATTCCTGCAAAGGATTGTGTCGGGACTGTTCACGCTGGTCTTTGTGTCCGGCATCGTTTTCGTCGCAGTCGAGGCGCTGCCCGGGGATGCCTGCACCGCCTATCTTGGTCGTCTGGCCAGTGGGCAGCGCCTGCAAAACTGCCGTGACGATTTCAGAATCGAGCGCCCCGCCCTGACCCGGTACGCGGAATGGACGCTGGGGGCGCTGAAAGGCGATCTTGGCATATCGCTGAAGCGCAACAAGCCAATTTCTAATATCGTCGGCAATCGCCTGCGCAACACGCTTATCCTTGGTCTGAGCGCGACTTTGATCGGGGTGCCGCTGGCGATATTCCTTGGGGTTATTGCCGGGTTGTGGCGGGACCGGCCGCCAGACCTGTGGGTGTCCATGCTTGCGATCATCGCCATGACTGTCCCCGAATTCGTCACCGCCACGCTGCTCATACTGGTGTTTTCTGTCTGGCTTGGCTGGCTTCCTGGAATTGTGACAACGCCGCCTGACGCACCACTGTTCGAGTTCCTTTCAGACATCATTCTGCCTGTCGCCGCTCTGGCGCTGGTGATGACCGCGCACATCCTGCGCATGGTGCGCACCAGTGTGATCAACGTGATGGGCAGCGACTATGTTCAGATGGCGATCCTGAAAGGCGTGCCCTACTGGCGGATGGTTTTTCGACATGTTCTGCCAAACGCCCTGTTGCCGACCATCAATCTGGTGGCTTTGACAATCGCATGGTTGCTGGGCGGCGTGGTGGTGATCGAGGTGGTGTTCAATTATCCGGGGCTTGGGCGCCTGACCATTGACGCTATATCAGATCGCGACCTCGCCTTGGTACAGGCGATCGCCCTGCTTTTGGCCACCGTCTACATCGGGCTCAATTTGTTTGCGGATTTGCTGACATTGGTGGTAAATCCAAGGCTCAGGACGATGAAGGAATGACCATCGGTTCGGTGAATTCGGTCAAACAGGTCAGTATTTTCACGTTGCTGCGGAATGTGCTGGCGGATATGGCGTCGCGACCCTCGGGCGCACTGGGGCTTGCATTTGTCAGCTTTCACATCGTTCTGGCAATCGTGTCGCCGACCATCATTCCCTATGATTTTAAGGCGATGGATGCACAGGTTATACTGAATGGTCCATCCGCGGAGCATTGGCTGGGAACCGACAACCTAGGTCGTGATGTCCTTTCGCGCACGATGCTGGGGGGCCGGCAAGCGCTGATGGTCACGAGTGTCTCAACGGTGATGGCCATTGCCTGGGGCGGCATGCTGGGCGTTCTGTTGGGTCTGATCGGCGGTTGGCTGGAAAATATTGTAATGCGTCTGGTCGATGCCTTTCTGTCGATCCCGTGGATCTTGTTTTTGCTGCTGATCGTTTCGGTTGTCGGCCTTGGCAATGCGGTTCTGATCCCGACGCTGGCGTTTTTCTACGGTATCCCGGTGGTGCGCATGTCGCGCGCCGCGACCCATGATGTGGTGGCATTGGATTTTGTCACCGCCGCGCGGGCGCGCGGTGAATCTCGAACCACGATTGTACGAAAAGAGCTGTTGCCAAATGTACTGGATGTGCTGCTGGTGGAAGGCGCGATGCGCTGGTCATGGATGTTACTAGCATTCAGTTCACTGTCATTTCTGGGCTTTGGCGTCTCGCCACCTGCTGCCGACTGGGGCCTGATGATTTCCGGTGCGCGCAGCTTTATGGCCTTTGCGCCGTGGGCGGTGCTGGCCCCGGTTATCGCGCTCAGCACACTCATTATCGGCATAAATCTGAGCGCCGACGCCCTGGCCAAGGCGCTGGGCATTGACCGTGCGCAAAAGGCTCCGGTTTAGCATGGAAATGAAAAGCCCGCTGATTGAAGTGCAAGACCTTAGCGTCGGCTTTAGCAACCGCGCTGGTGAAACCCTGCCAATCCTGCGCAACATTGATTTGACCCTGCAACCCGGTGAGACCATCGGTCTGGTGGGTGAATCTGGCTGCGGCAAGAGCACATTGGCCCTTGCGATGATGGGGTTTCTAAAGCCACCCTTGCGGGTGCTGAACGGGGCAAGCCGGTTTCGCGGTCAGGATATGTTCGGCCTTAACGATAGCGAGCTTGAAAATATCCGCGGCGGTGATCTGGCGCTGATCCCGCAAAATGCCGGTCAGTCACTGACCCCGACCATGCGGATTGGCAAACAGATAATCGAGGCGCTGAAACTTCATACCAGACTGCCACCCGAGCAGTGGCACGCCCGCGCCGTTGAGGTGCTGACACAGGTGCGCCTGCCCGAGCCCGAAGTAATGATGGCCCGCTACCCGCACGAGCTGTCGGGTGGCCAGCAACAGCGGGTCGCCGTCGCCATGGCGCTGGCCGGTGAGCCGCATGTCCTGTTGCTGGATGAACCCACTACCGGACTTGATGTAACCACGCAGGCGCATGTTCTCGAACTGCTGCGCGTGCTGGCCTCCGAAACTGGAACAGCGATGATCTATGTCAGTCACGATCTGGGCGCCATCGCACAGGTCTGCGACCGCGTGGTGGTGATGTATGCCGGTGAAATCGTGCTAAGCGGCACGGCCCATCAGGTCTTGAAACGCCCGGTGCACCCTTACGCGCTTGGTTTGCTGTCGTCGATCCCGCGGCTTAAGGACGCCATTGTGCCACACTCGATGCCGGGCCGTCCGCCGGGACCAGGCGGGGCCGGAAGTGGCTGTGCGTTCGTCGATCGCTGCTCGATGGCAGAGCAACGCTGCCGGGACGAGCGCCCGGCACTTGAGGCGGCGGCGGAGTCCGAATTGGTGCGTTGTCATTTCCATCAGAAAATTGGGCAGTTGTCACGAGTTGTACCGTCCACACGCCCCGATTCGAAAACTTTTGATCAATCGGATTGCATGCTCGAACTGGACAGTGTGGCGATCAGCTATGCCAGGCCCGGAATACTTGACCAGATCCTGAGCAAACAGCCTAAGGCACCGGCAACGGCAGACCGAATTAATGTGAAAATTGCCAGGGGCGAAACCATCGGGCTTGTCGGCGAATCCGGCAGTGGAAAATCGACGATACTGGGTGCCATTTCCGGCCTTATCAGACTATTGCACGGCACGATTGAATTTTCCGGAACGGAAAGTCTTGACCAGATCGTTGACAAGCGACCCAAAGATACATTGCGCCGTATTCAACTGATATTTCAGAACCCGGATTCCTCGCTGAACCCACGCCACACCGTCGCTGAAATACTGGCTCAGCCGCTAAAGTTGTACTTTGGCCTTCAGGGCCAGGAATTGCGCGACCGGACGCAGGCACTGCTGACCCGGGTGCGATTGCGGAGCGACTATCTGGAACGGCTGCCCAGCCAATTGTCGGGTGGCGAAAAGCAACGGGTGGCGGTGGCCCGCGCCTTTGCTGCTGAACCCGATCTGGTGCTGTGCGATGAAGTCACGTCGGCCCTTGATGTCTCGGTTCAGGCCGCGGTTCTGGAATTGCTGACCGCGCTTCAAAGCGAACGGTCCACGACCTATATTTTTGTGTCCCATGACCTGTCGGTTGTCCGCGCCGTGGCCGACCGCGTCGCCGTGCTTTATCAGGGCCGCCTTTGTGAAATTGGACCATCCGAAAAAGTGTTCAGCCTGCCGTCTCATCCCTATACCGAGGCATTGCTGGGCGCGGTACTGGAACCGGACCCGGACGTGAAACCGAAACTGGTCGCCGAAGACATTGTTGAACTGTCACCGCCCGCCGCCGGATGCCCGTTTCAGCGGCGTTGTTCCAGGCGCATAGGCGACGTCTGTGACCGGGAAATACCGCCCTGGCGAACGACCGGGCAGGGTCACGAAATCGCCTGCCACATTCCCCTGAGCGAACTTCGGGCCTTGCAGGAAAAACAAGTGTAATTCAATGGTTTTAACATTTCAAAACAACGGACACGTTGAAATGGCGTTGTCACATTATGTCGACGATCTTAGTGCAGATAGGTTTTTGCTGGTGATTCGGCAAACTTCCTTTTCCCGTCGTCCGTATCCACCCGGCAAACTCCAATCGGCGGTCCGGCGCCACTTTCGTTTTCCACGGAGTGGTTCCGAATTAGGGTTAATTACTCTAGCTGCGGCATTTTGCTACGATCCGATCTATTGAATAACTGGCCGAGTCCATTCGCTTGAGGTCCGGTCTCTCCACTCGACGGCCATTCGAGCTCCAATGGCAATGCCGCTGCTGCCTCGATGACCGCTTTGCGGTGCAGCCGCGTAGCACCGCGGTCTGCCGCAAGCGTCTGGTATGAGCGGTGGATTCAACTGATCGCAGCAACACACTCAGCGAACTTCTCCGCTGGGGTTGGAAATTGCAAGGTCTTGCGTGGTCGTTGGTTTAGTTGTCTTGCAATTGCACTGAGTTTCGCTTGGGAATGCACGGACAAATCGGTCCCGCGCAAAACCACCACCCGCCTAGCCGGCAGCGATTTGTTTGGCCTTTTCCACCATGTTTTCTGCCTGCCGAATCGAAGCGTAGTCGATCAGACGGCCATCCAACGAAACTGCGCCTTTGCCCGCGGCTTCTGCCTCGGCCATAGCGTGCAGAATTCGTTGCGCGCGATCGACGTCTGCAGCAGATGGGCTCATGACTTCATTCGCCAATGCGATCTGGTTCGGGTGGATCGCCCATTTGCCCTCGCAACCGATGACGGCGGCCCGGTAAGCGGCGGCCTTGTAACCGTCCGGGTCAGAGAAATCGCCGAATGGCCCGTCGATCGGCCGCAGACCGTTGGCGCGCGCCGCCACCACCATTCGAGAGATCGCATAGTGCCACATGTCACCCCAATGAACGTCACGTGATCCGTCGGCGCGCGGGTCGGTCAGAACCGCGTAGTTTTCGTTAACGCCACCGATCACAGTGGTCCGGGCACGGGTGCTGGCCGCATAGTCGGCAACCCCGAAATGGAGGCTTTCGTTGCGCCTGGAGGCGGCGGCGATTTCGTGGACGTTTTGCATCCCCAACGCGGTTTCAATTATATGTTCGAATCCGATACGAGTCTTGTAGCCTTTTGCATCCTCGATCTGGGTGATCATCATGTCGATTGCATAGACATCCGCCGCAGTTCCAACCTTGGGGATCATGATCAGATCCAGCCGTTCGCCAGCCTGCTCGACCACGTCGACAACATCACGATACATGTAGTGAGTATCAAGACCGTTGATTCTGACCGATACAGTTTTGGACCCCCAGTCGATGTCATTCAGCCCCTTGATAATGTTTTTTCGGGCCTGTTCTTTCACATCCGGAGCGACCGCATCCTCGAGGTCAAGAAAGATAACGTCAGCGGCCGATTTCGCTGCTTTTTCAAACAATTGCGGCTGACTACCGGGTACTGCCAGCTCGCTTCTGTTTAGCCGGGCAGTGGCCTGATCGATTGGGTGAAAGCTCATGCGTCGCAGATCCTTTTTCTGGAGGTCAAATTTCGGCGAACAGCAACGCCGAAAAATAAACCACATGTCAAGGAGATTATTGTAGCGCAATCAGAATTGGATTCATGATCCGCTGCTGTGAGAACCTTGGTCATCCGCTGTCGTCGATAAGCGGGAGGAATAGTAGAACGCAACCGCCTGCGTTCGGCTTTTGACCGAGAGTTTTTCGTAAAGGTTAGAGAGGTGAAATTTCACCGTGTTTGTGGTGATGGAAAATTCCGCCGCCAGCTGTCGGTTGCTGAGCCCGGCAGACAGGGATGAAAGCAATGCTCTTTCGCGTTTGGTCAACTGGAAGATCGGGTCTTTCTGAAGCTCGCGAACATCGAGGTACGGGAATACCATTTTTCCGGCGGCAGCAGTTGCACAGGTCTCCAGCAATTCGTCGACCGGACCGTTGCGGGCAGAAAAGCCAGCCGCGCCTGCGCTCATGGCAAGCCGCGGAAGGTCACCGGATTGGTCGCCGTAGATCACCAACCGCGGTGCCGCAGTTTGATCGCGCAAAACCTCGATAAGTTTTTGGCCGCCCAGAACCGGAAGGCTCCATTCAATCACGCCGACAAGAACCGGAACCCGCATTGCGGTCGCCAAAAAGCCCTCGGCCGTTGCGGTTGTCGCAACCAAAGAGAATCGCACGTCCCGATCAAAAATTTCCGACATGGCCGACAGCACTAACGGGTTGCTGTGTCCCAAGGCCACAGAGATTGCAGCTGTGTCTCGTCTAACATTTTGCAATTGAACCTCTTTTCTGGAAATAGCTACCCATAGAGGCAGTCAATTATCAGAATTATTTTGAATTACTCTCCTTATGGGCGGGAAAAACCCGCCAAAAAGAATACCCATAAGCAGGAGTAACGGATGTTGCGAGTCAGCGCAACAAACACTCTTGTCAGCCTTACCAACCTTCAATTTAGCGAATTAAGCTTGCCATCTGTCCACATGCTGTGATTCAAGGAGTCTCCTGTTATAGAATTGGAGATGTTGTATGGTTGTTTCATTGGGTTTTTCTGGGGTAAACGAAGCTATCAAGGCTGATTTTATAGAGCGGCTTCCAAAGTTTCATAAATCCCGCTGCGAAGGCCTTACACTGCTTTCGAGCATCGTTCTTGATGTGCGAAGTGCGAATTTGATGGAATTATCGGCGGCTTTACCGCGGCACATCGGCACAAAAGATCATCGGTACCAGTATGGTTCCCGTGTTTTGAGCAATTCCCACATTGATTGCGCGGAAATCATGCAGGCCTATGCTGGAGATGTATTCACCCGTTTGGCCTCCAACGGAGAGACCATCGTTTTGATGATGGATCAAAGCCATATCAATGACGGACATGAAGTCTTGATGCTGTCAGTGCGCATGCGTGATCGCGCCTTGCCTGTGGCTTGGCGCGTGCGCAAGACAAAAGGCAATATTGGGTTTTCTCTCCAAAAAGAGTTACTGGACAGCATTCAGGATTGGATGCCTGAAGGGGCTGATGTCATGTTAACGGGTGATCGATTTTATGGCACAGAAAGGTTAATCCATTGGTGTCAGGACGCTGGTTGGGGATATCGTATTCGCCTGAAGGGCAACCTGACTTTGCAGCACCAAGGTGGCGAGCTGTCTTGCATTGAAATCCGGGAGCTGATGCCGCAAGGGCTTATAAACGCGGAACTTTATGGATCAGGTGTGTTTACGAATATCGGAGTATTGCACGACGATGGTCACCCTGAGCCCTGGATCATCGCTATGAATGCAAAGCCTTCACAATACACGGTTCTCGATTATGGAATGCGATGGGGTATTGAAGCTATGTTCTCGGACTTCAAGACCCGTGGATTTGGCATCGCGCAAAGCCAAATCAAAAAGCCAGACCGACTGGAAAGGCTTATCCTTGTCATGGCAATAGCCATGTACTGGGCGGTTTCAACGGGCGCAGCAGATGAACAAATAGTCGCCGAAAGCGGCGAAAAAAGGGGATTCGCAAAACCCGAAGATCACTCTGCTCCCTCTTCAAACAGGGCCTGCGGTTCCTGCGCAGATGCTTCATAGGATATGAGAAAATCCCTAAATTATGGCAAGTTTGAATTTTTTGAAGGGTGGTAAGGCCAAAGACGCGAAACAAATGCCTGGTCGGCAAAAGATGATAAGGGTGGATGAATGAGCAATCCAAATATTTTTCCGAAACTGGAGATTCCCGAAACCTTGGCGGCAGGGCCTGGCCCTGGCAACACCGACCCGCGGGTTCTGCAAAGTTTCGCAAATGCCGGTCTTGCGGATCACATGCAGGCCGATGTTCTTCGCGGCATGGTCGAAAGCAAGATCATGCTACGCGAAATATTTGGCACCAAGAACACCTACACGTACGGCGTCGGTGGTACCGGTTTCAGCGGGCTTGACTGTATGCTCAATGCGATCTTACCGGGTGATGAAGTGGTAACATTCGCCAACGGCACGTTCAGCGGCATCGACGCGTTGACGATCCGGATGAAAGCGGCAACCAGGGAAGAACTGGCTGAGAACGCGCTGAACCCGCAAGCGGCCAGCGTGACCGTGATCGAAGTGCCGCACGGGCAGTCCGTGACCGGCGACATCATTGAAAAAGCGCTTGCCGAAAACATGCCGAAATGGGCCTTCATGGCGCATTGGGAAACCGGTTCCGGCCGCATCAACGATGTAAAGGCATTTTCTGACGCCTGTGAAAAGCACGGCGTCATGGGCCTGATCGACGCGGTTTCCTCGCTTGGGATCGAGGATTTTTCGATCGACAATTACCTGGGCGTTGTCGGCTGGGCATCCTGTCCGCAAAAGGGTGTGCTGTGCCTGCCGCTGACCTATGCGCCGATCAGCTTTACCGATCGATACATCGAAATGGTCAGGCAAACGGGCTGCCATTCCTATGTGCACCATCCAATTCTGGAAGCGCGCCATTGGGGCATTGTCGATGGTGAAGACGTTGCCAAGGGCACCTACCACCGCACCCATTCCGGCTATGCGGTCGCTGCGTTCCACGAAGCGCTGAGGATTACCATGCAGTATGGCATTGCCCAAAGGGCGAAGGATTACGCCTTCCACGAGCAAGCCCTGCGCGAGGCGGTGACCGCAATGGGATGCAATGTGACTTCCAACATGACAAGCCTTGTGGTCTTGAATTTGCCGACGGCACTGGCGGGCCGCGAAATGGAACTTGTGCAGGCCTGCCGCGCCAAAGGGTTTGGCATCTGGCCCACACTTTCGGCGCCGGTTCAGGTTCGCATTGGGATACTCAATCAGCTATCGCAGGCGGCAATAACCGAAATTGTCACGCGGTTTGCCAAGGCGATGAACGAGATGGACGCCGGGCTGGATCTGGACCGGGTCAGTGACCAGTTGGAACAACACTATTCTGCAGCTCTGGCGGCATGAGGTAAAACCATGGACATTCACGAATATCAGGCCAAGGAGGTGCTAAGCAACTTTGGCGTCGCCGTTCCGCCAGGGGCGCTTGCGTACAGCCCCGAACAGGCGGCCTATCGGGCGCGCGAAATTGGCGGCGAGAAATGGATCGTAAAAGCACAGGTTCATGCCGGCGGGCGGGGCAAGGCCGGCGGCGTCAAAATGTGCGAGTCTGACTCTGAAATTCAGAGCGCCTGCGAGGGCATGTTCGGCAAAAAACTGGTGACCCCTCAAACCGGTCCCGAAGGCAAAGGCATTTATCGGGTCTATGTGGAAGCAGCCGTGCCGATTGAACGTGAAATATACCTGGGATTGGTTTTGGACCGGTCGACCCAGCGGATAATGATCGTGGCCTCGTCCGAGGGTGGTATGGAAATCGAGGATATTTCAGAAAAACGACCCGAGTCAATTATTCGCTCAAAAGTCGAACCCGCAGTTGGTTTGCAGAGCTTTCAGGCGCGCGGAATTTCCTTCGCTCTGGGCATCGAGCCTGCACTGACGCAACAAATGGTTCGCACCCTGCAAGGTTGCTACCGGGCGTTTCGTGATCTGGACGCGACAATGGTCGAGATCAATCCGCTGGTCGTGACTGAAGACAAACGCATTCTGGCGCTTGATGCCAAAATGACCTTTGACGACAACGCCTTGTTCCGGCATCCGAACATCTCGGAATTACGTGACAAAAGCCAGGAAGACGCACGGGAATCCAGAGCGGCGGATCGTGGCCTGTCATATGTCGGGCTGGAGGGAAATATTGGTTGCATCGTGAATGGCGCCGGTCTTGCCATGGCGACGATGGACACCATAAAACTGGCCGGAGGCGAGCCTGCAAACTTCCTTGATATTGGTGGCGGTGCGACTCCGGAACGGGTGGCCAAGGCGTTTCGTCTGGTGCTGTCTGACGACAATGTGCAGGCGATACTGGTGAACATATTCGCCGGCATCAACCGTTGTGACTGGGTCGCCGAGGGTGTTGTCCAGGCGCTGCGCGACAATCCGGTAAATGTGCCGGTGATCGTTCGGCTTGCCGGTACCAATGTCGAAGAAGGCCAAAAAATACTTGCCAAGAGTGGCCTGCCGATTATCCGGGCAAGCACTCTTAGCGAGGCCGCGGAGCGGGTGGTTTCTGCCTGGAAAAGCGACGCCGCCCGAAATTCCAACCTGAGGGCCGTCTGATGAGTATTTATGTGGATCGCGACACGCGTGTCATCGTGCAAGGCATTACCGGGCGCATAGCTCAATTCCATACCAAGGACATGCTGGACTACGGCACCAACATCGTAGGCGGGGTCGTGCCTGGTAAAGGTGGCGAAACTGTCCACGGTGTGCCGGTATTTGACACGGTAAAAGGCGCCGTAGAAGCCACCGGCGCAACAGCCAGTTTGGTTTTTGTCCCGCCACCATTTGCCGCCGACAGCATAATGGAGGCCGCAGATGGCGGCATTCGCTTTTGCGTATGCATCACTGACGGTATTCCGGCGCACGATATGATCCGCGTGAAGCGGTATATGTATCGCTATCCAAGGGCGCGGCGCATGGTTTTGATCGGCCCGAACTGCGCCGGCACGATTTCTCCGGGCAAAGCGCTTCTTGGGATCATGCCGGGCCATATCTTCCTGCAGGGCAATGTTGGCATCGTGGGGCGTTCGGGCACTTTAGGATATGAGGCCGCGGCGCAACTGAAAGAACGCGGAATTGGCGTTTCCACCAGTGTCGGGATTGGCGGTGATCCGATAAACGGGTCGTCCTTCAAAGATGTAATGGAACAATTCGAGGCGGACGAAGATACCCATATCATCGCAATGATCGGCGAAATTGGCGGACAACAGGAAGCAGAAGCAGCCGAGTATATCCGTGGTAATGTATCGAAACCGGTGGTGGCATATGTTGCCGGTCTGACCGCCCCCAAGGGACGCACCATGGGTCATGCCGGAGCGATCATTTCCGCCTTTGGCGAAAGCGCCAGCGAAAAGGTCGAAATCCTGACCGCAGCCGGCGTCACAGTTGCCGAAAATCCAGCAGTGATTGGTGAAACCATAGCGAACGTCATGTAGGGGCCACAGATGGCGGTGAAACCAAAGATCCTTGTCACACGTCGCTGGCCTGCAGCGGTCGAAGCCCGGCTGGACGAATTATTCGACGTAGATTTCAACGCCGCGGACATCCCAATGACAGGTGCCGAGATCACCGCCGCGCTGGCGACCTATGATGCGGTTTGTCCAACCGTAACCGACAAAATTGATGCAAGCGTGCTGGATGTCAGCAAACCGCGCACCAAGCTGATGTCAAACTATGGCGTCGGGTTTAGCAATATTGATATAGACTGTGCGGCCGCCCACGACATCGCGGTTACCAACACCCCCGGGGTTCTGTCTGAATGCACCGCCGATCTGGCGATGACGCTGCTGCTGATCGCGGCCCGGCGCGCTGGGGAAGGCGAGCGCGAACTGCGCGCCGGTCAATGGACCGGATGGCGACCCACGCACATGATCGGAACCAAAGTTTCGGGCAAAACGCTTGGGATCATCGGCTTTGGCCGGATCGGTCAGGAAATGGCGCGACGTGCGCATTCTGGCTTTGGCATGAAAATTGTCGTGCAGGACGCGTTTCAGTTTCCGCAAGATATTCTGGCAAAATTCGATGCAACCCAAGTTGGCAGCATCGAAGACTTGCTGCCCCTCAGCGATGTGGTTTCACTGCATTGTCCGGGCGGTGCCGAAAACACTCATTTGATCAACGAGACACGGCTGAAACTGATGAAACCGGGCGCGATTCTTGTGAACACGGCGCGCGGCGAAGTTGTCGATCCGCGCGCGCTGGGCGCGGCGCTGACTGCCGGAACAATTGCCGCCGCCGGTCTGGATGTGTTCGAAGGTGAACCCAACATCAGCCCGGCCTTGTTGTCGGCCCCGAATATCGTGATGTTGCCGCATCTGGGCAGCGCCACCCTGGAAACCCGCGAGGCGATGGGATTTCGGGTGATCGACAACCTGCGTGATTTCTTCGACGGCCGCCAGCCAAGGGACCGCGTGAATTAGTGCCGGAGCGGGCGCGCATTTCTTCTGATGCGAACGACGCGGCGGAATACGGCAATTGTTTGCGCACTAAATTACTGACATTGCTTGTGGACGTGGTTCAGAAACGCGCGCCCGGTGTGGTTGAATTTCTTGCAACCAAAGAACCCGCGCTGAATGTTGCCGAAGACCTGGCCAGCTCGTATTTGCAGGCCACGAATATTTGGTTCCAGCTGTTGAAAATTGCCGACGAGAACATTGCCATTCGCGAGCGGCGCAGAATTGAGTCGCTTGACGGCGAAGCCGCGGTTGAAGGCACGTTTGCGCAAGCGTTGGCGGAAATAAAAGCCCTGGCGCCGGATCAGTTTCAGCAAGCCGTCGCCAATCTGCAGGTTGGCCCGACGCTTACCGCACACCCAACCGAAGCAAAGCGCGTAACGATCCTCGAAATTCACCGGCGGATTTATCGATCACTGGCGACGCTGGAATCGCGACGCTGGACGCCACGCGAACGCGAAAGACTGGTCGACGATCTGAGAACTGAGATCGACCTTCTTTGGCTGACCGGTGAGCTGCGGCTCGAACGGCCAAGCCTGACCGATGAAATTGAGTGGGGACTGCAGTTTTTCCGCGACAGTATATTCGACGCGGTTCCGCAGCTGTACGAGCAGTTTCAGGCTGCCGTTGGCCAGCACTTTGACAATTGCGCGGGCGACGTTCGCCCCTGCGTTAGATTTCATACTTGGATCGGCGGCGACCGCGACGGCAACCCGAATGTCACCGCCCTGGTAACCCAAAACGCCCTGAATCGAGGCTGTGACACGGCAGTAAACAGTTACGTCAAATCACTGCGCCTCGCGTCCGGCAGGATCAGCGTAAGCAGTTTGATCGCCGGCGTTGCAAACGCCGAACAGGCTGTGCTTGACGCGATCATTGATCGTTCCGGCGATGGCGCGGCACTGCGACACCGCAATCCGGGCGAGGTTTTTCGCCAATGTATCAGCGCCATTTCCCGTCGCCTGTCCGGCGGACCGGCATATCTGCATTGGAAAGATTTTGTAGAGAACTTGCGCGCAGTTGAGACCTGTCTGGCTGCCATCGGCGCCGATGCTCTGGCCACCCGTTATATTCGGCCAATCCGGTGGCGCGCCCAGGTATTCGGGTTCAGAACGGCCTCGTTGGATGTTCGGCAGAATTCGACCGTCACGACAGACGTGTTGGCCGAGATTTGGAGCAAGAATTCCGGCGCGCCCAAATTTGGCTCGCCAGAATGATCTGCCAGATTACGCAGTGAACTTGGGCAGGCCAGCTTGCCGTATGTGAACCGGCTCATGCTGGAGCCCCAGTCTGCGGAATTGTTGGGGTTGCTGGAAGTTATCGGCTGTGCCGGACAGGGCAATGACCCTGAGGCCGTGGGTTCGTTCATCCTGTCGATGACACGCTCGACCGATGACTTGCTGGCGGTTTATTTGCTTGCAAGATATGCCGGGTTTGGAGCAGAGAAAATAGATCTGGCGGTGGTTCCGCTGTTTGAAACCATCGACGATCTGCGCAAAGCACCCGCAATCATCAAGGAATTGCTACTGGTGCCATTTGCGCGCCGAAGCCTGAAAAGGAACGGTGGCTGGATCGAAATAATGTTGGGCTATTCCGACAGCAACAAAGATGGTGGTTTTGTCTGTTCGATCTGGGAACTGGACAAAGCCCAGCGGCGGCTCATCCGCACATTGGACGGGCTTGGTTTCAAACCGGCGTTTTTTCATGGCCGCGGAGGGTCGGTAAGCCGGGGCGGCGCACCGACAGGGCGGGCGATTGCCGCGCAACCGGCAGGCACCATTGACGGCAGAATGCGCACGACCGAGCAGGGCGAGGTTGTTTCATCAAAATATGCCAACCGGGGCACGGCATTGTATGAGTTGGCGTTATTATACTTGACGTACCCATTGCCGAATCCTTCGTTGATAAATAGACTGCCTATCGGTCTCACCGCCACACCAACAGACCTGAGGATGTGCCCACTTAAAACGGGCAACTTGCTCGGGAAAGGAGGTGGTGCAAATGGCCAAGCAGTGCGGTTGCAAAACCAAGCCGAAAGGTCGGAAGACGGTGAAGGTTAATCCCTTCAAACGCCGTCCTCCCAGAAAGTGCTAACTTAGCGCTCTGATCTGCTAAGGCGGTGAGGCCACCCTATTCTTTGGGCTTCTCGCCTTTGGCTATTGATTCAGGTTCCGGCTTCTTTGTCAAATCCAGTTTGCCCATGACTTTATCGAGGGCATCGTCGGATTCATCCGCGCCGATTTTACGGGCAGTCTGTTTGAAGCGTTCGAGTTGAGATTTGTCTTTTACCATCCTAGCCATCGCCCTCTGTAAACATTTCATCCTGTGGGTCTTCAGGTGGGGCTGGGGGCGCACATATTACCAACTTCTTGTGATCCATGCGTGGAATTTGGCCATCAAATCTCGTTAAGTGGTTTTCATCAAAAGTATGAAGCTCATCCACATTGTTAAGGACGCATGTAGCAACATGTATCGCGTCCTGCGGCTTTCCCAAAGTCGGAAATTTTCGAAGAAGGTGACGCGCCAAATTGCCAACGTCCAAATCCACCGAAACTTTGGTAATGAGAGACCTCAGCATAACTTGAGGATTCCCAAAGGCAAGAATATTTGTTAGTTTCGGTTATGCAAAAACCATTCATCACCCAACCCGAACTTTTCGTTTCCAGCACTGAGCTTGATCATCCCGCCCTTCATGCACTTGACGCCACAGAAGCGGTTCTGGATTGGTCGAAGGTCGAACCAATTTTGTCGTCGATTTATGCCTCAAAAACAGGCCGTCCAAGCTATCCACTTTTGACCTTGTTTCGCGGTTTGCTGTTGGGGGTGTGGTATCGATTATCGGATGTTGAGCTGTCGCAATGCCTTTATCGTGATCTGCTGTTTCGTAAATTTTGCCACCTTGAACTGGGCGGCGATGTCCCGGAGGCGTCAACGCTGGGGCGGTTCCGCAATCAACTGGTTGAACATGATCTGTGGGAGCGTCTCTTGGGGGAGATCAACCGCCAGCTTGAGGCCAAGAACATTATTCTGACGGAAGGGCGTATCAACATCATTGATGCCACCCCCGTTGAGGCTGCACAATCTGGCTCGGGCAAAGGTAAAGATGGTCAGCCAAAGCGCGATAAGGACGCGGGCTGGCATGTCAGGAAAGACAGCCGTGGCAATCTAAAATCCACCTATGGATACTCGGTTCATACGGGTGTGGATGCGGACGGCTTCATTCAACGCCAGACAGTCACTGCGGGTAATGTGCATGACAGCGTCGAACGCGATACGCTTTTATTGGGCGATGAGAGTGCCCTTTACGCGGATGCGGCTTACAGTTCCCGGGAGACGCGTGACAAACTGAAACGTTTTGGCATTGCAGATCAGGTGCAACGCAAAGGTTACCGTAACAAACCTCTGTCGGATGATGACCGTAATCGCAATGATGAGATTGCTGTTATTCGTGCTGGTGGCGAGCGGCCCTTTGCCACTTACAAAAGCCGTTATGGCTTAGCCCGAACACGATTTATGGGGTTGGCCAGGAATATGACTGCCTACGGTTGCGTATTCCGGGGCGATCCGGCCAGTGATTCCGATAACATCCGGCCACCCATACCGATTTGATCCGGCCGGGGATTCCGGGGCATCCGGCCCCCCTGTTTTCACCTGAGATATTGCTGCCACGAGGCGATCCTTAACGCGGTTATCCTGCCGTTCTTTTTGAACGAGAGGGAGCCGAATGAAGAGATTGCCAATGCGGAAGATACAAGAAGCCCTGCGACTTCGGGCGGATGGATTATCAGGTCGTCAGATGGCGCTGAGCCTGTCTTTGGGGCGGGCGACAGTATCGGATTATTTGCGCCGCGCCGATGTGGCTGGCCTGTCGTGGCCTTTGCCAGCAGATCTGAGCGATGGAGATATTGAAGGCCTGCTGTTTCCCCGCACGGCTGGCGATGTATGCGGGTCTTATCCGCAACCAGACTGGGCCTTTATGCATGGCGAGTTGCGCCGGAAGGGCGTGACACTTTCGCTGCTCTGGGAAGAGTACCGGGCCGTCCATCCCAACGGTTATGGCTATAGCCGGTTTTGTGAACTTTATACACGGTGGGAGGGCAAGCTGTCGCCGGTGATGCGCCAAAGGCATCCTGCCGGTGAGCGTCTGTTTGTGGATTATGCCGGGGCGACCATGGATGTGGTCTGCCCTCAGACAGGCGAGGTGAGGACGGCGCAGCTATTTGTCGCCACGCTGGGGGCGTCCAGTTACACCTATGTGGAAGCCAGCTGGACGCAATCATTGCCCGACTGGATATCCAGCCATGTCCGGGCTTTTGGGTTCTTCGGCGGGGGGCCCGCGCAAGTGGTATCGGACAATCTCAAGGCCGGTGTGACCAAGGCCTGTTTCTATGAACCATCCATCAACCGCACCTATGCGGATATGGCGGTCCATTACGATACTGCCATTGTTCCGGCCCGGCCAAGAAAGCCCAAAGACAAGGCAAAGGTCGAAGGGGCTGTGCTCTTGGTCGAACGCTGGATTCTGGCACGTCTGCGCAATCAGCGCTTCTTCAGTCTCGATGAGTTGAACGCTGAGATCCGACCCTTAATGGACCAGTTGAATGGGAAAGCGACCCGGCATCTGGGGGCCAGCCGCCGGGATTTGTTTAAGACGCTGGACAGGCCTGCCCTGAAGCCCTTGCCGGTCGAGCCCTATGTTTACGCTGAATGGAAAGAATGCCGGGTTGGCCTTGATTACCACATAGATGTGGGACGGCATTATTACTCTGTTCCGCATCAGCTGTTGAAGCAAAAGCTGTGGGCCAGGATCACCGCGCGAACAATTGAGGTATATTTTAAAGGGCAACGCGTGGCGGCGCATCAGCGCACATCCGGCAATCGCCAGCATTCCACCCATCGTGATCACATGCCAGCAAACCACCGGTTCCGGACAGATTGGACGCCCGAAAGAATACGCCGACAGGCCGCCAGGATCGGCCCAAACACCGAAGCCTATGTCGAGGTTATCATGCGTGAGCGCCGTCATCCGGAACAGGGCTACCGGTCCTGCATGGGTATTTTGCGGCTGGCCAAGACCTTTGGCCGGGATCGCCTGGAAACCGCCTGCACACGGGCAATCGACATCAACGCCCGTTCCTACTCATCTCTGCATTCCATTCTCAAGAATGGTCTGGATCGCCAACCTCGAACCCGCGCCCCGGACGAGCCTGCGATCACCCATCCCAACATCCGTGGCGCTGAGTACTTCCATTGAAGAGGACAAACATATGCTCAATCACCCAACCCTTGATCAGCTGAAAACGCTAAAACTTGACGGAATGGCGGAAGCCTTCAGCGAACTGGAAACACAGGACGGAACGGTCAGCCTCAGTCACGCTGAATGGCTGGGCCTGCTGGTCGACCGCGAGTCATCCAGCCGTGACACCAGGCGCTTTGAGAGCCGCATGCGCACCGCCAAATTGCGCCATGTGGGAGCAGCTCCGGAAGATGTGGATTACAGGGCGCGCCGAGGATTGGACAAAGCCCTTTTCCAGCAACTGCTGACCGGCAAATGGATACGCGACAAACGTAACCTGATGATCACCGGCCCTTGCGGCGTCGGCAAAACCTGGCTGGCATGCGCCCTGGCACAAGCCGCCTGCCGGGACGGCGTTACGGTTCTATACAGACGCCTGCCCAGATTGTTCGATGAGTTGGAACTGGCCCACGGCGATGGCCGCTTCCCGCGCGTCTTCAAAAGCCTCATAAAAACAGGGCTGCTCATCCTCGATGACTGGGGTCCAGATCGCCTGAACGCCACCCAACGCCGCGATCTCATGGAGATCGTCGAAGACCGGTATGAGGCCGGATCAATCCTGATCACAAGCCAGCTGCCTGTCGACACGTGGCACGATGTGATCGGCGAACCGACCTTCGCAGATGCCATCCTGGACCGGATTGTTCACAACGCCTATCGCCTCAATCTCGACGGCCACTCCATGCGAAAGACCAGAACCAAGACCGTTGACGAAACGCCCGTCAACTGACACTGAAAACATGCGCCTCAAAGCAGCGTGTCAAAGGTGGCCGGATCCCCCGGTATGGGTGGCCGGATGTCGCTGGAATAAGTGGCCGAATGTTCCGGAATGCGCATACGGTATTGCAGCCATCGCTCATTACGTTCGCAAAGGGGCCAAATTCTTGACACTCTACGGATTGCCCGACCAGAGTTGCGCTGGATAAGTGCGGCCAAAACCTGGAAATGGGACATAAAACTACGTCAAATTGACCATATCCAACCCTCAAAGTCGCAAATATCCGATTTTACTGGAAATCCATCCCGAACTCCGTAATATCAAGCTGGAAAAGAGGCCTTATGCTGAGGTCTCTATGAATTCTTTTTCGATATAATTTTCGAATGACCTATCCTTGTCTTGCTGTAGCTGAACATCGTCGCCATCACACTTTCGCTTCCAAACCTCTGCAAGTGTGAATGCAGAAGTCCAAATCTGCGCGGCCCCATTTTCGGCTAGGTCTATTACGTGCATACCCTGCTTAACGCGCTCAGGCTTGCTCTGAGTGATTAACTCAATCCAGATACATGCGTCCCAATAGTATTTTGGGATGTCAACCAAATTCGTTTTCCCTTAACCGGTCCAAATACTCATAGGGTGCCATTCCCTCAGTAAAATCAGGATCGTGCAGGTCTTCAATGCCAACTTCCTTTGGCTGGATGTATGTGATCCGACCATCGAAAAGGCGAACTATCTTTCCGCTCGGGTCATAGTTCAAAATTCCACTTACGCGAACTCTGCGATGATCCCACACATCGCCTGCCGTTAGTTTGCGTTCCATTTCTTCACGGGCATTTTCGTCGATTCGGCACCAAATTTATCGCCCCGTACGATGCTCCTTAAGCCTAAAAGCTGGTTCTTCATAGTCAGTCCCAACATCCAAAATTCGCCCCTCTAAAGAGCCGACTTCCTTGCGTGCAAAACTGTCAAAAAGATAATCATAGAGAACGTCCCCGCTTCCCTGAATAACGTTAAGAGAACGCTCCGCCGTTGTGGGATCAAATTCGATAGTCGGAGATTCATCGCCAAACTCGATCTTGGTTCTGACCTGCTCCCCGAAAACTGGTCCATTTGAAAGGAGGATCTGTTCGCTTAATGTTCACGAGAACGAGGAGAACAGAGAATGCGCAAGTCACGGTTTAGCGAAGAGCAGATTGTTCGGATCATTCAGGAGTATGCGGCGGGTGCGAAAGTGTCCGAGTTGTGCCGTAAGCACGGTATGTCGGATGCCACCTTTTACAAATGGAAAGCCAGGTATGGCGGCCTTCAGATTTCCGATGTCAGGCGGCTGAAAGACCTGGAATCGGAGAACGGCAAGCTGAAGAAGCTGCTGGCCGAAACCATGCTTGATAATGCTGGCCTGAAAGGGCTTCTGGCAAAAAACTTCTGAAGCCTGCAAGCCGCCGGGAAGCAGTCATGGTTCTTTGCCGTGACTATCAGTTTTCAACTCGGCGGGCCTGTGGGCTGATTGGGTTTTCCAGATCGAGTAATGAATACAGAGGAAGGCCGGATCGCCATGCGAGGATACGGGAACGGCTGGTCACGCTTTCCGGCAAACACCGACGCTATGGCTATCGCATGTTGCATGCCAAGCTTGGCCAGGAGGGTTTCAAGGTGAACGTGAAAGTGGTGGGGCGACTTTACCGAGAGGAGCGCCTGACCCTGCGCCGCCGCAATCGCAAGAAAATCCCCAAGGGCGTGCGCGAAGGCGCCTGGTGCCCGATCGCCGCCAACCAGCGGTGGAGCCTGGACTTCACCATGGATGCGCTCGCCAACGGCAGGAAGTTCCGCACCGTCAATCTGAAAGACGACTGCACACGGGAATGTCCGGCGATTGATGTGGCCCTGTCGATCCCCGGCTCCCGCGTGGTGGAAATGCTGGAACGGGTGGCTCGTGAGCGGGGGTACCCGGATGTTCTGACCGTTGACAATGGGCCTGAACTACGAGGCCGCGCGCTTGATGGCTGGGCAGATGATCACGGCGTGCAGCTCTACTTCATCGACCCGGGCAAGCCGACCCAGAACGCCTACATCGAAAGTTTCAACGGCCGGTTTCGCGAAGAATGCCTGAACTTGAACTGGTTCACCTCGCTGGCCGAGGCAGAAAGGATCATCGAGGACTGGCGGATCGATTACAATCAAAACCGGCCCCACTCTTCGCTGAACTATCAAACCCCGGAAGAATTTGCCGCAAACAGGCCTTTCCATAAACCGCAATGGGCAGCGACGCTTGAGCTATCTGAAGGCTCCGCGCCACCGCCCATTGCTCACGCCGCCGAATAATGGGATCAAACAAAAGAGGAACAGAGTCTACCTAAAAGTGGCCCTCAAATTGGGGGCAGGTCAGTTCTGCCGATACCATTGATGTTGCGTTTTAGCATACGAATGGCGATTTCTCGTTTTTCCTTTGGAAAATCATCATCCAGGAGTTTCCCCGCTTGTAGCTGAGAAAGCCCACGTTCGATTACCTGCACAAGGTTCCTAACCAATCCAAAAGCAGGTGCATTTGTGCGAAGGTCTACCGGAACACCTTCTGCTGTAAATGGGGAATTCGTGCTGGCAAAAGTAAGATTCCAAACAACATCGCTATTCCCCTGATCTGTCAAAAGATCAAAGAAATCCATAACTTGCCGCATTGCATCCCTAACGTTCAGAACGTCAGGGTGTTTGGCGGAAGGTTCAACCGTGATTTTTTTTGGCATCATTGTAATACGCGCCTCCGGCGCGCAAGATTCTACGCACCCAACGAGTCCCGGTAAAGAAGTCTTTTCCCGATGATACCGGCTAAGTGTCTGATCCAAAACTAATTGAGTGATTTCAGCGAGTTGTGATTCAATCGGATTGATAAGATTCGAGGGAGATCACAATGGCCTGGACGGAAACCACTCGCGCCCGATATGAACGGCATTCGGGACGCTATGCAAGCGATTTAACTGATCAGGAATGGGGTTTGATCGCGCCATTCCTGCCGCCGCCTAAAACAACTGGTCGTCCGCGCAGCACGGCGATGCGCGATGTTCTGGATGCCATTTTGTACATCGCCAGCGCCGGGTGTGCGTGGCGTATGCTGCCCAATGATTTCCCGCCAGTGTCCACCGTGCGCTACTATTTCTATGGCTGGCGCAACGATGGCATCTTTGAAGTGATCAGCCATTTTCTGGTGGCGACGGCGCGCGAGTTTCATGGCAAGAAGCCCGGCCCCACCGCTGGTGTCATTGATAGCCAGACCATAAAAACAACGGAAAGCGGTGGCATTTCGGGCTATGACGCGGGCAAGAAAACCAAGGGCCGCAAGCGCCACATTGTCACCGACACGCTCGGGTTTATGGTTGGGTTGGTCGTGCATAGCGCCGGTATTCAAGACCGTGATGGCGCACCGGAAGTGTTGAAATCCATCCGGTATTCCCATCCAAACTTGCGCCATATCTTTGCGGATGGCGGTTATGCCGGACCAAAGCTGCGCGACGCTCTTGAAGGCATCGGTGACTGGACAATCCAGATCGTCAAGCGCTTCGACACTGCGGAAGGCTTCGAAGTCATTCCCAGAAGATGGGTCGTCGAGCGCACCTTCGCATGGCTCAACCGCTGCCGACGATTGGCCAAAGATTGGGAAAAATCCATCGCAAGTTCACAGGCATGGATACTCGTTGCACATATCAGAACCCTCACGCGTAAAATTGCAAGGCATTGTAATCATGCGTAGAGTTTTGAATCAGACACTATGACATTGTCAGACCGTGTACGATCATCAACACCTTGCGCAATCCGGTTGTTGTAGCGGAAATCGTATTCCGCCATATAGCGATGCAGATGCTTTTCAGAACAATGCTGATAGATGCCCTTCATGCCGCGCTTGAAGATGCTGAAAAAGCCTTCAATCGTGTTGGTATGCACGGGGCCGTCAACGTATTCACCGGCGCTGTGGTTGACCCACAGGTGCGCGTCGTAGCCTTTGCCGATTGCCTGATACTGCTTGGCTTCATCGGTCAGCAGGAATGTCTCACGGGCCACGTTCTTGTTCACAATCGGGCCGATCTCGCTGACCTTGGTGTTTTCAATAGTGAAGCTGCGAACGTCACCGCCACGCTGGACAAGGGACAGAACGGCCATCTTGTGAGACGTGCCGCGACGAACTTTCATGCCCTTCTTGCGACCGATGAAAGTTTCATCAACCTCTACCGCTTCACCGTTGCCGCCCAGAGACACCTTGAAATCGCCGGTACGCATTGCTTCGCGGATGCGGTGAGACATGAACCATGCCGTTTTCAGCGTCACGTCCAAGGTGCGGTGAAGCTGGTTGCTGCTGATACCCTTCTTGCTGGCGCACATCAGGTAGATCGCCTGCAACCACACGTTCATAGGTACGTGGCTTTTCTCAAAGATGGTGCAGACCTTCACGGTGAAGGGCTTGCGGCACTGGTAGCACTTGTAGATGCCTATGCGGGTGCTCTTGCCGCCCATCTTGCTGATACGCTCTACACCGCCACAGTGGGGGCATACAGGGCCTTCGGGCCACAACCGCGCTTCTACATATGCGTAAGCGGCTTCGTCACTGTGAAATTCGGGGCGGGACAGAACAGACATGATTTTCTCCTTGTCCCTTATATTTAGGAACTTGGAGTGGGTACGTCAGTATAATAACGCCTATGATACCAACGGCCCTAGTCGTTGACCGTTTTGGCCCATTGTCTGGTAGTGATTGACGTGATTGCGGTTTTGTCGTTTGCAAAGAAGTTCCATGCTTCGCAACACCTGTCGACGATCTGCTCATAATTGTCGAAGACGGATATGGCGAGCTTGTTGGCACGCAGATAAGCCCACACATTTTCCATCGGGTTGAGTTCAGGGGAATAGGGCGGGAGTTTGAGCAGGGTGATGTTGTCGGGTACCTCCAGCTCTGCCGAACCGTGCCAGCCAGCGCCATCCAGAATGAGAAGGGCATGTGCGCCCGATGCGACGGTTTTAGCGATCTCGGCGAGATGCGCGCTCATGGCCTGTGTGTCGGCATGTGGCATGATCAGAGCGGCCGCTTCAGCCCGTTCCGGGCAGACGGCGCCGAAAATGTAGCTCCAGATATAGCGGGTGTCGCGCGGGGCACGGGGGCGTGTTCCACGCTCGGCCCAGATACGGGTGAGCGTGCCCTGCTGGCCAACCCGCGCTTCATCCTGAAACCATATCTCCAGGGGCTTGCTGCGGGCTGTTTCCGGCAAGGCTGCTTCTACCTCTGCGGCGAAGTTTTTTTAAAAGCCTCCTGTGCATCCGGGTCGGATTTCGGATGCTGCGGGCGCACCGACAGACGCCGAAAGCCCAGGCTTGCCAATTGTTTGCCAACAGTTCGCTCATGCATGGTGACGCCGAAGCGCTCTTCGATCTTGCGTTTCAGATCAATGCGCCGCCAGCGCACAACCCCATCGGTTTCGGGGTCGGGACCCGCCCGAACCATTTCCGCCAACTCCTCCTTCTGTGCCGCGCTCAGCAGACAGGGTGGATCCGGCGGGCGACGGTTGAACAGGCCGACACGCCCTCCGCATTGTAACGGTGGGCCCAATCCCGCAACGTCTGCCGATCCATGCCGCAGTTTTCTGCCGCCGTCTTGCGGTCAACCCCATCCAGAACCAGGGCAATCGCCAACATCCGTCGCGCCGCTTTCCCATCCCGGCACCGCGCCGCTTCCTGGCGAAGCTCGCCTGCGGACTTGTCTTTTCGCGTAATCCTTACTGCCATCAAAGCCTCCCTTGCCTTGATGCCACTGAATCAGATCACGCCGCTCGTGGGAATCCCCTTGAGTCAAATCTGGGGGCCGTTGGTATGAGAAGGCTGATATGGTCTTCGATCCGATGCACTTCCTACCGCTGCTGGAACAGAAGGTTGGCGCGCTGGACCAGGCGGCACCGCTGCAGGGCTGGGACCTGCCAGGGGAGTTTGCCACCCTGCACCGGCTGCTGGAAGCGCGCATGGGCAAGAAGGGCAAGCGCGAATACGTCCAGGTTCTGCAGCTCCTTGAGAGCTTCGGGATGGCGCACGTCCACGGGGCTATCAAACAGTCGCTGGAACTGGGCGCGATCGGCTACGATGCGATCAAGCATCTGGTGCTTTGCCGGATCGAGAGGCGCCCGCCACGGCTCGATCTCGATATCTACCCCTACCTGCCCAAAGCACTGGTCGAGACCACCAAGCCCGCGAGCTATATGAGCCTGATGACGCAGGTGCCGACATGACCGATACACCGCAGGTTCTGCTGCAGCATCACCTAAAAAAACTGCGCTTGCCGACATTCCTGGGCGAATATTCCAAACTTGCGCAACAATGCGCTGCTGAGAAGAAGGATCACGTCCAGTATTTACTGCGGCTCTGCGAACTTGAACTGATAGAGCGGGAACGCCGGATGATCGAGCGGCGCATCAAGGCCGCGAAGTTTCCAGCCACCAAGAGCCTGGACAGCTTCGATTTCAAGGCGATCCCGTCACTCAACAAGCCGCTCGTGCTGGAGCTGGCGCGCTGTGAATACATCGACAAATACCAGAACATCATTGCCCTGGGGCCAAGTGGCACCGGTAAAACCCATGTCGCACTGGGGCTGGGATTGGCCGTGTCAATCCCGGCGTAAAAAGGGGCCATTCGCCGGAGTAAAAGTGGGCCAGTTGAGGTGCCGCGCCTTGTTGGGTGTGCTCCCCATAAAGCTAACGCGTGACAAGGCGCATGTTGGCCAAAGGCCAACATCCATCAAGTTCAGACCGGGTTCAGGCTCTGGCGTTTCGGCTCTGTTTTAGCCGAAAGCTGTCGCCGTTCATCTCCAGTATATGGACGTGGTGGGTGAGGCGATCCAGGAGCGCACCGGTGAGGCGCTCGGATCCGAATATTTCGGTCCATTCGTCGAACGGCAGATTTGAGGTGATGATTATGGAGCCGCGTTCATAGCATTGGGAGATGACTTCGAAGAGCAGCTCAGCGCCGGTTTTGCTCAAGGGGACAAAGCCCAGTTCGTCAATGATCAGAAGGTTCTGGCTGGTGAGTTGTTTTTGGAACCTCTGCAGGCGGCGTTCATCGACAGCTTCGATCAATTCGTGAACCAGTGATGCGGCGGTTATGAAGCGGACCTTGAGGCCTTTCTGGCAGGCGGCCAATCCCAGCCTCAGTGCGACATGGGTTTTACCGGTGCCACTTGGCCCCAGGGCAATGATGTTCTGGTATTTGTCGATGTATTCACAGCGCGCCAGCTCCAGCACGAGCGGCTTGTTGAGTGACGGGATCGCCTTGAAATCGAAGCTGTCCAGGCTCTTGGTGGCTGGAAACTTCGCGGCCTTGATGCGCCGCTCGATCATCCGGCGTTCCCGCTCTATCAGTTCAAGTTCGCAGAGCCGCAGTAAATACTGGACGTGATCCTTCTTCTCAGCAGCGCATTGTTGCGCAAGTTTGGAATATTCGCCCAGGAATGTCGGCAAGCGCAGTTTTTTAGGTGATGCTGCAGCAGAACCTGCGGTGTATCGGTCATGCCGGCACCTGCGTCATCAGGCTCATATAGCTCGCGGGCTTGGTGGTCTCGACCAGTGCTTTGGGCAGGTAGGGGTAGATATCGAGATCGAGCCGTGGCGGGCGCCTCTCGATCCGGCAAAGCACCAGATGCTTGACCGCATCGTAGCCGATCGCGCCCAGTTCCAGCGACTGTTTGATAGCCCCGTGGACGTGCGCCATCTCGAAGCTCTCAAGGAGCCGCAGAACCTGGACGTATTCGCGCTTGCCCTTCTTGCCCATGCGCGCTTCCAGCAGCCGGTGCAGGGTGGCAAACTCCCCTGGCAGGTCCCAGCCCTGCAGCGGTGCCGCCTGGTCCAGCGCGCCAACCTTCTGTTCCAGCAGCGGCAGGAAGTGCATCGGATCGAAGACCATATCAGCCTTCTCATAGGACCGTTGGTGGCGGCGATCACCTCGGCGCCGCAGCCGATGACGACCTCGTGGACATAGCCGCGGACCTGAACCTCGTGATGAGCGCAGGCGACCGCCACCGAGTAATCGTTGTTGCGGTAGCGGACCATCGAGATCGACGTCGCCCGCGTGCTGACTTTCTCGCAGGCATCGTAGGGTACAGGCGGCAGCGCCATCAGGCCGTCGAGGTCGCGCATCAGCCGCTCGCCGATAGTCTCGGAATGACCCCGCAGAACCTCATCCTGACGTTTGAGGCATTGCTCCTCCAGCCGGACGTTCAGGTCATCGAAACTGTCGAAGCGCGGCATCGGCACCAGGAAGTTCCGCCGGCCATAACCGATTGTGCCTTCGACATTACCCTTGTCGTTGCCCTTGCCAGGACGGCCGAACTTGTCTTCGAACAGGTAATGCGACTGCAACTCAGCAAAGGTTCTGGTGCGTTGCCGTTTTCCGTCCCCGAGAATCCGTGCCACCGCGATCGTGGTGTTGTCGTAGAGCCCTGACAGCGGCACGCCGCCGAAGAACGCAAAGGCGGAGACATGGCCATCGCAAAAGGCCTCGGTTGTCTCCGCCGAATAGGCCTTGATGAAGAACGCGTCCGAGTGCGGCAGAGACATTGCAAAGTAGTGCAGCTTGCGCACGACCCCGCCAATCTCGCCAAGCGCCTCACCAAAATCAACCTGGGCGTGGCCTGGCGCGTGCGACAGCGGCACGAACACTTCCCGAGTCCGGCGCTTCTTCTCGCGAACATAGTCGGTCACAATCGTGATCCCGCCGGTGAAGCCATGTTCATCACGCAGACGCTCATATATCCGCTTCGACGTATGCCGCTGCTTCTTGAGCCGCGACTTATCCTCTTCCAATATCTGGTTGATGAGCGGAATGAACGGGTCAAGCTTTGGACGGGCTGGTGGCCCATTCCTGCGATACCCCGGTGGCACCGCATGCTTCAGAATTTTTGACACAGTCTTGCGGTCTATCCCGAAATGACCGGCCGCCGCCCGCTCACTCATCCCACCGACATGACACGCACGCCGAACCCGGCTGTACAATTCCACAGAATACATCTCCCCGCCCTCAGCTCGTTTGCCTCAGGCGTCAGAATGGCGGAGTTTTACTCCGCGACAGTCAGATTATTCGACCGTTTCTGTGGTCCAGTATTGCTCCGGGATTCACAATTGATGAGTTGTTCCTGAAGTATCCGTTCTACGGCGCCCGTCAGATGGTCCGTCATCTGCGCCGCGAGGGCGTGCGCCTCGGTCGTCGCCGGGCCGGTCGTCTGATGCGCCTGATGGGGCTTCAGGCGATCTATCGGGCGCCGCGCACCAGCGATCCGATCCCGAGCACCGGGTCTACCCCTATCTGCTCAGAGGCTTGACAATCCAGACCGTGTGAAAACTCTGGGTGGCGGGGGATTCCGTCCGGCTCATGGCGATGTTAGAGTCCGCCATGAGACACATTCTTGGCATTGACCGCTCTCAGGTTCTGCTTCTGCCGGAAGCAGTGGACGATTACGTGGGCCGGGATAACCCGGTCCGTTTCATCGACGCTTTCGTGGATGGTTTGGACCTGGCGGTCGCTGGTTTCGAGCGCGCCACGCCGAAGGCGACGGGTCGTCCCGGCTACGATCCGGCGACCTGCTGAAGCTCTACATATACGGTTATCTCAATCGGGTACGTTCGAGCCGTCGGCTGGAGGCCGAGAGCAAGCGTAATCTCGAAGTGATCTGGCTGTTGCGGCGTTTGTCGCCGGACTTCAAGACGATCGCCGATTTCCGGCGGATCAATCGGGCGGCGTTCCGCCAGGTGTTTCGGGAGTTCGTGAGGCTATGCCGCGAACTGGAGCTGTTCGGGCGCGAGCTGGTGGCAGTCGACGGTACTCGGATCAAGGCAGTGAACAGCCGGGAGCGGAACTTTACCAAAGCGTAGCTGGAGAAGGTGTTGGCCGAGAGCGACGAGAGGTTGTCGCGTTATCTCGACCGGCTCGACGAGGCCGACGGGCAAGACGAGAGCGGCACCGGCGGCGGCGAAGTGGAGAACATCCGGGAAAAGATCGCTGCGATCCAAGGGCGGCGTGAGCGGTTTGAGGAACATCGCGACGCGCTGGCTGCGAGTGGCGAGGACCAGCTCTCTTTGACGGATCCGGACAGCCGGGCGATGCACGCCGCGACCCGGGTCGGTGTCGGCTACAACATCCAGATCGCGGTGGACGCCAAGCACAAACTGATCGCCGAGCAGCAGGTCCATAGCAAGGTCAGCGATCTCGGTCTGTTGGCCGAGACGGCGGTGGCGGCCCGTCGGAACCTGGCCGTCGATCGGATCGACGCGGTCGCCGACGCGGGCTACTTCAAGATCGAGGATATCGAGGCCTGCGAGAATGCCGGCGTCATGCCGCATGTGCCCAAGCCCCAGCGCGGATCAACGGTGAGCCAGGGGCTCTTTCCCAAGGAACGCTTCCGCTATGACGGCGGCGAGGACATTTACATCTGCCCCGACGGCCAACGCCTGGCGCTACACAGCAAGCGCAAGCGCCGCGATCTCATCTTCGCCAGTTACGCCAATCGCGCCGCGTGCAAGGAGTGCCAACTCAAGTCGAAGTGTACGAAAAGCGCCTTCCGTCGGGTCCTGCGCTATGTCGACGAAGCGATCCTGGAGCGCATGGCAGAACGATTGGCGGCCCGCCCGGAGCTGCTCGATGCGCGCCGTGAAAGCGTCGAGCATCCCTTCGGCTCAATCAAACAATGGATGGGCCAGGGTGCCTTCCTGACCCGGCGGCTGGAGAACGTGCGCGGCGAGTTCAGCATCACGGCGCTGGCTTACAACATCCGCCGCGCGATCTCTCTGGTAGGTGTTCCCGCCTTGATCGCCGCCGCGAGGGCGTGAGACGGGAGTCTGGCCCAAATCAAGCGCCCCACATCGATCCACGGAGGCCCGGAGCCTCTTCCGCGGGGCTACCGGCGCCAAACCGCCGGACTACGTGGGATCGCGGCAAATCATGGTGACCCAAACCTCCATCCCCGCCACCCAGAGTTTTCACACGGTCTGGATCGAGCGGGCGAATCATGTCTGGTGCGCCGACATCACCTACATCCCGGTGCGGCGCGGCTTTCTTTACCTGGCGGCGATCATGGACTGGGCCAGCCGGCATGTGCTGGCTTGGCGTCTGTCGAACACCCTGGATGCGGGCTTCTGCACAGACGCGCTCGACGAGGCGCTGGCCCGCCATGGCACGCCGGAGATCTTCAATACCGACCAGGGCAGCCAGTTCACCGGCTTCGCCTTCACCGGGCGCTTGCGGGAAGCCGGCATCCGGATCTCGATGGACGGCAGGGGCCGGTACCTGGACAACATCTTCATTGAGCGGCTGTGGCGCTCGCTCAAATACGAGGCCGTCTATCTGCGCGAGCTCGCCGACGGCTTCGAGGCCCGGCGCGTCATCGGCGAGTGGATCGACTTCTACAACACCGAGAGGCCGCACTCGGCGCTCGGGGGAAAACGCCGGCCGAGGCCTACCGCGGCGCCCCGCCTGTGGATATGATGGACAAGCCGCTACGCGCCTTGCCCACATCCCCACAGGCGCAACAACAACGGCAAGGAGATCGATTCAAAGGGATTCTGGCGGCATGAACGACAACTGGAATACACCTTAATCAAGCCGCCAAGCTGTCCGACAAACCGAGGCCACCTCACTTCGGCCGCGGTGTTACTACCGGCGCCAGCGGTAAAACGCAACTTCGATCACGCCAATCTGGCGGATCGCATCCACCCCTGACATGCCCTAGTGGATTGATCGGATCGAAAGAGTCCGATTTGGGATTCCGTATTGTGCCGTGGCATGCGAGTCTGGCACATGCGCCGCGGAATCTCCTTCACTGTATCGGCCGGCGACCGTCAGCGATTGCGCGCGATCGTCGCGGACCCCAAGAGCCCGCAGAAGCACGTCTGGCGGGCGCGTATTGTCCTTCTGAGCGGCGCGGGTCTAGTGGATTGATCGAGACGAATAGATCCCAACACCAAACAAGCTATCATATTGAAATGTAGGGGATATCCGTCAACAATGGCCGCCTGGAAAGGGATCGAAGCGTCGGAATCTATCCACTAGGTACCTCGGCGATCATGGGCGAGACCGACAAGTCCAAGACCTGCGTGTGGCGCTGGCAGGAGCGCTTCATGCGCGAGGGCGTCGGCGGCCTGCTTCGCGACAAGTCCCGCCCGCCGGGCAAGGCGCCGATCGCGCCTGATCGCGTCGCCTGGATCGTCCGTCAGACGCAGCAACCGCCGCCGCACGAGGCAACCCACTGGACGCTGCGCGCGATGGCCAAGGCGGCCGGCGTCGCCGCGTCGACGGTGCAGGCGATCTGGAAAGCCCACGGCCTCAGCCCGCCCGCTGGCGGAACTTCAAGCTCTCGAACGACCCGGCCTTCGCCGAGAAGCTCGCCGATATCGTCGGCCTGTATGTCGATCCACCGGCCCATGCGGTGGTGCTGTCGATCGACGAGAAGGGCATTGTCAAGTTAACCGATTGTAGGCTGTTTTTGATATTTCTCCATGAGGCTAAGCCATTGAAATTTCATAGAGCAGCCATCGACAAATTATCGAGATTTCGGAGTGAATCCGGTTAACTTGACAAAGTCCCCAAGCGATGGGGTACAAGGCCGCGCCGCCGCCGTTGCCGGACGAGGCGGAGGACGGCGATTCTCCAGCTGTTATCTCAGAGTTCCCGAGATCCAATGTGCACGCCCAGCCAAGTGGCGTGCGAACTCCTCTTTGACTCAGGTCCAGGGACAAGAGACCGGACGAAGTGCCGCGGAATCACGATCCCGAAGACCGGCCTCGGAACCCGATCATGGAGTGTCCGCGCGATCGAACTGCCGAGTCGTGCTCCGGCGCCGCGACCAAGAACGACGGCGAACCCCGCAAGACGCGCGGCCCGCGCTGGTATTCACTCACTAACATTCAACCCGGCTCATTAACTGAGGGCAGGTCTTCTCAGTGTGTGCAGGCATCTGCATTCACGCGTAGATAGTCGTCTATGAATTTGTCTGTAAATCTGCTTATCGTAGAACGGATGCCCTCCCAGTTCGTAGTAGCTCCTCCGTCTAGAGCATTTCCGGCCAGCTTAGAATCAAACTCGGGTTTACGAATTGAGCTTCTTCTGATTCAAGGAATCAGGAGGTGTTATCATGGCTTTATCTCAGGATTTACGACTTCGTATTGTTGATTTGGTTGCGTCGGGTGTATCGCGTCGCGAAGCGGCACGGCAGTTTAAAGTAAGCGCCAGTTCGGCCATTCGGTTTGTCAGGCAGGCCATGGAAGTTGGCCATGTTGGTTTGAAAGCGCCGAAGAAACGCAAGAGCAAACTTGATCCGTATCGCGCTGACATGATTGGTTGGATCGGCAAACAGCCGGATCTGACATTGGCCGAACTATGTGCCCGCTTATATGAGATATATGGCCTGCGTGCCGGCTCTTCAACGCTGGATGACTGGCTGCGTGCTAATCAGATCACTTATAAAAAAAACGGCTCACGCCAGTGAACAGGAGCGGGTTGATGTGCGGGCCAAACGCCGCCGTTGGCGAAAACGCCAGGATTGGCTGAAGCATCACCTGCATCTGTTGGGCAGGATCGTGTTCATTGATGAAACCGGGTTGAACACAAAAATGGCCCGGCTTCGAGGGCGGTCTGCAAAAGGTCAGCGGCTGATAGCTTCAATCCCCCATGGCCACTGGAAAACCATGACTTTCATTGCCGGTCTGCGCCATGATGGCATGACGGCTCCATGGGTACTGGACGGCCCGATGGATGGTCCCGCATTCATCACCTACATCAAAACCCAACTCGCACCGACCCTGCAAAAGGGCGATGTTGTGGTGATGGATAATCTGCCCGCTCACAAGGTTGCCGCAGCCAATGCAGCAATCAGGGAGCGCGGCGCATGGCTGCTATTCCTGCCACCATATTCGCCGGATCTGAACCCAATCGAGCTGGCTTTCTCAAAGCTCAAAGCACACATGAAGAGATTGGCCGCGAGAACCGTTGACACCTTGTGGAAAGGTGTCGGCGAAATCCTCGAACTGTTCTCAAAACAGGAATGTGCAAACTTCTTCGCAGCATCCGGATATGGACCAAACTAAACCGGAAATGCTCTAATTCCGTCCATGTCGTTGCAGCAAATGTGTAATCCGAAATGGGATCATACAACCACTTGGTGAATTCCATTTCTAAGACAAATGCCGTATTTTTTGAATGCATCAAAACCATACCAAAATAAGGAGTCGACTTGTTCTCGTCCGGTTCATAAATGCGTGCTGCTCTAAGCCTAGAGCGAATTAGCACCATTACCTCATTATATTTTGAAGCGGTGTCTTCTAGTGTGCCATTTCAAGCTAGTTGGCGAACAAAAAGCCGGATCGGCTTACATTCATTCCACAAGAAAAAGCGCTCATGCTGCGTTGACACTTGGGCTGACGCTACTTGACAGAAAATCAGCGATACGGCTACAAGGAGCAAGATGGTAGTGCGCATCATGACTTCACGTCCAGATCTCGTTAGCGGCATAATCTGCCATGTCATTGCCGTATCACCACATTGAGAATCCGTTTCTGCCAGATCTCTGCTGGGCCGGATCGCGCAAACGTGTCATCAACATCCCTTGCGTTCAAGCTTGATTCCGGTGCTGTTGTCGGCCAAGGCGTTTTCAAAGCATACATTCGGGCTTTCCCATTTTTCGCACCATTGTTCGGCACGTTGTGCCAGCCTATCGGTGCAGTTAAGTATGAAGAACGTTCGCGGTGATCTGTGGCGCCACCGGACGGCGCAGGTCTTTTCGCCTAATCTCTTTTGCCAATGCCGGATTTCGGCGTCATGCCCGCACCGGTAGCGCGTGTTGTGGTGGTAAATGACAACGGGTCTTCCGCCGTCTGCCAACGTGCGGGCCTCGCACTCGGGAATGCTCTTTGCGTGCTTGCGCTGTCCGGGGCGAAAAGTCTCCCGTCTTTTGAGGCCGTTATCCGGGTCGGCAAAGACCAAGTCACAATCTTTCAGACGCTCCAGGGAATTCATGAACCAATTATTCCGCCATTCTTTCTGATCAGAGCGCGCGCATCCCTGAAAATCCAACCTGCAACTCCAGAACACTGTTGCGTCTGGCAGCAAGTCCGATTGTTCGATCTCGGATACGCAGCGTTTGCCCGTGCTGACTATGTCTTTCAGGGTTTCGAAGGTTTGCTCATCGAAACGACGCCATTTCGTATGCTGACCGAGATAATCTATATGCCTTCCGTCGTTGTTCCCCTCGTCGGGAAACAGATACCATGAGAGGCCAAGTCTGCGATCACACGATAGCGCCCGAAGCAGGCTGAATTTTGCGTAATCGCCAATGTCGCCAACGTATTTGTCCTGCACGGCCTGTCCCCGTTGAGCGGTTAGCTGAGCGACGCAGGCCCTGACAAGGGCCGTACATCCGTAACCGGTTGAATACCGCGTCGAGATCCGAACGCCGGCTCTTCTGCTCCCAAACGTAGGCGCAGGCGTCGCCGCTCGTGTCCTTCCGCGCGCGGTGCTCGAAGCCGCTCGCGTGCGTCGAGATGTTCGACGAACAGTACACCGGTCGCCGTCGTTAAGTCGCTCGCTCGCCGCGCGGCACCCCGCCGTCGATGCGGAGCCGCCACGACTCGAAAGCGCGACGACAGACATGCGCTGTGATTGTATTCCGCGTGATTCCCAATAGATTCCCAACATGCTATACTTGCTCTGTTGGCGGAATCATAAACCCCCGGAAACGTAAGTATTTCCGGGGGTTTATCTTGGTTGCGGGGGTTGGATTTGAACCAACGACCTTCAGGTTATGAGGCTGGCGAGCGTTGCTGGCAGTTGATGTAATTGTCATTTCTAACGCATTTTCTTCGCCATGATCTCGACTGCGTCCCTGAGCGGGTCGTCGGCAAGGTGCGCGTAGCGTTGCGTAGTCATCGGATTGGTATGTCCGAGCAACCGGCCTACGATAGCCAAACTCATGCCACATGAAACCAACTGCGAGGCGTGGGTGTGGCGGTTGTCATGGATGCGGTAATCTTCGATCGCCGACATTGACATGAGTGACCGCCAGAACCGCTTTAGATCGACCAGCGGTTGTGCCGGGTTTCTGCCAGGGAAAAGATAGATTGACTTGTCATCCCCATCCTCATGCATTCCCAAAAGTAATTCCCGCGCTACGCTTGATAACGGCAAATGCTCAGTCCGCTTTTGCTTGGTGTGATGTGAGGGTTTAATCCACACGCCGCGATAGAGATCAATGTCCGCCCATGTTGCCGTCAGAACTTCGCCGATGCGCGCACCAGTCAGCAACTGTAACCGGATGGCATTTGCTGCCAGTTGGTTCGGATGATGGTCCAGCGCATCCGTCAGCCTGCGAGTTCCGCGTCTGAAAGCCACCGGTGCCGCTTTTCTTCGTGAAACTTTTCGACACCACGGGCGGGGTTGTCGGTGCGCCAGCCCCAACGAACCGAAAGCGCAAACATCTTGGACAATAGCGACAACATTCTGTTTGCCTGATAGGGAGTAACTTGCATCGCATTGTGCAAAATTTGCACGTCCTGATGCCCGACCTCGCGGACTTTACGGTTGGCCAGGCTGGGCAAGATAAATCGATCAAGCATGGCGCGATCGTTCTTTACGCTGTTGGGCCGTTTTTTCGGTACGGCATGTCTGGAAAGGTAGTGCTCCGCCAGAACCCTAATCGACGGAGCATCACGAGCGTCCCTGGCATCTAACGCCGGGTCGCCACCACGGATTACGTCGGACAGGTATCCCCTGGCAATTGCGCGGGCTTCATGAAGACTGAGGAGCGGTCCATGGCGTCCGATTGTCTTACGACGCGACCGGCCTGATTTACTATTACGGTATTGAACCACATAGGATTTGGCACCTGAAGGTTTTACGCGGACACCGAATCCGGGAAGCGCGGCGTCCCAGTAGACAACATCGGTCTGCTCAGCGATGAGCCTGTCCACGACCGTCTTGTTGAGGTTCAGATTGGGCATTGTACCTTCCGCACATAAATCCGGGTAAGCACAGGGTAAGCAAAAATTCGAGAAATGGGAAGGATGAAATAGTAGTCGAGGGAAGATTAATTGAATTTTTACCAACAATTACAGTAGTAAGTTGATATGTTGTGAATTTTATCGAAGTCAACAGAAACGTAGTCCGTAAGACTATTAATCAATTGGTCGTAGGTTCGATCCCTACCGCCGGAGCCATTATTTTCAACTGCTACGCGATGCATTTTTCGATGCCATTTTGGTTTTATTTCTATTTATTCTCAAACCATCAGCCTTTGGCGGGTGATTAACAGCCCGAAATAACGATCAGGATTCCAAATCTTAGTATCTGATTCCAAACTCTACGCATGATTACAATGCCTTGCAATTTTACGCGTGAGGGTTTTGATATGTGCAACGAGTATCCATGCCTGTGAACTTGCGATGGATTTTTCCCAATCTTTGGCCAATCGCCGGCAGCGGTTGAGCCATGCGAAGGTGCGCTCGACGACCCATCTTCTGGGAATGACTTCGAAGCCTTCCGCAGTGTCGAAGCGCTTGACGATCTGGATTATCCAGTCACCGATGCCTTCAAGAGCGTCGCGCAGCTTTGGTCCGGCATAACCGCCATCCGCAAAGATATGGCGCAAGTTTGGATGGGAATACCGGATGGATTTCAACACTTCCGGTGCGCCATCACGGTCTTGAATACCGGCGCTATGCACGACCAACCCAACCATAAACCCGAGCGTGTCGGTGACAATGTGGCGCTTGCGGCCCTTGGTTTTCTTGCCCGCGTCATAGCCCGAAATGCCACCGCTTTCCGTTGTTTTTATGGTCTGGCTATCAATGACACCAGCGGTGGGGCCGGGCTTCTTGCCATGAAACTCGCGCGCCGTCGCCACCAGAAAATGGCTGATCACTTCAAAGATGCCATCGTTGCGCCAGCCATAGAAATAGTAGCGCACGGTGGACACTGGCGGGAAATCATTGGGCAGCATACGCCACGCACACCCGGCGCTGGCGATGTACAAAATGGCATCCAGAACATCGCGCATCGCCGTGCTGCGCGGACGACCAGTTGTTTTAGGCGGCGGCAGGAATGGCGCGATCAAACCCCATTCCTGATCAGTTAAATCGCTTGCATAGCGTCCCGAATGCCGTTCATATCGGGCGCGAGTGGTTTCCGTCCAGGCCATTGTGATCTCCCTCGAATCTTATCAATCCGATTGAATCACAACTCGCTGAAATCACTCAATTAGTTTTGAATCAGACACTTAGGCATTGAACCGAAAACAACAATCCAGTCTGATCCGCTTTGCAAACCCTGCCCGTGAGTGCATTTATGAAAACCGTCACAGAGTTTCCGCACAAGGTTGTCGAAACAGCGGATATGGCGATCATGGTGGGCAATGACTGCCGTCTGTCGGCGCGGGTCTGGATGCCGGAAGGGGCCGTGCGCGAACCGGTGTCGGCAATCCTGGAGTTCCTGCCCTACCGCAAGCGTGATGGCACCGCGGCGCGCGACGCGCTGACCCATCGATATTTCGCCGGTCATGGCTACGCGTGCCTGCGCGTGGACATGCGCGGCAATGGCGACAGCGAAGGGATCATGACCGACGAATATACCGCGCAGGAACTCAGCGACGCGGTCGAGGTCATCAACTGGATTGCCCGCCAGCCGTGGTGTTCCGGTGTGGTCGGGATGATGGGCATCAGCTGGGGCGGGTTCAATGCCCTGCAAACCGCGGCGTTGCAGCCCGAACCCCTGAAGGCGATCATCACTTTGTGCTCGACCGTTGATCGCTACGCCGATGATATTCACTACAAGGGTGGTTGCCTGCTCAATGAAAATCTGGGCTGGGGCGCGACAATGTGGGCCTATTCCTCGCGCCCGCCCGACCCGGCTTTGGTCGGCGAAAAATGGCGCGAGATGTGGTTGGAGCGACTAGAGGCGGAGCCATTCTTACCGGCAATCTGGTTGCGCCATCAGCACCGGGACGCCTATTGGCAACATGGCTCGGTCTGCGAGGATTATTCGGCCATCAGGGCGGCGACGCTGGCGGTCGGCGGCTGGGGCGACGCCTACAAAAACGCGGTGCCGACGCTGGTTGAAAACCTTTCGGCACCGGTCAAGGGCATTGTCGGACCCTGGGTGCACAAATACCCTCATTTTGCGGTGCCAGAGCCGCGGATTGGGTTCCTGCAAGAGGCATTGCGCTGGTGGGATCGCTGGCTGAAAAGTCTTGACACCGGCGTTGAAAACGACCCGGCCTTCCGGGCCTATATCATGGACGGAGTGCGCCCCAAAACCTGGTACACCGAGCGCTCCGGGCGCTGGGCCGCGCAGGCATCCGCACCCGCAGACGGTGTGAAAACACAGGTGATGCACTGTGCTGACGGCGGCAGGCTTCAAGGTGCCGGGGCGCTGTCGCATCCGCAAACTATCGCGTCGCCGCAACATTGCGGCATCGCGGGCGGCGAATACTGTGCGATCTGGCTGGGCCCGGAAATGCCGGGCGATCAGCGCGCCGATGATGCCTTGTCGCTGTGTTTTGACAGCGCCGCAAGCGACGCGGATCAGGATATTTTCGGCGCGCCACTGGTTCGCCTGCGCCTGGCATCTGACCGCCCGCAAGCGCAGGTTGCGGTGCGCCTGTGCCATGTTCACCCCGACGGAGCCTCGACCCGCATCACCTATGGCGTGCTTAATCTGAGCCACCGAGACAGCCACGCCAACCCGACCGCCTTGGAACCTGGAACGATTTACGACGTCACGTTGGCACTGGATCACATCGCCTACCGATTGCCCAAGGGGCACCGGCTGCGGCTGGCAATATCGTCAGCCTATTGGCCGCTGATCTGGCCAAATCCGCAAGCGGCGACGCTTTCGCTGAGCCAATGCACGCTGGAAGTGCCGGTTCGTGCGCTGGCTGCGGGCGATGAATGGCAATTTGAACCCGCTGAAGGTGCTGCACCGCAAGCGGTGATAACGCGACGCAAAGACAGCCATTGCCGGCGTGTCGAAACTGATCTCGCGAGCGGCGAAGTCTCGCTGATGATCACGGATGATTTCGGCGAGACCGAGGATGCAGGGCACGGGCTGATCAGCGGTTCGGTGGCGCGCGAGCACTGGCGCATTCATCCCGATGACCCGCTGTGTGCCTCGGGCGAAACGCACTGGAGCGAAATTATCGGGCGCGGTGATTGGTCCACCCGCACCGAAACATTCGCACGCATGTGGTCTGACCAGACGCATTTTCATTTGAGCGCGCGGATCGAAGCCTACGAGGGCGAGGAACTGGTGTATTCACGCGATTTAATCGACAGTATCGAGCGCATTTAGGGTGGGGCGCGGCACGCGGTGCCGCAACGATCCTATAGTCATCGCAGGCAAAAAAAACCGGCGGCACGAAGAACGCACCGCCGGAATTGTCAAAGTATCGGGTCGCTGAACTCAGGCAAACCACCAGCGTTCGGCGGCTTTGTGACCGTCCATTTCCCAGTTCGCGGCCATCGTGTCTTCGTGGGCGACCGATTTGTTCAAACCCTCGATGTAATTCGCAAACATCGGGATCAAGGCGCCGCCCTCGTCGCGGATCAGCCGCTGGGCTTCGGTATAAAGCTCGGCCCGTTTGGCGGAATCCAGCTCCGAACGTGCTTCAACAACAAGCAAGTTGAACTTTTCAGCGGCCTCGCCAGTGCGCCAGGCGGTGTCGTTCCACTCGGTGCTGTCCACATAGGCAGCCGAGAACATCCAGTCAGCCGTCGGGCGTCCACCCCAGTAGCACGAGCACCAGGGCTTTTTGTTCCAGACGTTGGACCAGTAACCATCTTTCGGCTCGCGGATCACGTCGATCGTGATGCCGACTTCGGCCGCAGATGCCGCGATCAGCTGCGAAGCATCGTCAGCACCGCCAAACGCCGCATCCGATGTCGACAGCGGAATCGGGCCGCTGTGGCCGGATTTCTGATAGTGGAACTTGGCCAGGTCCGGATCGAATTTGCGTTGCGGCAGGCTTGCGGCATGGAACGGAACCGCGGTCGAGATCGGGTGGTCGTTGCCCAAAGCGCCATGGCCAAGCAATATTTTGTCAACCATTTCCTGGCGCTTGACCGCCAGTTTCAACGCCATCCGCAGATCAAAGTTGTCAAACGGCGCCACATCCACACGCATCGGGAAGGTGTAATGCAGATACCCGGTGTTTTCGACAATATTGATGTTTGGTGCCCGTGCCAGCAAGGCGACAGTCTTGGGATCGACCCGGTCGATGGCATCGACGTCGCCGTTCATCAGGGCATTCTGACGCGCGGTTACATCCAGCAGCGACAGGATTTCAACCTCATCAAAATGCGCGCGCCCCTCTTTGAAGTAGTTGGGGTTGCGAGAAGCAGAAATTCGGACGCCCGGATCATAACTGTTCAGGATGTAACCACCGGTGCGAGCAGCAGACAGCGGGTCGACCGTTCCGTCGCCCAGATCGGCCATGATCGTCAGGTGATAGTCGCTGACGATGAACGGAAAGTCTGCGTTGCCGGATTCCAGTTGAACCACGACGGTGTCGCCGTCCTTGGAAATATCGGCGATCGCGGACAACAAGCCCTTGGCAGCCGATTTGGAGTTTTCGCCGCGGTGGAAATTAAGCGTCGCGATGACATCATCGGCGGTCAGTGATTTGCCGTCGTGGAATTCGATGCCCTGCCGCATTTTGAACCGCCAGGTTGCAGCATCAGCGGTGGCTTCCCAACCTTCTGCAAGATCGGGGATAAGGCTGCCATCGTTGCCGACTTCGGTCAGATGACCGCCGATCAGGAACGACATAGCCACGTTCATACCATTTTCATATGTGCCGGGATCCAGCGAATCGGTTGTCGAGCCGTGGCCCATACCCATCCTGAACAATCCACCCTGATTTGGCGTTGCCGCAGCAACCCTGTCTGCCATGGCGAGCGCGGTTGGCAACACCACCCCGGCAGCCAGCGCAGACATCACAAACTGACGCCGGTCAATCTGGCCGGAGCGTAGTTTGTCTTCTTGCGTTTTCAGATATTTTTTTCGCATTATTTGACTCCCTTGTTTGCGCACGACAAAGCGTCAAGCGCATATTGAGGTTCTGTTTTTGAAAAGCAAACTCCCCCTAGCGCCTGAATCAACAGGTGCTAGGGGTTTAATTAGGCCACTCTGGCCGATCAAAATCAAGCCAGAATGTCGCAAGTATCGGGTCGCTGAACTTAAGCGAACCACCAGCGTTCGAAGGCTTTGTTCCCATCCAGCGCCCCGTCCGCCGCCATCGTGTCTTCGTGTGCGATCGCCTTGTTTAAACCGTCGATGTAATTCGCAAACATCGGGATCAGTGCGCCGCCGTCGTCGCGGATCAGACGCTGTGCTTCGGTATAAAGCTCGGCCCGTTTTGCCTGATCCAGTTCCAAACGCGCTTCAACAACAAGCCTGTTGAACTTTTCAGCAGCCTCGCCAGTGCGCCAGGCGGTGTCGTTCCACTCGGTGTCGGCCACATAGGCCGCCGAGAACATCCAGTCAGCCGTCGAGCGCCCACCCCAGTAGCACGAGCACCAGGGTTTCCTGTTCCAGACGTTGGACCAGTAACCGTCTTTCGGCTCGCGGATCACGTCGATCGAAATGCCGACTTCGGCCGCAGATGCCGCGATCAGCTGCGAAGCATCGTCAGCACCGCTAAACGCCGCATCCGATGTCGACAGCGGAATCGGGCCGCTGTGGCCGGACTTCTGATAGTGGAACTTGGCCAGGTCCGGATCGAATTCGCGTTGCTCCAGGCTTGCGGCATGGAACGGCACCGCGGTCGAGATCGGGTGGTCGTTGCCCAAAGCGCCATGGCCAAGCAATATTTTGTCAACCATTTCCTGGCGCTTGACCGCCAGTTTCAACGCCATCCGCAGATCAAAGTTGTCAAACGGCGCCACATCCACACGCATCGGGAAGGTGTAATGCAGATACCCGGTGTTTTCGACAATATTGATGTTTGGTGCCCGTGCCAGCAAGGCGACAGTCTTGGGATCGACCCGGTCGATGGCATCGACGTCGCCGTTCATCAGGGCATTCTGACGCGCGGTTACATCCAGCAGCGACAGGATTTCAACCTCATCAAAATGCGCGCGCCCCTCTTTGAAGTAGTTGGGGTTGCGAGAAGCAGAAATCCGGACACCAGGATCATAACTGTCCAGGATGTAACCACCGGTGCGAACACTCGAGAGCGGATCAACCGTCCCGTCGCCCAGATCGGCCATGATCGTCAGGTGATAGTCGCTGACAATGAACGGGAAGTCGGCGTTGCCGGATTCCAGAGCGATCACAACAGTATCGCCGTCCTTGGAGATATCGGTGATCGCGGACAAAAGACCCTTCGCAGCCGATCTGGAATTTTCACCGCGGTGGAAATTAAGCGTCGCGATGACATCATCGGCGGTCAATGTCTTGCCGTCGTGAAATTCGATGCCCTGACGCATTTTAAACCGCCAGGTTGCGGCATCGGCGCTGGCTTCCCAGCCTTCGGCCAGTTCTGGAATAAGTTCGGTTTGATTGCTGACTTCGGTCAGATGACCGCCGATCAAGTGCGACAAAATTCCGGTCATACCATTTTCATACGTGCCGGGATCCATCGAATCGGTAGTCGAGCCGTGGCCAACGCCAATCCGGAACAATCCACCCTGATTTGGCGTTGCCGCAGCAACTTTGTCTGCCATGGCGAGCGCGGTTGGCAACACCACCCCGGCAGCAAGTGCCGACATCACAAACTGACGCCGGTCAATCTGGCCGGAGCGCAGTTTGCCTTCTTGTATTTTCAGATATTTTTTTCGCATTATTTGACTCCCTTGTTTGCGCACGACAAAGCGTCAAGCGCATATTGTTGTCCTGTTTTGAAAAGCAGACCCCCTTAACGCCTGATTCAACGGGTGTTTATGATTTAATTAGGCCACACTGGCCGACCAAAATCAAGCCAGAATGTCGCACCTCAACAAGGTTTGATTTGGCAAATCTGCCGCTTTTTTCAGCTGCGCTCGATCAATTAATGGAATTCTTTGACTTTACAGCATCGCTTCCAATGCCTAGCGTTCAGGCCAAGAAAGCGCTGCCGTCGGTCAGTTTTCCAAGTTCAACATGCGTTTGAATTGGGCACTGAGCCAATGCGACAAGGGGGGATTAGGCGCGTGCATCCGGTATTCCTGACGATTCTCAAGCGGCTTGGGTTGGGCTTGCTGACGCTGTTTGCGGTTTCGATAATCATATTCAGCTCGATCGAATTGCTGCCCGGCGACTTTGGCGAAGCGGTTCTTGGTCAGGCCGCAACCGAAGAAACCGTGGCCGCTTTCCGGCGCGAGCTGGGCCTCGATCAGCCCCCCTATCTGCGCTACATTCAATGGGTCGGTGCGGTCGCGCAGGGCGATTTCGGCACCTCATTCTCTGGCCGGGCGTCTTCCGGGGTCGACCGATCCCGCGCTGTAGTCGATCTGATCGCACCGCGTCTGCAGAACACTCTGTTTCTGGCAGGCATGACAGCAATAGTCGCGGTGCCGCTAGCGTTGTTCCTGGGCATTACCGCCGCCCTTTACCGCAATTCGATCTATGACCGGATCGTCAACGCAACAACACTGATCACGATTTCATTCCCGGAATTTTTTGTGGCCTACATCCTGATCCTGTTTCTGACGTCGCTGTATTCAGTGTTGCCGTCATTGTCCAACGTAACCCCCGAAATGGCCTTGGGCGAGCGCATTTTGAAAACGACGTTGCCCGCATTAACCCTGACACTTGTGATCATTGCCCACATGATGCGCATGACCCGCGCTGCCATCATCAATCTGCTGGCCAGCCCTTATATCGAGATGGCGCGACTGAAGGGTGCCAGCCAAGGCAAAATCATCCTGAAACATGCGCTGCCCAATGCCTGGGCACCGATTGCCACGGTGATTGCTTTCAATCTGGCCTATCTTGTCGTCGGCGTGGTCGTGGTCGAAGTGGTGTTTGTCTATCCGGGCGTCGGTCAGTTGATGGTCGACAGCGTGTCGGCCCGCGACATTCCGGTTGTTCAGGCCTGCGCGCTGATTTTCGCAGGCACCTATATCCTGCTTAATCTGACCGCCGACATAATCTCCATCGTTACCAATCCAAGACTGTTGCATCCAAGATGAGCGAAGACACCCAAGCCTATTCCGCCGCCTCCGAGGTCGGCCAGGTTCGCGCCCGCCGCACATGGCGGCAACGGGCCTGGATCGACCTGAAAAAGGCGCCACCGACCGCCTGGTTCGGGATGATTGTGATTGCGGCCTATATGTTTGTTTCGATTTTTGCACCCTTGCTGGCCCCGTATGGCGAGGCCGAGGTCTTTCCCATTCCCTACGCGCAGTGGGACAGCGAGCATGTTTTTGGCACTGACCAGATCGGCCGCGACGTGCTGACCCGGCTGATATTTGGCGCCCGCAACACCATTGGCATCGCCGTTGCCACGACCCTGCTGGCATTTGCAATCGGCGGCTCGCTGGGGCTGGCGGCTGCGATCAGCCAGAACTGGCTCGACCAGTCCCTCAGCCGGGTCGTCGATGTTCTGATCGCGATCCCAGGTCTGATTTTTGCGCTTATGTTGCTGTCGATCTTTGGTTCAACCATTACCAGCCTGATCATCATCATCGCGGTGCTAGACAGCACCCGCGTGTTTCGGCTGACGCGCGCGGTGTCGCTGAATGTCGTGGTGATGGATTATGTCGAAGCCGCGCGCCTGCGCGGTGAAGGTCTGGGCTGGGTCATGCGCCGCGAGATTCTGCCCAATATTATGCCGCCGCTGGTCGCCGAGTTCGGGCTGCGCTTCAGCTTTGTGTTCCTGACCATTGCGTCGCTATCGTTCCTTGGCGTCGGCATCCAGCCGCCAACGGCTGACTGGGGGTCAATGGTGCGCGAGAACGCTTCGCTGATCCAGTTTGCCCAATACGATTTAAAAGCCGGTCTGACGCCGCTGCTGCCAGCATCGGCGATTGCGCTGCTGACGGTGGCTGTCAACTTTGTGGTGGACTGGTTCCTGCATAAAACAAGCGGGTTGCGCGAGTGAACACATCGGGCGAAAAAGGCAAAGTCCTGCTGGAAGTGCGCGATGTAGAAATCGAGGGATTTTCCGATGAGCGCTGGCACCCAATAATCAAGGGTGTCAACCTTACCTTGCACTCGGGCGAGGTGATGGGCATGATCGGCGAATCCGGCGCCGGCAAATCCACCCTTGGTCTGGCGGCTATGGGCTATGCACAACCCGGTGTGCGCATCACATCCGGCAGTATCATTTTTGACGGCATTGATCTTCTGGCGGCATCAGAAGCGGTTAACCGGCAACTGTGGGGATCACGGATCGCTTATGTGGCCCAGTCCGCCGCTGCGGCGTTCAATCCGGCGCACAAGTTGATCGATCAGACGATCGAAAGTGCCGTAAACAAGGGCCTGAAAACCGAAGCACAAGCAAAAAAGGACGCCATAGAACTCTATGCAGCGTTGCAGTTGCCAGACCCCGAAAACATCGGGTCGCGCTATCCGCATCAGGTGTCCGGCGGCCAGTTACAGCGCGTGATGACGGCGATGGCGATGTCGGCAAATCCTGACCTGATCATTTTTGACGAACCGACAACGGCCCTTGATGTGACGACCCAGGTGGATGTGCTGTTAAGCATGCGCAAGATCATCGAGGAACATGATACAGCGGCGATCTACGTCACGCACGATCTGGCGGTGGTGGCGCAGATGGCCGACTACATCAAAGTGCTGCGTTTTGGTGTGGAGGTGGAAGAGTCCGAGACCCGCGAGATGCTGGAGAACCCCAAGGAAGACTATACCAAGTCTCTGTGGGCGGTTCGGGCAATTGAGAAACCAGAAATCATATCGGGCGATTTCCTGTTGCAGATGAAATCGATCGACGCGGCTTATGGTGCGGTCAAAGTGTTGCACGACGTGAACATCATCGTTCCGCGCGGCCGCACCGTGGCGGTGGTTGGTGAATCCGGCTCTGGCAAATCCACTGCCGCGCGCGTCATCACCGGCTTGCTGCCGCAAAGCCAAGGCGAAGTGATCTTTGATGACAAAGCCTTGCCCAAGGCCCTGAAAGATCGCTCCAAAGACCAATTGCGCCAAGTTCAGATGATCTATCAGATGGCCGACACCGCGATGAACCCAAAACAGACGGTCGCCGAGATCATTGGCCGGCCGCTGGATTTCTACCTGGGTCTGCGCGGCAAGGCCAAAGAGGCCCGCGTCATCGAGTTGATGGAAATGATCGAACTTGACGAAACATTTCTGGACCGGTTGCCAAGTGAATTGTCTGGCGGCCAAAAGCAACGCATTTGCATTGCCCGCGCGCTGGCGGCGAATCCTGAGCTGATCATCTGCGACGAAATTACCTCTGCGCTCGATCAGATCGTGCAAGAGGGCATTCTGAAACTGCTGTTGCGGCTGCAAAAGGAACTCGGGCTGACCTACATTTTCATCACCCATGACATTGCCGTGGTCGAAGCAATATCAGACGAAGTAGTGGTCATGCTGCAGGGCAAAGTTGTCGAGCAGGGGCCGAAAAGCGAAATCTTTACGCCGCCGTTTCCCGAATATACCCAGCTGCTGTTGTCTTCGGTGCCCGAAATGGACCCGGACTGGCTTACAAATCTGGCAAATGAACGGGTCGCCAGCGCTTGATGCGCGCCAGGCTATTCAGCGGCGAAACAACAGCCGCTTAACAATATTGCCGCAGTATTGGCCTGCGTTAATACATAAACCGATTTGGATTGATCGCCCGCGCACTGGAACTCGTTCACAATCACAATTGCGGTGTCAAATTCTCCGATCAGCGAATAGGCAATCGGCGCCTCAAGCCCCTTGGCAACCGTGAACAGCGGTATGTCAAAACTTTTGGTTTCTCCACGAAAAGTAAATTCTGCGGTCTCGTCAGTCAGGTTCAGTTTCCAAACCGGTGTCACGCCAAAACATTGCAGAGGGCCGGCATACGCCGTGGACGCGCTCAACGCAAATCCAAGTAGAATATATCCCAAACGCCGCACGTTTCGCTGTTCCCACACTGCTTCAGGCCAAAATCAAACCCAAAACTAACAGCATTACCGCCGAATGGAAGTCCCAAGAGAACCCGGCTTGACCATCCGGCCAGCGCCGCTGAACAAGATGTTCTTGGCGGCGCTCCAGTCGCGGGCTGTGTGCCCAGACCGTGAGAGTTCGACAACCGGTCTGACCGCTTTGACCTTACCACCATTCAAAAAATCCAAACTTGCCATAATTTAGGGATTTTCTCATATCCTATGAAGCATCTGCGCAGGAACCGCAGGCCCTGTTTGAAGAGGGAGCAGAGTGATCTTCGGGTTTTGCGAATCCCATTTTTTCGCCGCTTTCGGCGACTATTTGTTCATCTGCTGCGCCCGTTGAAACCGCCCAGTACATGGCTATTGCCATGACAAGGATAAGCCTTTCCAGTCGGTCTGGCTTTTTTGCGCATTCCGGGGTATTCGGCCACCCATTCCGACAGCATCTGGCCACCTAAACCGGAGTATCCGGCCACCTGTGGCGCGCTGCGTTGAGGCGTGAGTTTTTCGATATCACCTTTGGCAGTTTTCGTCACCGGTTTTGGCCATGGTCTTTCTCAGCGACTGGCCGCTGAGTTCCAGTCGATAGGCGTTGTGCACAATGCGGTCGAGGATGGCGTCGGCGAAGGTGGGTTCGCCGATGACATCGTGCCAGGTTGAGAGCGGCAGCTGGCTGGTGATGAGGGTGGAGCCTGCACCGTACCGGTCCTCGACGATTTCAATCAAATCGCGGCGCTGGCTGGCTGTGAGGCGGTCGGGGCCCCAATCGTCGAGGATCAGCAACTGCGTCTTGGTGAGGCTTCGAAAGAGGCGCGGGAAACGGCCGTCGCCGTGGGCCAATTCCAGTTCATCGAAGAGCCTTGGCAGGCGTCTGTAGAGCACGGTCACGCCTGTTCGGCAGGCAGCCTGCGCGAGCGCGCAGGCCAGCCATGTTTTGCCCACACCGCAGGGTCCGGTGAGGATCAGGTTACGGTTATCGGCAATCCATTTGCCTGTCAGAAGCTCCTGGAACAGCGCCTTGTCGAGGCCGCGCCGGGCGCGGTAGTCGACATCTTCGGGGCTGGCGCCAACATGGCGCAGGCGGGCCGAGCGCATGCGGCTCTCAAACCGTTTGGTCTCGCGGCTGGCGGTCTCCCGATCAATGAGCAGACCCAGCCATTCGGCGTGGCTGAGATCGGCGGTGCCGTCCTGTGTTTCCAATTCAGCGAAAGCCTGGGCCATGCCGTCAAGCTTTAGGGTTTGTAGTTGACCCAGAGTTGGGTGATTGAGCATTGTCTCTCCTTCAGTGGAAGTATTCGGCGCCACGGATGTTGGGGTGGGTGATCGCAGGTTCGTCCGTGGCGCGGGTACGAGGTTTGCGATCCAATCCATTCTTCAGAATGGAATGCAGGGATGAGTAAGACCGGGCGTTGATCTCCAAGGCGCGACCGCAAGCGGCTTCAAGGCGACCCCGGCCAAACGTCTTGGCGAGCCGCAACACGCCCAGACAGGTTCTGTATCCTTGTTCTGGATGTTTGCGTTCGCGCATGACCACCTCGACATAGGCCTCGGCGTTGGAGCCGATTTGGGCGGCCTGGCGGCGGATGCGCTCGGGCGTCCAGTCTGCGCGGAACCGGTGGTTCGGCGGCATATGTTCACGGTGGGTGGAATGCTGGCGGTTGCCGGACGTCCGGGCATGGGAGGCCACACGCTTGCCTTTAAAATATGCCTCTACGGTGCGTGGCGTGATCCGCACCCACAGTTTCTGCTTCAGAAGCTGATACGGCACAGAGTAATAGTGGCGTCCGACATCGATGTGGTAATCGAGCCCGGCCCGGCACTGCTTCCATTCAGCGTAGACGTAGGGTTCCACCGGCAAGGGCTTGAACGCGGGCTTGTCCAGCGTCTCGAACAAATCCCGGCGGCTGGCGCCCAGATGCCGGGTGACCTTGCCATTGAGTTGATCCAGAAGCGGGCGGATCGCAGCGTTCAGCTCATCGAGCCCGAAGAACAGCCGGTTCCGCAGCCGGGCCACGATCCAGCGCTCCGCCAGCAGCACGGCCGCCTCGACCTTTGCCTTGTCCTTGGGCTTGCGTGGCCGCGCCGGCACGACGGCGGTATCGTAATGCGCCGCCATGTCGGCATAGGTTCGGTTGATCGCTGGATCGTAGAAGCAGGCCTTGGTGACGCCAGCCTTGAGATTGTCCGAGATCACCTGCGCCGGCACGCCACCGAAGAAGGTGAACGCCCGGGCGTGCGAGGATATCCAGTCGGACAACTTCTGCGACCAGGTCGCCTCGACATAGGTGTAATTGGAGGCGCCAAGCGCCGCGACGAACAACTGGGTGGACCTGACTTCGCCGGTCTCGGGGCAGACGACATCGATCGTCATCCCGGCATAATCCACGAATAGCCGCTCCCCGGCAGGGTGGCGCTGGCGCATGACCGGCGACAGACGGCCCTCCCAACGGGTGTAAAGTTCACAAAACCGACTGTAGCCGTAGCCGTCGGGGTGGACGGCCCGATACTCCTCCCAGAGCAAAGCCAGCGTCACCCCTTTCCGGCGAAGCTCACGGTGGACAAGAGCCCAATCCGGCTGCGGATAACTGCCCTGCACATCTCCGGCCGAGCGTGGAAACAACAGCCGCTCCAGGTCGCCGTCGGAAAGATCGTTGGGTAGCGGCCAGCCAAGACTGACAATCTCAGCACGCCGGAAATAGTCCGACATCGTCGCACGCCCCAGAGACAGGCTCTGCGCCACCTGACGCCCTGAAAATCCATCCGCACGAAGCCGCAGGGCCTCCCGTATCTTCCGCATCGGCAATCTCTTCATCTGGTCTACTCCCGCTCAAAAGAGCAGGAGGATAGACCCGTTTCAGATCGCCTCGCAGCAGCAATCGCTCAGGTGAATTTGGGGTGGCCGGATAGCCCGGAATCCCCGGCCGGATCAAATCGGAATGGGTGGCCGGATGTTATCGGAATCACCGGCCGGATGACCCCGGAATACGCAGTCCGAGAACATAGCTTCAATACCCCATCGCATTCCATAATCGAGAACCGTGTATTGTGAAGGCTTTGCATTCATAGCGATGATCCAGGGCTCAGGGTGACCATCGTCGTGCAATACTCCGATATTCGTAAACACACCTGATCCATAAAGTTCCGCGTTTATAAGCCCTTGCGGCATCAGCTCCCTGATTTCAATGCAAGACAGCTCGCCACCTTGGTGCTGCAAAGTCAGGTTGCCCTTCAGGCGAATACGATATCCCCAACCAGCGTCCTGACACCAATGGATTAACCTTTCTGTGCCATAAAATCGATCACCCGTTAACATGACATCAGCCCCTTCAGGCATCCAATCCTGAATGCTGTCCAGTAACTCTTTTTGGAGAGAAAACCCAATATTGCCTTTTGTCTTGCGCACGCGCCAAGCCACAGGCAAGGCGCGATCACGCATGCGCACTGACAGCATCAAGACTTCATGTCCGTCATTGATATGGCTTTGATCCATCATCAAAACGATGGTCTCTCCGTTGGAGGCCAAACGGGTGAATACATCTCCAGCATAGGCCTGCATGATTTCCGCGCAATCAATGTGGGAATTGCTCAAAACACGGGAACCATACTGGTACCGATGATCTTTTGTGCCGATGTGACGCGGTAAAGCCGCCGAAAATTCCATCAAATTCGCACTTCGCACATCAAGAACGATGCTCGAAAGCAGTGTAATACCAACGGCCCCCAGATTTGACTCAAGGGGATTCCCACGAGCGGCGTGATCTGATTCAGTGGCATCAAGGCAAGGGAGGCTTTGATGGCAGTAAGGATTACGCGAAAAGACAAGTCCGCAGGCGAGCTTCGCCAGGAAGCGGCGCGGTGCCGGGATGGGAAAGCGGCGCGACGGATGTTGGCGATTGCCCTGGTTCTGGATGGGGTTGACCGCAAGACGGCGGCAGAAAACTGCGGCATGGATCGGCAGACGTTGCGGGATTGGGCCCACCGTTACAATGCGGAGGGCGTGTCGGGCCTGTTCAACCGTCGCCCGCCGGATCCACCCTGTCTGCTGAGCGCGGCACAGAAGGAGAGTTGGCGGAAATGGTTCGGGCGGGTCCCGACCCCGAAACCGATGGTGTTGTGCGCTGGCGGCGCATTGATCTGAAACGCAAGATCGAAGAGCGCTTCGGCGTCACCATGCATGAGCGAACTGTTGGCAAACAATTGGCAAGCCTGGGCTTTCGGCGTCTGTCGGTGCGCCCGCAGCATCCGAAATCCGACCCGGATGCACAGGAGGCTTTTAAAAAAACTTCGCCGCAGAGGTAGAAGCAGCCTTGCCGGAAACAGCCCGCAGCAAGCCCCTGGAGATATGGTTTCAGGATGAAGCGCGGGTTGGCCAGCAGGGCACGCTCACCCGTATCTGGGCCGAGCGTGGAACACGCCCCCGTGCCCCGCGCGACACCCGCTATATCTGGAGCTACATTTTCGGCGCCGTCTGCCCGGAACGGGCTGAAGCGGCCGCTCTGATCATGCCACATGCCGACACACAGGCCATGAGCGCGCATCTCGCCGAGATCGCTAAAACCGTCGCATCGGGCGCACATGCCCTTCTCATTCTGGATGGCGCTGGCTGGCACGGTTCGGCAGAGCTGGAGGTACCCGACAACATCACCCTGCTCAAACTCCCGCCCTATTCCCCTGAACTCAACCCGATGGAAAATGTGTGGGCTTATCTGCGTGCCAACAAGCTCGCCATATCCGTCTTCGACAATTATGAGCAGATCGTCGACAGGTGTTGCGAAGCATGGAACTTCTTTGCAAACGACAAAACCGCAATCACGTCAATCACTACCAGACAATGGGCCAAAACGGTCAACTACTAGGGCCGTTGGTATAAGGCCTTCGCAGCGGGATTTATGAAACTTTGGAAGCCGCTCTATAAAATCAGCCTTGATAGCTTCGTTTACCCCAGAAAAACCCAATGAAACAACCATACAACATCTCCAATTCTATAACAGGAGACTCCTTGAATCACAGCATGTGGACAGATGGCAAGCTTAATTCGCTAAATTGAAGGGTGCTAAGCGCTTTGACCGAATAATTTGACCGGGATAATGAGTGACAGCGAATTTAGGGCGATGCACAGCATCTAATCGTTCGCCAGCATATCACCGCAAACACGACCCGCCGGAAAAATACATACCGCGCTCAACCCGATTTTGTTCGCAGTTCCGAGGGTTAAATCAAATGTAGTAGTCTCATGTAAACCACGCAAATATTCACTGCGACCCGCACGACCAGTCCGAAACAGTAAAATAACTTTCAGGGTAAACGCGGGCTCCAGTGATTTCCGCCACTTCAGCTTCGTCATAGCTGTCAATCGGCATTGAATGTTGACCCCCTATCGGCGCCCAAAAATGACCCCCCTTTTGTGCTGAGCTGGCCCGCCGCTGCGTAGTCTCCATATAACGCAGCGGCGGCGGGCCAGCGTGGTTTCGGTTAAGGATCAGGCTCGGTTTTTGAAACGCCAGCTTTCGTTTCCAGTTTCGACGATGTCACAGTGATGCGTGAGGCGGTCGAGCAGTGCGGTGGTCATTTTCGCATCACCGAAGACGCTCGGCCATTCGCCAAAGGCGAGGTTGGTTGTGACGATGATTGAGGTGCGCTCATAGAGTTTGCTGATCAGGTGGAATAGGAGCTGTCCACCGGTCTGGGCGAAGGGCAGATAGCTCAACTCGTCCAGGATCAGGAAGTCGAGGCGAGAGATCAGATCTGCCGTTCGTCCCTGCCGTTCTGCACGGGCTTCGGCGTCGAGCTTGTTTACCAGATCGACGCCATTGAAGAACCGCCCGCGACGGCCGTTTCGGATGCAGGCGCGGGCAATACTGACGGCGAGGTGGGTTTTGCCGGTTCCGGTTCCGCCGATCAGCACGAGGTTGCGCTGGTGATCCAGGAAGTCTCCCGCAGCCAGATCACGGATCAGAGTCTCGTTGATCTCGGTCGCCTCGAAGTCGAACTCTTCCAGTTCCTTGGCCAGCGGCAGTTTGGCAATTGTCATCTGATATTTGATGGAGCGCGCCTGCTTCTCGCTGATCTCGGCATTCAGCAGATCCCCAATGATCTGTTGCGGTTCATGCCGGCGCTTGACTGCGGTGGTAATAATCTCATCGTAGGAGGCCTTCATTCCGTAGAGCTTCAGCTTTCCCATCGCGTCGAGCAGGTCTGAGCGTTCCATCTGTTTTTCTTCTCAAGCTGTCATATCGGTCGCAATCGGCGGCAGGCTCGCAGTTCAGCCGCAGCGCATCCGGGGTTGTGATTGTTAGAGGCGGCGGCGGTTCCCGGTGCCGAGCCAGAATGTTCAGGACAACTCCTGCGGAATGAACATTGTGCGACAGTGCCTCAGAACAGGCGGCTTCGACGGCCTCCAGACCATCGGTCAGGATGGCACCTAAGTGTCTGATTCAAAACTAATTGAGTGATTTCAGCGAGTTGTGATTCAATCGGATTGCCGCAGGCAAATCCCATTCCCTGAACGGCGCGCCATTGCGCAAAGCGCCCGGCTTGCGCGCAAGAACGGGTAAATAATGCAGGGGATCATAGATGGTTTTGCCGCGTCCGAAGGCGCGCGTATGGCTGCCAACAATGCGGCCCTCCTGCCAGCATTCCAGCCGGTCAGCGTAGGCCCGAATATCCACCGGTCGGCCAACCGCGCGGGCATCGACCGGGTAGCGGTTGTTGTCGAAGCGGATCAGGCAGGTTTTGGAGACAGCGGCCGGAACAGCATGGAACCCATCAAACGGGCCAACATAGGGCACAAGGCTCGCGCGCTCTTTTTCGAACACTTCCCAGATTGTTTTGTCGCGCATGTCCGGATGCGTGTTGGCCCGGCTATATGCCAGGCAACGATCCTCCAGCCAGGCGTTCAGCTCAGCGTAGGATTTAAACTTTGGTCGCGGCACAAAGAACCTTCGCCGGAGTACGCCGACCTGGTTCTCAACCTGACCCTTCTCCCAACCTGAAGCAGGCGTGCAGGCAACAGGATCAACCAGATAATGCCCGCACATCTGTTGGAACCGGCGATTGTAGGTCCGCTCCTTGCCAACAAGAATCGCGTCCACCGCCGTCTTCATATTGTCATAGATACACCGCGCACAGGCCCCGCCGAAAAAGGCGAACGCTTTATCATGATCTGTGAATCCCGGAGACAAAATACCCACGGGATCGGTCGGATGATCTGACCGTCGCGGAGCAAAATTCCGCACCTTGAAGCCTGAAGCAAACGAGCTGAGGGCGGGGAGATGTATTCTGTGGAACTGTATAGTCGGGTACGCCGTGCGTGCCATGTGGATGGGATGAGCAAGAGTGCGGCGGCCCGACATTTTGGGATTGATCGCAAGACTGTGTCAAAAATTCTGAAGCATGCGGTGCCACCGGGGTATCGCAGGAATGGGCCACCAGCCCGTCCAAAGCTTGACCCGTTCATTCCGCTCATCAACCAGATATTGGAAGAGGATAAGTCGCGGCTCAAGAAGCAGCGGCATACGTCGAAGCGGATATATGAGCGTCTGCGTGATGAACATGGCTTCGTCGGCGGCATCACCATCGTCACGGACTATGTGCGTGAGCGGAAGCGGCGGACGCGGGAGGTGTTCGTGCCGCTGAGCCACGCGCCGGGCCACGCCCAGGTTGATTTTGGTGAGGCGCTTGGCAGATTGGCGGGGTCGTGCGCAAGCTGCACTACTTTGCAATGTCTCTGCCGCACTCGGACGCGTTCTTCATCAAGGCCTATCCGGCGGAGACAACCGAGGCCTTTTGTGATGGCCATGTCTCCGCCTTTGCTTTCTTCGGAGGCGCGCCGCTGTCAGGGCTCTACGACAACACCACGATCGCGGTGGCGCGGATCCTCGGGGACGGAACCCGGCAACGCACCAGAACTTTCTCGGAGTTGCAGTCGCACTATCTCTTTGAGGACCGGTTCGGCCGTCCTGGCAAGGGCAATGACAAGGGTAGTGTCGAAGGCACAATCGGTTATGGCCGACGGGACTTCCTGGTGCCGATGCCGCGCTTCGACAGTTTCGATGATCTGAACGCCCGGCTGGAGGAGCAATGCCTCAAACGGCAGGACGAAGTATTGCGAGGTCATTCCGAGACTATCGGCGAGCGGCTGATGCGTGATCTTGATGCGCTGATGACACTACCCTTGACGCCCTATGACGCCTGCGAGAAGGTCAGCACCCGGGCGACGTCGATCTCGATGGTCCGCTATCGCAACAACGACTATTCCGTGCCGGTCGCATACGCCCATCACGAGGTCCAGGTTCGCGGCTATGTCCACGAGGTCATCATCGGCTGCGGCACGGAAATCATCGCCTGCCACAAGCGGTCCTACGAAAAAGCGGACATGGTCTTCGATCCGATGCACTTCCTGCCTCTGCTGGAACAGAAGGTCGGCGCGCTTGATCAGGCGGCTCCGTTGCAGGGCTGGGACCTGCCCGGGGAGTTCGCCACCCTGCACCGGCTGCTGGAAGCGCGCATGGGAAAGAAGGGCAAGCGCGAATACGTCCAGGTTCTGCGGCTGCTGGAGACTTTCGAGATGGGCCATGTTCACGGCGCCATCAGGCAGTCACTGGAACTCGGGGCCATCGGCTACGATGCAGTGAAGCATCTCGTCCTCTGCCGGATCGAGAAACGCCCACCCCGGCTCGATCTGGAGATTTACCCGTACCTTCCAAGGGCGCAGGTCGAGACCACAGATCCTGCCAGTTATACCAACGGCCCTAGTAGTTGACCGTTTTGGCCCATTGTCTGGTAGTGATTGACGTGATTGCGGTTTTGTCGTTTGCAAAGAAGTTCCATGCTTCGCAACACCTGTCGACGATCTGCTCATAATTGTCGAAGACGGATATGGCGAGCTTGTTGGCACGCAGATAAGCCCACACATTTTCCATCGGGTTGAGTTCAGGGGAATAGGGCGGGAGTTTGAGCAGGGTGATGTTGTCGGGTACCTCCAGCTCTGCCGAACCGTGCCAGCCAGCGCCATCCAGAATGAGAAGGGCATGTGCGCCCGATGCGACGGTTTTAGCGATCTCGGCGAGATGCGCGCTCATGGCCTGTGTGTCGGCATGTGGCATGATCAGAGCGGCCGCTTCAGCCCGTTCCGGGCAGACGGCGCCGAAAATGTAGCTCCAGATATAGCGGGTGTCGCGCGGGGCACGGGGGCGTGTTCCACGCTCGGCCCAGATACGGGTGAGCGTGCCCTGCTGGCCAACCCGCGCTTCATCCTGAAACCATATCTCCAGGGGCTTGCTGCGGGCTGTTTCCGGCAAGGCTGCTTCTACCTCTGCGGCGAAGTTTTTTTAAAAGCCTCCTGTGCATCCGGGTCGGATTTCGGATGCTGCGGGCGCACCGACAGACGCCGAAAGCCCAGGCTTGCCAATTGTTTGCCAACAGTTCGCTCATGCATGGTGACGCCGAAGCGCTCTTCGATCTTGCGTTTCAGATCAATGCGCCGCCAGCGCACAACCCCATCGGTTTCGGGGTCGGGACCCGCCCGAACCATTTCCGCCAACTCCTCCTTCTGTGCCGCGCTCAGCAGACAGGGTGGATCCGGCGGGCGACGGTTGAACAGGCCCGACACGCCCTCCGCATTGTAACGGTGGGCCCAATCCCGCAACGTCTGCCGATCCATGCCGCAGTTTTCTGCCGCCGTCTTGCGGTCAACCCCATCCAGAACCAGGGCAATCGCCAACATCCGTCGCGCCGCTTTCCCATCCCGGCACCGCGCCGCTTCCTGGCGAAGCTCGCCTGCGGACTTGTCTTTGCGCGTAATCCTTACTGCCATCAAAGCCTCCCTTGCCTTGATGCCACTGAATCAGATCACGCCGCTCGTGGGAATCCCCTTGAGTCAAATCTGGGGGCCGTTGGTATTACATGAGCCTGATGGCGCAGGCGCCGGCATGACCGACACCCCGCAGGTTCTGCTGCAGCACCACCTCAAGAAGCTCCGGCTGCCGACCTTCCACAGCGAATATGCCAAACAGGCCCGGCAATGCGCAGTGGAGAACAAGGATCACATCAACTACCTGCTGCGGCTTTGCGAGTTGGAACTGATCGAGCGCGAACGCCGGATGATCGAGCGCGAACGCCGGATGATCGAGCGCAGGATCAAGGCCGCAAAGTTCCCGGCGACCAAAAGCCTGGACAGCTTCAACTTCAAGGTCATCCCGTCGCTGAACAAGGTCCTGACCATGCAACTGGCCCGCGGTGAGTTCATAGACCGGCGCGCCAATATCATCGCATTGGGGCCAAGCGGCACAGGTAAAACCCATATCGCCCTGGGATTGGGTCTGGCGGCCTGCCAGAAGGGCAGGAAAGTACGCTTCACCACTGCCGCTGCTCTCGTCCATGAACTCATCGAGGCCGTCGACGAACGCCGCCTGCAGCGCTTGCAGAAACAACTGGTCAGCCAGGACCTGCTGATCATTGATGAGCTGGGTTTTGTGCCACTGAGCAAGACCGGGGCCGAGCTTCTCTTCGAGATCATCTCGCAGCGCTACGAACGTGGCTCCATCATCATCACATCCAACCTGCCGTTCGATGAATGGACCGAGGTCTTCGGCGCAGAACGCCTCACAGGCGCCATTCTCGATCGCCTAACCCACCACGTCCATATCCTCGAGATGAACGGCGAAAGCTACCGGTTGCGCCAGAGCAAAATCGCCAAACCGTAATCCTGAAAATACCAAAACTGCGAAAAGGTTGGCCTGCGGCCAACGCACCCTGGCACGCATCAGCTATTTGGAAAGCACACGCACAAGGGTGCGCACCTAAATCAAACCAGGTGTCCAGTTTTGCACCGGGACATTGACCCTTTTTACTCCGGGATTGACAGCTGACCCTGTCTCTGCAATTCGCAATCTTGGACCCGCGACAAACAGGGTGTTCGCCAGGGCCGGAATTCATACCGCCGAGCAGGTGCGCGTTATGGGCGCCGACGCCGCTTATCAGCGCCTATTGCAAACCGGCACGTGCCCACATTTCATCGGCTACTATGCGCTTGTAATACCAACGGCCCTAGTCGTTGACCGTTTTGGCCCATTGTCTGGTAGTGATTGACGTGATTGCGGTTTTGTCGTTTGCAAAGAAGTTCCATGCTTCGCAACACCTGTCGACGATCTGCTCATAATTGTCGAAGACGGATATGGCGAGCTTGTTGGCACGCAGATAAGCCCACACATTTTCCATCGGGTTGAGTTCAGGGGAATAGGGCGGGAGTTTGAGCAGGGTGATGTTGTCGGGTACCTCCAGCTCTGCCGAACCGTGCCAGCCAGCGCCATCCAGAATGAGAAGGGCATGTGCGCCCGATGCGACGGTTTTAGCGATCTCGGCGAGATGCGCGCTCATGGCCTGTGTGTCGGCATGTGGCATGATCAGAGCGGCCGCTTCAGCCCGTTCCGGGCAGACGGCGCCGAAAATGTAGCTCCAGATATAGCGGGTGTCGCGCGGGGCACGGGGGCGTGTTCCACGCTCGGCCCAGATACGGGTGAGCGTGCCCTGCTGGCCAACCCGCGCTTCATCCTGAAACCATATCTCCAGGGGCTTGCTGCGGGCTGTTTCCGGCAAGGCTGCTTCTACCTCTGCGGCGAAGTTTTTTTAAAAGCCTCCTGTGCATCCGGGTCGGATTTCGGATGCTGCGGGCGCACCGACAGACGCCGAAAGCCCAGGCTTGCCAATTGTTTGCCAACAGTTCGCTCATGCATGGTGACGCCGAAGCGCTCTTCGATCTTGCGTTTCAGATCAATGCGCCGCCAGCGCACAACCCCATCGGTTTCGGGGTCGGGACCCGCCCGAACCATTTCCGCCAACTCCTCCTTCTGTGCCGCGCTCAGCAGACAGGGTGGATCCGGCGGGCGACGGTTGAACAGGCCCGACACGCCCTCCGCATTGTAACGGTGGGCCCAATCCCGCAACGTCTGCCGATCCATGCCGCAGTTTTCTGCCGCCGTCTTGCGGTCAACCCCATCCAGAACCAGGGCAATCGCCAACATCCGTCGCGCCGCTTTCCCATCCCGGCACCGCGCCGCTTCCTGGCGAAGCTCGCCTGCGGACTTGTCTTTTCGCGTAATCTTTACTGCCATCAAAGCCTCCCTTGCCTTGATGCCACTGAATCAGATCACGCCGCTCGTGGGAATCCCCTTGAGTCAAATCTGGGGGCCGTTGGTATAATGGGGCTACAGGGCCGTCCGTGGAACGATTGCAGGGGCCAGGAAAAGATCAATCTGCGCCAGCGCTTCGACCTGCTAAAGGACAATTCGCATGACAAGGGGCGCTCTGAACTTGAAACCGCCCTCAATGAAATCGGGGTGATCAAAAAACGCCAATAACGCGCTGAAATCTCAGGACATTACCCGGTAGCCAACAATCTCCAGCCCCGAGAAAAAGAACGCGATCTCGCTCACAGCCGTTTCCGGCGCGTCCGAGCCGTGAACCGAGTTTTCGCCCACAGACTGCGCAAATTCTGCCCGGATCGTGCCGGGCTCCGCGTCTGCCGGATTGGTTGCGCCCATCACTTCGCGGTTCTTGGCAATGGCGTCTTCACCCTCAAGCACCTGAACCACCACTGGCTCGGACGCCATGAACGCGCACAGTTCCTCGTAAAATGGCCGTTCCTTGTGGACCTCATAGAATTCTCCGGCCTGCGCCCTGGACAAATGAATGCGTTTTTGCGCGACAATGCGCAGACCGGCGTCTTCAAACTTGGCATTTATCTTGCCGGTCAGATTGCGTCGCGTCGCGTCCGGTTTGATGATCGAAAGTGTGCGCTGCATTGCCATGTTCCGCCTCTTGTCTGATCAAACAGCAGGCCCCACACCTGCCGCAATTTCCGGCGCTGCCCTAGCATGGCGCACAAGCCTTGAAAAGCCGCGATTGGCCTGCAAGGCGCCTCGCGCCGCAATGTTGCCCGCCGGATCGCCAGACCTGCACCACATCACCTTCTTTCTTGCCTAAATATCCTCGCCGCAGGCGTGCCGGGCGCCCGCCGCGTCGTGAGATCAAGAACCTGGCTGCATTTGGTGCCTCATTCAAAAAACCTGCAATTGACCCTCGCTGCCGGCTCAGGCAAACCGCGCCCATGCTGCGGATCGAAAACATATCCTATTCAGTCGCGGGCCGCCCGCTGATCGAAAACGCCAGCGCAACTATCCCGGCGGGGCACAAGGTCGGTCTTGTCGGGCGCAACGGTACCGGCAAGACCACGCTGTTTCGCCTGATCCGCGGCGAGCTGGCGCTGGACAGCGGAACCATCCGCCTGCCCAAGCGCGCCCGAATTGCTGGCGTGGCGCAAGACGTGCCGGGCTCTGACAGGTCCTTGATCGATACGGTTCTGGCCGCAGATAGCGAACGGGCGAACCTGCTGACCGAGGCAGCCAGCGCCACCGACGCCACCCGCATTGCCGACATCCAGGCGCGGCTTAACGACATCAATGCGTGGTCGGCCCAGGCCCGCGCGGCATCGATCCTTAGTGGGCTGGGGTTCACCCATGAACAGCAATCAATGCCGTGTTCGGGCTTTTCCGGCGGCTGGCGGATGCGGGTCGCCCTGGCCGAGGTGCTGTTTTCTCAGCCCGATCTGTTGCTGCTGGACGAACCGACCAATTATCTTGACCTTGAAGGCGCGCTCTGGCTGGAAAACTACCTGTCGCGCTACCCGCACACGGTGATCATTGTCAGCCACGACCGCGCTCTTTTGAACCGGGCCGTCGGGTCGATCCTGCATCTCGAGGACCGCAAACTGACATTTTACCGGGGCCCATATGATACCTTCGCCGCCACCCGAGCGGCACGCATTGCGGGGGCAGAGGCCGAAATCCGCAAGACCGACGCCCGCCGCGCGCATCTGCAAAGCTACGTTGACAGGTTCCGCTACAAGGCCAGCAAAGCCAAACAGGCGCAGTCCCGGCTCAAAATGATCGCCGCTCTGAAACCGATCACAACCCCGCAGGAAGCAGCGCTGAAACGGTTCAGCTTCCCGCCTCCGGAAGATCTCTCGCCGCCGATCGTGGCGTTGGAAAACGTCGCCGTGGGCTATGGCGGCGCACCGGTTCTGAGCCGCCTGAACCTGCGCATCGATCAGGATGACCGGATCGCGCTCCTGGGCCGCAATGGCGAGGGAAAGTCCACTCTTGCCAAGCTCTTATCGGATCGTCTTAAACCTCTGGATGGGCGCATCACCACCGCCTCCAAACTTCGCGTCGGCTATTTTGCCCAGCATCGGGTTGACGAACTTTTTGCCGATGAAACCCCGATTGACCATATCCGCCGCCTGCGCCCGGCCGAGCCGCCCGGCCAATTGCGCACCCGCCTGGGCGGCTTCGGGATTGGCGCGGATCAGGCCGAAACCGTCGTCGGGCGGCTTTCGGGCGGGCAAAAAGCCCGTCTGTCGCTGATGCTGGCGACATTGGACGCGCCGCACATGCTGATCCTGGACGAGCCCACCAACCATCTTGACATCGAAAGCCGCGAAGCACTGGTTGCCGCCCTCACCGCCTATAGCGGCGCGGTCATTCTGATCAGCCACGACATGCACCTTCTGTCTTTGGTGGCCGATCGTCTGTGGCTGGTTAAAAATGGCCGAGTGGCGCCTTACGAAGATGATCTGCAGGCCTATCGCAAAATGCTGCTCTCTGCCGAGCGGACCGCAAACAAAGCCAAAGCCAGGCCGGTGCCAAAACGGCCCGGACCCGACGATGTGTCGGCGTTGCGCGCGCGGGTGCGCAAATGCGAAGCCCGCATCGAGGAGTTGAATGCAATGCGCGACCGGCTGGCCAGCAAACTGGCTGCACCTGAGCTTTATCAAGATGGCAAAACCAGCGTCGCGGATGTCTGGCAAAAAAAATATGCCGAGGTGCTGGACGGGCTGGACCGCGCCGAAGCGCTTTGGCTTGCAGCGCTGGAAAAACTTGAAATGGCAAAAGGTTAGGCGTGGACGTCACAGCCTGACAAAGATTTGAACTAATACCAACGGCCCTAGTCGTTGACCGTTTTGGCCCATTGTCTGGTAGTGATTGACGTGATTGCGGTTTTGTCGTTTGCAAAGAAGTTCCATGCTTCGCAACACCTGTCGACGATCTGCTCATAATTGTCGAAGACGGATATGGCGAGCTTGTTGGCACGCAGATAAGCCCACACATTTTCCATCGGGTTGAGTTCAGGGGAATAGGGCGGGAGTTTGAGCAGGGTGATGTTGTCGGGTACCTCCAGCTCTGCCGAACCGTGCCAGCCAGCGCCATCCAGAATGAGAAGGGCATGTGCGCCCGATGCGACGGTTTTAGCGATCTCGGCGAGATGCGCGCTCATGGCCTGTGTGTCGGCATGTGGCATGATCAGAGCGGCCGCTTCAGCCCGTTCCGGGCAGACGGCGCCGAAAATGTAGCTCCAGATATAGCGGGTGTCGCGCGGGGCACGGGGGCGTGTTCCACGCTCGGCCCAGATACGGGTGAGCGTGCCCTGCTGGCCAACCCGCGCTTCATCCTGAAACCATATCTCCAGGGGCTTGCTGCGGGCTGTTTCCGGCAAGGCTGCTTCTACCTCTGCGGCGAAGTTTTTTTAAAAGCCTCCTGTGCATCCGGGTCGGATTTCGGATGCTGCGGGCGCACCGACAGACGCCGAAAGCCCAGGCTTGCCAATTGTTTGCCAACAGTTCGCTCATGCATGGTGACGCCGAAGCGCTCTTCGATCTTGCGTTTCAGATCAATGCGCCGCCAGCGCACAACCCCATCGGTTTCGGGGTCGGGACCCGCCCGAACCATTTCCGCCAACTCCTCCTTCTGTGCCGCGCTCAGCAGACAGGGTGGATCCGGCGGGCGACGGTTGAACAGGCCCGACACGCCCTCCGCATTGTAACGGTGGGCCCAATCCCGCAACGTCTGCCGATCCATGCCGCAGTTTTCTGCCGCCGTCTTGCGGTCAACCCCATCCAGAACCAGGGCAATCGCCAACATCCGTCGCGCCGCTTCCTGGCGAAGCTCGCCTGCGGACTTGTCTTTTCGCGTAATCCTTACTGCCATCAAAGCCTCCCTTGCCTTGATGCCACTGAATCAGATCACGCCGCTCGTGGGAATCCCCTTGAGTCAAATCTGGGGGCCGTTGGTATAACAATTTTTCTGTGCGCGCCTATCTTTGCTACATGAACGGAGCATCGCATGGATGGCGATAACATCGGCCGACTGGCATATCTTGTCCTGCTGGGACTTGCCGTGGGCGGCTGGTTCATTGCCGAAAACCGCGCCAATCTGGGCCGCACAGCGCGTCAGGCAGCGGTCTGGGGGCTGATCTTTGTCGGTACCGTCGCGGCGGTCGGCCTGTGGTCGGACATCCGCCAGGATGTGCTGCCGCGCCAGTCGGTCGTCGGCGACAGCTCGATCGAAGTGCCGCGCGCCTTTGACGGGCATTATTATCTGGTTCTTCACCTGAACGGCGTTCCGGTCGAATTTATCGTCGACACCGGGGCCACCGATGTGGTGCTGACCTTGAATGACGCGCGCCTGATCGGCATTGACCCTGACACGCTGGTATTTTCGGGGTCTGCCACCACTGCCAACGGCACAGTGCGAACAGCGTTTGCGCGGATTGATGATGTGCGGCTTGGCGACATCCGCGACCGCAGCCTGCGGGTTGCGGTAAACGGTGGCGAAATGACCGGCTCGCTCTTGGGCATGTCCTATCTGCGCCGGTTCGAGAAGATTGAGATTTCTGGCGACCGGCTGATCCTGACGCGCTGACCTTGCCGGCTCAGGCATCGGTCTGGACCTTCATCACCCATTTTCCACCGTCTTGTGACCAGTACTGCGCGGCGCATCCGGCATCAGCCAGGTCCTGCCACTGTGTGCGTGCTAATTCCAGCGCCGGTGCATCGTTGCCGTCAAAAAGGATGCAAACTCGCTCCATCGCCGCGACCTCATCGGCGGAAACATCAGCCCCGTCGATTGCCATTATGCAGGTCGCACCGTTACCTGCCCCCGCGCCTGTCGTCAGCAATACCGGCTGATCTTCGTCAAACTGTCCGCCCGCCAACCCGTGCGGCAGGAACTCTTCCTCGCGTCCAAGCCAAAGCTTTGCGTCAAGCCATGCAAGGCGTTCCTCAGAGCACTCGCGCACCACGACGCGCCAGCCTGCAGCGCGCGCTTTTCCAATCAGCGTCGGCAACGTGGCTTCCAGCGGCGACCCTGTCAGATGATAGAAATATACCGCTCCCATCAGCTTTCGAACATGTCGGCGATCATTCGGTTCAGCGCCAGAACACCCCAACCGGTGGCGCCCTTGGGTGCCAGATCGGTTGCCGACTTCAGGCTTGCAACGCCAGCAATATCAAGGTGAATCCACGGCGTTTCATCCTTGACAAAACGCTGCAAGAATTTCGCGGCGGTAATCGCCCCGGCCGCCCGGCCGCCGACATTTTTCATATCGGCAATGTTTGATTTCAGCAGCTCGTCATAGGCCTGGCCAAGCGGCATTCGCCACGCACCCTCATTTTCGCTTGCGGCCGCCTTCAAAAATGCATTGCACAGCGCATCATCATTTGAAAACACCCCGGCATTTTCGTGTCCGAGACCAATGATGATCGCCCCGGTCAACGTCGCCAGATCGATCATGCCAGTTGGCTTGAAGCGGTCCTGCGCATACCAAATTAGATCGCACAGAACCAAGCGCCCCTCGGCATCGGTGTTGATCACTTCAACCGTGTCGCCTTTCATCGATTTCACCACATCCCCGGGCCGTTGCGCGCGTCCGTCAGGCATGTTTTCGACCAGACCAACAATGCCGACCACGCTGGCTTTGGCTTTGCGCAGCGCGAGTGTCTTCATCACGCCCGAAACCACCCCGGCGCCGCCCATGTCTATGGTCATGTCTTCCATGCCGGCCGCCGGTTTCATGCTGATCCCGCCGGTGTCAAACACAACGCCCTTGCCGATCAGCGCGAAAGGCTTTTGCTTGCCGCCGCCAGCCCACCGCATGACCACAACCTTGGACGGGCTATCGGACCCTTCGCCAACCGCCAGCAGCGTCCGCATACCCAGCTTTTCCAGCGAGTCCTCTTCCAGGACCTCGACCTTCAGGCCGAGTTTTCTCATATCTTCCAAACGTTTGGCAAACTCTGTTGTGGTAAGAACATTGGACGGCTCACTCACCAGATCGCGGGTAAAAAAGACCCCCTCGGCCAATGCGGCCAAATTCGCGGTGGCAGTTTTCGCGGCATCCAGATTGGACACCATGATCGTGGCTGTGTTGTCTGGTTTTTCGTCGTCGGTTTTGTGATCGGTAAACTTGTAGGCGCGCAGTGACAGGCCAAGGGCCAGATCAGCCACATGTTTCAGGTTGCCCGCCAGCACCAGAACCGGTTTGCCTGATCTTGATTTGGCGATCGCCGCACCTGCCTTTCGCGCCTCGGCAACCGAGCCACGCCGCTCCAGCTTCACAATCTGAATGGCCTCGGCAGCCAAACCGGCCGGATATGCCAGATCTCTGGATTCGCCTGATTTCATTTTCCCAAACGCAGCGCTTGCCGCGAGCCGCGCAACGGCATCCTTGCTTAGCCGGTTCACCCTGCGCGCCGCCTGATCCAACTTGCCCTCGGCGCCGACAATCAGCGTCACGCGGCCCTCAAAGCCAGCGATCGCGTTCAGGTCGGTGGTCTTGAATTCCAGCGTGATTGGCGTCGTCATTTTGGTCCTCCGGGCGAATTGCTGCAATTGGTAGTCGCAGCGATCGGGATTGACCAGATATGAGTTTTCCCCGCCGGTACTATCCGCTAATGTCCGACGCAACCGAGCCAGCATAATAACCGGGGCGCGTAGTGAGCAAATTCGACAGATATTTTTTGTCGCGACTGATGATATTGTTTGGCCTTTATTCGCTTGTTCTGGTCATGGTCTACTGGGTGAACCGTGCCGTGGTTCTTTTTGACAGATTGATCGCGAACGGACATTCTGCGGTCGTTTTTCTGGAATTCAGCGCCCTTACATTGCCCAATGTGATCCGATTGGTGTTGCCAATAGCCGCATTTGCTGCAGCGGTGGCCTGCACCAATCGCCTGTCTTCAGACAGCGAGTTGGTTGTGGTTCAGGCAACTGGCTATTCGCCTTTTCGGCTGGCGCGCCCGGTGCTGATATTTGGGCTGATTGTCGCTGTCTTGCTGTCGGTTCTCACCCATGTGCTGGTCCCGTCCAGCCTGATTCAACTTGCTGAACGTCAGCAACAGATTGACACCAATGCCACGACCCAGCTTTTGCAGGAGGGGGCATTTTTTCATCCGGCCGGTGGCGTCACATTCTACATACGCGAAATTTCACCGCAGGGTGAGATGATTGATATTTTTCTGTCGGACCGCCGACTGGACTCGCGTCAGACGACATACACTGCGCGGAGCGCGATTTTGGTGCGCGCCCAATCCGGCCCGAAATTGGTGATGATCGACGGGATGGCGCAAGATATCCGCAGCACCGATCAAAGGCTTTCGACAACCAGTTTTTCGGAATTTGTATTCGACATTGGCACTCTTTTGGCGACGGCAACGTCAACCAAACGGCGGGCAAATCAATTGCCCACAAAGCTTTTGTTATCTCCGACGCAAGACGTTATCGACGAAACCGGACATTCGCGAGCGCGGTTGAAGCAGCGAGGCCACGAAAGGATTTCACAAGCTATGTTCTGCGTCGTAATGGCGCTGGTCGGATTTTCCGCGCTGCTGATTGGCGGCTTCAACCGGTTCGGGCTGTGGCGCCAAATTCTGGCGGCAATCATCATTCTGATCATTGTGAAATCACTTGATAATTTCATGAATGACCTCGCCAAACGCGATGAAGCGTACTGGCCGTTGGTTTACTTGGCTTCTCTTGTCGGGCTGGCAACTTCGGCAGCCATGCTGTGGCTGTCGGCGCGTCCGGCAATTTTCAGCCGCCGCAGCCAAGGAAGCATCCCATGACGTTGTATCTGTATTTTGCGCGCCGGTTCGCCGTCACTTTCCTTGGTCTTTTTGCAGTATTCTCGGCACTTTGGGCACTAATTGGAATGATTGAAGTCTTGCAAAAATTTGGCAGCAGCAGCGCCGGGACTGTGGATATATTAGTACTAACGGCGCTCAAAGTGCCGGGCGAAATTTACCAAATTATTGCCCTCATCACGATGTTGGCGACACTGACGCTTTTTCTAAACCTGTCGCGTTCCAGCGAACTGGTGGTCACACGTGCATCCGGCCGATCGGCGTTGCGAAGTTTGATATCCCCGGTGCTGGTGGCGATCTTGATCGGGGCGGTTACGGTGGCGGTCTTCAATCCGATCGTGGCGGCCACATCAAAAAAATACGATTCACTTTCAAAGCATTTTCTTAGGGGGTCTGAATCAGTGCTGTCAATCAGCCGCGAGGGGCTTTGGCTGCGCCAGGGATCAGAGAGCGGACAGACGGTCATTCGGGCCGAGCGTGCAAATCTCGACGGCACCGAGCTATTCAATGTGACATTTGTCGGGTTCGGAACTGACGGATTGCCAAGTTATCGGATCGAGGCTGAAAGCGCACGCCTGGCGCCCGGTGCCTGGATCGCGACCAATGCCAAACACTGGCGTTTTGTTGCTGGTGAAAATGCCGAATTAAAAGCCGAGCGATTGAGCACCCTGTCTGTGCCCTCGGACATGACCGCTGACCAGATTCGCGATGGATTTGGATCACCTGACTCGATCCCGATCTGGGAGTTGCCGGCGTTCATCGAACGTCTGGAACGGGCCGGCCTGTCAGCCCGGCGTCATCGGGTTTGGTTTCAGACCGAATTGGCGAAACCGTTGTTTCTGGCCATGATGGTGTTGATCGGGGCAGGATTTACCATGCGCCATACCAGGTTTGGACGCACCGGCGTTATGGTCATGCTCGCATTGCTGATGGGATTTTCGATCTTTTTCATCCAAAATTTTGCCAAAATTCTTAGCGAAAACGGGCAGCTTCCGATCCTGCTGGGGGCCTGGGCACCACCGGTTGCGGGTATATTGCTGGCTTTTGGACTTTTGTTGCACATGGAGGATGGCTGAATATGCGTCTTGCCCATCTGCTAGTGCTGCTTTTCAGCGTTAGTTGGGCAATCCCCGCCATATCTCAGTCGGCGACACTTCTGGCTGACAATATGACGATACAATCTGACAGCCGGATCGTCGCCTCGGGGAATGTCGAAATTATCGCTGGCGATGTCCGGCTAAAAGCCACGCGGATCATATTTGACAGCATCAGTAATACACTGCAGATATTCGGGCCGATTGTTCTGACACAAGGCGGCGAAACGGTAATTTTCGCGGATTCTGCAGAGCTCGATCAGGATTTGAAAAACGGGATCATGCGCGGCGCGCGAATGGTGTTGAATCAACAACTGCAACTTGCAGCGGCCGAAATTTCGCGAGTCGGCGGGCGCTACACACAACTTTACAAAACCATTGCGTCTTCGTGCCAGGTATGCGCCGACAATCCGGTGCCGCTTTGGCAAATCCGCGCCAAAAAGATCATTCACGACCAGCAAGAACAGCTGTTGTATTTTGAAAACGCGCAGTTGCGTATCGCTGATGTCCCGATCATATTCCTGCCGCGCCTGCGCATGCCTGACCCGACCTTGAAGCGGGCACGCGGATTTCTGATCCCGGACTTGCAGCTCTCAACCCAATTGGGCGCAGGAATTAGAATCCCTTATTTTTTTCCGATTGGCGAGTCTGCGGACATCACGCTCTCACCACGTATTTCTTCAAAAACCAAAACTTTGGAAGCACGGTACCGCCAGGCGTTTCGCAGCGGTCGGCTTCAGTTTGACCTCGCAGCCACCAGCGATGAGCTGCGCCCGGGCGAACTGCGCGCTTATCTGTTCGGAAATGGAAATTTCCAAATCGGCCGCGAACTGGATTTGGAATTTGATATCGAGCTGACATCTGACCCTGCCTATCTTTTGGACTACGGGTATTCGGCAAAAGACAGACTAGACAGCGCAATTGCCGTAAAAAGAACCCGCCAGGATGAATATCTCGCCGCAGGCCTGGCAAATTTCAGAACCCTTCGCGGGTCCGAGTTGGCAATCAATGATCAATTGCCTAATTTTCAAGGCGAAGCGCTGTACGAAAAGCGGTATTTTCCAAAAAATATCGGCGGTCAGGGAAGTTGGTCAATCATCATTGAAGCGCACGCCCGGCAATCACAGCTTGATCAACTGGGGCGCGACGTGGCCCATATCGGCGGGCGTATCAATTGGGGCCGTAGTACAACATTTGCCAACGGTATGGTGGCGCGCGCGCGCGCCGAGCTGACGACCGACGCGTATCAGATCGCCCAAGACTCAACATTCGCAAGCTATCTGGCGTTTTTCACCCCGGCGATCGAAACGGAATTGCGTTGGCCTTTGGTCAAAACCGCCAGTGACGGCGCAGCACTGGTTCTGGAACCGGTGCTTCACGTCGCCTGGACTGACAGTCTGGGCGCAAATGTTCCGAATGAAGACAGCACCTTGGTAGAGTTCGACGAAGGCAACCTGTTTGCCATCAACCGGTATCCCGGCGAAGACAGATATGAGCGCGGCGTGCGTGCCACGGCCGGATTAAAATGGACCCGTTTTGATCCGCAGGGCTGGTCACTGGGGCTGGCCTTGGGCCGGGTCTATCGGGCCGAGGACCTTGGGCAGTTCTCGCAGGCCTCCGGTCTTGATGGAACGCGATCTGACTGGCTGGCGGCGGGACAGCTAAAACTGGCCAACGATTTTGATGTGACGGCGCGCGCGCTGTTTCAGGGCGATCTGGCGGTGACCAAAGCTGAAGCCCGGCTTGGCTGGCGAACACAGCGCCTGTCGTTGGCATCGACTTACAGCTGGATCATTCCAGACACCGATGAAAACCGCCCCGATCTAACCAACCAAATGACCTTGGACGCAGGCTACGTCCTTGGCCGTCATTGGGCGGCGGAATTGGACTGGCGCTATGATTTTCAGGCTGACAGCACCACCAAGGCCGGTGTCGCACTGGAATACAGCAACGAATGCGTCAGCGTTGATCTTTCGCTCTCGCGCCGCTTTACATCCTCTACTAGTGTAACGCCAACCACCGACTTCGGCCTTTCCGTCTCGTTGCATGGGTTTGGGAGCAGTGGCCGCGGCAACCGGCAAAGGTGTAACGGATAACAGCAGAACGGACGATGCAGATGTTCGCAGTGATCATTCGCGTTTTTGCACCTGGCCTGACCGTGCTGGCGCTTGGTATTCTTGCCTGGCCCACAACTGCGGTCGCGCAAAACCTGTTTGCGGTTGTTGCGCGCGTAAACGACACCGCCATAACGCAATTTGAATTCGATCAGCGCCTGCTGTTGCTGCAAATCCTGCGCACGCCGGGCGATCTGGAAGAAGAGACAATGAACCGGCTGATCGATGAACGGCTGCAACTTGATGCTGCCGTTCGCAGCGGTGTCAGCCTGAGCGATGAAGATATTTCCGGTGGTATCGACGAATTTGCCGCTCGCACCGATCAGACCGGCGAACAGTACCTGGCAACTATCGGTGAAGCCGGAGTGACGCCCGAAACATTTCGCGATTTTATCAGGGCGGGTTTGGCCTGGCGCAATCTGGTCCGATCGCGATTTGGCGGGCGCATTAGTGTGACCGAGGCGGATATCGACACCGCAATCAGCCTGCGCGGCACGCAAGGCAGCGCAAGAGTGCTGATTTCAGAAATATTCCTGCCCACCAACACCGCAGAGAACGAAGCAAGAGCCAAGGACCTTGCCAGCCAGATAACGGAACTGAAGACGATCAGCGGATTCGCCGAAGCCGCGCGGCGGTTTTCGGCGGGGCCAACGCGAGAGCGTGGCGGGCGGGTAGATAACTGGCTTGATATTTCAGCGCTGCCACTTCAGATCAAATCTCTTCTGCTGACCATGAAGCCGGGCGAAGTGACGAAACCGGTCCAGATTCCAAATGCTCTGGCGTTGATCCAGCTGCGCGCGATCGAAGCGACCGCGGCGCCAGCCCGCAAAGACCCGGTCGTTGATTATGCGGCATATTACATTGCCAACGGCCAGAGCGGTGCAGCAATGGCGCGTGCTGCCAGTATTCTTGCGTCGGTCGATACTTGTGACGACCTCTATGGCATCGCCCAAAATGAGCCGCCCGATGTTCTGCACCGGGATGCGTCGCCGGTGGCCGAAATTCCAAAGGACGTGGCGCTGGAACTTGCCAGGTTGGATCCGGGCGAAGTGTCCACGGCGCTTACGCGCGCCAGCGACCAGACGCTGATATTCTTGATGCTTTGCAGCCGCTCCGGCGACGGTGAGCCTGAGATTTCGCGCGACGACGTGCGCCGGAACCTTCGCAACCGGCGTCTGTCAGCCTTTGCCGACGCCTATCTGGACGAGCTGCGCGCCGACGCCATTATCACCTTTCCATGACCGCCAATGCGCCCGTCGCGCTTACCTGCGGAGAGCCTGCTGGGATCGGCCCGGAAATAACCGCCAAAGCCTGGGCCGTGCTCGGCGCCGAGGCGCCGTTTTTCCTGATCGGCGACAAGACCCATCTGCCGCCCGGAACGCCAGTCTCGCTGATTGATGACCCGTCTGAATGCGCGCGCGCCGCCGCATCGGGCGTGCCGGTATTGCATCACGAATTTGCCTTGCCGGTGCGACCGGGCCACCCGGAGCCGGACTGCGCACAAAATGTCATCGATGTCATCGCGCGCGCCTGCAGGTTTGTGATGCAGGGTCAGGCGCGCGCGCTGTGCACCAACCCGATTCACAAAAAATCACTCATCGACGGGGCAGGATTTGGATATCCGGGGCACACCGAATATCTCGCCGCGCTTGCCGGGGTTGACCGGGCGGTGATGATGCTGATCTGCGACACGCTGCGGGTGGTGCCCGCCACTATTCACATGCCCCTGTCAAAGGTGCCCGCAGCACTCACTCCGGAGCTTTTGGAAGATACCATCCGCATCACCCACGCGGCCCTGATTTCGGCCTTCGGAATCCAAGTTCCCCGCGTCGCCATCGCCGGGTTGAACCCGCACGCCGGCGAAGGCGGCGCAATCGGGCGCGAAGAAATTGATCTGATCGCGCCGCTGATTGACAAGCTGCGGGCGGACGGATTGCAGCTTGTGGGGCCGCTTTCGGCAGACACGATGTTTCACGAGCGCGCACGCGCCAGCTATGACGCGGCGATTGCGATGTATCACGATCAGGCGCTGATCCCGGTCAAGACCCTTGCCTTTGATGAAGGGGTGAACCTGACGCTCGGCCTGCCGTTCGTGCGCACGTCGCCCGATCACGGCACCGCATTTGATATTGCAGGTCAGGGCATTGCCAATCCCGGCTCGCTGATTGCCGCGTTAAGACTGGCGCATGATATGGCGGGCGGGCGCGCTGGATGAGCGCGATTGATGATCTGCCGCCGCTGCGAGAAGTGATAGCCGCGCACGGACTGTCCGCAAAAAAGTCGCTCGGGCAGAATTTTCTTCTGGATCTGAACCTCACCGCCAAAATCGCGCGGCTGGCCGGTGATCTGAGCGGCTGCGATGTGCTGGAGGTCGGCCCCGGCCCCGGTGGCCTGACCCGCGGCTTGCTGGCCGAAGGCGCGCGCCGGGTTCTGGCGATCGAAAAAGACAACCGCTGCATGGCGCCGCTGGCAGATATTTCCGCCGCCTATCCGGGACGCCTGAAAGTGCTAAACGCAAATGCGCTAGACGTTGATCCGGGCGAACATCTGAGCGCCCCGATCCGCATTGTGGCCAACTTGCCCTACAATGTCGGCACCGAGCTGCTGGTGCGCTGGCTGAGCCCGCCCGTCTGGCCACCGTTTTGGGACAATCTGACGCTGATGTTTCAGAAAGAGGTCGCGCAGCGGATCGTGGCCAGTCCCGGCGGCAAAGCCTATGGGCGGCTGGCGATCCTGGCGCAGTGGCGCACAACGGCGCGCATCGTGATGGACCTGCCGCCAGAGGCCTTTACCCCGCCGCCCAGCATCCGCTCTGCCGTCGTGCAAATGAATGCGCTGCCCAGGCCACTGTTTGCGGCCGATGCCAAAGTATTGTCGCGGCTGGTGGCCGCCGCATTCAATCAGCGCCGAAAAATGCTGCGCGCCGCGCTGAAGGGTTTCGCCCCGGAAATGGAAGATCGGATTGTGGCCGCCGGCCTGAGGCCAACAGACCGGGCAGAACAAGTGCCGATTGCGGGGTTTTGCGCACTGGCGCGAGAAGTTGCCGCCGTCATTTAAGGCGATTTGCGTTTAACGTAATTCACTGCCTGTCCCGGCCCCCGAGCCGGGACCTCTTTGCCAAGGGCAGGCCCCGGATCATTGTCCGGAGCGGCGAGTGGCTCAGATAAGACGCAAATCGCATTAAAGCTCGCGAAAGCGCTGTTCCTGCCGCGCCGTCCATCTGACGTGAACATGGTGGCTCGTCTCACCTTGGGTTTCACGCTCGACCACGCCTTCGGCAAACAGCCACGCCCGCCTGCGGCCATCGGCAAACGGCACCTCCAGATCACATTCGAAACGCCGTTCTTGCAGCGTCTCGGTAATCGCCGCCAAAAGACTATCGATCCCGTCGCCGTTCAGTGCCGAAATTGCAAACTCTGCGCCCAAACGATCGGCTTTGGCCTGAAGCGCGCTGCGTCGCTCTGCGTCCAGTTTGTCGATCTTGTTCCAAAGCTGAAACATCGGCGCGTCGCCGGCCACGCCAAGATCGGCCAGGATCGCGTCGACGTCGTCAGCCTGGGCTTGCGCGTCCGGATGACTGATATCGCGCACATGCAGGATCAGGTCGGCGCCCAAGACCTCCTCCAGCGTGGCGCGAAAGGCAGTCACAAGTTGCGTCGGCAGGTCCGAAATGAAACCGACCGTGTCGGACAGGATGCATTTGTTGCCAGACGGCAATTCAACCGCCCGCATGGTCGGATCAAGCGTGGCGAAAAGCATGTCATCGACCATCACGCTTGCCCCGGTCAGCCGGTTGAACAGGGTGGATTTGCCAGCGTTGGTGTAGCCGACAAGCGCGATCACCGGAAACGGCACTCTGGCGCGCGCGGCGCTGTGCAGGTGCCGGGTTTTAACAACCTTCGACAATTGCCGCCGGATCCGGGCAATCGCGGTGTCGATGGCGCGCCGGTCAGCCTCGATCTGGGTTTCGCCGGGACCGCCGACAAACCCCAGACCGCCGCGCTGGCGTTCCAGGTGGGTCCAGGCCCGCACCAGCCGGGTGCGCTGATAGCTGAGCGCCGCCAGATCCACCTGCAACACGCCTTCCCGCGATCTGGCCCGGGCGGCAAAGATTTCCAGTATCAGGCCGGTGCGGTCCAGCAGTTTGACATCCCAGGCTTTTTCCAGATTGCACTGCTGAACCGGCGTGACCGGGCCGTCCACCAGCACCAGACCGACATCTGCGCCGTGAAAGCGCGCTTGCAACTCTTTGATCTTGCCAGAGCCAAACAGCAGTCCGGGCCGCGGCTTTGTCAGCCGTATGACATCGCTGCCTGCAACATCCAGACCCGGAAGTGCGCGCGCCAGCGCCACCGCCTCTTGCAGCGCCGGACCCGGCGCCCTGCGGCCTTTGTCAGACTGAATATCCGGATGCAGCACCCACGCACGCATGCCGCGCGCGTCATCATCGTTCACGACGGCTCTTCACCGTTGTAAAGATTGATCGGCTGCGATGGCATGATGGTCGAAATCGCGTGTTTGTAAACCAGTTGCGACTGACCATCGCGGCGCAGCAGCACGCAAAAGTTGTCGAACCATGTGATGACACCCTGCAGTTTCACCCCGTTTATCAGAAATATCGTGACTGGAACTTTTGTTTTGCGGACGTGATTTAAAAACGCATCCTGCAAATTCTGTCTGTCGGCAGCCATTGGGTTTGCCTTTTTCTTGCGCGGTTTTCTTGCGTTCTGCCCCTCGACGGCAGGCCGTTTGTCAATTATTTTCAGTATGGAGCGAGTGCTGCGGAGTTTCCAGCCCAAAATGATTGACCGCAATGGCGGTCCAGAATCCACGCCTCAAGAGCGCCAGAATTCAGGGTTCAAAAGCGCAATGATGGCCAGCAATTCAAGCCGCCCAAGGACCATTGCCACCGACAGAATGTATTTACCGGTATCGCTTAGGGCAGCAATGCTGATTGGCGTTTCGCCGACCAGCGAAATCAGCGGCCCGGTGGTGGACAGTGCCGCAACAGCCAGCGTTATCGCCGCGTCAAAATCGACACCGGTCAAAGTGAACGCCAACACGGTCAGCGCCAGCGAAAGCGCGAACAGCATGAAAAACACCCAGGCCACATAGGCCCCCTGACGGCGCAGCCGCCGCGCGACGGTGCCGGCACCGCCCACAGATGACGGGTGTACCAACCGGTCCATTTCGCGCATCCCATGTTTGTAAAGCGCGTAGACCCGCAGCAGCTTGACGCCGCCTGCCGTAGTGGCCACGCCGCCGCCGACCAGCGCCAGGCCCATCAGAATCATCCCCGGCGTTTCCAGACCCGACCAGCCACGTGCTGCGGCCCAGTCACTGCTTTCAAATCCAGTCGTGGTCAGGAATGACAGCACCGTGAAAATACCGCCCCAAAGCGCCCTGAGACCGGCCGCGACATTGTCGACCCGATCAACCTCAAATGCGCCGACCCAGTGGCGCAGAAACAGGGCGGCCGGAATCGCGATCACGCACAGCGCACCGATGCGAAATTCGGGGTCCGTGACCAGCCGCGCGAGATTAGAGCCGCTTTGGTCGGCGGATATCGATTGGCGCGAAACAGCGACGATCAGAAAAACGAATATGACCGTCTCGCCGGCAAATCCCGACCCGGCGCCCTGCACGCCGCCGACCGGTGAAATGCCGCTGGTCGCCAACACTGACATGGCATGGCTGATTGCGACAAGCGGGCGGTCACCCAGGATCAACAGCGTCACCCAAAGAATTGCCGTCAGGCTCGCGTAGATCGGAAACAGCCGGGCACCATAGCGTTGCAACCGTTTGGAACCATCGACCGACCATATTGCGTCCGGGCTGGTGATCGCGCCGCGCCCGGCATTGGCTGGCGAAAGCACCTCAAAGCCGCCCAGGTTCATCGGTGCCAGGATCGCCACCGCCGTCACCAGCATCAAGAACCCGCCGATCCATCCAACCAGCGCCCGCCACAGGTGTACCGAGTCCGGCAGCCGCTCCGGGTCGTCAAACAAAGTTGCGCCAGTGGTGGTGATATCGGACACCATTTCCACGTAGGCATTCAAGAAACTGGTGTCTGGAACCGCAACGCTGAACGGCACCGCAAGCATCAGCGGCAATGCCAGAAACGCGCCCAGAATGGCCAGCAAATGGCTGCGCCCCTGGCTTTTGGCCTCATGGTTCGACGTGGCGATGCCAATGAATGCGATCAGGATAAGGAACAGGTTGGCAGAGTTGAAAAACACCCGCATGACCTCGTAATCTTTGGTCACCGCGGCATGGACCGCAGGCAAATACATCGCACAAGCGCCAATCCCCATCAGGATCACGAAAAACGGCAGGCTCAGAAGGCGGGCGAACATCAGAAAAAATCGATCGAGACCTGCAGCAGCCGTTCGACCTCTGGCACGTCGCTGGCCATGGAAAACAGCACGATGACGTCGTCTTCGTCGATCCGGGTCGAGCCGGTGGGCCGCACGATCTTGTCGCCCTTCATGACCGCGCCAACCATTACGCCCTCGGGAAAGTCGATTTCGCGGATGGCCTGCCCCGAGATCGGTGACGTCGACAAAACCTGGGCTTCGATCACTTCGGCCTCGGCGTCGCCGATTGAATAGACCTCGCGCACCCGGCCGTGGCGGATGTGGCGCAGAATGGAACTGACCGTGGTCGAGCGTGGGTTGATATAGGCGTCGATTTCGAGCGTGCTCATCAGCGCCACCAGCGACGGATCGTTGATCAAGCATATTGCCATTTTGGCGCCCGCCGCTTTGGCGCGGACTGACGCAAGAATGTTGGTCTTGTCGTCATCAGTGACGGCCAGAATGGCATCGGCCCGCTCAATTCCGGCCTCCGCCAGCAGTTCAGAGTTGAGCCCGTCGCCATTAAGAACAATCGTGCGTTCCAGCGCGTCGGCGGCTTTTTCAGCCGTGGCGCGGTTTTTCTCGATCACCTTGGCACGAATCCGTTCGGTGCGGGTTTCCAGGGCGAGGGCCACGGCCAGGCCGACATTGCCACCGCCCAGGATGACCACGCGTTCCTGTTTGCGGGTGGTTTTGCCAAAGATTTCCAGCGTTCGGTTCATGTCTTCGGTGTCGCAAAACACATAGATCTGATCACCGGCGAATAGCTGATCACCGGCGTCCGGGGCAAACAAGTGGCCGTCCCGGCGCACCCCCACCACCAGGGCGCGCAGGGTCGAAAACAGATCCGTCAGCTGCCGCAACGGCGTGTTGAGGACCGGGCATTCGTCATCCAGCGCAATTCCGATCAACTGGCCACGGCCGCCAAAGAACGACTGGGTGTCAAAGGCGGCCGGGGCGGCAAGCCGGCGCAGCGCCGCCTCTGCGACCTCGCGCTCGGGGCTGATCACCACATCGATCGGCATGTGGTCGCGGCGATACAGGTCCGAATAGATCGCCGTCAGATAGGACTGGCTGCGCAACCGCGCGATTTTGCGCGGAATGTCAAAGACCGAGTGCGCCACCTGACAGGTGACCATGTTCACTTCGTCCGAGTGCGTGGCGGCAATGATCATGTCGGCATCGCGTGCCCCGGCGCGGGCCAGAATGTCGGGATAGCTGGCAAACCCGGCGATGCCTTGGACGTCCAATGTGTCGGTGGCCCGGCGCACCAGTTCGGCGTTGTTATCTACGACCGTCACATCGTTCTTTTCGCCCGAAAGGTGACGCGCGATTTGCCAGCCAACCTGGCCTGCGCCGCAGATGATGACCTTCATCGCACCCTTCCCTTAGGCGGTTTGCGGCTTGGCATGGCAGAACGGCGCGCGTGCGTCAATTGGCGCGCTCTTCCACGTAAGCCATGCGTCCGCCGGAGCGGTTGCTGGTCACCACGCCGAGCGATTTGAGTTTGCGATGCAGCGCCGAGCGTTCCATCCCGACAAATGTCGCGGTGCGACTGATATTGCCGCCGAACCGATTAATCTGGGTCAGCAGATATTCGCGCTCAAACAGCTCGCGCGCTTCGCGCAGTGGCAGCGTCGCCAGCGAACCCGACAGGATAACCCGGCCGTCATGGTCTGGCAGCTCCTCGCTGGTTGGCAGTTCTGCGGCGGTGATCGGCCCGTTCGCTTCGCCCAGGATCAACACCCGCTCGATCACATTTTTAAGCTGCCGCACATTGCCCGGCCATTGCATGGTCTGCAAAAACGCGATGGCGTCGTCATTGACTTCGCGCATTGGCAGTCCTTGCCCCTTGTTCAGGTTGTCGATGAAATATCTGGCAAGCTCAGGAATGTCCTCGCGCCGGTCCTCAAGCGATGGCACCGAGATCGGTACGACGTTAATCCGGTGATACAGTTCTTCACGGAAGCGGCGCAGTTCAATTTCTTCCTTCAAATCCCTGTTTGTGCTGGATATTATGCGAATATCGACGCGGATGTTTGCGCTGCCGCCAGAGCGCTGAAACTGTTGGTCCACCAGGACGCGAAGAATTTTTGATTGAGTGCCGAGCGGCATGTCCGCGACCTCGTCAAAATACAGGATGCCGCCGTTGGCCTGCTCCAGCAATCCCTGTTCAATGCCGCGTTCGGCCGATTCGCGCCCGAACAGCACCGCTTCCATCCGCTCCGGCTCCACAGATGCTGAATTGACGCACACAAACGGGCCGTCGGCGCGGTCCGAATGGGCGTGAATATAGCGGGCGGCAACTTCCTTGCCGGCACCCGCAGGTCCGGTCAGCATGATCCGCCCATTCGACTTGGTTACTTTATCCAGCTGATTTTTCAGCGCCTTAAAGGCCGAACTTGATCCGATCATCTCAGCCGACGTGACATCCTTGCGCCGCAGTTCCACGTTTTCGCGGCGCAGCATTGAGGTTTCCATCGCGCGCCGGATCACCACCAGCAATTGGTCAATGTTGAACGGTTTTTCGATGAAGTCGTAGGCGCCTTGTTTGATCGCGGCGACGGCGATTTCGATGTTGCCATGTCCCGAGATGATGACGATTGGAACTTCCGGCTTGTCCCGTTTCACGGTCTTGAGAATATCAATCCCGTCCAACTGGCTGTCCTTGAGCCAGATATCCAGAATCAACAGCGCTGGCGTGTCGCCGGCAATCTGGTTCATGCAGTCGTCCGAATTGGCCGCCAGCCGCGTGGTGTAGCCTTCGTCAATCAGAATATCAGACACCAGTTCGCGAATGTCGCGTTCGTCGTCTACGATCAGAATATCACCCATGTCTTTGCATCCTCATTTAGTCGGTTCCTGTTTTTGTGCCTGCCAAATCAGCCATGTCTGCCTGCCGGATCGGCAATCTTATTTCTGCGCGGGCGCCAGAATGCGGCGCGGCGTCGTCGAAAGGCTCAGCATCGATTAATTCAAAGGTACCGCCGTGCTCTTCAACAATCTTCTTGACGATCGGCAGCCCAAGGCCGGTGCCATGCGCCCGCGTCGTGACGTACGGCTCATACAGGCGGGCGCGATCTTCGGGCAGGCCGATTCCATTGTCTGAAATAGCGATCAGCGACTTGCCGCCGCCGGTTTCCATTTGGATCCGAATTTCTGGATCAAACGGCAAGCCCACCTCTTTTTCCATACGCGTCTCAATGGCTTCCCCGGCGTTCTTTATCAGATTGGTCAAAGCCTGGCTGATCATCGTTCCGTCAATATCGGCCGGCACCGGCCGATCCGGAATATCGGCCAGTATCTTGACGTTCGGCTGGCCGTTTCTTTGCAGCACCACCGAGTCATTCAGCAGTTTCGCCAGATCGTGTTCGCGGCGGTCAGGTTCGGGCATCCTCGCGAAATCGGAAAAATCATCAACGATGCGACGTAAATCATTGGTTTGACGGATGATAACGTCGGTGTACTGCTCCAGATCTTCGTGGTGCTCGCCGACCATTGGGCCATATTTGCGCTTCAGCCGCTCGGCCGACAATTGGATCGGAGTCAGTGGATTTTTGATCTCATGCGCAATCCGGCGGGCCACATCGCCCCAGGCCGCCATGCGCTGTGCGGTGACCAGATCGGTCACATCATCAAAGGCCACAACATAGCCCTCAAGTTGGCCCTCGGCGTTGCGCCGGGTTGACATTCGCACCAGCAGATTTTCCAGCCTTCTGCCACGGGTGACGCGAATTTCTTCTTGCGCAACCTCGGCGCCACTGGCTAGCAGTCTGGAAAAAAACGGCGCCAATTCAGGTATTGCGACCGAAATATTGGCATTTTGCGTTTGATCGTCCGACAAGTCCAACAGCCGTTCCGCACTTCGATTCACAAACGCAACTTGGCCGATTTCGTCAAGCCCGACGACACCGGCGGTGACCGAGGACAGCACCGAATCAAACAGCCGCCGCCGGTCCTCGATCTGTCGGGTGTTTTCCAGCAAAGTGTTGCGCTGGCCCTTTAGCTGGCGGGTCATCTGGTTGAAAATACGGCCCAGCATCGCGATCTCGTCGTCGCTGTCTTCCTCGACCACCTGCACATCCATGTCACCGGACCCAACCCGCTGTGCCGCCGCCGCCAGCCGCCCCACGGGGCGCGCCAGACGCTCGGCAAACCAAAGTCCCAGCCAGATTGCGGCCAGGATCAAAATGACCGCAAAGCCCAGATACAGCAGCCCGAACTCGAACAATAGCCGCCCGCGTTCGCTTTCCAACTGGTTGTAAAATCGCACCGTTTCCTGCGTTTCATCAAGCAGATTTAGGATGTTGCCATCAACATCCCGTGTCACGTACAAGAACCGGTCGACAAACTCGTCCAGCACGATCAGCGCGCGAAATTCGTTCACGTCCCAGTCGCGAATGATGACGATCTCGCCAGCCCGCGCACTGGCCAGCTCTGCCAGGCTCGGGCGCTCATAGTCAAACAGATACGAGCGTTCGCCGCGAGACCGGATATCGCCTGCGCCGTCAATGACATAGGCCTCTCGCAGGCCGCGCTGGACCTGCGCCTGCCCCTGCGCCAGCATTTGCCGGATGTCACCATCAGACACGAATGCCTTGGAGCGCCGGGACGCATTCAGAAAACGCGCTAGCGCCCGGGCGTCCTGGATCAAATCTTCGCGGTGCTCGGTTTCATAGGCTTCAGCAGCCGCAAGCGAACTGCCGACCACGCTACGGACCCGGTCCGAAAACCAACCTTCCAGCCCGATGCCGACGGTCAGGGCGGCAAAGATCGCCACAATCACCGTCGGGATCAACGCGAACAACGCGAACACGCGGGTCAGACGCAGGTGCAGTCGCGAACCGGCAGATTTGGCGCGCCGGGCCGCCACCATCTGCGCGACCCGCTGCAATACCAGCGCCGCGACACCGATCACATAGACAAGGTCGGCCAGCAGAACCAGGCGCAGCGCCGGCGCGTTGGCGCCTTCACTAAACGGCCCAAGCACCAGAAACGTCAAAAACGTCAGAACCGGCCCCAAAATCACCAGGCCCACGGTCGCAATGTTTTGAAAACGGCGTTGCCGCCTGATCCGGTTCAGGCGTTTCCACGTTCCCGCTCGGACAGGTGCCCGCACCTTGCTACCTCACAAAATCGCCGCTCTCGCGGCATCACCGGCTTGGTGACACTTGCCGACTGAGGCCAAATCGCCACTCATTGTTGCTCTTTTACATCAACTTGCGGCGCCGTGTCACGCGGATATCCAGCTCGTTGATTTTCTTGCGCAAAGTATTTCGGTTGATGCCCAGCAATTCGGCGCATTTGGCCTGATTTCCGCCAGTTGCATCCAGCGCAATTTCGATCAGCGGCTGCTCCATTTCACGCAGAATTCGCGCATAAAGCCCGGATGGCGGCAGCACCCCGCCGTGCAGGTCAAAATAGCGCCGCAGATGTTTTTCCACCGATGCCGCCAACCGGTCTTCGTTGCCGGCCCCAAATACCGGCTCGATCGTCGGCTGGTCGCTCAGCACCGCCGCAGCTTCAGTGCGCGATATTTCGTGCTCGGTCGACGTCACCACCAACCGGCGAATGGTGTTTTCAAGTTGCCGGACATTTCCCGGCCATGTGAAGGCGCGCAATACGCTTACGGCGCCGGTTGACAGGTGCCGCGGCGGCAAGCCATCGCGCTCGGCGCGGGCCAGAAAATGGTCTGACAGCAGCGCGATATCATCAACTCGCGCGCGCAAGCTCGGCACCGTGATCGTCACCCCGCCAAGCCGGTAGAACAGGTCTTTTCGAAAATTTCCGGCCTGCATCATGTCGGCCAGATCGGCCTGGCTTGTGGCCATCACACGCGGAGCATTTTCGCCTAATGCGTCAAGCATCCGAACCACGCGCGCCTGCGCCTGGTTGTTCAGATCACCCACTTCGTCAAACAAAAGCGTGCTGTTGCGCGACCGCGCCAGCAGGTCCGCCGGGCCGTCCGCGGTTTCCAGGTCTCCGACGCCCGCGACCACGAACGCCATCGCGCGCCGGTCAGAAAAATCATGTATCGCACGCGCGATCAGCGATTTTCCGGTGCCGTTTTCGCCGGTGATCAGGACCGGCAGATCGGTATTGATGACCCGCGCCACCAGCCGGTAGAGCGCCTGCATCGCCGACGTCTTGCCAACCAGCGGCAGGTCTTCGCGCGGCGTCACGCCATCGCCCGGTGCGCCCGGCGTGCGGCGTTTTGCCGCCAGCGCGCGGGCGCTGCGTTTCATCAGATCGGGCAGATCAAACGGCTTGGGCAGATAGTCATAGGCTTCGGCTTCGGCGGCCTGAATCGCCGTCATGATGTTGTTTTGCGCCGAGATCACGATGACCGGCAGACCGGGGCGCGCTCGCGCAATTTTCGGCAGCGCCTCAAGCCCGTTGCCATCCGGCATCACCACATCCGAGATCACCAGATCGCCCTTGCCCTCGTCGACCCATCTCAGCAGCGTCACCAGCGACGCCGTGGCGTGCACTTTGCAACCGGCGCGGGTCAGCGCCTGAGTCAGGACCGTTCGGATCGTGCGGTCGTCGTCGGCAATCAGAACTGTGCCGTCCATCAGCTATCCTCCGTGTTTTCGGCCGAGCTCACGGGGTTGTTCCTTGGCCGCAACCGGCAGCGAGATGCGAAACACGGTGCGTCCGGGCACCGACTCCACGTTGATCCAGCTGTCGTGCTCGGAAATGATCTTGCCGACCAGCGCCAGCCCCAACCCGGTGCCGTTTTCGCGCCCCGACACGAAGGGCTCAAAAATATCGGCGGCAATGTCCGGCGGCAGGCCGGGTCCGTCGTCGATAATCTCGATCTGCAACGGCAGCGGGTTGCCAGAGCCGTCACGGCGACGCAGGCGCAGCCCCTGGTCATAATAGGTGCGGATGGTCAGCGTGCCGCCGTCATCGCCCGCCGCTTCGGATGCGTTTTTCAGCAGGTTCAGGACCACCTGCATGATCTGATCCCGGTCCACGTATGTGGGCGGCAGCGACGGGTCAAAATCTTCGCTGATTGCCATGTTGGCGGCAAACCCCAGCTTGGCGGACTTGCGCGCCTGATCGAGAATTCCGTGGATATTGATCATTTGTTTTTGCGGCGGCCGCAGGTTGCCGAACTGTTCGACCTGCTCCAGCAGCGCCACGATGCGCCGGCTTTCCGCGACAATCAGATCGGTCATTTCCTGATCGTCCGGGCTCAGGTTCATCGCCAGCAATTGCGCCGCCCCAGTGATCCCGGCCAGCGGGTTCTTGATCTCATGGGCCAGCATCTCGGCCATGCCAATCGCTGATCGGGCCGATGATGTGACCGCGTGCGATTTTCCGAGCCGATCCGACCGGCGGTGCGGTTCCATCATCAACAGCACCGTATCAGGGCATCCGAGCAGCGGCGCGATCTGGATGTTGCACGGCACCGGCGCCGTGTGTGCGCCCGCCACATCGACGTTCTTGACAAAAACTGCCGAATGATCACCGCGCACCCGCGCCAGCGCCCGCTCAAGTGGCGCGTCAATAGCCAGACTGTCGAAAACCCGCGCGCCAGTCAGTTTGCGCGCCGAGGTGTTGAGGAATTGTTCACCGGCGGGATTGATGTCGGTGATAATGTCGCCGCCATCAAGCAGGAACGCCGGCACCGGCAGCGAGTTCCACAGCGCGTCTGACGACAGGCTCATGCCGCGACCTGCCAGGTGGCGCCGAACGCGTCCGGCAATGCCGCCAGTACGCGGGCCGGATCGCCTTCGGTCAGCACCAGTTTGCGCAGCGCAGCCGGGGTTGCAGCGCGGTCCATGTACCAGCCCAGATGTTTGCGCACTACGCGCGTGCCAAGCGGTTGCCCGTAAAACGCCATCGACGCCTGATAGTGCCGGGCGACCAGATCAGCCAGCGCCTGACCCAGCGGAATGTCCGAGTGCGGTGTGCCAAACAGGCGCGCGGCGATCTCTGCCAGCAACCACGGTTGCCCGCGAATACCGCGCCCCACCATCACGCCGTCAGCGCCCGATTGGCGCAGTGCCGTCATTGCTGCCTGCGGGCCGGTTATGTCGCCGTTTGCGATCACCGGAATGTTCACCGCGTCCTTGACTGCGGCAATCGCCGCCCAGTCCGCCTGTCCCTTGTAAAACTGGCACCGGGTGCGGCCGTGCACGGTGATCATCGCGATGCCGGCATCTTCGGCCCGGCGTGCCAGGTCGGCGGCGTTGCGATTACCGTGGTCCCAGCCAAGCCGCATTTTCAGCGTGACCGGAATGCTGACGGCCCCGACAACCGCGTCGATAAGCGCCAGCGCATGGTCAAGATCCTTCATCAGCGCCGATCCGGAATACCCGTTGGTAACCCTGCGCGCCGGGCAGCCCATGTTGATGTCGATCATTCGTGCGCCCTGCGCCTCGACCATGACGGCGGCCTGTGACATCCAGCGCGGCTCGCGCCCGGCGAGCTGCACGGCGGTGTTTTCCACCGCCAGGCCCAGCTCGGCGCGTTCGCGCGCGCCCGGCCTGGCTTGGACGATTTCCTGGCTCGCCACCATTTCGCTCACAACCAGTCCGGCGCCGAACTGCTGCACCAGATCACGGAACGGCAGATCGGTGATGCCAGCCATCGGCGCCAGAAACACCGGCGGCTCCAGCGTCACATTTGCCACTTGAATAACCAGTTGCCTAATCCTTATGCAGATTTCAGTGGGCTAACGGACATGGCCGCAAAATGCAACTTTCTGCGCTGAAATTCAGTGCGAATTCATTAATTGCACGAAAATTGTGCGGCGCAATCGCCCCATTGTGACATCGGCTACATCACCCTAGAACTGACGCACCGAAAAGGAAGCACATGACCACAGCCGCCGTTATCGTAGCCGCCGGACGGGGCACCCGGGCCGGCAGCGATTTGCCAAAACAGTGGCAAATGCTGCGTGGCCGCGTGGTTGCGGCCTGGACGCTTGATACGTTCCTGAGCTCGCCGCTCATCGACCGGATTGTGCTGGTCCTTCATGCGGACGACATGGGCTTGGCCCCCGGATACGAGAGGCATGGCAGCGTTATCGTGGTGCCGGGCGGAGACACGCGCGCAGCATCGGTGCGCGCCGGGCTTGAGGCGCTAAAGAGCACCGATACAGTGCGGGTTCTGATCCACGACGTGGCGCGCCCGCTGGTGGATCAGGCAATGATCCGCCGGGTAATTGATGCTTTGGATAACGCGCGCGCCGCGGCGCCCGGATTGGCTGTGTCAGACGCGCTTTGGCACAGTGATGCAGATCAGGTGGCGGGCATGGCAGAGCGCCGAGGCCTGTTTCGCGCGCAAACCCCGCAGGGGTTCGACTACCGCACAATTCTGGCCGCACACCGCGCCCATAGCGGCGCGGCGGCGGACGATGTCGAGATTGCGCTCGCCGCCGGGCTCAAAGTGACAATTGTGGCCGGTGACGAACGCAATCTGAAAATCACCACGCAAGCGGATTTTGCGCGTGCGGAATTGCTGATGGGGGCGCCGAAGGATATTCGCGTTGGCAACGGTTTTGACGTGCACCGGTTCGGCCCCGGTGATCATGTAACACTGTGCGGCGTAACCCTGCCGCACGGGCGCGCCCTGCAGGGCCATTCGGATGCCGATGTCGGAATGCACGCGCTCACAGATGCAGTCTATGGTGCGATTGCGGATGGCGACATTGGCCGGCATTTCCCGCCCGAAGATCCGCAGTGGAAAGATGCCGACAGCCGGATATTCCTGGAACATGCCATTGCGCAGGCTGCCGCACTTGGCTTCACCCTGTCCAACGCCGATGTCACGCTGATTTGCGAGGCCCCCAGAATCGCGCCGCACGCCGAGGCGATGGCGGGCGAACTGGCCCGCATCATTGGTGTTGCGGCGGACCGGATCAGCGTCAAGGCCACCACGTCTGAACGGCTCGGCTTCACTGGGCGCGCCGAGGGTATCGCCGCGAGCGCCAGCGCCACGCTGATCAAATCATGACCCGGTTTGTCGCCACTTTCTTCTATGTCGGTCTGCTGCGCCCTGCCCCCGGCACCTGGGGGTCGGCCGCTGCCATTCCTGTGGCCTGGCTGATTCACGCGCTCGGCGGTTTCCCGGCGCTGGCGCTGGCCACGCTTGCGGCGTTCTTCATCGGCTGGTGGGCCATCGCCGCCGAAACCCGCGACACCGATAATCATGACCCTTCCGAGATTGTCATTGACGAGATCGTCGGCCAGTGGATCGCGCTCTGGCCGCTTTCGGCCGGGCTGTGGCACATCGGGGCCGACAAATGGGTGTTTCCATACCCCGGCTGGATCGTCGCGTTCCTCATGTTCCGCCTGTTTGACATATGGAAACCCGGCCCCGTCGGTTGGGCGGACCGGCGCCGTGACGCGTTCGGGGTGATGTTTGACGATGTGATCGCCGGAGCTCTGGCCGCACTGGTGGTGTTTATCGGGGCCGCCTTGGCGCATTGGGGTGCGGCGATCTGGGAATTTCTGGCGTGGCTGATCTGACGCTGGCGCGCGGGCTGGTGGCGGGCGCGATCACCGAAGTTGCCGGCGCGTCAGATATATTTGAGCTTGGCTTTGTCACCCATTCGAACGACGCCAAGGTGGCGATGCTGGGTGTGTCGCCGACCACGCTGGAACGGTTTGGCGCGGTGTCGGGCGAAGTGGCGCGCGCGATGGCAGATGGGGCGCTTGCGCGCTCCAATGCCGATATTGCGGTTTCTGTAACCGGGATCGCGGGGCCGGGCGGATCAGAGCGCAAACCAGAGGGCCGGGTCTGTTTCGCGCTGGCCCGCTCGGCGCGCGCAACCCACAACGAGATAGTGGAGTTTGGCGCAGTTGGCCGCTCAGCGGTGCGCACCGCAGCGGTGCGCCATGCCCTGCAAATGTTAATTGCCGCGCTGTCCTAGGCTCTCAGCGCGTCCAGCAACGCCGACATGTCCGGCCCGCCCCTGATCGCCGCCCAAAGCGCCTGTGCCCGCCCCTTCCCGACCAGCGCTGCCGCTTTGGCGTGCAGTTTTTCTTCGCGCGCCCATACCGGCAGCGGGGTGGCCAGATCATGCGCGCCGTGGTGCGTCGTGCCATCGCTCAAGTGAACCGACACCGCTGCTGCGGTTTCCGCCATATTCGGATCAAATTCCACCTCAACCCGGTCACGCAGCGCGATTAGCGACGCCTGTTGCGCACATTCATCCGAATAACTGACAGGCGCTGCCGTATCGATCCCGGCCAGGGTCATCGCCGCAGTCATCCGAAAGCTGTACTTGACCTCAAGCCCGCTGCCGGGGGCTGCAATGTTGCAAACGCTTTGCCACCTGGGATGCGCGGTGACCAAAACCCTGGCGACATCGCCCGGAGCAACCTGATCGCGGAGTTGCCCCACGGCTTCCAGCATCGCGTGCAGCCCGTGGCAGCAGGCGTGAAACTTGTGGCTGATGCCTTCAAACCGCCAGACCTTGCCGATGCCGTCAAACGCCGCCCGCTCACCGGTCCCGGCGTGGGTCTCGCCAAACCCCTGCGCGCCATCCAGCGCTTGTGGATTGGATACAAAACCGCCCTTTGCCAGCAGCGCCGCCTCAATCCCGTTTGCGGCCGCGATGCCAGCGTTCAGCGGCTTGCCCATGCTGCCGAACTGCGACTTCAGCCCCGAGGCACGGGTGGATGCCAGCCCAAGCGCATGACCCATCTGGCCGATGTCCAGACCCAGCAGGCGCGCCGCCGCCAAGGTCGCGCCAAACGCGCCCGCCGTCGCGGTCTGGTGAAATCCGGCCTGATAATGGCTGCGCCCCAGCCAGACCCCGACCCGGATCGAGGCCTCGGCGCCAATCAGCGCGGCGCGCAGAAAGTCCGCGCCGGTTGCGCCGGTCTGCTCTGCGATCGCCAAAGCCGCTGGCACAACCGCCGCCGAGGGGTGGCCGATATGGGCGAAATGCGTGTCGTCATAATCCAGCGCATGCGACGCCACGCCGTTCACCAGCGCCGCCGCGCGCACCGGAACCCGTGCAGATTGCCCGACCAGCGATGCCTCAGGCGTGCCGCTCTCGGCCAGGATCACATCGCGCACAATCCGCGTTGCCGGTTCGCGCCAGCCTGCCAAGGCGCAGACCGACCAGTCCAGCAGCGACAGGCGCATCATTGCCAGCGCCGGTTCCGCGGCGAGTCCGCTCAAAGCAAATTCGCACATACCGCGCGTGATGGTCATTCCGGGGCCCACCTCATCATCTTCCAAATGTCATAAATATCCATGTAAATGCCCAAATACATCTGCGACAAACCGTGCCGCGAAAGCCCGGCTATGGCCAAGTCATCAGGATTGCATACCGCTGAGCGCGACGCGGGTTTCTGCCACAGGCCAACCCAGTTCAGTCCGCAAAGCCTACCGTCAGTGCGTGACCCGGTAAAGCGCCGCCGCCCGGCTTTCAAAGGCCCGCACAATGTGGTGCATCGCCTGGTAAAAGACCAGTCCGATCACTTTTTGCAGGATCACATTGCGAAATTCGAAATCGACGGCAAAATCAACCTCGCAGCCACCCTCGACGTCGCGAAACGCCCAGGTGGAATACATGTATTTGAACGGCCCGTTCAGATAATCGGTGTCAATTTTCATCTCCTGCGGCCAAAGCGTCACCTGGCTGCCAAAGCGCTCGCGAAACACCTTGAACGAAATCACCAGATCGGCGTCCAACACTTCGCTCGCGCCTTGCCGCGTCACCGAGCGGACCCGCGCCGCAGCACACCACGGCAGAAACTCCGGGTAAGCCTCGACATCGGCGACCAGATCATACATCTGCTGCGCAGAATACGGCAGGACGCGGGTTTCAGAATGATTTGGCATGCGGCTCTTTTGGCTGGTGACTTGCGTGCTCCATTTCGTAAACTGCACGCAAATATGCAAGGGGAAATACATGCCGCACCGACCGTATGTGATCGACAAGATGATCTCGGCCAAGACCATCGCGGCGCGCGTTGAGGCCCTGGCGCGCGAGATCGAGGCAGCCTACGCTGGTTCGGAAAAACTGATCGTGGTCGGGCTGCTTCGCGGCTCGTTCGTGTTCATTGCCGATCTGGTGCGCGAGATTGACATGAATATCGAAGTCGATTTTCTGGAGGCATCGTCATATGGCGACGGCACGGAGAGCAGCCGCGAAGTGCGCATCCTGAAAGATTTGCGCGGCCAGATCGGCGGCCAGGACGTGCTGGTTGTCGAGGACATCGTGGACACCGGGTTCACTCTGAAACACGTGGTCGGGCTTTTGCAGTCGCGCAAGCCGCGCAAGTTGATGACCATCGCGCTGCTGGACAAGCCAAGCCGGCGCGAAGTGGACATCAAGGCCACCTGGACGGGTTTTGAAATTCCCGATGAATTTGTGGTCGGCTACGGCATCGATTTCGCCCAGCGCAACCGGAATTTGCCGCACATTGGCAAAGTGCGGTTTACCTAAGTGTCTGATCCAAAACTAATTGAGTGATTTCAGCGAGTTGTGATTCAATCGGATTGATAAGATTCGAGGGAGATCACAATGGCCTGGACGGAAACCACTCGCGCCCGATATGAACGGCATTCGGGACGCTATGCAAGCGATTTAACTGATCAGGAATGGGGTTTGATCGCGCCATTCCTGCCGCCGCCTAAAACAACTGGTCGTCCGCGCAGCACGGCGATGCGCGATGTTCTGGATGCCATTTTGTACATCGCCAGCGCCGGGTGTGCGTGGCGTATGCTGCCCAATGATTTCCCGCCAGTGTCCACCGTGCGCTACTATTTCTATGGCTGGCGCAACGATGGCATCTTTGAAGTGATCAGCCATTTTCTGGTGGCGACGGCGCGCGAGTTTCATGGCAAGAAGCCCGGCCCCACCGCTGGTGTCATTGATAGCCAGACCATAAAACAACGGAAAGCGGTGGCATTTCGGGCTATGACGCGGGCAAGAAAACCAAGGGCCGCAAGCGCCACATTGTCACCGACACGCTCGGGTTTATGGTTGGGTTGGTCGTGCATAACGCCGGTATTCAAGACCCAGATCGTGTGAAAATTCTGGGTGGCGGGGATGGAGGTTTGTGTCTTGCCTATCCGGTTAACGCCCATGACCGCTACATGTAGGGTGCCGCCACTGTCCCGAGTAAAGCTCGGCATAGGTTGGAGCAGAGGTGTCGCCCGCGATGCCGAGCAATGAGCGGAAGGCGTTGAACGGGTAGAACCGCCTGTTGAAGCGGAAGGTGAACTCGTTGAGGTAGGCTTGTAGGTGCTGGTGGCTAACGCCGTGGTGGATACCGATCAGCCACGTCTTCAGGTTGGCGAAAACCAGATGGATGATCGGCAGGTATTGCTCGGCAACCTCTGGATCACCACACTCGGCAACAGCGAAGTGCTCATAGCCGCGCTTACCGAGGCCAGCATAGCCGCTCCAATCGTCAGTAACGATCAGCGATCCCGGCGCGACGGTGCTCTCGACGAACCCACAGAGCGACTCGGCGCTACGGTCGAGCACGACGGCGAGCCGAACGCGTCCGGCATAGCGTCCGTCTTTCCGGTTGTCGAGCTTGGTGCCCGGCTTTCGATGACGCACCTCGATGGCACAGGAGACGGGAACCTTGTGGTGAACACCACGGCCTTCCCCACGCGTTGTTCGCCCGCCAACCCAGGTTTCGTCCACCTCAACATGGTTCTTGGGCTGTCCACCGATCCTGTCTTGGTTGGGCCGCACCATGCCCGAGCGGAGCTTGTGGAGAATTTGAAAGGCCGTCTCGTAGCGCGAAAGACCAAGTTGCCGCTGAAACTGCACGGCGGACATGCCGGGCGTCTGACTGGCGACCAGATAAGCGGCCCAGAACCAGACGTTCAGCGGAGTGTGGCTACGCTCCATCACTGTTCCCACCGTCAGCCCGGTGTTCTGGCGGCACTTGCGGCAGCGCAGGACGCCAGGGCGGTTTTCAAAGTGGAACGGCTCTCCCGCCGTGCCGCAGTGCGGGCAGGCAAAGCCGTCTCCCCAGCGGGCTTTCTCCAGGTAGGCGGCGCAGGCCGCATCATCGGGGAAAAGTCGCTGGAACTCGGGTAGCGAATGCGGGAATGGGAGCTCGGCGCGGTCGAGAACATCCATGGCGCGCTCCCCTATATCCGGTTTGCGCCCATTCTAGCCCTAGTGGGTGTGGGTGTAAACCGGATAGGCAAGGTTTGTGTCACCATGATTTGCCGCGATCCCACGTAGTCCGGCGGTTTGGCGCCGGTAGCCCCGCGGAAGAGGCTCCGGGCCTCCCGTGGATCGATGTGGGGCGCTTGATTTGGGCCAGACTCCCGTCTCACGCCCTCGCGGCGGCGATCAAGGCGGGAACACCTACCAGAGAGATCGCGCGGCGGATGTTGTAAGCCAGCGCCGTGATGCTGAACTCGCCGCGCACGTTCTCCAGCCGCCGGGTCAGGAAGGCACCCTGGCCCATCCATTGTTTGATTGAGCCGAAGGGATGCTCGACGCTTTCACGGCGCGCATCGAGCAGCTCCGGGCGGGCCGCCAATCGTTCTGCCATGCGCTCCAGGATCGCTTCGTCGACATAGCGCAGGACCCGACGGAAGGCGCTTTTCGTACACTTCGACTTGAGTTGGCACTCCTTGCACGCGGCGCGATTGGCGTAACTGGCGAAGATGAGATCGCGGCGCTTGCGCTTGCTGTGTAGCGCCAGGCGTTGGCCGTCGGGGCAGATGTAAATGTCCTCGCCGCCGTCATAGCGGAAGCGTTCCTTGGGAAAGAGCCCCTGGCTCACCGTTGATCCGCGCTGGGGCTTGGGCACATGCGGCATGACGCCGGCATTCTCGCAGGCCTCGATATCCTCGATCTTGAAGTAGCCCGCGTCGGCGACCGCGTCGATCCGATCGACGGCCAGGTTCCGACGGGCCGCCACCGCCGTCTCGGCCAACAGACCGAGATCGCTGACCTTGCTATGGACCTGCTGCTCGGCGATCAGTTTGTGCTTGGCGTCCACCGCGATCTGGATGTTGTAGCCGACACCGACCCGGGTCGCGGCGTGCATCGCCCGGCTGTCCGGATCCGTCAAAGAGAGCTGGTCCTCGCCACTCGCAGCCAGCGCGTCGCGATGTTCCTCAAACCGCTCACGCCGCCCTTGGATCGCAGCGATCTTTTCCCGGATGTTCTCCACTTCGCCGCCGCCGGTGCCGCTCTCGTCTTGCCCGTCGGCCTCGTCGAGCCGGTCGAGATAACGCGACAACCTCTCGTCGCTCTCGGCCAACGCCTTCTCCAGCTTCGCTTTGGTAAAGTTCCGCTCCCGGCTGTTCACTGCCTTGATCCGAGTACCGTCGACTGCCACCAGCTCGCGCCCGAACAGCTCCAGTTCGCGGCATAGCCTCACGAACTCCCGAAACACCTGGCGGAACGCCGCCCGATTGATCCGCCGGAAATCGGCGATCGTCTTGAAGTCCGGCGACAAACGCCGCAACAGCCAGATCACTTCGAGATTACGCTTGCTCTCGGCCTCCAGCCGGCGGCTCGAACGTACCCGATTGAGATAACCGTATATGTAGAGCTTCAGCAGGTCCGCCGGATCGTAGCCGGGACGACCCGTCGCCTTCGGCGTGGCGCGCTCGAAACCAGCGACCGCCAGGTCCAAACCATCCACGAAAGCGTCGATGAAACGGACCGGGTTATCCCGGCCCACGTAATCGTCCACTGCTTCCGGCAGAAGCAGAACCTGAGAGCGGTCAATGCCAAGAATGTGTCTCATGGCGGACTCTAACATCGCCATGAGCCGGACGGAATCCCCCGCCACCCAGAGTTTTCACACGGTCTGGACCGTGATGGCGCACCGGAAGTGTTGAAATCCATCCGGTATTCCCATCCAAACTTGCGCCATATCTTTGCGGATGGCGGTTATGCCGGACCAAAGCTGCGCGACGCTCTTGAAGGCATCGGTGACTGGACAATCCAGATCGTCAAGCGCTTCGACACTGCGGAAGGCTTCGAAGTCATTCCCAGAAGATGGGTCGTCGAGCGCACCTTCGCATGGCTCAACCGCTGCCGGCGATTGGCCAAAGATTGGGAAAAATCCATCGCAAGTTCACAGGCATGGATACTCGTTGCACATATCAGAACCCTCACGCGTAAAATTGCAAGGCATTGTAATCATCCGTAGAGTTTTGAATCAGACACTAAGCGCAGGACCCGCTGAAACTGCTCATAATACCAACGGCCCTAGTCGTTGACCGTTTTGGCCCATTGTCTGGTAGTGATTGACGTGATTGCGGTTTTGTCGTTTGCAAAGAAGTTCCATGCTTCGCAACACCTGTCGACGATCTGCTCATAATTGTCGAAGACGGATATGGCGAGCTTGTTGGCACGCAGATAAGCCCACACATTTTCCATCGGGTTGAGTTCAGGGGAATAGGGCGGGAGTTTGAGCAGGGTGATGTTGTCGGGTACCTCCAGCTCTGCCGAACCGTGCCAGCCAGCGCCATCCAGAATGAGAAGGGCATGTGCGCCCGATGCGACGGTTTTAGCGATCTCGGCGAGATGCGCGCTCATGGCCTGTGTGTCGGCATGTGGCATGATCAGAGCGGCCGCTTCAGCCCGTTCCGGGCAGACGGAGCCGAAAATGTAGCTCCAGATATAGCGGGTGTCGCGCGGGGCACGGGGGCGTGTTCCACGCTCGGCCCAGATACGGGTGAGCGTGCCCTGCTGGCCAACCCGCGCTTCATCCTGAAACCATATCTCCAGGGGCTTGCTGCGGGCTGTTTCCGGCAAGGCTGCTTCTACCTCTGCGGCGAAGTTTTTTTAAAAGCCTCCTGTGCATCCGGGTCGGATTTCGGATGCTGCGGGCGCACCGACAGACGCCGAAAGCCCAGGCTTGCCAATTGTTTGCCAACAGTTCGCTCATGCATGGTGACGCCGAAGCGCTCTTCGATCTTGCGTTTCAGATCAATGCGCCGCCAGCGCACAACCCCATCGGTTTCGGGGTCGGGACCCGCCCGAACCATTTCCGCCAACTCCTCCTTCTGTGCCGCGCTCAGCAGACAGGGTGGATCCGGCGGGCGACGGTTGAACAGGCCCGACACGCCCTCCGCATTGTAACGGTGGGCCCAATCCCGCAGCGTCTGCCGATCCATGCCGCAGTTTTCTGCCGCCGTCTTGCGGTCAACCCCATCCAGAACCAGGGCAATCGCCAACATCCGTCGCGCCGCTTTCCCATCCCGGCACCGCGCCGCTTCCTGGCGAAGCTCGCCTGCGGACTTGTCTTTTCGCGTAATCCTTACTGCTATCAAAGCCTCCCTTGCCTTGATGCCACTGAATCAGATCACGCCGCTCGTGGGAATCCCCTTGAGTCAAATCTGGGGGCCGTTGGTATAAGTTCAAGAACTACATCAGATTGCGATTAAGTGAATTACTGGCCGTCCCGGCCCCCGAGCCGGGACCTCTCGGCCAAGGCGAGGCCCCGGATCATTGTCCGGGGCGGCGCGTGGCTCAGATAAAACGCAAATTGCCTTAATCCAGAAACGGCAACCCGGACACCGCCGAGGCCGCAATGATCGCGTAGGCCACCATCCGGTAGGTGCGCTCTGCCTCATCGCGGAAGATCAAGCCGCCGGCGACGTTGCCAAGCAGATATGGCACCGCCAACGCCAGCCCGAGACCAACCGCCGACAGCACCAATTTGCCGAATATCGCGAACATTGCCAGCATCGCCACGACCGACAGGATCAGGTACAGCATATTGTTGGCGCGGATCACCTTTGGCGTATGGCCGCTGGCCATATACAGCATGATCACCGGTGGTCCGGGCAGACCGACACTGCCCGCCAGAAACCCGCCCGCAGCGCCGGTACCATAGATCACCGGGCGGCTCAGAGCCCCGGTATACCGGACCCCGCCGATCAGCAGCAGCAACAGCGACATGGTGACGAACGACACACCATAGCGGAACACCTCGGGCGCCACCAGCGACAGCACGTAAACCCCGAACGGCAATGCCACGATCATCCCGGCCGACAGTCGCGCAACGTCGGCCGCAATTCCGTCGCGCAAGGCCCGCTTCACATGCGGCAACGGCCCGATCAGGTCCATCACCACCAACGTGGTCAGCGCCTCAAACGGCGGCAACCACTGCCCGGCCACCGGCAGATAAATCATCGCGGTGCCAAATCCGGCAAAGCCACGCACAATGCCCGCCGCCAGCGCCGCCCCGATCAGCCAGATCAGCCCCGGCGTGGCCAGCACCGACGCGGCAATCTCAGGCATCGATGTCGGCGAATTGGGTCCCGGCGTTGGCATCGGGTTTGGACCAGTCGCGTTTCACACCCAGATACAGCAGAATGTTGGTGGCCACGAACACCGACGAATAGGTGCCGACAATCACCCCCCAGGTCATCGCGAACACAAAGCCCCGGATCACGTCGCCGCCCAGCACCAGCAGCGCGATCAGCGCCAGCAGCGTGGTCACCGAGGTCATCACCGTGCGGCTCAGCGTGTCGTTGATCGACAGGTTCAACACGCCCCTCAGGTCCATTTTCTTATACTTGCGCAGGTTCTCGCGGACCCGGTCAAAGACCACCACCGTGTCGTTCAGCGAATAGCCGACAATGGTCAGCAGTGCTGCGATAATCGCCAGATCAAACTGGATGCGAAACGCCGCGAATATGCCGATGGTCAGCACAATATCGTGGATCAATGCCGCCACCGCGCCGACCGCAAACTGCCACTCAAAGCGCAGCCAGATGTAAAACAGCACCGCCGCAATCGCCGCCAGCACCGCCAGGATCGCCGTCTTGATCAGCTCGCCTGATACTTTCGGCCCGACGCTTTCAACGCTCGGAAAGGTAATCGACGGATCCACCACCCTCAGCGCCTCTTCAACCGCCAGAACCGTCGCCGCGGCCACGCTTTCGTCGCCTTCCTGCGCCTCGATGCGCACCATCGCCACGTTTTGGTCGGCGCCAAAGGTCGGATCGAACACCTGCGTAATCGACACATCACCCAGCCCGAGCGGCCGCAGCGCATCCCGGTACGCACCCACATCGACGCTTTGGGTCGATTCCGTGCGGATCGTCGTGCCGCCGCGAAAATCGATGCCGAAATTCAAGCCCATCACCAAATACAGCACTACTGACAAGACCATCGCCAGAGCCGACGCCCCGAACGTCAGTCTGGAGCGGCTGAAGAAATCGATGCTGGTCTTGGAGGGCACAAGTTTCAGACGCATCGCGTTAAACCTCGATTGTCTTGGGACGGCGGCGTTCAAACCACATCACGATGATCAGCCGAGTCACAAATATCGCCGTGAACATTGACGTCATGATCCCCAGCCCCAGTGTCACTGCAAAGCCGCGCACCGGCCCGGCGCCCATGACAAACAGGATCACCGCGGTGATGAACGTTGTGATGTTGGCGTCCAGAATTGCGCTCAGCGCCTTTTGATACCCCAACTCGATGGCCCGCGCCGGTCCGCGCGCGGTTTTCAGTTCCTCGCGAATACGCTCAAAGATCAGCACATTGGCATCCACCGCCATGCCGATGGTCAGCACGATCCCGGCGATCCCCGGCAGCGTCAACGTCGCCCCGAGCATGCTCAGCAGACCAAAGATAATGCCGACGTTCATGATCAGCGCCAGGTTGGCGATCAGCCCGAACCAGCCGTAACTCAGTGCCATGAACACCAGCACCATCGCAAACGCCACCATGCTGGCGACCTTGCCGGCATCGATACTGTCCTGGCCCAGCTCCGGGCCGACCGTGCGTTCCTCCAGAAACGTCATCTCGGCGGGCAACGCTCCGGCCCGCAGCAGAATCGCCAGTTGGGTTGACTCCTCGATGGTGAAGCGGCCTGAAATAATCCCCGACCCGCCGGAAATATGATCGCGGATGGTGGGGGCGGAAATGACCTCGCCGTCCAGCACGATGGCAAACGGCAAGCCGATATTTGCAGCCGTGTAGTCGCCAAATTTGCGCGCGCCGGTCGGGTTGAAACGGAAATTCACCGCCGGTTGTCCGTTCTGGTCAAAGCTGGGTTGCGCGTCCACCAGATCTTCGCCGTGCACCACCGGGGTCTGCTCAAGAATGTAGAATACTCCGGCCTCATCAAGCGACGGATAGATCACCTGCCGCGCGCCCACCTGCGCCTCCGGATCACGGGTCTGCTGAATCACGTGGTGAAACGTCAGCCGCGCCGTGGTGCCGATCAGTTCCTTGAGCTCCTCGGCACTGCCAATCCCCGGCACCTGGATCAATATCCGCCGTTCGCCCTGGCGCTGGATGGTCGGCTCGCGGGTGCCAACCTCGTCGACCCGGCGGCGAATGATTTCAAGGCTTTGCTGGATCGTGCGGTCATCGGTGGCCTGCGCTTCCGCCTCGCTCAACTTCAGCACCAGAATGTCGCCCTCGCCGCGCACTTCGATGTCGCGCGACCCAACCCCGGTCAGCGACACCACCGGGCGCGACAGCCCGCGCACCAGCTCCAGCGCCCGCGCCATGCCCGCAACTTGCGAGATTTTCACTCGCAGTTCGCCACCACTCGACGGCTGGCGGCGGATCGTGCCCACGACGCCGCGCTCATCGCGCAATACATCGCGCACTTCGGGCCAGTAGCCATCCATCCGGTCGGCGTAGACATCCTCGACCTGAACTTCGGCCAGCAGATGCGCACCGCCGCGCAGATCAAGGCCCAGACTGACCAATGTTCCCGGCAACCAGCCCGGCCAGCCGTCGCGCGCCGCCGCCAGTTCCGGCGTCTTGCCACTCAGCGCAATCGCCGCCACCGCATCATTGTGCCGCTCGACACGGCTGTAAAACGCGTTCGGCATGGCGAATATCAGGCCGATCGCCACCAGCCCCCAGATGACGACCCGCTTCCATGATTGGATTTGCAGCATGACGCTGAACCTTTACTTGCGGATCAGTCGGACGCCGGTTCGGTTTTGGAAATAACCTGCGCGATGGTGGATTTCACCACCCGCACCTTGACACCTTTGGCGATCTCGACATCAATTTCGTGTTCATCGCGAACTTTCGTCACCTTGCCGTAGATCCCGCCCTGGGTGACCACCCGGTCCCCCTTGCGCACCGCCGCCACCATGGCCCGGTGATCCTTGGCCTTTTTCTGTTGCGGACGGATCAGCAGGAAATACATGATCGCGAAAATCAGGATCAACGGAATAAAGCTGGTAAAAGCGCTGCCACCCCCGGCTGCTTGCGCAAAGGCAGGCGTTACAAACATATGTCGGTCCCTTTTTCTTGGCGCCAGGCGCTCGCCCGATCAGACTGGCGCGCACCCTATATGTGGGCCAAATGGTTGGCAAGCAAGGTTGGCGGCTTGAAAAGCGTTCTCGGCAGATTTGATCTGTGAAGCGCGCTCGGCTACTATCCACTGAATTATTTTTCATGAAACGAATTGTAACGCCATGAGCAATTCGACCTCACCCGGCTCAAAAAGACGTAATCGAATTCGCGCCGCTGCGAGGCCGAAAAAATCAAGTGGGGCGAGTGCCGAAGACCACAGCGCCGCCATCGCACGCATCGACACGCTGACCCGCAGCGCCCGAACCAGTTGGTTCGGCCTGATATCCTTCCTTGCCTTTGTCGGCGTCACCCTAATGGGCGTCGAGGATGCCGATTTTTTCATTCCTGCCCGCCAGACGGAACTGCCGCTCATCGGCGTCTCGATCCCGACCTTCCTGTTCTTTGTGGTCGCACCCTTTATCGGCCTGATGCTGTACGCCTATCTGCACCTGCATTTGCTGAAACTGTGGGAGGCTCTGACAGATGTTCCCGCACAAATCGACGACAGACCGCTGTCAGATCACATCGCGCCCTGGCTGGTCTCTGACTTTGCCCTGGCACGACGACCCGAATGTGCCCTGCGCAAACGGCCATTGCGTCTGTTGGCTGACCTTGCCATTCTCGTTCTCGTTTTCCTCTCCGGACCTGGCATTCTGGCATGGTTCTGGTGGCGTTCGATGCCCGCCCATGCCGAAGGTCTGACTGTCTTCGCCTGCGGTGTCCCGCTCGCGCTTTCGATCTATGTAGGCGCGAAAAGCTGGGGTCGGATGTTAAGTCTGACGACCGGCATCGGTGACATCCGGAGATTCCGAATGCCGTGGTCGGGTATTGTGCTGACTTTGTCACTAGCCGTCGCCAGCGTTTTTGGCTGGTTCAAGACCGAAGGCACGTTCGACCACTTTGCCCGAACATGGTTTGATATGTCAGATGAATTAATCGCGGCCGCGTGGTGGTTTGAACCCTCGGTCGCAGATCTCAGATTTGTGGAATTCGTCCCCAATCCCCCTGATTGGAAAAACCGCGACCAAAGCCGAAAGGCATTCCGCGTGCTGTGGTGCAAAGAAAATGGGCTTGATCCGCATATCTGCGGCCCGGTCCCGAAGGAATCCGATTCGCCACCATTATTTCAGGCAGATCAACGGCTGCTACGGTGTAAGTGTCTGATTCAAAACTCTACGCATGATTACAATGCCTTGCAATTTTACGCGTGAGAGTTTTGATATGTGCAACGAGTATCCATGCCTGTGAACTTGCGATGGATTTTTCCCAATCTTTGGCCAATCGCCGGCAGCGGTTGAGCCATGCGAAGGTGCGCTCGACGACCCATCTTCTGGGAATGACTTCGAAGCCTTCCGCAGTGTCGAAGCGCTTGACGATCTGGATTGTCCAGTCACCGATGCCTTCAAGAGCGTCGCGCAGCTTTGGTCCGGCATAACCGCCATCCGCAAAGATATGGCGCAAGTTTGGATGGGAATACCGGATGGATTTCAACACTTCCGGTGCGCCATCACGGTCTTGAATACCGGCGCTATGCACGACCAACCCAACCATAAACCCGAGCGTGTCGGTGACAATGTGGCGCTTGCGGCCCTTGGTTTTCTTGCCCGCGTCATAGCCCGAAATGCCACCGCTTTCCGTTGTTTTTATGGTCTGGCTATCAATGACACCAGCGGTGGGGCCGGGCTTCTTGCCATGAAACTCGCGCGCCGTCGCCACCAGAAAATGGCTGATCACTTCAAAGATGCCATCGTTGCGCCAGCCATAGAAATAGTAGCGCACGGTGGACACTGGCGGGAAATCATTGGGCAGCATACGCCACGCACACCCGGCGCTGGCGATGTACAAAATGGCATCCAGAACATCGCGCATCGCCGTGCTGCGCGGACGACCAGTTGTTTTAGGCGGCGGCAGGAATGGCGCGATCAAACCCCATTCCTGATCAGTTAAATCGCTTGCATAGCGTCCCGAATGCCGTTCATATCGGGCGCGAGTGGTTTCCGTCCAGGCCATTGTGATCTACCTCGAATCTTATCAATCCGATTGAATCACAACTCGCTGAAATCACTCAATTAGTTTTGGATCAGACACTAAGATTAAATTCCCGAACGCAACCGACGACCTGCAGACCACCTGCGATGACCAGTTCGTCTTGTTTGATAAACAATTTGACGCTGATTGGTCCGCCGCCAGAATAGCAGAAATCGCCGCGCTTCCAGATTTCAAATTCATCCGCAATGATCTGCGCAATGCAATTCTGGTCGGCGCGCGGTTGCAGAGGGCAGATCTCAGGGGCGCGCAGTTGCAGGGGGCAGACCTTTGGGACGCGAAAATTGACGATGATACCTCTCTTAACCCGGCTACTCTCCGAGATGCCGGGTTAAGAGAGGTATATTTTACCAATATCATAAATCCAGAACTTTTGGCAGAGGCTTTTGGCGATGCGTCCGTCACCCTGCCGGATGGAATGGCGGCTGGTCAGGGTGATCTGAATCACTGGTCGCCAGAGATATTGAATGCCCGGGAATTTAACCGCCAATGGCAGGCCTTCCAAAAATCCATCAACTACGACCCCGAATAATTTCACAACCCCATCTGGTCGTAATGCCGCGCGCTATCTCGTCACCCGCCAAAATCCAGTTATGAAATTTGTGCCAATTTTTTCACGCGCCGCGCGCCATATTTTTACCGCCAAAGGCCGACGGCTTGGATTAACAAACCGTGACTCGCCCGCACGCCCAGAATTGCCTAAATAACAGGCGGAACAAACCACAAACATTTCTTTAAAGACTTTAAAGTCGGCCCTCCGCAGTATGTACAGACTTTAAAGAACGCGCCCATTTCCCCCGTTTCCCCGACCTTTCAAATGCGCCATAACCCCCCCATCTGATTCAGACGCCGAGGCCGCCATGCACGACATCCGCGCCATCCGCGACAACCCCGCCGCCTTTGACTCCGCCCTGGCGCGCCGTGGTCTGGACGCAATGTCGGCTCAGATTCTGGCCATCGACGAGGCCCGCCGCGCCAGCATTCTCGCCGCCGAAACTGCACTCGCCGAACGCAATGCCGCGTCCAAAAATGTCGGCGCCGCTAGGGCCGCAGGCGACGACGCAGAGTTCACCCGTCTTCGCGCCTTAGTCGCTGAAAAGAAAGCCGAAATCGCGCGCCTTGAAGCCCAGGCAAAAGCCGAAGACAGCCGCCTGCGCGACATCCTCATGGGCCTGCCCAATATCGTTTACGACGACGTGCCGGACGGAACCAGCGAAGCTGACAACGTCGAGGTGCATCGCTTTGGTACCTCGCGCAATTGCTCGTTCACGCCGCGCGAACATTATCAGCTGCCCGCCGCCCAGGGCCTTGATTTTGAAACCGCCGCCAGGCTCTCCGGCGCCCGCTTCGTGGTCCTGCGCGGCTCGATGGCCCGCCTGCACCGCGCGCTCGGCCAGTTCATGCTGGACATGCAAACCGGCGAGCACGGATTGACCGAAATCATCACCCCGGTACTGGTGCGTGATGAGGCGATGGTCGGCACCGGCCAGCTGCCCAAGTTTGCCGGCGACAGCTATCAGACCAGCAACGGCTGGTGGCTGATCCCGACCGCCGAAGTCACGCTGACTAACACCGTCGCCGGGCAGACGCTGGACGCCGCCGATCTGCCGATCCGCATGACTGCCCTTACCCAGTGTTTCCGCTCCGAAGCCGGCTCGACCGGCAAAGACACCACCGGCATGCTGCGCCAACACCAGTTTGAAAAAGTGGAGATGGTCTCGATCACTCATCCCGACGAGTCCGAAGCCGAACACACCCGCATGACCGATTGCGCGCAGAACGTGCTGCAAGCCCTTGAATTACCATACAGAACCGTCAGCCTTTGCACCGGTGACATCGGCTTTGGCGCCCGGCGCACTTATGATATCGAGGTCTGGCTGCCCGGCCAGAACACCTTCCGCGAGATCAGCTCGGTGTCGACCTGCGGCGATTTTCAGGCCCGCCGCATGAACGCCCGCTTCCGTCCGGCGTCTGGCGGAAAACCGGAATTCGTGCATACCCTCAACGGCTCCGGCCTCGCCATCGGCCGCACCCTGATCGCGGTGCTGGAAAACGGCCAGCACGCCGACGGCTCGGTCACCCTGCCCAAGGCGTTGCACGCCTATCTGCGTGGAAAAGTCGCTGTGACATCGGACGGTCATTTGACTTAAGCCATAACCAAAAAACGTTACCCCGTAACCTGGTTGCGGAGGGGGCTAGCATTACACGCTGTCGAAAGCGGACCGAGCCAGAAATTTTTCTATGAATCAAATGAACTTCATTCACGTTGCACCATCGAAAGACTCCTCAACGCGGCGGTCAATTGATAGGTTATTTCAAACCGGTCCGCAGCAAGTCCAAAAGGAGACGATCATGAGCGACATAACAGTTCTCGGGCTTGGCATGATGGGATCAGCGCTGGCCCGCGCCATGCACGGCGCAGGAATTGATCTGACCGTATGGAACCGATCACCAGACAGGCTGACACCCTATGTTGATTCCGGCGTACCCGCAGCAGTGGCGTCGCGGCGAAATAGATTTCGCGCACTGCCGATCCTGTGATCGCCGACCGTGGTCACCTTTTGTTTACGCCTTCCGGCGCCTACTTCGGGTATGCGCAAAGCAATCTGATGCCGCGCAAATGGACCAAACGAAAGGCACGCGAAGGTAGTGCCCCAGGGCGTGGTGTAAATTGTTCTCCGGCTGGGTGTTGAGCCGGTTTACAGGGCGGCGATTTTCGCCGGGTCGATGGTGGTATCCTCGCAGATGGCGGCGACGGTTTCCAGCGTCATGTAACGACGTGTGACTGCCCATTCGTCGTTCTGCTCCAGCATAAGTGCGCCGACGAGGCGTCTGATCGCGGCCTCGTTAGGGAAAATACCGACGACATTTGTTCGGCGCTTGATCTCTTTGTTGAGGCGTTCAAGCGGATTGGTGGAGTGTATTTGCCGCCAGTGAGCTTGCGGGAACGTCTTGTAGGCCAGCACGTCTTCCTCGGCGCGCAGCATCAGCTCGGCGAGCTTGGGATGACGCGGCTGGAAAGCCTCGATCAGCTTGGTCCAGTGTTCCTTCGAGTCTGCCAGCGTGTCCTGATCTAAGGCTGTTCTGAGCGCGGCCGTGACGATGGGACGGTCCTTCTTGCCGACGCAGGCCAGGGCATTGCGCATGAAGTGCACGCGACAGCGCTGGATCGTAGCACCCAGCACTTTGGCGGCGGCCCCCTTCAGGCCTTTATGTTCGTCAGCGATGATCAGCTTTACCCCGCGCAGGCCGCGATCGGCCAGAGCGCGCAGGAATTCGTCCCAGAACACCTCGGCTTCGCTGGGTTGGATGGCGATGCCCAGAACCTCGCGCCGCCCGTCGGTGTTGACCGCAACCGCCACTATGGCTGCCACGCTGACGATCCGTCCGAACGCCGCACCTTGATGTAGGTGGCGTCCAGCCAGAGATAGGGCCATTCGCCCTCCAGTGGCCGGTCAAGGAAGGCGTCAACGCGTTCGTCGATCTCCACGCACAGGCGGGATACCTGGCTCTTGGAGACGCCCGTCATGCCCATGGTCTTGACCAGATCATCCACTGATCGCGTTGAGACGCCCTGAATGTAGGCTTCCTGGATCACCGCGGTCATTGCTTTCTCCGAGGCCCGGCGTGGTTCCGGAAACTCCGGGAAATACGTCCCCTTGCGCAGTTTCGGATCTGAACATCAACGGTTCCGGCGCGGGTTTCCCATCGGCGCGGGCGATATCCGTTCCGGTGGTTCACCCGCCCGGCCGAGCGTTCATGCACCCCGGCACCGCACAGCTGATCCACATCCAGTGCCATCAACCGGTCGGCAACAAAACCCAGCATCTCGGCCAAAATCTGATGATCGGCGGTCTCGGAAAGAAGCGCCTTCAGCGCGGCGGTTTCTGATATCGTCTCCTTGGTCATGGGTGATCTCCTCGATCGGTAGGTCAGGTTGCAACCCAAACCCTACCGGAGAACGTCCATGGCCGCCCAGCAACCCGCGCGGACTTCGCCTGAGCTACGCGCGAGGCTCCACTCAGCCCGCGCTAACGTCGGAATTACACCACGTCCGGGGGCACTACCCACGCGAAACCATGCGCATGTTAACCACATATCGGCCGCATAATCAGGCCAATATGATGCGACAGAAATTTCATTAGGTAAAATCGCAAATTGCTCAAATACTCTGAGGACGGACTGGACGTTTCAACTGATGAAGAGCGCAAAAGTTACGATAGAAAAATTCTCTGATCGCAAATGATTAGCGTCTTTGCCAGCACTACGCGCGACCGGGCAACACGTTACACGTCTGATCTGGAGCCTAGCCGCATCAGTCCTGAACCTTTCAAGCCTGCAAGCACAGTCATTCTCCGAGAATACCCATTTGATCGATATCCGTGCCGGGGGTGATCTGACCGAAAAAGTAAGAAAAATAAGTTAGCGCGGCTACGAATTATCAGACGGAACGCCGGTCGGCTTCAGCAACTGGTACACCAGTAACTGGACCGACCTGAACCTGACCTGGATGACAGAAATCAATAGCAATTTCGGTGTGTATTGGGGGCTAAGCACCGGCGAAAGCGGGCCAAAATATCGCATTCAACCCGGTGTGAAAATTGGCTTTCTTTTGCAAACGGATCTTTCTCGAAGTAGCACCATATCCTTGTCAACAACCACTGTTCTGGCCGGAATTCTTACCGAAGATACATGTATCGCGGACTATGGAGCCATTGGTGGAGTACAGACGGTAAATTGTCGTCTGGCGGCCTCCACTCTGCCACCGGCAGAGACCCTTCAGCATTTGTTCAACGACCCACCATCCGACAGGATCGATATGGTTCTTCGCTATCAGCTGAGATTCTAAGCGACAATTGCTCTGTTGCGGCTCAACGGTTTCAGCCCGCATTACCCAGATGATCATGTAATTTGACGACACCACACCCGGATTCTGCTATAAGCATCATGCGGTTGGAGCAGATATGGATCAGCGGATATGGCACACCAGACGGGTGAATCGAAACAGGGGTGCCTTCGGGTCGATTTTGACCGCCGTCTGAAGCTGGAGTTCCACGGGTCCAAGGTCACTACTGACGCCGGTTTGCTCGCCTATCGAGAGCTTGATGCCTCCGTTGAACTTACTGCGATGGCTGGCGATGTTCTTGCCGACAGTCGTACCGGCAAGAACGGGCGGCATGGCATGGTCGGGCAGTTCCGCCAGTCCGTTTTCGGACGCCTTGGCGGCTACGACGACGTGAACGACGCCGACCGGCTCAGCCTCGACCCGGTCATGCGGTGGATCGTCGGGGGCCATGCCGTCACCAAACAGGCGGCCTCGAGCAGTCAGATGGGGCGCTTCGAGACGGAGGTTCTGGCCACCGAGGAAAACCTCGCCGCGCTTGGTGATCTTTCCGGCCGATGGATCGACCGCGTTCATGACCGTTGCCCGCCGAAGAAGATCATTCTCGACATGGACAGCAGCGTCAGCCCAACCCACGGTGCTCAGGAAGGCTCGACCTACAACGGGCACTTCGGTTGCACTTGCTATCATCCCCTGTTCCTGTTCAACCAGTTCGGCGATTTGGAACGGTGCGCCCTGCGTCCCGGCAACGTTCACAGCGCCGATGGCTGGCGCAAGGTGCTGGAGCCGGTAGTGGCACGCTACAAGGAAAGGGATTTGCGTCGGTATTTCCGGGGCGATGCGGCTTTCGCCTCACCGGACATCTATAAGTTTCTGGAAGACGAGGGCTTCCTGTACGCGATCCGTTTGCCGAAGAACCAAGTTCTTCTGGAAAGCATCTGCCATCTGCTCACGCGACCCGTTGGCCGTCCGCCGAACCATGTGCGGCGCCATTACGCCGGCTTCAGCTATCGGGCCAAAAGCTGGGATAAGGCCCGCCGCGTCGTCGCCAAGGTGGAGTGGCGCCCCAGCGAGCTGTTTCCCCGGGTCGGGTTCATCGTCACCAACCTGTCGCGACCGGCCGAGCGGGTGACATTGTTCTACAATCAGCGGGGCAAAGCGGAGCAATGCATCAAGGAAGGCAAGAACGCGATCAAATGGACGAGGCTGTCGTGTCGCAAGTTCCGCGACAACGCCGTCCGGCTGCAGCTTCACGCCCTGGCCTACAATCTCGCCAACTTCATGCGGACGCTGGCTTTGCCAAAGGAGGTCGAGCACTGGTCGCTGACCACGCTGCGGGAGAAGTTGGTGAAGATCGGTGCCAAGGTGGTCAGCCATGGCCGCTACGTCACGTTCCAATTGGCTGAGGTGGCGGTGCAGAGGGAACTGTTCCGGAAAATCCTGAGCCTGATCGATGATCTGCGACCAAGACCCGCTCCGGCGTAGGCCGGGGACATCGACGGCGAGGTGAAAACGACAGGAGGAGTGTGTATGGATGGCGGAAAAACTGGGCAAATGGGCTTCCAACCGAGGGCTGATCTCCAAAATCAGGCCATCTATGAATCCCGGAGACAAAATACCCACGGAATCGGTCGGATGATCTGACCGTCGCGGAGCAAAATTCCGCACCTTGAAGCCTGAAGCAAACGAGCTGAGGGCGGGGAGATGTATTCTGTGGAACTGTATAGTCGGGTACGCCGTGCGTGCCATGTGGATGGGATGAGCAAGAGTGCGGCGGCCCGACATTTTGGGATTGATCGCAAGACTGTGTCAAAAATTCTGAAGCATGCGGTGCCACCGGGGTATCGCAGGAATGGGCCACCAGCCCGTCCAAAGCTTGACCCGTTCATTCCGCTCATCAACCAGATATTGGAAGAGGATAAGTCGCGGCTCAAGAAGCAGCGGCATACGTCGAAGCGGATATATGAGCGTCTGCGTGATGAACATGGCTTCACCGGCGGGATCACGATTATGACCGACTATGTTCGCGAGAAGAAGCGGCGGACGCGGGAGGTGTTCGTGCCGCTGAGCCACGCGCCGGGCCACGCCCAGGTTGATTTTGGTGAGGCGCTTGGCGAGATTGGCGGGGTCGTGCGCAAGCTGCACTACTTTGCAATGTCTCTGCCGCACTCGGACGCGTTCTTCATCAAGGCCTATCCGGCGGAGACAACCGAGGCCTTTTGTGATGGCCATGTCTCCGCCTTTGCCTTCTTCGGAGGCGTGCCGCTGTCAGGGCTCTACGACAACACCACGATCGCGGTGGCGCGGATCCTCGGGGACGGAACCCGGCAACGCACCAGAACTTTCTCGGAGTTGCAGTCGCACTATCTCTTTGAGGACCGGTTCGGCCGTCCTGGCAAGGGCAATGACAAGGGTAGTGTCGAAGGCACAATCGGTTATGGCCGGCGGAACTTCCTGGTGCCGATGCCGCGCTTCGACAGTTTCGATGATCTGAACGCCCGGCTGGAGGAGCAATGCCTCAAACGGCAGGACGAAGTATTGCGAGGTCATTCCGAGACTATCGGCGAGCGGCTGATGCGTGATCTTGATGCGCTGATGACACTACCCCTGACGCCCTATGACGCCTGCGAGAAGGTCAGCACCCGGGCGACGTCTATCTCGATGGTCCGCTATCGCAACAACGACTATTCCGTGCCGGTCGCATACGCCCATCACGAGGTCCAGGTTCGCGGCTATGTCCACGAGGTCATCATCGGCTGCGGCACGGAAATCATCGCCTGCCACAAGCGGTCCTACGAAAAAGCGGACATGGTCTTCGATCCGATGCACTTCCTGCCGCTGCTGGAACAGAAGGTCGGCGCGCTTGATCAGGCGGCTCCGTTGCAGGGCTGGGACCTGCCCGGGGAGTTCGCCACCCTGCACCGGCTGCTGGAAGCGCGCATGGGAAAGAAGGGCAAGCGCGAATACGTCCAGGTTCTGCGGCTGCTGGAGACTTTCGAGATGGGCCATGTTCACGGCGCCATCAGGCAGTCACTGGAACTCGGGACCATCGGCTACGATGCAGTGAAGCATCTCGTCCTCTGCCGGATCGAGAAACGCCCACCCCGGCTCGATCTGGAGATTTACCCGTACCTTCCAAGGGCGCAGGTCGAGACCACAGATCCTGCCAGTTACATGAGCCTGATGGCGCAGGCACCGGCATGACCGACACCCCGCAGGTTCTGCTGCAGCACCACCTCAAGAAGCTCCGGCTGCCGACCTTCCACAGCGAATATGCCAAACAGGCCCGGCAATGCGCAGTGGAGAACAAGGATCACATCAACTACCTGCTGCGGCTTTGCGAGTTGGAACTGATCGAGCGCGAACGCCGGATGATCGAGCGCAGGATCAAGGCCGCAAAGTTCCCGGCGACCAAAAGCCTGGACAGCTTCAACTTCAAGGTCATCCCGTCGCTGAACAAGGTCCTGACCATGCAACTGGCCCGCGGTGAGTTCATAGACCGGCGCGCCAATATCATCGCATTGAGGCCAAGCGGCACAGGTAAAACCCATATCGCCCTGGGATTGGGTCTGGCGGCCTGCCAGAAGGGCAGGAAAGTACGCTTCACCACTGCCGCTGCTCTCGTCCATGAACTCATCGGGGCCGTCGACGAACGCCGCCTGCAGCGCTTGCAGAAACAACTGGTCAGCCAGGACCTGCTGATCATTGATGAGTTGGGTTTTGTGCCACTGAGCAAGACCGGGGCCGAGCTTCTCTTCGAGATCATCTCGCAGCGCTACGAACGTGGCTCCCATCATCATCACATACAACCTGCCGTTCGATGAATGGACCGAGGTCTTCGGCGCAGAACGCCTCACAGGCGCCATTCTCGATCGCCTGACCCACCACGTCCATATCCTCGAGATGAACGGCGAAAGCTACCGGTTGCGCCAGAGCAAAATCGCCAAACCGTAATCCTGAAAATACCAAAACTGCGAAAAGGTTGGCCTGCGGCCAACGCACCCTGGCACGCATCAGCTATTTGGAAAGCACACGCACCAGGGTGCGCACCTAAATCAAACCAGGTGTCCAGTTTTGCACCGGGACATTGACCCTTTTTACTCCGGGATTGACAGGCGGCCGGCGATTTTCTGCAATTGGGTGAGATTTCACCGCCAGCCATGTCGCGCCATTTTAAGGTGCTGCGGCAGGCCGGCATCGTTGAAAAAGGCATCGACAAGCAACGCCGGATGTATTCAGTCCGCGCGGAAGCGGTTCAGGCGAACGGCGCGTGGTACTTGAGCTTTCGTGAATTTTGGGAGGGCAGCATGGATCGCCTTGAAATAGCCCTTCTCAAGCAAAGTGGAAATCCTTGAGTCTTCAAAGTGTCTGATTCAAAACTCTACGGATGATTACAATGCCTTGCAATTTTACGCGTGAGGGTTCTGATATGTGCAACGAGTATCCATGCCTGTGAACTTGCGATGGATTTTTCCCAATCTTTGGCCAATCGCCGGCAGCGGTTGAGCCATGCGAAGGTGCGCTCGACGACCCATCTTCTGGGAATGACTTCGAAGCCTTCCGCAGTGTCGAAGCGCTTGACGATCTGGATTGTCCAGTCACCGATGCCTTCAAGAGCGTCGCGCAGCTTTGGTCCGGCATAACCGCCATCCGCAAAGATATGGCGCAAGTTTGGATGGGAATACCGGATGGATTTCAACACTTCCGGTGCGCCATCACGGTCTTGAATACCGGCGCTATGCACGACCAACCCAACCATAAACCCGAGCGTGTCGGTGACAATGTGGCGCTTGCGGCCCTTGGTTTTCTTGCCCGCGTCATAGCCCGAAATGCCACCGCTTTCCGTTGTTTTTATGGTCTGGCTATCAATGACACCAGCGGTGGGGCCGGGCTTCTTGCCATGAAACTCGCGCGCCGTCGCCACCAGAAAATGGCTGATCACTTCAAAGATGCCATCGTTGCGCCAGCCATAGAAATAGTAGCGCACGGTGGACACTGGCGGGAAATCATTGGGCAGCATACGCCACGCACACCCGGCGCTGGCGATGTACAAAATGGCATCCAGAACATCGCGCATCGCCGTGCTGCGCGGACGACCAGTTGTTTTAGGCGGCGGCAGGAATGGCGCGATCAAACCCCATTCCTGATCAGTTATACCAGCGGCATTTAACATTGACCGATATGGGCCCATTTTCGCATTCCGATTGATGTGATGGTTTCGGGCTGTGCGATGAGCTTGTTCCAAGCTTCGCATCCAGCATCGACGATGGCATTGTAGTCTTCGAACACGCGGTTGGAGAGCCAATTGGCGCGCAAGTACTGCCAGATATTTTCCACCGGGTTCAGTTCCGGAGCGCGCGATGGCAGCAGGATGATGGTGAGGTTCTTCGGGACTTTGAGTTTGCCGGTGGTGTGCCATCCGGCCCGATCCATCAGCACAACCGCATGGGCCTTTCGGGCGACGTGGCGGCTGATCTCGTCGAGATGCATCTGCATGGCTTGCGCGTCCGCCCAAGGCAGCATGAGCGCCGCCCCCTTGCCGTGAGCCGGACAGATGGCGCCGAACAGATAGGCGTTGCGATAGCGCTGATCGGCCGGCTGGCGGGGGCGCGTGCCCTTTCTTGCCCACAGGCGCGTCAGGCCATTCTTCTGGCCAAGGCGTGCTTCGTCCTGGAACCAGATCTCCACCGGCGTTCCCGCTGGCAGGTCAGCTATATGCACCTGGAGCGTGTCGGTGAAGTTTTTTTAAACGCCTCGATGATCCGCTTATCCTGCCTGGGATGCTGCGGGCGGGCGCTGATATGGGCAAAGCCCAGTTCGCCAAGCAGTCTGGATATCCCGCGCTCGGAATAGATGACGCCAAAGCGCGCCTCGATCACCCGCTTCAGGTCGATCCGCCGCCAGCGGACAACCCCGTCCACCGCCGGATCGGGGCCGGTCTCGACAATCTCGCCAAGTTCTTTCATCTGGACATCGCTCAGGTAGCGCGTCCGGCCCGCGCCCTTGCGGTTGGTGAGGCCATCCGGTCCCTCTTCGTTGAACCGGTGAACCCAGTCCCGCAGGGTTTGGCGATCCATCCCACCGATCCTTGCGGCCTCTCCACGGCTCATGCCATCGTAGACCGCCGCAAGAGACAACAGACGGCGGCTCTGCCGGGCATCCTTGCAACGGCTGGCGAGTTTACGAAGGTGGCGGGCATCAAAGTCGCGACGAAGCGGAACACTGGCTGGCATGGCGATCCTCCTTTGCCAACCTTGAATCAGATCAAAACCGATTTGGGAATCCCCACAGAGTCAGAAATTGATGCCGTTGGTATTAAATCGCTTGCATAGCGTCCCGAATGCCGTTCATATCGGGCGCGAGTGGTTTCCGTCCAGGCCATTGTGATCTCCCTCGAATCTTATCAATCCGATTGAATCACAACTCGCTGAAATCACTCAATTAGTTTTGGATCAGACACTAAGATCGAACGGACCTTTCCGGCGAGCCCGGAAAAGGTATTTGCCTTTGTCACGCAAATGGACAACCTGTTGCAATGGTGGGGCCCAAAAGGCACCGGGATTGCCGAGCATAACCTGGATCTGTCCAGGACCGGCGAGTGGTTTTTCGTGCTCATCGACCCGATGGGGGGCCACCATAGGGTGACTGGCACGGTTCTGTCGATTGATCCGCCCAGATCGGTCGAATTCACCCTGATCGTTCACGATGGCAAAGGCGGGCGGATGATTGACAGCGTGGTGCGGTTCGAGGTCAGCCCGATTGACACGGGAGGTGCGCATTTTCTGCTGACCCAATCGGGTTTGACGGACGAAGAGATTGAATTGCAGAGCAAGCAGGGCTGGGCGTCAACGCTGAGCAGGCTGGAAGAACTTTTGAACGAAAACTGAGAAAAAAGGAGAAAATCTCATGCCACAATTTATCATCGGCTATCTTGGCAGCCCAAAGCCCGCATCCCCCGAGGACGGTGCGGCGCATATGGGCAAATACAAAGCCTGGATGGGCGGGCTGGGTGACGCAGTCGTCAGCCTGCCTTCCCCAATGACCAATGCAAAGATTGTCAGCGCTGACGGGGTGTCCGACGACGCCGGCTCAGATGCCATGACCGGCTACATGGTGGTGGAAGCAGACGACATGGACGGCGCACTGGCGATCGCCAAAAGCGATCCATATCTGAACATGGGCGGCGCGAAACTTCAGGTTGCGCAGCTGATGAAAATGTAAGCGCCAAAGCGGTTGGAGCGGTGCGCATGAGTGTGCATCGCTCCAGCCAAAAAAACTCCGGGGTCGCCGGGCCGGCGCGCCATTCGGCTTGCTGCACGGGGTCAGGTTCGTGTAGACAGAACCAATATCCCGGAAGGTTCGGATCGTGCGAAAACTACAGTCTCAGGGCGTTCACCACATCACCATCAACGGCGCCGACCGGCAGACTTCGCTGGATTTCTGGGAAGGTGTGCTGGGGATGCCGTTTATCTTTGACCAGCCCAATCTGGATGATACCAACGAAGGGCACCTGTATTTCGATCCCGGCGACGGGCGGCTGATTACCGTGTTCACCAACGAAGACCGCAAGGCCGATCCGCGCCGCACGCCGAATGATCCGGGTTGCGTGCACCACTTGGCGTTCGCGGTCAGTCACGCGACGATTGCGCAGGCGGTGAAGCGGCTGGACGAGCGCGGCATCAAGCACACTGGCATCAAGGACCGGGGATTTATGGACTCGATTTATTTCACCGATCCACTTGGCCTGCTGATCGAGCTGGCGTGTTACCGGTTTGAACCGCCGCGTGGGTGTTCCCATGCGGATGTGATGATCGAGGCGCATAAAATTCGGGTCGAGAGTGGTGATTACAACATCGCCGAGGTGCATGTGGCCGACGCGATAGAGCTGCTGGTGGCGCGGACGCAGGCGTCATTGTCGGATGATCGGGGCGCGAAGGATCCGTATTAAGGGCGAGTGCGTGTTGCCCTTCTGAGATTTATACCTTATTTATCCTTGTATAATGCCATAAAGCTATACTTTACTATAGGGCACCCAGGGGAATCGCATGAAGGTTATGTCCGGAGAATTTGCAGTAAGAACCGATTGTTCCATCCGGCCTTTTTGCGCATGACCCTGAGCGATTTTTTATCTTTTGCCTTGTTGAGCAGATTCATTGCCATGTGTTTGATGACGGCAAAATTCTTGGGGCCGTGATCCTTACGAACACGGCTGTCATCATCGCGGAATGTGACGTCGAGCACCCAGTGGAGGCGGTTTTCAATCCCCCAATGGGAGCGTACCGCATGGGCAAAGCGCGGCGCATCTTTCGGTAGAGACGAGATGAAGTATCGGGTTTGTTGTGTTGTTTTCCCGTTGCTTTCACGGATCGAGACAACGCGACCAATACTGGTCAGGCCCGCCCAACCCGGATGGCGCTCTTGCAGCCATTCTATGGTGTCACTCTGGGTGTAGGTCCGGGTCTCAATCCGACCTTTATCGCCATCAACAGTCTGTAACGACGCAGTATTTTCATGCTCCCTCTCTTCAAACCACAGTTTCACATCCTCAAAAAGGCTGCTCTGATTTCCCTTGAGCGCCAGCACGTAGTCGGCCCCCTTGTCGCGGATTTTGCAGGCAATCTGGCGTTGGCACCCCATCGCGTCCAGCGTCACGATCGCGCCCTCAACGTGGAGCAAATCCAAGAGCAATGGAATGTCCTTGATCTCGTTCTTTTTGTGCGCACTTGCCCGCTGACCCAGTACCAGACGCAGATCATCACAGTAGGCCGAGATCAAATGCAGAGGTGTTTCACCACCGGCCTTTGACCCGCGCATCGTCTTGCCATCGACGGCCACAATCGAGCCTTCAACGCGTCCCGCCAGGCCAGCAGCCCATTGCGCAAAGGCTGTACTGAACTTCTCCGGATCAAGCAGCCGAAACACCGTTGAAAGCGTGTCATGCGAGGGAATGCCGTGCTCAAAAGGGGCCAATTTGCGCAGAAACTTCAGCTTTTCTTCACCATATTCGACAATATCAACGACACTCTCGCCGCCCGAGACCACCGCACACAGGCTTAAAAGCAGGATCTCATCAAGCGGGTAAAGCACCTTCGCCTGCTGGCGAGGGTCAGGGATGGCCGAAATAACAGATTGAAATGATGTAGTCTTTTCCAAAGCAAGTCCTCCAGATGCGTGTTCTGGTGACATTGAATCAGACGTTGATGCACGTAGCAAACACGGGCCAGCTATTCATGCGATACCCCTGATAGGGCACCTCGATTTATTGACCTTCTGAGGGCATATTATGCCTGATTTCGGTTCTATCGGCCATCGGCACGCTGGGTTTTAGGTGGTCAGTCTCGATCCTTAATCCGCGCCGGGCATTGGTGGCGCAGATCGCCACAGCATCCTCGTGTTTTCATACCGGGAATGGGTTTAGGCGGTGCAACTGGCCAAGCCGCCGGATGTTGTAGGCAAGGTTCTTCATCTCGATCCTGGCCCTGGCCCGCGCCAGACCGATGGTTCGCACCAGCGTGCCACCCATGTCGTTCGCCTGCGCGCCGAACACATGCTCGACACGGACACGAACCGAGGATTTCGTCCTGTTGCTTTTCATTGCCTGTTCGGTCAGAGGCCTGCCCCGTTTGCCCTTGCGGTGGATGCGGCTTGTCAGTCCTCTTGCCCTGAGCTTCGCCTCGATTTCTTCCGACCGGTAGGCCGCATCTGCCCAGACCTTGGAGGCGGTGTTGCCGCGCATCAGCAACTCGTCCACCACCTAGCTGTCGTGAACGGCAGCGCCCGTGACGTGATAGCGCCGGATCAGTTTGTGCTTACGATCGACATTCACATGGTTCTTGTAGCCATAGTGGCTTTTGCCGTGCTTTTTGGTCCAGCGTGCATCAACGTCCTTCTGTGATCGCTTGGCAGGCTTGTTTTCCCAGTCTTCCGGCACCTCGCCACCCTTGATCGCCGCGTTTTCCGCGCGCGTGTTGTGGTTGCGCGGCACCGGCACGATGGACGCGTCCAGTATCTGGCCGCCCCGTGCAATGTAGCCCTGCCGCGCCAGATGTCCGTCAAAGAGTTTGAACAAATCATCCACCTTGCCCGCCTGCGCCAGCGCCTCGCGATACAGCCACACGGTCTTTGCGTCCGGCACCCGGTCACCAAGACCAAGACCCAGAAAACGCATAAACGAAAGCCGGTCCCGGATCTGGTATTCGACCTGATCGTCCGAAAGGTTGTAAAGCGCGCTCAGAACCAGGGTTTTGAACATCAGTACCGCGTCCATCGGCTTGCGCCCCGCGCGTGATTTCCGCTCACTTTAAGGCTTGCGCCAGACCTGCTCCAGAAGCGGGCGTAACTCTTCCCACGGTACAACTGCATTGATCTCGACCAGCGGGTCCTTCTTCGCATCCAGGCTCTCGTAACGATCTGAAAGATCAAAAAAGCCCATCTGTGCCATGACTGCCATCCCTCCGCCGCATCATCCTGCAAATCTACAGCGCGTTCACGCCAGATGCAATTTATAGAGGTGCCCTATAATACCAACGGCCCTAGTCGTTGACCGTTTTGGCCCATTGTCTGGTAGTGATTGACGTGATTGCGGTTTTGTCGTTTGCAAAGAAGTTCCATGCTTCGCAACACCTGTCGACGATCTGCTCATAATTGTCGAAGACGGATATGGCGAGCTTGTTGGCACGCAGATAAGCCCACACATTTTCCATCGGGTTGAGTTCAGGGGAATAGGGCGGGAGTTTGAGCAGGGTGATGTTGTCGGGTACCTCCAGCTCTGCCGAACCGTGCCAGCCAGCGCCATCCAGAATGAGAAGGGCATGTGCGCCCGATGCGACGGTTTTAGCGATCTCGGCGAGATGCGCGCTCATGGCCTGTGTGTCGGCATGTGGCATGATCAGAGCGGCCGCTTCAGCCCGTTCCGGGCAGACGGCGCCGAAAATGTAGCTCCAGATATAGCGGGTGTCGCGCGGGGCACGGGGGCGTGTTCCACGCTCGGCCCAGATACGGGTGAGCGTGCCCTGCTGGCCAACCCGCGCTTCATCCTGAAACCATATCTCCAGGGGCTTGCTGCGGGCTGTTTCCGGCAAGGCTGCTTCCGTGCCTATCCGGTTGTCACCCACACCCACTACATCTAGGGTGCTCCCAATCGCCCGAGTAAAGCTGGGCGTAAGTGGGAGCGGTGACATCGCCAGCAATTTAGGCGGCACAGGCCGTGCCATCCGGGAAAAGTCGCTGGAACTCAGGAAGCGACCGCGGAAACGAAAGGTCTTCACGCTGCGAGACATCCATCCCCGCTTTGTCCCCCTCCCGGGCCACTCGACGCCACGCCATACATATAGTGGGTGTGGGTGACAACCGGATAGGCACGGCTGCTTCTACCTCTGCGGCGAAGTTTTTTTAAAAGCCTCCTGTGCATCCGGGTCGGATTTCGGATGCTGCGGGCGCACCGACAGACGCCGAAAGCCCAGGCTTGCCAATTGTTTGCCAACAGTTCGCTCATGCATGGTGACGCCGAAGCGCTCTTCGATCTTGCGTTTCAGATCAATGCGCCGCCAGCGCACAACCCCATCGGTTTCGGGGTCGGGACCCGCCCGAACCATTTCCGCCAACTCCTCCTTCTGTGCCGCGCTCAGCAGACAGGGTGGATCCGGCGGGCGACGGTTGAACAGGCCCGACACGCCCTCCGCATTGTAACGGTGGGCCCAATCCCGCAGCGTCTGCCGATCCATGCCGCAGTTTTCTGCCGCCGTCTTGCGGTCAACCCCATCCAGAACCAGGGCAATCGCCAACATCCGTCGCGCCGCTTTCCCATCCCGGCACCGCGCCGCTTCCTGGCGAAGCTCGCCTGCGGACTTGTCTTTGCGCGTAATCCTTACTGCCATCAAAGCCTCCCTTGCCTTGATGCCACTGAATCAGATCACGCCGCTCGTGGGAATCCCCTTGAGTCAAATCTGGGGGCCGTTGGTATAATACCAACGGCATCAATTTCTGACTCTGTGGGGATTCCCAAATCGGTTTTGATCTGATTCAAGGTTGGCAAAGGAGGATCGCCATGCCAGCCAGTGTTCCGCTTCGTCGCGACTTTGATGCCCGCCACCTTCGTAAACTCGCCAGCCGTTGCAAGGATGCCCGGCAGAGCCGCCGTCTGTTGTCTCTTGCGGCGGTCTACGATGGCATGAGCCGTGGAGAGGCCGCAAGGATCGGTGGGATGGATCGCCAAACCCTGCGGGACTGGGTTCACCGGTTCAACGAAGAGGGACCGGATGGCCTCACCAACCGCAAGGGCGCGGGCCGGACGCGCTACCTGAGCGATGTCCAGATGAAAGAACTTGGCGAGATTGTCGAGACCGGCCCCGATCCGGCGGTGGACGGGGTTGTCCGCTGGCGGCGGATCGACCTGAAGCGGGTGATCGAGGCGCGCTTTGGCGTCATCTATTCCGAGCGCGGGATATCCAGACTGCTTGGCGAACTGGGCTTTGCCCATATCAGCGCCCGCCCGCAGCATCCCAGGCAGGATAAGCGGATCATCGAGGCGTTTAAAAAAACTTCACCGACACGCTCCAGGTGCATATAGCTGACCTGCCAGCGGGAACGCCGGTGGAGATCTGGTTCCAGGACGAAGCACGCCTTGGCCAGAAGAATGGCCTGACGCGCCTGTGGGCGAGAAAGGGCACGCGCCCCCGCCAGCCGGCCGATCAGCGCTATCGCAACGCCTATCTGTTCGGCGCCATCTGTCCGGCTCACGGCAAGGGGGCGGCGCTCATGCTGCCTTGGGCGGACGCGCAAGCCATGCAGATGCATCTCGACGAGATCAGCCGCCACGTCGCCCGAAAGGCCCATGCGGTTGTGCTGATGGATCGGGCCGGATGGCACACCACCGGCAAACTCAAAGTCCCGAAGAACCTCACCATCATCCTGCTGCCATCGCGCGCTCCGGAACTGAACCCGGTGGAAAATATCTGGCAGTACTTGCGCGCCAATTGGCTCTCCAACCGCGTGTTCGAAGACTACAATGCCATCGTCGATGCTGGATGCGAAGCTTGGAACAAGCTCATCGCACAGCCCGAAACCATCACATCAATCGGAATGCGAAAATGGGCCCATATCGGTCAATGTTAAATGCCGCTGGTATAAATAGATATATTTGGCTGATAAGGCGAATGCTAATATGGACCCAGTCAGAAACCCATTTGCACCTGGCGCAGGTTCCCGGCCACCCGAACTTTCAGGGCGGGACGAGATCGTCCGCGATGCCAAGATCGCGTTGCAGCGAGTCATTATCGGAAAGCATGATCGATCCCAAATCCTGTTGGGATTGCGTGGCACCGGGAAGACCGTTCTGCTCAATAAAATCGAGGAACTTGCAGAGACCCACGGGCACATAACGTCGTTTCTGGAGGCGCCTGAAGATAAAACACTCTCTGAGCTGCTATACCCCAAAATTCACCAGGCGCTTCGAAAGCTGTCACTTATTGACGGCGCTAAAGCCCACGCAATTTCCGCCATGCGGGCACTGCGCGGCTTTGCGAGCACTTTCAAAGTATCGATAGGGGATTTTTCTGTGGATAGGCATGCAAAGTTGACCCCATTATTGGGGTAATCGGCGTCCAAAAGTGACCCCCCTGATAGTTCTGTACAGATGCTCCTTCAAAGATTTGAGGGAGCGAGTTGGGGATCTTGGTTGTGGAGACGATTGCAAAGATCAGGCGCGCGTATTTCATTCTGGGGAAGTCGATCAAGCAAATATGCCGGGAGCTTCGGGTTTCACGGAACACAGTGCGCAAGGTGATACGTTCTGGTGCGACGGAGTTCAGCTATGACCGTTCCACCCAGCCGCGTCCGAAGATCGATCCCTGGCGTTCTCAATTGGATGATATGCTGGCCGACAATACTCGGCATTCTAGACGCGAACGCCTGACGCTTGTCCGGGTATATGAAGAACTGCGCAACCAAGGATACGACGGCAGCTATGATGCGGCACGGCGCTATGCGGCCAGTTGGTCGAAGGCGAAGCGGGCCGCATCCGCTGATGCTTATGTTCCGCTGAGCTTTGATCCCAGTGAGGCGTATCAGTTCGACTGGAGCCAGGAAGTTGTCCTGATTGATGGCGCGACCACGACGGTCAAGGTGGCGCATGTTCGCCTCTGCCACAGCCGGATGCCGTTTGTTCGGGCCTATCCGCGCGAGACGCAGGAGATGGTGTTTGACGCCCATGATAAAGCGTTCGCCTTTTTCGGCGGGGTGTCAATCCCGGCGTAAAAAGGGGCCATTCGCCGGAGTAAAAGTGGGCCAGTTGAGGTGCCGCGCCTTGTTGGGTGTGCTCCCCATAAAGCTAACGCGTGACAAGGCGCATGTTGGCCAAAGGCCAACATCCATCAAGTTCAGACCGGGTTCAGGCTCTGGCGTTTCGGCTCTGTTTTAGCCGAAAGCTGTCGCCGTTCATCTCCAGTATATGCATGTGGTGGGTGAGGCGATCCAGGAGCGCACCGGTGAGGCGCTCGGATCCGAATATTTCGGTCCATTCGTCGAACGGCAGATTTGAGGTGATGATTATGTAGCCGCGTTCATAGCATTGGGAGATGACTTCGAAGAGCAGCTCAGCGCCGGTTTTGCTCAAGGGGACAAAGCCCAGCTCGTCAATGATCAGAAGGTTCTGGCTGGTGAGTTGTTTTTGGAACCTCTGCAGGCGGCGTTCATCGACAGCTTCGATCAATTCGTGAACCAGTGATGCGGCGGTTATGAAGCGGACCTTGAGGCCTTTCTGGCAGGCGGCCAATCCCAGCCTCAGTGCGACATGGGTTTTACCGGTGCCACTTGGCCCCAGGGCAATGATGTTCTGGTATTTGTCGATGTATTCACAGCGCGCCAGCTCCAGCACGAGCGGCTTGTTGAGTGACGCGATCGCCTTGAAATCGAAGCTGTCCAGGCTCTTGGTGGCTGGAAACTTCGCGGCCTTGATGCGCCGCTCGATCATCCGGCGTTCCCGCTCTATCAGTTCAAGTTCGCAGAGCCGCAGTAAATACTGGACGTGATCCTTCTTCTCAGCAGCGCATTGTTGCGCAAGTTTGGAATATTCGCCCAGGAATGTCGGCAAGCGCAGTTTTTTTAGGTGATGCTGCAGCAGAACCTGCGGTGTATCGGTCATGCCGGCACCTGCGTCATCAGGCTCATATAGCTCGCGGGCTTGGTGGTCTCGACCAGTGCTTTGGGCAGGTAGGGGTAGATATCGAGATCGAGCCGTGGCGGGCGCCTCTCGATCCGGCAAAGCACCAGATGCTTGACCGCATCGTAGCCGATCGCGCCCAGTTCCAGCGACTGTTTGATAGCCCCGTGGACGTGCGCCATCTCGAAGCTCTCAAGCAGCCGCAGAACCTGGACGTATTCGCGCTTGCCCTTCTTGCCCATGCGCGCTTCCAGCAGCCGGTGCAGGGTGGCAAACTCCCCTGGCAGGTCCCAGCCCTGCAGCGGGGCCGCCTGGTCCAGCGCGCCAACCTTCTGTTCCAGCAGCGGCAGGAAGTGCATCGGATCGAAGACCATATCAGCCTTCTCATAGGACCGTTGGTGGCAGGCGATCACCTCGGCGCCGCAGCCGATGACGACCTCGTGGACATAGCCGCGGACCTGAACCTCGTGATGAGCGCAGGCGACCGGCACCGAGTAATCGTTGTTGCGATAGCGGACCATCGAGATCGACGTCGCCCGCGTGCTGACTTTCTCGCAGGCATCGTAGGGTACAGGCGGCAGCGCCATCAGGGCGTCGAGGTCGCGCATCAGCCGCTCGCCGATAGTCTCGGAATGACCCCGCAGAACCTCATCCTGACGTTTGAGGCATTGCTCCTCCAGCCGGACGTTCAGGTCATCGAAACTGTCGAAGCGCGGCATCGGCACCAGGAAGTTCCGCCGGCCATAACCGATTGTGCCTTCGACATTACCCTTGTCGTTGCCCTTGCCAGGACGGCCGAACCTGTCTTCGAACAGGTAATGCGACTGCAACTCAGCAAAGGTTCTGGTGCGTTGCCGTTTTCCGTCCCCGAGAATCCGTGCCACCGCGATCGTGGTGTTGTCGTAGAGCCCTGACAGCGGCACGCCGCCGAAGAACGCAAAGCCAGCTACATGGCCATCGCAAAAGGCCTCGGTTGTCTCCGCCGGATAGGCCTTGATGAAGAACGCGTCCGAGTGCGGCAGAGACATTGCAAAGTAGTGCAGCTTGCGCACGACCCCGCCAATCTCGCCAAGCGCCTCACCAAAATCAACCTGGGCGTGGCCTGGCGCGTGCGACAGCGGCACGAACACTTCCCGAGTCCGGCGCTTCTTCTCGCGAACATAGTCGGTCACAATCGTGATCCCGCCGGTGAAGCCATGTTCATCACGCAGACGCTCATATATCCGCTTCGACGTATGCCGCTGCTTCTTGAGCCGCGACTTATCCTCTTCCAATATCTGGTTGATGAGCGGAATGAACGGGTCAAGCTTTGGACGGGCTGGTGGCCCATTCCTGCGATACCCCGGTGGCACCGCATGCTTCAGAATTTTTGACACAGTCTTGCGGTCTATCCCGAAATGACCGGCCGCCGCCCGCTCACTCATCCCACCGACATGACACGCACGCCGAACCCGGCTGTACAATTCCACAGAATACATCTCCCCGCCCTCAGCTCGTTTGCCTCAGGCGTCAGAATGGCGGAGTTTTACTCCGCGACAGTCAGATTATTCGACCGTTTCTGTGATCCAGTATTGCTCCGGGATTCACAGGCAATATTGGGTTTTCTCTCCAAAAAGAGTTACTGGACAGCATTCAGGATTGGATGCCTGAAGGGGCTGATGTCATGTTAACGGGTGATCGATTTTATGGCACAGAAAGGTTAATCCATTGGTGTCAGGACGCTGGTTGGGGATATCGTATTCGCCTGAAGGGCAACCTGACTTTGCAGCACCAAGGTGGCGAGCTGTCTTGCATTGAAATCCGGGAGCTGATGCCGCAAGGGCTTATAAACGCGGAACTTTATGGATCAGGTGTGTTTACGAATATCGGAGTATTGCACGACGATGGTCACCCTGAGCCCTGGATCATCGCTATGAATGCAAAGCCTTCACAATACACGGTTCTCGATTATGGAATGCGATGGGGTATTGAAGCTATGTTCTCGGACTTCAAGACCCGTGGATTTGGCATCGCGCAAAGCCAAATCAAAAAGCCAGACCGACTGGAAAGGCTTATCCTTGTCATGGCAATAGCCATGTACTGGGCGGTTTCAACGGGCGCAGCAGATGAACAAATAGTCGCCGAAAGCGGCGAAAAAAGGCGATTCGCAAAACCCGAAGATCACTCTGCTCCCTCTTCAAACAGGGCCTGCGGTTCCTGCGCAGATGCTTCATAGGATATGAGAAAATCCCTAAATTATGGCAAGTTTGGATTTTTTGAAGGGTGGTAAGAATACCGACCAGGGGTATCGCATGAATAGCTGGCCCGTGTTTGCTACGTGCATCAACGTCTGATTCAATGTCACCAGAACACGCATCTGGAGGACTTGCTTTGGAAAAGACTACATCATTTCAATCTGTTATTTCGGCCATCCCTGACCCTCGCCAGCAGGCGAAGGTGCTTTACCCGCTTGATGAGATCCTGCTTTTAAGCCTGTGTGCGGTGGTCTCGGGCGGCGAGAGTGTCGTTGATATTGTCGAATATGGTGAAGAAAAGCTGAAGTTTCTGCGCAAATTGGCCCCTTTTGAGCACGGCATTCCCTCGCATGACACGCTTTCAACGGTGTTTCGGCTGCTTGATCCGGAGAAGTTCAGTACAGCCTTTGCGCAATGGGCTGCTGGCCTGGCGGGACGCGTTGAAGGCTCGATTGTGGCCGTCGATGGCAAGACGATGCGCGGGTCAAAGGCCGGTGGTGAAACACCTCTGCATTTGATCTCGGCCTACTGTGATGATCTGCGTCTGGTACTGGGTCAGCGGGCAAGTGCGCACAAAAAGAACGAGATCAAGGACATTCCATTGCTCTTGGATTTGCTCCACGTTGAGGGCGCGATCGTGACGCTGGACGCGATGGGGTGCCAACGCCAGATTGCCTGCAAAATCCGCGACAAGGGGGCCGACTACGTGCTGGCGCTCAAGGGAAATCAGAGCAGCCTTTTTGAGGATGTGAAACTGTGGTTTGAAGAGAGGGAGCATGAAAATACTGCGTCGTTACAGACTGTTGATGGCGATAAAGGTCGGATTGAGACCCGGACCTACACCCAGAGTGACACCATAGAATGGCTGCAAGAGCGCCATCCGGGTTGGGCGGGCCTGACCAGTATTGGTCGCGTTGTCTCGATCCGTGAAAGCAACGGGAAAACAACACAACAAACCCGATACTTCATCTCGTCTCTACCGAAAGATGCGCCGCGCTTTGCCCATGCGGTACGCTCCCATTGGGGGATTGAAAACCGCCTCCACTGGGTGCTCGACGTCACATTCCGCGATGATGACAGCCGTGTTCGTAAGGATCACGGCCCCAAGAATTTTGCCGTCATCAAACACATGGCAATGAATCTGCTCAACAAGGCAAAAGATAAAAAATCGCTCAGGGTCATGCGCAAAAAGGCCGGATGGAACAATCGGTTCTTACTGCAAATTCTCCGGACATAACCTTCATGCGATTCCCCTGGAATACCGACATTTCCCCCTTCCATTTCCCCCCAAAACCTCTTATATCGCGCGTGCTCAGGTCGCTGCGGTCACGTGGCGGCCTGTGTGTTTCGTCCAAGACGGCCGGTGGCGGTTGCCATAATTCCGACCAGAGACGGGAATTGAACAACAAATTCAGGGGTTTGAGCCCTTGGGCGAGATTGCGAAGGACCCGTAAGGACCCGATTGTCGGGCACCTGTCCCGGCAGGCACGAGCCGGAGGGTCACACCTCCATAATTGGAGTGAAACTGTGGATCGAGCACGAAAAGAGAAAACGGTCGAAGAACTCGGCCAGATCTTTGAAAGCTCTGGCGTTGTCGTGGTTGCACATTACGCGGGTCTGACAGTTGCCGAAATGCAGGAGCTGCGCGCGCAAATGCGTGACGCGGGCGGTTCTGTTCGCGTTGCCAAAAACAGTCTCGCCAAAATCGCCCTTGAAGGTTCGCCGAGCGCTTCGATCAGCGATCTTCTTAACGGCATGACCGTGCTCGCCTATTCCCAGGATCCTGTGGCTGCGGCCAGGGTCGTGGATGCCTTTGCCAAGACCAACAGCAAGCTGGTTATCCTTGGTGGCTCTATGGGTGGCGCGGCGCTGGACGTCGACGGTGTGTGCGCTGTCGCCAAGATGCCGTCGCGTGACGAGCTTATTGCTTCGATCGTGGCCTGCATCGGCGCACCCGCTGCAAACATCGCCGGGGCGATTGGCGCACCTGCTGCAAACATCGCGTCCATCTTGTCTACAATCGAGGACTGGGCTGCGGCATAGCAATTAATGACCTGCGGGGTTGTAACGGCCGCGTTGGAACACATCTGAAAGAACGGAAAACACGAAATGGCTGATCTGAGTAAAATGGCGAAAGAGATCGTGGGTCTGACCCTTCTCGAAGCCCAAGAACTGAAAACTTTCCTGAAAGACGAATATGGCATCGAGCCCGCTGCTGGCGGAGCCGTCATGGTGGCCGGTCCTGCCGATACCGGCTCTGCCGCTGAAGAAGAAAAGACTGAATTTGACGTCGTTCTCAAGCACTTCGGCAGCGATAAGATCAAGGTGATCAAGGAAGTGCGAACGCTGACCGGTCTTGGCCTGAAAGAATCCAAAGATCTGGTCGATGCCGGCGGCAAGATCAAGGAAGGCGTGTTCAAGGACGAAGCCGAGGACGTCAAAGGCAAGCTGGAAGCAATTGGCGCAGAAGTCGAACTGGTCTAAGGGCCGGGGCCGAGCAGGCCCGCGAAAATATCAGGCTGGGCGCGAATAACGTGCCCAGCCGAACCTGTTTTTACAAGGGGCCCGAACAACCGGCCCTTTCTGAAGAGAGGTTCCGGATCGGGAGCAGACCGGTGGGACGGCCTGCGGGAATGGACCAGAACCGCCCGTTTCAAGGGTGCATCGCCGTGGCCCCGGCGGTTTGATGCGCTTGCGAAAATGAAAGGTACTATCGAGCATGGCTTCGTCCTTCCTCGGCCAGAAACGACTGCGCAAATACTACGGAAAAATTCGTGAAGTTCTGGAAATGCCGAACCTTATTCAGGTTCAGAAATCTTCATACGACCTGTTCCTGAATTCAGGCGAGCTGCCTGATCCGACCGATGGCGACGGCATCCAAGGCGTCTTTCAGTCGGTATTCCCGATCAAGGATTTCAACGAAACGGCGGTGCTTGAGTTCGGCAAATACGTACTTGAAAAGCCGAAATACGATGTCGAGGAATGTCAGCAGCGCGACATGACCTATGGCGCGCCGCTCAAGGTCACGCTGCGCCTGATCGTATTTGATTTTGACGAAGACACTGGCGCCAAATCGGTAAAAGACATCAAGGAACAAGACGTGTTCATGGGTGAGATGCCGCTCATGACGCCAAACGGGACGTTCATTGTGAACGGCACCGAGCGGGTAATCGTGTCGCAGATGCACCGCTCTCCTGGTGTGTTTTTTGACCACGACAAGGGCAAAACCCATTCTTCCGGCAAGTTGCTCTTTGCCTGCCGGATCATTCCATACCGCGGCTCTTGGCTAGATTTTGAATTTGACGCCAAGGACTTGGTATTTGCGCGCATCGACCGGCGCCGCAAATTGCCGGTCACGACGCTGCTTTATGCGCTTGGTCTGGATCAGGACGGCATCATGAATGCCTATTATGACACCGTTCAGTTCAAGCTGAAAAAGAATAAGGGCTGGGTCACCAAGTTCTTCCCCGACCGTATTAGTGGCACCCGCCCCGAATTTGATCTGGTGGATGCAAAGACAGGCCGGGTGATTGCCGAGGCCGGCAAAAAGGTCACCCCGCGTGCGACCAAGAAATTGATCGACGATGGCAAGGTCAAGAACCTATTGCTCCCGTTCGACCAGATCCTGGGCCGCTTTGTTGCGCGCGACATTATCAACGAGGCAACCGGCGCGATCTATGTCGAAGCCGACGATGAGCTGACCCAGGAACTTGACAAGGAAGGCACTGTCACCGGCGGCAGCCTGAAAGAGTTGCTGGATGCCGGGATCACCGATATTCCAGTGCTCGACATCGATAATATCAACGTTGGCGCTTACATGCGCAACACACTGGCGCATGATAAAAATATGAACCGCGAGACCGCGCTGATGGACATCTACCGTGTCATGCGCCCAGGCGAACCACCTACTGTCGACGCCGCAAGCGCCCTGTTTGACACGCTGTTCTTTGACAGTGAGCGTTATGACCTGTCGGCGGTTGGCCGGGTCAAAATGAATATGCGTCTGGCACTGGACGCCGAAGATACCCAGCGGACATTGCGTAAAGAGGACATCGTGGCCTGCATCAAGGCGCTGGTGGATCTGCGCGACGGCAAAGGCAATGTCGACGACATTGACCATCTGGGGAACCGCCGGGTGCGCTCGGTCGGTGAGCTGATGGAAAATCAGTATCGGGTCGGGCTGTTGCGCATGGAGCGCGCGATCAAGGAGCGCATGTCAAGCGTCGAGATTGACACGGTGATGCCGCAGGATCTGATCAATGCGAAACCGGCCGCCGCAGCGGTGCGTGAATTCTTTGGGTCCAGCCAGCTGAGCCAGTTCATGGACCAGACCAATCCGCTGTCCGAAGTCATCCACAAACGCCGCCTGTCGGCCCTTGGGCCCGGTGGTCTGACCCGCGAGCGGGCCGGATTTGAGGTGCGCGACGTGCACCCGACGCATTATGGCCGGATGTGCCCGATTGAAACGCCTGAAGGCCCGAACATCGGCCTGATAAACAGCCTCGCGACTTTCGCGCGGGTGAACAAGTATGGCTTTATCGAAACGCCGTTCCGTAAAGTTGTCGATGGCCATGTGACGGATGAAGTTCATTACATGTCGGCCACCGAAGAAATGCGCCACACCGTTGCGCAGGCGAATGCCACACTGGACGACAAGGGCAATTTCGTGAACGATCTGGTGTCGACGCGGAAATCCGGCGAATACACATTGCAGCCCAAAGCAAATGTCGATCTGATCGACGTTTCGCCCAAACAGCTGGTGTCCGTCGCCGCCTCGCTTATTCCGTTTCTGGAAAATGACGATGCGAACCGGGCACTGATGGGCTCGAACATGCAGCGCCAGGCGGTGCCGCTGATGCAGGCCGAGGCGCCGCTGGTCGGCACTGGTATCGAAAGCATCGTGGCGCGCGATTCCGGTGCGTCGATCATGGCGCGACGGGCTGGCGTGATCGACCAGGTGGACGCGCAGCGGATCGTGATCCGGGCAACGGCTGATCTGGAGCCGGGCGATCCGGGCGTGGACATCCACCGGCTGCGCAAATTCCAGCGCTCGAACCAGAACACCTGCATCAACCAACGTCCGCTGGTGAAGGTGGGGGATCAAGTTGAAAAGGGTCAAGTTGTTGCCGACGGTCCGTCCACCGATCTGGGCGAATTGGCGCTGGGCAAGAACGTGGTTGTCGCGTTCATGCCGTGGAATGGCTACAATTATGAGGATTCGATCCTGATTTCCGAGCGGATCGTGCGCGATGACGTGTTCACTTCGATCCATATCGAGGAATTTGAGGTCGCGGCGCGTGATACCAAGCTGGGACCGGAAGAAATTACCCGCGACATCCCGAACGTCGGCGAAGAGGCGCTGCGCAATCTGGATGAGGCCGGCATCGTTTATATCGGCGCCGACGTGGTGCCGGGCGACATTCTGGTGGGCAAGATCACCCCCAAGGGCGAAAGCCCGATGACACCGGAAGAAAAGCTGCTGCGCGCCATTTTTGGTGAGAAAGCCTCCGACGTACGCGACACCAGCCTGCGCGTCAAGCCGGGTGATTTTGGCACCGTGGTCGAGGTGCGCGTATTTAACCGCCACGGTGTGGAAAAAGACGAGCGCGCCGTGCAGATCGAGCGCGAAGAGGTCGAGCGTTTGGCGCGTGACCGCGATGACGAGATGGCGATCCTGAATCGCAACACTTATGCGCGACTGAAGGACATGATCTTGGGCAAGGTGGCCGTGAAGGGCCCGAAAGGCGTCAAATCCAAATCCGAGATTACCGAAGATTTGCTGGACAGCCTGAGCCGCGGTCAGTGGTGGCAACTCGCACTTGGTAATGACAAGCAGGCCAGCCAGGTTGAAGCTCTGAACGAGCAATACGACGTGCTGAAACGCGCGTTGGAGCATCGGTTTGACGACAAGGTCGAAAAGGTGCGCCGGGGCGACGACTTGCCGCCGGGCGTGATGAAGATGGTCAAGGTTTTCGTGGCCGTGAAGCGCAAGCTGCAACCCGGTGACAAGATGGCCGGCCGGCACGGCAACAAGGGCGTGATTTCCAAGGTTGTGCCGATGGAAGACATGCCGTTCCTGGCCGACGGCACCCCGGTTGATTTTGTGCTGAACCCGCTTGGCGTGCCGTCCCGGATGAACGTCGGGCAAATCCTTGAAACCCACATGGGTTGGGCGGCACGGGGTCTGGGCACCCAGATCGATCACGCATTGGTCGAATACCGCCGCACCGGTGACATGACGCCGGTTCGTGATGCGATGAAGATCGCCTATGGCGATGATGTGTATGCCGAGGGCATCAAGGGCATGGACGAGGACCGGCTGATCGAAGCAGCTGGCCTTGTGACGGACGGTGTTCCGATCGCCACACCGGTTTTTGATGGTGCCAAAGAGGCCGACGTGAATGAATCGCTGGTTCGCGCCGGCTTTGGACAAAGTGGTCAGTCGATCCTGTTTGACGGTCGCACCGGAGAGCAGTTTTCGCGTCCGGTCACCGTTGGCGTCAAGTATCTGCTGAAGCTGCATCACCTGGTCGACGACAAGATTCATGCCCGCTCGACCGGGCCGTACAGCCTTGTCACCCAGCAGCCGCTGCGCGGCAAAGCCCAGTTTGGTGGCCAGCGGTTCGGCGAAATGGAAGTCTGGGCGCTGGAGGCTTACGGCGCCGCCTACACGTTGCAGGAAATGCTGACGGTCAAGTCGGACGACGTGGCCGGGCGGACGAAAGTTTACGAAAGCATTGTCAAGGGCGAAGACAATTTCGAGGCCGGCGTGCCGGAAAGCTTCAACGTGCTGGTGAAAGAAGTCCGCGGCCTCGGCCTTAACATGGAACTCCTGGATGCAGAGCCTGATGAGTAGGGGCGGTATGCGCCCGCAACTTCATCGCTCTCTCTCTGACGTAAGGAATACGAAATGAAACAGGAACTGATGACAAATCCGTTCAACCCGATCACGCCGCCGAAAACCTTTGACGAGATCAGGATCTCGCTGGCGTCGCCGGAACGCATTCTGTCGTGGTCGTTTGGCGAGATCAAGAAGCCCGAGACGATCAATTACCGAACTTTCAAGCCGGAACGTGACGGTCTGTTCTGCGCCCGCATCTTTGGCCCGATCAAGGACTACGAATGTCTGTGCGGTAAATACAAGCGGATGAAATATCGCGGCGTTGTCTGCGAAAAATGCGGTGTCGAGGTGACGTTGCAAAAGATCCGGCGCGAGCGCATGGGCCATATCGAGCTGGCCGCGCCGGTGGCCCACATCTGGTTTCTGAAGTCGCTGCCGAGCCGCATTGGCCTGATGCTGGACACCACGCTGCGCAACCTGGAACGGATTCTGTATTTCGAAAACTATGTGGTGATCGAGCCGGGTCTGACCGACCTTAACTACGGTCAGCTGATGACCGAAGAAGAATATATGGACGCCCAGGACGCCTATGGCATGGAAGCCTTCACCGCCAATATCGGCGCCGAGGCGATCCGCGAAATGCTGAGCCAGATCGATTTGGAATCATTGGCGGAACAGCTGCGCGAAGACCTGAAAGAAGCCACTGGTGCGCTGAAGCCCAAGAAAATCATCAAACGGCTGAAGATTGTCGAAAGCTTCCTGGAAAGCGGCAACCGCCCGGAATGGATGGTGCTGACCGTCGTTCCCGTGATCCCGCCGGAACTGCGCCCGCTGGTGCCGCTGGATGGCGGTCGATTTGCGACAAGCGATCTGAACGACCTCTATCGCCGGGTGATCAACCGCAACAACCGCCTGAAACGCCTGATCGAACTGCGCGCGCCCGATATTATTGTGCGCAACGAAAAACGCATGTTGCAGGAATCGGTCGATGCGCTGTTCGATAATGGCCGCCGTGGCCGGGTGATCACCGGGGCCAACAAACGGCCGCTGAAATCGCTCAGCGACATGCTGAAAGGCAAGCAGGGCCGCTTCCGGCAGAACCTTTTGGGCAAACGAGTCGATTTTTCCGGTCGATCGGTGATCGTGACCGGCCCGGAACTGAAGCTGCATCAATGTGGCCTGCCTAAAAAGATGGCGCTGGAGCTGTTCAAGCCGTTCATCTACTCGCGCCTTGAGGCCAAAGGTCTGTCTTCAACCGTGAAACAGGCCAAGAAACTGGTCGAAAAGGAACGCCCCGAGGTCTGGGACATTCTGGACGAGGTGATCCGCGAGCACCCGGTGCTCTTGAACCGCGCGCCAACCCTGCACCGTCTGGGCATTCAGGCGTTTGAACCAGTGCTGATCGAAGGCAAGGCGATTCAGCTGCACCCGCTGGTCTGTTCGGCATTCAACGCCGACTTTGACGGTGACCAGATGGCGGTGCACGTGCCGCTTAGCCTGGAGGCGCAGCTTGAAGCGCGGGTCTTGATGATGTCGACCAACAACGTTCTGTCGCCTGCCAATGGTGCGCCGATTATCGTGCCTTCGCAGGATATGATCCTGGGCCTTTATTACGTCTCGATAGAGCGTGAAGGCATGAAGGGCGAAGGCATGATATTTGCGGACGTGGACGAGGTGATCCACGCGCTGGACGCCGGCGTCGTGCATCTGCACGCCAAAATCAAGGCGCGGATTATACAGATAGACGACGAAGGCAACGAGGTTTTGACGCGATTTGACACGACGCCGGGGCGTCTGCGTCTTGGGGCACTTTTGCCGCACAATGCCAAAGCGCCGTTTGATCTGGTTAATCGTCTGCTGCGCAAGAAGGAAGTTCAGCAAATCATCGACACGGTGTATCGCTACTGCGGCCAGAAAGAGAGCGTCATCTTCTGTGACCAGATTATGACAGTTGGTTTTCAAGAGGCCTTCAAGGCCGGAATTTCCTTTGGCAAGGACGACATGGTTGTGCCTGACACCAAATGGGCGCTGGTCGACAGCACCCGCGATCAGGTGAAGGATTTTGAAAAGCAGTATATGGACGGTCTGATCACTCAGGGCGAAAAATACAACAAAGTCGTCGATGCCTGGTCCAAGTGCAACGACAAGGTTACCGAAGCCATGATGAGCACGATCTCGGCCAGCAAAAAGGACAAGAGCGGTGCCGAAGGGGAACCGAACTCGGTCTACATGATGGCCCATTCCGGCGCCCGTGGCTCGGTGACCCAGATGAAACAGCTGGGCGGCATGCGCGGGCTGATGGCGAAACCGTCCGGCGAGATCATCGAAACCCCGATCATCTCGAACTTCAAGGAAGGCCTGACGGTGCTTGAGTATTTCAACTCAACCCACGGCGCGCGCAAGGGCCTGTCCGACACCGCACTCAAGACCGCGAACTCGGGCTATCTGACCCGGCGTCTGGTTGATGTGGCGCAAGACTGCATTATCCGGATGCGCGACTGCGGCACCGAAAATGCCATTACCACCCAAGCTGCGGTGACCGATGGCGAAGTGGTGTCCACCCTGGCCGAGCGGATTTTGGGCCGGGTCGCTGCCGAGGATATTCTGCATCCCGGCACCGAAGAAGTAATGGTATCGCGCGGCGAGCTGATCGACGAGCGCAAGGCCGACGAGGTCGACGCAGCTGATCTGGCCAAAGTCCGCATCCGTTCGCCGCTGACGTGCGAATCCGAAGAGGGCGTTTGTGCGATGTGCTATGGCCGTGACCTGGCACGCGGCACGATGGTGAACTCCGGCGAAGCTGTGGGCATCATCGCGGCCCAGTCAATCGGCGAACCCGGAACCCAGTTGACGATGCGAACCTTCCACATTGGCGGTGTCGCCCAGGCTGGTCAGCAATCATTTCTTGAAGCCAACCAGGATGGCCGGGTCGAATTCCGCAACGCCAGTGTCCTTAAAAACGCGGCTGGTGAACAGATCGTAATGGGCCGCAACATGAAGCTCGCGATCATCGACGAGAACGGTCAGGAACGCGCCACCCACAAGCTGGGCTACGGCTCTAAACTGCATATCAAGGACGGCTCCAATGTGGCCCGGGGCGACAAACTGTTCGAATGGGACCCGTACACGCTGCCGATCATTGCCGAGAAAGCCGGTACAGTGAAATTTGTCGATCTGGTCAGTGGTATCGCGCTGCGCGATGAAACCGATGACGCAACCGGAATGACCCAGAGGATCGTGTCGGACTGGCGCTCGGTGCCGAAAGGCAACGACCTCAAGCCGGAGATCATTATTGTCGATAAAGATGGTCAGCCGGTTCGCAACAAAGGTGACAATCCGGTGACGTATCCAATGTCGGTTGATGCAATACTGTCGATCGAGGATGGCGACGCCATCAAGGCCGGCGACGTGGTTGCACGGATCCCGCGTGAAGGCGCCAAGACCAAGGACATCACCGGCGGCCTGCCGCGTGTGGCCGAGCTGTTTGAAGCACGCCGTCCAAAAGATCACGCGGTGATTGCCGAGATTGACGGCTACATCCGATTTGGCCGCGATTACAAAAACAAGCGCCGCATCGCGATCGAGCCGGCGGATGACAGCATGGAACCGGTCGAATACATGGTGCCCAAGGGCAAGCACATCCCGGTTGCCGAAGGCGATTTCGTCCAGAAAGGCGACTACATCATGGACGGCAACCCGGCGCCGCATGACATTCTGTCGATCCTGGGAGTCGAAGCGCTTGCCAACTACATGATCGATGAAGTGCAGGATGTTTATCGTCTGCAGGGCGTCAAGATCAACGACAAGCACATCGAGGTGATCGTGCGCCAGATGCTGCAGAAGTGGGAGATCCAGGACAGCGGCGAAACCACGCTGCTGAAAGGCGAAAACGTCGATAAGGCAGAGTTCGATGCGGTGAACGATAAGGCGCTGGCCGGTGGCCGTCTTCCGGCACTGGGCGCTCCAATCCTGCTGGGGATCACCAAGGCGTCGCTGCAAACCCGGTCTTTCATTTCGGCAGCGTCGTTCCAGGAAACCACGCGGGTTTTGACCGAGGCTTCGGTTCATGGCAAACGCGACAAGCTTGTAGGACTGAAGGAAAACGTCATCGTCGGCCGTCTGATCCCGGCGGGAACCGGGGGCGCGACCCAGCAAATTCGCCGCATTGCGGTGGAACGTGACCTGAAAGTCATCGAAGAAGCGCGCGCCAAGGCCGAAGCCGCAGCCGCACTGGCGGCCCCGGTGGATGACTTTGTCGGCGCCAGCGAATTTGACACCGTCATTGTCGACACGCCAGAAAGCCGCGAAGAATAGACCGGCCGTAACTAAACCAGAGTGGCCCCGCCCAAAGTGGCGGGGCTTTTAATTGCCGTGCGCTGTTAATTTGAGCGCCTGCGGCGCACTGTTTTGTGCACTTCGCGCGATGCCTCCGGCGGGGATATTTTTTCAAAGAAGAATTGCAGCGGTTTGCCAACATTCTTTTCTAGAGAAATCTCCGCATGAGGCGCCGCGACGAAACCAATCCGCGGCGCTGTCAACCGGCCGAAAACTCTGCCTATGCGATAGAAACCTCGCAACGCCAAATGCCATGTCCGGGCCTGTGTCGAGAACATTCTGAGTTGACCGGTTTATGTACCATATGAGTTGACCGCTTCTGTTGCGGTTTCTGGCCCTGTGGGGAAGTGGTCGGTCGCGGAGCGGCTGTCCACTTGTCCACAGGGCGCCGGTCGGTCGCGTCGAAGCGGGTCACGCGGCCTCGCGGGTTTGGCAGTCGATCGGTTGGCCATCGGCGTGGTATCGCGCCAGACATCGCGGTCCATGGAAGACGGCCATTGTGCCGTCGGGATATTCGTGGACGCGGACCCTGGCCTTGACGTAATGGCGGCGGTGGCGGCCAGCGGGGATCTGAAGTGCCAGGCGCTTGTAGCGCACCGTGTTGTCGTTTGAGACGGTGCGTTCCTCGTGGATGCACAGGATGTCGTCGAGCGCGCCGGTGAAGGGGACGAAGGCGGTGCCCCGGTCCTCGGCCGGGGTCGCGAAGCGGGCGTTGTGTTGTGGCAGGAAGACCTCCTTGAGGAAGCGGTTGGCCTCGACCATGTCGGTGATACCGGCGAGCCTGAGTTCCTGGGGCAGGCGCTTCTGCAAGGTGCCGAACATGCGCTCCGAGCGCCCCCTTGCCTCGGGCGAGTAGGCCGGGATCAGCTCGATGCCGAGCTGCGCCAGGGCGCGGCCGACCTGGGTCGGGGTGTCCTTGTCCACCTTGCCGCCGGCCTCGGGCGTGTTCCAGTAGTGGCTGGCGCGGTCGGCGTAGAGCGAGCAGAACAGGCCCTTGGCCCGGATCGCCTCGGACACCCCCTGGAAGCTCGACATGGTGCCCTCTTCGGCGACGAAGAAGGCCGAGTAGATATCGCTGGTCGCATCGTCCATGGTGACGATCAGGTCCCACCATCGACCGGGGACCCACTCGTGGCTCGAGCCGTCCTGGTGCAACATCATGCCGGGCAAGGCACGGCGCGGCCGCTTGCGCCGGTGCGCCCCACGCCTGGGCGCCGCGCGCCTGCGCCCATGGGCTTGCAAGCTCAGCCGCAGCCAGTTGTAGCTGCGCTTGAAGCCGTGATCGGCCACCAGCTTCTCGTGGAAGTGCTTGGCCGTGAAGTCCCAGTAGCGGGTGTCGAACAACTCCAGCACCCGCGCCACCTCGTCCACCGGCGCGCGCCGCGCCGAGAGGCGGCCCAGGCGGCGGTCGTAGAGACCGTCGGCTCCCTCCGCCTCGTAGCGGTCGCGCCAGCGCCGGAAGGTGCGCTCCGAGACACCCAGAACCTCCGCCGCCTCCGCCTGGCTCAAGCCACCCCGATGGGTGCACCCGTAAACCTCCTCGAACTTCATCAATCTCAGTCCCTGTACCTGCTCCGTCCGACGCATCGCCTCCCTCCATGGCTTGGAGGCGTTCTAAAACCGGACAGATCATCTGGTACATAAACTGGACATATCGCGTGTTACCGACAGGAATTTTGTCCAGACTTGATAATAATCGACATGCCGCCCATGCTGTTAAGCGATGACCATGTTGGATTTCTGCCGACTGTGGACTGTAGCCTGTTGGTTGGCGCAGCCGATAGCACGACCATCCCGCAGCTTGATAATTGTGAAAAAGAACTGGCCGAACTTACCAACGTATTGGGTGTTGTGCTGAACAAGTGCCGGTATCCGGACCCAGAGTCGGGCTACGGATACGAATATTACTAGAGCCGTTCTGCCAGAGAAACTGGCAAGTGAACTGCCGCCCGATTTTCGTTAATAACAAATTAGTCTTAATTCGATAAGACGCGCTTTATGCGTTCAGGCCACAAACTATTTCGCCGGGCGCAGCATTCGCAATTTAAATTAGAGAATGACTGACCTGGCGTTGCCCAGTCGGCGTTCGCGCGTTGGTCTGTCGAATTTTGGAAAATATTATGGATCAATTCAAAGACTTCCCAGTAACACTCACGTCCCCTGCCACAAACGCCATCAGCCTGACGCCCAGCGATACCACACCGCTTGGAACTGTATCGCGCGCCATATACGTAGGCGTCGTCGGCGATCTGTCGGTCGAGATGCAAAGCGGCCAGATTGTCGTTTTTCAAGGCGTTCAAAGCGGCAGCATTCTGGCGATCAGAGCCCTGAAACTCCGCCAGACCGGCACCACCGCGACGGGAATTGTTTCTATGTGGTGACCTGTCGAGCGCTCGGGCGCGCAGGATAGTTTTGGCTAACGGGCGCAATTATTATTGCGCGCGTTTCTGATTCTACTACCGACCCTGAAAGTATCGGCAATCCCTGTCACCTGCAAAGTCGAATTGTCTTCCCGCTATTTCGGGCGGTCTGATGCACAGTCTAGTCAGGCCCAGATTGGACATCCGCTGCCGCGCTTCCTACATTCATAGCGATAGAAGGAATTTGCCATGCCGCTTGCTCTTGCCCAGATCGCCGGAATTGCCCTGCGCTACGGTATTGTAGCTGTCGCCGCTTACGCGGTGACGCGCCGAATTGAACGCGGCCATTTTGATCAACGCGCCGACGAGGCGATGGACGATGTGAACGAAGGCCTGTCGGTGCGCCGTGACGCTGAACAGCTTAATGGCACTGGGCGAATTCGCCGGGTCATACGGTTCGGGCGGAGCGGGAAAGGCGTGGATTTTGATCTCACAGCACTGGGTCGCATCCGGATCAGAAAGGTCTGATGCGAAATTGCACGATGCGCCGGCCGCGTGATCTGACCCGCCTGGCCGCCCCGCAGCAGCGTCCGGCGCTCTAAAACCCCAGAGTGGCGCCCAGGTTGAAGGTATTGGTTATGATATTCGTATTCAGCGTTCCACCACTGACCAAGTCCAATTTGTTGATCGAGTAGGTGCCTTTGTATTCGCCAAAAACCGACCACCGGCTGGTCAGCGGATAGTTTGCGCCGGCGACCACGGACACGGCAGGTCCGCCCAACTGATATTCAAAAGTCGTACCTGCCCCAGAATCAAACTCAACATGCGGTAATGAAACACCAAGGCCGGCGCCGACATATGGCGTGAAAACGCGCCCGCGATCCGGCCAGCGGCGGTAGGCATTGATTGTCAATATATTCAGGCCATCGGTGAATTCCAATATCGACAAACCGTTGTCAACCAAAGTCACGTTGCTGGCATAGATCTTGTCATGGCTGAAATCCAAACCCCAGCCCAAGGTCGCGCTCTGCCACCAGGTAAGACGCACGCCATAATGGAGCGGTAACGTAAATGAACGCCCCTCCCAGGCAGCAACAAAGTCAAATGCCCCGATCCCGCCTGGGTCATTGCCCGAAACACGCGAGTGTGGCGCGGTTTGAACGCCACCATAGAAACTAAGTTCGGTCTGCGCCGCCGCCGGCGCGCACGAAACCGCCGTCAGAATGAAAATAACCAGAATTCCGCGCATCTGCGCCGCCCCGTGACCGTCTGGAACTGTTCTAAATTGGAAATATGCTTGAACCGCTAGCTTTCAATCAAAATAGTTAAGGATGTGTTATCACTGCATCGGTTCTACTGCACAGTGCCATTCAGCATCGGCTGCGCCCGAATGTCCGCTAGACGCGGGATGATTGCGCCGTTAAAACCCGCACTTGAAGGCTGCAGGCAACTGTGGCCCGCCAAGTTTGGGCCAGAATTAGTTGGCCGTGAAATGGAGAAACGCTGTGTCCCAAGCAGACGAACACCCAGGCACGCGCCGTGACTTTCTGTATTACGCCACCGCGGGCACAGCCACGGTCGCTCTCGGTGCCGCAGTCTGGCCGTTGATTGACCAAATGAACCCCTCGGCTGACGTGCTTGCCATGTCATCGATCCGCATTGACATTTCCGGGGTCGAGCCAGGCACTCAGCTGACGATCAAATGGCTTGGCAAACCGGTTTTTATCCGCCGCCGCACCAGCGGCGAAATAGAAGCCGCCCGCGCCGTCGACCTGGCCGACTTGCAAGACGGTAACGCGCGCAACGCCAACGCCGAACCCGATGCTTCGGCGGCTGACGAAAACCGCGCTTTGGACGATAGCGGCGAATGGCTGGTGATGATCGGGGTCTGCACCCACCTAGGCTGTGTACCAATTGGCGGCGGATCTGGCGATTTCGGCGGCTGGTTCTGCCCCTGCCACGGATCGCATTACGACACCGCCGGGCGCATTCGCAAAGGCCCGGCGCCGGAAAATCTGCAAGTTCCCGTTGCACGTTTCGACGGTGACGAATTGGTCCTCGGATAGGGAGCGCAACAATGGCTGGAATTCCTCACGACCATTACGAACCCAAATCCGGGTTTGAAAAATGGCTTCATGATCGTCTGCCGATTGTCAGCCTGTTGTATGACGCGCTAATGATCCCGACCCCGAAAAACCTGAACTGGTGGTGGATCTGGGGCATGGTCCTGATGTTCTGCCTGGTGCTGCAAATCATCACTGGCGTGGTTCTGGCGATGCATTACACGCCGCATGTCGACATGGCCTTTGCCTCGATCGAGCACATCATGCGAAACGTAAACGGCGGTGCGGTGCTGCGCTACGTTCACATGAATGGCGCATCGCTGTTTTTCTTCGCGGTCTACATCCACATGTTTCGCACCCTGTTTTACGGCTCCTACAAGCCCCCGAGAGAGTTGACTTGGATCATCGGCATGCTGATCTTCCTGGCGATGATGGCAACCGGATTCATGGGATATGTCCTACCCTGGGGTCAGATGTCATTCTGGGGCGCCACCGTGATCACCGGCCTGTTCGGAGCGATTCCGTTCATCGGTGACTCGATTCAGACCTGGCTGCTGGGTGGCCCTGCTGTAGACAATGCCACGCTGAACCGGTTCTTCTCGCTGCACTACCTGCTGCCGTTTGTTATTGCCGCTTTGGTCGTCGTGCATATCTGGGCCTTTCACACCACCGGAAACAACAACCCCACTGGGGTAGAAGTGCGCCGTGCTTCTAAAGCCGAGGCTGAAAAAGATACCCTGCCGTTCTGGCCGTATTTCGTGATCAAGGATCTTTTTGCACTTTGCGTGATCCTGGTAATTTTCTTCGCGGTGGTCGGCTTTCTGCCGAACTATCTGGGCCATCCCGACAATTACATCGAAGCAAACCCGCTATCGACCCCAGAACATATCGTGCCTGAATGGTATTTCCTGCCGTTCTACGCGATTCTGCGGGCCTTCACTTCGGATGTCTGGGTTGTCCAGATCGCCAATTTCCTGACCGGCGGCATCATCGCCGCCAAATTCTTCGGCGTCATGGCGATGTTTGGTTCCATTTTCATCATGGTATTGGTGCCGTGGCTTGACACATCGCCGGTTCGTTCTGGCCGCTACCGCCCGATGTTCCGGTGGTGGTTCTATCTGCTGGTGATCGATTTCATCGTCCTGCTCTGGCTCGGCGCACAACCGGCAGAACCGCCGTATTCGACCTACGCCCTGATCGCGACAGGCTATTGGTTTGGCTATTTCCTGGTCATCCTGCCACTGCTCGGCGTGATCGAAAAAGCCCAGCCACAGCCGGACACAATCGAAGACGATTTCAATGATCACCATGCGTCGTCCGAAACCCCGGCAGAGTGAAAAAGGATTCAAGTCAAATGATCAGGAACCTTACCCTGTCCGCCCTGATGGCGCTGGCAATTTCGGCAAGCGGCGCATCTGCGGCAGAAGGCGGGAAAGTTGAAAACATCAAGTTTTCGTTCGATGGCGTATTTGGCAAATGGGACCAAATGCAACTGCAACGCGGCCTGCAGGTCTATACCGAGGTTTGTTCCGCCTGCCACGGCCTGCAATACGTGGCTTTGCGCACGTTGGCAGACCTTGGCTACAGCGATGCCGAAGTTCGCGCCTTCGCCAGCCAGTTCGAAGTGTTTGACGATGAACTGGATGATTTCCGCCCAGCCCTGCCGACGGATAATTTTCCCAAGGGCTCGCTGGACAGTGCCCCTGACCTGTCGCTGATGGCCAAGGCGCGCGCCGGGTTTCATGGCCCCTACGGCTTGGGGATAAACCAGCTTTTCAAGGGCCGCGGCGGGGCTGAGTATATCGTAGCGATTCTGACCGGCTACACCGAAGAGGAAAAAGACGAAGCTGGCACGACGCTCTATGAAAACACCATATTTCCAGGTGGTTTCATCGCCATGAACCCGCCGCTGTTTGGTGAGGATGTAGAGTTTGACGACGGCGGTCCCAACGATGTCCACAGCGAAGCCGAGGATGTCGCCGCGTTTCTGATGTGGACCGCAGAGCCGAAACTTGTGGTGCGCAAGCGGGTTGGCTTGACGGCGATAGTCTTTCTGAGCTTCCTGTCGGTGCTGATGTATTTCACCAACAAGCGGATTTGGGCACCGGTGAAGGGCAAGCCAGACGTCTGATTGCCTTCGGCGAGGATATTTTCGCAAAGAAGACTCAAGCGAGAGCGTGGCTTTGCCGTCTACGTCCCGAGATAATCGGCCAGCAGCTTTGGCGGATCCGCCAATAGCTCTTGTGTTGCTCGTGGTGGATGCGCGCATCCGTCAGCCACCAGGATGGTCTGACTTGCGATCCGCTCTGCGTCTTTCGGATCATGGGTGACCATTAGTAATGTCGCGCCGTTTGCCGCCACCAGTTCGGCCACCAGATCCAGCATTTCATCACGCAAGGCTGGCCCAAGTGCAGCAAACGGTTCGTCCAGCAGCAACAGTGGCCGCGCCCGCGCTAGAATCCGCGCCAGCGCCACCCGGCTTTGCTGCCCGCCGGACAGCGTTGCGGGTTTTCGGCCCTCCAGACCGTCCAGCCCAACCCGAGCAACGGCTGCGACGACGTGGCCGCGCTCGCTGTCGCTTAGCTTCAGTGATGGCCGCAGCCCAAGTGCTACATTCTGAAACACGCTCAGATGCGGAAACAGGTTACTGTCCTGAAAAATGATCGACATTGGGCGCTCGCCCGGGTCCAGCCCAGCCAGATCAAGCCCGTTCCACAGCATGCGCCCGGACGCAGGTTTGATGAACCCGGCGATGGTGTTCACCAGCGTCGACTTGCCCGCACCAGAGGGTCCGATGACCGCCACAGTGTCGCCCGCCGCAACCCTCAGGTCCGCCGACAGCTGAAAATCGCCCAGCTTTATTTCCAGACCTTCAAGTGTCAGCATCAACGCGCCCGCCTCGGTCAAACACCCAAAACGCCGCCAGCGCCAGCGCCAGCAGCAACAGTGCCGCAGCCGCCGCCTCCTCCGTCCGGTAGGCCGCCATCAAGCGGTAGACCTGCAACGGCAATGTGGCGCGGTCCGGGTCCGCAAACAGCGCGATAACCCCAAGGTCACCGATTGAAAGCGCCGCCGCCAACCCGGCCGAGAACCCCAGCGGACGCCGCAGCCGCGGCAGGTGCAGGCGCCAAAGCCGCGACCATCCGTGCAGGCCCAGGCTGTCCGCCAGCCTGCCGAACCGCCCCTCGATCTCGGCAACCGCTGGCACCAGAACCCGCAGCGCAAACGGCAGGCTCATCACCGCGTTGACCAGCGCTGTGACAGGCAGCGCCAGCATCGCCGGGTCCACAAACGGAAACAGCACAATGAACAGCCCGGTTCCGATCACCAGAGGCGACGCGGCGATCGCCAGATATCCGGCAATCTCCAGCCCGCCCGACAGCACCGCCCGGCGCCGCAGTGCCTGGATGGCAAGGGCCAGCGGCAGGCTCAGCGCAATCGCCAGCGCCGCCGATCCGATCGCGACCAGGCCCGACCGCATCGCCGCCTCGACGACCGGTGCAGGCAACGCCATGAGCCCTGGCAGGCCACGCGCCACGATCATGGACAACGGCAGCAACAGAAACGCCGCCGCGACAGCAATCCAGCCGGCATCCACCACGCTCGGCACCCGCCCGCGCGCGTCCCACCGCTTAACAACCCGGTCCAGCCCGGCGGCCCCTGCATAGGGGACACGAACCCAAAGCATCGCCGCTGCCGCCGCCGCGCAGATCGCAAACTGCATCAGCGCTAGCAACGCCGCCTTGCCGAGATCAAAATCAAAGCGGAATGCCTGGTAAATCGCCAGCTCGACGGTGGTCGCTTTGGGGCCGCCGCCAAGCGCCAGCGCCACCGCAAAGCTGGTGGTGCAGATCACGAATATCACCATGAAGGCGCCGGGCAGCACCTCGCGCAGCATCGGCCGTTCCAGAACCTGCATCACGTCCGGCGCGCCAAATCCAAGTGATGCGGCGAGGCGAAACCGCTCGGCCGGGATCGCCAGCCAGCCGTGAAGGATCAGCCGGGTCGCCAAAGGCAGGTTGAAAAACACGTGCGCCAGAACCACCCCATGCAGGCCATAAATGTGAACCGGCGGCAGGCCGATCCAGCCAAGTGCATGACTAATCAGGCCATTTCGCCCGAAAACCGCCAGCAGTCCCAGCACCGCGACAATCACCGGCAGGATGAACGGTGCGCCCAACAGTGTCACCAGCAAACCGCGCCCGCGAAACCGCCGCCGCGCCAGCGCGCGCGCCACCGGAACCGCCAGCACAACGCTGATCAGCGACGACAGGCCGGCCTGCAGAACCGTGAACCGCACCGCCGCCCAGTCTGCCGGGCCCAGCCCGTCCCAGCCCTCGGCCCGAAACGCAACCGCGCCGAGCGTGCCCAACGTCAGGGCCGCCACCACTGTAGCCGCGCCAAGCCCCGGCCAGGCGCGCATTACTGGCTGAGCACGGCCAGCCATTCCGCCAAAGCCTCGTCTCGGGCGCCAATCGCATCGGCCGCCGGATAGAGCAGCGCGGTATCTGGCGTGATCAGCGTGTCAAACCCGTCGGGCAAGCCAGTTTGCGGCAAAACCGCCGGGTACATCCAGTTGGTGGTCGGAATCACCGACTGAAACGCATCTGACACCATAAATCGCAAAAATTCATCGGCCAGCCCTGGCTGATCGCTCCCGGCAACCTTGGCGGCAACCTCGATCTGCAAATAATGCCCTTCGGTGAACCCCGCCGCCGCTTTGCTGGCGTCCTGTTCGGCGATCAGGTGATAGGCAGGCGACGTGGTGTACGATAGCACCATGTCGGCCTCGCCCTCCAGAAACAGCCCGTAGGCCTCGGTCCAGCCCTTGGTGACAGTCAGAATATTGTCAGAAAGTGCCTGCCAAATGTCGGCAGCCTGGTCGCCATGCGCCGCCTTGATCCACAACAACAGCCCCAATCCGGGCGTCGATGAACGCGGGTCCTGGATGACGATCTTCAGATCACTTGCGGCCAGCGCTGCCATCGAGTTCGGAGGATTAGAGACTGAATCCCTGTCATAGACAAACGCGAAATATCCCCAGTCATAGGGCACAAACATCGGATCGTCCCAGACCACTGGCAAGTCAAATGCCACCGCGTCCATATTGTGAGGAGCAAATATTCCGGTCTCTGCGGCCGCCGCGATCAGGTTGGTATCCAGCCCCAACACCACGTCAGCCCGGATTCGCGCCCCTTCCAGCCGCACCCGGGCCAGCAGTGCTGCGCCGTCGCCAGCGCCAACAAACTGCAGATCGCACCCACATGTCGCCTCAAACGCCGCCTCAACTTGCGGCCCCGGCCCCCAGTCCGAGACAAAACTGTCGTATGTATAGACTGTCAGCACCGGCTTATCCTGCGCCACCGCGCTGCCCGCCAGTGCCAGAAATCCCGCAACGCAATTCAAATATCTCACGCTCATCCTCCTTTTCAGGACGGGCGGGGTGCGGCTAAAAGATGTTTAACCTTCCCTCCGCCGGTCCTAACCGGTTCAGGTTCTACGGGTTTGCAAGCGCATCTCAGCCCCGGATTAAATCCGGGGCTCCCCGAGGTAGAGGTGTATCTAAGCCCCAAATTGGCGGCGAGCAAGCCAAAACCTCTTGAGGCACGCCAATGCCCCGGCTAAATGCTTGTCACCAAGGAGCATGGCATGAGCCTGAACAGTTTCGGACATCTTTTCCGGGTCAGCACCTGGGGCGAAAGCCACGGCCCGGCGATCGGCGCCGCCATCGACGGTTGCCCGCCCGGCGTGCCGCTGGCCGCGGCGATGCTGCAAAACTGGCTCGATAGGCGCAAACCCGGCACCTCGAAATACACCACCCAGCGGCGCGAGGCTGACCGGGTCGAAGTGCTGTCCGGCGTGTTTGAAGGCGTCACCACCGGCACCCCGATCCAGCTGATCATCCAGAACACCGACCAGCGCGCCAAAGACTACCGCGACATCGCCGACAAGTTCCGCCCCGGCCACGCCGACATCACCTATTGGCTGAAATACGGGGTGCGTGATTATCGCGGCGGCGGCCGGTCCTCGGCGCGCGAAACCGCTATGCGGGTGGCTGCAGGCGGGGTAGCCCGCGAGGTGATCAAATCGTTGGTCCCAGGTCTGCAGATCAAAGGCTACATGGTCCAGATGGGCCCGCACCGGATGAATCGCGACAATTTCGACTGGGACCAGATCGACGCCAATCCGTTCTGGACCCCCGATGCAGATGCCGCCGCCGACTGGGCCACCTATCTGGACGGTCTGCGAAAATCCGGCAACTCGGTCGGCGCGGTCATTGAAGTCGTTTCCAAAGGTGCACCGGCAGGACTCGGGGCACCGGTATATGCTAAGTTAGACACCGATCTTGCCGCCGCCTGCATGTCGATCAACGCCGTCAAGGGTGTCGAGATCGGCGAGGGCATGGCCGTAGCAACCCTGACCGGAGACGCCAACGCCGACGAAATATCAATGGGTCCGGACGGACCAGTCTACAGTTCCAACCACGCCGGCGGCGTCCTCGGCGGCATCTCGACCGGCCAGGACATCGTGGTACGATTTGCGGTGAAACCAACCTCGTCGATCCTGACCCCGCGCAAAACCATCACCAAATCCGGCGAGGCGACCGAGATCGTCACCAAAGGCCGCCACGATCCCTGCGTCGGCATTCGCGCGGTGCCGGTCGGCGAGGCGATGGTGGCCTGCGTGATCCTTGATCACCTGCTGCTGCATCGCGCCCAGATCGGCGAAAATCGCGGCAAAATCGGCTAAAGCGATTCAGCCCAAGATTCCAAATGTTGAAAATATCCGCGCCGCAGGCAAACCAAACCTGACCCAAATGGCCAATGCTGATCAGACCCGCGCTGTATTCTTCGCAAAATGTGAAAAGCGCCCGACTGACAATCAGGCCAGTGCAGCGTCCAGCGCAATGTCCATCAGCGCTTTGATCGCCCGCCGTCTGGTCCCGGAGACGATCCGGCCCAGTTCCTGGTCGCCTTTCAGCACCACAAGGGTCGATCGGCGCGGGATATTCAGAGCTCTGGAAAGCGCCTTGTTGCCATAAATGTCCCAATCGATTTCGACAAATAAAATCTGCTCGTCATAGGCCGGATTATCGGCCCTCAAAGCATCAATGACCCGTGCCTGCGCCGCGCAAGTGCTGCACCAACTGGCGGTGAAATCCAGAAACAGGGTCTTTCCGGCAGCCAGCTCTGCCTGAACCAGACCCGGCGCATAGCGTGTGGCGCTTGCCTGCAGGGCGATCGGCGCCACCAGACCGGCAGCACTGGCAATCATGAATTCACGACGTTTCATTTTCTTCTCCTGGCATTACAAAGACACAGACAAGTCGATCAACCAGGCTGGCAGGTTTTGCACCGCCCAGCCTTCGAAAATATGGTGAACTTTGAACAGAATACCCAGCCCCACAGCGACGAATGTCACTCCAAGGATCGGGCGCGATTTTTCGGCGATCCGGCGCATCAGTGCCTGACGGCGCATGATCACTGAGCGCGCACCATAGCCCAGCCCGATGATGATCGTCGAAACCCCAAGCGCGAACGTGATCATCACCAGCGCGACGCGGAACAGGTCCTGTCCCTGGCTGGCCAGCGATATCGCGCCGCCAAGCGTCGGGCCAATGCACGGGCTCCAGACCGCGCCCAGCAACATGCCGCCCACGAACTGCCCCGGCAGCCCGTTATTTCCAACTTCGTCAATCTGCGCGTCGGCACGGGCCGAAAATCCGGCCGTTGCGGTTGCAAAACCGGCCGAGAACCGCGGCACCATCAGCACCAGCCCAAATGCCACCATCAGGGTCGCGCCGCCATTGGCGATGGTTTGGTCGGTAATTCCCAAACTGCGGCCCACAACCGTCACGAACATTCCCAGCACCACAAACGTCAGGCTCATCCCGGCCGCAACCGCCACCGGACCATGCCGGTTGGTCTGCAAAGAGGTGGCCAGCACGATCGGCAGGATCGGCAGCACGCAGGGGTTGATCAGTGTCAGCAGCCCGGCACCATATGCGAAGATGTATTCCATGCACCGCTGTTAGTCCAAGCCCGCCAGCCTGTCACCAAAACTCGCCTGACAGCCGATCAAATCCACGTTAGCGGCTGATTTTGGTCCACACCGCGTTAAAATTGAAAAGGGCCGCCAACCAGGCGACCCCTTCCGAACACCAAACCCTTTACAGGACTAGGTGTGAGTTCTCACAAGGTTGTTCATTCGATCCAGACCTGAGAAGCTGAAGTTTGCAAAAACAGAAGCTCTTGAGGAAGAACCGAATGAACAGCCATAAGAATGCCCGTCTTGCGCCAAAAGGTCGAGAGATTTTGGTTCGCCGCCTTGAACGAGGCGAACGCCCTGCCGATGTTGCCTGCGCGATGGGGATCAGCCTTCGCACCGTTTACAAATGGCGCGGAAGATATCGCGATTATGGGTCGGAAGGGTTGCAAGACAGGTCATCCCGCCCGTCACAGACCCCGGGCCGGACACCCGCAAGCGTTGAGGCACGGGTTGTTCAATTGCGCAGGGAACGGCGCATTATGGAGCGAATCGCAGAGGAAACCGGCGTGTCGCGCGCCACGGTTGGGCGTATTCTGGCCCGCCACGGCCTGAACCGCTGGCGCGATCTGGAACCCTCCGAGCCGGTCGTAAGATACGAACGCGACCGCCCCGGCGACCTAATCCACATCGACATCAAGAAGCTGGGCAAGTTCACCCGCACGGGTCATCGCATCACCGGCGACCGCACCGGCCAGAGCAACACCCGCGGCATCGGCTGGGAGTTCGTGCACGTCTGTATAGACGATTATTCGCGGCTCGGGTTCAGCCAGGTGCTGGCCTCGGAACGCAAGGAAGACGCGGTGGCATTCCTGAACGAGGCTGTTGCCTGGTATCGCAAGCTGGAGATCGGGATCGAAAGGGTGATGACAGACAACGGCAGTTGCTATAAATCCCACGCATTCAGAGCCGCCTGTAAAGCGCTTGGTCTGCGCCATATCCGCACCAGACCTTACACACCCAAAACAAACGGCAAAGCGGAACGATTCATTCAGTCTTCCCTGCGTGAATGGGCCTACGCCCGCGCCTATCAGATATCAGAGCAAAGAAAAGCCGAGCTGCCGTACTGGCTGCATCATTACAATTGGCACCGGCCTCATGCCGGCATAAAAAGGAAAACACCAATCAGCCGATCAGGCTTGGACGTGAACAACCTCATGAGACTCCACAACTAGGCGTTCACGGCTTCCTTCAGCGCTTTGGCAATCGTCATTTTGACGACTTTGTCGGCGTCCTTGTGGATCTGCTCACCGGTGGCCGGGTTGCGCACCATGCGTTCGGGCCGGTCGCGGCACATGATTTTGCCAACACCCGGAAGCGTCACAGCACCACCGGCTGAAACTTCGCGTGTGATAACTGCAATGATCGCGTCCAGACATGCGTTGGCGGATTTCTTGTCGGATCCGATTTCGTCGGCCAGTGCGGCGACGAGTTGGGATTTGGTCAGCGGTTTTGCCATGTAGAATCTCCTCATACCACCCCACTGATTGGGGTTTATGCCGCAAATCTAGCGGTATATTGGGGGCGGACACAACAATTAGTGAATGAAATAAGCGGAAAAACGTGCATTTAATGCGGAAAATCGCCGAATTTACAGAAAAGCAGTCTCCTGAAAGCTTCTCAGCTTGCGCGAATGGATGCGTTCCAGTGGCATCTCGCGCAGCGCTTCCATGGCGCGAATGCCGATCAGCAGGTGACGAGAGACCTGAGATTTGTAAAATTCACTGGCCATTCCGGGCAATTTGAGCTCGCCATGCAGCGGTTTGTCGGACACGCACAACAGCGTTCCATAGGGCACCCGGAACCGAAAACCATTGGCCGCAATGGTGGCGCTTTCCATGTCCAGCGCGATGGCGCGCGACAGTGACAGGCGGTGCACCGGGCCGGACTGGTCGCGCAGTTCCCAGTTGCGGTTGTCGATCGTCGCCACCGTGCCGGTTCGCATGATCTGCTTCAGATCGAAACCTTTCAGTTTGGTAACCTCGGCCACCGCACTTTCCAGCGCGATCTGAATCTCGGCCAGCGGCGGGATCGGAACCCAGACCGGCAAGTCATCGTCCAGCACGTTATCCTCGCGCAGATAAGCGTGCGCCAGCACGAAATCGCCCAGGGCCTGGCTGTTCCTCAGCCCCGCACAATGGCCCACCATCAGCCAGGCATGCGGGCGCAGCACAGCGATATGATCGGTGGCGGTCTTTGCATTTGAGGGGCCGATACCAATATTGACCAGCGTGATCCCGGCCTGGTTGGCGCGCTTCAGATGATAGGTCGGCATTTGCGGCAGCTTGGTTGGCGCTTGCATCGCCTCGTCAGCCGAGTTGATCGCCACGTTTCCGGGCCCGACAAATTCGCTATAGCCACTGTCCTTGTCCGCCAGCGCCGACCGGGCGAAAGCCTCGAACTCTTCGACATAAAACTGATAGTTGGTGAACAGCACATGGTTCTGGAAATGCTCCGGCATGGTGGCCGTGTAATGCGACAATCGCGCCAGCGAATAATCCACGCGCTGCGCGGTGAACGGCGCCAAGGCCCGGGCCCCGTCGGCATCAACCGTGCTGGTGCCATTGACAATCTCGTCATTGGTGGTGGCCAGATCCGGCACATCAAACACGTCGCGCAGGGTGAAATCCATCGCCGCTTGTTTCGGCACCGCCACCGCCGCATCATTGACCACAGCAAAATGCACCGGCATCGGTGTCTTTGAAACTCCGACGGTAACATGCACGCCGTGATTGCCGATGATCAGGCCAATTTGCTGAGTCAGATAATTCATGAACAGGTCCGGGCGGGTAACCGTCGTGGCATAGGTGCCGGGGCTTGCAACATGGCCAAAGCTCAGGCGGCTGTCGGCCTGCTCAAAACTGGTCGTGGTCATACGAATTTCCGGATAGAACGCCCGGATGCGCGACTGCGGCTTGGCGCCACCAACGGCGCCGGCAAACCGCTGGCACAGAAATTCTGCCGAAATATTGTAAATCTCGATCAGCCTGGCGACCGCCGCGCCTGCTTCGGTAAAATCCTCTGGCGCAGGGACCGTCGGCGTCTGGATCGGGTCAACTGCAGTCATCACAAATCCTCAAACAGCTCGGTTACTTCAAATTTGGTCACGTCGACCAATCCCAGATCGGAAATCCGCAGCTCCGGTATCACCACCAGCGCCAGCAGTGAATGCTGCATATAGGCGTTGTTCAGCGTGCAGCCGCATGTCGCCATCGCCGCGACCATCCGGTCGGCCTTGGCCGCAACCTCGCGCGCCGGGCTGTCGGACATCAGCCCCGCCACCGGCAATTCCACCAGCGCAATTTCCTGACCATCCTTGAACACTGTGATGCCGCCATTCACATCGCCCAAACGATTCGCCGCGGCCGCCATGTCTTCGCGGCTGGTGCCGACCACAATCATGTGGTGGCTGTCGTGCGCCACGGTGCTGGCCATCGCCATCCGGCCGCTGTAGCCAAAACCTGACACAAAGCCGTTCACCACAGCCCCGGTCGCGCGGTGCCGTTCGACCAACGCGATCTGGCACACATCATTGGCCTCGTCGCCTTTCACGATAGTGTCTATTACTGGCAGTTCGGCAGTCAATGCCCTGGTCGGCGCCTGATTTTCGACCACACCAATTACTTTAGCCGTGACTGCATTCGCGCCCTCAGGCGCGGTGATTTCGAAATCCTGCGCGCCCAGCGTCTTGCCGAGATTCACCGTCGCGCGCACATCATCCGGCCAGTTCAGATGCGGACACTCAACCAGCATCTCACCGTCCCTGGCCACCGTCACCCCGCGCGCAATCACCCGGTGAATCGGCAAGCTCACCAGATCAGACGTCAAAACCACATCGGCCCGCCTTCCGGGCGCAATTGATCCCAATTCACGCTCCAGCCCAAAATGCGTCGCCGTATTGATCGTCGCCATCTGCAGCGCCACCAGCGGCTCACATCCGCACTCAATGGCGTGGCGAACCACCCGGTTCATATGCCCCTCGTTCACCAATGTGCCGGAATGGCAGTCATCGGTGCACAGAATAAAGTTCCTTGGATCCAGTCCGCTTTCGGTCACCGCCGTAATCTGGCTTTTCACGTCATACCAGGCACTGCCCAGCCGCATCATCGAGCGCATCCCCAGCCGCACCCGCGCAATCGCGTCCGCCTCCGCTGTGCCCTCGTGATCATCCGCAGGCCCGCCGGCCACGTAAGCCGCAAATGCCGCGCCCTTGTCAGGGCTGGCGTAATGCCCGCCCACAGTCTTGCCTGCACGCATCGTCGCCGCGATCTCGGCAAGCATCTGCGCATCGCCGTTGATAACACCGGGAAAGTTCATCATCTCGCCCAGCCCGATGATCCCCGGCCATTTCATCGCCTCGGCCACGTCCTGGGGGCTAATTTCGAACCCGGTCGTCTCCAGGCCGGGCGCAGACGGCGCGCAGCTGGCCATTTGAGTAAAAATATTCACCGGCTGCATCATCGCTTCGTCATGCATCAGCCGCACCCCGCGCAGGCCCAGCACGTTGGCAATCTCATGCGGATCGGTGAACATGGTGGTAGTGCCATGCGGCGCCACAGCGGCGGCAAATTCCGCCGGGATCAGCATACCGCTTTCGATATGCATATGCCCGTCGCACAGACCCGGGATCAGGTATTGCCCTTCCGCCTCGATCACCTCGGTGCGTTCGCCAATGCAATGGCCCGCATCCGGCCCGACATAGGCAAACCGCCCGTCCGCAACCGCCACCTGCCAGCCATCCAGCACCTCGCGGCTTTGCACATTCACCAAATGGCCACCCCGGATCACCAGATCCGCAGCCTCGCGCCCGGCCGCCACCGCAACCAGCCGCGCCGCACAATCTTGCCATGATTTCAATGACGGGTGTTCCATTGAGCCATTTTCCACAAGCGCTGCCCCGGCGCAAGCCCCTCTTGCGCGCACCTCTGCACTGGGCAGGAATTCGACCGTCCACTGTCGCATTCCGGCAAGCGCAATCCGATTTTGGCGATTTAATTCGATTTGAATGCGTCAAAGACAGGCACCCAAAAGGGCCTCGGTTTCATGTCCGCCAATCCGAACCGCGAATGGAAATACCATCCCGATTTGCCGCTTGCGAATAAGTCTGTATTCCATTGGCCACCAAAGCCCGCATTCCTGGCGCGCTGGTTCAGACGCAACTGGGTATCGCTAAGCTAAAGGGTCATCCTGCTGCTCATCGCAATTGGCGCGTGGCAATATCTTTACCCGTCATTGGACAGCGCCAAGGTCTTTGCGTTTGGCTGGATTGCGCAAACATACCTGATCAATGTGATGCTTATGCTGATCGTCGCCGGCGGACTGCACTGGTATTTTTACACGGCTAAGCGGCAAGGATTGACGCTCAAGTTCGACCGCCGCGAACTGGTCAAAAACAACCGGGCCTTTGAGTTTTCCGATCAGGTTCGCGACAACATGTTCTGGTCGCTTGCCAGCGGTGTCACGTTCTGGACGCTGGCCCAGGTGCTGGTGTTGTGGGCGATGGCCAACGGCTTTGCTCCGACGATGACATTTGCCGACAACCCGGCCTGGTTTGTCGCCTTTCTGATCCTTATGCCGATCTGGTCGGCGTTTCATTTCTACTGGATGCACCGGCTGCTGCATATCCCGTTCCTGTATAAACGGGTGCACGCTCTGCATCACCGAAATATCAACGTCGGGCCGTGGTCGGGCCTGTCGATGCACCCGGTCGAACACCTGATTTATTTCACGTCCGTGATGATCCACTGGCTGGTTGCATCCCATCCGATCCACGTCATTTACAATCTGCACTATCAGGCGCTTGGTGCCGCCATGGCCCACACCGGCTATGAAGCCCTGCTGATACGCGATAAGCGGCAACTGGAACTGGGCACCTTCTACCACCAGCTTCACCACCGTTATTTTGAATGCAACTACGGCAATCAGGAAATGCCGTGGGACCGCTGGTTTGGCACCTTTCATGACGGCTCAGAGGCCGCAACTGTTATGACTCGCGCGCGAAAAAAGCAGATGCACAAGCGCTAGACCAAAAAAACGGGCCGACAAATATGTTGCCGACCCGTCCCACAATCCGCCAATTGATTGTTACATTTCCAAGACTTCTGCGACTTCGACTTTGCCGCCGTCACCCAGAATCGGACAGCCCTTGGCCAATTCGTTGGCCGCATCCTGGTCCGACGCGCTGATCAGAGTGAACCCGGAAATCGGGTTCGATCCACCGTCTGCCGCAACCCCGCCGGTGCCGACTGTGCTCGACTTACCGCAAGGCCCGCCGCCGTTGGACACAGCGTCGCCCATGCTGCCGTACCAGGCACCCCAGGCTGCCATGACACGCTCGCCTTCTTCCGGCGTTTCAGGCATTTTGCCGCCGTGATATGCAAAAATATAATTGGCCATTTTGATCTCCCTTCAAAGATTGTCAGTTGGCAAGTTTTTCAAGTTTGCGCAGGGTCGACTCCCACCCCTGCTGGTGGCTCGCCGCAGACTCGTCGTCAGGCAGATCGACGTGCTGCAGTGCGAATTCGGTGCCGCCGCCTTGCGCGGGAACCAGTTTGATCGTCACGTGGCTCTCGACCCCGCGCTTGTCATTCTCATCGTGCCAGGCCCAGGTGAAAGCCACCGAATGCGGCGGGTCTACATGCGTGACATGGCCGCTGACTTTAAAGCGTTCGCCGTCGGCATTCATCATCACCGACATCCACGGTCCAACGGCCTCGAACGCCAGATCGTGTTTGGGCACATGCATGCCTTCTGGCCCCCACCATTTCAGCAGATGCTTGGTTTGCGAGATAAACGCGAATACTTTTTCCGGTGCTGCGTCAAATTAGCGAGTTACGGTCAGATCTGGTATATTTATTCCGTGCCTATCCGGTTGTCACCCACACCCACTACATCTAGGGTGCTCCCAATCGCCCGAGTAAAGCTGGGCGTAAGTGGGAGCGGTGACATCGCCAGCAATTTAGGCGGCACAGGCCGTGCCATCCGGGAAAAGTCGCTGGAACTCAGGAAGCGACCGCGGAAACGAAAGGTCTTCACGCTGCGAGACATCCATCCCCGCTTTGTCCCCCTCCCGGGCCACTCGACGCCACGCCATACATATAGTGGGTGTGGGTGACAACCGGATAGGCACGATTTATTCCTCGATATTCAGGGCAATCATAAGGCGATCCAGGCTCTTACCCCAGAACTCCTTGCGCGACATTGTCCAGATGTTGATCTCTTCCACAGCGCCCTTTCGCACCGCATAAATCCGCCGTTGCCGGTCGATTGTCTGGGTGATCACACCGGCTTCACGCAGCACTTTCAGATGCCGCGATATTGCCGGTGGTGACACCTCAGCCACATCCAACAGCTCGCCGGCGCTCTGCGCGCCCTTGTCCAGCAAGCGCTCGACTATGGCCATCCGGGTGGCATCTCCAAGCGCTGCAAAAGATCGGACCAGTTTCGTCATTTTTATTTCCGTGTTTCGTTAATTAACTAGATGGTAATCTACTTAATGTCAATCCCCAACTTGCGCCCGCGCTGCGACTGGCCAATTATCCGGATCATGAACAAGACGCTGCTTTGCTTTGGCTACGGCTATTGTGCCCGCGCCCTTGCGCGCCTGTTGTTGCCGCAGGGATGGTGCATATTTGGTACCACCCGCGGTTCCGAAAATCTGCAAGCACTTCGCGCTGCAGGGATTTCGCCACTGCTCTGGCCCGGCTCTGACCTGAGCCAGGCGCTTGCGCAAGCCACGCATCTTCTGGTCTCAATCGCGCCACAAGGCTCGGGCGATCCGGTGCTGAACGTACTATCCGCCGCCATCGTCAGCGCGTCCCCGTTCGACTGGACCGGCTACCTCTCCACCACCGGGGTATATGGCGACCATCACGGCGGTTGGGTCGATGAGCAGACGCCTCTCACACCCACAACCAAACGCGGCCAGCAGCGCGTGAAATCCGAGGCCGCGTGGCAGGACCTGGCACGCGCGCAGTCTCTGAACCTGCATATTTTTCGCCTTGCCGGTATCTACGGCCCGGCTCGCGGCCCGCTTGCCAAAGTGCGCGCCGGCACCGCGCGGCGCATCATCAAGCCCGGCCAGGTGTTTTCGCGGATCCACGTCGATGACATCGCCCAGGTCCTGGCCGCTTCGATCGCCGGTCCCAACCCCGGCGCCATCTACAACCTCTGCGACGATGACCCGGCGCCACCCCAGGACGTGCTGGCTTATGCCGCGCGCCTGCTGAACCGGCCGGTCCCGCCTGCCGAAGACTGGAACAGCGCTCAGATGACAGCAATGGCCCGCAGCTTCTACGCCGAGTCCAAACGCGTGCGAAACGACCGCATCAAGTCAGAACTCGGCGTCTCGCTTATCTATCCCGACTACCGCAGCGGATTGGCCGCACTGCTCGATCAGCAAAACTGACCGCCAATTCCAAATGGAAAAAATATCCCCGCCGGAGGCATAATGCCTTGATTTTTCGCAGAAATATAGTCCGTCAGGCGCGCTTGCTGCCAATCTCCGCCACGCCCAGCACATCCAGCACTTTCGCCACGATATCCGCGGCATTCAGCCCCGCCACGGCGTACATATCACGCGGACTGGCCTGATCGATAAATATATCCGGCAACACCATCGACCGGAACTTCAGGCGCCCGTCCAGAACTCCTTGATCCGCCAACATCTGCGCCACATGGCTGCCGAACCCGCCTACAGCTCCTTCCTCAACGGTGATCAGCGCCTCATGGTTCTCGGCCAGATCCAGAATCAGCTCACGATCCAAGGGTTTGGCAAACCGCGCGTCTGCAATCGTTGGCGAAACGCCTTTGTTAGACAGTATTTCAGCCGCCTTGCGCACCTCATCCAGCCGGGTTCCAAACGACAGCAGCGCCACCCGCCCGCCGTCCTGCACAATCCGGCCCTTGCCAATTTCCAGCACCTCGCCACGCTCAGGCATCTCAACGCCAACGCCCTCGCCGCGCGGAAAGCGAAACGCAATCGGCCCGGCGTCATGCGCTGCCGCCGTGGCCACCATATGCACCAGCTCGGCCTCATCGCTCGCCGCCATCACCACCATGCCCGGCAGGGCTGCCATGAACCCAATATCAAAGGCCCCGGCATGGGTCGCGCCATCGGCACCAACCAGGCCGGCGCGATCAATGGCAAAGCGAACCGCCAGGCGCTGGATCGCCACGTCATGCACAACCTGATCAAAACCCCTTTGCAAAAATGTCGAATAAATCGTGCAAAACGGCTTCATCCCGCCCGCCGCCAGACCAGCAGCAAACGTCACCGCATGCTGTTCGGCAATACCTACGTCAAAGCACCGGCTCGGGTAACGCTCGGCAAATTGCTTCAACCCGGTCCCATCCGGCATTGCCGCGGTGACGGCCACAATTCTGTCATCCTGTGCCGCCTCGCGCAGCAACGCGTCCGCAAACACCCGGGTGTAAATCGGCGCATTAGACACAGATTTCTTCTGTTCGCCGGTCGCGATATCGAACTTGCCAACGCCATGTCCGCGGTCCAGTGCGCCCTCGGCGGGACCGTAACCCTTGCCCTTGGTGGTAATTGCGTGGATCAGGATCGGCCCGGTCGCGCGTTCTTTCACGGTGCGCAGTATCGCCAGCAACTGCACCATGTCATGGCCGTCAATCGGCCCGACATAGGAAAACCCCAGCTCTTCAAACAGCGTGCCGCCCACGGTCATGCCCTTCAGCATTTCCTTGGCCCGGCGCGCGCCTTCCTGAAAGGGCTCGGGCAACAGGCTGACCGCGCCCTTGGCGGCTGCTTTCAATTCCTGAAACGTTGCGCCGGCATACAAGCGCGACAGATAGCTCGACATCGCACCGACAGCGGGAGCAATTGACATCTCGTTGTCGTTCAGAACCACAAAAATCCGCTTGCCTAAAGCCCCGGCATTGTTCAACGCTTCATAAGCCATGCCGGCGCTCATCGCGCCATCGCCGATCACCGCAATGCAATCGCCGATCCCGTGTTCGGGCGCGCCACCCAGGTCGCGCGCCACCGCAAACCCAAGCGCGGCGGAAATCGAGGTTGACGCATGCGCCGCCCCGAACGGATCGTAGGCGCTTTCAGACCGCTTGGTGAACCCGCTGAGCCCGTCCTTCTGGCGCAACGTTCGAATTCGCTCGCGCCGCCCGGTCAGGATCTTGTGCGGATAACTCTGATGGCCGACGTCCCAGATAATCCGGTCCCTGGGCGCATCGAAAACCGCGTGCAGCGCAACCGTCAGCTCGACCACGCCCAGCCCGGCGCCCAGATGCCCACCGGTTTCGGACACTGCCGATATGGTCTCGGCGCGCAGTTCGCGGGCCAGCGCCGTCAGTTCCGGGTGGGAAAACCCTTTCAGGTCCGCAGGCACGTTGACCCGGTCCAAAAGTGGCGTGATTGGTCGCTCTGACATGGCTCCCCCAAAAGGGTAATATATTACATCTCGCGCGAAATAACGAACCGCGCCGCTGCCCGCAAGGTTTCAGCAGCACTGCCGTAAGGCGCCAGTGCAGCCCCGGCCTCCGCCACCAACTCTGCGGCCCGCGCCCGCGCGCCATCCAGCCCAAGCAGCGACACGAACGTCGCCTTTCCGGCCATTGCATCCTTGCCCACACGCTTGCCCGCCATTGTGACGTCGCCCTGCACATCCAGAATGTCGTCGGCGATCTGAAACGCAAGACCCATAGCCTGCGCATAGTGCCGCATTGCCGTTGCGTCCGCCCTGGCCAGCACCGCGCCCGCCTGCGCCGACCAGGCGATCAGCGCGCCGGTCTTGTTGGCCTGCAGGTCGGTGATCTGCTCCAGCGTCAAGGCCGCGTCCGCGCTCTCAGCCGCGATGTCCTGGGCCTGACCCAGCACCATGCCGCCTGGTCCCGCGGCACGGGCCATCGATGCAACCAGTTCCAGGCGCACCAGCGGATCCGCACCCAATTCCTCACGGCTCAACAGCTCGAACGCCCACGCTTGCAGCGCGTCGCCAACCAGCACTGCCGTCGCCTCATCCCATTTCACATGCACCGTGGGCTGCCCGCGCCGCAGATCATCGTCATCCATGCATGGCAGATCATCGTGAACCAGCGAATAGGCATGCACCGCCTCGATCGCCGCCGCTGCCCAGACCGATTGCGCATCGTCCACACCGTGCAAGCGTGCGCTCTCCATGACCAAAAACGCGCGCAGCCGTTTGCCGTCGCTCGCGGCATGTCGCATCGCCGCTGCCAGTGGTTCATCGTCAAATTCGCGCAGCGCTTCATCCAGACAGGCCGCTACCAGCCCGGCACAATCCGCCAATCGCGCCTTAAACATAGCCTAAAGCCCTTCGGCAACCTTGGTGCCCGTGGCACTGCCGTCGCTATCAAGCGTGATCGCAGCAACCTTTTCCTCGGCTTCTTTCAGCTTTTCCTCGCAGCGTTTTTTCAACGCCGCGCCGCGCTCATACAGCTTGATCGAGTCCTCCAGCGGCACGTCGCCGCGTTCCAGTTGGCCAACCACCGCCTCCAGCTCGCCCATCGCTTCTTCAAAGCTCATGTCAGATACTTTTTTGTCGCTCACTGGCCTCGCTCCATCAAAATAGTCACATGTGCTGCCACGCTGGCGGCCAAAGCGTGCAAATCATACCCGCCTTCCAAAGTCGAGACCACCCGCCCCTCACAACATGCCCCGGCCACATCGCAAATCCGCCCGGTGATCCAGGCGAAATCGTCTGTGCTCCAGTTCAGTTTGGCCAGCGGATCTTGCCCATGCGCATCAAACCCGGCGGACACCAAGATCAGCTCCGGCTGAAACGCTTCAATGGCCGGAAATATCGCGCCGTTATACAGTTTGCGCATCTCAGCACCGCCGCTCATGGGCTGCAACGGCTGGTTGATGATGTTGCCGTGCGCCCCGGTCTCGTGCGCAGCACCTGACCCCGGATACAAAGGCATCTGGTGGGTTGAGCAAAACAGTGCACGATCCTCAGACCACAGCAAGTCCTGCGTGCCATTGCCGTGATGCACATCAAAATCGACCACCGCGACGCGCGCCAATCGGTGATGATCCAACGCATGTTTTGCTGCAATAGACAGGTTTCCGAACAGGCAAAACCCCATCGGCTTTGCAGTTTCAGCGTGGTGCCCCGGCGGACGGCAGGCGACGAACGCGTTGGCCACTTCGCCAGCCAAAACCATGTCCACAGCCGCGATATTCGCGCCCACGGCCCGATAAGCCGCACGCAGCGATCCAGTCGACATATGCGTGTCAGCATCCAGCGACGCAAATCCATCCACCGGTGCTGCCGCGCGCACCCGGCTCAGATACTCCTGGTTATGACAGCGCAGGATATCGGCGTCCGAGCACATCGGCGCGTCCTGGCGCCGCAACCGGTCAAACCGGGCACCCGCCATCGCCACTCCGATCGCCTGCAGTCGCGCCACTTGTTCGGGATGCCCCGGTGGCGTGACATGCGCCTGACAGTCGGAATGCGTGAACAACGCCGTCACCATACCGAACACCCCCGCTTCTTTGTAGCAAAAATATCCCCGCCGGAGGCATGAAATTTAGTCCGGCACCAGCATATATCCCGCGCCGCGGACGGTTTGCAGGTATCGCGGCTGCTTGGAGTCCTGTTCGATCTTGCGCCTGAGCCGGGTGATCTGAACATCGACCGCGCGTTCCTGCGCCTGACCGCCGTCGCGCCCCAGTTGCTCTACCAATGCGCTCCGGCTTACCGCTTCAGACGGGGTCGCCGAAAATATCTTCATAAACTGGCTTTCGGTCGCCGTCAGTCGCACCAGCGCCTCGCCACGCCACAGCTCACCGCGCTCCACATCATACCGGACCGGGCCCAGACTCAGAACTTTCGGCACCGCCGCCCCGATATCGCTCTGCGGCACCCGGCGCAGAATTGCATTGATCCTCAGCAACAGCTCTTTGGGCTCGAACGGCTTGGCCAGGTAATCATCAGCGCCGGCTTCCAGGCCGGCAATCCGGTCATCGGTTTCGCCCTTTGCGGTCAGCAACATGATCGGCGTGCTCAGCTGCTCTCGCAGTGACCGGGTAAAACTGACCCCGTCCTCACCCGGCATCATCACATCCACGACAATCAGATCAAACTCCAACCCGCTAAGAATCCGCCGCGCATGTTCGGCGTCACGCGCGGCGGATACGAAAAATCCGCTTCGGATCAGAAATTTCTGCAACAGCGACCGGATCCGCTCATCGTCATCGACGATCAACAGATGTGCCTCTTTGCTGTTCATGACCGGGTCTCCCTCAACGTCTTAAATTGCCGTCGCATCTCGGCATCCATCATCGCTTCAAGCACCCGTCGGAACCCGGCCACAGCCTCTGGCCCGGCATGCCGGTAGGCGCCGCGCATCCGGCGCCGCTGCGCATCCGACAACTGGCGCTCCAGATCAGCCCCGGCCTCGGTCAGCACCAGATTTCGTTCGCGTTTGTCACGGCTGCCAACCCGGCTTTCCACCAAGCCATCGGCGATCAGGGTGCGCAAAACCCTGTTCAGCGACTGCTTGGTAACCCCCAGGATCGCCAGCAGGTTATTCACCGTGGTTCTGGGTGACCGATGAATAAAATGAATCGCCCGATGATGCGCCCGCCCGTACGCATAATCTTCCAAAATCCGGTCCGGGTCGGCGGTGAAGCCGCGATAGGCAAAAAACATTGCCTCGATGCCCTTGCGCAATTGTTCGTCGGTCAGAAAAAGCAGGCTTTCGCTGCCCGGACCACCGACATCTCTGAGCTCATCCACGGCCGCCTCCGATCACAATCAATGCGTCCTGTCCCGGTTTTATGTCAGCCTTGTTGACTTTCCAAGAATCAATTGCTAGCGATTTTCGGATTTTGCATGATTTTATGTCCGTACCGGACCTATCTTGCGCAGTTTTCGTAAATCCGGCCACGCGCCGAAGCTAAAGGATGCTGAAATGTCAGCCGCTTATGACGATCGCGACGGGGTCATCTGGATGAACGGCACGCTGGTCAACTGGCGCGACGCCAATGTCCACATTCTGACCCACGCCATGCACTATGCCAGCTCGGTGTTCGAAGGCGAGCGGTCCTACAATGGCCGGATTTTCAAATCCCGCCAACATTCCGAGCGTCTGCACCGATCCGCGCAACTGATAGACTTTGAAATCCCCTGGACGGTGGATGAAATCGAGGCCGCCAAACAAAAGGTGCTCAGCGCCAACGGCTTTACCGACGCTTACGTGCGGGCCGTCGCCTGGCGTGGGGCTGGCGAAGACATGGGCGTTGCCTCGGCGCGCAACCCGTTGCGTCTGGCGATCGCCGCCTGGCAATGGGGCGCGTATTATGGCGACGCCAAAACCCGCGGCGCCAAGCTCGACATTTCCAAATGGAAACGCCCGAGCCCGGAAACCATCCCCTGCCACGCCAAGGCGGCCGGGCTCTACATGATCTGCACCATGTCCAAACACGCCGCCGAGGCCAGGGGGTTCTCGGACGCAATGATGTTCGATTATCGCGGCTACGTCGCCGAGGCGACCGGCGCCAACATCTTTTTCGTGAAGGACGGCGAGGTCCACACCCCGACCCCCGACTGCTTCCTGAACGGCCTCACCCGCCAGACCGTGATCGGCATGTTGAAGGAGCGCCAGATCAAAGTAGTCGAGCGCCACATCATGCCTGACGAACTGGAAGGTTTCGAGCAATGCTGGCTCACCGGCACCGCCGCCGAAGTCACCCCGGTGGGTCAGATCGCTGATTACAATTTTGAGGTCGGCGCGCTGACGCGGGAGATTTCGGCGGGGTACGAGAAGCTGGTGCGGGAGTAGGCATTAACAATCCCGGGTTTCGCTCCTGGATTTTCGTGCCGCTCAGGTCAAAACCACAATCTTGCCAGCGGCCGAATTTTCCTCCATCACCTGATGCGCGCGCGCGATTTCGTCCAGCCGAAACACCGGACCGCTTGGCACTTGCGCCCGACCGGCCTCGACTTCTTGGATAAACGCCTGCAACGGCGTCGCCATGAAATCCTCCGATCCACCGGCATAGGTGGTCAGGTTCACCCCGGTCGGAATCGCGCCCATCGGGCTGAATTGGTCCAGCACCCACTTGTTGCCGACCATCCCGGTCATCGCAACTGATCCGCCCTTGGCCGTGGCCTGCAGCGAATCGAGCAGCGTCGTGGTGCCGACAAGCTCCAGCACCTTGTTCACGCCACCGCCAAACACCGCCCGCACCGCTGGCGCGATCTTTCCATCGTCAATGAACACCTCGTCGGCGCCATTCTTGCGCAGCATCGCTTCCCGCTCAGCCCGGCGGGTGGTCGCCGCCACCGTCAGACCCGCCGCTTTCGCCAGTATCGCCGCCGTCAGCCCGACCGACGTGGTGCCGCCGCGGATCAAAAGCGACTCGCCGGACTTGATGCGCAACGCCACATTCAGCGCCCCGGATGCGGTTTGCACCATCTCCGGCAACGCCCCCAGCGTCGCCCAGTCCAGCGATGTCGTCAGCTTCATGACATTGCCAACCGGCACGCTGGTATATTCCGCATAGCCGCCGTCAAATTCTCGCCCCATTCCGCCCATCGCTGTGGCCACCGTGTCGCCGCGCACGAAGGTGCCGCTTGGGTCATCATCCACCTGTCCCACCGCCTCGATCCCCAGAACCCGCGGAAAATGCACATTGGGCGAATGGCCAAGACGTGTGAACATTTCCGATCGGTTCAGACCAAAGGCGCGAACCCTGATCCGCACCCAGCCTTGTTTGCTGACCGGAACTGGCAACTCTTCGACTTTCAGAACACCGGGCGCGCCGGGTGCGCGGATCACAACTGCTTTCATTGACATTTCAATGCCCCCGCTTTTGAAACGCCGCCGACAAAATATCTCCACGCTTGGGCCAACTTCAAAGCTGACGCGATAATAGGCGAGTCTGATGAGAACCCAAATCCCACCCCGCGCCGACAGACCGATAACGCCTATTAACGAAACCCGAAGGATGCGGCGTTAGGCTCCGATCTGAATTTCATTTCGGGGTCAATCACAATGCCAAAACGCCGTATCAGCCTGTTTCTGCCCGCCCTGATCGCAGCCGTAACGCTGCCCGAGGCTGTGGCGCTGAGCTTTTACTATTACACCGGCGATCCGACGCTGCTGCCGATCGCCATCACCAAAACCAGCCTGTCCGAGGCTAAGGTGGCGCAAAATGCCCGCGCGATCACGGTTCTCATCGAATGGGGCGCCGACGCGACCACGCCGAACAGCCGTGACCAGGTCGGCACAGCCCTGAACCAGGCGATGCGGATCTACGATGTCGAATACCGGGTGCGGTTTCGAGACGTTCCAGGCCAAGCCGTGCAAATCCATTTCCTGGTCGACAGCAACCGCATCGGTCCTTATGCGCTGCACAACGTTGCGGTCGGCATTCCGCTGGCCCTTACTGCATTCCGGATCGGCAAAGCCGCAACCCCGCAAGGCTAACGCGGCGCACGTCTCACCCAACTGCCTGTTCTTCTTTGCATAAATATCCCTGCCAGCGGCATCAAAATTAATCTTGGCGCCGCAGATGCCTCAACTCTCTTGCAACTGCGCCACCGCCCACTCCGCCGCATCCGCCACCACCGGGTCCGGATCACCAAGTAGGCGCTTTGCGGCATCCAGCAGCGCCGGGCTACCTGAATTACCAATTGCATAAAGCACATTGCGCACAAACCGGTTCCGCCCGATCCGTTTGATCGTGCTGCCGGAAAACTTCACCCGGAACGCCGCGTCGTCCAGCGCCGCCAGCTCCGCCAACGGCGGCGCGCGCAAATCATCGCGGGCCGCGTATTTGACCTCGCTCGCGGCAACCGCAAACTTATTCCAAGGGCACGCGGCCAAACAATCATCGCAGCCAAAGATACGGTTTCCCATCAGCGGGCGCAGCGCCACGTCCACCGGCCCGTGATGTTCGATCGTCAAATAAGAAATGCAGCGCCGCGCATCCAACTGGTACGGTGCCACAAATGCCTGTGTCGGGCACACATCCAGGCAGGCCCGGCAGTTGCCGCAATGGTCAGCCTCCGGTTCATCAGGCGGCAGTTCAATCGTGGTGAAAATCGCCCCAAGAAAGAACCAGCTGCCCAGATCGCGCCCGACCAGATTAGTGTGCTTGCCCTGCCAGCCCAGCCCGGCTGCCTGTGCCAGCGGCTTTTCCATCACCGGCGCGGTGTCCACGAACACCTTGATCTCTGCACCCGCAACCTGCTCCAGCAACCAGCGCCCAACCCGCTTCAGCCGCTTTTTGACCAGATCATGATAATCGCGGTTCTGCGCATAGACCGAAATCGCGCCGCATTCAGGCGCACCCAGCACCGCCAACGGATCATGCTCCGGTGTATAGCTCTCCGCCAGCATCACCACCGATCGCGCTTCCGGCCACAATGCCGCCGGATCACCCCGCCAGCCCATTCGCTCGGCCATCCAGTGCATCTGCCCGTGATACCCGGCACCCACATAGGCCCGCAGCCGCCCGGCGGCCTCCGGCACCGCATCGGTGCGCGTCACCCCGACGCCACAAAACCCCTCAGCCAGGGCGATCTTTTTGAGCCGCGCTTTCAGGGTCTCCAACACACCGCCGCCTTCTTCTGTTCAAAAATACTTTCAGGGTGAATTGCCCCCGACCCGATCGTGGGCAAGCGAGGCCGACAGCCCCTGACCGGCCTTATACGCTCAAAAATCCAGATCCGCATAATGCGCCGGCGGCGGAAATCCGGAAATCTGATCTGCAAGTATGCTGCGAAACGCCGGCCGCGACTTGATCTTGGCATACCAGTCCTTGACGTGGGCATTGCGGTCCCAGTCCACGTCGCTGAGATAATCCAGCGCGCTCAAATGCGCGGCGGCAGCAAAATCCGCCAACGTCATCACGTCGCCCGCCAGCCAGTGCCGCTGATCCAAAATCTCGCCCATATAATCCAGATGAAACTTGATCGCCCGGGCTCCGGTCTTGACGTTCTTGCTGTCCGGATACCCCAGTCCCATCAGCTTTTTGTTGATCCGCTCATACAGCAGTTTTGACGTGACCTCCTGGTGAAATTTATCGTCAAACCACGACACTAGGCGGCGCGCCTCAAACCGCTCACCGGGATCGCGTGGCAACAGCGCCGGTTCCGGGTACTGTTCCTCGATATACTCGCAAATCGCGGCGCTTTCTGCCATCGTGCGGCCGTCCATTTTCAGCACCGGCACTTTGCCGGCCGGATTGCGGCGCATGAATTCGGCGTCCCGTTCCCAGTACCGCTCCTCAACCAGCTCGACGTCGAGCTTTTTCTCGGCCAGCGACAGCCGCACCTTGCGACAGAACGGCGACAGCGGGACATGGAACAATCGGATCATTATTTACCGCACTTGCTTTGGCTTTGCCTCTCAATGGCGCGAAGCGGGCGCAGTTTCAACTCTCGAAACAAGCAGACCGGCCATCGGCAAGAATTGTCGCAGCCCCTTGCGCCGCCGCCCGCGCCCGCCCGCGCACAAAAGCCGACGGCGAACGCGCCGAGCGTTCCTTCGGATTTGGCAGCACCGCCGCCAGTCGCGCCGCCTGGCCGGCCGTCAAAGCCTCCGGGCCGACCCGGAAATAGACCCGCGCCGCGGCCTCAGCCCCAAACACGCCTTCGCCAAATTCCGCCACGTTCAGATAAACCTCCAGAATCCGCCGCTTGGTCCAGACCGCCTCGACCATTGGCGTTATCACCGCCTCCAGCGCCTTTCGCGCCCAGCTGCGGCCCTGCCACAGATACACGTTCTTCACCACCTGCTGGCTGATCGTCGAGGCGCCGCGATCTGCGCCGACATCCAACGCATCCCGGATTGCCGCCATATCAAACCCCCAGTGCCGGCAATAATTGGCATCCTCCGCCGCCACCACAGATCGCGCCATGACCGGGGCAATGTCTTCCAAATCCACCCATTGATGATCGACGCTGCCCAACCGCCGCGCTTCGGAAATCATATATGGCGTCGTCGGCGGATCAAATAGCCCGTAGCCGAACACCGCCAGCAACAGCGCGGCGCCAGCCACCCATGCCGCCCGAGACGCCCATTTCGCAAGCCACCGGGCCAGACGCAGTCGCCATCGCGCCTGCTGCTTCTTTCGCGTCCGTTTCTTGGATCTGCGTTGCTTTTTTGCTGCTCGTGCCACGGCCGCACCTTAGCCACGCAATTGCCCGCCTGGTCAAGGACCAGCGGCGGCGCACACTTTCTTCTTTGCAGTCCAAATATCCCCGCCGGAGGCACCGCGCGTCCAAAGGACGCGCAACGCCCGTGCCGATGCACAGGGCAATAATGACATTTTCGACTACTCCGCCGGAATCGCCCCGACCTCCAGCTCCAGAGGATGCGCCAGATGCACCAGCATCTCTTTCGGGCAGACCTGCATGAAAAACCGCTTTTCCGCCTCCCAGTTGTTCAGAATGTCGGCCGCCTTGGCGCTCTGGGTCTCGGCGGCATGGGCGCTGACCAATCCCTTCAGTTCACCCTCCCATTCAGGCACCGAAACCGGACAGGTGACCAGCGTCTCCATGTTCATCATGTCGGCAGCCAGCCCGTCGGGGTCGTAAAGATAGGCCATGCCACCGGTCATCCCGGCGCCGAAATTCGCGCCGATGCGTCCAAGAATAACCGCCACGCCGCCGGTCATGTATTCGCAGCCGTTGCTGCCACAGCCCTCAACAACCACCTTCGCGCCAGAGTTTCGCACCGCAAACCGCTCACCGGCGCGCCCCGCGGCAAACAAATACCCATCGGTCGCGCCATACAGAACCGTATTGCCGATAATGGTATTTTCTGACGCCACCAGACGGGAATCCATCGACGGGCGAACCACGATCAAACCGCCGCTCAGACCCTTGCCGACATAGTCATTTGCGTCCCCTGACACTTCCAGTTTCAGGCCCGGCGCCGCGAATGCCCCCAGCGATTGGCCGGCCGAGCCGGTCAGTTTCACCGTCAGATGATCGCGCTGCAAGTCGTTGCGCATCCCGAAGCGGCGAACAATTTCGCTGGAGGTGCGCGCGCCGATCGTCCGGTGCGTGTTCTGAACCGCGTAAGATAACTGCATCTTCTCGCGGTCCTGCAGAAACCGCTCTGCGTCGACCACGATCTGCGCGTCCAGCGTTTTGGCAACCGAATTGCGCGGACGCGACCGGTCGTAAACGATCCGGTCGGCACCATCCACGGTGATCAGCAACGGGTTCAGGTCCAGATCATCCAGATGGTCCGAGCCGCGGCTGACCTGGGTCAGCAGGTCGGCCCGCCCGATCACGTCATCCATTGACCGCGCGCCCAACGACGCCAGAATTTCCCGCACTTCCTGCGCATAGAAGGTGATCAGGTTCACCACCTTGTCGGCGGTGCCGGTGAACTTGTCACGCAAGCGTTCGTCCTGGGTGCAAACCCCCACCGGGCAGGTGTTGGATTGACATTGCCGCACCATGATGCAGCCCATCGAGATTAGCGCCGCGGTGCCGATGCCGTATTCCTCGGCGCCCATCATCGCCGCCATCACAATGTCGCGTCCGGTGCGCAGTCCGCCATCGGTGCGCAACGTCACCCGGTCACGCAGGTTGTTCATCGCCAGCACCTGATGGGTCTCGGTCAGCCCCATCTCCCAAGGCAGGCCGGCGTATTTGATGCTGGTCGCTGCGCTCGCCCCGGTGCCGCCGTTGTGCCCGGAAATCAGGATCACATCGGCCTTGGCCTTGGCCACCCCGGCGGCAATCGTGCCGACACCGCTTGCCGCCACCAGTTTTACTGTGACCTTGGCGCGCGGATTGATCTGTTTCAGGTCATATATCAGCTGCGCCAGATCCTCGATCGAGTAAATATCGTGATGCGGCGGCGGGCTGATCAAGCTCACACCGGGCGTCGAATGACGCAGCCGCGCAATCAGCTCGGTGACTTTCATGCCCGGCAGTTGCCCGCCCTCGCCGGGCTTGGCGCCTTGCGCCACCTTGATTTCCAGTTCCTCGCACTGGTTCAGGTATTCGGCATTGACGCCAAAGCGCCCCGATGCCACCTGCTTGATCTTGGCGCTCGGATTGTCGCCATTGGGCTCGGGGTGGAAATTCGCCGGATCCTCGCCGCCCTCACCTGAATCAGACTTGGCGCCGATGCGGTTCATCGCCACGTTCAGCGTCTTGTGCGCCTCCGGGCTCAGCGCTCCCAGGCTCATCCCCGGCGTCACAAACCGTTTGCGGATCGAGGTGATGCTTTCCACCTCTTCGATCTGCACCGCATTGCCGATCGGTTTGAAATCCAGCAAATCACGCAGATGGATCGGCGGACTGGCTCGCATTTTCGCCGAATACTGCTTCCACATCTCAATACTTGCCCGCGCGCACGCCGCCTGCATCATATGCATCGCCTGGGCTTCCCAGGCGTGGGTCTCACCCGACTTGCGGGATTTGTAAAACCCGCCCACCGGCAACACGTCCGATGCGCCCTGCCAGCCCAGCCGGTGCACAGCCTCTAGATTGTGCTGAATGCCCTTCAGCCCGATCCCCGAGATCCGGCTGTGCATCCCCGGAAAATACTCCGCCACCAGCGCCCGGCTCAGACCCACCGCCTCAAAGTTCAGCCCGCCCCGATACGACGACACCACCGAAATCCCCATCTTCGCCATGATCTTCAGCAGCCCCTGATCAATCGCCATACGGTAACGCGCAATATTTTCGGTCAATGACCCGTCCAGCAAGCCCCGCCCGATCCGATCAGCGATTGAATCCTCGGCCAGATAGGCGTTCACCACCGTCGCCCCGCAGCCGATCAGCACTGCAAAATAGTGCGCGTCCACGCATTCCGCCGACCGCACGTTCAGCGAACTGAAGGTCCGCAGCCCTTTTCGCGTCAACCAGCAGTGCACCGCGCTGGTCGCCAGTATCATCGGCATGGCAATCCGCCCCTCGCCTTGGCGATGATCGCTCAGCACCAGATGCCCGGCGCCCGAGCGCACCGCATCCTCGGCCTCTGCCCGGATCCGCGTCAAACCGTCCAGCAATGCCCCCGGCCCGCCGCCGGCATCAATACAACAGTCGATTTCGGCCATTGGCGCGACGAAATTCTCAACCAGCAGGTCAAACTGTGCATTGCCCACAAACGGGCTTTCCAACACCAGAATCTCGGTCTGGCTGCTGTGTTCATCCAGCACGTTCTTGAGATTCCCGAACCGGGTTTTCAGGCTCATCACCCGGTATTCGCGCAAAGAGTCGATCGGCGGGTTGGTAATCTGGCTGAAATTTTGCCGGAAGAAATGGCTGAGCGGCCGGTAGATGCCCGACAGCACAGCTGGCGGCGTGTCGTCGCCCATGCTTGCCACCCACTCTTTGCCATCCTCGGCCATCGGCGCCAGAATCTGCTCCAGCTCTTCCAGCGTGTAGCCGGCGGCCATCTGCCGCTTTCGCAGCTCTGCGGCGGAATATTTCGCAACCTCGCGCACGCCTGACAGCTCGTCGTCCAGATTGTTGATCTTGCCAACCCAATCGCCAAACGGCAGCGCGCGCGCCAGCTTGTCCTTGATCTCGGTATCGTGAAACATCCGGCCCTTTTTCATGTCCACGGCCAGCATCTGCCCCGGACCCAGCGCACCCTTTTCAACCACGCTCGCCTCGTCAACCGGCACCATCCCGGTCTCGGAACCGGCCATCACCAGCCCGTCGCCGGTCACCACGTAACGCATCGGGCGCAGACCGCTGCGGTCCATCCCGGCGCACACCCAGCGCCCGTCGGTCATCGCCAGCGCCGCTGGCCCGTCCCACGGCTCCATCACCGAGTTGCAATACGAATACATGTCGCGCCAGGCCTGCGGCAGCTCCACCGCCTGCTTGGACCAGCTTTCGGGAACCATCATGGTCTTGGCCATCGGGGCTGACCGTCCGGCCCGCACCAAAACCTCGAAAACAGCGTCTAACGCGGCGGAATCGCTCGATCCTTGCGCTACAATGGGCTTAATATCCTCGGCCAGATCACCAAACGCCGCGCTTGCCATGCGTATTTCATGGCTCTTCATCCAGTTCAGATTGCCCTTCAGGGTGTTGATCTCACCGTTATGCGCCAGCATCCGGAACGGCTGCGCCAGCCACCATTGCGGGAACGTATTAGTCGAATAGCGCTGGTGGTAAATCGCGAACGCGCTGATGAACCGCTCGTTCTGCAAGTCTGAGTAAAAATCCGCCACCTGTTCGGCCAGCATCATGCCCTTGTAAATCACCGACCGGCAGCTCAGCGAACAGATGTAAAGGCTCGGCACCTGCGCCGCGGCGGCGGCCTTTTCGATGCGCCGCCGAATCACGTAAAGTTCACGCTCAAAGGTTTCCTCATCGACACTCTTGGAATTGGAAATCAGGATCTGCTCAATTTCGGGCCGGGTCGCGTTGGCCTTTTCGCCCAGCACATGCACGTTCACCGGCACATGCCGCCAGCCGTATATGTAATAGCCCATGCGCAGAACTTCGCTTTCCACGATGGTCCGGCAAGTCTCCTGAGCACCAAAATCGGTGCGCGGCAAGAACACCTGACCAACGGCGATCAGCTCGCCCTTGCGCGGCGCGTGACCGGTGCGGTCGATCTGGTCATAGAAAAACCGTACCGGGATTTGCACGTGAATGCCGGCGCCGTCGCCGGTCTTGCCATCGGCATCCACCGCGCCCCGGTGCCAGACCGCCTTCAGCGCGGTAATCCCGTGTTCCACGACTTGGCGGCTTTTCTTGCCAGTCACCGATACTACCAGCCCGACTCCGCAGGATGCGTGCTCGTGCTCTTCGCGGAACATCGAATATTCGGCCATCCACTTGCGCTTGGCGGCCTCAGCGGCTGCCCAGTTTGCGTCATACTTTGTCATATTGCATCCCCGTCCCCAAATGCAGCGGTGATTTTGTTAACATCGGCGGACGTCAATTTTTCCCAGTCCTCCGGCAGCTCATTGGTGCTGTTTTTGTAGTCAACGTACAACTCTCTACTCAGAACCAACCCGTCGGTGTCGTCCAGCGAGCCAACCGGAATGCTCGTGTTGCCAACGTATGGCCCAGCCGTCAGCCGCCACCAGATCGCCGATCCGCAGATCTTGCAATTGGCCCGCTCGGCAAAATTAGAACTGGCGTATACTCTGATGTTTTCCCGCCCAGTTATTTCCAGTTTCTCCGTCGCAACCGACACCCCCCGATAAGCCGCGCCAACCCAGCGCTGGCACTGTTTGCAATGACAGATTGAAAATTCATCTTTCATGTCCACAGCACTGAATGTCACCGCCCCGCACATGCACCGCCCTGTTCTGTCCGCCATTGCGTTAATCCTTTATTTACCAGATAGTTCAGCATCTCTGTCTGTCGTCCATTACGGCCAAGCGCCGGATTTTCTTTAAAGACTTTAAACCGGGCCTCTTGAAATGTTTAAAGAGTTTAAAGAACTCGCCATATTCTCTATTCCGCTGCCACCTGCGCCCCTTGTTCCAGATAATCCAGCATTGCATCCGCCGCTTCGCGCCCGTCCCGGATCGCCCACACAACCAGACTTGCGCCGCGCTGAATATCGCCGCAGGCATAGATCCCTTCAAGGCTGGTCTGGTGGCTGAGATAATGCGCCTTGATGGTCATCCAGTCGGTCACTTCGATCTCTGGGACGCTCCACAATTCCTGCAGGTCTTCCGGTGAAAACCCCAGCGCCTTGATCACCAGATCGGCCGGCTCGACATAGTCGGCACCTTCAATGACTTCCGGCGTCTGCCGCCCGCTTGCATCCGGCGCGCCAAGGCGCATCTTTTGCACCATGACGCCCGCAACCTGATCGCCGCCGGTGAACCCCTTGGGTGCGGTCAGCCAGACAAACTCCACGCCTTCTTCCTCGGCATTGCGAACCTCGTTCTGGCTGCCCGGCATGTTAGCCCGGTCGCGTCGGTACAGGCATTTGACGCTGGTTGCACCTTGCCGGATAGCGGTGCGCACACAGTCCATCGCCGTGTCACCGCCGCCGATCACCACCACCCGCTTTTTGCCGGCGTTCAGCTTGCCGCTGTCAAAGTCCTCGACGGCGTCGCCAAAGCTCTTGCGGTTGCTCGCGATCAGATAGTCTATGGCGCGCACAATACCGCTCGCGCCACTGCCAGGGGCTTTGAAATCATTGGATTTATACACGCCCGTGGCAATCAGAACCGCGTCATGCTTGCTGCGCAGATCGGCGAAACTTATGTCTTCGCCAACCTCGCAGTTCAGCACAATTTCGACCCCGCCCTTCTCCAGCTGATCGATGCGGCGCATCACCACTTCTTTCTCCAGCTTGAAGTTCGGAATGCCATAGGTCATTAACCCGCCGGCGCGATCATGGCGGTCATAGACGGTCACCTGAACACCGGCCCGTCGCAGCACGTCAGCCGCCGCCAGTCCTCCCGGCCCGGCCCCGATAATGCCCACGCTTTCGCCGCGTTCGACGGCGGGCGTGACCGGCAATATCCAACCCTTTTCCCAAGCCGTATCGGTGATGTACTTTTCGACGCTGCCGATGGTGACGGTGCCGTGGCCGGCCAGTTCGATCACGCAATTGCCCTCGCACAGCCGGTCCTGCGGGCAGATCCGCCCGCAAATTTCCGGAAACGTGTTGGTGGCCTGGGCCAGGTCATAGGCCTCGCGCAGGCGCCCGGTGGCGGTCATCAGCAACCAGTCGGGAATGTTGTTGTGCAGCGGACAGTGGTTCTGACAATACGGCACCCCGCATTGGCTGCACCGGCCGGCCTGCTCGGCGGCCTTGTGGTCTGTGTACTCAGAATAAATTTCACTGAAATCCTCACCACGCACACTGGCCGCACGTTTGTCCGGCATAACGCGATCCAGAGTCACAAATTTCAGCATCGGCTCCTTAGCCATTCGCCCAGCCTCCCAGCCTGACTCTCACACTGCTTTTTTAAGTCGCGGTTGAAAAAAAGAAAAGGCAGAATTTATGACCTAAAATTGCCACTGTATAGCTGTCTAACGCCCAATCTATCTCTGCGACGCGTTTATATGGCATAGTCACTTACCTAAATCAATTCTTCTCAAATAAAATCCGCAAGTTAGGGTGAGCACAGAGAATAACTTAGGCCAAATGTATGTCACTGCTCCACCTTTTTCTTTTGGCTGTAATTCAGGGCATCACAGAATTTCTGCCAATTTCGTCCTCTGCCCACCTGATTCTATTGCCAAAACTGACCGGGCTGGACGACCAGGGCCAAGTGATCGAAGTTGCCGTCCATGTTGGCACGCTTCTTGCGGTCATTTTATATTTCTGGCGAGATGTGTCGCTGGGCCTGTCCGGCCTGCCGCGGCTGTTGTCCGGCCGTATCGACACCCCAGGCTCGAGGCTCGCGTTCTTGTTGATCGTTGCGACGATCCCGGTGGTTCTGGCCGGGTTGATCCTGAAGCTCGCCGGGCTTGATGACGCCATGCGATCGGTCGCTGTGATAGGCTGGGCAATGCTGATATTTGGACTGGTACTTTACTGGGCCGACCGCCACGAACCATCACCGAAAACCACATCGGACTGGACTTTGAAAGACGCCGTGATTATCGGCGTTTGGCAGGCCCTCGCCCTGATCCCCGGCACCTCTCGTTCGGGCATTACGATCACCGCAGCCCGAACCCTTGGCTACACCCGCCATGACGCCGCACGCATTGCCATGCTCATGTCAATCCCGACCATTACCGCCTCGGGCGCGCTGTTGGGTGTCGATGTGATCGCAACAGCCAATCTCGCCGCCGCACGGGATGGTGCCATCGCAGCCGTATTTGCCTTTGCTGCGGCATTGCTGGCCTTGTCGCTGATGATGCGCATTCTGCGCACCATAAGCTTCACGCCATATGTTGCCTACCGGGTAATCCTGGGGCTGATCCTGCTATGGATCGCCTATGGCTAGGCTTTTAAATTCTTGGCAGAATCCTTGATTGACGAATACTGCCCCGATGGCCGATAGGGCCATAGATAATCCCCAAGAACCGCGTCTGAAGCGACCGGACTGATACCCAGGTCAGATAATGTCCTGGCACCCGGCGAAACCACAGAATCATTGCGCAGGTTTCTCACCTGATCGCGCGTCAGAATATCGTTGGTCACCAACCCAAACGTAACACGCTGCATCGCGTCAAACACCCAGCCAATTGTTGAGCCAACCCAGAACGGAAGGTCCATGACCAACCGTCGGCGCTTGATGACGCCAAGCATCTGCTCCATCAGCTCGGTCATTGTGCTTACAACCGGCCCGCCAAGTTCGTACACGCCTGGCTTCGCAAGCCCCAGTACAGCCTTCACCGCCGCCTGTGCAACATCTTCCACATAAACCGGCTGAAACCTGGTCGTGCCGCCGACAATCGGCAGGACCGGACCGAACCGCGTCATCTTGGCGAACTTGTTAAATAACTGGTCTTCCGGCCCGAAAATAACCGCAGGCCGCAGTATCACCGCGCCCGGAAAACTTGCCTGCACAGCAGCCTCTCCCTGTGCTTTTGTGCGAGCATATTCGCTGTTGCTGTAGCGATCCGCTCCGATTGCCGAAATGTGCACCAGCTGGCCGACACCCTCATCTGTTGCGATCCGGGCGATGCGTTCAGCGCCGACATGCTGCACGGCGTCAAAACTGTTGCGCCTGTGCGCATTCAGTACCCCGACACAGTTCACCACCGCGTCAGCACCTGTCATCGCCGATCGAACCGATGCGTCATCGCGGATATTACAGAACACCGGTTCCACCTGCCCAACGTCGCCATACGGTTTGACTTGCATCGCCAAGTTCGGGTACCGGACCGCCACACGAACGCGCCAGCCTTCCCGCGCCATTCGCTGCGCGATATAGCGACCCACAAATCCGGATCCGCCGTAAATGGTGACCAGTTTTGTCATGGCTGATTTCCCGATGGCCATTGCCGACACTGGTTTACTAAGGCCCCACTGCCCACACAAGTCTTTTCGCTGGCGGCTCGATTGCCGTTTGCGCCATCCACTAACGCCCAAATCAGCCAGTTCAGTTGCCCGAAACTTTACCGTTTCCCGTTGACAGCCCCTGATGAGCCCAGTATTTCGCGGCCTCACGACGCCTGCCCAGGTGGCGGAATCCACTGACGCCCAAATCAGCCAGTTCAGTTGCCCGAAACTTTACCGTTTCCCGTTGACAGCTCCTGATGAGCCCAGTATTTCGCGGCCTCACGACGCCTGCCCAGGTGGCGGATTGGTAGACGCGCTAGCTTCAGGTGTTAGTGTCTGTATGGACGTGGAGGTTCGAGTCCTCTCCTGGGCACCATTCTCCCATTTCATTGTTTCCAGCAATCGGCAGCGAATCGCCGACGCCGCTTTGAGACTTCGATATTCATACCCATGTATTTCAGTACGGGCACCTGAACGGTGAAAGGATTGCCAAATGGTTACACGGCGTTCATTCAATGCCGGGCTTGGCGCGGGACTGGCCGCTGCTGTTGTTGGTGGCACGGCCAGTGCAAAGACAGCATACAAAGGGCCCAATGTTGTCATTCTTCGGTTTGGTGGCGGTGTCAGGCGCCTTGAAACAATCGATCCATCCGGTACATTCGCGCCCTTCCTGACAAACGTTTTGGCATCGCGTGGCGTGTTGTTCCCTGACATGCGGATTGAGCAGCTCGACGGGGTGAATACGTCACACGCCGAGGGCACACTGAACATCCTGACCGGGCGCTATCTGGCCTATCGGGACGCCGGATCCCGGTTCCTGTCTGACCGGTTGGAACCGACTGAACCAACCTTGTTTGAATACCTTCGCGACGCCTATGACTTGCCGTCGCATCAGGTTTTGCTGATCAACGGCGAAGATCGCCCACAAGAGGAGTTTTTCACCTACGGCGTGCACGAACATTACGGCATTAACTATCGCTCTGAGATGCTGAGCCTGCACCGGTTCAAGCTGCACAAGTTTCGTGAAATTCTGGCCGAAGGCCGCCTGGACGAAAGCGCGTTGGCAAAAATTGATCAGCAGTATCGAAATCTTCTAGACGTCGACGAGCGGACCTTCGCCCTCGAACAATCCCCAGAAGTCGAGACCTTTTGGCAAAACTGGCGCGCGCATTATGGTGATGACGGGTTCAAGAATCCGCGTGGCGACCGCTTGTTGACTGAACTGTCGCTGCGCGCGCTGAAAGACTTGCAGCCGCGTTTGCTGATGGTGAATTACCAGGATCCGGATTACGTGCATTGGGGCAATGCGTCGCATTACACGCGGGCCATTTCCGTCATCGACGAAGGCATCGCCCGGATCGTCGCGGCAGTGGACGCTGATCCGTTTTATCGCGACACCACGGTTTTTGTGATCACGCCTGATTGCGGGCGCGATTCCAACCCATTGAAGTCAGTGCCGTTCCAGCACCATTTCAACAGTCGTTCCGCCCATGAAATCTGGGCGTTGATTTTTGGCACCGGCATAGTTAAAAACCGCGTCCTGGACCGTCCAATCGATCAAACGGCCGTTGCGGCCACGGTTGCCGCGCTCATGGGGTTTCGCGTTAAACGGGCCGAAGGTGATGTATTGACCGGGATATTCTCGTGACCTTGGCAGACACACAGATCGTGCAAAAACGGGGCGTTATCGCCCGCAACACCATTCGCATCCAAAATCTGGTGATCGGTACACTTTTGGCGCTTTCTCCGCCTACGTCGCTGGTTTTGTTGGGTTGGCTGATGCGACAGACCCGCGCGGCCGCGTTTGCGCGCATCGGCCTGAGCGCCTGGTCGCCCAACTAGGTGCTTGGCGTGCCGGGAAATGGCATATTTCGCCGCTCCGTCGGTGGGCTTGCTGAAAATATTCGAGAAGGAATCTTGGCAGCGATCAGCCTGCTTTTGGCAACGCTGCCATTTTCGATGATCTGGCTTTTGTCTTGGTGGGCTGGCTGGGATAATTCGTTTGGCAAAGGTTATGAACAGGCATTTGTAGGACCGCTGCTTGGGCTGGCCGGCGTCGCGGTTTTCATGGCGATCATGGTCTATATGCCAATGGCTTTGGCACATCAGGCCGTTGAATCCCGCGCTTTGGCGCTTTTTGAAATCAGGCGTGTGAAAAGCGCTGTTCGTCATTCAGGCTGGGGTTACGTGTTTTTGGCCGCCACCATCGTTATTCTGGCGCTGCCGATATTTGCCGGGCGCGGCCTGATCGCTTTCGCTGACGGGATCGTGCCGGGACTGGCGGACTATTCGCCGACCAAATCAAGACACTCCAACTGGGAATTTCACTGGTGAAAGGCGCCTATATTGTTGTCTCACTGAGCATCCTGAGACGGTGGAGCGGGCGCTTGTATGCTGTATCCGTATTGCGCGCACGAACAGGCCGTGATGCCAAACTATGGACCAGTAGCGCGCTTTCGGGCGCCGCCGATTTACCGCACCGCCGATCGTTTGTGCTGACCCGCGCCATGCGTTTCGGGCTGCTAATGGCAATCTGGTTCGGGCTGGCCGCGCAGATTTATATTGCGCAGTTTTTGAATCATGATTGGCATGTTTGGCTCACTCATCCGTTTATTTTCTTGCCTTGGGTCATCTAAAATTCAGCGACGGCAAGATTCGATCTACGAGCGCCAACCAGAGTTGCGGAAAAGCGCTAAAGGCACTATTGCCGCAGGTGGCGAATGCGATAGGAATTAAGGACCGTACCTAGCGTGGCGAACCATCTTTATCAGAACGATCTGCCCGACGGGCTGAACCTGGGATCTGTTGTTGCCATCGACTGCGAAACAATGGGGCTGAACCCGCATCGGGATCGGCTGTGTCTGGTTCAGATATCCGGTGGCGACGACGATGCGCATCTGGTCCAGGTCGCCCAGGGGCATACCGAAGCTCCAAATTTATGCCGAATGCTGGCGGACCCGGATGTTTTGAAACTGTTTCACTTCGGCCGGTTCGATATCGCTGCACTTTTGTACGCTTTCGGGACGCTCGCTGCGCCAGTATACTGCACCAAAATCGCGTCCAAACTTGTGCGCACCTATACCGACCGTCATGGGCTGAAAAACCTGTTGGGCGAGCTGTTGAATGTTGATGTCTCTAAGCAGGAGCAAATGAGCGATTGGGGCGCTGAAACACTAACCGAGGCGCAGCTCACCTATGCCGCCTCGGATGTGAAATACCTGCACGGTCTGAAGGAAAAACTGGACGCACGCCTAGCCAGAGAAGGCCGCACTGAATTGGCCCAAGCCTGCTTTGAATTTCTGCCAAGTCGCGCACGGATGGATTTGGCCGGGTGGCCGGAAATTGACATATTCGCGCATTAGAGAAACTGCGGTGAACATGAAAAATGACACGATCCTGGGTTCTGGCCGTCGGGTAATATCACGCGAAGCCGAAGCCTTGCACCTGCTGGCCGACAGCATCGGTGACAGCTTTGCCGCGGCGGCCCAACTTATGTTTAGCGCCAAAGGGCGGGTAATTGTATCTGGTATGGGCAAGTCTGGTCATATCGCGCGCAAGATCGCAGCGACGTTGGCCAGCACCGGCACGCCTGCCAGTTTCGTGCATCCGGCTGAGGCCAGCCATGGCGATCTCGGGATGTTGACCCGTGACGATGTGGCCCTGGTCCTGTCCAATTCCGGCGAAACGCCCGAGTTGGCGGACGTGATTGCCTACACCCGTCGCTTTGGCATCCCGATGATCGGTGTTGCAGGCGTTGCCGACAGCACATTGATCCGGCAGGCAGATGTTGCAATCCTGTTGCCTAAGGCGCGCGAAGTTTGCCCCATGGGTCTGGCACCGACAACGTCGACCACAATGACCCTTGCACTTGGTGACGCGCTGGCAATAGCGCTGATGGAACATCGCAATTTCACTGCTGAACGGTATCGGGATTTCCACCCCGGCGGCAAGATCGGAGCGCGATTGTCCAAGGTCGGTGACTTGATGCACACCGACCTGCCGATGGTGCCAATCGGCACAGCGATGAGCGACGCTTTGCTGGAAATTAGCCAAAAAGGTTTTGGTGTCGTCGGCGTCGCCGCCGAAAATGGTAATTTGGTCGGCATCGTCACCGATGGCGACCTTCGTCGTCACATGGATGGATTGCTTGAGCTCACTGTTGAAAAAGTCATGACCGGCAGTCCGCGCACAATCAGTCCAGATGCACTTGCTGAGAAAGCAGTTGCGTTGATGAACGAAAACGAGATTACCTGCCTGTTGGTGGTGGACGCGGACAAATCACTGCGTGCTGTTGGAATATTGCACATACACGACTGCCTGCGGGCGGGTGTGGTTTAGGGGTATGGCCAACTACCAGGACGCCTATTCCCGCTTGATATCTTTGCTGAAAATCACGCTACCGTTGATTGCACTGAGCGTACTTGCCACTCTGTTTCTGGTGTCCCGAGCCATCGATCCAGGTCAGCCGATTCGGTTTGCCAGCATTGATGTAGAAGAACTTGCACGCGAACAAAAAATCGGCGGCCCAACATTTTCCGGTGTTACAATCGACGGCTCCGCAATTACAGTCGCTGCCGCCAGTGCCAAACCGCAGTTGGATGGATCAGAGGGTATGTCCGCCGAAGATTTACGGGCGTCGATCGTAACACCGGACGGCATCGAGATAGAGATCACAGCACGGTTCGGAAATATTGATTCAGTAGCCAGAACTGCCGAACTGGTGGATGACGTCGTGCTTGAAACCTCGAGCGGTTACCGCATTCAGACAGATCGGATTGTCACCAACTTAACCGTAACAGAAATTTTCACTGGCGGTACGATTACCGCTAGCGGACCCCTGGGCCAAATCACAGCCGGACAAATGGTACTGCGGCGAATTTCCGATCAAGACTCAAAAAACACATACGATCTTGTTTTCAAGATGGGTGTGAAGCTGATATATGATCCTAAGCAGTAACAGGACATTGCAGGCAATGACCTTACACAAATTATTGATTGCGGTGGCGTTCATTGCCGCTGCGGCGACCGACGCATTTGCACAAGGTGCTCAAGTGCCGTTTGGCGGCCTTTTGCAGGACACGTCGCTTCCGGTCGTGATTGCCGCTGATCAACTAAGCGTTAACCAGGGTGACGGCTCGGCAACATTCACCGGTAATGTCTTGATCGGGCAGGGTGAAATGCGCCTCTCTGCAAGTAAAGTTCGGGTTGAATATGCTGCGTCAGAAGGCAATGTGACGGGCAGGATATTGCGACTTTTGGCTAGTGGTGGCGTTACGCTGGTAAACGGCGCAGAAGCCGCCGAGGCGGGCGAAGCCGAGTATACCATCGACACTGGCATCATCGTGCTGACTGGCGGGGTCATCCTGACCCAGGGCCAGAACGCGCTTTCCGCAGATAAGATGATCGTTAATCTGAACAGTGGCGTGGCAACTTTGGAAGGACGTGTTCGCACAATTCTGCAAGCAGGCGGAAACTGATGACCAGACTTGTTTTGAAAGACGGTAATGCCGGTTTGCGCGTGACGAATCTGCGCAAAAGTTATCGCAAACGGGTGATTATTCGTGATGTTAGCTTAGGTTTGGACCGTGGCGAGGTGGTTGGGCTATTGGGGCCAAATGGGTCTGGAAAAACAACCTGTTTCTATTCGATCGCCGGACTTGTAACGCCTGAAGCCGGCCAAGTTATCCTTGACGGTCGCGACGTGACTTTGCTGCCGATGTACCGACGAGCAAAGTTTGGCATCGGCTATCTGCCGCAGGAAATGTCAATCTTCCGGGGACTCTCGGTCGAAAATAATATTCTGGCGATTCTTGAGATATCGATTTCGGACAGGAGCAGATGCAAAGAACGGCTGGAAGAACTGTTGTCAGAATTTTCAATCACACATTTGCGCCGGGCTTCGGCGCTTTCATTGTCGGGCGGCGAGCGTCGGCGCGTGGAAATCGCCCGTTGCCTGGCAGCGACGCCAAAATACGTACTGCTGGATGAGCCATTTGCAGGCGTTGACCCGATTGCAGTGAGCGAGATCCGATCGCTGGTCGTCGACTTGAAAACGCGCGGCATTGGGGTTTTGATCACCGATCACAATGTGCGCGAAACACTTGATATCGTAGACCGCGCATACATTTTGCATAATGGTGAAGTTTTGATGAGCGGCACAGCCGAAGAAGTGGTTCGCGACGAGAATGTGCGCCGCGTCTACCTGGGCCAAAGTTTTCGAATATCTTGAATATTCTTTTGGAATTCCGGTTTGAGTTGACAGTGCCCCTGAGTCGCAGCCAAATGGATTCAATGCATGATCACATCTTCATCGTTCGAGCGGCAGCATCAATCTGTCTTCGCCCGAACCCGCCCGCCTTATTCGGGCCGAAGGAACCCTGCAAAACTTAGATACCAGCTGCGCGGTTGCTCCGTCGTGCGCGAGCTTAAGTGAATGACAATCTAGGGAGGCGTGATGCGGTACCAAATCACTGGCAAACAAATCGACATCGGAAATGCTTTGCAAAGCCATGTCAAAACCGAACTTAGCGCTGTTGTCAGAAAATATGCGGAACGTCCGACCGACGCCGTCGTGATATTTTCCAGAAACGCCCATGAATTTGTCTGTGAAGCGACGGTGCACTTGTCCACCGGATTAACGTCGCAGGCGAAAGCTCACGACAATGAGATCTATGCCGCTTTTGACAAATGCAACGAAAAAATGGAAAAGCAGCTTCGCCGCTACAAGCGCCGTTTAAAAGATCATCACAGAAACCGTGAACAACCAGTTGAACATTCTGCCGCCGCCGCCTATATCCTCGCCGCGTCGGAAGCGGTGGACGGTGCCGAGCCCGAATCGCTCCAACCAATGATAATAGCCGAGATGGAAGCCAAGATTCCTTCTATTTCCGTCGGAGAGGCGGTGATGCATATGGAGCTGGCAGGAGCGCCTGTGTTGGTTTTCCGCAACGAGGGAAATAAGGGAATCAACGTCGTGTACCGGCGCGATGATGGAAATATCGGATGGATTGACCCCAATAACGTAACTTAGTCGTTGACCCCCTGGGACCGCAAAAAGAAGCATCTGACAATGGAACTTTCTAGCATTCTGAAATCGTCTGCCGTGAAAGTCGCGGGCAGGGTTACCAGCAAGAAACGTCTGTTTCTCGACCTTGGTGACATCGCGGCCTCTGAATTTGGACTAAGTCTTGAAGACACGGTCGACGCTTTATTGGAACGTGAAAACCTCGGCCCGACAGGCGTGGGGCATGGTGTTGCACTTCCGCACGCACGTATATCTGGGCTGGACGGCGTTTCCGGGGCGTTCATCCGTCTTGAAAACGCGCTTGAGTTTGATGCGGCGGATCGTCAACCGGTGGATTTGATCTTTGCATTGTTTGCCCCTGAGGATGCCGGTGTCGAGCATCTGAAGGCTTTGGCATTGGTATCGCGCACCATGCGCGACAATTCGATTTGCGCAAAACTTCGCGCCAACTCTGACCCGGCGGCGCTGCATGCTATTCTTACCGAATCACCATCGTCTAAAGCTGCCTGACGCTCAGGCGGGCTCGCGCCACGGACCAAATCCAAACATCATATAGTCGCGCTGGTAAGCCGACCGAACTGCCGTTTCGATGTCCTCATCATAAATTTCAGCTAACGCGACCGGTGCGCTTGCTTGCTGCTGCTTTAATTTCGGCGGGTCGCGCTCAATTCGAAGAGCCAGATATGCCAAGTCATCTGGCAATTCGCTTTCGCGAAAAATGTGCGTGGGCAACAAAAAATGAGCCATTCCGCGCAAGAATTCTGATTGTGAGGCCCACGCGCCATCTACTCGAACACTGGTCTGTCCGACCAGATTTCCTTTCACAAAAGCCGTAAATGCCAAGAAAGCTGCACGATGCGCATCTGCATCATAGGAAGCGTCCGGCTTCGCTTTGGGCAACGGCACGTTGTATACTGTGCGGAGGGACTCGCGGATGTCATTGTATGCTGTGGGTCCGGGCACCAGAATGTGTTTCACAAACGTCCGGTGCAGCCGGGCAACCGGGTGTCGAATTACAGTAAAACTACGGTGTTCTTTTTTTTGGCGCTTCCATTGTCGGGTAGTGCCCCCGGACGTGGTGTAATTCCGACGTTAGCGCGGGCTGAGTGGAGCCTCGCGCGTAGCTCAGGCGAAGTCCGCGCGGGTTGCTGGGCGGCCATGGACGTTCTCCGGTAGGGTTTGGGTTGCAACCTGACCTACCGATCGAGGAGATCACCCATGACCAAGGAGACGATATCAGAAACCGCCGCGCTGAAGGCGCTTCTTTCCGAGACCGCCGATCATCAGATTTTGGCCGAGATGCTGGGTTTTGTTGCCGACCGGTTGATGGCACTGGATGTGGATCAGCTGTGCGGTGCCGGGGTGCATGAACGCTCGGCCGGGCGGGTGAACCACCGGAACGGATATCGCCCGCGCCGATGGGAAACCCGCGCCGGGACCGTTGATGTTCAGATCCCGAAACTGCGCAAGGGGACGTATTTCCCGGAGTTTCCGGAACCACGCCGGGCCTCGGAGAAAGCAATGACCGCGGTGATCCAGGAAGCCTACATTCAGGGCGTCTCAACGCGATCAGTGGATGATCTGGTCAAGACCATGGGCATGACGGGCGTCTCCAAGAGCCAGGTATCCCGCCTGTGCGTGGAGATCGACGAACGCGTTGACGCCTTCCTTGACCGGCCACTGGAGGGCGAATGGCCCTATCTCTGGCTGGACGCCACCTACATCAAGGTGCGGCGTTCGGGACGGATCGTCAGCGTGGCAGCCATAGTGGCGGTTGCGGTCAACACCGACGGGCGGCGCGAGGTTCTGGGCATCGCCATCCAACCCAGCGAAGCCGAGGTGTTCTGGGACGAATTCCTGCGCGCTCTGGCCGATCGCGGCCTGCGCGGGGTAAAGCTGATCATCGCTGACGAACATAAAGCCCTGAAGGGGGCCGCCGCCAAAGTGCTGGGTGCTACGATCCAGCGCTGTCGCGTGCACTTCATGCGCAATGCCCTGGCCTGCGTCGGCAAGAAGGACCGTCCCATCGTCACGGCCGCGCTCAGAACAGCCTTCGATCAGGACACGCTGGCAGACTCGAAGGAACACTGGACCAAGCTGATCGAGGCTTTCCAGCCGCGTCATCCCAAGCTCGCCGAGCTGATGCTGCGCGCCGAGGAAGACGTGCTGGCCTACAAGACGTTCCCGCAAGCTCACTGGCGGCAAATACACTCCACCAATCCGCTTGAACGCCTCAACAAAGAGATCAAGCGCCGAACAAATGTCGTCGGTATTTTCCCTAACGAGGCCGCGATCAGACGCCTCGTCGGCGCACTTATGCTGGAGCAGAACGACGAATGGGCAGTCACACGTCGTTACATGACGCTGGAAACCGTCGCCGCCATCTGCGAGGATACCACCATCGACCCGGCGAAAATCGCCGCCCTGTAAACCGGCTCAACACCCAGCCGGAGAACAATTTACACCACGCCCTGGGGCACTACCGACACTTCTGCTCGAATGTCAGGCAAATGTGTCTATTGGGTGAATTTCTAACACAATAATTATGGTCGTCACGCTTTGTAAATTGCAAATCCTACAGATGCCGCACAGCTGCAACACGAATATCTTCTTTTTCGACCCTTTTGGTCAATGTCATGATCTTGAAAACTGGTTCAGATCTGTTTGACCGCCCAAATAATCCATGGCGTTGTTCCCAATAACCGTCTGGATGAAACCGGACCCGGTGGAACAAAGCTGTCCGACTGAAAACATAGAGCGACACCACGGCGCCGGACAACACTTCGGCCCTTGCATTCTGGCGAAGTGTCTTCTGGTGAATCCTGTATCCTGAAACGATCTTGTGCGGCCGACTAATGCCGCCTCGGCAAATTTGAATGAATTTTTTGGCACTGCCAGTGATCTTTGCCGGCGGCGATATCGATCTTGAGCGACAATCAGCCACACCTGCGTCAAATGTCTTCAGTAATCGCTTGACATCGTGCGGTTCGCAGGCACCCGTAACCATGAAACCAAGCAGGCGTTTCCTCTGCGCGACCTGCGCCTGAAAAATTGGCAATTCGTGATTTGTGTCGGGCGCATGTATACGCAGCAACGCTGCAACGCTCACGCCAATTTGGAACAGGTTGCGCGGCATGCCATTGGCCGTGCGATGCACGGACGCTGCGCGACAATGATGCACCTGCGCCTTGGGCACGATCGCCGTTTGCAATCCGGCTTTAGCTAATCGGATATTAAATTCAGTCTCATCCAGATAATAAGCAAACGCTGCATCGAACCCGCCCAGCTTGGTAAACACGTCGCGCCTGAATGCGCAGTTTGTCCCGATGGTCTTGATCGCCTGCTTGGGCGTGCCTGTAATGACAATCGTAGCATCACTTAAATGCCGAAACGGTGTAGATGCACCAAACGCATCCACCATCTCTCCTGAATACTGAAATGAAATGCCATTGCGGCCACGCACATACCCGCCTGCGGCTGCAATATCTTGGTCCTCAAACGCCGCGGCCAGATGATGCAGCCACCCGGGCTCCGGTACCGCGTCATATCCACAAATGCAACAATTTCCCCTGCAGCCTGTGCAATTCCGAGGTTTCGGGCGGTCGCGATGTTGGGTTCTTCGAAATGAACCGCCTTGGCCGTATCCACAAGGTCCGACGCCTTGAGCGCAGCCAATCCCGCCCTATCCGCCACGACGATCAGTTCAAAATTGTCATAGCGCAGTTGGGATATTGCCTTTAGGCATAATTGTATGAGCTTTGGACGCCCGCGGCTAACAACAACAACGCTGACGGTCAGGCCAGTCACTTCACTCCCATCTCGGCCATCATCGCTTCCAGCCGGGATACGTCTTCGGGATTGTTCAGCTCCCAAAACTGGCGATCGCGGGCGTCGACCTCGACACAAAGAATATCGCGCCCTTGTTCCAGGAATCGAAGCTGCTCCAATCCTTCGACTGCCTCCAGCGGCCCGACTGGCCAATGCGGGTAAGCTGCCAGCGCTGACGGCCGAAAGGCATAAATACCAACGTGGTGGAACACCGGCGTCGTTTCGGAATCTGCGTAAGATTGACCAACGTAAGGGATGACTTCCTTGGAAAAATAAAGCGCCTTGCTGTCGATGTCGAAAACAACCGTGGTGCCGCCGACGCGACCTTCGCGCCGATCTTCAAGAAACCCATTCAGCGAGCGCCCGTCACAGCGAAGCACGGGTGTTGCTATGTCGGTTGTTAGATGGGCGGAGAGCCCTGCCACTAGATCTTCAATAAACCAGGCCGGCGTCAAAGGCGCATCGCCTTGCAAGTTCACCACGATGTCATAACCACCACCAAGGTTGGCTACCGCCTCGGCGCAGCGTTCGGTTCCGTTGCCGCATTTGGGTGAAGTCATCACCACATCGGCGTCAAACCCCTCGGCCGCGACACGAATTCGGTCGTCATCGGTTGCCACCACAACACGGGCAATATCGTTAACTTTTTGCGCGGCATCCCAAGTGCGCCGGATCAAGCTGCGCGCCTCACCATCGGCACCGGTCAGGGGCACCAAAGGTTTGCCCGGGTAACGGGTTGAAGCATGGCGCGCAGGAATCACGATCAGGACATTCATCTGACCGCCTTCAGTTCGACGCCTGGCGCGAATGCGATGAAAAATGGATTTTCGTATCCGGGCTTCCCGTAGCGCAGCGGCGTGTGATCATCAAACCGAACGACATTACCGCCAGCGCTTTTCAATACAGCATGGCCCGCCGCGGTGTCCCATTCCATAGTGCGACCGAGACGCGGATAGATGTCTGCCTCGCCTGTTGCCACCAAACAAAACTTTAACGATGACCCGGCGCTTTTCAGGTCTGCTGTTGCATATTTCGAAATATAGTCGTCCGTCGCCTGGTCGCGATGCGATTTTGAGGCCACGACCAACAGCGCCTGATTGTCAGGCCTGGACACTTTCAATGCATGAAGCGAACCGATGTTGGCCACGTCATATTCACCTGTTTCTTCAACCGACACGCCGTCGGCATTCGTGTAAAATAACCGTTTTTTAGCGGGCGCCCAAACAACCCCGCGTACCGGAACGCCACATTCCACGTATGCGATATTTACCGTGAAGTCGCCACGTCGCTTGATAAACTCCTTAGTTCCGTCCAGCGGATCGACAATCAGAAATGTGTCCGCCAATTGGGTATGAGATGCCGATTGTTCCTCGGTTATCAGCACAACATCCGGAAACGCCTCGGCCAGTCCTGCTGAAATAAGCGTATCGGCAGCTTCGTCTGCAATTGTCACTGGGCTGGTATCCGATTTCGAACGGACATCAAAATCATCGGAATTAAATATTTCCATGATACGTTCGCCAGCCTCCAGTGCAAGCTGGCGCATGACATCCGTTAATCGCTGATATTCCATATTTTTATTCGCCACGAGCGTCTCCGTTGGCGCGATTGAATTGCGCTGACTTCCTCCTTATGCTGCGCCGCTAAAAGAACGGCAAGAATTCCCTGACAGAATGCAAGGGAACACCGCAAAGGCAGGATGAAAATTAAGGGGCTTATAACTATCTCTTGACAATCTGGCAGTGAACCCCTATATTAGCGGGGTAGCAAGGAGATAGCTTATGGCACACAAATCACCCGGAAAATCAGACCGCGAAGGCATTAGCCTCATGGCCCTTGCCGACATGTTCCCGACCGAGGAAAGCGCACGGGAATGGTTCGAGGCGCGCGTTTGGCCCGATGGTCGCTATTGCCCTAAGTGCGGGAGCGTCCGCACTCACGATGCAGGCCATAACGACATGCCTTATCGCTGCTCCGATTGCCGCGCCTACTTCTCGGTCAAGACCGGAACTGTCATGGGCGGTTCGCATCTCCCCCTGCGCAAGTGGGTATTCGCGATCTACCTGCACCTGACAAGCCTCAAGGGCGTATCGAGCATGAAGTTGCACCGCGACATAGGCGTCCCGCAGAAAACCGCATGGTTCATGCTCCAGCGCATACGTAAGGCGTGGGAAAGCGATGATTCGCCGTTTGCTGGTCCTGTCGAGATTGACGAAACCTATATGGGCGGCAGAGAGCGCAACAAGCACTCCAAGAAGAAACTCCGGGCTGGCAGGGGCGGAATCGGCAAAGCCGCTGTCGTGGGCGCGAAGGATCGGGTGACCAACAAGGTCAAGGCCAAGGTGGTCAAGAATACCGACGCCAAGACACTACAGGGCTTTGTTGTCGCCACCGCGCTCGCTGGCGCGACCGTCTACACTGACGATGCGGCGGCCTACAAGGGCATGACCTTCGAGCACAAGAGCGTGCGTCATAGCGTTGGCGAGTACGTTGACGGGATGGCCTGCGTATTCCGGGGCGATCCGGCCAGTGATTCCGCTAACATCCGGCCACCCATACCGATTTGATCCGGCCGGGGATTCCGGGGCATCCGGCCACCCTGTTTTCACCTGAGATATTGCTGCCACGAGGCGATCCTTAACGCGGTTATCCTGCCGTTCTTTTTGAACGAGAGGGAGCCGAATGAAGAGATTGCCAATGCGGAAGATACGAGAAGCCCTGCGACTTCGGGCGGATGGATTATCAGGTCGTCAGATGGCGCTGAGCCTGTCTTTGGGGCGGGCGACAGTATCGGATTATTTGCACCGCGCCGATGTGGCTGGCCTGTCGTGGCCTTTGCCAGCAGATCTGAGCGATGGAGATATTGAAGGCCTGCTGTTTCCCCGCACGGCTGGCGATGTATGCGGGTCTTATCCGCAACCAGACTGGGCCTTTATGCATGGCGAGTTGCGCCGGAAGGGCGTGACACTTTCGCTGCTCTGGGAAGAGTACCGGGCCGTCCATTCCGACGGTTATGGCTATAGCCGGTTTTGTGAACTTTATACACGGTGGGAGGGCAAGCTGTCGCCGGTGATGCGCCAAAGGCATCCTGCCGGTGAGCGTCTGTTTGTGGATTATGCCGGGGCGACCATGGATGTGGTCTGCCCTCAGACAGGCGAGGTGAGGACGGCGCAGCTATTTGTCGCCACGCTGGGGGCGTCCAGTTACACCTATGTGGAAGCCAGCTGGACGCAATCATTGCCCGACTGGATATCCAGCCATGTCCGGGCTTTTGGGTTCTTCGGCGGGGTGCCCGCGCAAGTGGTATCGGACAATCTCAAGGCCGGTGTGACCAGGGCCTGTTTCTATGAACCATCCATCAACCGCACCTATGCGGATATGGCGGTCCATTACGATACAGCCATTGTTCCGGCCCGGCCAGGAAAGCCCAAAGACAAGGCAAAGGTCTAAGAGTCCGTCCGGAGACTTTATGCAGGATTACAGAGTTTTCGGAGCATGAGTCGAATGGACGCGAGCTTGATGAAGGCGAGCGCGTTGCGGTTGAGGTTCTCCCAGTCCTTGGCCAGTCGGCGGCAGCGGTTGAGCCAGGCGATGGTGCGTTCGACCACCCAACGCCTGGGCTGGACGACGAAGCCCTTCACCCGATCGGATCGCTTGACGATCTCGGTCTCGAGATCGGGCAGGATGCCGGCCAGGGCGCGGTGAAAGACCGGCCCCTGATAGGCGCTGTCGGCGAACAATTTCCCGAGAAAGGGAAACAGACCGAACAAGGTCGCCAGCAGCGCGAGACCGCCGTCGCGATCCTGAACGTCGGCGGCGGTGACGATGCCGTGCAGCAGCAAGCCTTGCGTATCGACCAGAACATGCCGCTTCTTGCCCTTGATCAGCTTGCCGGCATCGAAGCCGTGGCTGTCGATGCGAGCCCCCCTTTTTCAGCGCTTTTCACACTCTGACTGTCGATGATGCAGGCCGTGGGGCTGGCTTCGCGCGCGGCTTTCTCGCGGCACTTGAGGTAGAGCGCATGATGGATGCGATCCAGCGTGCCGTCCCAGTTCCACAGGCCGAGGTAATCATGCACGGTGCTTCTGGGCGGCAAATCCTTGGGCAGCGCGCGCCACTGGCAGCCGGTGCTCAGAATGTACATCACGCCGTTGATCACCTCGCGGATAGCGACGCGCCGTTTGCCGCCGCCGGGCTTGCCCGGCGGGATCAGCGGCTCGATATGCGCCCATTCCGCATCGGTCAGGTCGCTCGGATAACGCAGTTTGTCGCGGTTGTAGCGCGGGCGGTTGTCGGCAGTCCACATGGGGCACCTCAAGAGCAAATTCACCACCCCAGAGAATCACAGCTGATTCAGCTCTTCAAGAGGGGGCGCCGGATAACCGATTCATCCGACTCATAAAGTCCCCGGACGGACACTAAGGGGCTGTGCTCTGGGTCGAACGCTGGATTCTGGCACGTCTGCGCAATCAGCGCTTCTTCAGTCTCGATGAGTTGAACGCTGAGATCCGACCCTTAATGGACCAGTTGAATGGGAAAGTGACCCGGCATCCGGGGGCCAGCCGCCGGGATTTGTTTAAGACGCTGGACAGGCCTGCCCTGAAGCCCTTGCCGGTCGAGCCCTATGTTTACGCTGAATGGAAAGAATGCCGGGTTGGCCTTGATTACCACATAGATGTGGGACGGCATTATTACTCTGTTCCGCATCAGCTGTTGAAGCAAAAGCTGTGGGCCAGGATCACCGCGCGAACAATTGAGGTATATTTTAAAGGGCAACGCGTGGCGGCGCATCAGCGCACATCCGGCAATCGCCAGCATTCCACCCATCGTGATCACATGCCAGCAAACCACCGGTTCCGGACAGATTGGACGCCCGAAAGAATACGCCGACAGGCCGCCAGGATCGGCCCAAACACCGAAGCCTATGTCGAGGTTATCATGCGTGAGCGCCGTCATCCGGAACCGGGCTACCGGTCCTGCATGGGTATTTTGCGGCTGGCCAAGACCTTTGGCCGGGATCGCCTGGAAACCGCCTGCACACGGGCAATCGACATCAACGCCCGTTCCTACTCATCTCTGCATTCCATTCTCAAGAATGGTCTGGATCGCCAACCTCGAACCCGCGCCCCGGACGAGCCTGCGATCACCCATCCCAACATCCGTGGCGCTGAGTACTTCCATTGAAGAGGACAAACATATGCTCAATCACCCAACCCTGGATCAGCTGAAAACGCTAAAACTTGACGGAATGGCGGAAGCCTTCAGCGAACTGGAAACACAGGACGGAACGGTCAGCCTCAGTCACGCTGAATGGCTGGGCCTGCTGGTCGACCGCGAGTCATCCAGCCGTGACACCAAGCGCTTTGAGAGCCGCATGCGCACCGCCAAATTGCGCCATGTGGGAGCAGCTCCGGAAGATGTGGATTACAGGGCGCGCCGAGGATTGGACAAAGCCCTTTTCCAGCAACTGCTGACCGGCAAATGGATACGCGACAAACGTAACCTGATGATCACCGGCCCTTGCGGCGTCGGCAAAACCTGGCTGGCATGCGCCCTGGCACAAGCCGCCTGCCGGGACGGCGTTACGGTTCTATACAGACGCCTGCCCAGATTGTTCGATGAGTTGGAACTGGCCCACGGCGATGGCCGCTTCCCGCGCGTCTTCAAAAGCCTCATAAAAACAGGGCTGCTCATCCTCGATGACTGGGGTCCAGATCGCCTGAACGCCACCCAACGCCGCGATCTCATGGAGATCGTCGAAGACCGGTATGAGGCCGGATCAATCCTGATCACAAGCCAGCTGCCTGTCGACACGTGGCACGATGTGATCGGCGAACCGACCTTCGCAGATGCCATCCTGGACCGGATTGTTCACAACGCCTATCGCCTCAATCTCGACGGTCACTCCATGCGAAAGAACAGAATCAAGACCGTTGACGAAACGCCCGTCAACTGACACTGAAAACATGCGCCTCAAAGCAGCGTGTCAAAGGTGGCCGGATCCCCCGGTATGGGTGGCCGGATGTCGCTGGAATAAGTGGCCGAATGTTCCGGAATGCGCAATGGCCCACACCAACGGGATTGAGAGCTTTTGGGCGATGCTGAAACGCGCCCACAAAGGCGTCTACCACAAGATGAGTGCCAAGCATTTGCAGCGGTATGTGAACGAATTTACCGGTCGCCATGGCATCCGTGAGCGCGACACGCTGGACCAGATGCAAACGGTTGTTGCCGGGATGGTAGGGAAGCGGTTGATCTACAGGGATTTGATCGCCTAAGACTGCATATCGGAATTCAGGCAAAAATATGAGTTGACTAAATTGCGAATAGAGAGTCCACTTTTGAGCAGCAGGATTGAGCCCGTCTGTAGTGGCGATAGTAAATTCTGCTTAGGGGCCAGCGCAAGCTGGCCCCTCGCTATCTAATGACTCCCATTGGATCGTCTGGGTGCGCGGCTTTGACGACCACGTCGGTCAATTCATCGAATGCCTTGTGGATGCCGTACCTATTCTTCGACGCCAGATGTTTTTCGCGTCGGAGTAAGGCATACGCGCAGAAATCGGCCATCTGAATAAAATATGACTTTTTAGAGTTCTTGAAGATTGGGTCTTCAAGAATCCGCTCGGTGGGGATGTTTCGTGTCGATCTGCCAGTATCTGGCCAAGCCCCGTAGCGGCTCGGGATTGGATTATGGACGGCCATCTTACGGGCAAGGCGTGTGTACTTGCCTTCGTTGCCTTCATCGCAGAACAAAATGCATTGGCTGTCCCAGGTTTTCATCGTCCTATTGATGCGGTTAAGTAACCGTTCGAACGCCCAGTCTGGGTGATCAGTGCGGCAGGTGCTGAAAATGCGAATCCCTTCGGTGCGGTTGAGCAATTTGAAAGCGCCGAAGAATATTTGTGAGCGACGATGTTTCGTGACAACGTGCGGTCCCAAGCGTCCGCGCCCTGCCAAAAAATCAGTGGCGTGTAGTTCTTTGGTAACAAAGATACCGTCGCTTTCATTAATTTGACGGCGCCAACCCTTTAGAGCATCGAAGATATCTCTCCACGCCACCGCGGGGACGGCAATCGCTGAGTATGTCATACAGGGCTTCTCGTATGAATCATCAATGTAAACCAAATGAATGACAAGTAGTAAGAAGCAACTCGACGGTGAACGCAACGGCTGAAGCGGTTCTGCGGATTCAATATCTTGAAAATCCTTTTAATTTAAGTCGCTTGCGGAGTGATTGGGCGGCCGCGCACGGCGTCCTTGAGTCTATCTAGTCTGACGAATCGGGAGCCGTCCTCACCTTGATGATTCCTTGGGCTAGGGCATTCCTAATCCCATCCTCTATCAAGGTCCGGGCAACGTCCGTTGGGCTTGATCCGTAGGCCCCGGTACCTGCCAAATCACGCAGATAGGCATGTGTGGCCGGCGGAAGCCGTGTGTCAATCCCGGCGTAAAAAGGGGCCATTCGCCGGAGTAAAAGTGGGCCAGTTGAGGTGCCGCGCCTTGTTGGGTGTGCTCCCCATAAAGCTAACGCGTGACAAGGTGCATGTTGGCCAAAGGCCAACATCCATCAAGTTCAGACCGGGTTCAGGCTCTGGCGTTTCGGCTCTGTTTTAGCCGAAAGCTGTCGCCGTTCATCTCCAGTATATGGACGTGGTTGGTGAGGCGATCCAGGAGCGCACCGGTGAGGCGCTCGGATCCGAATATTTCGGTCCATTCGTCGAACGGCAGATTTGAGGTGATGATTATGGAGCCGCGTTCATAGCATTGGGAGATGACTTCGAAGAGCAGCTCAGCGCCGGTTTTGCTCAAGGGGACAAAGCCCAGCTCGTCAATGATCAGAAGGTTCTGGCTGGTGAGTTGTTTTTGGAACCTCTGCAGGCGGCGTTCATCGACAGCTTCGATCAATTCGTGAACCAGTGATGCGGCGGTTATGAAGCGGACCTTGAGGCCCTTCTGGCAGGCGGCCAATCCCAGCCCCAGTGCGACATGGGTTTTACCGGTGCCACTTGGCCCCAGGGCAATGATGTTCTGGTATTTGTCGATGTATTCACAGCGCGCCAGCTCCAGCACGAGCGGCTTGTTGAGTGACGGGATCGCCTTGAAATCGAAGCTGTCCAGGCTCTTGGTGGCTGGAAACTTCGCGGCCTTGATGCGCCGCTCGATCATCCGGCGTTCCCGCTCTATCAGTTCAAGTTCGCAGAGCCGCAGTAAATACTGGACGTGATCCTTCTTCTCAGCAGCGCATTGTTGCGCAAGTTTGGAATATTCGCCCAGGAATGTCGGCAAGCGCAGTTTTTTTAGGTGATGCTGCAGCAGAACCTGCGGTGTATCGGTCATGCCGGCACCTGCGTCATCAGGCTCATATAGCTCGCGGGCTTGGTGGTCTCGACCAGTGCTTTGGGCAGGTAGGGGTAGATATCGAGATCGAGCCGTGGCGGGCGCCTCTCGATCCGGCAAAGCACCAGATGCTTGACCGCATCGTAGCCGATCGCGCCCAGTTTCAGCGACTGTTTGATAGCCCCGTGGACGTGCGCCATCTCGAAGCTCTCAAGCAGCCGCAGAACCTGGACGTATTCGCGCTTGCCCTTCTTGCCCATGCGCGCTTCCAGCAGCCGGTGCAGGGTGGCAAACTCCCCTGGCAGGTCCCAGCCCTGCAGCGGTGCCGCCTGGTCCAGCGCGCCAACCTTCTGTTCCAGCAGCGGCAGGAAGTGCATCGGATCGAAGACCATATCAGCCTTCTCATAGGACCGTTGGTGGCAGGCGATCACCTCGGCGCCGCAGCCGATGACGACCTCGTGGACATAGCCGCGGACCTGAACCTCGTGATGAGCGCAGGCGACCGGCACCGAGTAATCGTTGTTGCGATAGCGGACCATCGAGATCGACGTCGCCCGCGTGCTGACTTTCTCGCAGGCATCGTAGGGTACAGGCGGCAGCGCCATCAGGCCGTCGAGGTCGCGCATCAGCCGCTCGCCGATAGTCTCGGAATGACCCCGCAGAACCTCATCCTGACGTTTGAGGCATTGCTCCTCCAGCCGGACGTTCAGGTCATCGAAACTGTCGAAGCGCGGCATCGGCACCAGGAAGTTCCGCCGGCCATAACCGATTGTGCCTTCGACATTACCCTTGTCGTTGCCCTTGCCAGGACGGCCGAACCTGTCTTCGAACAGGTAATGCGACTGCAACTCAGCAAAGGTTCTGGTGCGTTGCCGTTTTCCGTCCCCGAGAATCCGTGCCACCGCGATCGTGGTGTTGTCGTAGAGCCCTGACAGCGGCACGCCGCCGAAGAACGCAAAGGCGGAGACATGGCCATCGCAAAAGGCCTCGGTTGTCTCCGCCGGATAGGCCTTGATGAAGAACGCGTCCGAGTGCGGCAGAGACATTGCAAAGTAGTGCAGCTTGCGCACGACCCCGCCAATCTCGCCAAGCGCCTCACCAAAGTCCACCTGGGCGTGGCCTGGCGCGTGCGACAGCGGCACGAACACTTCCCGAGTCCGGCGCTTCTTCTCGCGAACATAGTCGGTCACAATCGTGATCCCGCCGGTGAAGCCATGTTCATCACGCAGACGCTCATATATCCGCTTCGACGTATGCCGCTGCTTCTTGAGCCGCGACTTATCCTCTTCCAATATCTGGTTGATGAGCGGAATGAACGGGTCAAGCTTTGGACGGGCTGGTGGCCCATTCCTGCGATACCCCGGTGGCACCGCATGCTTCAGAATTTTTGACACAGTCTTGCGGTCTATCCCGAAATGACCGGCCGCCGCCCGCTCACTCATCCCACCGACATGACACGCACGCCGAACCCGGCTGTACAATTCCACAGAATACATCTCCCCGCCCTCAGCTCGTTTGCCTCAGGCGTCAGAATGGCGGAGTTTTACTCCGCGACAGTCAGATTATTCGACCGTTTCTGTGGTCCAGTATTGCTCCGGGATTCACAGCCGTGGCTGGACTGATTTGTTCTCGGCCATTGTCTTGCAATCCAATCGTATTTCAATTGGACTACAATTGTATGTCGAGAACATTTCGATTTGTCCGGTTTATGTACCATGGCAATTGTCCGCTTCTGTCTTCCTTACTCTGTGGCTGTGCGAGCCGAAGGCGAGCGCTGCCACAGAGTAAGGTTAGGCTGGTCAAAGCGGTTCACGCAGCCTGTTTTTCTTCTGAACTGATTTCTCGGCCTTCGCCGTCGTAGAGCGCCAGTTTGCGGGGGCCGTGAAACAGGGCAATCCGGCCGTCTGGATATTCATGCACCCATACGCGCGACTTGACGTAGTGATGGCGATGCCTGTCATCGGGGATTTGCAGGCAACGGTTTTTATAACGAACCGTGGGAGTATCCGAAACTCTGTGTATGGGGTTTGGCCCATGCGGTTTAAACGGGTCATTTGTTGAACCGCTCGGGGTATAGGATAGCGAACTGGTTTCTTGCCGCAACCCATTCCCTGACGCACCGGCCCGACTTTTCAAAATTGCGGATGGCCAGGTAAATCAGTTTGGTTGCCGCGTCATCCGTTGGAAAGCTACCGCGCGTTTTGGTGGTTTTTCGGATCACCCTGTTGAGGCTTTCAATCGCATTCGTCGTATAGATGATTTTGCGCACCGCTGGCGGGAAGGCAAAGAACGGGATGACCTCCTGCCAGGCCCGCCGCCAGCTTGGGGCGATCGAGGGGTATTTTGAGCCCCATTCGGTCTCGAAATCATCAAGGGCTTTCGCGGCCTCGGCATCATCTGTGGCCTGATAAATCCGCTTCAGGCTTTTGGCCACGACTTTGCGATCTTTCCAGCCGCAGAAGTTCAGGGAATGGCGCACGAGATGCACGATACAGGTTTGCACGGTAGTATCAGGGAAGGCCGCGTTGATCGCGTCAGGGAACCCCTTGAGACCGTCCACGACGGCAATCAGGATATCCTCAACGCCTCTGTTCTTCAGATTATTCATGATTGAAAGCCAGAATTTGGCACCCTCATTATTGGCAATCCACAAGCCCAGAACCTCCCGCTCGCCTTCTGGCGTGACCCCCAGAGCTACATAAACGGCCTTGTTTTTGACCTGGCGGCTCTCAGCGTCGCGAATTTTGACCCGAAGGGCATCAAGGAATACGAGAGGATATACTGGCTCCAGAGCCCGGTTTTGCCAGTCTGAAACCTCCTCCAAAACTGCGTCCGTCACGCGGCTGATAAGGTCCGCTGAAATCCGCAGGCCGTAGACCTCTTCAAGGTGGGCACGGATATCACGGGTCGACAGACCGGCGGCATAAAGCCCGATGATCTTGTCGTCCATCCCGTCGATCCGGGTCTGGCCTTTCTGGATCAGTTCCGGCTCAAAACTACCAGCTCGGTCGCGCGGGATGTCAATCGGCACCGCCCCGTCATTGCCCTTCAGCACCTTGCGAGTGGCCCCGTTCCGGCGGTTGGATTGCTGGCTGGCAGGCTCCCCGTGCGGCTCATAGCCCAGGTGCTCAGTCAACTCGGCGCCCAGCATCCGCTCCATCAGCCGGACTTTCAGCTCCTTCATCAGGCCTTTGTCGCCCAGCAAATCTTCGGGCCGTTCAACGCCGTTAAGCAACTCGTCCAGTAGTTCCTTGGAAATCGTCATTGTCATCATGCTCCTTCATTGGTGAAGCATGGACCAAATTACTCATACACAGAAGATCGGACAGTCTCCGAACCGTATTATCCCTGCCCACGACACGCTCTTCATGCACACACAAAATGTCGTGCAGTTCCCCTGCGAATGGAACAAAGGCTTCCCCGTGTGCAGAGGGGGTCACTGCAAAGCGCCTGTTGTGGGCGGGCAAGAAGACATCCCGCAGGAAGCGATTGGCTTCCTGCATCGTTGTGATCCCGTTCAATCTCAGTTCCTGCGGCAACCGGTTCTGCAGTGTTCCGAACATGCGTTCAGACCGTCCGCGCGCTTCGGGGGAATAGGCTGGGATCAACTCTATGCCCAGGTGGGCCAATGCGCGGCCCACCTGGGTCGGGTTTGACTTGTCGACCTTGCCGCCAGCCTCGGGCGTATGCCAGTAGTGACTACCCCTGTCGGCATAAAGCGAGCAGAAAAGCCCTTTGGATCCAATCACGTCCCCTATGCCGGTGAAGCTGCTCATTGTCCCTTCCTCATCCACGAAGAACGCGGAGTAGACCTCACTGCTCGCATCATCCATGGTCACAATCAGATCCCACCACCGGCCCGCAACCCAGTCGTGGCTTGACCCATCCTGATGCAACATCATCCCGGGAAGAGCGCGACGCTCACGCTTGCGGCGGTGTTTGCCCCGGTTTGCAGCTTTGGTTATTCGTCCCCGCGCCTGGAGTGTCAGGCGGACCCAGTTATAGCTGTGTTTGAAATCATGGGCCTCAACCAGCTTCTCGTGGAAATGCCTGGGCGTGAAATCCCAGTATCGGGTGTCAAAAAGACTCAGAACATCTTTTATCGTGTCCACTGGCACACGGTTATGCGCCGCTTTGGAAAGGCGGCGATCAAAGAGCCCGTCCGCCCCATCAGCTTCATAACGCGTACTGTAGCGTCGAAAGCTGCGCTCCGACATGCCAAGAAGACCCGCCGCGTCAGCCTGTGTCAGCTGCCGCGATTTCGTTCGCTCATAATAATCTGAAAACTTCATTCGTCGTAGGTCCTGTAAAACGCCTGTCCTAGTCATAAAGCGCTCCCTTTCGGAGCACCCTAAAACCGGACAGATCGCATGGTACATAAACCGGACATATGCCTTGTTAGCGACATTGGACTCAGGGGTATCGCATGAATAGCTGGCCCGTGTTTGCTACGTGCATCAACGTCTGATTCAATGTCACCAGAACACGCATCTGGAGGACTTGCTTTGGAAAAGACTACATCATTTCAATCTGTTATTTCGGCCATCCCTGACCCTCGCCAGCAGGCGAAGGTGCTTTACCCGCTTGATGAGATCCTGCTTTTAAGCCTGTGTGCGGTGGTCTCGGGCGGCGAGAGTGTCGTTGATATTGTCGAATATGGTGAAGAAAAGCTGAAGTTTCTGCGCAAATTGGCCCCTTTTGAGCACGGCATTCCCTCGCATGACACGCTTTCAACGGTGTTTCGGCTGCTTGATCCGGAGAAGTTCAGTACAGCCTTTGCGCAATGGGCTGCTGGCCTGGCGGGACGCGTTGAAGGCTCGATTGTGGCCGTCGATGGCAAGACGATGCGCGGGTCAAAGGCCGGTGGTGAAACACCTCTGCATTTGATCTCGGCCTACTGTGATGATCTGCGTCTGGTACTGGGTCAGCGGGCAAGTGCGCACAAAAAGAACGAGATCAAGGACATTCCATTGCTCTTGGATTTGCTCCACGTTGAGGGCGCGATCGTGACGCTGGACGCGATGGGGTGCCAACGCCAGATTGCCTGCAAAATCCGCGACAAGGGGGCCGACTACGTGCTGGCGCTCAAGGGAAATCAGAGCAGCCTTTTTGAGGATGTGAAACTGTGGTTTGAAGAGAGGGAGCATGAAAATACTGCGTCGTTACAGACTGTTGATGGCGATAAAGGTCGGATTGAGACCCGGACCTACACCCAGAGTGACACCATAGAATGGCTGCAAGAGCGCCATCCGGGTTGGGCGGGCCTGACCAGTATTGGTCGCGTTGTCTCGATCCGTGAAAGCAACGGGAAAACAACACAACAAACCCGATACTTCATCTCGTCTCTACCGAAAGATGCGCCGCGCTTTGCCCATGCGGTACGCTCCCATTGGGGGATTGAAAACCGCCTCCACTGGGTGCTCGACGTCACATTCCGCGATGATGACAGCCGTGTTCGTAAGGATCACGGCCCCAAGAATTTTGCCGTCATCAAACACATGGCAATGAATCTGCTCAACAAGGCAAAAGATAAAAAATCGCTCAGGGTCATGCGCAAAAAGGCCGGATGGAACAATCGGTTCTTACTGCAAATTCTCCGGACATAACCTTCATGCGATTCCCCTGACATTGGACTACAATTGTATTGCCAAGTCCAGTCGAGTCGGGGTAACATGCTCCATAGAAAGAGGGCGGCCGAGTTTCCTCGACCGCCCTCCGGTGTTCGAAGCCTCTGCCTACTTGCCTTTCGGTTTCGGCTTCGTCTTGATGGTCTCAACGACGGTCGTACTGGGCCGCCGCTGTGCTTCCTTAACCGGGATATACTTACCGGTCTTGGCACTTCGACCAATCTTCCTCGTTGATGCCATACCGGCCTCCTTTCGAGGAAGGTGGAAACAGCCACCGCTCCGAGATGCCTCATACACCTCGCCCTGTATCAAGGCTTAGAGGCCTACGGATGAGCATGCAGCTTCCACGGAAACTATGCTCCATTTAGATTACAGAGTCTAGAAGGACACAACACGTTGTGCTCGCTGCCGTCAGATTACGCGATTTAACGCAGCCGCCTGAGGAGTTTGGTCTAGGAAACAGGCGGCGTCAAGAGATGGTTATAAGCCCCAAAAAAAGGCGGGCCACACCGGCCCCGCCTTTCAAATTCTCAACGGCCCGAAGCTTCAATTCCCGGTCGCCGACTCCAGCCCAATCGTCACCCCCGGACCCATGGTCGAGCTGATCGAGATGCTCTTCATGTAAGTCCCCTTGGCACCGACCGGTTTGGCCTTTTGCACGGCACTCACAAAAGCCCGCACGTTTTCTGCCAGCTTGCCGTCGTCAAACGACGCCTTGCCGATGCCGGCATGCACCACGCCGGCCTTTTCGACTTTGAATTGCACCTGGCCGCCCTTGGCCGCCTGCACGGCAGCCGCGACATCCATCGTCACAGTGCCGACCTTGGGGTTCGGCATCAGGTTGCGCGGGCCCAGAATCTTGCCCAGACGGCCAACGATCGGCATCATGTCCGGCGTCGCAATGCAGCGGTCAAATTCGATTTTGCCGCTCTGCACGGATTCCATCAGGTCCTCGGCTCCAACGATATCCGCCCCGGCCTTCTCTGCTTCTTCGGCCTTGGCGTCACGGGCGAACACTGCGACGCGAACGGTTTTGCCGGTGCCGTTTGGCAGCGAAATGACACCGCGCACCATCTGGTCGGCGTGGCGCGGATCAACACCCAGGTTCACCGCGATCTCGACGGTTTCATCGAATTTGGCCTTGGCATTGCCCTTGACCAGCGCAACCGCTTCTTCAACGCTCAGGTTGATTTTGCCAGCGAAAGCCGCGCGCGCTGCTGTGGTTCGTTTTCCAAACTTAGCCATTTCGCTACCCTTTCACCTCGATGCCCATCGAGCGGGCAGAGCCCATGATGATTTTCATCGCCGCATCCATGTTGTTGGCGTTGAGGTCCTGCATTTTCTCTTCGGCAATCGCTTGCACCTGCTTAAGGTTCACCGAGCCAACGGTTTCACGGCCCGGCGTATTTGCGCCGGATTTCAGCTTGGCAGCCTTGCGCAGGAAATACGACGCAGGCGGCGTCTTGATGTCCATAGTGAATGACTTGTCCTGGTAATAGGTGACCACCGTCGGGCAGGGTGCGCCTAGCTCCAGATCCTGCGTTTTGGCGTTGAACGCCTTGCAGAATTCCATGATGTTGATGCCGCGCTGACCCAACGCCGGGCCGACCGGCGGCGACGGGTTGGCTTGCCCGGCAGGGACTTGCAGTTTCAATTTACCAGCGATTTTCTTGGCCATGCGACCATCTCCTTTTACATCGGCGGGCTGAAGCCCGCCCTACGGAATGTGACGCGTCACTTTCCTTGGTTAGCGTGGTTCGGTTTCAGGTCGCGACCCTTCACCTCCCACAAATGAACGGTGCAAAAACACCGTAGGGCGGGGTTCACCCGGCCACCGCTCAACCCTGTTTTGTGACCTGGGTGTATTCCAGTTCGACCGGGGTGGCCCGGCCAAAGATCGACACCGACACTTTCAGGCGCTGGTTGTCGTCATCCACGTCCTCGACCATGCCGTCAAAGCCTTCGAACGGCCCGTCGGTCACAGCGACCTTTTCACCCACGTCAAAGTGGATCAAGTTGCGCGGCGCGATCTCACCCTCCTCAACCCGGTTCAGCAGCGCGTTCACCTCGGCATCCCGCATCGGCATCGGCCTGCCCTGCTGGCCCAGAAACCCGGTCACCCGGTTGATCGAGTTGATCAGATGATAGCCCCGGTCGGTCATTTCCATGTGCACCAGTACATAGCCCGGCATGAAACGGCGCTCGGCGGTCACTTTCTTGCCGCGGCGAATTTCGATAACCTCTTCGGTCGGCACCAGAACCTCTTCGATGTCATCCGCCAGACCGGCGTCCGCTGCGGCATGTCTGATCTGCTCGGCGATCTTTTTCTCGTAATTCGACAGAACGCTCACCGAATACCACCGTTTCGCCATTTGCTTGTCGCCTTTGCTTTGTCCCGGCGCATGGGCCGGAAATACCATGCCTGCCGACAATATCAGCATCGCTTCGTCGATTCGAAACCTGCAATGTCGGGATTTGCGCCCCGATTACAGCCGTTCGGTTGCTATTACAAGTGTTTCAGTTCGGCTCGGGCTTTGCGCCGCCTGCCCGGTTTGGTTTTAGTGCCAAAAGCGGTTCGTCGCTTTTCAACGAGAGGGGATTTTCATTGATGGTTTTTGTCCTCAACGATTCTGAATTTACGGAATTGATGCGAGAAATGGCAGGACAGGGTGGTTGGCAGAGTTTGATTGCGCGACTGCAGAGCAAATTGAGCATTGATACTGGCGAGATCGAGCTTTCAGAAGCCGAGATCGAGCAAATACGCCGACGCGCGTTCGGCTACGGCGATGGCGGGTTTGAAGCGAGGTTAAGGCACATTTTTGAGCGTCATTTGGGTCCTGAGTTGCTTGGCTAGATTTTCTGTAACAGCACTATCCGGTTCGTATTGGTGCCCTTTTTCCCGTTATCAACGCCCCAACAATTCGCCGTCTTGGTGAATCGCTGATCGTTCACCATGACCCCGAGCCGGTCGAACGGCAGGCCTTCTGCGGCGCGCCATACCAGCCGTTCAAGCAAGATCTTGCCGTTACGCACCTCGCCGACCTCAAAGGCAACGTATCCACCTGGGCGAAGAATTCGCGATTGTTCGGCCAAAACGCGACGAACCATTTGCTGCCACGCCTGCTCGGTCCGGTGCATGTCGATCTTTACTGCAGCAGGATCGATCCCGGCAAACCAACAGCGCAGCCAATTGTCGGCGGCGTAATGTACGATGTCCAAAAATGGTGGGGATGTGACGACCAGATCGACCGTATTATCCGGGATGCGAATGTCCCATGCAGGACCGGTCCGCATTTCATGAGCGGCCTCTACCAAGACTGATCCGTCCCGAAGCAGTGACTTTGACTTTTTCAAGATCACCGCGGCGACGTCACGTTCCGGCGGATCGATGCCCAGCTTGGCGTTAATTTTCAACTGTGCCTTAACCGAAACCGCCTGATTGGGCGGCATCGACCTGCCCGAAAAGAACCCCGGCGAATGGCCTGAAAGACGGTTTATTGCAACCATTCGTATCCAATCGACAACCGGATCGACAAGTTCTGTGGATTGCTTTTTTTGCTCATCGATCCAAAGACGAAGTGCCTCCAACTTCCGCAAGGTTTCAGGATGATAAAATGCCAAAATATCATCGCGCGCGATCACTCCGCGCGACCAATCCACGGCAGCGAGGGCCTCGGCAATCTTCGTTAGCGTCACTGGGCGAAGCCGTGGCCGCGTCAACAGCTCGGACAATGGGTTGATATCATTGCCGTAAGCAATTCGCCCCATCAAAGCCGCTTGAACTGGCGTTGTGCCGCGTCCCATGAACGGGTCGAACACCACGTCGCCTCGTCGGGTCAGCCTTGAAATAAAAAACTCCGGCAATTGAGCCTTGAAGCAGGCGCGATATGAAATTTCGTGAATCGCATGCGCCTTTCGTTGCCCCGCTGTCCAGAACTCATTGATAAAATACGGAATGCCCTCGACAATTTCGGTTGCAGTCTTTTTTCCAAAATTGTTTTACCACCCTTCAAAAAATCCAAACTTGCCATAATTTAATGTCTGATTCAAAACTCTACGCATGATTACAATGCCTTGCAATTTTACGCGTGAGGGTTCTGATATGTGCAACGAGTATCCATGCCTGTGAACTTGCGATGGATTTTTCCCAATCTTTGGCCAATCGCCGGCAGCGGTTGAGCCATGCGAAGGTGCGCTCGACGACCCATCTTCTGGGAATGACTTCGAAGCCTTCCGCAGTGTCGAAGCGCTTGACGATCTGGATTGTCCAGTCACCGATGCCTTCAAGAGCGTCGCGCAGCTTTGGTCCGGCATAACCGCCATCCGCAAAGATATGGCGCAAGTTTGGATGGGAATACCGGATGGATTTCAACACTTCCGGTGCGCCATCACGGTCTTGAATACCGGCGCTATGCACGACCAACCCAACCATAAACCCGAGCGTGTCGGTGACAATGTGGCGCTTGCGGCCCTTGGTTTTCTTGCCCGCGTCATAGCCCGAAATGCCACCGCTTTCGGTTGTTTTTATGGTCTGGCTATCAATGACACCAGCGGTGGGGCCGGGCTTCTTGCCATGAAACTCGCGCGCCGTCGCCACCAGAAAATGGCTGATCACTTCAAAGATGCCATCGTTGCGCCAGCCATAGAAATAGTAGCGCACGGTGGACACGGGCAGGAAATCATTGGGCAGCATACGCCACGCACACCCGGCGCTGGCGATGTACAAAATGGCATCCAGAACATCGCGCATCGCCGTGCTGCGCGGACGACCAGTTGTTTTAGGCGGCGGCAGGAATGGCGCGATCAAACCCCATTCCTGATCAGTTAAATCGCTTGCATAGCGTCCCGAATGCCGTTCATATCGGGCGCGAGTGGTTTCCGTCCAGGCCATTGTGATCTCCCTCGAATCTTATCAATCCGATTGAATCACAGCTCGCTGAAATCACTCAATTAGTTTTGGATCAGACACTTAGGGATTTTCTCATATCCTATGAAGCATCTGCGCAGGAACCGCAGGCCCTGTTTGAAGAGGGAGCAGAGTGATCTTCGGGTTTTGCGAATCGCCTTTTTTCGCCGCTTTCGGCGACTATTTGTTCATCTGCTGCGCCCGTTGAAACCGCCCAGTACATGGCTATTGCCATGACAAGGATAAGCCTTTCCAGTCGGTCTGGCTTTTTGATTTGGCTTTGCGCGATGCCAAATCCACGGGTCTTGAAGTCCGAGAACATAGCTTCAATACCCCATCGCATTCCATAATCGAGAACCGTGTATTGTGAAGGCTTTGCATTCATAGCGATGATCCAGGGCTCAGGGTGACCATCGTCGTGCAATACTCCGATATTCGTAAACACACCTGATCCATAAAGTTCCGCGTTTATAAGCCCTTGCGGCATCAGCTCCCGGATTTCAATGCAAGACAGCTCGCCACCTTGGTGCTGCAAAGTCAGGTTGCCCTTCAGGCGAATACGATATCCCCAACCAGCGTCCTGACACCAATGGATTAACCTTTCTGTGCCATAAAATCGATCACCCGTTAACATGACATCAGCCCCTTCAGGCATCCAATCCTGAATGCTGTCCAGTAACTCTTTTTGGAGAGAAAACCCAATATTGCCTTTTGTCTTGCGCACGCGCCAAGCCACAGGCAAGGCGCGATCACGCATGCGCACTGACAGCATCAAGACTTCATGTCCGTCATTGATATGGCTTTGATCCATCATCAAAACGATGGTCTCTCCGTTGGAGGCCAAACGGGTGAATACATCTCCAGCATAGGCCTGCATGATTTCCGCGCAATCAATGTGGGAATTGCTCAAAACACGGGAAACATACTGGTACCGATGATCTTTTGTGCCGATGTGACGCGGTAAAGCCGCCGATAATTCCATCAAATTCGCACTTCGCACATCAAGAACGATGCTCGAAAGCAGTGTAAGGCCTTCGCAGCGGGATTTATGAAACTTTGGAAGCCGCTCTATAAAATCAGCCTTGATAGCTTCGTTTACTCCAGAAAAACCCAATGAAACAACCATACAACATCTCCAATTCTATAACAGGAGACTCCTTGAATCACAGCATGTGGACAGATGGCAAGCTTAATTCGCTAAATTGAATGGTGGTAAGCAAAATTGTCGAATTTCTTGATTTCCGAGATCAACGTCGCTGCCCTAGGCCTGACGTTAACTTGATCAAACAATAACAGCTGATTCATCCGTGCGCCCATGCAACAACTAGCCTCTTTATATCTGATACAGCACCGCAGTACAAGGAATTGTTAGCTCTCAAATTATCGGACTCATTTTTTCAAGTTGCTCGACCCCGAAAATCCGAAAAATCGAATTGTAAAAACTCTGCGTCTCGCCCTTTTCATAATCTGCATCCGCCCAGTCATCGGTAAACCGTGCCGCCTGCACACGGATTTCGTTCCAGCTCAACCTCATGGTTGAGTTATGGCAACGAAATTAAGCAATTGAAACCTTATCCAAACATCCCCAGCACACCCTGCAGCCCGGTGCGGATGATCAGGTCGACGAAAAAGAAGAAAATCGCCGTCAGCGTCGCCATCACGAACACCATGCCGGTGGTCAGCAAGACCTCGCGCCGTGTCGGCCAGACAACCTTGGACACTTCGGCCCGCACCTGCTGGACAAACTGAAGCGGATTTATGGTCTTGGTCATGATCTATTCCATCTCGTTCGGATGTGCGGCAGATACGGCGTTTGGATCGGGTTTTCAAGTCTGCCGGGCAACACAAGTTATCAATATTGCGGCGCATCATAGTCATTATTCTTGTCTTTTGTCCGATTTGGACATTTGGGGTGCCTCCGGCGGCGCGTTTGGCGCGCAAAAGAATTGTTCCGGCAGACAAATCCGGCAACAGACGGGCGGCGGCGCCGGAAAATGATATGTGAACAGGTCAATCCCAGTCCAGCACGACCTTGCCGCTTGATCCACCCCTCATAACATTAAATCCGGCGACAAAGTCTGCAACCGGAAATCGATGGGTGATGACATTGCCGACTTCCAGCCCGTTCTGCAGCATTGCCAGCATCTTATACCAGGTTTCAAAAATCTCGCGGCCATAGACACCCTTGATGGTGATTGCCTTGAACACGATCCGCGACCAGTCGACCGGGCTTTTGCCGGGGGGAATTCCCAAGAGCGCGATGCGCCCGCCCATGACCAGCGCCTCGACCATCTGATCCAATGCCTGTTGATTGCCGGACATTTCGAGTCCGACGTCGAAGCCTTCGCGCATCCCAAGGCGCGCGATAACATCGGGCAATTCTTCCTCGGCCACATTCACCGGCACCAGATCGGTAACCCTTTGCGCAAGCGCCAACCGCTCGGGGTTGATATCGGTGATCACCACATTACGCGCGCCGACATGGCGGGCGACGGCGGCAGCCATGATCCCGATCGGCCCGGCACCGGTGACAAGAACGTCCTCGGCCACCAGATCAAAGCTGAGCGCCGTGTGCACCGCGTTGCCGAGGGGGTCGAGAATCGCGCCGATCTCATCGTCCACTGCGTCGGGCAGCGGCACGACGTTAAAGGCCGGCAGGCGCAGGTATTGCGCGAAGGCCCCCGGCTCATTCACCCCGATGCCGCGTGTTTCGGGATCAAGGTGGAATTTGCCGGCGCGCGACTGGCGCGAATGGGTGCCGATCAGATGACCTTCGCCGCTGACTCGCTGGCCAACGGTCAGATCGTCGACATTTTGGCCAAGTTCGACAATTTCACCGGCAAATTCGTGGCCGGTGATCAGCGGCACCGGCACTGTTTTGGCCGCCCATTCGTCCCAGTTCCAGATATGCACATCGGTGCCGCAAATCCCGGTCTTGCGAACTTTTATCAGCACATCATTCGGACCGATCTCGGGCACCGGCACCGGTTTCATCCAAAGCCCCGGTTCAGGGCGTGCCTTCACCAGCGCCTTCATCTGATTGCTCACGTTATTACCCCTGTTTCCCGGCCTGCCTTGGCAAACGCATCCAGAGCAATGTCGAGCGTATCGCGGCTCAGGACCGCAGTCATCTGTGTCCTGATCCGTGCTGCGCCCTTCGGCACCACCGGAAAAAAGAACCCGGCCACGTAAACCCCGTGTTCAAACAGCCTCGCCGCCAGATCCTGCGCCAGCTGCGCCTCGCCCAGCATCACCGGAATGATCGGGTGTTCCCCAGGCAGCAATTCATAGCCCAGGCTCGCCAGCCCAATCCGCCAATAGGCGACGTTATCAAACAGTTTCGTGCGAAGCGCGTCGCCGTTTTCCACTAGCTTCAACGCCTCTAAGCTGGCCGCAACAACCATCGGCGGCAGCGCGTTCGAAAACAGGTAGGGCCGCGCCCGTTGGCGCATCAAGTCGACCACTGCTCTCGGTCCGGCGACATAACCGCCGATCGCCCCGCCCAGTGCCTTGCCCAGAGTGCCGGTTAGTATATCCACCCTGTCGGCCACGCCGAAATGCGCAGGTGTCCCCTGCCTCTGCGGCCCGATGAAACCGGTGGCGTGGCAGTCATCCACGATCACCATCGCGCCATAATCTTGCGCCAGCCGGGTGATGTCCGGCAGGTTTGCAAGGGTGCCGTCCATCGAAAACACGCCGTCGGTGGCGACCATGATAAACCGCGCGCCGTCGGCCTGTGCGTCGCTTAGCTTTTGCTCCAGATCAGCCATGTCTGAGTTGGCAAAGCGATACCGCCTAGCCTTGCACAGCCGGATCCCGTCGATGATCGAGGCGTGGTTCAGACTGTCGGAAATAATCGCATCCTCAGGGCCGAGCAGGGGCTCGAACAATCCGCCATTGGCGTCAAAACACGCGGCAAATAGGATGCTGTCATCCTTGCGCAGAAAGGCGGCGAGCTTTTGCTCCAGCTGCCGGTGCAGATCCTGGGTTCCGCAGATAAACCGCACGCTGGCCATGCCATAGCCGTGACTGTTCAGCGCGCCCTTGGCCGCCGCAATCAGGCGCGGGTGATCCGCAAGTCCCAGATAATTGTTGGCGCAAAGATTGATGGTGCCCTTGCGTGACACCCCGTCAAGGTTCACATCGATAAGCCCGGACTGGGGTGACGTGAGCTGGCGCTCGACTTTCAGCATGCCAGCGGCATCTATGTCGTTTAGGGCTGTTTGGATATGGGCAAGAAACTTGGTGGTCATGGGTCAAGCCTTATCTGCCGTCGCATTTGACTGCTAAGGACCAAGAAACAACAATCAGGACGTCACTCCAGTTGCCGGCAATTCGACCCGAAAATTGATCGACAATCAACACCAAGGCCGCCGCACCGCAACGGCCCATGCGCCGGACAATTCCTGCGTCTATCGGATGTGGGCTTGGCAGGGGTTGAGGGACTCGAACCCACGACCTTCGGTTTTGGAGACCGGCGCTCTACCAACTGAGCTAAACCCCTAAGACCAAAGAGCCGCATAGCCCCCATTGCGGCAATATGCAAGACATGCCCTTGTATCCGGGGCGCGATTTGGACCAAGTATGGTGCGGCCTAATTTCTCTTTACCCATGGTGCCATGTCACTTCGACGACGCCTTGAAAACTCGGACATCCTGGTCGCGGTTTTTGCTCGATTACTTGCCGCCTATGTCTGGTTCTGTTTCAGAACCACCCGCTGGCGGATCGATGGCCTGGAGGACATGGCCGCCGAGCTGCGCGACGGGCCGGTCATCTACGTTCTGTGGCATAGCAGAGTGGTGTATGGGCCGTCCGCGTGGCCGCAGCATTTGGCGCGGCTCTATACATTGATGGACCCGTCTCCGATTGGTCGTGTGGCCTCACGTACCCAGGCAATACTGGGCATGCAGCCAATTTCCATGCGCGCGCACGCATCAAATTTTGCGGCGTCGCGCAAGATACTTGGCGTGATCCGCAATGGTGATTCCGTCGGAATTGCTGCGGATGGGCCCAAGGGCCCAGACCGTGATGCCAAGCAAGCCACACTTGAGTGGGCGCGTGCCACCGGACGACCGGTTTACCTGTTCGCCTGGAGCGCAAAACGGGGGATGCGGCTGAAGACGTGGGATCGACTGATCGTGCCGCTGCCGTTCACAAAAGGTGCCTATGTGTTTCGCCGATGGCAAACCGATGTGCCCCGAAAAATGGATGCGGCCGGCTATGACAACTTGCGCGCCGACCTGTCGACGCACTTGGATATGGTGACCGCCGATGCTGACAGGCTTGCCGGTGTTAACCGATAGGAATTTCAGATCAATGCCAGAGACATCATAATGCATCCGACATTCGCAACGGCGTAGGCCGCCGAGCGGATCCGCGGGATTGAGATCCCCGTGGATGAAGAAACCGGGGTCTGCATGATGCAAAACCTGCCGTGGTGAAACAAGAAATCGCCGCCCCTGAGGGAGCGGCGCTTCCAATCAGGGTCTTGAGTTTTTACTCAATAATCTTGGAGACCACGCCGGAGCCGACGGTGCGGCCGCCTTCGCGGATCGCGAAGCGCAGCTTTTCCTCCATCGCGATCGGCGCGATCAGTTCGACCTCGAACTTCAGGTTGTCCCCTGGCATCACCATCTCGGTGCCGTCCGGCAGCTCGACAGTGCCGGTGACATCGGTGGTGCGGAAATAAAACTGCGGCCGGTAGTTCTTGAAGAACGGCGTGTGGCGGCCGCCCTCTTCCTTGGTCAGGATATAGACCTCGGCCTCGAACTTGGTGTGCGGTTTCACGCTGCCCGGCTTGCACAGCACCTGGCCGCGCTCGACCCCGTCGCGGTCGATGCCGCGCAAGAGCACCCCGACATTGTCACCGGCTTCGCCGCGGTCCAGCAGCTTGCGGAACATCTCGACCCCGGTGCAGGTGGTTTTCTTGGTGTCGCGGATGCCTACGATCTCGATCTCGTCACCGATGTTCACCACCCCGCGCTCGACCCGGCCGGTCACAACGGTGCCGCGGCCCGAGATCGAGAACACATCCTCGATCGGCAAAAGAAACGGCTGGTCGATCGGGCGCGCCGGGGTCGGGATGGCGGTGTCAACCGCGTCCATCAGTTTGCGGATGCTGGCTTCGCCGATCTCGGGGCTGGTGCCGTCCAGTGCCGCCAGCGCCGAGCCCATCACGATCGGAATGTCGTCGCCCGGATAATCGTAAGAGCTCAGCAGCTCGCGGATCTCCAGTTCCACCAGCTCCAGCAGCTCATCATCGTCGACCTGGTCGACCTTGTTCATGTAGACCACCATGTGCGGAATCCCGACCTGGCGGCCGAGCAGGATATGCTCGCGAGTCTGCGGCATCGGACCATCGGCCGCTGACACAACCAGGATCGCGCCGTCCATCTGGGCCGCCCCGGTGATCATGTTCTTCACATAATCGGCGTGCCCCGGACAGTCGACATGGGCGTAATGGCGGGCCTCGGTCTCGTATTCCACATGCGCGGTCGAAATGGTGATGCCGCGGGCCTTTTCCTCGGGCGCCGCATCGATTGAGTCATAAGACTGGAAATCACTCGAAAAATACTTGGTGATCGCCGCCGTCAGCGTCGTCTTGCCATGATCAACATGCCCGATCGTGCCCACGTTCACATGCGGTTTGGTCCGTTCAAACTTTGCCTTCGCCATGGCCCTTTAGCCTTATCGTTTAAGGGGCCTCGCGCGGCCCGGTTCACCTTGCGCGGCTCGTTACTGGCAAACGGTGCGAAAATCAAGCGTCAGTTGACCGGCTCATCCCCGGTCGCGGCGATGTCAGGCAACGGCGGCAGCCCGACCCACTCGGGGTTTTCCAGGATCCAGTCCTGAATCGCCTTGGCGGCATTGTTTGCCAGCTTGACCATCTGTTGTTTTTTGGTCTGCGTCAGACCGGAGCTCACCAGCGTTTCACCTGACACGCCCTCAAAAATCGTGAATGCCTTTTCGTCTTGGTTGAGCTTTTCGCCCGCTGCGTCGTCCCAAAGGCTGACGGTGATCACCAACACCGACTTTGGCGTGAACACCACTGGAACCCCGGGCAGCGCCAACGCATAGCCGTCGATCTTGACACCTATGTGGTAGAATTTTTCACCGTCATAGCGGCCGAACCGCCGGTCAATCGCGGCCGTTAGTTCGTCTTTCCACTCCTCATCACTCGCGGTGCGCGAAAACGGCAAGATCTCGGGCTCACTGACCACCACAATGTTGTGACCGAGCAGGAAATCACCCATTGCCACGGGAAGTTCATCAACATCGGCAGGTGTCGCGCAGGCCACCAGCGCAGGCAGCGCGGCGACAAGAAAAACTCGGCGGATACTGAATGTCATGGCAAGCCCTCACTGATATTGGCCAACGCTATCCGAGCCACTCGCACAAGGCAATCAATCGCAGATGCCACGCAGTCGTGCCCAGGCTCTGTCATCCAGCGACGGGCGATTGAATGTCGTTGATCCGGTATTGTCCGATCGAGCCGCGGCTATGCGGTCACCAAGTTCCGGGTGCGATTCAAAATGTGCCAAAATACCTTCGCTCTCGCCCTGTTCTTCCTTCAACCGTTCAAAAAATGTCGCCAGCGCCGAAGGACGAATAGCTGCCCCGACCAAAAGCTCAAAGGCAAACTGGTCTGCTGCGGCTTCTGCTGCGCGGCTGTAGTTGGCATCAATCAAGCGCTCGACCAGAAACAAAACCACGGCGCCACCGGCAAAATCACCCAGTATCAGCCCCAGCACCCCGATTGAGCCTGCCGAGCGCAGCGCGCCACGCGCCGGGTCGCGGTTGGCGACATGGCCGATCTCGTGGGCCAGAACCGCCGCCACCTCGTCAGGGGATTCTGCCGCGTCGATCAGGCCACGAAACAGCACGACCCGCCCGCCGGGCAGCGCGAAGGCGTTGACCAGGTCATGATCCAGCACATGCACCGCCAATGGATAGGGAAGCTCGGTCTGTGCCTCTAGCCGCGCCGTCATTCCGGCCAGCGCCGCAGCCCCGCGCCGGTTCTCGCAGATCCGGACCGGCACAAAGTCTTCGTTGCCCAGTGCCGTTCTGATCTGCTCAAATGTTGTATCCCCCAACGCCCTTTCACCCTCGGGCGGCAGGTATTCGGCCAACTGATCCGCCATCACCGGCACCAGCACGAAAATGATCAGCGCAACCGACGCAACGGCCCCAAATGACCAGCCCAACAGCCTGCCGCGATTTGCGACGCGCGGGGGTTTTCTCAAGTTGGGGCAGCGGAATTTGAGAATATTTCGCGGCGCTTCGTCGCGCACCTGCAGCCGCGACACGGCGTCCCCCGAGAGCGCCAGAACCAGCGTATACTGCGCAGCCTGATCCGGCACTGCCCGGATATCTGCCAATGGCCAGCGCCGGGCCGGCTGTTCGGGCGCCAAAATGACGAGAACCGGGCCCTGCGCGGTTTCCTCGATGGCGATCGAAACCCGGTGCACAACGGCGCTGAACCCATCCAGAAAATCCGCAAAATATTGAAATTTCGGCGCTTTGCTGCCGACGTGAATAACCGTGGCCGTCATATCGCCGCCCCCACGTCCAGCGCTTCGCCAAAGCCTTCCGCCTGCGCCAGTTCATCGCGGTCGCGTTGCCGGATGGCGGGCAGGCTGGCGGCCCCGGTAATCTCTAATGTTCCGGCAAAATGGCCGGCCAGCGGCAGCGTAACCAGAACGTGCCCCAGCACACCCCAAAAGATGAATATCGCGAAATAACTGAACAAGGTGAAAGCTGAGCTGACCCAGAACGGGATGCTGGCCCCGACCTCGGCAATTTCGAAGTCCTCGGTCAGGCTCAGGCCAAAAATCTCCAGCAGAACACCCAACGCCACACCAAGCGCAAGCGCCAGCACAGCCATACCGATGAACACCAATGTGTAGCCCAACAGATAAATCCGCAACACCCGCCAAGGCCGCGGCGCAGCATGGAAGCCGATCATGCCCAAACGCTTGGTATTGCTCAGCAATCTAAAACTGTGGGCCTTGTAATGCGCCAGTCCGTAGATAACAAATAAGGCGCCCAAAACAACAATCGGCACGCCGGTCAGCGGCCCGCTTTCCGCCCCAACAATGCCACCCGCCAGGACAATGATCAGGCCCGACAACATTGGCAGGAACGGTCGGTAGAGCATCTGCCAGCGCCCGCCTTGAGTGAACCGTTCTGAGCCAAAAACCGTCCGGTCAGCGCGATATTTCTCCAGCCAAAAGGTCATTCGCGGCCACAGCAGCCCGCCCGAGATGATCGTGACCAGCCAATGCAGCATGGCGCGCCAGGCATAGCCCCAGGCGCCTTGCTCCATGCCAAATCGCACCCCGCGCCAGCGGGTGCGGGCCAGAATATAGCGGCGGGCGCGGTAGCGGGCATAGAAAATGATCGGGATCAAACCGATCAGCGATACGCCGTAGGCCCAAAAACTGTTATTGAGCAACGCAAATGACAGGAACATCAGGATCAGGTTCACGATGCCGATATAGAACGCCAGAAAGACCACCGCGATCAGAAAGCCGAGCAGTTTCTCCAGCGGCTCGCCAACATATTCCAACGCCTGCCCGCCGGGGCGAATGGCCGACCAGTAATATCGCCGCAGTCTGGTTTTCATCCAGAACCGGTACAGCCCCAGCGTCAAAACCGTCAGCACGGACGTTACCAGCGCCAGACGGAAAAGCTGGCCACGCCTGCCAACATATTCGGTCTGAAGATCAGCGATCGCCACGTCAGGTAAACCGGTTGTCGCGCGGAAAACCACGCGGCGCCATTCGGCCCGCGCTGGCGCGCTTTCCACGCCATTCGTCAAGCGTGGTCTCGGTGCGCAGACGCCCTGCCGGGTCGTGCCAGCTCAGGCCTTGCGCCAGACTGAACGCGGTGGCGTCCGACAGGCCTCCGTCTTTGTATTTCTGCAACCGGACACCCTTGCCACGGCCCATTTCGGGCAACTCGGCGCGCGGGAATATCAGCACTTTGCGGTTTTCGCCGACACAAGCCACATGGTCGCCGGTCACGCCCTTGCAGACCTGGGCGCGCACGCCGGATCTGAAGTTTAGCACCTGCCTGCCGCCCCGGGTCTGCGCGATCACGTCATTTTCGGTCACAATAAAACCGTCACCAGCAGAGGATGCGACCAGCAGTTTGCGGCCGGGCGCATGAATGAACAGATCGACAATTTCTGCTTCGCCCGGCAGATCGACCATCAGGCGCACCGGCTCGCCCATGCCCCGCCCACCGGGCAGGGTTGACGCCGCCAAAGTGTAAAATCGCCCGTTTTCGCCAAACAGCAATATCTTGTCGGTGGTTTCGGCATGAAAGGCGAACCGCGCCGCGTCGCCATCCTTGAATTTCAGCTCCTGATCCAGCGCGATATGGCCCTTCATGGCGCGGATCCAGCCCATCTGCGAACACACCACGGTGATCGGCTCGCGCTCGATCATCGCCTCAAGCGGCACTTCGCCATTCTCGGCCGCCTCGGCAAATTGCGTGCGCCGCGCGCCGCCCGCATAATCGCGGCCAAATTTCTTATGTGTCACGCGCAATTGCGTGCTGATCCGCGCCCATTGTTGGCCATCATCGGCCAGCAGGTCCTCCAGATCGGCGCGTTCAATCAACAGCGCTTCGTGTTCGCGTTTCAACTCAAACTCTTCCAGACGGCGCAAACTGCGCAGCCGCATATTCAGGATCGCCTCGACCTGCACGTCGGACAGATCAAACTCGGCCATCATCACCGGCTTTGGCTCATCCTCGTTGCGGATAACGCGGATCACCCGGTCAAGGTTCAGAAACGCAACGATATAGCCTTCCAGAACCTCCAGCCGGTGGTCGATACTCGCCAGCCGATGCTGGCTGCGGCGCTGCAAAACGTCACGCCGGTGATCGAGAAAGGCGCGCAAAACCTCTTTGAGCGTGCAGACCTTTGGCGTGCGCCCGTCGATCAGCACGTTCATGTTCAGGTTGAACCGTATTTCCAAGTCGCAAGCGCGAAACAACATGCCCATGAGCATGTCTGCGTCCACGGCTCTGGACCGAGGCTCTAGAACCAGCCGAATATCCTCGGCGCTTTCGTCGCGCACATCGGCGAGAATTGGAATTCTCTTGAGCTGGATCAGTTCGGCAATCTTTTCGATCAGTCTGGATTTCTGCACCTGATACGGTATTTCGGTGACCACGATCTGCCACTGCCCGCGACCCAGATCCTCAGTCTCCCATTTGGCCCGCAACCGGAACGCTCCGCGCCCAGTGCGGTATGCTTGCGCAATATTTTCCGGCGGCTCGACAATCACCCCGCCGGTCGGAAAATCCGGCCCCGGAATGTAGTTCAATAGCGTGTCGTCGCGCGCCTCCGGCGTCTTGATCAGATGCAGGCAGGCGTCCACAAGCTCGACCATATTATGCGGCGGAATGTTAGTCGCCATGCCAACGGCGATGCCGGTTGAGCCATTGGCCAGAAGGTTCGGAAATGTCGCCGGAAGCACCACCGGTTCGGTCAATGTCCCGTCATAATTCTCCCGGAAATCAACAGCGTTCTCGTTCAATCCTTCCATCAGGGCTTCGGCAGCGATGGTCATCCGCGCTTCGGTATAGCGGCTGGCGGCCGGGTTATCGCCGTCGATATTGCCAAAGTTTCCCTGACCTTCCACCAGCGGGTAGCGCACGCTGAAATCCTGCGCCAGTCGCGCCATCGCGTCGTAAATCGCGGCGTCGCCATGCGGGTGATAGTTGCCCATCACATCGCCGCTGATCTTGGCCGATTTGCGAAATCCGCCGCCCGAGGCAAGCCGAAGCTCGCGCATCGCATACAGGATGCGGCGATGCACCGGCTTCAGCCCGTCGCGCGCGTCCGGCAGCGCCCGGTTCATGATTGTCGACAGCGCATAAGTCAGATAACGCTCGCCAATCGCACGGCGCAGCGGTTCTGACACCTCAATAGGCCCGGTGTTGGCGTCGTCGGTCACGTCGCTCATGGCTGCTGTGATAGCCGCGCCGCAAGTCGGGGTAAAGCACGCGTGCCTGCGCGCCATTGTGAATTTGTGCGCGACCACATATCCCTGTTGGAAACCGGGAAATACATGACCAAATCGATCCTGATTACCGGCTGTTCATCAGGCATTGGCTATGATGCAGCGCATGGCCTTGCGGCGCGCGGCTGGCGGGTTTTCGCAACCTGCCGCGCCGAGGCGGATTGCGAACGCCTGCGCGGCGAAGGCTTGGAAAGTTTTCGGCTGGACTATGACGACGAGGCATCAGTTACCGCCGCATTAGCCGAAGCAGTCGAGCGCACCGACGGCACGCTGGACGCGCTATATAACAACGGCGCTTTCGTGCTACCCGGTGCGGTCGAAGACCTGCCGCGCGACGGCTTGCGCGCGATCTTTGAAACCAACCTGTTTGGCTATCACGACCTGACCCGGCAGGTGATTCCGGTGATGCGCGCGCAGGGCCACGGACGGATCGTCAATTGCTCCTCGATCCTGGGTTTCATGGTGATGCCTTGGCGCGGCGCCTATACGGCCACCAAATTTGCGATGGAAGGGCTGACCGACACGCTGCGCATCGAAATGCGTGGCACCGGCATACATGTCTGCCTGATCGAACCGGGCCCGATAACGTCGCAGATCAGAAAAAACTCCATTCCGCATTTCGAAAAGTGGGTGGATTGGAAAAATTCGGCCCTTGCAGATCAGTATCGCAAGTCGCTGATCAAACGCCTGTATAGGGATCGCGGCCTCGATCCGTTCGAGCTGCCAGCCTCTGCGGTGACCAAAAAGCTGATCCATGCGCTTGAGGCGCGCCGCCCGCGGCCACATTACTATGTGACCACACCGACCCATGTCATGGGGTCACTGCGGCGAATGCTTCCAACGCGGGCCTTGGACTGGATCGTTTCGCACATGTAACAGTCGTCGGCGCGCGCGCACAGCAAAACTGGCTGTCGCACGGCATGATTTGAATTCGCTTTCCGCCGCAAATCCGCTACATGCGCTGCAAGACCAATGCAAAGGACGCGATCATGCTGCAAGATCCGCTGTTCATCATTGTCGTTATTTCGGTGCTGGTGGTTCTGGTGATCCTGATGGTCGGCATCGGCGCGTTTGCGAAAGGCGGCGATTTCAACCGCAAGCACGCCAACCGGATCATGCGCTACCGCATCGCCGCCCAGGCCGTGGCCGTCGTCTTGATCCTGATCTTTGTTTTCGTTCGCGGGCGGGGGAGCTGATAATGGTCGTCTTGAACAAGATTTACACGCGCACCGGTGACGCTGGCGAAACCGCGCTTGGCGACGGCAATCGGGTGCCGAAACATTCGGCGCGGGTTTCGGCCTATGGCACAGTGGACGAAACCAATGCATGCGTCGGGCTGGCCCGCTTGCACGCGGCAGGCAACATCGACGCAGAATTGGCGCGCATCCAGAACGACCTGTTTGACCTGGGTGCCGACTTGTGCCGCCCGGATATGGACAAGGACGCGAGCGCCGAATACCCGCCGCTGCGCGTTACCGAAGCCCAAGTAAAGCGGCTGGAGGCCGAGATTGACGCGATGAACGAGGCGCTGGAACCGCTGCGCTCGTTCATCCTGCCCGGCGGTTCGGCACTGGCGGCGCACCTGCATCTTTGCCGCACCGTGTCGCGCCGCGCCGAACGACTTGCAACAGAGCTGGCGACAATTGAAGCCGTCAACCCGGCGGTGACAAAATACCTTAACCGCGTTTCAGACTGGTTCTTCGTGGCGGCGCGCATTGCCAATCACGATGGCCGCGATGACGTGCTTTGGGTGCCGGGCGCCAACCGCTAGGGCGCCAGAAAGTGAAATCGCGACGCCAAGGATATGAACCGCGTCGATTTTGCGCTGTTTTCCCGGAACACAACTCGCTAACAAGCGCGCGAGTGATTAATGGGCTCGTGACTTGGTGCCGGAAAATCTAAGGAGACCGCAGCGATGAAGGTACTTGTGCCTGTCAAACGGGTGATCGACTACAACGTAAAAGTTCGCGTCAAGGCGGACGGCAGCGGCGTCGATCTCGCCAATGTCAAGATGTCGATGAATCCGTTTGACGAGATCGCGGTCGAACAGGCGATCCGCCTGCGAGAGGCTGGTAAAGCCGACGAAGTTATCGCGGTATCGATCGGCACACAGAAGTCCCAAGAAACCCTGCGCACGGCTTTGGCCATGGGTGCCGACCGCGCCATTCTGGTGCTCGCAACCGAGGACGTGAATACCGATATCGAGCCGCTGGCGGTGGCGAAAATCCTGCGCGCGATCATCGATGAAGAGCAGCCCGGCCTTGTTATCGCCGGCAAACAAGCCATCGACAACGATATGAACGCCACCGGGCAGATGCTGGCCGCGCTTCTGGGTTGGAGCCAGGGCACGTTTGCGTCTGGGCTGGACATCGACGACGATTCAGCGCTTGTGACCCGCGAAGTCGACGGCGGGATGCAGACCATCAGGGTCAAGATGCCGGCAACCGTGACCGTTGATTTGCGCCTGAACGAGCCGCGTTACGCGAGCCTGCCAAATATCATGAAGGCGAAAAGAAAGCAGATGGACGAGAAGACCCCGGCTGATTATGGCGTCGATGTCACGCCGCGGCTGGAAATTATTGCGACCGGCGAACCAGACACCCGCAAGGCCGGTGTGATCGTGGCTTCGGTGGACGAGCTTGTTGAGAAACTCAAAGAAGCAGGGGTCGTGTAATGGCTGTTCTTCTACTCGCAGAAGTCAACGACGGTAAGCTGTTCGTGGACGCGACCGCCAAGGCGGTAACGGCCGCACAAACGCTCGGTGAGGTTACGGTGCTGTGCTGCGGCGCGACCTGCAGCACCGCCGCCCAGGCCGCCGCCAAGATTGACGGCGTGGCCAAGGTGCTGTGCGCCGAGCACGCGATTTATGGCCATCGTCTCGCCGAACCCTCAGCCGCGTTGATCGTCTCGCTGGCAGATGGCTACGAACACATCGTTGCGCCGGCCACCACCGACGCCAAGAACATTCTGCCGCGGGTGGCCGCGCTGTTGGATGTGATGGTGATTTCGGACGTGTCCGGTATCGTGGACGGCTCAACCTTTGAACGCCCGATCTACGCAGGCAACGCCATTCAGACCGTGAATTCCAGAGACGCGAAGAAAGTCGTTTCGATCCGAACCTCAACTTTCGATGCCGCTGGCGAAGGCGGCCCGGTTTCGGTCGAGATGATTGACGCGGCTGAAAATCCGCACCTTTCTGAATGGATCGAGGACAAGGTCGCCGCCAGCGACCGTCCGGAACTGACCAGCGCCGGCATCGTCGTCTCTGGTGGCCGTGGCGTCGGGTCTGCGGAGGATTTTGCCCTGATCGAAAAACTCGCCGACAAGCTGGGTGCAGCGGTCGGCGCGTCCCGTGCGGCTGTTGACAGTGGCTATGCCCCGAACGACTGGCAGGTTGGTCAAACCGGCAAAGTCGTGGCACCAGATCTTTATGTCGCGGTCGGCATCTCGGGCGCGATCCAGCACCTGGCCGGAATGAAGGACAGCAAGATCATCGTGGCGATCAACAAGGACGAAGAAGCACCAATCTTTCAGGTCGCCGACTTTGGACTGGTTGCCGACCTTTTCACCGCCGTCCCCGAACTGGTCGAAAAACTGTAAGCGCGTGAGTTCGGACCGGTTGTCATACGGACGGTTTTCGCATCAGTGCAAGGTCGCAATTTGCTCGCTAAGCGCCCGCGCCGCAGCCTCGTGCACGACAGGGCCCAACATTTCCTGCGCTTTTGGCTGATCCAGCTGAGTGAACACCATGCGCACCTGACCGGCTGCCACCTCTTCCGGGATGGCAATGACTTCAACCAGTTCGACGTTGAATTTAGCCAGTTGCTCGATCATGCCGCGATCCACGAACAACGGGTCCGGCCCCAACATTGTGCCGCCCGGACAGGTTTCCGGTGAACGCTCGGAAAGCCACAGCAAGATAACCCGGCCTCGGACATGCGACAATATCGCCTGCATCCGCGCCACCCAAGCGCTTTTCAGCTCTTCCCTTACCAATTCAAACTTCTCTGCCGAAGCTTCGACCAGTGCACACAAAAGGTGCCGGGTGAAATGAATGTCGGTAAAATCCACATCCCGGTAGATCGTGTTCAAACGGTTCGACGCTCGTAGAAAACGGTCATTGCGACGCGAATGCACCGTGCAAAACCGTTTTGTCAGGTTCTGCGCACCCATGATCTGGATCACCGTCACATCGGCATCGGCGCAAATCTCCAACACCGTGTGATCGTTTGCGAAAACGTCGGTGCCCGCGTTCATGTAGCCAAGATTGACGACCGTTTTTTCGCCATCCGCTCCAGCAGCATCGGGTACGGTCCTCGACAAATTTGCCATAGGTTTCCGAGCCACCGATCACCGCACAATACGGTTTGCTCAGCTTTTTCCGTGGCCCGCGAAACAGCAGTTTCGATTTGCCGTAACGACAAGGATGATAGTCAAGCGCACCTGCGCCCAAATTTTCATATGCCATAAACCACCCACTTGGTCAGTCCACTCAGGTAAGAGATTCGCAAAGACAAGTTGCCAAAGCGCTAAACCGCCATTTTGAGGCGAAGTTTAACGGCCTTTCGGCCTTGCACCCCGGTTCTGGCGGGGCATATGGTCTGCCAGCATTTGCGAAGGGGACGGGCATGGAAATCTCAACCGTTGGGATCATCGGCGCCGGTCAGATGGGCAATGGCATTGCCCATGTTTTTGCGCTGGCGGGCTACGAGGTTTTGCTCAACGATATCAGCGACGAGGCCCTTACTGCGGCTCTGACTTTGGTGGCAAGTAACCTGGATCGACAGATCGCGCGTGACAAAATATCACAATCCGACAAGGCCGCAGCACTGGCGCGCATTCAGACCACCAGAACACTGACCGACCTCGGCCAGACCGATCTGGTGATCGAAGCGGCGACCGAAAGGGAAACCGTCAAAGCCGCCATATTCGAGGATCTGCTGCCGCATCTGCAACCGCACACGATCCTGACATCGAACACCTCTTCGATTTCGATCACCCGGCTTGCATCGCGCACTGACCGGCCGGAAAGGTTCATGGGGTTCCATTTCATGAACCCGGTGCCGGTCATGCAACTGGTTGAGTTGATCCGCGGGATTGCCACGGATGAGGCGACATTTGCTGCCTGCCTGGACGTCGTCAAGCGGCTTGGCAAGACCGCCGCCAGCGCCGAAGATTTTCCCGGTTTCATCGTCAATCGCATCCTGATGCCGATGATAAATGAGGCGGTCTATACGCTTTACGAGGGTGTGGGATCAGTCGAATCCATCGACCGCTCGCTGAAACTTGGTGCCAACCACCCAATGGGCCCGTTGGAGCTGGCCGATTTCATCGGGCTGGACACCTGTCTGGCGATCATGAACGTTTTGCACGACGGCCTGGCCGACACCAAATACCGCCCCTGCCCGCTGCTCACCAAATATGTCGAAGCCGGTTGGCTGGGCCGCAAATCGCAACGCGGGTTTTATGATTACCGCGGCGAAACACCAGTTCCGACCCGCTGACAACCCGCCGCTGGCCAGTTGCCCGCCAGAAAACTGCCAAGCGCAACGCCGTCGCGCGGCTAAAGTATTGAGTCTTTCTTAAGCGCCAGTGTGGTTTCGCGCAGCCAGGCCATGAAACTGCGCGGCTCTTGCGACCATTTGTCGATTGCGGCCCTGGCAATTGGCTCGCCCACAACCGGGGCCTGGGGTTTTCCCATTGCATACACGACTTCGTGCAACAACAACCCTTGCCGCATCGTCGCTGATAATTTGTCGGCAATCTGATACAGGCGCGAATTCTGGCCGGGAAAATAAATCGGCAGCACTGTTGCGTCCGAACGCAGTATCATCTTTGCGGTGAACGGGCTCCATTCGCGTTCGATTGCCGGGCCAATCCAGGTGTCCGACGACGCCACCTCGCCGGCTGGAAACAGGATAATCACGCCACCGTTCTGCAAATGCGCCATCGCCGTTTTGCGCATCGTAAGGCTCTCTCTTACGGCGTTTTCCTCATGCGGGAATGGCACCGGCAGCATGAACCGACTAATCTCTTTGACGCCGCTCAGCAGCGATCTGGTGAGGATAAGAAAGTCATCGCGCCTGCGGCTGACCAGTGCGGCCATGACCATGCCATCCACCATCCCTGACGGATGGTTGGCCACAACAATCAACGGCCCGGTGGCCGGAATATTGGCGACCTGATCATCGGTGGTCAGCAAATCGATCCCCATGAATTCCAGTGCCTGCGCAAAAAACGCGCTGCCTTGCATGGTTCCGGCGCGTTCAAGCGCGCGAATGCGCCGCAGCAGTTTCAGTTTGCCGAACGTCCATTCCATCGCACGAATAATGTAAATCTTGCGCGGATCGGTGAACGTGGTCGAATAAGACAGCTTTCGCTTGTCATACGGCACGTATTTTGCCGGTGCCCGATGCTGCGTTGTCAGCTGTGTTTCGCGATAGCTTTCCACCAAAACCTTCGCCCTGTGCTGTTTGGCGCGCGCGCGCACCGGGTCACATGTTCTCACCAAATCGGCCCGCCACCAGTGCCTCAAGCGCGTCCGCAAGCTTAGCAGCATCTGGCCCACTGGTCTGAACTTCAATAGTGGTTCCCTTGGGCGCTGCCAACATCAAAAGCCCCATTATGCTGTCACCTGACGCGCATATCCCGTCGCTGAATACCTCTGCCGATGCATCATGCGCTTCGACCACTTCGACAAGTCTGGCCGAGGCCCGGGCATGAAGCCCCTTTTCATTGACGATCACAAGGTTGCGAATCGTCACGTCTGGCATCGGTTTTGCGGTCATTTCGGCTTGGGATCATAACTGTCGATATATTTCCGTCCCGAGGCTTTGGCCTGCTCGACCGCCTGATCAACTTGCAGATGGCGGGATTTCGCCAGTTTGATCAGCATCGGCATATTTGCGCCGTAGATGATCTTTCGGTCGCTCGGGCTGCAGGCCAGAAGCGACAAGTTCGTTGGAGATCCGCCAAACATATCGGTCACCACCACAACACCGTGCCCAACGTCAACGCTGTCCGCGGCATCGCAAATCTCAAACTGTTTGGTATTGCGGTCGTGATCGTCCTGGATCGAGACGGCAAGAATCCCGGACTGCTTGCCGACCACGTGTTCGACAGCGGCCAGATACTCTTTGGCCAGTCCGCCATGCGCGACGATCACGATCCCGATCACGTCTTGTCCTCAATATTGCCAGATGAAACGGCGCCGCCTGCGCCGCGCCGTTCAAGTTCACGATGTCTTTTAGACACCTGCCACCCGGATGCTGCAAGCGCATTCGCCAGTTTTTCTGCGATTACAACAGACCTGTGTTGTCCGCCAGTGCACCCAAATCCAATCGAAAAATGCGATTTGCCTTCCTGTGCAAATGCCGGCAGCAGTATCGTCATCAATTCCGACACTTTCTGGAAAAATGCCTCAAACCGCGGGTCTTGCTCGATGTAATCGGACACCGCTTGCGAATGCCCGTTCAAGCCGCGCAAATCCGGTTCCCAAAACGGGTTTCGAAGAAACCGGCAGTCAAACATCATGTCAATTCCGCGCGGCGTGCCGCGTTTGTAGGAAAACGACTGAACCGAAACAGCAAGGCGGTTTTCGGCATCAGCGCCAAGCCAGTTCTCAATTTCCGCGCGCAACTCGTGTGGCGAAATGTCCGATGTGTCGATCAGAATATTCGCCCGCGCCCTGACCGGCACCAAAAGATCAATTTCCTGTTCGATCCCCTGGGCCGGAGCGTCCGCAGGCGCCAACGGATGCCGCCGCCGGGTTTCCGAAAATCGCCGGATCAGCACGTCCGTAGTGCAGTCGAGGTACAAAAGCTCGACGTCAAAGTCCGGGTTGGCCGAGAACGTGTCGATCACTTCGATCAGCGCATTGGCCGAAAAGTCGCGGTTTCGAACATCAATTCCAAGCGCAATTTGCCGGCCGATCGGCGGGCCATCCAGTAACCGTGGCACCAGCGACAGCGGCAGATTGTCGATCGCTTCAAATCCGATGTCCTCCAGCGCCTTCACCGCCGTCGAGCGCCCGGCACCCGAGGGTCCGGTCACAAAAACCAGCCGCTGGCCGCCACTTTCCGCGACTTCCTGGGGCCTTGCGACATTCGGGTCTGACATCAGGCGCTCCTTCCGCCTTTCAGATATTGCACGATCGCTGCAGGAAAATGACGGTGCTCCGGCGTGTGAAGCAAGGGGATACTGTGGCCGAGCACGATCATGTGACGTTGCGGCGGCAGGCGCTCAGACTCGGACGTACCAAGATCGACGGCCAGAACCACCCGCGCTTGTACTGCAGTGTCGGCCACCAGCAGGCCGACGCCGCGCGCCTCGATCCGGCCGCGAATGCTGGGTGGACAACTGGCAATCAGACCGGTGTCGCGCACCCTCAACACGGTCCGGTCATCGGCAATCAGCGCTGCCCCAAGGGCCATCAGTTGCAGCGCCAGTGCTGACTTTCCAGATCCCGACGGCCCTGTCAGCAAGACCGCCGAATATCCCAGAGTGACGCAGCTGGCGTGGATGATTTTTTGCTCGTTCCAGCCCGGTGTCATGCTTTCCCTCGCGAAAAAGCGGTCATCGCCAACCTGCCACGACCGCCTGCTATTGTCTCAGTGTCTGATTCAAAACTCTACGCATGATTACAATGCCTTGCAATTTTACGCGTGAGGGTTCTGATATGTGCAACGAGTATCCATGCCTGTGAACTTGCGATGGATTTTTCCCAATCTTTGGCCAATCGCCGGCAGCGGTTGAGCCATGCGAAGGTGCGCTCGACGACCCATCTTCTGGGAATGACTTCGAAGCCTTCCGCAGTGTCGAAGCGCTTGACGATCTGGATTGTCCAGTCACCGATGCCTTCAAGAGCGTCGCGCAGCTTTGATCCGGCATAACCGCCATCCGCAAAGATATGGCGCAAGTTTGGATGGGAATACCGGATGGATTTCAACACTTCCGGTGCGCCATCACGGTCTTGAATACCGGCGCTATGCACGACCAACCCAACCATAAACCCGAGCGTGTCGGTGACAATGTGGCGCTTGCGGC